>JACKLO010000039.1 GCA_024235915.1 Burkholderiaceae bacterium | reverse complement strand
CGGGCTCTTCACGCCCGCGTGGCCGCCGGCACCCGCGGCCACCGCGATCAGGCCGTCGGCGCCCTTCTCGATCGCCTTGCGCGCGAAGGCGTTGTTGATGATGTCGTGCAGCACCACGCCGCCCCAGCCGTGCACCGCATCGTTGATGTCGGTGCGCGCGCCCAGGCTGGTGATGACGATGGGCACCTTGTATTTGGCGCAGACCGCCATGTCGTGCTCGAGCCGGTCGTTGGTCTTGTGCACGATCTGGTTGATGGCGAACGGCGCCGCCGGGCGGTCCGGGTTCGCCTTGTTCCAGGCCGCAAGGCCTTCGGTGATCTCGGCCAGCCACTCGTCGAGCTGCTCCGCCGGGCGCGCGTTGAGCGCCGGCATCGAGCCGACGACGCCGGCCGTGCACTGCGCGATCACGAGCTTGGGGTTGCTGACGATGAAAAGCGGCGAGCCGATGATGGGCAGCGGCAGGTTCTGCAGGACGGGGGGCAAGGGCATCAGAAGGCCTCCAGGGGCATGGACATCACCGCATCGGCACCGGCGACGACGCTGTCGCGCTGGCCGGGCACACGGCTGAGGATGTGGTCGGCGTAGAAGCGCGCGGTGGCGATCTTGGCGCGCATGAATTCGGCGTCCTCGCCGGCGGCGAGCTTGTCCTCGGCCACCATCAGCGCCCGCGCCATCTGCCATCCGGCCATCAGGTTGCCGGCCAGCATCAGGTAGGGCACCGAGCCAGCGTAGACACCGCCCGGGTTGGCCTTGCCCTGCCCGGCCATCCAGTTCACGACGTCGACGAAGGCCTCGCGTGCGGCACGCAGGCGCAGCAGCATGCCGCGGGCGGCGACGCTGTCGCGCTTCGCGAGTTCCGCCTCGGTGGCCTCGATCTGGCCGGCGATGGCCTTGGCCGTGGCGCCGCCGTCGCGCACCGTCTTGCGGCCCACCAGGTCGTTGGCCTGGATGGCGGTCGTGCCCTCGTAGATCGTCAGGATCTTGGCGTCGCGGTACATCTGCGCCACGCCGGTCTCCTCGATGAAGCCCATGCCGCCATGCACCTGCACCGCCAGGCTGCTGACCTCCAG
>JACKLO010000038.1 GCA_024235915.1 Burkholderiaceae bacterium | reverse complement strand
CCAGCGGCACGGCCACCAGCATCGCGATGCCAGCGATCATCAGCGTGCCGGCCATCAAGGGCAGCATGCCGAAACCCGTCTGCGCCGCGCCGTCCACGGTCTGGAAGCGCGGGTTCCAGGTGGTGCCGAAGAAGAAGTCGGCGGGGCTGACGATGCGGAAGAAGTTCAGCGCCTCGCCCAGCATCGACAGCACGATGCCCACGGTGGTCAGGATGGCCACGGTGGAGCAGGCGATGAGCGCGATCTGCACCGCGCGCTCGACCTGGTTGCGGGCGCGGGTGGCGGGCGTGGTGCTGCGCCAGGTCCAGGCCAGGCCGGCCGCGGCCGCAGTGGCCATGGCCGCGGCGACGATGGCTTGGCCCGTGCCCTGCAGGCGCGCCATGGTCTCGGCGGCCGCCTGCTCGAAGCCTTTGGCGTCCCCCAGCACACCGAAGCCCGAGGCCAGGTTGGTGATGCGCTGCAGCAGCGCCTGGCGCTGGAAGGCTTCGGCCGGCAGCTGATCCACCGGGATGCTGCCGAGCACCATGCCGTCGATCAGCGGGCCACCGACGGCGCGCCAGACCACGTAGACCACGGCGGCCGGCACGGCGGCGCGCAGCACGGCCAGCAGGCCGTGGTAACCGGGGCGCGAGTGCATGCGCACATCGGGCGCGTCGCCGGCCACGCGGCGGCTGCGCACCAGGCCGACCTGGTAGGCCAGGGCCACCAGGACCAGCAGCACGGCGGCGACCATCAGGGCGTTCATGATTCTGGCGGGGTAGGAAGGTTCTTCACGACGCGACCGGGCGCCCCATGCAGGGCGCGCCCGGTCGGTTCACAGGCACTGGCGTGGCGTCACCAGGCGCCGATCACAGGGCGTCGCGGCCCTTGATCTTGCCGAGGATCTCGGCGCGCTCCTTGCTGTTCAGCGGGATCAGGCCGGCCTTCTCCAGCGGGCTGCCCATGCCGGAGACCTGCGCGGCCAGGAAGTACTGCGCGTACTCCAGGATGCCGGGCACGACACCGATGTGCGCGTCCTTGATGTAGAAGTACAGCGGGCGCGACACCGGGTACTTGCCCGATTCCACGGTCTCCAGGCTGGGCGTGACACCGCTGACCGTCGCGACCTGCAGGCGGTCCTTGTTCTGGTCGTAGAAGCTCAGGCCGAAGACGCCGATGGCGGTCTTCTGCGCATCCAGGCGGGCCAGGGTCTCGGTGTAGTCGCCGGCCACTTCCACCACGCGGCCATCGGTGCGGATGGCCTTGCAGAAGTTCTCGCCCTTCTTCTTGTCGGCCGACATCATGGCCTTGACCTCGTCAAAGCCCTCGCAGC
>JACKLO010000037.1 GCA_024235915.1 Burkholderiaceae bacterium | reverse complement strand
ACGACGTGGCAAGATCCATCGACGCCGCCGGCCGCGCCGTACTGCCGGGCCTGATCGACGCCCACGTGCACGTGGTGGCCACGTCGCACGACCTGGCGGCGTCGGCGCTGGCGCCGGCCTCGCTGGTGGCTGCGGAAAGCGGCCAGTTGATGTCGGCCATGCTGCGGCGCGGCTTCACCACGGTGCGCGACGCCGCCGGGGCCGACCGCGGCCTGCGCGAGGCGGTGGCGCGTGGCCTGTTCGAGGGGCCGCGCCTGTTCATCGCCGGCCAGCCCATCTCGCAGACCGGCGGCCACGCCGACATGCGGCCGCAGGGCGTGCGCCAACCGATGTTCTGTGCCTGCGCCGGGCTGGGCATCGCCGGCGCCATTGCCGACGGTGTGGGCGAGGTGCGGCGCGCGGTGCGCGAGCAGGTGCGCCAGGGGGTGGACCAGATCAAGATCATGGCCGGCGGCGGTGTCTCGAGCCCCAACGACCCGATCGACGGCACGCAGTTCAGCATGGAGGAACTGCGCGCGGCGGTGGAGGAGGCCGAGGCGGCCAACCGCTACGCGCTGGCCCATGCCTATTCGCCCCGGGCGGTGACGCGCGCGGTGCAGGCCGGCGTGCGCAGCATCGAGCATGGCAACCTGATCGACGAAGCCACCGCACGCGTGAT
Source organism: Burkholderiaceae bacterium (assembly GCA_024235915.1). GTDB lineage: Bacteria > Pseudomonadota > Gammaproteobacteria > Burkholderiales > Burkholderiaceae_C > Rubrivivax. The sequence continues at coordinate 793 of JACKLO010000037.1, read as the reverse complement.
GAAGACGCACGGCACCTACTTCGTGCCCACGCTGGCCACCTACGCCGCGCTGGCCGACGAGGGCGAGCGCCTGGGCTGGTCGCCGGCGATGCTGGAGAAGCTGAAGTACGTGGCCGACCGCGGCCTGGAGGCGGTGCGCATCGCGTATGCCGAAGGTGTGCCGGTGGTCTTCGGCACCGACCTGCTGGGCCACATGCATGCGCGCCAGAACAGCGAGTTCACGCTGCGGGCGCCGGCCGTTGCGCCGCTGGCGCTGCTGCAGAGCGCCACGTTCACGGCGGCGCGCCTGATGGGGCAGGAACGCCACATCGGCGTGCTGGCGCCGGGCGCGCTGGCCGACCTGCTGATCGTCGACGGCGACCCGGCGACGGGCCTGGACATGCTGGCCACGCCTGAAACCGGCATCCGGCTGCTGATGCAGGGCGGGCGGGTGATCACGGACCGGCTGGCCGCCTGAAGCCTCGGCCGCCACGATGACCCACGATGAGAAAGGGGCCCCGCAGGGCCCCTTCGCACGTCAGCCGAGGCCGATCACTTCACCGACGTGAACCGCGCCTCCGGCCGGTCGTCCGAGCGGTGGATGGTCGTCACGTTGGTCTTCATCGCCCAGGGGCGCATCTGGTGGTGCAGCGGGATCAGCAGCACCTCGTCGCGCGTGCGGACCAGGGCATCCTTGATCATCGCGTTGCGCTTGGCAGTGTCGACCTCGGTCTTCATCGCGTCGACCAGCTTGTCCACCTCGGGATCGTTGATCTTCGAGAAGTTGAAGTTGCCGTCGGCGCCCGAGGTGCGG
>JACKLO010000036.1 GCA_024235915.1 Burkholderiaceae bacterium | reverse complement strand
CGCCGTGGGCCTCGGCACCACGGCCGCGGCACTGCTGCCGGACGGCTACCGCGCACTCGGCGCCAGTGCCGGGCTGCCGTTTGCCGTCATCGGTGCCATGGCCGCATGGCGCCAGCGGCGGTTGCCCGGTGCCGCGGAGATCGAGCGCATCCGCCAGGCCGTGGCCCGCATGGCCTGGCCGGCGTTCGCCGACCTGCTGGAACAGGCCTTTCGCCGCGAAGGGCACACGGTGATCCGCGGCGACGGCCGGGCCTGGGACTTCGAAATCGAGCTCGGCGGCCAGCGCACGCGCGTGGCGGCCCGGCGCTGGAAGTCGGCGCAGACCGGCCTGGACACGCTGCGCGCGCTGCAGGCCACCCGCGAGGCCGACGACGTGGCCCAGGCGCACGTGATCGGCCTCGGCCCGCTGAGCGACGCGGCACGCGCCTTTGCCAGCGACAAGGGCATCGAGGTCTGGCAGGCGCCGGAGATCGCGCGCGCGCTGCACGGGCTGCTGCCCACGCGCTGAGCGACGCGCCACAGGCCGCGCAGCGTCGCGCCTGTCGCACACACCGGGGTCGAGATCCGTCACCGGAGAGTCCGGTGGCCCGCATTGGTTCCGTACCGCGTGTTGACGACCCTCAACGCTGCCTGCCGCCGCGATTGATCCGACGCATGGAACCGTCCGGACCGGGCTCCACACTTATACCCAAACAGGTATCAGACGCAGACCCGGCGGTGGGCCTGCCGGCCTGTCCCCGACATGAGGAGCATGCAATGAAACAACGACATGGGCGCCTGGCAGCGCTGTTCGTTCCACTCGCGATGGTGCTGGCCCTGGGCGGCAATGCGGCTGCCCAAGGCGGTGGCGGTGGCGGTGGCGGTGGCGGTGGCGGCGGTGGTGGCGGCGGCGGTGGTGGTGGTGGCGGAGCTGGCGGTGGTGGGTCTGGTAGCGGCAGTGGCGGCACCGGTGCCGGCGCGCCCGGCGCGCCCGGCACGGCACAGGGCACAGCGGCGCAGCAGGCCACGCAGCAACAGGTCCAGGCCCAGACCAAGGCCCAGGAACAGGCGATGGTGCAGACCACGGCGCAGATCAAGGCGCAGGATCAGGCACTGACACAGACGCGGACCCAGTTGCGCACCCAGGAGCAGGCGCTGGTGCAGACACGCACGCAACTGCAGACGCAGCAGCAGTTGCTCACCCAGACGCGCACCCAGCGGAAGACACTGGAACGTGCACGGCAGACCCTGCGCGACCAACTGCAGTTGCAGGAGCGCACGCAGACCCAGACCCTGCAGCAGCTGCAGGCACAGGAACGCGCCCAGCTGCAGGTCAACGAGCAGTTGCGCGCCCTCGAGCAGGAACAGCTGCGCACCCAGGAACAGCTGCGCACGCAGGATCAGGTTCAGCAGCAGACGCGCGAGCAGCTGCGCACGCCCTGACCCCCCAATGCTCGCTGGCGCCCCGGCGGGTGCCGCGGCGCCAGCGGCTGGCTCGCGATCAACGCGGGCATGCTGGGCGCGGTGACCGGCGACGCCTGGGCCGGGGTCTACGTGGCACGCACGCGCTGATTCAAGTGCGGTCGATCCGGCGGGCGAGCACGACCGAGGTCGTCGTGCGCGCCACGCCGGCGATCTCGCCGATGCGGTCCAGCAGGTCGTCCAGCCGCGCCGGCGTCTCGGCCCGCAGCAGCGCCACGTAGTCGAACTCCCCGCTGACGGAGCTGAGCTGGCGCAGTTCCGGCAGTGCGGCCAGTTCGCGCACCACGCTGCGCCCCTGCTTGG
>JACKLO010000035.1 GCA_024235915.1 Burkholderiaceae bacterium | reverse complement strand
GCCAGGATCCCAGCGCGGCAGTTCATAGTCGGCCCACACCGCCGCGGCGCGCAGGCCCGCGGCCACCGCGGTGGCCAGCAGCATGCCCAGCCAGCCCGGCGCAGCCTGCGCCTGAGCACCGACCAGCGTCCAGCCGCCGAAGAAGGCACAGATGGCATAGGGCCGGTGGTCGCTGAAGGCGCGGGGCACCTCGTTGCAGACGATGTCGCGCAGCACACCGCCGAACACCGCCGTGACCAGCCCCATCAGCACCGCCACGATGGCCGGCAGCCCCTGATCCAGCGCGATCTGGGTGCCGCCCGCGGCGAAGAGGCCCAGGCCAAGCGCGTCTGGCCATTGCATGGCGCGCTCGGTGGGCGCGAAGTGCCGCGCCCGCATCAACACCATCGCGGCCACCGACAGGCCGAGGATCACCCACAGCCACGCCGAGTGTTCGACCCAGAAGAAGGGCCGTCGGTCCAGCAGCACGTCGCGCAGCGTGCCGCCGCCGAAGGCCGCCAGACCGGTGACCACGCAGACGCCCACCGCGTCCAGCCGCTGCCGCGCCGCGGCCAGCAGACCCGACAGCGCAAACGCCAGGGTGGCCAGCACCTCGACGACCACCAGGAACTCGGACAGTGCGGCAGGCGGGGCGGGATTCATGAACGCGATGGTGCCGCGTTTTGGGGTTGCTGGCGACGACACCAGGCCCTGAGCATCCAGTGCGTCAAAAGTGCAAGTTCTTGCCGTGGCGCGTCCTTGAATCCCGGCGGGGCGGCGCGCAGACTTGAGCGCCGTCAAATCCAGGAGACGGACCCCATGCGCACCCAGGTTGCCATCATCGGCGCCGGCCCCTCAGGCCTGCTGCTCGGCGCGTTGCTGCACAAGTACGGCGTGGATGCCGTGATCGTGGAACAGCGCAGCGCCGACTACGTGCTCGGCCGCATCCGCGCCGGCGTGCTGGAGCAGGTGACGGTGGACCTGATGGACGAGGCCGGGGTCGGCGCGCGCCTGCACCAGGAAGGCCTGGTCGACGACGGCTTCGTGCTCGCCTTCGGCGGCCAGTCGCACCGCATCGAGCTCAAGCAGCTCACCGGCAAGACCGTGGTCGTCTATGGCCAGACCGAGGTCACGCGCGACCTGATGGACGCGCGTGCCGCTGCGGGCCTGCCGACGATCTACGAAGCCGACGACGTGGCGGTGCACGACTTCGACGGCACGGCGCCGCACGTGACCTTCACGAAGGACGGTGTCGCCCAGCGCCTGGACTGCGACTTCATCGCCGGCTGCGACGGCTTCCACGGCGTTTGCCGCGCCAGCGTGCCAGCCGACCGCATCCAGACCTTCGAGAAGGTCTACCCCTTCGGCTGGCTCGGCATCCTGGCCGACGTGAAGCCGATCTCGCACGAGATCGTCTACGCCAACCACGAGCGCGGCTTTGCGCTGGCCAGCCTGCGCAGCCCCACGCGCAGCCGCTACTACGTGCAGTGCCCGTTGGACGACAAGCCGGAGGACTGGTCGGACGCGCGCTTCTGGGACGAGTTCGCGCGCCGCCTGCCGGCGGACCTGGCCAGCAAGCTGGAGACCGGGCCGTCATTCGAGAAGAGCATCGCGCCGCTGCGCAGCTTCGTCGCCGAGCCGATGCGCTTCGGCCGCATGTTCCTGGCCGGCGACGCGGCGCACATCGTGCCGCCCACCGGCGCCAAGGGCCTGAACCTGGCAGCCGGCGACGTGGGCCTGCTGTCGCGCGCGCTCGCCGAGCACTACCGCGAGCGCAGCAGCGCGGGCCTGGATGACTATTCGCGCCGCACGTTGGCGCGTGTGTGGAAGGCGGAGCGCTTCTCGTGGTGGTTCACGACCATGATGCACCTGTTCCCGGAGAACGGCCCCTTCGGCGCACGCATGCAGATCGCCGAGCTGGACTACCTGATGAGCTCGCAGGCCATGCAGACGGCCGTGGCCGAGAACTACGTGGGTCTGCCGCTGTAATCCGCCGCGGTCGCTGTCGCTAGGGCAATTCCGCTGGCGGTGACGCCAGTGGCCGAGGCATGCTCGCGGGTTGTTTTCACCGCCTGCCCTGCGAAGGACTGCCCCATGAAGAAGACCCTCCCATTCACCCTCGGCGCCCTGGCCCTGGCCGCCCACCTGGGCGCCGCGGCCGCC
>JACKLO010000034.1 GCA_024235915.1 Burkholderiaceae bacterium | reverse complement strand
CGATGATGAACGGCTCCATCAGGCTGGACAGGCCCTTGACCATCTCATCGACCTCGTCCTCGTAGAACTCGGCCGCCTTGGCCAGCATGTGGTCCAGCGAACCGGACTCCTCGCCGATGGCCGCCATCTGCAGCACCATGTTCGGGAAGACGCCGGTGACGGTCATGGATGTTGTCAGTGCCGAGCCGGTGGAGACGTCCTTCTGGATCTGTTCGGTGGCCTCGGCGTAGACGGCGTTGCCAGAGGCGCCACCGACAGAATCCAGCGCCTCCACCAAGGGCACGCCGGCGGCAAACATGGTGGACAGCGTGCGTGTCCAGCGCGCGATGATGGACTTGTTGATCAGGTCACCGAAGATCGGGATGCGCAACAGCAGCCGGTCCATGGCCTTCTGCATCTTCTCCGACCGCTTCCAGGATTCAAAGAAGAAGTAGAGGCCGCCAAACAGCAGAGGGAAGATCACGTACCACCAGGCGACGAAGAATTCCGACATCGCGATCACCGCCAGCGTGGGCGCCGGCAGTTCGCCGCCGAAGGACGAGAACACCTGCTTGAACGCCGGGATCACGAAGATCATGATCACGGTCAGCACCACAAAGGCGACCACGATCACCGAGATCGGGTACATCAGCGCCGACTTGATCTTGGCCTTGATGGCCATCGTCTTTTCCTGGTACATCGCCAGCCGGTCGAGCAGGGCTTCCAGGATGCCGCCAGCTTCACCCGCCTCGACGAGGTTGCAGTACAGCGCGTCGAAGTACATCGGGTGCTTACGGAACGCCGAACTCAGGCTGGTGCCGGTCTCCACATCGTTGCGGATCTCGTTGAGCAGCTTGGTCAGGCGCGGGTTGGTGCTGCCGCGCGCGACGATGTCGAACGACTGCAGCAGCGGCACGCCAGCCTTCATCATCGTGGCCAGTTGGCGCGTGAAGATGGCGATGTCCTTCTGCTTGATCGCCTTGCCGCCACTGGTGCGCCGCTTCTTGATCTTGCTGACCAGGATGCCCTGGCGCCGCAGGCTGGCACTGACCACAGCCTCGCCGCCGGCGCGGATCTCGCCACGCACGACCTTGCCGTTCTTGTCCTTGCCCTCCCACTCGAAGACCAGTTCCTTCGGGGACCGGGCGGCTGCGCTTGCTGTGGCCATGCAGAATTACTCGTTCGTGACGGTGATGACTTCCTCGAGCGTGGTGACGCCCGCGCGCACCTTCACCAAGCCGGACTGCCGGAGGTCTCGCACGCCTTCGGCCTGGGCCTGCTTGGCGATGTCGAGTGCGGTGCCTTCTGTCAGGATGATGCGCTGGATCGATTCTGATATCGGCATGACTTGGTACAAACCAACGCGCCCTTTGTAACCGTTATTGCACGCCGAGCACCCGACGGCACGGTATGGCTTCCAGTTGCCGTCCAGATCCTCAGGCTGGAACCCGGCCTTCAGCAGGGCTTCCCGAGGGTATTCGGCCGGCTTCTTGCAGTTCTCGCAGAGCCGCCGCGCCAGCCGCTGGGCCGTGATCAGCAGCACGCTGGAGGCGATGTTGAACGGCGCCACGCCCATGTTCATCAGCCGGGTCAGCGTGGTCGGCCCGTCGTTGGTGTGCAGCGTGCTCATCACCATGTGGCCGGTCTGCGCCGCCTTGATCGCGATGTCGGCGGTTTCCAGATCGCGGATCTCGCCGACCATGATGATGTCCGGGTCCTGGCGCAGGAAGGACTTCAGCGCCGCGGCAAAGCTGAGCCCGGCCTTGTCGTTGACGTTGACCTGGTTGATGCCCGGCAGGTTGATTTCCGCAGGGTCCTCTACGGTGGCGATGTTCACCCCGGGCTGGTTGAGCAGGTTCAGGCAGGTGTAGAGCGACACCGTCTTGCCCGAACCCGTCGGCCCGGTCACCAGCACCATGCCATAGGGCCGCTGGATCGCCGCCATCAGGCGGTCCTTCTCGGCCTTCTCGTAGCCCAGGGCCTCGATGCCGAGCTTGGCGCTGGACGGGTCCAGGATCCGGATCACCACCTTTTCGCCGAACAGCGTGGGCAGCGTGCTGACCCGGAAATCGATCGCCTTGCTGCCGAACTTCAGCTTCATCCGGCCGTCCTGCGGGACGCGCTTCTCGGCGATGTCCATGCGGCTGATGACCTTGATGCGCGAGGCCAGCTTGTCCTTGATCGCGATCGGCGGCTGGGTGATCTCGCGTAACTCGCCGTCGATGCGGAAGCGCACGCGGTAGTGGTACTCGTAGGGCTCGAAGTGCAGGTCGGACGCGCGCATGTTGATGGCGTCGATCAGCATCTTCTGCAGGAAGCGCACCACCGGTGCGTCCTCGACCTCGGTGGTGACGTCCTGGGCCTCGGTGGCTGCCGTGTCTTCTTCGGTGACGTCGAACTCGAAGTCACTGCCGGCCAGAGTTTCGATGGCCTGGTTAGCACTTGTGCTCTGCGCTTCCAGAATCTTGGCCAGCTTGTCGTGTTCGACGACCACCCATTCCGGCGTCAGCTGGGTCGCAAACTTGATGCGCTCGACCACTTCCTGGTCGGTGGGATCGGCCCCGCCGATGAACAGGCGGTTGCCTCGCTTGCCCAGTGCGATGACCTGGAACTGTTGCGCCACCTTCTGGTCGACCGCATTGGTGGGCAGCTTCTGCAGGTCGATGGCGGCCAGATCCAGCAACGGCAGCGCCAGCGCGGTGGACAGCGCATGCGCCAGATCTGCCGGCTGCAGCGCGCCGGCGCCAATGGCCGCCGGCACAAAGCCCACCTTGCGCTCGCGCGCCGACTTGAGGATGTCTTCCGCGGTCTTGGCGTTCAGCTTGCCGGCATGCACCAGCACACGGGCGACGCCCGAGAGGGCGCTGGCAGGGGGTTCGACCGTTGTTTCCAGGGCCATCGACTTCCGTTCAGCACATGAGACTGCCGACGATCATCGCCGATGAGCCCGGCAGATGTAAATCGACCGCCCTGGTTGACACCGAGGGCGGTCGAACACAACGTGAATCCTGGTCGGGGTGAGAGGATTCGAACCTCCGGCCTCTACGTCCCGAACGTAGCGCTCTACCAGGCTAAGCTACACCCCGCTGGGTTCGGTTCCCGCGGTCAAGAAGACCGGTTTACCGCCCGAACACATAATTCTAGCAGAGCCTCGCGGGCCGCTGACGGCGGCAGCGCTTCGGCACTGCTGCGGGCGCTGGCCGCCTCGGCCAATGCAGCGTCGCGCGTCGCGTCGAGCGCGCCGGTGCGCCGCACGATGGACACGATGTCGGCCAGGCGCGCGATCTCGCCATGCTCGATGGCGCTGCGGATGATCTGCCGCTCGTCAGGACTGCCGCGCTCCATGGCCACCAACAGTGGCAGCGTGGGTTTGCCCTCGCGCAGGTCGTCGCCGATGTTCTTGCCCAACGACTTGGCTTCGCCCTCGTAGTCGAGCAGGTCGTCGACCAGTTGAAATGCCGTGCCCAGTGAGCGCCCGTAGTCCGCGCAGCGTTCCTCGACGGCGGTTGGTGCGTCGGCGAGCACCGCGCCCAGACGCGCACTGGCCTCGAACAGCTTGGCCGTCTTGAAGCGGATGACGCGCAGGTATTCGTCGACGGCCAGATCAGGATCGTGCATGTTCATCAACTGCAGGACCTCGCCCTCGGCGATCACGTTGGTCGCATCAGCCAAGACCTGCAGCACGCGCATGCGGTCCACCGACACCATCATCTGGAAGGCGCGCGAATACAGGAAGTCACCGACCAGCACGCTGGCCGCATTGCCGAACACCGCGTTGGCCGTGGCGTTGCCGCGGCGCAACGAAGACTCGTCGACCACGTCATCGTGCAGCAGCGTGGCGGTGTGGATGAACTCGACGATGGCGGCGAGTTCGTGCCGCTCCGGGCCGTCGAAACCCAGGGCCTGCGAGAAGAGCAGCACCAGGCGCGGCCGGATCCGCTTGCCGCCGGCGCCGATGATGTAGTGGGAGATCTGGTCGATCAGTGCCACGCGGGACGAGAGGCGTTCGCGGATCACCGCGTCCACGCGCGACATGTCCGCTTCCATCGGGTCCGCGGCTTGGGGGAGGGCGGTGGTGTCGAGCACGAAGTGGGTCCGGAACGGTGTCCGATTATATGAACCGCGCCCGCTGGTGCCTCGTTGCCCGCTCAGGGCCCTACATGAAGGTGCTCGCATGTGGTATGCTGGAGGGCTTGTCTGTGTTGACCTGGGCTCCTTGAGTGTCCGTGTCGACCGGGCAGGTTTACCACCTCCCTTTCAACGAGGATCCCATCCATGTACGCGGTCATAAAAACCGGTGGCAAGCAATACAAGGTTGCAGCCGGCGAAAAGATCAAGGTAGAACAGATTGCTGCGGACGTTGGCCAGGAGATCGTGATCGACCAGGTGCTCGCCGTCGGCAACGGCGCTGAGCTCAAGGTCGGTTCGCCCCTG
>JACKLO010000033.1 GCA_024235915.1 Burkholderiaceae bacterium | reverse complement strand
AGGCCAACCCGCCACCGCCTTGCCGCAGCGGCATCGGAGTGCGGCATCAAATGCATGCACGGCACCCAACGTCCGCTCCGGGGCGAAAGCAGACCTTCAAGGTGCCCCTTACATGGACACGACCCCATGATCGCCCGCCTCCTCTCCCACGACCTGCCCCGCAGCCGCTGGCTGGCTGCCGCGCTGATCGTCATCCTCGTGGCGCTCGCCTTTGCGCCCTTCCTCTTCCCGGGCGCGAAGTCGATGTCGGTGGCGGCCAAGATCCTGGTCTTCATCCTGCTGGTGGCCAGCTACGACCTGCTGCTGGGCTACACCGGCATCGTCAGCTTCGCCCACACCATGTTCTTTGGCATCGGCGCCTATGGCGTGGCCATCGCCAGCGAGAAACTGGGGGCCGGCTTCGGCGCACTGGCCATCGGGCTGGGCGGCGCCATCGCGGTGTCGGTGATCGTGTCGCTGGCCGTGGGCCTGTTCAGCCTGCGCGTGAAGGCGATCTTCTTCGCCATGATCACCCTGGCCGTGGCCTCGGCCTTCCAGACCCTGGCCTCGCAGCTCAGTCACTTCACCGGCGGCGAGGACGGCCTGACCTTCCGCAACCCCGAGTGGCTGAGCCCCAGCTTCGAGCCCTTCGAGAACGAGATCTTCGGAGTGCTGATCGATGGCAAGACGATCACCTACTGGGTCATGTTCGTCGCCGTGCTGGCGCTGTTCGGGCTCATCCTGCGCATCGTCAACAGCCCCTTCGGCCGGGTGCTGCAAGCCATCCGCGAGAACGACTTCCGCGCCGAGGCCATCGGCTACCGCACCGTGGTCTACCGCACGCTGAGCAATGTGCTGGCGGCGCTGTTTGCCACCATCGCGGGTGCGCTGCTGGCGCTGTGGCTGCGCTACGTGGGGCCGGACACCACGCTGAGCTTCGAGATCATGCTCGACATCCTGCTCATCGTCGTCATCGGCGGCATGGGAACGATGTACGGCGCCGTGGTGGGCAGCGTGCTCTTCGTGCTGGCGCAGAACTACCTGCAGGACCTCCTCAAGCTCGGCGCTGTGGCGGTGGAAGGTGTTCCCGTGCTGCAGGCCGTGGTGGCGCCCGACCGCTGGCTGCTGTGGATGGGCCTGCTGTTCGTGCTGTCCGTCTACCACTTTCCCACCGGCATCGTCGGCCGGCTGCGCGCGTTCAGCCTCAGGCAGGCCTGGAAGGAGCCGCAATGACCGAACCCCGCTCTGCGTACTACAGCTGCGAAGGCCGCGAGATCCACGTCACGGCCTGGGGCGACCCGGCCGCACCCGCGGTGGTGGCCTGGCACGGCCTGGCCCGCACCGGGCGCGACATGGACCCCATCGCCGCCGTGCTGTCCCGTCGCTTCCATGTCATCTGCCCCGACACCATCGGGCGCGGCTTCAGCCAGTGGAGCCCGAAACCCGCCGCCGAGTACTGCCTGGCGTTCTACGAGAAGCTGGCGGTGTCCCTGCTCGACCAGCTGGGCGTGGCCGAGTGCCGCTGGCTGGGCACGTCCATGGGCGGCGCCATCGGCCTGAAGGCCGCGGCCGGCGCGCTGCGTGGGCGCATCCAGCGCCTGGTGCTCAACGACATCGGCCCGGAGCTGGCGGCCCCCGCCGTCGCGCGCATCCGCGCCTATGCCGGCAACCCGCCCGCGTTCGGGACGATGGCGGAGCTGGAAACCTTTTTCCGCACCGTCTACGCGCCGTATGGCTGGCTGTCCGATGCGCAGTGGCGCCACCTCACCGAAACGTCGGCCCGCCGCCTGCCCTATGGCCGCTGGACGCCGCACTACGACCCGGCGATGGTGCAGCAGTTCGAGCACCACCCGCAGGACTACGACCAGTGGCCCGCCTGGGACAGCCTGAGCCTGCCGGTGCTCTGCCTGCGCGGCGAGACCTCGGACCTGCTGCTGCCCGACGTGGCCGAGGCCATGCGCACGCGCGGCCCGCGCGCCGTGGTCGCCACCATTCCCGGCTGCGGCCACGCGCCGGCGCTGAACACCGAGGCGCAGATCGGCCTCGTCGAGCGGTTCCTGGCGGGCGACTGAGCCCGCCTGTCCACCACGGATCAACCCAGGAGGAGAGACGACGATGAAACGATGGATCTGCACCCTTGCCGCGCTGGCCGCGGCGTCGCTGGCTGCAACCGCACAGGCCGCTGGCACGGTCGGTACCAGCTTCCCTGAAGGCTTCCCGGTCATCGAGGACGCATCGCTGCAGCAGCCGGTCATCGGCTTTGGCGCGGCAGGTGCCGCCACGCGCACGCCGGTGATCTTCCTGCACGGCAACAACGACACGCCATTCCCCACTGCCTGCAGCCCCTACGGCAATGCCCGCGCCTTCGCGCAGCACCTGGCCGACAACGGCTGGCAGCTGCAGGAACTGTGGGGCCTGGGCTACCAGGGCGACCAGTGCAACCTGGTCGAGAGCCAGACCTTCCGCTCGCGCATCGGCCACAGCAACCAGGCCAACGTGCCCGACCTGCGCCGCTTCGTCGCCGCCGTGCTGGCGTCCACCGGTGCCAGCCAGGTGGACATCGTGGCCCACAGCCTGGGCGTGACGCTGGCGCGCGAGTGGATGCGCCAGGACCGCGCCTACGCCAGCGTGCGCAAGCTGGTGGCGGTGGACGGCCCCAACCACGGCATCATCAACTGCAGCCCCGACCCGGCCAACTACTTCCAGGCCCCCGAGGCCGGCGGCTTCACGCCCGACAGTGCCGTCTGTGCCGAACTCGGCTCGCCGAACACGCCCTTCCTGCAGCGCCTGAACGGGCCCGGCGGCAGTGGTGAGCTGGCCGGCCCGACCAAGGTGCTGGTGGTGCGCAACACCGACGCCAGCTTCGTCTACCTGCCGGTGCAGGACGGCGCGATCTTCCCGGTGCCGGCCATCGACAGCTACGGCGTGCCCACGGACTTCAGCGGCAGCGCGCTGCTCAAGGGTGCGAAGCGGCTGGACCTGACCGGCCAGGGTGTGCACGACCCCATCCTGGCCACGGGCCACATCGGGATCTTCAATTCGCCGCAGACCTGGGCGGCGACGGTGGAGTTCCTGCGCCGCTGAGCGCGGGTCTGGAGGCTGCGGGCCGTCCCGGCCCGCAGCCCTTCAGCGAACGATTCAGCGGACGAACTTGCCGCCGCTGCCGATGATGGACAGGTCCACGAAGTCCAGCCCGGTGTGGTCGGAGGTGGAGTAGCCCAGCTCCAGCCCGCCCAGGTCGAGCTTGCCCAGGCCCTCCAGCGCGCGGCGCAGGCCCTCGCGCGTCACCGGCTTGGGCGCCCGCCGCAGGCCGGCCACCAGCACGCGTGCAGCGGCCACGCCCTCCAGCATGGCCGGCGTCAGCGACACGTTCTTCGCCTTCGCCAGGGCCATCGCGTCCTTCACGAAGCCGGTGGCGATGGAGCGCTCGAAGGGGAACACCTGCGTCACGATGACGCCGCGCGCGTTGGCCCCCAGGCCCTCGACGAACCCGCCTGAAGCATTGTTCGAGAACGTGACCACCTGGGCCGTCACGCCCTGGGCGCGCAAGGCTTTCAGGCCGTCGGCCACCGCCGTGCCGGAGCCGATGAAGAGCAGAGCCTGCGGATCGGCCTTGGCGGCGGCGGCGACCACGGCCGCGAAATCCGGCTTGGCGCGGTCGAAGCTGGCCACGAAGGCCGGCTCCAGTTTGGCCTCGGTGAAGCCGCGCTGCGCGCCGGTGAACATGTCCTCGCCGAAGCTGTCCTTGACGTGGATGACGCCAATGCGGCGCACGCCGATGAGGTTGAGGTGCGCCACCGCGCGCTCGGCCTCGCGCTGGTAGGTGGCGCGCACGTTGAACAGCCAGGGATGCACCGGTTCATGCAGAACCATGGCGCCAGTGGACGGGCCCACCAGCGGCACGCCGAATTCGGTGAGCAGCGGCATGATGGCCTGCGTGTGCGGCGTGCCCCGGGTCAGGAACAGCGCCGTCACCTTGCGCTCGGTGATCAGCGTGCGCGCGTTCTCGCCGGCCTTCTTGGGCGTGAAGGCGTCGTCCAGCGAGATGAGTTCGATCTTCTCGCCGTCGATGCCGCCGTTGGCGTTGACGGCGTCGATCACCAGCTTGGCGCCGGCCGTGGTCTCGTTGACGCCGGCGGCCACCGGGCCGCTGAAACCGGCCGTCTGGCCGATGAGGATCTGTGCCGCGGCCGGGCCGGCGAGGCCGGCGGCGGCCAGGGCAGCGAAGGCGGAAAGGGCGGCCTCAGCCAGCCGGGAACGTGCTTTCATGCGCGCGAGTGTGGCCGTCACCTGCACCTGCGCTGGTCCGGTATTGCCCTAGTAGTGGCCGCCTGACTGCAACGGTTCGTGAGCGCCCCCAGACCTGCCGCTTCGCGTCAGGCCCCCCGAGGGGGATGAGAAAGCTTGGGGCGGCCCGGCGCTTCCTCATGAGCGCTGGCTTCGCCAAAACGGCGCTGCAGTTCGGCAAACGAACACAGCTGCCCGGCAATGGCGCTGGCCGCCACCGTGGCCGGGCTGGACAGCCACACCTGCCCGGGGCCGGAGCGGCCGGGGAAGTTGCGGTTGATGGCGCTGATGGTGACCTGATCCGCCCGCACCGACGCGCCGGGGCCGCAGTTGGCGCAGGCGCCGCAGGCCGGCATCAGCAGTTCGGCGCCCACGGCCTCGAAGGCGGCCAGCAGGCCGTGCGCCGTGCAGTGGGCCCGGACGTCGTCGGTGCCGAACTGCAGGATCAGCGTGGTGCCCGCGGCCACGCGCAGTCCGCGTTCGGCAGCCCAGGCCAGCACCGCGTGGTACTGCGCAAAGTCCTGGCGCTTGCCGGCGGTGCAGGAGCCGCCATAGGCGATGTCCACCCGCGGCCGGTCGGCCAGGTCCTGCAATGCCAGGCCGAGGCCAGGGTCGCCGGGTCGGGCGACCATGGGCGACAAGGCGGCGCCATCCACCTGCAGCTCTGCGGCGTAGCGGGCGCCAGGGTCGCTGCACATCCAGGGTTCGATCGCGAAGTCCACGCCGCGGCGCTCGCGCAGGAAGCGCTGCGTTTCGGCATCGGGCTCGACGAGGCCGGTGAAGCCGCCCAGCTCGGCCGTCATGTTGGTCAGCGTGGCACGCTCGTCGGTGTCCAGCGCGCGCACGCCGGGCCCGCCGAACTCGAACACGCGGCCCACACCGGCTCCGGCGCGGATGGCCGGCAGCGCCAGCAGTTGCAGGGCCAGGTCCTTGGCGCTCACGCCGGGCCGCAGCAGGGACGTGACCTCCACCCGCAGCACTTCGGGCATCGTGAAGCGCGCCGCACCGCCGACGAAGGCGTTGGCCATGTCGGTGCTGCCCACGCCGTAGGCCACGCAGCCCAGCGCGCCACTGTGCGGCGTGTGCGAATCGGTGCCCACGATCAGCTGGCCGGGCAGCGCGTAGCGTTCGGCCACCAGCGCGTGGGAGATGCCTTCGCTGCCGGTGTTGCCGGCGTCACCGGCCTCCAGCGCCTGCAGGTAGCCGTGGTCGGTCAACCGATGGCGGGTGACGAAGGCGCGGTGCGCCTGCGACAGCGCGCGGGTGCCGTCGACCAGACCGCCGGCCACGTGCACCGGGCTGCGGTGCACGTAGGACAGGTGGTCCTCGAAACAGACGATGGTGGCCGGGTCGTGCAGGGCCACCGTGTCGCCGGGGGCGCCGGCGGCCGCCGCGTCGTCGGCCAGCAGGTGCGCCACCATGCCGGTGTAGTACTCGTGGATGAAGCGAAGGTCGGCGGCCACGAAGCCGCCATCGCCCGGCACGGCCACGGCCGGCAGGCCGGGGGCAGCCAGCGCATGGCGGGCCACG
>JACKLO010000032.1 GCA_024235915.1 Burkholderiaceae bacterium | reverse complement strand
CGTCCGGGCAGCGTCCCTCGACCAGATCGCTGGCCCAGGCGTCGATCTGCTGCGCCACCTGCTTCTTGCGCTCGATGGCCAGCAGGGCCGCCTTGACCGTTTCTTCCGGTGCCTTGCGGTACTGCCCCTTGCCAGCTCGCCGGAAGTAGTGCGGTGCATCGTGCAGGCGCAGCAGCGCGGCGGCCTGCTGGACCGGCCCGGCCGACGCGTCGAAGTAGTCGCGCGCCAGGTCGGCGAAACCGAAGTCGGCCTCCGGGGCGAATTCCCAGGCCAGGTCGAGGTCGATGTCGGCCGCCTGCTGCGCCGCCTCGGCCAGCAGATCTGCCGGCGCCGGCTTCTCGAAACGCAGCAGCACGTTGGCTGCCTTCACCTTCACGCGCTTGCCGGAGTCGAGCTCGACCTGCATCGAGCTCTCCGCCTCCGACATCACGCGGCCGGCGAGGAACTTGCCGGCGTCATCGAACAGGGCGTAGGTCACGCCCCGGATTGTCGCCTAGCGCAGCGGCTGGGGGATCGTGTAGGCCGTGAGCTGGCCGGTCGTGCGGTCCAGGCTCAGGCCCGTCTTGGCCACGCTGTCAACGAGGAAGGCGATC
Organism: Burkholderiaceae bacterium; assembly: GCA_024235915.1. GTDB lineage: Bacteria > Pseudomonadota > Gammaproteobacteria > Burkholderiales > Burkholderiaceae_C > Rubrivivax. The sequence continues at coordinate 5,801 of JACKLO010000032.1, read as the reverse complement.
GCGCCGACGCAGGCCTCGCCGCTGTGCCGGGCCACCGCCTGGCCCTTGCGATTGGTGCGCAAGGTCACCGTCTGGTCCAGGTAGTAGTCGTCGAGGAAGCGGCCCTTGAGGGTGGCGCCAGGCACCGGCTGACCGGCGGCGTCCAGCGCGGTGATGCGTGCCGTGACCTCGTTGCGCGCGCCGGGCGTGCACTGGCCCGGCGGCTGGCCCGGTTCGGACACCATGCGCCCCTTCATGGCGATGGTGCTCACGCGCATGCAGTCCTGCCCAGCGCAAGGGGCCACGGGCACCAGCTTGGCCAAGCGTTCGCTGCGGCCGACCATCACCCGGGCCAGGATGCTGCCATCGTCGGCCAAGTCGCCTGGTGAGCCGACCGTGCTGCCCGCATAGGCGGCCGAAAGCATGCCCGACAGGCTCTGGCTCAACCCATCCGGCCCGAACGCGATCACACCCGATCCGATGAGGTTGGCGGTGATCGTGCCGGCAGCATTGATGCCGCCGATGCCATAGGGCACGGACGAGGCGGCCGAGCCGCCCAGCAACTGCCAGCCCGCCGCGTCGCTGTAGCGGGCCAGGTAGCGGTACCCCTGGCTGCCGCCACCGGTGGACAGCAGGAAGCTGGCGCGCATGCCGCCGTCGTTCACCGCCCCGGTCAGCGTGGAGGTGTTGCCATAGAAGCCGTCGGGCGGCGGGGCCACTGCCGTGGCGCTGCTTGGGTCATCGAAGCGGTACGTCAGCGTGCGCGTGGCCACCACGCCACCCGGGCTGACGGCCACCGGCTCGTCCACCGGGTAGCCCAAGGCGGTCAGGCTCTGGAGGCCCTGGTCCGCGGTCCAGGTGAACGGATCCTGCGCGACGAACCAGGTGCGCGCCAGGCCGATGATGCGGTTGCTGTCGTCGATGCCGGCGGGCATGGCGTCTTCGTAACCCGGCAACTGGCCGATGGGCATCGCGTCGTGGCCACTGCCGTCGGCGCGTGGCACCCAGACATAACCCGGGCCGCCCGTGGAGTCCAGCCGCATGGCCGTGCCGGCGATCCAGCCGTTGGCGTTGACGCCCGCGATGCTCAGGTAGGCCGCACCCGCAGGAATCTCCAGCAACTGCCGACGGCCTTGCACCCAGATGGCCGGCACGCCGAAGATCGGCGGACAACCGGCACAAGGCGGCGCCAGGTTCGTGGTGCCCACGATGACCCGGCCCGTGCGGTCCATGGTCGTGGCGGACGAGGCCGTGGCCACGTAGTCCACCGCGTAGGTCTGCGCCCAGGCCGGCGGCAAGGCGCCGCATAGGCCCGCAACTGCGAGCCCGCGAAACAGGCGCCCGCCACGGCTCATCCTGTGTGCCAACATGTTAGCTCCTCCCTCATCGATTCAATCGACCGTAAGGGAAGAACATCCCAAAAGCAACCACACCCACGTGTTCAAGGGCTCGCCTTGACCGTGGTCAAACGGTCATGCCGCCGCTGACCTCGATGACCGCGCCGTTGACATAGCTGGCGTCGTCGCTCGCCAGGAAGGCATAAACGGCGGCGATCTCCTCGGGCTTGCCCAGTCGGTGCAGCGGCACCTGTTCGCGCATGTGCTGCAGCACCTTCTCAGGCACGGTCTGCAGGATCGGCGTCTCCACGAAACCGGGCGCCACCGCGTTGACGCGCACGCCCTTGGGCCCGAGTTCACGGCTCCAGGTCTTGGTGAAGCCGATGACACCGAACTTGCTGGCGGCGTAATTGGTCTGGCCATAGTTGCCATACACCCCCACCACGCTGCTGGCGTTGAGGATCACGCCGCGGCCCTGCTCGATCATGGCCGGCGCCACCGCCTGCGCGCAGTGGAAGACGCCGCGCAGGTTCACGTCGATCACGGCGTCGAACTGCTCCAGCGTCATCTTCACCAGGCGCGCGTCCTTGGTGATGCCGGCGTTGTTGACGAGCACGTCGATGCGGCCGTGCCGGGCCAGCACGGCGACCACCATGGCGTCGACCTGCTCGCGGTCGGTGACGTCGACGGCAAAGGTCTCGGCGGCGCCGGCGATGGGGTCGGCGCGGCGGTCGCAGCCGATCACGTGCGCGCCCTCCGCGGCCAGGCGCGCCACGGTGGCGGCACCGATGCCCTGCGCGGCGCCGGTGACGATGCAGATGCGTTGGTTCAGTCGCATAGGTTCAGAAACTCCAGCAAGGTGGGAAGGTGGTGGTCGAAGTCCGACAGCGCATGGTCGCTGCCGTCAATCAGGTGCTGCGTTGCACCCGCATAGCGGGCCGACATCTCGCGCCAGTCCAGCAGTTCGTCGCCTTTGGCGATGATGGCCAGGATGCGTTCCGGATGGCGGATGCGCGGCAAGGTCAAGGCCCGCAGTTCATCCACGAACGCGGGGCGGAAGAAGAAGCGCTGTTCCGGGTCGTGCCAGGCCGTCTGTTCGCCGATGTAGGCGGCCAGGTCGCGCGCCGGGTCGACGGCCGGGTTGATCACCACGGCCGGGCAACCCACACGGTCGGCCACCGCCGTGGCGTAGAAGCCGCCCAGCGAGCTGCCACAGACCACCATCTGATGCCGCGGCCAGGCGGCGATGCCGGCGTCGATCAGCGCCATCGCCTCGCGCGGCGAAGGTGGCAACTGGGGGCACCACCAGGTCAGGCCGGGCCGATGCATCGCCAGCCAGGCCTGCAGACGCTGCGCCTTGAACGACTGCGGCGACGAGCGGAAGCCATGCAGGTACAGCAGATGCGTGGGTGGCGCGGGAATCCTCGTCATGTCGGCAGTCTATCGGTGGCCCCGATGCGGGCCGGACGGCAACGGCTCCAGAATCGCGCTTTTCCCTTTCCGAGCTCACCATGTCCCAATCCCTTCTGCGCCTGGCGCCAGTGGCGGCCGCAGCGATGCTGCTGTCGGCCTGTGCCACCGTCGGCGGCCCGGTCAAGCCTGCAGCGGCTGCCGGCGACAAGACCGCCGCCGCCGCGCCGGCCCCTGCGTCGGCCGCCAGCAGCGCGGCCAAACCGCCGGAACGGCCGGACCCTTCAGCGCCGAAACCCTTTGACGAGGTCATCAAGGGCGCACAGCGCGACGCCGGCTACATCCCGGTCTGGCGCAAGGACGAGAAGACCTGGCTGGAGATCGCCCCCGAGCGTCTGGGCAAACCCTTGATCCTCAGCTTGGCCATCGCCAATGCCGTGGGCGAGCGTGGTCTGTATGCCAACCAGATGGTCAGCGACGCTCAGGTCGAACTGCGCATCGTCGGCCGTGTGCTGCAGCTCCGCGCGCTGAACACCGCCTTCCGTGCCAAGGGCGACCCGGCGATGGCCCGCACCGTGGCCGAGTCGTTCTCCGACAGCCTGCTGGCCGCAGCCCCGGTGCTGAGCGCGTCGCACAAGGAGAGCAAGGCCGTCTTGGTGGATGCGTCCACCCTGTTCATCGGCGACCTGCCCGGCCTCAGCACCGCGCTGGAGGCTGCGTTCCGCATGCCCTACGGGCTGGACGGCAAGAACTCCAGCATCGAGCGCGCCCGCGCCACCGAGCACAGCCTGGCCCTGACCACGCAGCTGCACTTCGCCACACCGCGCATCCCGGCGCCGCCAGCCACGCCGCTGCCGCCCACCGCGCCGCGGCCCATGCCGCCGAGCGCCACCCCCGACCCGCGCAGCTTCTTCATCGGCGTCGCCATCAACCTGGCCGGCCTGCCCGACAAGCCGATGGCCTCGCGTTCCGCCGACGCCCGCGTGGGCAACTTCGCGCAGTCGTACACCGAGCTGGGCAACGACCTCACGGCCAACCCCCGCGTGCACCTGGTGAACCGCTGGCGGCTGGAGAAGAAGGATCCGGCCGCCGCGCTGTCGGAACCGGTCAAGCCCATCACCTTCTGGCTCGACCGCAACATCCCGCAGCGCTACCGTGCGGCGGTGACCGCTGGCATCCTGGAATGGAACAAGGCGTTCGAGCGCATTGGCTTCAAGAACGCCGTGGTGGCGCTTCAGCAGCCCGACGACGCCGAGTTCGACACCCTGGACGCCGAGCACGCGTCGATCCGCTGGTTCACCGGCGCCGACGTGGGCTTCGCCCGCGGCCCCAGCGTCGTCGACCCGCGCACCGGCGAAATCCTGGACGCCGACATCGCCATGAGCGACGTCTTCGGCCGCGGCGCGCGGCGCTTCATCAGCGAGGATGTGGGCTTCTCCAGCTTTGCGCAGCGCCCGGTGCTGCAGCAACTGTGGGGCGGTGCGCAAGCCGACAGCGCCGCCTATTGCACCTACGCGGTGGACGCCGCCGTGGAGCGCAGCTTCGCGTTCGATCTGCTGGAAGCGCGCGGCGACCTGGAGCCCGACAGCCCGGAGGCCGAGGCCTTCGTGCAGGCGCAGATCAAGGACACCATCATGCACGAGGTGGGTCACACGCTGGGGCTGAAGCACAACTTCCGCGCGTCCACCGTGATCACGCGCGAGCAACTCAAGGACAAGGCCTTCACCGACGGCAATGCGATCAGCGGTTCGGTGATGGACTACAACGCCTACAACATCCCGTTGGCTGGCGAGCCCAAGGCCAACTTCAACGTGGTCACGCTGGGCCCGTACGACTACTGGGCCATCGAGTACGCCTACGCGCCGTTCGAGGCCAAGGACGAAGCCGCCGGCCTGGCAAAGATCCTTTCGCGCCATACCGAGCCGCTGCTGGCCTTCGCCGACGACGCCGACGCCGGCGGATTCGGTGGCCTGACAGGCCTGGACCCGCGCGACAACCGCTTCGATCTCGGTGACGACCCGCTGGCGTGGACGCAGAAACGCCTGGCACTGTCACGCGAGCTCTGGCAGCGCCTGCAGGCCCGCGGCCCGCGCGCCGGCGACGATCCGCAACGCCTGCGCCGCAGCCTGGTGTCCGGCTTCCGCCAGTTGGGGCGCGCGCCGGAGATCGCGGCCAAGTACGTGGGCGGCATGTACACCGAGCGCGACCTGCCGGGCCCAGGTGCCCGTCCGGCCTACCGCCCGGTGGAGCCGGCGCGCCAGCGTGAGGCACTGCAGTTCCTCACGGCCGGCCTGTTCAGCGTGGACAGCTTCCAGTTCAAGCCCGAATTCCTGACCAGCGTGGGGGTGGACTACGTGGAGTGGCGCCGCGCTGCGCCGGTGTCGGTCCCGCAGGCGGTGGCCGCTGTTCAGAAGCAGGCCCTGGACCGCCTGCTGTCCGCCGGCACGGCGCAGCGTGTGCTGGAACTGCCCTATTACCTGTCGGCCGACCAGCGCAAGGGCGCGTTCTCGCTGCAGGAGGTTTACACGACGCTGCAGTCGGCCGTGTGGAGCGAGCTGAAGAGCGGCAGCGAGATCGACCCGCTGCGCCGCAACCTGCAGCGCGAACACCTCCGTCGCCTGCAGGCCATGCTCACACGCGGTGCGCCGGGGCTGCCGGCCGATGCGCAGAGCCTGGTGCGTCTGAATGCCAACGACCTGCTGGCCCAGCTGCGCAAGGCGGCGGGGCGAGGTGGGCTGTCGGTGGAGACACGCGCCCACCTGCAGGACAGCCTGGGCACGCTGACCGAGGCGCTGCGGGCGACGATGCAGCGCGCGGTCTGACACCAGGCGCCTGACGCGAGGGGAATCGGGCAACGGCCCGGTTCCCCCCACGTTGTTTGAGCTTCAGCGGCCGAGCTGCGCCAGCAGTTTGGCGTGCACGCCGCCGAAGCCGCCGTTGCTCATGCACAGCACGTGGTCGCCCGGCCGCGCGCTGCGCATCACGGCAGCCACCAGGCTGTCGATGTCGTCCAGCACCTTGGCCTGGTCACCCAGCGGCGCCAGGGCTGCGGCGGCGTCCCAACCCAGGTTGGCC
>JACKLO010000031.1 GCA_024235915.1 Burkholderiaceae bacterium | reverse complement strand
GCGGTCGGCGGCTCGGCGATGCCGCTGTCGCTGATCGCCAAGTTTGCCGACGAGTACGGCGTAGAGGTACGGCACGGCTGGGGCATGACCGAGACCACTGCGGTGGCGACGATGAGCGCGCTGATGAGCAAGCACGATCCGTTGTCCGCCGCCGACAAGCATGCGGTGGTCGCCAAGCAGGGCAAGGCTGTGTTCGGCGTGCAGATCAAGGTGGTCGACGAGACGGGCGCCACGCTGCCGCGCGACGGCAGTTCGCAGGGCGAGCTGATGGTGCGCGGGCAGTGGATCGTCTCCGGCTACTTCAAGGGCGAAAGCTCGCCGCTGCAGGACGGCTGGTTCCCGACCGGGGGTAATCGTATCTTTCCCGCAAATTGACACGGTGGCCGCTGGCCGGGCGGTCGCCGCCCGATGTGGCGCCAGGGCAGGTAGGGATTCGGGCCGCGCCTGACCCAGGTAGATTGGCGGTTTCGACTGCCCGGAGGGTGTCGCCGTGTCCTTCGCCAAGCGCTTCATCGGCGCCGAGACCCTGCCCACCAGGCTGTCGGATTTCGACGTCCAGCAATCGTTCTGCCTGAGTGCCGATGACATCGCCGCGGTCGCCGAGCGGTTTCGCCATGATCGCCGCGTCGCGGCCGCCATTCAGATGCTCTTCCTGCGGGCCAGCGGCCGCCCGATGGACCGGTTCGCATCCGTGCCCAAGACGCTGCTGCGTGCCGTTTGCGAGGCGTTCCAGACCTCGACGGTCAGCATTGCCAGTCTGCGGACCCTGTACGCCCGCCGCCAGACGCTGTACGAACACCAGGCCTGGGCTCGCACGTACCTCGGCCTGCAGGATCTGGACGAGGCCAGTGTCCATCAACTTCAGAAGGTCCTGGCGGTTGCCGCGCTCGAGGCGGCACATCCCGACGACCTCGCCGAAACCGCCCGCATGTGGCTATACGAGCGGCGAATCGTCATCCCTGGTCCTCGCCGCCTGGTGGACTGGGCGCGCGAGGCTTTCGACGCCACCGAAGCGGCCATGGCAGCCACGATCGAGTCCGGAATCGGCAAAGCTGCTCTGCTCAAGGCCATCGACTGGTGCTACGCGCCCCAAGCCGGGCTCGTCGGAACCCGGCTTGAATGGCTCAAGACGCCACCCAAGCGCCACTCACCGAGCACGATGTCGGAGACGCTGGAGAAGATCCGTGCGCTGAAGGAATTGGGCGTGCACGCCTGGCCATTGGACGGCGTGGCCCTGAGCAAACAGCAGGCCTACGCCGCCCACGTCCAGATGCGGCGCCCATCGATGACGGCGCGCATTGAGCGGCAGCGCCAGACGGTCGAGATCACCTGCTTCCTGCGCGTGACCCTGCTGGAGCTGACCGACATGGCGCTGCTGCAGGCGTCACGTCGCAGCCAGGACCTGGTTCGGCGCGCAGCCGAGCGGGTCGAGAAGGGACGCTCGCGCAGTAGCGGCGCCATGATGCAACAGGCCCTCAAGGCAAAGTCGGTGCTCCACGACGAGTCCAAGCCCTGGCGCGATCGCGTGCTCGAAGCCCGCGCCTTGCTGGACGACATCGGCGAGGCTGGCGCCAGCACTTTCGCGTCCCAGGTCCGTAGGGCACTGGCCGAGGACAACCGGCGCGTTCATGCCCACCTGGCGGGCCTTCGCGACATCGAGTTTGCCGGCGCGACAGGCGACCACGGTTACGACCAATGGCAAGCCTGGCAGCGTCTGCAAGCCCTCGGCACCAAGGAGATCCCGCTGGACTTCGAACTGCCGCCGGTGGGCGCGGCATGGAACACGATCGTCAGCGACCTGGACCCGCAGTCCCGGTATCGGGCGTTCGAGGCCAGCACGATGATGGCGTTGCGCAAGAGCCTGCGGCGAGGCAGCGCCTGGGTGAACCATTCGATCAGTTTCCGCCCCCGCGAGTCGATGATGCTGGCTAATGCGGACTGGCGCCGATCGAAGGAGCTGCACCACCAGATCCTCGGCCTGCCCGGCGAGGCCATGACGTTTCTGGAGCCGGTCCTGGCGGGCGTCACTGTCGGACTGGCGGCGCTGGCTGAGGCCGCTGGCCGCGGCCAGATCGAGATCGGCCCCGACAAGCTGCTGCACCTGCCTCCGATTCGACCGATGGACGAGGATGTTGAACCGCGCAAGACCAGGGAGGTCGTCTTCAAGCACATCGGTTCCGTCCAATTGCCGGATCTGCTGCTGGAAGTCGACGCCGCCACGCACTTCAGCGAGGCGCTGCTGGCCCGCCGTCCGTCGTCGAGCAACGAACTGCTGGCCGTGTACGGCGCGCTTCTCGCCCATGGCACCGACCTCGACGCCAAGGGCGTGGGCTCGATGATCCCCGGCATCGACGCAGCGCACATCTCCACCGCGATGCGGGCCGTCGAACTGAGCGGCAGGCTGCGACGGGCCAACGAACGGGTGTCGGAGTACCAGAACGCGCTGCCGATCGCGGCGCTCTGGGGCGATGGCACCAAGGGCTCGGCCGACATGATGGCCCTGGATGCCAGCCGCCATCTGTGGTCCGCCCGGGTGGACCCGCGGCGGCGCACCTATGCCGCGGGCCTGTACACACACGTGCGCGACCGCTGGGGCCTGTTCTACGACCAGCCCATCGTGCTGAACGAGCGCCAGGCCGGCGTGGCGGTTGAAGGCGTCGAGCAGCACAACCGCGCCGACGACCGGATCCGGGTTTCCTTGCTGGCCGTCGATACCCACGGGGTCACGGACGTGGCCATGGCCATCGCCAAGCTCCTGGGCTTTGACCTGTGCCCACGCCTGCGCGACCTGCGCGAGCGAAAGCTGTTCGTGCCCCGGGGCTGGCCGGTGCCGGAGAGCCTTGAGGGCGTCACTGTGCGCCGGGTATCGGTCAAGGCGATCGAGCGCGGCTGGGACGACCTGGTGCGCCTGGCGGCGTCGATTCGGGCGGGCAAAGTGTCCGCGGCGCATGCCATCCACCGGTTGGGGTCGGCAGCGGTCGGCGACCCGCTGCACCGCGCTGCAGAACACCTTGGGCGCCTGCTGCGAACGCTGTTTCTGTGCGACTACCTGGCCATCCCGGACTATCGACGTGAGATCCATACCCTGCTCAACCGGGGCGAATCGGTGCATCAGTTGCAGCGCGCAATCCATGGCGGCCAGGTGGCCCCTGAGCGTGGCCGCCGGCGGCAAGAGATGGCGGCCATTTCCGGCGCGCACGCGCTGCTGACCAACATCGTGCTGGCGTGGAACACGAATCGCATGGACACCGCGGTGGCGCGGCTCAACCGGGATGGCGTCGGCATCGAGGAGGACTGGCTGCGGCGGATTGGCCCGGCGCACTTCTCGCACATCAACTTCCGGGGGACGTTCCGCTTCAACGTCGAGCGGTACGTGGACGTGCTGGTCGAGCGCGCCGCCGAGCGTGGCTCGACCAAGCTTGGCCGGTGAAACCCGCGGCGATGTACCGGACGCCGGCATGTCGGCGATGGGACGGTCACCTGACCTTCAGCGGCGGCCGATCACGGGCGGCCAACGACCCATCGGCGACATCTGCTGCTGTGATCGCGTCGCCACAAAGCCGCCACTCGAATCCAGATCGCTCAGCGGGCGCCGAGCTTTGCGGCAGCAGGTCAGCGCAGGGCAGCATGCAAGGTGAGCAGGTTGCTCGCGCCCCAGTGTCCGTCGTCCTCCTTGCGGCCGGCTTCGGCACGTCTCAGCAATACCCCAGCCTGCACCCTGTCGCCGCGTGCAAGCGCCAGCCGCGCCTGCTGGTAATCCAGCCGAGCAGCCCAGTCACGCTGCGGTTGCGCGAGATTGAGGGCTTCGGGTTGCAGCCCATTGAGCAAGGCAGCGGCTTCGCCAGACTGGCCGCGATCGAGCAGGCAGTCCGCCAGCGCGTACCGGATCTGCTGCGCTTGCGGATCACCTTCCTTGACGAACCCGCGCACATGAGCCAGCGCACTGCGCAGTTCGCGCTCGGCCTCCGGGAGGTGGTGGCCGTAGTGCAAGGCGAGCGCGAGGTTGGTCTGGATGGTGACGGTGTAGCTGCTGCCTTCTCCCAGGAGCGCCACGAAGCCACTGCGCACTGGTTGCCACGCGCGGGCGGCGCCGTCCCAGTCCTGGCGCCGGAAGCGCAACTCGGCCAGTTGGCTGCGCGCATCCAGGCTCTGACGGTGGCCGGCGCCGAGTGCATCGGCCAGGCCGTCGGCGGCATCGCGCAGCATCGGCTCGGCTTCGTCGAGGCGGCCGGCCAGCATCAACGTGCGGCCGAGCCCGACCGCGGTGTACAGCGGCCGGGCGTCGCGGGGGCCGTACTCGCGCAGTTGCTCCTCGCGCAGCGGGCGGTAGAGCGCCTCGGCCTCGCCGTAACGCTCCAGCATGGCGTAGTTGTCAGCCAGGCCGAAGGCGACGACGCGCCGCAGGGACGCATCGAAGCCGGGCGTGCGCGCGATCAGCGCCATGGCCTGTTCGAGCTCCAAGCTGGACTGCTGCATCGACAGGTCGCCCGCCGTCAGCCAGGAGCGGGTGTAGTACAGGCGCACGCGCATCTCCGGCGTGAAGCGCGCAAGCGTTGCCTGGTCGGCATCGACGTCGTGCAGTACGGTCCTTGCCTCGTCGAGCTGGGACAACTGCACCAGGTCCAGCGCCAATCGCAGACGGGCGGCCGCCAATGCCATCACCTCGGATGGACCGGCGTCGCTCAAAGCCTGAACTGCGAGGCGGCCGGCCACCACAGCGTCCTGCGCACGTGAGAGGTCGCTGAGTGCGGACTGCACCGCGGCATGCAGGCGCCCACGCACCGCCGGCGCAGTGCCGGCGAATCGCGTCTCGATGCCGCTGGCGGCCTGCGCCACCGCATCGGCCACCGTCAGTCCGGCGCGACCGTTGCGCTTGGGGCTGGCCGCGCCAATCAAATCCTCGCCCAACAGTTGGTTGAGTGCACGCGACGCGGCCACCTCGCCGGCCAAGGCATCGGCGAGGCGACGCTGGCCGACGTACAGCCAAAGGCTCGTGGCCAGACCCGCCAGCAGCAATGCGCCGGCGGTCTGAATCCAGGGGCGGCGCGCCCGTGCACGCGACAGGTGTAGCGTCACCTCCGCTGCGCGACGGGCCTGCGCCTGTTGCTCGGCTAGCGCGGCGCGGCGCGCTTCCAGACCGCGCAGGCGAGCCGCCAGTTGGCTGGCCGAACCGAGGCGGCGAACGGCGTCCTGGTCGGTGGCGGCGGCAATGTCCTCGCGAAGCAGCGGGTCGTCGACGTCGCGCTCCCACCCGGGCAGCAGGGCGCGGCGGAAATCGCCAGCAAGAATCTGATAGAGCATCACGCCGAGAGCGAAGACATCGCTTCGCGTTGTCGGGCCTTCGCCTCGCAGCAGTTCCGGCGCCATGTACAGCGGTGTACCCGAGGTCGCATCCAACGACGAGACGGTCAGCCCCTGCTGGGTGATCTGCAGCGCCCGCAGGCGCTCCGGCTCCAGCAGCCGGCCGCTGCCGAAATCGGTCAGCCGCAGTTGCCACCCGCCTTGTGCCGTCGCCGACACGAGCACGTTGGCGGGCTTCAAGTCCTGGTGCAGCACGCCAACATCGTGCGCCGCACCGACGACAGCGGCCAAGTCGGCCACCCAGGCCACGCGCTGTGCCCTCGGCAGGTCGGCCAGGCGCGTTGTTCCGCCCGGCTCGGCGGGTTCGGCCGACCAGCGGTCCAGGCTCGCGCCGGCATGCGGCAGCTCGATCCAGTACGGCGCACGCTCGAAGTTCCAATCCAGCACGCGCAGGATGTCTTCGCGCTCGCCGAGCGCTTCGTGCAAGAGCCGCGAGAGCGTCACCTCGCGCTTCAGGTCGGCCAGTCGCTCGCCGTCGAGGGCGAATTTGAAGACCCGCCGATCCTCGGAACGCGGATGCCGCGCCAGCCAGATTGCTTGGCCGCGTGCGCCGCCGAGGCACTCGGCGAGGCGATAACGCTCTCGGCCGGGTACCGGCAGCCCAGGCGCCAATTCGCTGCTCGCCGCCCTCGGCTGGCGGCGCCCCATGGCCACGCGCTCGATCGGGCCGTCGAACCGATAGCCCACGCGCGGGAGGGTCACCAGGCGGCGCGCGTTCTCCTCACCCAGGGCTTGTCGCAGCTTGGACGCGGCGTTGGCGATCATCGCGTCGCTCGGCGCGTCATCGGCTCCGGCCTCCTGCCACAGCGTCGCCGCCAACTCGTCCTTGCTCAGCACCTCGCCGGGCCGCTGCAACAGCAGCGCGAGCATCTGCAGCGGCTTGGGCTGGCTGTTGATGATCAGCCCACCAATGCGCAACTCGCCTCGGGCGCCGTCGAACTCCGCGCTGCCAAACCGGTACAGATAGCCGATCGATGACGAGTCTCCAGCTTCTGACGTCAACGCAGCGTCATCTTCGCTCAAGCGACCTCCCTGCACTTCGTCGGGCGAGTCTGCCACAGGCTCGAATCGGCAGTCGACAGCCGTCGGTGAGGAATTGGCGAAGCTGCGGCGAAGACGTGCCAGCCGAATGCGCGTGGAATGGGCTCAGGGCCGACACCAGAGAAGAGGAACCATGACGAACTGCTTGAGGCCGCGCACGACGGCGCTGCTGCTGCTGACGCTTTCGCTCGCCGCCTGCGAATCCCTGAACGATGCCGCCAGCAAGGCGGCCGAAAACTTCCAGAGCGCCATGCAGGGCGCGCACGACGCCAGCGGCAAACTGCAAACCGGGTACACGGTGCGAGGGCGCGTACTACTGCGCGACGGCCAGACGCTGACCTGCTTCAATGGCATCACCACCGGTTACCTCGGCTCGCCGACCATGGCGAGCCCTGGCGAGGGCAGCTACGACCCGCGCACCGGCAAGGCCACCTTGAAGACGGCCGCCATCCCGACGGTGGTGATGACGCAGAACAACACGGTCATCTCCAATGACTGCGACAAGCTGGCGGCCGAAGGCGTGCTCATCGCCGCCGGGGGCGGCGCTGCGACCGGGCCTCGGGCCGCCACCGGCTCCGGGCCAGCGGGCACCGTGCCGTTGGCCACGACCGAACTGGTGAACTTCTTCGAGCGCTACCCCCAGCCTGGGGGCGGCCGCTCCACGAGCTGGCCACGCGTGGCCATCACGCTGATGGACGCGCCTTCCTGGGGAACAGACAAGCTGAGCCAGTTCAACAACTTCCGCTCGCCGGCGTACGGCTGCTGGACCTTCAAGGCACGCATCTGGGAGTCGGACAAGAGCAGCCGCGAGTTGCCGAGCTTCCACTATTGCACCGATCAGTCGCTGAAGATCCCGGGCGGCGACAACCACGCGTACTACGAGACCTGGTCCGGACTGGTCGTTCCCGGCGAGAAGCGCGGCTCCACCGGCATCAACCGTGGTGACGGCCCTGGCTATCCCGACACGCCGCTGCCAGTGGCCAAACGGTCCAACCAGGCGAAGCTCAATCCGGTCACTTTCACCGGCAGGGTCGTCGAGGGGGTGGTCTACGCCACCGGCCTGGACATGAGCAAGTTCGACGATCCGCGGCTTTGGATCAATTTCTCGCCGGCAATGGAGGCGCGGCCGTGACAACGTTCGGAGTGGGCCCCGCCGCCCGCGGCGCGATGGAAGCGATCTTGCCCCTCGGGTAACCTTGCGGCGGCTCGGCGACTTTTCCGGTGCGCAAAGCAGCGGCCGCGCTGCCTCACGCCATTCGACATGAACCCCTACGATGCCCCGCGGAACGACTACGACCGATTTGTCGCCGGCATTCGGCCCGACGACGGCGAGATCACCTCGATGCTGAAGTGGCAAGCCCACCGCCAGAGGCAGGAGGAACAGAGCGCCCCGCCCAAGCGGCCTGCCCGGCGGCGCCCTGTGGTGATCAGCGACGGCCGGCCGGCGACTCTGGGTGATGCGCTGGCCGGCATCGTCATGATCGGCGCGATCGTGTACGGCGGCTACTGGCTCATCACCAGGGGCGATGCGAATAAGCGACCGCTCTACCAAGTCAGGACCGAAACGCAGGCCGAGATGGCGCAGCGCTGCGGCGCGTTCGTACGCGCGCTGCCGTCCCCCGACGACAAGGCGATGCGCGATACCCGCGACTCCTGTCTATCGCTTGGGCCGCTGCGCAAGGCGGTGGCCGACCGCTAGGCGTTGCGCTCCCGTACCTAGGTGTCAACGCCAGATTGGCCTCCGATGCAAACATCTCCAACCAACCACCGCGTGCTCCGGACAGGCATCCGGCTTTGCGCTGCGATAGTGGCGATGGTCGGGGCGCTGAAGGGTGCGCATGCCTACTCCTCCATCGCGCTGGCCGACGAGGAAACGCCGCGCACGATCGTGCGCGGCTGGAGCACGCAGTCGCAGCAGGAAGCCGACAAGGACGCCATCGACAAGTGCAAGACGCTGGCCGACGCAAACCGGCTCGGCATGTTGGGCGTCGTGTGCCATGTCGTCCAGCGCCAGACGATGCCTGGGCATGGCGCCGTGGTCTGCGACGACAAGGTCTGCGCGTCCGGGTATGGCTCCAGTGAAGCAGCCGCACGCGATGACGCGAGCCTGAACTGCCGCAAGAACAGCAAGTCACCCGCTCGCTGCGGGTCCGGTTCGTTCGCCTGGCGCGACGACAAGGTCTCGACGCGCGCGGATCTGGATGCGGCGCAGGCTGCGAAGACGTCGACGTCCGTCATCTCCAACGCGCAGACGGCGCTCTACGGTCTGCAAGTCGGCCGCACCCAACTCGCAAACATTCCTCCCTGTGGCGGGGAGAGCATCGCCAAGGACCAACCGTATTGCCACAACGTGGCGCGCATCAACGATCAGGATCCCGACCAGACGATGTACCAGGCACTTCAGCTGCGCCGCATCGATATCGTTATCAATTCGCAGATGTTCGACTGCTCACGGCTGTACAGCAGCCCGATCGTCGGCACGTTTTGCTGGGCGGAAACCTGGGTGACGCGAGACGGCGTCGTCCGGCGCATGAAGATGGCTACGAGCACGACTGCGGCCAGTGCGGTCCGAGCGGATCTCAGTGCGAAGTTCGGCAGGCCGAGCAAGGAGTCCGCGACGGACTGGCTCGACAACCGCACGGGCCAAGTCCTGTACCAGACCCCCGTTCTGTCCTGGCTGACCGACGACTACCAACTGTTCTTCCATACCAAGGCGCCGATCGCATTCGACAACCGCAACGGCGATGGCGGCATGATCGAAATCTTCGACATGACCGTGCTGAAGCAAGTCTGGGAGTACGACAAGCGCCAGCCTGCGCAGCGCAAGATGTGAGGTGCTCGCATGCTGACAACGCGAGAGCCCTCGCTCGCCAGCCTGAAAGTGGGTGGCATGGCTGGCAAGCTGCCTCGCCAGCCTGCCCATAAGCAGCCACGCGTAGACGGCAGCAACTGGCCGAGTGGAGCCGACCGGTTTTCGCCGGCGAACGGCCGGTCTACACCAGGTCGCCGACCTTCGCATTCCGACCGCGACGCCGTCAGACCGCGGTGACGTTGAACCGATTGCAGAGGTCATCGACCTGCCGCGCCTTGAGCTTCTCGGGTCGCAGCTTGTGCAGCCCACTGCGCTCGAAGATGGCGTATGCGAACCCCTTGTTCATCTGCCGCGACACGTACCGGATTCCATCCCAGCGCGGACTCGCACCGTGGATCGCTCGCGCCCAAGCCTGGCTCGCCGTGTAGTCGGCGGATGCACTGATGTCGTTGTTCAGTCCCAGGGCCTTGAGCGCCGCCC
>JACKLO010000030.1 GCA_024235915.1 Burkholderiaceae bacterium | reverse complement strand
TCCGGGCGGGCCTCATCGCCGCTACGCCCTGCACCTGTCACTGAAACCCATCCGCCTGCACCGGAGACTCCATGAAGCGCGTACTCATCGTCGAAGACCAGTCCGACATCCGCAAGCTCATCCGCATGACGCTGGAGTTCGAGGACTACGAGATCCACGAAGCCGCCGACGGCGCCTTCGGCCTGAGCCTGGCCCAGGCCGTGCGGCCGGACCTGGTGCTGCTGGACGTGATGATGCCCGGCGAGCTCGACGGCCTGCAGGTCTGCCAGCGCATCAAGGCCGACCCGACGCTGCAGCACATCAAGGTGGTGCTGCTGACGGCGCGCGGCCAGGCCCGCGATCGCGAGGCTGGCACCGCGGCCCAGGCCGACGAATACCTGGTCAAGCCATTCAGCCCGCTGCAGCTGATCGAGACGATTGAACGCTTGATGGCTTCGGCGTCCTGATCAAGCGGCAGCAGGCATGCCCAGCGTCGGATCCTGGATGCCCCGGCGGCTGCCCCAGCGCGCGCTGCTGATCCTGGGCGCCCTCACGCTGTTGGCCATGGGCCTGCTGTACCCGGTGCTGGTGCAGCGGCAGAACACGCTGGCGACCGATGCGGCGCAGCACTGGGCCGAGGTGCTGGCCCGCTCGGCCGCGGCGGCCAGCGCACAGGCCCTGGCGCAGGGTGACCGGGCGGCCATGGAGCGGGTGCTGCGCCAGCTGGCCGCGTTGCCAGGCGTGCGCAGCATCGACATGGTCGACGCCACCGATCGGCCCGTGCTGTCCATCGCGCAGGACGCGCAGGGCGGTGTCCGGCGCCAGCGCGATGTGGCCCAGACCGGGGGGGGCGAGGAGACGCTGCAGGCCTGGGCACCCCTGGGGGACGGGGCGCGACTTGGCCGCATCGGCGTGCGACTGGCTGTTCACGGGGAGCATGCGCGGCTTGACCGGCTGGGCTTCGAAGTGCTGGCCGCGGTGGCCACGGTCGGTCTTCTACTCATGGCCGCCGCATACGCCTGGTTGAGTCGGGCGATGGCGCCGCTGGCACGCCTGATGGACTTCGCCCGCACTCTGCCCAGCCAGCCCGGTGTCCAGACGACGTGGCGGACCGGGGCGCTGGAACTGAAGGAACTGGCGGAGGCGCTGAACGAAGCCTCTAGCCGGTTGAACCACCGACTCGCCGACGTGCAGGCCCGTGAGCAGGGCACCCTGGCCATCGTCCGTGGCGTTCCAGAGGCGCTCATCGGGATCGACGAGCAGGGCCTGATCGTCACTGCCAGTCCGGCGGTGCACAGCGTCTTTGGCCAGTGTCCTGAAGCCCTGACGGGTTGCCCGCTGCACCAACTGCTGCCGGGGCTGGACGCCGCCGAGCTGGCACGCCGCACGCCGGACCCGGGCGCTTGTGGACGCAGCGGTGGCCCGCACGTGGTGCGTTTCGAGAGCCTGGCCACGCGGCCTGGTGGCACGGCGTTCCCGGTGGCGGTGTCGCTGTCTCGCGCCGAGACCGAGGTGGGCGTGCGCTACGTCTGCACCGTGCGCGACCTGACCGAACAGCGCAGGTCCGAGCAGATGTTGCACCTCTACAGCCAGGCGCTGGAGTGCACCAGCAATGGGGTCGTGATCTCCGACCTGTCGCTGCCCGGCCAGCCTGTGTTCTACGCCAACCCGGCCTTCTATCGCATCACCGGCTACGACCCGGGCGAGGCCATTGGCCGCAATTGCGCCTTTCTGCAGGGCGACGACACCGCGCAGCCGCAGATCGAGGAAGTTCGCGCCGCCGTGCGCGAGCGTCGCGCCGTGACCGTGGTGCTGCGCAATTACCGCAAGGACGGCAGCCTGTTCTTCAACGAACTGGCCATTGCGCCGGTGGGCACCGCCGGTGGCGAGGTGCGGCACTACGTGGGCATCGTCAACGACGTCACCGAGCGTGAACGTGCACAGCTGGCGATCGCCGAGCGCAGCGCCCGCCTGAATGCGGTGTTCGATCTGAGCCCCGACGGCTTCGTCGTCTTCGACCGCGAAGGGCAGCTCGTCTTTTCGAACCGGGCCTTCCTGGGCATGACCGGCTGGGAGGACGGGCTGGCGCTGCAAGGACTGGGCATGGCTGAATTCGACCGTCGCATGGGTCAGTTGGCCGACGCTGCCGTCAGCTACCCCGAGCTGTCGAACCTCGGGGGTGGCGACGGCTTCGAGACCATGGACCTGCTGCACCTCAGCCTGCCGCGGCCCCGTGTGCTCACGCGGCTGGTCCGTCACAACGCCGGCGGGCAGGGAGAGTCCATCCTCTACTTCCGCGACGTGACGCACGAGACCGAGGTGGACCGCATGAAGAGCGAGTTCCTGACCACCGCGGCGCATGAACTGCGCACGCCCATGGTCAGTGTGTTCGGCTTCACCGAACTGCTGCTCAACCGGCCGGTGCCCGAAAGCAAGCGGCGCGATGTGCTGCAGACCATCCATCGCCAGTCGTCGCTGCTGATCAACATGGTCAACGAACTGCTGGACCTGGCGCGCATCGAGGCTCGGCAGGGCAAGGACCTGCAGCGGGAGGCGCAACCCCTGGGGCCGCTGGTCGAAGCGGTCGTGGCCGGCCTTCAGGGCCATGACGCTGCCCGTCCGGTGCAGGTGGCCCTGCCGCACGCCGACCAGCAACTGGTGGTGGACGCGGAGAAGTTCCAGCGTGCGCTGGGCAATGTGCTGTCCAACGCCTTCAAGTACTCACCGGGTGGCGGCGTCGTCAGCCTGACAAGCATCTCCGGCGACATCGACGGCGTGGCGGCTGTCGGCCTGCGGGTCGCCGACCAGGGCATCGGCATGACGGAATCGGAGTGCGAGCGGGTGTTTGAGCGCTTCTACCGTGCCGACCCCTCGGGCAACATCCCCGGCACCGGGCTGGGCATGAGCCTGGTCAAGGAGATCCTGGATCTCCATGGCGGACGGGCTGACGTGGCCAGCCGGCCCGGGCGCGGCACGACCGTGACCCTGTGGTTCCCGCTCGCCACCGTGTCCCGGGTCAACCCCCCAGTGGCCGCTGCGGCGGCATGAGGGACTACTCGCATGTACGGACTCGTCAACCGCGCCATCGAACAGCTCGTGGTCAGCAGCAAGGGCGATGCCGCCTGGCAGCGCGTCTGCGCCGGTGCCGGCATCGGCGCGGAGGGGTTCGTCGCCATGTGCCCGTATGACGACAGCCTGACCTTCACCCTGGTGCAGGCGGTCAGCGAAGAACTGGCCATGCCCCCTGCGCAGGTGCTGGAGGCCTTTGGCGAGTACTGGATCCTGTACACGGCCGATGAAGGTTATGGCGAGTTGATGGCCTCGGCCGGGCCGGACATGCGCAGCTTCCTGGCCAATCTGGACGACATGCACGGCCGCGTGGAGGCCGTGTTACCGCAGATGAAGCTGCCGCGCTTCTCGGTCGAGGACCTTGCCGACGGCGCCCTGCGCGTGCACTATCGGTCGGAACGCGAAGGATTGGCGCCGATCGTCGTGGGCCTTCTTCGTGGGCTGGCGGGCCGCTTCGGCTAGCGTGTCAGTGTGCGGCAGACCGGGTTCCGGGACGCGGCCATGCCGGAGGATGTCTTCATCGTGGAGCGCATGGCAGGCTGACGATGGCAGAAGCGGGAACACCGCCGGGGCTGGATGGCGCCGCGTTTGCGCGGGCCTTTCCGTTCCATCTTCGGCTGGACCCGCAGCTGTGCATCAGCGCGTTCGGAGCGTCGCTGGCCGTGGCGCTGCCCACGCTCACACTCACCGATCCTCTGACGCGGCACTTTGAGGTGCGCCGCCCGCGTGATGCCTGCACTGTCGAGCATTTCCGCGCCCACGGCACGCACCTCGTCACATTGCGGGCGCTGGAACGAAGCGACCTGATCCTGCGCGGCAGCGCCGAGGTGCTGGACGACGGCAGCCTGCTGTTGGTGGTGTCGCCCGTGCTGCAGTCGCTGGAGGCCATGCACTCGCTGGGCCTGGACTATTCGCACTTTGCGCGCCACGACGGCGTGGCCGACATGCTGCTGCTGGCGCGCACCAGCCAGACCTCGGTGGCCGACGCCCAGCGACTGGCCGAACGCCTGCGTGCCCACACGGCGCGCCTGGACACCATCCTCGAACTGGGGCAGAACGGCGTGGCCGCCTTCGATGCCGAGGGCGTGCTGCGGCACACCAACCAGGCCCTGCGCGACATGCTGCAGCTGCCGTCGGCCGACGCCATCGGCATGACACTGGCGCAGTTGGAGCAGCAGCTGCAGCGTTTGCTGGATCCGGGCCGGGACACCGCAGCGGTGTTCGTGGAGGACGCGGCGGCGAACTCGGAGCCGCGCGAGCTGGCAATGGCCGTGCCACGGCCCGCGGTGCTGCGCGTGCGGTCACGGCGGGCACCGGACGGCGGCCTCGTGTTCTACCTGCGCGACGTGACGGCCGAAAGCGAGGTCGACCGCATGAAGAGCGAGTTCCTGAGCACCGCGGCGCATGAACTGCGCACGCCGATGGTCAGTGTGTATGGCTTCACCGAGCTGCTGGACCTGGCGCGCATCGAGGCCCGACAAGGGCGGGACCTGAAACGGCATGCCCAGGCCCTGGGCCCGCTGTTGAGGCTGGCCGTGGATGGCATGGCCGGGCGGAGCGAGTCGCACCAGTTCATCGTGAACCTGGACCATGCCGACGCGCACCTGCTGGTCGACACGGAGAAGTTTGTCGGTGCCCTGACCAATGTGCTGGCGAATGCCGTGAAGTACTCGCCCGCGGGCGGCGAGGTCCGTGTCCAGACCCTGGATGGGTTGGTGATCGGCCAGCCTGCGGTGGGCATCCGCGTCACCGACCCCGGCATCGGCATGACCGCCGAACAGGGGGCGCGCATCTTCGAGCGCTTTTACCGGGCCGACCCGTCCGGCAACATCCCGGGTACCGGCCTGGGCATGAGCCTGGTGCGCGAGATCACGAGCCTGCACGGGGGCGACGTGACGGTGGAGAGCCAACCAGGCGTCGGCACGACCGTGACACTGTGGTGGCCGCTCTCGGGGGTCCTGCAGGGGTCATAGGCGACTCCTAGAATGGTCGATTGCCCCCCGGCTTCGACCCTTCTCCGTCGCCATGTCCCAAGGTGTCATCCGCATCCGCGGCGCCCGCCAGCACAACCTGAAGAACCTGGACCTGGACATCCGCACGGGCGAGATGACCGTGGTCACGGGGCCCAGCGGGTCGGGCAAGAGCAGCCTGGTCTTCGACACGCTCTACGCCGAAGGGCAGCGGCGCTACGTCGAGACCTTCAGCGCCTATGCGCGCCAGTTCCTGGACCGCATGGACCGGCCGGCAGTGGACCAGGTGGACGGCGTGCCGCCAGCGATCGCCATCGACCAGACCAACCCGGTGCGCACCAGCCGCAGCACGGTCGGCACGATGACCGAGCTGAACGACCACCTGAAGCTGCTGTTCGCGCGCGCGGCCAACCTGTTCGACAAGGCCACCGCGTTGCCGGTGCGGCACGACACGCCGGAGACCATCTACGCTGACCTGCAGGGCCGGGCGGCGGCAGCGGCCGATCCGCGGCTGGTGTTCACCTTTCCTGCCGAGCTGCCCGCCGACACCAGTGCCGAGCAGCAGGAACAGTGGCTGGCGGCCAGCGGCTTCACGCGCGTGCAGGCCGAGCGCATGGAAGGCAGCCGGAAGATCCTGGACGTGGTGGCCGATCGCTTCCGCCTGGGCAGTGCCGAACGCGTGCGGGTGATGGAGGCCATCGAGCTCGCACTCAAGCGCGGCGGTGGGCGGCTCACGGTGTTTGCCGGCGACGAGGGCCAGGTGTGGAAGTACAGCACCGGCCTGCACTGCCCCGAGAGCGACCTGCGTTATGCCGACCCGCAGCCGGCGCTGTTCAGCTTCAACAGCGCCTACGGTGCCTGCGAGACCTGCCGCGGCTTCGGCCGCGTGATCGGCGTCGACTGGGGGCTGGTCATTCCCGACGAGCGCAAGACGCTGCGCAACGGCGCCATCAAGCCCTTGCAGACCCCGGCCTGGAAGGAGTGCCAGGACGACCTGCTGAAGTACGCCGGTGAGGCCGGCATCCCGCGTGACACCGACTGGAAGCACCTGACCGCCGCGCAGCGTGACTGGGTGCTGGAAGGCACGCCCAACTGGGGCGGCAACTGGAACAAGCAGTGGTACGGCATCCGCCGCTTCTTCGGCTACCTGGAGAGCAAGGCCTACAAGATGCACATCCGTGTGCTCTTGTCCAAGTACCGCAGCTACACACCCTGCACCGCCTGCGGCGGCGCGCGGCTGAAGACCGAGGCGCTGCTGTGGCGCATCGGCTCGAAGGCCGAGGCCGATGCGGTCCTGCCGGCCGACCGGCGCTTCCTGCCGATGGGTGTGGACTGGTCGCGCGATCAGCTCGAAGCGCTGCCGGGTCTGGCGCTGCACGACCTGATGCAGCTGCCCATCGAGCGCCTGCGCCGCTTCTTCGATGGCCTGCAACTGCCGCTCGACGAGGCCTTGTCGCTGCTGCTGGACGAGATCCGCACCCGCTTGAAGTACCTCTGCGACGTCGGCCTCGGCTACCTGACGCTGGACCGCCAGAGCCGCACGCTCAGCGGCGGCGAGGTGCAGCGCATCAACCTGACCACGGCGCTGGGCACCAGCCTGGTCAACACCATGTTCGTGCTCGACGAGCCCAGCATCGGCCTGCACCCGCGCGACATGGACCGCATCGTCACCGCGATGCACCGGCTGCGCGATGCCGGCAACACGCTGGTCGTCGTCGAGCACGACCCGGCGGTGATGCTGGCCGCCGACCGCCTGATCGACATGGGCCCCGGCCCCGGCGAGCGCGGCGGGCAGATCGTGTTCGACGGCGTGCCCGACGACGCCAAGCGCGCCGCCACGCTCACCGGCGCCTACCTCGGCGCGCGCAAGCAGGTGTCGGCCGGTTTCCGCCGCCTGGTGGAGCCGGGCACGCCGAAGCTGATCCTCGACGGCGCGCGCGAGCACAACCTGCAGGGCGTGACGGTGGCATTCCCGCTGCAACGTCTGGTGGTCGTCACCGGCGTCAGCGGCTCGGGCAAGAGCACGCTGGTGCAGGACGTGCTGTACCCGGCGCTGGCGCGCCACTTCGGCAAGCCCACCGAGACGCCAGGCCTGCACGAGCGCCTGCTGGGCGCCGAGCAGCTGGCCGACGCGGTCTTCGTCGACCAGAGCCCGATCGGCAAGACGGCGCGTTCCAACCCGGCCAGCTACGTCGGCGCCTTCGACGAGTTCCGCAAGCTGTTCGCCGACACGCCGCTGGCGCGCGAGCGCGGCTACACCGCCGGCACCTTCAGCTTCAACGCCGGCGACGGCCGCTGCCCCACCTGCACCGGCTCGGGCTTCGAGCACGTGGAGATGCAGTTCCTCTCCGACGTCTACCTGCGCTGCCCCGACTGCGACGGCCGCCGCTACCGTGCCGAGATCCTGGACGTGAAGCTGGTGCGCGGCCCGCACCAGTTCTCGGTGGCCGACGTGCTGGACCTCACCGTGGCCGAGGCGGCGCACTGGTTCCAGGCCGACCGCGAGGTCGTGGCGCGGCTGCAGCCCATCGTCGACGTGGGCCTGGACTACGTGCGCCTGGGCCAGCCGGTGCCCACGCTCAGCGGCGGCGAGGCACAGCGCCTGAAGCTCGCTGGCTTCCTGGCCGAAGCGGCGGCCGGGCCGCGCCAGCCGGCGGCCAAGCGCGGCACGCTGTTCCTGTTCGACGAGCCCACCACCGGCCTGCACTTCGACGACATCGCCAAGCTGATGCGCGCGCTGCGCAAGCTGATGGATGCGGGGCACTCGCTGCTGGTGATCGAGCACAACCTCGACGTCATCCGCAGCGCCGACTGGATCGTCGACCTCGGCCCCGAGGGCGGCGACGCCGGCGGCCAGGTGGTCTGCACCGGCACGCCGGAGGACGTGATGGCGCACGCCACGTCGCACACCGGCGCCGCGCTGCGCGACTATGCGAAGGCGCTGGGGCAGGGCGGCCATGCCGTGGAGGAGGGCGCGCCGCTGCAGCAGGTGATCCGCCGCGCCCGCGCCGAGGCGGAAGAGGCCATCCGCATCGTCAACGCCCACGAGCACAACCTCAAGGGCCTGTCGGTGGACATCCCGCGCGGCAAGTTCAACGTCATCACCGGCGTCAGCGGCTCAGGCAAGAGCACGCTGGCCTTCGACATCCTGTTCAACGAGGGCCAGCGCCGCTACCTGGAGAGCCTGAACGCCTATGCGCGCAGCATCGTGCAGCCGGCCGGCCGGCCGGAGGTGGACGCGGTCTGGGGCATTCCGCCGACGGTGGCCATCGAGCAACGGCTGAGCCGCGGTGGACGCAAGAGCACGGTGGCCACGACCACCGAGGTCTGGCACTTCCTGCGCCTGCTGTGGGTGAAGCTCGGGCTGCAGCACTGCATCCACGATGGCGCGCCGGTGAAGGCGCAGAGCGCCGAGAGCATCGCCGCGCAGCTGCTGCGGGATCATCGCGGCCAGCACGTCGGCCTGCTGGCGCCGCTGGTGGTGAACCGCAAGGGCGTCTACACCGACCTGGCCAAGTGGGCCAAGGCGCGTGGCCACACGCACCTGCGGGTGGACGGCGTCTTCCTGAAGACCGACCCGTTCCCCCGCATCGACCGCTTCAAGGAACACACGCTGGAGCTGCCGGTGGCCGACCTGGTGGTGTCGCCCGACAACGAAGCGGCGCTGCGCGACGCGCTGGCGCGCACGCTGGAACTGGGCAAGGGCGTGCTGCACCTGCTGGCGCCGCTGGACGGCCTGGCGGCCGACCTCGACGCAGGGGGCGCGGGCGAGGGCCTGGGCACGGTGAAGGTGTTCTCCACCAAGCGCGCCTGTCCGGTCTGCGGCACCAGCTACCCCGAGCTGGACCCGCGCATGTTCAGCTACAACAGCAAGCACGGCTGGTGCACCAGCTGCGTGGGCACCGGGCTGGCGCTCAGCCGTGAGCAGCGCAAGGCACTGGACGATTCGGTGCAGGACGACGACCGTGGCCGCGAGCAGCGCTTCCCGTCGGAGGAGGCCGAGGTCGAGGGTCTGACCGACGCCCACTGCCCCGACTGCGAGGGCACGCGCCTGAACCCGGCCGCACGCGCCGTGCAGTTCGACGGCCTGCCGATCGGCGACGTGGCGAGGCTGTCCGTTGCCGAAGCCGCGGCCTGGATCACCCGGCTGCAGGCCGAAGGCCGGCTGAGCGCGCGCGAGACCGGCATCGCCCGCGACGTGATCGTCGAGATCGCCAACCGGCTGCAGTTCCTGCAGGACGTGGGCCTGGGCTACCTGACGCTGGACCGCGCTGCCCCCACGCTCAGCGGCGGCGAGGCGCAGCGCATCCGCCTGGCGGCGCAGCTGGGCAGCCACCTGCAGGGCGTGTGCTACGTGCTCGACGAGCCCACCATCGGCCTGCACCCCCGCGACAACGGCATCCTGCTGGGCGCGCTGGCGCGCCTGGGCGAGGCCGGCAACACGCTGGTGGTGGTGGAGCATGACGAGGACACCATCCGTCGCGCCGATCACATCATCGACATCGGCCCCGGCGCCGGCCGTCGCGGAGGCACGGTGGTGGCCCAGGGCACGGCGCAGGACCTGGCGGCATCGCAGGATTCGGTCACCGGCCGCTTCCTGGCCGCGCCGTTGAAACACCCCTTGCAGGCCCGGCGCGGTGTCGAGCGCGATGCCCCGGCGCTGGTGGTGCAGGGCGCGGCACTGCACAACCTGCAGCAGCTGGACGTGACCGTGCCGCTGCACCGGCTGGTGGCGGTGACCGGCGTCAGCGGTTCCGGCAAGAGCACGCTGGCGCGCGACGTGCTGCTGGCCAGCGTGAGCACGGCGGTGAGCACGCGCGGCATCGGCGCGCCCAGTGGCTGTGCCCGCGTGCACGGCTGGCAGGCGGTGGACCGCGTGCTGGAGGTCGACCAGACCCCCATCGGCAAGACGCCGCGCTCCTGCCCGGCCACCTACATCGGCTTCTGGGACGCCATCCGCAAGCTCTTTGCCGGCACGCTGGAGGCCAAGGCGCGCGGTTATGGCCCGGCGCGCTTCAGCTTCAACACTGGTGAAGGCCGCTGCCCAAGCTGCGAAGGCCAGGGCATGCGCACCATCGAGATGAGCTTCCTGCCCGACGTGAAGGTGCCCTGCGACACCTGCCACGGCCAGCGCTTCAACCCCGAGACCCTGGCCGTCACCTGGCGCGGCAAGCACATCGGCGAGGTGCTGCTGATGCAGGTGGACGAGGCGGTGGAGTTCTTTGCCAGCATGCCCGCCATCGCCCACCCGCTGCAGTTGCTGAAGGACGTGGGCCTGGGTTACCTGACGCTGGGTCAGCCGTCACCGACGCTCAGCGGCGGCGAGGCGCAGCGCATCAAGCTCGTCACCGAACTGAGCAAGGTGCGCGACGACGTCACGCGCCGTGGCCAGAAGCCGCCGCACACGCTCTACGTGCTCGACGAGCCCACCGTGGGCCTGCACATGGCCGACGTGGAACGCCTGATCCGCGTGCTGCACCGGCTGGTGGACGGCGGCCACAGCGTGGTCGTGATCGAGCACGACCTGGACGTGATCGCCGAGGCCGACTGGGTCATCGACCTGGGGCCGGAGGGCGGCAGTGGTGGTGGCCGCATTGCCGCGGCCGGCACGCCGGAGGCGGTCGTGGCGGCTGCCACCCACACCGGCGCCGCGCTGGCGCCGGTGCTGGCGCGCGTCTGATCGGGCGCTGCGACCGACTCGCGACGGCGTGTCGTTCAGCGGCTGTTGCGCCGACGCGCTCCGGCGGCCCCCACCAGGGCCAGCGCGGCCAGCGCCAGCGTCCCGGGTTCCGGCACGTTGTTGTTGTCGTCGAAGGCGATCGACGTCGTGATCCGCAGGTTCGAGCCCGTCAGGTGGCGCTCGGCGAAGAAGAAGTCGAAGTCGTAGTTCTCGCCGGCGACCAGGTTCAAGGTGTCCAGGTTGACGGACTGCGAGGCCGCGCCGTGGATGCCACCCAGGTCGATGACAAGCTGGTCATTGATGAACACCCAGACGTCATCGTCACCGGTGAAGCTGAAGACCTGGCCGGTCTGGTACGTGAACGTGGTGTGCAACTCCATCGTGAAATGGTAGTTGTGAGAGTTGCCCTGGTTGCCCCAGCCCAAACCGTCAATCGGGAAGTAGGCGTAGCTCAGGTACTGGTAGATGCCCGGTGAGGTCTCGGTCAGTTCCAGTGTGGTGGCAATCGTCTGGTTGACCCCCGGGGTGTCGCGGTACCACTGGTCGAAGTTTGCCGCGCCGCTGAAGATGTCACCCGAGGTCGTCGGGTTGTTGTAGACGGGTTTGCCGTCGGCGCCGAGGGTGGCCTTCACGGCACCCGGTCTCGACCCCGTGCCGTTGTTGTTGAAGTCCTGGTGCGGCGTGCATCCCTGTACGGCCGTGTAGGCCGACGAGCAGAAGTCGCGCACGGTGGCATTGAGGGAGATGGTGGCGGCACTGGCAGGCACCGACAGCCCGGCCATCAGGGCGGTCAGCAGCAGCGGGGTCATCTTCATGGAACGGCCTCGAAATTGGCAGGGATTGAACTGCCGCGAGGCTATCGAATGCGGCGGGCACCACGGCATCCCGTGACTGGGTGCCCGCGTTGCCGAGCACCGATGGACCGTGAAGATTGCCCGCCGTGATCGCGCTCAGCGCGCGACGCTGAACGAAGCCGGCAGCTGCGGCGTTGTGATCACCGGGACGCCGTCGACCGTGGCGGCCACCATCGACTGCGACCAGGCCACGGTGCGGTCCGCCAGCAGCGTTGCCGAGGTACGGTCGCGCCAACGGATGCGCTGAACGGCCGTGCCGTAGTAGAAGTTCTGGTTGTTGGTCTCGCCACCCGCGCGCAGCACCCACAGATGGCGTTCGCCGCCGTCCACCGTGACCAGGAAGTCGAGCACGACGCCGTAGCCTGCGACGGCCGGCAGGTCGATGGGCGTGACCCGGCTGAAGTCGTTGTTGCCCGGGTTCAGCAGCACGCGGGTGCGGCTGTCACGGTCCCATTCGTGGCCGCCGACGGCAAGGTCGGAACGGCCATCGCCGTCGATGTCCAGCAACTCCGCGGTGAAGTAGGCCTTGCCACCCAGCGCTGCTGGCATCGTGTAGCGGCCGTCCCGGCTGAAATGCCCGCTGCCGTCGTTGCGCAGCACCATGAACGGCATGCTGGCGGTGCTGTTGACCACCAGGGCATCGGTGGCACCGTCGCCGTCGAAGTCCAGGAGGGCGGCGCCATGGAAGAAGCCCACGTCGTCGCTGGCGTTGGCGACGCGGTAGGTGTACGGGCCTGTCGACTGGCTCAACACGACCTGGTTGCGCTCGCCAGGGAAGGGCGCGGCGTCATAACCATGGCAGGCGACGAACGCGTCCTGGCGCCCGTCGCCGTTGAGGTCGGCCACGCGCACGGCCCGAGGGTGAATGCAGGGCACTTGCCCGGCGGGGTCGAGCAGGGTGTCGGATGCAGCCAACTGGCCACCGGCATCACGGACAAAAAAGCGGTAGAGCGCCGGTGTGGCCTCGGCGATCGGGCGTGCCATGTCGTACGTCAGCCGGGTGGAGAGGATGTCCACGCGCCCGTTGCCGGCAAAGTTGCCCCAGGCGATCGGGTTGTACCAGGCCAGTTCACCGGGAAAGGATTCCGGCACGAAGCCGACATCGACCCGGTTGCGGTACGACGAGGCCGCGGCCAGTTCCGCGCCCACGGCGGCTGGCGGTGGTGTGGTGGCCGCTTCGTCTCCGCCGTCGGCACCCCCACCGCCGCAGGCGGCAAGGCCCAGAGCCATCAGGCAGGTCAGCGGCCAGGGCCGGAAGGTCTCGGGGCGGTCGTGCATCGGCAGGCTCCAATCTTTTTGGGGAGCTGTCGATGCTAGGCAGCGCGGCCGTGCATCGGCCATGGGAACAACACCGCGGCGATGCGGCTGTTTCGCGCCTCGGCAGGTTGCCCAGCGGGCGAATCAATGTGCCAGGGACGAAGGCCCGTTGACGCTGCCGTTCAGGGCCGCGGGCCGCTCACCCACCGTGAGCTGCAGCACGCGGATCTGCAGTTGCGTGGCGTCGTCCCGGTCGCCGAAGCGGTCCAGCACGTCCGAAAGGCGCAGCAGCACGCCGATCTCCCATTGCGCGTCGGCCGCCAAGGCCGCCTGCTGGGTGACGTCGAACACCAGGTCGCGGGCCATGTCGCGCTGGGGTCGGCCGTGCCCACGTTGCTGTTGTTCAGCCGCCTCGGCCGCATCGGCCAAGGTCTCGACCAGGGTGCAGGCGATGTCAATGTCCAGATCCCGCGCCTGACCCGCCTGGGCCCAGCGGCGGGCGGCCTGGAGATTGGCCGCCGCCGACGACCACGCGCCGAGGCCTCGGTAGGCACCGGCCACGGCCCGATGGGCTTCGGCCAGGGCCCAGGGGCGGGGGCTGGCCTGCACCGCCTCCAGCTGACGCAGCGTGTCGCGAAGCTGGTCGCGCAGATCGACCACGGGGGCTGGCAGGGTGTCGTGCGGCATGCGGGAAGGCCTTTGCTTCAGGATGGAGTCATCCTAGGCGGAGGCGGTCAGCCCGGGTTCCCGCGCTCGCGGGGGCACACCCCGCGAACCGGCGCTCACGATGTCACAGGTTCAGCCATTTCGGCAGGAACAGGCTCAGCGCCGGGAAGGCGATCAGCACCGCCATGCGCATGATGTCGGCGGCCACGAAGGGCATCACACCGCGCCAGACTGCGGTGGTCGGGATGGACGGCACCACGCTGGACAGCACGAAGATGTTCATGCCCACCGGTGGCGTGATCAGGCTGATCTCGATGACGCAGACCACGATGATGCCGAACCACACTGGGTCGAAGCCCAGCGAGGTGATCAGCGGGAAGAAGATGGGCACCGTCAGCAGCATCATCGACAGGCTTTCCATGGCCATGCCGAGGACCACGTAGACGAAGCAGATGGCCACGATCACCGCCATCGGGTGCACGTCCATGGCGGTGACGAACTCACGCAGTGCCGTGGGCAGGTCGGTGAAGTTCAGGTAGTTGGCGAACAGCGACGCACCGATGACGATGGTGAACAGCATCGCCGAGGTGCGTGCCGACTCGCCCAGCACCTCCATCAGCGAGCGCCAGGTCAGCGCGCGGCGCGCCAGTGCGAACACGAAGCCGCCGGTGGCGCCGACACCGGCCGCCTCGGTGGGTGTGAAGAAGCCGCCGTACATGCCGCCCATCACCAGCGCAAACAGCAACGCCACGCCCCAGATGCGGCCCAATGCCCTGCGGCGCTCGGCCCAGGACGCCTTCTCGCCCGGCGGGCCCCAATCGGGGTGGCGGCGCGTGGTCCAGGCCGCGGCCAGCAGGTAGAAGCCGGCGGCCACCAGGCCCGGGATGACACCCGCGGCGAACAGGGCCCCGATGCTCTGCTCGGTCATGATGCCGTAGATGACCAGGATGACCGAGGGCGGGATCAGGATGCCCAGCGTCGCGCCGGCACACACCGAGCCGGCAGCGAACGACGGTGCATAGTTGAAGCGCTGCATCTCCGGCATGGCCACCCGGGCCATCGTGGCCGTGGTGGCGATGGACGACCCGCAGATGGCGCCGAAGCCGGCGCAGGCGGCGATGGTGGAAGAGGCCAGTCCGCCGCGCCGGTGGCCGATGAGCGCGTAGGCGGCCTGGTAGAGGTCGCGCGACATGCCGGCACGGGTGACGAAGTTGCCCATGAGCACGAACAGCGGCACCACCGACAACGTGTAGCTGCCGATGTCGACGAATTCCTGTGCGGCTGACGACAGGGCCGCAGGCCAGGAGCGCATCAGGCCCAGGCCAACCACGCCGACCAGGCCCATGGCCACCGCGATGGGCACGCGCAGCGCCATGAGCGCAAACATGGCTGCAAAACCGAGCAGGCCCTCGATCATGCGGCCTCCTTGTCGGTGGTCTCGTCGTGGCTGGGCAGATCCAGCCCGCGCGCAGCGCGCCAGGCCAGCCCCAGGTGCACCAGCGCCGTCACCGCCAGCATCGCCGCGGCCAGGGTCTGGAACGGGGCGATCTTGATCTCCAGCGCCGAGGTGGTGTCGCCGTAGTCGGCGGTGCGCTGGGCGCGCTCCCAGACGATCCAGCCTGCGCCGCCGAAGATGGCCGTCGTCAACGCATGCGACAGGGTCTGCTGCCAGCGCAGCAGCAGGCGGGGCAGGGCCTTGTCCAGCAGGTCGAAGACGATGTGTTCACCGGCCATCGAGGCCAGCGGCAGCGCGAAGAAGATCATCACCAGCATGAACAGCTCGGTGAGCTCCACGGCGCCGGTGATCGAGTTGGTGAGGAACTTGCGGCTGAAGATGTCCGCAAAGGTCAGCAGCATCATCGCGAACAGGGCGATGGCGGCGACGGCGGTGAACAGCGTCGTGAGGCGTTTCATGGCGCGGGCAGTGGACTGCGTTGACAAAAGCAAAAGGCCGCCCCGGTCCGCGCCGGGACCGGGACGGCCGCGATCATCGCAGCCTCACTTGACCTTGGCGATCTCGGCGCGCAGTTCCTGCAGCACGGCGGCTGCGTTCTTCAGGCCCTTGCCCTCGGCTTCCTTGACCCAGTCGGACTCGATGCCGGCGGTCTTGGCCTTGAAGTCGGCGACGAACTTGGCGTCGGCGGTGATGCTTTGCACGCCAGCGGCCTGCTGCACCTCACGGCTCTTGGCGTCGGTCTCATCCCAGTACTTGCCGATGAAGCGTGCTGCCCACTCGCCCGACATCTTGTTGATGATGTCCTGGTCGGCCTTCGGGATCTTCTTCCAGGTGGCCTCGTTCATCACCAGCGCGAAGCTGGTGTTGTACAGGCCGCCAGGCACCGCGGTGCGGTACTTCACCAGCTTGTCGAGCTTGAAGGAGACGATGGACTCGTCGGGGAACCAGACGCCGTCCACGACGCCGGAGGACATCAGCTCGTAGGACTGCGGCGCGGGCTTCAGCGTCATGTTGGCGCCGATGGCCTTGCCCACGTCATTGACCACACCCCCGCCGACGCGGAACTTGATGCCGTCCATGTCGGCCAGCGACGCGATGGGCTTCTTGTTGTTGAAGATCACGCCGGGGCCGTGCGTGAACACGGTGATGACGTGCATGCCCTTGTGCTCGTCGAGCTTGGCCAGGTGCTTTTCGTAGATGCGCTGGTAGGCGACGCTGGTGGCCACGGCCGAATCACCCAGGAAGGGCAGCTCGGCGACCTTGCCCAGCGAGAAGCGGCCCGGCGTGTAGCCGTGCACGCTGAAGGACATGTCGACCAGGCCGTCGCGCACGGCGTCGAACGTGGCCGGCGCCGGGGCCACCGGCTTGGGCAGCAGGTTGCACTGGATGCGGCCAGACGTGGCCTTGCTGACTTCGCCGCACCAGTCGGACTGCGCACGGGTGAGCAAGTGTGCCGGTGGCACCCACGACGACAGCGTCAGCGTGATCTGGGCCGAGGCGCTGCCGGCAAAGCCGAACAACACGCTGGCGGCAGCGAGGGCGAGGGGGGTCTTGAGGCTGCGCATGGCGGGCTCCATGAGGGTGATGGCCAGTCCCGGTCGACGCCGGGTCGAACCTGCCGATGGTACCCACCACAGATGCGCGCCGGGATCATCCTTTACCCGGGGCCGCAGGCATCAGCGGCCGGGGCATGTGCCGTTTGCGCCACCAGGCCTGCAGCCGCGCGCCGAACAGCACGGCCAGCAACGCGCCGTAGACCGACACTTCGCCGAACAGCTGCTTGCCGGCGCGCATCCAGAGGAAATGCAGCAGGGCCAGCAAGGCCACACCGTAGACGGCCCGGTGCAGTGTCTGCCAACGCCGCCCGCCGAGGGCGCGCACGGCGCGGTTGAAGGACGTGGCCGCCAGCGGCAGCATGACCAGCAGCGCGGCCGTGCCCACGAGGATGAAGGGGCGCTTGGCGATGTCGCGCAGGATGGCGTCCAACGCCAGGCCCTGGTCCAGCCAGGCGTAGCTGGTGAAGTGCAGGACGGCGTAGAAGAAGGTGAACAGCCCCAGCATGCGGCGCAGCCGCAGCAGCGCCACCCAGCCGAACCACAGCCGCAGCGGTGTGACGGCGAGGGTCAGCCACAGGAAACGCAGCGCCCAGTCGCCGGTGCCGCGGATCAGGGCCTCGGCCGGGTTGGCCCCCAGCGTGTCGGCCAGCGCCCCGCCCAGCAGTGCGGCAAACGGCAGCAGACACAGCAGGAACAGCACCGGCTTGGCCGCCGGGTGAAGCAGCCAGCGGTTCATCGGTGGCCCGTTCTCAGTAGAACTTCTTCAGGTCCATGCCGGCGTACAGCGGGGCGACCTGGGCCTCGTAGCCGTTGAACATCAGCGTCTGGCGCTTCTTGGCGAACAGGCCGTCTTCGCCGATGCGGCGTTCCGTGGCCTGGCTCCAGCGCGGGTGGTCCACGGTCGGGTTCACGTTGGAATAGAAGCCGTATTCCTGCGGGATGGCCGCCTGCCAGCTGGTGACCGGCTGCTTCTCGACAAAACGGATCTTCACGATCGACTTGCCCGACTTGAATCCGTACTTCCACGGCACCATCAGCCGCAATGGCGCGCCGTTCTGATGGGGCAGCACCTCGCCGTAGACCCCGAAGACCAGCATCGCCAGCGGGTGCATGGCTTCGTCCATGCGCAGGGCCTCGACATAGGGCCAGTCCAGCACACGTGAGCGCAGGCCGGGCATCTGCCGCGGGTCGTCCAGTGTCACGAACTGCACGAACTTCGCATTGCCGGTGGGTTCAACGCGGCGGATCAGTTCGGCCAGCGACCAGCCCAGCCAGGGCACGACCATCGACCAGCCTTCCACGCACCGCAGCCGGTAGATGCGCTCTTCCATCGGCGCGAGCTTCATCAGCGCGTCGATGTCCCAGGTGCCTGGCTTCTTCACTTCGCCTTCGACCTGCACCGTCCACGGCCTGGGCCTGAGCGTGCTGGCATTGGCGGCCGGGTCGGACTTGTCGGTGCCGAACTCGTAGAAGTTGTTGTAGCCGGTGACGTGGGCGTAGGTGGTGAGCTTCTCCATCGTCATCGCGCCGGCCACCGTGCTGGGCACAGCGGGCAGGGGCGCCAGCTTGCCGGGGCGCGTCACCGTGGCCGCCGCAGCGGCGGTGGCGTCACGCGCGGCCCAGGCGCCAAGGGCGCCACCGCCAGCCGCGAGTGCCTGCAGCCAGCTGCGACGGCTCAGGTAGGCCCGCTGCGGTGTGATCTCGGACGGGACGGGATGGACAAAACCACGATCAGGGAGGTAGCGCATGACAGCTCGGTCGGCCAGGACCGCTGCAGCTTACAGGGGTGGCCGGCCCCGGAAACGACGATGGCCGGTCTCTCGACCGGCCATCGGGGTCTTTCGGGCGCGAAGGTTCAGCGCAGGCCGGCGATGTAGTCGGCCACCGCCTTGATCTCGGCGTCGTTCATCTTCGCGGCCACGCCCGTCATCTGCACGTTGTTGGCGCGGGCGCCGGAGCGGAACGCCACCAGCTGGGCTTCGGTGTACTCCGCGTGCTGGCCGGACAGGGCCGGGTACTGCACCGGCAGGCCGGCACCGGCCGGGCCGTGGCAGCCGGCGCAGGCCGGGATCTTGCGGTCGGCGATGCCGCCGCGCCAGATGCGTTC
Source organism: Burkholderiaceae bacterium (assembly GCA_024235915.1). GTDB lineage: Bacteria > Pseudomonadota > Gammaproteobacteria > Burkholderiales > Burkholderiaceae_C > Rubrivivax. The sequence goes on along the minus strand of JACKLO010000030.1, from coordinate 3,362 downwards.
GCCCAGCAGGACCGTGTCCTTGTTGCGGGCTGCACCGGGCTTGGCCTGCTTGCTGGCGTAGAACGCGGTGACGTTGACGATGTCCTCTTCGCTCAGCGGTGCAGCCATGCCCTGCATGATGGCGTTCTTGCGCTTGCCGGACTTGAACTCGTGCAGCTGCTTGGCCAGGTATTCCGGAAACTGCCCGGCGAGGATGGGATTGGCCGACGCGCCGCGGGAACCGTCGGCGGTGTGGCAGGCCTGGCACACCTGGGCCGTGGCCTGGCCCTTGGCCAGGTCAGGCTTGGCGGCAGGAGTGCCGGCGCCGGCGGCCAGAGCCGGCAGGGTGGCCAGCGCCAGGGTGGCGAGCGACCAGGCGGAACGCAGGGCAGTGGAAGTCATGCTCGGGTCAGGCGGGTGAAGTGCACGCCACCGCACTGGGCGCCGGCGCATGGATGCAAACCCGAAGATTTTACAATGTCCCATGACGATTGCTTCGCCGACGGCTGCGCCCCTGCCGGATCCGCATGTACGAGCGCTGGCCTGGGCCCACGGCGCGCGCTTTCTCACCACCGCCAGCCGCCTGCCGGAACTGCCTGCCGGCGACCTGCCCGAACTGGCATTCGTGGGGCGCAGCAACGCTGGCAAGTCCACCGCGATCAACACGCTGGCCCAGCAACGGCGGCTGGCTTTCGCGTCGCGCACGCCAGGCCGCACCCAGCACATCAACCTGTTCGAGGTGGGCCCGAAGGACGCACCGGATGCGTTGCTGGCCGACCTGCCGGGTTATGGCTACGCGGCCGTGGAGCGCAGCGCCAAGTTGCGCTGGCAGCAGGTGATGGCGGAGTACCTGCAGTACCGGCGCAACCTGTCGGGCGTGGTGATGATGGTCGATTCCCGCCAGGGTTTCACGCCGCTCGACCAGCGCCTGCTGGCCCTGATGGCGCCGCGTGTGCACAGTGGCGAGGTGCGGCTGCTGGTGTTGCTGACGAAGGCCGACAAGCTCTCGCGCCGCGATGCGCAGAAGTCGCTGTCGGCGGCCCAGAGCGAGCTGTCGGCGATGGCCACCGACGCTTCCGACGTCGGCCTGATCCTGTTCTCTGCCTTGTCGAAGCAAGGGCTCGGCGACGCCGCGGCACACCTCTGGGACTGGGTGCACACGCCGCAGGCGGCACCAGCGCAGGAATCACCCGCGGGCTGAGTCGGGAGCGTTGACGCCGGCTGGAGACAGACCGTTGCTTCCCGCGGGAGAAGAGCCGCCGTTCAGGCTTCCGGCTGCTGCTGGCGCAGCACCTGCACGGCTGCCGAGCGCAGCATCGAACGCACGCGCATGCGTTTGACCAGGCCTTCGCCGCGCAGGCGCAGCAGCGCTGCGCGGCGCAAGGCGATGGTCTCGTCGCCCTGGTCACGCCCGAGCAGATAAGCCTCACCATGGCGGCCGATGTGCAGCACCTGCGCACGCTGCCACTGGCCCTGGATGAAGATGCGCAGCCAGTCGCCGATGCGGCGCTGGCGCAGCCATTCCTGGGGGTCGGCCTGCGGGTCCGCGGCGTCTGGCAGCTTGTCCAGCAGATCGGCCGGCACGGTGTCGAGCTGGCCTTCATCCAGCGGACCGGCGCCGGTGGGCGCGCCGCCGCCGCCGTCGACCACCCGGTCTTCCATCTGCTGCAGTTCGGCGACATCGGCTGCGGCGCGCTGCAGTCGGGCTTCAAACTGCGCCCGATCGGCCGCCAGCAGGCGGTCCAGCCCGCGCCGGTACAGCGGTGCGTCGGGCACCTGTTCGCGCGCCATGGTGTCGATCAGCTGCTCGGCCAATTGCAGCACCGCTTCGCGCCGAGGGTCACCTTCGGCCTGCAGTGAGGCCAGGTGCGCCGTCATGTCCATGAAGCGCCAGACCGGGTGGGTGTAGTCGTCCAGTGCGCTGTCGTCGCGCAGCACCAGGCGCAGTGCGGAGGGCTGCAGCCGGGCCAGGACGGCGCGGATGTCGCGCGCGATGCGCGGGTCCGACAGCATGGCCTCGAAAAGGCGCGAGAGCATCTCGATGACCTGCTGGTCCACCGACGAACGTGCATGGCGCACGAGGCGCGCGCGCTGGGATTCCAGCAACTGCGCGCGCACCGTGGGTGGCGCATCGGCCGGCAATGCGCGCAGGGCCTCGTCGGTGTCCTCGATCACGCGCTCCAGCGGCACGTGCTGGGTGGCCGGCTCGGGCGGGACGCTGGTGGGCGCCGGCAGCGTCTGGCGCACCATGTGCAGCGTCGGTGAGCCTTCGCCGATCCAGGATTCCGAGGGCCGCGCGCTGCGTTTGCCACCGGGCAGGATGAGGGTGCGGTAGGCGGCCGGTTCAATGCCCTGCGATTCAAGACGAGCGCAGGCGCCGGCGTAGGCCTTGCGCAGCACCTGCGCCAGCGGTTGCGCGGCGTGGCGCATCAGGCGCGCCTGGTAGGCGCGGGCCAGCGGCAGGGCCTGGGCCGCTTCCCACAGTGCCTGGGCATAGGTCTCGGCACGGAACGGGTTGTGGTCGCGCGACACGTCGGGGTCGCCAGCCAGCGCCGATGCGTAGGCCGACATCTCGCGCAGTTCATGTTCGGCGACGCTGCGGATGGCTTCGATGGTGTGCGAGGTCTCGACGTCGGCGGCGATCTCGGTCTCGTCGAGCAGTGACAGCCCGCCCGACGGTGCCGAGGGCGGTGCGGCGGCGAGCACCGGCGCCTGGCCGGCGACCTCGGCACGCACCTGTCGGCGCACTGCATCGACGAAACGCTCCACCAGCCGGCCGCGATGGGCCGGGCCCGTCTGCAGCAACTCGGCCACGATGCCGCGCTCGTGGTGCGCCAGCGTCGGCACGCTGTCGGTCAGGGTGCGCCAGGTGGCGTCGAAGACCTGGTCGGCGACCATGGGCAGGCGCATCAACTCGTCGTCGATGAACTGCAGGCGGGTGTTGGCGAGGCGGCCGGACATGTGCTGTGGATTATCGGCGCCTGGCGCGGATCGCCAAGCCATGAAAAAGGGCCCGCGCCGTTGCCGGCGTGGGCCCTGTGCGACACGGCCTTGCGGCCGCATACGTCGCGTGAGGCTTCTTACATGTCCATGCCCATGCCGCCCATGCCGCCCATGCCGCCAGGCATGCCGCCGCCGGCCGGCGCGTCTTCCTTGGGCATCTCGGCGACCATGCACTCGGTCGTCAGCATCAGGCTGGCCACGGAGGCCGCGTTCTGCAGCGCGGTGCGGGTGACCTTGGTGGGATCCAGGATGCCCATCTCGATCATGTCGCCGTAGGTGTCGTTGGCGGCGTTGTAGCCGAAGTTGCCCTTGCCCTCGAGCACCTTGTTGATGACGACGCTGGGCTCGCCACCGGCGTTGGCCACGATCTCGCGCAGCGG
>JACKLO010000029.1 GCA_024235915.1 Burkholderiaceae bacterium | reverse complement strand
TGGAGGTCAGCAGCCTGGCGGTGCAGGTGCACGGTGGCATGGGCTTCATCGAGGAGACCGGCGTGGCGCAGATGTACCGCGACGCCAAGATCCTGACCATCTACGAAGGCACGACGGCCATCCAGGCCAATGACCTGGTGGGGCGCAAGACCGTGCGCGACGGCGGTGCTGCGGCCAGGGCCATCGCCGGCCAGATCGAGGCCACGGAGGCCGATCTGGCGAAGCGCGACAGCGTGGCCGCCCGCAGCATGCTGCTGCGCCTGCGTGCCGCGCGTGAGGCCTTCGTCGACGTCGTGAACTGGATGGCCGCCGAAGGAAAGGCGAACCCGGGTGGCGTCTATGCCGGCAGCGTGCCCTACCTGATGCTGGCCGGCAACCTGATGGCCGGCTGGCAGATGGCGCGCGCGCTGATGGTGGCCGAAGACAAGCTCGCCGCCGGGGAGGACGCAGAGTTCATGCGCGCCAAGATCGCCACCGCGCGCTTCTACGCCGACCACATCCTCAGCCGCGTACCCGGCCAGCGCGACAGCGTCGTTGCCGGCGCCGACGCGGTGATGTCCATGCCCCTGGAGGCTTTCTGATGCCCTTGCCCCAAGTTCTCGCGAACCTGCCGTTGCCCATCATCGGCTCGCCGCTGTTCATCGTCAGCAACCCCAAGCTCGTGATTGCCCAGTGCACCGCCGGCGTCGTGGGCTCCATGCCGGCGCTCAATGCGCGGCCCGCCGAGCAACTCGACGAGTGGCTGGCCGAGATCACGGAAGGCCTGGCGGCCTGGAACCAGGCCAACCCGGACCGCCCGGCGGCGCCGTTCGCCATCAACCAGATCGTGCACAAGACCAACGATCGGCTCGAGCACGACATGCAGGTCTGCGCCAAGTACAAAGTGCCGGTCGTCATCACCAGCCTGGGCGCGCGCACCGACATCAATGACGCGGTGCATGCCTGGGGCGGCGTGGTGCTGCACGACATCATCAACAACGCCTTCGCGCGCAAGGCCATCGAGAAGGGCGCCGACGGCCTGATCGCGGTGGCCGCTGGCGCCGGCGGCCACGCCGGCGTGAAGAGCCCGTTCGCGCTGATCCAGGAGATCCGCGAGTGGTTTGACGGCCCACTGGCGCTGTCGGGCTCCATCGCCACTGGCGGCGCGGTGCTGGCGGCGCAGGCCATGGGGGCCGACTTCGGCTACATCGGCAGCGCCTTCATCGCCACCGAGGAGGCGCGCGCCAGCGAGGCCTACAAGCAGTGCATCGTCGACAGCAACAGCGACGAGATCGTGTACTCCAGCCTCTTCACCGGCGTGCACGGCAACTACCTGAAGCCGTCGATCCGCAATGCCGGCATGGACCCGGACAACCTGCCGGAGAGCGACCCGAGCAAGATGAACTTCGGCGGCGGCGACAGCGCCAAGAAGGCCTGGAAGGACATCTGGGGCTGTGGCCAGGGCATCGGCGCGGTGAAGGCCGTGGTGCCGGCGCGCGAGCTGTGCGAGCGGCTGGCGCGTGAATACCGCGAGGCGCGTGCGCGCGTCTGCGGCGGCTGAGCGGGGCACGCCGTGAGCCGCCCCGCCGTCCGCCAGGTCATCCGCCACGCGCGGCTGTTCGACAGTGCCGCGGCCGTGTTCCACGACGACTGCACCGTCGTCATCGAGGACGATCGCATCGCCCACGTGACGGCCGAGCCGCTGCAGGTGGACGACGTGGTGCGCAGCATCGATGCCGGCGGCCGCGCTGTGCTGCCGGGGCTGATCGATGCGCACGTGCACGTGGTGGCCACGTCGCACGACCTGGCCGCCTCGGCGCTGGCGCCGGCTTCCCTGGTGGCGGCAGAAAGCGGCCACCTGATGTCGGCCATGCTGCGGCGCGGTTTCACCACGGTGCGCGACGCCGCCGGTGCCGACCGCGGCCTGCGTGAAGCCGTGGCGCGCGGCCTGTTCGAGGGGCCGCGGCTGTTCATCGCCGGCCAGCCCATCTCGCAGACCGGCGGACACGCCGACATGCGGCCGCAGGGCGTGCGCCAGCCGATGTTCTGTGCCTGTGCCGGCCTCGGCATCGCCGGGGCGATTGCCGATGGCGTGGGCGAGGTGCGGCGTGCGGTGCGCGAACAGGTGCGCCAGGGTGTCGACCAGATCAAGATCATGGCCGGCGGCGGCGTCTCCAGCCCCAACGACCCGATCGACGGCACTCAGTTCAGCATGGAGGAACTGCGCGCGGCGGTGGAGGAGGCCGAGGCGGCCAACCGATACGCGTTGGCGCATGCCTATTCTCCGCGGGCCGTGACCCGGGCAGTGCAGGCCGGGGTGCGAAGCATCGAGCATGGCAACCTGATCGACGAGACCACCGCGCGGTTGATGAAGACGCACGGCACCTACTTCGTGCCCACACTGGCCACCTATGACGCGCTGGCTGACGAGGGCGAACGCCTGGGCTGGTCGCCCGCCATGCTGGAGAAGCTGAAGTACGTGGCCGACCGCGGGCTGGAGGCGGTGCGCATCGCCTATGCGGAAGGCGTGCCGGTGGTCTTCGGCACCGACCTGCTGGGCCACATGCATGGCCGCCAGAACCGCGAGTTCGCACTGCGGGCGCCGGCGGTCGGGCCGCTGGCGCTGCTGCAGAGCGCCACCTTCACCGCTGCGCGGCTGATGGGGCAGGAGCGTCACATCGGCGTGCTGGCGCCGGGCGCGCTGGCCGATCTCCTGATCGTCGACGGTGACCCGGCGACCGACCTAGCCATGCTGGCCACACCGGAATCCGGCATCCGGCTGCTCATGCAGGGCGGACGGGTGATCACGGATCAGCTGGCCGCCTGAAGGCGGTCTGTCAGATCCGGGTTGATGGCCGGCAGTTGCTGCCGCGCCGGCCAAACAGAAGGGGCCCCGCAGGGCCCCTTCGTTCGTCAGCGCCAGCCGATCACTTCACCGACGTGAACCGCGCCTCCGGCCGGTCATCCGAACGGTGGATGGTCGTCACGTTGGTCTTCATGGCCCAGGGGCGCATCTGGTGGTGCAGCGGGATCAGCAGCACCTCGTCGCGCGTGCGGACCAGGGCATCCTTGATCATCGCGTTGCGCTTGGCAGTGTCGACCTCGGTCTTCATCGCGTCGACCAGCTTGTCCACCTCGGGATCGTTGATCTTCGAGAAGTTGAAGTTGCCGTCGGCGCCCGAGGTGCGGGTGCGCACCAGCGACTGCAGCGTGTACTGCGCGTCATAGGTGGCCACGCCCCAGCCCAGCAGGTAGAGCGAGGTGTCGAACTTCTGCACCTTCTGGCTGAAGGTCGCCATGTTCTCCGCCACCAGGTCCACCTTCACGCCCAGCTTGGCCCACATGGCCGACACGGCCTGGCAGATCTGCTGGTCATTGACGTAGCGGTTGTTCGGGCAGTTCATCTGCACCGTGAAGCCGCTGCCGTAGCCAGCCTCGGTCATCAGCGCCTTGGCCTTGGTCAGGTCCACCTTCACCGGCTTGTCGATGTCCGGCGAGTTGCCGTTGACCCCCGGGGCCACCATCACGGCGGCCGGGATCGACAGGCCACGCATGATGTTGCGCTTGATGGCCTCGCGGTCGATGGCCATGCTCAGCGCCTGGCGCACCCGCTTGTCGGCGAACGGGTTCTTGCCCTTCACGCTGCTGTACTTCAGCTCGGGGCTGCCGATGTCCGGCGCCAGGTAGATGGTGCGCACCTCGGGGCCGTCCAGCACCTTCAGGCCGGACGTCTTGCGCAGGCGGTCCACGTCCTGCGTCGGCAGGTCGGTGAGCATGTCGATCTCGCCGGACAGCAGCGCCGCCACGCGCGTGGCCTGGTTGGAGATCGGCGTGTAGACCACCTGGTCGACGTTGCCCGTGGGCTTGTCCCACCAGGCCTCGTTGCGCGACATCAGGATGCGCTGCTCAGGCTGCCAGCCCAGGATCTTGTAGGGGCCCGTGCCATTGACGTTGCGCGAGGCGAAGTTCTCTTCCTTGGCCTTGTAGTCCTGCGTCTTGGTGGTGTTGTTCTTCTCCGCCCAGGCCTTGCTCATGATGCGGAAGTCGATGATGTTGCGCAGCAGGATGGGTTGCGGCGCGGACAGCATGACGTCGATCGTGTGGCTGTCGATCTTCTTGATCTCCGAGATGCCGGTCACGTAGATCTGCATCGTGCCCTGGGGCTGGCGAATGCGGTCGAAGGAGAACAGCACGTCGTCGGCGGTGAAGGGCGAGCCGTCATGGAATTTCACGCCCTTGCGCAGTTCGAAACGCACCTGCGTGGGGCTGATGACGGTCCACTTGGTGGCCAGGGCCGGCTCGATCTCGCGGTTGACGCCGTAGCGGGTCAGGCCCTCGTAGGCGTGCATCAGGATGGCGTTGGTCGTCGCATGGTTCTGCGAATGCGGGTCCAGCGTCAGGATGTCGTTCTGCGCGGCCCAGCGCAGGGTGGCCGCCGTGGCCGGCACACTCACGGCCAGTGCCGAGGTGGCGAGTGCGGCCGCAGCGAGCAGGGCGTTCAGCTTCATCGAAAGTGCTCCAGGGTGAACGGGAAAGGTCAATCGTAGGTCCGACGGCCGGCGGCCGCGGTCCGTATCAACCCGGGAAGCAAGCGGCATACCGTCGGGCGACGGCCGCGGGAAGCCGGCTCGCTCAGCCGGTCGACAATGCCGCGTCGCAGCCCTCGCCGGCGGCGATCCAGCGTGCCGCCAGCCGGCGCGTCCAGGCTTCAGGCAGCCAGCGCACGAAGCGTCGCGGCTGCGCCAGCAGGCCACATCGATAGCGGCTGCCGTCCCAGCCCAGGGCGCGGCAACGGCCCTGCCTGCGGCGCGACACCCAGATGCCCGCCGGGCAGGGCGCCCAGGCGCAACAGACGCCACAGCCATTGCAGGGCTGGCCCAGGTCGGGCTTGCCGGGCGCATCTGCCCGCAGGCGGATGACGCGGGCGGGAGCTTCTCCAGGGCGGGTTGTCGACGAGGTATGAATCTGTGGCATCGATCCGACAGTCTGCCGTGCGCTTGCGAGCGCTGTCAGCGAATGTGCAGGATTCGCGCGCTCCAATTCGGGGCGACGCGCAGGCACGGGTGTACAGTCCGGGCCTGACAGCAGAGGTCCTTCCTCGTCCCCTTGCCCGCAGCTTGCGGCAAGGCGGGTCGCAATCCGCCAACCGGTGCAGCCGGGGCCGCGGAAGGTTGATCAACCCATCGAAGCCCCGGCAGACCCGGAGCGAAAGGTGAGCGAGACATGATGGAACAAAGCAGGGCGAACTCGTACCTGTTCGGGGGCAACGCCCCGTACGTGGAAGAGTTGTACGAGGCCTACCTCGACAACCCTGGCAGCGTGCCGGACAACTGGCGCGCGTATTTCGACAACCTGCAGCACGTGCCGGCCGTGGACGGCACCGAGGCGCGGGACGTCGCCCACCTGCCGGTCATCCAGTCGTTCGCGCAGCGCGCCAAGGCCAACGCCTTCGTCAACCGCGTCAGCGGCGACGAGCTCGTCATCGCGCGCAAGCAGCTGATGGTGCAGAGCCTGATCGCGGCCCACCGGTCGCTGGGCGCGCGCTGGGCCGACCTGGACCCGCTCAAGCGCCTGGAGCGCCCGAAGATCCCCGAGCTGGAGCCGGCCTTCTACGACCTGAACGAGTCCGACATGGACACCACGTTCAGCGCCACCAACACCTACTTCAGCAAGGCGGAGCACATGACGCTCCGCGAGATCCTGAAGTCGCTGCGCGAGACCTACTGCGGCACCATCGGCGCAGAGATCATGCACATCACGCAGCCGGTGGAGAAGCGCTGGTGGCAGGAGCGGCTGGAAAGCGTGCGCGGCAAGGCCACGTTCACCGCCGACGAGAAGAAGCACATCCTCGACCGCCTCACGGCCGCCGAAGGCCTGGAACGCTACCTGCACACCAAGTACGTCGGCCAGAAGCGGTTCTCGCTGGAAGGCGGCGAAAGCTTCATCGCGTCGATGGACGAGTTGATCCAGCGCGCCGGCAGCCAGGGCGTGCAGGAGATCGTGATCGGCATGGCCCACCGCGGCCGCCTGAACGTGCTCGTCAACACCCTGGGCAAGATGCCCAAGGACCTGTTCGCGGAGTTCGACCACACGGCGGCCGAAACGCTGCCGGCTGGCGACGTGAAGTACCACCAGGGCTTCTCCAGCGACGTCACGACGCGCGGCGGCCCGGTGCACCTGAGCCTGGCCTTCAACCCCAGCCACCTCGAGATCGTGAACCCGGTGGTCGAGGGCTCGGTCAAGGCGCGCATGGAGCGCCGTGGCGACGCCACCGGCGCCCAGGTGCTGCCGGTGCTGGTGCACGGTGATGCCGCCATCGCCGGCCAGGGCGTGGTGCAGGAGACGCTGGCGCTGTCGCAGACGCGTGGCTACTACACCGGCGGCACCGTGCACATCGTCATCAACAACCAGATCGGCTTCACCACCAGCGACCCGCGCGATGCGCGCTCGTCGCTGTACTGCACCGACGTGGTCAAGATGATCGACGCCCCGGTGCTGCATGTGAACGGCGACGACCCCGAGGCCGTGGTGCTGTGCACCCAGCTGGCCATGGACTACCGCCACCAGTTCAAGAAGGACGTGGTGGTCGACATCGTCTGCTTCCGCAAGCTGGGCCACAACGAGCAGGACACGCCCAGCCTGACGCAGCCGCTGATGTACAAGAAGATCGCGGCCCACCCGGGCACGCGCAAGCTCTACGGCGAGAAGCTGGTGGCGCAGGGCGTGCTGCCGGCCGACGGCCCCGACCAGATGGTCAAGGCCTTCCGCGCCGCGATGGACGAAGGCCGGCACACGGTGGACCCGGTGCTGACCAACTTCAAGAGCAAGTTCGCCGTCGACTGGGCGCCGTTCCTCGGCAAGAAGTGGACCGACGCGGCCGACACCGCGCTGCCGCTGGCCGAGATCAAGCGCCTGTCCGAGCGCGTGACCACGGTGCCGGACAACTTCAAGGTGCACCCGCTGGTCGAGAAGGTGCTGGCCGACCGCGCCGCGATGGGCCGCGGCGAGATCAACGTCGACTGGGGCATGGGCGAGACGCTGGCCTACGCGTCCCTGGTGGCCAGCGGCTACGCCGTGCGGCTGTCGGGCGAGGATTGCGGCCGCGGCACCTTCACCCACCGCCACGCCGTGCTGCACGACCAGAACCGCGAGCGCTGGGATACCGGCACCTACGTGCCGCTGGAGCACGTGGCCGAAGGCCAGGCGCGCTTCACCGTCATCGACTCGCTGCTGTCGGAGGAGGCCGTGCTCGGTTTCGAGTACGGCTATGCCAGCGCCGAGCCGAACACGCTGACGATCTGGGAGGCGCAGTTCGGCGACTTCGTCAACGGTGCGCAGGTCGTGATCGACCAGTTCATCGCCAGCGGCGAGGTCAAGTGGGGCCGCGCCAATGGCCTGACGCTGATGTTGCCGCACGGCTATGAAGGCCAGGGCCCCGAGCACAGCTCGGCGCGCCTGGAGCGCTTCATGCAGCTGGCCGCGGACAACAACATGCAGATCTGCCAGCCGACGTCGGCGGCGCAGATCTTCCACCTGCTGCGCCGGCAGATGGTGCGCCAGTTCCGCAAGCCGCTGATCATCCTCACGCCCAAGAGCCTGCTGCGCGCCAAGGACGCGACCTCGCCGCTGTCGGAGTTCACCAAGGGTGAGTTCAAGACGGTGAACCCCGAGGTCGAGACTGCGATCGTGCCGGCCAAGGTCAAGCGCGTGATCCTGTGCTCCGGCAAGGTCTACTACGACCTCGCCCGCAAGCGTGCGGAGAAGGGTGTGGACGACGTGGCGATCATGCGCATCGCCCAGCTCTACCCGTTCCCGCACAAGAGCTTCGCGGCGGAGATGAAGAAGTACCCGAACGCTACCGAAGTGGTGTGGTGCCAGGATGAGCCCCAGAACCAGGGCGCCTGGTTCTTCATTCAGCACCAGATCCACGAGAACATGCTCGAGGGTCAGAAGCTGGGCTACGCCGGCCGCGCCGCGTCGGCATCACCCGCGGTCGGCTACGCCCACCTGCACCAGGAGCAGCAGAAGGCGCTCATCGAGCAGGCCTTCGGCAAGCTCAAGGGCTACGTGCTGACCAAGTGACCCCGAACACGACGACGAAAGAACAACGATGGCCATCGTAGAAGTCAAGGTTCCGCAGCTTTCCGAATCGGTTGCCGAGGCGACCCTGCTGCAGTGGAAGAAGAAGCCCGGCGAAGCCGTGGCAATGGACGAGATCCTGATCGAGATCGAGACCGACAAGGTCGTGCTGGAAGTGCCGGCGCCGGCCGCCGGCGTGCTGAGCCAGTTGCTGGTGGAGGACGGCGGCAGCGTCGTCAGCGACCAGCCGATCGCGCAGATCGACACCGAAGCCACGGCCGGTGCCGCCGCACCGGCGCCGGCCGCAGAAGCTCCTGCTGCCGCCCCGGTGGCTGCGCCCGTGGCCCCGGCGCCGGCCGCTGGCGGCTCGAAGGCCGGTGTGGCGATGCCCGCCGCGGCCAAGCTGATGGCCGACCACAAGGTGGCGCCTGGGGCGGTGACTGGCACCGGCAAGGACGGCCGCATCACCAAGGGTGACGTGCTCGGGGCCGTGGCCGCCGGCGCCAGCGCGCCCAAGGCCGCACCGCAGGTGGCTGCACCGGTGAGCAGCCCTGCGCTGCCGCAGGTGGCTGCGCCGCTGAGCATGAAGCTCGGCGACCGCCCGGAGCAGCGCGTGCCGATGTCGCGCCTGCGCGCCCGCGTGGCCGAGCGCCTGCTGCAGTCGCAGTCCAGCAATGCCATCCTGACCACGTTCAACGAGGTCAACATGGCGCCGGTGATGGCCATGCGCAAGAAGTTCCAGGACAAGTTCGAGAAGGAACACGGCGTCAAGCTCGGCTTCATGAGCTTCTTTGTCAAGGCGGCGGTCGCGGCGCTGAAGAAGTACCCGGTGCTCAACGCCAGCGTGGACGGCACCGACATCGTCTACCACGGCTATTTCGACATCGGCATCGCGGTGGGTTCTCCGCGCGGCCTGGTGGTGCCGATCCTGCGCGACGCCGATCAGATGAGCTTTGCCGACATCGAGAAGAAGATCGCCGAGTTCGGCCAGAAGGCCAAGGACGGCAAGCTGTCGCTGGACGAACTGTCGGGCGGCACCTTCTCGATCAGCAACGGTGGCGTCTTCGGCTCGATGCTGAGTACGCCCATCATCAACCCACCGCAGAGCGCGATCCTGGGCGTGCACGCCACCAAGGACCGTGCCGTGGTGGAAGACGGGCAGGTCGTCGTGCGTCCGATCAACTACCTCGCGATGAGCTACGACCACCGCATCATCGACGGCCGCGAGGCCGTGCTGGGCCTGGTGACGATGAAGGAAGCGCTGGAAGACCCGGCGCGCCTGCTGTTCGACATCTGACCCGCTTCGCTGCAAGGAGCTGGACATGGGCTTGGCCGACGACCTCGAACGCCTGCAGTCGCTGCGCGCCGCCGGCACGCTGAACGACAGCGAGTTCGAACGCGCCAAGGCCCGTGTGCTGCAGGGCGACTCGCCGGCGCCGGCGATCAACAAGCTGCGGCGCAGCCGCGGTGATCGCTGGCTCGGTGGCGTCTGCGGCGGCGTGGCCGCGCTCACTGGCGTGGACACCTGGATCTGGCGCCTGCTGCTCACCGGGCTGGCTCTCTTTGGCGGCACCGGCATCCTGCTCTACATCCTCTTGTGGGTCTTCGTCCCCAGTGAATGAGCCCCCAAGCTCGCTTGCGCTCGCTACCCCCCGCGGGGGCCGCCCGCCAGCGGACCGGCAGAGCCGGATCCGCGGCGGTGGCTTGACATTGAGTACTTCATGACCACCACCTCATTCGACGTCATCGTCATCGGCGCCGGCCCTGGCGGCTACATCGCCGCCATCCGCGCCGCCCAGCTCGGCCTGAAGACCGCCTGCATCGACGCATGGACCAACGCCGCCGGCGGCCCCGCGCCCGGTGGCACCTGCACCAACGTCGGCTGCATCCCGAGCAAGGCGCTGCTGCAATCCAGCGAGCACTACGAGCACGCGGCCAAGCACTTCGCCGACCACGGCATCGGCGTGAAGGGCCTGAGCCTGGACGTGGCGAAGATGGTCGGCCGCAAGGACGACGTCGTGAAGCAGAACAACGACGGCATCCTCTACCTGTTCAAGAAGAACAAGGTCACGTTCTTCCATGGCACCGGCAGCTTCGTCGGCGGCACGGCCAACGCGTGGCAGGTCAAGGTGGGCGAGCAGGTGCTCACCGGCAAGCAGGTGGTCGTGGCGACCGGTTCCAGCGCACGTGCGCTGCCGGGCTTGCCCTTCGACGAGGACAAGATCCTCAGCAACGACGGCGCCCTGCGCATCGGTGCGGTGCCGAAGAAGCTGGGTCTGATCGGCGCCGGCGTCATCGGCCTGGAGATGGGCTCGGTCTGGCGCCGTCTGGGCGCCGAGGTCACGGTGCTCGAGGGCCTGCCCGCGTTCCTGGGTGCGGTGGACGAGCAGATCGCGCGCGAGGCGCAGAAGGCCTTCGTCAGGCAGGGCCTGAAGATCGAGCTCGGCGTGAAGGTCGGCGAGGTCAAGACGTCCAAGAAGGGCGTCAGCGTGACCTGGACCAACGCCAAGGGCGAAGCACAGACGCTCGAGGTCGACAAGCTCATCGTCTCCATCGGTCGCGTGCCCAACACCACGGGTCTGAATGCCGAGGCCGTGGGCCTGAAGCTCGACGAGCGTGGCGCCATCATCGTGGATGCCGACTGCCGTAGCAGCGTGCCCGGCATCTGGGCCGTGGGCGATGTGGTCCGCGGGCCGATGCTGGCGCACAAGGCCGAGGAAGAAGGCGTGGCGGTCGCCGAGCGCATCGCCGGCCAGCACGGGCATGTGGACTTCAACCTGATCCCCTGGGTCATCTACACCAGCCCGGAGATTGCCTGGGTCGGCCAGACCGAGCAGCAGCTCAAGGCCGCCGGTCGGGCCTACAAGGCCGGCACCTTCCCGTTCATGGCCAATGGCCGCGCGCGGGCACTGGGCGACACCACCGGCATGGTCAAGTTCCTGGCAGACGCCAAGACCGACGAGATCCTCGGCGTGCACATCGTCGGGCCCATGGCCAGCGAACTGATCGCCGAGGCCTGCGTGGCCATGGCCTTCCGCGCCAGCGCGGAGGACATCGCGCGCATCTGCCACGCGCACCCGAGCCTGAGTGAGGCGACCAAGGAAGCCGCCCTGGCGGTGGACAAACGGACCCTCAACTTCTGACCCGGCGGGCCGCTTGGGCGTCCGCGAGCTCTACGCGCAGACCCTCGTCGAGCGCGGTTACCGCGCCGACGAGGCGCAGCTGCGTGCCATCGCGGCGCTGGAACGCTGCGAGCGCGAGTGGGCGGACTACAAGGCCCGCCGGCGCAACGCGCTGACCAAGCTGCTGGTGCGCCCGCCCATCCCGCGCGGGGTCTACATGTGGGGCGGCGTCGGCCGCGGCAAGAGCTTCCTGATGGACTGCTTCTTCCAGGCCGTGCCGCTGCAGCGCAAGACGCGGCTGCACTTCCACGAATTCATGCGCGAGGTGCACCGCGAGCTGCAGGAGCTCAAGGGCACGGCCGACCCGTTGCAGGTGCTCGGCGAACGCATCGCGCGGCGCTTCCGGCTGATCTGCTTCGACGAGTTCCACGTCGCCGACGTCACCGACGCGATGATCCTGTACCGGCTGCTCGAATCGCTGTTCGCGCACCGGGTCAGCATCGTCACCACGTCCAATTTCGAGCCGGACGGCCTGTACCCCAACGGCCTGCACCGCGACCGCATCCTGCCGGCCATCGCGCTGCTGAAGCAGCACCTGGAAGTGATCAACGTCGACGCCGGCACCGATTACCGCCAGCGCACGCTCGAGCATGTGCAGCTCTACCACTGCCCGCTGGGTGACGCCGCCAATGCGGCGATGATGCAGGCCTTCACCGAGCTGGCCGAAGCGCGCGAAGAGGACCCGGTGCTGCACATCGAGCACCGCCAGCTGAATTCGCTGCGCCGCGCCGGTGGGGTGGTGTGGTTCGATTTCGCCACCTTGTGCGGTGGTCCCCGTTCGCAGAACGACTACCTCGAGATCGCGTCGCGCTTCCACACCGTGCTGCTGTCGGGCGTGCCGCAGATGCCGCCGCGCCTGGCCAGTGAGGCGCGACGCTTCACTTGGCTGGTGGACGTGCTCTACGACCGCCGCGTGAAGTTCATCCTGTCGGCCGCTGTGCCAGCGGAGCAGTTGTACACCGAAGGGCCGTTGGCGCACGAATTCCCGCGCACCGTGTCGCGCCTGCAGGAGATGCAGTCCGCGGAGTACCTCGGCCTGGACCGGCGCGAGGTCGACACGCGCCTGACCTGATCAGGTCCGCAGCGGGTCGATGCGCACCAGCGCGGCCGACAGGTTGTCGCCACCGCCGCGCGCCCGCTGCCGCGCCTTGGTGACCAGCATCTCGCAGGCCTCCCGAGGCGGCAACGTGTTGACGATGGCGCCCATCTCCTTGGGCGTGAAGTAGTGCCAGAGCCCGTCGCTGCAGGCCAGCAGCGTGTCGCCCGGCTGCAGCGCGCCCAGATGCCAGGGTGAGTGCGGCGGATCCTGGTGCGTGCCCAGGCAGCCGGTGAGCAGGTTGGACTGCGGGTGGGTGTTGGCCTGCTCTTCGGTGATCTTGCCTTCGTCCACCAGCTTCTGCACGAAGGAATGATCGCTGGTGCGGCCGGCCATGTCGTTGCCGCGGAAGTGGTAGACGCGGGAGTCACCGGCATGCGCCACGTCGCACTGCAGGTCCGGCGTCAGCAGGAAGGCCGCCACCGTGCTGTGCGGCTCCTCTTCGGCGGTGATGGCCGTCAGCTTGATCATCAGGTGCGATTCGTCCACCAGCGCCTTCAGCAGGTCCGCGGCATCGTCCTTGCCCGGGACGAAACGGTCGAACAGTTGCCGGGCCGTCAGCAGCACCTGGTCGGCAGCCTTGCGACCACCACTCTTGCCACCCATGCCGTCGGCCAGCACGGCCAGGGTGCAGCCCGCCACACGGCTGTGCATCAGGATCTCGACCTGGTCCTGCTGGTAGGCGCGGTCGCCCCGGTGGATGCCGGTGGCGGCGGTCAGGCGGTACGGGGGCGGCGTCATCGGGCAGGACTATAAACTCGGGGCACGCATGCGCCGACCATGGAACAGAACCTGCGTTCGCCGCAACGACGGCTGATCGAACTGCGCATCGAGCACGCGGATCTCGACAGCCTGATCGACCACGGTGCGGGCGACCCCGCCCTGAATGATCTGGCCCTGCGTCGGCTGAAGAAACGTCGCCTGGCGCTGCGCGACGAGATCGCTCGGCTGGAACTGCAGCTCGTCCCGCCGGAACCCGCCTGACCGTGACGGGACTCCGGCAGCAGGTGGCCGAGACCTTCTCGGTCGGTGGCGCGTTGGCGCGCCACGAAGCGGGTTTCCGGCCGCGAGAGGCCCAGAACCGGCTGGCCGACGCGGTGGGGCATGCGGTCGAAACGCGCGGCGCATTGGTGGCCGAAGCCGGCACCGGCGTGGGCAAGACCTTCGCGTATCTGGTGCCGCTGCTGCTGTCGGGTACACGGGCGCTGGTCAGCACGGCCACCAAGAGCCTGCAGGACCAGCTCTTCCTGCGCGACCTGCCGCGGCTGCGTGACGCGCTCGGCGTGCCGGTGACGCTGGCGCTGCTCAAGGGGCGCTCGAGCTACCTGTGCCTGCACCGGCTGGCGCAGGCCCGGCTGACAGCACAACTGCCGGACCGCTGGGCCGTGCGCCAGCTGGCGCGTGTGGAGACCTGGGCCATGGCCACACGCACCGGCGACCTCGCCGAGGTGGAGGGCCTGGACGAACGTTCGCCGGTGATTCCGCTGGTCAGCTCCACCCGGGATAACTGCCTGGGCAGCGACTGCCCAGACTTCGCGCGCTGCCACGTGGTGGCGGCCCGCCGCGAGGCCATGGCGGCCGACCTGGTGGTCGTCAACCATCACCTGTTCTTCGCCGATCTGGCATTGCGCGACAGCGGTGTGGCGGAACTGCTGCCCACCGTGGACGCGGCGGTGTTCGACGAGGCGCACCAACTGGTCGAGGCCGGCGTGCAGTTCCTCGGGCACAACCTGGGCACCGGGCAGGTCATCGACCTTGCCCGCGACCTGCTGGCCGCGGGCCTGCAGCATGCGCGCGGCCTGCAGGATTGGCAGGCGCTGAGCAGCACACTGGACAAGGCGGCACGCGACCTTCGCCTGGCCTGTGCTGGCGAACGTCGCGACATCCGTGGCACGCTGAAGCTGCGCTTTGACGAATGCGCGGCGGGCGACGCCCTGCAGCTGCCGCTGGCCAACCTGGCCCAAGCCGCCGAGGCGGCTGCGACGGCGGCCGACGCGATGGAGGGCAGCGCCGCCGACTTTGAACGGCTGGCGCAGCGTTGCCGCGAGACAGCCGGCCTCACCACCCGCTTCATGGCCGAGTTGCCCACCGGCCACGTGCGCTGGGTGGACCTGAGCACGCACCAGGCGCGGCTGGTGGAATCACCGCTGGACATTCGCGCCATGCTCACGGAGCAGCGGCAGAAGGCACCGCGGGCCTGGGTGTTCACGTCGGCGACGCTGGGTGATGGCGACGACTTTGCCTGGTTTACACGCAGCACCGGCCTGGAGGACGCCGCCCACCTGCGTGTGGGCAGCCCATTCGACTACCCGGCGCAGGCCCGGCTCTGGGTGCCGCAGCGCATGCCGCAGCCGGCCGATGCGGGGCACCCCGCCGCCGTGGGCACGCTGGCCGCACGCATCGCCCACCGCCTGCAGGGGCGATGCTTCGTGCTGACGACCACGCTGCGCGTGCTGCCGCTCATCGCCGATGCCGCGCGCGCCTGGCTGGAGCGGCACGGCGGCGAGCTCGAGGTGCTGGTGCAGGGCAGCGAGCCTCGGCGCTCGCTGCTGCAGCGGTTCGGCGACGGCCAGGGCAAGCTGCTGCTGGGCTCGCACAGCTTCTGGGAAGGCATCGACATGCCGGGTGACGCCCTGCAGTGCGTGCTGATCGACAAGCTGCCGTTCCCTCCGCCCAACGACCCGCTGGTCGAGGCCCGGGTGCGCCAGCTCAAGGCCGAAGGCCAGGACCCGTTCGATGCGTATTTCGTGGCCGAGGCGGCGGTGGCGCTCAAGCAGGGGGCCGGTCGCCTGATCCGCACGGAGCGCGACCGTGGCTTGCTGGTGCTGTGCGACCCGCGGCTGCGCAGTGCCCGCTACGGCCTGCGGTTGATTTCGGCGCTGCCGCCGATGCGGGTCATCGACGACGAGGCCCAGGCACGCGACTGGCTGGCCGTGCTGGCGCAGCGTGAAGATGCTGAAGACGTGAGCTGAACCGATGCGGCGCCGCGGGCACCGCCGCGCTCACCAGAACTGCCACCAGGCCCGGTCGGGTGCCAGCAGGCCGTCACGCAGGAAGCGGCTGTCGGGGAAGTTCAGCTTGAGCACACGGTCGGCCCCGTCGCGCAGTTCGTCCAGGCCCAGGCGGTCGTAGCTGCGCGCCATGATGTAGAGCGCTTCCTCGGCAGCCGGCGCGTTTTGGAAGTCGCTGACCGCGCGCTGTGCCCGGTTGGCCGCGGCGAGGAAGGCGCCGCGGCGGTAGTAGTAGCGCGCCACGTGCACCTCGTGCGCGGCCAGCGCGTTGACGATGTACGCCATGCGGATGCGCGCGTCGGGCGTGTACTTCGAATCCGGGAACTGCTCGGTCAGGAGCTTGAAGGACTGGAACGAGTCGCGCGAGGCCTGCTGGTCGCGTTCCGACAGGTCCTGACGCGAGATGCGCCCCAGCAGGCCCAGGTCGTCGTTGAAATTCACCAGGCCGCGCAGGTAGAGCGCGTAGTCATAGGCCGGGCTGGAGGGGTGGAACTTGACGAAGCGGTCCAGCGTGGTCACGGCGGCCTCGCGTTCACCGGATTTCCACTGCGCGTAGGCCTTGTCCAGCAGGGCCTGCTGGGAAATCAGCGTGCCCCCGCCCAGGGCCTCCACCCGCGAGAGATTGCGGATCGCCGCGTCGTAGGCGCCATTTTCCAGGTCGTTGCGGGCCTCGGCGTAGGCGTCCTCAGCGGTCTGCTCGTCGGCGCGCTTGGGCGCATTGCCGCAGCCGGCCAGGAACATGGCGCAGACCACGCCGGCGCCGATGATGCGCAGGCGCAGGAAAAAGCGAGGACTCATGAACGGACAGGGGCGCGGTGACGCGCTCGCGGACAATGCAGCCATGGAGTATAGGGTGCCCCCCCAGGCCGACCCCGACGATGGCGCGGGGTTGGGCGACGACCCGGTCGAGGCCTTCGAGACCCGCGCGAGCACCGTGATGCCGGGCGAACACGGGCAGCGCATGGACAAGGTGCTGGCCGCGCGGGTGCCGGAGTTTTCCCGCACCTGGCTGCAGACGCTGGTGGAGCGCGGGCACGTGCAGGTCGATGGGGTGGTGGCCGGTGTCCCGTCGCGCAAGTTGCGCTCGGGCCAGCTACTTTCGGTGCGGCTGGTGCCCACCGAGGAAAGTCGGGCCTTCCACCCGCAGGCCATGCCGATCCAGGCCCTGTGGGAAGACGAGCATCTGCTGGTGCTGGACAAGCCGGCGGGCCTGGTCGTGCACCCGGCGGCGGGCCACTGGTCCGGCACCTTGCTCAACGGACTGCTGGCGCGTCATGCCGACGCGGCACGCCTGCCCCGGGCCGGCATCGTGCATCGCCTGGACAAGGACACCTCCGGCGTGATGGTGGTCGGCAAGACCTTGGAGGCGGTGACGGCCCTGTCGCGTGCCATCGCCGAACGGCGGGTTCAGCGGCGCTACCTGGCACTGGCCCAGGGGGCGTTGGCAGAGGCTGCCTTCAGCGTCGACGCGCCCATTGCGCGTGATCCCGCGTCGCGCCTGCGGATGGCCGTGGTGGCCGGTGGCAAGCCGGCGCGCACCGACGTGCATCGGGTCGCCGTGCGCGACGGCATCAGCGCCGTGCAGTGTCGACTGCATACAGGGCGCACGCACCAGATCCGTGTCCACCTTGCGCACCGCGGCCACCCGTTGGTGGCTGACACGCTGTATGGCGGCCGGCCCGCGCTGGGTTTGCAGCGGCAGGCGCTGCACGCCTGGCGGCTGGTGCTGCCGCACCCGGTCACCGAGGCTGAAGTGGCGGTGGAATGCCTGCCGCCGCCGGACTTCTCGGCCGGCTGGCTGGCCGTGGCCGGGCGCATGCCGTTAGAATGATGCGTTGAATGGTGAAGTGCGCCGTGCGGCAAGGTCCGCTGGCAGCGTGATGCGGCGGACGGCCGGCGCGCAGTGGCACTTCAGCCGACGGGTGGCCCCCCGGTCGAGGCGACCGCCACCCATCCGCCCGGCATTGCTGCAATGTGCCCGCTGCGCGGGCCCGCCGCTGAACCTGGACAGGCATGAACACATCGGATGCGAAACGCGTCCTCGAGACCGCGCTCATCTGCGCGCCGGCACCGTTGCCGCTGCGTGAGCTGCGGCAATTGTTCGACGATCAGCTTGGCGCCGACACGCTGCGCAGCCTGCTCGACGAACTGGCCGGCGACTGGGCCGGGCGCGGCGTCGAGCTGGTGGCGCTGGCTTCGGGCTGGCGTTTCCAGAGCCGGCCGGAGATGCGGATCTTCCTTGACCGCCTTCACCCGGAGAAGCCGCCGCGCTATTCCCGCGCGGCCATGGAGACCTTGGCCATCGTGGCCTACCGGCAGCCGGTGACCCGTGGTGACATCGAGGACATCCGCGGTGTCACGGTGAGCAGCCAGATCGTCAAGCAGCTGGAAGACCGGGGCTGGATCGAAGCCATCGGCTATCGCGAAGCCCCGGGCCGCCCCGCGCTGTACGCCACCACGCGCCAGTTCCTCGACGACCTTGGTCTACAGAGCCTGTCGCAGCTGCCACCGCTGGAAGCGCCTGGAGGTGAGCAGGCGCTGGCGGGGCTGCTTGACCCGGTCGACGAGGCCGAGGGTCCCGCGGCCGAGCAGGCCTTGCTGCCCTTGGACGATGACGCTGGTGATGCCGCTGCTGTCCCGGTCGCCGTCGCCGTGCCGGCACCGACCTTGGCGACCGACGCCGTGGCCAGCCCTGGTGCTGAGGCTGACGTCGTCAACGCCCGCCAGGAATCCTCCCCTGTGAACGACGGCCTCGCCGAAGCACCGGAGACCGGTGTGGAGCCGGCCGATTCCTTGCCCAAGCAGGTGGCTGATGACGCC
Source organism: Burkholderiaceae bacterium (assembly GCA_024235915.1). Taxonomy (GTDB): domain Bacteria; phylum Pseudomonadota; class Gammaproteobacteria; order Burkholderiales; family Burkholderiaceae_C; genus Rubrivivax. Next base: position 25,777 of record JACKLO010000029.1, on the reverse strand, counting down.
GCTGCGCCTTCCCCCCCAGACGTTCCAGAGACGCCACGATGAACTCCAGCGACGCCGATTTGCCCGAACCCGTCACCGCCGCGCCGGCCGCTGACGAAGCGCCCGTGCCCAAGCGACGGGCGCCACGCCGCAAGAAGGTCGAGGCCGAGGCATCGGGCGACGCGGCGCTGGCCGCGGCTGCCGTCGAGGCCAGCGCCGCGGTGGACGCGACAGTGCCGGCCCCCGCGCCGTCGGAGCCGCCACCGGCCGCGAAAGCGGTCCAGGTGTCCGACGCGGTGCCCTCACCCACAACCGGCGCGGCTGGCGCCCAGCCAGAGGCTGGGGCTGCCGACGGTGAAGCCGCGGCTGGGCCTGACGCTGAAGCCGGCCCCGAGTCGGGCGATGAGGCGCGCGAAGGACGGCGGCGCAACCGGCGCCGTGGCCGCCGACGTGGCGAGCGCGACCGGGAAGGCGTGGCAGACGGCGGCGGCGATGGCGCGCCGGTTGCCGTGGAATCGCTGGCCGCGGCGTCACCGGAACGCGTGGGCGAGTGGTTCGCCGAAGTGCTGTCTGGGGCCTATGACGACATTGGCGAGGCGCCGTTGTCCGATGATGCCGATCAGCCCGAGACGGTTGACGTCGCGATGGCCGCGGATGCCGAAGCGTCGGCAGGCGAGCAGGAAGCCGACGATGTCGGTGAGGATGCCGACCTGGCGGAAGGCGGCGGGGATGCCGCCGGCGGCCCGCAAAAGCGGGTGCTCGCGCCGGAGGCCGACGCGCCCAAGCTGCACAAGGTGCTGGCCCAGGCCGGTGTCGGCTCGCGCCGAGACCTGGAGCAGATGATTGCCGACGGCCGTGTCACCGTGAATGGTGAAGTGGCCCACACCGGGCAGCGCATCTCCTTCGGTGACCGCATCCAGCTTGATGGCCGCCCGGTCAAGGTGCGCATCCAGCCGCCGCGCGCCCGCGTGCTGGCCTATCACAAACCCGCCGGTGAAGTGGTCTCGCACGATGACCCGCAGCAGCGCCCAACGGTCTTCCGCCGTCTGCCGCGGCTGCAGCAAGGCAAGTGGCAGTCGGTGGGCCGGTTGGACATCAATACCGAAGGCCTGCTGCTGTTCACCAACTCCGGCGACCTGGCCAACCAGCTGATGCACCCGCGCTTCGGCGTCGAGCGCGAGTACGCCGTGCGTTCGCTCGGGGTGCTCACGGAAGAACAGCGCCAGCAGCTGCTCGATGGTGTGGAGATCGAAGGCCAGCGTGCCGCGTTCAAGAGCATCGAGGACGGCGGCGGCGAGGGCGTGAACCACTGGTACCGGGTCGTCATCACCGAAGGCCGCAACCGCGAGGTGCGCCGGCTCTTCGATGCCGTGGGCCATGCAGTGAGCCGCCTGATCCGCATCCGCTACGGTTCCGTGGTGCTGCCACGCGGCCTCAAGCGCGGCGTGTGGGTGGACCTGCCGGAGCCGGACGTGAAGTCGCTGCGCCGGCTCACCGCCGCGCCCGTGGTGCCGCGCGAGGCGCGGGAGTCTCGGGAGGGCGACGAAGACCGCCGAGGCCGCCGCAACCGCCGCAACAAGGGCCGTGGCGAAGGTGAAGGCCGCGGTGAGGGCCGGGGGGACAGTCGCCCGGAGATGCGGGGGGAAGGGCGTGGGGAGAATGGCCCGCCGCCGCGCCGCCAGGGCGAAGAGCGCCGCCCGCCGCCGCGACCCCGGAGCAACGACGACGACGATTTCGACGACTTCGACGGCCCGATCCCCAACCCGTTGCAGCAGACCTACGACAAGACCCAACTGCAGCGGAACAAGCCGCGGCGCGAACTGTCGGAGGACGGCCCGATCCCGAACCCGTTGCAGCAGACCTACGACAAGCGCTTCGTGCAGAAGTCGCAGCCGCTGGGTGGCCGCAAGAACCGTGGGCCGAAGCCCGCCGATGGCCAACCTGACCCGATGCAGACCTCGGTGGGCTACATCGGCGCCGATGCCTTCCACAAGAAGATGTCCGGCGGAGGCGGTGGCCGCCGCGGTGGCGGCGGTGGTGGCGGAGGCCGGGGTGGTGGTGGTCGAGGCCGCCGCTGACGGCGCCTGACGGCCCCACGGTGCGGCTCGCGAAGGGCCGCCGCGCTACAATTCGCTGTTTTGCCAAGTCCTTGTTTCAGGAGAGCTTTTCATGGCCGTCGAACGTACCCTGTCGATCATCAAGCCCGATGCCGTGGCGAAGAACGTGATCGGACAGATCTATGCGCGCTTCGAGGGCGCCGGGCTGAAGATCGTGGCCGCCAAGATGGCCCATCTGTCGCGTGGCGAGGCCGAGGCCTTCTACGCCGTGCACAAGACGCGCCCCTTCTTCAAGGACCTGGTGGACTTCATGGTCTCGGGCCCGGTGATGATCCAGGTGCTCGAGGGCGAGAGCGCCATCGCGAAGAACCGTGAGCTGATGGGCGCCACCGACCCGAAGAAGGCCGACAAGGGCACCATCCGCGCCGACTTCGCCGACAGCATCGACGCCAATGCGGTGCATGGTTCCGACGCCCCGGAAACGGCCGCCGTGGAAGTGGGCTTCTTCTTCCCGGGCATGAACGTCTACTCGCGCTGACGAGGCGACGCGGGCTGCGGCGGTCATGGCGGTCAACCTGCTCGACTTCGACCTCGAGGGCCTGACCGCCTACTGCGACAGCCTGGGCGAAAAGCGCTTCCGCGCCCAGCAACTCTTCCGCTGGATCCACCAGAAGGGCGCGTCGGATTTCGACGCGATGACCGACCTCGCGAAAAGCCTGCGTGCCAAGCTTGCAGGCGTGGCCGAGGTTCGGTCGCTGCCCGTGCTGTCGGAACATGCGTCGGCCGACGGCACCATCAAGTGGCTGTTCGACGTCGGCGGTGGTAATGCCGTCGAGACGGTCTTCATCCCCGAGGAAGACCGCGGCACCTTGTGCGTGTCGTCGCAGGCCGGCTGTGCCGTGGGCTGCCGCTTCTGCTCCACCGGCCACCAGGGCTTCAGCCGCAACCTTGCCACCGGCGAGATCCTGGCCCAGTTGTGGCATGCCGAACACCGGCTGCACCAGCGTTTCGGCCTGGCGCCCACCGAGCGCGTCATCGACAACGTGGTGATGATGGGCATGGGCGAGCCACTGCAGAACTACGCCGCCCTGGTGCCTGCGCTGCGCGTGATGCTCAATGACCATGCGTACGGGTTGTCGCGGCGCCGTGTCACGGTGTCCACCAGTGGCGTCGTGCCGATGATCGAACGGCTGCGCAGCGATTGCCCGGTGGCGCTGGCCGTGTCGCTGCACGCGCCGGACGACGCGCTGCGCGATGAACTGGTGCCGCTGAACCGCAAGTACCCGATCGCCGAACTGATGGCCGCTTGCCGTGACTACATGGGGGCGGCGCCGCGCGACTTCATCATGTTCGAGTACTGCATGCTCGACGGCGTCAATGACAGCGACGAGCAGGCCCGCACACTGGTGGCGCTGATGAAGCGCGAACGTGTGCCGGCCAAGTTCAACCTGATCCCGTTCAATCCGTTCCCGGCGTCCGGCCTCAAGCGCTCGGGCACGGAGCGGGTGCGCGCCTTCCAGCGCGTGCTGCAGGAGGCCGGTTTTGTGACCACCATCCGCAAGACGCGCGGTGACGACATCGACGCCGCCTGTGGCCAGCTGGCCGGTGAGGTGCTGGACCGCACGAACGCGCGCGAGCGTCTGGCCTCGCGGCGCGTGGTGAACATCGCGCCGGCCGGGGCGGAGCGGTGAAGGGCGCGCGGAGCATCGGTCTGGCGGCCGGCATGGGCCGAACTGTGGCGTGTCTGCTGTTGATCACCGCGGGCCTGCTCTCGGCCTGCACCACGCCCACGGCCGGCACCGATCTCCGCACGGCGTCGGACATGACCGAAGCCGACCGGCGTGCCCGCCTGCGGCTGGAGCTGGCGTCGGGCTACTTCTCGCGCGGCCAGCCGGAGACGGCGCTGGACGAGGTCAAGCAGGCCATCGCCGCGCGCCCGGACATCGCCGAGGCCTACGCGTTGCGCGGGCTGATCTACGCCAGCCTGAACAAGCCGGCGCTGGCCGACGAAAGTTTCCAGCGTGCGCTGCAGCTGGAGCCGGCCAACGCCGACACATTGCACAACTACGGCTGGTACCTGTGCCAGTTGCAACGGTGGGACGAGGCCTTCGCGCGCTTCGACGCCGCCATTGCGCAGCCTCAATACCGGGACGCAGCACGCTCGCTGTTGGCCAAAGGCCTGTGCGAGGCGCGTGCTGGCCGGGTGGCAGCGGCCGAGCGCACGCTGACGCGGTCCTACGAGATGGACCCGACGAACCCCGGCACGGCGTTCAATCTGGCGGAAGTGCTCTTCGGCCTGGGTGAACTGGAGCGCGCACGCTTCTACCTGCGCCGCCTCAACGAACAGCCGGCCACGTCGAACGCCCAGACGCTGTGGTTGGCCGCGAGGGTGGAACACCGACTGGGCAACATCGTCGGTGCGCGCACCTTGGGCGACGAGCTCCGCCGCCGGTTCCCGCAGAGCGCGGAAGCCTTGCGTTTCGAACAGGGCCGCTTCGATGGCTGACGAGGTCGCCCCGCCCCCGGCCGCTCCGGCGCCCCCCACCGCAGGCATGCTGCTGCGCCAGGCCCGCGAGGCGCAGGGGCTGCACATCGCCATGCTGGCGGCCAACCTGAAGGTGCCGCAGCGCAAGCTGGAGGCGCTGGAACGCGACCGCCTGGACGAATTGCCGGATGCCACCTTTGCACGGGCCCTGGCGCAGACCGTCTGCCGCGCGCTGAAGATCGACGCCGCGCCGGTGCTGGCGCTGTTGCCGCGCGGGGCCGGCGCCGGACTTGAGCAGGTCTCCGCCGGGCTCAACACGCCGTTCCGAGACAAGCCCTCGGCCCACGATGTGGCGCCGGTGGCGGTGCTGCGACATCCGGCGCTGGTGGTGGTGCTACTGCTGCTGCTGGGGGCTGCCGTGCTCTGGTTCTGGCCCCGGAGCGCTGCCGTGCCGGCCCCTATCGCTCCTGCACCTGCGGCGTCAGAAGCACTGCCGATGTTCCCGCCTGCCGAGCCAGCGTCTGCGGCGGCGGCCATGGCCTCTGCGCCCGTGGCGGTGGCCGCACTGATGGAAGAGGCGGCGTCCGTCGCGGCGTCGGCGGCGTCAGCCGCGTCCCAGGTGGTGAGCGCCGTATTGGCGTCCCCGCCCGCCGCGACCGCCGCGGGGCCGCTGAGCGTGCGCACCACGGCCGAGAGCTGGATCGAGGTGGTCGATGCCCAAGGCCGTTCGCTGCTCTCGCGGGTGGTGGCGCCAGGCGAGGCCGTGACCCTTGAGGGTGCGCTGCCGTTGCGGGTGGTGATTGGCAACGCCGCGGCCACGGCGGTGACGTTCCGTGGACACCCCGTCACCCTGGTGCCGGTGGGCACCACCAACGTCGCGCGTCTCGAACTGAAGTGATGAGGGCCCGATGAGCGAAGACTTGCTGGTGGCGCATGCCGACCCGCTGCCGCGACGCAGCCGTCAGGCCCGCGTGGTCTGGGGCAGCCGCGTGGTGACCATCGGCGGCGATGCGCCGGTGCGCGTGCAGAGCATGACCAACACCGACACGGTGGACGTCATCGGCACCGCCATCCAGGTCAAGGAACTGGCGATCGCCGGCTCGGAGATGGTGCGCATCACCGTCAACACCCCCGAGGCGGCCGAAGCCGTGCCTCACATCCGCGAGCAGCTCGACCGCATGGGCATCGACGTGCCCCTGATCGGCGACTTCCACTACAACGGCCACCGCCTGCTGACCGAGCACCCGGCGATGGCGCAGGCACTGTCGAAGTACCGCATCAACCCGGGCAACGTGGGCAAGGGCGACAAGAAGGATCGCCAGTTCGCGATGATGGTGGAGGCCGCGCTGAAGCACGACAAGGTCGTGCGCATCGGCGTCAACTGGGGCAGCCTGGACCAGGAGTTGCTAGCGACGCTGATGGACGCCAATGCGCAGCGCGCCCAGCCCTGGGACGCGCAGCAGGTGATGTACCAGGCGCTGATCGAATCGGCCCTGGGTTCGGCCAGCTACGCCCGCGAACTGGGCATGGCGCCGGAGCAGATCATCATCAGCTGCAAGGTCAGCGGCGTGCGCGACCTGATCGCCGTCTACCGCGGTCTGGCGGCGCGCTGCGACTACCCGCTGCACCTGGGCCTCACCGAAGCCGGCATGGGCACCAAGGGCACGGTGGCCTCAAGCGCGGCACTTGCGGTGCTGCTGCAGGAAGGCATCGGCGACACCATCCGCGTGAGCCTGACGCCACAGCCCGGCGAGGCGCGCACGCAGGAGGTGGTGGTGGCGCTGGAGATCCTGCAGTCTCTGGGTTTCCGCAGCTTCAACCCCAGTGTCACCGCCTGCCCGGGCTGCGGCCGCACGACCAGCACCACCTTCCAGGAACTGGCCAAGCAGATCGACGATTTCCTGCGCGAGCAGATGCCGGTGTGGAAGTCGCGCTACCCAGGGGTCGAGAACCTCAAGGTGGCGGTGATGGGCTGCATCGTCAACGGTCCCGGTGAAAGCAAGCACGCCGACATCGGCATCAGCCTGCCAGGCACCGGTGAGGCGCCCGCCGCACCGGTGTTCATCGACGGCCAGAAGGCCATGACGCTGCGCGGCGACGGCATCGCCACCGAGTTCCATCGCATCGTCGAGGACTACATCGAGCGTCGCTTCGGCGCCGCGGCCTGAACCATCGGGCGCCTCGGCGCCTCTGAGAATCTCCATGGCTGAACCCATCCGTGCCGTCAAGGGCATGAACGACCTCCTGCCGCCGGACTCGGCGCGCTGGGAATGGTTCGAAGACACCGTGCGTGCGCTGATGCGCCGCTACGCCTACCAGTTCGTGCGCACGCCCATCGTCGAACACACGCCGCTGTTCGTGCGTGGGCTGGGTGAGGTGACGGACATCGTCGAGAAGGAGATGTACTCCTTCGTCGACAGCATGAACGGCGACCCGCTGACGCTGCGGCCGGAAGGCACCGCCGGCGTGGTGCGTGCCATGGTCGAGCACAACGCGCTCTACGACGGCGGGAAGCGCCTGTTCTATGTCGGCCCGATGTTCCGCCACGAGCGGCCGCAGCGTGGCCGCTACCGTCAGTTCCACCAGGTGGGGGTGGAGGCCTTGGGCTATGCCGGCCCGGAGGTCGATGCCGAAGTCATCCTGATGTGCCGCGCACTCTGGCGTGATCTGGGGCTGGGCGAGGTGCGGCTGGACATCAACAGCCTGGGTCAGCCCGACGAGCGGCGTGCGCACCGCGCCGCGCTGATCGCCCACTTCGAGGCCCATCGAGACCAGTTGGACACCGACGCCCAGCGCCGCCTGCACAGCAACCCGCTGCGCATCCTGGACACCAAGAACCCGGCCATGCAACCGCTGGTCGAAGCGGCGCCGCAGCTGATGAACTACCTGGGCGAGGCGTCGCTGAAGCACTTCGATGCGCTCAAGGCCATGCTCGACGCTGCCGGACAGCCCTACCGCGTGAATCCGCGCCTGGTGCGCGGCATGGACTACTACAACCTCACGGTCTTCGAGTGGGTGACCGACCTGCTGGGTGCCCAGGGCACGATCTGCGGCGGCGGCCGCTATGACGGCCTGATGGAACTGGTGGGCGGCAAGCCGGCGCCCGGCATCGGCTGGGGCATGGGCATCGAGCGTGTGCTCGACCTGGTGCAGCAGGTCGGCAGTGCGCCGCCAGCGCCCGTGCCCGATGCCTACGCCATCGTGCCGGACGCGACGGCGATGCCGGTGGCTGTGCGCACTGTGGAAGCGCTGCGCGCCGCGGGTGTGGCGGTGCAACTGCACGCGGGCGGCGGCAGCATGAAGTCGCAGTTCAAGAAGGCCGACGGTTCCGGTGCCCGCCACGCCCTGATCTTCGGCAGCGACGAACTCGCCCGCGGCGAAGTCGCCATCAAGCCGCTGCGCGATGCGGCGGCCGAACAGGTCAGCCGCGCGCTCGCCGACCCCGCCGCCTGGGCCACCAGCCTGCGCAACGCATAATCCCCGGCTCTCTTCGACCCGTCACCATGGCCACACAACTCGACCTGCAGGAGCAGGAACAGCTCGACCAGCTCAAGGCGTTCTGGAACCAGTACGGCAACCTGATCACCTGGGTGCTCATCCTTGCGCTGGGCGCCTTTGCCGCCTGGAACGGCTGGCAGTGGTACCAGCGTGACCAGGCCGTGAAGGCTGCGGCGCTGTACGACGCGCTGGAGCGCAGTGCGCAGGCCAAGGAAGCGGACCGCATCGCCAGCCGCTTTGCCGACCTGCGCGACAAGTTCGGCCGCACGCCCTATGCGGCACAGGGCGCCTTGCTGGCGGCCAAGGTCCAGGCCGAGGCCGGCCAGGCGGATGCGGCCAAGGCCACGCTGACCTGGGCCGCGGACAACGCTGCCGACGACGCCCTGAAAGCCCTGGCCCGTCTGCGTCTGGCGGGTCTGTTGCTGGACGCCAAGCAGTACGACGACGCGCTCAAGCAGCTCGAAGGCGCCGCAGTGCCGGGCCTGGCGCCGCTGGCGGCCGATCGTCGCGGTGATGTGCTGGCGGCGCAGGGCAAGACGGATGAAGCTCAGGTGGCATGGCGTCAGGCCTGGGACGGCTTGACGGACCGGCAGGAATACCGCCGCCTGGTCGAGGCCAAGCTCACTGCCGTGGGCGCCGCCCCGGCCGCGTCCGGGGCCGCCCGATGAAGCAGTTGTTCGTGGCTGCCGTCGCGGCGGCGCTGGTGCTGACAGGCTGCTCGACGCCGAGGCCGGACCCGACACCGCTGGCCTCGTACACGCCCGCCATCGCGGGCAGCCTGGTCTGGCAGGCCAAGCTCGAGGGCATTGATTTCCCGTTGCAGATCGCGGCCCGCGCGGATGCCTTCGTGGCCGCTGGCCGTGACGGCACCGTGCTGGCGTTGGAGCCGGGCAGCGGTCGCGAGCTCTGGCGTGCCCAGGCCGGCAAGGCCCTGAGTGCCGGCGTCGGTTTCGACGGGCGGTTTGCCAGCGTCGTCACGCGGGACAACGAACTGGTGGTCTTCGAAGCCGGTGCCGAACGCTGGCGCAAGCGGCTGCCGGTGGGCGTGCAGACGGCGCCGCTGGTGGCCGGTGAGCGCGTCTTCGTGATGCGCCTTGACCGCGTGGTGATGGCCTTCGATGCGCTCGATGGCCGGCCACTGTGGACCTACCAGCGCCCGGGTGAGCCGCTGACGCTCGGTCAGGCCGGCGTGATTGCGCCCTTTGGCGACCAACTGCTGGTGGGCCAGGGCCCGCGGCTGGCGGCGCTGGATCCATTGCGGGGCAGCCTGCGCTGGGAATCGGCCTTGGCCACGCCTCGTGGCACCAACGAGGTCGAGCGGCTGGCCGACCTGGTCGGCCCGGCGCTGCGGATCGGGGACACGGTCTGCGCACGCGCCTTCCAGTCTGCCGTGGGCTGCGTGGATGCGCGCCGTGGTGTGCTGCAGTGGAGTCGCCCCTCGGCCGGTGCCACGGCACTCGGCGGTGACGCCGAACTGCTGCTGGGCACCGACGCCACCGGCCGCCTGACCGCCTGGCGCACGGCCACCGGGGAGGTGGCCTGGACACAGACGCTGCTGCTGCACCGCGAACCGAGCGGGCCGCTGCTGGCCGGCAGTGTGGCAGTCGTGGGCGACCTGGAAGGCCAGGTGCATTTCCTGTCACGCCAGGACGGCTCGACCCAGCTGCGCCTGAGCACCGACGGCACGCCCGTGGTCGGCATGCCCGTGCTGTCCGGCACCACGCTGCTGGTGGCCACCCGTGGAGGTGGGCTCTTCGCCTTCCGGCCGCAGTGATCGGCCCGCACGCGCCAACGCCAACGCCAACCCGCCAGGAGACCACCGCATGAAGCCGGTCATCGCCCTCGTCGGCCGGCCCAACGTGGGCAAGTCGACCCTGTTCAACCGCATCACGAAGACGCGGGACGCCATCGTGGCCGACTTCGCCGGCCTCACGCGCGACCGCCACTACGGCGACGCGCGCCTGGGTCAGCGCGAGTTCATCGTCATCGACACCGGCGGCTTCGAACCGGACGCCACCACGGGTGTGGTGCAGCGCATGGCGCAGCAGACCAAGCAGGCGGTGGCCGAGGCCGATGCGGTGATCTTCGTCACCGACGTGCGGGCCGGCCTGTCCGGCCAGGACCATGAGATCGCGCGTTTCCTGCGCACCGCCAACAAGCGCGTGTTGCTGGCCGTGAACAAGGCCGAGGGCATGCTCGAGGCGCCGCAGGTGGCCGAGTTCCACGAACTCGGCATCGGTGAGCCGCACCCGGTTTCCGCCGCCCACGGCCAGGGCATCCGAAGCCTGTTGGAAGCGGCGCTGGAGGCGTTCATCTTCGACGAGGATGACGACGGCGAGATCGAGGACGGCAGTGCCGAGCGCCCGATCCGCCTGGCCGTCGCCGGCCGGCCCAATGTGGGCAAGTCCACGCTCATCAACACCTGGCTGGGCGAGGAGCGCCTGGTGGCCTTCGACCTGCCGGGCACCACGCGCGACGCCATCCACGTGCCGTTCGAGCGCGGCGGCCGGCGATACGAGCTGATCGACACCGCCGGCCTGCGCCGCAAGGGCAAGGTCTTCGAGGCGATCGAGAAGTTCTCGGTGGTCAAGACCTTGCAGGCCATTGCCGACGCCAACGTCGTGCTGCTGCTGATCGACGCCACGCAGGGCGTCGGCGAACAGGACGCGCACATCGCCGGCTACGTGCTGGAATCCGGCCGTGCCGTGGTGGTCGCGGTGAACAAGTGGGATGCGGTGGACGACTACCAGCGCCAGATGCTGGAGCGATCCATCGAGAGCCGGCTGGGCTTCCTGAAATTTGCCGAGGTGCTGCACATCTCGGCGCTGAAGCGGCGTGGCATCGGCGCCGTCTGGAAGGCCATCGACAACGCGCACGCCTCGGCGACCAAGAAGCTGTCCACGCCGCAGCTCACGCGCCTGATCCACGACGCCGTGCAGCACCAGGCGCCCAAGCGGGCCGGCGCGTTCCGGCCCAAGCTGCGCTACGCCCACCAGGGTGGCATGAACCCGCCGGTGGTGGTCGTGCACGGCAATGCGCTGGAGCACGTCACCGACACCTACAAGCGCTACCTGGAAGGCCGCATCCGCGAGCACTTCAAGCTGGTGGGCACGCCGCTGCGCGTGGAAATGAAGCTGGGCACGAATCCCTTCGTCGACAAGGGTTCCTGACCGGAATTGATGCACTGCCGCAGCCCGCAAGCGGTGCTGTGATAACGTGCCGAGCGTCAACATCAACACGGAGGAACAACCGTGAGCAACAAAGGCCAGCTTTTGCAGGACCCCTTTTTGAACCTGCTTCGCAAGGAACATGTGCCGGTCTCGATCTACCTGGTCAACGGGATCAAGCTGCAAGGGCACATCGAATCCTTTGATCAGTACGTCGTGCTGCTGCGCAACACCGTCACCCAGATGGTCTACAAGCACGCGATCTCCACCGTCGTCCCTGGCCGCGCGGTGAACTTCCACGCCAACGAACCGCAGCCGCCGGCCGCCTGAGCGCGCCGGCCACTCCGATCCAGATCACTTGACCGCTGAAGCCCAAGTGCAGGCCGGTGCGCCGCCGCGCGCCGTGCTCGTCGGTGTCGACATCGGCCAGACCGCCGGTTTCGACCCGACGCTGGAGGAACTCGCCCTGTTGGCGGCGTCCGCCGGCGACGAAGTCGTGGGTCGTGTCACCGCGCGCCGCCGGGCACCGGATGCGGCGCTGTTCGTCGGCAGCGGCAAGGCCGACGAGATCAAGGCCCTGGTGCTGGGCACGCAGGCCAGTGGCGTGATCTTCGACCAGGCACTGTCGCCGGCGCAGCAGCGCAACCTCGAACGCCACCTCGGCGTGCCGGTAGCCGACCGCACGTCGTTGATCCTGGACATCTTCGGCGACCGTGCGCGGTCGCACGAGGGCAAGCTGCAGGTGGAACTGGCGCGGTTGCAGTACCTTGCCACGCGCCTCGTGCGGCGCTGGTCGCACCTGGAACGCCAGCGTGGCGGCATCGGTGCGCGTGGTGGTCCAGGCGAAGCGCAGATCGAACTCGACCGGCGCATGATTGGCGAGCGCATCAAGTCGCTGTCGTCGCGGCTGGAAAAGGTCAAGCGCCAGCGCAACACGCAGCGCCGCGCGCGCGAGCGGCGCGGCACCTTCCGGGTGTCCCTGGTGGGCTACACCAACGCTGGCAAGTCCACGTTGTTCAATGCGCTGGTCAAGGCCCGTGCCTTTGCCGCGGACCAGCTCTTCGCCACGCTGGACACCACCACGCGCCAGATGTGGCTGGGCGACGATGTCGGATCGGTGTCGCTGTCCGACACCGTGGGCTTCATCCGCGACTTGCCGCACAAGCTGGTCGAGGCCTTCGAAGCGACGCTTCAGGAGGCCGCCGAGGCGGATCTTCTGCTGCACGTGATGGACGTGGCCAGCCCGCAGCAGATCGAGCAGCGCGACGAGGTCATGCGCGTGCTGGGCGAGATCGGCGCTGGCGACATCCCGCAGGTCTGGGTCTGCAACAAGGTCGACCAGCTCGACGCCTCGCAGCAGCCGCGCGAATCGGCCGACTGGATCCTGGCCGATGGTGGCCGGCGCTTCCGCCGCGTCTTCGTCAGCGCACGCGACGGCACCGGGCTCGACACCCTGCGCGAGGCCATCGCCGATGCAGCCCGGGCCCATCAAGCCGTTCCCGATCACCCGTCCGCGGACGGGCAACATCCCGATTTCCAGCCGTCTCACCATGCCTGATCCGATCGAGATCTCCTTCAGCCATCGTTGGCGAGCGCTGATGCGCGCGACGTCGGCGCTCTTCGCGGGCCTCGTGCCCCGCCGGGTGCAGCCGATGTTGAACAATGGCCGCAACGAGGGGCCGCCCGACCTGGACGAACTCTGGCGCGACTTCAACCGCAAGCTCGGCGGCCTGTTCGGCGGCCGGGGCCCGCGGGGGGGGCACAACGGCGGCGAGCGCCCGCCAGGCGGTGGTGGCGGGCCGCTGCAGCCGCCCGACATGAAGAGCGCCGGCATCGGCGTCGGCCTCATCGGCGGGGTGCTGCTGCTGATCTGGGCTGGCAGCGGCGTGTTCATCGTGCAGGAAGGCCAGCAGGCCGTCGTCACCACCTTCGGCCGCTTCAGCCACACGGTGGACGCCGGTTTTCAATGGCGGCTGCCGTACCCGTTCCAGGCGCACGAGACGGTGTCGGTGACGCAGCTGCGTTCGGTGGACGTGGGTCGCAGCACCGTCACCCAAGCCACCGGGCTGCGCGACTCGTCGATGCTGACGCAGGACGAGAACATCATCGACATCCGCTTCACGGTTCAGTACCGCCTGAACGACGCCCGCGCCTACCTGTTCGAGAACCGGGATCCCGACGGTGCCGTGGTGCTGGCCGCCGAGTCGGCGGTGCGGGAGATCGTCGGCCGCAGCCGCGTCGATTCCGTGCTCTACGAGCAGCGCGATGCCGTGGCCGCCGACCTGGTGAAGTCCATCCAGTCGCAATTGGATCGGCTGGGCGCCGGTATCGTCATCGCCAACGTCAACGTGCAGAACGTCCAGGTGCCCGAGCAGGTGCAGGCGGCGTTCAATGACGCGGTCAAAGCCAGCGCCGACCGCGACCGCTTCAAGAACGAGGGCGACGCCTACGCCAGTGACGTGATCCCGCGTGCGCAGGGTGCCGCCAGCCGGCTTCGCGAGGAGTCGGAAGCGTACAAGGCCCGCGTGATCGCGCAGGCCGAAGGTGATGCGCAGCGGTTCCGCTCGGTGCTGGCGGAATACCAGAAGGCGCCGGTCGTGACGCGTGACCGCCTCTATATCGAGACCATGCAGCAGATCTACGGCAATGTGACCAAGGTGATGGTCGACAGCCGCAACAACTCCAACCTGCTGTACCTGCCGCTCGACCGGCTGCTGCAAGGCACCGCCGGCCCGGGGGGGTCGACGGCGCCGACGCCCGCGCCCGGGGTGGCGGAACAGGTGGCGCCCACCGTGATCGACGTGCGTGCACGGGCCGATGCCCGCAGCCGCGACCGTGAAGGCCGCTGAAGGAGCACGACATGGCCAATCGCATCGGATTCATCGTCGCCGGCTTCCTCATCGCCTTGATGGTGGCCTTCTCCACCGTGTTCATCGTCGACCAGCGGCAGGTTGGCGTGGTCTACGCGCTCGGGGAAATCAAGAACGTCATCACCGAGCCGGGGTTGAAGTTCAAGCTGCCGCCGCCGTTCCAGAACGTCGTCTTCCTCGACAAGCGCATCCAGACCCTGGACAGCCCCGACACGCGGCCCATTTTCACCGCCGAGAAGAAGAGCCTGCTGATCGACTGGATGGTGAAATGGCGGATCACGGATCCGCGCCAGTTCATCCGCAACAACGGTGCCGACCTGCGCAACCTCGAGGTGCGCCTGGCGCCGGTGGTGCAGGCGGCCTTCAATGAGGAGGTCACCCGACGCACGGTCAGCAGCGTGCTGGCCACCGACCGTGAGCGCGTGATGTCTGGCGTGCGCGAGCGCATGGCTGACGAGGCCAAGGCCTTCGGCATCGAGATCATCGACGTGCGCGTCAAGCGTGTGGACTTCGTGGCCGACATCACCGACGCGGTCTACCGGCGCATGGAGTCGGAGCGCAAGCGCGTGGCCAACGAACTGCGTTCGACGGGCAGCGCCGAGGCGGAGAAGATCCGTGCCGATGCCGATCGTCAGCGCGAGGTCATCCTGGCCGAGGCCTACCGCGATGCGCAGAAGATCAAGGGCGAGGGTGATGCCAGGGCCTCGGCCCTCTATGCCGACGCCTTCGGCCGTGACCCGCAATTCGCCAAGTTCTATCGCAGCCTGGAGGCCTACCGCGGCAGCTTCCGCAGCAAGTCGGACATGATCGTCGTCGACCCTGGCAGCGACTTCTTTGGCGCGATGCGGGGCGTCGGGCCGTCGGGCCGCTGATCCGGCGCGGACAACCGGTGGGTGATGCGCTGCTGGGCGCCCTGGCGCTGATGCTGGTCTTCGAGGGCCTGCTGCCGCTGATCAACCCGCGCGGCTGGCGCAGCGTGTTCGAACGTGTGGTGCAGATGAACGATGGTCAGATCCGGTTCATCGGGCTGCTCAGCGTCGGGCTCGGTCTGTTGCTGTTGATGATCTGGCGCTGAGCGCGTGGCCGTGCCGCCCGGGTAGCGGGACAAGCGGGTCGCCGGGCGGCCCGCGTCGGCCATGCCTCATCTTGGGGGGAGGCGGGTTTGCCGGCTCCCTGGCCGCGGGTCCGCTGCCTATGATCGAAGTTCTCTCTTGGAGGAGTTCTTCGATGTCGACCATTCAGCGGGCCGTTCGCGCCCTGATGCCGCTGGCCCTGGCTGCTGTGCTGCCTTCACTGGCTGCAGCGGCGCAGCCCTTTGTGATCAATGGCACCTCGTTCACCAGCCAGAAGGCCTTCGTGGACAGTGGTGCTCGATGCAGCACGCACCAGCCCAGTGAACTGGAAATGCGGCTTCAGGCCGCTCAGGAACGTTCCTGGCTCGCCGACCAGCGCGCCCAGGGCCGCGACCCGTTCGCCCAGGCGTCGGCCGTGTCGATCCCGGTGCACTTCCACGTCATCACCAGCAGCAGCGGTCAGGGTGCCCCGTCGTCGCAGCAGGTCAACGACCAGATCGCGGTGCTCAATGCAGCGTACGCCAGCAGCGGCTTCAGTTTTGCGCTGGCGTCCGTGGACACCACGGCCAACGACAGCTGGTATGTCTGTGCCGGCGGCGCCTGCGAGTCGCAGATGAAGTCGGCACTGCGGCAGGGCGGTGCCAATGCCTTGAACATCTACTCGAACAACATGGGCGGTGGCCTGTTGGGGTGGGCCACCTTCCCGTGGAGCTACGCGTCCAATCCGTCCAACGACGGCGTGGTGATCCTCACGGCGTCGATGCCCGGCGGCAGCGCCGCGCCCTATGACGAAGGTGACACGGGCACCCACGAGGTGGGCCACTGGCTGGGTCTTTACCACACGTTCCAGGGCGGTTGCCGCAATCCGGGTGACTCGGTTTCGGACACGCCGGCCGAGCGTTCCCCCGCCTATGGCTGCCCCACCAATCGCGACAGCTGCCGCGCCAAGGCGGGCAAGGATCCGATCACCAACTTCATGGACTACACCGACGACGCCTGCATGAACACGTTCAGCGCGGGTCAGAACGCGCGCGTCGTGCAGATGTTCCAGCAATATCGGGCGAATTGACGCGCGCCAGTTGCCGCGCCCACGCCCATTGCAGCGCCGTCGCGCAGGCCCTGAGGGCCGGCCGACGGCGTTGTATTTGGTGCGACGACCCGTCAGGCGCGCGAGAGGTGGGCCGGTACAATGCCGTTTTCAACAGCGCGGTGATTCGCATGTCCTCTGCTTGGCTGCTGCCTGAGCACATCGCCGACGTTCTGCCGGTGGAGGCTCGGCGCATCGAGGAACTGCGCCGCCGGCTGCTCGATCGGGCCCATGGTTATGGCTACGAGCTGGTGGCGCCGCCGATGCTGGAGCATCTGGAGTCCTTGCTGTCGGGCACTGGACACGAGCTTGACCTGCGCACCTTCAAGCTCGTGGACCAGCTCAGCGGCCGCTCGTTGGGCCTGCGGGCTGACACCACGATCCAGGCGGCGCGCATCGACGCCCACCTGCTGAACCGCGACGGTGTCACCCGCCTGTGCTACTGCGGCCCGGTCCTGCACACGCGGCCGTCCGGCCTCTACGGCAACCGCGAGCCGCTGCAGTTCGGCGCCGAAGTCTTTGGCCATGCCGGGCTGGAGGCCGATCTCGAGGTGCTGGACCTCGCCGTCGACTGCCTGACGCTGGCCGGCATCGCCGAGCCGGTGATCGACCTGGCCGACGCGCGCATCGTGCGCGGCGTGCTGGCCGGCCTGCCGCTGGACGCAGCCACGCTCACCAGTCTGGTCGATGCGTTGGCCAAGAAGGATGCCGCCACGCTGGCGGCGCGCAGCGCGCCGCTGCCCACCGAGACGCGCGAGGCATTGGCGGCCCTGCTGCAGCTCTACGGCAGCGATGAGGTGCTGGCGACCGCGCGTGACCGTCTGCCGGCACGGCCGCAGGTGCAGGACGCCATCGAGCAGCTGGCCTGGCTGGGGAACCACTTGCGCACGGCGCACCCCGGTGTGCGCGTCGGCTTCGACCTGTCCGACATGAGCGGGTACACGTACTACAGCGGCGCACGTTTTGCGCTCTACGGTGCCGGCGCCACCGACCCGCTGGCGCGGGGTGGCCGGTACGACGAGGTCGGTGCGGCCTTCGGACGCAGCCGCCCGGCCGCCGGCTTCAGCCTCGACCTCAAGGCGCTGGCCGCTGCCGGCCGGCCCATGCCAGCGGCATCAGCCATCCAGGCGCCCTGGGGCGAGGATGCTTCGCTGCGCGCCGCCGTGCGTGCGCTGCGTGATGCCGGTGAAGTGGTCGTGGCGGTGCTGCCCGGCCACGCCGTCGAATCCGCCGGCTTCCGCTGCGACCGCGAACTGGTGTCCGTGAGCGACCGCTGGGTGGTCACCGCGCGTGACGTCCAGCCCGATTGAATCGATCTCGAGAACTTCTCCATGGCTAACCCATCCTCCGCGACACCCGGTCGCAACGTCGTCGTCGTCGGCACCCAATGGGGTGACGAAGGCAAGGGCAAGGTCGTCGACTGGCTGACCGACCACGCCCAGGGCGTGGTGCGCTTCCAGGGCGGCCACAACGCCGGCCACACGCTGGTGATCAAGGGCGTCAAGACCGCGCTGCAGTTGATCCCGTCGGGCGTGATGCGAGACGGCGTGGCCTGCTACATCGGCAATGGGGTGGTCGTCGACCCGACGCACCTGATCGGCGAGATCCAGCGCCTGGAAGCCGCCGGCGTGGACGTACGCTCGCGCCTGTTCCTCAGCGAGTCCTGCCCGCTGATCATGCCCTTCCACGTCGAGACCGACCGTGCCCGCGAAGCGCTGCGCGAGACCAGCGGCAGCGGCAAGATCGGCACCACCGGCAAGGGCATCGGCCCGGCCTATGAGGACAAGGTCGCACGCCGTGCGCTGCGTGTGCAGGACCTCAAGCACCCCGATCGCCTGGCGCGCAAGCTGCATGAACTGGTGGACCTGCACAACGCCGAGTTGACGGGCTACCTGAAGTCTGAGGCGCTGGCTTACCAGCCCATCTTCGATGGTGCGATGAAGGCCGCCGAACAGCTGCTGCCCATGTTGGCCGATGTGGGCCACCGCCTGCAGCGTGCGCATCAGGCCGGCGACAACCTGCTGTTCGAAGGTGCGCAGGGCACGCTGCTGGACATCGACCACGGCACCTACCCATACGTGACTTCCAGCAACTGCGTGGCAGGCAACGCGGCAGCAGGCTCCGGTGTGGGCCCGGGCATGCTGCACTACGTGCTCGGCATCACCAAGGCCTACACCACGCGTGTGGGCAGCGGGCCGTTCCCCACCGAGCTGCCGATGGACGTGCCCGGCAGCGTCGGCCACCACCTGTCCACCGTGGGTCAGGAACGCGGCACGGTCACCGGCCGCGCGCGCCGGTGCGGCTGGCTGGATGCGCCGGCACTCAAGCGCTCGGTCATCATCAATGGCGTCTCCGGCCTGTGCATCACCAAGCTCGACGTGCTGGACGGGCTGCCCGAGATCCAGGTCTGCACCGGCTACCAACTGGGCGGGCGCGCCATCGACATCCTGCCGCTGGATGCCGACGAGATCGAGGCCTGCGAGCCGGTCTATGAAACCCTGCCGGGCTGGACGGACAGCACGGCCGGCATCACCACCTGGGACCGCCTGCCGCTCAACGCGCGCCGCTACCTGGAGCATGTGCAGGCCCTCATCGGCGCGCCCATCGACATGGTGTCCACGGGGCCCGACCGTGAGCACACCATCGTGCTGCGGCACCCGTACCGCGGCTGACCCCGCAGAACCCGAATCGGCAAACGAGGAGAGCGCATGCTGACCGACGACGGCAAGCACCTGTACGTGTCCTGGGACGAGTACCACATGCTCATCGAGCGCTTGGCGCTGAAGGTGCATGCGTCCGGGTGGGAGTTCGACCAGATCCTCTGTCTGGCCCGTGGTGGCATGCGACCAGGTGACGTGCTGTCGCGCGTGTTCGACAAGCCGCTGGCCATCATGGCCACGAGTTCCTACCGCGCCGAAGCAGGCACCATCCAGGGCCGCCTGGACATGGCCAAGTACATCACCTTGCCCAAGGGCGAACTCGCGGGTCGCATCCTGCTCGTCGACGATCTGGCGGACTCAGGGGTCACGCTGCGCGCGGTGGTCGAACGCCTGCGCGCGATGCCGGCCATCCGCGAACTGCGCTCTGCGGTGATCTGGACCAAGGGCGTGTCCAGCTACACACCGGACTACACGGTGGAATCGCTGCCCACGAGCCCGTGGATCCACCAGCCCTTCGAGGAATACGACAACCTGCGTCCGGACGGGCTGGCGCGCAAGTTTGCGATCTGAATTTCGCGCCGGATCGCGCCGCGCCGGCAGGGCTGGCGCGGCAACCCTTGCCGGCTGGTGCCGGCTGCCGGGAGCGGCGGCGGCCAGGCGGAACGGCTCTGCCCCGGCGCCCATCACCACCCACGCAGGACAGTCGGGCACGACCGCCACAATGGAAAAAGGCCGACTCCGAAGAGCCGGCCTTTATCATCGTCTGGTGCCCAGGAGAGGACTCGAACCTCCACGCCTCTCAGCGCTAGTACCTGAAACTAGTGCGTCTACCAATTCCGCCACCTGGGCAAGTGAGTCGCGCTTGTCACTGCTTTCGCAGTAGCAGAGCGCGTCGTCTCAGGAACAAAGGACTATACCATCAAAAAAGAAAACTCCGCAAGTCCCTCCGCACCGAGCCTGTTGGCCGAAGTCGAAGGCATCGTTGAAGGCCACCGTGACGGTCACGGCTTCGTGCTGCGTGACGACGGCGACGCCAGCATTTATCTGCCGCCGCAGGAAATGCGCGCCGTGCTGCACCGTGACCGCGTGCGTGTTCGCGTGCTGCGGTTGGACCGCAAGGGCCGTCCCGAGGGCCGCGTGATCGACATCCTCGAACGGCGCAAGGCCCCGTTGATCGGCCGCCTGCTGCATGAAGGCGGGCACTGGTTGGTGGCGCCGGAGGACCGGCGGTTCGGGCAGGACATCCTGATCCCGAAGAACGCCATTGCCGGCGCCCAGGCGGGGCAGGTCGTGGCGGTGGAACTCACCGAGACGCCTTCGCTGCACGCGCAGCCGGTGGGTCGGGTGTCCGAGGTCCTGGGCGAGATCGACGATTCCGGCATGGAGATCGAGATCGCGGTGCGCAAGTACGAGGTGCCGCACCGCTTCAGCCCCGAAACCCTGGCGCAGGCGGCGGCGCTGCCGGAGAAGATCCGTCCGGCCGACCGCCGGCAACGCATCGACCTGACGGACGTGCCCCTGGTCACCATCGACGGTGAGGATGCGCGTGACTTCGACGACGCCGTGTACTGCGAGCCGTTCAAGCGCGGCCGTGGCAAGAGCGCGGTCGAGGGCTGGCGACTGCTGGTGGCGATTGCCGACGTCAGCCACTACGTCAAGCCTGGCGAACCGCTGGACGCCGACGCCTACGAGCGTGCGACCTCGGTCTATTTCCCGCGCCGCGTGATCCCCATGCTCCCGGAAAAGCTGTCCAACGGCCTGTGCTCGCTGAACCCGGAGGTCGAGCGTCTGGCCATGGTGTGCGACATGGTCGTCCAGGGCGACGGGAGCGTGGAGGCCTACCAGTTCTATCCGGCGGTCATCCGCTCGCACGCGCGCTTCACCTACACCGAGGTGGCGGCGGCGCTGGCCAACACGCGTGGGCCGGAGGCGCAGAAGCACGCCGACCTGCTGCCACACCTGCTGCACCTGCATGACCTCTACCGTGCGCTGCTCAAGCAGCGTGCGCAGCGCGGCGCGATGGATTTCGAGACCACGGAGACGCAGATCGTCTGCGACGCCGACGGCCGCATCGAGAAGATCGTGCCGCGCACGCGCAACGATGCCCACCGACTGATTGAAGAGGCGATGCTCGCGGCCAACGTCTGCGCCGCCGATTTCATCGCCACCGCGGAACATCCGTCGCTTTATCGGGTGCATGAAGGCCCGACGCCCGAGAAGCGCATCGCGCTGCAGAACTACCTGCGCGCGCTGGGGCTGGGGCTGCACCTGAGTGACGAGCCGACGCCCAAGGAGATGGCCACGCTGGCAGCGTCCACCAAGGACAGGCCCGACGCGTCGCAGATCCACACCATGCTGCTGCGCTCGATGCAGCAGGCGGTGTACTCGCCGGCCAATGCGGGGCACTTCGGCTTGGCGTATCCGGCGTACACGCACTTCACCAGCCCCATCCGTCGCTACCCGGACTTGCTGGTGCACCGCGTGATCAAGGCCCTGCTGGGCAAGAAGCGCTACCACCTCAGCCTGGTGGACACGGTGCCGCCGCCACCGCCGTTGCGCAAGGGCGGTCGCCTGCTGCCCAAGCCGCCCAAGGCCGCGACGCGAGAGCTGGAACTGTGGGAACAGGCCGGCCAGCATTGCAGCGCCAACGAGCGGCGCGCCGACGAGGCGTCGCGTGACGTCGAAGCCTGGCTGAAGTGCCGCTACATGCGCGACCGCCTGGGCGAGGAGTTCAGCGGCACGGTCAGCGCCGTGGCCGGCTTCGGCCTCTTCGTCACGCTCGACGCGCTGTACGTGGAGGGCCTGGTGCACATCACCGAACTCGGTGGCGAGTACTACCGCTTCGACGAGGTGCGCCAGGAATTGCGCGGCGAGCGCACCGGCGTGCGCTACGGTGTCGGCACGCGGGTGCGCGTGCAGGTCAGCCGGGTGGACCTGGATGGCCGGCGCATCGACTTCCGCATGGTACGAGAGGGGCAGGGCGACCGCCTGCTGGCTGCCGGTCGGCCCGACCGTGCACGCGTCAAGGCCAGTGCTGTCGATGAGCTGGCGGCGGTACAGGCGGCTGACCGGGCCGGGAAAGCGCAGCGCAGCAAGGCGCGCAAGGGCGCACCACCGGCGAAGAAGGGGCGCAGCGCCCCGGCGCGCAAGGCACGCTGACGCCGTTGCCCGGCGGCGCCGGCGCTATGCGCGCCAAGTGACCGGCGGCAGGTGGCCCGCCTCAGGTGGCCCGCCTCAGGTGGCCCGCTGCATGGCCCGGATCAGGTCGGCCGCCAGCAGCGGGCCCTGGCCTGGTGCCAGCTCTGCGGCCAGGCCATGTCGGGCGACACCGGTGCAGGCGATCTCCGCCAAGGCGGCTGTGCCTCCTGCCGCAGACGCCGTGCGCGACCACAAACCACCCAGCCAGCCGGCGAGCACGTCGCCGGTGCCGGCGGTGGACAAACGCGCATTGCCGAAGGGGCAGATCGTGACGCTGCCATCGGGCGCCGCGACAGCGCTGCCTGATCCCTTGAGCACGACGACGGCGTTGAACCGGGCGGCCATGGCACGCGCGGCCGACACACGATCCGCTTGAACGGCCGCTGTGGAGGTGCCCAGCAGCCTGGCCGCTTCCAGCGGATGCGGTGTCATCAGTGTGGGTCGGCCGGCCGCGCTGCGTGTGATCACGGCGACCTGCAGACTCGCATCATCGGCCACCGTGTTCAGTGCGTCGGCATCCAGCACCAGACGTCCGGCGTGGTGAAGCAGGGGCGGTAGCACCGCGCGCACGGCTTCGCCGCCACCACAGCCAGCCACGACCGTGCGCGCCTGCAGATCGGGTGGCGCCAGCAGCGCAGGCACCTGGCGTTGCATCAACTCGGGCCGGCTCGCGGCAAAGGCATCACGCCCCAGACTGCCCAGGTAGACCCGGCCGGCACCGGCCGCCAGGCCGGCATGGGCCGCCAGCACGGCGGCCCCGCCCATGCCGACGTCACCCCCGATGACGACCAGGTCACCGAACTGCCCCTTGTGCGAGGCATGGGGTGCGTTCGCGGCGTCCGGTGGTCCGGCAAGCCGCAGCGGCGTGTTCGATGGCGGAACGCCGAGGTCGTCGAACCAGACCTGGCCGGCGTGGTCGCGGCCTTCGGCCGTGAACAGGCCGGGCTTCAGGCTGAGCAGCGCCAGCGTGTGCGTGGCACGAATGGCCGCGAGATCGAAGGCGGTGCCGCGATCGCCATCCAATCCGGAGGGCAGGTCGATGGACAGCACAGGCACGCCGGCATGGTTGACCGCTGCGATGGCGTCGGCCACCGGGCCGGCCGGAGCACGCGACAGGCCCAGTCCCAGCAGGCCGTCCATCACCAGGTCGGCGTGCCAGGCGTTCGGCATGCCCTGACGGATGTCCAGATCGGGGCGGGTCCGCGCCTGGGCCAGGGCCCAGGCCGCGTCGGCCGGCAGTCGGTCGGGATCGGCCAGCAAGGCCACCGAAACCGCCAGACCGGCATCGTGCAGGTGAACTGCCGCGACGAGCGCATCGCCGCCATTGTTGCCAGGGCCGGCCAATGCCAATACGCGGCGCGCACGAGGCGCCAGGGCCAAGGCCAGCCGGGCCACGCCGCGCCCCGCACGGGCCATCAGCGCATGGGAGGGCAATGCTGCTGCGGCCGAGGCCTCCAGTGCGCGCGATGCCACCGTGTCGTGCAGCGGCCAGGGCCGCGTGGCCGGCAGGACGGCCGTGGGCATGCAGTGGGGGGCAGGGCGAGAGGTGGCCATGCGCCCCACTGTCTCACGCCAGGCGGTCGACGCCCAGTCCGTCCAGCGCGATCGCGGGCTTCCGACCCCCCAACTGGTCGGCCAGTGCACGCGCCGAGCCCGCCGAGAGCGCCCAGCCGCTGGAGCCGTGGCCCAGGTTGAGCCAGAGGCCATCGCGGCCGCTGGGCCCGATCACCGGCGGGCCGTCCGGCAGCATGGGTCGGGCCCCTTTCCAGCGCTGCGCCTGCGCCAACTGCGCAGCACCGGGGAACCAGTCGTCCAGCACCTTGTGCAGCGTGGCCATGGCGCCCGGGTGGAAGCGCCCGGCCTGCCCGCCCAGTTCGGCGCTGCCGGCCACGCGCACCCGCCGGCCCAGGCGGGAGATCGCGACCTTGAAGCGTTCGTCCATCAATGCGCTGCGCGGGCCCAGGTCCGGCGCATGCTCCAGTTCGCGCAGCGGCGCCGTCAGCGAATAGCCCCACACCGGCAGCAGTGGCAGGCGCAGGCCCAGCGGCGTCAACAGCGCACCGGCGTCCACGCCGGCGCAGACGACGGCGGCATCGAAGGTCTGCGGTCCATCGGCCAAGTCCAGCGTCACGGTGGCGCCGGGCTGCAGCCGGCGCACTGTCTGCTGGAAATGGAACTGCGCGCCAAGCTTCTGGGCTTCGGCCTTCAGCAGATGCGCGAACTGACGACAGTTACCAACGCCGTCCTGCGGCAGGTGGATGGCAGCCCGCAGCGGCATGTCCGGGTTCAGACCAGGTTCCTGCTGCCGCGCACGCGCCGCGTCCAGCAGTTCGAAGCTCACACCCAGTTCAGCCAGCAGCTTCAGGCTACCGCGGGCGGCAGTGAGCTCCCGCTCGCCCCGCAACAGCACCATGTAGCCCTGGCCGCGCTCGTAGTCGAGCTGCAGGCGTTGGGTCAGGCTCGCCACACGCTCCTGGCTGTAACGCGCAAGGCGATGCATGTGCGTCCGGTTGCCACCGTACACCGCCGGACGGCAGGCGCGCCACCAGCGCCACAGCCAAGGCGCGTCGCGCCACAGCGATGACGGCGCCACGCGCACGGCGGCATGGCGGCCGGCCATCTGGCGCAGCACCTTCCAGGCCATGCCCGGCGCGGCCCAGGGTGTCACATAGCCCGGTGCGATGACGCCGGCGTTGGCGAAGCTGGTGCCGTCGGCCACGGCACTGCCGCGTTCGAAGACGCTGACGCTGTGGCCGTCGGCTGCCAGTTCGTACGCGGTCGTGACGCCGATGATGCCGGCGCCGATGATGGCAATGCGCATGTTGAAAAGGTCAGCGTGCCGGCAGCACCGCTTCGGCGAACGTGGCGGCCGCGAGCAGGCGGTCGTCGGCCAACGCGGGCGCAAACAGCATCAGGCCCACGGGCCAGTCGCCGGGTGTGTGGCAGGGCAGGGAGATGGCGCAGCCGTCCAGGAAGTTGACCACCGACGGATTGCGCAGCAGCAGCGCGTTGACGGCGAAGAAGTTGGCATCGTTGGCCACCAGCGGTGCGATGGGTGGTGGCAGCAGCGGCACGGTCGGTGCGAGCAGGGCGTCGAATCCTGCGGTGGCCGTTTCCACCCGGGTGATCCAGCGTTGGCGGGCGGCCAGCAGGTCGATGTAGTCGGCCGCACCCATGGCTTCACCGCGGCGGATGCGCAGCGCCACGCGCGGGTCGTAGCGTTCTCCACGGGCCGCCAGCCGCTGGCGATGCCAGGCCCAGCTCTCGGCGGCGGCAAACCCGCCAGCGGCATTCAGCGCGGCGAGTTCGGCCAGCGCTGGCAAGGGCCGTTCGACCACGGTGGCGCCGGCATCACGCAGCGCCTGCAGCGCAGCACCGAACGCCGCCGCGATGGCGGGTTCGAGGGCATCGAGCATCAGCGTCGTCGGCACCATGAAGCGCCAGTCGGCCGGTCCGCGGGTCGGCGCGGCCACGCGACGCGCGGCCAGGACCTCGTGCACGCGCACGGCGTCACGCACCGAACGGGTGATGGCACAAGCGGTGTCCAAGGTGGTCGACAACGGCACGGCACCATCGAGCGGCACGAGGCGCTGCGTGCCCTTGAACCCGACCAGGCCCTGCAGCGCAGCGGGGATGCGGATGGAGCCGCCGGTGTCCGACCCCAGGGCTGCCCAGGCGGCGCCGCTGGCCACGCTGACCGCGC
>JACKLO010000028.1 GCA_024235915.1 Burkholderiaceae bacterium | reverse complement strand
ACGGGAGGCGCGCGAGGTGGGCGAGAAGGCGGTGCAGTTCGCGATGTGGGGCGAGCCCCAGGGGCTGGGCAGCGGCTCGGTGGCCATCCAGCGCACCGGCTTCTACTCCGCGGACTACAGCCTGCAGCCGCTGTCCGCCGTCGCGGGCAGGACGCGCACGATGGAGGACCACTTCATCGCCGACAGCGGCACCGACATCACCGATGCGTTCCGCCTCTACCTGCGCCCGCTGCTGGGCACCGGCATGCCTGATGCCTATCGGCTGCGCGGCGTGCCGGTGGCGCGCGTTGCCCGATGAACGTGCTATATTCGAAGCCCAACGTGCAAGCCGTGTTCATGCCGGCTTGCACCGAGATCGAGGTTTGATCTCCCTTCCAAGGCCAGCGCCCATCGCGTCCCCCAACGTGCTTCTGCTGGTTGCCTGAGGTCCGCAGCGAGTACCCCTGCTGACCCCCCGCCGGATCGAGACCATCCGCTGCCCGCGCAGACCCTGCGCACCCCTGTTCCGAAACCGGTTCAACCCGGCCGCAGCTTGTCCTGTCACGGACGCCGGCCCCAGAAAGACAGTCATCGCAAGTCCCCTCCAAGTCGGGAAGTACCTGATTTCCCCGATCATCCGCACGCTCGGCCCTGACCGCTGGTCCGCCGCCGTGTCCATCCGCTCCGGCCGCGGCAGCATGACGCACGACCGTGTGATGCGCCTGCAACCGGTGTTCGGCAGCCACGACGATGCGGCCCGCCACGCCACAGAACACGGCCTGGCCTGGATCGACGCGGCAATTGCCGCCTCGATGCCCCGCTTGGCCCATGCATGACCCGCACCGCGGCCATGGCAGGCCTGATCTGGGCCGCCAGCGCGGGGCGTTCACCCGACCTCAGTTTCCCGATTCGGAAGACTGCTGGACCGCGCCGGCCGATCTTGTTGATTGGCCGACGCATTTTTTGACCCCTCCGATCAAGGAAATCAAGACATGAGCACCGAAACTGGCACCGTCAAGTGGTTCAACGAAAGCAAGGGCTTCGGCTTCATTGCCCCGGACAACGGCGGCAAGGACCTGTTTGCCCACTTCAAGGAAATCCAGGGCACCGGCTTCAAGACGCTGCAGGAGAACCAGCGCGTCGAGTTTGAAGTGGTGGAAGGCCAGAAGGGCCCCCAGGCTTCGAAGATCCGCGCGCTCTGAGCGCCCGGACCCGGCCGCCAGCGACAGCCTGTCGCAGCGGCCGGACCCCTCAAAGCGCGCCCTGGTGGCGCGCTTTTTTCTTTCAGCGATGCTGGTCGACGAGGATGGGGTTGCCGTCGGGGTCGGTCAGCGTGAAGAAGCCGGGGCCGCTACCGGCCTCGTCGGTCTGCTCCGTCAGTGCCAGGCCTGCGGCCTTCAGGCGCCGCTGCCATTGGCGCACGTCGGTGAACGGGTCGACGTTCTGCGCGTCGGCGTCCCAGCCCGGGTTGAAGGTGAGGATGTTCTTCTCGAACATGCCCTGGAACAGCCCGATCAACGTGGGTCCCTGTTTCATGATCAGGTAGTGGTGCTCGGCGTTGCCGCCGAAGACCGTGAAGCCCAGCTTTTCGTAGAACGCCCGTGACACCTCAAGATCCTTGACGGCGAGGCTGATGGAGAACTGGCCGAGGCTCATGAGGTGTTCCCCTCCATGGTGGAACGGTCACGCTAACCGTTGTCGTTGTCGCCCACAAGGCGCAGCAGCTGCGCCACGGCACTGATGGCGAGCACCGCGGGCTCCTTGCCGTACAGACCGGGCAGGCCAATGGGGCAGGTCAAGCGTGTCAGCATCTCCGGCGCCAGACCGCGGGCCTCGAACCGATGCACGAACCGAGCACGCTTGCTGGCCGAGCCGATCAGACCCAGGAAACCGAAGTCACCCCTGCGCAAGATGGCCTCGGTGATCTCCAGGTCGAGGTCGTGGCTGTGGGTGAGCACGAGGTAGTGGCAACCTTTCGGCGCCGTGGCCACTTCGGCAGGCGGGTCGTCCACGCAACGTGCTTCGATGTGGCTCGCGATGCCCGCGGGGAACTCCGCGTCGCGCGCGTCGACCCACGTCACCACGCAGTGGATGTCGGCCAGCAGGTGCGCGATGGCCCGACCGACGTGTCCCGCGCCGTACAACTGCAGCACGAAGCGCGGCGGCAGCAGCGTCCAGGCGGCCAGCGCCTCGTGCGTGAGCGGCTGGAAGCCCAGGACCAGCGCACCGCCGCAGCACTGACCCAGTGATGGCCCCAGGGCCACGGCCCAATCGTCGAGCCGGCCCGCGCGCGCGTGCGCAATCGCCTGCCACTCCAGGTGCCCGCCGCCAATCGTGCCGACCACCGTGTCGGTCGTCACCAGCATGCGCGTGCCGGTTTCGCGCGGCACGCTGCCACGGTGGGAGCGCACTTCGACGATGGTCGCGGCGCGGCCGGTTTGAAGCCAGGCGTGTGCGGTGCGGTGCAGCTGAAGCGGCGTCATGCCCTTGTTCCTGCGACCGCTTTCGAGCCGGAGCGGAAGTGCATGTTCGAGCGCTCGTGGTCTTCGCGCTCCACCGCCCCTGCAGCAGGGCGGCGGCGTCGCCCCCGTTCTCCGGCCCACGCTCGCGGGGCGCTGCCATGGTTGATCAGCGGCCGAGGCTTCAACGCCGACAGTGGTGCGTCAGCGTCCAGGCGACCGCGAATGGGTCCTGCGCCCGCAGGCGCCACCGCCACCCTGCGACACCCGCTCGCTGTGTTCCAGCGGCCGCGAGACCGACGCCTCGGTGCCGAAGAGGGGCCGGGGGTTCGGGTGGGCGGCCGCAGGCCCCATTCGCGGTCGCCTCGTCGGTGACACACCGACGCCGGTGTTGAGGCCTCGTCGGTGGCACACCACGGGCAGCGCCCCGCGAGCGTGGGCCGGAGAACGCCTGCCCGGACCCCCTGGCCACGCTGAACGGCGGCGTTGATGGACCACCGAAGCCGTCAGTCGACGACATCCGCTCACAGGCGCACCGCCTCCAGCGCATCCATCACCGCCTCCGGCGTTGCCGGTGCGCGCAGCGGCGGCAGGCAGCCCGGCGCACCGGTGCTGGCCACTGCGTCGCGGATGGCCAGGAAGACGCTGAACGGCAGCAGGATCGGGGGTTCGCCGACAGCCTTGCTGCGGTGGATGCTGTCGGCCGGGTTGTCGGCGTCGTACAGCGCCACGTTGAACACCGGCGGGCAGTCGTTGGCGGTGGGAATCTTGTAGGTGCTGGGCGCGTGGGTGGCCAGCAGGCCGGTCTGCGGGTGCCAGACCAGCTCCTCGCTGGTCAGCCAGCCCTGGCCCTGGACGAACGCCCCCTCAATCTGGCCGATGTCGATGGCGGGGTTCAAGGATCGACCCACATCGTGCAGCACGTCGGCGCGCAGCACGCGGTGTTCGCCGGTCAGCGTGTCCACCACCACCTCGGCGATCGCAGCGCCGTAGGCAAAGTAGAAGAACGGTCGGCCCTGCAGCCGCTCGCGGTCCCAGTGCAGGCCGGGCGTGGCATAGAAGCCGTCGCTCCACAGCTGCACGCGGGCGGCGTAGGCCGCCTGCACCAGCGCCGGCCACGCCGCGCCAGCGTGCTGGGGGTGCTCGGCCACGAAGGCATCCAAGCGCTGGCGCAGCGTGCGCGCCGCCGCCTGCGCGGCCTTGCCGTTGAGGTCGCTGCCGGTGCTGGCGGCGGTGGCCGAGGTGTTGGCCACCTTCTGGGTGTCGGTGGCCGTCACGCGCACCCACTTCAGCGGCAGGCCCAGTTCATGGGCCACCACCTGCGCCACCTTGGTGTTCAGGCCCTGGCCCATTTCGGTGCCGCCGTGGTTCACGAGCACGCTGCCGTCGGTGTAGACGTGCACCAGCGCACCGGCCTGGTTGAAGTGCGCCACGTTGAAGCTGATGCCGAACTTCAGCGGCATCAGACCCAGGCCCTTCTTCAGCACCGGGCTGGTGGCATTGAAGCGGGCGACTTCGGCGCGCCGCACCGACCAGCGGGCCGCCGCGGCCAAGCGCGCCATCAGGTCATGGATGACGTTGTCTTCCACCACCTGGCCGTACGGGGTGATGTTGTGTTCAGCCCGGCCATAGAAGTTGGCCTGCCTCACGGCCAGCGGGTCACGGCCCAGCCTGCGCGCGATGTCATCGAGCAGCCGCTCCACGGCGAACGCGCCCTGCGGGCCGCCGAAGCCGCGGAAGGCCGTGTTGCTCTGCGTGTTCGTCCTCGCGCAATAGCCATGCAGCGCCACGTGCGGGAGCCAGTACGCGTTGTCGAAGTGGCACAGCGCGCGGGTCATCACCGGCGGCGACAGGTCGGCCGTGCAGCCGGCATTCGCGATCAGGTCCGCCTCGACGCCAAGGATGCGGCCATCGTCGTCGAAGCCCACCGTCCAGTCGAACTCAAAGCCATGCCGGCGGCCGGTGATCAGGAAGTCGTCGTCACGGTCCACGCGCAGCTTGACCGGCCGGCCGAGTTTCGCGGCCGCCACGCTGGCCAGCGCGGCAAACACCGCGGATTGGCTTTCCTTGCCGCCAAAGCCACCGCCCATGCGCCGGCAGGTCACCTGCACCTGGTGCTGCGACCAGCCCAGCGCGTGCGCTACGACGTGCTGCATCTCGGTGGGATGCTGGGTGGAACAGTGCAGTTGCAGGCTGGCGTCTTCCTGCGGCAGTGCATAGCTGATCTGGCCTTCCAGGTAGAACTGCTCCTGGCCACCGAGGCTGAAGCTGCCGGTCATGCGATGCGGCGCGGCGGCGATGGCGGCGGCGGCATCGCCTCGGTTCAGGTGCATGGGTGGCACCACGTACTGCTGCCTGGCATGCGCCTCGCGCGCGGTCAACACCGGTGGCAGTGCGTCGGCGCGAATGAAGTCCTTCGCGCGCGCTGCGGCGCGGCGGGCCAAATCGCGCGTGGCGGCCACGACCAGGAAGACAGGTTGGCCCAGGTAGTGCAGCGTGCTGTCGGCCAGGATGGGGTCGTCGTGCACGATGGGGCCACAGTCGTTGGTGCCCGGGATGTCGGCGGCAGTGAGCACGGCCACCACACCCGGCAGGCCGCGCAAGGTGTCGACGTCCACGCCCAGCAGCCGGCCATGCGCCAGCGGCGAAAACCCCACGGCCGCGTGCAGCGTGCCGGCGAGCTCCGGGAGGTCATCGATGTAGCTGGCCTCACCGCGCACGTGCAGGTGCGCTGATTCGTGCGGCAGGGCGACGCCCACCTGCGGTCGTGTGGTCGGCACCGCATCGCGTGCTGCGTTCATGCCGACACCTCCCACACCTGCGTGGCCGATGCCGGCAGTCGCGCGTCGGGCCGTGTCTCCAGCCAGAAACGCCGCAGCAGCGCGCGCGCCGAGCGCACCCGGTAGCCGGCGCTGCCGCGCAGGTCGCTCATCGGCGTGTAGTCCTGGGCCAGCGCGTCGCATGCAGCCTGCAGCGTGGCCTCGGTCCAGGGTTGGCCGGTCAATGCCGCTTCGGCGCCGGGCGCACGCGCCACGGTCGCCGCCATGCCGCCGAAGGCCACCCGGGCCGCCGTGATGCGGCCGCCGTCCCATGTCAACGCCAGGCCGCAGGCGAGGGCCGAGATGTCGCAGTCGAAGCGCTTGCTCAGCTTGTAGGCGCGCAGTGCAGTGGACATCCCAGGCAGCGGCACCTCGATGCGCCACAGCAGTTCGCCCGCCTGCCGCTGGTTCTTCATGTAGCCCGTGTAGAAGCCGTCGAGCGGCAGGGTGCGTTCCGCATCGCCGTGGCGCAGCACGATGCGCGCGTCCAGCGCCATCAGCACCGGGGCCGTGTCGCCAATCGGCGAGCCATTGGCCAGGTTGCCGCCCATCGTGCCGGCGTGGCGCACCGGCGGCGAAGCGAAACGCAGCGCGTAGTCGCGCAGCGGCGGCAGGTGCGCCACCAGCGCGGACCAGGCGTCCTCCAGCGCTGCACCGGCGCCGATGTGCAGCACGCCACTAGTCTCGGCGATGGCCTTGAAGGCCGGCACGGCATTGACGCTGATCAGCAGCGGCAGGGGGCGGAACTGCTTGTTGGCCCACAGGCCGACGTCGGTGCTGCCGGCCAGCAGCGTGGCCTGCGGGTGGGCGGCGGCGGTGGCGGCCAGTGTGTCGAGCGTGCGGGGGGCCAGGAAGCGGCTGGGGTGGCCGGTGGCCGGGTCGTGCGCGGTGTAGGCCAACGGCGGATCGGCTCGCAGCGATCGCAGGGCGGCGACCGTGGCGCGGTCGTCGACCGCGGGTGCCGGGCGGTCGTACATGGCCTCGCCGGCGTCCAGGATGGGCCGGTAGCCGGTGCAGCGGCAGAGGTTGCCGGCCAGGGCGTCGGCGATCTCGCGGCGTGGCGGCTTGTCCGGCCGATTCACCCGCAGCGCCGCCAGCGACACGACGAAACCTGGCGTGCAGAAGCCGCACTGCGAGCCGTGGTGCTCGACCATGGCGCAGGGGGCCGGGTGATCGGCCGGCAGGTCCTCCACCGTGCGCAGCGCGCGGCCGTCCAGCGTGGGCAGGAACTGCAGGCAGGCGTTGACGGTGCGCCAACGCACCGCGCCCTGGTCCGCCTCGCCATCGTCCTGCAGGTCGCCGACCATCACGGTGCAGGCACCGCAGTCGCCTTCGTTGCAGCCTTCCTTGGTGCCGGTGCGCCCCGCGTGTTCACGCAGCCAGGCCAGCACCGTGGTCGTGGCGGGCAGGCCGGTCACTTCGACGACGGCGTCTCGGTGGACGAAGCGGATCGGGCGTTCGGTCAAAGCTTCGGACATGCACGCACCCATGCAAGCGCAATGCCCGAAAGGTAGCACTCCTGGTCGCACGCCCGCCGTGCGCGGCCGCAGGTCGGCGGCCGTGCAGAATGCGGCGGGTTCGGGCGGCTGGCCCGGCTCTTGCAATCTGTCCGCCTGCATGCCTGTTCCCGACCGCCTGGCGATCCGTGGCGACCTGCTCGACTTCGTCGCCACGCCTGCCCTGACCGATGCCGCTGCCGAAGGCGGCGCCGCCGTGCGCTTCCTGCCTGACCACTGGCTGCTCGTCGAGGCCGGCCGCATCGTCGGCCGGCAGCTTCAGGACCCGGGCGACGGCTGGTCGCGCGAGGACCATCGCGGCCACCTGGTGCTGCCGGGCTTCGTCGACACCCATGTTCACATGCCGCAGCTGGACGTGATCGCCAGCCACGGCGCCGATCTGCTGGACTGGTTGGAGCACTACACCTTTCCCGCCGAACGCCGCTACGCCGACCCCGAGGTGTCGCGCGCCGGTGCCGAAGTTTTTGCCGACGCGCTGCTGGCGCACGGCACCACGGCGGCGGTCGTCTTCCCCACGGTGCATGCCGTGTCCGCCGAGGCCATGGCCGCTGCGGCGCACGCGCGCGGCATGCGCTGCATCACCGGCAAGGTGTTGATGGATCGCCATGCGCCGGACGGCCTGCGTGACGCCGATGCCGTCACCGCCGACCGCGAACTGCGCGCCGGCATCGCGCGCTGGCATGGCACCGGCCGCCAGGCTCAGGCGGTCACGGTGCGCTTCGCCCCGTGCAGCACGCCAGAGCAGCTGGCGCTGGCCGGCCGTTTGATGGCCGAGGTGCCGGACCTGTACATGCAGACGCACGTGGCCGAGAACCGCGACGAAGTGCGCTGGGTGGCCGAGCTCTTTCCGGAAGCGCGCAGCTACCTGGACGTCTACCACCGCGCCGGCCTGCTAGGCCCGCGGGCCGTGCTGGCCCACGGCATCTGGCTGGACGACACCGACCGTGCGCTGCTGGCCGAAACCGGTGCGCAGATCGCCCACAGCCCCACCAGCAACCTGTTCCTGGGCAGCGGCTTGATGGACTGGCAGGCGTTGCAGGCGGCCGGCACGGCGGTGTCGCTGGCCAGCGATGTCGGCGGCGGCACCAGCCTGAGCATGGTGCGCACCATGGCGGCGGCCTATCAGGTGCAGGCGTTGCAGGGCGCCAAGGCGGGCGCCTGGGCACTGTTGCACGCGGCCACGCGCGGCGCGGCGCAGGCCTTGCAGCTGGGCCACGAGATCGGCAGCTTCGAGACGGGTGGCGTGGCAGACGTCTGTGTCTGGGACTGGGCCGCCGGCCCGGTGGGCGTGCGCCGCGATGCCCTGGTCCGTACGCTGCACGAACGCGTGTTCGCATGGCTCACGCTGGCCGACGAGCGTCACCTCGTGAAGACCTGGGTCGCCGGGCAGGTGCGCCACCAGCGAGGCGCCACAATCGTTCCCCGGGAGGATCTCCGTTGACCACTCCGCGACTCGAACTGCGCGGCATCCGCAAAGCCTACCCGGCCGTCGTCGCCAACGACGACGTGAGCCTGCGCGTGGCGCCTGGCGAGATCCATGCGGTGCTGGGCGAGAACGGCGCCGGCAAGTCCACGCTGATGAAGGTCATCTACGGCGCCGTGCGGCCCGACGCCGGCGAGGTGCGCGTCAACGGCGAACAGGTGCAGGTGGCCAGCCCGGCGCAGGCCCGGCAGCTGGGCATCAGCATGGTCTACCAGCACTTCAGCTTGTTCGACACGCTGACGGCGGCGGAGAACGTCTGGCTGGGGCTGGACAAGGCACAACCGCTGGCGGAAGTGATCCGCCGCATCCGCGACGTGGCCGGCACCTATGGCCTGGACGTGGACCCGCTGCGCCCGGTGCACACCTTGAGCGTGGGTGAACGTCAGCGGGTGGAGATCGTGCGCGCGCTGCTCACCGACCCGCAGCTGCTGATCCTGGACGAACCCACCTCGGTGCTCACGCCGCAGGCGGTGGAGCGGCTGTTCGTCACCCTGCGTCAGCTGGCGGCCGACGGCTGCAGCATCCTCTACATCAGCCACAAGCTCGACGAGATCCGCGCGCTGTGCCAGCGCTGCACGGTGCTGCGTGGCGGCCGCGTCACTGGCGAGGTGGATCCGGCCGTGCACGACAACGCCGGCCTCTCGCGCCTGATGATCGGCGCCGAGCCGCCGGCGCTGACACACCGCGCCGTGAAGGCCGGCGAGGTCGTGCTGCAGGTGCAGGCGCTGGACCTGCCCAAGGCCGATCCGTTCGCCGTCGAACTCAAGCGGCTTCAGCTGCAGGTGCGCGCCGGTGAGATCGTCGGCATCGCTGGCGTCAGCGGCAACGGCCAGCAGGAGCTGATGGCAGTGCTGTCGGGCGAGGATCCGCGTGCCGCGCCCGGCAGCATCCAGATGTTCGGGCGCGACATTGCGCGCCACTCGCCGCGCCGGCGACGGCATGAGGGCCTGCACTTCGTGCCCGAGGAGCGCCTCGGCCGCGGTGCGGTGCCCACGATGAGCCTGGCGCACAACACCTTGCTCACCCGCCGTGCGGGTGTCGGCGCCGCCGGCTGGTTGAACCTGGCCCAGGTCCAGGCGCTGGCCGCGCACCTGATCCAGCGCTTCGGCGTCAAGGCCGGCGGGCCGGGCGCGGCGGCGAAGAGCCTGTCGGGCGGCAACCTGCAGAAGTTCATCGTCGGTCGCGAGATCGATGCCAACCCGAAGCTGCTGATCGTCTCCCAGCCCACCTGGGGCGTGGACGTGGGCGCGGCGGCGTTGATCCGTGGTGAACTGCTGGCGCTGCGCGACGCCGGCTGCGCGCTGCTGGTGGTCAGCGAGGAACTGGACGAGCTGTTCGAGATCAGCGACCGCCTGCACGTGATCGCCCAGGGCCGGCTGAGCCCCAGCCTGCCCACGCGCGAGGCCACCATCGAGCGCATCGGCCAGTGGATGTCCGGGCTTTGGGACGACGCGGCCGAGACGGCGCTGGAGGCGGCCGATGCTGCGGCTTGAGGCGCGGCCGGAGCCGTCGAAGGCGCTGTCGCTGGCGTCGCCGCTGATCGCGCTGGCGCTCACGGCCGTCATTGCCGCGCTGCTGTTTGCCCTGCTGGGCAAGGACCCGGTGAAGGGTCTCGCCATCTTCTTCGTCGAGCCGCTGAACGGCCTGCGCGCCGTCAGCGAGGTCGGGCTGAAAGCCACGCCGCTGATCCTTTGCGCGCTGGGCCTGGCCGTGTGCTACCGGTCCAACGTCTGGAACATCGGTGCCGAAGGCCAGCTGCTGCTGGGCGCCGTGGCCGGCGGCGGCATGGCGCTGTGGCTGGGCGGTCTGGGGCTGGACGCGGGGCGCGGCGGGCTGTCGCCGCTGGTGCTGCTGGCGGGCGTGGCCGGCGGCATGCTGTGGGCCGGCATCACCGCGCTGCTGCGCGACCGCTTCAACGCCAGCGAGATCCTGGTCAGCCTGATGCTGGTCTACGTGGCGCAGCAGCTCGTGAACTACCTGGTCTTCGGGCCCTGGAAGGACCCGAAGGGCTTCAACTTCCCGCAGACCCCCACCTTCGACGCCAGCACCTGGCTGCTGCCGCTGTGGTCGGGCACGCGGCTGCACTGGGGTGCCGTGGCCGTGCCGGTGATCGTGCTGCTGGCGTGGCTGTTCCTCTTCCGCTCGATGCGTGGCTTCCAGCTGCAGGTGGGCGGGCTGGCGCCGGCCGCGGCGCGTTATGCCGGCTTCTCGTCGCGCAGCGCGCTGTGGCTGGCGCTGCTGGGTTCCGGGGGCCTGGCCGGGCTGGCAGGGGCGATGGAAGTGGCGGGGCCGCTGCGCCAGCTCACACCGCACATCAGCACCGGCATCGGCTTCACCGCCATCATCGTCTGCTTCGTGGGGCGGCTGCACCCGGTGGGCATCGTCTTCAGCGGCATCCTGCTGTCGATGATGCTGATCGGCGGTGAACTGGGGCAGAGCCGCCTGGGCCTGCCGAATGCGCTCAGCGGCGTCTTCCAGGGCCTGCTGCTGTTCCTGTTGCTGGCGTGCGACACGCTGGTGGCGTATCGGGTGAAGTGGGGCCGATCATGAACGAGATGGCATTGCTGATCGCCGCCACCATCGCGTCCGGCACGCCCCTGGCGCTGGCGGGGCTGGGCCTGCTGCTCAACGAGAAGGCCGGGGTGTTGAACCTGGGCGCCGAGGGCATGATGCTGGTGGCCGCCATCGCCGGTTTCGCCACCGCGTCGCTCACCGGCAGCCAGGGCCTGGCCTTCGCCGCCGGCGCCGGTGCCGGCGCCTTGATGGCCGTGGCCTTCGGCCTGCTGGTGATCTGGCTCAACACCAACCAGTACGCCACCGGGCTGGCGCTGTCGATCTTCGGCGGCGGCTTCTCGGCCTTCGTCGGCGTGGCCTTCGTCGGCAAGACGCTGGGGGAACCGGTGCAGTACGCGGTCCCGCTGCTGGCCGACATCCCGTGGCTGGGCACGGCGCTGTTCCGTCAGCACCCGATGGCCTATGCGGCCATCGTGCTCACCGGCGTGATCGCGTGGTTCCTCTACCGCAGCCGCGCCGGTCTGGTGCTGCGCGCGGTGGGCGAGTCGCCGGAGTCGGCGCATGCGCTGGGCTACCGCGTGCGCCTGTTGCGTCTGGCCGCGGTGACCGCCGGTGGTGCACTGTGCGGCCTCGCTGGTGCGTACCTGTCGGTGGTCTATGCACCGTTGTGGGTCGAGGGCCTGGTGGCCGGGCGTGGCTGGATCGCGCTGGCGTTGACCACCTTTGCCACCTGGCGGCCGGCACGGGTGTTGCTCGGCGCCTACCTGTTCGGCGGCGTGACGATGCTGCAGTTCGCGCTGCAGACGGCGGGCGTGCAGGTGGCCAGCCAGTTGCTGGCGATGCTGCCGTACCTCGCCACCATCGTCGTGCTGGCGCTGATCAGCCGCAACCCGACCTGGATCCGCATCAACATGCCCGCGTCGCTGGGCAAGGCCTTCCATCCGGGCACCTAGAATTTCAGCTTCCTCCGAGGAGTCCCTGTCCATGACCGATCTGTCCAAACGCTCCCTGTTCGTCCTGGCGGCTGCCGCCGCCGTCACCGGCCTCACGGCCTGCGGCAAGAAGGAAGAAGCCGCGCCGGCGCCTGCCCCGGCCGCTGCACCCGCACCGGCACCCAAGCCCGAGCCGTTGAAGGCCGCCTGGGTCTACGTGGGCCCGGTGGGCGACGCCGGCTGGACATTTGCGCACGACCAGGGCCGCAAGGCGGTCGAGGCCGAGTTCGGCGACAAGGTGGCCACCACCTTCGTCGAGAAGGTGCCCGAGGGTGCCGACGCCGAGCGCGTGATCCGCGACCTGGCGGCGCAGGGCAACAAGATCATCTTCGCCACCAGCTTCGGCTTCATGGAGCCCATGCTGAAGGTGGCCGCCGAGTTCCCGGACGTCAAGTTCGAGCACGCCACCGGCTACAAGACGGCCGACAACATGCGGCTGTACGACGCCAAGTTCTTCGAGGACGCCTACCTGGCTGGTGTCATCGCCGGCAAGATGACGAAGACCAACACCCTGGGCTTCGTCGCCAGCTTCCCCATTCCCGAGGTGCTGCGCAACATCAACGCCTACACGTTGGGCGCGCAGAGCGTGAACCCCAAGGTCAAGACCAAGGTGGTCTGGGTCAACACCTGGTTCGACCCGCCGAAGGAAAGCGACGCCGCACAAAGCCTGATCAACGGCGGCGCCGACGTGCTGCTGCAGAACACCGACTCCACCGCCGTGCTGCAGACGGCCGAGAAGAACGGCAAGTACGCTTTCGGCTGGGACAGCGACATGAGCGGCTTCGCGCCCAAGGCCCACCTGGCCTCCTGCGTGGCCAACTGGGGCCCGTACTACGTCAAGGCCATCAAGGACGTGATGGACGGCACCTGGGCCACCGGCCGCACCGTCTGGGGCGTCAAGGAAGGCCAGAACGCGCTGGTGAAGATCGCCGACGTGGTGCCGGCCGATGTGAAGGAGCAGGTCGAGAAGCTGGCCGCCGGCATGAAGGACGGCAGCTTTGCCGCCTACACCGGCCCGGTGATGGACAACACCGGCAAGGAGCGTCTGCCCAAGGGTGAGATGGCCACGCAGGAATGGCTCGACAAGATCGACTTTTACGTCAAGGGCGTCGAAGGCAAGGTGCCGGCCGGCAACTGATCGCACGTCTGCGATGGTGATGGCCACCGAGCTCTGCACAGGCGTGCCGGCGGAGGCGCGCTTCTGGCAGCCGGTGGCCATGGTCGAGGACCTGGCCAGCGTCGGTGGGCCGCCGCTGCCAGTGCGTGTGCTGGGGCACGACCTCGTGCTCTGGCGCGGCGCCGGTGGTGTGGCGGCGTTCGCCGACCGCTGCCCGCACCGGGGTGCCGCGCTTTCTCTCGGCCGGGTGGTGGGCGGCCAGTTGCAATGCGCTTACCACGGCTGGCGCTTCGACCCCACGGGCCGCTGCGTGCGCATCCCGGCTGCGCCGGATTTCCAGCCGCCGGACGGTCATCGTGCCGGCACCTGGCGGGTGGCCCAGGCCCATGGCCTGTGGTGGGTGGCGCGTGATCCCGTCGACCCCGCACCGCCAGCCTGCGCCCATGTGCCCGTGCGCCGAGTGGTCTGCGGGCCCTACACCGTGGAGACCAGCGCGCCGCGCCTGATCGAGAACTTTCTCGACACCTCGCACTTCGCCTTCGTGCACGAAGGCTGGCTGGGCGATGCGGCGCACCCCGAGGTGCCCGCCTACGCGGTGGAACACACGGCCGACGGCCGCCCGCTGATCCCGCACTACCGCGCCTGGCAGCCGCGTGCGTCGGCCTCGTCGGCCGAAGGCGCCTGGGTGGACTACCGCTACGAAGTGCTGGGGCCGTACGCTGCACTCCTGATCAAGCAGCCCGAAGGCGGTGGTGTGGCCGACGCCTACGCGGCCTTCGCCTGCCCAGTGGACGAAGAACGCTGCCGTGCCTGGTTCATGCAGTTCACCACCGACACGGCCACGCCGGATGCCGAACTGCAGCAGTTCCAGGACACCATCTTCGGCCAGGACCGTGCCGTGCTGGAAAGCCAGCGGCCGCGGCGCCTGCCCATCAGTGGCGGCGAGGTGCACAGCGCCGCCGACCGGCTCAGCGCCGCCTACCGGCGCTGGCTGAAGGGCGTGGGCGTGGGCTT
This sequence comes from Burkholderiaceae bacterium, assembly GCA_024235915.1. GTDB lineage: Bacteria > Pseudomonadota > Gammaproteobacteria > Burkholderiales > Burkholderiaceae_C > Rubrivivax. The sequence goes on along the minus strand of JACKLO010000028.1, from coordinate 32,018 downwards.
CGGCGTCTGCTGAGCGCGTCCGTCAGCCGAGCAGCTGCAATACCGACTGCGGCAACTGGTTGGCCTGCGCCACCATCGCATTGCCGGCCTGCTGCAGGATCTGCGCACGGCTGAGGTTGGCGGTCTCGGACGCGAAGTCGGCATCCATGATGCGGCTGCGCGCCGCGCTCTGGTTCTCGACGCTGACATTCAGGTTGGCCACCACGCTGTCGAAGCGGCTCAGCGTGGCGCCGAAGGTGGCGCGCTGGTTGTTGATCTCGTCGAGGGCGGAGTCGATGTTGGTGATGACGGTGGCGATGGCCGTCGGGTCGGCGCTGGCCCCGATGGACGCTGTGCTGCTGGATGGCACGATGGCCGCGTACGCGTTGTAGGCAATCTCGGCCAGATTGCCCAAGTACATGGCCCCCGCATTGGCGTTGCCGAGCGCTGCGCCCTTGGCGAGAAAGGCATCCCGGGTCAGGGTGTTGGCTTCGGCACCGGACGTGGCGGCAGAGATACCGGCCTCGACGCCGGAGAACATGCTGCCGTACAGGGTGGTGTTCGATCCGAGGACCCGTGCGTACTCCTCGGCGGCGGCGCCAGCACTCGAGACCTGCTGGAAATTCGCGCTGACCCAGGTCGCGTCGTCTGTGTGACCTTTGCCGGTCAGATCCGCCACAACGGCATCGCGGGCCGCGGCTGACGCAGCGGCCAACTGCGCCGTAGTTGGAGCCTGGGCACCCGCCACCGAGGTGATCGCGCTGTTGGTGGCAAGGTTGGTCAGGCTGACAGTGATCACATCATCGGCGCTCACGCCCGCACCGACCTGAAACGTCATCGTCCCTGCATCCGCACCCAGGATCGCCTTGCCGTTGAACGTGGTCCCGCCCAGCACGCGCTGGATCTCCTTGGCCAGCTCGCCGAACTCCTTGTCCAGCGAGTCCTTGTCCTTGGCGGTGTTGGTGGCGTTGCGCGCCTGCACGGCCAGCTCGCGCATGCGCTGCAGCGAGTCGCTGACCTTGCCCAGTGCACCTTCCGCCGTCTGCGCCATCGAAATGCCGTCGTTGGCGTTGCGCACGGCCACGTTCATGCCGCGCACCTGCGCATGCATGCGCTCGGCGATGGCGAGACCTGCCGCGTCGTCCTTGGCGCTGTTGACGCGCAGGCCGGACGACAGGCGCTGCATCGACGTCGTCAATGCCGACTGCGACGACGACAGGTGGCGCTGCGCGTTCAACGACGCAACGTTCGTGTTCAGGACGCTGCCCATCAGGCGGGACCGGGGAGGGTCGATGCAGGTGACATCCCTGCGGTTTCGGCGCCGGCACCCGCTGGCTTGAGCGCCGTGCCTGCCGCCTGCTCCCGATTTCCGCGCTCAACATTGGCCGGCGCCCGCCGACGAGGCCAGGCGCCTGCCGGCGGGCGACAGCCGACCGCGAACTCAGCCGTTGCGGAACAGGAAGCTGTAGGCGTTGAGTGCCGGTACGCCGCCGAGGTGGGCGTAGAGCACGCGCGAGCCGGCCGGGAACTCGCCGTTGCGCACCATCTCGATCATGCCGTGCATGGACTTGCCCTCGTACACCGGGTCGGTGAGCATGCCTTCCTGCCGCGCGCACAGGCGGATCGCCTCCAGCGTGCCGTCGTTCGGCAGGCCGTACTCGGGGCCGCCGAAACGTTCGTCCAGCACCACGTCGGCGTCGGCAATGGGCTGGCCCAGTTCCACCAGCTCGGCCGTGTGGCGCGCGATGCGCAGGATCTGGGCGCGCGTCTGCGCCGGCTTGGCCGAGGCGTCGATCCCGATCACGCGCTGCGCGCGGCCGTCGGCGGCAAAACCCACCACCATGCCCGCCTGCGTGCTGCCGGTGACCGAGCAGACGACGATGTAGTCGAACTTGAAGCCGAGTGCCTGTTCCTGTGCGCGCACCTCTTCGGCAAAGCCGACGAAGCCCAGGCCGCCCAGCGGGTGCTCCGAACAACCGGCCGGCACCGGGAAGGGCTTGCCACCGGCGGCGCGCACGTCGGCCAGCGCCTGTTCCCAGCTGGGGCGGATGCCGATGTCGAAGCCGGCGGCGTCCAGCCGAACGTCCGCGCCCATGATGCGCGACATCTCGATGTTGCCCACGCGGTCGTAGACGGCGTCGGAATAGTTGACCCAGTTCTCCTGCACCAGCACGCACTTCATGCCCAGGTGCGCGGCCACGGCGGCGACCTGCCGCGTCTGGTTGGACTGGATGCCGCCGATGGACACCAGGGTGTCGCAGCCCTGGGCCAGCGCCTCGGGCACCAGGTACTCCAGCTTGCGCGTCTTGTTGCCGCCGAACGCCAGGCCGCTGTTGCAGTCCTCGCGCTTGGCGTAGAGCTCCACCTTGCCGCCCAGGTGCACGCTCAGGCGCTTCAGCGGCTGGATCGGCGTCGGGCCGAAGGTCAACGGATGGCGGGGGAACTTGCTCAGATTCATGGGGTGGCCTGCTGCGGTGAAGTGACGCGCCGTGGGATCGGTGCAAGCCCAAATGGTACGAATCCTCGCGCACAACAGGGTTGCAAATGTATCTTCCGGTTCGGCATCATGTCGTCACTTTCGGACTGATGACGAACCAAAAGTAGTTCATGGGCGTATCCAACAAAACAAAAGTGCGTGCACGTTCGACGCTGCGTGCAGCGCCGCCGCAGGTGCTGGACCGCACCGACAAGGCCATCCTGCGCGCCCTGCAGAAGGACGCGTCGATCACCAACGTGGCCCTGGCCGCCAAGGTCAACCTCAGCCCGCCCGCCTGCCTGCGCCGGGTCGAACGGCTCAAGCAATCGGGCCTGATTGCCGGCGTGGTCGCCTTGCTGGACCCGGTGGCGCTGGACGCCGGCATGCTGGTGATCCTGGGCGTCGTGCTGGACCGCTCGACGCCGGAGTCCTTCGCCCAGTTCGAGCAGGCCGCCGCCAGGGTCTCGGGCTGCATGGAGTGCCATGTGGTGGCCGGCGAATTCGACTACTTCATGGTCGTGCGCACGCGCGACAACGACAGTTTCAACCAGCTGCACGCCACGCAGCTGCTGCGGCTGCCGGGTGTACGCCAGATCCGCAGCTTCATGGTGCTCAAGCAGGTGCTGTCGACCACACAGTTGCCGATCTGAATCGGTCACCACCCTTCAGCGTCGTGCTGAACGGCCGATCTGCTTTCGATGCCCACACCGGTCGTGGGCTGCAGCAGGAGACCGCCCATGGACCTCGACGACGCCCGCCAGCAGCACGCCCAATGGCGCGACCAGTTGGACAGCGCCGCGCGCCAGACCCGTGAACCGCCGGACACGGCCACCCTTGCCGATGCCGGCCGCTGCGGTTTTGGCGCCTGGCTGCAAGGCGCGGGCCGGCAACTGCACGGCGACCGCCCCGCGTGGCAGCACTGCCTGCAAAGGCACGCGGATTTCCACCGCGCCGCCGGCTCGGTGGCGTCGTCCATCAACCGGGGCGATCACGCCGCTGCGCGTGCCATGCTGGCCGCCGGCACCCCCTTTGTCGGCGCCGAGCGGGCGCTGCTCGCGGCCATCGACGCGCTGAAGGCCGAGACCGAACAAGCGCAGCGCCCTCCCGCAGCGGCGCCCGCGACGCCAGCCGAACCACAACCCACGCTGGTTGCCGCCGTGCGCCAGCGCACGCCTGTCTGAATCGACGTGCCCCAGGGGCCTGCGGCATCATCGGCGCATGCCATCCCCTGATGCCCACGCCCTCCGCCTGATCGACCTCGACCTGCCCGGCCTGCGCCTGCATGCCGCGGTGCAGGGCGAGGGTCCGCTGGTCATCCTCTGCCACGGCTTCCCCGAGGGCTGGCGCAGCTGGCGTCACCAGCTGGCAGCCCTGGCCGCGGCCGGCTACCGTGCCGTGGCGCCCGACCTGCGCGGTTATGGCGGCACCGAAGCCCCTGGTGGGCCGCTGGGCCCGGAACAGACCACCATGCTGCACCACGCTGGCGACCTGGTGGCCCTGGTCAAGGCCCTGGGCGAAACGCAGGCGGTGCTGGTGGGCCACGACTGGGGCGCGCCCACGGTCTGGTACGCGGCGCTGATGCGGCCCGATGTCTTCCGCGCTGTGGCGGGCCTGTCCGTGCCCTTCGTGCCGCCGTCGCCGGTGGACTTGCTGGCGGCCTACGCCCGCCAGGGTGTCGATCGCTTCTACATGCAGTACTTCCAGGCGCCCGGCGTCGCCGAGGCGGAGCTGGACGCCGACCCGGAGGCCACGCTGAGGCGTGTGTGGTGGAGCATGTCCGGTGACGGTCCCGGCCGAGTGGTGGCCGGGGTGCTGCCGCCGGGTGCCGGGTTCCTGGACGTGACCGAGGAGCCGGACCCGGCGCGCGTGCCCGCCTGGTGGCATGCCGACGACCTGCAGGCCACCGCCGAGGACTTCCGCCGCCGGGGTTTCGTCGGCGGCCTGAACTGGTACCGCGCGATCCGCCGCAATGCGGAGTTGTTGGCGCCTTGGTACGGCGCCGTGATCCGGCAGCCGTCGCTGTTCATCGTCGGCGAGCGCGACGACCTGCTGGCGTTTCCGGGCGTGCGTGAGCGGCTTCAGGACCTGCGGCGCGCCTTGCCAGGGCTGCGTGGCCAGCATGTGCTGCCCGGGGCCGGTCATTGGGTGCAGCGGGAGCGGGCCGACGAGGTCAGCCGCCTGCTGGTGGACTTCCTGCGCGGTCTGGATGGGCCGGCCTGACCGGCTGCGAGCGAGGAGAATGAACGGCCCCACCGCCTGAGGTCCACCATGCCGTCCACCGTCTCGTTCCACCGTGTGCTGCGCTGCCCACCGGCGCGGCTGTTCCGCGCCCTCACGCAGGCCGAGGCCCTGGCCAAGTGGCTGCCGCCACACGGCTACACCGGCCAGGTGCACCAGCTGGAGCCAAAGGTGGGTGGGCATTGGCACATGGCCTTCACGCACCTGGGCTCGGGGCACAGCCACGGCTTCGGTGGCGAGTACCTGGCGGTCGAACCCGACCGGCTGCTGCGCTACACCAGCGTCTTCGACGACCCCCAGCTGCCGGGCACCATGGTCACCACGCTGACCCTGACGCCGGTGGTCTGCGGCACCGAACTCCACGCCGAGCAGAGCGGCATTCCCGACGGCATCCCACCGGCGCTGTGCCACCTGGGCTGGCAGGAATCGCTGGCCTTGCTGGCGCTGCTGGTGGAAGCCGAGGTGCCCGGCGGCTGAAGGCGCGGCCCGCCGGCCGCCGGCGATCAGCGGCCCGCGTGCAGCCGCCGGCGGGACAGCGACCCCAGCACCCCGATGCCGGCCAGCCACAAGGCGGCCGTGGCTGGCTCCGGCACCGGCGCCGCCAGGCCGAAGGCGTGGCTGCTGATGCGGTAGATGTCGCCCAGCTCCGGGTCGGGGCCGACGACAAAGCTGAACTCCAGGGTCTGGCCGTCCTCGAACCGTGCCGGGTCGATGGGCGAAGCGGGCAGGGTGGCGTAGTCCGCCAGACCGTCGGCGTTCGTGTGGTCGTAGAGGTACATCGACAGGCTGTGGTTGGACGTTTCGGCAAACGGGTCCGTGCCCTCGAAGCCGTAGGCGTCCATCACCACGGCATCCTCTGGCGGCGAGAAGAAGCGCGGTGCGTCGTCCTCCAGCGACATGAACGACCCGCCGCCGGAAGGCGTCCAAGCCCATTGGAGGCTGCCCACGGACACCGTCATCGACTGCAGGAAACCGCTGAAGCCGGCCGCGCGGGTGTTGGCGAAGGCATAGTCCGGCGCCACCGAGGCGTCGTAGACCAGGGACACGCGCAACGTTTCGCCCACCAGGCCCAGGCCGCTGTCTTCGTCGACCAGGCCTTCATAGGTTGCGGCGACGGATTGCGCCGACGCCGGCAGGGCCGCGCCGAGGCACAGCGCGGCGGCGAGCAGGAGGATGGGGCGGGTGCGGGTCATGGCAGTGGTCCTTGGAATTCCGTGAGCGGTGGTGTTGCCGGGGTTGTAGCCAGCGACCGGTTACATCCGGGTTAACGGCCAGTCATGGCCGGTCAGGGCCCTCGCTCGGGCACCCGGCGCAGCGCTTGCTACAGTGCCCGGCATCCCCGGAGCCCTGCCATGAACCTCGACGCCATTCCCGCCAGCCAGCTGCCCGCGCTGTTGCGCCGCATGCCCAAGGCCGAGTTGCACATGCACATCGAAGGCTCGCTGGAACCCGAGCTGATCTTCCGCCTGGCCGCCCGCAACGGCGTGGCGTTGCCTTACGTCAGCGTCGAGGCGCTGCGGGCCGCCTACGCCTTCACCGACCTGCAGAGCTTCCTGGACATCTACTACGCCGGGGCCAGCGTGCTGATCGAGGAGGCCGACTTCTTCGAGATGGCCTGGGCCTACTTCCAGCGCGCCGCCGCCGACAACGTGGTGCACGCCGAACTGTTCTTCGATCCGCAGACGCACACGGCGCGCGGCGTGCCGATGGAGAAGGTGATCGTCGGCCTGCACCATGCGTGCGAACGCGCCCATCAGGAACTGCGGGTCTCGTCGCGCCTGATCCTGTGTTTCCTGCGTCACCTCAGCGAGGACGAGGCTTTCGCCACGCTGGAGGCGGCGCTGCCGTTCCGCCGGCATTTCATCGGCGTGGGGCTGGACAGCAGCGAACGCGGACACCCGCCGGAGAAGTTCGCGCGCGTGTTCGCGCGCTGCCGCGAACTGGGCCTGGAGGTGGTGGCCCACGCGGGCGAAGAGGGCCCGCCGGCCTACATCCGCACCGCGCTCGACGAACTGCAGGTGCGCCGTATCGACCATGGCGTGCGCTGCACCGAGGACCCGGCGCTGGTGGAGCGCCTGGCGCGCGAACGGGTGCCGCTGACCGTCTGCCCGATGTCGAACGTCAAGCTCTGCGTGTTCCCCGACCTGGCGCAGCACAACCTGCCAGCGCTGCTGGACGCCGGCCTGTGCGTGACGGTGAATTCCGACGATCCCGCCTACTTCGGCGGCTATGTCAATCAGAACTACCTGCAGCTGTTCGCCGCACAACCGCGCCTGGGCGCGCGGCAGGCCTGGCAGCTGGCCGCCAACAGCTTCGAAGCCAGCTTCGTGGACGACGCCACCAAGGCCGCCTGGCGGCTGCAGCTGGACGCGGTGTTCCGCGCTGCCGGGGCCTGACGCAAGCCGCGCAGACCCACCCGGGCGTCAAGCGAACGTCAAACGGCGCCAGCCGGCGCGGGGCGCTTGTCGCGCAGCAGCACCACGATCAGCGAGAGCACCGCGCCGGCGCCGGCCATGAAGACCGTGCCCACGCCCCAGACGGCCCACACCACCACCGGTGCCGCGCCGCCCATCCAGCCCAGGGTCCATTGCACGGTGTCGATGGCCAGTTCCGCCAACGCCTGCCACCCGGGCACCCAGGCATCCAGCCAGGCGCCGAAGGGCACCTGGTCGAGCAGGGGCTTCAGGTCGCCCAGCCACTGCTGGTGGTCCAGCCGCAGCAGTTCGTACAGGCCCCAGCCCAGCAGCGACCACAGCGCCACGCCCACGGCCACGGCCACGAACACCCAGATCGCGATCAGCATGGCGGCCATTCTGCCGCCGCGACGGCCCGCGAGGGTTCAAGCCGCCACGGGGTCGCGGGTTTCTGCGGCCAGGGTGGCGGCGTTCGGGCCGAAGGCGTAGAGGTCCATCGCCAGCACGCCGTAGGTCAGGCTGGCATGCAAGCGTTGCGGCGTGGCCGATTCGCCCCCGGCGCCGGCGGCCACGTAGAACGGCAGCCAGTGCTCGTCGGTGGGGTGCATGTGCGCCGCGTATGGCGCACGCTGCCGGTAGTCGCGCAGGGCTGCCCAGTCGCGCGCGGCGCTGCGTTCGGCCACCCAACGGCGAAAGGCCGCTGTCTCGGCGGTCTCCGGCGCCTCGATGGCAGGTTGGCCACCGGGCCCGTAGATCAGGCGCAGGTTGTGCGTGAGGCTGCCGCTGCCGATGACGAGCACGCCTTCGTCGGCCAGCGGGGCCAGGGCACGGCCCAGTGCCATCAGCGCCGCGGGGCTGTCGTGCGGGCTGAAGGACAGTGGCAGCACCGGCACGTCGGCGTCCGGGTACAGGTAGCGCAGCGGCGTCCAGATGCCGTGGTCCAGGCCGCCGGCATCCAGCGTCTGCACCGGCAGGCCGGCGGCGTCCATCAGCGCCGCCACGCGCGGTGCCAGTGCTGGTGCACCCGGGGCGTCGTAGCGCAGGCGGTAGAGCGCGTCGGGGAACCCGCCGAAGTCGTACACCGCCTCGTGGCGCGCGCCGGCCAGCAGCACGTGGCGACGCGCCAGCGTGTGCGCCGACACGGCCAGCACCGCGGTCGGGCGGCCGAAGGCGCGGTCGATGGCCGGGCCCAGGCGCTGCATGAAGGCGCCGGCCTCGCGCGGGTCCAGCGCCGTCATCGGCGAACCGTGGGAGATGAAGAGGGCGGGCAGGGTGGTCATGAACGCATTGTTCTCCCGGTGCGCCGCCCGGGCGTTCAAGCGCCTTCACCACGGCGTTGCAGCGCTTTTGCTACCGTGCGGTGATGAACCCGCCTTCGATCACCACCCTGGCCTGGCGCCAGACCCTGCGCGACTTCCGGGCCGGCGAGCTGCGCCTGCTGGCCGTGGCGGTGCTGCTGGCGGTGGCGGCGCTGACGGCGGTGGGCTTCTTCGCCGACCGGCTGAACAACGGCCTCACGCGCGATGCGCGTCTGCTCATCGGTGGCGACGCCGTGATCAGCAGCGACCAGCCGTTGCCGCCGGCCTTTGCGGCCGAGGCGCAAGCGCGCGGCCTGGCCACCAACACCAGCGTGCAGTTCCCGAGCATGGCCCGGGCACCGGACGACCGGGGCGGCAATGCCCGCCTCGTGTCGGTGAAGTCGGTGGGGGCCGCCTACCCGCTGCGTGGCCAGCTGCAGGTCAAGGACGGGCCGGACGCGGCGGTGCAGACGGTCGCCGCTGCGCCGGCTGCGGGCACGGTGTGGGTGGACGCTGGCGTGCTGGACGCCTTGCAGCTGCAGGTGGGCGAGCCGCTGCTGCTGGGCGATGCCACGCTGACGATCGCCAGGATCCTCGTCATCGAACCCGACCGTGGCGCCGGTTTCGTGAACTTCGCGCCGCGCGTGATGCTGGCCGAATCCGACCTCGCCGCCACCGGCCTGGTGCAGCCGGCCAGCCGCGTGCGCTACCGCTTTGCCGTGGCAGCCCCCGGCGCCAGCGACGCGCCGGTGCGCGACTGGGTGCGCTGGGCCGAACAGCGCATCGAGGTCGACGGCCTGCGCGGCCTGCGTGTGGAGGCGCTGGAGGCCGGCCGCCCGGAGATGAGCCAGACGCTGGAGCGCGGCCAGAAGTTCCTGAACCTGGTGGCGCTGCTGGCGGCGCTGCTGGCGGCGGTGGCCGTGGGCATCGCCGCGCGCGATTTCGCCAACCGGCACCTGGACGACTGCGCCATGCTGCGGGTGCTCGGCCTGAGCCAGCGGCGCATCGCCGGCGCGTACGCGCTCGAATTCAGCTTCGTCGGCCTCATCGGCAGCGCCGGCGGTGTGCTGCTGGGTTTTGCCGTGCACTACGTCTTCGTCTGGCTGCTGGCGGGCCTGCTGGACGCGGCGCTGCCGCCGGCCGGCGTCACGCCCGCGCTGTTCGGCCTGGGCGTGGGGCTGACGCTGCTGGTGGCCTTCGGCCTGCCGCCGGTGCTGCAGCTGTCGCGCGTGCCGCCGTTGCGGGTGCTCCGACGCGACCTGGGCGGCCCCAAGGCCGGCTCGCTGGTGGTGCTGGGCGCGGGGGCGGCCGGTTTCGTGGCCATGCTGCTGGCCGTGGCGCGCGACCCGATGCTGGGCGCGGTGGCGGTAGGCGGCTTTGCCGCCGCGGTGGCGCTGTTCGCCGGCCTGTCGTACGCCGCCGTGCGCCTGCTCAAGCGCACGGTGCCGGAAAGCGACGCGCCGCGCTGGCTGGTGCTGGCCACGCGCCAGATCGCCGCGCGGCCGGCGTACGCCGTGCTGCAGGTCTCGGCGCTGTCGGTCGGGCTGCTGGCGCTGGTGCTGCTGGTGCTGCTGCGCACCGACCTCATTGCCAGCTGGCGCCAGGCCACGCCGCCCGATGCCCCCGACCGCTTCGTCATCAACGTGCAGCCGGAACAGGCCGAACCCTTCCAGGCCGCGTTGAAGGCCGAGGGCATCACCCGCTACGACTGGTACCCGATGATCCGCGGCCGGCTGGTCGCCATCAACGGCAAGCCGGTGAAGGCCGAGGACTTCGAGGGCGAACGCGCCCAGCGCCTGGCCGAGCGCGAGTTCAACCTCAGCCACGACGCGCGCCTGCCGGCGCACAACAGCATCACCTCGGGCCACTGGACCGATGACGAGGCCGGGGCCATCAGCGTCGAACAGGGGCTGGCCGAGGAGCTGGGCCTGAAGGTCGGCGACAGCATGGGCTTCGACGTCGCCGGCATCCCGGTGACGGCGAAGATCACCAGCCTGCGCGAGGTGGACTGGGGCTCGATGCGCGTCAACTTCTTCGTGCTGTTCCCGGTGGCGCAGATGGACGACGTGCCGCTGTCCTACATCAGCGCCTTCCGCGCGCCGGCGGTCAAGGGCTTCGACAACCGGCTGGTGCACGGCTTCCCCAACATCACCAACATCGACGTCTCGGCCTCCATCGCCCAGGTGCAGCAGGTGCTGGACAAGGTGATCCGCGCGGTGGAGTTCCTGTTCGGCTTCACGCTGCTGGCGGGGCTGGTGGTGCTGTTCGCCGCGGTGACGGCCACGCGCGAGGCGCGGGCGCGCGAATACGCCGTGATGCGCGCGTTGGGCGCCGGCGGCCGCCTGCTGGCCCAGGTGCAGCGCGCCGAGCTGCTGGGCGTGGGCGCACTGGCCGGCGTGCTGGCCTCGGTGGCGGCGCTGGTGGTGGGCTGGCTGCTGGCGCGCTACGCCTTCCAGTTCAACTGGAACCCGCAGCCCTGGGTGCCAGCCATCGGCGGCGTGGCCGGCGCGTTGCTGGCCCTGGGCGCCGGCTGGTGGGGCCTGCGCGAGGTGCTGCGCCGGCCGGTGGTGGAGACGCTGCGCCGCGCGGCGGATTGAAGGTTCGAGGGACCCGCCTCAGGCCTCGACGCGGAAGCGGTCGACCGCGCGAACGAGCTGCTGAGCCTGGTCGTGCATGCTTTGCGCGGCCGCCGTACCCTGTTCGCAGAGCGCGGCATTCTGCTGCGTGCTGCGGTCCAGGCGTGCCACGGCCTCGCTGATCTCACCGAGGCTGCCGCTCTGGTGGGCGGCGGCGTCCGAGATCTCGGCAATCAGCGCGTTCACACGCTGCACGCTGGCCACGACCTCGGCCATCGTCGAACCGGCATCGCCGGCCAGCCTGCTGCCGGCCTGCACGGTCTCCACGCTGCCGTCGATCAAGCCCTTGATCTCGCGCGCGGCCGAAGCGCTGCGCTGGGCCAGCGCCCGCACCTCGCCGGCGACGACGGCGAATCCGCGCCCCTGCTCGCCGGCCCGCGCGGCTTCCACCGCGGCGTTCAGCGCCAGGATGTTGGTCTGGAAGGCGATCCCGTCGATGGTGCCGACGATGTCGGCGATGCGCGCGCTGCGCGCAGCGATCTGTTCCATCGTCTGCACGACCTGACCGACCACGGCGCCGCCACGCCGGGCCACGTCCCCGGCGCTGTCGGCCACGGCCGCGGCGTTGCGTGCGGATTCGGCCGTCATGCGGGCGCCCTGGGACAGCTGCTGCACCGCGCTGGCGGTGTGCTGCAGGTGTGCCGCGGTTTCTTCGGTGCGGCTGGACAGGTCGCCATTGCCGTGCGCGATCTCGCCGCTGGCCAGCTGGATCTGGCTGGCGCCGCCGCGAACCTGACGCACCACACCGGCCAGCGCGTCGCGCATGTTCAGCAGCGTGCGCTGCAGTGCCGCCATCTCGTCGTTCCCCTGCACCGGCATGTCGGCCGTCAGGCCACCGTCCGCGATCTCGCTGGCGAAGCGGCCTGCCAGCTGCACCGGCCGGGTGATCGAGCGTGCCAGCTGCCAGGCCAGCGCAGCGCCGGCCAACAGCGCGGCCAGACTGGCGACCAGGAGCACGGTCGAGGCCTCCTGCACGGCGTCGCTCACGCGGGCCGAGGCCGCCTGGGCCTGGGTGTCGATGGTCTGCTGCAGGTCGTCGAGTGCCTGGCGCATGGCGCCGGCCAGGGGCACCAGTTCGCCGTCGATGCGGTCGACGCCTTCGCCCAGAAGCAGATCATCGCGCACCGCAGCGCGGGCCTGCACGAAGCGTTGCCGATGGCCGGCCACCTGGTCGACACGTTCGCGGATGGCGTCGGCATCGCTGCCGGCGGCCTGGCCCTGCAGGCTGGCCAGCATGTCGTCCTGGGTCCGTGCCGCCGCCGCGGCGGTGTCGGACATGGCCTGGTTGAGGGCGCCGAGCGCTGCCGCGGTGCGCTGCTGCAGCGTGGCGTCGTCCCCGACCACCGCATCGAAACGGGTCGCCAGGATGGCCTTGTCCAGGTTGTCGCGCACAAAACTGATCCAGCTGCCGACCCGGTCGCGCTGGTTCCGGCTCTGCTCCAGGCTGTGATTGGCTGCGGCGATGCGTTGCAACTGCCAGCCGGCCACACCGGCCGCGGCGGCCATCAGGGCCAGCGGTACCGCCACCGCCGCCAGCAGGCGGGGCAGCAGGGAGAGTCTTTGCAGCATGGCGGACCTTTCTTTGCCGGGCGCGGCGGGTGGTGAGGGGTTCAGGCCGCCGTCAGGCGGAAGGTGGAGACGGCTTCGGTCAGCCGTGCGGCCTGCGTGCGCAGGCTTTCCGCGGCCGCGGCGCTCTGTTCCACCAGGGCGGCGTTCTGCTGTGTCATGCCGTCGAGTTCGCCCACGGCCTGGTGCACGGCGTCGATGTCACCGCGCTGGGTGCCGCTGGACGCACTGATCTCACCGACGATGTGCGTCACGCGCTGCACGCCGGCCACGATGTCCTGCATCGACTGCCCGGCGTCCCTGACCAGCGTGGCGCCGGCTTCGACGCTCTCGACGTTGCTGCCGATCAGGGCCTTGATCTCGCGTGCGGCAGCGGCACTGCGCTGGGCCAGCGTGCGCACCTCACCAGCCACGACCGCGAACCCGCGGCCTTGTTCACCGGCGCGTGCGGCTTCCACCGCGGCGTTGAGTGCCAGGATGTTGGTCTGGAAGGCGATGCCGTCGACGGTGCCGATGATGTCGGCGATGCGCCGGCTGCTGGCGTGGATGGTCTCCATCGTGGCCACGACCTGGGCCACCACGTCGCCGCCGCGCTGGGCGCTGCCCGACGCGGCGCCAGCCAGCTGGCTGGCCTGCACCGCAGCGTTGCTGGACTCGCGAACCGTCTGCGTGATCTGCGCCATCGCGCTGCTGGTCTGCTGCAGGCGCGAGGCCGCCAGTTCGGTGCGCGACGACAGGTCGGTGTTGCCCGCCGCCACCTCGGTGCTGGCCAGCCGCACGTGCTCGGCGGCGGCCTGCACATCGCCGACGACGCGGCGCAGCGCGTCCCGCATCTCGGCAATGGAGCGCTGGAGGTCGCCGATCTCGTCGGGGCGATGCGTGTCCACGGCCACGGTCAGGTCGCCATGGCCGATGCGCTCGGCCAGCGTGCGCAGGTCCAGCAGGGGGCGGCGCACGGTGCGGACCAGGAAGGCCGAACCCAGCGCGGAGACGCCCACGATCACAGCCATCAGCGCCAGCACGCCCCAGACGGTGCGCATGCGGTTCGCGGCAGCCTCGTCCTGCATCTGCCGCATGCGGTCACGCTGCAGCACCACGAAGGCCTCGGCCGCGGCCAGCCGCCCAGCCGTGTCGGAGGCACCGGCGGCGCGCTGCAGCAGCTGGCGCTCGGCTCCGTCGACGGCACCCGACCCCAGGACGTCGCGCAGCTTGGCGCCGTCTTCGCCGTGCGACACGGCGTTGCGCCATTGCTGCGCCTGCTGGAGACGGTCCAACTGGGCCGACTGCTGTTGGGTCGCCTCGCGGATCAGGGCCTGCGTGCGCACCGTGGTCAGGGTACCGGCCGCAAACAGCATCAGCGCCAGGAACAGGGTCGGCGCCCACAGGCGCAGGGTGATGGAAGGTTTCTTGAGCATGACCTTGCCTCGACGGCCGGAACGATCTGTCTCGGGTTTCGGCGCCGCGGCCACAAACTGAAACGCGCCCGCGGGGGCGCGTTGCGAATCATTGGTGTGCCGAGGCGCCGTCAGAAGGTTTCCCAGTCGGCCTCGGCGCTGGTGGCCAGGGCGGAGGTGCCCAGGGCGGGGGTGTCCTGTCGGGCTGCGCGCACGGCGGTGGGCTGCGCCGTGGCGGCAGGCCGTGCTGGCGACGGGGTGGCGGCGCGAGATGCAGCCGGCCGGGTCGGCGACGACGGCAGGCCATGCGGGGCGGCTGCGGCGCCGCGCACGTGGAACTGGCGCACTGCGTCGGCCAGACGGGCCGACTGCTCACGCAGGCTGCCGGCCGCCGCGGCGGATTCCTCCACCAGCGCCGCGTTCTGCTGCGTCATCGTGTCGAGCTGGGCCACGGCGCCGTTGATCTGGCCGAGGCCGGCGTTCTGTTCCGCCGTGGCGGCGGAGATCTCGGCAATGATGTCGCCCACGCGCTTCACGCTGGACACCACCTCCTGCATCGTCGAGCCGGCCTGGCCCACGAGCTGGCTGCCGGCTTCCACACGTTCCACGCTGGTGCCGATCAGGGCCTTGATCTCCCGCGCCGCGGTGGCCGACCGCTGGGCCAACTGGCGCACTTCGCCCGCCACCACGGCGAATCCGCGGCCCTGTTCGCCTGCCCGTGCCGCCTCCACCGCGGCGTTGAGCGCCAGGATGTTGGTCTGGAAGGCAATGCCGTCGATGGTGCCGATGATGTCGGCGATGCGGCGGCTGGACTCGTGGATGTCCTGCATCGTGGCCACCACCTGCGCCACCACCTCGCCGCCACGGGTGGCGACGGAGGAGGCCGAGTGGGCCAACTGGTTGGCCTGCGCTGCCGCGTCGCTGGACTGGCGCACCGTGCCGGTCAGCTGCTCCATGGCGCTGGCGGTCTCCTGCAGGTTGCTGGCCGTCTGCTCGGTGCGTTGGCTGAGGTCACCACTGCCCTGGGCCACTTCGTTGGACGCGTGGGTGATGGACTCGGCGCCACCGCGCACGGTGGCAATGGCGTTCTCGATCCGGCCCAGGGCCTGCACCATGCGGCGGGTCGACGGGGCGGGGTTGGCCACCTCAGCGGCGGCGAAGTCGATGCTGCCGTCGTCGCGCACCAGACGCTCGGCGATCTGCGACAGCTGGGCGTTGGCGGCAAAGTCGGCCTGCGCACGGCCGGCCAGCAGCACCAGGATGAAGGCTTCGCCCACCACATAGGCGGCGTGCTCCACCACGATCATCAGCCCCGGCTCGGTGAAGCAGATCGGGCCCCAGCCCCATTGCTGGAAGAAGTTGAAGCTCAGGTGGTGCACCGCGATCGTCGCCGCGGCGCTGACCACCGGCAGCCAGTGCCGGTACACCGTGGTCACGGCGAGGAAGGCGAACACCGCGAAGTGGGCTTCGGTGTGCCCACGCGCCACATGGATCACCAGGCCCACCATGGCCATGCCGAGGGCCGGCAGGCCGATCTGGCTGCCGGTGCCGCCGCGTGATGTCACGGCGACGCCGGCGGCGGCCGCCATCAGCAGGGCGCCGATGCCCAGGGCCAGGCCCAGGCCGTCGTAGACCACGCCATAGGCCGTGGCGGCGGCGGCCAGCACGCCGATGGCGATGAGCAGCAGCTTGTCGTTGGGGTCGAAGGTCTTGTTCAATTCGCGCTCCCGGCGTCGAAGAGGTCTTGACGCGCGGCAGGGCGTCTCTGGTCCCGTGATGTCGTCACGGCCGCCCCGGTTCTTGAGGCCCGTCGCCTTGACAGGGTGCTCATGAATTGACCGGGGTCAATCCGACTGGTGGATCCGGCTGCGCAGCGGTCGTTGTTCACGCGCAGACGATGGCATGGGGCCACGGGGGCACGCTGCGCGCAATGCCACATGCACGAAGGCCGCCCGGAGGCGGCCAGTGTGCGTCGGCGGGTGCGCTCACCGCAGGTCGATCAGCCCCATGTCGGCGGCGCTCATCAGGCCCTCGATGTCCATCAGGATCAGCATGCGTTCCTTGGCCTTGCTGTCGTCGTCCTTGGCGGGCCCCTGGGGCACGCTGCCGATGCCGGTGATGAAGCCGGCGTCGATGCTGCTGGCCAGTTCCGGTGCCGGCTTGATGTGGGCGGCGCCGAGCTCCAGCACGTCGGAGACGGAGTCCACCACCGCGCCGATGACGCGGCCGCGCACGTTGAGCACGATGACGACGGTGAGGTCGTTGTACGCCGCGCTGTCGCAGCCGAGTTTCAGACGCAGGTCCACGATGGGGACGATGACGCCGCGCAGGTTGACCACGCCCTTGATGAAGTGCGGGGCGTTGGCGATGCGGGTGGGCGGTTCGTAGGAACGGATCTCCTGCACACGCAGGATGTCGATGCCGTACTCCTCGCCACCGAGGCGGAAGGTCAGGTACTCGCCGCTGCGCGCGGCGGGCTTGCCGACTGCCGGTGCGCCGTTGATGAAATCAGCCCGGGCGCCGCTGGCGACTTCGTGGTGGGCCACAGGGTGGGTGTCGGTGATGGTTTCCATGGCAGGTGCTCCCGGGTCAGAAGGAGGTCCAGTCGTCGTCGGCAGCCGCCACTGGCGTCGGCACCGAGTCTTGTGTCCTGGCGCGAGCCAAGGTTTCATTGGCCAGCTTGCGGGCCGGGGTGGCCTTGGCCGGCGCGGCCACCTTGGCAAGCACGGCTGGCGCCGGCGTCGTGGGCACCGTCGCGGGCATGTGACCGCTGCCCTGGCCCAGCTTGAAGACGGCCACCGCCTGCACCAGGGCCTGTGCCTGGTGCTTGAGGCTTTCGGCCGCCGCAGCACTCTCTTCGACCAGGGCCGCGTTCTGCTGCGTCACCTGGTCCATCTGGCTGACGGCTTCACCCACCTGGCCCACGCCCTGGCTCTGCTCGGCGCTGGCAGCGCTGATCTCGCCCATGATGTCGGTGACGCGCCGGATGGCGCCCACCACCTCGTCCATCGTCGTGCCGGCCTGGTCGGCGAGAGCCGAGCCGGACTCCACGCGTTCGACGCTGTCGGTGATCAGACGCTTGATCTCCTTGGCGGCTTCCGCACTGCGCTGGGCCAGCGTGCGCACCTCGCCAGCCACCACCGCGAAGCCGCGGCCCTGTTCACCCGCACGGGCGGCTTCCACCGCCGCGTTCAGCGCCAGGATGTTGGTCTGGAAGGCAATGCCGTCGATGGTGCCGATGATGTCGGCGATCTTCTGCGAGCTGGCCTGGATGCCGCGCATGGTGTCGACCACCTGGGCGACGACCTCGCCGCCCTTGGCGGCGACCTCGCTGGCGCCCTGGGCCAGCTGGTTGGCCTGGCGCGCGTTGTCGGCGTTCTGCTTGACGGTGGAGCCCAGCTCCTCCATGGACGCGGCGGTCTGCTGCAGCGACGAAGCCTGCTCCTCGGTGCGGCTGGACAGGTCCTGGTTGCCTTGCGCGATCTGGCTGCTGGCGGTGGCGATGCTGTCGCTGCCGCTGCGCACGTCGGTGACGATGCGCGCCAGGTTGCCCTGCATGCGCACCAGGGCGCTCTGCAGCTGGCCCACCTCGTCTTCGCTGTCGACGCTGATGTGCGTGCTCAGGTCGCCCTGGGCGATGCGGTCGGTGGCCGCCACGGCGCGTGCCAGCGGCACGGCCACGCTGCGTGCCGAAAGCCAGGCCACGAAGGCACCCCCGACCGCCGCCGCACCGGCCACCAGCAACATCAGCAGGCTGGCCGTGGACACCGTGTTCTCGACGTTTGCCTTCGACTCGCGCGTCAGCTGGTCCTGGAAGTCGATCAGCTTCTTCAGCGAAGCGAAGTAGGCGTCCTGGGGGCCTTGCAGCTGATTGTTGATGAAGTCGCTGGCCGCGATCAGGTCGTTGGCGCGACCGAGTCGAATCGCCTCCTCGACCAGCGGGTTGTAGGCCTGGCGTGCCTGTGCCGCCCCGGCCAGCAGCGCCTTGCCCTGTGTGGACGTGATGGCCGACTCGAGCGCCTGCACGAGCTGTGCGTTGCCGGCCTTGGCCTCCTCGATCTTCCGGACCTCGGCGGCCATGCGCGCTTCGTCTTCGGTCAGCGCCAGGTTGCGCAGCGAGCGGGCGATGACATTCACGTTGTCGCGGATGTCGCGCACCTGGTGCACCTTGACGATCCGGTCCTCGGTCACCAGATGCAGTTCGTCGGCCACGGTGCCCAGCACCATGCGGCCATAGGCGGCCACCAGCAGGCCGGCCAGGATCACGATGCCAAAGCCACCGGCCAGCCGGGTGCCGATGCGCAGATTCTTGATGAAGGACATTCAGTGGGGCTCCAGACGTCGCCGGGCCGGCCAGGGGGTCCGGGCGGCACGGCGGGTTGCTTGGGTTATCGGATGGCCGGAGGCGGGCTTGAATGGCTGGCGTGCCGTCGGGTGCGGTCACGGGTCATGGCTTGAGGCCCCAGAAAGCACAAGAGCCGCCCGAAGGCGGCTCGTCTGGCGGGGGCGGATGCGGCCCGCAACGCTCAATGCACGTCGATCAACCCCATGTCGGCGGCGCTCATCAGGCCCTCGATGTCCATCAGGATGAGCATGCGTTCCTTGGCCTTGCTGTCGTCGTCCTTGGCCGGGCCCTGGGGGATGCTGCCGATGCCGGTGATGAAGCCGGCGTCGATGCCGCTGGCCAGTTCCGGCGCCGGCTTGATGTGCTCGGCGGTGAGTTCCAGCACGTCGGAGACGGAATCGACCACAGCGCCGACCACACGGCCGCGCACGTTGAGCACGATGACGACGGTGAAGCCGTTGTATTCGGCCGTGTCGCAGCCGAGCTTCAGGCGCAGGTCCACGATGGGGACGATGACGCCACGCAGGTTGACCACGCCCTTGATGAAGTGCGGGGCGTTGGCGATGCGGGTGGGCGGCTCGTAGGAGCGGATCTCCTGCACACGCAGGATGTCGATGCCGTACTCCTCGCCACCGAGGCGGAAGGTCAGGTACTCGCCGCTGCGGGCGGCAGCCTTGCCGGCGGCCAGTGCGGCGTTGACGCTGGCCTGGGTGCCGCGGGCGGCTTCGTGTTGGGCCACCTGGGTGGCGTCGGCGATCATGTCCATGTGATCTCCTGGTCGGGATGAGTAGGTTGTCGGCGCGGGCGGCCGCGACTTGAGGCCGCCGTGCGCGAATTCAGGCGTGCAGGTGCCGGCTGTCGTCAGTACGGAAGACAGACACCACCTCGGTGAGGCGCCGAGCCTGGTCGCGCAGGCTGGTGGCGGCCGCCGCACCCTCTTCGACGAGCGCGGCGTTCTGCTGCGTGGCGCGGTCGAGTTCGGTCACCGCACCGCCGACCTGGCCCATGCCCTGGGTCTGCTCGCCGGACGCGGACGAGATCTCGCCGATGATGTCGCTCACCCGCTGCACGCTGGCCACGATCTCGGCCATGGTGCTGCCGGCTGCGCCCACCAGGCGGCTGCCGGCCTCGACACGGTCGACGCTGCTGCCGATGAGGGCCTTGATCTCGCGGGCGGCCTCAGCGCTGCGCTGGGCCAGGGTCCGAACCTCGCCGGCCACCACGGCAAAGCCGCGGCCTTGCTCGCCGGCACGGGCCGCCTCCACCGCGGCGTTGAGCGCCAGGATGTTGGTCTGGAAGGCGATGCCGTCGATGGTGCCGATGATGTCGCCGATGCGACGGCTGCTGCTGGAGATCTCTTCCATGGTCGTCACCACCTGGGTCACGACCTCGCCGCCGCGGCGGGCCACGTCGGCGGCACCGCGTGCCAGCTGGTCGGCCTGCGCTGCCGAGGCATTGGCCTGCTGGCTGGACGACGCCAGCTGTTCCATCGCGCTGGCGGTCTGCTGCAGGTGGCTGGCGGTCTGTTCGGTGCGGGCCGACAGGTCCTGGTTGCCAGCAGCCACCTCGGTGCTGGCGGTGAGGATGGCGTCGGCGCCGCTGCGCACATCGCCCACCACCCCCTGCAGCCGTTGCGACATCGCGCCCAGGGCCTGCATCAGGCCGGTGACTTCGTCGTGGCCCTGCAGGTCAGGGCGGGCGGTGAGGTCGCCATCGGCCAGGGCCTGGGCAAAGCGTTGACCGGCGGCCAGTGGCTGTGCGATGGAGCGCACGATGACGATGGCGGCTACCACGCCGATCGTCACTGCCACCACGATGGCGGCCAGCAGGGCGGCCTGCACGGTGGCGACGAAGCCGTCCACCTTGGCCTGGCTGGCGGCGAGCGTCTCGCGCACCTTGGCCACGCCGGTTTCCATGGCCTGCTCGGCGGCGGTGAACTCGCCACCGGCCTCCTTGGCCAGACGGTCGTTGATCTCCTGCAGCGACGCGATGATGCTGCCGCTGTGCAACTCGTCGAGCACGCGCGAGGCGTTGTCCAGGTAGGCCGTCATGGGCGTGCGGATGCCGGCGATCAGCTTCTGGCCGTCGTCGGTCTTCACCATGGCGCTGATCTCGTCGAGCGCACCAGTCACACGCTGGCGTTCGGCCTGCCAGGCGGCGCGTGCGGCCGCGGTGCGGTCCTCGTAGCCGTAGGCCAGCATCAGGTCCTTCTCGTGGCGGCGCAGGGCCACCAGGCCGTGGCGCATGGTGCCGGCCAGGTCCATGAGCTTGAATTCGTAGCCGGACATGCGCTTCTGCGCGTCCAGCGTGAAGCTCAGGCCGAACCAGCCGCCCAGGGACACCAAGGTCAGCAGGGTCAGCATGCCGGCGGTGGCGCCGATCAGGCGGGTGCGCACGGAGAAGCGGCGCAGCAACAGCAGGAGGGCATTCATCGGGATCAGGCTCCGGCGTTGGCGGGGGTCAGAAGGTTTCCCAGTCGTCGTCGGCCGTGGCCGCGGTGGCGGCGACAGGCGCGGCTGCCGGGGCGGCAGCTTTGGGGGCGGCGGCCGGCGCCGGACCTGAGCTCACGTAAGGCACTGACGGCTTCTTGGCGGACGCCGGCACCGCCGGGCGCGCCGCGACGGCTGCAGGCCTGCGGGCCGGAACAGCGGCAGGGTGGGCCGTTGAGCTGCGCGCCGTGCTGCCGTCGACCTGGAACACGCTCACCGCCTCGGCCAGCGAACGTGCCTGCGCCTGCAGGCTTTCGGCGGCAGCGGCCGATTCCTCCACCAGCGCGGCGTTCTGCTGCGTCATGCGGTCGAGTTCACCGACCGCGCCATTGACCTGGTCGATGCCGCTGGTCTGCTCGCCGGCGGCCGACGAGATCTCGCCGATGATGTCCGTCACGCGCTGCACGCTGGCGACGATCTCGGCCATCGTGCTGCCGGCCTCGCTGACCAGCTTGCTGCCGGCCTCGACCTTGTCCACGCTGGCGCCGATGAGCGTCTTGATCTCGCGCGCGGCTTCGGCGCTGCGCTGGGCCAGGCTGCGCACCTCGCCGGCCACGACCGCAAAGCCGCGGCCCTGTTCACCGGCGCGCGCCGCTTCCACGGCCGCGTTCAGCGCCAGGATGTTGGTCTGGAAGGCAATGCCGTCGATGGTGCCGATGATGTCGCCGATGCGTTGCGAGCTGCTGCTGATCTCGCCCATGGTGGTCACCACGCCGGCGACCACGTTGCCGCCACGGCGCGCCACTTCGGCGGCGCCACGGGCGAGCTGGTTGGCCTGTGACGCCGAATCGCCGGACTGGCGCACGGTGCCGGTGATCTGCGACATCGCGCTGGCGGTCTGCTGCAGCTGGCCGGCGGCGTGTTCGGTGCGCGTGGACAGGTCGTTGTTGCCGATGGCCACTTCACGGGAGGCACTGCCGATGGCGTCGGCCGATTGCCGCACGTCGCCGACGATGCGGCTGAGTGCACGCTGCATGTCGTCGAGGGCGGCGAGCAGGTCGCTGGCCTCGTCGCGACCCTCCGGCCGGATCGGCAGCGTCAGGTCGCCGCCGGCGATGGCCTGGGCCACTTTGCGGGCATAGGCCATGGGGCCGACGATGGAGTGCATGTTCACCAAGGTCAGCGGCACCACCACGGCCACCGCGAACAGCAGCACGGCACCAAAGCCGAGCATGGCGAGTTTGAACTGGCTCGCCAGTTCCGTCTGCGCATTGGCGGCTTCCGCCTTCACGATGTCGTCGATCTGCGTGAGCTTGACGTCGACCTCGCCGATGGCAGCCTTGGCCTTGCCACTGACGCGATCGACCACGGTGGCCGAGTCGTAGGCCTGGGCCTGGATCTGCTGGATCACCGGCTCGAAGGCGGCACGGTAGGCCTTCAGTTCTTCGATGGCGGCGCGGGCGATCGGGTTGTCCTCATCCTCCTCGCCGGCGAGCAGTGCGGTGAAGGCCTGTTCCGTGGCCTGCAGCGCGCCGTCCCAGGCCTGGCGCGACTGCGCCACTGCGTCCGGCTGCTCGTAGTTGATCACCATGTCCTTTTCATGGCGCCGCAGGTCGCCGAGCCGGCGCTGCAGTGTCGCGATGCCCTCAGCCTCGGCGAACGAGTGCTTCAGGAAATCGGCGCTCACGTGCTGGGTGCGCGTCAGCTGCCAGAGGCCGAAGCCGCCGATGGCGCAGAGCAGGGCCACGACGACGCCGATGGCGCCGATCATGCGAAAGCGGATCGTGAAGCCGCGCATCCAGACGTTGAGCATGAGAGTCTCCTGCCGGGGGTCAGCCGCGTGAACGGCGGACCAGTGAGCCGATGTCCAGGATCAGCGCGACGCGGCCGTCGCCCATGATGGTGGCGCCGGAGACGTCGTCCACCTTGCGGTAGTTGGCCTCCAGGTTCTTCACCACCACCTGCTGCTGGCCGAGCAGTTCGTCCACCAGCAGGGCCACGCGGCCGCCTTCGGCCTCGACCACGACCATGATGTTGCTGACGTGCTCGAAGTCGAAGCGCGGCACGTCGAAGACGCGCTCGAGATCGATCACCGGCATGTACTCGTCACGCACCTGCACCACGCGGCCACGGTTGCCGATGGTGCGGATCGTGTCGGCCTGCACCTGGAAGCTTTCCACCACCGAGCCCAGCGGCAGGATGTAGACCTCGTCACCGACGCCCACGCTCATGCCGTCCATGATGGCCAGCGTCAGCGGCAGGCGCACGCGCACCGTCATGCCGTAGCCCTCGGCGGAGTCGATCTCCACCGTGCCGCCGAGTGCGGTGATGTTCTTCTTCACCACGTCCATGCCGACACCGCGGCCGGAGACGTCGGTCACCGCTTCGGCGGTGCTGAAGCCCGGCGCGAAGATCAGGCCGTAGACCTCCTGGTCGGTGAGGCTGTCGGGCGCATCGAGGCCACGCTCGCGAGCCTTGGCCAGCAGCTTGGCGCGGCTCAGGCCCTTGCCGTCGTCGCGCACCTCGATGACGATGCTGCCGCCCTGGTGGCTGGCCACCAGGGTGATGGTGCCGTGGGCCGGCTTGCCCTTGGCCACGCGCTCCTCGGGCAGTTCGATGCCGTGGTCGCAGCTGTTGCGCACCAGGTGGGTCAGCGGGTCGGTGATCTTCTCGACCAGCCCCTTGTCCAGCTCTGTGGCTTCGCCTTGCGTGACCAGCTCCACCTTCTTGCCCAGCTTGCCGGCCAGGTCGCGCAGCATGCGCGGGAAGCGGTTGAAGACCAGCGACATGGGGATCATGCGGATCGACATCACCGCTTCCTGCAGGTCGCGTGTGTTGCGCTCCAGGTCGGCCAGGCCGGCGGTGAGCTGCTGGTGCAGCGCGGTGTCGATGTCCTTGCTGTTCTGCGCCAGCATGGCCTGGGTGATGACGAGTTCGCCCACCAGGTTGATCAGCTGGTCGACCTTCTCGACCGACACGCGCAGCGTGCTCTGGTCCGGCCCGGCCGACGGTTTGCCGGCG
The DNA here is from genome assembly GCA_024235915.1 of Burkholderiaceae bacterium. Taxonomy (GTDB): domain Bacteria; phylum Pseudomonadota; class Gammaproteobacteria; order Burkholderiales; family Burkholderiaceae_C; genus Rubrivivax. Next base: position 8,222 of record JACKLO010000028.1, on the reverse strand, counting down.
TCCACCTTGGCGGGGGCCGGGGCGCGTGCTGCCGCAACCGGCGCGGCCACCGGGGCCGCTGGGGCTGTCGCGGACGGCGTGGCGGCGGCCTGGGGCGCGCCCGGGGCGTCGTCGAAGAAGCCGTAGCCAGGGTCCTTGGCCGGCGCGGGTTCTGCCTTCGGTGCGCCAGGGGCGCCTTCGTGGAAACCGTAGCCCGGGCCCATGGGCGCCAGGCGCACCTGCTCGCGGGCGACGTGGAAGGTGAACAGGTCCAGCAGGTCGTTGTCGCTGCTGGCGGTGGTGACCTTGAAGCGGCGCACGCCGTCCACCGACTGGCCAGCGTCCAGCGGCTCGATGCGGCCGAGGTCGGTGATCTCCTTGAACAGGTCGACCAGGTTCTCGGCGACCGCCGGGTCGTCCAGCGGGCCGACCGTGAGTTCCAGTTCGCGTGTGCCGGGCTTGGAAACGGCGGCCGGCGTGGCGGGCGCCGGCGCGGCCGCGGCCGGTGCGGCGGCCGGGGCCACCACGGCCGAGCCACCTTCCACCAGGGTACGGATCGTCACCAGCAGGCCCGACGTGTCCGGCGACTGGCCGGCGCCACCCGCCTGGTGGCGGGCCAGCTGGGCGCGCAGCGCGTCGCCCGAGGCCAGCAGCGCGTCGACCATCTCGGCCGTGGGCTGCAGCTCGTGGCGGCGCAGCTTGTCCAGCAGCGTCTCCATCTCGTGGGTCAATTCGGCCACGTCGCTGAAGCCGAAGGTAGCAGCGCCACCCTTGACCGAGTGCGCGCAGCGGAAGATCGCGTTCAGCGCCTCGTCGTCGGCATTGCCCACGTCCAGCGCCAGGAGCATCTGCTCCATGTTTTCCAGGTTCTCGCCGGCTTCCTCGAAGAAGACCTGGAAGAACTGGCTGAGGTCGATGCCGGCAGCCAGGTGGCCGCCTTCCTTGCTCATGTCACCCATGTCGGCTCCTTCAGCGGATGACCTTGCCGATCACCTCGACCAGCTTGGCCGGGTCGAAGGGCTTGACCAGCCATCCGGTGGCACCCGCAGCGCGGCCGGCCTGCTTCATCTGGTCGCTGCTCTCGGTGGTCAGGATCAGGATCGGCGTGCCCTTGAACTTGGGGTTCTCGCGCAGCCGCTTGGTCAGGCTGATGCCGTCCATGCGGGGCATGTTCTGGTCCGTCAGCACGAGGCTGAAGTCACGCGACGAGGCCTTCTCCCACGCGTCCTGGCCATCGACGGCCTCCACGACGTTGAAGCCGGCGTTCTTGAGCGTGAAGGACACCATCTGGCGCATCGAGGCGCTGTCGTCGACTGCAAGGATGGAATGCATGGTGGGTTCTCCGGGGGATCTCGTACGGTGGACAGACGGAAGTCAGAAGAGCTCGATGGAGCCCGCGTCCATCTCGTCCTGGGTGACCGGGTTGGGGCGCAGCGGGATGTCTTCGACGACGGCGGGGCCGTCCTCGTCGTCACCCATGGTCTCGCGGGCCAGGCGATCGGCGCAGCCGCGCAGGCGGTGGCCGGTGTGCGTGATCAGCTGCGAGGCCAGGTCCTGGAACTGCATGGCCGTGATGGCACCGGCCACGTGTTCCATGGTGCGGTGCAGCTGGGGCAGGTCCAGGTCCGGGTGATCGGCGGTGCGCTTGAGCGCCTCGCGCAGCTGGTCGGCGGCGGCGTAGAAGTGCCCGATCAGCGACTCGCTGGCGTCGCCCAGCAGGCGCTGCAGGCGGTCCAGGTCGTTGCTGGCCACGAGCAGGTCGTCCTGCACTTCCGCGGCAGCCAGCAAGGGCATGCGCTCGGGCGGTGCGTCGACGGGTTGTGTGCTGAGCATGGGTTCTCCGCGGATGGCGTGGTGGCACACCCCAGGGGGCAGGCCGCGTTCGTCCTGGGATTGTCGGCAGCACCCCCCCCGGGCTTTAGCGGAACATGGCGGCAAACCGGCGCCAATTCCGCCCTGGCGTGGTGCGCGATACTGCGCACATGGCCCAAGCCACCCCCACCCGCCCGCTGCGCGTGCTGCACCTGGAGGATTCGGCGCTCGACCACGAGCTGGCGCTGGCGCACCTGCAACGTGGCGGCCTGGTGGTGGACTGCCGGCGGGTGGAGACGCGCGCGGAGTTCGAATCCGCCCTGGACCGCCGGGGTGGCGCCGCCAACCGCTGGGATCTGGTGCTTTCCGACTACAACCTGCCGGGCTTTTCCGGCATCGAAGCGCTGCGACTGCTGCGAGAGCGTCGGCTGGACCTGCCGTTCATCCTCGTGTCCGGCGAGATCGGCGAGGACACGGCGGTCGAGGCCATGCGCAATGGCGCCAGCGACTACCTGCTGAAGTCCAACCTCGCCCGGCTGGCGCCGGCGGTGGAAAACGCCATCGAGGCGGCGGAGGCCAAGCGCGCCAACGTGGAGGCCGACCGCGCCCTGCAGTCCAGCCGCGAGCAACTGGCGGCGCTGGCCCGCCACCTGCAGACCAGCATCGACAACGAGCGCACCCACATCGCGCGCGAGATCCACGACGACGTCGGCGGCAGCTTGACGGCGCTCAAGTTCGACCTCGACTGGATCCGCCGCCATGCCACCACGCCGGAGATGCAGCAGCGCAGCACCGCGGCCATCGAGCTGCTGACGCACGCCATCGACGCCAGCAAACGCATCATGCACAACCTGCGCCCGGCCATCCTGGAGCAGGGCCTGGTGGCGGCGCTGCAGTGGATGGCGGGCAATTTCGAGCGCCGCACCGGCGTTGAATGTGTGTTCCACAGCAGCCACGAGAGCCTGAGCCTGCCACCCGGGGTGCCGTTGGTGGCCTACCGCATGGCGCAGGAAGCGCTCACCAACGTCAGCAAGCACGCGCAAGCCACGCGGGTGCGCATCGAGTTGGCGGTGGGGGCGGGTGTGCTGTCGCTGGAGGTCACAGACGACGGCCGCGGTCTGACCGACGCCGACCGCGCCAAGGAGCGCAGCTTCGGCCTGCGGGGGCTGACCGAGCGCGCCTCCACCGTCGGCGGCTGGGTGGACGTGGTCAGCGGCGCCGGGGGCACGAGCCTGATCCTGTCGGTGCCGCTGGGCGACCCGCTGGCCACGGCCGATGTCGACGCCGACGACGAAGCAGAGGCCCCCGCACACGAGCGCCGGCACGACCCGTCGGCCTGGACGCCGTTGTGAACCGCACCTGGGGACGAATCCCATGACCGACGTGATCCTCTGCGACGACCACGCCCTCATCCGGCGTGGCATCCGCGACACGCTGTGCGACGCGGCCGACATCCGTGTCGTCGGCGAGGCCGGCGACTACGGCGAACTGCGCACCCTGATGCGCGGCACACGCTGCGACGTGCTGGTGCTGGACATCAACCTGCCTGGCCGAAGCGGCCTGGACGTGCTGCATGCGTTGAAGGAAGAGGGCTCGCCGGTGAAGGTGCTGGTGGTCAGCATGTACCCGGAGGACCAGTACGCCATCCGCGCCTTGCGCGCCGGTGCCTTCGGCTACGTCAACAAGGGTGGCGACCCGCAGCTCATCGTGCAGGCAGTGCGCACCGTGGCCCAGGGCCGCAAGTACGTGACGCCGGAGATCGCGCAGATGCTGGTGGAGAGCCTCACCGCGCCGGCACCGGAGAACAAGCACCAGACGCTGTCCGACCGCGAACTGCAGACCCTGGTGCTGATCGCCAGTGGCAAGCGGCTGTCGGACATTGCCGACGAGCTCAACCTCAGCCCGAAGACGGTGTCGGTCTATCGGGCGCGTGTGCTCGAGAAGTTGGCGCTTGCCAACAATGCGGAACTGACGGTTTACGCCATCCGCAACGGCCTGGTCGGCGACTAGAGCCGGTCTGTTGACCGTCGGCAGGATGGTTGCACCGGTCGACGACCCCACGGCCGCCCGATCCGCGGGCCGCGACTGGCTGTCGCTGGCGCTGATCGACGCCCGCAACCACACGCTGCGCTGGTTGGCCGCCATCGAGGCCTCGCCCGCCGGCCCGCTGCGCGGCACTGCCGGCATGCCGCCGGCGCTGTGGTTGGCCGGCCACGCCGCCTGGTACGCCGACTGGTGGATCCTTCGCCACGTGCATGCCGGCCGTGGCGAGGCCGGTGATCCGACCCGGCCACGGCTGGCACCGGCGGAAGCGGCCAGTGACCGCTGCTTCCACGCTGAAACCCGTGGCGTCGCGCCCCCCATGCCGCCGCCGGACGAGGTGCGTGCCTGGATGGCCGACACGCTGGAGCAGCAGCTGGACCTGCTGGCCGGCACCCCCGAGCACGACACGGCGCTCTACCTGCATCGCCAGGCGCTGCGCCATGAGGACCGGATCACCGAGACGCTGGCGGTGCTGGCCGATCATCTGGACGTTGCCGACGCGCCCTGGCCGGACGAACGCCGTGTCGTCGATGCCGGGCCGTTGTGGCTGCCGGCGCAGACCTGGTCATTGGGGTCACCACAAGTCGGACCGGGCGGCGGCCTGGTGCCCGGACCTGAACGGTGGGCGCATCCGGTGCCGCTGCCGGAGACCGAGATCGACAGCCGCCCCGTCAGTTGGGCGCGATTCGCCGAGTTCGTGACCGACGGCGGCTACGACGAGCCGCACTGGTGGACACCGGCAGGCTGGGACTGGGCGCAGGCCGCCCAGCGTCGGGCGCCTCAGCGGGTGGAGCAGATGGGTGCAGCCACCGTGGTCCAGCGCCGCGGCCGGCTGCAGCAGGTGCCCGCCGCCGCGGCCGTGGCCCATGTGACCCGCCACGAGGCCTTGGCCTGGTGTGCCTGGGCCGGGCGGCGGCTGCCGGTGGAGGCCGAGTGGGAGGCTGCCGCCGTGGGTGCCCTGCGGCGCGGCTTTGTCTGGGGCGAGGTGCTGGAATGGGTGGCCGGTTCGGCCCGCGCCTTTCCGGGCCATGCCGACCCGCCCGGCGAGATCGACCCGCTGCCGGGCAGCACGGCCGAGCCGGGCGCCTGGGGTGTCTTGCGTGGCGCGTGTGCGCTGACGCCAGCGCGCGCCGTGCACCCACGCGCGCGCCGCTTCGCACGCGTGGACGATGATGTCCTGCCCACCGGCTTTCGCAGCTGTGCGCGGTAGGATGAGCCCATGGAGACGACCACCCCCACCACGATCACGCTCACGGTCAACGGCCGTGCGCACACCCTGGACGTCGAGCCGCGGGCGCTGCTCGTCGACACGCTGCGCGGCCCGCTGGGCCTGACCGGCACCCATGTGGGCTGCGACACCAGCCAGTGCGGCGCCTGCACCGTGCTGCTCGACGGCCAGGCGGTCAAGAGCTGCAGCGTGCTGGCGGTGCAGGCCAGTGGCCATGCGGTGACGACCATCGAAGGGCTGTCGGCGCCCGACGCGCCGCTGCACCCGCTGCAGGACGCGTTCAGCGCCTGCCATGGCCTGCAGTGCGGCTTCTGCACGCCAGGCATGGTGATGAGCGCCTGCGCGCTGCTGGCCGAGAACCCGATGCCGAGCGATGCGCAGATCCAGCAGGCGCTGGAAGGCAACCTGTGCCGCTGCACCGGCTACGTCAACATCGTCGCCGCGGTGAAGCAGGCAGCCACCACGATGGCAGGAGGCTCGAAGTGAACGCGCCGCAATCCCCCGACACGCTGCGTTTCGGCAGCGGCCACACCGTTCGCCGCATCGAGGACCCGACCCTGGTGCGCGGTCGCGGCCAGTTCACCGACGACGTCACGCCCGCCGGCAGCAGCTTCGCCGTCTTCGTGCGTTCGCCGCATGCGCACGCCCGCATCGTGTCCATCGACGTGGACAGCGCGCGCGCGATGCCCGGCGTGCTGGCCGTGCACACCGGCGCCGAACTGGTGGCTGCCGGTGTCAAGCCGATCCCGCTGGCGCCGGCCTTCAAGCGGCCCGACGGCGAGCCGATGGCGGCCGCGCCGCGGCGGGCACTGGCCCACGAGGTGGTGCGCTGCGTGGGCGAGCCGGTGGCGCTGGTGGTCGCCGAGACGCGAGACGCCGCCCAGGCCGCGGCCGACGCGCTGGCCATCGACTACGACCCGCTGCCGTCTGTCACCGACCCGGTGATGGCGCTGCAGCCCGACGCGCCCCGCGTCTGGGACGCGCTGCCCGACAACATCAGCGGTGAGGCCCGCCACGGCAAGCCGGCCGAGGTGGCTGCCGCGTTCGCGGCTGCCGCGCACACGGTGCAGCTGCACATCGTCAACCAGCGCCTGGCCCCCAGCCCGATGGAGCCGCGCAGCGTGCTCGCCGAGATGCGCGACAGCCGCCTGCAGGTGCGCCTGTCCAGCCAGATGCCCAGCGCCGTGCGCGGCGGCCTGGCCGATGCGCTGGGTATGAAGCCGGAGGACATCCACGTCGTGGTGGGCGACGTCGGTGGCGGCTTCGGCATGAAAACGGGCATCTACCCGGAGGACATCGCGCTGGGATTCGCCGCGCGCGCACTCGGCCGGCCGGTCAAGTGGCAGGCCACGCGGCTGGAGGACTTCCTGCACGCCGTGCACGGGCGCGACCTCGTCACCGACGCCGAATTGGCGCTGGACGCCAACGGCAAGGTGCTGGCGCTGCGCACGCGCACCATCGCCAACATCGGCGCCAGCGCCACCACCACCGGCGCGCTGATCGCCTTGTTGATCGGGCCCTGGGTCACGACCAGCATCTACGACATCCCGCTGATCGACCTGCACATCACCACGGTGCTCACGCACACAGGCGCCACCGGTGCCTACCGCGGTGCCGGCCGCCCCGAGGCCATCTACACCACCGAGCGGCTGCTGGATGCGGCGGCGGCCAAGATCGGGCTCGATCCGGCCGAGATCCGCCGGCGCAACATGATCCGCCCGGATCAGATGCCCTACACCAACCCGATGGCGCAGGTCTACGACGTCGGGCAGTTCGAGAAGATCCTCGACCAGGGCCTGGAACTGTCGGACTGGGCCGGCTTCGAGGCCCGCGCCGCGGCGTCCAAGGCGGCCGGCAAGCTGCGCGGCCGCGGCATTGCGACTTTCCTGGAATGGACCGGTGGCAACGCGCTGGTCGAACAGGCCACCGTGCGTGTGACCGCCGACGGCTTCATCGAGCTGATCGCCGCGACCATGCCCATGGGCCAGGGCATCGCCACCAGCTACGCGCAGCTGGCGGTGGACACCTTCGGCGTGCCGATCGAGCGCATCCGCGTGTTGATGGGTGACACCGACCGCGCCAACGGCTTCGGCAGCGCCGGCAGCCGCAGCCTGTTCACCGGCGGCGGCGCGGTGCACGTGGCGGCGAAGAAGAGCGTGGAACGCGGCAAGGAACTGGCCGCGGATGCGCTGGAGGCGCCAGCGGCCGACATCGAATACGCCGCCGGCCGCTACACCGTGGCCGGCACCGACCTGGGCATCGGCCTGTTCGAGCTGGCGGCGCGCCAGGGACCCGAAGGTTTTGCCGTGGAGGAGGGCGCCACCGCCGGCGCCCCCAGCTGGCCCAACGGCTGCCATGTGTGCGAGGTCGAGGTCGACCCGGCCACCGGCGAGGTGCAGCTGGTGGCCTACGCGTCGGTGAACGACATCGGCCGCGTGGTCAGCCCGCAGATCGTGCAGGGGCAGGTCGAAGGCGGTGCGGTGCAGGGCATCGGCCAGGCGCTGTGCGAGGCGGTGGTCTACGACGAGCACAGCGGCCAGCAGCTCAGCGCCAGCTTCATGGACTACGCGATGCCGCGTGCCGACGGCTTCCTGGGCTTCAAGACCGTCTTCGACACCTCGGTGCCCTGCACGACCAACGTGCTGGGCGCCAAGGGCGTGGGCGAATTGGGCACCATCGGCGCGACCCCGGCGGTGGTCAATGCGGTGGTCGACGCGCTGCGGCGCGCGGGTCGCGGCGAGGCGGCCGAGCGGATGCAGATGCCGTTGACGGGCGAGACCGTCTGGCGCGCACTCCACGGCTGACACGCCCTCCCGGCGGGTCGGCCCGGGACCCGGGGGCTCAGCCCGGGATGCCGACCAGCTGGCGCAACCTGATCGACACCGCCTGCCAGGGCCCATGGCAGGCGGGCCAGTCAGCGGCTTCGGCTGCGTGTTCCAGCCGCCGTGCCGTGGCGGACGCGTCTTCCTCGCCCAACAGCAGCAGCACGGACTTCAGGCTGTGTGCCACGCGACGCAGCCTTGGCGCATCGTCAGAAGCGACGGCCGCGTCACCTTCGCGCAGGTCGGCCGGAAACTGCTGCAGGCAACTGGCGCGAAAGGCGCGGTAGAGCGTCGCATCGCCGCCGAAGTGCGCTGCGATGGCGGCCGCTTCGCCTGCC
>JACKLO010000027.1 GCA_024235915.1 Burkholderiaceae bacterium | reverse complement strand
CGGCGTCGATGCGGCCACCCGGCAAGGCCCACTGCCCGGCGTGGGCACGCAGGCCGGCGGCACGGCGCGTGAGCAGCAGCGCGGCGTCGGTCTGCCAGTCGGCGTGCGCCGGCATGTCGTCCAGCGCGGCGCCGAAGCCGGCTTCGGTCAGCGGCAGCACCACCGCCGCACGGCAGCGGCCGTCGTCCGGCAGCGCCGCCACGGGCCAGGCCTGCAGTCGCTGGCGCCAGACCGCGATGTCGAACGTGGGGGGGCCGGAAGTCACGCCCCGAGTATCGTCGCCGCATGCCCGGCCCGACCCTGGACGACCTGCGCCGCTTCGCGCTGGCCCGCAGCCTGTTCACCCCGACGACCCTGCCCCGCGCCATCGAGCGCCTGGGTTTCGTGCAGGCCGACCCCATCCGCGCGCCGGCACGTGCACAGGACCTCACGCTTCGCCACCGCGTGCGCGACTACCGCGCCGGCGACCTGGAGCGCCGCTACCCACGGCTGGCGGTGGAGGAGGACTTCTTCATCAACTACGGCTTCCTGCCGCGCGCCACGCAGGCGCTGATGCACCCGCGCACGGCGCGCACCGTCTGGCCGAAGGCGCGCTGGGCGCAGGCGCACGCGGTGCAGGCCTTCGTGCGCGAGCGCGGCCAGGCGCACCCGCGCGAGGTCGACGCGCACTTCCAGCACGGCAAGGCGCGCAACTGGTTCGGCGGCAGTTCCAACGCCAGCACACAGCTGCTGGACGGCATGCACTACCGGGGCCTGCTGCGCGTGGCGCGGCGCGAGGGCGGCACGCGCGTCTATGCGGCGCACGATGCGCATGTGCGGCCGCCCCACGACCCTGCGGCCGCCGACGCCGCGCTGGACCAGTTGGTGGACGTGGCCGTGGCGCTCTATGCCCCGCTGCCGGCGCCCACGCTGAGCCAGTTCGTGATGTGGGTCGGCAGCGCCGCCGCGCCGCAGTGGCGCGAGCGCCGCCGCGCGGCGCTGGCGCGCGCCAAGGCACGCCTGGCCTCGGCCGAGGTCGACGGCCAGCGCTGGACCTGGCCGGCGGGCGAGAACCCGGCGTCGAAACGGCACGCGCCGCCCGACGGCGTGCGCCTGCTGGCGCCCTTCGACCCCGTGGTCTGGGACCGCCGCCGCTTCGAGGCCTTCTGGGGCTGGCCCTACCGCTTCGAGGCCTACACGCCAGCGCCGAAACGGCTGCGCGGCTACTACGCGCTGCCGCTGCTGTGGCGCGACGCCGTCATCGGCTGGGCCAACGTGGCCTGGCGCGACGGCGTGCTGACCCCCGACCTGGGCTACGTGGCCGGCCGCGCCCCGCGCGACCGCGCCTTCCGCAACGCGCTGGACGACGAGCTGCAGCGCATGACCGACTTCCTGACCCCCCGATGAAACTGACCCTGCTCCTGTCCGCCGGCATTCCGCTGGCCTTGCTGGCTGCCGCGCTGGCCTTTGGCGGCCCGGCGGCGCCGCCGCTGATGGAAAGCATCTCGGCGCCGTTCCGCGGCCTGGACATGCGCGACCTGCCGTCGCTGCAGACCGTGCCCGCGCGCGACGGCACGGCGCTGGCCTACCGCCGCTACGCACCGGTCGACGGCACGCCGCGCGGCAGCGTGACGCTGGTGCACGGCTCTTCGGCCAGCAGCGAGAGCCTGCACCCGCTGGCGCGCGCGCTGTCCGCGGCCGGCTGGGCCGTGCTGGTGCCCGACTGGCGCGGCCACGGCGCCACCGGCGCACGCGGCCGCATCGACCACGTCGGCCAGCTCGACGAGGACCTGGACGACCTGCTCACCGCGCTGAAACCTCCGGCGCCGGCCACGCTGCTGGGGTTCTCGTCGGGCGGCGGCTTCGCGCTGCGCATCGCCGGCGGGCCGCTGCAGGGCCGGTTCCAGAGCTATCTGCTGCTGTCGCCCTTCCTGGGCCAGGACGCCAGCACCCACCGCCCCGACAGCGGCGGCTGGGTCCGGGTGGGCGTGCCACGCCTGGTGGGGTTGATGCTGCTGGACCGCCTGGGCCTGTGGCGCTGGCTGCCGCGGGCGCTCACCGATCTGCCGGTGACGCGTTTTGCGCTCGATCCGGCCGCCCAGGCGCGCCTGACCCCGGCCTACGGCTATGCCCTGGCCACCAACTTCCGGCCGCCGGCCGACCACCTGGGCACGATGCGCGCTGCCAAGCGGCCGGTGGCGATCCTGGTGGGCGCCCAGGACGAGGCCTTCCGTGCCGAGCGTTATGCCGACGAGGTGGCGCGGGCCGGCCAGCGTTGGCCGGTGCGGGTGCTGCCGGGGCTGGGCCACATTCCGATGACGCTGGACGCCGGCGCGCACGCCGCCATCGTCGAGACGCTGGCCACGCTGCAAGCCGGCGGTTGAGCGGCTGGGCTCGCCGCTCGGGCACGGATCAGACCGCGGCCGCCGCCCCGTCGCTGCGCGGGTCGGCCGCGCCTTCGATGCGGCCGTCCGGGTGGCGCATCAGCGCGCCGGCGTGGCCCATGGTGTCGCTGAAGGCCTCGTCCAACAGTTCGACGGCGTGGCCGGCGTCGCCCAGCGCCTGCACCAGCGCCGGGTCGAAACGACTTTCCAGCTTCAGCGACGTGCTCACGTCGCCCCAGGTGCGGCCGAGCAGCCAGCGCGGCGCGGCCACCGCCTGCTGCAGGCCCTGGCCGAAGCGTGCGACGCGCGTGTAGACCGCGGCCTGCGTCTGCGGCTGGCCTTCGCCGCCCATGGTGCCGAAGGGCATCACGCGGCCATCGCCGAAGCGGGCCAGCGACGGGTTGAGCGTGTGGAAGGGCTTGCGGCCGGGTTCCAGCGCGTTCAGCGCCCGCGGGTCCAGCGCGAAGCTGGTGCCGCGGTTCTGCCAGCAGATGCCCAGGTCGGGCAGAACCACACCGCTGCCGAACTCCCAGTACACGCTCTGGATGAAGCTGACGGCGCGGCCTTCGCGGTCCACCGCGCCCATCCAGATGGTGTCGCCGGGTTGCGTCGGCTGCGGCCAGGGCAGGGCACGCTTCGCATCGATCCGTGTGGCACGTTCAGCCAGCGCCTCGGTCATCAGGAAGGCCTGCGGGTCCGACGGCAGGCGGCCACGGTCCGTGACCACGGCGTCACGCACGAGGAAGGCCTGTTTCGTGGCCTCGACCAGGCCATGCACATGGGCGAATCCTTCGCCCTCGGTGATCCCCAGCCGGTCGCTGATCTGATCGAACAGGCCCAGGATCATCAGCGTGGCCAGGCCCTGCGTGGGCGGCGGCAGGTTGAAGACCTCGGCCTCGGGCAGCGCCACGCGCAGGGGCGGCACCCGCTCGGCGCGGCAGGCGGCCAGGTCCGCCGCCGTCAGCGGGCTGCCCACGGCCTGCAGCGCGGCGGCGATGCGCGCGGCCAGCGGGCCGCGGTAGAAGCTGTCCAGGCCTTCGTCGGCCAGCTGGCGCAGCGTGGCGGCCAGCGCCGGCTGGCGCAGCCGGTGGCCCGCCGCCGGCGCCTGGCCATCGACGAGGTAGGTGGCGCCGAAGCCGGGCTGTGGCGCCAGTTCGGCCAGCTTCTCGCGCGTCAGCCGGGCCTGGCTGGCAGACACGGCCACGCCCTGCTCGGCATGGCGGATGGCGTCGGCGAGCAGCCGGGGCAGTGGCAGCGGCGCCTGCCACTGCGCACTCAGCGCCAGCGCTTCGGCCCAGCCGCCGATGGTGCCGGCGGCGGTCAGCGCCGCCAGCGGGCCGCGGGACGGGATCGCCTTCGCATGGCCGCGTGCGGCGTAGAAATCGATGCTGGCCGCGGCCGCTGCGGCACCACAGGCGTCGATGGCCACTGGCGGTGCGTCACCCGTGGCCGGGTCATGGATGAGCCAGAAGCCGTCGCCGCCGATGGCGTTCATGTGCGGGTAGACCACGGCGATGGCCGCGGCGGCGGCCACCATGGCCTCCACCGCGGTGCCGCCGTCGCGCAGCACGTCGCGGCCGGCCTGCGCCGCCAGATGGTGGGGGGCGACGACCATGCCGCCGTAGGACGAAGGGGTGTGCATCACGAGGCCAGGTTCCAGAGCATGCGGGCCGAGGTCAGCGCCAGGAAGAGCGCGAACAGGCGCTTGAGTGTGCCCGGATTCACCGCATGCGCCGCGCGCACGCCCCAGCCGGTGGTCAGCAGCGTGGCCGGCACGATCAGCGCCACGCCCAGCAGGTTCACGTGGCCCAGGCTCAGGGCCGGCAGGCCGGCACGGTCCCAGCCGTTGATCACGAAGGCCGTGGCGCCGGGGATGCTGATCACCGTGCCCAGCGCCGCGCCGGTGCCCACGGCGGTGCGCATGGGCACGCCCAGGCTGCTGAGCAGCGGCACGCTGAGCGTGCCGCCGCCGATGCCCATCAGCGTGGACAAGCCGCCGATGCCCAGGCCCAGGCCGGCGCAGCCCGCGCGGCCGGGCAGGCCACGGCCGAAGCTCGGCGCGCGGTCGCCCAGCGCCATGTGTGCCGCCACCACCGGGGCCACGACGGCGAACACCGCGGTCAGCACACGGCCGTGCAACCAGCCGCTGGCCAGGGCGCCGACGGCCACGCCGACCACCACACCCGGCAGCAGCTGCTTCAGCAGCGCGGGGTCCAGGCTGCCGCGCGCGCGGTGCGCCGCCGCGGAACGGATGGACGTGGGCACGATGGTGGCCAGCGAGGTGCCCACGGCCAGGTGCATGCGCACCGCCTCGTCGATGCCCAGCGCGCTGAACACGTGGTAGAGCACCGGCACGATGACGATGCCGCCGCCCACGCCCAGCAGGCCGGCGAGCACGCCGGCGACGGCCCCGGTGGCGGCCAGCGCGCCGGCCAGCAGGGCCCAGCCGGCGGCGCCCAGGATCAAGGTCTCGGTGGCCATGGCGCTACCAGCCGATGGCCTGCGGCAGCCAGGTGGCGATCTTCGGGAAGCAGAACACCAGCACCAGCGCCGTGGCCTGCAGCGCGATGAAGGGCAGCACGCCGGTGTACAGGTGCCGCGTCGTCACGCCTGGCGGCGCCACGCCCTTGAGGAAGAACAGCGCCCAGCCGAAGGGCGGCGTCAGGAACGAGGTCTGCAGGTTGACGCTGATCAGCATCGCCAGCCACACCGGGTCCACACCCGCGTCGCGGAAGATGGGCAGGAACAGCGGCACCGCGATGTAGCTGATCTCGATCCATTCCAGGAAGAAGCCGAGCACGAAGACCAGCGCCATCAGGAACCAGATGTCGGCATTTACGCCGCCGGGCAGCAGGCGGAACAGGTCGGCGATCAGGTCCTCGCCGTGCAGGCCGCGGAAGGCGAGGCCGAAGGGCTGGGCGCAGATGAGGATGAACATCACCATCGCCGTGATCTTGGTGGTGCTCTGAACGGTTTGCCGCAGCACCTCCAGCTTCAGGCGGCCGCCGAGGGCGCAGACCACGATGGCCCCCAGGGCACCCACCGCAGCCGCTTCCGTGGGCGCGGCCACGCCGCCGATGATGGAGCCCAGCACGGAAGCGATCAGCAGCGCCGGTGGCAGCACCACGCGGGCAAAACGTGCCAACAGCTCGCGCCGCGGCAGCGCCTGGCGTTCTGCCAGCGGCACGGGCGGCATGGCGTTCGGCCGCAGCATGCCGTAGACGACGATGTAGAGCACGTACAGCGCGGCGATCAGCAAGCCCGGCATCACGGCCGCCGCGAACAGCGTGCCCACCGACAGCTGCATGATGTCCGACAGCAGGATCAGCACCAGGCTGGGCGGGATGATCTGCCCCAGCGTGCCCGAGGCGCAGATGGCGCCGCAGGCGATGCCGGGCTCGTAGCCACGCTTGAGCAGGGCGGGCAGCGTCAGCAGGCCCAGCGTGATCACGGTGGCGCCGACGATGCCGGTGGTGGCGCCGAGCACCACGCCCACGAGCACGATGCCGATGGCCATGCCGCCGCGCAGGCCACCGGCCAGGTGGCCGACCACGTCCAGCAGGTCCTCTGCCAGGCGCGACTTCTCCAGCATCACGCCCATGAAGACGAACATCGGGATCGCCAGCCACTGGTAGTTGGCGACGACGCCGTAGATGCGCGCCGGCAGCAGGTTGAACAACCCGTCACCAAAGCCCAGGAAGCCGAAGACCAGCCCGCTGGTGGCCAGCGTGATGCCCACCGGCACGCCGAGCAGCAGCAGGGCGAAGAAGCCCAGCAGCATGCCGACGGCGAGGAACTCACCGAGCATCGCCGGCCTCCTTGAACCGCACGGCGGCCTGCAGTCCGCCGGCCAGCGACTGCAGCGCGAACAGCGCGAAGCCCACCGGGATCAGCCCCTTGAGCAGCCACCGGTGCGGCAGACCGCCGGGGTCGGCCGAGCCTTCGTCGATGGACCAGGCCGCGTCCACGTAGGGGACCGACACCTTGATGATGAAGAGCGCGAAGCCGACGGCCAGCAGCGCCGACAGCATGTCCACCGCCGCCTGGCCGCGTTGGCCGTAGCGCGCGTAGAACACGTCCACGCGCACATGCTCGCCGTGGCGCTGGGCATAGCTCATGCCGGCCAGCGCCAGCGGCGCCAGCAGGTGCCATTCCAGCTCCTGCGCCCAGACGCTGCCGGTGTCGAAGGCGTAGCGCAACAGCACGTTGCCGGCCATCAGCAAGGCGATGGCCAGCGCCCCCCAGGCGGCGGTGCGGCCGACGGCGTCGGTCAGCGCGTCGATGCGCGCCGCGGTGGCGGAAGCGAAGGCCATCGCCGCGTCAGATCGAGTCGAGGATGCTGCCGTGGTAGGGGCCTTCGCTGTAGCGCGCCCAGGCCGCGTACTTGGCCGCGTAGGCCATGTACGAGTCGTGCACCTTCTTCGTCAGCGGGTCCTTGGCGGCGTTCTCGGCCAGCACCTGGGCCGTGACCTCGCGCAGGCGCTTGACCACGTCCGCTGGCAGGGGCTTGGCGATGACGCCCTGGTTCTTGATCAGGTCGTCCATGGCCTCGGCGTTGTTGCGCTGGCACCAGCCTTCGCTGATGACGTTGCACGCGGCAGCGGCGTTCTCCACCACCGCCTGCAGGTCCTTGGGCAGACCTGCGAACGCAGCCTTGTTGACCAGCAGTTCGCTGACAGTGGCGCTCTCGTGCCAGCCGGTGGTGTAGTAGTACTTGGCCGCCTTCTGCAGGCCCAGGCGGCGATCCTGGTAGGGGCCGACGAACTCGGCCGCGTCGATCACGCCGCGCTCCAGCGCGGGAAAGATCTCGCCGCCGGGCAGCAGCTTCACGTCCACCCCCAGCGCGGCGTAGACCTTGCCGGCCAGGCCGGGGATGCGCATCTTCAGGCCCTTGAGGTCGTCGACGCTCTTGATCTCCTTCTTGAACCAGCCCGTCATCTGCACACCGGTGTTGCCGGCGGCGAAGGCCTTGAGGCCAAAGGGCGCGTAGACCTCGTCCCACAGCGCCTGGCCGCCGCCGTCGTACAGCCAGCCGTTGATGCCCTGGAAGTTCAGGCCGAAGGGCACGGCGGTGAAATACTGGGCGGCAAACGTCTTGCCGGTCCAGAAGTAGCTGTTGGCGTGGTTCATCTCCACCGTGCCGGCGCGCACGGCGTCGAAGCCCTCCAGCGCGGGAATCAGCTCGCCGGCGCCATAGACCTGGATCTTCAGGCGACCGCCCGACATGGCGTCGATGCGCTTGGCCAGGTCGGTGGCGCTGCCCGGGCCGTCCATGTAGAACGGCGAGCCCTTGGGGTAGGCGCTGGTCATCTTCCAGGTGATGGGGCGCGACTGCGCACGCACCAGGGCTGGGGCGGCGAGCAGGCCACCGGCAAGGCTGCCGGTGAGCATCTGGCGACGGGCGAGGGACATAGTGGATCTCCAGGCGATAAGGATGGGACGGCGCCGTTGACAAACGGCACCCCGACGCCTGGGTCATCGCACGATGCGTGCCACCGTCGAACCCTCGATAAATCAATGATTTGGCGCACAAGTGGTGCACCAACCCTGGGAAGAACCCCTAGGCAACATGCGCCATCGGGCCGGCTGCAAAGGTATCGATTCGGCTCTGGTTAGCGCCATCGATGATCGAATGTCAACTCAGAAGCACACGGACCCGACGCGGTCCGGCACCTCACGGCCACGGATTGCGCGTCGGCGCGCGCACCGCCACGGGGCGGGCGCACCGAATGGCCGCCCCTGATGCTGTCTCGGGTATGCCGCCGCGGCCCTACAGCCGCACGCCGCCGCGGCGGTGCTTCACGCGGGCCAGCAGGGTCTTGCAGTCGGCCGACAGGATTTCCGGCCGGTTGAAGATGCGCCGGCGCACGAAGGCCTCGAAGGCCTCGTGCGTGTCGGTGAGCGTGTGGATGTGCAGGCTCTGCAGGTCGTTCATGATGTAGAGGCTGACGACCTCGGCGCAGGCCGCCAGTTCGTCGGCCACCGCCTCGATGGCCGCCGGCGTGACCCGCAGATCGACGAACGACGACACCGCCTTGCCCAGCTTGTCCGGGTTGACCACGGCGGCGAACTGTTCGATGACGCCGGCCTCCACCATCGCCTGCACGCGGTTGCGGGCGTGGGCGCGCGAGATGCCGAGTTCACGCGCGATGTCGGCAAAGGGCAGGCGTGCGTCGCGCACCAGCAGGTTCAGGATGTCCTGGTCGAGCTTGTTCATGCCCTGGCCGCCAGCAGCATCCGCGCCAGCTCGGCAAAGCCCTCGCCGCGGGCGCTCTGGGCCAGGTAGGTGGGCCAGGTGTGCAGCCGGTCGGCAAAGTCCATCAGGTTGGCCACGCCCACGCTGAGGGCGAAACGGCCGAACATGGCCTGGTCGTTGGTGGAGTCACCCACGTAGACCCAGCGGTCCACCTCGGCCGCCAGGTCGCGGCCCAGGCGGCGCTGCACGATCCAGCGCGCACCGCTCCACTTGTCGTGCTCGCCATACCAGCCGTTGACGTGGATGGAGCTCACGGTGGCCTGCATGCCTTCGGCCTGCATCAGGGCCACCACTCGGGCAATGGCGGCCGCATCCAGGTGGGCGAACTCGCTGTGGTCGACGGCGATGTCGGTGACGCGGCCGGCGCTGTCCCGGGCCAGCGTGGCGCCGGGCACTTCGGCAACCACGCGGGCGGCGACGGCGCGCAGGCGGGCGCCGTTGGCGGCGCGGGTGGCCGCGTCCTGGGCGTATTCGGTCTGCAGCGCGTCACCCTCGCGCCACAGGGCCACCGCACCGTTCTCGGCCACGATGGCGCCGATCGGCCAGGCACGGGCAAAGGGTTCGCTCCAGCCCATCGGGCGGCCGGTGACGGCGAACACCGGCAGGCCGGCATCGGCCAGCGACTGCAGCGCCTGAAGCGCAGCCGGTTCGATGGCGCCGTCGCGCGTGAGCGTGTCGTCGATGTCGGTCAGCACGCCCAGCACGTCACGCGCCTGGACCGGCGAAAGGTCGGCCAGCGGCCGGGGCTTGATATCGGTCAATGGGCGGTCATGCACGGGCGAGATCATCGCAGGGTCACCTCACTGTCACATTGGCCGCCGCATGCCCACTGCCCGCAACCGCCCTGCCGCCTCAGCCCGCACCACCAAGACGTCCGGCACAGCGCCCGACACCGCCAAGAAGCCGGCGCGCGCGCGGCGTGCCGCTGCGGGCGACACCGCCGCGACGCTGACCGCCCCGGCACTGGAAGCCGACCGCGGCCACCGCGCCGAGGTCCGGACGCGGACGGTCGCCGCCATGGCCTTGGGTGACCTGCTGGCGGAGCACGCCAAGTCGCAGACGCCGGCGAGCGAACTGATGACGCAGTGGAAGGCCTTTGCCGACGGCATGGCGCCCGACGAGGCCAAGGCGCTCAAGCGGCTGCTGGCCGAACGTGCACGCCCGGCCACCGAGGGCGTGGACCCCGACCTGGAGCTCGCCGCCGGCTGGCGCGACGGCGGCTACCCCTACCGCAACCTGCTGTCGCGCAAGGCCTACGAGAAGCAGAAGTACCGCCTGCAGGTGGAGTTGCTGAAACTGCAGGCCTGGGTGAAGGAAACCGGCCAGCGGGTGGTGATCCTCTTCGAAGGCCGGGACGCTGCCGGCAAGGGCGGCACCATCAAGCGTTTCATGGAGCACCTGAACCCGCGTGGCGCACGCGTCGTGGCGCTGGAAAAGCCCAGCGAGATCGAGCGCGGCCAGTGGTATTTCCAGCGCTACATCCAGCACCTGCCCACGCGCGGCGAGATCGTGCTCTTCGACCGCAGCTGGTACAACCGCGCCGGCGTCGAGCGGGTGATGGGTTTCTGCAGCACGGCCGAGTACGACGAATTCCTGCGCCAGGCACCCGAGTTCGAGCGCCAGCTGGTGCGCTCGGGCGTGCACCTGTTCAAGTTCTGGTTCAGCGTGGGCCGCGATGAACAGCGCCGGCGGTTCAAGGAGCGCCAGGTGCACCCGCTCAAGCAGTGGAAGCTCAGCCCGGTGGACCTGGCCTCGCTGGACAAGTGGGACGACTACACGCGCGCCAAGGAAAACATGTTCCTGCACTGCGACACGTCGGACGCCCCGTGGACGGTGATCAAGAGCAACTGCAAGAAGCGCGCGCGCCTGAACGCCATGCGCTATGTGCTGCACCGCCTGCCCTATGCGCGCAAGGAACTGTCCCGCGTGGGCGCGGTGGACCCGCTGATCGTCGGCCGGCCAGCCCTGGTGCCCGGCGGGTACGAGGATCAGTTGGCGGTTTCCGTGTCTGCTTGACGCACCGGAGCACTGCACGTTTCGGCCCGCTTGGCTAGAATTGATGTTTTCCGAGGAGCGTTGCAACCCCTGAAACCGGGGCCAGGCTCGGAACCTCTCAGCACCGTCTGAACCGCAACTGCGCTCACCTGCACGGCCCAGGCCGCCCGGGTGGAGCGCATTTTTTGTTTGCCTCGTCGCCCGCGGCCTGTCGTGCAGGGTCATCCACCATGGACTGATCTGGAGCCGACATGAACGCCGTTCTCAAACCCGCCGCCGACCACGCGATCGCCGACCTTGCCCAGGCCGACTTCGGCCGCAAGGAAATCCGCATCGCCGAGACCGAGATGCCCGCGCTGATGGCCATCCGCGAGGAATTCGCGAAGGCTCAGCCGCTCAAGGGCGCCCGCATCACCGGCAGCCTGCACATGACCATCCAGACCGCGGTGCTGGTGGAAACGCTGCAGGCGCTGGGCGCGGAGGTCCGCTGGGCCTCGTGCAACATCTTCAGCACCCAGGACCACGCCGCCGCGGCGCTGGTGGCGCAGGGCACGCCGGTGTTCGCCTACAAGGGCGAGACGCTGAAGGACTATTGGGACTACACCCACCGCATCTTCGAGTTCGGCCCCAAGGGCAGCGCCGGCGAAGGCCCGAACATGATCCTGGACGACGGCGGTGACGCCACGCTGCTGATGCACCTGGGCAAGCGCGCCGAGAAGGACGCCTCGCTGCTGGCCCACCCGACGAGCGAGGAAGAGACCGAGCTCTACGCCGCCATCAAGGCCAAGCTGGCCGAGGACCCGACCTGGTACAGCCGCAAGAGCGCGCAGATCATCGGCGTCACCGAAGAGACGACCACCGGCGTGCACCGCCTGAAGGAGATGAGCGCCAAGGGCACGCTGATGTTCCGCGCCATCAACGTCAACGACAGCGTCACCAAGAGCAAGTTCGACAACCTCTACGGCTGCCGCGAGAGCCTGGTGGACGGCATCAAGCGCGCCACCGACGTGATGATCGCCGGCAAGATCGCCGTCGTGGCCGGTTACGGCGACGTGGGCAAGGGCAGCGCGCAGGCGCTGCGCAGCCTCAGCGCCCAGGTCTGGGTGACCGAGATCGACCCCATCAATGCGCTGCAGGCGGCCATGGAAGGCTACCGCGTCGTGACGATGGAATACGCGGCCGACAAGGCCGACATCTTCGTCACCACCACCGGCAACAAGGACGTGATCACGCATGACCACATGGCGGCGATGAAGCACAACGCCATCGTCTGCAACATCGGCCACTTCGACAACGAGATCCAGGTCGCCTCGCTCGAGCAGTACGAGTGGGAGGAGATCAAGCCGCAGGTGGACCATGTGATCTTCCCCGACGGCAAGCGCATCATCCTGCTCGCCAAGGGCCGCCTGGTGAACCTGGGCTGCGCCACCGGCCACCCCAGCTACGTGATGAGCAGCTCGTTCGCCAACCAGACCATCGCGCAGATCGAGCTCTTCACCCACAGCGACTTCTACGAAGCCGGCAAGGTCTACGTGCTGCCCAAGCACCTGGACGAGAAGGTCGCGCGCCTGCAGCTCAAGACGCTGAACGCGCAGTTGACCGAGCTGACCGAGGAGCAGGCCGCCTACATCGGCGTGCCGGTGGCTGGCCCGTACAAGCCCGACAGCTACCGGTACTGACCGACCCCCAAGCTCGCACGCGCTCGCTGCCCCCCGAGGGGGCGCGCCGCGCCCTTGGGGCGGCCCGGCGGGCGCGGCGGTCTACGACCTGACGCGACAAGGGTGCGCAAAGATGATCCCAGTTTCCTTCGAGTTCTTCCCGCCCAACACCCCCGTCGGCAGCGACAAGCTGAAGACGGTGGTGTCGGACCTGGCGGCCGTGCGGCCGGAGTTCTTCAGCGTCACCTACGGCGCTGGCGGCTCCACGCGCGACAAGACGCTGGCCACGGTGAAGGACATCGCAGCGATGGGCCATGAAGCCGCCCCGCACCTGAGCTGCGTGGGCAGCACACGAGAGGGCATCGCCGAGATCCTGGCCACGTACCGCGCCCAGGGCATCCGCCGTCTGGTGGCGCTGCGTGGCGACCTGCCCAGCGGCGTCGCGCTGCCGGGCGAGTTCCGCTACGCCGCCGAGCTGGTGGCCTTCGTGCGCGAGACGCAGGGGCCGGACTGGCACGTCGAGGTCGCGGCCTATCCGGAGTACCACCCACAGCAGCGCTACGCGAAGAAGGACCTTGAGCACTTCGTGGCCAAGGTGAAAGCCGGGGCCAGCGGCGCGATCACGCAGTTCTTCTTCAACGCCGACGCCTACTTCCACTTCGTGGACGCGGTGCGTGCGATGGGTGTGGACGTGCCCATCGTGCCGGGCATCATGCCGATCCACAACTACGCGCGTATCGCGCAGTTCGCGGCGCGCGACGGCATCGAGATCCCGCGCTGGGCGGCGCTGAAGATGGAAGGCTTCATGGACGATGCCGCCAGCGTCCGTGCCTTCGGGCTGGACGTGGTGACGCAGTTGTGCCGGCGGCTGATCGACGGCGGTGCACCGTCGCTGCACTTCTACACGCTCAACCAGAGTGCGCTGTCGCTGGAGATCTGCCGCCGGCTGGCGGTCTGAACGGCAGCGCAGCGGCGCGGCGGTGTTTCCCGGCAGCGTTGGCGCCGGGGCTACCATCGCCCCGTGAGCGCCGAGGCCCCCACACCGCAGGCCCCGCCGGAAGCATCGACCCTGTTCGACCTGCTGCCGGTGGGCGCCTACCGTTCCACGCCCGACGGCCGCATGCTGCGCGCCAACCCGGCGCTGGTGAAGCTCAACGGCTACACCACCGAGGCGGAACTGATCAGCGCCGTGCACGACATCGCCGGCGAGTGGTACGTGGACCCGGCGCAGCGCGAACAATTCCGCCGGCAGCTTGCCACCGAAGGCCGCGTCATCGGCCTGGTCTCCGAGGTCTACCGCCACCGCACGCGCGAGCGCATCTGGATCAGCGAGAACGCCCACCAGGTGCGCGACGACCAGGGCAACCTGCTCTGCTACGAAGGCACGGTCGAGGAGATCACCGACCGCATCCGCACCCAGCAGGCGCTGGAGCGCAGTGACGCCCAGCTGCGGCTCATCGCACGCCGGGTGCCGGGCGTCGTCTACCTGGCGCATGTGTCGCCGCAGGGCCTGATCCGCTTCCTATTCATCAGCGAGGGCGTGCGCGACGTCTATGGCGTCGACCCGGAGGAGGCGCAGCGCGACGGCCACGTGCTGCAGCGCATGCGTCACCCCGTAGACGATGTTCGCGTGCAGAACGGGCTCACGCAGTCGGAACGGGCAGGGACCGCGCATGACGCGGAATTCCGCATCCTGCACCGCGACGGCAGCGTGCGATGGGTGCAGGCCACGTCCACGCCGATCCACCACGACGCCGACGGCGACCACCGCTGCGGCCTCATCGTCGACGTGACCGCACGCCACGAAGCCGATGCCCTGCGGCTGGCGCGCGACCGGGCCGAAACGGCGCACCACGCCATTGCCGGCCTGCTGGCCCGCATCAGCCACGAGCTGCGCACACCGATGAACGCCATGCTCGGCTTCACGCAGCTGCTGCAGGCCGACCCGTCGCTGAGCTCCCGGCACCGTCAGTTCGCCGACGAGTCGCTGCGCGCCGGCCGCCACCTGCTGGCCCTGGTGGACGACCTGCTGGAACTCGGCCGCGCAGAGAGCGGCGACATCACACTGCAGCTGTCCGCATTGGACCCTGCTGTGGCACTGGCCGAGAGCCTGGCGCTCCTGGCCCCGCTGCTGCAGGCACAGGCGGTGACGGTGACGCGCCCCGACAGCCCGCTGCCGCGCCTGCGGGCCGACCCGCTGCGCCTGCGCCAGGTGCTGACCAACCTGCTGTCCAACGCCATCAAGTACAACCGCGTCGGCGGCTGGGTGGCCGTGGCCGCGCGGCGCACGGGCGCCACCGTGGCGGTCACGGTGAGCGATGGCGGCCCAGGCCTGAACGCTGCCCAGCAGGCACGTCTGTTCCAGCCTTTCGAGCGCCTGGGCGCCGAACGGGGCCCGGTGCACGGCACGGGCCTCGGCCTGGCACTGAGCCAGCAGCTGGCCCACGCGATGGGCGGCGACATCACGGCCGCCTGCACGCCGGGCCAGGGCTGCCAGTTCACGCTGAGCTTGCCGGCTGCCGACTGAGAGTTTGAGCGCCTTTCGGGCACGGTCGAAAAACCCCCAGACTCTGACGCGGC
Organism: Burkholderiaceae bacterium; assembly: GCA_024235915.1. GTDB lineage: Bacteria > Pseudomonadota > Gammaproteobacteria > Burkholderiales > Burkholderiaceae_C > Rubrivivax. Next base: position 32,481 of record JACKLO010000027.1, on the reverse strand, counting down.
GGCGCGCTCTGCGCCGCAGCGGGTCAAGGCATCGAACGGCAGCGGCGGGCTACAGGTCGCCGCGCATCCAGTGCACGCCGTCCTCGGTCAGCACGGCGTCCAGCGGCACGTCGTGCCGCTCCGCCGCCAGCCAGGGGATGAAGCCGTGCGCGTAGCCCAGGCCGGCGGTGAAGGGCCGCGGCTGCAACGCCGCCAGCGTGCGGTCGTAGAAGCCCCCGCCGTAACCCAGACGCAGCCCCCCGGGGCCGAAGCCCACGCAGGGCACCAGCAGCAACTGCGGCTCGAAGGCCGGTGTGTCCTTGGGCTTGGGGATGCCGTAGGCGTCCTCTTCCATTGCACAGCCGGGGTACCAGACGTGGAAGCGCAGCTGCTTGGTCTCGCGGTCCACCACCGGCAGGCCGATGCGCCGCGCCGGGTCGGCCTCGCTCCAGCGGAACAATGCCGGCAGGGCATCGAACTCACCCTTGATCGGCCAGTAGGCGCCGATGCTGGTTTCCGGCCGCGTCACCAGCCACACGCGCAGCACCTCCTGCAGGTGCACGGCACGCTGGTGGCGGTCGACCAGGGACTGCCGCTCGGCCTGCAACTGGCGCCGCAGCGCGAGCTTGTCCTGCGAGGGTTCCAGCGGCAGCTTGAACGAGGTCATGCGCCCATTGTGGCCCCGAAGCGGCCCCTTTGACGCAAGTCAGTCGTGACCAGAACAGACATTGCTGCAACGCAACAAAGGCATGTGCCCGCGCGCGCCCAATGACGAGCGGGCAATGTTGCCCGCTGAAACCCGTGAAGAGGATTTCCATGAACATCCGCTGGATGGCCGCCGCGGCCGCCGCTGCCCTGCTGCCTGCCGTCACCCCCGTTGCCCTGGCCCAGTCGAACGACAGCGGCGACTGGATCGTGCGTGCGCGTGCCGTCAACCTGAATTCGGCCAACAAGGACAGCACCGGCCTGGACCTGAGCGTCAATGACAAGACCATTCCCGAGGTCGACATCAGCTACTTCTTCAGCCCCAACCTGGCGGCTGAGCTGATCCTGACCTACCCGCAGAAGCACGACGTTCGTGCCGGCGGCAGCAACATCGGCTCGCTCAAGCACCTGCCGCCCACGCTGACGCTGCAGTACCACTTCGGCGGCATGAGCTTCCGCCCCTACGTCGGCGCCGGCCTCAACTACACCCGCTTCTCCAGCGTGCAGTTCGCCCCCGCAGTGGTCACGGCGCTGGACCCGTCGATCGACAAGAACAGCTTCGGCCTCGCGCTGCAGGCCGGTGTGGACTTCCCGCTGGGCGACGGCTGGCTGCTGAACCTGGACGTGAAGAAGGTGCAGATCCAGACCGACGTGTACTCCGCCGGCACCAAGGCCGGCACCTTCAAGGTCGACCCGCTGTTGCTGGCCGTGGGTGTGGGCAAGCGCTTCTGACCCTGCGGCCAGGGCCGTTCGTGCAACGGCCCTGCACAAGACAGGCGGGCACCCCTGCGCTAAATTGCGCGCATGGGTTCCCGCTTTTTTGCGCGCACGTCCGTACGCGCCGTTCTTGCCGTCTCTGCGGCTGTGGTGGCCTGTGGGCCGGCCCGTGCCGAAGTGCCGGCACCTTCGGCCGACGACGCCCTGGTGATCCAGGCCCGCGACGCGCTACGCGCCAACGACCGTCCGCGCCTGGAAGCCCTGCGGGATCAGCTGGCGGCGCGCCGGCATCCCCTGGCGTCCTGGGTGGACTACTGGGCGCTCGGCCTGCGCCTGAAGACGGCCATGCAGGCCGATCTCGACGCCTTCTACGCCCGCTGGCCGGGCACCTATGTGGAAGACCGGCTGCGCAACGACTGGCTGCTGGAACTCGGCCAGCGCCGCGATTGGGACAACTTCCGCCGCGAGCAACCGCGCTTCCAGATGGCCGACGACGTCGAGGTCGACTGCTATACGCTGCTGCAGCGCCACCGTGCCGGTGAGGACGTGCGCAACGCCGCCGCCGCGGCCTGGATGCGCCAGAAGCGCGACGATGACGGCTGCAACCTGATGGCCAGCACCCTGGCCGCCGAGGGCCGCCTGGGCCCGGCCGAGATCTGGCCGAAGATCCGGCAGGCGGTGGACCGGGGGCGCCCCAAGGAGGCGCAGGCCGACGCCGCGCTGCTGAGCAAGTCCAGTGAAGCGCAGGTGCGCGACCTGCTGGACAACCCGGCCCGCTGGCTGGCCCGGCATCCGCACCCCAAGGTCAATCGCGTCAACGACGACGAGGTGCTGCTGGCGCTGCTGCGCATGGCCGCCAGCGACACCGACGCCGCCGCCACACAGGCCGACGGCTGGACGCACCGCCTGCGCCCCAGCGTGGCGGCCCAGGCCTGGGCCGGCATCGGCTACCGCGCCGCCATGCGCCAGCAGGCCAACGCCGTGGCGTACTTTGAGCGCGCCTTCGCGCTGGTGCCGGAGGCGCGCCTGGTGGACTGGCCGGACGAGCACCTCGTCTGGGCGGCGCGCGCAGCGCTGCGCGCCGACGGCGGCCCCCGCTGGGCGTTGCTGCAGCGTGCCGTCGCGGCCCTGCCCGACGACCAGCAGAGCGCCCCCACCTGGCGCTACTGGACAGCCCGTGCCCTGCAGGCCCTGGCGCCGCCTGGCGAGGCAGGGGGCGCGCAGCGTGCGCAGGCCGAGCAGATGCTGCGCACGCTGGCAGCCGACCCGGGAGAGTTCTACGGCCTGCTGGCGCTGGAAGACCTGGGCGGCCGTCTGAGCCTCCCGCCCAGGCCGCCGGCTGCCACGGCCGAGGAACGCGCCGCGGTGCGCGGCATCCCGGGCCTGCAGCGCGCCCTGCAGTTGCTGAGCCTGGGGCTGCGCAGCGAAGGCGTGCGCGAGTGGAACTTCACCCTGCGCGACCTGCGCCAGCGGCCCGACGCCGACCGCGCCCTGCTGACGGCCGCCGCCTGGGCCTGTGAACGCGAGGTCTGGGACCGCTGCATCAACACCAGCGAACGCACCCAGGGCGTGGTCGACGTGGCCCAGCGCTACCCGACGCCACTGCGTGACGAAGTCACCGAGAAGTCGCGTGCGGCCAACCTGGAAACCGCCTACATCTATGGCCTGATCCGCCAGGAGTCGCGCTTCATCATGGACGCGCGCAGCACGGTCGGCGCCAGCGGTCTGATGCAGCTGATGCCGACCACCGCCCGCTGGACGGCGCGCAAGATCGGGCTGGACTTCAAGCCGGCGATGATCACCGACCCGCATGTGAACCTGCGCCTGGGTACGGCCTACCTGAAGCTGCTGCTGGACCACTTCGAGGGTGCCCAGCCCCTGGCCGTGGCGGGCTACAACGCCGGGCCCGGCCGGCCGCGGCGCTGGCGGGAAGGCGGCACGCTGGAGACCGCAGCCTGGGTGGAGAACATCCCCTTCAACGAGACGCGGGACTACGTGAAGAAGGTACTGACCAACGCCGTGCACTACGCCCACGTGTTGGGCGAAGGCGGCACCAGCCTGAAGGCGCGGCTGGGGCCGACCGTCGGGCCGCGCCGCGCCGACGCACCGGCCACCGACAAGGAACTGCCTTGAAAGGCGTGGCACCCACGGGCCGCCGGGTGCTCGTGCTCGGTGGCACGGGCTTCGTCGGCCGCTCCACCTGTGAACGTCTGGTGCGCGCTGGCTGGACCGTGCGTGTGCCCACGCGGCGCCTGGCCCATGGCCGCGCACTGCAGTGCCTGCCCACCGTGGAGCTGGTGCAGGCCGACGTGCACGACCCCGCCGCCTTGGACCGTCTGCTGGCGAGCTGTGACGCCGTCATCAACCTCGTGGCCATCCTGCACGGCCGTGCTGCCGACTTCGAGCGCGCCCATGTGGCACTGCCACGGACGCTGGTCGGCGCCATGCAGCGCGCTGGCGTGCGGCGGCTGGTGCACGTCAGCGCGCTCGGCGTGGGGCCGGACGCGCCGTCGAACTACCTGCGCAGCAAGACCGATGGCGAAGCCGTGCTGCAGGGGGCCGGGCTGGCGCTCACCGTGTGGCGGCCGTCGGTGATTTTCGGGGCCGACGACCGCTTCATGAACACCTTTGCGCGGCTGCAGGCGCTGGCACCCTTCGTGCCCCTGGCAGGTGCGCACGCGCAGTTCCAGCCGGTGTGGGTGGAGGACGTGGCCGCGGCACTGTGGCGGTCGCTGGAGCGGCTGGACACCGTGGGCCGCAGCTTCGAGGCCGCCGGCCCCGAGGTCTTCACGCTGGCCGATCTGGTGCGCCTGGCCGGGCGCTGGGCGGGCCAAGAGCGCAGAGTGATCCCGCTGCCCGACGCCGTCGGCCGCCTGCAGGCTGCCCTGATGGGGCTGGCGCCGGGCGAGCCGCTGATGTCGGCCGACAATCTCGACTCCATGAAGCGGCCCAATGTCGCCAGCGGCAACGTGCCGGGTCTGGAGGCCGTGGGCCTCACACCCGCCGCGTTGGGCGCAGTGGCGCCGCTCTACCTGGGTCAGGGGCGCTCAGGCCCGGGCCGCCATCGCTTCAACGGCTACCGGGCCAACGCGCGCCGCGTCTGACCCCCATCACGAAGGACCCCCATGCGCCTGGTGTTCGGCAACAAGAACTACTCGTCCTGGTCCATGCGGCCCTGGGTGCTGATGCGTGCCTGCGGCATCCCGTTCACCGAGGAGAAGCTGCGTCTGTCCTTTGCGCCGGATTCACCCTTCAAGCAGGCGGTGGCGCAAGTCAGCGGTGCAGGCAAGGTGCCGGTGCTGCTGCTGGACGACGGCTTTGCGGTCTGGGACACGCTGGCCATCGCCGAGACCCTGGCGGACCGTTTTCCGCAGGCCGGCATCTGGCCCACGGACCCGAACCACCGCGCCCGTGCCCGCAGCATCACCGCCGAGATGCACAGCGGGTTCTCGGCCCTGCGCAACCACTGCCCGATGAACATCGAGGCCTCGATGCCGGACGTGGGCGCGCGGATCTGGGCCGAGCAGGCCGCCGTGCGGGCCGATGTGGCGCGCATCGAGGCGATCTGGGCCGACGCGCTGGCCCTGTCCGGCGGGCCGTTCCTGTTCGGTGCCTTCGGCGCTGCAGACGCCTTCTATGCGCCGGTGGTGATGCGCCTGCGTGGCTACGGCCTGCCGGTCAGTGCGGGGGCTCAGGCCTACATCGAACGCGTCGTGGCGCACCCGGCCGTGGCCGCGTGGATCACCGACGCGCTGGCCGAGCAGGATTTCATCGCCGAGGACGAGCCCTACCGCACCGCGCGGTAGCTGGCCATCAAGGGCGATCACAGGCGAGGCTCGGCGGGCCGTGCAGATCTACGAAGTCGGCGGCGCGGTGCGCGACGCGCTGCTGGGCCTGCCCGCCGGCGACCGTGACTGGGTGGTGGTGGGTGCCACGCCGCAGCAGATGCTGGACGCCGGCTTCCAGCCGGTGGGCAAGGACTTCCCGGTCTTCCTGCACCCGCGCACGCATGAGGAATACGCGCTGGCGCGCACCGAGCGCAAGAGCGGCCGGGGCTATCACGGCTTCGTCTTCCACACCGCGCCCGAAGTGACGCTGGACGAGGACCTGGCGCGGCGCGACCTGACCATCAACGCCATCGCCCGCGGCCCCGACGGCACGCTGGTGGACCCCTACGGCGGCCGCCGCGACCTGGCCGCCCGTGTGCTGCGCCACGTCTCGCCCGCGTTTGCCGAGGACCCGGTGCGGCTGTTGCGGCTGGCGCGATTTGCGGCGCGCTTCGCCGACTTCCAGGTGGCGCCGGAAACCATGGACCTGCTGCGCCAGCTGGTGGACGACGGCGAAGTCGACGCCCTAGTGCCGGAGCGCGTGTGGCAGGAACTGTCCCGTGGCCTGATGGCCGGGCGGCCCAGCCGCATGCTGGCCGTGCTGCGCGACTGCGGCGCGCTGAAGCGCCTGCTGCCCGAGGTGGACCGCCTCTGGGGCGTGCCGCAGCGGCCCGAGTTCCACCCCGAGGTCGACACCGGCGTGCACCTGATGATGGTGCTGGACGAAGCCGCGCGCACGCAGCAGCCGTTGGCAGTGCGCTGGGCCCTGTTGTGCCACGATCTGGGCAAGGGCACGACGCCGGCCGAGCTGCTGCCGCGCCACCATGGCCACGAGCAGCGCAGCGCGAAACTGGCACTGGCGCTGGCGGAACGGCTGCGTGTGCCCAACGACTGCCGTGATCTGGCCGACGTGGTGGCGCGAGAGCACGGCCACCTGCACGCCAGCGGCACGCTGGGCGCCGGCGCGCTGCTGCGCCTCTTCGAGCGCTGTGATGCCATCCGCCGGCCAGATCGTTTTGCGTGGGTCCTGCAGGCCGGCGCCTGCGATGCGCGCGGCCGCCTGGGGCGTGAAGACGAGGCCTACGCGCCGGCGGAGCGACTGCCGCCGCTGCTGGAGGCCGCACGCGCCGTGGACACAGCCACCGTGGCCGCCGCTGCGCAGGCACGGGGGGCCAAGGGCCCCGACATCGGCCGCGCCGTGCAGGCGGCCCGCGCCGAGGCCATCGCCGCCGCGCTTCAGGTGTGAGGGTGCCGGGTCAGAAGAACGACCCGATGCCCATCGCCAGGAAGCTCAGCAGCAGGCTGCTGGCCAGCGGTACGTAGAGCTCGCGGCCGAACAGGCGGATGGTGAAGTCACCGGGCAGCTTGCCCAGGCCGATCTTCTGCAGCCAGCCGCGCACACCGTTGAAGACGACAGTGGCGATCAGGAAGACGAGCAGCCAGCGCATGCTTGAGTGCCCGGGGTTAGAGCCGGTGGCTGCGGTCGCCGTCGGCAAAACCCAGCGCGTCGAACCAGGGGCCCTTGACGAAGCCGATGACCTTGAACAGTTCGCCCATCTCGTGTTCCTGGATGAGCTTCTGCGCCATGGCTCGCTCGCGCACGTCGGTGGCTTCCAGCAGTGGCACCAGGCCGCAGTTGAGCAGGAAGCGCGCCTGCGAGGTGTAGCCCAGCACCTCCAGCCCGGCGTCCTGCCCGGCCACCGCGATGCCGGTGAAGTCCACGTGGGCGGTGATGTCCTTGAGGCCGACGTCGAGCAGCGGGTTGGCATCGGCCCGGTGCGCGCGGTGGCACATCAGCGTGCCGCCGTGGCGCTGCGGCAGCCAGTACTCGGCCTCCGGGAAGCCGTAATCGACCAGGAACACGGCGCCTTGCCGCAGGCGTTCGCCCAGCGAACGCACCCAGGCCTGGGCCTGGGGATGGATCTCGGTGACCGTGCCGGGCACGAAGGGCGCATCCACCGGCGGGCGCAGGTCTGTGGGTCGGTCGGCCCATACGAGCGACCCATCGGACACGGCCACGCCGCGTTCGAACCACTGCCGGCCGTCGAAGTGCAGCAACCGCACCGGCATGGCGTCGAGCACCTCGTTGCCGACCACCACGCCGTCCAAGACCTCCGGCCAGGTGCTGTGCCAGCAGACACGGTCGCCAAATGGCGCCAGCCGCCGCTGCTGGCGCGCCTGCAGCGCCCCGGAGACTTCCACCACGTGGTATCGGGAGACGCGGTCGCCCAGCGTGGCCAGCAGCTCCGCGGCCAGCGCGCCGCTGCCGGCGCCGAACTCCCAGACGTCGTGCGTGGTGGTGGCCGACAAGGCCTGATCCAACTGCGCTGCCAGCGCCCGGCCGAACAGCGGCGACAGCTCGGGCGCGGTGACGAAGTCGCTGACGCCCTCAGGCCCGTTTGGCATTGCGCCGAAGATCACGTCGCCCCGCGCGTAGTAGCCCAGGCCGGGCTCGTAGAGCGCGAAGGCCATGAAGCGGTCGAAGGGCCACCAGCCACCGTCGCGGCCAATGGCGTCCTTCACGCGCGCCAAGGCCCCGGCATCCGCAGAAAACAGGGGGCTGGCTACACTGGCGGGTTCGTCGCGCATCGCGCAGCATTGTAGAAAGCATGGCTCTGGCCGCCCCTTCGCCCACCGACCGCCCCGTGGTCCTCGTCACCGGCAGTGCCCGGCGGCTGGGCCGTGCCATCGCGCTGCACCTGGCGGGGCGAGGCTGGGACGTGGCGGTGCACTACCGGGGCTCGGCCGACGATGCGGCACGGACGGTGCAGGATGCGCAGGCCCTCGGTGCCCGCGCCCAGGCCTTTGCCGCCGACCTGGCCGACGAGACCGCCTGCGCTGCGCTGCTGCCGGCGGTGCAGGCGCACTTCGGCCGCGTGGATGCGGTGGTCAACAACGCGTCGCTGTTCGAATACGACGCCGTGGCCGACTTCTCCTACGCCGCGATGGAGCGGCACTGGCGCGCCAACACCGCGCCTGCGGTGGTACTGGCGCGGGCGCTGCACGCGTGCGTGAGCGCGCCTGGGCATCCCCCCGGAAGTGGCGCGGTGGTCAACCTGCTCGACCAGAAGCTCTGGAACCCCAACCCCGACTACTTCAGCTACACGCTGAGCAAGGCGGCGCTGGAAGCCGCCAACACCCTGCTGGCACAGGCACTGGCGCCGCACACCCGCGTGTGCGGCGTGGCACCGGGCGTGACGCTGGTCTCCGGGCCCATGGACGCGGCCGAATTCGACCGCGCCCACAAGCTCACGCCGCTGGAGCGCTCGTCCACCCCCGAGGACATCGCCCGCGCGGTGGCATTCCTGCTCGAATCGCCGGCGATCACTGGCACCACGCTGCTGGTCGATGGCGGCCAGCACCTGCAGGCACAGCGCCGCGACGTGCTGTTCCTGGCGAAGGAAGACTGACATGCAGACCCTGCTTCAACACCCGCGCCTGATGGACTGCCGGCGCCTCTTCCTGCGCAACTACGAGGTCTGGATCAACATCGGCGTGCACGACTTCGAGAAGAAGGGCGAGCAGCGCGTGCTGATCAACGTCGACCTGTTCATCCCGATGGCGCTGTCGACGCCGTCGAAGGACACGCTGGACGAGGTGGTGGACTATGACTTCATCCGCCGCAGCATTGCCGAGCGGGTGGCCCGCGGCCATGTGCATCTGCAGGAGACCCTGGTCGACGACGTGCTGGCGACGATGCTGGCCCACCCACGGGTGCGCGCTGCACGCGTGAGCACCGAAAAACCCGACGTCTATCCCGACTGCGACGCCGTGGGCGTCGAGGTCTTCGGCATCAAGGAAGGACTGTGATGGACACCGCTGCCACTTCGCCCTCGTCGGCGCCCACGCAGAAGGCGCACCGCCCCGACCCGCGCAAGCAGGCTTTTGAGGACCGCAAGCTCAGCAAGCGGCTGTACCGGCAGGTGGGCCAGGCGATCGTGGACTACAACATGATCGAGCCGGGTGACAAGGTCATGGTCTGCCTGTCCGGCGGCAAGGACAGCCACGCGCTGCTGGACATCCTGATGGGCCTGCGCCAGCGCGCGCCGGTGGATTTCGAGCTGATCGCCGTCAACCTCGACCAGAAGCAGCCCGGCTTCCCGGAGCACATCCTGCCCGAGTATCTGGGCAAGCTCGGCGTGCCCTTCCACATCGAGAACCAGGACACCTACAGCATCGTCAAGAAGCTGATCCCGGAAGGGCAGACGATGTGCAGCCTGTGCTCGCGGCTGCGGCGGGGCATCCTCTACCGCGTGGCCGGCGAACTGGGTGCGACGAAGATTGCGCTCGGCCACCACCGCGACGACATCGTGGTGACGCTGCTGATGAGCATGTTCTTCGGCGGCCGCATGAAGAGCATGCCGCCCAAGCTGGTGAGTGACGACGGCAGGAATACCGTGATACGTCCGCTGGCCTACGTGGCGGAGACGGACCTGGAGCGCTATGCCGAGGTGCGCCAGTTCCCCATCATCCCCTGCACCCTCTGCGGCAACCAGGACAACCTGCAGCGCGTGCAGGTGCGCGCGATGCTGCGCGAATGGGAACGCCAGTACCCAGGCCGCACCGACAACATGTTCCGCGCCATGGCCACGGTGGTGCCGTCGCACCTGGCGGACCGGAAACTCTTTCCCTTCGAGACGCTCAAACCCACGGGCGTGGCCGATCCGCAGGGCGACCGCGCCTTCGACCCGGACGACGAACCCTGCGCCACCCCGGCCGCGCCGGCCGAAGCCGCCGTGCGTTGGTTCGCCAAGGAAGACACACCATGAGACGCCGCGCCGTGTTCGCCCCCGCCCTGCTGCTGGCCGGCATTGGCCTGGCCGGCTGCGCGGCGCTGAACACGGTGTACGCCGACCTGTCCACCTGGGGTGACTGGCCCGCAGGCCGCGCGCCGGGCAGCTATGCCTTCGACCGCCTGCCGTCACAGCAAAGCGACCCGGCAGCGGCGGATCGCGTCGAAGCGGCCGCCAAGCGCGCCCTGACCGCCGCAGGATTCCGGCCGGCCGGCGCCGACGAGAAGCCCGACGTGCTGGTTCAAGTGGCCAGCCGCACCACCCGCACCGGTGCCGACCCTTGGGACGACCCGCTGTGGTGGCGTGGTGGCTTCGGCCTGCGCCGGCATGTGTGGGCCGGTTCCGTCTGGGTGATGCCCGGGCCCTTCGACCGCACGCGCTACGAACGCCAGGTGGCCGTGCTGCTGCGCGACGCCGCGAGCGGCAGGCCGCTGTACGAGGCCCGCGCCGCCAACGAGGGCAGCACGCTCGGCAGCGACAGCCTGCAGGCCGCGCTGTTCAGCGCAGCCCTGATCGACTTCCCGCGCGTCGGGCCGAATCCGCGGACCGTGCGCGTCGCGCTGCCCTGATCGGCAACACCGGTCGCCGGGCTGGGCCGGGCGGCGGCTTCAGTGCCCGGCGTCAGTACCCAACGCCAGTGCCCAGGGTCAGGGCGCCGCCCGGGAGACCAGCGCAGCAACATCCTCCGCCCAGGCCGACAGGCGTTCGCGCAGGTGCTGGCGCTGCGCTGGCGTCGTCGTGGCATGCAGGCGGGCCGACACCTCGCAGCCATGTGCCTGCCAGCGGGCCTGCAACGCCGCCGTGTCGGCATCGGCGGGCTGGGACAAAGCCTGCGCCGCCGCGCGCAGCGCCGCCAGCCGGGTCGCCTCGTCGGCCAGAACGCGTGCGCGACGCAGGTCGTCGATAAATCGGCGCTGGCGTCGTTCACGGTCGTCGAGCCATCGCACCGCGTCCATCGGTGAGCGCGCCACGGCGTCGGCGAGCAGGCGCTGCTGCGCGTCGGTGATCGTGCCGTAGAGCTCCTCGGCGCTGTCGATGGCGCGTTCCAGCGCGGCGGCCCGGCGGTCCTCGGCCGAAGGCTGGGCGCGCTTGCGCCGTTCGTCGGCCAGCTTGTCGGCCATCTCGGCGGCCAGGTGGTCGAGCTGCGCTGGCTTCAGCGTTGGCAGCAGCTGGGCGCCTGCCGGCAGCGCGCGTTCGGTGGCCGTCCACAGCGCTTCGCGCGTCTGCGCCGACCAGCGGCAGACCTCGTCGGCGTTCACCTCGCCGGCGGCACGCTCTCGCCAGGTGGCCAGCCAGCGCGCGTACTGCGGGAGCTGCGTGGCGCGATGCCAGGCAAACCACTCACGCAACAGCGGGCGGGCAGCAGCCTCCTGCGCGTCGTCCAGATCCAGATAGCCGTCCAGCCACCACAACGCCAGGGCGGGGCCGTTGTCATAACTCACGCGCACCATGCTGCAGGCCGACAACGCGCCAACGGCCAAAACGATAATGAGCCTTTTGGCTGCGGAAGTCAGGCGCATGGCAGTGAACGTCATCATCATGGCCGCCGGCAAGGGCACGCGGATGAAATCCACCCTGCCGAAGGTGCTGCACCGGCTGGGCGGGCGAAGCCTATTGCAGCATGTGCTGGATGCCGCAGCCGGGCTCGGGGCCTTGCAAGCCGTCAACCCGGTGGTGGTGGTGGGCCACGGCGCCGACGCCGTCACCGACGCCGTCGGTGCGCAGGGCCGGTGTGTGCTGCAACAGCCGCAGCTGGGCACTGGCCACGCCGTGCAGCAGACGGTGCCGGCCCTGGACGACACGAACGCCACCACCCTGGTGCTCAACGGCGACGTGCCACTGATCCGCACACAGACCGCCGCCGCGCTGGCCGCCGCCTGCGGTGGCGAACGGCTGGCGCTGCTGACCATCGATCTGCCCGATCCCACCGGCTACGGCCGCATCGTGCGCGACGCCGCCGGCGAACGCGTGCTGGGCATCGTCGAGCACAAGGACGCCACGGACGCCCAGCGCGCCATCACCGAGGTCTACACCGGCATGATGGCCGCGCCCACGGCGCTGCTCAAGCGCTGGGTGATGGCACTGAAGGCCGAGAACGCGCAGCGCGAGTACTACCTGACCGACATCGTGGCCATGGCCGTCGCCGAGGGCGTGCCAGTGGTGGCCAGCCCGGCACCTGACGAGACCGAAGTGCTGGGCGTCAACAGCCCGCTGCAGCTGGCGGACCTGGAGCGCCGCTTCCAGCGCCGCCAGGCCGAGGCGCTGATGGAGGCCGGCGTGCGTCTGGCCGACCCGGCGCGCTTCGATTTGCGGGGTTCACTCACCTGCGGCAGCGACGTAGAGATCGACTTCGGTTGCCTCTTCGAGGGTCAGGTCACGATCGGTGACGGCGCCCGCATCGGTGCGCACTGCGTGATCAAAGACGCTGCCATCGCTGCCGGTGCCGTGATCCACCCCTTCACGCACATCGACGGTGCCCAGGTGGGCGCCGGGGCGCTGGTGGGCCCGTTCGCCCGCCTGCGCCCAGGCGCGCAGCTGGGTGCGGAGGTGCACATCGGCAACTTTGTCGAGGTAAAGAACGCCACCCTGGCCGATGGTGCCAAGGCCAACCACCTGGCCTACCTGGGCGACGCGACCGTGGGCCCGCGCGTGAACTACGGCGCCGGCAGCATCACCGCCAACTACGACGGTGCCAACAAGCACCGCACCGTGATTGGCGCCGACGTGCACGTGGGCAGCAACTGCGTGCTGGTGGCGCCGGTGACGCTGGGCGACGGCGCCACCATCGGCGGCGGCTCCACCATCACCAAGGACGTGCCGGCCGGACAACTGGCAGTGGCGCGCGGCCGGCAGGTGGCACTGGCCGGCTGGACGCGGCCGCAGAAGGCCAGGAAGCCGGGCTGATCAGTCCGGGCCGCGGGCTGCTGGTCCCGAAGGGCCGCGTTCCAGCACCTCCGCCGCCAGGCAAAGGTCGGCCCAGGCCTTGGCCTTGTCCGGCAGGTTGCGCAGCAGGTAGGCGGGGTGGTAGGTGACCACCAGCGGCACGCCCTGGTAGGTGTGCACCTGGCCACGCAGCCGGCCAATGGGCGTATCGGTGCGCAACAGCGCCTGCACGGCGAAGCGGCCCATGGCCAGGATGATGCGCGGTTGCACCAGCGCGATCTGTCGCATCAGAAACGGCTCGCAACGGGCCAGTTCCTCCGGCGTCGGATTGCGGTTGCCCGGCGGCCGGCACTTGAGCGTGTTGGCGATGTAGACCTGCTGCGCCGGATCGGCGCCTTCGGCGGTGCGCGACAGGCCCACGGCCGCGAGCATGCGGTCCAGCAGCTGGCCGGCTGGTCCGACGAAGGGTTCGCCACGGCGGTCTTCCTGCTCGCCTGGCGCTTCGCCGACGACCATCCAGTGCGCACGCTCGGCGCCGACCCCAAACACGGTCTGGCGGCGCGTTTCGCAGAGGCTGCAGGCCTGGCAGGATGACACGGCCTCGCGCAGCGCCGGCCAGTCGAGCCGGGCCACCGTCTCGGCACTCGCCATCGGCGCGTTTGCTGGCTGGCTGATCGGGGTGATGCCGCGGGGACTGGCCTGCACTGAAGGGGCGAGGGCCGGCGGCGCCTCGCGCTGCGGTGGCGAGTCCCGCCGGGACGTTGGCCCAGGCGCCGGCGCGGCCATCGACGGCGGTGCATCCAACACCGCAACCTCGTCGGTCAATGGGGTCGCTTCCGGCATGACCACCGGAGCCCAGATGCGCAGGCCCATGGCCTGCAGCATGGCGTGCTGGCGCTCAGTCCAGCCCATGGGTGGTCTCCGGCACCGCCAGGCGCATCACGATGGCGTCCTCGCGCCGCCCTTGCGCCGCCGGGTAGTAGGCCCGGCGCAGGCCCACCTCGTGGAAGCCCCAACGCGCATACAGCGCCCGTGCGCGGGCATTGCTGGGGCGCACTTCCAACCAAAGCGTGCCCAGGGCCAGCCGCCGGCAGTCCAGCACCAGCCGGTCCAACATCAGCCGGGCAATGCCCTGCCCCTGCAGGTCGGGCCGCACCGTGAGGTTCAGCAGATGCATCTCGTCCACGCCCACCATCGCAACCCGGTAGGCTGCGAGGGCGCCGCGGGCGCCGCGGGCGTCGAGCAGGAGTTCGGCCTCGTAGCCGGCCGACAAGGAGTCGATGAAGTTGCCGGTCGTCCAGGGGAAGTCATAGGCCTGGCGCTCGATGGCCATCACGGCATCGACATCTCCGGCCTGCATCGGCCGGGCCTGCAGTTGCAGCGCGGACACGGCGTTCACGATGTGGCTTGGCGGGCGGCACGCTCGGCAGCACGTTCGGTGGTGGTCAGCGCCACCTTGTCGCGCAGGTACAGCGGCAGGGCCATTGCGGGGTCGATGGCCTCGCCGCGCTGCCAGGCCGCCAGGGCCAGACGCAGCAGCGCGCCGGGTCGATCGAGCATCTGCGGGTGACAGGGCGCGGGCGTGGCGGGCCAGCGGTCGCCGAACACCGCTGGCGCGTTGCCAGCCAGGCGTGCCGGCGGCGCTTTGGCGAAGGCCGCCGCCAGCGCCTCCAGCGTGAACAGCGACGGCGACACATCGGCCTGCCATCGGGCCGGGCCGACTCGGCGGTAGGCGCCGGCATAGACCTCGCCCATGCGGGCGTCCACCGCCACCCAGACCGGCGGACCGCCGGCATCGTCGCGCCAGGGGCTGTCCTCGGCCCACAGCGCCAGGTCATCCAGCGCCAGCAACGGGCAACCGAGCCCGAAGGCCAGGCCTTGTGCCGCCGCGCAGGCGGTGCGCAGGCCGGTGAAGGCCCCCGGGCCGGCACCGAAGGCAATGGCGTCCAGCTCGGCAGCCGCCAGGCCGACCTCCAGCAGCACCGCCTGCACGGCAGGCAACAGCTTGCTCGAGGCCTCGGCGCCTCCCGGCGCTTCTCGGGTGGCCATGCCCCGGGGTCCACAGGCTGCCACGGCAACGGACTCGGTGGCCGAGTCGATCGCCAGCAGGCGCGGCGACGCCGTGGAGGCGCTGGGGAACGGAAGCATCGGGCGAGTGTAGCCATGCCATCATGGACAGCATGAAGGCAGGCTGGATGCAAAACGGGTGGAAGTGCTGGGCCGGCGCCTTGGGCACGGCACTCTGGATGGCGGCACTGCCAGCCGCCGCCGAGGCCCCGCCCCTGCCCCCCGAAGTCCGTCAGGCGCTGCAGCGCGCGCGGGTGCCGGAGTCGGCCTTGGCCGTGGTGGTCGAAGAAGCCGGCAGTGGCCGGCCGCTGCTGTCTGCCCAGGCGCGCGATTCGGTGAACCCGGCCTCGCTGGCCAAGTTGCTGACCACCTACGCGGCGCTGGACCGTCTGGGCCCGGCCTGGCGCTGGCGCACACCGGTCTGGCTGGATGGCCCGGTGAGGAACGGCGTGCTTGAGGGCTCACTGGTCATTCAGGGGCGCGGCGATCCCAGCCTGGTGCTCGAGCGCGTCTGGTTGCTGCTGCAGCGTGTACGGCAGCTGGGCGTGCGGGAAATCCGCGGCGATATCGTGCTCGACCGCAGCGCCTTCGCGCTGCCGCCGCATGTGCCAGGGGCCTTTGATGGTGAACCCCTGCGACCGTACAACGTGGGGCCCGACGCGCTGCCGCTGAACTACAAGTCGGTGGTCTACGGCTTCGTGCCCGACCCGGCCAACGGCCGCACTCGGGTGACGCAGGAACCGCGGCTGGACGGCGCGCCGGCAACCCTGGAGGTGCCGCTGTCCGCCGGCCCTTGCGGTGATTGGCGCGGTGCGCTGAAGGCGACCTTCAGCGCCGAAGGGCCACGATTTGCCGGTGCCTACCCGGCCGCCTGTGGCCCGTTGAACTGGCCGGTGGCCGACCCCGACCCGGACACCTACAACGCGCGCCTGTTGACCAGCATGTGGCGCGACATGGGGGGCAGCGTCGCGGGCCGCGTGCGTGACGGGGCGGCGCCCGTCGGCCGTGCGCCTGATCTGGAGGCCGTGTCGCCATCGCTGGCCGAGGTCGTGCGCGACATCAACAAGTTCAGCAACAACCTGATGGCGCAGCAGTTGTTCCTGAGCATGGCGCTGGCCGATGGCGCCCCGGCCACGCCGGAACGGGCACGGCAGCTCATTGACGCCTGGCTCACCGATCGGCTGGGGGCCGAACTGGCGGCGACCGTGCGGCTCGACAACGGTGCCGGCCTTTCCCGGGAGACGCGAACGTCGGCGGCCGCCCTGGCACGCCTGCTGCAGCAGGCCTGGGGCAGCCCGGTGATGTCGGAGCTGATGTCGTCCTTGCCGGTGGCCGGGCTGGACGGCACCATGCGGCGCAGCCGCGCCGGCGATGGCCGCGCCCACCTGAAGACGGGCTCGCTGCGCGACACTGCCGGGATCGCCGGCTATGTGCTGTCGGATTCGGGGCGTCGGTATGTGCTGGTGGCCATCCTGAACCACGACAATGCTCAGGCCGCGCGGCCCGCGCTCGAAGCGCTGGTGCGATGGACACGCGGCGACGGTGCCGCGCGCTGAACATTCACCGCACCACCCCGTGCTGCGCACCGCCGGAGCTACCTGATGCCGTTCGACCTGTTGACCGCCCTGCCCACCCAATGGCTGGGTTATGCCGCGGCCAGCTGCACCACGCTGTCCTTCCTGCCCCAGGCAGTTCTGACCCTGCGCACGCGCGACGTCTCCGGCATCTCTGCCAGCATGTACGGCGCCTTCACGGTCGGGGTTGCGCTGTGGCTGTGGTACGGCTGGCGGCTGGGCGAATGGCCCATCATCATCGCCAACGCGGTCACCCTGGCCCTGGCCGCGACGATCCTGGTGACCAAGCTGGCCGCTGACCGCGGCGTGGTCAGAACGGGTTGTTCCGAGCCCGGCTGATGGCCAACGTCGACAACCGGCTCTGCGCGTTGTAGGCCAGACGCAGCGTGTCGGCCCACAGCCAGGTGCTGGCGTCGGCGCCATCGACCAGGGTGTCGGTGGTGCAGTCCGGCAACGCGGCGGTGCAGGCGGCGTCCGTGACGTTGGCGACGCCAAAGCTGCTGGGTGAGCGCTTCATGGCCTGAACCATCTCGTCGGCAAGCACGAGGCCCACGGAGCGGCCGTCGTTGAGCACCGTGGTGCGCATGCCGGCATTGAACTCCGTCGACAGGTCACTCAGCAGCGCAGCACGGTCGATGTCCGTGTTGGCGTCCTTCTCCGCCAGGGCGAATGGTGTCAGGCCCATGTCCGGCACGGTGGAGACGATGACCCGCGCCCCGGCGTCGACCAGCCGGTTGACCTGGGCGGCCACGCCGGCACCACGCTCGCGCGCCTGCGACAGCAGCGTGGCGCGCGAGACGTCGGGGAAGTTGCCGTAAAGGTCCAGGATGTCGTTGCCGCCGACGAGCACCGTGGCCAGTGTGCCGTCGTCGACGCCCGACGCCGCGAGTTGGGCGTCCACCTGTGCCACGACATCGGCGACGCGGGCACCTGCGGCTGCGCGCATCAGCGCCTTGGGATCCACCACGTTGTTCGGGTTGCATTCGGCGAACACGAACGAGTAGATCGACGCCAGCGACTGTACCCAGATGGGCTGGGCCGCACAGTCGATGGCGCCATCCGTGAGGACATTGACCGTGTACTTTCGACCGTCGGGTGTGAGTGCGCTGAGTTCGTCACCAAAGGCCACCAGCCGGCTCGGAATGAACGGCTCGATCTGCGACGTGCCGCCGCCGCATGCCACCAGTACACCCGCAGCCGCCATGGCCAGCAGCGATTTCACGGCACGGCCACAAGACCGCAACGACAGGAAGGCAGGGAAGCTCATCGTCTCTCCGCGCCCGTCATCGGGCGGTGGCAGGGCTCACGCGGCAGCTCGGCGCAGGCGGTCTGTGACCGCCTCCCAGGCGACGTCGGCGGGTGGGTGTTCAACCCAGATCTCGGCGACGCCGGCCGCATCGAGTTCACGCAGCACGGCAAACAGTTCGTGGGCGGCGGCTTCGGGGTCGACCGGCATGCTCCGAAGCACACCGGCGCCCGGCACCGCCGACAGGCTGCGCGAATATACCGCCACCGTGTGAAGCGATGTTGCTGCACCCTCGGCCGCGATCGCAGCGGTGATGGCCTCGGCATCACGGAACAGACGCACCCGGGCCCGCGGTGCGTAATGCGACGGCAAGGTGCCGGAGGCGCGCGGCCGCTGGGCGTCCGGCGTGGCCAATGGCGCGCCCAATGCGGCCTCGATCCGGTCGCGCGACACGCCGCCCGGCCGCAGCAAGGCGGCGGGCATGCGCGTGCAGTCGACGATGGTCGACTCGACACCCACGTCGCACCAGCCCCCGTCGAGCACCCACAGGCCGGGGCCGAACTCGCTGGCGACATGCTCGGCGCAGGTCGGGCTGACGCGGCCAAAGCGATTGGCACTGGGCGCGGCGATGCCGACGACGTTCAAGCGGGCAGCCGCCCTCAGCAGGGCCTGCGCCACCGGGTGTGCGGGGCAGCGCAGACCGATGCTGTCCTGGCCGCCGGCGGCGGCATTTGCCACGCCGGCCCGCCGGGGCAGGATGAGGGTCAGCGGCCCGGGCCAGAACCGCGCCATCAACGCCCGCGCCACCGGACCAGGATCGGCACAGAATGCCGCCGCCGAATCAGCGTCCGCCACGTGCACGATCAGCGGGTGGTCGGCGGGACGCTCCTTGGCGGCATAGATGCGTGCCACCGCTGCGTCATCGTCGGCGCGCGCGCCCAGCCCGTAGACCGTCTCGGTGGGCAAGGCCACGAGTTGCCCATCGGCCAGCAGCCGCGCGGCCGTGGCCACCGCCTGGGCATCCTGTCCCGACATCACCGGCATGTCAGCAACGCCTTGCGGTTCCACGATCCGTGCGCCGCAGGCAGGTGAGCCTGGCCGCGCAACAACGTGAGAAGGCGGAAGTCATCTCGGCACAGTCAGTCTCAGAAGGCCGGCAGGCCCAGCAGTGCGCAGGCCTGCAATGCGACGCTGCGCACGGTGGAGGGGTCAACCCCGACGATGTTGAGGTGCCCCATCTTTCGCCCCGGCCGCGCCTCGGACTTCCCGTAGAGATGCAGGCGCGCACCTGGCAGGGCCAGTACACCGGCCCAGTCGGGCGTGCGTGCGGGCTGCTCGGGGCCGGCTGGGAACCACAGGTCGCCCAGCAGGTTCAACATCACTGCCGGCGAATGCTGCCGAGGCGGGGTCAACGGCAAACCTGCCAACGTGCGCACCTGCAACTCGAACTGCGACACGTCGCAGGCGTCCATGCTGTAGTGCCCTGAGTTGTGCGGACGAGGTGCCATCTCGTTGGCCACCAGACTGCCGTCATCGAGGATGAAAAACTCGACGCACAGCACGCCGACATAGTCCAACGCGGCCGCAATGCGTTCGGCGGCCGCCACTGCTTCACCGGCCTGTGCCGGTGACAATCCGGGCGCTGGAACCTGGGTGACCGCCAGGATGCCGTTGCGATGCAGGTTCTGCTGCACCGGCAGGTGCACGCAGGTGCCATCGCGTCCACGGGCCACAACAACGCTGCATTCCAGCTTCAGCGGCAGGCGGCGCTCCAGCACGCATGGCGCCTGACCCAACGAAGCCCAGGCGGCGGGCAAGTCGGCAGGAGACTGCACCGTGCACTGGCCCTTGCCGTCGTAGCCAAGCGTCGCTGTCTTCAGCAACCCGGGAAACAATTCGGCACGGCCTGACGCCGCAGCGACATCAGCCTCACTTTCCAGCGACGCGAACGGCGCGCAAGGGATGCCCGCCGAAGCGAAGAAGGCCTTCTCACGCGCACGATGTTGGCAAACGGCCACTGCATCGGCAGAAGGCGCCACCGGCAGGCGCTTCGCCAGCGCCTGCAGGGCACTCGCCGGCACGTTCTCGAACTCCGTGGTCACCGCCAAGGAGGCGTCAGCTAGGTCTTCAAGCCCGGAGGTCTCCAGATAGCCCTGTTGAATGTGGACATGTGCCACCCGACCCGCAGGGCTGGCGGGATCCGGATCGAGCACCGCGGTCTCGAACCCCATCTGCTGGGCCGCGTGCAGGAACATGCGGCCGAGTTGCCCGCCACCGAGCACGCCCAGGGCAGGCAGCTTGCCGGTAGATGGCCGATCGCCAGGGAGCAGCGGGCGGTGCACCTCAGGCCCGTCCTGAGTTTGGGCCAGGCGAGGCGAGCGTCGCCAACGTGTGCTCACAAGCGCCATGCTTCATTGCAGATCCTTCGTCATCGCGCGCGCAGCGTCGGACTGCGCCTCCCGGTAAGCCACCAGCTTGGCATGCAATTCAGGATTGTCGCGCGCCAGCATGGCCACCGCGAACAGCGCGGCATTCGCCGCACCGGCAGCGCCGATGGCGAAAGTCGCCACGGGTATGCCCTTGGGCATCTGCACGATTGAATACAAGGAGTCCACGCCCTGCAGATGCTTGCTGGGGATGGGTACACCCAAGACTGGGACCGTGGTCTTGGCCGCGATCATGCCCGGCAGGTGCGCCGCGCCACCTGCGCCCGCAATGATGGCGCGGATACCCCGCTCGTGCGCCGTTTCGGCAAAGCGGAACATTTCGTCGGGCATGCGGTGGGCGGATAGGACGCGGCACTCGCACGAGACGGAAAACTGAAAGAGAGTCTCGGATGCCAACTTCATAACATCCCAGTCCGAGGACGATCCCATGACAACAAAAATGGTTCCACCCATCCATGCACCAATTACATTGAAGTTACGTTTCGAATGAAATCAACATCCAGCATGTTTGCACCAGAGAGCAAGATCCTAATTTCAGACTGTCGCCGCCGGAAAACGCCCGCGTAATGAGCCATCGACTCCTTGTGCATCAACATCGACGAATAATTCCCCTCAATCTCGCAAATCTGCGCCATTATTGAATGAGCAAAGGCCAGATCATCCTCATCAACAAGGCCACGAAAGCACTCCAATACCTGAAGCCGGAGCCGAGCATGGTCAGCACCAGATGGCTGGAGACGAAGTTCATTCCAGACAATTTCGAGAACCACCCGAGACCGATCAACTTCCCCCAAATCTTCCGCCTCACCAATCAACCGCTCCAGAATAAGCATTGCCTCATGATGACGTCTCCCAGCACCCAAAACTTGGGCCTGTACAACTCTATGCAAGTCTACCTTTACAGCGACACCTGATATTCCATCGTAATTTGCCGCAGATTGCAGAAAAGTCAGCGGATCTCCCTCGGTGAAACCCTCGACTTGCAGACCACTACGTGCACTGAGCACGTACAACCAAGCTTGGAGTGCAGATTGATTGAAGACAGACGCACTAAAGAGCCCACGTGACTTGACACGCCCAGCGATTTGACGAGCCCCAGCGAACCACTGCCGACAAACGCTTACCTCCTCAATGAAGCAAGACAATTCCGCAGCAACCAATGCAAAACGATGCCGCATTTCCATCCGGCTGTTGGTCAAATCCGAGGCCGCCGACACTAGCACCCGCGCCGCTCCAACAGGATCACCTGTATTGCAGCAGCAATGCGCGACCCACGATAACGCGAAGCCGGTTAGGTCCTGGCTCCCAGCAAGCCTTCCAAAGACCTCTGCCCGCCGAAAATGGTCTGCCGCCCGCCCCCAGTCACCAGTCGCCTGAGCAATCAGGCCCTCTATCAACTTCAGCTCGCCGGTCAGCCTTGGTGAATCGTAGATATCAAGCTCAGTCCTGACCTTCGACGTGAAGTTTTGAGCGACATCAACATTCCCGTCATACACGAGGTGTCGACATGTCTCAGCATCCACAAGAATATCCGTCAACAACATACCTGCCCCCCAAAAGGAGTTAAGGATCCCGTTACAGATAAACTTTCAGTCAACGATATGCAAAAGTGATCGTTATGGAGTTTATCCGGATGAACGGCCGTACATCTTCGCCATAGAACTCAAGGCTATTGGCTGAATACTTGCAACTCGCCCCTCGCACCCAAACTCCAAATACCTCTGACGACAGATACGCTTCGCCGCTTCCCGCGCGGGCTTCAAATAGTCCCGCGGATCAAACTTCTCCGGGTTCTCCGCCATATACTTGCGAATCGCGCCGGTCATTGCAAGTCGGATGTCGGTGTCGATGTTGATCTTGCGAACACCATGCTTGATGGCCTCCTGGATTTCCTCCACGGGCACGCCATAAGTCTCCTTCATCTGACCGCCGTGCTGGCGAATGATCTCCAGCAGGTCCTGCGGCACGCTTGAACTGCCGTGCATCACGAGATGCGTGTTGGGGATGCGGCGGTTGATCTCCTTGATCCGGTCGATCGCCAGGATGTCCCCAGTCGGCTTGCGGCTGAATTTGTAGGCGCCGTGGCTGGTGCCGATGGCGATGGCCAGCGCGTCCACCCCCGTGCGTTCGACAAAATCCGCCGCCTGCTCCGGGTCGGTCAGCAGTTGATCACGCGTCATCGTCGCGTCTGTCCCGTGGCCGTCCTCCTTGTCACCTCGCATGGTCTCCAGGCTGCCCAGGCAGCCGAGTTCGCCTTCGACGGTCACGCCCACCTTGTGCGCCATGTCGACCACTTCCCGCGTGACGCGGACGTTGTAGTCGTAGCTGGCGATGGTCTTGCCGTCGGCCTCCAGGCTGCCGTCCATCATCACTGAACTGAAACCGAGGTCGATGGCCCCTTGGCACACGGTCGGGCTCTGCCCGTGGTCCTGATGCATCGCCAGCGGGATGTGCGGCCACTGTTCCAATGCGGCCTCGATCAGGTGCTTGATGAACGGCTCACCCGCGTACTTGCGGGCGCCAGCGCTTGCCTGCAGGATCACCGGGGCGCCCACTTCGTCGGCGGCGGTCATCACCGCCTGCACCTGCTCGAGGTTGTTGACGTTGAAGGCCGGGATGCCATAGCCGTTCTCGGCAGCGTGGTCCAGCAGTTGGCGCATCGAAACAAGTGGCATGGCAATCTCCAGTGGGGATGAACACGGCCGGAATTGGCGCGTAGTCGGGATGTAATCGCCTGGAATTCTACCGACGGGGCCCTTCGACGGCCCTGATCTGGCGTGGCTTTGCCCCGCTTTTCGCGGCGCCGCGATCGGCAGTGCTTGCCCACACTGCACCCCACGCGCCCGTGACCAAGGGGCGCCTGGAGCCCGCCATGCCGCGCCACACCCTTGCAGCCGTCTCGACCTGGATCACCACCGCCGCGTGCCAGCACGGCGACGACCTGATCGCGCATCTGATGCAGCGCCTGGATCTCAGCCGCCGGCGCACACGTCGGTTGCTGGACCAGCTGACGAACGCCGGCTGGCTGGAGGCCGAAGGCAGCCGCCGGCGTCCACGCTACCGGCCCGGTCCGATGCGGCAGGTGGTGCGGCACTACGCGCTGGCAGGCCTGGCGGAGGACCGCCCCTGGGCCCAGGACTTCGCCCCCTGCCTCGAGCTGCGGCCCAATGTCGCGCGCTTGGCCCAGCATGCCTTCACTGAGTTGCTGAACAACGCCATCGACCACAGCGGCGGGGCCGGGGTCACGGTGTCGGTCCGCCAGACCGGTCTGCACCTGCAGATGCTCGTCAGCGACGATGGCTGCGGCATCTTCCAACGCATCGAACAGGCCTGGCAGATCGACGATCCGCGCCTGGCCATGCTGGAACTCGGCAAGGGCAAGCTCACCTCGCAGCCCACCCGACACCTGGGCCAGGGCCTGTTCTACGTGGCCCGCGCCGCCGATGTGTTCGACCTGCACGCCAACCACCAGGGCTTCCAGCGGCGACCGGGCTTCAGCGGCTGGGCCGACGTCCGACCACTGGAACGGCAAGGCACATCCATCTACCTGGCGATCGCGCTCGACACCTCGCGCACGCTGGACGAGGTGCTGCGCTCCCACGCCGACGACGGCTACGGTTTCGACCACACCGAAGTCTCGTTGCGGCTGCTCACCGGCACGAACACCTGGCTGGAGTCACGGGCCCAGGCGCGCCGCGTGACCGCCCGCCTGTCGGCATTCCGGCGGGCGCATCTGGACTTCAGCGGCATCGACGAGATCGGCCCTGCGTTTGCCGACGAGTTGTTCCGCGTCTACGCCCGCGCCCATCCGCAGGTGCAACTCGTGGCCGAGGCTGCCACGCCGCGCGTGGCCGCGATGATCACCGCGGTGCAGTGACGCAGCGCCACAGGCGCAGCCGGGTCAGGCAACCCGACAGACCTTGAGCATGTTGGTGCCGCCCGGGTGGCCCATCGGCTCACCGCAGGTGATGGCGTAGGTGTCGCCCGGCCGCAGCACGCCAAGCTGCACCAGCAGTTTCTCGGCAGTGACCAGCGCCTCGTCGCGGTCGTTCAGGCGCGGCATCAGCAAGGGCGTCACGTTGCGGTACAGCGTCATGCGGCGCTGCGAACCCAGTTGCGAGGTCAGTGCGTAGATCGGAACGCGGATGTGGTGCCGGCTCATCCACAGGGCCGTCGACCCCGATTCCGTCAGCGCCAGGATGGCCTTGCAGCCCAGGTGGTGCGCCGTGAACAGCGCACCCATCGCGATGCTCTGGTCGATGCGACCGAAGCGTTTGTTGGCGAAGTCGGTTTCCAGCGTGATGTCGTCCGCCGCCTCGGCCTCCAGCGCGATGGCGGCCATCTGCTCCACCGTTTCCAGCGGGTACTTGCCCGCAGCGGTCTCGGCGCTGAGCATCACCGCGTCAGTGCCGTCCAGCACCGCATTCGCCACGTCGCTGACCTCGGCGCGCGTGGGCACGGCGTTGACGATCATCGACTCCATCATCTGCGTGGCGGTGATGACCACCTTGTCCAACTCGCGGGCGAGCCGGATCATGCGTTTCTGCAGCGCTGGCACAGCCGCGTTGCCCACCTCCACCGCCAGATCACCACGCGCGACCATGATGCCGTCGCTCGCCTTGAGGATGGCCTCCAACTGCGGGATCGCCTCGCTGCGCTCGATCTTGGCGATGAGCGCCGGCTTGTGCCGCTGCGATTCACCGGCGACGTTGGCCAACTGGCGCGCCATCTCCATGTCGGTGGCGCTCTTCGGAAAGCTCACGGCCAGGTAGTCGCACCTGAAGGCCATGGCGGTCTTGATGTCCTCCATGTCCTTGGCAGTCAGCGCCGGCGCTGTCAGGCCACCGCCGGCCTTGTTGATGCCCTTGTTGTTGCTGAGCTCGCCACCCACCACCACCGTGGTGTGCACCTGGTCGCCCACCACCTTGTCCACGGTCAGGCGCAGCAGGCCGTCGTTGAGCAGCAGCGTGTCGCCGGGGCGAACGTCGCGGGGCAAGTCCTTGTAGTCCAGGCCGACGGCGTCGTTGTCGCCGGGTTCGGTGCGTGCCGCATCCAGCACGAAGGCCTGGCCCGGGCGCAGTTCCGTCTTGCCCTCGGCGAACTTGCCGACACGGATCTTGGGGCCCTGGAGGTCGGCCATGATGGCGACCTCCTTGCCGGCCCGCTGCGCCACTTCGCGCACCAGGGTGGCGCGGTCGATGTGGTCCTGCGCCTTGCCGTGGGAGAAGTTCAGGCGCACGACATCCACACCGTTGCGGATCATGCGCTCCAGCAATTCAGGCGAGGACGAGGCCGGGCCCAGCGTGGCGACGATCTTGGTGGCGCGCATGGTGTGATGCTTTGCAGAAGGACGGGCGCCATGATAGGCGCCGCGTCATCGCTGGCGATTACGAAGCGGTTACCGCGCCGGCAGCGCTGCCGGCAACTTCGGCCGCATCGGCAGCATCAGCCACCGCCAGCGCCGTCATGTTGACGATGCGCCGCACCGTGGCCGACGGCGTCAGCACATGCGCCGGTTTCGCCGCGCCCAGCAGCACCGGCCCGACGGTGACACCATGTCCGCTGGTGATCTTCAGCACGTTGAACAGGATGTTGGCGGCATCGATGTTGGGCAGCACCAGCAGGTTGGCGCCACCGGTGAGCGTGCTGTCGGGCAGGTAGTTGCGGCGGATCGTCTCCGACAGCGCGGCGTCACCGTGCATCTCACCGTCGCACTCGACGTCGGGCGCCCGCTGCACGAACAGGTCGCGCGCCGCGCGCATGCGGCGAGCCGACTCGCGGCTGGAGGAACCGAAGTTGGAATGGGACAGGAAGGCCACCTTCGGTGGCAGCCCGAATCGGCGCACCTCGCGCGCGGCCATCAGCGCGATCTCGGCCAGTTCCTCGGCGCCCGGCGCCTCGTTGACGAAGGTGTCGGCGATGAAGAGGGAATGCTGCGGCAGCATCACCGCGTTCATGGTGGCCATCACGTGGGCGTCCGGGCACTGGCCGATCACGGCGCGGATGTGCTCCAGGTGGGCGTCGAAGCGCCCCACCAGCCCGCACAGCAGCGCGTCGGCCTCGCCCCGCTGCAGCATCAGCGACGAGATCAGCGTGTTCGACCGGCGCACCGCAGCCTTCGCCGCCTCCGGGCTGACGCCGTCCCGGCCGCGCAGTGATCGGTAGAGCTCCCAGTACTCACGGAAGCGCGGGTCGTCTTCCGGGTCGCAGACGGTGAAGTCGCGTCCGGCTTCCAGCTTCAGACCGGCGCGCTGCAGGCGCATCTGGATCACCGCCGGTCGGCCGACGAGGATGGGGGCGGCCAGGCCGTCCTCCAGGATCACCGGCAGCGCGCGCAGCACCCGTTCATCCTCGCCCTCGGCATAGACCACGCGCGCCGGGCGCTCGGCATGGAAACGCCGAGCGGTGTCGAACACCGGCCGCATGAACATCCCGGTCTGGTAGACGAAGCGCCCCAGTTGTCGGCGGTAGGCGTCGAAGTCCTCGATCGGCCGCGTGGCCACGCCGGACTCGGCTGCGGCGCGCGCCACCGCCGGTGCGATGCGCAGGATCAGCCGCACGTCGAACGGCGTGGGGATGATGTAGTCCGGGCCGAAGCTCAGGTCCTTGCCGGCATAGGCGGCGGCCACCTCGTCGCTGGCCTCGGCCTTGGCCAGTGCCGCGATCTCACGCACGCAGGCCAGCTTCATGGCCTCGGTGATCTTCGTCGCACCACAGTCCAGCGCACCGCGGAAGATGTACGGGAAACACAGGACGTTGTTGACCTGGTTCGGGTAGTCGCTGCGGCCGGTGGCGATGATGCAGTCCGGCCGCACTGCCTTGGCCAGTTCGGGCCGGATCTCCGGCTCGGGATTGGCCAGCGCCAGGATGATGGGCTGGCGCGCCATGGTCTTCACCATGTCTTGCGTCAGCACGCCGGCAGCCGAACACCCCAGGAAGACGTCGGCACCGTCCACCACGTCGGCCAGCGTCTTCGCGTCCGTCCTCTGGCAGTAGCGCTGTTTGCTCTCGTCGAGCTTGTCGCCCCGCCCTTCGCGGATCACGCCCTTGCTGTCGCAGACGTAGATGTTCTGGCGCTTCACGCCCAGGCCCACCATCACATCCAGGCAGGCGATGGCGGCCGCACCCGCCCCGGACACCGCCAGCTTCACCTCGCCGATGGCCTTGCCCACCAGCTCCAGGCCGTTGAGCAGCGCCGCCGCACTGATGATGGCCGTGCCGTGCTGGTCGTCGTGGAACACCGGGATGTTCATGCGCTCGCGCAGCTTCTTCTCGATGTAGAAGCATTCCGGCGCCTTGATGTCCTCCAGGTTCACGCCACCCAGCGTGGGCTCCAGCGCGGCGATGATCTCCACCAGCTTGTCGGGATCGCGCTCGGCGAGTTCGATGTCAAAGACGTCGATGCCGGCGAACTTCTTGAACAGGCAGCCCTTGCCTTCCATCACCGGCTTGCCGGCCAGCGGCCCGATGTCGCCCAGGCCCAGCACGGCCGTGCCATTGGTGACCACGCCGACCAGATTGCCGCGGGCGGTGAAGTCGGCCGCCAGCGCCGGGTCTTCCTCGATCGCCAGGCAGGCATAGGCCACGCCCGGTGAATAGGCCAGCGACAGGTCGCGCTGGTTGGACAGCGGTTTGGTCGGCGTGACGCTGATCTTGCCGCGCACCGGGCTGCGGTGGTATTCCAGCGCAGCGTCTCGCAGCGCCTGCTCGGCGGGGGTCAGCGTCTTGCTCATCGGCGGTCTCCTGTTGTGGGATGCGCCGACGAGCGTACTGCGGAAAGCGGGCGGACAGGCGGCGGGATTCCCCCCGCCGCGGTCGCTTCAGGATTGCGCGGCGCGCTTCGAGAGGATCTCGAAGGCCGGCAGCGTCTTGCCTTCCAGCACCTCCAGGAAGGCGCCGCCGCCGGTGGAGATGTAGCCGACATCCTTCTCGATGCGGTACTTGGCGATCGCCGCCAACGTGTCGCCGCCACCCGCGATGCTGAAGGCGTCACTGTCCGCGATGGCACGCGCAATGGCTTCCGTGCCGCCGGCGAAGGCGTCGAACTCGAACACGCCCACGGGGCCGTTCCAGACGATGGTGCCGGCCGCCTTCAACTGCGCCGCCAGCGTGGCCGCTGTTTGCGGGCCGATGTCGAGGATCAGGTCGTCGTCGGCCACGTCGGTGGCCGCCTTCACGGTGGCCGGCGCGTCGGCGGCAAAGGTCTTGGCACAGACCACGTCGGTAGGAATGGGCACCGCGGCGCCGCGCGCCTGCATGGCGTCGATCACGGCCTTGGCTTCGCCCACCAGGTCCGGCTCGGCCAGGCTCTTGCCGATCTTCAGGCCTGCGGCCAGCATGAAGGTGTTGGCGATGCCGCCGCCGACGATCAGGCCGTCCACGTTCCTGGCCAGACTCTGAAGAATCGTGAGCTTTGTGCTGACCTTGCTGCCGGCCACGATGGCCAGCAACGGGCGCTTCGGGTTGGCCAGCGCCTTGCTGATGGCGTCGATCTCGGCGGCCAGCAGCGGCCCGGCACAGGCCACTTTGGCAAACTGCGCGATGCCATAGGTGCTGGCCTCGGCACGGTGGGCGGTGCCGAAGGCGTCGTGCACGAAGATGTCGCACAGCGCGGCCATCTTCTTCGACAACTCCTCGTTGTTCTTCTTCTCGCCCTTGTTGACGCGGCAGTTTTCCAGCAGCACCACCTGGCCTGGTTTCACGTCGACACCGTCGACCCAGTTGGCCACCAGCGGCACGTCTCGACCCAGCAACTCCGCCATGCGGGCCGCCACCGGCGCCAGCGAATCGGCGGGCTTGAACTCGCCTTCGGTCGGGCGGCCCAGATGGCTGGTCACCATCACCGCCGCACCGGCGTCCAGCGCCATGCGGATGGCTGGCAGGCTGGCGCGAACACGCGTGTCCTCGGTGATCTGGCCGGCGTCGTTCAGCGGCACGTTGAGGTCGGCCCGGATGAACACGCGCTGGCCAGCGACGCGGCCCTGGGCGATCAGGTCTTGGAAGCGAATGACGTTCATGGCACTACAGGTTGAAGTGAAGGAAACTTGTGCGGATCACCAGCCCAGGCCCAGGCGCAGCAGCAGCATCACCCCGGTGCCGGTGACGATGGTGCCGAGGATGCTGCGCCGCCAGAAGTACCAGGCGATGCCGGTGGCCGCGGCGTACAGGCGGGCGTCCTGCCAGGTGGTCAGCAGCCTGCCGTCGGTCATCAGCACCTCGGGCACGACCACGGCCACCAGCGCCGCCACCGGCGCGTAGCGCAGCCCCCGCTGCAGCCAGGCCGGCATCGGCAGTTCACGCGACGGCAGCACGAAGAAGCCGCGTGTGAGCAGCGAGATCAGCGCCAGGCCGACGATGGTGATCAGGGCCTCGGTGGTGGTCATGTCCGTTCCCCGGCCAATGCCAACGTCCTCATGTCGGGTCCGTCACCGGCAACGGCGTCTTTGGCGTCGTGTGGTCGACCAGCATGCCGATCGCCACAGCTGCCGCAATCGCAACCACGATGTGGAGCTTGTAGGGCAGCGCAAACGCCGCCACGGCGGCGCAGCCGGCCACGCCGGCCGCCACCCAGGTGGTGCGGTCAATCAGCATCGAACAGGCCAGCCCGGTCAGCGCCAGCACGCCTGCAAAGCCAAAGCCCCATTCGGTGGGGATGGCCGACGCGAACAGGATGCCGATCAGCGACATGCCGTGCCAGGCACCGTAGTTCATCAGCGAGCCGCCCCAGAAGTACTCCACCTGCCCTGGCGCCGGCTTGGGCACCGGAAAGCGCTTCATGAACAGCACGTAGTTCAGGTCGGCCGCCACATAGGACATCAGCGCGCGCTTGCGCAGCGGCAGGTGTGCCAGATAGGGCCGCCACATCGCGCTCTGGATCACGAAGCGCAGGTTGACGCAGATGGCCGTGGCCCAGACCACCCAGACCGGCGCGCCGGAGACGATCAGGGGCAGGGCCGTGAGCTGTGCGCTGCCGGCGAACACCAGCAGCGACATCGCCAGTGCCACCGGCAGCGACAGGCCGCTCTTGATCATGGCCACACCGGTGACGAGGCCCCAGGCGGCCACCCCCAGCGAGATGCCCGACATCTCGACCGCGCCGCGGCGAAATTCCGGATGCCGCCGCATCCGCGCCCAGCCGGCGCGCCAGCGCTGCAGGGTGGGCGGCGGGCTCATCCCGCGATTGTCGCCTACCAGATACCGGCAGGCGTATAAGGATGCGGGCTGCCGTGGTGGCATCAGCGCCGGGTCACATCTCCGCTGCCGACGATGGAAGTCTTCACCGCCGTCACCCGTCCGCCGTAGCGCACGTCGCCGCTGCCGGCGATGGAGACGGACAGGGCGGCATGGGCCGTCACCTTCGCGTCGCCGCTGCCGGCGATGCTCACCTTGACCTCCTCGGCCTCGACGCCGCTCGTGTCCACGTCGCCGCTGCCGGCGATGCTGACCTTTAGCACCGCAGCGGCGCCGGTGACGGCGATGTCGCCGCTGCCTGCCACGCTGGTCTGCAGGCTGGCCACCTTGACCGCCTTGGCACGGATGTCACCGGAACCGGCCACCGACAGGCTCAGCGCATCACCCTGCACCGCTTCGGCCTCGATGGTGCCGGAGCCTGACGTGGCGAGCCCCTTGACCGTGGCGGCGTCGATGGTGGCGACGATGTCGCTGCGGTGCTGGATCGAGGTGTGGCGCTTCCAGCGCAGCACCAGGGTGGGCCGGCCGTTGCGGGATTCCACGACGGTCTCGATCAGCGGCATCAGGTTGTCGTCGGCCGTCAGGCTCAGGCCTTCGCGACCCGATTGGCGCAGCTTCACCGTGAACGAGGTCTCCAGTGCCACCGCTTCAAAGCCGCTGACGGCGCGCGTCTCGGTGACCATCTGGCCAGATCCGGTGACGCGCTGGGCCAGCGCGCAGGCCGGTAGCAGCAGGGCAGAGGTGCAGGTCAGCGCGGCCAAGGTCAGCAGGTGGCGGCGGGTGGCAGGCATGGGTGGGCTCATCGAAGGGTTCTGGAATGCCCCGCATGGTGCCGCGTCCGGGGCCGGATGGCCCGGGCCGTGCGATGGTCTGCCGCGCCGCGCGACAGACGGGCGATCAACCGCCGTGGGCCGACTTCTTGCCGTGCGCGGCTGGCGCCTCGTCCGGCGCATCCTCGGCGGCCGCTGCGGCCGCCTCGGCGGCGGCCTGCTTCAAGGCCATGGCCTCTGGCGATGGCAGGCTGGGCGCCAGCACCTCGATCTTGTTCTCGGCCATGTAGTCGTTCATCTCGCGCCAGCCGGCGAAGATGGCGGCCTTGTCGGCCTTCTTGTTCAGCGCGTAGCAGTCTTCGATGGCGCGGCCAGCGTGGCGGCAGGCGCTGCCGATGGCCTTGCCTTCGTCGGCGCGGCGCGCCTGCTGCTGGCTCAGCGTCTCGATGCCCAGCAGGTCGCAGCCGGCCAGCAGCATGGGCGCCAGCAGCAGCAGGAGTCGGACAGAGGGGGCCATGCGGGGACTATCGGCCGCGTCGGCGACAACTTGAGTCCGCGCCGCCGCCCTCACCGCGACCGTGGGCCGCGCTCAGGCCAGTCGGCCACCAATGCCCACGGCGTGGCTGCGCAGCCACGCCTCCGCAGGCTGACGCCGACCTCCGGGCTGCTGCAATTCCAGCAGGTCCAGCGCCCCGTCGCCACAGGCAACGCGCAACGTACCGGCTGGCGCAGGCAACACCGTGCCGGGTTCGCCCTGGCCGGGAACCACCGTCGCCCGCCACAGCTTGACGGCCAGCCCATCCAGCGTGAAGTGCGCTCCAGGGAACGGATCGAAGGCGCGCACCCGGCGCTCGATCAGCGCCGCCGGCAGCGCCCAGTCGATGGCGGCCTCGGCCTTGTCGATCTTGTGGGCGTAGGTGACACCGGCTTCCGGCTGCGGTACCGGCGGGGTATCCAGCGCCAGCAGGGCCTGCACGATCAGGCGGCCACCCAGCGCAGCCAGGCGGTCGTGCAGCGTCGCCGTGGTGTCATCGGGCCGGATCGCCACGGCCACCCCGAGGCGCATGGCCCCGGTGTCCAGGCCCTCGTCCATTTGCATGATGGTGATGCCGGTCTGTGCATCACCGGCCTCGATGGCGCGGTGGATTGGCGCAGCACCGCGCCACCGCGGCAGCAGCGACGCATGGATGTTCAGGCACCCGCGGCGCGGCAGGTCCAGCACCCAGGCCGGCAGGATGAGGCCGTAGGCGGCCACGACCATCACGTCCAGGTCGGCCGCTTG
>JACKLO010000026.1 GCA_024235915.1 Burkholderiaceae bacterium | reverse complement strand
TGGACACGCACAGGAATCCCGCGAGAGGACCACCGCTGCGTCCGGCCACGGAGGGCGGGCCTGGCCTGGCGCGAGGTAAAGGAGGAGGCGAGCGCCATGCGCGAGCCGGGGGACAGGAGCGCCAGGCCAGGCCCGCCCTCCGTGGCTCGCGCCGCTGCGAACGCACAGAGAACAAACGTCCGCTCCGGGTCGGAACTGAACATTGCGGCGTCGCTCACCCCCTCG
The DNA here is from genome assembly GCA_024235915.1 of Burkholderiaceae bacterium. GTDB lineage: Bacteria > Pseudomonadota > Gammaproteobacteria > Burkholderiales > Burkholderiaceae_C > Rubrivivax. The sequence continues at coordinate 49,291 of JACKLO010000026.1, read as the reverse complement.
CCTCCCGCCACAGTCCAAGCTTCTCCTGCGCCACGCGGTCGGAGTAGGAGAACAACGCCCAGTCATCCTGCGCGTGCAGCGTGTAGGGCATCCACCCCGGGACGACGGCGATGTCCCTCGGGCCCAGGGCAAACACCTGGTCCGCCACACGCAGCTCGCCGCGGCCTTCCACGGTGGTGAACACCATGCTGTCGCTGCTGCGATAAGGCTGGGTGGCGAAGCCCGCCGGCAGCAGACGCACCATGGTCGCCATGGTCGGCATGGCCCAGCCACCGTCCACCGGGTTCACGTAGCGCATCCAGTGGCCGGTGTGCGCATCCGGTGCGCCGGCTTTCGACAGCACGTGCAGCGCCTCGCGTGTGCGCGCCCACGGATAGTTGAAGACGGGCGAGTTCAGGTTCTTCGCCACATGCCCCACCGGCAGCAGCCCGCTGCCAAAGCGTGCCATCGCGTCACCCAGAGGGCGTTCAACGGGCGCCTCGGCCTGGTCGTGGTCCTCGCGGAAGGTGCTGCCGAAAAAAGTGCACAGCGGGATGTCCAGGCCGTCCAGCCAGACCATCGGCCCCGCACCCTCGTGGCCATGGTGATGCCAGGTCCAGCTGGGGGTGATTACGAAGTCGCCGGGTTGCATGATGGTCTTCTCGCCGTCCACCGCCGTGTAGGCCCCCGAACCTTCGACGATGAAGCGCAGCGCGCTCTGCGTGTGGCGGTGCGCCGGCGCCACTTCGCCGGGCATGATCAGTTGCAGGCCGGCGTACAGCGTGTTCGTGACCTGCGACGTGCCGCGCAGCGAGGGGTTCTCCAGGATCATCACCCGCCGTTCGGCCTCCGCCGCCGAGATCTGCCGCGCCGACTCCATGACGTGCGGCCGCAGGTCATCGTAGTGCCACACATGCGGCACAAGCTGGTGCACGGGCAGCTTGGGCACCAGGGCCTTCAGCCGGGTCCACAGCGGCGCCAGATGCTGCGTGTCGGCACGCGCGTAGAAGGCCTCGCGGCGCGCGGTGATGTCAGCGTCGCCGGCAGCGACGGTGGGATCGGTCTTGGCCACCACGAAACACTCCGGGAGTTCATCAGTATGCTGACGATCAGTGTAGGAATAGACTCGCCGCGCCCGAACCGGGTTTACCCCCGCATGTCCGCCGACACCCCTGCCCTGCCCCCGCTGGACACGCTGCCCGGCTACCAGATCCGCCGCCTGCAGCAGATCGCGGTGGGCCTGTTCATGGACGAAACCGCGGCCCACGACCTGACCCCCGTGCAGTTCGCCGCGCTTGCCAGTGTGGTCGGTGATCCGGGCATGGACCAGCGCACCCTGGCGCGGCGCATCGGGTTCGACACCTCCACCATCGGCGGCGTGGTGGACCGGCTCGAGCGGCGTGGCCTGGTCACGCGGCAGACGGCGCCTGACGACCGCCGGGTGCGGCGGTTGGTGGCCACCGCCACGGGCTGCGGCCTGCTGGCGGCCGTGTGGCCCGACATGGTGCGGGCCCAGCATCGCATCCTGGCCCCGCTGTCCGGCCAGGAACAGCGGCAGTTCATGGCCCTGCTGGGCCGGCTGGTGGCCGCGAACAACGATGCCAGCCGGGCGCCGCGCCAGTCGGGCACGCCGGACTGACGACGTGGGGCACCCGCTGCAGGGCTCACCCTGGGAAGTCTTTCGGGTCTTTCTGGTGCTGGGCCTGACCTCGTTTGGTGGCCCCGTGGCGCACCTGGGCTATTTCAGGATCGCCATCGTCGAGCGCCGCCGGTGGCTGCCCGATGCGGATTACGCCGACCTGGTGGCCCTGTGCCAGTTCCTGCCCGGCCCGGCCAGCAGCCAGGTCGGCATGGCGCTGGGACTGCGGCGTGCCGGCTGGTGGGGCCTGGTGGCGGCTTTCGTCGGCTTCACCCTGCCGTCGGCACTGCTGCTGATCGGCTTTGCCTACAGCGTGGCCCTGTGGCCGTCCCTGGCGGGTTCCGGCGCCATCCATGGCCTGAAGGTGGTGGCCGTGGCCGTGGTGGCGCAGGCGGTCTGGGGCATGGCCCGCACGCTCTGCCCGGACCGCGCCCGGGGCGGCATCGCCGTGGGTGCCGCCTTACTCGTCCTGGCGCTGCCGTCTGCCTACGCGCCAATCGGCGCCATCGTCGGCGGCGGCTTGCTGGGTCGCTGGCTGCTGTCCCTGCCGCCGCCGCCGCCGCAAGAGCACGCCCTGGCCGGGGTGTCCCGCCGCACGGGCGCCCTGCTGCTGGCGCTGTGCGCGGCCCTGATGGTCATCCTGCCGCTGGCGGCAGGATCGGGACACACGCCCTGGCTCGATGCTGCCGCCGTCTTCTACCAGGCCGGGGCCCTGGTGTTCGGTGGTGGGCACGTGGTGCTGCCCCTGCTGCAGGCGGGCGTGGTGCCGCCTGGCTGGGTGGACAACGCCAGCTTTCTGGCCGGCTACGGCGCGGCCCAGGCCGTGCCCGGGCCCCTGTTCACCTTCGCCGCCTACCTGGGGGCCGTGATGCCCGCCCCGCTGGGGGGGTGGGTCGGCGGGATCGCCATGCTGGCGGCGATCTTCCTGCCCGCGTTCCTGCTCGTGGCGGGTGCCCTGCCCTTCTGGGAGGCCTGGCGCCGCCAGACCGGCATGCAGTGTGCGATGGCTGGCATCAATGCGGCCGTGGTCGGGGTGCTGGCCGCGGCCCTGTACGACCCCGTCTGGACAAGCGCCATCACCTCGCGAACCGATTTCGCCGTGGCGCTGGCCGCCTTCGGGCTGCTGGTGATCGGCAAGGTGTCGCCGCTGTGGGTGGTGGCGATGGCCGCACTCGCCGGTGGCCTGCTGATGGCTTGATGTGCCGCCAGGGCCAGGCAGCGGCGCCTGACGTCAGCGCCTGCCGTCAGCGCCCGGCGAGCGCCTTCAGCGCCATCACCTGGTCCAGCACGGGCTGAGGCACGGGCACCCGGCCACCCAGCATCGACCGGATCAGCGCCGCGTTCTCGTCGACGGCACAGCCCGCGTCGCCGGCCACTTCCTCACCCTGGGCCTGTTCATGCAGGACCTCCGCCACCCCATCGCGGAACCCCAGCAGCCGCGGGCGGCGGCGCGGCGCCGCATAGGCTTCGCCTTCGGTGCCGCGCATCAGCAGCGCGGTGGCGCCCGCGTGCTCCAGCAGCGCCTGCATGCTGTCAAGGTAAGGCGGGTGCGTGACAGCCACCACGCGCACACTGCGGCCCGGGCAGGGGTCCAGCAGCTTGGCCAGCGCATGGCCGCTGTTGCGCACGCCCAGGCGAAGACGCAGCGCCAGCAGCGCATCGAGCCCCGGGTTCAGGACGGCCAGCGGCAGCACGGCCAGTTGACGGGACGCCAGATCGGCGGCAGCGGCCTCGACACCGGTGGCCGTGCACAGGTCCAGCGCCGCGAGCAGTTCAAATGGGCTGGTGCGGCTGTCGAAATCGTGCCGGCCATGGATCAGCACCGGCACGCCGTCGCGCGCCAGCAGCAGCGCCACCAGCGGCATCAGGTTGGGCTGCTTTCGCGCGCCGTTGTAGGTGGGCAGCAGCACGCAGCGCGGGCCGCCGGCCGGCGCCGCCACCTGCACCGTGCGGGCCTGCATCGCGGCCATGAAGGCCGCCATCTCGGCCGGGCTCTCGCCCTTGATGCGGTAGGCCAGCAGCAGCGCGCCAAGTTCCATTTCGGGCACGGCGCCGTCGAGCATCGCACCGAAGAGCGCCTGCGCGCGCTCGGGGTCCAGGTCGCGCGCGCCGCGGGCGCCGCGGCCGACTTCCTTGATCAGGGCCGGGAAATGCATGCCGGGATTGTGGGGCCGAGCTGAACGCCGAGCCCCGCAGCCAGCCAGCCTCAGGCCCCGGAAGCCACCGGCACCAGCACCGGTCGTGCCGCCTGGCCGGCCTGCGCCACCTGGCTGGCCACCATGTCGGCCGTCACCGCCGACAGCGTCCAGCCCAGGTGCCCGTGCCCGGTGTTGTAGAAGACGTTGGCCCGCCGCCCTGCCCCCACGCGCGGCATCATGTCCGGCATCATCGGCCGCAGGCCGGCCCAGGGCACCACCTGCCGCGTGCTCACGCCGGGGAAGCACTGGTTCACCCAGTCCACCAACGGCCGGACGCGGTCGGCGCGGATGTCGCGGTTGAAGCCGTTGAACTCCGCCGTGCCGGCCACCCTGAAACGGTCCGTGCCCAGGCGGCTGGTGACGAGCTTGGTCTCGTCGTCCAGCAGGCTGACGGTGGGCGCGGCCCGCTGGCTCTGCGCGTCGTTCAGGTTCACCGTGATCGAGTAGCCCTTGACGGGGTAGACGTTGACCCGGTCGCCCAGCTGCGCCGCCAGCGCGCGGCTGCCCACGCCAGCGCAGATCACCAGGCCGTCGAAGTGCTGCACCTGCTCGCCGCCCTCGCCCGCCGTGGTGACGCTGGCGCGCGCACCGTCGCTGGCCAGCCGGCGCACCGCGCCGCCGAAGCGGAAGCGCACGCCGTGGCGCTCGGCCGCCGCCGCGAGGCCGACGGTGAATTTGTGGATGTCGCCGGTGGCGTCACTCTCCGTGTAGAAGCCGCCGTGGTAGGTGCCGGCCAGCGTCGGTTCGATGGCCCGCATCTCCTCCGGCGTGACGGCGCGGCGCGGCAGGCCGCCTTCGGCCAGCAGCTTGCTCACCTCGGCCGCATGGTCGAAGCCGGCCTTGCTGCGGTAGATGTGCAGGATGCCCTGGCGCTTGAGGTCGAAATCGATGCCCTCCGCCTCGGCCCAGGTGAACAGGTGCTGGCGTGCGGCGATGGCCAGGCGCGCCGTGGCCACGGTGTTGTGCCGGTAGCGCGGGATGCTGGCGATGAACTCGGCGAACCACGACAGCTTGTGCCAGCTGGGCCGCGGGTTCACCAGCAGCGGCGCGTCGCTGCGCAGCATCCACTTCAGGCCCTTGAGAACGGTGGACGTATGCGTCCAGACCTCGGCGTTGGAGGCCGAAAGTTGCCCGCCGTTGGCGAACGAGGTCTCCATCGCCGCGTAGCGGTGCTGCTCGAACAGGGTGACGTCGAAACCGCGCTGGCGCAGCGCGTAGGCCGTGGTGACACCGGTGATGCCACCGCCGATGACGGCAATCGTCTTCATGGTCCAGGTTCCTTCTGACAACGTCGGGGTTGCAGCCGCCCCAGCGATGGGTCGATGCCCTGCCGGTGGCGTGCCCCCTCTGTTTGGAACCTGAGAGATTCGTGGTGCCGGCGCGCCAGCGGGCCACTTGCTCCTGCGGTGTCCCGGCTGACGAGGCCGGGCACTCTTCAGAGACGTGTGCGTCGAACGGTCCTGGGGCCTGAGAGTTTCCGGGGCGGTTGCTCCTTCGGCGCCGGCCTGCCTGCACAGGGACAGGCGGCCGGGCTCTCCCGATCGACGAGGAGATTCTAGGTTTGGCGATTAAGTGCGGCGAACGACTCCTACCGCATCCACTGCACCAGCAGCAGGCTGATCGACGGAAAGACCACCAGCAGCGCCAGGCGCACCAGGTCCACCGCGATGAACGGCACCAGGCCGCGGAAGATGTCGGCCACCTTCACCTGCGGCAGGTTGGCCTTGAGCACGAACACGTTCATGCCGATGGGCGGCGTGATCAGGCCGATCTCGGTGAGCACGACGACGATGATGCCGAACCACACCAGGTCGAAACCCTGCGCCACCAGCGTGGGCGCGAACAGCGGCACGAAGATCAGGATGATGGCCATCGCGTCCATCACGCAGCCCAGCAGCAGGAACACCGCCAGGATGGCGAGCAGCGACTCGGTGCGCGTCAGGCCAGAGGTCTGCACCGCGGCGAGCAGCGCGTCGGCCAGGCCGGAGAAGGACACCAGCTGCGAGAACAGCATGGCGCCGAAGAGCACGGTGTAGAGCATCACCGAGGTCTGCGCCGTGGCCAGCAGCACCTCGCGCAGGCGCGCCCAGGACAGCCGCCGCTGCACGGTGGCCACGATCAACGCACCGCCGGCACCGATGCCACCGGCCTCGGTAGGCGTGAACCAGCCCAGGTACAGGCCGCCGAAGATCAGGCCGAACAGCGCCACGAAGGGCCAGACGCCGCGCAACGAATGCCAGCGCTCCTGGGCGCTGGCGCGCTCGCCACGGGGCGCATGTTCCGGCTTCCACCAGGCCACCCCGGCGATGGCCAGCATGTACAGCCCCAGCCCAAGGAGGCCCGGCAGCACGCCGGCGACGAAGAGCTCACCGATGTTCTGCTGCGTCAGGATGCCGTAGATCACGAGGATGATCGACGGCGGGATCAGGATGCCCAGCGTGCCGCCGGCGGCGATGGTGGCCGACGCCAGCCGGTCCGAATACCCGAACTTCTTCATGCTCGGGTAGGCCACCTTGGACATCGTGGCGGCGGTGGCGAAGCTCGAGCCGCACACGGCACTGAAGCCGCCGCAGGTCACCATCGTGGCCAGCGCCAGGCCGCCGCGCACCGAGCCCAGGAAGGCGTTGGCGGCGCGGAACAGGTCGTGCGAGATGCCGGTGCGCGACAGGACGTCGCCCATCAGGATGAACAGCGGCACCACGGCCAGGTCGTAAGAGAACACCGCCTCGGTCAGCGTCAGCGGGATCATCGTCATCGCTGCGCCGAAGCTGTTGACCGCTGCGATGCCGCCGATCGACACGGTGAGCAGCGCAAAGCCCAGCGGCACGCGCAGGAAGGCCAGCAGCAGCACGGCGGCCAGACAGATCAGTCCTGTGGTCATGATCCGAACTCCTCGCCTTCGGCGTGGTGCTGTGGCGGCCCGACGAACAGCGCCGCCACCGCCGCCACCGCGCTGGTGGCCGACATGAAGGCGTACATCCAGGCCCGCGGGATGGTCAGCGCCGGGCTGACCTCGCTGATCGCCTGAGCCTCCTCGACGGACAGGAGGTACTGCCAGGCGATCAGCGCCAGCACGGCGGCCACCAGCACGTCCACCGCCTTGTGCCACCACCACAGTCCCGGGCGCAGCAGCCACGCGTCGAGCAGGTCGATGCTGAGGTGGCCGCGCTGGGCGGTCAGCAGCGGCAGGCCGGCGAAGACGATCACCGCCATCAGGTGCTCGGTGATGTCGTTGGCGCCGAACACCGGGGTGTTGAACAGGCGGCGGCCCACCACGTCGACGAAGGTCAGCACGACCATCGCGCCCAGGCTGGTGACCAGCACCGCGGCGATGGCGCGCTGCACCGCGCGCAGGCTGTGTTGCAGGGGGGCCATGGAGATGCCGCCTCAGCTTGCTTGCCGTTCGTCGCCGGCTCAGTGCGCCAGCGCGCGGTACTGCTGCTCGTAGAAGCCCACCATCGCGCCGTAGTCGGCGACACCGAACGACGGGCCCTCGGCCTGCAGGTCCTTGAGCATGGCGCCGCGCACGCCACGGATCTTCTCCAGCAGGGCGGCGTTGGGCTGGCCGAACACGTGCCCGTCAGCACGCATCTTGGCCTCCGCGGCCTTGTTCTGCGCATCGAAGGCCTGGCCCCAGCGGCGCGACAGCGCCTCGCCGGAGACCTTCAGGATGGCGGCCTGGTCCGCGGCCGGCAGGGCCTTGAACTTGCGCTCGTTCATGACGAGGAAGAAGGCCGCGTCGTAGAGGCCGCCGGGCACGATGCTGTGCTGCTTGAGCTTGCCGTCGAGGCGGAAGTTCACCACCGACTCCACCGGGTGCAGCGACGCGTCGATCGCGCCGCCTTCCAGCATCTCGTAGGCCTTGGTGGCCGGTGCCGACACCGGCACGGCGCCCAGTGCCTCGAGCAGCCGCTTCTGAATCGGGCCGCCCATGCGCACCTTCTGGCCCTGCAGGTCGTCGGGCGAGTCGATCAGCTTGGCCGGGTGGTGGAACTGGCCGCCGCCGAACATGGCCACGCCCAGCACGACCACGCCCTTGAAGGCATCGTGACCGGCCAGGAACTTCTGGTAGGTGCGCCACAGGGCCACCGAGCCGGCCTCGGCATTGCTGCCCATCATCGGCAGCTCGGCGAACCACAGGTGCTTGAAGCGCTCGGGTTCGTAGGTGAAGTTGCCCCAGGTGACGTCGGCCACGCCCTTGCGCGCCAGCTCCCAGTGCTGCGGTGGCGAACCCACCGCCTTGGGCAGCATGTTGACGTTGACGCGGCCGTCGGTGGCCTGCTTCACATCGTCGCTCCAGCGCACCAGGATCTCCTGCGGCAGCCAGTGGGTGGGCGGCACCCAGTTCGACAGCGTCAGCGCGGTCTGCGCCTGCGCCGTGCCGGTCAGGCCAGCGGCGGCGGCCAGCGCGATGGCGCCAAGGGTCGATCGGGTCAGGCTCTGGATGCTGCGGGTCATGTCGTCTCCTTCGTGTCGGGGTTCGGGGTGGATGAAAGCAGCGCCTGCACCAGCACGATCCAGTAGGACGCGCCGGCGCTCACGTTGGCATCGTTGAAGTCGTAGGCCGGGTTGTGGACCATGCAGGCCCCGGGTTCGCCGTCGACGCCGTTGCCGATGAACAGGTAGCAGCCCGGCACGCGTTCCAGCATGAAGGCGAAGTCCTCGCTGCCGGTGAGCATCGGGCCCTGGGCCACCACCTGCGCCGGCGGGAAGTTCCGCTGGGCCACGGCCAGCGCACGTTGCGTCTGCTCGGCGTCGTTGACGAGCACGGCGTAGCCCGCGCGCCAGTCGATCTCGGCACGGACGCCCAGGCTCTCGGCCTGCGCCGCTACCAGTGCCTTGAAGCGGCGTTCCAGGTCGCGGCGCACCTGCGGGTCCAGCGCGCGCAGGCTGACCTCCAGCCGCGCGCTGGCCGGGATCACGTTGTTGGCCTGCCCGGCGTGCAGCGCGCCCACAGTGACCACCGCGGCCTGCAGCGGGTCCACGTTGCGCGCCACCAGGGTCTGCAACGCCATCACGATCGAGGCCGCGGCCACCACCGGGTCGGCCGCGCGGTGGGGCATCGCGCCGTGCCCGCCCACGCCGTGCAGCGTCACGGTGGCGTAGTCCGACGACGCCATCGTCGGCCCGCTGCGGAACACCAGTTGCCCCTGCGGGAAGCCCGGCATGTTGTGCATCGCGAAGATGGCGTCGCACGGAAACTGCTCGAACAGGCCGTCGGCCATCATTGCCAGCGCCCCGCCGGCGCCCTCCTCGGCTGGCTGGAAGATCAGGTTCAGCGTGCCGTCGAAGTCACCCTGCCGGGCCAGGTGGTGGGCCGCGGCCAGCAGCATGGCGGTGTGCCCGTCGTGGCCGCAGGCGTGCATGACCCCCGGGTGGTGGCTGCACCAGTCGGCCCCGGTGGCTTCGTCGATGGGCAGCGCGTCCATGTCGGCACGCAGCCCGATGCGGCGGTCCGACGTGCCCCGGCGCAGCTGCCCCACCACGCCGGTGCCGCCCAGGCCGGTGGTGACCGCATAGCCCCATTCCCGCAGCTTCTCGGCCACCAGGGCACTGGTGCGGTGTTCGTCGAACGCCAGTTCCGGGTGGCGGTGGATGTCCCGCCTCAGGGCGATGAACGCCTGCGCATCGGTCGCGTCGAGCAGTTGCACCTCGGTCACTCCTGAACCGGTCCCCACAGCGGCGCCTGATGCACTCGGCTGCTTGAACCTGTGAATCGAATGAACTTTGATGCATGCTATTTCGGTCGAAAAAGAAACTCCAATGCATTTTTGATGATGCATCGATGAGTTTCTGGTACGGTTACAGCATGACGCTGGTCCAGTTGCGGCACTTCGTGGTCCTGGCCGAGCTGGGCTCCTTTGTGCAGGCCGCCCAGGCGCTGTTCCTCACCCAGCCGGCGCTGTCGCGCAGCGTGCGGGCGCTGGAGGACGAACTCGGCGGTGCCCTGTTCGACCGCCTGGGCCGGCGCACCGTGCTCACGCCCTTCGGCCAGGCCGTGCTGCCCCGGGCGCGGCAACTGGTGGGCGATGCCGAGGCGCTGAAGCTGGCCGGCCTGGGCCTGCACGCCGGGCTGATGGGCCAGCTGCGCCTGGGGCTCAGCTCCGGCCCGGGCGCGCTGTTTTCGACGCCGCTGATGGCGCACCTGGCCCGGCACCACCCGCGGCTGCAATGCCAGATCTCGCGTGGCAGCCCGGCCATCCTGTTGGAGGAGTTGCGCGACCAGCACCTGGATGGCGCCATCGTCGACGTGCGTGCGATGCTGCCGTCGGCCGATCTGGCCGTGTCTCACGCTTTCGAACTGCCGGCGAGCTTCCTGGCGCGGCCGGCACACCCTCTGGCGCGCGCCGGCCGTACGGTGACGTTTGCCGAGCTGGCGGCCTACCCCATCGCCTCCACGCCGCTGAGCGACGAGGTGGCGCGCCTGCTGGTGTCGCGCTATGGCCCCGAAGCCAACCCGGCCGAGATGGTCACGCTGCGCAGCGACGAGACGCTGCACCTGGTGGCGCTGGCGGCCGAGGCCGACGTGGTCGTGCTCACCGTCGACGCCGCGGCACCCGGCCTGGTTCCGCTGCCGGTGTCACCGCCGCTGGATGCGACGGCGCGCTTTGGTCTCGTCACGCTGCACCGGCGCGAGCCGGCGCCGGCGCTTGGCATCGTCGCCGGCTGGCTGGCAGACTGGATCCGAGATCATGGCGATGCGGCCGAGGTCTGAGGCCGCATCACCTACAGGGGCAAACCAGCAACGTGACCGAGCGCATCGGTGCTCACCTGGCTGGAACGACCGCAGGCGCGACTCAGCGCGACACCGCGCGCGCCGGCACCGGTCCCACATAGCGCGCCTGGACCCACATGCGCCTCCCCTGCGCCCGCTGCTCCAGCGCCTGCGCCAGCGTGCCGGCGGCACGCGGCAGGTGCGCCAGCATCAACGGCGCCTGGCGCGGCACCTTCAGCGCGCGGCGCAGCGCCACGAGGCCGAAGTCCAGCGTCGGATGCAACGGGCTGCCATCGGCGGCATTGGCGAGCCAGTCGGCTGCGTTCGACCCCAGCTCGGCGGCCGTCTGCACCAGGGCCGCCGCTCGAGGGTCGCCGTGCGGAAACAGCTGGTGGTGGATGCCCGGCAAGGTCTCGCCCCGTGCCCGGTAGGAAGCCGCCACCTGCGCCAGCGACCCGGTGTCCTCCAGTTCATCGAACAGCGCCTCGACCGCCTCGAACTCGCCGCCGCTCAGGCGGGCGAAACCATAGGTCAGACTGGCCAGCAGACAGGCGGCCAGGCTGCCCTGGACCGACGCGATCATGCGGGCGGACAGACCCATCAGGTTCGTCATCACGTCGGCGCACAGCACCAACGCCAGGCGCACGGCGTCGTGCCCAGCCTCATGGACCCGCCAGGCGTGTGCCACCTGCAGGTGCAGCGGGGCCACGTCGGGCGCCTGCGCCAGCCAACAGCCGACGAACACCCGCAGGTGCTGCCCCAGGGCTGCGGCCAGTTCGTCGCCCTGCAAGTGCACGCCGCCGTTCAGGTGTGGCATGGCCAGACCCCACAGGGCGACGGCCCGTGACGCCGGGTCCGCGTCCTGGAGCCCCTCCGCCGTGCGGTACCAGGCCTCGGGCAACAGCGGCGCCGGCCCGCTGAACGCTGCCTCGGCGCGTACGTTCCACAGCACCGCGGCCGCCTGTTCCAGGCTCACCTGGCGCGCCCATGGCACCAGCGACCGCCCGCGGACGACGATGTCGCCCTCCACGACACCGGTCAGTGCGGTGTCCAGCAGTGGCAGGCCGTCGAACAGCGTGCCCGGCAGCGGCGGGGCCGCGCGGCGACTGGCGCGGCTTCCTTGACGCAGGCGATCCACCTCCCAGACCGGGTAGCGGCTTTCCCGCGTGTGGCCTGGATCTGCGACCGCCGTGAGCAGCCCTCGGCTGACGTAGGCGTACAGCGTGGCCTTGCGCACGCCCAGCCGGGCCGCCGCCTGATCGGCGCTGAGCAGTTCTCCGCTGTAGCGGGGCGTGGACAGGGTCATGGCATGCCTGACTTGATCGCATTGATCAACATTGACGATAGCGCGGATGAGCGGCTGCAATGCATGCGTCGGGCAGTCCCTGTGCGCGACGCCCCTTGCCGTCATCGCCAACCTGCCCGCATACAGCTGAGCCGCCATGCCTCGCCACACTCGACACCGCCTGCGCCCCTCGTGGTGCCACCTCCTGGCCGCGCCCGCGGCCGCGTGGCACGCGCTCGTCTCGGCGCAAAGTCCGTCCCCGGCCCCGCCGGCGCAGCGGGTGGAGATCCGCGCCGCCCCCGGCAGCGAGCGGCGAGCCGACGTCGCCGGGCGGCAGGTGATCGGGCGCGCCGACCTGCTGCGCCATGGCGACACGCAGCTGGCCGACGCGTTGCAGCGGGTGCCGGGCATCACCGTGGAGCGCCGTGGTCAGGGCATCGAACTGAAGCTCTCCGGCCTTGGCGACGGCCGCACGCTGGTGCTGCTCAACGGGGAGCCGCTGCCCCGCGGCGTGCCGCTGGACAGCATCGCGCTGGACACCCTGGAGCGCGTGGAAATCGTCAACGGTGCCTCGGTGGAGACGGCCCAGGCCATCGCAGGCACGATCAACCTGGTCACGCGCAGACCCACCACGCTGGCCACGCGCGACGTCCGGCTGAGCCTGGCCAGCGAATGGGGCCTGCCGCAGGCGTCGGCCACGCTGAACCTGGGCGACGCGGTGGGTGCGGCCACCTGGGGTCTGGGGCTGACGCTGAGCAGTGACCGGCGGCGCTGGCCCGCCACCGACGTGCTGGCGCGGCGCGACGTGGCCACCGGCAGCGACACACAGCGCACGCGCACCGACAAGCGCGAGTACGACCACAGCGACGCGATCAGCCTCAACCCGCGCCTGTCTTGGAAACGTGCCGGCGGCACGGGCAGCCAGTGGCAGCTCAGCACCGACCACAGCCTGCGCGTGGCCCAGGCGCGCGGCGGTGTGGCCGACCGGCGCACCCCGCTGCTGGGGCCGCTGCCGGCCCAGCAGACCAGCGACATGGCGCTGAACTACCAGCGCCTGTTCTGGCGCGGACGCGCCCAGGCCCAGCACCAGGCCGCCGACGGCGCGAAGACCGAGGCCAGGGTGAACCTCACCTACGCCAGCCGCGACCAGCAGGCGCGTGCGCTGGGCTACGACTTCGATCAACGCCTCGTGCAGGACACCGCCGTGGACGGGCTGGCGGTGGACGAGTCGGTGGTGCTGAACCTGAACCACCAGCGTCCGCTGGGCGAGACACACCGCCTGAGCCTGGGCGCCGAGTGGGAGCAGGCGCGCCGCAAGGAGGACCGCGTGCAGACGGAGCAGGACCTGCCCGGCGGCCTGCCGCCGGACAACCTGGACGAGCGTTTCGACGTGCGCGTGCAGCGCCATGCGCTCTACCTACAGGACGAGTGGGCGCCTGACGCCGCCACCGCGATGCAGTTCGGCGTGCGCGTGGAGCGCCTGCAGACCGACAGCAGCGGCAACGTGTTCGACACCGTGCGGCAGACACACAGCCTGGTCGGCCCGGTGCTGCGGGCCTCGTGGCGGCCGGGCAGCGGGCCGGGCGCGGTCAAGCTCGGCCTGTCGCGCGGCTTCAAGCTGCCGGCACCGCGCGACGTGATGCCGCGCCGCTACGTGCCGATCGCGGTCACGCCCACGGCACCGGCGCAGTCGGGCAACCCCGACCTGCGACCCGAGCGCGCCTGGAGCTTGGACGCAAGCTGGCATGACAAGGTGGCCTCGCTCGGCGGCGACATGGTGCTCTCGGCCTCGCTGCGGCGCATCGACGACGTGATGCTGGACCGTCTGATCGCGCAGCCATCGGTGCTGAACGCACCCTGGCTGCTGCAGCGCTTCAATGCCGGCCGCGCCTGGTCGGCCGGGCTGACGCTGGAACTGCGCGGGCAGCTCGAACACGCCACGTTCGCCGCCGCACCGCTGCGCTGGACTGCGAGCGGCTCGCTGGCACGTTCGAGGCTGTCGGATGTCACCGGCCCCGACCCGGCCTTGCCCGGTCAGGCGCCCTGGCAGCTGAAGATCGGCCTGACGCAAGCCCTTCCACGAGGCTGGACGGCCCAGCTCGGCCTCGAGGCCCGAGGCCGATCGAAGGCCGACCTGCCCAGCGACAGGCGCATCGAGAACCTCGCGCGCCACGGCCTGGACGCCAGCCTGGGCTGGCAGCCCAGGCGCGGCCAGACGTGGCGCATCTCCGTCGCCCAGTTGGCCGCGTCGGACGACGTGACCCTGCGGACCGTGGGCGTCACTGAGGCCGGTGTGGCCGCCGTCTACACCGCCCGCGAGGCCTGGCACCGCGACACGGTGTGGCGCGTGGGCCTGGACAGCAGCTTCTGACACCGCCGCCCCTCGTGCGTCATGGCGGCAGCACCTGCCCCGCCAGCACCGCGATCGACTGCTTCAGTGCCGCCCAGTCGGCGTCGCGGTGCAGGTCCAGCCTGCCAAAGAGGCGGATGCGTCGGCTGCGCAGCAGCAGGTGCTGCACGCCAGCCACCAGCAGCAGCGTCACGTGCCGCAGGTGCGGCCGGTCCGCCATCTCCGGCCCGCCCAGCATGGCGAAAGCCTGCTCGCCCCATCGCTCTCGCTCTTCCTCCAGGATGGCGGTGAGTTCGTTGCGCTCGACGATCTCGGCGGCCATCACCTCCAGCGTCAGCGGCCGCGCGCGCAGCGCATCAATGAAGTGGTCGAAGAACGCGGACCAGCGCTGCGCCGCCGGCAGGTCCAGCAAGCCGGGCCGCGCCGCCAGCAGTTCGTCCACGCTGGGCCAGAAACGCCCGCTGCGGCCCCAGGCACGCAGCAGGCCGGGCAGGCCGTCGAAATAGCGGTAGATCAACACCTTGTCCACACCGGCCTCGCGCGCCACGGCGTTGACGCCGATGGCGCCGAAGCCGTCGCGCGCCAGAACGGTGCCGACGGCGGCGAGCAAGCGTTCCTCGGTGGCGCCGCGGTCGCGGGCGGCCGGCGTGGCCACGCGTCAGGCCTTGATCACGTGCGCGTCCACGCCGCGCCGCGGGGCCGGCCCCACCGGCGGCGCGTAGCCCACGCGCGCCCACATCTGGATCGTCTGCGGGTCACGCACGTCCAGCGCCTCGCGCAGGGCGCGGTAAGGCCGGGCCACTTCCGGGTACTCCTGCAGCGCCTGCTGCAGCGGCTGCATCGCCAGCCCGTGCGCCGTGGCCGCCAGCTGCACGCGCGCGTAGGCGCGGCCGGCCGCCACCTGGGTCGTTCGGGCGTTGTCGCCGGTGACCATCCACAGGAAGCCCGGTGTGGTGGCGATCTTGGTGTTGAAGTCCTCGATCTGGCTGCGGGTGGCGAAGTCGTCGGGCTTCGGCGCCACGCTGCGGTCGAACAGGCCCAGGCGCGTCATCCAGAC
This sequence comes from Burkholderiaceae bacterium, assembly GCA_024235915.1. Taxonomy (GTDB): domain Bacteria; phylum Pseudomonadota; class Gammaproteobacteria; order Burkholderiales; family Burkholderiaceae_C; genus Rubrivivax. Next base: position 34,068 of record JACKLO010000026.1, on the reverse strand, counting down.
CACCATCGGGTCCATCAGGGTCAGGCCGTCCCGGCGCTGGGCCACCTCGGCCGCGCCCACGCGCAGCACCTTGAACGACTCCAGCATCGCCGCCGGCGTGGTCATCTCGGCTTTCCAGGCGTCGGCGGCGATGCGCCGGTGCATGGCCAGTGCGCCAGCGTTGCCGGCCCTGGTGTGGGCGAACGGCACGCCCTGCACCGCCGCCGCGTCGGCCATCGCCTGCCAGGCCTCGGCCGGCACCGGGCGCGCCAGGTCGTAGGCCTCGCGGTTGGTGTGGCGGCGCGGGATCTGGGCGAACAGCGGGTCGCGCGCGACGGCGGTGTCGGGCACCAGCCGGATGCGCGCCACCGGCCGGTCGTCGACGCCCTCGGGGCCGAACGCGCCGTCCGGGAACAGCTGCACCGCGGCGCGCAGGCCGCGTTCGCGGGCCGCGAGGTCCAGCAGTTCGATGAAGGTGCCCTGGCTCATCACGATCTGGCGCGAGAACGGGTCGGTCACCGGCAGCAGCCGCGTGCGGTCGCAGTGCAGCGTGATCACGTCCGGCTCGCGCAGGTCCACCAGCCAGGACTGCAGGTTGTGCGAGTGCGGCGCCAGGATGGCCCAGCCCAACACCCAGCGGCGCGGGTCGGCACCAGCGGCCAGTTCGCCCGGCCCGCGCCAGGCGGCGATGGCCTCGGCCGGCACCTCCTGGCTGCAGCCGCTGGCCAGCATGCCCGAGCCCACCGCACTGCCGCCGATCACCCGAAGGAAGGAACGTCGTTGCATCGCGCTCTCCAATGTCACCGCATGGTGACTTCATGATGCATCGCCTCAGATTGGCCGTCAACCGCGCACACCTGCCTGGCGCGGCGGCGTGACAGAGCTTGATGCGCATCAAGCTCCACGCCGCCCGAATGCCCGTCGGCGAGGCTTGGCGCTACGCTGGACAACCACACGGCATCACGAAGGCAAGGCACGCATGCAGATCCACTTCCACGGCGCCGCCGACTGTGTCACTGGCTCGCGCCACCTCGTCGACATCGCCGGCACACGCATCGCGCTGGACTGCGGCCTGTTCCAGGGCTTCAAGGTGCTGCGCGAGCGCAATTGGGCCGTGCCGCCGGCCGACCTGCTGGCCGCCAATGCGGTGGTGCTCAGCCACGCCCACCTGGACCACAGCGGCTGGCTGCCGGTGCTGGTCAAGCACGGCTGGAGCGGGCCGGTCTATGCATCGCCGGCCACCATCGACCTCGTCAAGGTGCTGCTGCTCGATGCGGCGCACCTCAGCGAGGAGGACGCCCGCCGCGCCAACCGCTACGGCTACAGCCGGCACCAGAAGGCGCTGCCGCTGTACACGCGCAAGGACGCCCATCGTGCGCTGGCAATGCTGCGACCGCTGCGCGCAGGCCAGGTGCAGCGCGTGGGTGGTGCGCAGGTGACGCTGTCGCCCGTGGGCCACCTGTTGGGCGCCTGCGCCGTGCGGGTGGAAGGCGGTGGCGAATCGCTGCTGTTCTCCGGCGACGTCGGCCGCAGTGACGACCTGCTCATGCCGCCGCCCGCCGCAGCCCCGGCCGCCGACGTGCTGCTGGTGGAGTCCACCTACGGCAATCGTCAGCACCCGAAGACCGACGTCGCGGCCGAGCTCGGCAGCATCGTGCGCGACACCATCGGCCGTGGTGGCAGCGTGCTGCTGCCGTCCTTCGCCGTCGGCCGGGCCCAGGCGCTGCTGCTGGTCATCCAGCGGCTCAAGGCCGCCGGGGAGATCCCGCACAAGCTGCCGGTGTTCCTGGACAGCCCGATGGCCATCGCCGCCACCGAGCTCTACCGCCGCCACGCACGCCTGCTGCGCATCCCCGCGCGCGAGGCGCGCACACTGATGGACACGGTGCACGCGGTGGAGACGGCGCAGCAGTCGATGCGGCTGACCCGCATGCGCTACCCGGCCATCGTCATCAGCGCCAGCGGCATGGCCACCGGTGGGCGTGTGCTGCACCACCTCAAGCACCTGGCGCCCGACCCGCGCAACCACCTGGTGTTCGCCGGCTTCCAGGTCGGCGGCAGCCGCGGCGCACGCATCTTGGCCGGCGAACCGGAGGTCAAGATCCACGGCGAATACGTGCCGGTGCGCGCTCAGGTCAGCCAGCTCGAGGGCTTCAGCGGGCATGCCGACGCCGACGGTCTGCTGGCCTGGCTGCGCGCGATGCCCGCAGCGCCGAAGCAGACGTTCGTGGTGCACGGCGAACCGGATGCCGCCGACACCCTGCGTCATCGCATCCAGGATGAACTCCGATGGCGAGTGCGCGTGCCACAGCACGGCGAGACCGTACGGGCATGAAGACCGATGTTCAACCGCGCCAGGCTGGGTCGGCGGCGGGTGTGGACCGCATGCGCCCCAGCTCCGCCCGGCACGTTGGCCGCCGTTGCCCGTGACCGCCGACCAGGCACTGCGCGTGCTTGCGCTGTGCGTGGCACTGGCCGGCGCCGAGACGCTACACGGGGTCGCGCGCACGGTGCTGCTGGCGCCGCGCGTCGGCAAGGCGCGGGCGGTGCGCATCAGCGCGGTCACGGGCACCCTGCTGGCACTGGCGGTGTGCTGGTGGCTGGTGCCTGGCATCGGTCTGACCAGCCCAGCGCAGCACCTGGTCCTGGGCTTGACGCTGGCGGTCTTCATGGCCGCCTTCGACATCGGCTTCGGCGCCCTTGTGCTGCGCTTCTCCTGGCGTCGAATCCTGCGGGACTTCAACCCCGCCAGCGGCAACTACCTGTCCCTGGGCCTGGTCGCTCTGGCGGGAATCCCGGTGCTGGTGTTCTGGCTCAGGCCGTAGGCGGCCTGCCGCCGCGGGCGCACGGTGTGGCGGCCTCTTGACCCATCGCGATGCCGTGCACCTCCAGCCGACGCAATCTTGTTCTGCCGCGCACCGGGCACGGGACGCCACAGCGGGGGCAGGCGAGGCGTTCACATGACGCGTCGCAAGATCCTGGCCCTGATCCTCTCCACGGAGCTGGCGCCGCTGCCTTCCGTCGCGCAGGTGCCGGACGCAACGACGACGGCCACCCTCCATGACGCCGTGGCGGGCTGCGTCGGGGCCCGGAACACACACGATCTCGCGGCATGGTCGGCTTGGCTGACCGATGAGATCGAGTGGGTGGACGTGGAGAGCGCCTGGCCCCGGCGCGTCCGGTCGCAGGTGGTGCCCTTCGCCTCGCACGACATGACGACGCATGACCTGGCACTGGCCGTGCGCAAGGTGATGCTCGCACCCGACGGCCGGCGGGCCACGGTGCAGCCTCCCGGTCGCTGGCGCATGACGTCCATGAGCAACCACCCGGCAGCGTGGCGGAGATCTTCCGTGCCGAGAAGCTCGACTGCGCCTGGCGCCGCCGCCAGGCTCAGGTGTCAGAACGCGGACGACTGCCGCACCGGCTTCGCCTTCGCGCCCTGCGATTGCGCCTTCGCGCGTCGGCGCTGCGCCAGCAGCGCGCCCAGCGCCGTGGCCGCCAGCACCGCCGAGCCTGGTGTCGGCACCGTGCCGCCGCTGCCGGTGTCGCCGACCACGTCGAGGTTGTCCACGAAGGCCACGCCCGACGTGCCCTGGTAGCCCACCGACAGCAGCATCTGCTCGCCCGTGGCCACGAAACCAGCGGTCAGCCGCGTCCAGCCCGACGAGGCCGCAGCGGCCGTGGCCAGCGTGCTGCCCTCCAGGCCGAGCGAGACGCGGTCGCCCCAGTAGTCGATGGCGATGCTGTAGGACTGGCCGGTGACCAAGCCCTGCAACATCTGCTGCAAGGCGGCCGTGGGCCCGGACTCGGTGCCGAAGCCTGAAAGATCCACGAAGTACTGACCGTCCGAGGCTGCATAACCCTCTTGCGTGGGGGCCTTGGCCCAGGCCAGACCGCGGCCCCCGGCGTTGGCCACGGTCCAGCCGGTGATGGCGGTGCTGCCGTTGGCCACCGCCATGTAGTTGGCCACCGTGTTGCTCCAGGTGCCCAGCGGGTTCTCGAAGCTGCCGTTGTTCACGATGGCGGCGCGGCCGGCCAACGGGGCCAGCATCAGGATCGCGGCCATGGTGGCTGCGCCCATGGTCGGGGACTTGAACGGGGTGGGTGTCATCGAGGTCTCCACGGGCCCGCGCATGCAGGCCCACAACCCGCAACGCCACGTCAACGCGGCAAATGGCTCAGTGGCGCCCCCCGCATTCGCGGGCCCGCCCGGCCCGCGGTTCAGGTGAACTCCCGCTCCCGCAGCCACTTCGTCGCCACCCATTTCTCGCCTTCCACCACCGGCCCGCCGCCGTGCAGCGTGCGCGTGCTGGCGTGCGGCCGGTCGTAGCTGAAGAAGACCGCGTTGCCCTTGATGGCCGCCACCTCCAGCGCCACGTCGGGAAAGGTGGTGGCACCGCCCTTTGCGGGTGTGTTCAGGTACATCACCAGCGTGCCCACCCGCTGCCCGCCGCGCTTGAGCACGGCCGCTGTGCCGCCGTGCTTGGGATCGAAATAATCGTGGTGCGGGCGGTACTCGGCACCCGGCCGGTAGTGCAGCACCTGCAGGCCCTCGCCCCAGGCCACGGGCCAATGCAGCAAACGGGCGACGCGCTGCTCGATGCGCTGGATCAGCGGCGATTCACCCCGGCCGAAGAACATGCCGTCGCTGGTGCGTGCGGCGTTGACCTCGCTGCCGCCGGTGGTGTTGACCACCGTCTCCGAGCGCGCCAGGCGCGGTCGGGCTTCCTCGACCAGCGCGTCGCATTCGGCATCGCTGAGCAGGCCGCCGAACAACACCACACGGGGCAGTTTCATCGCCAGCAGCACGCGCACCGGGTGGCCGTCCACGTCGATCACGGTCACACCGTCGCCGATGGCCGGCTCGGGCACCGGGCCGGTGGGCGGCAGCAGCACCGGCTGGCCGGCTTCCTGCTGGACCTGCTGCAGGGCCTGCAGCGCCGCCGCATCGGCCCAGCCACTGTTACGCATGGCCGAGAGCACGTCCTCGGCGCGACAGCCGGCGGCCAGCTGGGCGCGCAGCCACTGGCGCAGGTCGTCGGTGATGTGTTGGGCGTGGGCGGTGGAAGTCATCGCATCAATCCTGGGCACGGCGCCGGAAGACCAGCCGGTCGGGCGTGGACACGGTCGGCGCGAAAGCGTAGCCCTCGGCCTCGAAACCGCACAGGTCCTCCGGGTGCTGCAGGCGGTGCACGATGGCATGGCGGGCCATCAGCCCACGCGCACGCTTGGCAAAGAAGCTCACCACCTTCCAGCCGCCGGCCTTGCCTTCCTCGAACACACATTCCACCACGCGCGCCTTCAGCGCCTTGCGGTCGGCCGCGCGGAAGTACTCCTGCGACGCCAGGTTCACGACCACGGGAGCCTTCACGCCGCGCAGGCGGCGGTTCAGGTGCTCGGCGATGCGGTCACCCCAGTAGCCGTACAGGTCCTTCGCGCCCGGCGTGACCAGCCGCGTGCCCATCTCCAGGCGGTAGGGCTGCAGCCGGTCCAGCGGGCGCAGCGCCCCGTAGAGCCCCGACAGGATGACCACATGGTCCTGGGCCCAGGCCAGATCGTCCACCGACAGTGACTTCGCATCCAGCCCGCCGTAGACGTCGCCGTCGAAGGCCAGCGCCGCCGGTTTGCTGTTGCGGGCGGTGAAGGTGCGCCGCCAGGCGCCATAGCGGGCCACGTTGAGCTGCGCCAGGCTGTCGGACAACGACATCAGCGACGCCACCTCGGCAGGCGACCGGGCCTTCAGCACGTCGATCAGCGCCGCGGCTTCGTCGACGAAGGCCGGCCGTGTGGCCATGGCCTCGACCGCAGGCGGCGTGGGGGTGTCGTAGTCCAGGCTCTTGGCGGGCGACAGCAGGAACAGCATCGGCAGGAGAACAGGTCAGAAAAGGTCGGGAGAGGTCCGCACAAGGCGCATCACGGTCGGCGGCGACGAGCCCTCACGGGGCGTCCCCGATGCGCGGTGCCGCGCCGGACGATTCCGCCTGGCCCATCGCCGCGCGCCAGGTGCGGTAGGGAATGTGGTGGGTCAGGCGGTGCAGTGCACTGTCGATCAGCGACGCGTGCAGCTCGTGGCCAATGCCCGCCGCCACGTCCAGTGTCGCGTCGCCATGCAGCACGCCCAGGTGCTGCAGCGCCCGCCGCGCATGGTCGGCAGGGATCACGGTGTCGTCGGCCCCATGCAGCAGGTGCAGCGTGGTGCGCTGGGGTGCGGCATCCGGCAACCTGGCGTACCGGCCGGCAAAGGCCAGCACGCGGCCGGCGATGCCGTCGGCCCGGCTGGCCAGCTCCAGGCCCAGGATGGCACCTTGGGAGAAGCCGCAGATCGCGGTCGGCTGCGGCCCCACGCCCAGGCGGCGCTGGGTGGCTTCCACCCAGGCCTGCAGCGGGCCCAGCGCCTCGTTGACACGCTCGATGCGTCGTGCGTCGTCCAGGTCCTGCAGCGAGAACCACTGCCGTCCCGGCCCACCAGCCTCGAAGGGGTGCGGGGCATCGGGGGCCACGATGGCCGCACGCGGGAACTGCGCGCGCAAGGCCTCGGCCAGCGGCCGCATCAGCGCACCGCGGCCGCCCACGCCGTGCAGCAGGATCAGCAGCTGCGGCGGGGGGCCGGCGTCGTCGTCGGGGAGCCATTCCAGGGCCAGTCGCATGGAGCGATTGTGGCAGCGCGATAGCAGGGCCTTGCGCGCGCGTCGCCACCGGGCGCGCCATGGATTGGTCATCCCGGCTTCACGCCGCCGTCTTCCGGGCTGCCTAGGGTCGGCCTGCCGGTCCGCTCTGCACCGGCTGCCATCAACCCCCGGAGGATTCCCATGCATCCCATCCACCGTGCCGTGCTCGCCACGGCCCTCACCGTCGGCTCGCTGGCCGCCCTGCCCGCCATGGCCGCGGAGCGCGCCACCGTGCAGCTCGGCCCACGACCCTTCTTCCTCGTCGACGAGATGAGCGACGGCCCGCTGAAGCAGGAACTGCGGGCCTGCGCCGACACCCGTCGCGGCTACCGCCGCACTGCCTTCTCCATCGGCCACCGCGGTGCTGCCCTGCAGTTCCCGGAGCACACCCGCGAGTCCTACATGGCCGCGGCACGCATGGGCGCCGGTGTCATCGAGTGCGACGTGGCCTTCACGAAGGACAAGGAACTCGTCTGCCGCCACGCGCAGAACGACCTGCACACCACCACCAACATCCTGGCCACCCCGCTCGCGGCCAAGTGCACGCAACCCTTCGTGCCCGCCGCCTTCGACGACGCCGGCAACCTGCTGAGCCCGGCGCGTGCCGAGTGCCGCACCAGCGACATCACGCTGGCCGAGTTCAAGACCTTGCGCGGCAAGATGGACGCGTCCAATGCCCGCGCCCGCACGGCCCAGGAATACCTCGACGGCACCGCCACCTGGCGCACCGACCTCTACGCCGGCCCCACCAGCGGCACGCTGATGAGCCACGCCGAGAGCATCGAACTGTTCAAGCAGCTGGGTGTGCAGATGACCCCGGAGCTGAAGTTCCCTGTCGTGCCCATGCCTTTCGACGGCTTCACCCAGGAAGACTATGCGCAGAAGCTGATCGACGAGTACAAGGCAGCCGGTGTGTCGCCGCGGCGCGTGTGGCCGCAGTCCTTCCACCAGCCCGACGTGCTGTACTGGGTTCGCAACGCCCCGGCCTACGGCCGCCAGGCCGTCTTCCTGGACGATGCCAACACCGTGGCCGACCTGCCCGGTGCCGCCGAACTGGCGCAGTACAAGGCCAACGGCATCCGCATCGTCGCGCCGCCGACGTTCGCGCTGCTGACAGTGAACCCGGCCGGCCAGATCGTGCCGTCCCCCTATGCCATGGACGCCAAGGCCGCGGGTCTGGACATCATCACCTGGACCCTGGAGCGCAGCGGCCTGCTGGCCGACGGCAACAACGGCTTCTACTTCCAGACTTTCGACAGCGGCATCCAGCGCGAAGGCGACGTCTTCCTGGCGCTGGACGTGATGGCGCGCCAGATCGGTGTGCTGGGCGTGTTCGCCGACTGGCCGGCCACGGTGAGCTTCTATGCCAATTGCATGGGCCTGAAGTGACCAGCGGTCACAACTTCCAGGGCTGAAACGCCGGCCCGCTGTTACAGCCTTCGCGTGGCTCGACACGACCCGAGCCACGGGTTGCACAGCGAGGTCGACTTGCGAGGTTTGCGTCCGCGTGATGCATGCCACACCCAGGGCCCGTCAACCGACCTTGACGGGACCCCGGCTGTGTGGTGATGCATCAGCCCGCCGACTACATCTGAAGCAACTGCTCGCAGCTTGCGACCACATCTCACTGCATTCGGGAGGAGTCCCCGCCAGCATCGCGTCCCTGAGGTTCGGGATGGACCGTGGGAGACCAGGAATGCAGTTGCAGTTGCCGTTGTGGCGGCCACAGATCGCCGCGGTCAGCCTTCGCGCTGGCCTGCTGCCGCGCCGCTCGACCGGCGGCTGGCACCAGCAGGGCGCGGCCATCATGGGCACCGCCATCCACGTCGAACTCTGGGCCGACCGGCGCGGCGACGCCGAGGCCGCCATCGACGCCGTGATGGCCGAGATGCACCGCATCGACGCCACCTACAGCCCGCACAAGCCCGAGTCCGAACTCAGCCGCATCAACCGTGACGCCGGGCGCACCGCCGTACCGGTGAGTGACGAAACCTACGCCTTGCTGGCCCGCGCGCAGGCCTTCGCCGAACTCAGTGTTGGCGCCTTCGACATCAGCTACGCCGCTGTGGGGCGCTTGTACGACTACCGCCGCGGCATCGCACCCGATGACATCACACTGGCCAGGGCCCGCACCCTGGTCGGCTGGCGGGGCATCGAACTCGACCCCACCGCACGCAGCGTGCGCTTCGCCCGCGACGGCATGTGCATCGACCTCGGCGGCTTCGCCAAGGGCCATGCCGTGGATGGCGCCACGGCACACCTGAAGGCCCTGGGCATCCGCCACGCCTACGTCAGCGCCGGCGGCGACAGCCGCGTCATCGGCGACCGCCGCGGCCGACCCTGGAGCGTGGCCGTGCGCGACCCGCGGCGCGCCGACGCCGTGGCCGCGCTGCTGCCGCTGGAGGACTGCGCCGTCTCCACCTCGGGGGACTACGAGCGCTTCTTCGAACGTGCCGGCGTGCGCCACCACCACCTGATCGACCCCGCCACCGGACGCAGCCCGACCGCCCTGCGCAGCGTCACCGTGATCGCCGACGACGGGCTGACCGCCGAGGCGCTGAGCAAGACGCTGTTCGTGGGCGGACTCGAGCACGGCATGGCCGTGCTGACCCAGGTGCCCGGCGCCGATGCCGTGGTGATCGACGCCCAGGGCCGGCTGCACTTCAGCCCCGGGCTGCAGGCGCGCTGACCGAACCACCCCAGGCAGGAGGACAGACCATGACACCGCAGACAGACGCCACACGAACACCTCCGGCGGCCCGCCCGAGAGTCCACGCCGGCCGGGGCCCGCGCGCCGCTGGCGTGGGGCTGGCCGCCGTGATGATCACCGTCCTCGCGCTCGTGGCCTGCCAGGGCAGCACCGAGGGTGAAGGCAGCGCCACCGCGCAGGGCGACGTGCCCTTGGTCTACGCCAAGCGCGTCAACACCGTGAACCTGGCCGCACTGCACGGCACGCCCTTCGTGGCCGGCGGCGACCTGATGCTGCGCGAGAAATCCAGCCCCAGTGCGCCGGAGCACAACCTCACCGCCCACATCACGCAGGGCAACGGCGACGCGTCCGACCCCGAGGTCTCGTACGACGGCAAAAAGGTCGCCTTCGCGCTGCGCTGCCCCACCACCAACACGTCCACCATCGGCGGCCAGCCGGCCTGCACCGGCCGCTGGAACCTCTGGGAATACGACATGTCGGGCGGCAGCCTGACCGGCGGCACGCTGCGCCGCATCACCGCCAGCACGGCGCATGACGACGTCGACCCCGCCTACCTGCCCGCGGGCCGTGGCTTCGTGTTCGCGTCGAACCGGCAGGTCAAGTCGTCGCTCAACCAGGCCCTGGGCCGCGCCTACCACGCGCTTGACGAGTACGAGCGCGAGCGCGTGCTGAACCTGCACACCATGGCCGCCGACGGCAGCAACCTCCAGCAGATCACCTTCAACCAGAGCCACGACCGCAACCCTGTGGTGCGCGCCAACGGCGACATCATGTTCTCGCGCTGGGAGCACGTGGCCGACCGCAACCGCTTCGCAATCTTCCGCACCAAGCCCGACGGCACCGACCTCTTCGTGCTCTACGGCGCGCAGAGCCCGGGCAACAGCTTCCTGCACCCGCGCGAGATGGACCCCAGCGGCCCCTACGCCGGCTTCGTGGCCTCGTCGCTGGTGCCGCTGAGCCGCGAACAGGAAGGCGGCGCGCTGATGTTCATCGACGCCGCCAACTACTCCGAACAGAACACGCCGGCCAACACCACCGTGCCGGCCCAGGGCGGCCAGCGCCAGGCCACGGCGGAATCGCTGGACAACGACCGCGGCCTCTCGCTCAACGGCCGCGCCACCAGCCCTTACCCGCTGTGGGACGGCAGCAACCGTGTGCTGGTCTCGTGGCGGCCCTGCGAAGTGATGCGCGGCACGGCCCGTGTGGCCTGCGCCACGCTGACGGCCGAGGAACTCGCGCGTCTGTCGGACGACAACCGCAGCAACGCCGAGGTCGCTGCGGATGAACTCAGCGCCAACGTGCCGGCCTCCTACGCCGTCTACATGTTCGACCCGGTGGCGCAGACCTGGCTGATCGTGGCCGCGCCGCCGCCGGGCTTCATGTACGTGGACCCGGTGCCGCTGCAGCCGCGCGCCGAGCCGGCCGCGCCCGAACCCACCAACGTGGACCCGGCACTGGCGGCGCAGGACCTGGCGCTGATCGAGGTGCGCAGTGTCTACGACACCGACGGCCTGCGCCGCATGGGTGAACCGATGCTGACGGCGGCCGACCTGGCTCCAGGCTGCAACGCTGGCATTGCCACCACCGCGCCGGAGGAAAGCGGCGATACGCGCGCCTTCGTGGCCGACCTGCGCCGCATCAAGGACCCGGCCGACCCGGCCTACCACTGCGCACCGGTGCGCTTCATCCGCGCCGTGCGCGCCGTCTCGCCACCGTCCGGCGGCATGGGCACGCGCCAGGCCATCGGCGAGACCAACTTCGAGCCGCAGCAGGTTCTGGGCTACGGCGTGGTGGAACCGGACGGCAGCTTCAAGCTGCAGGTGCCGGCCGACGTGCCGCTGGGCCTGCAGGTGGTGGATGCTGAAGGCCGTGCCTTCCAGACCCACACCAACTGGATCCAGGTGCGCCCCGGCGAACGCCGCACCTGCGACGGCTGCCACAGCCCGCGCCGCGGTGCAGCGCTGAACGCCGGCGCCGTGGCCAATACGCTCCCGGCCGCCCTCAAGACATCGCTGTCGGCCCAGCACGTGCAGGGCGAGACCATGGCCAGCCTGCGCACGCGGCTGGACGCCACGCTGCTCGCGCTGCGCGCCGACCCGGTCTACAGCGACGTCTGGGCCGACACCGCGCAGACCGGCGTGCAGGCCCGGGCCGCACTCTCGCTGCGCTACACCGGCAATGCCGACCCGGCCGACGACCTCGCCACCGCCGTGCCGGCCAACGGCGTCATCAACTACCCTGACCACATCCAGCCGCTGTGGACCCGCGCCCGCGGCCCGGAAGGCACGCAAACCTGCACGACCTGCCATGCCGACCCGGCGAAGCTGGACCTGCGGGCGACGATCGGTGGCGGCGGCCGGCTCACCAGCTACGAGGAACTGCTGATCGGCGACCCGCAGATCGACCCCGTCACCGGCCAGCCGGTGGTGGTGGTGCGTCAGGGTGTGCCGGAACTGCAGCGCCTGGCGCCGCTGGTGGAGACCAGCTCCGGCGCGGCCAACACCGCCGGCCTGGCGCGCAAGAGCCGGCTCACCGAGATCCTGTGGGGCCAGACCCTGCTGGCCGGCAGCGGCGCACGCACCGCGCACCCCAACCCGCCGGACACGGCGCCCAACCACGCCACCCTGCTCAACCGCGCCGAGAAGCGACTACTGGCCGAGTGGATGGACCTGGGCGGCCAGTACTACAACGACCTCTTCGCACCGGGCGGCGGCGTGCGCAGCGTGGCCACGCTCAGCGAGACGGTGTTCAACACCGAGGTGATGCCGGTGCTGCGCCAGAGCTGCATGGGCGCCTGCCACCAGGCCGGCGGCAGCGACGGTGGCAACGACTTCAGGTCCAACCGCCTGGTGCTCACCGGCGACCCGGAAGGCGACTTCAACGTCGTGCTGACCATGGTCAACGACACCTGCAACCCGGCGGCCAACCGCCTGCTGCAGCGCCCGTCCACCGTGCCGCACCCGGCCGGTGCCGTCACCCAGACCGCCCCGGTGCTCGCGCCGGACAGCCTGGGCTACGCCACCCTGGTCAACTGGATCGCGCGAGGTTGCCCGTCTTCATGAATCTCCGCCGTCGCGCCTTCGCCCTCGCCGCCCCGCTGGTGGCCACCCTCGTCCTGACGATGGTGGCCGCCTGCGGTGGCGGCAATCCGCTGGACAACCCCGAAGAGGTGGCCAACCCGCCGGCCAGCGGCACCCGCAAGCTCAGCTTCGCCTACTTCCAGCGCTGCGTGCAGCCCATCCTGGAAGCGCAGCTGCCGATCACGCTCAATGGCGTCACCACCGTCAACAGCTGCGCCAGCAGCGGCTGCCACGACGACACCAACGGCACCGGCGGCGCGCTGCGCCTGCGCGGCGGCGCGGCGCTGGTCGACCTGGCGCTCACGCCCGAGCAGATTCGCGCCACCGAGATGTACCGCAACTTCTATTCGTCGCAGGGCGAGGTCGTGTTCGGCGACACGCTGGCCAGCCGGCTGATCGCCAAGCCGCTGGTGCGGGGCGTGCTGCACGGCGGTGGCTTGGTCTTCGACAGCGAGGACGACCCCAACGTGCGCATCCTGCGCTACTGGATCGAACACCCCATGCCCGCGGGCCAGGACGAGTTCAGTGCCGCTGGCAATGCCCTGTTCACGCCGCCCGATGCGGCCACCGGCGCGTGCAACGTCGAATGAAAACCCTCTCCTCGCTCCTGGCCGGTGCGGCGCTGCTGGCGCCGCTGCTGGCCGCCCTGCCGGTCCGGGCCGCCGACGACGCGCCGGAGACGGAACGCGTGCAGGTGGCCACGCCCTACATCGAGCTGCGCACCGGCCCCGGGCGCGGCTACCCGGTGTTCCACGTGGCCGAGCGCCGCCAATGGGTGGTGATCGAGCTCCGACGCACCGACTGGTACCGCGTGCGCGTAGAAGGCGCGCGCAGCGCGGCCGGCGACGCCGTGATTGGCTGGGTGCCGCGCGAACAGCTCGCCACCACGCTGACCGCAGCCGGCACCGGCAAGAGCTTCCGCGATCTGGTCGTGGACGACTACCTGACCCGCCGCATGGAACTGGGTGCCAGCTGGGGCCGCTTCGAGAAGGAGCCCACACTGAAGGTCTGGGGGGCCTGGCGCCTGTCGGACACGCTGGCCGCCGAGGTCACCTTCGGCCAGGTGCAGGGCCTGTACGCCGGCAGTTCGTGGTGGAGCGTGGGCCTGACCAGCGAGCCCTGGTCGGACCAGCGCCTGTCGCCGCACTTCGGCATCGGCGTGGGCCGCTTCCGCAACGCGCCCAACCTCAGCCTCGTCAACGCCGAGGCCACCGACGCCAACCAGGCACAGATGCAGCTGGGCCTGCGCTGGTACTTCACGCGCCGATTCGTCGGCCGGCTGGACTACACGCGCACCACCGCCTTCATCGCCGACGAGCGCAACACCGAGTACCGCGCGTTCACCGCCGGCCTGTCCTTCTTCTTCTGAACGCCACCCGCATGCGCCGCACCCTCACCGCCCTGCTGCTCAGCACCACTGCACTGACGTCGCTGGCCCAGACACGCCCAGCCGACGAACCGCCCATCGTGCCCGAGGTGGAACGCCGCGAACTGCGGCTGCCGCGCTTCCCGTCGCGCGACTTCGAGGTCGGCGCGTTCGTCGGCACCTACGCCACCGAGAACTTCGGCGCCAGTGCCGTCTACGGCCTGCGCCTGGGCTACCACCTGACCGAGGACTGGTTCTTCGAAGGCACGTTCGGCAGCACCCAGGTCAGCGACGCCTCGTTCCGCCAGATCCTGCCCGGCGGCATCTTCACCAGCGAGAAGGAGCGGCTGAGCTACTACAGCGTCTCCGCCGGCTACAACCTGCTGCCCGGCGAGGTGTTCCTGGGCTCGCGGCAGGCGCGTGCCACCGCCATCTACCTCGTCGGTGGCGTCGGCAGCACCGACTTCGCCGGCCAGAAGCGGCAGACCTTCCACGTCGGTTTCGGGTGGCGCATCCTGCTCGGCGACCGCGGCGCACTCCGCGTGGACCTGCGCGACCACATCTTCTCGCTCGACCTGCTGGGGCAGAACCAGAGCACGCAGAACCTCGAGGCCAGCGTCGGCTTCGGCTTCCATTTCTGAAGGGGCCGACGATGAAGACCCTGTTCGCCGCCGCACTGCTGGCCTCCACCCTGGCCGCTCACGCCACGCCCGCCCCCGACTTCACGCTCAAGACCCTGGACGGCCCCGCGCTGCGCCTGGCCGAGCAACGCGGCCAGGTCGTGCTGGTCAACTTCTGGGCCAGCTGGTGCGCGCCCTGCAAGGTGGAGATGCCGCACCTCAACCGCCTGGCCGACAAGTACCGCGACATTGGCGTGGTGATGCTGGCCGTCAACGTCGACGACGACCCGAAGAAGGCGGCGGCCGAGGCCAGGAAGCTCGGCATCAACTTCCCGGTGCTGCTGGACACGGCCAAGACGGCCAGCAAGGCCTACCAGCTGCAGGCCATGCCCACCACCGTGCTGGTGGACCGCGACGGCAAGGTGCGCCACGTGCACCAGGGCTACCGCGCCGGCTACGAGCAGACCTACGACGAGCAGCTGCGGGCGCTGGTGAAGGAATGAGAACCGCCACCGTCCTGACGCTGCTGGCTGCGGCCGCCCTGTGCGGCGGCTGCGCCGCCCCCGAGCCCTGGGTCAAGCCCTACGAGCGCGGCCGCCTGGCCGAGCCGGAGATGCTGTGGACGCGCCAGGCGCTGATCGACAAGCACCGCGAGCACGTGCACGTGGTGCGCGAGGCGGCGCGCGGCGCCACCGGTGTGCAGGGGGGTGGCTGTGGCTGCAACTAGCCTGTGGCGCCGTGCGCTGGCCTGGCTGGGTGGCCTGCTGGCCGTGGCACCCGCGGCCGCGGTGGACGTGCCGGCCGACCGCGCCGAGGCCATGTTCCACGTCTACGACGGCGGCGGCATGACCGCCACCGGCCCGGCCTTCCTGGTGCGCAAGAAGCTGGCCGACCGCGTGTCGGCCTCGGCCTCGTACTACGTGGATGCGGTCAGCAACGCGTCGATCGACGTCGTCACCACCGCCAGCCCGTTCAAGGAAACGCGCAACGAGGTCGGCCTGGGCCTGGACTGGGCCGTGCGTGACGCGCTGATCACCGCGTCGTTCAGCCGCAGCAACGAGCCCGACTACACCGCCAGCACCGTGGGCCTGGACGTGGCGCAGGACATCTTCGGCGGCATGACCACGGTGAACCTGGGTTTCAGTCGCGGCAGCGACACCGTGCTCAGCGTCACCGACCGCGAGTTCTCGGACTTCGCACGCCACTGGCAATACCGCGTGGGCATCACGCAGATCCTCACGCCGCGCTGGCTGATGAGTGCCAACCTCGAGGCCGTGGCCGACGAAGGCTACCTGGCCAGCCCCTACCGTGCCGCGCGCATCTTCGGTGCTGCCGTGCCCGAACACCTGCCGCGCACGCGCTCCGGCCGCGCCGTGAAGCTGCGCGCGCTGGGCGCCGTGGGCGACACCGGCTCCATGCGCGGCGAACTGCGCTACTACTGGGACACCTGGGGCCTGAAGGCCACCACGGTGGAGCTCGGTGGCGCCAAACGGCTGGGCGGCGACCTGGACCGCTGGACCGGTGGCTGGCTGGTCGACGCGGCCCTGCGCCTGCACGGCCAGAACTCGGCGCTGTTCTACGCCGACAACGCACAGACCGAGACCACCTACCTCACCCGCAACCGCCAGCTCAGCGCCTTCCGCAGCACCGGCCTCTTCCTGCGCGGCCAGCGCCCGCTGAAGCTGGACTGGGGCGGCGCCGACTGGCAGTTCGCAGCCGCCTACGAGTTCAAGCGCTTCAGCTTCAGCGACTTCACCGACCTCCGCACCGGGGGGGCCTATGCCCACAACGCCCATGTCCTGCAGATCCTGCTTTCGGCGAACTACTGACGCTTTCGCCGCCGCGCTGATGCTGGTCGCGCTGCCCGCGCTGGCACAGCAGGCGATGGCGCCGGCCGCGCCCGCCTCGTCCGCCGCGGCGGAAACGCCCGCAGCCGCAGCCGCAGCCGCAGCCACAGCCACAGCCACAGCCACAGCCTCTGCCCCTGCACCGGCCGCCACGCTGGACGCCCGCCTGCAGGCGCTGAAGGCCGACGTCATCGCGCTCAACCGCGACCTGCTGGTGCTCGAAGAGGAGTTGCTGTTCCCCGCCAGCACCCAACTGGCGGTCTTTGTGTCGATGGACGTCGGCCGCCTGTTCGAACTGGAATCGGTGCAGCTGAAAATTGGCGACGAGGTCGTGGCCTCACACCTCTACACCCCGCTGGAGGTGCAGGCGCTGCACCGCGGCGGCATGCAGCGGCTGCACCTGGGCAACCTCAAGAGCGGCAAGCACGAACTGGTCGCGGTCTTCACCGGCCGCGGCCCGGCGCATGGCGAGGACCGGCGCGACTACAAGCGTGGCACCACGCTGACCTTCGACAAGGGCACTGGCGCCAAGGCCATAGAGCTGCGCATCACCGATGCGCAGGCCAAGCTGCAGCCCGAATTCGAGGTCAAGGTCTGGCCGTGAAGCACTGGGCGGTCCTGATCGGGATGGCGGCCACGGCCCTGACGGCGGCGGCCGTGGAGCCGGTGCGGGCGCAGCCCTCGAAGCCCGGCCCGGTCCAGGCGCCCTTCTGGGGCGACGCGCTGTTCCACGTCTACCAGGGCAAGACCTTCTCGGCACTGACCACGCTGATGGCCTCGCAGCGGTTCGGCCGCGTGGCGCCGCATGCCGACGAGGCCGAGGCCACGCGTGGCGGCCTGCTGCTGGCCTACGGCCTGCACCGCGAGGCCGAGGCCGTGTTCACCGCGCTGGCCGAACGCGGCACCACGGCGGCGCTGCGCGACAAGGCCTGGTTCCACTTGGCCAGGATCCGCTGGCAACGCGGCCTGCCGGCCGAGGCCGATGCGGCCCTGGCCAGCGTGGCCGGCCCGCTGGACGCGGAGCTCGAAACCGATCGCCAGCTTCTGGCCGCCCAGGTGCGGCTGGCGCTGGGGGACCCGGCCGGTGCCGCCGCGCGCCTGCAGGCCCTGGCCGAGGACGCCGAGGGCACGCCCTATGCCCGCTACAACCTGGGCGTGGCGCTGCTCGAAGGCCAGCGCCGCGCTGACGGGCGCAATTGGCTGGACCGCCTGGGCCAGATGCCCGTGACCACGCGCCCCCCAGAGGAGCGTCGGGCGCTACGCGACAAGGCCAACCTCACGCTGGGCTTCGACGCACTGCGCCATGGCGAACCGGCCTCCGCGCGCCAGGCGCTGGAACGCGTGCGTCTGAACGGCCCGTTCGCCAACCCCGCACTGCTGGCCTTCGGCTGGGCCGCGCTGGAGGACAAGGCGCCGCGTCAGGCGCTGGTGCCCTGGCAGGAGCTGCTGCAGCGCAACCCCAGCGACCCCGCCGTGCTGGAGGCCCGCCTGGCCGTGCCCCACGCGCTGGTGGAACTCAAGGCCGATGCCGCCGCGGTGCATGGCTACATCGATGCCCTGGCCGCCTACACGACGGAGGCTCAGGCTCTAGCCGCCACCATCACCGCGCTGCAGGGCGGCGCCCTGGTGGACACGCTGATCGCCGGCAATCCGGGCGCCGATCTCGGCTGGGGCTGGACCGCCGAGACGCTACCGGCCGACCTGCCCCACCGCGCGCAGCTGGCGCCGGTGCTGGCCACGCACGCTTGGCAGTCGGCGCTGAAGGACCAGCGCGACCTGCGCTTCTTCCTGCAGCATCTGGGCCGGTGGCAGCGCGACCTGCAGAGCTTCGACACCATGTTGGCCACGCGTGAGCAGCGCTTCGCCGCCATGTTGCCCGCCGCCCGCGACACGCGGCTGGCCGACACGCAGGGGCACCTGGCCAAGGAGCGAGCCGCGCTGACCGGCGCCCTGGACACCGCCGACGCCCGCACGCTGGCCGACGAACGCGAGCGCGGCCTGATCGAGCGTCTGGAACGTGCTCAACGCACACTGGCCGCCCTGCCCGACGACGACAACGGCCGCGCGCTGCGCGAGCGTGTGCGCCGCGTGGCCAGCGCCCTGGAATGGCAACTGTCGCTGGCCGTGCCGGAACGCCGCTGGGCCGCGCGCAAGGCGCTGCGCGAGATCGAGGCCGAGCTGGCCCGCAGCGCCGAGCGCATGGCCACGCTGCAGGCTGCGCAACGCGACGAACCACAGCGCTTCGCCGGCTTCGCCGAGCGCATCGCCGCCTTGCGCGCGCGCATCGCCACCCTGTTGCCGCAGGTGGCGGCGCTGCAGGCCGAGCAGCAGACCGAGCTGCAGGCCGTGGCCATCCGCCACCTGCAGGACCAGCAGGCCCGGTTGGCGGAATACACCACGCAGGCGCGCTTTGCGCTGGCGCGGCTGCAGGACCCGGCCACGCTGGCACAGCGCGGCGACGCGTCGGAGGCGACCGATGCGCCACGCTGAGATCCGCACGCTCTCGCTGCTGGCCGCGGCAGCGCTGCTGGCCGGCTGCGCATCGCGCGGCCCCGAGGTGCCCGACGACGAACCCACGCTGGCCAGCCTGAAGGCCCGCGACGCCGCCATCGACACCCGCGCACGCGCCGCCGCACCCCCGGCCCAGGCCGTGGCCCAGGCGCTGGCCGCCTACCAGGCCTTCCTGGCCAGCCCGGCGCTGCCGCCGCGCGCGCCCGAACGCGTGGAGGCCGAGCGCCGCATCGCCGACCTGGAGATGGACCGCGCCGAGACGCTCAGCGCCGACACCGGCAGTGCACCGGACTTCCGTGCCGCCATCGCCGGCTACACCGCCTTCCTGAAGGACCATCCGGCCGCCCCGGACCGCGACCGCGTGCTCTACCAGCTGGCCCGCGCGCAGGACCAGGGCGGCGACCCGGCGGCGGCCCTGGCGACGCTGGACCGCCTGGTGCGCGAGCACCCAGCCACCGCCGCGCGCGCCGAGGCCGAGTTCCGGCGTGGCGAGCTGCTGTTCACCGCCAGCCGCTGGGCCGACGCCGAATCGGCCTACGCAGTGGTGCTGCAGGCGCCGGACGAGACCCCGTTCCATGAACGGGCGCTCTACATGCAGGGCTGGTCGCGCTTCAAGCTCGGCCGACTGGACGACGCCCTGGCCGCCTTTTTCGCCGTGCTTGACCGCCGGCTCGGTGGCGAGCCGGGCAGCCGCCCGGCGCTGACCCGTGCCGACCGCGAACTGCTGGAGGACAGCTTCCGCGTCATCGGCCTGTCGCTGCAGTCGCTGGACGGCGCGCGCAGCATCCCGCCGCTGATCACCACGCCGGCGCGAGAAGGCTACGAACCCCTGGTCTACCGCGAACTGGCCGAGCTCTACCTGAAGCAGGAACGCGTGAAGGACGCCGCCGACACGCTGGCTGCCTTCGCCGAAAGGCGACCGCTGCATGCCCAGGCGCCGCAGATGCTGTCGCGCGTGATCGCCATCCACGAGCAGGCCGGGTTCACCACGCTGGCGCTGCAGGCCAAGCGCGACTTCGTCACCCGCTACGGCGCCGACAGCGCCTTCCGCCAGGCCAATCCGGACGGCTGGGCGGCGGCGCAGCCGCTGGTGCAGGCGCAGATCCAGACCTATTTGGCGGAACTGGCCCGCCACCACCACGCGATGGCGCAGAAGACCGGCGACCCGGCCGAGGTGGAGCAGGCGATCCGCTGGTACCGCGCCGGCCTGACCGCCTTCCCCGATGCCGCCGAGAGCACCGAGAACCGCTTCCTGCTGGCCGAACTGCTGTACGAGCGCCAGCGCTGGGCCGAGGCCGGCGCCGAGTACGCGCAGGTGGCCTATGGCGACCGCAAGTCCGCCACGCGCGGTGCCGAGGCCGGCTATGCCGTGCTGCTGGCGCACGCGAAACAGCAGCCGCCGGCTGGCGATGCGACCGAGGCGCCACTTCGCGACTGGCAGCGCCGCGGCGTGGTGCTGGCCCTGCAGTTCGTCGATGCGTACGCCACCGATGCCCGCGCCACGGCCGTACTAAACGACGCCGCGCTCAAGCGCCTGGCCTTCGGCGACATCTCGGGCGCCGACGCCCTGGCGCAGCGCGTGCTGGCCGCAGCAGACGCCACGCCGGCGCAGCGCCGCAGCGCCTGGAGCGTGCGTGCCGACACCGCCTTCGACGCCGGCCGCTGGGCCGACGCCGAGGCCGCCTACCGTGAACTTCAGGCCATGGCCCCGGGCGAGGCCGCCGTCACCGAACGCCTGGCCGCGGCCATCTACAAGCAGGGCGAGGCCGAACGCGCCGCCGGCCGGCCGCAGGCGGCCCTGGGGCACTTCGACCGCGTGGCGGCGCTGGCACCGCAGAGCAGTGCGCGGGCCACGGCAGAGATCGACGCCGCTGCCACCCGCGTCGCCCTGGGCGACTGGGCCGGCGCCGCGGCGGCGCTGGAGGACTTCCGCCGCCGCAACCCGCAACACCCGATGACCGCGGAGATCCCCGCCCGCTTGGCCGCGGCTTACCTGGAACTGCAGCGCTGGGGCGATGCCGCGGTGGAACTTGAGCGCGTCGCGTCCACACTTTCCGACCCCGAGGCGGCACGCGACGCCCGTTGGCAGGTGACCGCCCTGCAGCGCAAGGCCGGCAACCGGGTGGCCGAACAGCAGGCGCTGGAGCGCTACGTGGCGCAGCACCCGGCGCCGCTGCCGGCGGCCATCGAAGCGCGCCAGCGCCTCATCGACCTGACCGATGGCGACGCCAGGCGCGTCACGGTCCTGCAGCAGGCCCTGATCGACGCCGAGCGCAACGGGGGCGATGCCCGCACCGTGCGCACGCAGGCCCTGGCCGCCATGGCCACCCTGGCTCTGGCCGAGCCCAAGCTCGCCGCCTACCGGGACCTGGCGCTGAAGGAACCGCTGCAGCGCAGCCTGAAGCTCAAGCAGGCCAGGTTGAACGTGGCGCAGGCGGCGCTGCAGCAGGTGGCCGACTACGGCGTGCCCGAGGCGGTGACAGCCGCCACCTTCCACAGCGCCGAACTCTTCCGCGCTTTCGGCCGTGCGCTGATGGACTCCGAACGCCCGAAGAAGCTGAAGCAGAAGGCCGAGCGAGAGCAGTACGACGTGCTGCTGGAGGAGCAGGCCTTTCCGTTCGAGGAGAAGGCCATCGCGCTGCACGAGACCAATGCCAGGCGCGCCGCCGAACTGCCCACCGACCCCTGGGTGCGGCGCAGCCTGGTCGCGCTGGGTGAACTGGTGCCGGCGCGCTGGGCCGCCGCAGCCCAATCGGCATCGAACGCGGCAGCCGGCCCGGTGCCCGCGGAGGCCAAGCCATGAGACCCACCGCCATCATCACCGCTGCGGTGCTGCTTGGCAGCGCGGCCGCCGTCGCCGCCACGCCACCACTGCCGACGCCACCGACACCACCGGACACCACCCCGGCTGAAGAACGTGTGGACCGCGCCGACATCGACCGCACGACCATCACCGGGCACAAGGAGCTGCCCAAGGTGCTCTACATCGTGCCCTGGAAGAAGCCGCTGCCCGGCAACGTCACTTCGCGCGCGCGCACCAGCGTGCTCGACGAGGCGCTGGCGCCGGTGGACCGCGACGTCTTCCGCCGCCAGCTGCGCTACCGCGCCCAAATCGACAACCCCACCCCCGCCCCTCAGGAGAAAACGCCATGAGCGCCTTCGACATCGTCGTGAAGTTCATCCAGGACTCCGGCATGTTCATCTACATCAGCATGACGATCATGGCTCTGGGCCTGTCGATCGCCATCGAGCGCTGGATCGTGCTGAGCCGCACGCGCAGCGAGAACCGTCGGCTGTGGGACCAGCTGCAGCCGATGTTGGCCGGCGGCAAGTTCAAGGACGTGGCGCAGGTGGCGTCGACCTCGCACGCGGCGGTGGCCAAGATCGTGCACAACGGGCTGGCCCGCATGCAGAGCGCGCGCCGCCGCGAGGACATCGACGCCGCGATGGAAGAAGGCATGATGGAGATCGTGCCGCGCCTGGAAAAGCGCACGCACTACATCGCCACCTTCGCCAACGTGATCACGCTGGTGGGCCTGCTGGGCACCATCATCGGCCTGATCAAGGGCTTCACCGCGGTGGCTGCCGTGGACCCGGCGCGCAAGGCCGAGATGCTGTCGGCTTCGATCTCCATCGCGATGAACAACACCGCGTTCGCGCTGATGGTGGCCATTCCCTTCCTGCTGATCCACGCCTTCCTGCAGGCGCGCACCGGCGAGATCGTGGATTCGCTGGAGGCGGCCAAGATCAGCTTCCTGAACACGGTGCAGCGCATCGCCGCCGAAGCCAGCCCGAGCCGCTGATCATGAGGAGGCGCCGCCTGAAGAAGCACCCGGCGGAGCTGGAGGTCACGGCCTTCATCAACCTGATCGTCGTGCTCGTGCCCTTCCTGCTGTCCACCGCGGTGTTCAGCAAGCTCTCGGTGATGGAGCTCGCGCTGCCGGCGGCCACCGCGCCGGGGCTGGAGCAGCTCAAGGCCGAGGACCTGCAGCTCGAGATCGTGCTGCGCGCCGACGCGCTCGAGGTGGGCGACCGCATCGGCGGCCTGATCCAGCGCATCCCGGCAGTCGACAAGGCACCCGACGGCAAGGTCCTGCTCGCGCTGCTGCAGACCATCAAGCAGAAGTTCCCGGAGGAGGTGCAGGCCAGCCTGCTCGCCGAGTCGGACACGCCCTACGAGCACATCGTCAAGGTGATGGATGTCTCGCGCGAGGCCCAGTTCCCGGAGATCGCGGTGGGCGATGCACCGGTGAGGAAACCCAAATGAGTTCGCTGGCCAAACGCGCCGCGCGCAAGGAGCGCAACAGGAACTCGCTGGACATGAACCTGGTCGCGCTGATCGACATCTTCACGATCCTGCTGTTCTTCCTGCTGTCCAGCGCCACCGAGCTCGAGACCCTGGTGATCCCGCGCGCCGTGGCGCTGCCCGAGTCGACCGTGGACCAGACGCCCAAGCCCACCGTGGTGGTGCTGGTGAACGCGCAGGAGATCGTCGTCGACGGCAAGACCATCGCCCGAACGCCCGAGGTGTTGGCCACCGAGGCCGACCTGATCGAACCGCTGCAGACGGAGCTGGCCGTGCTGAAGGCGGCCAAACCCGAGGCCGGCGGCACCGTCACGATCATGGGCGACAAGGACATCCCCTACCGCCTGCTTCGCAAGGTGATGAGCACCTGCGCCCAGGCCGAGTTCACCGACGTCGCCTTCGCGGTGCGCACGCGGCTGGAGAAGAAGACATGACCGCGACGATGGCCCTGAGCTTCCGCGACGGCATGCTGCCGTGGGCCAGCGGCACCGCCGACGACCGCCGCCTGCGCCGCATCCAGCAGTGGGTGATCGGCGCGGCGCTGCTGCTCTGCGCCCTCGTGCCTTGGCTGCCGGTGCACGTGCCGCCGCCCCCGCCGCCGGTGGAACCGGTCCGTGTGGCCAAGCTGATGCTGCCGCCGCCGGACATCAAGCCGGTCAAGCCGCTGCCGCCCCCCGCACCGACCGCCGAGGCGCCGAAACCCGCGCCGGCGAAGCTCGCCGAGAAGCCGCGCCCGGCGCCGGCCTCCGTGGCCGAAGCGCGCAATCCGGTCAAGGGAAAGCCGCCCGGCGAAGCGCTCGAATCCGCCCGCCAGCGCGCGCAAGGTGTGGGTCTATTGGCCATGAAGGACCAGCTGAGCCAGATGGCCGGCGCCCCGGTGGCCGTGCAGCTGCAGGCCGACATCAAGCCCGGGCCGGGCATCGGCAATGGCAGTGGACCCGGCGTGGGTGCCGGCACCGAGGCCGGCATCCCTACGCGTTCGATGATCACCGCCGCGGCAGCCCGCGGCAGCGGCGGCCTGGCTGTGGCCAGCGGTGGTGTCAGCCGCGACAGCGGCGGCGGCGGCCTGGCAGGCCGGTCCACCACGCTGGTGGAAGGCCGCATCGGCGGTGGCGGCGGTGGTGGCCCGGGCGGTGGCGCCGGCGGCGGCCGCGCGACCAGCGGGGACGGTACCGGCAGCGGCACCGCCGCGGCCGGTGGCAGCGTCAAGCGCAGCGGCAGTGGCAAGGCGTCGCGCTCGATCGAGGAGATCCGGCTGGTCTTCGAGCGCCACAAGGGCGCGATCTACGCGCTCTACAACCGCGCACTGCGCCAGGACCCTTCGCTGCAAGGCAAGGTGGTGCTGGAACTGCGCATCGCGCCTGATGGCGCGGTCGCCGGCATCCGCCTGGTGTCCAGCGAGCTGAAGTCCGACACGCTGGAGAGCAAACTGCTGGCTCGCGTGCGCCAGTTCGACTTCGGTGCCAAGGACGTGGAGGTGATGGTGGTGAACTGGCCGGTGGATTTCCTGCCCTCGTAAATCCACAGCGGTTCAGCGCCCGCTGAGCACGAGATCACCGGCCGGCAGCCACAACTCGTAGTGCCGCTGTCGGATGGACTTGCTGCCGGCGTAGCGGTGGCTGTTGTCTTCCAGCTGGATCGGTGGCGAACGCACGAGCCTGGCCAGCAAGGCCATCAGCTCAGGGGCCTCGATCTGGCATTCCTGCGCATCGAAACGGCGCAACGCGCCCTGCCGCACCGACACCTTGATGAACTCGGTGCCGGGCACGGCCAGCGACTTTCCCCCAATGCTCGAGCGGGCCAGGGCACCGGCCAGTCGCTGTGCATCGGCCCGCTGACCCGCATCGGTGATCTGTATGTACAGGCGCGCACCACCCGTTGCCGCCTTGTCAGGCGTGGCCGCCTGCACCGGCGCTGTGGCCGCCGCCGCCACGTTGTTCAGGCGCCCGGCCTCGCTGCCCGCCTGCGCCGCCGCCTGCTGCAGACGCTGGCTGACGCTGGGCTTGTTGGTGCGGGCCTGGCGTACGACCTGAAGCAGTTCGAGCTGCAACACCTGAAGCTCGTGCCGTGCATGGCCCAGGTCCTCGGTCAGTCGCAGCCCCCGCTCCCACTCGGCGTCGAGTTCGGCGCGCAGGTCACTGTTGCTGTCGCGCGTGGCTTGCAGCAGCGCCAGGTCCTGCTGCAGCCGTTCGCTGTCCTTCTGCGCCGCGAGCTTGGCCTGCCGTTCCTGCTCGGCTTCGAGGCGGGAGACCGCCAGCAGCGTGGCCGCCACGACCACGATGACGCCGGTCAGCGCGAACCACCGGCGTTGGCGTCGCTTGCGCCGCTCCACGTCGCGCACCCGTTCGCGCTCATCGTCACGGGCCGCGGCGCTGGCCGCCAGCAGCTTCTGCACACGCGCCCAGCCGCCGCCGTAGCGCCGCGCCCAGGCCGGGTTGCGCCGCTTCATCCAACGCTCGCGTTCGTCGGTGGTGGTGGCGCCGAGCACGTTGCTCGGGTCGCGCTCGAAGCTGTCGGCCTGCACCAGCAGCGAACGCCAGACCAGCCCATTGCGGAACTCGCGTGCCAGCCAGCCCTGCTGTTCCCCGGCCAGCGCACCCCAGCAGCGGATCAGCGCCTCGTGGCCCACATCCACCAGCGTTTCCGGGCACAG
Source organism: Burkholderiaceae bacterium (assembly GCA_024235915.1). GTDB lineage: Bacteria > Pseudomonadota > Gammaproteobacteria > Burkholderiales > Burkholderiaceae_C > Rubrivivax. Next base: position 8,328 of record JACKLO010000026.1, on the reverse strand, counting down.
GGGCCAGGCCAGCGGCGGCGTCAGGAAATTGACGCCATCGGCGCGGAAGGCGTCGATCACGTCGGCCAGTTGAGGCAACGGGCAGTCGGTGATGTCGGCCTGCTCGTCCAGCCGCATCGGCCGGCGGATGGCATGACCATCGGGGTTGGGTTCGGTCAGCGCGCGGAACAGGTCCTCGACCACGCGGGACGAGCCGCCCGTCGGTGCGGCTGGAAGACCTGCAATCACGCGCGCGGTCACCTCGTCGGCGTGGGTCGGCAGCAGGCCAGCGCAGCCCAGATCCGACGGAAAGTGCTGCGGTTCAATCCGCCATGGGTCGCCGGTGGCCGACGCCACCGCGCCATGTTCCTCGAACAGGCGCATCAGGGTGTGGTGCATCAGAGGCAGCTGGTCCTGGCTGGCGCCGGCGTCGGCGATCAGGCGTTCGGCCAGCGGCCGCATCACCTCGCCCCCATACAGGCGCGCCGGCTCGCGCACGGCGCGCAGCAGGTCGGCATGTTCCATCGGCGGCAGCAGGTACTGGCACGCGTTGACGGTCTCGGCCAGGCGCCCGCAGCGCGCACAGGCACCCAGGTATTCCGAACGCATCGCCGTCTCCAGGTACAGGCCGTCGGGCGGCGCGGCCTGCCACGCCATCAGCAACTCGGCCAACAGCTGCGCCTCGGCCGGGCCGTCAAGCCGGGCGTGCTGGAACAGCTCCTCGAACTGGTCGATCAGCAGGCAACCCGGGCCGCTGTCTCTGCAGGCGCCCTCACGCCGGAGGGCGACCAGTGCGGCCGGCGCCTCGCAGCCCTGGTTCAGCGCGCGGCGCCACGGCAGTACGGCGTCGGTGTCATCGGCCGACCGACCGGCCAGGCGCGTCAATGCCCGCGCCACGTTCCACAGCGGCGAGCGGCGCGGCAGCGCGATCGCGGTGCGCCAGCCAGGCCCCATGCAACCCCGCTCCAGCTGAGCGAACAGGCCGGCACGCACGATGGATCTCTTGCCGCAGCCGGAGTCGCCGTAGCTGACGAAGAGGTCATGCGCGAAGGGCTCACCGACGTAGAACAACCGAACTCCTGCCGCAGCGCAGGCGGGCCGCGGTGCGGCCGACTTGTCCACCGCGATGGACCGGCGTCTACCGCCAGTGGCCATGGAGAGTGCGCTCATCCCACGTCAGGGGCCCACCCGGAGGGTGCGGCCAAACCCAGAGAACACTGGTCAGCGCCGGGGCACGACGTGGATCCTGCCAAGCTCAGGTCGCACGCCGACATGGAAACGGCATGTGCGCCTGGCACCCGCTGCAGTGCCTGGCCTCTTGGATCGGCGCCTCGCGTGCGAATCGAACATCCTGCCTCAGACCGCGATACATCCGACTGAGCCGCCTTGAAGACCGCATGTCAGGCCCGTGAGCTCTGCAGGAGGCGTCGCAGACCCCAGAATGCCGCCTGCCCGGCCACCGGGCAGGGAGCAACGAAATGTCTTCACCAGCGCGCAGCACGGCAGGCCCAGGATCGTGGTGGGCAACCCCTGCCAGGACCCTGGCCCTGGCAGGGGTTGCCCTACTGATGAGCGCACTGATGGCCGGTTGTGCCGGGCTCTACCCGGGTGGGGCGGCCCCAGAGGCGGCGCAACTCATCCGCCAGTCGGAAGCCGCCTTGGGCAGCGCCGAGATGAAGACGCTGGCTTTCAGGGGCCGCGGGGTGAGCACGGCGGTCGGCCAGGCCTATGCCTCGTCGGACCCATGGCCGGTGCGCCAGATGCGCAGCTTCTCGCGCGCCATGAACTTCGACGACCTGGCCTACCGCGAAGACTTCATCCGGGGTCCGATCACGGCGCCTGAGGACCAGGACAGCGACCCGCGCACAGCCGCGGGGCCCCAGCCGGATGAAACCCGCGGCGTGGTGCTGGCGCGGCAGGCCTTCTCGTGGGACGTGGTGGGCATTGCGGTGGCGCCTGCACAGACCTCTTGGCAATCCCGCATGCACGACCTGTGGTTGAGCACGCCCCAGGGCGCGCTGAAGGCGGCCGTGCGCCACGGTGCACGCGCTGGCAGCCGCCGCGAGGGCCTGCGCCTCGTCAACACCCTGAGCTTCGAGGTGCCGGGCCAGTTCAGCGCCACCCTGCTGCTGGACGACCAGGGCCTGGTGACACGCATCGAGTCGGTGCTGCCGGAACCCCTGCTGGGCAATGTCGCCGTGCGCACCGAGTTCAGCGAGTACCGCCAGCGAGGCGCCCTGAACTTCCCGCACCACATCGTGCAGCACCACGACGACGTGCTGGTCCTGGACGTGCGGGTGCGCAGCGTGGACTTCAACGAACCGCTGGAGATCACGGTGCCCGAGAACGTGCGCACCAGCGGCAACGCACCGGCGGTGACGTTCATCAGTGAGGGCCTCTGGCTGCTGGCCGGCGGCACCCACCACAGCGTGCTGGTCGAGCAGGCCAACGCGCTGGTGCTGGTGGACGCGCCGCTGGACGACGAGCGCGGGCGCGCGCTGCTGGGCTCGGCACGCCGTGTGGTGGACGACAAGCCGCTGGGCAGCGTGGTCGCCACCCACCACCATCTGGACCAGACGGGCGGCCTGCGCGCTGTGGCCGGCGCCGGGGCCACGGTCTTCATCAGCCAGGAGGCCCAGCCCTGGCTGGCCGCGGCCCTGCGGCGCCCGTTGACACGGCGGCCCGACCCCCTGCTGCAACGCCGTGAACCGCTGCAACTGGAGCCTGTGGGGGCGTTGCGGGTGCTGGAGGACACGCAGCGGCCCGTGGAACTGCACGCCGTGCGCGACAGCCCGCATGCCAAAGGCATGCTGATGGTCTGGCTGCCCCGCGAGCGTGTACTCGTCCATGCCGAGGCCGACGGCCTCGACGCCAACAACGGCGGACCCGGCGGCGCCCAGGGCCAGGACTCGGCCCTGCAGAACCTGCTGGACAACGTCGCACGCCTGGGCCTCGCGCCGCTGCAGTTCGTTTCCTTGTATACGGGTCGGCAGGACGCCGCCGAGGTCTACCGCGCGGCGGGGCGCGCAATGCCGCGTTGAATCTCCCCAGGCGGCCGTCCACAGCGGGCGGGCGGCCCGTCGTGCGTTCAGTCTGCAGCCGGCGTGGTGACCAGCTGCACGTCCAGCCGAGGCGACGCGATCTTCTCGTCGATGCGGCTTTCCACGAAGACCTTGTTCGGGTCAACACCGCGGTCAGTGAGGAACCGGCGCAGCGCCTGCAGGCGCGCCGTGTTGAGCTGGGTGTCGCCTTGACCCGCCCCGTCGATCTTCCAGGGCCCCGTGGGCACCAGCAGCGCCAACTCGATGCGCGAGCCGATCGCGTCCAGCATCAGGTCGGTGAGCTGGCGCTTGGTCGACTCGCTGAGCTGGTCGCCATTGAAGAGGCCGCGCGCGGGGATGGAGGTGCTGCGCGTGGTCGGCTTGTTGTCGGGCTTCGCCGCGGCTGGGGCCGCAGGCTTGGCGCCGGGCGCTGCGGTCTGGGCCCAGGCCGCCGGCGTGACGGCCACGGCAGTACCCAGGACCCAGGCCAGCAGGCTGCGGGTGATGGGGGGCGGAGCGAAGGTCATGGGGGGTTCCTCGGTGGCCAATGGGAAACCGCGTGCCAGTGGCTGGCCGCACAGGCGCCGAGTGTCGCTGAAAATCAAACGGCGGGAAGTGCCGCTGGGCGCCTGGCCGGGCCCTGGCCTGGCACCTTCCGGTGGCGGACGACGTCTGCCGCTGTGCTGTTAACGGCAAGCCAGTGTTCATGCGTCTGCACGCGCGGCGGCTCGTGACCGCAAACAGCCACGCCCTCACATCGCGCTGCCGCATCGGCCGCCGCCGACACTCAGACGCCCAGATACCCCGCCAACTCGGGCGCGCTGGCCAGGTCGTCCGAGACGCCGGCCATCACCACCTCACCCTTCTGCAGCACCACGGCGCGGTCGGTGTTGGCCAGCACCTTGCGGTAGTCACGGTCGACGATCAGGCAGGAGATGCCGCTGTGGCGGATGGCCTGCAGCACGCGCCAGATCTCGACCACGATCAGCGGCGCCAGGCCTTCGGTTGCTTCGTCCAGGATGATCAGCTGCGGCTGCGTCATCAGCGCGCGGCCGATGGACAGCATCTGCTGTTCGCCGCCGGAGAGCTGGCCGCCCAGGTTGCCGATGCGCTCCTGCAGCCGCGGGAAGGTCTCCAGCACCCGTTCCAGCGACCAGCCGCTGGCGTCGGCCGCAGGCTGAGCGGCCATGACCAGGTTCTCGCGCACGCTGAGGTTCGGGAACACGCCGCGGCCCTCGGGCACATAGGCCACGCCCAGCCGGGCCACCTGGTGCGGGCGGGCGGCGCTGCAGTCCTGCCCGGCCACGGCGATCTGACCCTGGCGCTGGCGCACATGGCCCAGCAGCGTCCGGATCAGCGTGCTCTTGCCCATGCCGTTGCGGCCCAGCAGGCCCACGGTCTGGCCCCGTGCAATGGCGAGGTCCACGCCATGCAGGATGTGGCTGGACCCGTACCAGGCCTGGATGCCACGGGCCTCGAGGATGGCGGTGCCGGGGGAATCGTGCGGCGAGCCCATCAGTGGCCTCCCAGGTAGGCGGCCTGCACCTGCGGGTCGTTGCGCACCGCATCGGGCGAGCCCGACGCGATGACCGCGCCGTTGACCATCACGGTGATGCGGTCGGCCACACGGAAGACGGCGTCCATGTCGTGCTCCACCAGCAGGATGGCGTGGCCGGCCTTGAGGGTGTCCAGCAGCGCCAGCATGCGGTCAGTCTCCTCGGCGCCCATGCCAGCCAGCGGCTCGTCCAGCAGCAGCACCTGCGGGTCGGTGGCCAGGCACATGGCGATCTCCAGCTGCCGCTTGCCGCCGTGGCTCAGCAGCCCGGCCGGGCGCTGCGCCTCGGCGCCCAGGCCCACACGGGCCAGCGCGGCATCGGCTGCGGCCTTGGCATCGGGGCAGCGCGACGCCGATTGCCAGAGCCGCCACGGCCGCTGCCAGCGCGCCTGGGCCCCCAGCCGCGCGTTTTCATGCACCGTGAAGCCCGGGTAGATGGTGTTGCGCTGGTAGCTGCGGCCCAGGCCGGCCTGTGCACGGCGCGGCTGCGTCCAGCCGGTCACGTCCTGGCCCAGCAGTTCCACGCGGCCGGACGAGGGCTCGATCTCGCCCGACAGCAGGTTGATCAGGGTGGACTTGCCGGCTCCGTTGGTGCCGATGACGGCGTGCACCTGGCCACGCTGCAGGTCCAGCGAAACCGCGTCCACCGCGGTCAAGCCACCCCAGCGGCGGGTGAGGTCGACGCCTCTGAGCAGGACTTCGCTCATGGGTTCCTCCGGCGCAGCACTTCACCCAGGCCGATCAGACCCTTGGGCAGCAGCGCCACGCTGACGATGATGGTCAACCCCAGCCCCAGGTGCCAGTGCTTGGCAAAGGCGCCGAAGATGGCCTCGGACTTGAAGAACTCCTGCAGCAGCGTGTAGGCGAAGGCGCCCAGCACCGCACCGCGCAGGTGGCCCAGGCCGCCCAGGATGATCATGATCAGCAGCGAGCCCGACAGGTGCCAGCTCAGCAGTTCCGGATTCACGAAACCGTCCTTGGCGGCGAACAGGAAGCCGGCGTATCCGGCGATCGCACCCGACAGCGTGAACGCGGCCAGCTTGTACGGGTAGGTCGCGAAGCCCGTGGCCCGCATGCGCTGCTCGTTGGCCTTGATGCCGGCCAGCGCGCGGCCGAAGCGTGAGCGCAGCACCAGCGCCAGGAAGGCGTAGACGGCCACCAGGCTGCCCAGCGTCAGCGCGTAGAAGACGCCCGGCTTCTCCAGGTCGACGATCGGCGCGTCCTCGGGGCCCAGCAGCGGCTTGAAGTACAGGTAGATGCCGTCGGTGCCACCGCCCAACGGCGTGTCATGGATGACGAAGTAGGCCATTTGCGCGAAGGCCAGCGTCACCATGATGAAGTAGACGCCCTGCGTGCGCAGCGACAGCGCGCCCATGCCCAGGGCATAGAGCGCCGAAATGCCCACCGCCGCCGGCACGATGAACCACAGCGCGGCCGGGCCCGATTCCGGCGACAGCAGCACCGTGGCGTAGGCGCCGATGCCAAACAGCGCTGCGTGGCCGAAACACACCAGCCCGGTGGCCCCCACCAGCAGTTCCAGGCTCAGCGCCGCGATGGCGTAGATCATGATCTTGATGACCAGGTCGCTGCCGTAGGCACCACCCACGAAGGGGTAGACGGCCAGTAGCACGAAGGCGACCAAAGGGACGGCGAGCGACTTCATCGGGGCCACCTTCATCCCGCCTTGAAGAGGCCGGCAGGACGCACCAGCAGGATGGCCGCCATCAGCACATAGACCAGCACCCCGGCCGCTTCCGGCCACAGCACCTTGCCGAAGGTGTCCACCACGCCGATCAGCAGCGCCGCCACCAGCGCGCCGCGGATGGAGCCGATGCCGCCGATGACCACCACCACGAAACAGATGATGAGCACCGAGCTGCCCATGCCCGGGTACACGCTGCTCACCGGCGAGGCGATCATGCCGGCCAGCACCGCCAGTGCCACACCGGCGGCGAACACGATGCGGTAGAGGAACTGGATGTCGATGCCCAGGCTCTGCACCATCTCGCGGTTCACCGATCCGGCGCGGATCTTCATGCCCAGCTTGGTGCGCGTGAACACCAGGTACATGCCCAGCGCCAGCGCCAGACAGACGCCGGAGATGAACAGGCGGTAGACCGGGTAGGTCATCACGTCGCCCAGCGGGATGCTGCCGGCCAGGATCGCCGGCGCCTGCACACCATGCACGTCGTCACCGACGATCAGGCTGCGCAGTTCCTCGAAGACCAGGATCAGGCCGTAGGTCATCAGCACCTGCTGCAGGTGTTCACGGTCGTAGAGGTAGCTGAAGAACACCCACTCCAGCAGGTAGCCCAGCGCCACCGCCAGCACCAGGCCCACCGCCAGCGTGAGGAAGAAGTTGCCGCCCAGCGCCGGTGCCAGGGCATAGGCCATGTAGGCGCCGACCATGTAGAAGCTGCCGTGCGCCAGGTTGATGACGCCCATGATCCCGAAGATCAGCGTCAGGCCCGAGGCCACCAGGAACAGCAGCAGGCCGTACTGCAGGGCATTCAGGCACTGGATGAGGAAGGTGGCGGCGTCCATCGAGGGTGCACGTGGAGGACCAGGCGCTCGCAGTTCAAGCCTGCGGGGCCGGCCCGTCCGTCAGGGTTCTTGGGGTGGAGGTGCACCCGGCCGGGCGGGCCCGGGCCGGGTGCAGCGGGCTCACATTCTGCAGCCGCGCCCCGGGTCGGCCAGCGCCTTCACGGCCACGCCGGTGACGACGTTGTACTCACCCTTGACCTCGCGCACGTAGAAGTCCTGCACCGGGTTGTGCGCCTTGCTCAGCGTGAAGGTGCCGCGCGGGCTGTTGATCTTCGCGCCGGCGATGGCGGCGTACAGCTTGTCCTTCTGGCTGATGTCGCCCTTCACGGCGTTGACACCGGCGATCAGCATCTGCGCGGCGTCGAATCCCTGCATGGCGTATACGTCGGGGTTGGCCTTGTGCGCGACGGCGAACTTGTTGCGGAAGGCGTCGTTGCGCGGGTTCTTGATCTCGTCACCGTAGTGCAGCGACGTGATCAGGCCCTGCGCGGCTTCGCCCTGGGCCGTGAGCGTGCCGTCGGTCAGGAAGCCCGAGCCCATCAGGGGCACGCTGTTCTTCAGGCCGGCAGCCGCCCAGTCCTTGACGAACTTGACGGCGCCGCCACCGGCGAAGAAGGCGTAGACGACGTCGGGCTTCTCGGCGGCGATCTGTGTGAGCAGGGCTTGGAACTCGACCCCCGGGAACGGCAGGTTCAGGTCCTTGGTGACCTTGCCGCCGCCCTTCTCGAAGGCTTCGCGGAAGCCCTTGACGGTGTCGGCCCCGGCCCCGTAGTTCCAGGTGATGGTCATCGCGGTCTTGTAGCCCTTCTTGGCCGCGACGACGCCGGTGGCGTAGCCCGGCTGCCAGTTGCTGAAGGACGAGCGGAAGATGTTCTTCGCGCACATGGGGCCGGTGATGACGTCGGCGCCGGCGTTGGGGATGATCAGCAGGGTGCCGCTTTCCTTGGCGGCCTTGGCCATGCCCACGGCCACGCCGGAGTGCACGGTGCCGATGAGCACGTCGACGTTGTCGCGCTTGATGAGCTTGTTGACGTTGTCGGTGGCCTTGCTCGGGTCGCTCTCGTCGTCGACGCTGAAGTACTGCACCTCGCGCCCGCCGAGCTTGCCGCCCTGCTCGTCGATGGCCAGCTTGAAGCCCTTGGTGATCATGTCGCCCAGCGCGGCATAGGTGCCGGTGGACGGCAGCATCAGGCCGACCTTGATGGGCTC
>JACKLO010000025.1 GCA_024235915.1 Burkholderiaceae bacterium | reverse complement strand
CCAGTGGGCCTTGCCGGGCGGCCGCATCGACGACGGCGAAACGGCGGAGGACGCCGCCCTGCGGGAGCTGGACGAGGAAGTGGCGCTGCGCCCCAGTACCGCCGCCGTGCTTGGCCGGCTGGACGACTACGCCACCCGCTCCGGCTACGTGATCACGCCGGTGGTGGTGGCCGTGGGCGCGGCGCGGGAGGCGCAGCCGAACCCGGCCGAGGTGGCCAGCGTGCACCGCGTGCCGGTCAGCGAGCTGCTGCGCACCGACGCCCCCATCCTCAACCACGTGGCCGGGGCGGAACACCCGGTGCTGCGCATGCCATTGGGCACCCGCTGGATCGCCGCACCCACCGCCGCCTTCCTGTACCAGTTCCGCGAGGTGTGCGTGCTGGGCCGGCCGACCCGGGTGGCGCACTTCGACCAGCCGCGCTTCGCATGGCAATAGGGCGCATCGGACGGGGCCCTCGGCGCCGGCGCGACAATCGCGCCCTGTTCAAGGAGACTCTTCATGCCCGTGACCCTCGGCACCCCACTGTCCCCCACCGCCACCCGCGTCATGCTGCTGGGCAGCGGTGAACTCGGCAAGGAAGTGCTGATCGCGCTGCAGCGCCTGGGCGTGGAGACCATCGCCGTGGACCGCTACGACCACGCGCCAGGGCAGCAGGTGGCGCACCACGCGCGCACGATCACGATGAGCGACCCGGCGGCGCTGCGTGCGCTCGTCGAGGCCGAGAAGCCGGCCCTGGTGGTGCCGGAGATCGAGGCCATCGCGACGCCGGAACTGCAGAAGCTCGAGGCCGAAGGCGTGGTGCGCGTGATCCCCACCGCGCGCGCCGCGCGGCTGACGATGGACCGCGAAGGCATCCGCCGCCTCGCCGCCGAGACGCTGGGCCTGCCGACCAGCCCGTACCAGTTCTGCGACTCGCTGGCCGAGCTGCAGGCGGCCATCGATGGGGGCATCGGCTACCCCTGCATCGTCAAGCCGGTGATGAGCAGTTCCGGCAAGGGCCAGAGCAAGATCGACGGGCCGGCCGACGTGCAGAAGGCCTGGGACTACGCCATGGCTGGTGGCCGGGTCAGCCATGGGCGGGTCATCGTCGAGGGCTTTATCGACTTTGACTACGAGATCACGCTGCTGACCGTGCGTTCGGTGTGCGGCACGTCGTTCTGCGCGCCCATCGGCCACGTGCAGGTCAGTGGCGACTACGTGGAAAGCTGGCAGCCGCAGCCGATGAGCGCGCTGGCGCTGGAGCGGGCGCAGCAGATCGCCAAGGCGATCACCGACGACCTTGGCGGCCAGGGGTTGTTTGGCGTGGAACTGTTCGTCAAGGGCGACCAGGTCTGGTTCAGCGAGGTCAGCCCGCGTCCGCACGACACCGGCATGGTGACCATGATCACGCAGTGGCAGAACGAGTTCGAGCTGCACGCACGCGCCATCCTCGGCCTGCCGGTGGACACCAGCCTGCGCAACCCCGGCGCCAGCGCCGTGGTCTATGGCGGCGTGGACGCGGCCGGCATCGTGTTCGACGGCGTCGATGAAGCCCTGGCCGAGCCGGGCACGGAACTTCGCCTGTTCGGCAAGCCCGAGAGTTTCGTCAAGCGCCGCATGGGCGTGGCGCTGGCGCGCGACGAAAACGTGGATGCGGCGCGCGACAAGGCCAAGCGCGCGGCGGCGCGGGTGAAGCCACGCGCCTGACGGCGACCGCCTGGCCCGGCCACCTGCAGCCCGGGCCACGATGCACCTGGCCAATGCACCCCATTGGCAGACTCAACTGGCCGGATGAAGGGTGGCGGAACAAACTATCGATCTCTCGCAACTGATTGATTCTGGAGACGTCGATGAGCCAAGAAGCCAAGTGCCCGTTCCATGCCGCGGGCGGCGCCCGTGCCACCCACAGCCAGCGGTCCAACGCCGACTGGTGGCCCAACCAGCTGAACCTGGCCATCCTGCACCAGCACCAGCCGGTGTCCAGCCCGATGGACGCCGACTTCGACTACGCCCACGCCTTCGGCACGCTGGACTACGCCGCGCTGAAGCGCGACCTTGCGGCGCTGATGACCGACAGCCAGGACTGGTGGCCGGCCGATTGGGGCCACTACGGCGGCCTGTTCATCCGCATGGCCTGGCACGCGGCCGGCACCTACCGCACGGCCGACGGCCGCGGCGGTGCCAACACTGGCAACCAGCGCTTCGCGCCGCTGAACAGCTGGCCCGACAACGGCAACCTGGACAAGGCGCGCCGGCTGCTGTGGCCGCTGAAGCAGAAGTACGGCAACGCCATCTCCTGGGCCGACCTGTTCATCCTGGCCGGCAACGTGGCCATGGAGACCATGGGCTTCAAGACCTTTGGCTTCGGTGGCGGCCGCGCCGACATCTGGGCGCCGGAAGAGGACATCTACTGGGGCGCCGAGACCGAATGGCTGGCCACCAGTGACAAGGCGAACAGCCGTTACACCGGCGAACGGAACCTGGAGAACCCGCTGGCCGCGGTGCAGATGGGCCTGATCTACGTGAACCCGGAAGGCCCGGACGGCCAACCCGACCCGGTGGCCTCCGGCCGCGACGTGCGCGAAACCTTTGCCCGCATGGCGATGAACGACTACGAGACGGTGGCCCTGGTGGCCGGCGGCCACACCTTCGGCAAGGCGCACGGTGCCGGCGACCCCAAGCTCGTGGGGCCGGAGCCGGAGGCCGCGCCGATGGAGGCCATGGGTTTCGGCTGGATCAACCAGCACGGCAGCGGCAAGGGGGCCGACACCACCACCAGCGGCATCGAAGGCGCCTGGAAGCCCAACCCCACGACCTGGGACATGGGCTATTTCAAGGTGCTGTTCAAGTACGACTGGGAACTGGTCAAGAGCCCCTCGGGCGCCCACCAGTGGCTGGCCAAGGACGTGGCGGACGAGGACATGATCCCCGACGCCCACCGCCCCGGCGTCAAGCACCGGCCGATGATGACGACGGCCGACCTGTCGCTGAAGTTCGACCCGGCCTACGAGAAGATCTCGCGCCACTTCCTGGAGAACCCCGCGGAGTTCGCCGACGCCTACGCCCGCGCCTGGTTCAAGCTGACCCACCGCGACATGGGGCCCAAGGCCCGCTACCTGGGCCCGGAAGTGCCGGCCGAAGACCTGATCTGGCAGGACCCGGTGCCCGCTGTCGACCACCCGCTGATCGACGCCCAGGACGCCGCCGACCTGAAGGCGCGTGTGCTGGCCAGCGGCCTGAGCGTGGCCGAGCTGGTGTCCACCGCCTGGGCCTCGGCGTCCACGTACCGCGGCAGCGACATGCGCGGCGGAGCCAACGGCGCGCGCATCCGCCTGGCGCCGCAGAAGGACTGGGAAGTGAACCAGCCGGCGCAGCTGGCCAAGGTGCTGGCGGTGCTGGAAGGCATCCAGAGCAGCTTCAACGCGGGCGCCACCGGCGGCAAGAAGGTGTCGCTGGCCGACCTGATCGTGCTCGCGGGCGATGCCGGTGTCGAGGCAGCGGCCAAGGCGGCGGGCCACACGGTGAGCGTGCCCTTCACCCCGGGCCGCACCGACGCGACGCAGGACCAGACCGATGTCGAATCCTTCGCCGTGCTCGAGCCCCAGGCCGACGGCTTCCGCAACTACCGCAAGCAGGCCTACAGCGTGTCGCCCGAGGCGATGCTGGTCGACAAGGCGCAGCTGCTGACCCTGTCGGCGCCGGAGATGAGCGTGCTGGTGGCCGGCCTGCGTGTGCTGGGCGCCAACGCGGGCGGCGCCAAGGCGGGCGTGTTCACGCAGCGTCCGGGCCAGTTGACGAACGACTTCTTCGTCAACCTGGTGGACATGGGCACGGCCTGGGCGCCGAGTGGCGACAACGCCTACGAAGGTCGCGACCGCAAGACCGGCGCCGTGAAGTGGACCGCCACCCGCGTCGACCTGGCCTTCGGCTCGAACTCCCAGCTGCGCGCCATCGCCGAGGCCTACGCCCAGGCCGACAACGGCGGCAAGTTCGTGCGCGACTTCGTCGCCGCCTGGACCAAGGTGATGAACCTCGGCCGCGTCGACCTGAAGTGACCGCGCCTGCGGCTTCGCCGGCCGAAGCCGCGCGACCGCAGGACCCGACCCAGTCCGCGGCACACGCCGAGCGGCTCTGGGCCGACCTGCTGGCGCGGTTGACGCTGGCGCTGCAGGCCAGCCAGCAGCCGCAGGCCCGCGACACGCTGCGGGCCTGCGGCATCCGCCGACCCGGCACGGCGGTGCTGAACCTGCTGCGCGAACGGGACATGGCCGGGCGCATGGCGCTGGCGGCCGGGGTCCGGCTGGCGCCGCGCATGCTGCACCGGCGTGTCGGTGAACTGGCGCGGCCGGCGCCCTTTGCCGGCCACCTGGCGGATCTGGCCGACGCCTACGCCGGCCTGTGCAGCCAGCTGAAGGCCCACGCGTCGCCGGAGCTGTTCGATTGGCTGTGCGCCCGCCAGCGCATGCACCGGCAGCAGGCCGATGTCATCGCGGCGGCGATGGGGTCGACGCCGTCTGCACCAGCATGGCCGCCGCCAGGTCCTCCAGCGCATTGCCCACCGACTTGAACACCGTGCGTTCGCTGGCGGCGTTGCGGCTGGTTGCTTCGCCGCGAGACAGCTGCGCCAGCGTCCCGCGCAGGTCCTCTCGCCGCCAGGCGCCGCTGGCCATCGGCGCCAGCAGCTCGCCGGCCTTGACCAGCGCTTCCTCGGTGTCCACCCAGACCGCGGCACCGCGGAAGCAGGCATCGTCGGCCTCGCGCATGGCTGGCGTGAAACTGCCGATCAGGTCCAGGTGGCTGCCCGGTGCCAGCCATTCGCCCTGCACCACCGGCGCGGTGGCCAGCGTGGCGCAGCTGACGATGGGTGCACGGCGCACCGCGGCGGCCAGGTCGGTGGCCACGGTGACGCGGAAGCCTTCGTCGCGCCATTGGGCCGCCAGCGCCTCGGCCGCCTCCGGCCGGCGCGCCCAGGCGGTGACGTGCGTGATGGGCCGCACCGCGCGGTAGGCGGCCGGCAGCAGCGCGGCCACCCGGCCGGCGCCGACCACCAGCATTTCGTGGGCATCGGCCGGTGCCAGCCAGGACGCGGCCAGTGCCGACGCCGCCGCGGTGCGCCGCGTGGTGATGGCGTCACCATCCATCAGCGCCAGCGGCACGCCCGTGACCGCATCGTGCAGCAGCACGCTGGCGTGCAGGCCGGGCAGGCCGCGCGCCGCGTTGCCGGGCGCGATGTTGATGACCTTCACCGCGTAGAAGCGCCCAGGGTCCCAGGCGCTCATCACCAGCGAGGTGACGGCCTCGCCACCCGCCGGGTCGGCCAGGGTCAGCACCTGGCGCGGCGGCACCTCGGCGCCGCGCGCGAAGAGCTCGCGCAGTGCCGGCACCAGGCGCTCGAAGGGCGTGGCGCGGGTGACGGTGTCGGCGTCGATGACCTGCATGGGTTCAGCGGTGCCTGTGCGGCACATCCGCGCCGGAGCGGCTCAACGGTACGTGGCCAGCAGGATGCTGGTCTCGGTGTGGCGGATGCCCTTGATCAGGCGCACGCGTTCCAGCACCTGCGACAGTTCCGCGGTGCTGGCGGCGCGCAGCTCGGCCAGCAGGTCCCAGCGGCCATTGGTGTCGTGCAGCGCCACCAGCCCGGGTTCGCCGCGCAGGTGGGCCACCACGGCGCGGGTCTGGTTGCCTTCCACCTCCACCGCCATCCAGGCGCGGATGCCGGCGTCGGCTGCCTGGTCGGGCCGCAGCGTCACCGTGTAGCCGGTGATGACGCCGGCGTCCTCCAGCTTCTGCAGCCGGTGGCGCACGGTGCCCCGCGCCACGCCCAGCTTCTGCGCCAGCACGGCTGCGGGCGTGCGCGCGTCCTGGCGCAGCAGGGCGATCAGGCGCAGGTCGAGGTCGTCCATGCGGGCGCCGCGCAGCGCTTACTCAATCGTTCCAGTCGATCACCGGCCCCAGCTTGCGCTGGGCGATGAACATGGCTTCGCGCAACGACAGCGCGGTGCCGCCGTCCTGCCATGCCTGGCGCCGGGCATGCCAGGACGGCAGGTCGTAGCGAACGTAGAAGCAGTCCACAGGATGGTCGCCGGCCAGTTCCGGCGGGTCGTCGACATCATGGCTGCCGTAGAGCAGGTGATGACGCACGATGCGCACGTGACAAGTGCTCACGCCGCCATGGAACCACAGGCCTTGCTTGACGGCGGGCAGATGGTCGAGTTCGTCCATCGTGAGGACCTCCCGAAGGATGGGCAGACGGTCGGCGCCCATTCGCCGCGTCCGCCCCCACGGTGTATCAGCGACGCGGCGCTCCCGGCAACCGGGCCGACCCGGGGCCGGTCGTGTTTGGCCAGATGGCCCGCTCAAGCTGCCGTTGTGATCAGACCGTCATGCGGATCGATCAGTCTGGCCCGTTCTCTTTGCCGTGATTGCCAGGGAGACTGCTGGCAAACGCCACCGGAGACGACCATGCCCCCCACCCCCCGCGGCACTTGCCAGGCCCGCACCCTGTTCCTCGGCGCCGCCGACCTCCAATGCCTGGTGCGCCGCCTGGGCCTGCCGGCCTGCATCGCCGGCGTGGCGGCGCAGATCGAGGCCGACTTCCGCCGCTGGGCAGACTTCGACAAGAGCGCCCGCGTGGCGGCGCACAGCGACGTCGGCGTGATCGAGCTGATGCCGGTGGCCGACGCCCGCCGCTTTGCCTTCAAGTACGTCAACGGCCACCCGAAGAACACGGCCGAGGGCCTGCCCACGGTGATGGCCTTCGGCCTGCTGGCCGACGTGGCCACCGGCACGCCGACGCTGCTGGCCGAGCTGACGCTGCTCACCGCCATCCGCACCGCCGCCATGTCGGCGCTGGCGGCGCGCCACCTGGCGCGGCCGGGCAGCCGCACGATGGCGCTGATCGGCAACGGCGCCCAGGCCGAGTTCCAGGCCCTGGCCTTCCGCGACCTGCTGGGCATCACCACGCTGCGCCTGTTCGACAGCGACCCTGCCGCCACCGCCAAGCTGCAGGCCAACCTGGCCGGGCAGGGCCTGGTGATGCAGGCCTGCAGCAGCGCTGCCGACGCGGCGCGGGGCGCCGACATCGTCACCACGGTCACCGCCGACAAGACACGGGCGACCATCGTCACGCCCGACATGCTGGCGCCGGGGCGCCACTTCAACGCGGTGGGCGGCGACTGCCCTGGCAAGACGGAACTGCACCCCGACGTGCTGCGCGCCGCACGCGTGTTCGTCGAGTACGAACCGCAGAGCCGCATCGAGGGTGATGTGCAGCAGATGCCGGCGGACTTCCCGGTCACCGAGTTCTGGCGCGTGCTCGCCGGCGAGGCTGCGGGCCGCTCGAGCGCGGATGACATCACGGTGTTCGATTCCGTCGGCTTTGCGCTGGAGGACCACGCCGCCCTGGTGTGGCTGGCCGACGCCGCGGCGCGCCAGGGCCTGGGCCGGCCGCTGGACCTGGTGGCCGCGCCGGCCGACCCGAAGAATCTGTTCGGCACGCTGGGCTCGTCCGTCGACGGCCGTGTCTCTTCGGCGTTCGAACAGGCCACGGCTGCAGCCGCCGAACAAGCCACGGCCGTCCCGGCCTGAGGGCCCAGGGCCGGCGCATCTTCTGCGCCCGCCGAGCCCTGGAACCGCGCAAGATTCGCCGGCCGGCGGGCCACACTGCCGGCCGTCGCTGCCGTTCCGCCGGAGTCACCATGACCGCGTCTGCCCACCCTGTGCCTGCCGTTCCCTTCACCCCGTTGCCGGCGCGCCCGCCGCTGCGCCAGGCCATTGCCGCGCTGACCCGCGCGCCCGAGCCCGACCTGCTGCCCGGCCTGCTGGCCCAGGCGCGGCAGGTGCCGGAGGCTGCCGCCCGCGCGCAGGCGCTGGCGCTGCGCATCGCCCGTGGCGTGCGCGAACGCAGCCGCGACCGCGGGCGTGCCGGCCTGGTGCAGGGGCTGCTGCAGGAGTTCGCGCTCTCGTCGCAGGAAGGCGTGGCGCTGATGTGCCTGGCCGAGGCGCTGCTGCGCATCCCCGACGCCGCCACCCGCGATGCGCTGATCCGCGACAAGATCAGCCGCGGCGACTGGCAGGCGCACGTGGGCCGCAGCCCGTCGCTGTTCGTCAACGCCGCCGCCTGGGGCCTGCTGCTCACCGGCAAGCTGGTGGGCACGCACAGCAGCGAAGGCCTGACCGCCGCGCTGCGCCGCATCGTCGGCCGCGGCGGCGAGCCACTGGTGCGCAAGGGTGTGGACGTGGCCATGCGCATGATGGGCGAGCAGTTCGTCACCGGCGAGACGATTGCCGAGGCGCTGCAGAACGCGAAGCCGCGCGAGGCCCAGGGCTTCCGCTACAGCTTCGACATGCTGGGTGAGGCGGCACTGACGGCAGAAGACGCGGCACGCTACATGGTGGCCTACGAACAGGCCATCGACGCCATCGGGCGCGCGTCCGCCGGGCGCGGCATCGTCGGCGGACCGGGCATCTCGATCAAGCTGTCGGCGCTGCACCCGCGTTATGCCCGCGCGCAAGCCGCACGCGTGATGGACGAGCTCTACCCGCGGCTGCTGCGCCTGGCCACGCTGGCGCGCCAGCACGACATCGGCCTGAACATCGACGCCGAGGAGGCCGACCGGCTGGACCTGTCGCTGGACCTGCTGGCGCAGCTGTGCGCCGACCCTGCGCTGGCCGGCTGGCACGGCGTGGGCTTCGTCATCCAGGCCTACGGCAAACGCTGCCCGGCGGTGGTGGATTTCCTGGTCGACCTGGCGCGGCGCACCCAACGGCGGCTGATGGTGCGCCTGGTCAAGGGCGCGTACTGGGACAGCGAGATCAAGCGTGCCCAGCTGGACGGGCAGGCCGGCTACCCGGTCTACACACGCAAGGCCTACACCGACGTCGCCTACCTGGCCTGCGCGAAGAAGATGCTGGCCGCACCCGACGCCCTCTACCCGCAGTTCGCCACCCACAACGCGCAGTCCGTGGCGGCGATCCACGAGATGGCCGGGGGTCATGCCGCGCCGCGTGACCGCTACGAGTTCCAGTGCCTGCATGGCATGGGCGAGCCCTTGTACGAGCAGGTGGTGGGCGCGCCGGCGCAGGGCGGCCTGGGCCGGCCCTGCCGCATCTACGCGCCGGTGGGCTCGCACGAGACGCTGCTGGCCTACCTGGTGCGCCGGCTGCTGGAAAACGGCGCCAACACCAGTTTCGTCAACCGCGTGGCCGATGAGACGCTGGCGCTGGGGGCCTTGATCGAGGACCCGGTGCTGACTGTGGAACGGCTGGCGGCCGCAGAATGCCATGTCGGCCTGCCGCACCCGAAGATCCCCCAGCCGGCGGCACTCTACGGCGCAGCCCGCGTGAATTCCTCCGGTCTGGATCTGGCCGACGACGCGCAGCTGGCGCGTCTGGACGCCGCGCTGCAGGCCGATGCCGTGGCCGGCTGGACCGCACCGCCGCTGCTGGCCGTGCCCGCGCAGCCCGATGCCGACGAGCCGGTGCACAACCCCGCCGACCCGACGGACCTTGTCGGCACCATGGCCCCCGCCAGCGGCGCCGATGTCGCCGCCGCACTGGTGGCCGCGGAAGCCGCCGCGCCCACCTGGGCCGCCGAGCCACCCGCCCGCCGCGCGCAGATCCTCGACGCCGCGGCCGACGCACTGGAAGCCGCCACCGAACGCCTGCTGCCGCTGCTGATGCGCGAAGCCGGCAAGACCGCCGCCAACGGCGTGGCCGAGGTGCGCGAGGCGGTGGACTTCCTGCGCTACGACGCGCAGCAGCTCCGTCACGCGGGTGCAGGAGGCTGGGACAACGCCACCCACCGCCCGCTGGGCCCGGTGGTCTGCATCAGCCCGTGGAACTTTCCGCTGGCCATCTTCACCGGCCAGGTGGCGGCGTCGCTCGCGGCGGGCAACGTGGTGCTGGCCAAGCCGGCGGAGCAGACGCCGTTGGTCGCGGCCGAGGCGGTGCGCCTGTTGCACGCCGCCGGGGTGCCGCGCGCCGCGCTGCAACTGCTGCCCGGCCGTGGCGAGACCGTGGGCGCCGCCCTGGTGGCCGATGAACGGGTGCGCGGCGTGCTGTTCACCGGCTCCACCGAGGTGGCGCGCCTGCTGCAGCGCACGCTGGCCGGGCGGCTGAACCCCGACGGCCAGCCGGTGCCGCTGATCGCCGAGACCGGCGGGCTCAACGCGATGGTGGTCGACACCTCGGCGCTGCCGGAGCAGGTGGTGCAGGACGTGGTGGGCTCTGCCTTCGACAGCGCCGGCCAGCGCTGCAGCGCGCTGCGCCTGCTGTGCGTGCAGCGCGAGGCGGCGCCACGCATCCGCGCGATGCTGCTCGGCGCGATGCGGGAACTCGAGCTCGGCGACCCGCGCCGCCTGGCCACCGATGTCGGCCCGGTGATCGACGATGACGCGCGGGCCGGCCTGCAGCGCCACATCGACGCCCTGCGCGCCCGCGGCTTCACGGTCACGCAGCCCCTGCCGGCGCCGGACGAAGGCTGCTTCTTGCCGCCGACGCTGATCGACCTGCCGTCGCCACAGGCGCTGGAACGCGAGGTTTTCGGCCCGGTGCTGCACCTCGTCACCTACGAACGTGATCAGCTGCCGGCCCTGCTGACCCAGGTCAACGCCGCCGGCTATGGCCTGACGGGCGGTGTGCACACACGCATCGACGAGACCGTGGTGCAGGTGGCCGCGGGGCTGCGCGCTGGCAACCTCTATGTCAACCGCAACATGGTCGGCGCCGTGGTGGGCGTTCAGCCCTTTGGCGGCGAAGGCCTGTCGGGCACCGGGCCCAAGGCCGGTGGGCCGCTGTACCTGCTGCGGCTGCTGGCGACCTGCCCGACGGACGCGTCGCGGCGCGCGGTGGAAGCGGCCGGTGCCGACGCCACCGCACCGGTGCGCGGTTTCGACGTGGTGGCCGCGCGCAGCGGCAGTGCGCCGCAGGCGCTGGCGGCCTGGGCCGAGGTGCAGCGTGACGCGGCGCTGGCGCAGGCCGTGCGCGCGGCCCAGGCCGCATCACCCGCCGGCCGCTGGCGCACGTTGGCCGGCCCCACCGGCGAGGCCAATCTCTATGCGGTTCTGCCCCGTGAGCGGGTGCTGTGCCTCGCGGCGGACGACGCGGGCTACCTGCAGCTGCTGGCGGCGGTGCTGGCCGTCGGCGCCCTGGCCGTCTGGCCAGCCGATGCGCTGGCGCTGGCCGCGCGCCTGCCGGAGGCCGTGCGTGAGCGCATCGTGATCGCGCAGGACCCTTGGAGCCCCAGCGTGCCGCTGGACGCCGTGCTGCACGCCGGCCCGGCCACCGAACTGCCCGCGCTGCAAAAGCGGCTGGCGCAGCGGCCCGGCGCCATCGTCGGCCTCACGCACGTGCCGCATGGCGCCGCGGTGCCGCTGGAACGGCTGGTGCATGAGCGTGCGCTCAGCATCAACACGGCGGCCGCGGGTGGCAACGCGTCGCTGATGACGATCGATTGACGCAAGAGCCGGTGCGGTTCAGCGCGGCATGCGCCGCACCGTCTGTGCATCGTCCAGCGGCCGCGGCATGCCCAGGTGGTAGCCCTGGCCGTAGTCGACGCCGATCTCGCGCAGTTTGGCCAGGATGGCGTCGCTGCTGACGTACTCAGCGATCGTCTTCAGCCCCATCACGTGGCCGATGGTGTGGATGGCCTGCACCATGGCCAGGTCGGCCGGGTCGTGGGCGATGTCCTTCACGAAGGCACCGTCGATCTTCAGGAAGTCCACCGGCAGCGTCTTCAGGTAGGCGAAGGAAGACAGGCCGCTGCCGAAATCGTCGAGCGCGAACAGGCAGCCCAGCGCCTTGATCTCCTCGATGAAGGTCACGACCTTGCTCAGCTGGGCCACGGCGGCCGTCTCGGTGATCTCGAAGCACAGCACGCCGGGCGGCAGCTTGGCCTGTTCCAGCCGGGTACGCAGGCGTTCGCGGAAGCGCTCATCGGACAGCGAGGCACCGGACAGGTTGATGGCCCAGACGCCGTCGAGCCGGCCGCTCTGCCGCCAGCGGTCGCCCAACCAGGCGAGGGTGTTGTCCACCACCCACTGGTCGATGCGCGGCATCAGGCCGTAACGCTCCGCCGCCGGCAGGAAGGCGCCGGGCGGCACGATCTGCACGTCCTCTTCCAGCCGCACCAGGATCTCCTGGTGGGTGCCGGCCTCCGGGCCGTCGTGCAGTGGCAGCACGGGCTGCACGTACAGGCGCAGCCGGTCTTCGTCCAGCGCCGCCTGAAGCCGCGCCACCCACTGCATCTGGCCGCGCTGCGTGTTC
This sequence comes from Burkholderiaceae bacterium, assembly GCA_024235915.1. Taxonomy (GTDB): domain Bacteria; phylum Pseudomonadota; class Gammaproteobacteria; order Burkholderiales; family Burkholderiaceae_C; genus Rubrivivax. Next base: position 69,418 of record JACKLO010000025.1, on the reverse strand, counting down.
AGGGCCGTGTCGTCGGGCTGGAAGACGTGCACGCGGTTGCGGCCGGCGTCTTTGGCGGCGTAGCAGGCGGCATCGGCGGCGGACAGCAGCGCGCCCAGGTCGCCCTGCGCGTGGGCGGCTGGCACGATGCCGATGGACACGCCGACGGCGAATGACTTGCCCTGCCAGCCGAAGCGGAAGTCGGCGATCGCCTCGCGCACCCGCTCGGCCACCTCCACCGCCTGCGCCAGCGGGCAGTTCTGCAGGATGAGGCCGAACTCGTCGCCGCCCAGGCGCGCCAGCGTGTCGCCACCGCGCAGTTGGGCGCGCACGCATTGCGTCACCTGGCGCAGCAGTTCGTCGCCGGCCACGTGGCCGCAGGTGTCGTTGACGACCTTGAACTGGTCCAGGTCCAGGTAGCAGACCACATGGGCCCCGCCGTGGTCGGGCGCGCGCAGCAGCTCGCCCAGCCGGCGTTCGAACTCGCGCCGGTTGGGCACGCCGGTGAGGGCGTCGTGCGCCGCCTGGTGCGTCAGTTCACGGGCCAGGTTCAGCGTGACGGTGACGTCGTGGAACACCAGCACGGCGCCGATCAGGAAGCCGTCGCGCGAGCGGATCGGGGCCGCCGTGTCGTGCACCGGCACCTCGCTGCCGTCGCGCCGGCAGAGCACGGCGTGTTCGCGCCGCGCCATGGTCTGGCCCTGGCCCAGCACGGCCCGCACCGGGTTGGGCAGCGGCTGCTGGCTGACGTCGTCACGCAGGCGGTAGACCACGCCGACGTGCTGGCCCCGGGCCTGGTCCAGCGGCCAGCCGGTGAGCTCGCAGGCCACCGCGTTCATGAACAGCACGCTGCCGGCTTCGTCGGTGGTGATGACGCCGCCGGCGATCGATGCCAGCGTGACCTGGGCAATGTCCCGTTCGCGCTGCAGCTGCAGTTCGACCAGCTTGCGCGCGCTGTCATCGCGCAGCGTGCCGGTGAACTGCGGGCCGTGCTCGCCCGGCGTCTGGTGCACCGTCAGTTCGTAGAACGTGCGCTGCGCGCCAGGCCGCCAGACGCGCAGTTCCAGCTTGCTGTCGTCGCGGCACAGGCGGGAAAGCGGCGGCGGAGAGGTGATGCCGGCGCGCTGCAGCACCTCGGACAGGGGGCGGCCGACGGCGGCCGCGGCGCTCAGCCCCAGCAGCGTCTCGGCGCCGGGGTTCATCGCCGTGATCAGGCCGTCGCGGGTGTAGGTGAGGATGCCGTCGCGCATGTCGCGCAGGATGGCCAGCGTCTGTTGCGTGGCCTCGTCCAGTGCGGCGATCACGCGGTTGTAGGCGCCGCCGATCTGGCCGACCTCGGTGTACGGTTCCTCGGGCACACGCTGGCGCAGGTCGCCGCTGGCGCGCTGCGTCTCCATCGCGTCCAGCAGCGTCACCAGTTCATTGCGTGCGCCGTGCTCGGCCACGTTGAGGCCGATGCGTTCCTCTTCCTCGTTCACTCGCAGGCCACCGGGCCAGCGTCGGTTGAGCACGAGCGTGGCGGTGAGCAGGCACCACAGGGCACAGACGACGATGCCCAGCAGCTGCACGCCCACCTGCTCCAGGCGCGACAGCCCTGTGCCCAGCGTGGCCAGGTCGCCGAACAGGCCCACGGCCAGCGTGCCCCAGACGCCCGCGGCCAGGTGGGCCGGGATGGCGCCAACGGCGTCATCGATGCGCCAGGCCAGCAGGCGCACATGCGTCCAGGCCATGGCCAGTGCGCCCACAGCGCCGATCAGCAGCGCAGCCGGTGAGCTCACGGCATGGGCACCGGCGGTGATGGCCACCAGCCCGGCGATCAGGCCGTTGAGCGCGTACATCACCTCCCAGTAACCATGCCACCAGCGGCCCAGCAGCAGGCCAGTCACGCAACCGGCCACGGCCGCCAGCGTGGTGTCCACCAGGATGCCTGGCACGCGGGCGTCGAAGGCCAGGGTGCTGCCGCCGTTGAAGCCCAGCCAGCCGAAGCTCAGCAGCAGTACGCCCAGCATCGCGATGGGCAGGTTGCCGGCCGGGATCACGCGTGGTGCCTCGCCAGCCACGAAGCGCCCGTGGCGCGGCCCCACGCGCAGCACCGCCACCAGGGCCACCCAGCCACCCACGCTGTGCACCACGGTGGAGCCGGCGAAGTCCACGAAACCCAGACGCGCCAGCCAGCCCTGGCCCTGGCCGCCCCAGGCGCCGCCCCAGGCCCAGTGGCCAAAGACGGGGTAGACCAGCAGCGAGATCAGCAGCGAGGTGCCCAGGTAGGCGCCGAAGCGCATGCGCTCGGCCACCGCCCCTGACACGATGGTCGTTGCCGTGGCGCAGAACATCAGCTGGAAGAGCAGGAAGCTCATCAGGCCGGGGTCGCGCGGCAACTGGTCGGCCACGCCGAACCATCCGCTGCCGAAGGCGCCGCCCACCGTGGGCCCGAACATCAGGCCGAAGCCCAGGGCCCAGAAGGCCAGTGCGGCCACCGCAAAGTCCGCCAGGTTCTTGGCCGCCACGTTGGTGGCGTTCTTGCTGCGCGTCAGCCCGGTTTCCAGGCACAGGAAACCTGCCTGCATCGTGAACACCAGTGCGGCGCACAGCAGGAGCCAGAGCAGGTCGATGGGCAACGGCATCAGAGGGGCCTTGGCGGCGACAGATGACTGCATGCAGGGTATGTGCCAGCGCCGATGTCAATGGGGTGAGCAAGACCCGGATGCCCGGTCAGATTGTTGCGGCGCACCATACAGGGGCACGCGGCGCCGTTCAGAATGGCCGCATGCCTGACTTGGTGCTGGACCATCTCACCGTCCTGGAACGGGGCTGGTTGTCGTCGAACAACCTGCTGATCCATGCCGCCCGCGGTGAACCCGGCGCGGTGCTGGTGGACAGCGGCCACGTCAACCACGCGCCGCAGACCGTGGCGCTGGTGCGCGAGGCGCTGCGCGGGCAGCCGCTGGCGCAGGTGCTCAACACCCACTTGCATTCGGACCACTGCGGCGGCAACGCCAGCCTGCAGCGCGCCTTCGGGGCGCCGGTGGCCATCCCGCCCGGGCTGGCCGAGGCGGTGACCGCCTGGGACGATGCGGCGCTGAGCTACGCCGCCACCGGCCAGCGCATGGAGCGCTTCTCACCGCAGGGTCTGCTGCAGCCCGGCGAGGCCCTGGAGGCCGGCGGCCGCTGCTGGGAGGTGCTGGCCGCACCGGGCCACGACCCGCATTCCGTGATGCTGTTCGACCGCGCCCACGGGGTGCTGGTGAGCGCTGATGCACTGTGGGAGCACGGCTTCGGCGTCGTCTTCCCGGAGATCGACGGCGAACCCGGCTTCGACGACGTGGCCATGGTGCTGGAGACCATCGCCGCCTTGCCGGTGCAGGTGGTGATCCCCGGCCACGGGCGGCCGTTCACCGACGTCAGCGCGGCGCTGGACCGTGCCTTCGCCCGCATCCGCGGCTTCCAGCAGGACCCGGCCCGCCACGCCCGCCATGCCGTGAAGGTGCTGGTGAAGTACCACCTGATGGAAGAGCGCGAACAGCCGCTGGCGGCGCTGCTGGACTGGGCTGCGACCACGCCGCTGCTGCGCGGCGTGTGGGAACGCTGGCCGCCGCCTGGCCGTGCCACGCCGCACGACTGGCTGCAGGACGTGGTGGCCGACCTGGTGAACGGCGGCGCGCTGGCGCGCGACGGCGAACGGATCCGCGACGTCTGATCAGCTGCCGGCCTGGCTGGGCGCGGCACCCGCCGTGGCCGCGGCGATCAACGCATCATCGGCCGCATTCGCGCGCACCCGCGCCGGCCGGCCGGCATGCGCCTGCACGTAGGCCACGAACTCCGGCCGTTCCGGGATCGACTTGAACATCAGCCCGAAGCTCAGGTGCGAGGCCACGTACAGGTCGGCGGCCGTGAAACGATCCCCGGCAATGAATGTGCGCCCCGCCACCGCGGCGGCCAGCGTGTCCATCACGCGATCAAAGTCGCCGTAGCCGACGAAGCCCTGCTTCTCCGGCGGCACGGTCACCCCCAGCGCACGGTTGGTGATGGCGGCTTCCAGCGGGCCCGCGGCAAAGAACAGCCAGCGGTAGTAGGCGCCCCGCTCGGCCGGCGGCGGCGCCAGGCCGGCGTCGGGAAAGGCGTCGGCCAGCGTGGCCAGGATCGCGGGCACCTCGGTGACCACGGTGTCGCCGATCTTCAGCGCCGGCACCTTGCCCATCGGGTTGATGGCCCGGTAGTCATGCGCCTTCATGGCCGGGCCGTAGTCCACCACCACCGTCTCGTACGGCTGGCCGGTCTCTTCCAGCATCCAACGGGCGATGCGGCCGCGGGATTGCGGGTTCGTGTAGAGCGTCAGGGCGGGCATGTCGGGTCTCCATGGACGGGTGGCGGCATTGTGCGGGCGCTACAGTGCGAACCCGATGACACGCACGGCCCGCCGCCATCTCGGCATCGGCACCTGGATGGTCCTGGTCAGTCTGTCGGCCGCGTTGCCGATGCTGGGGCTGCTGCTGGGCCTCACCTGGGTGCGGCTGGAAGAGCGACAGGCCCGGCAGTTCGACCGCCTGCAGCGCCAGGCCGAGGTGCTGGCCGCCGCGGTGGACGCCCTGCTGCAGCGCGACCTCAGCATGCTGCGCACGATGGCGCTGAGCCCTGCGGCGCAGCAGGGCCACTGGGACCTGCTGGCCGCGTTCGCAGAGCGCACCGTGGCGGCGGACCCGCAGCTGGCCGGCATCGGCGTGGTCACCCCGGGCGGTGTGCCGCGGGTCCGCACGACGGCTTCGCCGGTGGCCGCGGCACCGTTCCAAGCCGCCTTGGCGGCTCGAACCGAGCTCTGGCGCGACGGGCTGCCATGGGTGATGCCGTTGCGCATCGGCACGCTGCCCGATGCGCATGCCATCGACATTGCCGTGCCGCTGCGCGACCCCCAGGGTGCCGTCACGCATGCCCTGGTGGCCAGCGTCCGCACCACGGCGCTGGACGCCGTGCTGCAGGCCATGCCGCTGCCGGCCGAAGGCATTGCCGGCGTGCTGGACCCGCGGCGCGTCATCGCGGCCCGCTCGCACGATGCACAGCGCTGGGTCGGGCAGCCGGCCACGCCCAGCCTGCAGACGCTGCTGGCCCGCGGCCCGGGCGAGATCGGCATCTCCGACACCCGCGACGGCCGGCGCGTCTACACCGCCGTGGCGGCGGTGGGCGCCACGGGCTGGCACGTTGCGCTGGGCGTGCCGGTGGACGCGCTGCAGGCCGAGCGCAGCCGCGAACTCGGCCTGGTGCTGGTGCTGGGCGTACCGCTCACGCTGGTTGGCATGGCGCTGTCGTTTGCCCTTGGCCGCCGGCTGGCCAGCCAGGTGCGTTCAGCGGCACGGGGCGAGGCCAGCGGGCGCACCGGCGTCCACGAAGTGGCGCAGCTTTCCGCCCGCGTGGACGCGGCGCGCCGCGACCCGCTCACCGGCCTGGCGTCGCGCTCAGGCTGGCTGGAACAGGTGGGCCGCCAGCACGCGCGCGGCCAGGTCGGCGCCGTGCTCTTCCTGGACCTGGACGGGTTCAAGGCCATCAACGACGGCCAGGGCCACGACGCCGGTGACCGGGCGCTGCAGGCCGTGGCGGGTGTGCTGACCGCGTCGCTGCGCCCGGGTGACGTGGCCGGGCGGCTGGGCGGCGACGAGTTCGTCGTCGCCGTGCAGGTCGACGATGCCGACATGCCGCGGGCGGCGCAGGCCGTGGCGCAACGCATCGTCGACGCTGTGGCCGCGCTCGGCCAGGGTCTGGGTTGCAGTGTCGGCGTGGCCTTGCTGCACCCTGGCGAGCGCCTGCCCTCCGGCCTGGAACGCGCCGACCAGGCCATGTTGCGCGCCAAGCAGGCTGGCAAGAATCGCGTCGAGTCCGACGTGGACGACGCTGCCGCCGGTCGCCCCTGAACTGTGCCGCGAAGGCCCCGATGTTCGGCGGATGGCCGGGGGCAGGCGGCGTCACGATGGCGCTGCGTAGCCAGCACGCCGCGGCGCAGGAGCCGCCCATGACGTCGCCCACCCAGCCGCCGACCCGCCGCCCGCCCTGCCGCCCGTCCTACGAACCGGCCCCGCTGCACGCGGTGGTGGCCGATGTGCCGGTGTCGCGCCTGTCGGCGTTCCGCGACCTCATGGCCGCCGAAGGCTGGCCGGTGGACCTGCCACGCATGTGCCACGACCGGCTCTACGCCTACGACCGCATGGCCCTGGGCCACACCAGCGCCAGCCGCAAGCTGCGCGCGGCGGCGGTGACGCTGTTTGCCGACTACGAGCGGCTGCCGGTGGCGGGGCAGGTGCACTGACCGGTGCACTGACGCCAGAAGCCACCGACGCCTGCTGGCCGCAGAATGCGGCGCCATGCAGGCCAGCGACTTCCTCCGCAAGTGGGCGCCCGGCGCCGCCGCCGACGCGCTGAACGAACGCGCCGGCGCGCAGGCCCACTTCATCGACCTGTGCCGCGTGCTCGGCGTGCCCGAACCCGGCGACCCCGAGCGCTACTGCTTCGAGCGCGGGCTCACCAAGACCGGCAGTGCCAGCGGTCGGCGGGACGGCTTTGCCGACGTCTGGCTGCGCGGCCACTTCGCCTGGGAATACAAGGCCCCGGGCGTGAAGCTGGAGCCGGCGCTCAAGCAGCTGATGATGTACGCGCTGCCGCTGGAAAACCCGCCGCTGCTGGTGGTGAGCGACCGGCGCGTGCTGGAGATCCACACCCACTTCACCGGCACGCCCAGCGAGTGCCACCGCGTGGACCTGGCGCAGATCGTGCGGCCGGAGGTGCAGCAGCTGCTGCGCCGGCTGTGGACCGAGCCCGACGCCTTCCGCCCGCGGCGCACCACGCGCGAGATCACCGAGGCCGCGGCGCGCACCTTTGCCGGCACCGCCGAGCGCCTGCGCGCCGCCGGCGTGGCGCCGCAGCAGGTGAGCCATTTCCTGACGCAATGCGTCTTCTGCTTCTTCGCCGAAGACACCGCTCTGCTGCCCGAACGCCTGTTCGAGCGCCTGCTGCGCGCCCCGGTGCCGGCCCCAGCGCTGCAGGCCCAGCTGCAGCGGCTGTTCGAGACCATGCGCAGCGGTGGCCTGTTCGGCGTGGACGCCGTGCCCTGGTTCAACGGCGGTCTGTTTGCCGACGTGGCGGTGCCCGCGCTGGCCGAGCCTGACGTGGCCGCGCTGCGCGAAGCGAGCCTGCTGGACTGGAGCGCCATCGACCCCAGCATCTTCGGCACGCTGTTCGAGCGTGGGCTGGATCCGGCGCAGCGCGCGCAGCTGGGGGCGCACTACACCGACCCGGCCACCATCATGCGGCTGGTGGAGCCGGTGGTGCAGCGGCCGCTGCTGGCGGAATGGGCCGAGGTGCGCACGGCCATCGAGAAGCCGCTGGGCAAGAGCAAGAAGCACGGCGACAAGGCCTGGCGCGACGCGCAGGCCGCCTTCGTGGGCTTTCTGGAGCGGCTGAAGGCCTACCGTGTGCTGGACCCGGCCTGCGGCAGCGGCAACTTCCTGTACCTGGCGCTCAAGAACCTGAAGGACCTGGAGCACCAGGTGAACCTGGAGGCTGAGGCCCTGGGCCTGGAGCGCCAGCTCGACGTGACCGGCCCGCACAACGTGCTGGGCATCGAGCTCAACGAATGCGCTGCCGAACTGGCGCGCGTGACGGTGTGGATCGGCGAACTGCAGTGGCGCATCCAGCGCGGCTACGGCTTTCGCACGCAGCCGGTGCTGGAACCGCTGGACCACATCGAGTGTCGGGACGCCGTGCTGGCGGAAGACGGTTCGCCGGCGGCGTGGCCGGTGGCGGATGCGGTGGTGGGGAATCCGCCGTTCGTGGGCGTGAGCCGCAAGCGGCGCGAGCTGGGTGATGCCTACGTCGAGGCGTTGGATCGCGCCTACGCGCCCCGAGTACCAGGGGCATCAGACCTCGTGTGCTACTGGTTCGACCGGGCGCGCGAGCAGATCCTGGCCGGCCAATTGCAACGCGCGGGGCTGGTGGCGACCAACTCGATCCGCGGCGGCGCCAATCGCACCGTGCTGGAGGCCATCGTGCGCGACCTTGCCATTACCGATGCCTGGAGCGACGAGCCCTGGGTCAACAACGGCGCAGCGGTTCGGGTCTCGCTGATCGCCTTCGGGCGCGACGGTGGCGCGAGTCTCAACGGCAATTCCGTTCCGCAGATTTATGCAGATCTGACGGCGCCAAGTGAGGCAGGTGATGGGCTGAATCTCAGTACAGCACTGGCGCTCGCAGAGAACGCGAACGCGAGCTTCCAGGGCGCCTCGAAGAAGGCCAAGTTCGAGATCGATGCGGCTTTGGCCCGCCAATGGCTGATGCTGCCAAATCCGCATGGGCGGCCCAACAGCGATGTGCTCAAGCCTTGGGCGAACGGGTTCGAATTGAGCCGCGGGCCGCAGCATCAGTGGATCATCGACTTCGGTGTCACCCTGCCTGAAGATCAGGCGGCACTGTTTGAGGCGCCATTCGCCTACGTCGTTGCGCACGTGAAGGCAGAGCGGCTCAAGAACAACCGAGAGGCCTATCGCAAGTACTGGTGGCGCTTCGCCGAGGCGCGGCCCGCGCTACGCCGGGCGATGGCTTCGTTGCCGCGCTTCGTAGCCACCGTTGCGCACAGCAAGCATCGGTTCTTCGTCTGGCTCCCGGTGAGCACCTCACCCGATCAGGCGCTGATCACGGTCGCCCGCGCCGACGACACCACTTTCGGCGTCCTGCACAGCCGCTTGCATGAACTCTGGTCACTGCGAATGGGCACGTCGATCGGCGTAGGCAATGACCCGCGCTACACCCCCACCAGCACCTTCGAGACCTTCCCCTTCCCCGCCGGCCTCACGCCGGCCGACACCGCCCACCAGCGCACACAAACCCTGCCCGACGGCGCCGTGATCCCGGCCGACCTGCCGGCCGACATCCGCCTGCACGCCGAGGCCATCGCCCGCGCCGCCGCGCGCCTGGTGGCGCTGCGCGACCGCTGGCTGAATCCGCCGGAATGGACCGAGCGCGTGCCCGAGGTGGTGCCGCTGGGCATGGACCATTCGCCGTACCCGGACCGCATCGTCGCCAAGTCGGGCCACGAGAAGGACCTGGCCAAGCGCACGCTGACCAACCTCTACAACCAGCGCCCCGCGTGGCTGGCCGACGCCCATGCGGCACTGGACGCCGCCGTGGCCGCCGCCTACGGCTGGGCCGACTGGACGCCGGCCATGCCCGACGATGAGATCCTGCGCCGGTTGCTGGCGCTGAACCGGGCCCGGGCCGGGGCGTAGCACAACAGTGCTACATTGTTCGGGCACGACCTGGAGCCGACCCGCATGAGCACGACCACCATCCGCCTGCCGGACGACCTGCGCGAGCGCATCGAGAAGGTCGCCGCCGCGCGCGGCAGTTCGGCGCATGCCTTCATGGTCGACGCGGTGGCACGTGCGGCCGAGCAGGAGGAACAGCGCCTGGACTTCGAGGCCGAGGCTGCGCGGCGTTTCAAGCGCATGTTGCGCACCGGTGAGGTCCACTCGCCGGAAGCGGTGCGCACCTACGCCACGGCCCTGGCGCGCGGCGAGAAGCCGACCCCGCCGGTGGCGAGCAGGATGACGGCCGACGAACTGAAGCGCCTGCGTGCATCCGCGCGCCGCCTGGGCGACGGGTGAGTGCGCTGCACTACGAGGCCGGCTTCCTGCGCGACCTCGACCGCATCGTTGCCCACCTTGAGGCCCACGAGGCCGACGACATCGCGGCCCGTGTCGCCGACCTCCTCGAATCGCTGGAGCTGCTGCAGCGACACCCGCTCATCGGGCGAGCGGCCCAACCACCCCGCCGCGAACTGGTCATCGGGCAGGGCGGCCGCGGGTACGTGGCGCTCTACCGCTACGACCCGCTGGACGACATGGTCGTGGTCCTCGGCTTGCGGGCGCAGCGCGAAGCCGGCTTCGCTGGTTAGGCCGCTGGCGCGGGCCAACGGGGCGCCCGATCGCCGCTTCGGCCGGCGCCCGAGAACCGCCAAGCTCGCTTCGCTCGGGGCCTTACAGGCCCGCAGCCGCGCGCAGCGCAGCTGCCTTGTCGGTCCTCTCCCACGTGAACTCGGGTTCTTCGCGGCCGAAGTGGCCGTAGGCCGCCGTCTTCTCGTAGATCGGGCGCAGCAGGTCCAGCATCTGGATGATGCCCTTGGGGCGCAGGTCGAAGTGCGCCATCACCAGCTTGGCGATCTCGTCGTCGGGAATGACGCCGGTGCCTTCGGTGTAGACGGTCACGTTCATCGGCCGCGCCACGCCGATGGCATAGGCCACCTGCACCTGGCATTGGCGCGCCAGGCCGGCGGCCACCACGTTCTTGGCCACGTAGCGCGTGGCGTAGGCGGCGGACCGGTCCACCTTGCTCGGGTCCTTGCCGCTGAAGGCGCCACCGCCGTGCGGGCAGGCGCCGCCGTAGGTGTCGACGATGATCTTGCGGCCGGTGAGGCCGCAGTCGCCCTGCGGGCCACCGACCACGAAACGCCCGGTGGGGTTGATCAGGTACTTGGTGTCCTGCAGCCATTCCTTCGGGAGCACCGGCTTGATGATCTCCTCGATCACCGCCTCGATGAAGCTGGCCTTCATCTTGGTGGCGGTTTCGCTCTGGTCGGGGCTGTGCTGGCTGCTCAGCACCACGGTGTCGATGCTGTGCGGCTTGCCGTCCACATAGCGCATCGTGACCTGGCTCTTGGCGTCCGGGCGCAGGAAGGGCAGGCGGCCGTCCTTGCGCAGCTGGGCCTGGCGCTCCACCGGGCGGTGCGCGTAGTAGATCGGCGCGGGCATCAGCTCGGGCGTCTCGTCGCAGGCGTAGCCGAACATCAGGCCCTGGTCGCCGGCGCCGGTGTTCAGGTGGTCGTCGCTGGCGTGGTCCACGCCCTGGGCGATGTCGTTGCTCTGCTTGTCGTAGGCCACCAGCACCGCGCAGCCCTTGTAGTCGATGCCGTACTCGGTGTTGTCGTAGCCGATGCGCTTGATGGTGTCGCGCGCGACCTGGATGTAGTCGACCGCCGCGTTGGTGGTGATCTCGCCGGCCAGCACCACGAGGCCGGTGTTGGTCAGCGTCTCGGCGGCGACCCGGCTCTTGGGGTCCTGCTTGAAGATCGCGTCGAGGATGGCATCCGACACCTGGTCGGCCACCTTGTCGGGGTGGCCTTCGGAGACGGATTCGGAGGTGAAGAGGAAATCGTTCGCCACAATAGACTCCAGAGGTTGCAGTGTCGCGTCGCCAACCCGGGCTGCCTGGAGTGCGGCGAACGCTTTAGCGGTATTTGCAGCGCAAAGCGGGCTTTGCGCCGTCGCCCCGCAAGTTGTCCTTTAACTCGGCGACCCGCCGATTATAAGAAGCATGATGTCTTTCCTGCGCTGGCTGGGCCGGCGCCCTTTGTGGCTTCTGCACGCCTTGGGGGCGATGCTGGGGTGGCTGGCCTGGTGGGGTTCTCGCCGCTACCGGCAGCGCATGCGCGACAACGCCGCGCTGGCCGGGCAGGGGGCCGACACCGTGCGTGCCGCCGTGCCCGAGGCCGGCCGCATGATCGCCGAGCTGCCGCGGCTGTGGCTGCGCCCGCCGGGCCGGCCCCTGGCCGACCCCGTGCGCTGGGATGGCGACGCCTGGCTCGCCGGCCTGCTCGAGGCCAACCGCGGCCTGGTGCTGCTGACACCCCACCTGGGCAGCTTCGAAGTCGCGGCGCAGGCCTATGCGGAGCGGTTCGGCGAGCGCTGGCCGATGACGGCGCTGTACCGGCCGGCCGAGAATGCCTTCGTGCGCGAATTGGAAGAAACGGCCCGCGCCCGCCCGGGGCTGATGACAGCGCCCGCTTCGGTGGCCGGCGTGCGCCAGCTGCTGCGGGCGCTGAAGGCCGGGCAGACGGTGGGCATGCTGCCCGACCAGGTACCACCCAAGGGCATGGGCGTGTGGGCGCCGTTTTTCGGCCAGCCGGCCTTCACGATGACGCTGGCGGTGCGCCTGGCGCGCCAGAGCGGCGCGGCGCTGGCCGTGCTGTGGTGTGAACGGCTGCCGCGCGGGCGGGGTTACGTGGTGCATGCGCAGCCCCTGGCGCAGCCGCCGGCGGAAGACGCCGACGAGGTGGCCGCGGCCACCGCCATCAACGCGTCGATGGAGGCGGTGATCCGCCAGTGCCCCAGCCAGTACCTGTGGAGCTATTTCCGCTACAAGGGGCCCAGCGAATGAGGGTCCCGCGGTCACTTCGTTCGCTGCCCATCTTGGGGGCTGCCCGCCACCTTGGGGCGGCCCGGCGGAGGCCGGCATGATGGGGCGCCTGATGGCCCATTTGCTGCTCGGCGCGCTGTGGCTGCTGCAGTGGCTGCCGCTGGGCGTGCAGGCCGCCGTGGGCCGAGGTTTCGGCGCGCTGCTCTACCGCCTGGGCGGCAGCCGCCGGCGCATCGCGCGGCGCAACCTGGAACTGTGTTTCCCGGCCATGGGCCGCGACGAACGCGAGGCCCTGGTGCGCGAGCACTTCGGCTGGCTGGGCCGCAGCCTGCTGGAGCGCGGCCTGCTCTGGTACGCGCCGCCGGAACGGCTGAAGCGGCTGATCCACGTGGAAGGCGACATCGGCCTGGCCGCGCGCAGCGAGCAGCCGGTGATGTGGCTGGTGCCGCACTTCATGGCGCTGGACGTGGCCGGCGTGGCCACGCAGCTGTTCCAGACCCAATGGGTGGGCTCCATCTACCAGGCGCAGAGCAACCCGGTGTTCGACGCCGCCATGCGCCGTGGCCGCCTGCGCTTTGGCGGCGGCGAGGTCTTCGAGCGCCACGACCAGGGCGCGCTGCCGCTGGTGCGCGCCATCCGCAAGCGGCGCATGGCCTTCTTCAACCTGCCGGACATGGACTTCGGCCGCCGCGAGACCGTGTTCGCCCCCTTCTTTGGCGTGCCGGCCTCGACGCTGGCGGCACCGTCGAAGATGGCCCGCGGTCTGAAGATGGTGGTGCAGCCGGTGGTGGCCGAGATGCTGCCCGGTGGCCAGGGCTGGCGGGTGCGCTTCGGTGAACCCTGGACCCACTGGCCCACCGACGACCCCGAGGCCGACGCCGCCACCATGAACGCCTGGATCGAGACCGAGATCCGGCGCATGCCGGCGCAGTACCTGTGGGTGCACCGGCGCTTCAAGACGCGGCCGGAGGGCGAACCGCCGCTGTACGCGTGAGAATCGGGGCATGCGGATTCCATTCACCAAGATGCAGGGTGCGGGCAACGACTTCGTCGTGCTCGACGCCACGCACGCGCCACTGGCGCTGAGCACGGCGCAGCTGCAGCTCCTGGGTGACCGCCGCTTCGGCGTCGGGGCCGACCAGATCCTGGTCGTCGGCCCGGCGCCGGGCCCGGATGTCGATTTCGGCTATCGCATCTTCAACGGCGCCAGCGGCGCCGAGGTGGAGCACTGCGGCAACGGCGCGCGCTGCTTCGTGCGCTACGTGCGCAGCCACGGCCTCACCGACAAGTCCACGGTGCGCGTGCGCACCGTCAACCGCTTGCTGGAGCTCACGGAAGAGCCTGACGGCCGTGTCACCGTGGACATGGGCGCTCCGGTCTTCGAGCCCGCCGCACTGCCCTTCGACCCGGCGGGCCTGACGCCGCGGCTGGAGAACGGCTTCGCGCTGTGGCCGCTGCAGGCGGCCGGGCGCGACGTGGAAGTGGCGGTGCTGTCCATGGGCAACCCCCACGCCGTGCTGCGCGTGGACGACGTCGACGCGGCGCCGGTGCCCACCCTGGGCCCGGCGCTGGAATCGCACCTGCGCTTTGCACGCAAGGTCAACGTCGGTTTCCTGCAGGTGCTGTCGCGCACCCGGGTGCGCCTGCGGGTGTTCGAGCGCGACGCGGGTGAAACCCTGGCCTGCGGCACCGGTGCCTGCGCCGCGGTGGTGGCCGGCATCCGCCTGGGCTGGCTGGACGGCCGGGTCGACACCGAACTGCGCGGCGGCAGCCTCAGCATCGAATGGGCCGGCGGCGCGGTGCGCATGACCGGGCCGGCCGAGACGGTGTACGAAGGCGAGATCGAACTGTGAGCGAGCGGCCGCATGTTGCGGCGCTGCAAGGAAAAGAGATGAGCATCGAAGGCATCACCGAAGCCGACATCGCCGAGTACCTGGCCCAGACGCCGGGTTTCTTCGAGCGCCATGCCGAACTGCTGGCCAGCATCCAGCTCACCAGCCCGCACGGCCAGCGCGCCGTGTCGCTGCAGGAGCGGCAGATGGAGATGCTGCGCGAGCGCATCCGCGGCCTGGAACGCAAGATCGTCGAGATGATCCGCCACGGGCAGGAGAACGTGGTCATCGCCGACCGCCTGCACCGCTGGATCCGCACCATCCTCCTGACCACGGTGCCGCGCACGCTGCCGGGCGTGCTGGTGTCCACGCTGCAGCATGAGTTCATGATCCCGCAGGCGGCACTGCGGCTGTGGGCGCTGCCCGCCGGCTTCGAGGGCGAAGACTTTGCCCTGCCGGTGACCGACGACGCGCGCACCTTTGCCGCCAGCCTGGCGCTGCCCTACTGCGGCCTGAACGCCGGCTTCGAGGCCGCGGGCTGGCTGGACCAGCCGGCGTCGATGGCGATGATCCCGCTGCGCGACCACCGCAGCGACGGCGCCGATGGCACCTTCGGCCTGCTGGTGCTGGGCTCGCCCGACCCCACGCGTTACGCGGCCGACATGGGCACGGAGTTCCTGGTGCGCGTGGGCGAGATCGCCAGCGCCGGGCTGTCGCGGCTGCTGATCAGCTGACCTGCGCATGCAGCCCGCCGAGGCCTGGCTCGAGCACCTGCGTGTCGAGCGCCGGGCCTCGCCGCGCACGCTGCAGGCCTATGCCGATGCGCTGGGCCGGCTGCAGGCCCTGGCCAAAGCGGACGGCGTGGACCTGGCCGCCGTGCAGCCCCACCATGTGCGCGGCTGGGTGGCGCGGCTGCATCGCCAGGGCCTGGCGCCGCGCAGCCTGGCGCAGCAGCTCTCGGCCTGGCGCGGTCTGTACCGCTGGTGGGGGCATGCCGGGGCCTTGCAGGTGAACCCGGTGGAAGGCGTGCGAGCCCCGAAGGCCGGGCGCCCGCTGCCCAAGGCCTTGTCGGTGGACCATGCCGTGGCCCTGGCCGACCAGACGCCGGAGGCTGACGACCCGGCGCTGGCCGCGCGCGACCACTGCGTGGTGGAACTGCTCTACGGCTGCGGCCTGCGCGTGGGCGAACTGGTGGGCCTGGATGCCGGGCCTTCGGCTACCGCGGCCGGCTGGGTCGACCTGCAGGACGCCACCGCCCACGTGCTGGGCAAGGGCGGCAAGCGCCGCAGCGTGCCCGTGGGCCGGGCCGCGCTGCAGGCGCTGCAGGACTGGCTGCCGCTGCGGGCCACCTTGGCGGCGGCGGGCGAACCGGCGCTGATCGTCAGCCGTCGCGGCGCACGCCTGAGCGCCAGCCAGGTGCGCAGCCGCCTGAAGGCCCTGGCGCTGCAGGCCGGCCTGCCCACCCACGTGCATCCGCACATGCTGCGCCACAGTTTTGCCTCGCACCTGCTGCAGAGCAGCGGTGACCTGCGGGCAGTGCAGGAGCTGTTGGGCCATGCCAGCATCGCCACCACGCAGGTGTACACGCGGCTGGATTTTCAGCACCTGGCCAAGGTCTACGACGCGGCGCACCCCCGTGCCCGACGCAAGTGAAGACAGCTGGATTTTGTCTGCGGCCCGGCGCTACGCGCCTTCACATCGCTGCGCGATGTGAGCCTGCGACGCAACGCGCAGGCGCGCGTTGTCAGCACCTGGCCAAGGTCTACGACGCGGCGCATCCGCGCGCCCGGCGCAAAGCATGAAGAGCATTCGCCTGCGGCCCGGCCGTGAACGCAGCCTGCTGCACCGCCACCCCTGGGTGTTCGACGGTGCGGTGGACAAGGGGCGCGCCGACGCCGGTGAGACGGTGCGCGTGGAAAGCGCCGACGGCCGCTTCCTGGCTTGGGGCGCTTTCAGCCCGGCCAGCCGCATCCGCGTGCGGGCCTGGAGCTTCGACGAGGCCGAGCGGATCGACCACGCCTTCTTTGCGCGCCGCATCCAGGCCGCCGTGGCTGCGCGTCAGGCGTTGGCCATCGACAGCGACGGCCTGCGCCTGGTGCACGCCGAGGCCGACGGCCTGCCGGCCCTGGTGGTGGACCGCTATGGCGACACGCTGGTGGCGCAGTTCGGCGCCGCTGGGGTCGAGCGCTGGCGCGAGACGATCGCCGACGCGCTGCTGCAGGCCACCGGCTGCACGCGCCTGTATGAACGTTCCGACGCCGCCGTGCGCCAGATGGAAGGCCTGGAGGAGCGCTGCGGCTGGCTGCGTGGGGGTGGCGAGCCGGACGACACGGGCGTCACGATCCGAGAACACGGCTGGCGGTTGACGCTGGACGTGGCCCGCGGCCACAAGACCGGCTACTACCTGGACCAGCGTGACAACCGGGCCCGCTTTGCGGCCCTGGTGCGCCAGTTCGGCGCGCAGCGGGTGCTGAACTGCTTCAGCTACACCGGCGGTTTCAGCATCGCGGCGCTGGCCGGTGGCGCACGTGAGGTGACGAGCGTCGATTCCTCCGGCCCGGCCCTGGCGCATGTGGGCGAGCACGTGCGGCTCAACGGCTTCGACGCCGCCGCCAGCCGCACGGTGGAAGGCGACGCCAACCGCTTCCTGCGCGACGCGCTGGCCGCCGGCGAGCGTTTTGACGCCATCGTGCTCGACCCGCCCAAGTTCGCGCCCACGGCGGCCAGCGCCGACCGTGCAGCGCGGGCGTACAAGGACATCAACCGCCTGGCGCTGCCGCTGCTGGCGCCGGGCGGCCTGCTGTTGACCTTTTCCTGCTCCGGCGGCATCGCGCCCGACCTGTTCCACAAGATCGTGGCCGGTGCGGCCATGGACGCGGGCGTGGACGCCGACATCCTGCAGCGCCTGCACGCGGCGCCGGACCACGCCGCCACGTTGTTCTTCCCGGAAGGCGACTACCTCAAGGGCCTGGTGCTGCGCCGGCGCTGAACGCCCCGATCCGGGTGAAGCCCGCCGCGTCCAGCGGCAAACGTCGCAAGGACGAAGGGCTGTCGGCCAGGTACACCCTGGGGTTTCCCGAGGTCGGCGATGAAATGGCTCCATTCCACTTGAGGCACGTCAAGGGACTTCTCACACCCTTCTACATTTCGCTTGGCTTACGCCGACATTGGTGTGACGATGAACCGCATCGGTCGCTTCGGTGGCGCTTGATCCTGAGCAAGCGCATGCTGCACGAACCCCGTCATGCATCGATCCGGCGGGCCACCCCCGTGGTGGTGGCGCTGGGCGCCGTCCTGGCGCTGGTGGTGGCGCTGCCGCCACCGTCCTGGATGCGCGGTCTGGCCGGCTATGCGGCCGTGCATCTGCTGGTGGAACTGGTGTCCATCGTGGCCTCGGCCATGGTCTCGCGGTGACCTGGAGCGGCCTGCGGCGCCATGGCCGGCCCGATGCGGCCTGGCTCGGGGCGGCGTTCCTGGGCGTGGCCCTGCTCGACCTGGGGCATGCGTTGTCGTTTGCCGGCATGCCGGATCTCGTCACCCCCAGCAGCCCGGACAAGGCCATCGTCTTCTGGATGCTGGCGCGCAGCCTGGCTGCGTTGGGGTTGCTGGGCATCGTGCTGGGCCTGCCCTGGCGTGGATCCGTGCGGGCCAACGGCAGTGTGGCCTTGGTCGTCGTGCTGGCCATGGTGGCGGGCGCCTTCCTGACCGTGCTGCTCTGGCCCCAGGCACTGCCGCCGATGTTCGTCCCAGGACAGGTGCTGACGCGCCTGAAGGTCGGTTGGGAGGTCGTGCTCGTGCTGGCCTATGGGGCCGTGCCGGTGCTGCTGCTCGTGCGTGCCCGTGCCGCCAGCCCCTTCGATGTGGCGCACCTGTTCATCGCCGGCGTGGCGATGGCGCTGGGCGAGGTCTGCTTCACGCTGTATGCCGACGTCACCGACCACTACAACATGCTCGGCCACGCCTACAAGGTGGTCGGCTATGCCTACCTCTATTCCGCCATCTTCGTGGCCACGATCGATCGCCCCTACCGCGAACTGGCCCAGGCGCAGAGCCAGTTGCGGACGACGTTGGCGACCATCCCGGACCTGCTCTGGCTGAAGGACGAGAACGGCGTCTACCTCGACTGCAACCCGCGCATCGAACGCCTCTACAACGCCAGCCGCGAGCAGATCGTGGGCCACACCGACCGCGACTTCGTCTCCGCGGAGCTGGCGGACTTCTTCCGCCACCACGACCTCAAGGCCATGCGCGCCGGCGGCCCCAGCGTGAACGAGGAATGGCTGAGATTCGCGGCCGATGGCTACCGCGGCCTGTTCGAGACCATCAAGACACCGGTGCTGGACGATGCTGGGCGGCTGATCGGGGTGCTTGGGGGTGGCGCGCGACATCACCGAACGCCACACCGCCGAGCAGCAGCGGCTGGCGCTGGAGGCGCAGTTGCGCGAAGCGCAGAAGATGGAGTCGCTGGGCACGCTGGCCGGCGGCGTGGCGCACGACTTCAACAACGTGCTGGGCGCCATCCTGGGCCATGCCGTGCTGGCGCAGACCGATCTGCCGGCCGGCCACCCGGCGCGGGCCGGGCTGGAGCAGATCCGCAGATCCGGCCTGCGTGCGCGCGACCTGGTGCAGCAGATCCTGGCCTTCAGCCGCCGGCAGCCGCAGCAGCGGGTGACGCAGCCGCTGCGTCCGCTGGTGGAGGAGTCGCTGGCCTTGCTGCGCGCCACCCTGCCGGCGCGTGTGCACCTGCAGGCCCGCCTGCACGACGCGCCGCTGCAGGTGGCGGTGGATGGCACGCAGATGCAGCAGGTGCTGATGAACCTGTGCACCAACGCCTGGCATGCCTTGGGCGATGCCGGTGGCAACGTGGAGGTGGGGCTGGACGCCGTGGCGCCTGCCGCATCGGGCGACGATGCGCATGACGACGACGCGGCCGCGATCGAATCGCCCGGCTGGGCGCACCTGTGGGTGCGCGACAACGGCCCTGGCATGAGCCCGGCCACGCTGGCGCGCATCTTTGAACCCTTCTTCACCACCAAGGCGCCGGGCCAGGGCACGGGGCTGGGCCTGTCGGTGGTGCACGGCATCGTGCGCGCCCACGAGGGGCGCATCCGTGTGGACACGGCCCCGGGCCAGGGGGCCACCTTCCACGTCTACCTGCCGTTGCAGACCCGGCAGGACACCCAGCCTGGCGCGCTGCTGCCGCTGGAGCCCGAGCCCAACGCAAGCGTGGTGCCGGCGACGGCGGATGCCCTGCAGGGGCATGGCCGTCATGTGCTCTATGTGGACGACGACGACGTGATGGCCACCATGGTGGACCAGCTGCTGCGGCGCGACGGCTGGCGCGTCACGGTACGGGGTGGCGTGGCCGAGGCCTTGTCGCTGTTCCGCACGGACCCCGCCGCCTTCGATGCGGTGGTCACCGACTACAGCATGCCCGACGGCACGGGCCTGGACCTGGCGTCGGCCATGAAGCTGCTGCGGCCGGACCTGCCGGTGATCGTGAGCACCGGCTACGTCTCCGAGCAGCTCACCGCCGGCATGGCGGCCGCCGGTGTGCGCCGCGTGCTGCGCAAGGAGCGCACGCTGGAGGAACTGCCGCAGCAACTGCACGAGTTGCTGCCGGCCGAGCCGGCGGTCTGAGCCCACTCAGCCGCGAGGCCACTGCGACTCAGTGCCGCACGCCGTCGCTGCCGAAGCGCTGGCCCGGCTGCAGGAAGGCCTGCACCACTTCGGCGGCCTTCGGCTGCGTGCGCTGCGCCCATTGGTCGAAGGCCGCGCGGGCGCCTTCACCGTAGCGTCGGTAGATCCAGCGCCCGCCGAAGTACACCAGGGCCAGCACCAGGGCCGTGCGCAGGCCGCGGGCCCAGGCCACCAGGGTGGCGATGCCCATGCCCAGCGCCACCCACCAGACCCACCAGTGGCCCGGAGAGGTCATGGCGTTGATGGCCCAGCAGATGCCCACCACAAACAGCGCGCGCAGCGGCATGGTGACGGCGTCGGTGAGGTCCTTGATCGGGCGCATGGTGAAGCTCCTGGTGGCGCGGGTTGTCGATGGCGTGACTGTGCCGCCGGCCTGCGCTGCAGGCCAGGGCGCTGCGACGAAGTGCAGCCCGGCGGCGTGAATCGACAGTGGGCGTGGGTGTGGCGTCTGCTGGGATCGGCTGGTTCGTTGCTCTGTGTGCGCTGAAGTCCGGCGGTGTGGTCATCCCGCCTGCCGCCGGCACCCCCGCGCGGTGGCGCCGGGCATCGACAGCGTGCAAGATGCGCGCATGACTCGGCTTGGCCATCTTTCCTTCGCCCCGACCCTTGCCGCTGCGGCCCTGCTCGCCGGCTGTGCCGCCGAGCACCCGGTTCCGCATGAACACGCGGCCCACATGGGCATGCCTGCCGGTGTCCATGCCAGCGCCCATGCTGGCGCCCATGCCGGCGCCCATATGGCTGCCGCCGACGATCATGCGGGCCACGGTGGCCACGCCGGGATGCTGCCACCGGACGCGCGTGTGCCGGTCCAGTTTCCACCCCCGATGCGAGCCCACACATTGGCCAACATGCGCGACCACCTGGCGGCGCTGGCGGAGATCCAGCAGGCCCTGGCCGACGGCCGATGGGATGCTGCGGCCGACACGGCGGAGCGCCGCCTGGGCATGTCGTCGCTGCACGACCATGGCGCGCACGAGGTGGCTCGCTTCATGCCGCCGGCCATGCAGGCCGCCGGCACCGCCATGCACCGCAGCGCCAGCCGCCTGGCCGTGGCGGCGCGGGATGCGGGCGCCACGGGCGACCTGCGCAGCGCCCAGGCGGCACTGGCCGGCTTGACGCAGACCTGCGTGGCCTGCCACGCCGGCTTCAGGCTGGAGTGAGCGGCCTGGCGGCGGCGCGGCTGGCCGCCTCGCCACGCCCAAATCAGAACGTGGTCAGGCGACCGCCGCCGGCTTCAGTCCCAGCAGCCGCGCCGCGTTGTCCTTCAGGATGCCGGGCTTGACCTTGTCCTTGAAGCCGGCTTCGTCGAAGTCCTTCATCCAGCGCTCGGGCGTGATCAGTGGAAAGTCACTGCCGAAGAGCATGCGGTCCTTCAGCAGCGTGTTGGCGTACTGCACGAGTTGCGGCGGAAAGTACTTGGGGCTCCAGCCGCTGAGGTCGATGTAGACGTTGGGCTTGTGCAGCGCCAGGCTCAGCGCCTCGTCCTGCCAGGGCCAGCTGGGGTGGGCGACGATGATGTTCATGTCGGGGAAGTCGATCGCCACGTCTTCTAGCAGCATCGGGTTGCTGTTCTGGATCCGCAGGCCGCCACCGCAGCGCATGCCGCTGCCGATGCCGCTGTGGCCGCTGTGGAAGATGGCGGGCAGCTTGTACTCGGCGATCACCTCGTACAGCGGCCAGGCCATGCGGTCGTAGGGCAGGAAGCCCTGCACCGTGGGGTGGAACTTGAACCCCTTCACCCCGTGCTCGGTGATCAGCCGTCGTGCCTCACGCGCTCCCATCTTGCCCTTGTGGGGGTCGATGCTGCCGAAGGCGATCATCATGTCGCTGTTCTGCGCCGCGGCCTCGGCGATCTCCTCGTTGGGGATGCGGCGGCGGCCGAGCTGGCTCTCGCTGTCCACGGTGAACATCACCAGGCCGACCTTGATCTTGCGGTAGTACTCGATCGTCTCGGCGATCGTCGGCCGCCGGTTGGAGCCGAAGTACTTGTCGGCGGCGCGGTCGTACTCCTCGCCATAGTTGTCGAACGGGTTCCAGCACGACACCTCGGCGTGCGTGTGGATGTCGATGGCGACCAGGTCGTCGATGTTCATGGCCTTGCTCCTGCGGACTTGCTTGCTCAGGCGTGATGCTTACATAATGTAAGTACTTTGTCGATGGAGACCGACGCGATGGCCGAGACCGAATCCCTGATCCAGAGCAGCCGCCACGGCGACGTGCTGCACCTGGCCCTGAACCGCCCGGCCAAGCGCAACGCGGCCAATGATGCGCTCATCGCCGCGCTCGATGCGCAGTTCTCGGCCATCCCGGCCGACGTGCGCGCCATCGTGCTCAGCGGCCATGGCGAACACTTCTGCGCCGGGCTGGACCTGTCGGAACTCAGCGAGCGCAACGTCTTCCAGGGCATCCTGCACTCGCGCGGATGGCATTCGGCGCTGGACCGCATCCAGTATTCACCGGTGCCCGTGGTGGCGGTGCTGCACGGCGCGGTGGTCGGTGGCGGGCTGGAGATCGCCGCGGCCTGCCATGTGCGCGTGGCGGAGAACAACGCCTTCTACGCCTTCCCCGAAGGCCAGCGCGGCATCTTCGTCGGCGGCGGCGGCTCGGTGCGCGTGCCGCGGCTGATCGGCGCGGCGCGGGTGGCTGACATGATGCTCACCGGCCGTGTGCTGGACGCCGAGGAGGCGCAGGCCATGGGCCTGTCCACCTACCTGGTGCAGCCAGGCGAGGGCCTGGCCAAGGGCCTGGCGCTGGCGCAGAAGATTGCCGCCAACGCGCCGATGTCCAACTACGCCGTGATCCAGGCGCTGCCGCGCATCGCCGAACTGGCGCCGGAGCAGGGCCTGTTCGTCGAGTCGTTGGTGGCCGCCATCGCCCAGGGCGAGCCGGCGGCCAAGGAGCGCCTGCGCGCCTTCCTGGAGAAGCGCGCGGCCAAGGTGGAGAAGCCGCAATGAGCGCGGTGAAGTACCGGCAGGCGGACGTCGGCGGCGTGCTGCACGCCACGCTGGAGACGCGCGCCGACGGTACCCAGGTGCTGCGCTCCAGCGACACCCTGGGCGACTTCCCGGCGCGCCTGACCGACCGTCTCGAACATTGGGCCGCCACCACGCCCGACCGCGTCTTCGTCGCCCGCTGCGGTGCCGACGGTGCCTGGGTCACCATCACCTACGCCCAGATGCTGGACCGCGCGCAGCGTGTGGGCCAGGCGCTGCTCAAGCACGGCCTGTCGGCCGAGCGGCCGGTGGCGATCCTGTCGGAGAACGACCTCGAGCACCTGACCCTGGCGCTGGGCGCGATGTGGGTGGGTGTGCCCTATGCGCCCATCTCGCCGGCGTATGCCACCGTGTCGCAGGATTTCGGCAAGCTGCGCCAGATCCTGGGCACGCTGACGCCGGGCCTGGTGTTCGCCAGCAACGGCGCCGCCTACGGCCGTGCGATCGCTGCCTGCATGCCCGACGCCGCGGTGGTGCTCACCCAGGGTGAACTGCCGGACGGCCGCGCGTACGAGCGCTTCGCCAGCCTGCTGGACACGCCTGCCGGGGCCGAAGCCGCGGCCGCGCACGCGGCGGTGGGCCCGGACACCATCGCCAAGTTCCTGTTCACCAGCGGCTCCACAAAGCAGCCCAAGGGCGTGATCAACACGCACCGCATGCTGTGCGCCAACCTGCAGCAGATCCGCCAGTGTTTCGCCTTCCTGGCCAGCGAACCGCCGGTGCTGGTGGACTGGCTGCCGTGGAACCACACCTTCGGCGGCAACCACAACGTCGGCATCGTGCTCTACAACGGCGGCACGCTGTACATCGACGACGGCAAGCCCACGCCGGCCGGCATGGCGCAGACGCTGCGCAACCTGCGCGAGATCGCGCCGACGATCTACTTCAACGTGCCCAAGGGCTTCGAGGAGATCGCCAATGCGATGGACCACGACGAGGTCCTGCGCAAGACGCTGTATTCGCGCGTCAAGGCCTTCATGTTCGCCGGCGCCGGCCTCAGCCAGGCCGTCTGGGACCACCTGGACCGGCTGGGGGAAGAGACCGTCGGCGAACGCATCTGCATCTTCACCGGCCTGGGCATGACGGAGACCGCGCCGTCATGCACCTTCGCGCTGGGCAGCAACGTGCAGAGCGGCGACATCGGCCTGCCGGTGCCGGGTGTGGATGTGAAGCTGGTGCCCAACGCCGAGGGCAGCGGCAAGACCGAGATCCGCTTCAAGGGCCCGAACGTGATGCCCGGCTACTGGCGCATGCCGGAGCAGACGGCCGAGGCCTTTGACGACGAGGGCTTCTACCGCACCGGCGACGCCGTGGTGTTCAAGGACCCGGCCGACCCCCTGAAGGGCCTGCGCTTCGACGGCCGCATCGCCGAGGACTTCAAGCTCGCCACCGGCACCTTCGTCAGCGTGGGCCCGCTGCGTGCCAAGGTCGTGCTTGCGGGGGACCCGATGGTGCAGGACGTGGTGGTGGCCGGCCTGAACCGCGACTTCATCGGCCTGCTGGTGTTCCCGCGGGTGGCCGACATCCGCCGCAAGTTCAACCTCCCGGAGGACTGGACCGCCACGCAGGTGCTGGCCGCGCCTGCCGTGCGCGAGGCCTTCCAGGCGCTGATGGACCGCCTGTGGGCCGAGGGCACCGGCAGCGCCACGCGCCCGGCGGCGGCGCTGCTGCTGGCCGAGCCGCCGTCCATCGACCGCGGCGAGGTCACCGACAAGGGCTCCATCAACCAGCGCGCGGTGCTGGCGCACCGTGGGGCCGAGGTCGAGCGGCTGTACGCCGAGACGCGGGATGCCGAGGTCATCGTCCCGCGCCGCTGAGCCGGCGGCGGCGCCCGTGCCCGCGGGTGCCGCCCTGTTGTCGAGCGGGCTGGACCACCTGCTGGGCTACCTGCTGGCGCTGGCCGAAGTGCCCACCACGGCGGCCTTCCGCCGCCACGTGGGCGGCCCGTTCGGCCTGCGGCCCGTGGAATTCACGTTGCTGATGCTGCTGCAGGCCAACCAGCGCGCCTCGGCCACGCAGGTGCGCCATGCGCTGCGAATGCCGGCGCCGCACGTCACCACCCTGGTGGACCGGTTGGCCGAGCGCGGCCTCCTGCAGCGCGGGCGCGACCCGCACGACGGCCGCGCCGTGCGCATCACGCTCACGGCCGAGGGCGCGGCGCTCGCCGGTCGCCTGCAGGCCGTGGCGGCGCACATGGAAGACGAGGTGCAGGCGGCGCTGACGGCCGCCGAGCGCACGACGTTGCGGCGGCTGTTGAAGAAGCTGGCGGGCGCGCAGCCGGGCTGACTTTCGGGCTGACGGTCGGGCAGCAGCCCGACACGTCAGGCGGCGGCTCGCCGTCCGTCGAAGTCCGCCAGGTCCCAGAACAGCCCGGCCATGATCTGCAACGCCTCGCGCGCCACCGGGCGCAGCAGGTGTTCGTCGGGCGCGTGCTGACGGCAGCCGGGGTAGCTGTGCGGGATCCACACCGTGGGCAGGCCCAGGATGTGCGCGAACACGTCGTTGGGCAGCGAACCCCCCAGGTTCGGCAGCAGCACTGGCTTCGCTCCCGTGCTGCGCGCGATGGAATCCAGCGTGAAGTGCACCCAGGGGTCGTCCGGGTCCAGCCGTGTGGCTTCCATCACCTCGCCCACACTGATCTCGATCGGCGGGAAGCCCTGTGCCTGCAGGTGCGCGGTCACCACGTCGGCCAGTCGGGAGACATCGGTGCCGACCACGAAGCGCAGGTGCATCGTGGCTGAAGCGGAAGGCGGGATGGCGTTCACCGGGTGCGCTGGATTGCCGGTGGTGTAGGCCAGCACCTCCAGCGTGTTCCAGCCGAACACGCGCTCGGCCGGGGTCAGGCCCGGCTCGCCCCAGTCGGCGTCGACCACCGGGTCGTCGGGGCTGCCGCCCACTTCCAGGCCTGCCAGCGCCGCGCGCACGTTGGCCGGGATGGGCGGCGGACGCAGGGCGTCGATGCGGATGCGACCCTGGCCGTCCACCAGGCTGGCGATGGCATTGGCCAGCACCGTGCCCGGGTTGCGCAGCAGGCCGCCCCAGTTGCCGGAGTGGTGGGCGCCGTCGCGCAGCGTCAGCTTCAGGTCGAAGTTGACGACACCGCGGGACCCCAGGAACACCGTGGGCTTCGAGGCTGTAAGGCGCGGCCCGTCGCTGGCGATCAGCACGTCGGCGCGCAGCGCCTCCCGCTGGGCCGCACAGAACGCGGCCAGACCGGGCGACCCGGTCTCTTCGCTGGTCTCGAAAAGCCAGGTGAGGTTGAAGCCGAGTTTCCCGCCGCCGGCCTGGCGTGCTGCCAGCACCTGCGCCAGCGCAGCGATGTTGATGCTGTGCTGGCCCTTGTTGTCGGCCGTGCCACGGCCGTAGAGCCGGTCGCCGTCGCGCGCCAGCTGCCAGGGGCCGGCGCCGCGGGTCCAGGATGCGTCCTGGCCGCGGATGACGTCGCCGTGGCCGTACATCAGCACGGTGGGGCGGGCCGGGTCCTCGATGCGCTTGGCGATCAGGAAGGGGCCGCCGCCGGCCACCGGGTTGGCGTGGATCGTGTGCGTGAAGCCCAGCGCCGTCAGCGTGGGCACCAGCTCATCGGCCAGGTAGGCCTGCAGCGCCGGCCCGGCGTCGGCGTCCTGGCTGGCACTGCGGATGGCCACGCGGCGCGCCAGCTCGGCCTCGAAGCGACCTTCGTCCAGGTGGGCCGCCGCGGCGGCCAGCAGGGTGTCGCGGGCGCCCATGCTTCAGGCGCTCTTGGCCACCAGTTCGAAGTGCTCCACCTGCGGCGGCGACGCGAAGAACGGGCCGACGATGGCGCGCCACTGCGGGAACAGCGGGCCTTCTCGGAAGGTGACGGTGTGGTCCTCCAGCGTGTCCCAGAAGATGTGCAGCAGGAAGCGCTCCGGGCTCTCGACGCCACGGTTGACCTTCCAGCCGCGGAAGCCCTTGGCCTGCGCGATGACCTCGGTCACGCCCCGCACGATGGCGGCCTCGAATTCGGCCTGGCGGCCGGGCTGGATGCGGATGTCGGCGACTTCGAGGATCATGGGGCGCTCCGGATCAGATTTGTGGACGCATTGTCACGGCACTTGAAGCCAGTGTCCGGTCTCGACTCGGAGCGGATGCTCATGTTCGAGCGCTCGTGGTCTTCGCGATCCACCGCCGCTGCAGCAGGGCGGCGGCGTCGCCCGTTCTCCGGCCCACGCTCGCGGGGCGCTGCCATGGTGATCCGCGGCCGAGGCTTCAACGCCGCCAGTGGTGCGTCAGCGTCCAGGCGACCGCGAATGGGGCCTGCGCCCGCAGGCGCCACCGCCACCCTGCGACACCCGCTCGCTGTTCCCGTAGACCGACGCCTCGGCGCCGAAGAGGCCGGGGTTCGGGTGGGCGGGCGCAGGCCCCATTCGCGGTCGCCTCGTCGGCGACAGACAGACGCCGGTGTTGATGCCTCGTCGGTGGCACACCACGGGCAGCGCCCGCGAGCGTGGGCGGAGAACGCCTGCCGACCCCGGCCACGCTGAACGGCGGCGTTGATGGACCACCGAACGTCCGCTCCGGGTTGTCAGCGGCCGCTGCGGCTCACATCCGGCAGCCGCGGCCCGGATCGGCCAGCGCCTTCACGGCCACGCCGGTGACGACGTTGTATTCACCCTTGACCTCGCGCACGTAGAAGTCCTGCACCGGGTTGTGCGCCTTGCTCAGCGTGAAGGTGCCGCGCGGGCTGTCGATCTTCGCCCCGGCGATGGCGGCGTACAGCTTGTCCTTCTGGCTGATGTCGCCCTTCACGGCGTTGACACCGGCGATCAGCATCTGCGCAGCGTCGAACCCCTGCATGGCGTACACGTCGGGGTTGGCCTTGTGCGCGACAGCGAACTTGTTGCGGAAGGCGTCGTTGCGCGCGTTCTTGATCTCGTCGCCGTAGTGCAGCGACGTGATCAGGCCCTGCGCGGCCTCACCTTGCGCGGTGAGCGTGCCGTCGGTCAGGAAGCCCGAGCCCATCAGCGGCACGCTGTTCTTCAGGCCGGCAGCCGCCCAGTCCTTGACGAACTTGACCGCGCCGCCGCCAGCGAAGAAGGCGTAGACGACGTCAGGCTTCTCGGCGGCGATCTGTGTGAGCAGGGCCTGGAACTCCACGCCCGGGAACGGTAGGTTCAGGTCCTTGGTGACCTTGCCGCCGCCCTTCTCGAAGGCTTCGCGGAAGCCCTTGACGGTGTCGGCCCCGGCCCCGTAGTTCCAGGTGATGGTCATCGCGGTCTTGTAGCCCTTCTTGGCTGCGACGACGCCGGTGGCGTAGCCCGGCTGCCAGTTGCTGAAGGACGAGCGGAAGATGTTCTTCGCGCACATGGGGCCGGTGATGACGTCGGCGCCGGCGTTGGGGATGATCAGCAGGGTGCCGCTTTCCTTGGCGGCCTTGGCCATGCCCACGGCCACGCCGGAGTGCACGGTGCCGATGAGCACGTCGACGTTGTCGCGCTTGATGAGCTTGTTGACGTTGTCGGTGGCCTTGCTCGGGTCGCTCTCGTCGTCGACGCTGAAGTACTGCACCTCGCGCCCGCCGAGCTTGCCGCCCTGCTCGTCGATGGCCAGCTTGAAGCCCTTGGTGATCATGTCGCCCAGCGCGGCATAGGTGCCGGTGGACGGCAGCATCAGGCCGACCTTGATGGGCTCGGCGGCCGCGGCGCCCAGGTGGGCGGCCAGGGCCAGGGCGCCGAGGGTGAATGGGAGGGTCTTCTTCATGGGGCAGTCCTTCGCAGGGCAGGCGGTGAAAACAACCCGCGAGCATGCCTCGGCCACTGGCGTCACCGCCAGCGGAATTGCCCTAGCGACAGCGACCGCGGCGGATTACAGCGGCAGACCCACGTAGTTCTCGGCCACGGCCGTCTGCATGGCCTGCGAGCTCATCAGGTAGTCCAGCTCGGCGATCTGCATGCGTGCGCCGAAGGGCCCGTTCTCCGGGAACAGGTGCATCATGGTCGTGAACCACCACGAGAAGCGCTCCGCCTTCCACACACGCGCCAACGTGCGGCGCGAATAGTCATCCAGGCCCGCGCTGCTGCGCTCGCGGTAGTGCTCGGCGAGCGCGCGCGACAGCAGGCCCACGTCGCCGGCGGCCAGGTTCAGGCCCTTGGCGCCGGTGGGCGGCACGATGTGCGCCGCGTCGCCGGCCAGGAACATGCGGCCGAAGCGCATCGGCTCGGCGACGAAGCTGCGCAGCGGCGCGATGCTCTTCTCGAATGACGGCCCGGTCTCCAGCTTGGCCGCCAGGTCCGCCGGCAGGCGGCGCGCGAACTCGTCCCAGAAGCGCGCGTCCGACCAGTCCTCCGGCTTGTCGTCCAGCGGGCACTGCACGTAGTAGCGGCTGCGTGTGGGGCTGCGCAGGCTGGCCAGCGCAAAGCCGCGCTCGTGGTTGGCGTAGACGATCTCGTGCGAGATCGGCTTCACGTCGGCCAGGATGCCCAGCCAGCCGAAGGGGTAGACCTTCTCGAAGGTCTGGATGCGGTCGGCCGGCACGCTGGCGCGGCACACGCCGTGAAAGCCGTCGCAACCGGCGATGAAGTCGCAGTCCAGGCGCTGGGCGACGCCGTCCTTCGTGAAGGTCACGTGCGGCGCCGTGCCGTCGAAGTCGTGCACCGCCACGTCGTCGGCTTCGTAGATCGTCGGCAGGCCGGCGGCGGCGCGCGCGTCCATCAGGTCGCGCGTGACCTCGGTCTGGCCATAGACGACCACGGTCTTGCCGGTGAGCTGCTTGAGCTCGATGCGGTGCGACTGGCCGCCGAAGGCGAGCACGAAGCCGTCGTCGACCAGGCCCTCCTGGCGCAGGCGTGCGCCGACACCGGCCTCGTCCATCAGGTCCACCGTCACCTGTTCCAGCACGCCGGCGCGGATGCGGCCGAGCACGTAGTCGGCGCTGCGCTGCTCCACGATCACGGCGTCCACGCCGTACTTGTGCAGCAACGCGCCGAGCAGCAGGCCCGAGGGGCCGGCGCCGATGATGGCAACCTGGGTGCGCATGGGGTCTGTCTCCTGGATTTGACGGCGCTCAAGTCTGCGCGCCGCCCCGCCGGGATTCAAGGACGCGCCACGGCAAGAACTTGCACTTTTGACGCACTGGATGCTCAGGGCCTGGTGTCGTCGCCAGCAACCCCAAAACGCGGCACCATCGCGTTCATGAATCCCGCCCCGCCTGCCGCACTGTCCGAGTTCCTGGTGGTCGTCGAGGTGCTGGCCACCCTGGCGTTTGCGCTGTCGGGTCTGCTGGCCGCGGCGCGGCAGCGGCTGGACGCGGTGGGCGTCTGCGTGGTCACCGGTCTGGCGGCCTTCGGCGGCGGCACGCTGCGCGACGTGCTGCTGGACCGACGGCCCTTCTTCTGGGTCGAACACTCGGCGTGGCTGTGGGTGATCCTCGGCCTGTCGGTGGCCGCGATGGTGTTGATGCGGGCGCGGCACTTCGCGCCCACCGAGCGCGCCATGCAATGGCCAGACGCGCTTGGCCTGGGCCTCTTCGCCGCGGGCGGCACCCAGATCGCGCTGGATCAGGGGCTGCCGGCCATCGTGGCGGTGCTGATGGGGCTGGTCACGGCGGTGTTCGGGGGTGTGCTGCGCGACATCGTCTGCAACGAGGTGCCCCGCGCCTTCAGCGACCACCGGCCCTATGCCATCTGTGCGTTCGCGGGGGGCTGGACACTGGTCGCTGCGCACGCGCTGGCCATACCGGTTGGCTGGGCATGATGCTGGCCACTGCGGTGGCCGCGGGCTGCGCGCCGCGGCGGTGTGGGCCGACTACGAACTGCCGCGCTGGGATCCTGGGGCGGAGGACTGAAGCGCCGCCACGCCCAGGCTCACCCCAGAACCGGCGCCAGCGCGCGCCGCGCGTCGGCCTCGTCCATCGCCTGGCGCGCGGCCCAGTCGGCCAGCTGGTCGTCGCCGATGCGGCCGACGTTGAAGTAGCTGCTGTCCGGATGCGCCAGGTAGAAGCCGCTGACGCTGGCCGCCGGCGTCATCGCCAGGCTCTCGGTCAGGCCCATGCCGATCTCGGTGGCGTTCAGCACCTCGAACATCGCGCACTTGACGCTGTGGTCCGGGCAGGCCGGGTAGCCGGGGGCCGGGCGGATGCCGCGGTACTGCTCGGCGATGAGCTGTTCGTTGTCCAGCGCCTCGTCGGCCGCATAGCCCCAGAACTCGGTGCGCACGCGCTGGTGCAGACGTTCGGCGAAGGCTTCGGCCAGGCGGTCGGCGATGGCCTTGAGCATGATGGCGCCGTAGTCGTCGTGATCGGCCTCGAACTGCGCCACCTTCCTGTCGGCGCCCAGGCCGGCGGTGACGGCGAAGAGGCCGATCCAGTCGGGCTTCGTCCCCTTCGGCGCGACAAAGTCCGCCAGGCAGCGGTTGGGCCGTGGCACACCGTCGATCACCGGCCGCTCGCTCTGCAGCCGCAGCGGGCTCCAGCGCAGTGCCACCTGGGTGCGTGATTCGTCGGTGTAGACCTCGATGGTGTCGTCGTCCACCGTGTTGGCCGGCAGCAGCGCAATCACGCCATTGGCCTGCAGCCAGCGGCCCTCGATGGCCCGCTGCAGCATGCGCTTGCCGTCGCTGAACACGCGCTGCGCCTCGGCACCCACCACCTCGTCGCGCAGGAGGCCCGGGAACTTGCCGTGCAGGTCCCAGGTCTGGAAGAAGGGCGTCCAGTCGATGCAGGCCGCCAGTTCCGCCAGGTCCTGGTTACGGAAGATCCGCCGGCCGGTGAACTTCGGTGCCGGCGGCGTGTAGGCCGTCCAGTCGATGGGTGTCTTGTTGGCGCGCGCCTGGGCCAGCGCCACCAGCGGCGTGGCCTTCTTGCTGGCGTGCAGTTCGCGCACACGGGCGTAGTCGGCCTCCAGTTCGGCGATGTAGGCGCTGGCGCGTTCGTCGCTCAGCAGGTCGGCACACACGCCCACGCTACGGCTGGCGTCGGGCACATAGACCACCGGGCCCTCGTAGTGCGGCGCGATCTTCACCGCGGTGTGCACGCGGCTGGTGGTGGCACCGCCGATCAGCAGCGGGATCTTCTTCAGCCGGAACCAGTCGTCGCGCTGCATCTCGGCCGCCACGTGCTGCATTTCCTCCAGGCTGGGTGTGATCAGGCCGCTGAGGCCGATGATGTCGGCGCCTTCCACGCGCGCCTTGGCGAGGATGTCCTGGCACGGGACCATCACGCCCATGTTGACGACCTCGAAGTTGTTGCACTGGAGCACGACGGTGACGATGTTCTTGCCGATGTCGTGCACGTCGCCCTTCACGGTGGCGATGACGATCTTGCCCTTCGGTTTTACGTCGCCGCCCGCATTCTGCAGCGCCTGCTTCTCGGCCTCGATGTAGGGCAGCAGGTGGGCCACCGCCTGCTTCATCACACGCGCGCTCTTGACCACCTGCGGCAGGAACATCTTGCCCTGGCCGAAAAGGTCGCCGACGATGTTCATGCCGGCCATCAGCGGGCCTTCGATCACGTGCAGGGGGCGGCCGCCGCCGGCCTGGATGGCCTGCCAGGCTTCCTCGGTGTCGGTGGTGATGAACTCGGTGATGCCGTGCACCAGCGCGTGGCTCAGGCGCTCGTTCACGTTGCCGGCGCGCCAGGCCAGGCGCGCACTGTCGTCCTTGGCCAGGCCCTTCGCACGCTCGGCGATCTCGATCAGGCGTTCGCCGGAATCCTTGCGCCGGTTGAGCACCACGTCTTCCACGCGCTCGCGCAGTTCCGGTTCCAGGTCATCGTAGACGCCCACCATGCCGGCGTTGACGATGCCCATGTCCAGCCCGGCGGCAATGGCGTGGTACAGGAACACGGTGTGGATGGCCTCGCGCACCGGGTCGTTGCCACGGAAGCTGAAGCTCACGTTGCTGACCCCGCCGCTGACCTTGGCGCCGGGCAGGTTGGCCTTGATCCAGCGCGTGGCCTCGATGAAGTCGACCGCGTAGTTGTCGTGCTCCTCGATGCCGGTGGCGATGGCGAAGATGTTGGGGTCGAAGACGATGTCCTCGGGCGGGAAACCCACCTCGTCCACCAGGATCCGGTAGGCGCGCGCGCAGATGTCGATCTTGCGCTGGAAGGTGTCGGCCTGGCCCTGCTCGTCGAAGGCCATCACCACGGTGGCCGCGCCGTAGCGGCGCACCAGCGTGGCCTGGCGGCGGAACTCGGCCTCGCCTTCCTTCAGGCTGATGCTGTTGACGATGCCCTTGCCCTGGATGCACTTCAGGCCGGCTTCGATGACGCTCCACTTGCTGGAGTCGATCATCACCGGCACGCGTGCGATCTCCGGTTCGCCGGCCAGCAGGTTCAGGAAGCGCACCATCGCGGCCTCGCTGTCGAGCATGGCCTCGTCCATGTTGACGTCGATGATCTGTGCGCCGTTCTCCACCTGCTGGCGGGCCACGGCCAGCGCCTCCTCGAACTGGCCCGCGAGGATCATGCGGGCGAAGGCCTTGGAGCCGGTGACGTTGGTGCGCTCGCCGATGTTG
The DNA here is from genome assembly GCA_024235915.1 of Burkholderiaceae bacterium. GTDB lineage: Bacteria > Pseudomonadota > Gammaproteobacteria > Burkholderiales > Burkholderiaceae_C > Rubrivivax. The sequence continues at coordinate 36,273 of JACKLO010000025.1, read as the reverse complement.
ACGAACAGGCTGCCGCGGTCGATGGACACCGGCTCCAGGCCGGACAGCCGCATCGGGGGCGGGGGAGTGGTGTGACGGTGTTCGCTCATGCACGTGCCTGGAGGCAGGATGAGCGTCGTTGGCCGCAACGTCAGGTCGCCCCGAGCCTGGTGGCCGGCCGGCCATCGCAACGCTCCTCGGGACGCGGCGCGAATTCTACCGGGGGCACGGAAACGACAAAGCCGGCACGAGGCCGGCTTCGAGGCGCTGTTCGGCGGACGGGTCAGCGGCGGCGGCGACGCACCATGGTGCCGATGCCAGCCAGGCCGGCCAGCAGCATCGCGTAGGTGCCGGGTTCGGGCACGGCGGCGATGCTGGAGGAGGCATAGGAATTCGCCTGGGCGTAAAAGACGCCCGACACTTCGGTGTCCGCGACGTTGGCGACGCTGAGCGTCATCTGGCCGGAAGCGGCGTCGCTGGTGGGCACGTAACCCATCCCGTCCCACATGTAACTGGCGCTGGCAACCCGGTAAGCGTAGTGATACTCCCAACCGTCGTCGCCAGCAATGTCCATCTGCAGTAGGGCAGACCCCTGGCTGGACTCGTAATTGACACCATCCGTGCCGATCGTGGTCATGGCCTCCAGGTCGTAGGACGTAGTCAGGATGACCAAGGTCCATGGTGTAAGCGTGAACTGGCCGTACGAATACCCAGAACCACTCGAATAGTTGTATACACCATCGGCCGTGGCCCCATAGAGCATGGTGCTGCTCGTGGCGCCGTTGCCGTCTGTGCTGGCCGAGGCCCACCCGGTGGTGCTGGACGCCAACGCCGACGTCGGCGTGTAGAAGCCCGCCGCCGAGGTGTAGTCGTAGTCGTACGGGTCCCCTACGTAGCCCTGAGACTGGCTGGATTCACCGAAAAACGTCAGCGATGGCGCAATGCCATCCAGCGGGTCCAGGTCGATCAGCGTGATCGACACCGTACCGATCGACGCCGAGGCCGACGCCGCCGCATGCGCCGTGCCCACGGCGCCGGCCCAGCAGAAGCCCAGAATGGCCGCCGCAGCGACCGGACGAAGTGAAGCACGCATCGAAACCCTCCCCGGGTGATTGGTGCTGTGCATTCTCGCGGCCGCGTCGCCGGTGTCCAGCGGTCTCGGCAGGTGATGCGCTTTCACCCCCTCGTTCAGGGGGGGCTAGCGGCTGTGCGACGTCAGGTGCGACAGCGGCATGGCGGCGCTCACGCCCGGCGCCTCGCGGCGCGCGATGCGCGGCGGCTGCGGGGCGGTGTCGGGCCGCACCTCGTCCAACGCGCCCAGGGTCTCCTGCGGCAGCACCGCCTGGGCACCGCGGCGCATGGCCACGCCCACGGCCAGGATGTCGACCACCAGCAGGTGCAGGATGCGGCTGACCATGGGCACGTGGGTGGCGGTGTCTTCCACGTGGTCGACGATCAGGGCCACGTCGGCCCGCCGGGCCAGGGGCGAATGGCTGGCGGTGATGGCCAGTACGGTGGCGCCGCGCTCGCGCGCGATGTCGGCCACGGCCAGCAGGTCGTCCACCTTGCCGCTGCTGCTGATGATCACCGCCACGTCGGCCGGGCGCAGCACGCTGGCGGCCATGCGCTGCAGGCGCTGGTCGGTGATGGCGCCGCTGGCCACGCCGAAGCGCAGGAACTTGAACTGCGCGTCGTCGGCCACCACGCCGTAGTGGCCCACGGCGTAGAACTCCACGCGCTCGGCAGCGGTGAGCAGGTCGATCGCGCGGTCGATGGTCTCGCGGTTGAGCTGGTCGCGCAGCTGCAGCACGGCCGCGGCGCTGTTACTCAGCACCTTCACGCCCAGCTCCAGCATCGTGTCCTCGCCGGTGACCTGGGTGTGCGTCACCGGGATGGTGCCGGTCAGGCTCGACGCCAGGCGCAGCTTGAAGTCCGACAGGCCTTCGCAGCCCAGGCTGCGGCAGAAGCGGATCACCGTCGGCTGGCTCACCGAGGCGGCGCGCGCGATCTTGGCGATGGGGTCGTTGAGCACCGAGCGCGGGTGTGCCAGCACGTGGTCGGCCACCCGCATCTCCGCCGGCGACAGGCTGCCGCGCGTGCGTTGGATCTGCCCCAGCACCGTGGAGCCGCTGTGGCCGTGACGGCCGCGCAGCTGCTCCGACAGGATCGCCGACGCGCCGATGAAGGTGGCGTTCTCGGCGGTGATCACATAGGTGGGGATGCCGGCCAGGTAGGCCGAGAAGCGCCCCTTGTCCTCGAAGCGGGCGCGAAAGGGTGACTGTTCGAAGTACGCGCCCAGCCGCGGCACGATGCCGCCGCCGATGAAGATGCCGCCCATGGCGCCCAGGGTGACGGCCAGGTTCGAGGCCGCCGTGCCCAGCATGGCGCAGAAGGCGTCAAGGGTCTCGCGGCACAGTGCGTCGCTGCCGTCCAGGCCGCGGCGGGTGATCTCGGGCGCCTTCAGGCCATCGGGCGGCAGGCCGGCGCGGTCACGCAGGGCGCGGTGGATCAGTTCCAGCCCGGGGCCGGAAACCAGGCGCTCGAAGGAGACGTGGTCGAACTCGCGTTCGGCAAAGGCCAGGATGGCGTGTTCCCGGGCGTCACGGGGGCCGAAGCTGACGTGGCCGCCTTCGGTGCCCAGGGCCACGTGGCCGTCGCCGGCCGGGATCAGGCCCGACACGCCCAGGCCGGTGCCTGCGCCGAGCAGGCCGATCACACTGCGCGCCCGGGGTTCACCGCCGCCCACCTGCCGCGTGTCGTGGCGGCCCAGGCGGGGCAGGGCCATCGCCAGCGCGGTGAAGTCGTTGACCACCACCAGTGTCTCCAGCGCCAGCTCGTCGCGCATCTGCTCGATGGAGAACTGCCAGTGGTAGTTGGTCATGCGCACCTGGTCACCTTCGACCGGGTTGGCGATGGCCACGGCGGCGTGGTCGGGCCGCGGTGCCGGCACGCTGGCCAGGTAGGCGGTGACGGCGGCATGGAAGTCGGCGTGGTCGGCGCAGCGCAGCGACGTGGCGTGCTCGAACTGGCCGGCGCTGAACTCCAGCGCAAAACGGGCGTAGGTGCCGCCGATGTCGGCGATCAGGCGCGGGCGGTCAAATGGGGTCATGCAGCTGCGTTGGGCGCCATCGGGCGGCATCGGATGCGCTATTGTGGGGCGCGACTGCCGGGTGGGCATCAGGGGTTCCACAAGGTAGCTCCACTACAGCGCGGCAAGCCAGCCCGTTGTCTCACCAGAGAAGTGAGCGGGTGAAGGGTCGATCCGGCTTGCGGGTGGTGTGTAGTTTTGCTACCGTGGTTCGCTTGCAGAAAGACTGGATGATTCCGTGCCCGTGCAGCAGCAAGCCGTGTGCCGCCCCGACCCGGTGGCGCCCTTGACCGCCCCCGGTGCCGCCCCGGGCGCCGATGTCGCGCCGGCTGGCGGTGGCTTGGCGCTGCCTTGGCTGGTGGCCGACGTGGGCGGGACGAACGCCCGTTTCGGCTGGGTGACGTCACCGGCGCGTGGCGTGGAGCACGTGCGCCAGTTCGCGGTGGCCGACAGTGCCGGCCCGGCCGAAGCGGCGCGCACCTACCTGGCGGGCTTGCCGGCCGGCGTGGCGGCCGCGCCCCGGCGCGCGGCCATGGCGGTGGCCACCGCGGTGCGGGGCGACCAGGTGGCGTTGACCAACAGCCCGTGGTCCTTTTCCTGTGCCGAGTTCCAGGCCGACCTGGGTCTGGCCTCGCTGCAGGTGCTCAATGACTTCGAGGCGCTGGCGCTGTCGCTGCCACGCCTGCGTCCCGCGCAGTGGCGCGCCCACGGGGCTGCGCCGGTGGCGGCCGGCACGCTGGCCGTCATCGGCCCGGGCACCGGCCTGGGCGTGGGGGGTGTGGTGCACACCGAGGCCGGCTGGATGGCGTTGCCCGGCGAAGGCGGCCACGCCACGCTGGCGCCGATGGACGACCTGGAGAGCGAGGTGCTGCGCCATGCCCGCGCCCAGTGGCCGCACGTGTCGGCCGAGCGCCTGCTCTCGGGCATCGGCCTGCCGCTGCTGCACCACTACGTGGCGCTGGCCGAAGGGCGGGCGCCCGAGGCGTTGAGCGCCGAACAGGTGGTCGAGCGCGGGCTGGCCGGCGACGCCGGTTGCGCGCGCACGCTCGACATCTTTTGTGCCCTGCTGGGCGGCTTTGCCGGCAACGTGGCGTTGACGATGGGCGCCCGCGCGGTGTTCATCGGCGGCGGCATCGTGCCGCGGCTGGGCGAACGCTTCTTCACGTCGCCCTTCCGCGAGCGCTTCGAGGCCAAGGGCCGCTTCCGCGACTATCTGGCCGCCGTGCCCACCGCGCTGATCACCGACACGCTGGCGGCGCTGGCGGGCGCCGCGTTCGCCATCGAACAGCGCCACGGCTGACGGGGTGGCCGGGCCGTCATGCGCTTGCTGATCACGGGCCTGAACGGCACCCTGGCCCCGCGCGTGGCCGAAGCCGCGGCAGCGGCGGGATGGACGGTGACGGGTTGGGACCGCCAGGCCGTGCCGCCCGACGATGCTGGCTGCGCGTTGGCCTGGCTGCAGAGCGAGCGGCTCGATGCCATCGCCCACCTGGCGATGGGGGGCGAGGCCTGGGCCGGCCTGCTGGCGGGCCACGCCGCGGCGGCGGGGCTGCCGATGGTGTTCACCAGCACCGCGATGGTGTTCGATGCGGAGCCCGACGGGCCGCACCGGCCGGGCGACCCACGCACGGCACGCGACGACTATGGCCGCAGCAAGATCCGGTGCGAGGACGCGGTGCAGACGGCCCATCCGCAGGCCAGCGTGCTGCGCATCGGCTGGCAGATCGACCCCGAACGACCGGGCAACAACATGCTGGTGCAGCTCGACGGCTGGCAGCAGCGCGAGGGTGAAGTCGCGGCCAGCACCGCCTGGCGGCCCGCTTGCTCCTTCATGACCGACACGGCCGCGGCCATTGTCGACCTCCTGGCCCGGCCGCAGCCTGGGCTGCGGCACCTGGACAGCAACGCGGACGAGGGCCACCACTTCGGCGCCGTCGTCCAAGCGCTGCGCCGGCACTTCGGACGCGCCGATTGGCGGGTGCGCGAGCATGCAGGCTATGCGCACGACCAGCGCCTGGTCGACGGCCTGCCCGTGCCGCCGCTGTCAGCCCGCCTGCCGTTGTAGCGCGCGCAGCCTGCGCCGCGACGCCCGCGCGGCCGGCACCCAGGCCAGGCGCCGCCAGCGCCACCACATCAGCAGCCCGCGCAGCCACTCGTCGGCGGCGTAGGCGATCCACACCCCCACCAGCCCCCAGCCCAGGTGCACGCCCAGCCACCAGCTGCCACCGGCCAGCACCACCGCCATCGACACCGCGCCCACGGCCACCGGGAACCGCGCATCACCGGCGGCGCGCAGGGCGTTGATCACCACCAGGTTGAAGGTGCGTCCCGGTTCCAGCAGCACCGACCAGGCCATCAGCGTGGCCCCGGTGGCCAGGATGGCCGGGTCCTGGGTGAACAGGCGCAGCAGCATCGGTGCGGCCAGCGCGGCGGCACCGGCCACCACCAGGCTGATCACCAACCCCAGGGCCAGCGCGCGTTTGACCAGCCGGTGTGCTGCGTGCAGGCGGCCACTGCCGATGTGGTGGCCGACCACCACCTCGCCGCCCAGGCCGATGGCCAGCCCGGCCAGCAAGGTGAAGTGGTTGAACTGCAGCACATAGGCCTGGGTGGCCAGCGCCGACGCGCCCAGCGTGCCCACCGCCGCGACGCTGACCACGAAGGCCAGCCGGTAGGCGGCGTTCTCCGCCGCGCCAGGCAGACCGATGCGCAGCACCGCTGCCAGTTCGCGCCGAGGCAACCGCCACAGGTCTTCGGCGCGTGGCACCAGCCGCAGCTGCCGCCGCCACAGCCACAGGTGCAGCACCAGCCCCAGCACCCGGCTGGCCGCCAGCGCCGCGGCAAAACCCGCCAACCCGAAGCGCGGCATCCACCACAGCGCCAGCACCAGGTGCAGCGCATGCATGGCGAGCACCACGCCCAGCACCTCGCGCGCGCGCAGGTGGGCGCGCATCACGCTGGCCATGGCGGCGTTCCAGGCGTCCAGCAACAGGGCCGGCGCCATCCACTGCAGCAGCGGCGCCGCAAGGGCCAGCACCGGCGGCGGTGCGTTGAGCCCGCGCATCAACGCCTCGGCGCCCCACACCGCCGCCAGCGCGCAGCCGCCGCCGACCCAGCTGCTGGCGCCCAGCACGGCGCGCGCCACGGCATCCGCTTCCGCGCGGCGGCCGGCCCCCAGGGCCTGGGCCACCACCACCGAGACGCCGGCGCCGACGATGCGCAGCACGATGAAGAGCATGGCCGCCACCTGGTGCGCCAGGGCGAAGCCTGCGGCGGCGTCGTCGGCCTGCCGCGCGGCCAGCGCCGTCCCGGCCAGACCCACGGCCATGCCCAGGCCGAGTTCCAGGAACAGCGGCACGGCCACCAGGGCCAGGCGGGGTTTCATGGGGTGGGGCAGGCCTTGGCCGTCGACGTCAGGGCAGCGTGATGATGGCGCTGCTGTCCATCACCTTCGGGGTGCCGGCAGGGCCGCCGAAATGGTGGCCGCCGGGCTCGGCCTGCAGGGCGCGGTAGCCGCCGTCCCAGTCCCAGGTGGTGACCCAGATCCGCACGCCGTGCAGATCGCGCCGCCCGCCCAGGGCGGCAGGGGGCAGCGTGAGCTCAAGGGTGTGATGGTCGGCGTCGGCGCGCAGCACCGGCGCCGGCCCGATGGGCGTGCCTTCGTGGCTGGCGCTGGCGCCTTCGGCGCTGAACAGCGCATTCGACCAGCCATGCAGGCGCAGCCGCCGGTGCCAGCGCAGGCCGTCGGGCAGCTGGCTGTCCTGCCCCGGCATCACGGTGGCGCCGCCGGGTTCACCCGGCAGCTCGATGAAGATCGTGAAGGCCACGTGGTCGAAGCCGTTGGCCGGGTTCCAGCTGCGGGTGAGGCGGTGCAGGCCGAGCGCCAGCCGCAGCGCGCCGCCAGCACCCCAGGCGCGCACACGTGTCAGGTCCAGCTGGCGGTTCGCGCCCCAACTGGGGTCCAGCGGGTAGCGCAGGTGGCCGGCGCCGGCGCCGATGCCGTGGTCGTCGCCCACCGGATCTTGCACGTCGGCCAGCAGCCGCCATGGGCGTTCAACCTGGAAGGGCACCGGTGCCGAGGCCAGGCCGCTGGCTTCGTCCACCACCGCGGCGCGGTGGGTGAGTGCCGGATCGACCATGGCGGCGGTGTCAATGCGGACCTGGAAAAGACCCTGGGCATCGGCCGTTACCGGCTCGCCATCCGCCAAGGCACCATCGACGGCCAGCCGAAGGCGCGCACCCGGTGCGGCTTGGCCCGACAGCTGCAGATCGCCTGCCGCGCGCGCCGGGTCGGGCTTGCCCGCAGATGGGGACAGCAGCGTCGGCGGCGCCACGGCGGCGGTCGGTGCGCCTGGTACCTCGCCCTGAAGGGACCACACCGCGGCGGCACCTGGCGCCAGGCGCAGCGTGACGCCGCCGTCCGGGCGGGCCCGGGTGATGGGCGGTTCGCCGTCGGTCCAGGCGGGCGTCAGGACCGTGCCTGCGGTCAGCGGCAGCGCCTCGACCAGTGCCGGGTGCGCCGCGGTGTTGATCGCCACCAGCATCGGCGGGCCATCGCTGGCGGGGGCATCCATGCGCCAGGCGATGACGCCGGGCCCTGTCGCGTCGGCGTGCAGCACGGTGGGCGTGCCGCGGGAGAGTGCACGGTGCGTGCGCCGCAGCGCGGCCAGCGCGGTGATGTGGCGGTACAGCGGCGCCTCGGCATCGAAGTGGTCGCGCCCGCCCGAACCCCAGCCGGCGGCGAACATGGACGCGCGCGGCTGCGTGAAACCCTGCTCCGTGCCCTGGTAGATCACCGGGATGCCGGGCAGCGTGAACATCGCCAGCAGCGCCTGGCGCAGGCCCCGCGGTGTGCCGGCCGCCAGAAAGCGGTCGACATCGTGGTTGTCGACGAAGCTGGGCATGCGGTGCGGCCGCGCGTGCAACGCCATCGTGCGCGCGATGCGCCAGCCCAGTTCCGCCGGCGGGCGGCCGCGCGCGAACACGTCGCCCAGGGCGCCGTAGAGCGGGAAGTTCAGCATGCCGGGCAGGATGGGTGCACCGTCTGCCGCGGTCATGTAGGACTCGATGCGGCGCATCTGCACGTCCTCGCCGGCGCGGTCGATGCCGAAGCCTTCGCCGAAGACATGGAAGTCGGTGCGACCGGTGCCACGCGCCACGGCCAGGATGCCGGGCGCGGCCGGGTCGTCGGCGTGCAGGAAGTCGGTGAAGAAGTCCGGCGGCACGTAGAACGCCGTGTCCACGCGGAAGGCGTCGACGCCGGCGTCGCGGATCCACTGCCCGTAGCTGCGCCGCAGCGCCTGGCGCACGGCGGGGTTCTCCGTGTTCAGGTCGTCCAGGCGCGACATCTGCCAGGTCAGTTTCTGCTGCCGGTTGGTGTAGTCGGCCACCGGCGGCGTCCAGTGGTAGACGGCGGCGGCGCGGTCGGCGGCGCGGCGCGGGTCGTTCAGGTGGAGAGGGGGCTGCGTGGGCGCGGCGCTCGGCTTGGACGCCGGGTTCGCGCGCCAGCCGAGGGCCGCCGTCTCGGGCGTGGACAGGTCGGTGCCGGGGGCGATGTCGAAGAAGTTGCCGACGTGGTTCACCACGATGTCCTGCACCAGCAGCATGTCGCGGGCATGCAGGTCGCGGGAGAGCGCCTGCAAGTCCGCCAGATGGCCCTGGTGCGGGTCCACGGCCGTGAAGTCGCTGGCCCAGTAGCCGTGGTAACCGGCGTAGGCGCCGTCCAGCCACTGGTTGGCCACCCAGGGCGTGAGCCACAGGCCAGTGACACCCAGGCCCTGCAGGTAGCCCAGACGCCGCTGCACGCCGGCGAGGTCGCCGCCGCTGTAGCGGTCGGCGCGGGAGGGGTCGAACTCGCCGGCGCCCTGGTCGTCGTTGCGCGGCTCGCCGTTGTCGAAGCGGTCCGTGAGCACGAAATAGAGCACCTGGTCGCGCCAGTCGGGCGACGGCCGGTGCAGCGGGCCGTCGGCCGCACCTGCCCATGCGCCAGCGGTCCCGAGCAGCAACGCCAGGCCAGCGCGTGCCACGCCAGGCCAGAGGGGCGACTGTCGAAGCGGGGCTGAAGTCAAACGCGATGTCCATTCGTGTAGTCCCACTACATTCTCACGGCCAGACCTGGCCTTTGGGCGTGTCGTCGCACCGGGTTTACGCTGGGATTTGGCTGAAGTTTCTTCAGAATTGACAAAAATGCGACACCACCTAGGGTTTACCTAAGGTCGAAGATGTAGCTAGTTTTGATACAAAGTCGACCGAACTCTCCGCTCCGCTCCGGTTGCCAGGCCGTGGCGAAAGCGCTTACCAGTCGACCAGGAGACAGCAGGTGACCACCCATCCTTCGCGGCGCGTGCGCGCCAATCGTTCGTCCGCCGGCCTGCCGGCGCTGACCGCCGTGGCCGGTGCGGCCATGCTGCTGGCGTCCGGCGCCGTGCTGGCGCAGGAAGCGACGACCACGCAGACGATCACGGTGACCGGCATCCGTGCCGCCATCGAAAGTGCCATCAGCACCAAGAAGAATGCCGAAGGCATCGTCGAGGCCATCAGCGCCGAAGACATCGGCAAGCTGCCCGACCCCAGCATCGCCGAATCCGTGGCGCGCCTGCCCGGTGTGACCGCCCAGCGCAACAAGAGCACCGGTCGCGCGTCGTCGATCAGCGTGCGCGGCATGTCGGCCGACTTCAACGCCGGCACGCTCAATGGCCGTGAGCAGGCCTCCACCAGCGACAGCCGCGGCGTGGAGTTCGACCAGTTCCCGTCCGAGCTGCTGGGCCAGGTCGTCATCTACAAGACGCCCGATGCCGGCCTGATGAACCAGGGCCTGGCCTCGACGATCGACCTGCGCACCGTGCGCCCGCTGGACTTCGGCAAGCGCACGGTGGCCGTGAACTTCCGCAAGCAGCGCAGCGGCGTGGACTCGGGCGCCGAGGAAGGTGATGGTGACCGCGCGTCGCTGTCCTACATCGACCAGTTCGCCGACCGCACCATCGGTGTGGCGCTGGGCTTCGCGCGCTTCAACGACAAGGGTGCCGAGCAGCAGAAGTTCAACTCCTGGGGCGGCTGGACGCCTGAGGTGGACTACAACGGCCAGATGGTCAAGACCCCGGGCGGTTTCACGGCCGACACCGAGAGCACGACCTTCACCCGCGACGGCCTGATGGCCGTGCTGCAGTTCAAGCCGAACAAGAGCTTCGAGTCGGTGCTGGACCTGTTCAGCTCCAAGGGTGACTTCAGGATCAGCAAGAAGGGCCTCGAAGGCGCCATCGGCGGCCAGTCCGCCGGCGGCTACGACCCGGCAGGCCAGCTGATCAACGCCACCGTGGTGGACGGCGTGGCCACGGCGGGCACGATCACCAACTACAAGGGCGTGGTCCGCAACCACGACGAGCGCGTCGAGGACAAGCTGGATTCCTTCGGCTGGAACAACAAGTTGAAGGTGGCCGACTGGACGGCGGAGCTGGACCTGTCGCAGTCCAAGGTCAAGCGTCTGGGCACGCGCTACGAGACCACGGCGGGCCAGGTGGGTAACGCCAACCTGCCGGCCTACGCGGCCAACGTGGGCACGATCTCCTGGACCGGCTTCAACGGCGGCAACCACGACCAGGTGCAGTACAGCACCAGCCTGAACTACGCCGACCCGTCGATCATCAAGCTGACCGACGTGATGGGCTGGAGCGGTGGCGAAAGCTCGCCGCAGGCCGGCTACGTGGCGCTGCCCACCACCATCGACAAGATCTCCGCCACCCGCCTGTCGGGCAAGCGTGCCGTCGAGTGGGGCCCGGTGACCGAACTGCAGATCGGCGCCAACCTGCAGGAACGCGACAAGATCCACACGGCCAACGAAGGTCGCCTGGTGATCGCCGGCACGACCGACCCATACGGCGCGGCCAACGTGCCCAGCTCTGGCACCGCCATCGCCGGCACCACGGGCCTGTCGGTGATCTCCTGGAACCCGCAGGGTTCGTTGGGCAGCATCTATGACCTGCCGCCGAAGGTGGACCGCGACATCCTGAACAAGGACTGGTCGGTCAACGAGAAGCTGACCACGCTGTTCGCCAAGGGCGCGGTGGAGACCGAGCTCTTCGGCCGTGCCGTGCTGGGCAACGTGGGTGTGCAGTTCGTGTCGACCAAGCAAAGCGGTGTCGGCTACTACCTCGACGCCGCCACCTGCACCGGCAACACGCCCGAGACCTGCCCGGCCACGCGCATCGAGAACGGCACCAGCTACAACGACGTGCTGCCGAGCCTGAACCTGTCGATGGACCTGGGCAGCGACCAGGTGCTGCGCATGGGCCTGGCCAAGGTGCAGTCGCGCCCGAGCATGGCCGACATGCGCGGCTCGGCGACCTTCTCGCTGAACAACGCGCCCACCGACGGCGGTGGCCCTCGCCTGGAAGGCAGCGGCGGCAACCCCTGGCTGAAGCCGTTCCAGGCCAACGCGCTGGACCTGTCGTACGAGAAGTACTTCGGCAACAAGGGCTACGTCAGCGTCGCCGGCTTCTACAAGGACCTGAGCACCTACGTGATCCGCCAGACCAAGGCGATCCCGGTGGAGGAGTTCGGCGTCCCGGGCAGCGTGCCGTTCGACAACGTGTACTTCACGCAGCCGGTGAACGGCACGGGTGGCAACCTGAGCGGTGTGGAAGTGGCGCTGTCGCTGCCCTTCAGCATGCTGACGCCGGCGCTGGAAGGTTTCGGCGTGCAGGTGAACTACTCGAACACCGACAGTTCGGTCAGCCTGCCCCCGGGTGGCCTGAACGTCAACGACGTCGGCGCCGGCAACCTGCCGCTGCCGGGCCTGTCGCGTGAAGTGACCAACCTGCGCCTGTACTACGAGAAGTCGGGCTTCCAGGTGTCGCTGGGTGCGCGCAGCCGCTCGTCGTTCCTGGGCGAGATCACCGACTTCCAGGACAACCGCCAGCTGACCTTCGTCTCTGCCGAGACGGTTGTCGATCTGCAGCTCGGCTACGAATTCCAGACCGGCATCTTCAAGGGCCTGTCGCTGCTGTTCCAGGGCAACAACCTGACGAACTCGGAGTTCAAGCGCTACAACGGCGACACCGGCAACATCGTCGAGCGTGTGCGCTACGGCAAGACCTACCTGTTCGGCCTGAACTACAAGCTCTGATGCGGCGCTGAGCCGGCCCCACGACGCGGGCCCCTGCTGGCCCCACGACGCGGGCCCCTGCCGGTGCCACACTGGCAGGGGCCCGCGCCTTTCTGCGGGCCGTTCTTCATACGCGCACGAGGTCTGTTTCCATGGAATCGGCACTGATCCGCAAGGTGGTCATCGTCGGCGGCGGCACGGCGGGCTGGATGGCCGCGGCCATGATGTCCAAGGTCCTGCAGGGGCGGGTGGACATCACGCTGGTGGAGTCGGACGACATCGGCACCGTCGGTGTCGGCGAGGCCACCATCCCGCCGATCCGGCTGTTCAACCGCATCCTGGGGCTGGACGAGGACGAGTTCGTCCGCGAGACCCAGGGCAGCTTCAAGCTCGGCATCGAGTTCGTCGACTGGGGCGGCCTGGGCCGGCGCTACATCCACGGCTTCGGTGAATTCGGCCAGCAGCTGTGGACCACCGAGTTCTACCAGTACTGGCTCAAGATGCACCTGGCGGGCAAGGCGCCGGACCTGGAGCAGTACTCCATCACGCGGCGCGCCTGCCGCGCCAACCGCTTCATGCGGCCGCCGGCCGACCTGCCCAACTCACCGCTGGCGCAGATCGCCTACGCCTTTCACTTCGACGCCGGCCTCTACGCACGCTACCTGCGCCGCCACGCCGAGGGGCGCGGGGTGCGTCGCCTCGAAGGCCACATCGACGAGGTGCTGCTGGACCCCGCCAGTGGCTTTGTGCAGGCGCTGCGGCTGCGCGACGGCACGCGGGTCGAGGGTGAACTGTTCGTCGACTGCTCCGGCTTCCGCGGCCTGCTGATCGAGCAGGCGCTGGGCACCGGCTACGAGGACTGGACGCACTGGCTGCCCTGCGACCGCGCCATTGCCGTGCCCTGCGCGCGCGTGGACCCGCTGACGCCCTACACCCGCTCCACCGCGCACGGCGCCGGCTGGCAGTGGCGCATTCCGCTGCAGCACCGCACCGGCAACGGCCATGTGTACAGCAGCCAGCACATGAGCGCCGACGAGGCCACGGCCATCCTGCTGAAGCACCTGGACGGTGAGCCGCTGGCCGAGCCGCGCACGATCCCGTTCCGCACCGGCATGCGGCGCAAGCACTGGAACCGCAACGTGGTCGCCATCGGCCTGGCCGCAGGTTTCCTGGAGCCGCTGGAATCCACGTCCATCCACCTGATCCAGACCGGCATCAACAAGCTGTTGACCTTCTTCCCGGCGGCCGACTTCAGCCGGGTGGATGTCGACGCCTTCAATGCGCAGATGAACTTCGAGTTCACGCGCATCCGTGATTTCATCATCCTGCACTACAAGCTCACCGAGCGCAGCGACACCGCCTTCTGGCGCCGCTGCCGCGACATGGAGGTGCCCGAGTCCCTGGCGCAGCGCATGGCGCTGTTCCAGAGCCACGGCCGCATCTTCCGCGAGGCGGCCGAGCTGTTCACCGAGGTCGGCTGGCTGCAGGTGATGCACGGCCAGGGCCTGCGCCCGCAGGGCTACAACCCGCTGGTCGACGTGTTCCCGGAACAGGACATCGCCGAGTACCTGCAGGGCATCGACAACGTGATCGGCAAGTGCATCGACGTCATGCCGGCGCATGCCGACTTCATCGCACAGCACTGCGCCGCCGCCGCGCCCTGAGTCCCACCGCCGTCGCTACCTGCTGCTGGCTGCAACAGGCGCTGTGTTGGCCACGCCGCGCGCACTGCGTGCCGCGCCTGCGCCGCTGGTCTGCTGGTTCACGGTCGAGGGTGCCAAGGCCATGCGCGCCGTCGGCGAGCGCTTCACCGCCGACACCGGCGTGCCGGTGGTCGTGGAGACGCCGGACGAAGGCCCGTCCAAGTTCCAGCAGGCGGCCGGCGCCGGCAAGGGCCCGGACATCTATGTCTACGCCCACGACCGCATCGGCGAATGGATCGCGGCCGGCCTCATTCACGCGGTGGATCCATCGCCGGCACTGATCAACGACATCGATCCCTTGGCCTGGCGTGGTTTCACGCAGCGTGGGCGCCTCTGGGGCTACCCGTACGCCATCGAGGCCATCACGCTGATCTACAACAAGGCGTTGTTGACGCAGCCACCGGCCACCTGGGACGCGCTGATCGCCCTGGACGACCGCCTGGCCCGCGACGGCCGCCGTGCCGTGCTCTGGGACTACACCAATGGCTACTTCACGTGGCCGCTGCTGGCGGCCCAGGGTGGTTATGCCTTCCGCCAGCGGGCCGATGGCGGCTGGGATGCCCGCGACACCGGCGTGGCCAATGCCGGCGCGCTGCAGGGCGCGCAGCTGCTCGACCGGTTGATCCGCGAAGGCCGCATGCCCGCGGGCAGCGGCTACCCCGACATGGAGGCCGCCATGGCCCAGGGCCGCGTCGCCATGGTCATCAACGGGCCCTGGTCCTGGGTGAACCTCAAGCGCGTGGGCATGGACTTCGGTGTCGCACGCATTCCGGCGTTGGGTGACAAGCCTGCCGCGCCCTTCGTTGGCATCAAGGGGCTGTTGATCAACCGCGCCACCCGTCAGCGTGAACTGGCGGTGGAGTTCATCGAGCATTTCCTGCTGCAGCCCGAGGGCCTGCGCGCCATTGACCGCGCCGAACCCATCGGGGCCGCCGCCAGCCGCAGCTTCTATGCCCAGCAGGCGGTGGACCCGCGCATCGCCGGCATCATGGCCTCGGCGCGCGACGGTGTGCCCACGCCCAGCGTGCCGGAGATGGGGCGCTTCTGGGCGGCGTTGAAGACGTCGCTGACCAACCTCACCGAAGGCCGGCAGGCCCCGGCCGAAGCCTTGGCCGCGGCGGCACGCCGCATCCGGGGCGAATGACGATGGGCCGCCGCTGGACCTCGACAGCCACCGCCGCGTTGTCGGTGGTGCTGATCCTCGCGGCCGTGCTGCAGGTGCATGCCGTCGGGCAGACGCTGCTGGCGGTGCTGCTGCTGGCCTGCAGCGGGCTGGCCGTGTGGGCCTACACCAGCCCACGCACGCATGCGCTGCGCTACCTGCTGCCG
This sequence comes from Burkholderiaceae bacterium, assembly GCA_024235915.1. Taxonomy (GTDB): domain Bacteria; phylum Pseudomonadota; class Gammaproteobacteria; order Burkholderiales; family Burkholderiaceae_C; genus Rubrivivax. The sequence continues at coordinate 21,074 of JACKLO010000025.1, read as the reverse complement.
GGCATTGGCGCGGCCCTGGTGTTCGTGATCTTCCCGATGCTCTACACGGTGGGCATCGGCTTCACCAACTACAGCTCCAGCAACCTGCTGGAGTTCGAGCGCGCGCGTCAGGTGCTGCAGGAGTCGGCCGTGCTCGAGCCCGGCAGCCAACGCGGCTTCACGCTGGAGCGTCGGTCGGGTGGCGTTCGTGTGCATCTGGATGGCGGCCTGGCCACGGCGCCACTGACATTGGGCGACCAGCCCTTGACCGCGGCCCTGCAGCCCGGCGATCCGCCAGCAGCCACCCTGTCCATGGCCGAACGCGTGGCGCTGCTGCCGGCACTGCGCCAGCTGACGCTGCAGCCCCCTGAGGGCCCGCCGCTGCGGCTGGCCAGCCTGCGCAGCTTCGGCCACGTCCAGCCGCTCTACGACGCAGGTGCCGACGGTTCGCTGACCGACCGCGTCACCGGCATCGCCTACCGGCCCGACGACAACACCGGCTTCTTCACCAGCACCGACGGTGACCGCCTGCAGCCCGGCTACCGTGTAGGTGTGGGCTTGGCGCACTACGCCACCGTGTTCAGCGAAGGACGCTTCCGCGAACCCTTTCTGGGCGTGCTGATCTGGACCGTGCTGTTCTCCGCCGGCACGGTGCTGATCGCCGGCGCGCTGGGCCTGCTGCTGGCGGTGCTGCTGAACTGGGAGGCACTGCCGTTCCGCGGTGCGTACCGGCTGGTGCTGTTCCTGCCCTACGCGGTGCCAGGATTCATCAGCATCCTGATCTTCAAGGGTCTGTTCAACCAGAACCTGGGCGAGATCAACTTCATCCTCGACGGCCTGTTCGGCGTCCGCCCGGCGTGGTTCAGCGACCCGGCGCTGGCGCGCACGATGCTGCTGATCGTCAACGTTTGGCTCGGCTTCCCTTACATGATGGTGCTCTGCTCGGGCCTGATCAAGGCGATCCCGGCGGACCTGTATGAAGCCTCGGCCGTGTCAGGGGCCGGGCCCTGGGTGAACTTCAGCCGCATCACCGCCCCGCTGATCGTCAAGCCGCTGACCCCGCTGCTGATCGCGGCCTTCGCCTTCAACTTCAACAACTTCGTGCTCGTGAGCCTGCTCACGGGCGGCCGGCCCGACCGCCTGGACACCACGCTGCCGGCCGGCACCACCGACATCCTGGTCTCGTACACCTGGCGCATCGCGTTCCAGGACTCCGGCCAGCAGTTCGGCCTGGCCGCTGCCATCTCGACCGTGATCTTCCTCATCGTGGCGGCGATCACGCTGCTGCAGATGCGGTTCACGCGGGTGGCGGATGAGGCGGGGAGGCGGTAGTCGAATGGCCGCAAATGACCCGGAGCGGACGTTGGATGCTGTGCGTGCATTTGATGCCGCCCTCCACCGCCGAGGCGGCAAGGCGACGGCGGGCAGGCCCGTGGCGCTTAGATCGGACGGCCTGCGCTGCGCTCCGGCTCCCCTGCGCTTCTCGGTCCCGAGGCCCGCGGCCAAACTCCCTCCGCTCACTGCGTTCGCTGTGGTCGGACAGCGGCCGCGAGTCAGTCTACGAAGCGCGCTGGCGCGCGCGGCCTCGGGCCCTGCGATGCTCGGCGTCCTCGATGCGCGCCACAGGCCTGCCCGCCGCCGCCTTGCGGACGCGCACGGGTGGCCGAGGGAAAACAACCGCTGCCCCTGGCCGCGGAGGGCGGGCCTGGCCTGGCGCGAGGTAAAGGAGGAGGCGAGCGCCCAGCGCGAGCCGGGGGACAGGAGCGCCAGGCCAGGCCCGCCCTCCGTGGCTCGCCCTGCTGCAAACGCACAGAGAACCAACGTCCGCTCCGGGTCGCAAGCCGTCATTCCGACCCGCCTCGGCGCTCCGGCGATTCACTGACGAAGCCCATGCCCATCGTCCAAGCCCGATCCCAACGCTGGCGCCTGCTGGCGGCGCATGTGTTCCTGCTGCTGCTGTGTGCCGCGGTGGTGTTTCCTTTCCTCATCGTGCTGTCGGTCTCGCTGCGTCCCGGCAACTTCGCCAGCGGTTCGCTGATCCCTGACAGCATCAGCCTGGAGCACTGGCGATACGTGCTGGGCCTGCCGGTGCCGGGGCCGGACGGCCGCTTGATCGCGCCTGACCTGCCGGTGCTGCTGTGGCTGTGGAACAGCATCAAGGTGGCCTTCGGCTCGGCGGTTGTGGCGCTGCTGCTGTCCACCACGGCGGCCTATGCGCTGGCGCGGCTGCGCTTTCGTGGCCGCAAACAGGTGCTGCAGGGCCTGATGCTGATGCAGATGTTCCCGGCCGTGCTGGCACTGGTGGCCATCTATGCCATCTTCGACCGCCTGGGCAGCGCCTTCCCGGCCATCGGCCTGAACACGCACGCGGCGCTGGTGCTGGCCTACAGCGGCGGCATCGCCATGCACGTGTGGACCATCAAGGGCTACTACGACACCCTGCCGGCCGAGATCGAGGAAGCGGCGCGTGTGGACGGCGCCAGCGCCTGGCAGGCCTTCTGGCGCGTGCTGCTGCCGATGGCGGTGCCGATCCTCATGGTGGTGTTCCTGCTCGCCTTCATCGGCGCCATCATCGAATACCCCGTCGCCAGCGTGCTGCTCACGCAGCAGGACCAGCTCACGCTGGCCGTGGGCGCCAAGCTCTTTGTGCACGAGCACAACTTCCGCTGGGGCGACTTCGCCGCGGCCGCGCTGCTGTCGGGCCTGCCGATCACCGCGGTCTTCCTGCTCGCCCAGCGGTGGATGATCGCTGGCCTCGCGGCTGGCGGTGTCAAAGGATGACCATGACCGCTCCCTACGCCAACGCCAGCGATCGTGCGACCGCCGGCCTCTATGAAACCCGCGAAGCCGACTGGCGCATCGGCGCCGTCGTCTACCAGGTGCTGGTGGACCGTTACGCGCCTCCGGCCGACCTGGACGCCAAACGTCACCTGTACCCAGCGCCCAAACGCCTGCGTGGCTGGGACGAACTGCCCCGCCAGGGTGAGTACCTGGCCGCACACAAGCTCTGGAGCCACGAAATCGACTTCTGGGGCGGCGACCTGCAGAGCCTGGCGACGCGGCTGGACCACGTGCAATCGCTGCACGCCGATGTGCTCTACCTCAACCCCATCTGCGACGCCTACACCAACCACAAGTACGACGCGCTGGACTACCGGGGCGTGTCGCCGGAGTACGGCACGCGCGCCGACGTCACCGCGCTGGCCGATGCGCTGCACGCGCAGGGCATGAAGCTGGTGCTGGATGGTGTGTTCAACCACATGGGCCGCAACAGCCCGAAGTTTCGCGCCGCCGAGGCCGACTCGGCCAGCCCGTACCGCGACTGGTTCTGTTTCGACGACACCCTGCCTGGCGGTGCGCGGGCCTGGTGGCGGGCCGAGAACCTGCCCGAGCTGAACCTGGAGAACCCGGCGGTGCGTGCCGACCTCTGGGGCGACGCCGATTCCGTGGTGCGCGGCTGGCTGCGCGACGGCGCCGACGGCTGGCGGCTGGACGTCGCTTTCGACATCGGCTTTGCCTACCTGGACGAACTCACGCGCAACGCGCACGCACAGAAGCCGGGTTCGCTGGTGGTGGGCGAGATCCCCAACTGGCCGGCGCAGTGGTACCCGTCGGTGGACGGTGTGATGCACTTTGCGCTGCGCCAGCTGATCATCCGCCTGGCCAGCGGGCAGCTGGATGCGGCGGGCTTCGGCCGCATCTTCGAGCGCATGTTGGCCGACTGCGGCATCGAGAACCTGATGCGCAGCTGGATCTACCTGGACAACCACGACACCGCGCGCCTGGCCACGGCGCTGCCCGACGCCGCGGCACGGAAGCTGGCCACGGTGCTGCAGTTCACCCTGCCGGGCAGCCCCAACCTCTACTACGGCAGCGAGGTGGACCTGGCCGGCGGCGACGACCCGGAGATGCGCGCGCCCATGCCCTGGGACGTGGTTGATGTCGGCCACCCGACGCTGGACCTGATCCGCCGCCTGGGCGCGCTTCGACGTTCGCATCGTGCGCTGCGTGTGGGCGACTGGGCGCCGGTGTTGAGCCAACGCCTGTTCGCCTTCGAGCGCCACACTGACCGCGCGGGCGACACCGTGTTCGTGGTCGTCAACCCGACCGACCAGACGGTGGAGGAGGCGCTGGTGGTGACGGATTCCAAGATGATGGACGCCACGCCGCTGGTGGACCTGCTGGGCACGCTGGACGCCGCGGCGCCGCCGTCGCTGCGCGCCTCCCTGCTGCACCTGCGCCTGCCGCCCAAGGGCGTGGCGGTGCTGGGCATCGACACGCGCCCGCAGGGCGGCTACACAAACTACAAGCGGGTGCAGTGAGGCTGCGGCCCTGGGCACTCACCCGAGGCGTTGTGCCTCAGGCGTAGGGATCCGGCAGGCCCAGTGCGGCCAGCAGCGCCGTCTCGCGCGCTTCCATGCGACGGGCTTCGGCGGCGCGCTGGTGGTCCCAGCCTTGCGCATGCAAGGCGCCGTGCACCAGCAGGTGGGCGTAGTGGTCCTTCACCGGCCGTCCGGCGGCGTCGGCCTCGGCTTGAAGCACCGGTGCGCACAGCACCAGGTCGGCCACCACGACCGGTTCGCGTTCGTAGTCGAAGGTGAGCACGTTGGTGGCGTAGTCCTTGCCGCGGAAGTCGCGGTTCAGCGCGCGGCCCTCGTCGGCATCCACGATGCGTACCGACAGCTGCGCGGGGGACTCCAGCGCCGCGCGCAGGCAGCGGGCCACGAAGTGCCGCGGCAGCAACGCGCGGTGCCGCTTGTCGGCAAACTGCAGCGACAGCGTGAGTTCAGGCCGTGCCATCAATCGTCCCGCGCGGTGTGGCGCCGCTGTTCGCGTTCGGCCGCCTTGTCGTAGGCGCGCACGATGCGTGCCACCAGTGGATGACGTACCACGTCGTCGGCGCCGAAGTGCGTGAAGCCCACGCCCTCCACATCCTGCAGCACCTGGGCCGCGTCCACCAGTCCGCTGGACTGGCCCTTGGGCAGGTCGATCTGACTCACGTCGCCGGTGATCACGCACTTGCTGCCGAAGCCGATGCGGGTGAGGAACATCTTCATCTGCTCGCGCGTGCTGTTCTGCGCCTCGTCCAGGATGACGAAGGCGTGGTTCAGCGTGCGCCCGCGCATGAAGGCCAGCGGCGCGATCTCGAGCTGGTTCTTCTCGAAGGCGCGGCCGACGCGCTCGAAGCCCATCAGGTCGTACAGCGCGTCGTACAGCGGGCGCAGGTAGGGGTCCACCTTCTGCGCCAGGTCGCCGGGCAGGAAGCCCAGCTTCTCGCCGGCTTCCACCGCCGGGCGCGTGAGCACGATGCGCTGCACCGTGCCGCGCTCCAGCGCGTCCACGGCGCAAGCCACTGCCAGGAAGGTCTTGCCGGTGCCGGCCGGGCCGATGCCAAAGCAGATGTCGCGCGCCAGGATCTGCCGCAGGTAGGCCACCTGGTTGGGCGTACGGCCGGCCAGGTCGGCGTGGCGCGTGTGCAGGTGGATGGGGGTGTCGTCGGGCACGGCAACCGCCGCTTTGATCGCCGCCTTGGTTGCACGCTTGGCTGCTGGCGCGGGCGCGGTGGCGCCGGCTTCCACCAGCGCCAGGCGCACGGCACGCTCGTCCAGCGTCCGCGCCGAGCTGTCGTGCAGTTCGATCAGCAGGTTGCGCGCCACATGCACGGCAGTGCGGCTGCCGTGCACGGCCACCTCGGCGTCGCGGCGCTCGATGCGCACGCCCAGCGCCTGCTCGATCTGGCGCAGGTGCGCATCCAGCGGGCCGCACAGGCGGGCCAGGCGACGGTTGTCGGCGGGTTCGAAGCGGTGGCGCAGGATCAAGTTGGGGCCCGGGGTGGCACCGCCCGCTGACGGGTCGGCGATGGCGTGTCAGGCTGCGCATTGTCCACCGCAGCGGCCGTGCGCCGCACGATTACGATGCCCGCGCGATGAATGGGCTGTCGATCATGTTGTCCCTGGCTGCGCCTTGCCGACGTGGCCTGACCTGCCTGCTGATCTGGCTGGGCTTGGCTGCCGCGCCGGCCATGGCCACGGTGCAGGTGCTCGACCGCGCGCAGGTGACGGCGGCCTCGGCTTCCACGCCGCCCGCCGCGCCCGGCGCCGAGCGACCGCTGCCCGACCTCTGGGCCCAGGGCGCCGACAGCCAGGTCCACTGGTATCGCGTGCCACTGGCGCCGCTGGACGCCAGCCAACCGCAAGCGCTGTACGTGGAACGTGCCTGCACGCGGCTGCAGGTGTTCGTGGACGGGCGGCTGTTCTGGCGCACCGGCACGGCCAGTGCCTGCCCCGGGCCGCTGCTGCTGCCGCTCCCGTTGACCGATGGCAGCGCGCCCCAGGTGCTGGACCTGCGGGTCGAGGGCGCGCCGCTGTCGCATGTGGCGTCGCGGGCACAGGCGGGCGGGCTGTCGCCACTGCGCGTGGGCCCGCAGTCCGAGCTGGCGCCGCTGGCGGCCCGCGCCACGGTGCTGCAGGTGCAGTTGCCGCAGGCGCTGGCGGTGTCGCTGCTGCTCACGGGCGGCTTCGTCTTCCTGCTCGGTTGGCGGCACCGGGAGCAGAGCCACCTGGCCTACTTCGGCGCACTGTGTATCGGCTGGGCGTTGGTGGAAGTGCCACGCTGGTGGCCGGCGCTGGGCGCCGGTGTTGCGGTGCTCGAGTTCCTGCACGGCGTGATGCTGGCGCTGGTGACGCTGGCCGCGGTGCAGTTCCTGTTGCGCGAGGCGCGCTGGCGCAGCCGCAGCGTCAGCCGCGCACTGGCGCTGCAGAGCGTGCTGATGCCGATGACGCTGGTGGCCGCCGGACCGGCTCGGCTGCACATGCTCACGGCGCTGTGGTTGACGCTGTTTGCACTGGAGATCGCGGCCGCCGCTGCGTTCCACCTGCATCTGCGGCGCCGCCTGCAGGGCCGTTGGCCAGCCCTGGCCGCCTTTGCGCTGGGGGCGGCCGGCACGGCGCTGCTGGTGCAGCTGGCGGGCCGCTACGCGCCGGTGCCAGCCGCCGCGCTGCACGCCACGGCGCTGGTGGCGCCGCTGGCGCTGCTGCTGGTGGCGCTGCGCCTGGTGCGCCAGCACGGCCGCGCGCTGCAGGCGTCCGAGGCCACCCGCGTGAACCTGGAGGCACGCATCCGCGACGCCACCGCCGAGATCGAGCGCAATTTCCGTCAGATGACGGAACTGCGCGTGGAGCAGGTCACCGAGAAGGAACGCAAACGCATCGCCGCCGACCTGCACGACGACCTGGGTGCCAAGCTGCTGACCATCGTGCACACCAGCGAGGACCCGCGCATTTCCACGCTGGCACGCGAGGCGCTTGAAGAAATGCGTTTGTCGGTGCGCGGCCTCACCGGCAAGCCGGTGCCACTGGCCAACGCGCTGGGCGACTGGCGTGCCGAGCTGATGTCGCGCCTGTCGCAGTCGGGCATCGAGGCCGAATGGGAATCCCCCGACGACCTGCCGCAGACGCTGTCGGCCCGCGCCTACGTGCAGACCACGCGCATCCTGCGTGAATCCACCAGCAACATCATCAAGCACAGCGGCGCCACGCGCTGCAGCTTCACCTGCGACATCGCCGACGGCGACCTGCAGCTGGTGATCCAGGACAACGGCCACGGCATCCCGATGGAACTGGACGGCCGCCTGGACCGCGGCCACGGCATGATGACGATGAAGCAGCGCGCCAAGCAGATGCAGGGCCAGTGCCTGGTGGAATCCGGCCCCGGCTATGGAACCGTGATACGCCTCACGCTGCCCCTGGATCGCGCCACCCAGCTGGCCCCCTGAAGTGGGCGCGCGCTGGTAGCATGAATTTTCGTTTCACGCCATCGGGGCCATGACCAACATCCTGCTGCTTGAAGACCTGCCGGAGATCCGTGCCTGGATGCGCAGCCTGGTGCAGCAGGTGTTTCCCGGCGCGCAGGTGTCGGAAGCTGCGCGCGTGCACGACGCCATCGAGCTCGTCTCCGCGGTGAAGTTCGACCTTGCGCTGGTGGACCTGGGCCTGCCCGACGGTTCCGGTGTCGACGTGGTGACCAAGCTGCGTGACCTGCAGCCCGAGGCGCAGTCCGTGGTCGTGACCATCCACGACGACGACGAACATCTTTTCCCGGCGCTGCAGGCCGGAGCCTTCGGCTACATCCTCAAGGAACAGGCGCGCGAGCTGATCACCGAGCAGCTGCAGCGCATCAGCCAGGGCGAACCGCCGCTGAGCCCGAGCATCGCGCGCCGCGTGATGGCCTATTTCACGGAGAAGGCCAAGCCCACGCAGCCGCAGAACAACCTGCTGCCCAACGTGTCGCTCACCGAACGCGAGAGCGAGGTGCTGCTGCGTGTGGCCAAGGGCTACACGCTGCCGGAGATCGGCGTGCAGCTCGGCCTGAGCCGGCACACCATTGCCGACTACGTGAAGCAGATCTACCGCAAGCTCAACGTGAGCTCGCGCGCCGAAGCGGCGCTGGAAGCGCAGCGGCTGGGGTTGTTCGGGCGCTGACCACCTGGGCCTTCCGGGCCCGCCGCCGGGCCGCCCCAAGGCGGGCGGCTCCCCCTTGGGGGGGCGACGCCGAAGGCGTCTTGGGGGCCAACATAATCCGCGTCCATGATCGGACGCCTCGTCGGAACCCTTGCGGCCAAAGCGCCGCCGCAGATCCTCGTCGACGTGCACGGCGTGGGCTACGAGCTCGACGTGCCGATGAGCAGCTTCTACCACCTGCCTGCCCTGGGCGCGCCGGTGACGCTGCTGACCCACTTCGTGGTGCGCGAGGACGCACAGCTGCTCTACGGCTTCCTCACCGAAGGCGAACGCGCCAGCTTCCGCGAATTGGTCAAGGTCAGCGGCGTCGGACCGCGCACAGCGCTCGCCGTGCTCTCGGGCCTGTCGACCACGGAGCTGTCGCAAGCCGTCACGGCGCAGGATGTCGGCCGCCTGGTCAAGGTGCCGGGCATCGGAAAAAAAACAGCCGAGCGCCTGCTGCTGGAACTCAAGGGCAAGCTGGGACCGGACCTCGGTATCACCTCGGCCGAGGCGGTCAGCGACAGCCAGGCCGACATCGTGCAGGCCCTGCTGGCGCTGGGCTACAACGAGCGCGACGCCAAGGCGGCGCTGAAGGCGCTGCCGCCCGACGTGGGCGTGGCCGAGGGCATCAAGCTGGCGCTCAAGGCCCTCAGCCGCTGAACTCACCGACCCCGTTCAGCGGGCCGACGCGTCAGTGCTTCATGCCGCCGTGCATGCCGCCGGGCTGCATGCTGCCCGTGGCACCCAGCGCGCGCACCGGCGCCTGCACCTCGACGTTCTGCCGCTTGCCGTCGGCGCCTTCGACCACCAGCGTCACCGGCACCGTCTCGCCGGCCTTGAGCTGCTGCTTCAGGTCCATCAGCATCACGTGGTAGCCGCCGGGTTTGAGCGCCACGGCCTGGCCCGCGGGCAACGGCAGGCCGTCGCTGAGCTGGCGCATGCGCATGGTCGAGCCGTCCATCGACATCTCGTGGATCTCGACGACGCCCGCCACCGGCGACGAGGCCGCCACGAGCTTGCCGGCCTGGGCCGAGGTGATGATGGCGAACAGGCCGCTGGCCCTCTGTTGGGCGACCGTGCCCCGGACCCAGGGGTCCTGGACGGTGATCTGGGCTTGGGCAGCGCTGGTGACCGCGGCGATGAACAGCGCGGGGAGGGTGTGCTTGGGGAAGCGGAACATGGGCATCTTTCGTGCGTGAACGACAGCGGCTCGCAGGGAGGCGGCCGCGCAATCAAGGTAGGCGGAGTCGTTCAGGCGGCCGGTGGTGCACGGGCCTGCGCCGCACCCCATGCGGCACCGCCGGCAAGACCTTGCGCCACGATCGGGGCGGCCACATGGCCACCGGGCGTGGCGGCCGGCAGCTTGGCCGGTGCCGGTGGCAGCACCGGCAGTGCCGCCACCACGCAGTGCGCGCAGGCATCCAGCGCGTGGGTCAGGTCGGGCGTGGCCGTGCTGCTGCACACCGAGGCCCAGACCGGCGCCGCAGCCACGGGCTGGAGTGCCCGGGCCACAGTGGGCAGCAATGCCAGCGCCAACGCCGCCACCATTGCCAGCCGGGCGATGGTGTGCAGGTGACGGCTGGCCAGGGACATGCGGTGATTATCCCGCGCTGCCACCGATAATGCCTGTATGGCCGTACAGACCGACGACTTCCATAATGATGGCTTCCAGCGCCCGCGCATGGTCAGCGCCGCGCCCGCCTCGCCCAACGAGGAAGCCCTGGAGCGCGCGCTGCGGCCCAAGCGGCTGCAGGAGTACGTGGGTCAGGCCAAGGCGCGCGAGCAGTTGGAGATCTTCGTTGGCGCCGCGCGCCACCGCGCCGAAGCGCTGGACCACGTGCTGCTGTTCGGCCCGCCGGGGCTGGGCAAGACCACGCTGAGCCACATCATCGCCGCCGAACTGGGGGTGAACCTGCGCCAGACCTCCGGCCCGGTGCTGGAAAAGCCCAAGGACCTGGCCGCCATCCTCACCAGCCTGGAAAAGCACGATGTGCTCTTCATCGACGAGATCCACCGCCTGAGCCCGGTGGTCGAGGAGATCCTGTACCCGGCGCTGGAGGACTACCAGATCGACATCATGATCGGCGACGGCCCGGCGGCGCGCTCGATCAAGCTCGACCTGCAGCCGTTCACGCTGGTGGGCGCCACCACGCGCGCCGGCATGCTGACCAACCCGCTGCGCGACCGGTTCGGCATCGTCGCGCGGCTGGAGTTCTACACGGCCGAGGAACTCGGCAGCATCGTCACCCGCAGCGCGGCGCTGCTGAACGTGCCGATCGACGCCAGCGGCGCGGCGGAGATCGCGCGCCGCAGCCGCGGCACGCCGCGCATCGCCAACCGGTTGCTGCGCCGCGTACGCGACTACGCCCAGGTCAAGGGCTCGGGACACATCGATGCACCCATCGCTGACAAGGCGCTGGCGCTGCTGGACGTGGACCCACTGGGCTTCGACGTCATGGACCGCAAGCTGCTGGAAGCCGTGGTGCACCGCTTCGACGGCGGCCCAGTGGGGCTGGAGAACCTGGCCGCGGCCATCGGCGAGGAGTCGGGCACGATCGAGGACGTGATCGAGCCCTACCTGATCCAGCAAGGCTTCCTGCAGCGCACGCCGCGCGGCCGCACGGCCACGCTTGCCGCCTTCCGCCACCTGGGCGTGGCGCCACCCCAGGCCGGCGGCGGCCTCTTCTAGGGCGCCCTGTTCACGCGGGCTGTTCCGACGCGGCTGCGGCTGCCGACCGCGGCGTGCTGATCAGGCCCACGGCCCACAGGCCGGTCAGGATGCCGGACACCGCGGCGGCCTTCTGCGGCCAGCTCAGCAGGTGGGCGTTCCACAGGAACAGCGCGGTGGCGCCCAGCAGGGCGGCGAACAGCAGCGTTGCTGCCCAGGCCGCGGCGGGCGACAGCGCCGGCTCCCAGCGCCGCACCGCTGCCAGGTCGAAGGCCGGCTTCGGGAAGCGCGCCGCCACGTCGGCCGGCCGCCAGCCCGGGGGCTTGAGCCACACGCGCAGCTTGTCGGCCCACGACCGGGCGTGCCAGCTGTCGTGTGCCAGATCGGCGTACACCTGCAGGTTGGCCCACAGCGGGTTCCAGCTGCGCAGCGGGCTGCGCGTGCCGTAGACGCAGGGTTCGTCGGCACGCTCGTCCTCGAAGCTGCCGAAGAGCCGGTCCCAGAGGATCAGGATGCCGCCGTAGTTCTTGTCCACGTAGCGGTCGTTCACCGCATGGTGCACGCGGTGGTTGCTGGGGCTGCAGAACCAGCGGTCGAACCAGCCGAGGCGGCCGATCTGCTGGGTATGCACCCAGTACTGGTAGAGCAGGTCGATCAGCGCCACCACGCCGAAGACCAGCGGCGGGAAGCCCAGCAGCGCCATCGGCAGGTAGAAGATCCAGCCGAAGAGGAAGCCGCTGCTGGTCTGGCGCAGCGCGGTGCTGAGGTTGTAGTCCTCGCTCTGATGGTGCACGGCGTGGGCCGCCCACAGCACGGCCACCCGGTGGCCGCCTCGATGCAGCCCGTAGTAGCAGAGGTCGTACAGCAGCAGCCCGGCCACCCAGACCCAGGGTTCGGACGCCGAGAGCCGCCAAGGGGCCAGGGCCTCGAACGCCAGCACGTACATGGCGCCGGCGACCAGCTTGCCGAATACGTTCGTCAGCTGGCTCATGATGCCCAGCCCGATGCTGGACAGCGCGTCGGCCAGCCGGTAGGTGTTGCGGCCGCGCAGGCGGCCGACCGTGAATTCCACCGCGATCAGCGCCAGAAAGACCGGCGTGGCGAGGACGATGATCTGTGCATCGGTCATGCGCCCATGGTGCCGGGGCGGCCCTGCGCCGCCAAGCCGGGGTGACCCGGGCGGGTGCCTTGGCCCGCATGTTGGCGGCAGCGCCCGCCTTGGGCGCCCGCACCGGTTGCCGACCGTTACGTTTGCGCGGGAATCTGCCGCATTTTCGCCCTCAAGCCCCGGGTCAAGCCGTCGATAAACACGGCCATGAGCCGGCAAAGGCCGCCCGTCCGGGGCAGCCCGCCGCCGCGTTGCCTGCAGCCAGACCCTACGGACCCGACACCATGACCACGCCACGCACCGCCCGCGGCTTCACGCTGATCGAAGTGATGATCACGGTGGCCATCGTCGCCATCCTGTCGGCCATCGCCTTGCCGGCCTACACCGCCTACATCCAGCGCGCGCGCGTGCCGCCGGCACTGGACGCCCTGAGCGCCCTGGCCACCCGCATGGAACAGCGTTTCCAGGACGCGGGCCGATACGCCTGCCCCGACAGCCTGGCCGCTGCCGGCGACTTCGCCATCGGCTGCGAGGCCGCCGACGACGGCCAGAGCTACACCGCCACGGCCACCGGCAGCGGCCCGGTCAGCGGGTATGGCTACAGCATCAACCACCTTGGTGTGCGGGTGACGACAGCGCACCCCAAGGGCGTGCCGGCGACCAACTGCTGGAGCATGAAGGGCAGCACATGCGACAGCTGACCGACCCCCACGGCGGCCGCCGCGGCCACCGCGGCCTGACCCTGGTGGAGCTGATGGTGGCCCTGGCCATCGCGGCCATGCTGGCCGTGGCGGCGGCGCCGTCGTTCTCGGAATACCTGGCCAACTCCCGCCTGCGCGAGAACGGCAACACCTTGTATGCCCAGATGCTCTTCGCCCAGAGCGAGGCCATCAAGCGCAACACCGTGGTGCGGGTGGCGGTGAGCAGCACGGCCGTCACGATCAGCGACCGCACCGACCCCGACGCGCCGGTGGAACTGCGCGTCTCACCGTTCACGCACGGCATCTCGGCCGAAGCCGCCACCTTGGACTTCGGCGGCGAGGGGCGGCCCGTGGCCTTTGCCACTGCCTCGGTGGACCTGAGCCACCCCAGCTTGAGCTGTTCCACGGAGATCCGCTGCCCCGGCCTGCGTGTGGACGGCGGCGGCAGCGTGCGCCTGTGCGGCGACCACACGACGGACTGCGAATGAGCGCCCATCATTTCCCCACCTCCCGGCATGGCCGCGCCACGGGGCGTGGCATGGGCCTGATCGATGCCCTCATCGCCCTGGCCTTGCTGGCCTTCGGCCTGCTGGGCATGACGCGCATGCAGACCAGCCTGGTGCGCCAGAGCACGGAGAGCCAGGCCCGCCTGACGGCCGCGCAGTTGGGCGACGAACTGCTCAGCACGGTGCTGGTCGATGTGGCCAATGCCGGCTGCTACACCTTGCCCGACGCTGGCACCTGCCCCAGCGAGACGGCGCGCGCGCGCGCCGAAGACTGGGAAGCCCGCGTCGTGGCCGCCTTGCCTGGCGACGTGGAAGCGACCTCGGCACTGGCCATGGGCCAATTTACCGTGACGATCACCTGGACCGGCAAGGATTCCGGGGAGACCCGCACGCTGGAGGCGACCACCGATGTCCGGCCCTAGCCTGTCCTCGCGCCAGGTGGCGCGGCCGGTGCCGCCACGGCACGCCCAACGCGGCCTGTCCATCGTCGAGCTGATGGTGGGCCTGGTGGTGGCCATGCTGGTGAGCATCGCCGCTGCCGGCAGCGCCATGATGTTCACCGCCTCGCAGCGCCAGGGCATCGGCGTGGGCGGCAGCGGCATCGGCGCGGCCACGGCGCTGGCGGCGCTGAAGAACGACGCCGCCCTGGCCGGCCTGGGATTCTTCGGCGACGCGAACTACCTTTGCAACACCCTGGCGCTGAGCACCGGGCCGACCTTGCACAGCGACAGCGACACCTTCACGCCCGTGCGCATCACGGCAGGTGACGATGGCGACACCATCGACATCGTCTACGGCAACCGCGTCGAATCGGGCGCCAATGTGCTGCTGGCGTCGGCTTCGGACGGCACGTCCGCTGCGCTGCAGTCGCTGATGCCCACGGCCGCCGGCCAGGCGGTGCTGCTGGCGCCGGCGACGCCAGGCGCCCCTTGCCTGGTGCGCACCGTCACCGCGGTCACGCCCAGCACCGACACCACGCCGCAGCTGCTCACCTTCGCCGCCGACGGCACCCACAACCAGGGTGCGTTCACGGCCATGCCCACCTTTGCCGAGCGCGACCGCATCACGCTGATCGGTGCCCTGAGCTGGAACCGCTATCGCCGCGACGGCAACACGCTGGTGCTCGACCGTCCGCTGACGGGCGACACGGCCGTGCTCACGCGCAACGTGATCGCCCTGCGCGCGCAGTACGGCGTGGCCACCGCGGGCGGCACCACGCTGGAACAGTGGGTGGACGCCGGCGACGGCTTTGCGGTGCTGGACGCCACCACGCTGCCGCGTGTGCGCGCCATCCGCATGGGCGTGGTCACCCGGAGCCCGCAGCGCGAACGACCCGACGCCAATGGCAACTGCGACGCCAGCCTCGACAAGCCGCAGCTGTTCGGCGTGGAGATCGAACCCGACGTCGACGACTGGCAGTGCTGGCGCTACCGCGTCTCCACCGTCGTCGTGCCGATGCGCAATCTGGTGCTGGGGCTGAGGGAATGAACATGATTGACCGCGCAACCCAGGCGCCAGCGGCGATGTGCGCTGGTGCACATCGGCAACAGCGTGGCATGACCATGCTGGTCGTGCTGGTGCTGCTGTCCGTGATGCTGCTGGGCGGCATGGCGCTGGCCCGGTTGACCGAAGTGGGCACGCTGGCGAGCGGCAACACCGCCTACCGCGAAGCGGCCGTGCAGGCCTCCGAGGTGGGGTTGAACACGGTGTTCGCCCGCATCCGTGACGAACTCGGCAACGAGGACACGGCGCAGGCAGGCTGGTACTGGCCGACGATCCAGAACGCGGATGCCAACGGCATCCCGCAACTGGATTTCGATGCCGCGCCGACGGTCACCGTGGGCGCCTACACCGTGGCCTATGTGGCCGAACGCATGTGTGAAGGCGCGCTGCCGGTCACCCGGCCGCTGCGCCAGTGCCTGGTCAAGCAGGAGCCCCAGGAAATCCGTTGCCGCGAGGCGGGCTGCGAGGAACTCGATCCGCCCAATGCGCGCCAGTTCCGCGCGACCGTGCGCGTCACCGGGCCGAAGGACACCCAGACCTGGGTGCAGTCGCTGATCACGAGAGGCGAATGATGAACAAGACCACCCAGGCCGCGGCGTGCCTGCTGGCCCTCGGCGCACTGCTCAGCGGGCCGGCCGCCCAGGCCACCGACCTGGCCGAACTGCCGCTCAAGTCCTCCGTGCTGGCGCGCCCGAATGTCATCTTCGGCATGGACGATTCCGGCTCCATGGACTGGGAGTACCTGCTGGACACCAGCTCCGGCCTGTTCTGGTACGACGGCGACGACGGCTGGGACAGCGGCACTGGCAAGCCGCGGCGCAACAAGCACAGCAGCTACTGGGGCTATGCCTACCTGTTCCCCGTGGGCACGGCCACGGGGGGGCAGATCTACGCCTACAACAGCACCAATGGCCTGGCGCTGCCGCCGACCAACCAGTTCGCCTGGACCCGATCGTCGACCTTCAACCCGCTGTACTACGACACCAACGTCACCTACGAACCCTGGGCGCCGGCGTACCACGACGGCGCCGTGCGCAACTACAGCAACGCCTCCACCAGCGCGACGCTGTCCCACCCGGCCTACAGCAGCGGGCCGTCGCTGAATGTCGGCGACAACTGGAACTCGTCCGATGGCAACTGGACGAGCAACGGCTACCGCTTCTACGTGCAGGCGGGCATGGTGCTGCCGGTGGGCACTCGGGTCTCGGCAGGTTCGGAGACCAGCAACGTCTGCAACGGCAGCGGTGAAAAGACGCTCACCGCAGCCGTCACCGTGGCCAGTGGCCGTGCCTGCTGGGCCTCCGTGCCCTACTACCCGGCCACGTTCTGGCATGCCGAGAACTGCACCGTGGGCACCGACTGCGTGCTGGCGCCAGACGGCACCACCAAGCTCAAGCGCTACGAGATCAAGAGTGGCAATACCTTCCCGTCGGGCCGCAGCCACGCCAGTGAACTGCAGAACTTCGCCAACTGGTTCAGCTACTACCGCAAGCGCAAGCTCATGCTGGCCGGGTCCATGGGCGCGGTGCTGGAGGACCTGACGGGCCTGCGCGTGGGGCTGATGAAGTTCACCGACGAGGGCGCTTCCACGCCCACGGTGACGATGTACGACACCGACAACCCGAACGCGTCCAGCAACGGCCGGCGCATCGCCGGGGACTTCTACAAGAACGCGCTGTCGGCGGAAGGCACGCCCACGCACGCCACCGTCAAGCACATCGCCAAGCAGTTCAACGACAACACGAACATCGTGCAGTACGCGTGCCAGCGCAACAGCATGTTCATCGTGACCGACGGCTTCTCCAACACCACGTCGATCACGCCACCGAGCTGGCAGGCCGGCAAATCGGCCAACACCTGGGGCAGCGGCTCGCCCTACCAGACCACGTCCAACGGCACGCTGGCCGACCTGGCGCTGCGCTACTACACCAACCGCCTGCGCACCGACCTGGCGGCCGGCAAGCTGCCACTGAGTTCGTCCACGGCGCCCAACGCCGACAAGAACCCTGACCTGCACATCAACACCTATGCGATTTCGCTGGGCGTGCGCGGCGCGCTCTGGCCCACCGACGTCGATCCGTTCGTGACCGCGCCGACCTGGACCACGCCGGTGGCCGACGACCCGTCGCTGATCGACGACCAGTGGCATGCCACGCTGAACGGCCGCGGCCTGATGTACCTGGCCACCAACCCGGCGGAGACGTCCTCGGGCATCCGCTCGGTGCTCGAGGACATCATCAGCCAGCGCGGCGCCCAGGGCGGCGTGGCCGTGAGCACCGTCAACCTGGCGCGTGGCGACAGCCGCGCCTACTACGGCTACTACAACCCGTCGGGCTGGCAGGGCGACATCGTGGCACGGCCCATCGACCCCACCACCGGTGCCGTGGACGAGACCACCACGCTGTGGTCGGCGAGCAGCAAGCTGCTCACGCGCGACTGGACCACCCGCGTCATCGCCAGCGGCGGCAGCGGCTTCACCGCGGCCGCGGTGGGTGGCACCGTGAACCCCAGCGACGCGTATGGCGACACCGCCCAGGTGATGAACTACCTGCGCGGCGACCGCAGCCAGGAAGGCACCCTCTTCCGCAAGCGGCTGTCCCTGCTGGGCGCCGTGATCAACTCCCAGCCGGCGGTGCAACGGACCGAGAACGTGGTCTATGTGCAGTCCGGCGAAGGCATGCTGCACGCCATCGACACCGCGGCCGGCACGGCCGGGGACGAGCTCTGGGCCTTCGTGCCGCCGGCGGCGCTGTCCAACATCGGCGAGACGGTGCAGCGCAGCTACATCTTCCGCACGCAGCTGGACGGGTCGCCCACCCTGGGCACCTATGCCGGCGGCACGCTGCTGGTGGCCGGCATGGGCGTGGCCGGGCGCAGCTACTACGCGCTCGACGTGAGCAGCCCGCGCGGCCTGGACGAGACCACGCTGGCCTCGAAGTTCAAGTGGCAGTTCCCGTCCGCGGGCGATGCCACCACGGCGGCCAAGGTCGGCCAGACGATGGGTCGCGCACGCATCGTCAAGACCAGTGGCGATGGCTACGTGGTGCTGGTGACCTCCGGCTACAACAGCACCTCCGACGGCCATGGCCGCCTGTGGATGCTCAACGCCAGCACCGGCGCCGTGATCCACGAGTTCGACACCGGGGTGGGCTCGCTGGCCACCGAGGCGGGCCTGTCTCAGGTGGCCGCCTACGCCGAGAGCGACGGCACCGCACGCTACGTGTACGGCGGTGACCTGCTGGGCAACGTGTGGCGCTTCGACCTCCAGGGCAAGGGTACGCCGCTCAAACTGGCCGTGCTGAAGGATGGCAGCAACGTGGCGCAGCCCGTGACCGCCGCGCCTGAACTGACCATGATCGATGGCAAGCGCATCGTCATCGTCGGCACCGGGCGGATCCTGGACATCGGGGACTTCGGCAGCACCCGCACGCAGTCGCTGTACGTCATCGCCGACGGCAGCGCCATCGCCAGCGCGCGCAGCACGCTCGTCCAGCAGACCTACAACGCCGCGACCGACACCCTCAGCGGCGACCCCGTCGATTGGTCCAGCGACCGCGGCTGGTTCGTGGACCTGCCGGCCGGTGAGCAGCTCAACACCAGCCCCGAGATCGCCTATGGCGCCATCGCCGTGGTGGCCAACAAGAATGGCGGGACCGACTGTTCCGCCAGTGCGCGGCTGTACGTGTTCGACGCCAGGACGGGCGGTGCCTTCGAAGGCACGGATTTCGTGTCGTCCGAGATTTCGTCGACCGCGAATTCCTCCGGCGTGACCGCGCTGGCCACCAGCAAGGGCAAGATCGTCGGCTCCGGCCAGGATGCAGACGGCTCGCCCTGGGAGCGCGACATCGTGAAGAACAGCAGCATCACGCCCGCGAAGAACGCCTGGCGGGAAATCCGCCGGCAGTGAGCGCGGACGGCGGGCGCGGCCGACGCCCCACCGGCCGGGGTCACAGCCCCTGCAGGTGCGTGTCGTCGTCCCAGCCCACGAGCACGAAGCCGCTGCTGCCGTGCAGCAGCCGGTTGAGGCTGGCGTTGGCCATGCGCCAGCTGCGCGGCGCGTCCAGCGCCACCCGGGTGGCGGCGCGGTACAGGCTGTCGAGCACGCCACCGTGGGCCACCAGGGCGATGTGCCCGCCGGCATGCCGCGCCACCAGGCGTTCAGCCACGGCCAGGCAGCGGGCGTGGAAAGCCGCCAGGGTTTCGCCGCCGTCGGGCCCGAAGGCCGGATCGCGCAGCCGCCAGCGGCGCGCGGGTTCGGGCCAGCGCGCCTCCACCTCGGCGTAGGTCAGGCCCTCGAAGCAGCCGAACTGCCGTTCGCGCAATGCAGGCTCCGCGTGCAGTGGTGCGCCGGTGGCGTCTGCCATGGCACGGGCGGTGTCGAAAGCGCGCTGCAGGTCGCTGCTGTAGACGGCGTCCAGTCGTATGCCGGCCAGCGCCTGGCCGACGCGGCGCGCCTGCTCGCGCCCGCGGGCGTTCAGTGGGATGTCGGTGTGGCCCTGCAGCCGCGTCTGCGTGTTCCAGTCGGTCTCGCCATGGCGAACCAGCAGCACGCGGGTGGCCGCGTGCCCGGTGTCGTCGGCTGCAACGGCGGCAGAGGAGTCGGTCGCCGTCACGGTGCCGTGACGAGCCGGCGATTGAGCGTGTAGGTGCCGGAGAACGTGGCGGCACCCAGCACGCGGCCGGCCAGGGCTGCGCGCACGTCGTGGCCGGTGAACACGCCCTCGACCGGCAGCCGCGCCTCCGACACCGCGTACAGCGTGAACACGTAGTGGTGCACCAGCGAATCGTTGAACGGCGGGAAGGGGCCGTCATAGCCGAAGTACTGACCCGACCGCTCCGCGTCGCCCGCGAACCAGCCGGTGTAGTCGTTCAGGCCCTGGCGGGCGCCGTTGATGGCGGCCGGCCCGGGTTTGCCGCGCGGCGTGAATCCACGGCTGAATTCGCCTTCGGCGATCACGGTGGGCTGCGGCGGCAGGTCGATCAGCACCCAGTGGAAGAAGTCCACGCGGGGCAGGTCCACCGGCACCTCGCGGTCGGGCTGGTTGACGTCATCGCCCCGGCTGGGCACGTCGAAGTCGTGGCAGATCAGCACCATCGACTGCGCACCGTCGGGCAGGTCCCGCCAGGCCAGGTGTGGGTTGAGGTTGTCCGAGAAGCCCACGCCACCTTCGGGCAACAGACGGCCCGCGGCAAAACGCTCCGGGATGCGGTCCCCGTTGGTCCAGCTCTCGCTCCACAGTTCCATGTGATTCCCCCTCGGGTGTTCGATCAGGCTTGCGTTGTTGCGCGGCCGGCTAGACGCCCCAGACCACCGGGGCGTCCTCGGCATGGGCGCGGCGCAGCATCTCGACCATCGGCCACACGCGCTGGCGCAGGCTCACGCCGCGCGCCGGTGTTTCGGTCTCCGCGTCGCCGGCGTTGGGCGTGTCGGTGTCCGCCGCCGCTTCGGCATGGGCCACCGCGGCCTGCAGGGCCGCGATCGCCGCGGGCATCGCGGCGGCTTCGATGATGCCCTTGGCGGCCGGTTCGCGCCCCAGGATCCGCAGCAGTTCGTCTCCGCTGGCGCCCAGCATCACGACGTCCCCGGTGGCCGGGCTGCGGAATCGGTAGATCATCGGTGCCTGGGGTCGCGCTGCAAAGGAGAGGCCGATTGTGCGCCACGCGCCCGCGCGCCGACGCCAGCGGCACGGATCCGGCCACCAGCGGCCGCCACCCGCGTGGCGGCAGGCTCAGCCCTGTGGCACCGGTCCTGGCACCGGAAAGCGGTGGCCGAAGCTCACCGCATCCATCGCGGGGGCGAACAGGAAGCCCTGAAAGTCGTGGCAGCCGACCTCCTGCAGGAAGCGCCGCTGGGGCTCGGTCTCCACGCCTTCGGCCACCACGTTGAGGCCCAGGGCCTCGCCCATCTGCACGATCGCGCGCACCAGGGCCGCGTCGCGCGTGTCCGCCGGCAGGCCGCGGATGAAGCTGCGGTCGATCTTCAACCGGTGTATGGGGCAGGTCTTGAGCCGGCCCAGGCTGGAATAGCCGGTGCCGAAGTCGTCGATCGACAGCCGCAGGCCCAGGCGGGCCAGCGCATGCAGCCGTTCCAGCGCCTCGTCGGCGTCG
>JACKLO010000024.1 GCA_024235915.1 Burkholderiaceae bacterium | reverse complement strand
ACTTCGTGGGCATCGACGGTGCGCGCTTCAAGCGCCCGGTGGAGCCCGGCGACCAGCTGGTCCTGGAGGCCACCATCGAGCGCGTGCGTGGCGGCATCCACAAATACAAGGCGCGGGCCAGTGTCGACGGCGAGACGGCTGTCGAATCCGAGCTGATGTGCACGATGCGCAAGATCACCTGATGACCGCTCGGCACCCGACCGCGCTGATCGACGCTGCGGCCGTGCTGCATGCCAGCGTCGAGGTCGGCCCCTATGCGGTGATCGGGGCCGGCGTGCACATCGGCGAGGGCACGCGCATCGGAGCGCACTGCACGCTCGAAGGGCCCATGACGCTGGGCCGCCACAACACCGTGCACGCGCATGCGGCGCTCGGCTGCACGCCCCAGGACAAGAAGTTCGCCGGCGAGCCGACGGAGCTGGTCATCGGCGACGGCAACACCATCTTCCAGTTCTGCACCTTCAGCCGCGGCACGGTACAGGACGGTGGCGTGACGCGCGTGGGCGATCGCAACTGGATCATGGCCTACGTGCACATCGCGCACGACGTGCAGTTGGGCAGCGACACCATCCTGGCGAACAACGCCACACTGGCCGGCCATGTGCACGTGGGCGACTGGGCCATCGTCGGCGGCCTGACCGGCGTGCACCAGTTCTGCAAGATCGGCGCGCATGCCATCACCGGGTTCCAGAGCCATGTGTCGCAGGACGTGCCGCCCTTCATGACCGTCAGCGGCAACCCGCTGGCTGTTCACGGCTTCAACATCGAAGGCCTGCGCCGTCGCGGCTTTTCCCGTGAGCGCATCGCGTTGGTCAAGCAGATGCATCGGCTGCTGTACCGCGACGGGCTGACGCTGGACGCGGCCAAGGAAGCGATTGCCGCGTTGCGCGGCACGGTGGAAGGCGGCGATGGTGACGTGGCCTTGTTGCGGGGCTTCCTCGACGCTTCGACCCGCGGCATCGTGCGATGAAACTCGCCATGGTGGCCGGGGAGGCGTCCGGCGACCTGCTGGCAAGTTTGCTCATCGGGGGCCTGCGCACCCGCTGGCCGGCACTGGCGCTTGCCGGTGTCGGCGGCCCAAAGATGGTGGCGCAGGGTTTCGAGGCCTGGTGGCCCAGCGATCGCCTCGCTGTGCGTGGCTACGTTGAGGTGCTGCGGCACTACCGGGGCCTGAAGCGGCTGCGCGACGAACTGGGTGACCGCCTGCTGGCCGACCGGCCGGCGGCTTTCATCGGCGTCGATGCCCCGGATTTCAACCTCGGGCTGGAGGCGCGGTTGAAGGCCGCGGGCGTTCCGGCGATCCACTTCGTCTGCCCGTCTATCTGGGCCTGGCGCGGCGGGCGGGCTCGGAAGATGGCAGCGAGCTGCGACCATGTGCTCTGCCTGTTCCCCTTCGAGCCCGCCCTGCTGCAGCAGCACGGGGTGGCCGCCAGCTTCGTCGGCCATCCGCTGGCGGATGCGGTGCCGCTCGAGCCACCGCGTGCCGCCGCCCGGCAGGCACTGGGGCTGGGCGACGATGCGACGGTGGTCGCCCTGCTGCCGGGCAGCAGGACCTCGGAGATCCGCTACATCGCACCGACGTTCCTGCAGACGGCTGCCCGCCTGCAGCGCGAGCGGCCTTCGATGAAATTTCTGCTGCCGGTAGCTCCGGGTCTGGGTCCCTTGATCGACCCCTTGATCGTCGCCCACGCCCCCGGCGTCGACCTGCTGCGGCTGGAGGGACGGTCGCACGAGGCCCTCGCAGCCTGCGACCTCACGCTGATCGCCAGCGGCACGGCGACATTGGAAGCCGCGCTGTTCAAGCGCCCCATGGTCATCGGCTACCGCATGCACCCGCTGAGCTGGCAGTTGATGAAGCGCATGGCCTACCAGCCCTGGGTGGGGCTGCCCAACATCCTTGCGCGCGAGTTCCTGGTGCCGGAGCGCATCCAGTCGGCGTGCACGCCGGAGCGACTGGCCGCCGACGTGCTGGCAGGGTTGGACGATGCCACGCGCGCCGATCGGCTGCGCGCTCGGTTCACGGCCATGCATCACGAGCTGCGGCGCGACACGGCCACCGCCGCCACGCAGGCGATTGCCGAGGTGCTGCATGCCTGAGCGCCGGCGTGCGGCGGCCTCGCCGCAGCAGCTGGGCCTGGACTGGTCGGTGCCGGGCCTGGTCGCCGGTGTCGACGAAGCCGGCCGTGGCCCGCTGGCCGGGCCGGTGGTGGCGGCGGCCGTGATCCTCGACGACCAGGCGCCGGTGCGCGGCCTTGCCGACTCGAAGGCGCTGACCGCACTCAAACGCGAGCGTCTGTTCGACGAGATCCATGCCAAGGCGCTGGCGCTGTGCATTGCCGAGGCCAACGTGGAGGAGATCGACCGCCTCAACATCCTGCAGGCCACGCTGCTGGCCATGCGCCGTGCGGTCGAGGGCCTGCGGCTGACGCCGAAGCAGGTGCTGGTGGACGGCAACCGGCTGCCGGTGCTGAAGGTGCCGGCCACGGCCATCGTGAAGGGCGACGCCACGGTGCCGGTCATCTCGGCGGCGTCGATCCTGGCCAAGGTGCACCGCGACCGGCAGTGCGCGGCGCTGCACGCGCAGTGGCCGCAGTATGGCTTCGACGGCCACAAGGGCTACCCGACGGAGGCGCATCTGGCCGCCCTGCGCGCGCACGGGCCGTGCCCGGCGCACCGGCGCAGCTTCGGCCCGGTGCGCGCGGCAGGAGGCCAGGCTTGAACACACGCTGGATCACCTCGCGTGACAACCCGCTGCTGGTGCGTCTGCGCAAGCAACTGCGCAGCCCGGGTGGATATCGAAGCACCGGCCAGGTCTGGCTGGAAGGCGACCACCTGTGCCGGGCCGCCGTGCAGCGCGGCTGGGCTCTGCCGCAGCTGTTCGCGACTGAGGCGGCAGCGCTCACGCATGCGGATCTGGTGTCTGTGGCCGCCGATGTGCTGCTGCTGCCTCCGGCGCTGTTCGACGGGCTGAGTGCGCTGGAATCGCCCGCCGGCCTGGCCGCGCTGGTCGACCTGCCAGTCGTTGCCAGCCCCGAACCGGCCACGCCGAGCGTCGTGCTCGACGGACTCCAGGACGCCGGCAACGTCGGCAGCATCCTGCGCAGCGCGGCGGCCCTGGGCGTGCGCCAGGTGCTGACCCTCAAGGGCACGGCAGCGCTGTGGTCGCCCAAGGTGCTGCGGGCCGGCATGGGGGCGCACTTCGGCCTGCGGCTGGTCGAAGGCTTGTCGTTGGCGGACCTGGACAACCTGGCGCTGCCGCTGGTGGCCACCAGCAGCCATGCGCCGGCCACACTGCCCGAGGCCGATCTGCCTTCACCCTGCGCCTGGGTACTGGGGCATGAAGGGCAGGGCGTGTCGGCGGATCTGATGGCCCGCTGCGCCCTCACCGTGCGCATCCCGCAACCTGGCGGCGAGGAGTCGCTGAACGTGGCCGCCGCCGCGGCCATCTGCTTCTACGAAAGCCTGCGCCAGGTTCAGTAGACCAGCCGCTCCGGCTGGATGTCGCGCAGGATGGTGGTCGCGATTTCCTCGATCGACTTGTGCGTCGAGCTCAGCCAGGGGATGCCGGCGCGGCGCATCATCGTTTCCGCGTCGCGCACCTCCTGGCGGCAGTTCTCCAGCGCGGCGTAGCGGCTGCCGGGCCTGCGCTCGTGGCGGATCTGCGCCAGCCGTGCCGGGTCGATGGTCAGCCCGAAACACTTGGGCTTGTAGGGCGCCAGCGACGACGGCAGTTCATTGCGCTCGAAGTCCTCGGGGATCAGCGGGTAGTTCGCCGCCTTGATGCCGTGCTGCATGGCCAGGTACAGGCTGGTGGGCGTCTTGCCGCTGCGGCTGACGCCGACCAGGATCACGTCGGCGATGTCGAGGTTGCGCGCGCTCTGCCCGTCGTCGTGCGCCAGGGCGAAGTTGATGGCCTCGATGCGCTCGGTGTACTCGTGGCTCTTGCTCACGTCGGAGAAGCGGCCCACGCGGTGGTTGCTCTTGACGCCGAACTCGGCTTCCAACGGTTCGACGAAGGTGCGGAACATGTCCATCACCAGGCCCTTGCAGTCGTCGGCCTGGAGCGTGTCGCGAACTTCCTCGTTCACCAGGGTGGCGAAGACGATGGGCCGCTTGCCCTCGCGCTCAAAGGTGCGGTTGATCTCGTCGACCACTTGGCGCGCCTTGTCGATGCTGTCGATGAAGGGCCGGCGCACGTGCCGCGGTTGGGTCGGGAACTGGGCGAGGATGGAGTTGCCGAAGGTCTCGGCGGTGATGCCGGTGCCATCCGAGACAAAGAACACGGTGCGATGGGGCATGGCGCGGTCAGCCTTCTTCGGCGTGGGATCGGTCGATGATAGGGCGCCGTCCGGCGTTATCCTTGCGGCCATGCACGCGTCGACCCCCGCCGTGAACCGCCGCAGCCGACAAGCAGAATCACCAAGTGCTGCCGTCGCTGGTTCGCCCCGGGACGCGGGAGCCCCCGTTTTTTCACATCACGGAGTTTTCCCATGTCTCAGGCCCCCCTGGCGACCGCCCTGGTCGTTCCGTTCGAACAACTGAGGATGACCGACGTCGAGGTGGTGGGCGGCAAGAACGCCAGCCTCGGCGAGATGATCAGCCAGCTGGCCCACGCCGGCGTGCAGGTGCCGGGCGGCTTTGCCACCACGGCCCGTGCCTTTCGCGAGTTCCTGCGTGAAGGCGGCCTCACCGAGCGCATCGACGCCTTGCTGACGAAGCTGGACGTGGATGACGTGCGCGCGCTCACCGAAGCCGGAGCGCAGATCCGCCAGTGGGTGGTGGACACGCCGTTCCCGGCGGCGCTGGAGCAGGCGGTGCGCGACGAGTTCGTGCGGCTGACGGCCGACCACCCGGGCGCCACGTTTGCCGTGCGCTCGTCGGCCACCGCCGAGGACCTGCCGGATGCGTCGTTTGCCGGCCAGCAGGAGACCTTCCTCAACGTCGAGGGCATCGACGACATCCTGCACAAGATGAAGGAGGTGTTCGCGTCGCTGTACAACGACCGTGCCATCTCCTACCGCGTGCACAAGGGCTTCGCGCATGCCGATGTGGCCCTGTCGGCCGGCGTGCAGCGCATGGTGCGTTCGGACCTCGGCGCGGCGGGCGTCATGTTCACCATCGACACCGAGTCGGGCTTCTCCGACGTGGTCTTCATCACCTCCAGCTACGGCCTGGGCGAGATGGTGGTGCAGGGTGCGGTGAACCCGGACGAGTTCTACGTGCACAAGCCGATGCTGCAGGCCGGCAAGTTCCCGGTCATCCGCCGTGGGCTGGGCAGCAAGCTGCAGCGCATGACCTTCGCGTCGGCCGACCAGCGCGCGGACCACGGCCGCCTGGTGCACGTGGAGGACACGCCGCCGGAGCAGCGCAACCGCTACTCCATCACCGATGCCGACGTGATCGAGCTCGCGAAGTACGCGCTGATCATCGAGCAGCACTACGGCCGCCCGATGGACATCGAGTGGGGCAAGGATGGCCAGGACGGCCAGCTCTACATCCTGCAGGCACGGCCGGAGACGGTGAAGAGCCAGGCCGCCGGCAAGGTCGAACACCGCTACAAGCTCAAGGGCAAGGGCACGGTGCTGACCGAAGGCCGCGCCATCGGCCAGAAGGTGGGCACCGGCACGGTCCGCATCGTGCACAGCCCGGCCGAGATGGACAAGGTGCAGCCCGGCGACGTGCTGGTGGCCGACATGACCGACCCCAACTGGGAGCCGGTGATGAAGCGCGCCAGCGCCATCGTCACCAACCGCGGCGGCCGCACCTGCCACGCGGCCATCATCGCGCGTGAGCTCGGCATCCCGGCCGTGGTGGGCTGCGGCCACGCCACCGACGCGCTGCAGGACGGCGCGCTGGTCACCGTGGCCTGCTCCGAGGGCGACACCGGCTTCGTCTTCGACGGCCTGCTGGAGACCGAGGTGACGGAGGTGCGGCGCGGCGAGATGCCGTACTGCCCGATCAAGATCATGATGAACGTCGGCAATCCGACGCTGGCCTTCGACTTCGCGCAGATCCCCAACGCCGGGGTCGGGCTGGCGAGGCTGGAGTTCATCATCAACAACAACATCGGGGTGCACCCGAAGGCCATCCTCGACTACCCGAACATCGACCCGGAGCTGAAGAAGGCGGTGGAGTCGGTGGCGCGTGGCCACGCCAGCCCCCGCGCGTTCTACGTCGACAAGCTGGCCGAAGGTGTGGCCACCATCGCCGCGGCCTTCTGGCCCAAGCCCGTGATCGTGCGTTTGTCTGACTTCAAGAGCAACGAGTACCGCAAGCTGATCGGCGGCACGCGCTACGAGCCCGACGAAGAGAACCCGATGCTGGGTTTTCGTGGCGCCAGCCGCTACATCAGCGGCGAGTTCCAGGATGCCTTCGCGATGGAGTGTGAAGCCCTCAAGCGCGTGCGCCAGGACATGGGGCTCACCAACGTCGAGATCATGGTGCCCTTCGTGCGCACCGTGAAGCAGGCCGAGCGGGTCAAGCAAATGCTGGCCGAACGCGGTCTCAAGCGCGCGGCCGAGGGCGGTGACAGCGGCCTGCGCCTGATCATGATGTGCGAGGTGCCGAGCAATGCCATCCTGGCTGAGCAGTTCCTGGAGCACTTCGATGGCATGTCCATTGGCTCCAACGACCTGACCCAGCTCACCCTGGGCCTGGACCGCGACAGCGGCTTGGAGCAATTGGCGCACGACTTCGACGAGCGTGATCCGGCGGTGAAGGCGCTGATCTCGCGCGCCATCACGTCCTGCCGCGCCACCGGCAAGTACGTGGGCATCTGCGGCCAGGGCCCCAGCGATCACGCGGACTTTGCCGAATGGCTGGCGGCCGAGGGCATCGTGTCGATCTCGCTGAACCCGGACACGGTGGTCGACACCTGGCAGCGTTTGGCCAAGGGCTGAACGCCTGACGAGCCCGGGCCAAGGGAAATCCGGCCCCGGGGAAACGCGGGGTCCCGGCGCCTGCGTCAGAACGCCGTAAGACGGCGGGCCAACAGTGTCTACAGCGGCTGACACTGACGGGCCGCCGTTTCCCGATGGGCCCGCGGCCCGATGCTCACTGTCCTCAACGTTCTGCAACTGGTGCTCTACATCGCCCTGCTGGCGCTCGCCGGGCAGGGTCTGCTGTACCTGCTGGCCGGGCCGGCGCGTGAGCAAAACCTCTTCTATCAGTTGCTGCGCATCGTTGGCCGGCCGTTCACCGGCACGCTGCGGCGCTTGACGCCAGCGCAGGTGTCTGATCGCCACGTGGGTGTCCTCACCTTTGCGTTGCTGGCGTTGGCGTATGTGGTGATCACCATCGAGAAGGTGCGCTGGTGCGTGCGCATCGGCGTGGAGCAGTGCCGGTGATCGATGCCTGGGTCCGCCGATGGGTGCGCTGGTGTGCGCTGACGCAGCTGGCGTTGGGCCGGCCGGCGGCGGCGCAGCGCTTGTTCGAGCGACTGCTGGCACGATGGCCTCACGACCTTCACGCCCAGGCCAGCCGTGCGCACCTGCTGGCCCTGGCCGGACGCTGGCCGGAGGCCGAGGTGACCTACCTGGCACTGCTGGAGGCATCGCCCGACGATGCCGCGGCGTGGTTCAACCTCGGCTGGGTGCGTGAGCAGCGCGGCAACGACGACGGCGCGGCCGCCGCCTTTGAACGGGCCACGCATGCCGATGCCCGTCTCGACCGCGCCTGGTTTGGGCTGGGTCAGGTGCTGGCCCGCCAGCACCGTTTGGATGGCGCGGCCGCAGCGCTGAAGCGCAACACTGAGCTCCAGCCCATGAGCCCGCACGGCTGGGTCGCGCTGGCCCATGTGCAGCGGGCCCGGGGCCGCGCCGACGAGGCGCAGCGCATCGTCGACCATCTGCAGGGCTTCGAGCCCAAAGCCGCGGCTGCGCTGCAGCGAGATCTTGGCCCGGTGCCTGCCGGCTGACAGGCACGGCTGCCGCTCAAAACGACAACAGGGGGATTCCAATGACCGCCAACGAACACCACCGAGCCTATTGGCGCAGCAACCTGCGCCTCACCGGGGTGCTGATGGCCGTGTGGTTCGTCGTCAGCTTCGTGGTGGCCTACTTCGCCCGCGAACTCAGCTTCGACTTCTTCGGTTGGCCGTTCAGTTTCTGGGTCGCCGCCCAGGGCGCGCTGGTGGTCTATGTGCTCATCATCGGCTTCTACGCGAGAACCATGAACCGGCTCGATCAGGCGCACGGCGTGGCGGAGACCGATTGAGATGAGCTCGCCTGCCAGCGGATCTGCCGCCGCCGCCAACCGCGCGTTCAAGGCCCAGCTCAATCGCGTCTACGGCTGGTACACGGGCGGTTTTGTCGCCTTCGTGGTCGTGCTCGCCGTGCTCGAAGTGCTGGGCCTGCCGCGCACCTGGATCGGTCTGACCTTCCTGCTCGCCACGGTGGCGCTGTACGCCGGCATCGGCGTGATGAGCCGCACCTCCGACGCGTCCGAGTATTACGTGGCCGGCCGTCGCGTGCCCGCCATCTACAACGGCATGGCCACGGGCGCTGACTGGATGAGCGCGGCGTCCTTCATCGGCATGGCCGGTACGCTCTACCTCACCGGCTACGGTGGGCTGGCCTTCATCATGGGCTGGACGGGCGGCTATGTGCTGGTGGCGCTGTTCCTGGCGCCGTACCTGCGCAAGTTCGGCCAGTTCACCATTCCCGACTTCCTGGGCGCACGCTACGAAGGCAATGCGGCGCGCTTCATCGGCGTCTTTGCCGCCATCGTCTGCTCGTTCACCTATGTGGTGGCGCAGATCCTGGGGGTGGGGGTCATCACGGCACGCCTGACCGGCCTGGAGTTCACCATCGGCGTCTTCGTCGGCCTGGGCGGCATCCTGGTGTGTTCATTCCTTGGCGGCATGCGGGCGGTCACCTGGACGCAGGTGGCGCAGTACATCATCCTCATCATCGCCTACATGATCCCGGTGGTCTGGCTGTCGGTGAAGCAGACCGGCGTGCCGGTGCCGCAGGCGGTGTACGGCGCGCAACTGCAGAAGGTCACTGCGCTGGAGCAGCGGCTGCTGGACGATCCCAAGGAACGCGAGGTGATGGCGCTCTACCAGGCGCAGGCCGACGACTACGCGCGCCGCTTGCAGGACGTGCCGGCGGCGCTGACCGCGGCCCGCACGGCGGCGGAGGCCGCCCTGGTGGCGCTGAAGACGGAGAACGCACCGGTGGCGCAGATCCAGGCGGCCGAGCGGGCGCTGTCTCGCCTGCCCGGCAACGAAACGGAAGCTGCCGCGGAATGGGCGGCTGCGCGTGCCACGGCCGAGTCGCGCGCCAGGCCATTGGCCGGCATGCCGCGCCATGCGCAGCAGTTTGCCGGCGATCCCGACGGCACGCCGCAGGAGCAGGCGGCCTTCGACGTCTCACGGCGCAACTTCCTGGCCCTGGTGTTCTGCCTGATGCTGGGCACGGCGGCGCTGCCGCACATCCTGATGCGCTACTACACCACGCCGTCGGTGAAGCAGGCGCGGGAGTCGGTGACGTGGTCGCTGTTCTTCATCTTCCTGCTGTACTTCACCGCGCCGGCGCTGGCGGTGTTGGTCAAGTACGAGATGTTCAGCCTGGTGGTGGGCACGCCGTTCGACCAGCTGCCGCAATGGATCGCCGACTGGCACCGCGTGGACCCGGCCCTGATGACGGTGACCGACGTCAACAAGGACGGCATCCTTCAGTTGGGTGAGATGAAGATCGGGGGCGACATCATCGTGCTGGCCACGCCGGCCATCGCCGGGTTGCCCTACGTGGTTTCGGGCATGGTGGCCGCCGGTGGTCTGGCGGCGGCGCTGTCCACGGCGGACGGCCTGCTGCTGACCATCGCGAACGCGTTGTCGCACGACATGTACTACAAGATGATCGACCCCAACGCGTCCACGGCGCGACGGGTCGCCATCTCCAAGGCGCTGCTGCTGGTGGTGGCGGTGGCCGCGGCCTCGGTGGCGGCACAGCGGCCGGCGGACATCCTCTTCCTGGTGTCGGCCGCGTTCTCGTTCGCCGCCGCGGCTTTCTTCCCGGCGCTGACGCTGGGCATCTTCTGGAAGCGCGCCAGCAAGTGGGGAGCCATCCTCGGCATGGTGACCGGGCTGGGCGTCACCTTCTACTACATGGCCGTGACACACCCGTGGCTGCGTGGCGTGTTCGGGGTGACCTCACCGGTGGATCTCTGGTGGGGCATCCAGCCCATCGCGGCCGGGGTGTTCGGCGTGCCGCTGGGCTTTGCGGTGATCATCGTCGTCAGCCTGTTGACGCCGCCGCCGCGGCCGGAGGTGCAGGCGCTGGTGGAGCACGTGCGCTACCCGAACCTGGACGGCCTGTCGCGCTGAGGGCGTTGAGAACGCCGCCGCACCGTGCGGCGGCGGTCCCGCCGAGCGGGTGAAGACGGCCCTGGCCGTGCTATGATCGCGGGCTTTCCCCTTGCCGCACCCATGCCGACGCACCGGGGCGGCTTACCCGCGCTGGCCATCCTGGCCCGCCGGAATCCACAAGGAGTGTTCATGCGTCATTACGAGATCGTTCTGCTGATCCATCCGGATCAGAGCGAACAGGTTCCGGCCATGCTGGAGCGTTACAAGGGCATCGTCACCGCCGCCGGCGGCTCGGTGCACCGTGTCGAGGACTGGGGTCGGCGCCAGCTGGCCTACATGATCCAGAAGCTGGCCAAGGCGCATTACCTGTGCCTGAACCTCGAGTGCAGCAAGGAGACCCTTGCCGAGCTCGAGACCGGCTTCCGCTTCAACGACGCAGTGCTGCGCCACATGACCATCGCCCGCAAGAAGGCCGAGACGGCCCCGTCGGTGATGATGAAGGCCGTCGAGCGCGAGGAGGCCCGCAAGGCCGCCAGCCAGCAGGAGGCCGCGGCCTGAGGATGGCAAACGCGCCTGCCGCACGCACGTGAACCGGCTCTTGTTGTCGGGTTCGCTGCTGCAGCGGGGCGCACCGCGGTACACCCCCGCCGGGCTGCCGGCCCTGGACCTGCTGATCCAGCATGAGTCCACGGTCGAACAGGCCGGCCACCCGCGCCAGCTCTCCCTGGAGATGAAGGCGCAGGCGGTGGGGCAAGTCACCGCGGTCCTGGCGGCGATGCCGCTGGGCAGGCCCGCCCGGTTCGCCGGGTTCCTGGCGTCGGCCCGCAACGGGCGCGGATGGCTGTTCCATGTGACCGAGGTCGAACCTGCGGACCCTTCGACATGAGAAGCGTCTGACCTGTTCACCCCATCGAATTCCGATCCGGATCAATTTTCAGGAGATTCCCAATGGCACCCCCCCGTGGCAAAGGCCGTTTTGGCAAGGACAAGAAGCCCAAGCGCAACAGCCAGTCGCTGCTGTTCCGCCGCAAGCGCTTCTGCCGCTTCACCGTCGCCGGCGTCGAAGAGATCGACTACAAGGAGATCGACGTGCTGCGCGATTTCATCGGCGACAACGGCAAGATCACGCCGGCCCGCCTGACTGGCACGCGCGCCATCTACCAGCGCCAGCTGACCACCGCCATCAAGCGCGCGCGCTTCCTGGCCCTGCTGCCGTACAGCGACCAGCACAAGGTCTAAGAGGAGAACGGCATGCAAGTGATCCTGCTGGAAAAGATCGGCACCCTGGGCAACCTGGGCGACATCGTCAAGGTCAAGGACGGCTACGCCCGCAACTACCTGATCCCGACCAAGCGCGCCCGCCGCGCCACCGAGGCCGCGATCAAGGAATTCGAGCAGAAGCGCGCCGACCTCGAGAAGGCCGCTGCCGAGAAGCTGGCCGCCGCCCAGGCGCTGGGCGACAAGATGAGCGGCAAGACCGTGAGCATCGCGCAGAAGGCCGGCGTGGACGGCCGCCTGTTCGGCTCCGTCACCAACGCCGACATCGCCGAGGCGCTGGGCAAGCTGGGCTTCGAGGTCGCCAAGTCGCAGGTCCGTCTGGCCACCGGCCCGCTGAAGGCCGTGGGCGAGTACACCGTGGCCGTGGCGCCGCACACCGACGTGGTCGTCGACGTGACCGTGGCCGTGACGGCCCTGGTGGACTGACGCGCGAGCTTGTCGCACACTCGGGGCTCTGCCTCGATCCGAGGGCCGGCAGTTGCCGGCGCCTCACCCGAGAGGGCCGGCTTGCGCCGGCCCTTTGCTTTTCGGGGCCGGCGTTGTCCCCACCGTGACCACTGGCTGTCCACAGGTTTGTCCCCATGTCCCTGCTGAGCCCCTCCCGCAAAGACGGCGCCGACCGTGACGACGAGGTGGCGCGCCTGCGCGTGCCGCCGCACTCCAACGAGGCCGAGCAGAGCGTGATCGGTGGCCTGCTGCTGGACAACCTGGCCTGGGACCGTGCCGCCGACCTGTTGACCGAGGGCGACTTCTACCGCCTGGAACACCGGCTGATCTACGGCGCCATCGGCACCTTGATCGCGGCGAGCAAGCCGGCCGACGTCATCACGGTCTTCGAGCAGTTGCAAGGCCTGGGCAAGGGCGAGGATGTCGGCGGCCTGGCCTACCTGAACGCGCTGGCGCAGAGCGTGCCCAGTGCCGCCAACTTGCGGCGCTACGCGGAGATCGTGCGCGAGCGCGCCATCCTGCGCAAGCTCATCGCCACCAGCGACGAGATCGCCACCAACGCCTTCAACCCGCAGGGCCGCGCGGTGGCGCAACTGCTCGATGAGGCCGAGGCGCAAATCCTGCGCATCGGCGAAGAAGGCGCCCGGCAGCGCCAGGGCTTCCAGGCCATTGACAAGCTGGCAGTGGCGTTGATCGACCGGGTGATGGAACTGGCGGAGAACGGCGCCGAGGACGTCACGGGTGTGCGCAGCGGCTTCTTCGACCTTGATCGCAGCATGGCGGGTCTGCAGAAGGGCGACCTGATCGTTCTGGCCGCCCGCCCGTCGATGGGCAAGACCGCCTTTGCGTTGAACATCGCCGAGAACGTGGCGGTACACGAAGGCCTGCCGGTGCTCGTGTTCTCGATGGAAATGGGCGCGGCGCAGCTGGCGCTGCGTCTGGTAGGTTCGCTGGGCCGCATCGACCAGACCCACCTGCGCACCGGCAAGCTGGGCGACGACGAGTGGGGCCGCCTGGCGGAGGCGGTGGACAAGCTCAAGCAGGCGCAGCTCTTCATCGACGAGACGCCGGGCCTGAACGTGGCGGAGCTTCGCGCACGCGCCCGGCGCATGGCGCGCCAGTTCGGCGGCACGCTGGGCCTGATCGTCATCGACTACCTGCAGTTGATGAGTGGCAGCGGTGGCAGCGAGGAGAACCGCGCCACCGAACTCGGCGAGATCTCCCGGGGTCTCAAGGGCCTGGCCAAGGAACTGCAGTGCCCCGTGATTGCGCTGTCGCAGCTCAACCGCAGCGTCGAGCAACGCACCGACAAGCGGCCGATGATGAGCGACCTGCGGGAGTCGGGCGCCATCGAGCAGGACGCGGACGTCATCATGTTCATCTACCGCGATGACTACTACAACAAGATGGACGGCCCGAACCCCAGCAAGGAGCCGGGTGTCACCGAGATCATCATCGCCAAACAGCGTAACGGCCCGGTGGGCACGACCAAGCTGACTTTCCTGAAGCCACTGACGCGCTTCGAGAACATGGCGCCAGAGTACGGCAACGAGTATTGACGGACCGGGTTAACTGTATGAATATACAGCATGCCTCGTCCACTACCCCAACCATCGTCTCTGGCGCCGCCGACCGCGCCGCTCAAGGGGAGGGGCACGACCTGGGCGCTGGAGCACCGGTTCAGCAGCACCCTGGCCGAAGCCTTCGACGATGGATGGGGCACGCTGGACCAGGCGGTGCAGGAAGAAACTGCACCACCGACCACGCACATCATCGAAGAGCAAGCGCGCAGCATCCTCACGCCCAATGACTCGCCGGACATCGGTTTCGACCTGTCCATCAACCCGTATCGCGGTTGTGAGCACGGCTGCATCTACTGCTACGCCAGGCCCACGCACAGCTACCTGAACCTGTCGCCGGGGCTGGATTTCGAAACGCGCATCGTCGCCAAGGTCAACGCCGCCGACCGACTGCGCGAGGCGCTGAGCGCACGCGACTATCGGCCTCGCTCGCTGAACATCGGCTCGGCAACAGACGCCTACCAGCCCGCAGAGCGCCGGCTGCGCATCACACGCGGGGTCATCGAGGTGCTGGCCGAGGCGCAGCATCCGTTCTCGTTGATCACCAAGTCCGCCGGCGTCGAACGCGACCTTGATCTGATCGCCCCCATGGCAACTCGGCGCCAGGCTGCGGTCTACCTGTCGATCACCACCTTGGACGCTGAACTGGCACGACGTCTGGAGCCCCGTGCCGCCTCGCCCGAACGCCGGCTACGCGTGTTGCGCACCCTGTCTGACGCTGGCGTGCCCGTGGGCGTGAGCGTGTCGCCGGTGATTCCATTCCTCAACGAGCCGGAGCTGGAACGCATCCTGGAAGCGGCGCGCGACGCCGGCGCCACGTCGGCCTTCTGCATCGTGCTGCGCCTTCCCTGGGAGGTCAGCCCGCTCTTCCAGCATTGGCTGCAGCAGCATGTGCCTGACCGCGCGGCGCGCATCATGGCGCGGTTGCGCGACATGCGCGGCGGGCTCGACAACGACGCCCGTTTCGGCAGCCGGATGACGGGCGAGGGCGTCTGGGCGCAGCTGCTGCGTCGGCGATTCCGCAAGGCCTGCCTGCGGTTGGACTTGAATCGAGAGAAGGCGCCGCTGGACGCGTCGGCGTTCAGGTCGCCGCCGCGTCAGCCGGGGCAGGCAAGTCTGTTCTGACGGCGGCGATGGATTCGCGGGCCATCGTCTGCGCGGCCGGGCTGCCGTCCCGCAGCGTCACGCCACCAGCGGCGCGTGTGCCCTGGCCAAGGCGAGGCGCTGCCCAGGAAGCGGCGTAACGCTCGCGCATGGCCGCGATGCGCTCATCCAGCGCGTCGGCGTCTTCGATCTTGACGCGGTGGCGCTGCAAGGTCAGCTTGGCGGTGTCCACCAGCTTGACGTTCAGTGTGGCTTCGGCATGTACCAGCAGCTTGCGCACCGCCGTGGCGGGGTCGCCTTCGAGTGCGTGGTTCATGGCCTCCTCGGACATGGCCAGCACCTTGGCGTGGGTCTGCGTCACGATGTCTGCAAAAGGCGGGTGGCGCGCCGCAGAACGCGTGAGCAGTTCCGATACCGCGCGCGATGTCGAGAACCGCACGCCGATGCGGTCGACCCAGCTCTCCATCCCGTCGAGCTTCAGTTCACCGGCGGCCAATTCGGCCAGCAGGCTCAGCAGATTGCAGGCACCCTCCACGTCCAGTGTCGGGTCGTCGCGTTCGGCGGCCAGGTCCTGCACGGCCTCCAGACCGACCGATAGCCTTTTGGCCATCAGGTGGTCGAGTGCCACGGCCACACGACGGAAGCGTTGCACACGCGGCGTGGCCTCCTCACGTTCGGCGAGGAAATCCAGGTTCTCGCGGCAGCGCTGCAGGCCCTTGCCATCCTTGGCCTGGAAGCGGGCAAAGGCCAGCACCACCAGCGACTGCTGGTCGAACATCTTCGAACTGATGCCCAGCAGCGTTGCGCGGTCAAGCAGCTTGTCGGCTTCGGCCGTCTGGCCCATGTAGTAGGCCAGCATGCCTTGCTTCTGCAGGCGGGGGATGGAGTTCGGCGTGATCGCCGCGGCCTTGCGGTAGGTCTCCAGGGCCTCCTCGAACTGGCCCTGCTCGATTTGCACGCGGCCCATCACGTCCCAGGCGTCGGCATAGTCGGGCTCGGCGGCCGTGAGTTCGTCCAGCGTGCGGCGGGCGGATTCCAATCGCCCTGCATCCACTTGAGCGCGCGCCACCCCGAGCTTGGCCCAGGGCACGGCCTTGGCCTCGATGATGGCGGTGTAGAGCTTGGTCGCCATCTCGTGACGGCCGATGCGCAGCAACAGTTCGGCCCCGATGCGCGCGGCGTAGAGCCAGTATTCGCCACGCGTGGCGAACCGGTCCAGGCACAGCTTGGCCGCGAGTTCGAACTGGTCGCTCTCGACGGCGGCGAAGATCTGCCCGAGCACACGTTTGCGATGGCGGGCCTGCTGCAGCCGGTCGGACAGCGTGCTGGCGGCGTACGGTTTGAGCAGGTAGCAGTCCAGCGCCGATTCGGCCGCTTCGGCCACATGCTCGTAGCGCGCCTCGCCGGTGACCATCACGAACACGGTGGAGTAGGGCAGCAGGTTGCTGCGCCGCAGGTCGTCCAGCAGTTCCTGGCCCTTCTGGTCGTCGCCGGGGAAGGTCTGCTCGCAGACGACGATGTCGTAACGGCGTGCCTCGAGCTTGTTGCGGCCGTCGGACAGGCGCGTGGCCTGCGCGACCTGGCCGACACCCATGTCACGCAGCTGGCTCGTCAGGATGCTGCGTGACGTCGGGTTGCCGTCGATCACGAGTGCGCAGGCGCTGTCGATGTCGCGATCTAGCATCATCATGGCGGCGGTTCCCGGGTTGGACAAAGGGACGCCACGGCAGTTGCGCCGGGGCATCGTCCGGGAACTATCGGCCGCTGGTGCGCCACACTTGAGCGCACCGGTTGTGACGAACCGCTACTTGAACAGGTCCTTGACGCGGTCGGTCCAGCTCTTGGCGTTGGGCGAGTGCCGGTCGCCGGCCTTGCTGAACGACTCTTCCAGTTCCTTCAGCAGCTTGCGCTGGTGCTCGGTCAGCTTGACCGGTGTCTCCACCGTCACGTGGCAGTACAGGTCACCAGGGTAGCTGGAGCGGATGCCCTTGATGCCCTTGCCGCGCAGGCGGAATGTCTTGCCGTGCTGGGTGCCTTCCGGCAGTTCGATCTCCGCCTTGCCACCGAGCGTGGGGACCTCGATGGTGCCGCCGAGCGCCGCCGTGGTCAGGCCCACGGGCACGGTGCAATGCAGGTCATCGCCGTCTCGCTCGAAGACCTCGTGGGCCTTCATACGGATCTCGATGTACAGGTCTCCCGGGGGCCCGCCATTGGTGCCTGGCTCGCCATTGCCGGCCGAACGGATACGCATGCCTTCGTTGATACCGGCGGGGATCTTCACCTCCAGCGTCTTCTGGCGCTTGATCTTGCCGGCACCGTGGCAGGTCGTGCAGGGCTCGGGAATGATCTTGCCGGTGCCATGGCAGTGCGGGCAGGTCTGCTGGATGCTGAAGAAGCCCTGGCGCAGGTGCACCGTACCGCTGCCATTGCAGCTGGGGCAGGTCTTGGGCTGGGTGCCGGGCTTGGCGCCGCTGCCGTGGCAGGTTTCGCAGCTGTCCCAGCTCGGGATGCGGATCTGCGTGTCCTTGCCGTTGGCGGCTTCCTCCAGCGTGATCTCCATCGCGTAGCTGAGGTCGGCGCCGCGGTAGACCTGCTGGCCGCCACCACCGCGCCGGCCGCCGCCACCACCCTGGCCGCCGAAGATGTCGCCGAAGATGTCGCCAAAGGCCTCGGCAAAGCCGCCAAAACCTTCCGCGCCAGGGCCGCCACGGCCACTGGCCATGTTGGGGTCGACACCCGCGTGGCCGTACTGGTCGTAGGCCGCGCGCTTGGGGGCCTCGGAGAGGATCTCGTAGGCCTCCTTGGCCTCCTTGAACTTCTCCTCGGCCTTCTTGGCGTCGTCACCCTGGTTGCGGTCAGGGTGGTACTTCATGGCCAGCTTGCGGTAGGCCTTCTTGATGTCGTCCTCGGAGGCGTTCTTGGGCACGCCGAGGATGTCGTAGTAGTCGCGTTTGGCCATCAGTGGGTCCGTATGCTGGTAACGCTGGAAACGAAGCCGCCGCGGGGCACGTCAGGCGGACCTGGCGCGCGCACGCGGCGCATGCAAGCGGCGGGCCCCCGGCCCGCCGGCCACGTCACTTCTTGACTTCCTTGAAGTCGGCGTCGACCACGTTGTCGTCGTCGGCCGGCTTGCCCGGCGATGCCTTCGGCGCCTCGCCGCCGCCTTCCGCGCCTGCCGCGGCCTGTGCCGCCTGGGCATCGGCATAGGCCTTCTCGCCCAGCTTCTGTGCCGCGGTCATCAGCGCTTCCGTCTTGGCTTCGATGTCGGCCTTGTCGTCGCCCTTGAGCGCTTCCTCGGCGTCTTTCAGCGCGGCCTCGATCTTCTCCTTCTCCGGCGCGTCGAGCTTGTCGCCGTGCTCGGCCAGGCTCTTCTTGACGGTGTGCACCATCGCGTCGGCCTGATTTCGGGCCTGTACCAGTTCCAGCTTCTTCTGGTCCTCCGCGGCGTTGATCTCGGCGTCCTTGACCATCTTCTCGATCTCGGCCTCGCTCAGGCCCGAGTTCGCCTTGATGGTGATCTTGTTCTCCTTGCCGGTGCCCTTGTCCTTGGCGCTGACGTGCAGGATGCCGTTGGCGTCGATGTCGAAGGTGACCTCGATCTGCGGCAGGCCGCGCGGTGCCGGCGGGATGCCCTCGAGGTTGAACTCGCCCAGGCTCTTGTTGCCCGTGGCCATCTCGCGCTCGCCCTGGAAGACCTTGATCGTCACCGCCGGCTGGTTGTCGTCGGCCGTGCTGAACACCTGGCTGAACTTGGTCGGGATGGTGGTGTTCTTCTTGATCATCTTCGTCATCACGCCGCCCAGGGTCTCGATGCCCAGGCTCAGCGGGGTGACGTCCAGCAGCAGCACGTCCTTGCGCTCGCCGCCCAGCACCTGGCCCTGCACCGCGGCGCCCACGGCCACGGCTTCATCAGGGTTGACGTCCTTGCGCGGCTCCTTGCCGAAGAAGGCCTTCACCTTCTCCTGCACCTTGGGCATGCGCGTCATGCCGCCGACGAGGATGATGTCGTCGATGTCCGACGCCTTGACGCCGGCATCCTTGATCGCGATCTTGCACGGCTCGATCGTGCGCTCGATCAACTCGTCGACCAGGCTCTCGAGCTTGGCGCGCGTGAGCTTGATGTTCAGGTGCTTCGGACCCGAGGCGTCGGCCGTGATGTAGGGCAGGTTGACGTCGGTCTGCGTGCTGTTGGACAGCTCGATCTTGGCCTTCTCGGCCGCTTCCTTCAGGCGCTGCAGGGCCAGCACGTCCTTGGTCAGGTCGACGCCTTGCTCCTTTTTGAACTCGGTGACGATGTAGTCGATGATGCGCTGGTCGAAGTCTTCGCCGCCCAGGAACGTATCGCCGTTGGTCGACAGCACCTCGAACTGCTTTTCACCGTCGACGTCGGCGATCTCGATGATCGAGATGTCGAAGGTGCCGCCGCCCAGGTCGTAGACGGCGATCTTGCGGTCGCCCTTGCCGTGCTTGTCCAGGCCGAAGGCCAGGGCCGCGGCGGTGGGC
Source organism: Burkholderiaceae bacterium (assembly GCA_024235915.1). GTDB lineage: Bacteria > Pseudomonadota > Gammaproteobacteria > Burkholderiales > Burkholderiaceae_C > Rubrivivax. Next base: position 66,195 of record JACKLO010000024.1, on the reverse strand, counting down.
TCGTTGATGATGCGCTTGACCTCCAGGCCGGCGATGCGGCCGGCGTCCTTGGTGGCCTGGCGCTGCGCGTCGTTGAAGTAGGCCGGCACCGTGATCACGGCCTCGGTGACCTCTTCACCGAGGTAGTCCTCGGCGGTCTTCTTCATCTTGCGCAGGATCTCGGCGCTGATCTGCGGTGGCGCGTACTTCTTGCCGCGCACCTCCACCCAGGCGTCGCCGTTGTCGGCGGCGCTGATGGTGAAGGGCATCAGGTCGATGTCCTTCTGCACTTCCTTCTCGGTGAACTTGCGGCCGATCAGGCGCTTCACCGCGTACAGCGTGTTCTTCGGGTTCGTCACCGCCTGACGCTTGGCGCTGGCGCCGACGAGGATCTCACCATCCTCCTGGTAGGCGATGATGGACGGCGTGGTGCGCGCGCCCTCGCTGTTCTCGATGACCTTGGTGGTGTTGCCTTCCATCACGGCCACGCACGAGTTCGTGGTGCCGAGGTCGATGCCGATGATCTTGCCCATGTTGATTGGCTCCTGAAGCTGGAATTCGGTTGTCTGGAATCTGTGGATAACTCGCCGGGTTTCAAGTCACCTGGCCAGCGTTTTGATCATTTCGGCGCGGCCACCGTGACCAGCGCCGGCCGCAGCACGCGGTCGGCGATCAGGTAGCCCTTCTGCAGCACGGCGACCACGGTGTTGGCCTCCTGGTCGGCCGGCACCATGCTGATGGCCTGGTGGTGGTGGGGGTCGAACTTGGTGCCGGCCGGCGGTGCGATCGGCACCACCTTGTGGCGCTCCAGCGCCGCCTGCAACTGGCGCAGCGTGGCGTGCACGCCTTCAAGCACCTGGGCCGCGGTGGCGTCTGGGATGGCGATGGCCGCCTCCAGGCTGTCGGTCACCGGCAGCAGGCTTTCGGCAAAGGACTCGACCGCGAACTTGCGCGCCTTGGCCATCTCCTCGTCGGCCCGGCGGCGGGTGTTCTCGGCCTCGGCCTTGGCGCGCAGGTAGGCGTCGGCCATCTCCGCGTGTTTGGCCTGCAGCGCCGCCAGTTCGGCGGCGGTGTCGGCGGCGAAGTCGACGGTCGGCGTGGCCATGCCGGCGCCAGCTTCGGGGGCGGTGGACGCCTGCGGATCGGGGGTCTGGGGGTCTTGAGGGTGCATGTCTGAAGAAGGCTGCGCGGTCATGCCCGGGCACATGGGGCCGCTTTCCAGGGTTTCAAGAGGGGTCTTTGCCGGGCCGGGCCGATGGGGTGGGCCGCCCCCAGGGCTCATTCGTCGTCGATGGAGGCGCTCCAGCGCTGCCAGTCTCGCAGCCCGCGCAGGTCGCGCCCGTCACGCTTGGTCGGCCGGCCCTGGGCGATGGCCAAGGCCGGCTCGCCAGCGAGCCGGCGGGCCTCGGCCGCCTTGGCCCGAGCCGCCAGGCTGTCGGCGGTTTCGGCGTACAGGCCCTGGGCCAGCGGCGCCGGGCCGCGGATGGCCGACAGCGCGCGCACCTCGACGCAGCGCCAGACCTGGTCCTGGCGGATCTCCACCTGGTCACCCGCCTTCAGCTCGCGTGCCGGTTTGGCCGGCTGGCCGTTCACGCGCACCCGCCCCTTGTCCACCTCGTCGGCGGCCAGTGCCCGCGTCTTGTAGAAGCGCGCGGCCCAGAGCCATTTGTCGAGGCGGAGTCGGTCGGTGAGCGGCAGTTCGGTCATGCAGTGGGGTGGGTCGCCGGCGGCAGGGGCACAACAGCGTCAAAGCCGACGGCGTGGCCATGGTCCCGTCGATTGTCCAACGTCAACATGCCGCCCAGCGATTTGGCGACCAGCGGGCTGATGGCCGGGCTTCGGAATCTGCCGGACTTCCCGGGCGCGCCGATCGGCCCCCGCTTCGGCGAGCGGCACGGTGGAAGGCGGTGCAGCCGTGACGGCGTTGAAGGATCGGCGGTGCGCCTTGCTCAGTCTGGCGCGCCGAGGGCGAGCGCACGGTCGCGCTGCGCGGCCAGGGCCGTGGCGTCCGGGCCCTGACGGGTGTCCCAGCCCTGCAGGTGGCGTTCGGCCAGGTGGGCCAGCGCCGCCAGCCAGTCCGGTCGGGCATTGAGACAGTCGATGTAGTGGAAGGTCTCGCCGCCGGATTCGAGGAAGGCGTCGCGCACCTCCTGGCCGATCTCCTCCAGTGTCTCCAGGCAGTCGGCCACGAAGCCCGGGCACATCACGTCCACACGTTTCACCCCGCTGGCCGCCAACTGGCGCAGCGTGGGCTCGGTGTAGGGCTCGAGCCAGCGCGCCTTGCCGAATCGGCTCTGGAAGGTGACCAGCAGACGCTGCGGGGCGAGCCCCAACGCCTGGCCGAGCAGGCGTGCGGTGACGTGGCACTGGCAGTGGTAGGGGTCGCCGAGCAGCAGCGAGCGGTGTGGCACGCCGTGGAAGCTGAGCACCAGCCGTTCGGGCTCGCCATGCTGCGCCCAATGTTCGCGCACGCGGGCCGCCAGCGCGCCGATGTAGCCGGCGTCGTCGGCGTACTCCGCCACGAAGCGCATCTCCGGCACGCGCCGCGCGCCGGCCAGCCACTGGCCCACCTTGTCCCCGACGCTGGCGGTGGTGGCGGCCGCGTATTGCGGGTACATCGGCAACACCAGCACGCGGGTGGCACCTTCGGCGCGCAGTTGGTCGAGTACGTCCGGGATCGCCGGTTGACCGTAGCGCATGGCTGGGCGGACGAGCACGTGATGGCCGCGCTCGTCCAGCAGCCGTTGCAGGCCTTCGGCCTGGCGCTGCGTCCAGACGGCCAGTGGCGATCCCTCTGGCGTCCAGACCGTGGCGTACTTCGCCGCCGACTTGGCCGGCCGAGTATTGAGGATGATGCCGTGCAGGATCGGCCACCACGCCAGGCGTGGGATCTCGACGACCCGCGGGTCGCTGAGGAACTCGGCGAGGTAGCGGCGCAGCGCCGGCGCCGTCGGCGCGTCGGGTGTGCCCAGATTGACGAGCAGCACCGCGGTGGTGGCCGCCTGGCCGTGGCGATGTTGGGGTTCTTTTCTGAAGGTCATGGAGGCGTTCAGGGGGCGCGCTTGAGTACCGCCAGCGTGGCCTGCACCTCTTCGGTGGACACGGGCTTGCTCCAGAGTGCCTGGAAACCCGCCTGTTCCGCCGGCGCGCGAAGGGCGTCGGCCGTGTCCGCTGAACACAGCACGGCCGGTACCGCGGGATCCTGCAGTGCCTGGCGCAGAGCCGCAAGCAGCGCGAAGCCATCGGTGTCCGGCAGGTGCAGGTCCAGCACCAGCAGGTCTGGGCGCCACGCGGCCGCCAGCGACAGGGCTTCCTGGCCGGTTTCTGCAATCTGCAGGTCGGACACCCCTGCGGCCAGGCAGCTCTGCTCCAGCAGCATCGCGTTGACGCGGTCGTCCTCGACGCAGAGCAGGCGCATCAGGTCTGCGTGGGCAGCCAGTCGTCCACCGGGCGCGTGGCCGTCTGGCTGAAACGCAGCACCTCGAAGTCGACACAGGCGGTGCCAGGGTCCAGCGGTGAGCCGCCCAGGCCGATGCTGCCGCTGCCGTGCAAGGTGCAGCTGCCGCGGCGCAGGCTGACGATCTCCCCGTCGGCAAAGCGCACGCAGCTGCCGTTGAAGCTGAGGTCGGTAAGCTGGAAGCTGCCGCCATGCCAGTCGATCCGGCAGTGGGAACGGGACACCCGGCTGTCGTCGACGCAGAACGCCGCCTGCGGGCTGCGCCCCACGATCAGCGGCAGATTCTGACTCGCGAAGAGGCGCTCGTAGTGTTGCCAGCTCAAGCGCACCCCATCGGGTTCTTCCTGGGGCACCGGCATGTCGCCAAACTGCGTCTGTGCCTGGTCGACGGCACCGCGTCGCCCTCCCAGCACATGCACTTGCACCGGTTCGGCGCGGCCGCGCAGGGCCAGGCGGTCCAGGCTGCGGAAGCGTGTGCGCTGGTCCAGCGGCAGGCCCATCAACACGTCGACGGTGATCAGTGTCTCGTTGTCACCCGCATGGTCGAGCAGTCGGGCCGCCACGTTGACCGCGTCACCAAACGCGTCACCGCTCATCTCAACGATCTCGCCGAGGGCCAATGCCACCTGAAGGCGCAGCAGGCGCAGGCCCGATGAGGCACCGCGCTCGTGGCCACGAAGCACCATCGAGTCCAGCAGGTCGTGCATCTGCGCGGCCGCCTGCGTGGCCTGTGCCGGCCGCTCGAAGAGCGCCATCAGGCCGTCGCCCAGAGTCTTGACGACCCGGCCGCCACAGGCCTCGACGGCGCGGGCCAGCCCGCCGACGCAGTGGGTGACGACGGATGTGGCTTCGGCGTTGCCCAGGGTCTCGAACAGCGACGTGCTGCCGCGCAGATCGGCGAACAGAACGGTGCTTTCGGAGATCCTGGTCATCAGCCGCGAAGTGTAACGTCGGTCACGAAAAAGGCCCGCCGAGGCGGGCCTTGCTCACGAATGACGGTCGTCCTGCGCGGCCGCCCGCTGGCCCATCAGAGATTGTCCAGGTACGTGCGCAGCTTGTCACTGCGGCTGGGGTGTTTCAGCTTGCGGATCGCCTTGGCTTCGATCTGGCGGATGCGCTCGCGGGTGACGTCGAACTGCTTGCCCACCTCTTCCAGCGTGTGGTCGGTGCTCATCTCGATGCCGAAGCGCATGCGCAGCACCTTGGCTTCGCGCGGCGTCAGGCTGTCGAGGATGTCCTTGACCACGTCGCGCAGGCCGGCCTGCATTGCGGCCTCGATCGGCGCGGTGTTGTTGGTGTCCTCGATGAAGTCACCCAGGTGCGAGTCGTCGTCGTCGCCGATCGGCGTCTCCATGGAGATCGGCTCCTTGGCGATCTTCATGATCTTGCGGATCTTGTCTTCGGGCATCTCCATCTTCTCGGCCAGCGTCGGCGCGTCCGGCTCGTAGCCGAACTCCTGCAGGTGCTGGCGCGAGATGCGGTTCATCTTGTTGATCGTCTCGATCATGTGAACCGGGATGCGGATGGTGCGCGCCTGGTCGGCGATGCTGCGCGTGATGGCCTGGCGGATCCACCAAGTGGCGTAGGTGGAGAACTTGTAGCCGCGGCGGTATTCGAACTTGTCCACCGCCTTCATCAGGCCGATGTTGCCTTCCTGGATCAGGTCCAGGAACTGCAGGCCGCGGTTGGTGTACTTCTTCGCGATCGAGATCACCAGGCGCAGGTTGGCCTCGATCATTTCCTTCTTGGCGTCGCGGCTGGCCTTCTCGCCGGCGTTCATCTCGCGGTTGATGCCCTTGAGGTCCTCCAGCGGCACCACGGCGTTGGACTGCAGGTCGATCAGCTTCTGCTGCAGTTCCTGGATCGCCGGCAGGTTGCGCTCGAGGATGTCGCTGTAGCCCTTGCCGACCGCGGCTTCCTTGACCGCCCATTTCAGGTTCAGCACGTTCGGCGGGAAGTGCTTGATGAAGTGGTCCTGCGGCATGCCGCAGCGGTCAACGCAGATCTTGCGGATCTCGCGCTCATAGCGGCGCAGGTCGTCGACCTGCGAGCGCAGGATGTCGCAGAGCTTCTCGATCGTCTTCACGGTGAAGCGGATCTTCATCAGCGTGTCGCTGATGGACTGCTGCGCCTTGTTGTACGCCGGCGACTTGTAGCCTTCCTTCTCGAAGGCCTTGCGCATGCGGTCGAAGTGGCCGCGCAGGTCGGTGAAGACCACCAACGCCTGGTTCTTCAGTTCCTCGAGCTTCTTGGTCAGCGCCTTGGAGCCGCCGTTGCCGTCGTCGTCGTCCTCTTCGTCGAACTCGTCGAAGTCTTCCTCGGCCACGTAGTCGTCGGCCTCGTCGTCGCTGACGAAACCGTCGACGACCTCGGAGATCTGCATCGTGCCGGCGGCGATCTTGTCGGCCATCGCCAGGATCTCGGCGATGGTGGTCGGGCTGGCGCTGATGGCCAGCATCATGGCCTGCAGACCGCCTTCGATGCGCTTGGCGATCTCGATCTCGCCCTCGCGCGTCAGCAGTTCCACCGTGCCCATCTCGCGCATGTACATGCGCACCGGGTCGGTCGTGCGGCCGAATTCGGAGTCGACGGTGGACAGCGCGGCCTCGGCGGCCTCTTCCGCTTCTTCTTCGGTGGCGGTGGAGGTGTTGCTGCCGCTGATCAGCAAGGTGGCGGCATCGGGGGCCTGCTCGTAGACCGCGATCCCCATGTCGTTGAGCATGGAGATGATGGCCTCGAGGATCTCCTCGTTGACCAGCTTCTCGGGCAGGTGGTCGTTGATCTCCTGGTGGGTCAGGAAACCACGCGTCTTGCCCATCTTGATGAGGGTCTTCAGCTCGCTGCGGCGCTTGGTCGCTTCCTCTTCTGTCAGCGCCGTCTCGTCGAGCCCGAACTCGCGCATCAGCGCGCGCTCCTTGGCGCGGCTGACCTTCATGCGCAGCGGCTTGGCCTTGGCTTCCTTCTCGTCGACGACCTCGACCTCGGCTTCGACTTCAACCTCGGTGTCGACCTCGGATTCGGTGTCGCCGTCGCTCTCGACGTCCTCGTCCTCGATCGCCTGCGCCGTGCGGCCCTTGGGCGCCTTGGCGGCCGGCTTGCCCTTGGCCGCTGCCTTGCCGGGCTTGGCGGCCGCGCTGGCCTTGGCATCGACCTTGGCCTCGGCCTTGGCGGCGGGTTTCTTGGCCGCGGCCTTGGCGGGCGATTCCGGGGTGTCCTTGGCGGCCTTGGCCTTCTTGGGCGTCTCGTCGGCAGCCTTCTTCGGCTCGGGTGCGGCAGCGGTCTTCTTGGCGGTCATGCGGGTCCTCGTGGGTGAGCGGGCGTCGCGGCCGGACAGGCTGGCGCCGGCCTCAGGCCACGTTCCTGCGCCCCTGACCCCCTGTGGGTCTGCCGGTGCGCGGCCGCGGGAGGCCGGTCTGCTGTCGGGCGGGCAAGCTCGCGTGGACGTCTGGTATTGCAAGCCTGCGGTCGAGGTGGCCTTCAATTTGCCCTTGTCGAGGGTGGCCGGGGACCGGATGGCGTTGCCGTCACTCTTGCCGCTGCAACGAACCCACAATTATCGTTCAGTCGGCAGCCTTCGTCAAAGCGGCCTCGGCCCGCAGGCGCGCCCGTTCGGCCAGCAGGGCCTTGCCGCGGGTCATCGCGGCCTCCGAGAGGTCACCCGACTCCATCAGCCACTGCAGTTCCTCGTCCACCGCCTGCTGGTGCAGCCGGTGCATCAGCGCCGCCAGGTCGGTGGCGGCGTTGTCGTCCTGCTCGAAGTGGTGCAGCCCGCGCACGCGGGCCATCAGCGGCGCGATGGTCTCGGCCTGGCTCAGGCTGGCGATCTCGCCGTCCAGGGCATCGAGCGTGAGCACACCATGGTCGTGCACGATGCGCTCCAGCGCGCAGAAGAACGGACCGTGCGGCAGCGGAAGGCTGCCCAGCCGCGCATGGTCGGCCTCCGACAGGGTCAGCCAGAGGTCGGGGTGGCGGGCCAACAGCCAGGCCGTCCGGTCCAACAGCTTGGTCGCCTCGCGGGTGCGCTGGCGCGACGGGGCGGACCATTGCGTCTGCCGCGGCGCACTGCGCGGCCTCGGGGTGCCCGACCAGCTGGCCTCCAGTGCGTCGGCGGCCATGCCCGCCGTGCCGGCCAGATCCGCCAGCACCTGGCCGCGCAGCATGCCCTCCGGCAGCTGGGACCACAGCGGGCGCGCCAGGGCCAGCATCTTGGCCCGGCCCTCGGCGCTGCCCAGGTCCAGCCCCTCGGCCGCGTGGTCGATCAACTGGCGTGACAGCGGAACGGCCTGTGCCACGGCCGTCTCGAAAGCATCGGCACCCCGTTCACGGACGTAGGAGTCGGGGTCGTGCTCCGGGGGCAGGAACAGGAAGCGCACGCTGCGCAGGTCCGTGGCATGGGGCAGGGCGGCCTCCAGGGCGCGCCCGGCGGCCCGGCGGCCGGCGGCGTCGCCGTCGAAGGCGAAGACCACGGCGTCGGTGTGGCGGAACAGCTTCTGTACGTGCTCGGCCGTGCAGGCCGTGCCCAGCGTCGCCACCGCGTTGCCGAAGCCGGACTGGGCCAGTGCCACGACGTCCATGTAGCCTTCCACCACCAGGGCGTAGCCGCGTTCGCGCAGGGCGTGACGGGCTTCGAAAAGCCCGTAGAGCTCACGCCCCTTGCTGAAGACCGGCGTCTCCGGGGAATTCAGGTACTTGGGCTCACCGCCGTCCAGCACACGGCCGCCGAATCCGATGGCCTCGCCCTTGACGTTGCGGATGGGGAACATCACGCGGTCGCGGAAGCGGTCGTAGCGTTTCTGGTCCGGACCCTCGTCGCCCTGCACGATGACGAGGCCGGATTCGGCCAGCAGAGGGTCGTCGTAACGCGGAAAGACGCCGGCCAGCGTGCGCCAGCCTTCGGGCGCATACCCCAGGCCGAAGCGGGCGGCGACGCGTCCGGTGAGCCCGCGGCGCTTGAGGTAGTCGATCGCGCGCGGGCTGGCCTTGAGCTGGCCGCGGTAGTGGGCCGCGGCTTTCTCCAGCACGTCGGTCAGCGACAGCTGCCGTTCGCGGACCTGCTTGGCCCGTTCCCGCTCGGCCGGGTCGGTGTCGTCCTCGGGCACCTGCAGGCCCACCTGCTGAGCCAGCTCCCGCACCGCCTCGGGAAAGGGCAGGCCGCCTTGCTCCACCAGAAATCGGATGGCGTCTCCGTGGGCGCCGCAACCGAAGCAGTGGTAGGTCTGACGCGACGGGCTGACGATGAAGCTGGGCGACTTCTCGCCATGGAACGGGCACAGGCCCTTGTGGTTGATGCCGGCCTTCTTGAGTTCGACGTGGCGGCCGACGATGTCGACGATGTCGACCCGGGTCAGCAGGTCCTGCAGGAAGGCGGCGGGGATCACCCGCCGGAGTCTATCGGCCCGGGCCTGTCGGGACTCGTGGGGCCGGCCGTGCCGGTGGCCATGGCGCCGCGTGGTGCACCGGCCGTGGTGAGTGCGAACAGGCCGGTGTAGCCACGCACCCAGTCGGCCACCTGGGCTGCCGGCATCGGCGCGGCGATACCGGTGCCCTGGGCACAGTCGCAGCCGAGGTCCAGCAGCATGCGGGCCTGGGCCGGGGTCTCCACGCCTTCGGCCACGACCGAGCAGCCGAAGGTGCGCGCCAAGCCGATCACGCCTTCGACCAGTGCCTTGTCCTGGGCGTCGTCGAGCATGTGGTTGACGAAGCTGCGGTCGATCTTGAGCACGTCCACAGGCAGCCGCTGCAGGTGGGTCAGCGTCGAGTGCCCGGTGCCGAAGTCGTCCAGGGCCGACCGTACGCCCAGGGCCCGGCAGCGGGCCAGCAACTGCGAACTGGCCGCAAGGTCGGCATGGGCCTCGGATTCGACGATCTCCAGCTTGAGGTGCTCGGCCAGCGGTTCCGGGTGGCGGGCCAGAAGTTCCGACAGGCGCTGCACGAAGTCGGGCTCCTGAAGGTGGCGCGCCGAGACGTTGACGTTGACCTGCAGGTCCAGCCCGGCGCGTCGCCACTGGGCCAGGTGCTCCATCGCCTGCGACATCACCCAGTCGCCCACCCGTGCCGACAACCCGGTGTTGGTGATCAGCGGCAGGAACTGCATCGGCGCGATCAGGCCCTTGTCGGGGTGGTCCCAACGCAGCAGCGCTTCCAGGCCCAGCACGCGCTGGCTGCGCATGTCCACGATGGGTTGGTAGAAGAGCACGAACTCGGCGCGGTCCAGCGCCTCCTGCACGCGCCCGATGGCCATCACGCGCTCTTCGGTGCGCCGGCGCAGTTCGGGGTCGAAGAACAGGTAGCCGTTGCGGCCGCTCTGCTTGGCGCCGTACATCGCGTGGTCGGCGTGGCGCAACAGGGTGTCGGCATCGCTGCGGTCGATCGGGTAGACGGTGGCGCCCAGGCTGGCGGTGATCTGCACCGCTTCCTGCGCCGGGTCGATGAGGTAGGGCTGGGAGACGACGCGCAGCACCCGCTCGACGGCGAGCCGTGCCTCTTCCATCGACCCGGCGCGCAGCAGCAGCACGAATTCGTCGCCGCCCAGCCGGGCTGCGGCATCGGCCCAAAGGTCGCGGCTGCGGAGCGCGCCGCGCAGTCGGCTGGCCAGTTCCACCAGCAGGCGGTCGCCGCCGTCGTGGCCATGGCGGTCATTGACAGGCTTGAAGCGATCCAGGTCCAGGTAGCACACGGCCAGCAGGTAGCCATCTCGGTCGGCGGCGCGCATCGCGTCGCCCAGCAGCTGGCTCAGGCGGGCGCGGTTGGGCAGCCGGGTCAGTTCGTCGAAGTGGGCCTGCCGTTCCAGGCGTTCACGCGCAAGACGCTGCTCCGTGATGTCGGAGATCGCCAGCACGTGATAGCGCAAGTCGCCCTCGGGGCCGTGCACCTGGGAGATCGTGGCCTGGAGGGTGCTGAGCTGGCCGTCGCGCCGGCGTTCGATGAGCTCGCCGCGCCAGCGCCCCTGCTGGCGCAGCCCGGCCCACATGGCAGCGCGCTGCTGGCGCGCCAGTGGGTCGCTGGGGTTGGGCTGCAGCAGCGACGGCACCCGGCCGATCAGTTCGGCCAGCGTCACATCCAGGATCTGCGTGTAGGCCGCATTGGCGTCCAGCACCCGCAGGTCGGCGTCGGCGATCAGCAGGCCCTCGTGCAGGTGCTCGAACAAGCTGGCCGACAGGCGTTGCCGCTCCTGCGCCTCGTGCCGCTCGCTGACATCGGCCATCGTGGCCACCAGCCGCAGCGGCTGGCCGGCCTGGTCGCGTTCGGCGGCCAGCACATTGACCTCCACCCAATGCCAGCCGTCGGCGCTCTGGATCCGCAGTTCCTGCTGCCACTGGTCGCGCTCACCGACGGTCACCTCCGAGAGCGCTTCCTGCAGGCGGCCGCGGTCGTCAATGTGCACGTCGTCCAGCCAGGCGCGAGGCGTCCAGCTGGCGGCGTCCTGGTGCCGGGTCAGGGCCAGCCAGTCGGCCGAAAGGTGCACCTCGTCTGGCCGGTGCCGGTGCCATTCGGCCACCGCCAGCCGTGCGGCACCCAGCGCCGTGAACGCGCGGCGCTCGCGCAGCCGGAGTTCCTGGCCGATGCTGCGGGCCGTCAGCAGCATCACCGCCAGCGAGCCGAGGTAGCCACACAGAGCCGCCACCGCGCCCGCCGGGGGCAGCGATGCGAACGGCCCCACACCTGAAGCCGTGCCGAGCGCCGCGACCACACCGACGCCCAGCAGTGCCAGCAACGGCAGCGTCAGAGCGCCCGCCAGCAGCAGGCCCAGCAGCAGCACATGAGGCCACCAGGCCACGGCGGCGCTGGCGACGATGCCCAGCGAGAGGCCGCCGAACCACAGCCCCGCCGCTGCCACGGCCGACAGGGCCAGGGCCATGGCACCGACCAGGCGGGGCAGGCTGCGGGCTGGCCGGCGCGACGACCGCGCCACGGCAATGGCCGGCAGGCAGCCCAGCAACAGCCCCAAGGCATGCCAGGGCCAGGCCAGCAGGTCCAGCAACGGCGCGCTGGCGGCCAGCGGCACGGCGGCCGGCAGGGCCGTCTGCACACCCGCCATCAGTGGCCCACCCACCAGCAAGGCCGCGGCGCCGATGACCAGGGCGTCGCGTGCGCGCTCGAGGTCGGCGCGGCCGCCCAGGCGGCGGATGACCTCACCCACGGCCCAGACGGCGCCGGTGGCGCCCAGCGCCACCACCAGCACCGGCCAAGGTCCTTTGCCGCCCGTCGCGCCGGCCAGTGCCCAGAGTGCGGCGATCAGCGGGAGCGCCTGCCAACGCGCCCGCAGCACCACGGCCAGCGCGACTCCGGCCCCGATCCACGGCAGGCCGGCCAAGCCCGGCAGGGCCAGCCGGTGGTCCACCAGCGCTGCCAATGCCAATGCCGCGGCTGAGCCGACCCACCAGCCCATGCCGGGCCGACCGGTGCCGGGCACCGATCGTTCGAAGGTCGGCAGTGTGTTCAGAGCTTGAAGTCGTCGATTTGTGCGCCGGCCTCCAGCGCGGACCGCAGCCACTTGGGCTGCAGGCCCCGGCCGGACCAGGTCTCGCCGGTCTGCGGATGCCGGTACTTCGGCGCCACCGTGCCGCCACCCGCCTTGCGCGGAGCGGCTGCCGGACGGCTGCTGCCCAGGTCGGCCAGCGTCAGGCCGTATTCGGTCATCAGGGCTCGCACCTTGGCGATGGCCTGCGCGCGCTCCTCGCGCTGGACCTCGATGATCTGCTGCTCGAGCGCTGCCTTCTGGGCCAGCAGGTCGCTCAATGAAGGGGCTGCCACGTCACGGTCTCCCTGAATATGTGATCGGGCAATATATCCGACAGCCGACCCTGTGCGACGCGACGGCCTCCCCCCGGAAGCCGTGGGATCTCAGCGGTAGCCCACGCGGTCGAGCATGCGCTGCACCTCGGCCTGGTTGCCGCCGATGGCCGAGACCGGCACGGCCTCCATCTTGAAGTTGCCGAGCGCGCGCAGCGCGGGGTTCTGTGTCGGCACGGAGGTGACGGCAGGCCACTCGTTGTTGCCTTCGGCAAAGTAGCGCTGCGCCTCGTCGCTGGCCAGGTATTCCAGGAACTTGACGGCCGCGTCGCGGTTCTTGGCGTGCCTGGCCACGGCCCCGCCGGCAATGTTGACGTGGGTGCCGGCACCGTCCTGGTCCGGGAACAGGATGCCGACCTTCTCGATGACTGCTCGGTCCTCGGGCTTGGTCGAACGCATCAGGCGCGCGACGTAGTACGAGTTGGACAGGGCGACCGCGCATTCCCCGGCCGCCACGGCGCGGATCTGGTCGGTGTCGCCACCCTTGGGGGCCCGCGCCATGTTGTCCACCAGGCCCTTGAGCCAGGCTTCGGTCTTCTCCGGGCCCATGCGCACGAGCATGGAGCCGAACAGCGACACGTTGTAGGGGTGCGAGCCGGAGCGGGTGCACAGCCGCCCCTTGTTGACCGGCGCGGCCAGGTCGGCGTAGGTGTCGACATCGGCACGCTGCACGCGCATCTTGTCGTACACGATCACGCGCGCACGGGTCGAGAAGCCGAACCAGGCCGAGCCCTGACCGTTGTCGGTGCTGCGCAGGGTGGCGGGGATGCGCTGCTCCAGCACCGCACTCTTGACGGGCTGGAAGAGGCCGTCGCTCTCGGCGCGCCAGAGGCGGGCCGCGTCCACCAGCAGGACCACATCGGCCGGGCTGGCCGCACCTTCGCTCTTCAGGCGCGAGAAGATGCCGTTGTCGTCGCCGTCGATGCGGTTGATGCGGATGCCGGTGGCCTGGGTGAAGTTGGCGTACAGCGCCTCGTCGGTCTGGTAGTGCCGGGCCGAGTAGAGATTCAGCACCGGCTGCTGGGCGGCCACGAGGGTGGCCGCAGCCGACAGCGTGAGGGCGGCAAGCGACTTCAGGACGAACGGCAGGCGCATGGAAGCTTTCAGATGAGTTGGAACCACACCTGAAAGTTTAACGCTAACGAGAATCCTTATCGTTTCAAATCCGACGGCCAAACCCAGGATTTGCGCAACCACGCCAACGCGGCGTCGGCAGGTGCACCCGCCTGTGGCGGCGCTGCGTCATTCCGGCGACGAACGTTGCGGATCAGGCGCTTGGCGGCACGTAGCCCGCCGGCTTGTCGGCACCTTCTTCGGCGAACAGGAACAGTTCCATCTGCCGCGCCAGGTATTGGCGGGCGCGCGCGTCGGCCAGGTTGAGCCGGTTCTCGTTGACCAGCATCGTCTGGTGGCGCTTCCAGAGCTCGAAGGCTTCCTTCGAGATGTTGTTGTAGATGCGCTTGCCCAGGTCGCCGGGGTAGGGCGCGAAGCTCAGGCCCTCGGCTTCCTTCTTCAGGTACGTGCACTGCACCATGCGTGTCATTGCGGAACTCCTTCAGTTCAGTTTCTTGACCAGCACCTGCGAGCGCCGGTCCCAGTTGTACTTGCGCTGGCGCGCGTCGGGCAGCCAGCCCGGGTCGACGACGGCGAAGCCGCGCTTGATGAACCAGTGCATCGTGCGCGTGGTGAGCACGAAGATGCTGTCCAGGCCGGCCGCGCGCGCACGCTGTTCGATGCGCTTGAGGATGCGTTCGCCGTCGCCCTGGCTCTGGCTCTGCGGCGACACCGTCAGCGCCAGCATCTCGCCGGTGCGCGCTTCGGGGTAGGGGTAGAGCGCCGCACAGCCGAAGATCACGCCGTCGTGTTCGATGACGGTGTAGTTGGCGATGTCGCGTTCGATCTCGTGGCGGTCGCGGCGCACCATGGTGCCGTCGCGCTCGAAGGGTTCGATCAACTGCAGGATGCCGCCGACGTCGTCGGCCGTGGCCTCGCGCAGGCTCTCGAGCTTCTCGTCGACCACCATGGTGCCGATGCCATCGTGCGTAAACACCTCCATCAGCAGCGCACCGTCCACCGAGAACGGCAGGATGTGCGAGCGCTCGACACCGCCTTCGCAGGCTTTCACGCAGTGCTGCAGGTAGAAGCCGGTGTCGGTGGGCTGCTCGGGGCGGGGCAGGGCGCGCATCAGGCGGCGGGCATCGGCCAGGGCCAGTTCGGTGTCGATGGGGGACTCCGGGTCGTCCTGGGCCTCGCGGATGCCCGCCACCTCGGTCATGAACAGCAGCTTGTCGGCCTGCAGGGCCACGGCGGTGGCGGTGGCCACGTCTTCCATCGTCAGGTTGAAGGCCTCGCCGGTGGGCGAGAAGCCGAAGGGGCTGAGCAGCACCAGGGCGCCCGTGTCGATGGCGCGCCGGATGGCGGCGCCGTCCACGCGGCGCACGATGCCGCTGTGCATGTAGTCCACGCCGTCGACGATGCCCACCGGCCGCGCGACGAGGAAATTGCCGGAGATCACGCGTACCGTGGCGTTGGCCATCGGTGTGTTGGGGAGCCCCTGGCTGAACGCGGCCTCGATCTCGAAGCGCAGCTGGCCCGCAGCCTCCTGCGCGCAGTCCAGCGCCACCGCGTCGGTGATGCGCATGCCGTGGCTGTAGCGCGAGGCCTGCCCCTTGGCCGCCAGCTGTTCCGTCACTTGCGGCCGGAAGCCGTGCGCCAGCACGATCTTGATGCCGATGGCGTGCAGGATGGCCAGGTCCTGCACGAAGGCGTTGAGCTTGCCCGCGGCGATGGCCTCACCCGTCAGCCCGACGACGAAGGTCTTGCCGCGGTAGGCATGGATGTGCGGCGCCACCAGACGGAACCAGGGCACGAAGGTATGCGGGAAAACGAGGCTCATCGCGCGGCGGATTGTGCCGCAGCATCGTTGGCCGCATTGCCGATGGAGCCTTCGCGATGGACGTCTACAAGACCCATGGTGCATTCAGCTGGTCGGAGCTGATGACGCCGAACCCGAAGGCGGCGCTCGCCTTCTACGGCGACTTGTTCGGCTGGACCAGCCAGGAGATGGACATGGGCTCCGGCGCGTACCACGTCGTCAAGGTTGGCGACACCCAGGTGGCCGGGGTGATGGGCATGCCGCCCGACACACCGCCGGGCATGCCGCCGATGTGGGGTTGTTACGTCACCGTGGACGACATCGACGCCACCGCGAAGCGCTGCATCGAACTCGGCGGTCAGGTGCTGATGCCGCCGATGGACATCCCCACTGTGGGCCGCATGGCCGTGCTCAAGGACCCCTTGGGCGCCGTGATCAGCGCCATCACTTACACGGCCGGAGCCTGAGGGGGGTGCGCCTGTGCCGCGGATAATCCGCGGCCCGTGCCCCCGCCGAACCGTCCACCACCGGCCGCGCCGCCTGCGCCTGCCGCGCCGCTGAAGCTCCACTACCCGGAATCGCTGCCCGTCTCGGCGCGGCGCGACGAGATCGCGCGCGCGCTGCGCGAGCATCCGGTGGTCATCGTCTGCGGCGAGACGGGCTCCGGCAAGACCACGCAGCTGCCCAAGATCGCGCTCGAGATCGGCCGCGGCTGGGCCGGCGGCGGGCGCGGGCTGATCGGCCACACGCAGCCGCGGCGCATTGCCGCCACCAGCGTGGCCAAGCGCATCGCCGAGGAACTGCAGACGCCGCTGGGCGAGGTGGTGGGCTACAAGGTGCGCTTCCAGGACCGCCTGCAGCGCGGTGCCAGCGTGAAGCTGATGACCGACGGCATCCTGCTCGCCGAGACGCAGGGCGACCCGCTGCTGAAGGCCTACGACACCATCATCGTCGACGAGGCCCACGAGCGCAGCCTGAACATCGACTTCCTGCTCGGCTACCTGAAGGCGCTGCTGCCGCGCCGGCCGGACCTGAAGATCGTCGTCACCTCGGCCACCATCGACGCCGATCGCTTCGCGGCGCACTTCGCCTCGGCCCAGGGGCCGGCGCCAGTGATCCAGGTCTCGGGCCGGCTCTTTCCGGTGGAGCAGCGCTGGCGGCCGTTCGATGACGGCACGGCCCCAAAGGCGCCGCCATCGCCCACGGGTGCACGTGCCGGTGGGCGGCCATCGGTTGATCTCAACGATGCCATCGCCGACGCGGTGGACGAGCTCTGGCGCGGTGCCCCTGGCGACATCCTGGTGTTCCTGCCCGGCGAACGTGAGATCCGCGAGGCGGCTGACCACCTGCACAAGCACCTGGCCCAGCAGCACCGGGGCGGCCCGGTGGCAGAGATCCTGCCGCTGTTTGCGCGCCTGTCGCAGGCGGAGCAGGAGCGTGTGTTCTCGCAGGGCAACGGCCGCCGCATCGTGCTGGCCACCAACGTGGCCGAGACCTCGCTGACGGTGCCGGGCATCCGCTACGTCATCGACAGCGGCCAGGCACGCGTGAAGCGCTACAGCTACCGCAACAAGGTCGAGCAGCTGCAAGTCGAGCCGATCAGCCAGGCCGCGGCCAACCAGCGCGCAGGGCGTTGCGGCCGCGTGGCCGACGGCGTGTGCATCCGGCTCTACGACGAGCCGGGCTTCGCCGCCCGCCCGCGCTTCACCGACCCCGAGATCCTGCGCAGCAGCCTGGCCGGTGTGATCCTGCGCATGAAGGCGCTGCACCTGGGCGCGATCGAGGATTTCCCGTTCCTGGAACCGCCGCCGCGCAAGGCCATCGCCGACGGTTATGCGCTGCTGGCGGAACTGGGTGCGGTGGACGAGCGCAACGAGCTCACCGCCATCGGCCGTGAGCTGTCCAAACTGCCGCTGGACCCGCGCATCGGCCGCATGATCCTGGCCGCACGCGACCGCGAGGCGCTGGCCGAGGTGCTGGTGATCGCATCGGCGCTGTCGGTGCAGGACGTGCGCGACCGGCCGCTGGAGCAGCAGCAGGCGGCCGACCAGAAGCACAAGCTGTTCGACGACGAGAAGTCGGAGTTCAACGGCTACCTGAAGCTGTGGAAGTGGATCGAGGAAGGCCGGGGGCATGCGGACCCTGCACAGGCCGCAGGTAGCGCGAAGCCGCACAAGCTGTCCAACCGCCAGCAGGAACAGCGCCTGCGCGAGCACTTCGTCAGCCCGCGCCGCGTGCGCGAGTGGCGCGACATCCACAGCCAGCTGCACACCGTGGTGGCCGAACATGGCTGGCGCCTCAACGGCACGCCGGCCACCTACGAGCAGGTGCACCAGAGCATGCTGGCCGGCCTGCTGGGCAACCTCGGCCTGAGGGCCGACGACGACGAGTGGTACCTTGGCGCGCGTGGCATCAAGTTCTGGCGCCACCCGGGCGCCCACCTGTCGAAGAAGCCCGGCCGCTGGATCGTCGCGGCCGAGCTGGTGGAGACGACGCGATTGTTCGGCCGCGGGCTGGCGGCCATCGAGCCGCAGTGGATCGCGCCCATCGCCGGCCACCTGCTGAAGACGCAGCTGCTGGAGCCGCATTGGGAGAAGAAGGCCGGCGAGGTGGTGGCGCTGGAGCGCGCGACGCTCTACGGCCTGGTGATCTACGCCAACCGGCGCGTCAACTACGCGCGTGTGGACCCGGCGGCGGCGCGTGATCTGTTCATCCGCGAGGCCCTGGTGCGCGGCCTGCGCGAGGACGCCTGGGACAGCCGGCTGCCCTTCCTGGCGCACAACCGCAAGCTGGTGCGGGAACTGGAGGCGCTGGAACACAAGTCACGCCGGCAGGACGTGCTGGTCGATGACGAGCTGATCTTCGGCTTCTACGACCGACTGATCCCGCCCGAAGTCTGCAGCGGCCCGATGCTGGAGCGCTGGTTCCGCGACGAGGTCAAGCGCCAGCCGCGGCTGCTGCAGCTCAGCCGCGACGAGCTGATGCGCCACGAGGCCGCCGGCGTCACCAGCGACGCCTTTCCGCGCGTCGTGCGCCTGGGTGGCATCGACTGCGCCGCGACCTACCTGCATCAACCGGGCGATGCGCGCGACGGCCTCACGGTGACGCTGCCGATCTACGCGCTCAACCAGGTGGCCGACGAGCGCTGCGAATGGCTGGTGCCGGGCATGTTGAAGGACAAGATCCAGGCTTTGCTGAAGAGCCTGCCGCAGAAGCCGCGCGCGCGGCTGGTGCCACTGCCGGACACGGCGGCAGCCTTGGCCGAGTCACTGCCCTTTGGCCAGGGCTCGCTGGTCGAGAGCCTGCTCAAGGCCGTGCGCGCGCGCACGCAGCTGCCGGTGCAGCGGGCCGATTTCAAGCTGGAGATGCTCTCGCCGCACCTGTTCATGAATTTCCGCGTCGTCGATGAACATGGGCGGCAGCTGGGCACGGGCCGGCACCTGGCGGCGCTGAAGGCGGAGCTGGGCGGGCAGGCACGCAACGCCTTCCAGGCGCTGGCGGCATTGAAGCCGCAGACTGAAGCTGCCGCGTCGTCTGCCACTGGCGGACCGGCCCAAGGCGGTCGTGTGGCCATGAAGCCGAGCCGGGCCGCTTCGCCGGCGCCGCCGCCGGTGCCCGCGGCCGTGCCGCTGACGGCCTGGACCTTCGGCGAACTCCCGGAACTGATGGAACTTCAGCAGGGCGGCCAGGTGCTGGTGGGGTTCCCCGCGCTGGTGGACAAGGGTACGCACGTCGTCATCGAGGTCTTCGACGAGCCCGACGTGGCGGCTGCGAAGCACCGTGTCGGCCTGCGGCGGCTGGTGGCGCTGCAGATCCGTGAGCCGCTGAAGTTCCTGGAGAAGAACATCCCCGACCTGCAGAAGATGGGCGCGGCCTTCATGACCCTGGGCACGGTGGAGGACCTGCGCCAGCAGATCGTGGACCTGGCGCTGGACCGCGCCTTCGGGGCCGATCCGCTGCCCACCGACGCGCGGACGTTTCAGGCGAGGCTGGACGAAGGCCGCCCGCGCCTGAACCTGATCGCGCAGGAGGTGGCACGCCTGTGCGGCGTGGTACTGGCGGACTGGCAGGCGGCGCAGCGCAAGCTCAAGGACAGCCGGGCCGACAAGGCGGTGCAGGACGACGTGGCCACCCAGTTGCAACGCCTGGTGGGCAAACGTTTCCTGGTCGACACGCCCTGGGCGGCACTGCAGCACCTGCCTCGCTACCTGAAGGCCGTGGTGCTGCGGCTGGACAAGTGGCGTGCCGACCCCGCGCGCGATGCCGCGCGGCTCGCCGAACTGCGGCCGCTGGAACAGCGCTGGCAGCGGCGTCTGGCCGAACTCAAGGGCCAGGCCGACCCGCGCCTGGACGAATTTCGCTGGCTGCTGGAGGAGCTGCGTGTGAGCCTCTTCGCCCAGGAACTGCGCACGCCGCAACCGGTCAGCGTCAAGCGGCTGGAGAAGACCTGGCAGCAGTTGTCGAACTGACGGCGGACGGCCGGCGCGCCAGCAACTCCGGCACCACCGCCTCGTAGCCGGCCGCGATGCGCAGCAGCGCAGCGTCGGCGCGCGGCCGCCCGATCAGTTGCAGTCCCATCGGCCAGCGGCCGCTGGCGTCAAAGCCGGCCGGCACGCTGATCGCCGGCAGGCCGGCAAAGGTGGCATAGATCGTCGTTTCCATCCAGCGGTGGTAGGTGTCCATCGGGTGGCCGGTGATCTCGCGTGGCCAAGGCTGGTCGAGGTCGAAGGGCCAGACCTGGGCCACCGGCAACGCCAGCACGTCGTAGCGCTCGAACAGCGCGAGCATCGCCTGCAATAGAGAGCCACGCGTGACGCTGGCGGCCAGGAAGGTGTCGAAGCGCAAGTCCTGCGCGCCATCGTGCTCCCACAGGGCTTCGGGCTTGACCTGGCCGCGCTGCTCGGACGTCTGCATCACCGCCGCGACGGCCGGCGCCACCAGGGCACGGCGCCACACCAGCCAGGCGCGCCACACCGCCTCCAGGTCGATGTCCATCCGCGCCGGGCTCATGTGGGCGCCGGCGTCGGCCATGCGGTGCAGCGCCGATTCGCACACCTCGGCAATGCCCGGCTCCAGCGGCAGGTGGCCGTCCAGGTCGCCCAGCCAGCCGATGCGCACGCCGTCCAGCGTCACGTCGGCCGGCGGCACCAGGCTGTCGTGTGGGTCATCCAGCGACAGCGGCACGCGCGGGTCGAAACCGGCCTGGACGGCCAGCAGCCGCGCCAGGTCGCGCACCGTGCGCGCCATCGGGCCGTCGGTGGCCAGCTGGCTCACGAACAGTTCGGGGCGCGGCCAGCCCGGCACACGGCCCTGGCTGGGCCGCAGGCCGAAGACATGGTTCCAGCCCGCCGGGTTGCGCAGCGAGCCCATGAAGTCCGAGCCGTCGGCCAGCGGCAGCAGGCGCAGCGCCAGCGCCACGGCGGCACCGCCGCTGGACCCACCAGCGCTGCGCGCCGGGTCCCAGGCATTCGGCGTAGGACCGAACAGCGGGTTGTAGGTGTGCGAACCCAGCCCGAACTCCGGCATGTTGGTCTTGCCGATGACGATGCAGCCCGCGGTCTTCATGCGCGCCACGTACAGGCTGTCCTGCGCCGGCATCGCGTCCTTCAGCAGCGGTGAGCCGAAGGTGGTGGGAAAGCCGACAGCATGCCCCGTGTCCTTGATCGCCTGCGGGATGCCGTGCAGCCAGCCGCGGGATGCACCGCGCGCCAGTTCGGCGTCGCGTTCGTCGGCCTGCGCCAGCAGCACGTCGTCGGCGGCCAGGTTGACGATGGCATTGGCCTGCGGGTTCAGCGAGTGCACGCGCGCCAGCGTGGCCTGCATGACCTCGCGGCACGACACCCGCCGGGCGTGGATGGCCTGCGACAGGGCGTCGGCGTCGAGGTCGGTCAGATCGGCGGGCAGGTCCATGGCGGGCGAGGTGGGGTCGTCGGCGACGCGACGATTGTGCGCATCCCGGACCGCCCCGGCAGCAGGGCTCGATCACGGGTGCCGGCGAAGGTTTTCCCTATGAAATTTGTCGCCGATCGCCCCGCAAAATGAGCCGACAGCCCTGTCCCACGCCGCCGTTCACTGGAAAGGATTGCCCCATGAAGATCGTCCGCCGCAGCCTGCTCGCAGCCTCTGCCCTGTCTGTCGCCGCGATGGTGTCGCTGCCTGCAGTGGCGCAGGAGAAGGTGCTGCGCGTGGTGCCGCATTCGAACCTGGCGATCCTCGACCCGATCTGGACCACGGCGTACATGAGCCGCAACCACGGCTACATGATCTACGACACCCTGTTCGGCACCGACGAGAACGGCAAGATCAAGCCGCAGATGGTGGAGAGCTGGAACGTCAGCGACGACAACCGGCTGTGGACCTTCAAGCTGCGCAAGGGCTTGGCCTTCCACGACGGGGCACCCGTCACCGGCGAGGACGTCATGGCCAGCCTGCAGCGCTGGGGCAAGCGTGACGCGCTGGGCTCGGCGCTGTTCCAGTTCGTGCAGCGCATGGACAGCCCGGCGCCCGACACCTTCCGCATCTTCCTGGGCGAGGCCTGCGGCTTCATGCTCGAGGCACTGGGCAAGCCGTCGTCCAACGTGCCTTTCATCATGCCCAAGCGCATCGCCGAGACCGATGCCACCAAGCAGATCGAGGAGCACATCGGGTCCGGCCCCTACATGTTCGTCAAGGACCAGTTCAAGCCGGGCGACAAGGCGGTCTACGTCAAGAACACCAAGTACGTGCCGCGCAGCGAACCGCCGTCGGGCACCACCGGTGGCAAGAACGTCTACGTTGACCGCGTGGAGTGGAACCTCGCGCTGCGCGACGCGCAGGCGCAGGTCAATGCGCTGCAGAAGGGCGAGGTCGACATCATCGAAGCGCTGGGCTTCGACCAGTTCGAGACGGTGAAGGCCGATGCCAACCTTCAGTTGCCCAAGTACAGCAACTTCGGCCTGCAGTACATGGCGCGCTTCAATCACCTGCACGCGCCGTTCAACAACGTAAAGGTGCGCCAGGCGGCACTGGCGGCGATGAGCCAGGAGCCTTTCCTGCGCGCCCAGGTGGGCGTCAAGGAGCTCTACAAGACCTGCCCCGGCATGTTCGCCTGCGGCACGCCTTACTACAGCGCCGCCGGCAGCGACATCCAGGCCAAGAGCAACATGCGCAAGGCGCAGCAGCTGCTCAAGGACAGTGGCTACGACGGCACACCGGTGGTGCTGATGAAGCCCACCGATCTGGCATCGATCCAAAAGCTGCCCGACGTCGCGGCGCAGTTGCTGCGCCAGGCCGGCTTCAAGGTCGACCTGCAGGCCATGGACTGGCAGACCCTGGTCGGTCGACGCGCCAAGAAGGACGCGCCGTCGGCTGGCGGCTGGAACATGTTCCTCACCGCCTGGCAGACCTTTGACATCTGGAGCCCGATCGCCAACCCGGCGCTGGACTCGCGAGGTGATAAGTCGGTGTGGTTCGGCTGGCCTTCGGACGAGAAGCTGGTCACCCTGCGCAACCAGTTGATGCGCGCCACGGACGAGCCCACGAAAAGGAAGCTGGCCGAGCAGATCCAGGTGCGCGCCTTCGAGGTGGCCACCCACGTGCCCCTGGGCGAATACCAGCAGCCGATGGCCGCGCGCAAGAACATCAGCGGGTTCTTCGTGACCAACGGCAACATCTACTGGAACCTGAAGAAGAACTGAGCCGTCCGTGCACGACGTGGCCCCCGGGGTGCCCGACGCCCCGGCCTTCGACTGCCTGATCGCCGGCGGCACGGTGATCGACGGCACCCGGGCGCCCCGCTTCGATGCCGACGTCGGCATCGTCGATGGCCGCATCGCTGCCGTGGGTGATCTGTCCGGGCGCGCCGCCGTGAGCCGCATCGACGCCCGTGGGCGCATCGTCGCGCCGGGCTTCATCGATGCCCACACGCACGACGACCAGGCCGTCCGTGTGAGGCCCGAACTGACCTTCAAGATTTCGCAGGGCGTGACCACCGTGGTCACCGGCAACTGCGGCATCAGCATCGCACCCTGGCGCGCAGGGGCGCCGAACCCGCCGCCGCTGGACCTGCTGGACCGCGGCGGCGAGGTCTTCACCAGCTTTGCGGGCTACCTCGGGGTGCTGCGACGCGAACCTGCGGCGGTGAACGTGGCGGCGCTGGTGGGCCACAGCACCTTGCGCGTGCTGGCCATGGACCGCACCGACCGGGCGGCCACGCGCGACGAGATCGCGGCCATGGCGGCAGAGGTCGAGGCGGCGCTGGCGGCGGGGGCCATCGGCCTGTCCACCGGCACCTTCTACCCGCCGGCGGCTGCAGCGCCCACCGAGGAGATCATCGGCGTCGGCGCGCCGCTGCGCGGTGGCGCCGGCCTGTACGCCACCCACATGCGCGACGAGGCCGATGCGGTAATGGCGGCCATCGAGGAGACGCTGGACATCGGCCGTGCCCTGGACTGCCCGGTGGTGATCTCGCACCACAAGCTCGGCGGGGCGGCCAACCATGGGCGCTCGGCGCAGTCGCTGGGCCGCATCGCCACCGCGATGCGCGGCCAGTGCGTGGCACTCGACTGCTATCCCTACACCGCCGGCTCGACGATGATCCGCCCCGACCGCGGCATGCTCGACGTGCGGGTGGTCATCGCCTCCAGCGTGCCTCATCCCGAGTGCGCCGGCCGCGAACTGGCCGATATCGCCGCCGAGTGGGGCCTGCCCCGCGATGAGGCGGCACGCCGCCTGCAACCCGGCAGCGCGATCTACTTCCTGATGGACGAGGGCGACGTGCAGCGCATCCTGGCCTTCGACGAGACCATGATCGGGTCCGACGGCATCCCGCTGGGCGACAAGCCGCACCCGCGGCTGTGGGGCACCTTCCCGCGCGTGCTCGGTCACTACAGCCGCGGCCTGGGGCTGTTCCCGCTGGAGACCGCGGTGTGGAAGATGACGGGGCTGACGGCGCGCAACTTCGGGCTGTCCGACCGAGGCACGGTGGCTGTGGGGCAGGCAGCGGACCTGGTGGTGTTCGACGCCGACACCATCAACGACACCGCCACCTACGCCGACCCTCAGCAGCCCGCCGCGGGCATCGACGTCGTGCTCGTCAATGGCCAGCCGGTGTGGCAGGGCGGAGCGGCCACCGGCGCCCGCCCCGGCCAGGTGCTGCAGCGCACGCCGCGCAACGGTGCGCCGCGGCCTCACTGAGCACCGGCCGATGCTGAACTTCCTGCTGCGCCGCCTGCTGTCCGCCGTGCCGGTGCTGGTCATCGTCGCGGTGCTGGTGTTCCTGATGCTGCGGCTGACACCGGGCGACCCGGCCGCCGTGCTGGCCGGCGACGCGGCCACCACCGAGCAGATCGCCGAGATCCGCGCCACGCTGGGGCTGGACCGCTCCATCCCGGAGCAGTTCGCCATCTGGGCCGGCCACATGCTCACCGGCGACCTGGGCCAGAGCTACTACCACAAGACCGACGTCGCCACGCTCATCGCGCAGCGGCTGGAGCCCACGCTGTCACTGGCCGCGTTGACCATCACCATCGCCGTGCTGGTGGCCGTGCCGCTGGGCGTGCTGGCCGCGTGGCGCTTCGGCTCGTGGTTCGACCGTCTGCTGATGGGCTTCTCGGTGATGGGCTTCTCCATCCCCGTGTTCGTGCTCGCCTACATCCTGATCTGGCTCGTGTCGCTCAAGCTCGGCTGGCTGCCGGTGCAGGGCTACAAGCGCATCGCCGACGGCGTGGGGCCGTGGCTCTACCACCTGCTGCTGCCGTCGATCACGCTGTCGGTCATCTATGTGGCGCTGATCGCGCGGGTCACGCGGGCGTCGGTGCTGGAGACGCTGGGCGAGGACTACATCCGCACCGCCCGCGCCAAGGGCCTGCCGGAGAAGGCGGTGCTGATGCGCCACGCCCTGGCCAACGCGGCGGTGCCCATCGTCACCGTCATCGGCATCGGCATCGCGCTGCTGATCGGCGGCGTGGTGGTCACGGAATCGGTCTACGCCATCCCGGGCCTGGGCCGCTTGACGGTGGACGCCGTGCTGGCGCGCGACTTCCCCACCATCCAGGGCGTGATTCTGCTGTTCTCCGTGGTCTACGTGCTGGTGAACCTGGCGGTGGACCTGAGCTACGTGTTCTTCGACCCCCGCATCCGCTACTGACATGAAGCCCCCAAGCTCGCTCGCGCTCGCTACCCCCCGAGGGGGGCGAGTCGGACAAGGAACCGTCCCTGCGGACGGTTCCTCGCCTACGAGCGCCGGCAGTGTCCTCGCTGCCGGCCGTCCGCCAGCGGCCCGGCAGAGCCGGATCCGCGGCGGGAAGCTTGGTTGGGCCGTGGCGCTTCACGCGTTGTGGCGGGTACGAAGCACCATGGACAACTGACATGTCGCGGACTGAATACGACGAACTCAGCGTCGAGGCCGCGTCGGTCGTCGAGCAACCCAGCGGCTGGGCGCGCGCCGGGCGCAACCTGTCGGTGCGCATCGGCGGCGGCGTGATGGCGCTGCTGGTGGTCATCGCGCTGCTGGCGCCCTGGCTGGGCACGGTGGACCCGTCGCTGTTCGACCCGGCCAGCCGCGACCTGCTGCCCGGTGCCGAAGGCGAGATCACCACGCTGGACGGCGAGTACCTGCCGCACCGCTTTCTGATGGGCTCCGACAGCTTCGGCCGCGACATCTACAGCCGCGTGGTCTACGGCACCCAGGTCTCGCTCATCGTGGGCCTGGCGACTGCGGTGGTGGCCATGGCCTTCGGCATCGTCTTCGGCCTGCTGGCCGGCTTCCTGCGCTGGCTGGACGGCCCGCTGATGCGCGTGATGGACGGTCTGATGGCCATCCCCGCGATCCTGATCGCCATCGCGCTGGTGGCCATGTGGCGGGGCAGCCTGACCACCGTGGTGATCGCCATCGCCATCCCCGAGATCCCGCGCGTGACGCGGCTGGTGCGCTCGCTGGTGCTCACCATCCGCGAGGAGCCCTACGTCGAGGCGGCGATCTCGCTGGGCACGCCCACCTGGCGCATCATGGCGCGCCACGTGCTGCCCAACACCGTGGCGCCACTGATCGTGCAGGCCACCTTCATCTGCGCCTCGGGCATCCTCACCGAGGCCATCCTGTCGTTCCTGGGCGTGGGGCTGCCGCCGGACGTGCCCACCTGGGGCAACGTGATGGCCGAGGGCCGCGCGCAGTTCACCGAGTACCCGCACAACATCTTCTTCCCCGGCGTCTTCCTGGCGATGACGGTGCTGGCGGTGAACATGCTGGGGGACGGGCTGCGGGACACGCTGGACCCGAAGATGGCGAAACGCGTGTGACCACGGCCACCCACATCCTGCAGGTCGACGGCCTGACCATCGGGCTGCCCAGCGGCGGCGACCGCAGCGCCGCCGTGCGCAACGTGTCCTTCACCGTCGGCCGTGGCGAGATCGTCTGCCTGGTGGGCGAATCCGGCTCCGGCAAGTCGGTGATCGCGCAGTCGGTGATGGGCCTGTTGCCGAAGTCATTGCCGGTCCAGTCCGGTACGATCCGCCTGGAAGGCGAGGACATCACGCACGCGCCGCTGTCGCGCCTGCGCGAGCTGCGCGCCACGCGCATGAGCATGATCTTCCAGGAGCCGATGACGGCGCTGAACCCGGTCATGACCTGCGGCGACCAGATCGACGAGGTGCTGCGCGAGCACACCCCGCTCGATGCCGCCGCGCGCCGTGCCAAGGTGCTGGACATCGTGCGCGAGGTGCTGCTGCCCGACCCGGAACGCATCGTCGCCAGCTACCCGCACCAGCTCAGCGGTGGCCAGCGCCAGCGCATCATGATCGCGATGGCGCTGGTGCTCGACCCGGTGCTGCTGATCGCCGACGAACCGACCACCGCGCTGGACGTCACCACGCAGGCGCAGATCCTCAAGCTGATCCTGGACCTGCAGGCCCGCCACGGCACCGGGGTGCTGTTCATCACCCACGACTTCGGCGTCGTCGCGGAGATCGCCCACCGTGTGGCCGTGCTGCGCCTGGGCGACCTGGTGGAGGTGGGTGCGAAGGACGCAGTGCTGCAGCAGCCTCAGCACCCCTACACGCGCATGCTGATGGCCTCGGTGCCCACGCTGCGCACCACGGCCCGTGCGCTGCCGCCCGACGCGCCCGTGGTGCTGCAGGTGCAGGGCCTGGCCAAGACCTACGACACGCGCAGCTGGTTCGGCCAGCGGCGCACCGTGCACGCCGCGCAGGGCGTGAGCTTCGAGATCCGGCGCGGCCAGACGCTGGGCATCGTCGGCGAGTCCGGCTCCGGCAAGAGCACGGTGGCGCGCTGCATCGTGCGCCTGATCGACCCCAGCACCGGCGAGGTGACGTTGGGCGGCGAGTCCATCGCCCGCCTGCCGGCGGCCCGCCTGCGCCCGCTGCGTCGCCGTGTGCAGATCGTCTTCCAGGACCCGTACCGTTCGCTGAACCCGCGCCGTACCGTGCGCGAGGCCATGATCGAAGGCCCGATGAACTTCGGCATGGCGCGCGCCCAGGCGGAAGCCAAGGCCGCCGAGCTGCTGGGCCTGGTGCGCCTGGACGCCAGCGCGCTGGACCGCTACCCGCACCAGTTCAGCGGCGGCCAGCGCCAGCGCATCTGCATCGCGCGCGCCCTGATGCTTGAGCCCGAGCTGCTGGTGGCCGACGAGGCCGTCAGTGCGCTGGACGTTTCGGTGCAGGCCCAGGTGCTGGAACTGTTCGCCGAGATCCGCCAGCGCCTGCACATCGCCATGCTCTTCATCACCCACGACCTGCGCGTGGCCTCGCAGGTCTGCGACTTCCTGGCTGTGATGCGCCAGGGCGAGGTGGTGGAACACGGCCCGGCGCACGAGGTCTTCGGCGCGCCGCGCCACGAGTACACCCGGGCGCTGTTCGCCGCCGCGCCGGGGCGCGAGTTTGCGTTCGCGTCGAACAGGAGTGCGTCTTGACGCGTGTCTTCATCGCCGGTTTCCAGCACGAGACCAACACCTTCGCGCCCAGCCTCGCCGACTGGGCGGCCTTCCAGCGCGGCGACGGTTTCCCGGCCTGGTCGCGCGGGCAGGCCATGCTGGACACCTTCCGCGGCGTCAACGCGCCCACCGGCGGCTTCATCGACGCCGCCGCGTCGCGCGGCTGGACGCTGGTGCCCTCGGGCTGGGGTGGCGCCACGCCGTCGAGCTACGTCACGGAGGACGCCTTCGAGCGCATCGCCGACGCCATCGTGGACGACCTGCGCGCCGCGGTGGCCGACCCGAAGGGCCTGGATGCGGTCTACCTGGACCTGCACGGCGCTGCGGTGGCGCAGCACGTGGACGACTGCGAAGGCGAACTGCTGGCCCGCGTGCGCGCCGTGGTGGGCCCGGCGTTCCCGCTGGTGGCCAGCCTGGACCTGCACGCCAACGTCACCGAACGCATGCTGGCGCTGGCCGACGCGCTGGTGGCCTACCGCACCTACCCGCACGTGGACATGGCCGCCACCGGCGAGCGCGCGGCGCAGATGCTGGTGCGCCGGCTGCGGGCCGGCCGGCGCGAGCCGCTGGCCTGGCGGCGGCTGCCCTTCCTGATCCCGCTGCCGGCGCAAAGCACCTGGATGGCGCCGGCCGACGCCTGCTACGCGCGCCTGGGCGAGCTCGACGACGCGCACGCCAGCATGCCCAGCTTCTGCATGGGCTTCCCGGCCGCGGACTTCGCCGAATGTGCGCCCACCGTCTGGGCCTACGGGGACCAGGCGCGGCACAGCGTGGACGCGCTCTACGACCAGGTCGCCGACCCGAGCATCTGGCGCCTCGACGTGCTGCAGCCCGAGGCGGCCGTGCGTCAGGCCCTGGCACTTCCCGGCGCCGGGCCGGTGGTCATCGCCGACACGCAGGACAACAGCGGCGCCGGCGCCGACAGCAACACCACCGGCATGCTGCATGCGCTGCGCTCCCAGGGCGCCGGGCAGCAGCATCCGGACCGCGTGATCGTAGGCATGCTCTACGACCCCGAGGCCGCGGCGCGTGCCCATGCCGTGGGGCTGGGGGGCACGTTCGAAGGTCATGTCGGCCAGGCCGTGCCGCTGTGGGCCGGCGGGCCGCTGAGCGACCCGCCGTTCGCCGGCCGCTTCACGGTGCGGGCCCTGGCCGACGGCCGCTGCACGCTCAAGGGCCCGATGATGACCGGCATGACCACGCAGTTCCGCGCCAGCGCGCTGCTGGCCTGCGACGGCCTGCTGATCGCCGTGGTCAGCGGCAAGGCCCAGCTGCTGGACCGCGAGATGCTGCGCATGCTCGGCGTGCAGCCCGAGGCCATGCGCATCGTCGCCGTCAAGAGCTCCAACCACTTCCGCGCCGATTTCACGCCGATTGCCCGCGCCGTGCTGGTGGCCAAGGCACCGGGGCCGATGGCGGCCGACCCGGCGGACCTGCCCTGGCGCAAGCTGCCGGCGAGCATCCGCCGACGCCCCTGAACTGGCCCCAGGCCATGCCGCTGCGCTGGATCCCGGTGGTGCTGGCGCTGGCCTGGGGCCTGAACTGGCCGGCGGTGAAGATCATCCTCGGCACCGTGCCGCCGTTCCTGGCGCGCGGCATCGGTCTGGGCGGTGGCGTGCTCGTGCTGTTCGCGTTGGCGGCCTGGCAGGGCCGGGACCTGCGACCGCGCCGCGCCGACGCCATTCCCATCCTGATCGGCGGCGGCTTCACGGTGGCGCTGTTCAACTTCGCCACCGCGTTCGCGCAGCTCAACACCAGCACATCGCGCGCCGCGGTGCTGACCTTCACGATGCCGATGATGAACGCGGCGCTGGCCGCGCTGCTGCTGGGCGAACGGCTGGGCAGCGCTGGCGCGGCGGCGCTGGCGCTGGGCATGGCCGGTGTGGCCGTGCTGGCCTGGCCGGTGCTGGACGGCGCGCTGCACGGCGCCTCGGTGGCCGGGTTGGTGTTCCCGCTGCTGGCCGCGCTGGTCTGGGCGCTGGGCAGCATGGTGATGAAGCGCTGGCCGATGACGGGCGACCGCGTCGTGGCGACCGCCTGGCAGTTGGCCGTCGGCGCATTGGCCGCGCTGGCCGCCGCGGCGGTGGCCGGCGAGGCATGGCCGACCGCCTGGCCAGCTGCGGTGATCGTGGCGATGGGTTTTCACGTCCTCATCGCCACCGCAGTGGCCTACGTGCTCTGGTACCGCCTGCTGGGTGCCGTGTCGGCCACCGTGGCCGGGCTCACCACGCTGGCGGTGCCGGTGGTGGGCGTGCTCGGGGCCATGTTGCTGGTGGGTGACCGCCCCGGTGGGCTGGATCTGCTGGGCTTCGCCGCAGTACTGGGCGGGGCAGCACTGGCGATGCGGGCGATGGCTCGGCGTTGAACCCGGCGGGCTGACGTTCAGCTTGCCAGCCAGTCGTCCACCAGGCGGTGGAAGGCGTCGGGCTGGTTCACCATCACCCAGTGCCCGGCCTTCAAGCCGTGGACGGCACTGCCTGGTGGGGCGCCGATGCGCTCGGCCCAGGCCGGGGCGTGGAACAGGAAGGGCTTGCGCGTGCCGTAGACGAACAGCATCGGGCACGTGGGCACCACGCGGCGTGACCCCTTGAAGCCGCCGGTGAACTGCATGACGTACGAGTGGTTCATCGTGGCACCGATCGTGGCCGGGTCGCCCGGCGCGCGCAGCTGGCGCGCCATCCACCTTGTCATCCGGTCGCCCAGCGCTTGCGGCAGCCGGTACGCCAGGGCCAGCCAGCCCTGATAGGCCAGGACGCCGGCCTTGGCCTGCCACGGCAGGCTGCGCAGGAACTCGCCGGAGGCCGTCTCGCCGACGTCGATGCCGACGATACGTGCCACCCGCTGCGGGTGTTGCATCGCGACCTGGTAGCCGTAGACCGCGCCCCAGTCGTGCAGCATCAGCGTCACCGGCGCGTCCGGGCTGACCGCGTCGACGATCGCCGCCAGATGGTCGACCATGGCCTGCAGAGTCAGCGCTCGACGCGGCCCGTGCACGTCGAAGCCCGGCAGCGTGAAGCGCACGCAGCGGAATCGGTCGCGGAAGTGCGCCACCTGCGGGGCCCAGAGCGCGGCCGTGTCGGGCCAGCCGTGCACCATCACCAGCGTGGCCGGCCCGTGGCCGTCGATCAGCAACTCGGTGCCGTCGACGCGCAGCCGCGTGCCGGTGTCAGGCACGGTAGAACGGCGCGTTGCCTTTGATCGTGGCGCGGTGCATCACGCGCCGTGCCGGCACGTAGTCGGCGGTGGCGTAGTGCTGCGTCAGCCGGTTGTCCCAGAAGGCGATGTCGCCCAGTTTCCAGCGCCAGCGCACGGTGAACTCCGGCTTGGCGATGTGCGCGAACAGCTGGCGCAGCACGGCGTCGCTCTCGGTGGGGTTCAGCTCGACGATGCGGGCGGTGAAGCCTTCGTTGACGAACAGCCCCTGGCGGCCGCTGACCGGGTGCGTGCGGATCACTGGGTGCAGCCGCGGCGGGTGGTCGATGCGCGCCTGCTCCCAGCGCACCTTCTCCTCGGGCGTGCGCGCAAAGCGCCAGGCCGGGAAGGAGCGCAGGATGTCGTGCTCGGCGTGCAGGCCGCAGAGCATGCGCTGCCAAGGCTTGGACAGTGCCTCGAACGCGGCGATGCCGCTGGCCCACAGCGTGTCGCCACCACGCGGCGGCAGGTGCTGGGCCGACAGGATGGCGCCCATGGCCGGCTCGGCCAGGAAGGTGACGTCGGTGTGCCAGTTGTCGTTGTCCGGCGGGTTGTGATCGCTGGTGTCGAGCACCACGATCTCGGGCACGCCCGGCGCGTGGGGGTAGATCGGGTGCGTGATCAACTCGCCGAAGCGGCGAGCCAGGTCGCGCTGTTCGGTCGGCGCGATCGGCTGGTCCTCGAAGAACAGCACGTGGTGCTCGAGCAGCGCCGCCATCAGCGCGTCGCGCGTGGCGTCGTCGATGCCACCGGCCAGGCGCACACCGCTGACACGGGCGCCGATGGCCGGGCTGAAGGGCTGGATCTGCAGGCTCATGGCCGACTCCTCGGGTGCCCGGTGATGTTAGCCGTGCGCGGCCGCCACGAGGCCCTCGGCGAGGGTTTGCTCGGGCAGTTCGCCGGCCAGGCCGATGGCCACCAGCGCCGGCCCGGCGACCGTGCCCGCCTCGCGCAGGCGCAGGCTGCCGTGGCGGCCGGCGTACTGCAGCTCGGCCCAGCGGCCGTCGGCCAGCGGCAGCACACCTTTCAGGCGCAGCACGCCGGCGGGCAACTGCCGCAGCCATTGGCGCAGCCGCGTCGCGTCGTAGGGACCGCCCGCCCGTGTCGACCACTGGATGAAGCGGCGGCCATGCGCCGGGTCCGGCCCAGCGGGCCAGCCGCCGCGGGCCTCGTGCAGGCCGGCGCCGCAGGCCGCGCCCCAGGGCAGGGCGGCGTGCGCCGCCGTGAGTCGCACCGCATTCGGCGCGTGCGCACAGGCCCAGGCCTCGGCGTCGGCCAGAGCGAAGGCGCTGCAGCGGTCGGCGTGGTTCAGCAGCACGAGGTCGGCATGCGCCAGCGGGCGGCGCAGGCTCTCCGTGAGCCGCGGGTCGGCGTCCATGGCCACGATGGCGGTGGCGTCGACCAGCACCACCACCGCTTCCAGTACGAGCGCCGGGTCGGCCAGCGCGTACTGCGCCACGCGCCAGGGGTCGGCCACGCCGCTGGTCTCGACGACGATGGCGTCCACCGGGGGCGTCATCGCCAGCACCTGGGTCAGCGCGCCGCCCAGGTCGTCGCCGATGGCGCAGCACACGCAGCCGTTGGCCAGCGCCATCGTGCGATGACCGGCGGCGGTGTCCAGCAGGGTGCCGTCGACGTCGATGGCGCCGAAGTCGTTGACCAGCACCGCCAGGCGCTGGCCCGCCGCTTCGCGCAGCCAGCGGTTGAGCAGTGTGGTCTTGCCGGCGCCCAGGAAGCCGCCGATCACGACGAAGGGGATGCGCGGCACCGCGGCTCAGTTGGCGGCGAAGCAGCGGCCGCCGAGCACGGTGCCGTGTACCGTGATGTCCTTCAGCGCCTCCGGCGGCATGTCGCGCGGGTCCTGCGCGAGCACCGCGAAGTCGGCGCGCTTGCCCACGGCGATGCTGCCGATCTCGCCGTCCAGCCCCAGCGTCGCGGCCGGGCCCAGCGTGACGGCATGCAGCGCCTCGTCCACCGTCAGCCGTTCGCCGCTGCCGAGCACGCGACCGGCCGGCGTGACGCGGTTGACGGCGCACCAGACGCTGAACAGCGGCCCCAGCGGCGTTACTGGTGCGTCGGAATGGATGGCCAGCGGCACGCCGGCGTCCAGCGCGCTGCGGCAGGCGTTCATGCGCGCCGCGCGGTCGGGGCCCAGCGTCATGTCGTGGTGGGCATCGCCCCAATACCAGAGGTGGTTGGGGAACAGGTTGGCGTGCAGGCCCAGCGCGGCCATGCGACGGAGCTGCGCGCGGTCGATCATCTGGCCGTGCTGCAGCGTGTGCCGGTGGCCGGGGCGCGGGGCACGTGCCAGCACGCGCTCGATGGCCTCGATGGCGGCTTCGCTGGCCTCGTCGCCGTTGGTGTGGGTGTGGATGGTCAGCCCGGCGCGGTGGTAGGTCTCGAAGTCAGCCTCGTACTGCGCCGGCGCCGTGACCCAGATGCCGTTGGCCGCGCCGTTGACGTAGCCCGGCCAGCGCAGCCGCGCGGAGTAGCCCTGGATGGAGCCGTCGAGCATCATCTTCACCAGCCCGTAGCGCAGTCGCTCGCGGCTGCGGGTGCGCAGCCCGGCCACGTATTCGGCACCGGCGGCCGCACCATGCGTGCCGTGGAAGGCCTGGAAGGCCGGCAGCAAACGCACGCGGCAGGCCTCGTCGTCGTCGGCATAGGCTTCCAGCCGCGCCAGGTCAGCCTCGGTGAGCTTGTTGACGAGGTCGGTGGCGGTGGTCACGCCGGCGCGGCAGGCGATGCGGCCGAAGTCGTGCAGCGCGCCGTCGCTCAGCGGTGCCATCGGGCCGACCGGGCCGGTGTGCTTGAAGACCAGGTACATGGCCGCCGGTTCGCGCAGTTCGCCGTCGGGCTGGCCGTCGTCGAAGCGGCCCACGCCTTCGACCTCCACGTGCTCATCGATGCCGGCGCGGGCCAGCATCGTGCGGTTGGCGTTGAGCAGGTGCACATTAGCGTGCACGATGACGATGGGCCGCGCGGTGGGGGAGGCATCCACCGCGTCCAACGTGCGCACCGTCATGCGTTCGCCGCCGAAGTAGATCGGATCGAATCCCCAGCCGACCAGCGGCACCTCGGGGCCCAGGCCAGCGGCGGCCATGCGCACGTTCGCCTCGCGCAGCCGCTCGACCACGGCGGCCATGCTGCGCAGTGCCGGCCAGATGCGGCCGTCCGGGCCGCAGCGCTCGTGCCAGCCGAGGTAGACGTCGCGCCACACACCGCCTTCGGCCAGGTGGCAGTGGCCTTCGACGAAGCCCGGCAGCAGGACGCGATCCGCAAAGCGCTCGTCGAGCGTGAACGGGCCCCAGGCCGCCATGCGCGCCAGGTCGCCGACGGCGAGGACGCGGCCGTCGCGCACCGCCACGTGTGTGGCCTCGGGCTGGCCCGGTTCCAGCGTGACGATGCGGTGGGCGGCGAAGACGGTGGTGGTGTTCAAAGCGGATCCAGCGGGTAGATCGGCCGCCGCAGGCGGTGGAAGGGCAGGGCGGCGTAGTCTGAGGTGCAGACGCCGGTGCCGTTGCATTCGACAATGTGCCGTGCCAGCGACCCCAGCCCGGCCCGCCAGTGCACGCGGCTCTTGAGCATCAGGAACCGAGCCCGTGCCGGGTCGATGCCGACGGCGTCGAAGGCGGCCAGGTCGTGCGGTTCCACGTGGTTGGAGATGACGACGATGCGCACGCCACCGGTGTCCAGCACCGCCGTCGGCCTCATGTCGTTCGACTCGCCGGCCGCCATCGGGCCGCGGTTGCGGAAGCGGCCGTCGCCCAGGTGTACCACCCGACCCGTGACCGTTCGCGGCGTGCCGGCCAGACCGAGCGCCGGCATCGCCAGCTTGCCGCCCAGCGTCAGGGTCAGCGTGGCGCCGACGCCGGCGGCGTGCATGGCGCGGGCGGCTTCGGGGTCGAAGACGGCAAAGGCCACGGCGTCCTGCAGGCCGGCGTCGAGCATGGCACCGAGCACCGTCATCGTGTCCATGGTGCCGCCGCTGGCGCAGTTGTCGCAGTGGTCGAGCAGCACCACCGGGCCGCCATCCGCGGCCAGCTGCCGAGCGCGGGCCATCGAGTCGGCCAGGGGCTCGGGCGCGAAGACGAAGCCTTCGCGCTGCGCCCAGGCCGTGTCGAGCAATTCGTCGCACCAGCGCCGCGCCAGCGCGTCGTCGCCATCGGTGACGACCACGGCCGACAGGCCGGCGAACTCGACATCGGCATTGGGGAATCCGACGAAGACGGTGGCGCACAGCGCGCCCTGGGACTCCATCTCGCGGCAACGGGCCTGCAAGGCGCGGTTCGGCCCGTCGTGCGTGCCCTGGCGCATCACGTGCGGCAGCATCGGCCGCCGGCCCCAGGCCATCGTGGGCCGGGCCCGGCCCTGCAGCTGGGCCAGCAGTGCACGGCCGGCGCGCTGGCCGGTGCCGTGCATGTCCACGTGCGGGTAGGTCTGGTAGCCGGCCATCACGCTGCTGTGCGCACCCATGGTGTCCGACAGGTTGGTGTGCATGTCCAGCGCCACGCCGATCGGCACGCCGGGCGCCACGGCACGCACGCGCCTCAGCAGTACGCCTTCGCCATCGTCCAGGTGTTCGGCCACCATCGCGCCGTGCAGGTCCAGCAGCACGCCGTCGCAGCCGGCGGCCGCGGCGTCGACGATGCGGCCGGCCATGTGCTCGTACGCCGCCTCGTCGACCGGTCCGCTGGGCCAAGCGTTGGCGGCGATGGGCAGCACGATGTCCGCGCCGGCCGCTTCGGCCTGTTCCACGAAGGCGGCCAGCGCCGACCCGGTGCCGCGGCAGGCGTCGCGCGCGGCCTCG
This sequence comes from Burkholderiaceae bacterium, assembly GCA_024235915.1. Lineage (GTDB taxonomy): Bacteria > Pseudomonadota > Gammaproteobacteria > Burkholderiales > Burkholderiaceae_C > Rubrivivax. The sequence continues at coordinate 30,163 of JACKLO010000024.1, read as the reverse complement.
CCCGACAAGGGCTCCCCGCCACCCACCGCAAAGCGCGCCAGCGGCGTGGGCACCGGCGAGAAGGTGTTGGTCTCGTGCTTCATCTGCGCGATCACCAGGCGCATGGCGTGGGTTCCCTGTGGCTTGGGGCATTCCCCGGGGTGGGCGGCCGTGAGCGTCACCGAAGATGCGGGCCTGCGCCACAGGCACAACCCGAGCATGCCCCCCACCGACCTTGCCGACTGCAGCGCCACCGAACTGCTGCAGCTGTACCGTACGCGCGCCGCCTCCCCGGTGGAGGCCACGCGCGCCGCGCTGGCCCGCATCGAGCGCCACAACCCGCGTCTGCGCGCCTTCGTGCACGTGGCCGGCGACGAGGCCATGGCCGCCGCCCGCGCCAGCGAGACGCGCTGGCTGCGCGACGAACCGATGGGCGCGCTCGACGGCGTGCCGGCCTCGATCAAGGACCTGATCCTCACCCGCGGCTGGCCCACGCTGCGCGGCAGCCACACACAGGACGCCGACCAGTCCTGGGACGTCGACGCGCCGGTGACCGCCCGCCTGCGCGAGGCCGGCGCGGTGCTGCTGGGCAAGACGTCGACACCGGAGTTCGGCTGCAAGGGCGAGACCAACTCGCCGCGCAGCGGCCTGTCGCGCAACCCCTGGGACCCCTCGAAGACCCCGGGCGGCTCGTCCGGCGGCGCAGCCATCGCGGTGGCCTGCGGCATGGGGCCGCTGGCGGTGGGCACCGACGGCGCCGGAAGCGTGCGCATCCCGGCCGCCTTCTGCGGCAACGTCGGCCTCAAGCCCAGCTTCGGCCGCGTGCCGGCCTACCCGCTGTCGCCCTTCGGCAGCGTGGCCCACCTGGGCCCGCACACGATGAGCGTGGCCGACGCGGCGTTGGCGCTCAACGTGATGTGCCGGCCGGATGCGCGCGACTGGACGGCGCTGCCGCCCACCGACCGGGACCACCGCCTGGGCCTGCAGGACGGCCTGGCCGGGTTGCGCATCGCGTGGTCGCCGACGCTGGGTTATGCGAAGAACGTGCACCCGGAGGTGGCGGCCGCCTGTGCGTCGGCCGTGCAGCGGATGGCCGACGCCGGTGCGACCATCGAGGCCGTGGACCCCGGCATCGAGGACCCGCTGGAGATCACGACAGGGCTGTGGTTCGTCGGCTCGTGGACGCTGTGGAACACGCTGACCCCCGAGCAGCAGGCCGTGGCCGATCCGGACTTCCGCGCCCAGGCACAAATCGGCGCGCGCTACAGTGCGCTGGACGTGCAGCGGCTGAACCTGCGTCGCGGCGCGCTGGGGTCCCACATGCGGCAGTTCATGCAGCGCTGGGACCTGCTGGTGACGCCCGCGGTGGCGGTGCCGGCCTTCGACGTGCGCGAGCCCGGCAGCGCCGAGATGAACCCGCAGAGCATGCTCGGCTGGACGCCCTTCAGCTATCCGTTCAACCTCACGCAGCAGCCGGCGATCACCGTGCCCTGTGGCCTGACGGCCGGCGGCCTGCCCATCGGACTGCAGTTCGTGGGTCCGATGTTCGACGATGCCCTCGTGCTGCGCGCGGCGCGGGCCTGGGAGCGGCTGCACCCGGTGCCGCGGCCCGACCTGTCGCAGCTGGCGGCGGCATGACGCGCCCGGCCGACGGCGACCCGGCGCTGCTGCCGGCGCACGAACTGGCGCGTGGCATCCGGCGGCGCGCGTGGTCGTCGGTGGAACTGCTGGACCACTTCGCCGCCCGCGTCGAGCGGCTGGACGGTCGCATCAACGCGATGCCGGTGCGCGACCTGGACCGCGCGCGCGACGCGGCCCGCGCGGCCGACGAGCGCCTGGCGGCCGGGCAGGTCGACGGCCCGCTGCATGGCGTGCCAATGAGCGTGAAGGAAAGCTTCAACGTCGCCGGCCTGTCGACGACCTACGGCTTCGAGGCCTTCCGCCACAACGTGGCCGCCACCGATGCCGTCACCGTGCAGCGCCTGAAGGCCGCTGGTGCTGTCGTCTTCGGCAAGACCAACGTGCCGGTCTCGCTGGCCGACTGGCAGAGCTTCAACCCCGTCTACGGCACGACGAACAACCCCTGGCACCTCGGTTGTACGCCAGGCGGCTCGTCGGGCGGCTCGGCGGCGGCGCTGGCCGCCGGGCTGACGGCGCTGGAACTCGGCAGCGACATCGGCGCCTCGATCCGCAACCCGGCGCACTACTGCGGCGTCTGGGGCCACAAGCCGACCTGGGGCGTGGTGCCGCTGGTCGGCCACGAATTGGTGCCGATGGCCGATGCCGATGCCTTCGACATCGCCGTGGCCGGGCCACTGGCCCGCAGTGCGCATGACCTGACGCTGGCGATGGACATCCTGTCCCAGCCGCTGGACGCGACCACGCCGCTGGGCCGCCTGCCGGTGGCCTGGCGCGACCCCGGCCTGCCGCCGCGCCGTTGCCGCGTGGCGGTGCTGTTCGACGACGCCGAGGCCGAGGTGGACGCCAGCGTGCAGCAGGCGCTGCGCGATCTCGTCGACTTTCTCCGGCGCGACGGCGTTCAAGTCACCGAGGACGCGCGGCCGGTGGACAGCGCCGAGGCGAACGACGTCTACCTGCACCTGCTGCGCGCGGCCACCGGCTCGCACTACGACGACGCCACCTACGTCCAGGTGCAGCAGCGCGCGCGGGGCTACGCCGCCGACGACCGCAGCTACGCCGCCCGCCACATGCGCGGCAGCGTGTTCACGCACCGCGACTGGGTGCGCATGGACCAGCGGCGCAGCGGGCTGCGGCGGCAATGGGCGGCCTTCTTCGAACGCTTCGACCTGCTGATCTGCCCGGTGGCCACGACGCCGGCCTTCCCCCACATGCAGTCAGGAGAACGCTGGGAGCGCATGATCTCCGTCAATGGGCACACCCAACCCAGCACCGACGCACTGTTCTGGGCCGGCTACCCCGGCATCGTCGGCATCCCGGCCACGGCGGTGCCGCTGGGCCTGAGCCCGCAGGGCCTGCCGGTGGGCGCGCAGATCGTCGGCCCGCTGTTTGCCGACCCGTTGTGTCTTCGTTTCGCGCAGTGGATCGAAGACCACTACCGTGCGTTCGTGCCGCCGCCGATCGCACTTGAGGCTTGAAGACCCTTGACCGTACTCATGACCGACACCGTCTCCATCCATCCCGCCGCGCTGGACGCGGCCGTCCAGGCTCTGTTCCGCGCTGCCGGCAGCCACGACGAGGAAGCGCGCCTGGCCGCGGCGCAGCTCGTCGGTGCCAACCTCACCGGCCACGACTCCCACGGTGTGGGCATGATCCCCACCTATGTCGAGATCCTGAAGGCCGGCGAACTGCACCTCAACCGCAAGCCGGAGACGGTGATGCAGGCGGGGGCGCTGACCGTGCTCGACGGCGGCATGGGCCTGGGCCAGGTGGCCGGCTTCGAGGCCATGCAGGTCGCCATCGCGCGGGCGAAGGAACATGGCATCAGCCTCACCGGCCTGCGCATGAGCCACCACATCGGCCGCATCGGGCACTGGGCCGAACTCGCGGCGGCCGAAGGCCTGGTGTCGCTGCACTTCGTCAACGTCATCAGCACGCCCGTGGTGGCCGTCTGGGGCGGCGGCGACGCCCGGCTGGTGACCAACCCCGTGGCCATCGGCGTGCCACGCGTGGGCGAGCCGCCGCTGATCCTGGACTTCGCCACCAGCAAGCTCGCGGTGGGCAAGGTGCGCGTGGCGCTCAACAGCGGCAAGACCCTGCCGCCGGAGGTGCTGCTGGACGCCCAGGGCCGGCCCACGCAGGACCCGGCGCAGCTTTTCGCCGGCGGCGCGCTGCTGCCCTTCGGCGATCACAAGGGCTCGGGCCTGGCGCTGATGTGCGAGATCCTGGGCTCGGCGCTGTTCGGCGGGCCGGTGCAGCACGAGCCTCCCACGCGCCGCCGCATCATCAACAACATGCTCACCATCGCCATCGATCCGTCGCGAATGGGGTCGCTGGAGGCGCTGTCGGCCGACATCGGGCGGCTGGTGGACTGGGTGCGTGCCTCACCCGCCACCGGCGCGGCCGGCGTGCAGGTGGCCGGCGAACCGGAGCTGGCCGCACGCGACGCGCGCGCCGCGGGTGTGCCCATCGACCGTGAGACCTGGCGGCAGCTGGAGGCCGCGGCCGCTGCCGTGGGCCTGGGCGTCGACGCCTGGCGGCGCGCCTGTGCGGTGTCCGGCGAGGCGGACACTCCAGCCTGATCGGCCCGATTTCGGGCTGGCCCTTCCGGGTCAATGCGGATAAGGGCGGGCGGCTCCGCGGCCTACCATCGGGCGTGAGCCGCTTGCGGCCAATCATCACACCATATGACCAAGGAGACCGCATGACCCGTCGCCACACCCTCGCCACTGTCGCCGCCGCCGCCACGCTGCTCGCCGCCGGGGCGGTGCACGCGCAGCAGTTGCGCCTGATGACCGGCCCGCAGGGCGGCTCCTGGTACCCGCTGGGCGGCGCCATCGCCAACATCGGCGAAAAGGCCGGCATGAAGCTGCAGGTGCTGCCGGGCGCCGGCATCGCCAACGTCAAGGCCATCCAGGGCGGCAAGGCTGACCTGGGTTTCGCCAACAGCATCTCCACCGTGGACGGTGTGGCGGGCCGCGCGCCCTTCACCGAGAAGGCCACCAACGTCTGCAACGTGGCCACGCTGTACCCGCAGTACTTCCAGGTGGTGGCCAACGCCGACAGCGGCGTGAACTCGCTGGCCGACATGAAAGGCAAGGGCCTGGCGGTCCAGCCCAAGGGCAACACGGCCGAGTTCATCAGCCAGCAGGCGCTGGAGGTCTACGGCATGAAGTACGACGACATGGGTCGCGTGAGTTATGTCTCCTACACCGACGCCGTGTCGCTGATGAAGGACAACAACGCCCAGGCCTTCACGCTGGGCACCACGGTGCCGGCCTCGGCGATCATGGATCTGGCCTCGGCGCGCGACATCAAGCTCATCTCGATCCCGGACGACAAGTTTCAGGCCATGCGCAAGCTCAATCCGGGCTACACCAAGCTGGTGATCCCGGCCGGCAGCTATCCCAAGCAGACCACCGACGTGCAGACCATCGGCTACGCCACGCACGTGATCGCGCGTTGCGACCTCGACGCCGATGCCGTCTACAAGGTGCTCAAGGGCATGGTCGACAACAAGGGTGACCTGGCCGCCATCGCCAAGGCCATGGCCGGCACCACGCCGAAGATGATGGCCGAGGACATCGGCGTGCCGCTGCACAAGGGCGCCGAGAAGTTCTACAAGGAAGCGGGCGTCCTCTGAACGCCGAGAACCCCGCCCTCGAGCAGCTGCCGGCCCGCAAGGGCTGGACAGTGTATGTCGTCACTGCCGTTGCGGTGGCGATGTCGGCCTTTCACCTCTGGGTGGCTTTCGTCGGGCCCCCGGAGGCGTATGTCATGCGGGGCACGCACCTGGCCTTTGCGCTGGTGCTGGCCTTCCTGGTGATGCCGGGGCTGAACGGGCGCGCCGAGCGGCCCGGCTGGTTTGGCTGGGCGCTGGTGCTCGCGGCGGCCGCCTGCGCGCTGTACCCCAGTGCCAACCTGGAGTACATCCGCAACCGCATGTACTACGTCGACGACCCGGTGGTCCTCGACTACGTCTTCGGCGGCGGGCTGATGCTGCTGCTGATCGAGGCCACGCGGCGCGCCACCGGCTGGGCGCTGCCGGCCACGGCCATCGTGTTTGCCGCCTACGGGCTGACGCTGGGCGGGCAGTCGCCGGGCATCATGCTCGACCAGCTGTACCTCACCACCGAGGGCATCTTCGGCATCCCGCTGTATGTCAGTGCCACCTACGTGATGCTGTTCATCCTGTTCGGCGCCTTCGTCGAACGCAGCGGGGCGGGGCAGCTGTTCATGGACTTCGCGCTGGCGCTGGCCGGCCACACCAGCGGCGGCCCGGCCAAGGTGGCTGTGATCACCAGCAGCCTCTTCGGCACCGTCTCCGGCAGCGCGGTGGCCAACGTGATGACCACCGGCACCTTCACCATCCCGCTGATGAAGCGCAGCGGCTATCGGCCGGCTTTCGCCGGCGCGGTGGAGGCGGTGGCGTCCACCGGCGGACAACTCATGCCGCCCATCATGGGGGCGGCGGCTTTCGTGATGGCGGAGTTCCTGGGCGTCAGCTACCTCAAGGTGGCGGCCTTCGCCCTGCTGCCCGCGGTGCTCTACTACCTGGCGGTGTTCATGGCGGTGCATTTCGAGGCGCGCCGCATCGGTCTGAAGGGCCTGCCCAAGGCCGACCTGCCGCGCCTGACGCAGGTGCTGACCGAACGTGGTCACCTGTTCCTGCCACTGGCCATCATCATCGGTGTGCTGCTGTCGGGCCGCAGTGCGGCCTTCGCGGCGCTGGTGGGCACGCTGTCGGTGATCCCGACCACCTGGCTGCGCGCCAGCACGCGCCACACCTTCACGCCCAAGGTGGTGCTCGAAGCCCTGGAGTCCGGCGCCCGCAACACGATCGTGGTGGCCCTGGCCTGCGCCTGTGCGGGCATCGTCATCGGCACCATCACGCTCACGGGCCTGGGCCTGAGCTTCACCGGTGTGGTGCTGGCGCTGTCGCAGAACTCGTTGATCCTGGCCCTGCTGCTGACCATGCTGGCCGGCATCCTGCTGGGCATGGGGCTGCCGACCACGCCAGCCTACATCGTGCAGGTGGCGCTGCTGGTGCCGGCGCTGGTGAAGCTGGGCGTGATGGTGGAAGCGGCCCATCTGTTCGTGCTGTATTTCGCCGTGTTGTCGGCCATCACGCCGCCGGTGGCGATGGCGGTGTACGCGGCCAACGGTCTGTCGGGCGCCGGGCTGATGGACAGTTCCTGGGCCGCGGTGAAGCTGGGCCTGACCGGCTACATCATCCCCTTCATGTTCGTGTTTGCGCCGTCGCTGCTGCTGATCGGCGAGCCGCTGAACGTCGTGCTGGCCACGGTGACCGCTGTCATCGGTGTCATTTGCCTGGCCGGTTCGCTGCACGAGTACTTCTTCCTCGGGCGCGCCAGGCCGTGGGAGCGGGTGCTGCTGTTTGCCGCGGCCCTGGTGTTGATCAAGCCGGGCTGGGCCAGTGACCTCTTCGGTCTGGCGCTGATCGCGGTCACACTGGCCAGCCAGCGTTGGTTCCGTCGCGCGGATCCTGCTGGAGAGACGGCGTGAACACCGGCCACCCTCTCGATCACACGATCGACCTCTACGGCTTCGACACCCCCAATGGCCGCAAGATCAGCGTGGCGCTGGAGGAACTGGGCCTGCCCTACCGCGTGCACGTGGTCGACATCACGAAGGGCGAGCAGCACGCGCCGGACTTCGTGCGCCTGAGCCCCAACCACAAGATCCCGGCCATCCTGGATCCGGGCGGGCCAGGCGGGCGTCCGCTGTCGGTGTTCGAATCGGGCGCCATCCTCATCTACCTGGCCGAAAAGACCGGCCGGCTGCTGCCGGCCGACGCGGTACGCCGCATCCGGGCCCTGGAGTGGCTGATGTGGCAGATGGGCGGTTTCGGCCCAATGCCGGGCCAGGTGCACCACTTCATCGCCCTCGCCGACGAGGCCGACCGGCGCTATGGCCTGGACCGGTACCTGAAGGAAACGCGGCGCCTGTACGGCGTGATGGACGAACACCTGTCGGCCCACGAGCACTTCGCCGACGAGTTCAGCATCGCCGACATCGCCATCCTCGGCTGGGTCTGGCGCCACCCTCGGCACCAGGTGGACCTGGCCGACTTTCCCCACGTGCAGCGCTGGTACCAGGCGGTGATGGGCCGCCCGGGCGTGCAGCGCGGTTTTGCGGTGCCACTGCGCCGGGCCTGACGGCTGCGATCCGGGCTGGATGCCCGCTGGCCGCCCCCTCAATTGGGTGGTGTGGCGGGTCGACGTCACCGGGCTGCTCCCTAGAATGCCGCCGCCGGGTCACCTGTACCCGGATAAATCACTGGCGGCGTCCCTCATCGGTGGCGCCAGCCTGTCAGAACGAGGCGCAGCCCACGCGGCGCGACCGAGGAGGATTTCCCCGCATGGCCAGACATTGGCAGGTGGTGGCCGGCATGTTGCTGGGTCTGTTGGCGCCGGCCGTGTGGGCCGAGACCACGCCATCGAACGCTGACGAAGAGGCGATGGCGCGGGCGCGCCGGCAAGCCGAGAATCCGATGCGCAGGATCCTGGAAGCGGGCCGCATCACGGTGCGGCGCAGGGTGGTGGTCGAGGCGGCGGAGGCAGCGGCAGCGGCGCCGACCGAACCGGCCACGGTGGCCACCAAGCCGGCCACCACGACCCCGGAGTCCGCGCAGGCCGGGGGCGAAATCCGGCCGACCACTTCGGTGGCACCGTCCGCCGTCCGGGTCACCATTGAACCGCTCGCGCCGGAGGCTTCGCAAGCCGCGGTGGACGAACGCGCAGTGCCGACACGCTCGCTCGCACTGCCGTTGCCCACGCCAGCGCTGTCTGGATCGGTGGCCGTCGGCGGCGCAGCGGCCACCGGGCGCGACCAGCCGACCCGCATGCCGCGAGAGGGCGGTCAGGACCGGGAGGCCTCGCTGCGCCTGCCGAGTCCGGCGACCAAGCCGACACCGCAGGTGCCGGTCTTCAAGACCATGGAGTGGGCACCTGATCAGCCACCGGATGGCGAGCGGCCAGCCAACCCTCAGCCGTTGCCCGTCGACCGCGCCTCGCCGTCCACCCTGTCGATGCCTCGGACAGAACCCCCACACGCCCCGCATTTGCGCAGCTTCGTCGAGCCGGCGCTGAACGATCGACTGCGGGACGAACTGGGACGTGTCGACGTGGTGACGGTGGACCTGGCGCTCAATGCCGACGGCACCGTCCAGGACACCGTGTTCCAGACCCGCGTTCCGGCTGGCGTGCGGCGGGCCATGCAGTCGGCGCTGCTGCAGTGGCGGTACGACGCGTTGCCCGGGCCCACGACGCATCGCGTCGAGGTCGTGTTCGAGCGTTGAGTTGCAGCGGGGCGTTCGACCCGCGCGACGTTCGCCGTCAATCGGCCTGCAGCACTTCCAGCGCGCGGTCCATGCCGCCCTGCGCGATCGTCAGCATGGCCTTCTCGCGCACCGCGGGCTTGGGGTGGTACGCGATCGACAGGCCGGCCGCCGCCATCATCGGCAGGTCATTGGCGCCATCGCCCACGGCGATGGCGTGACTCGCTTCGATGCCCATCAGCTCGCAGACCTCGAGCACCACACGTCGCTTCTCGGCGCCGTCGACGATGTCACCCCAGGGCCGATCGAACAAGGTGCCGGTGAGCCGGTCATTCGCCACGCCCAGCGTGTTGGCACGGGCAAAGTCCAGGTTCAGCTGATGACGGATGCGCTCGCTGAAGAAGCTGAAGCCTCCGGACACGAGCAGGGTCTTCAGGCCGGCCGCCTGGCAGGCCCGCACGAAGGTCTCGACGCCTGGGTTCAGGCGCAGGCGGTCGGTCCAGACCTGCTCCAGCGCTGCCATGGGCGTGCCGGCCAGCAGGGCCACACGACGGCGCAGTGCGTCCTTGAAGTCGGCGATCTCGCCGCGCATGGCGGCTTCGGTGATGGCCGCCACCTCGTCCTTGCGGCCGGCCGCGGCGGCGATCTCGTCCACGCACTCGATGTTGATCAGCGTGGAATCCATGTCGAACGCGACGAGTTTGAAGTCGCGCAGCTTCAGCGGCGGCGCGAAGCCGCGGATGAAGAGGCCGGGGGCGTGTTCGATGGCGGACATGGGGCGCGGATGCTAGCAGCCCCGGTACTTGCCCCGGGGGACCTGGTGCCTTCGGGCGTGTCCGAGGTGGCCGCGGAAGCAGCCCGAGCCCCGGTCAGCCGATGCCGAATCGGGCCTTGCGCTCGGCCGTGTAGGACCACCGCCGCCGCGCCGGTGCGCCGCGCATGAAGTCGGTGGCGGCCATGAAGGTGTCGAGCACACACGGGTCCTGTCGGCGCCCTGTGGCGCGTTCCAGCGCCCGGTAGAGCGCCAGCGCGTCCTGGCGCACCAGGTCTGCCGGGCGCTGGATGCCCAGCAGACGCAGGTCACCGGCGATGGCGGGCCCGACGTTGGGCAGTTGCTCGAGCTGCTCCGCCTCGCCGGCGTGGCGGGCCTTGGCCTGTGCGCTCATGGGCGGGTCTCCGGGGGGGCAGGTACCAGACTGATGCTGGGCCATGGTGCGGCAGGAGAACGCTCAGCCGAGCATGTTGTTGCGGATCAGGCCCACGGCAATGCCCTCGAGCGCAAAGTCTTCGCTGCCGGCCGGCACGACGATGGGTTCGTAATCCGGGTTCTCGGGCAGCAGTTCGATGCCGGTGCGCGTGCGGTGCAGGCGCTTGACGGTGACCTCGTCACCGAGCCGGGCCACGATGATCTGACCGTTCTTGGCCTCGTGCGCCTTCTGCACCGCGAGCAGGTCGCCGTCCATGATGCCGGCGTCCCGCATGCTCATGCCGCGCACCTTGAGCAGGAAGTCGGGCTTGCGGGCGAAGAGGGTGGATTCGACCACGTAGGTCTGGTCGACGTGTTCCTGCGCCAGGATGGGGCTGCCGGCGGCCACGCGCCCCACCAGCGGCAGCGTCAGCTGCGACAGGCTGGGCAACGGCAGCATGAACTGCTTGACGCGCGATTCGTTGAGCGCGCGCAGCATGTCGCCCTTCAGCCGGATGCCGCGCGAGGTGCCGCCCACCAGTTCGATGACACCCTTGCGGGCCAGCGCCTGCAGGTGCTCTTCGGCAGCGTTGGCCGACTTGAAGCCGAGTTCGGCCGCGATCTCGGCGCGCGTGGGTGGGGCCCCGGTGCGCGCAATCGCGCTCTGCACCAGGTCGAGGATCTGCTGCTGGCGGGGGGTAAGCTTCGGGCCTTCCTGCATGTGCCACCTGTGAAGGTATCCAGTGGCTGTATTTTCATCCAGATGAGGCCTGCATGCCAAGTCCTGCTGCACGCATCGTGATCCTGGGCACCGGCGGCACCATCGCCGGGCAGGCCGCACGGGCCGACGACGCCGTGGGCTACACCGCCGGGGCCATCGGCGTTCAGACGCTGATCGACGCCGTGCCGCCGCTGCGGGCGGTCGAACTCGAGGCTGAACAGGTGGCCCAGCTGGACAGCAAGGACATGGACGCGGCCACCTGGCAGCGCCTGGCGCAGCGTGCGGCCCACCATCTGGCGCGGCCGGAGGTCCAGGGCCTGGTGGTCACGCACGGCACCGACACGCTGGAGGAGACCGCCTGGTTCCTGCACCGCGTGTTGGCGCCGGCCAAGCCGGTAGTGCTGACCGCGGCCATGCGGCCGGCGACGGCGCTGTCGGCTGACGGGCCGCAGAACCTGCTGGACGCGGTGACGGTGGCCCGGCACCCGGGCGCTGCCGGCGTCGTCGCGGTGCTGGCCGGCCGCGTGCACGCGGCCGCCGACCTGCGCAAGCGGCACGCCACCCGGCTGGACGCCTTTTCCGGCGGCGATGCCGGGCCGGTGGCGCTGGTCGAGGACGGCCGACTGCGGGTCTTGCGCGCATGGCCGAGCGGTCAAGCCCTGGGTCTGCCGGCGATTGCACGCGACCCGGCGGCCTGGCCCTGGGTGACGGTGCTGGCCAACCATGCGGGTGCCAACGGCCGCGAGGTGCGGGCGCTGCTGGATGCCGGGGTGCGCGGCATGGTGGTCGCCGGCACCGGCAACGGCTCGCTCTCGGCGCCGCTGGAAGCGGCGCTGGTGGCAGCGGCGCGGGATGCTGGCGTGCCCGTGCTGCGCTGCAGCCGCTGCGCCGACGGGTCGGTGATCGACCCGCCGGATGCGGCGCTGCCTTCGGCGGGCGATCGTTCGCCCTGGCAGGCCCGGGTGGACCTGCTGCTGGACCTGCTGGCTCAGCCCTGACGATCGCCTCGGCGGCGGCGCAGCCAGCCCATCACGCCCAGGCCACCGGCCAGCATCGCCCAGGTGCCGGGCTCTGGCACGGCGGTGACGCTGTAGAGGCTGGTGGTGCCCGACACTTCGTTGGCCACGGCCAGGTACAGCACGCCGCCGGCGGTGAAGGTGGTCAGGCCCTCCGGTGACAGATCGCCGGCGCCGACGATCATGTCGACGAAGCTGGCGTGGGCCGGGTCGGTGATGTCGTAGACGGCGATGGCCGACGTGGTGGTGCGCTCCAGGCCGATGAAGGCCAGGGTGCGGCCGCCGATGCTGCCGATGGCCACGCCTTCCGGCTCCACGCCCTTGTTGTCGCTGCGGCCGTCGTCGTAGATCCCCAGCGCAATGGCCTGGGCGTCGAGTTCGCTGCCACTGTCGAAGACGATGTTGCCCTCGGTGTCGCGGATGGAGAACGAGCGGGCACCGAAGGCGTACAGCTCGCCCGGGGTGGAATCGGCGGTGGACACCGTGAGCCGGGCCAGTTCGCCGGTGGCACCGAAGCTGCTGGCACGCGCCTCGTCCTGTTCGTCGGCCCGCGAATCGCCTTCGTTGGCCATCACGATGAAGGTCTGGCCGCCCACGCTGTAGCTGGCCATGCCATCGGGCTGGTAGAAGCCGTAGGCGTCGACGTTGCGCAGTTCGACCTTGCTGTCCCGGTCGCTGGGGTCGATTTCATTGCCTGCCAGGCGGAAGTCCTTGACGCCCAGGCCGGTCACCGTGGTGATGCGGTTGCTGGCCAGGTCCACCGTGGCCATGGCGTTGGCTTCCTGCAGCGCCACGTAGGCCTTGCTGCCGCTGGCGTCGAAGACGATGTACTCCGGTTCGAAGTCCATCGTCGTGCCGCCCTTGATGCCGTCGAAGGTGCGGATGTGGCTGCCGTTGAACGTGATGCTGCTGCCGAAGCCGGCGCGCGCGACCTCGGTGCGGCTGGCGGTGTCGATGATGCTGACGCTGCCGCGCGGGTCCACGGCCGACGAGGGCTCACCTTCGTTGGCCACCAGCAGGCGGCTGCCATCGGGCGAGAAGGCCAGCATGTCGGGCAGGGCGCCAACGCCGACGCTGCCCGTGAAGCTGCGGCTGGCGGTGTCGTAGAAGCGCACGGTGCCGGGGTCGGTCTTGGTCGACGCGGCCACGGCCACCGCCGCGGTGCCGCCGAAGATCGCCACGCTGTTGGCCTCGCCGAAGGCACTGGTGTCGATGTGCTGCAGCAGGCTGCCGCTGCTGGCGTCGAGCACGTCGACGCCTTTGAGGCCGACGACCCACAGGCTGCTCGACAGCGCATCGAAGCTGACGATCTCCGAGGTCTGGCCCGTCACGCCCGTGAGTGCGTGGTCGTAGGTCCAGACGCGGTCGAAAGTCAGCGGGGCGGCCTGGGCCAGGCCGGCGGCGAACAGCGCGCTGGCGATGGCGGTGCGGGTGAATCGGGTGAGGCGTGTCATCGGCGGTGCAGGGTGGAGGTGGACAACCCTGGCACCTTGCCGACGCCGCGTGACGGTCGCGTGACAGGCGGCAGGCCCCGTGGACCCGCCGCCCCCGCAAATGCGGGATCAGGCGATGGTGAACTGAACGTCCACGTTGCCGCGCGTGGCGTTGGAGTACGGGCAGACCTCGTGCGCCGTCTTCACCAGGGTTTCGAGTTCGGCGCGGTCCATGCCCGGCACGCTGACCGTCATCGCCACCGAAATGCAGAAGGCGCCGGCCTTGCCGGTCATCGGGCCGATGCCGACCTGGGAGGTGATGCTGACCTCGGCCGGCAGGCGTTTGCCCATGCGGCCGGCCACGGCCTTCATGGCACCGATGAAACAGGCGCTGTAGCCGGCGGCAAACAGCTGCTCGGGGTTGGTGCCCGGGCCGTCGTCGCCGCCCAGACCCTTGGGCGTGGACAGGCTGACGCTCAGGCGGCTGTCGTCGGTGGCAGCGGTGCCAGCGCGGCCCCCGGTGGCGGTGGCGGTGGCGGTGTACAGGGTGGCGTCGAGGGCCATGGTGTGCTCCTTGGGTCGGGGTGGGCGAGGCCGGTCAGGCCTCAGGGGTGGGCGGAATGGATGCGGTCGCGCAGGGTGGCGATGCGGCGGGTCAGGTCGGCCAGTTCGTCCAGGCCGCAGCCGGCACCGGCGGCCAGCTGTTCCGGGATGTGGGCGGCGCGGGCGCGCAGGTCGCGGCCCTGGGGCGTCAGCTGCAGGCGCAGCCGGCGTTCGTCGGTGGTGTCACGCAGGCGCTGCAAATGGCCAGCGACCTCCAGGCGCTTGAGCAGTGGGGTCAGGGTGGCGGAGTCCAGCTTCAGGCGTTCACCCAGCTGGCCCACGGCCAGGCCGTCCTGCTCCCACAGCACCAGCATCACCAGGTACTGGGGGTAGGTCAGCCCCAGCGGTGTCAGCAAGGGCTGGTAGGCCCGCGTCATCGCGTGCGAGGCGCTGTACAGCGCGAAGCAGAGTTGCTTGTCGAGACGGAGCCAGTCGCTTGCCATGGCCGAATGATCGCATGCAAAACAATCGCATGCGATTTAATAAACCACAAGACCCCAACGATCAGGAGGTCATCGACTCCAGCTGGGTCTGCAGTTCCAGCCAGCGCTCCTCGAGCATGGCCACCTCTGCACCCACGTGCGCCAGGCGGCGGCCCAGCTCGGCAAAGTCGCTCGTGCCCGGTGCGGCCAGTGCGGCCTCGACCTCGGCTTTCTCGGCCGCCAGTTTCTCCAGGCGGGTGTCGATCTGCTGCAGTTCCGTGCGCAGGGGCCGCGTCTGTGCCTGCAATGCAGCGCGGGCTTCCCGGCCTGCCTTGCCCGCGGACTTGCGGGGATCGTCCTTGGGCGCGGCCATCGGGGCCGGGGCTGCGGCGGGCGCGGGCAAGGCAGCCTCTTCCGATGCCAACGTCGGCCGCGGCGGCGGTGGCGGTTCAGCACCACGGGCGATAGCCCGTGACACGTCCAGCAGCCAGCGCTGGTAGTCGTCCAGGTCGCCGTCGAACGGCAGCACGCCGCCGGCGGTGACCAGCCAGAATTCGTCGCAGACCTCGCGCAGCAGCGCACGGTCGTGGCTGACCAGCATCACCGTGCCGTCGAACTCGTTGAGTGCGATGGACAGCGCCTCGCGGGTGGCCAGGTCCAGGTGATTGGTGGGCTCGTCCAGCAGCAGCAGGTTGGGGCGCTGCCAGACGATGGTGGCCAGCACCAGGCGAGCACGCTCGCCGCCGGAGAGCGTGCCCACGCGCTGGTGCACCATCTCGCCCTCGAAGCGGAACTGGCCGAGGAAGTTGCGCAGTTCCTGCTCACGGGCGTTTGGTGAGACGTCACGGGCCAGGCGCACCATGCGCTGCAGCGGCGTGTCGTCGGCGCTGAGCAGGTCCATCTCCTGCTGCGCAAAGTAGCCGATGGCCAGGCCTTTGCCTTCGACGATCTGCCCGCCCAGTGGTGGCAGCATGTGGGCGATGGTCTTGACCAGGGTGGACTTGCCCTGCCCGTTGGCGCCGAGGATGCCGATACGCTGGCCGGCGAGCACGGTGCGCTCGACGTCGCGCACGATGACCTTCTCGCCATAGCCGCAGCGCACGTCCTGCAGGGACAGCATCGGGTTCGGCAGGTTGGCCGGCTCGCGGAACTCGAAGTCGAACTCGCTCTCGGTGAGCACCGGTGCCAGTTTCTCCATGCGCGCCAGCGCCTTCACGCGGCTCTGCGCTTGCTTGGCCTTGGTGGCCTTGGCCTTGAAGCGGTCGATGAAGCGCTGCAGGTGGGCGATGCGCTCCTGCTGCTTGGCAAAGGCCTGGGCGGCCTGGCTCAGGCGCTCGGCGCGCATCTCCTCGAAGTTGCTGTAGTTGCCGCCGTAGCGGGTGAGCGTGGCGTTGTCCAGGTGCAGGGTGACGCGCGTGATGGCGTCGAGGAACTCGCGGTCGTGGCTGATGACCACCATCGTGCCGGCATAGCGCTGCAGCCAGGCCTCCAGCCACACCAGGGCGTCCAGGTCCAGGTGGTTGGTGGGCTCGTCCAGCAGCAGCAGGTCCGACGGGTTCATCAGCGCGCGTGCCAGCTGCAGCCGCATGCGCCAGCCACCGGAGAAGCTGTTCACTGGCGCGTCCAGCTGCGCGGGCCGGAAGCCCAGGCCCAGCAGCAGCGCCTGCGCGCGCGCCCGGGCGTCGAAGGCGCCCGCCTCTTCCAGCACCATGTGGGCGTGGGCGATGGCTTCGCCGTCGTCGGCCGCTTCCGCCGCCGCCAGCGCCTCCTGCGCCGCCACCAGCGGCTGGTCGCCCTGGAGCACGAAGTCGGTCGCGGCGTCGGTGGTTTCCGGCATGTGCTGCGCCACCTCGCCGATGCGCCAGGTGGGCGGGATCTCCGCATCTCCGGCATCGGCGTGCAGGCGGCCGGCCAGCAGCGCGAACAGGCTGGACTTGCCGGCGCCATTGCGGCCGACCAGCCCCACCTTCTCGCCGGGGTTCATCACCACGCTGGCGTCCTGCAGCACGACCTTGGTGCCACGGCGCAGCGTGAGGTTGCGCAGGGTGATCATCGCCTGCCCTTCATCGGGCCGCCTCGATGGCCGAGCGGGTCAGCAGCAGCACCTGGTCCTCGCCGGCGCTGGTGGACAGCCAGACGGTTTCCAGCTTCGGAAACGCGGCCTCGAAGTGGGCGCGCTCGTGGCCGATCTCGAGCACCAGCACGGCCTGTGGCGTCATGTGCCGCGCCGCGCCGCCGAGCAGCCGGCGCACGAAGTCCATGCCGTCGTCGCCGCCAGCGAAGTTGCCGTCCAGCGCCAGGGCCGGCTCGGCACGGAACTCGGCGGGCAGCGCTGCCATCGACGCGCGGTTCACGTAAGGGGGGTTGCACAGCACCAGGTCGTAGGCGCCGCGCGCCGCGGCCAGGCCGTCACCCTGGCGCAGCGTGATGCGTTCCTCGAGGTGGTGGCGCTGCAGGTTGAGCTCGGCCACGGCCAGCGCGTCAGCCGACAGGTCGGTGGCGTCCACCTTCACGTCGGGCCAGGCCAGTGCCGCCAGCACTGCCAGACTGCCGTTGCCGGTGCACAGGTCGAGCACGCGAGTGGTGTCGGCCGACAGCCACGCGTCCAGCGTGCCGTCGGCCAGCGGTTCGGCGATCAGGGAGCGCGGCACGATGACACGCGCATCCACGGTGAAAGGCACGCCCTGCAGCCAGGCCTCTCCGGTGAGGTACGCCGCCGGCACGCGGCGCTCGATGCGTTCGTCGATGAGCGCCTCGACCTCGGCCTGGCGGCCGACGTCCACTTCCAGGTCGGCCACGTTGTCGAGCTCGTCCAGCGGCAGGCCCAGCCGCCACAGCACCAGCCACACGGCTTCGTCGAAGGCGTTGGTCGTGCCATGGCCGAAGGCCACGCCGGCCCCGGCGAGCCGGCGCGCGGCGTCGTCGATCAGGGCGCGCAGGTTCACGAGCTGCCGCCGAACAGGAAGCGCGCCAGCGTGCCCTGGTAGATCGCCGTCAGTGGCGCGATTTCTGCCAATGCGACACGCTCGTCGATCTTGTGGATGGTGGCGTTGAGCGGGCCGAACTCCACCACCTGCGGGCAGATCTTGAAGATGAAGCGCCCGTCGGACGTGCCGCCGGTGGTGGACAGTTCAGCCGCCATGCCGGTTTCGTCCGCGATGGCACCGACCAGCGCGTCGCTCAAGGTGCCGGGCGGCGTGAGGAAAGGTTCGCCGCCCAGGGTCCAGGCGAGGTCGTGGTCGACGCCATGGCGGTCGAGCACGGCATGCACGCGCGACTTCAGGCCGTCGACGGTGGACTCGGTGCTGAAGCGGAAGTTGAAGTCCAGCACCAGTTCGCCCGGGATCACGTTGGTGGCGCCGGTGCCGGCGTGCACGTTGCTGACCTGCCAGCTGGTGGGCGGGAAGAAGGCGTTGCCCTCGTCCCAGCGTGTGGCCACCAGCTCCGCCAGCGCGGGGGCGAGGTCGTGGATGGGGTTGCGCGCCAGCTGTGGGTAGGCGATGTGGCCCTGCACCCCGCGCACCGTGAGCCGGCCGGACAACGTGCCGCGGCGGCCGTTCTTGATCACGTCGCCCAGGCGCTCGACTGAAGTTGGTTCGCCGACGATGCAGGCGTCCAGCCGTTCACCGCGGTCACGCAGCATCTCCACCAGGCGCACGGTGCCGTCCACCGACGGGCCTTCCTCGTCGCTGGTGATCAGCAGGGCGATGGCGCCCGGGTGCTGCGGATGCGCCTGCACGAAGCGTTCGGCCGCGACCACGAAGGCCGCGATCGAGGTCTTCATGTCGGCCGTGCCGCGGCCATAGAGGTGGCCGTCGCGCACGCTGGGCACGAAGGGGTCGCTGGCCCAGCGCTCGAGCGGGCCGGTGGGCACGACGTCGGTGTGGCCGGCGAAGGCGATCGTCGGCCCCGGCAGGCCACCCCGGCGGATCGCCCACAGGTTGGTCACGCGGAAGTGTTCCGGCCCAGCGACCAGCGTCTCGCACTGAAAACCGGCGGCTTCGAGCCGGGCGCGCAGCAGGTCCTGGCAGCCGGCGTCTTCCGGTGTCACGGAACGGCGCGAGATCAGCGCCTCGAGCAGGCGCAGGGTGTCGCTCATGGGGTGTTCAGCGCCGCGCCACGATGGGCGGCAACGTCGGAATCGTGGGCAGCGGCGTGGCCGCCTTGGTCTCGGGCCGCACTTCCACCGAGACCTCGGTGTACACCGCCTCGTCGGAATCGGCCTTCTTGTTCTCCGGCGCGCGCGACACCGGCGCGGCGTCGTTCTGCAGCCGCCAGACCAGGTTGGTGGGCGAGTCGGCGTGCGACAGTCCTTCGTCGCGCGATACCGTGCCGTCGGTGATCAGGCGCGCGATGTCCTGCTCGAAGGTCTGCGAGCCCTGGGCCATGGACTTTTCCATCGCCTCCTTCACGCCCGGCAGGTCGCCTTTCTCGATCAGTTCCGACACCAGCTTGGTGTTCAGCATGACCTCCACCGCCGGTACCCGCCCACCGGCGTTGGCGCGCAGCAGGCGTTGCGACACGACGGCCTTGAGGCCCGCGGCCAGGTCGGACAGCAGCGTGGGCCGCGACTCCGGCGTGTAGAACGACAGGATGCGTCCCAGTGCGTGGTAGCTGTTGTTGGCGTGCAGCGTGGCCAGCACCAGGTGGCCGGAGAGTGCGTACGACAGCGCCGAGGTCATGGTCTCGCGGTCGCGGATCTCGCCGATCAGGATGCAGTCCGGCGCCTGCCGCATCGCGTTCTTCAGCGCCAGTTGCAGGCTGGCGGTGTCGCGCCCGACCTCGCGTTGGTTGACGATGGACTTCTTGTTCGTGAACAGGAACTCGATCGGGTCCTCGATGGTGAGGATGTGGCCGGTGACCTGCTGGTTGCGCCATTCGATCATCGACGCCAGCGTGGTGCTCTTGCCGGTGCCGGTGGCACCCACCATCAGGATCAGGCCGCGGCGCTCCAGCACCAGCTTGGACATCAGCGGCGGCACGCCCAGCGATTCCAGCTCCGGGATCTGGTGCGGGATGCAGCGGAAGACGGCGGCAATGGACCCACGTTGCTTGAAGGCCGACAGGCGGAAGCTGCCGATGCCCGCAAGGCCAATGCCGACGTTGAGCTCGCCCGTGTCGTCCAGCTCTTCCAGCTGCTGCGGTGTCAGCAGTTCGGCCAGCAGCGTGCGCGTCTGGCCGGTGGTGAGCACCTGGTCGGACAACTGCAGGATCTGGCCGTCGATCTTGATCAGGATCGGCGTGTTGGCCGACATGTAGACGTCGGACGCGCGCTTCTCGGCCATCAGCCGCAGCACGCGCTCCATGTTGCCTCCGGCCATGTCGGCTCCTCGTTCAGCGACGCGCCGTCAGGGGCGCAGCAACTCGTTGATGCTGGTCTTGCTGCGCGTCTGCGCATCGACCTTCTTCACGATCACGGCGCAGTACAGGTTGTACTTGCCGTCGGCCTTGGGCAGGCTGCCACTGACCACCACGCTGCCAGCGGGCACGCGGCCGTAGCTGACCTCGTCCTTCTCGCGGTCGTAGATCGGCGTGCTCTGGCCCAGGTAGACGCCCATGCCGAGCACGGCGTTCTCCTCGACGATCACCCCTTCGACGACCTCGGAGCGGGCGCCGATGAAGCAGTTGTCCTCGATGATGGTCGGGTTGGCCTGCAGCGGTTCCAGCACGCCGCCGATGCCCACGCCGCCCGACAGGTGCACGCCCTTGCCGATCTGTGCGCAGGACCCCACGGTGGCCCATGTGTCCACCATCGTGCCCTCATCCACGTAGGCACCGATGTTGACGTAGCTGGGCATCAGCACCACGTTCTTCGCGATGTAGCTGCCGCGGCGGGCCACGGCCGGTGGCACCACGCGGATGCCGGTGGCGCGCATGGCCTCGTCGGACACGTGGGTGAACTTGGTCTCGACCTTGTCGAAGAAGCTCAGGTCGCCGGCGCGCATGACATGGTTGTCCTTGAGGCGGAAGCTCAGCAGCACGGCCTTCTTGACCCACTGGTTCACCGTCCACTGGCCCACGCCCTGGCGTTCCGCCACGCGGATGCGGCCGGCGTTGAGGTCGGCGATGACCTGCTCGACCGCCTCGCGGACCTCCGGGGCGTTGATGGCGGTGATCTCGGCGCGGTTGTCCCAGGCCAGATCGATGACGGGTTGCAGCGGGTTCATGCGTGTTCTCGGGTGTAGGCGACGATGCGTTCTGCGGCCTCGAGGCATTCCTCGACGCCAGCGACGAGCGCGAGGCGGATGCGGCCGGCGCCCGGGTTGATGCCGTGGGCCTCGCGGGCCAGCAGGCTGCCGGGCAGCACCATCACATTGTATTGAGCGAGCAGGCCAAGGGCGAAGGCGACGTCGTCACCGGGGCCGCCATCGTGCCGCGGCACCCCGGCCCAGAGGTAGAAGCTGGCGTCCGGCAGGGCCACATCCAGCACCTCGGCCAGGCGCGGCGTGACCTGGGCGAACTTCTGGCGGTAAAGCGCCCGGTTGGCCTCGACGTGTGCCTCGTCGCCCCAGGCCGCGATGCTGGCCTGCTGCACCAGCGGGCTCATGGCGCCGCCGTGGTAGGTGCGGTAGAGCAGGAAAGCCTTCATCCAGCGCGCGTCGCCGGCCACGAAGCCGGCACGCAGGCCGGGCACGTTGCTGCGCTTGGACAGGCTGGTCAGCGCCACCAGGTTGCGGAAGTCGGTGCGGCCGAGCTTCATGGCCGCTTCCAGCCCGCCGAGCGGCGGGGTGTCGCCGAAGTAGATCTCGGAGTAGCACTCGTCGCTGGCGATGACGAAGCCATGCCGGTCCGACAGTGCGAACAGTTCTGCCCATTCCGACAGCGGCATCACCGCGCCGGTGGGGTTGCCCGGCGAGCACACGTAGAGCAGTTGCGTGCGGGCCCAGGTGGCGTCGTCGATCTGTCGCCAGTCGGCCGCGAAGTTGCGTGCCGGGTCGCTGTTGGCGAAGGCCGTCTGCGCGCCGGCCAGCAGCGCGGCGCCTTCGTAGATCTGATAGAACGGGTTGGGGCAGACCACCGTGGCGCCGGGCTGCGTGGGGTCCACCACCACCTGGGCCAGCGAGAACAGCGCTTCCCGCGTGCCATTCACCGGCAGCATCTGGGTGGCCGGGTCCACCTTGACGCCATAGCGCCGCTGCAGCCAGCTCGCGCAGGCTTCGCGCAGGGCCGGCGTGCCGGCGGTGGGCGGGTAGACCGACAGCCCGGCCATGGCGCCGTTGAGCGCGTCGATCACCAGCGGCGGCGCCGGGTGGCGGGGCTCGCCGATGCCCAGGTTGATGGGGCGCAGCGCCGGGTTGGGCGTGAGGCCGGCGGTGAGTTCGCGCAGGCGCTCGAACGGGTAGGGGTGCAGCTTTTGCAGCAGCGGGTTCATGGCCCGGATTATCCGGGCGGAAACGCTGAACCTGCGGGCGCTGGAGCCGGCGTGGCGCGCGTTACAGCAGCAGGCCGTCGTCCTGCAGCGCGGCGTCCAGCCGGGCCACCAGGGCGTCGACGTCAGGACCGCTGACCGCCATGGCCCCCGGGGCTTCAGGCGATGCCGGGATGGGCGGTGTGGCCGGCGCCGCCGCAGGCTGTTCGGCCAGCCGGTAGGCCAGGTTCAGGGCCGCCAGCACCGCGATGCGCTCGCGGGCCTTGACGCGGCCGGCGTCGCGGATGCCGCTCATCTCGCGGTCGACCGTGCTCACCGCCGCCTGCAGCAGCGCCTCGCCGCCTTCCGGGCAGGCCAGGATGTAGCTCTGGCCGAGGATGGTGACTTCCAACTGCTTCATCGCGGCGTCTCCTCGCCCGCGTCGCTGGGCAGGCGCGCCAGCAGGGCGTCGATGCGGCCACGGGCCGCGGAAAGGCGCGAGCGCAGGCTGTCGCGCTCCTGGGTCACGCTGCCCAGCTGCTGTTCCAGCAGCGCATTGGCGCGCTTGAGCTCGTCGTGCCGCAGCAGCAGGCGTTCGACGCGTTCGGCGATGTCTTCGAGCGTGGCCATCTCACCCTCCGGCGGCTCATTCTAGGCGGCGGTGTGCCGGCCGAAGTCGCAATAGGGCCGCACGGCGCAGGCCTCGCATTGAGGGCGACGCGCCTGGCAGACGTAGCGGCCATGCAGGATCAGCCAGTGGTGCGAATCGACACGGTAGCGGGCCGGGACGCGCCGTTCCAGCGCCAGTTCCACGGCCAGCACGTCCTTGCCCGGTGCCAGGCCCGTGCGGTTGGCGACGCGGAAGATGTGCGTGTCCACCGCCATCGTGGGCTCGCCGAAGGCCACGTTGAGCACCACGTTGGCAGTCTTTCGGCCCACGCCGGGCAGCGCCTGCAGCGCTTCGCGCGAACGCGGCACCTGGCCGCCATGCTGCTCGACCAGGAGGCGGCAGGTCTCCAGCAGGTTCTTCGCCTTCGTGCGGTACAGGCCGATGGTGCGGATGTGTTCTGTGACGGCATCCAGCCCCAGGGCCAGCATCTGTTGCGGCGTGTGGGCCCGGGCAAACAGCGCTCGTGTGGCCTTGTTGACGCTGACGTCGGTGGCCTGGGCCGACAGCAGCACGGCCGCCAGCAGCTCGAAGACGTTGGTGTAGACCAGTTCGGTCTGCGGCTGCGGGTTGGCCGCGGCCAGCGTGACGAAGAAGGACTCGATGTCGGCGGTGTTCACCCGCGGTCTCCGTCTGGCGGGTCAGGGTTCGGCGAGGCCGCCGTGCCAGCAGCCGCGTCCCGCCGGGCGCGGGCGCGGGCCAGCGCGGCTTCGATCACGGCGCGCTTGCGCTCGATCACGGCCGGGTCGGTGTGCTGGGTGTGCGCCGGCAGGTCGGCCAGCTTGGCGGCGGCCTTGGCCGCCAGTGCCTCGTCGTGTTCGCGTGCCGCACGCTCGACGCGGAAGCGGTGGAACCCGTAACGCTCGCGGGCCTCCTGCGCCTGTGCCGCGCGCCAGGCCGCCCAGCCGGTGCGTTCGCCGGTCACCGGCACCATGGCGATGCAGTCCACCGGGCACACCGGCACGCACAACTCGCAGCCGGTGCAGCGGGCGTCGATCACCGTGTGCATGCGCTTGGAGGCACCGACGATGCAGTCCACCGGGCAGGCCTTGATGCACAGCGTGCAGCCGATGCACCAGGCCTCGTCGATCACGGCCAGCGCACGCGGGCCTTCGGTGCCGCATGCCGGGTCCAGCGGCTTGGCTGCGCGGTCGAGGATCGCGGCCAGCCGTGCGACGCCTTCGGCGCCGCCTGGTGGGCAGCGATCCAGTTCAGCTTCCCCGGCTGCCATGGCCTGGGCGTAACCGCGGCAATCGGGGTAGCCGCAGCGCGTGCACTGCGTCTGCGGCAAGACGGCATCGAGGCGGTCGACGAGGGGGGCAACAGCGGTGTCGGGCACCGCCGGATTATCGGCCGCCGCCCTGGGCGTCAGCGGCGGCTCGGGGCCTTCTTTGGAGGCGGAGCCTTCACGGCCGCCTTCTTCACCACGGACTTCTTCGCCGTAGCGGTCTTCGCCGCGACCTTCTTCGCTGCGGGCAGGCTGGCGGGCGCCGGGGCTTCCACCCCGTCGTCTTCATCGGCCTGGTGGAAGCGTGCGATGAATTCGCGCACCTGCGGGTAGACCTTCTCGCGCCAGCGGCGGCCGGAGAAGATGCCGTAGTGGCCGGCACCGGCCACGTCCATGTGCAGGCTGCGCTCGGCCGGGATGCCACTGCAGAGGTCGTGCGCCGCCTTGGTCTGGCCGGAACCGGAGATGTCGTCCAGTTCGCCTTCGACCGTCAGCAGCGCCGTGCCGGTGATGTCTTCCGGCCGCACCGGCTTGCCGTGCACCTTCCAGGTGCCGTTCATCAGCGCGAAGTCCTGGAACACGGTCTTGATGGTGTCCAGGTAGTACTCCGCCGGCATGTCCAGCACGGCGTTGTACTCGTCGTAGAAGTTGCGGTGCGCGTCGATGCTGTCCTCGTCGCCGCGGATCAGGTCCAGGAAGTAGTCATAGTGCGAACTGGCGTGGCGGTCCGGATTCATGGCCACGAACCCGGTGTGCTGCAGGAATCCCGGGTAGACGCGGCGGCCGGCGCCCGGGTAGTTCTGCGGCACGCGGTAGATCACGTTGTTCTCGAACCAGCTGTGGCTGCGCTGAACCGCCAGGTCGTTGACCTGGGTGGGGCTGCGGCGGGCGTCGATCGGGCCGCCCATCATCGTCATCGTTTGGGGCAGCACGTCGCCGGCCGTGGCCTGCAGCGACACCGCGGCCAGCACCGGCACCGTGGGCTGGCAGACGGAGATCACGTGCACCTTGGGGCCGATGAAACGCAGGAACTCGCGCACGTAGTCCACGTAGTCGTCCAGGTGGAACGGGCCGTCTTCCACCGGCACCATGCGGGCGTCGGTCCAGTCGGTGATGTAGACCTTGTGGTCGTGCAGCAGGCTCTTGACCGTGTCGCGCAGCAACGTGGAATGGTGGCCGGACAGCGGCGCCACCACCAGCACCGTGGGCTGGCGCTTCATCAGGGCCAGGGCGGTGGTGTCGTCGGTGAATCGCTTGAAGCGCAGCAGGCGGCAGAAGGGCTTGTGGATGGCCACCTGCTCCTGCACCGCCACCTCGATGCCCGGGCCGACCTTGACGGTGCTGATGCCGAACGGCGGCTTCTCGTACTCCTTCGCCAGTCGGTGCAGCAGGTCGAAACCCGCGGAGAAGCGCTGCGACATCGGCAGGTGGGCGAAGGGCGACAGCGGGTGGTCGTAGAGCTTGGCCGACGCGCTGGCGAATTCGGAGAAGGGCGCCATCAGGGCGCGCTGCGTCTCGTACAGGTGATAGAGCATGCCGGGTCCCGTCATCATGATGCTGCAGTGCAGCAAATATAGTCCTTCCACCCCATCTTGTCTTCAGACAAGCGGCTCTAAAAGGCCGAAAACCCGGGCAAGCCGGGTTTTCTGGGGTCGGGCCTGTCGCGCGGGCGACAGGTCTTACATCACGCTGACGATGCCCTTGACCACGGCGTCGATGTTGCGGCCGTTGATGGCGGCCACGCAGATGCGGCCGGAGTCCACACCGTAGACACCGAACTCGCCGCGCAGGCGCTCCATCTGCGCCTTGCTCAGGCCTGAGTAGCTGAACATGCCCTTCTGGGCGGTGATGTAGCCCAGGTCCTGAGTCACGCCGGCAGCCTGCAGCTTGGCCACGAGGGCCACGCGCATGGCCTTGATGCGCTCGCGCATGCCGGCCAGTTCCTCTTCCCACATCGCGCGCAGTGCCGGCGTGTTCAGCACCGTGGCCACCACCTGGGCGCCGAAGGTGGGCGGGTTGGAGTAGTTGGTGCGGATCACGATCTTCAGCTGCGACAGCACCCGGGTGGCTTCGTCCTTGCTGGCGCAGACCACGCTGAGCGCGCCCACGCGCTCGCCGTAGAGCGAGAAGCTCTTGGAGAACGAGGTGGAGACGAAGAAGTCCAGGCCGGCTGCCAGGAACTGCTGGACGACGGCGCCGTCCTCGGCGATGCCTTCGCCGAAGCCCTGGTAGGCCATGTCCAGGAAGGCGACTAGGCCGCGGGCCTTCACCACCTCCACCACCTGCGCCCACTGCGCCGGCGTGATGTCGCAGCCGGTGGGGTTGTGGCAGCAGGCGTGCAGCACGACCACCGTGCCGGCCGGTGCGGCGCCCAGCGCCTGCAGCATGGCGTCGAAGCGCACGCCGCGGGTGGCGGCGTCGTAGTAGGGGTAGGTGTCGACGGTGAAGCCGGCATTCTGGAACAGCGCGCGGTGGTTCTCCCAGCTCGGGTCGCTGATCAGCACGGTGGCCGACGAGTTCAGGCGCTTGAGGAAGTCGGCGCCGATCTTCAGGCCGCCGGTGCCGCCAAGGGCCTGCACGGTGGCCACGCGGCCGGCCTTCACGGCCTCGCTGTTGGCGCCGAAGGCCAGGGTCTGCACGGCCTGGTCGTAGGCAGCCATGCCGTCGATGGGCAGGTAGCCGCGCGGCTTGGGCGTTTCCAGCAGCTGCTGCTGGGCTGCTTGCACGCACTTCAGCAGCGGCAGCTTGCCTTCTTCGTCGAAGTACACCCCGACGCCGAGGTTGACCTTGGCCGGGTTGGGGTCGGCGGCGAACTGCTCGTTGAGGCCCAGGATCGGGTCGCGGGGGGCCATCTCGACGGCGGACAGGAGGGACATGGGGGGTCTCTGGACAGGTGGGCGTGGGGGCGGGGCTTGCGCTACCCTAGCGGGTTGCCCCGCGATTTTAGGTGGCCCATGCCCGATCCTGCCGCGCTTGTTGAAGTCCCTGCATCGACCAACCCCGAGACCCACGCGGATGGGGCCGGCGGCTTCGTGTCCTTTCCCGACTCACCGTTCCAGCTGTTCCAGCCGTATCCGCCCGCCGGCGACCAGCCAACGGCCATCGCGCAGCTGGTCGAAGGTGTGAAGGACGGCCTGACCTACCAGACGCTGCTGGGTGTGACCGGATCGGGCAAGACCTACACGATGGCCAACACGATCGCGCGCCTGGGCAGGCCGGCGATCGTCTTCGCCCCCAACAAGACGCTGGCGGCGCAGCTCTACAGCGAGTTCCGCGAGTTCTTCCCCAAGAACGCCGTGGAGTACTTCGTCAGCTACTACGACTACTACCAGCCCGAAGCCTACGTGCCGCAGCGCGACCTGTTCATCGAGAAGGACAGCGCGATCAACGAGCACATCGAGCAGATGCGGCTGAGTGCCACCAAGAGCCTGCTGGAGCGGCGCGACGTGGTCATCGTGGCCAGCGTCAGCGCGATCTACGGCATCGGCAACCCGGCCGACTACCACCGCATGGTGATGACCCTGCGCGTGGGCGACAAGCTGGGCCAGCGCGACGTCATCGCCCACCTGATCCGCATGCAGTACAGCCGCAACGAGACCGACTTCTCGCGCGGCAGCTTCCGCGTGCGCGGCGACGTGATCGACGTCTTCCCGGCGGAGCACAGCGAGCTGGCGGTGCGCATCGAACTCTTCGACGACGAGGTCGAGAGCCTGCAGCTGCTCGACCCGCTGACCGGCCGCGTGCGGCAGAAGATCCCACGTTTCACGGTCTACCCCAGCAGCCACTACGTGACGCCGCGCGACCGCGTGCTCGCGGCCATCGACACCATCAAGGCCGAGCTGCGCGAGCGGCTGGATTTCTTCGTCAAGGAAGGCAAGCTGGTAGAGGCGCAGCGCCTGGAGCAGCGCACGCGCTTCGACCTCGAGATGCTGCAGGAGGTGGGCCACTGCAAGGGCATCGAGAACTACAGCCGCCACCTCAGCGGCGCCGCGCCCGGCGAGCCACCGCCGACGTTGGTGGACTACCTCCCGGGTGACGCGCTGATGTTCATGGACGAGAGCCACGTGCTGATCGGCCAGTTCGGCGGCATGTACAACGGCGACCGCGCCCGCAAGCAGACGCTGGTGGAGTTCGGCTTCCGCCTGCCCAGTGCCATGGACAACCGGCCGCTGAAGTTCGAGGAGTTCGAACGCAAGATGCGCCAGGTGGTCTTCGTCAGCGCCACGCCGGCCGACTACGAGAAAACCCATGCCGGCCAGGTGGTGGAGCAGGTGGTGCGGCCGACCGGCCTGATCGACCCGGAAGTGGAGGTGCGCCCAGCCGGCCGCCAGGTGGACGATGTGCTGCAGGAGATCCGCGACCGGGTGGAGCGCGATGAGCGCGTTCTGATCACCACGCTGACCAAGCGCATGGCCGAGCAGCTGACCGACTACCTGACCGAGAACGGCGTCAAGGTGCGCTACCTGCACAGCGACGTCGACACCGTGGAGCGGGTGGAGATCCTGCGCGACCTGCGACTGGGCACGTTCGACGTGCTGGTGGGGATCAACCTGTTGCGCGAGGGCCTGGACCTGCCGGAGGTGAGCCTGGTGGCCATCCTGGACGCCGACAAGGAGGGCTTTCTGCGCGCCGAACGCAGCCTGATCCAGACCATCGGCCGCGCGGCGCGAAATCTGCGCGGCAAGGCCATCCTCTATGCCGATCGCATCACCGACTCGATGCGACGCGCCATCGACGAGACCGAGCGGCGACGCGCCAAGCAGATCGCCTTCAATGCCGAACATGGCATCGTGCCCAAGGCGCTGAACAAGAAGGTGCGCGACCTCATCGACGGTGTGGTGTCGGACAAGGCGGCCAAGGACGAAAGCGCTCGCGTGAAGGCGCAGGCCGAGATGGAGGCGCTGTCGGAGAAGGACCTGGGCAAGCGCATCAAGGCGCTGGAGAAGCAGATGCTGGAGTTCGCCCGCAACCTCGAGTTCGAGAAGGCTGCCCGCATCCGCGATCAGTTGGCGCTGCTGCGCGAGCAGGCCTTTGGCGCCGACGGGCACGACAGCAACGTCGTGCCGCTGGCGGCCGCGGGCGGAGCCGGGAAGAAGTGAACTCAGCGGCTGCCGCGGCGCCGTACGGCGCGCAGCGAAGTGCCGGCGGCGGCGGCCAGCGCCAGGGCGGCCAGCAGCAGGCTGCCGGGTTCGGGCAGTTCGCCGTCACCGCCACCGCCGTCCTGTCCGCCGTCCTTGGGGTCGCGGTAGTCGGTGTAGCGCAGCTTGTCCGGCAGCATTCGCGGACGCAGTTCCGGTGGCAGGCGCAGCCACGGACGCGGGTCCCCGCCGGTGGCGGCGGCAGCGGCCTCGGGGGTGTTCTTGACGAATCGCTGGCCGAGCACCGACACGTTGCCACAGACGTCGGGCACCATCACCGCGTAGATGCGGCCGTCCTCGTCCATGGCCTCGTAGAGATCGGCACCTTCGGTGTGGCCGGGCTTGAAGTTCACCCGCGTGTCGACGCACATCGTCATGCCGTAGGTCATGGCCACGCGGCGAGGGTCGAAGACGCGCCCGCTCTTCTCGGCCACGATGCCGTCGTTGCGGACGGTCACGCGGTCCACCTTGCGGCCGGCCTGGATGTCGGCGGCGATGGCCTTGACCACGGTGGGCGACAGCTGGGCGGTTTGCAGCGCTTGGACGGCCGAACCGCGGTAGGGGTTGCGGCCCGGCAGGCCCCAGGCGCAATGGCGGCGGGCATGCAGGCGAGCCTCGGGCGTCTCTGCAAATCCTTCAGGCTCGCCGTCCAGCAGGGCGGCGGGCAGTTCCAGGCGCAGCGGGTGCGCCGTGGGCAGTTGATCACCTTCAAGGTGGGTGCCGCGGTTGACCACGTGGCGGCCGACCATCACCCGCTCGTCCTTGGCGGGTTGGCGCAGCCACCAGCCGGCCGCCGCCGCTGCGGCCAGCGTCATGGCGCCCATCAGCGCCACCAGCAGCGTCCGCCTCGGCAGGGACAGGGCCCATGCCGCAGGCCGGGGCGCATCCAGCAACCCCTTCCAGCCACAGCCTGCCGCGGCACACCGGTAGCGTCGCATGGCCGGCAGTGCACGTTCGAACCAGCGCCGACGCTCCCGCCGCAGCGGCCGGCTGCAGGCGGGGCAGGGTGGACGGGATGAGGTGGGTGGCATGGGCAAGGCGAGCCCGTTCGGCCGGCAAGGCCATCGGGTTCCTGATGGCTTTCGGCCTGTCGGCGCCAATCTTGAGCGCCGAGCCCACTTCTTCGCCGCTGGATGCGGAAGCGGTCGCGCGCGAGCAGGACCTGCTGCGCGCGGTCAACGACTATCGCGCCGCCCAGGGTCTTCTGCGCTGGCGAGAGGATGCTGGCCTGGCGGCCATCGCCCGCGCCCACAGTCGGCGCATGGCGCGCGAAGGTCGCCTGTCGCACGAGGGCTTTCGGCAGCGGGCCCTCCGCGCTGGCAGTGTGCTGTGCGTGGAGAACCTGGTGGCCGGTCACGCGTCGGGTGAGCAGGCGGTGGCCATGTGGCGCCGCTCGCCGGCCCACCTCGACAACCTGCTGGACCCGGGCGCCCAGTGGGCCGGCGTCGGGGTGGCCGGCCGTTTTGCCACGTTGCTGGCCTGTG
>JACKLO010000023.1 GCA_024235915.1 Burkholderiaceae bacterium | reverse complement strand
GGCGCGTGGACCACGAACATATGAACATGAACTTCCGCTCCGGGTCGGTAGCTGTCACCGGATAGGAACACCTTCCATGGACGCCCTCGTGCTGCTCGGCAGCTTCTTCGTGCTGATGATCGTCGGCGTGCCCGTGGCCTATGCGCTGGGTCTTGCTGCGCTCATCGGTGCCTGGTGGATCGAACTGCCGCTGGACGCGGTGATGATCCAGTTGGCCGCCGGCGTCAACAAGTTCAGCCTGCTGGCGATCCCGTTCTTCGTGCTCGCCGGCGCGATCATGGCCGAGGGCGGCATGGCGCGTCGGCTGGTGGCCTTTGCCGCCGTGCTAGTGGGTTTTGTGCGCGGCGGGCTGAGCCTGGTCAACATCCTGGCCAGCACCTTCTTCGGCGCCATCTCCGGCTCGTCGGTGGCCGACACCGCGTCGGTGGGCACGGTGCTGATCCCGGAGATGGAGAAGAAGGGCTACCCGCGCCCCTTCGCCGCCGCCGTCACCGTGGCCGGCAGCGTGCAGGCCATCCTGATCCCGCCCAGCCACAACGCCGTCATCTACTCGCTGGCCGCGGGCGGCACCGTCAGCATCGCCGCGCTGTTCATGGCCGGCGTGCTGCCCGGGCTGCTGATGGGGCTGACGCTGGCCGCACTGTGCCTGATCACCGCGCACCGCCAGGGCTACCCCAAGGGCGAAGCGGTGCCGATCAAGCAGGCGCTGAAGACCGCCGGCGAAGCGCTGTGGGGCCTGATGACGATGGTCATCATCCTCGGCGGCATCCTCAGCGGCGTCTTCACCGCCAACGAGAGCGCCAGCATCGCCGTGCTGTGGGCCTTCTTCGTCACCATGTTCATCTACCGCGACTACCGCTGGCGCGACCTGCCGAAGCTGGTGCACCGCACGGTGAAGACGGTGACCATCGTGATGATCCTCATCGGCTTTGCCGCCTGCTTCGGCTACCTGATGACGCTGATGATGATCCCGATGAAGGTCACCACCTTCTTCACCAGCCTCTCGGACAACCCCTACGTGATCCTCGGCCTCATCAACGTCATGCTGCTGGTGCTGGGCACGCTGATGGACATGTCGCCGCTGATCCTGATCCTCACCCCCATCCTGCTGCCGGTGGTCAAGAGCCTGGGCGTGGACCCGGTGCACTTCGGCATGATCATGATGGTGAACCTGGGCATCGGCCTCATCACGCCGCCGGTGGGCACCGTGCTGTTCGTGGGGGCCGCCGTCAGCAAACTGAAGATCGGCGTCGTCACCCGGGCCATGACGCCGTTCTTCCTGGCGCTGTTCATCGTGCTGATGATGGTGACCTACCTGCCGTGGCTGAGTTTGTGGCTGCCGCGCGCCCTGGGCCTCTGACCGCGCCCGACCTGGAGACTTCGACGATGGACCAAGGCCCCACCCTCCCCTTCGCACCCAGCACCCGCCTGCCCGACCCGCGCATCCAGATCCTGGACGAGCGTGGCCTGGCGCTGCGGCTGATGTCCGGCACCGTGGAACAGTTGGCCAGCGGCTTCTACTGGGCCGAAGGCCCGGTGTGGTTCGGCGACGGGCGTTACCTGCTGTTCAGTGACATCCCCAACAACCGCATCCTGCGCTGGGACGACTGCAACGGCGCGCTGAGCACCTTCCGCGGCCCGTCGAACCACGCCAACGGCCTGGCGCGCGACCACCTCGGCCGCCTGCTGGCCTGCGAGCATGGCACCCGCCGCGTCACGCGCACCGAGCATGACGGCAGCCTCACCGTGCTGGCCGACCGTTACCAAGGCAAGCGCCTGAACTCGCCGAACGACATCGTGTGCCAGATGCAGGGCGAGCACCGCGGCGCCGTCTGGTTCACCGACCCGCCCTTCGGCATCCTGGGCTGGTGGGAAGGCGAACCGGCCACGCCGGAACTGCCGCATGGCGTCTACCGCATCGACCCCGCCAGTGGCGAACTGGCCATGGTGCTGGACGACCTGCAGGGCAGCAACGGCCTGGCCTTCAGCCCCGACGAGACCGTCATGTACGTGGTGGAGAGCCGCGCCAAACCGCACCGCGTGATCTGGGCCTACGACGTGATGGGCGCCACGCTCACCAACAAGCGCCTGTACGTCAGCGCGCAGGGGCCCGGCGCCTATGACGGCATCGCGGTGGACCAGGCCGGCAACGTGTGGTGCGGCTTCGGCAGCGACGGCTCCATCGGCACCGACCCCGACGGCCTGGACGGCGTGCGCGTCTACGACCCCGAGGGCCGGCCGCTGCTGCACGTGCACCTGCCCGAGCGCTGCGCCAACCTGTGCTTCGGCGGGCCCAAGCGGAATCGGCTCTTCATGGCGTCCAGCCATTCGCTCTACGCCCTGCACGTGAACGCGCGGGGGGCGGTGGCATGACGACGACCTCATCAACGCCGCCGGCCGTGGTGCCGGTCCTGGTGAAGATGCACGCCGACGACAACGTGGCCATCGTCGGCAATCACGGCGGCCTGCCCGCCGGCACCGTGCTGCCCGGCGGCGTGGTGCTGCAGGACAAGGTGCCGCAGGCGCACAAGGTGGCGCTGCGCGACCTGCGCGTGGGCGAGCCGGTGCTGCGCTATGGCATCCCCATCGGCTACGCCGGGCGCGACATCGCCGCCGGCCACTGGGTGCACGAACGTCTGCTGACCATGCCCGAGGTGCGCACGCTCGAGGGCCTGCCGATGGCCACCGCCCGCGTGCCCGATGCGAAACCTCTGGAGGGCTACACCTTCCAGGGCTACCGCAATGCCGACGGCAGCGTGGGCACGCGCAACCTGCTGGCGGTGTCCACCACGGTGCAGTGCGTGGCTGGCGTGCTGGACGCGGCGGTGGAGCGCATCCGCCGCGAGCTGCTGCCGCGCTACCCCCACGTCGATGGCGTGGTGGCGCTGACCCACGCCTACGGCTGCGGCGTGGCCATCGATGCGCCGGGTGCGGAGATCCCGATCCGAACCCTGCGCCACCTGGCGAAGAACCCGAACTTCGGTGGCGAGGTGATGCTGGTCTCGCTGGGCTGCGAGAAGCTGCAGCCGGACCGGCTGTTCCCGGCCGGCAGCATCCCCATTGCCGATGAACTGTCGGCCCACCACGTGCGGCTGCAGGACGAGGACGGTTTTGCCGCGATGACCGCGCGCATCCTGCAGCAGGCGGAAGCGCACCTGCAGCGGTTGAACGCCCGCCGGCGCGAGACGGTGCCGGCCAGCGAACTGGTGGTCGGCATGCAGTGTGGCGGCAGCGACGCCTTCAGCGGCGTCACCGCCAACCCGGCGGTTGGCGCCTGCACCGACCTGCTGGTGCGCGCCGGCGCCACCGTGATGTTCAGCGAAACCACCGAGGTGCGCGACGCGGTGGAGCAGCTCACGGCCCGCGCCCGCACGCCCGAGGTGGCCCAGCGCATCGTCGACGAGATGGCCTGGTACGACGCCTACCTGGCGCGCGGCGGCGTGGACCGCAGTGCCAACACCACGCCGGGCAACAAGGCCGGTGGCCTGTCCAACATCGTCGAGAAGGCCATGGGCTCCATCGTCAAGAGCGGCAGCCGGCCGATCGACGGCGTGTTGTCGCCCGGCGAGCACCTGGCCGGCCGGCGTGGCCTGTTCTACGCCGCCACGCCGGCGTCGGACTTCATCTGCGGCACGCTGCAGCTGGCCGCCGGCATGAATCTGCACGTGTTCACCACCGGCCGCGGCACGCCGTACGGCCTGGCCGCCTGCCCGGTGCTGAAGGTGGCCACGCGCAGCGACCTGGCCCGCCGCTGGCACGACCTGATGGACTACGACGCCGGCCGCATCGCCGGCGGGCAGTGGACCCTCGAGCAGGCCGGCCTGGCCATGTTCGAGCAGCTGCTGGCCATCGCCAGCGGCGAGCGCACCTGGGCCGAACGGCACGGCATCGTCAACGACCTGGTGCTGTTCAACCCGGCGCCGGTGACCTGACCGGCAGCAGGGGTACTCGGGAGAGTCCGCGTGCGCCCGGCGCGCGGCCCCGAACAATCGGCGCTCCCCACAAGGTTTCAGAGGAGCTTGTCATGCGTCGATCTTTGACCGCGCTGGCCGCGGCCGCGCTCGCCACCACCTTGTTTGCCGGCACCCCGGCGCTGGCCCAGGGCAGCGGCAAGGTCGAGGTGCTGTGGCTGGGCCAGGCCGCCTTCCGCATCACCTCGCCCACCGGCAAGGTCATCGTCATCGACCCCTGGCTCAAGACCAACCCGAAGACGCCGGCCGCGTTCAAGGACCTCAAGGCGCTGGGCAAGGTGGACGTGGTGCTGGTCACCCACGCCCACTTCGATCACGTGGCCGATGCGGCGGAACTGGCCAAGCTCAACGGCACCAAGCTCTTCGTGCCGCCCGGCCTGGGGGCCACGCTGACCAACCTGGGCATCATCGAACCTGGCGTGGCGCCGGGCATGAACAAGAGCGGCATCGCCACGCCGATCGGGCCTGACATCAAGCTGCACATGGTGCGCGCCGAGCACAGCTCGGAATACGCCTACAAGGACCCGGCCACCGGCAAGACCACCAGCTACCCCGGCGGCGAGCCGGTGGGCTGGATCGTCGAGCTGGAGAACGGCTTCAAGATCTACCACATGGGCGACACCGGCCTGTTCGGCGACATGAAGCTGATCGGCGACGTCTACAAGCCCGACCTGGTGCTACTGCCCATCGGGGGCAACTTCACCATCAACGCCAACCTGGGTGCGCTGGCCGTGCGCGAATTCATCAAGCCGAAGTACGCGCTGCCCATGCACTATGGCACCTTCCCCATCCTGGCCGGCAAGCCGGAGGACTTCGCCAAGGGCATGGAAGGCAGCGGCGTGCGCGTGGTGGTGCCTCAGCCGGGGGATCAGGTCACGTTCTGAGCCGCGCCACGGCGCGTTCAGTCGACAAAAAAGGGGCCACGGCTTTCACCGTGGCCCCTTCTGCGTTTGAAGTCGCGACGTCAGGCCGTCGGCAACGTGTGGTCCTTGAACTGTTCCCGCAGCTTGTTCTTCTGCATCTTGCCGGTGGCGCCCAGCGGAATGGCGTCGACGAAGACCACGTCGTCCGGCGTCCACCACTTGGCGATCTTGCCTTCGTAGAAGCCCAGCAGTTCTTCCTTCGTCACTTCCGCGCCCGGCTTCTTCATCACCACCAGCAACGGGCGCTCGTCCCACTTCGGGTGGCGCGCGGCGATGCAGGCGGCCATGGCCACCGCCGGGTGGGCCATGGCGATGTTCTCCAGGTCGATCGAGCCGATCCATTCGCCGCCGGACTTGATGACGTCCTTGCTGCGGTCGGTGATCTGCATGTAGCCGTCGGCGTCGATGGTGGCCACGTCGCCGGTGGGGAACCAGCCGTCCACCAGCGGGCGGCGGCCGCGCTCCTGGTCGCCCTTGAAGTACTGCTCGATGATCCAGGGGCCGCGCACCAGCAGTTCGCCACTGGCCTGGCCGTCCCAGGGCAGTTCCTTCCCGTCGCCGTCGACGATCTTCATGTCCACGCCGAAGATGGCCTGGCCCTGCTTGGTCTGGATGGCCAGGCGCTCCTCGTCGCTCAGCGCCAGGTGCTTCTCGCGGAAGCTGCAGACCGTGCCCAGCGGGCTCATCTCGGTCATACCCCAGGCGTGCAGCACGTGCACGCCGTACTTCTGCTGGAACACGCGGATCATCGCCGGCGGGCAGGCCGAACCGCCGATGACGGTGCGGTTCATGGTGCTGAACTTCAGGCCCTGGCTTTCGACGAAGGCCAGCAGCCCCTGCCACACCGTGGGCACACCGGCCGACATGGTGACCTTCTCGCTCTCGAAGAGCTCGTAGAGGCTCTTGCCGTCCAGCCCGGCGCCCGGGAAGACCAGCTTGCTGCCGACCATGCAGGCCACGTAGGGCAGGCTCCAGGCGTTGACGTGGAACATCGGCACCACGGGCAGGATCACGTCGCGGCTGGAGCAGTTCAGCGCATCGGGCAGCGCACCGGCAAAGGCGTGCAGCAGGGTGCTGCGGTGGCTGTAGAGCACGCCCTTGGGATTGCCCGTGGTGCCGCTGGTGTAGCACAGCGAACTGGCGTGGTTCTCGTCCAGCGCCGGCCAGGTGAAGGCGTCGTCCTGGGCGTCGATCAGGTCCTCGTAGCAGAGCAGGCCTGGGATCTTCGGCTCGGCCGGCATGTGGCTGCGGTCGGCCATCAGCACGAAGTGCTTCACCGTCTTCAACCGGCTGGCCACGGCCTGCACCAGGGGCAGGAAGGTGAGGTCGAAGCACAGCACCTGGTCCTCGGCATGGTCGGCGATCCAGACCACCTGGTCGGGGTGCAGGCGCGGGTTCAGCGTGTGCAGCACGGCGCCCATGCCACTGACCGCGTAGTACAGCTCCATGTGGCGGTAACCGTTCCACGCCAGTGTGGCGACGCGGTCGCTGTCGCCCACGCCCAGCGCCGTCATGGCCTTGGCCATGCGGCGGGCCCGGGCGGCCAGTTCGCGGTAGGTGGTGCGGTGGATGTCGCCTTCGACGCGACGGGAAACCACTTCCTGCGCGCCATGGTGGCGCTCGGCGTGGATCAGCAACGAGGAGATGAGCAGCGGGTGCTGCTGCATGAGACCGTTCATGGGGAATGACCTGCGTGAGGGGTGACCACCACATTCTGGATGACGCAGCGCGGCCGTGACATCGGTGACGGCATGGACCTGGGCAAGCCAGAGCTCAGGGTTTTCACGGGTCGGCCGGCGACCGCAGAGCCGAAAAACTCAGGGCCCCGCCGATTTTTGACCTTGCCCGCCCCATCGTGGGGCGCAGGGCCCCCGCGTTCCATGCCCGAATCCGCCGCCCCTGCCCCTGACGCCGTATACGCCAAGACGGCGCTCGGCCAGCAGGAGATCCAGCAGCGCAGCCTGCGGCTGCCGCTGCTGACGCGCCGCGTGCTGTTGCTGGTGGACGGCCGCCGTCCGGTGCATGAACTGGCGGTGCTGGCCGGCAATGCCGACACCAGTGCGCTGCTCGCCGAACTGGAGGGGCTGGGCTGCATCGAATTGATGTCGGCTGCCGCAGCACCTGCCGCATCATCCGCCGCGTCGGCGGCAACGGCTGCATCCAGCGCGCCCACGGCCAGCCCCGAGACCGCTGCGGCGTTGGCCGGCCTGCCGCCGCCACCGTCCCGCAGTGCCGAGCAGGTGGACATGGCGCGCAACTTCATGATCAACACCATCAACCGCATGCTCGAGCAGAACTCGCGGCTGACCCTGGTGGAGAAGATCTTCCACAGCGTGGACGCCGCGGAACTGCGCGAGCACTACGCCGCCTGGGAAGAGGCCATCGGCAGTTCGTGGATGGGCCGCAAGCGGCTGGACGAACTCAAGCGCAAGCTGTTCGAAGTGCTCTGAGGAGCACCACCCCGCGCGCCGCTGCCGACGCGATCAGCCGGCCGGCGGCGGCGCCGGCGTCTTGTCGCTCCACAGCACACCGCCCGTGGCCCAGTCCTGGCGCTGCACGTCGGTGAAGATGACGTCCACCGAGTCGGGACTGGCCCCAATCGTGGTCACGGTGGCCTCGGTCAGCGCCTTGGCGAGGGCACGTTTCTGTTCGACCGTGCGGCCGGCAAAGAGCTGGACATGGATGGTGGGCATGTGCGGACTTTCGCAGAGGTTCAAAGGCGCCACAGCGCGGTGCGTCGCAGTGTGACGCATGCCGCGGCGCCCTGCGGTGCAGCCGACGAATCCCGCTGACCGATGGGTCCCCTCAGACCGACGCAGGCTCACAGCACCTCCGGCGCCTCCGGCCACAGTTCGGCGTAGACGACGTTGCGCGGTGGGTCGGCGAAGATGTTGACGTGGGCCGCGCCAGCCGCATGCGCCAGAGTGCGCATCTGCGCCTCGCTGCGCAGCACCAGCGCCCAGTCCATGAACAGTTCCATGTAGCCGCGGCCGCTGCCGCCGGGCACAAAATTGGCGATCAGCGCCCGACCGCCCGGTCGCAGCATCGCCAGCAGGCGGCGTGTCAGACGCCGGGCCAGCACATCGGGCAGGTAGTCGTACAAGCCGGCAGAGTAGATGAGGTCGAAGCGGCCCAGTGCGTCGGCCAGCGCGCCGCCCTGTTGGCCGCCTGCCAGTTCGCGCACACCCTGGTTGACCACGCGCACAGGATGTCCCGCATGCGCCTGCGCGATCTCCTGGCATGAGAGCGGGTCCTGGTCCAGCGCCACGAACTCGCCGGCGAAGCCGGGGCACTCGACCAGGCTGCCTTGGAGTTCGCGGCAATGGCCTGCGGCCACTGACAACATCCGCGGCCGCTCGTGGCGCACCACGGCGTCGTCGATCAGGCTGCGCAGGAGCTGGCGGCGATAGCGAACCGACAGCCCCATGCCGGCACGCGTGGTGGCACCGAAGACTTCGGCACCGACGGCGCTCGTGCCAGCAGGCGGCGCCCCGTCGTAGATGTAATCCATCATGACCGCATCGCCGGCGTAACCCCGGGGCTTGGCCGCCGCCCGGTGCGTGAATGGGTCCTGCATGACCAGGGCATGCAATGGGTGAGCCTGACACCAGCGGCGCATGGCCTCGGCCTGGCCGCTGGCACGGGCCTCGCTCCACAACGCCGACAGCGGCGGTGTCAGCAGCCGGAAAGCTGCGGCAGCCTGTCCGCCGAGCACCTGCGCGCAGGCATGGTCGAGCAGCGCGCGCGTGTTCTGCTCCAACGTCAGCGAGCTCGCGCCAGCGATAGAGGGAACAGCGGCGGGTGTTGACGCGACCGCGGCCGTTGCGACGGCGATGGCAGTGGTGGTGGGCACTGGAACGGTGGTGAGGTTCATGTCGGCTCCGATGGGTTTGGGTCAGGTTGTGATTGCGGTGAAGGACGTGGACGCATGCCGTGCGGCCGGCACTGCTTCAGCGCAGTGTTGCGATCCACCCCTGCGCAATCGCCCCCTGCGAAGGGGGCACCTGCAGTCGCGGCACCGTGCAGCTTCGACAAGATTGAGGATTTCGCCGACGCATGCGCCCGCAACACTCGGGTGAATGGCCGTCTTGCCTCCTCGCGCCTCGCGCTCGCTGAAATCGCTGAATGCCCTGTGCGGTCTTGGCTTGCATCCCGAGGTACTGGTGCCGGCCTTTCTGGAGGCCCTGCATGCCCTGGTGCCGAGTTCGCGCAACCTCTTCGACTGGACGGACGAGCAGGGTCGCCTCGTGCGCTACTTCATCGAGGGGCCCATCGACACGCAGATCGCGCAGCTGTACTTCGACGAATTCCACAACCGCCACGAGACCGAGGTGATGCCCGCCTTCGGCAGCCTCAGCCGCAGCCCGGCGGGCATCCGGAGCGCCGACGAACTCGACCACGCCGGCTTCTATGCCAGCGCGCTGTACAACGAGATCTGGCGCCCACAGGGCCTGCGAACACGGCTCGAGGCCGTGGTGCGCACGGCCGACGGTCGGCTTCTGGGTTCGTTGGTGCTGTACCGCGGGCCCGGCGAGCGCCGCTTCTCGTCGCTCGACGAACGGCACCTCGCCAACGCGCTGCCGGCCTTCGCAGCCGGTCTGGCGGCGGCGGGCGTGGCCATGGCCAATGAACGACACCTGCCGGGTCGCGAGCCGCCCCAGACACTGCTGCTGACGCTGGATGGCGAGGTCTGCCACGCCAGCGCAGGCGCCGAACGGCTGTTGCTGATGGCGGCCGGCGGCGCCTCCCGCGACCGTCTGTCACGGCCCTTGCTGCAGCTGGGCGAACCGATGGTGCCGATGCTGCTGCTGCGCCTGCGCGAGCGTGCCGCCACGCTGGCGACGCCCGAAGGCCGCGCTGTGGCCGCGCTGGCGCCTCCGCCGTCCATCATGCACGAAACGCCGGCCGGGCAATTCGTGGCACGCGGCGAGTTGCTGCGGTCCGCACAGTTGGGTGCAGAACCTCTGGCACAGCTGACACTGCAGCGCCTCGAGCCGCATCGTGTGGCGCTGGACCGGGCCCTGCGCGCGCTGCCGATCTCCCCCGGGCAACTGGTGGTCTGCCGCGGGCTGTACGCCGGCATGACGCACTCGGAGATTGGCCATCGCCTCAGCGTGGCGCCGGCCACGGTGGTGGACCACGCCCGCAAGGCCTACCGCGCGCTGGGCATCGGCTCGCAGGCCGCGCTGCGCGAGCTGGTCAACACCTGCGTCGGCGTGGCCTGACAGCCCGCCAGACCTGCCGTGCGATGTCAGCGCCGCGCGGATGACAAGAAGACGCGACGGCAGACCGACGCCGTGGAAGGAATGTGGGGCCAGGGGAGGTGCCCCGCCTGCGCGGGTTGACCCCACCGCCCACCGCGGCCACCATCGACACATGGTCATCCAGGATGCAACCCCATGAAGCTCGTCAAGATCGCCCTCGGCCTGGTCGTGCTCTTCGCCGCCGTCGTCTTCGGCGGTGCATTGCTGATCGACCCGGCCTATGCCGTGAGCCGCTCGGTGCAGGTACAGGCTCCGCCGGAGCGGGTCTATGCGCTGGTCGATTCGTCCACCGGCTGGGCACGCTGGGGCGTTTGGTACCAACGTGACCCACAGATGAAGGTCACCGAGACGGGCGCGGCCCGTGGTGCCGGCGCCGCCTGGTCCTGGATCAGCGAGAGCCAGGGCAACGGCGCGATGACCTTGACCGCCGCCGAGCCGCCGCAGCGCGTGGCCTACGAACTGCGCATCGAGGGCTTCGCCCCCAGCCAGGGCGACCTGACGCTGCAGCCCCAGGGCGACGGCACGCGCGTCACGTGGCGCATGCACGGCACGATGGACAACGGGGTCGGCCGCTGGTTCGGCCTGTTCATGGACCGGCTGGTCGGCCCCGACTTCGATGCTGGCTTGGCCAACCTGAAGGCACTTGCCGAGCAGCCGGCCTGACGCGAGGGGCCGGCATGCCGGCAGGGCCTGGCGTCCCGTTCAGGACGCCGGTACCGGCAGCCGCGTTTCGGCCTTCACCTCGCGAAGCACGATGCTCGATCGTACGTGGGTGATGCCCGGCAGCTTGAACAGCACGTCGTGCAGGAAGCGTTCATAGGCGGCAATGTCGGCCGCCAGCACGGTGAGGATGTAGTCGGCCTGCCCGGTGGTGCTGACGCACTGAACGATCTGCGGGCTGGCGGCAACGGCCTGCTCGAACCGGCGCACGCCGTCCTCGCTGTGCTGCTGCAGGTTGGCCTCCACCACCACGCGCAGGCCCAGGCCCACCTTGGCACGGTCCACCAGCGCCGTGTAGCCACGGATCACGCCGGCCGCTTCCATGGCCTTCACCCGCTTCCAGCAGGGCGTGGCCGACAGGCCCACCCGCTCGGCGAGCTGCTGCACGGTCTGGCGGGCGTCACGCTGCAGTTCGGCCAGGATCTGCCGGCTGGCACGATCGAGATCGATTTCCTCGCTCATGGATGATTTCTAGAATGATGGTCTTTCATTTTGCCCGCTTCACTGGGATTGGAGGACGACTTTCGCCGTCGATGGGACTAACCTTGCCGCTTTGACCCGGCTCAAGGAGCAGCGCATGTCCACCGCCCTGCAGCGCCCCGGCTACCAGCTCGCCGACAACCTGTGGGCGTCACAAGGCGCCGTCTTCCTCACCGGCACGCAGGCCCTGGTGCGCTTGCTGCTGATGCAGCGTGCGCGGGATGCGGCGGCCGGGCTGAACACCGCTGGCTTCGTCAGCGGCTACCGCGGCAGCCCGCTGGGCATGCTGG
Source organism: Burkholderiaceae bacterium (assembly GCA_024235915.1). Lineage (GTDB taxonomy): Bacteria > Pseudomonadota > Gammaproteobacteria > Burkholderiales > Burkholderiaceae_C > Rubrivivax. The sequence goes on along the minus strand of JACKLO010000023.1, from coordinate 83,009 downwards.
ACCAGGCCATCTGGAAGGCCGGTGGCAAGTTCACTGACGCCGGCATCCGCTTCGTGCCGGCGGTCAACGAGGAGCTCGGCGCCACCCAGGTGCTGGGCACGCAGCGCGTGGAGAGCGACCCCGAGCGCACGCATGACGGCGTGTTCGCGCTCTGGTACGGCAAGGGCCCGGGCGTGGACCGCGCCGGCGACGCCATCAAGCACGGCAACGCCTACGGTTCCAGCCCGCACGGCGGCGTGCTGGTGGTGGCCGGCGACGACCACGGCTGTGTCAGCAGCTCGATGCCGCACCAGAGCGACGACGTCTTCCAGGCCTGGCACATGCCGGTGGTGGCACCGGGTAACGTGGCCGAATATCTGGAGTTCGGCCTCTATGGCTGGGCCCTGTCGCGATTCAGCGGCAACTGGGTGGGCTTCACCGCGTTGTCGGAGGTGGTGGAAAGCGGCGCCACCGTGGACCTGGACCGCATCAACGCCCGCGTGGCCGCCTGGGCGGATGCACACACCGTGCGCGCCGCCACCGGCCACCAGGCACCGGCCGACGGCCTGCACTACCGCTGGCCCGACCTGCCGTCGCTGCGCATCGAGACGCGGCTGAAGGACAAGCTGGCCGCGGTGGCCGCCTTCGCCAAGGTCAACAGCATCGACCGCGATGTCATCGTCGCCCCGCAGGCGCGTTTCGGCATCGTCACCGTGGGCAAGGCGCACTACGACTTCATGGAGGTGCTGCGCCGGCTGGAGATCACGCCGGAGATGCTGGCGGCCGCCGGTGTGCGCGTCTACAAGGTGGGCCTGAGCTTCCCGATCGAGACCACGCGCATGCAGGCCTTCGCCGACGGCCTGCAGGAACTGCTGGTCATCGAGGAGAAGGCCCCCATCGTCGAGCGCCAGTTGCGCACGCTCTTCTACAACGCACCGGTGCGCCCACGCATCATCGGCAAGACGAACGCCGAAGGCCGGCCGCTGGTCAGCGACGTCGGCGAACTGCGGCCGTCGCGGCTGATCGAGATCGTGGCGCAGTGGTTCGCAAAACACCTGCCGGGCTTCGATCGCCACCAGGCGCATGTGCGCGACTTCACGCCGCCGGAGCTGCTCAGCAACGCCGGTGACGCCGTCAAGCGCCTGCCCTACTTCTGCGCTGGCTGCCCGCACAACACCAGCACCAAGGTGCCTGAGGGCTCCGAGGCGCGTGCCGGCATCGGCTGCCACTTCATGGCCAGCTGGATGGACCGCCACACCGGTGGCCTGATCCAGATGGGCGGCGAGGGCGTGGACTGGGTCAGCCACAGCATGTTCACGCGCCGCCCGCACGTGTTCCAGAACCTGGGCGACGGCACCTACTACCACTCCGGCTACCTTGCCATCCGCCAGGCGGTCGCGGCCCGGGCCACCATCACCTACAAGATCCTGTTCAACGACGCGGTCGCCATGACCGGTGGCCAGCCGGTGGACGGCGTGATCAGCGTCGACGCCATCGCGCGGCAGGTGGAGAGCGAAGGCGTCAAGGCGGTGGCCGTGGTCAGCGACCGCATCGAGCAGTTCGGCCCCATCCGCGACCGCTTCCCGATGGACACGCGCTTCCATCCGCGCGAAGACCTCGACGCGGTGCAGCGTGAGCTGCGCGAGATCGAAGGCGTGACGGTGCTGATCTACGAGCAGACCTGCGCCGCCGAGAAGCGCCGCAGGCGCAAGAAGGGCGAGATGGTCGACCCGGCCGAGCGGCTGTACATCCACGACGACGTCTGCGAGGGCTGCGGCGACTGCGGCGTGCAGAGCAACTGCGTGGCCGTGCTGCCGCTGGAAACGCCGCTGGGCCGCAAGCGCCGCATCGACCAGAGCGCCTGCAACAAGGACTACAGCTGCGCCAACGGCTTCTGCCCCAGTTTCGTCAGCGTCACCGGCGGCAAGCCGCGCAAAAAGAGCGGTGCGCTGGTCAACGGCACGGCCGCGTTCCTGGCCCGCGTGGCCGCGCTGCCCGAACCGGCGCCGCACACCTGGACCGGGCCGTACGACCTGCTGGTCACCGGCGTCGGGGGCACCGGCGTGGTGACCGTGGGCGCGGTGATCGCGATGGCCGCCCACCTCGAAGGCAAAAGTGCCAGCGTGCTCGACTTCATGGGCTTTGCTCAGAAAGGCGGCAGCGTGCTGAGCTTCGTGCGCTGGGCCGATAGGCCCGAGCGGCTGAACCAGGTGCGCATCGACACCCAGCAGGCCGACGCCATCCTGGCCTGCGATCTTGTCGTCGGCGCCAGCCCCGACGCGCTGCAGACCGTGCGCCACGGCCGCACCCGGGTGCTGGCCAATGTGCACGAGGTGCCGGTGGCGGAATCGCTGAAGAACCCGGACGCCACGCTGCGCGTGCCCGAACTGCTGGCCAAGCTGCGGTTCGCCGCTGGCGACGAGGCTGTGGAAACCTTCGACGCCCAGACGCTGGCCGAGGACTTCCTGGGCGACACCATCGTCAGCAACATCGTGGCCCTGGGCATCGCCTGGCAGCGCGGCCTGGTGCCGGTGGGCCTGCCGGCGCTGCAGCGCGCCATCGAGCTCAACGGCGTGGCAGTGCAGAGCAACCTGCTGGCCTTTGCACTCGGCCGCCTGGCGGCGGCCGACGCGGCGGGCTTGCAGGCGCTGCGTGAAGCGCCTGAGCCGGCCCCGGCCGACGAACCGCTGGACGTCTTCCTGGGTCATGCGATGACCCACCTCACCGGCTGGCAGGACCGCGCCTGGGCCGCCCGCTTCGACACCGTGATCCAGCGCGTACGGCGCACGGAGATGGCGCTGCCGGCACCGGCCGTCGGTGCTGCCCTGCCGTTCACCACCACGGTGGCGAAGAGCCTGCTGAAGCTGATGGCCTACAAAGACGAGTACGAGGTGGCGCGGCTCTACAGCGACGGCCGCTTCCTGGACAAGCTGAAGGCGCAGTTCGAAGGCGACCTGCAGATCGAGTTTCACATGGCCCCGCCGCTGCTGGGCCGCTTCCTGACGCCGGGCCGCGAAGGCCGGCCGCCCCAGAAGATGCGCCTGGGCGCCTGGCTGCTGCCGGCCATGGGCTGGCTGGCCAAGGGCAAGCGGCTGCGCGGCACCGCCTTCGACCTCTTCGGCCGCACCGAGGAACGACGCATGGAACGTGCGCTGATCGAGGAGTACCTGCAGCGGGTGGACGAGCTGCTGCCGCTGCTCACCGAGGGCAACCGCGCCCTGGCCATGCAGATCGCGGCCCTGCCGCAGCGCATGCGCGGCTTCGGCCACGTGAAGATCGCCAATGTGGCGCTGGCGCGCGCCCAGGAGGCCGAACTGCTGCACCGGCTGGACCCGAAGCGCTGGCCACGGCCGGCGGTGACCGCGGGCGCGCCCGCCGTGGCCGGCCAGTTCCGCGGCATTGCCGTCACGGCGGCCGCGAAGTCCTGAGGCAGACCCTCAGCCGTTGGTCAGTCGTTGAAGTGGCAGGCCCCGGGCCCGCCGGGGTGGCCGCAGGCACCGCAAGGTGAAGCGGCCATTGGCGCAGCCTCGGCCGCCGAGGTGGACGTCAAGGCGGCCGGCGCCGAGAGCCGCTTGTCCAGCGCCTGCGAATGGCAGTGCGGACAGGCAGGCACGGTGCCGTTGCGCACCAGAGTCTCGAACGGGTGGCCACAGTCGCGGCAGGTGTACTCATAGATCGGCATGGAAAGGCCTCCGCAGCGATTGTCCTGCAACGCTGATCGGCGGCAGCGACAACAGCGGCGGTAGCGCCGGCACAGGCGCACCACCAACGCGCATTGCCGACACAGGTGCCCGCTCCCGAACCCGCCACGCACCAGGACGGCGCACAACGCGGAATCCCCGGATGGGCCATGTCCGGCAACTGTGCACAGAATTTGCTGTGTCTGCCCTCATTGTTCACCATGCCCGATCCGGAGCCTGCCCCATGCCCCTGCTGTCGACCTCCCGCCGCACCTTCGCTGCCGCCCTGGCCGCTGCCGCCCTGCCGCTGCTGAGCGCCCCTGCTTTCGCCCAGACGCCCATCAAGTTTCAGCTCGACTGGCGCTTCGAGGGCCCGTCGGCCCTGTTCCTGGCCTCGGCCGCCAAGGGCTACTACAAGGCCGCGGGGCTGGACGTGACCATCGACGCCGGCAACGGCAGCGGCGGCACCGTCACCCGTGTGGCCTCGGGCACCTACGACATGGGCTTCGCCGACATGGCCGCGCTGATGGAGTTCCACGCCAACAACCCGGACGCGCCGAACAAGCCCGTGGCGGTGATGATGGTCTACAACAACACGCCAGCCGCAGCGCTGGCGCTGAAGAAAAGCGGCATCGGCAAGCCGGGCGACCTGAACGGCAAGAACCTGGGTGCACCGGGCTTCGACGCCGGCCGCAAGGCCTTCCCCATCTTCGCCAAGGCCAACGGCATCGGCAACGTGAAGTGGACGAGCATGGACCCGCCGCTGCGCGAGACCATGCTGGTGCGCGGTGACGTGGACGCGATCACCGGTTTCTCGTTCACCAGCATCCTGAACCTGGAGGCACGCGGCGTGAAACCGGCGGACATCGTGGTGCTGCCGTATGGCGACTTCGGGGTGAAGCTCTACGGCAACACCATCATCGCCAGCCCGAAGCTGATCAAGGAGAACCCGGAGGCCGTCAAGGCCTTCCTGGCCGCGTTCGCGAAGGGTGCCAAAGAGGTCATGGCCAACCCGGACCCGGCCATCGACTACGTCAAGGCCCGCGACGGCATCATCAACGTCGACCTCGAGAAGCGCCGCCTGCGGATGGCCATTGACGCCGTTGTCGCCAGCCCCGATGCACGTGCCGAGGGCTTCGGCGTGGTAGTGCCCGGGCGCCTGGCGCTGATGGCGTCGCAGGTGTCCGATGCCTTCAACACCAAGACGCGCATCGACCCCAGCGTCGTCTGGAGTGATGCCTTCCTGCCGCCCAAGGCGCAGCTGAACATCCTGCCGGCGAAGAAGTAGGCGCAGGGGTCGGCCATGGCCTTCGTCGACTTCCAGAACGTCTGGCTCGCCTACAACGACGAGCTGGAGCGCGCCGGGCACTACGCCGTCGAGGACATCTCGCTGCAGGTGGAACAGGGCGAGTTCATCGCCATCGTCGGGCCCTCGGGCTGCGGCAAGTCCACCTTCATGAAGCTGACCACGGGCTTGAAGATGCCCAGTCGCGGGCGCATCACCATCGGTGGCGAGCCGGTGACCGGCCCGCTGAAGATCAGCGGCATGGCCTTCCAGGCGCCCAGCCTGCTGCCCTGGCGCACGACGGTGGACAACGTGCTGCTGCCGCTGGAGATCGTCGAGCCCTACCGCAGCCAGTTCCGCAGCAAACGCAAGGAGTTCGAGGCACGCGCGCGCGACCTGCTCAAGAGCGTGGGCCTGGCCGGCTACGAGGACAAGTTCCCCTGGCAGCTCAGCGGCGGCATGCAACAGCGCGCCAGCATCTGCCGCGCCCTGGTGCACGAGCCGAAGATGCTGCTGCTGGACGAACCCTTCGGCGCGCTGGACGCCTTCACGCGCGAGGAGCTGTGGTGCGCGCTGCGCGACCTGCACGCGGCGCAGAAGTTCAACGTCATCCTCGTCACGCACGACCTGCGCGAGAGCGTGTTCCTGGCCGACACGGTGTACTGCATGAGCCGCAGCCCGGGCCGCTTCGTCGTCAAGCGCGACATCGACCTGCCACGCCCGCGCGACCTGGAGGTGACCTACACGCCGCAGTTCACCGACATCGTGCACGAACTGCGCGGGCACATCGGCGCCATGCGCAAGGAAGGCTCGGCGGTACCGCAATGAAGGTCAGCGCATGAAGATCACCAAGAACATGGAGCGCTGGTCGCCCTTCGTCGTCCTGGCGGCGGTGCTGGTCCTGTGGCAGATCATCGTGGCCGGCTTCGACATCCCGGAGTTCATCTTTCCCAGCCCCTGGCAGATCGCGCAGGACTTCGCCGAATACAAGGGCCCGCTGCTGGAAGCCGCCTGGAAGACCTTCTGGGTCACGATGCTGGGCTTTGCGCTGAGCATCGTGGTCGGCGTGCTGCTGGGCTTCCTGATCGGCAGTTCACGCCTGGCCTACACCGCGCTCTACCCGCTGATGGTCGCCTTCAACGCCGTGCCCAAGGCGGCGGTGGTGCCCATCCTGGTGGTCTGGTTCGGCATCGGCCTCGGGCCCGGCATCCTGACGGCCTTCCTGATCAGCTTCTTCCCGATCACCGTCAACATCGCCACCGGCCTGGCCACGCTGGAGCCGGAGCTGGAGGACGTGCTGCGCGTGCTCGGCGCACGCCGTTGGGACGTGCTGGTCAAGGTGGGCCTGCCGCGCTCGATGCCCTACTTCTACGGCAGCCTGAAGATCGCCATCACGCTGGCCTTCGTGGGCACGGTGCTGGCGGAGATGACGGCCGGCGACTCCGGCATCGGCTACCTGATGCAGACTGCCGGCAGCCAGCAGCGCATGCCGCTGGCCTTTGCCGGGCTGGTGACCATCGGCGCGATGGCGATGGCGATGTACGAGTTCTTCAGCTGGATCGAGAAGCGCACCACCGGCTGGGCGCACCGGGGCTCCCAGGGGCACTGAGCCCACAAAGGCCCGCATGACCGACGAACAGGCCGCCCGCCACCTGCGCACGTCCAACCGCATTGCGCAGGCAGCCCTGGACGCCGGCCATCACCCGTTCGGCGCCTTGCTGGTGGCGGCTGACGGTGAAACGGTGTTGATGGAACAAGGCAACGTCGACGCGGTGAACCATGCCGAAGCCGTGCTGGCACGCCGCGCCGCCGAACGATTCACGGCCGACGAACTCTGGGGCTGCACGCTGGTGACCACCGTGGAGCCTTGTGCCATGTGTGCCGGCACGCAGTACTGGGCCCACATCGGGCGGCTGGTCTACGGCATGGCCGAGAGTGACCTGCTGGCGCTGACCGGCGCCCACCCCGAGAACCCGACGCTGGACCTGCCCTGCCGCGAACTGTTTGCCCGCGGGCAGAAGGCCGTGCAGGTGATCGGGCCGGTGGCGGCCGTGGCCGACGAGATCGCCGCCCTGCACCGCACGTTCTGGCACCGTTGACGCGCTGCAACCGGCACGCGATGGGCGGCCGGCGTTTGGCGCCGAGCGCTAACGTTCCCGGTAGGCCTTGTCGAAGCTGTCCATCAAGGGTTGCATCAGGTAGCGCAGAAACGTGCGCTCGCCGGTGCGGATGAACACGTCAGCCTGCATGCCGGGCATCACCTGGCGGCCAGGCCCCATGTGATTGAGCGCATCGGCCCCGACCTCCAGCCGCACGGTGAACCAGCTGGCGTCGTTGCGCGGGTCAACCACGGCATCGGCCGACACATAGCTCACCGCGGCGGGGAGCTCCAGCGTCGTGCGCGAATTGAAGGCGTGCAGCTTGATGCCCGCCGGCAGCCCCACGGCCACGCGGTCGACATCCTGCGGGCGCACGCGGGCCTCGACGATGAGCTTGTCGTCGGTCGGCACGATCTCCATCAGCACTTCACCCGGGGCCACCACGCCGCCAGCGGTGTGCACCCGCAGATCGGTCACGGTGCCCGCCACGGGGGCGCGCAGTTCCGTGAGCTCGAGCTGGCGCTTCGCTGCACCCTCGCGCTCCAGCAGTTCAAAGCTTTCGGCCTGCACCTTCTTCAGTTCGGCCACCACTTCCTCGCCGAAGGCCTTGCGCACCTGGAAGCGGCGCAGTTCCTTCTCGGTGATGGCGGTGCGCGCCTGGGCGATGCGGGCCAGGATCTCGTCGCGCTCCCCATTCAGACGGGCAATGTCACGCTCGATGGCGCGCACGCGCGTCTTTTCGACCATGCCGCGCGCCTGCAGATCGGCCAGGCCGTCGAGGTCACGCTGCAGGCTGGCGGCCTGTTCGCGCTTGGCACGCACCTGGGATTCGTAGCCCGTGATCTCGTTGCGCAGCGCGGCGATCTGCTCGTTGACGATACCCACTTCACCCGCCAGCGAATTGCGGCGAGCCTCGAACAACGCCTGCTGCGCGCGCAGGGTATCGGCCACCTGCGGGTCGTCCTTGCGCTGTTGAAGCGCCACCGGCCAGCGGATGCTGCGGTTCCCATCGCGTTCGGCCTCCAGCCGCGCCTGGGTCGCCAGGGCCACATCGCGCCCCCCGCGTACGACGCCATAACCGGAGCCGGCCTTGGTGGGGTCCAGCTTCACAAGCACGTCGCCGGCCTTCACCTGGCTGCCGGAGCGCACGAAGATCTCCTCCACCACGCCGCCCTCGGGATGCTGGATCTTCTTGCGGTCGGTCTCCACCTTCACTGCACCCGCGGCCACCACCGCCGACGACAGCGGCGCCAGCGTGGACCACACGCCGGCGACGCCGAAGGTGCAGCCCAGCACCGCCAGGCCAATGAGCCACCAGCGGCGCAACTCGGCCGCGGCCTTCTGCTCGCCCACCACCATCGAGGCCAGCGTCTGCTGGCTGAGCGCGGATTCAGCCACCCTGCACCTCCTGCCGCCCACCCGCCGCCACCTGCTGTTGCGCCACCACGGGCGCCGGCTGGCTGACCACACGGCGTGTGATCGCCGGCATCACGTCACTCGTCGGCCCAAAGCTGGCCACCGCCCCGGCCATCACCACCATCAGCTTGTCGGTGCCGCCCAGCACGGCCGGGCGGTGGGCGATGACGATCAGCGTGCGACTCTGCGCACGCAACGCATCCATGGCCTGGCGCACCGCGGCCTCGCCCTCGGCGTCCAGGTTGGACGTGGGTTCGTCGAGCAGGATCAACGGCGGCCGGCCATAGAAGGCGCGCGCCAGCCCGATGCGCTGGCGCTGCCCCCCGGAGAGGTTCTCGCCCGACGGTCCGATCGGCGTGTCGTACCCCTTGGGCAGCGCCAGGATCATGGCGTGGGCCCCCGCCAGCTGCGCGGCGTCGACCACCTGCTGCGCGTCGACCTCGGCAAAGCGCGCGATGTTCTGCGCCACGGTGCCCGGAAAGAGCTCGATGTCCTGCGGCAGGTAGCCCACGTGCGGGCCGAGTTCCTCGCGCCGCCAGTCGGCCACGCTGACGTCATCCAGTCGCACGGTGCCGGTGACGGGCCGCCACACGCCCACCGCCAGCCGCGCCAGGGTGGACTTGCCCGCGCCACTGGGGCCGGTGATGCCCAGGCAGGTGCCGGCCGGCAATGTGAAGGACACGTCCTGCAGCGTCATCTTGCGGCTCTCGGGCGGCGCGGCGCTGACCTTGTCGAACACCAGCGTGCCCTTGGGCGCCGGCAGCGGCATGGCCTCGGGCGTCGCCGTGGTCTCTCCCAACGCCTGCACCAGACGGCGCCAGGCCTCTCGCGCCTGCAGGAAACCTCGCCAGCCGCCGATGGCCGACTCCAGCGGTGCCAAACCTCGGCCCATGATGATGGACGCGGCAATCATTACGCCAGCCGTCAACTGCTGCTGGATGACCAGCCAGGCGCCGGCCCCCAGGATGGCCACCTGGAGGAACATGCGCAGCGACTTGGTCACCGACGCCACATTGGCCGCACGGTCGCTGGCGATGCCCTGCAGCCCCAGGCCCAGGTCGTGCTGCTGACGCCAGACGCGGGTGAGGCCGGGCAGCATGCCCATGGCGCGCACCACCTCGGCATTGCGCGACGAGAGTTCGGTGAACTGCTGGCTGGCGGCCAGTTCGCGCCCCGCCTCGGCCAGCGGCACGCGGGTGCTGCGCTCGTTCCACAGGCCCAGCAGGAACAGCGCAATGCCACCCACCAGCGCCACATGCCCCAGCACCGGGTGCAGCACGTAGACCAGGCCGATGTAGACCGGGATCCAGGGTGCATCCAGCAAGGCCAGACCCGTGGGCCCGGCGCTGAAGCTGCGCAGGGCATCGACGTCCCGCAAGCCCTGGCTGCCACGGCCGGCACTCAGGCCATGCTGGAACACCAGTTCCGACAGCTGCGCATCGAAGCGTGCCGACATGCGCACCAGCAACCGGCTGCGCACCAGTTCCAGCAGCGACATCGTCACCAGGCAGGCCGCGGCAAACAGGGTGAGGTACAGCAGCGTCGGCCCGCTGCCGGAGGCCAGCACGCGGTCGTACACCTGCAGCATGTACAGCGGCGAGGTGAGCGCCAGCAGGTTGATGAAGAAGCTGAAGAAAGCGACCTGGCGCAGGCTGCCAACGACGGCCTGGCGCGCACGGCCGAGCGGCGTCTTCAGGGCTGGGCGGTCAAGGCCGAGCCAGGGCATAGGCGTTTCCTGGAACTGGACGCATCAACATTGGCGCCTGCGAGCATACGCGGAGGTCCTGTCGCCGGCACATCACCACTTGGCAGGAGTCAATCTTGGCTCGCGGCCAAGACAACTCCAGGCACGGGATGAGATCAACCGTCGGCCGCAGCTACTGAAGCAGCGACGGTGCATCTGCCGGCGCAGACGGGCAGGTGCGTTACTTCACCACCGCGTCAACACGAACTATCGCGAAGACGCGTGGCCCCTGTATCAGCTTCTCCGGCGCGCTGAAGCGCCGGCTGCCAACAACGCCCCGATGACAAGTGTCACGGACGCAGGCTCCGGCACCGATTGGACCGCTTCGCCGTAGAGCGCCCACGCAGGCGCCCAATCTGGGTTCAATTCCAACGTATCGGGGTCTAAGAACACCGGCGGTCCGTCTTTGACACTTTGCCAGTACCACTCGGCAGCATCATCCCCGTAATTGACAAGGCTGATTGATTGCAGACCAGAAACAATCAAGTCCAAGCCGTCGAGTTCCATGACGTAGTGGAAAAGGTCGACGCCTTCAACAAGAACTGGATTGTCAGACCGTACCACCTGCGCGGCGATCTGGTCGCCACCCAGCGTCACTACGAAGCCATCGATTGGGTCGTCATTGGAGAGGTAATAGCCCCACCACTCCAACCGCGACAGTCGATATGGTGATGGAGTCGAAAAGCTAACCGTCAGGGCGCCCGTCCCCTCGTCGGCCTGATTCCCATTCAGCGCGCTCGTCTCAGGCGCGAACTCCACAATCGGAGCTGCAGAGGCCGCGCCACACAGCAGCATCGCGCTGAGCATGGCCCCAACAAGCATTGATTTCATCTCGGTGCTCCTTGGCCGCAATGACTTGCAGCTGCCTTCTTCAGATAGACGTTGAATGATGGTGTCAAAACACGTGTCAACTGGCGATCCCCCGGTCACGGGCCCAACGGGTCCTGCAACAGGGTATCCGTGGCACCCAGCACGACAGGGAAACTGAACTCCAGCCAATCCAGCGTGAACTCCGACCCGTGCATCTTGCCGCCGGCTTCATACGGCGCCACCGTGCTCCCATCTGGCGCCACGTAGGCACCAAAGACGAAGTCGTTGCCATCGTAGGCGCCGGCCCAGATCTCCACGGCCACAAAGGCCTGTGCGGCACTGGCTTGAACCAGCTGCTGGCCACCTGTGCCACTGGCTTGGAAAGCCAGTTCGCCAACCACCTGGCCATTGGCATCGATCAGCCGCAGCAGGCCAGCTTCGGCCATCAGGCTGCCGTCGTCGTTCAGTTGGAATCGGGCCAGATTTACGGAAACAGCGGTGGCTTCCTCCGCCAGCGTAAAGCGCAGCGCCTCCGTGCCGTCCAGTTCCTGTTTCACAGTGCTGGTGGCTTGGGTCTGACCGCTGACACCGAGGTCGCCCTGGTAGATGTCGATGCCGCTCAGCAGGCTGAAATTGCCGCCTGCGAATGTCGCAGCTGTCCAGGATTCGTTGGCATCAGCGACATTGGCCTTGTGCTCGATGGCCAGAACGGCAGGGTCCGTCCAAGCTTCGAGCCACTGACCTCCAGCACCACCTTGCCGCGGCGGCGCGTCACCGATGCGCACCGTCGTCAATTCCGGCGCCTCGACATCCAGATTCAGCGTGCCGCCGGCATGGGTGCCGTCCTCGTCGACCAGGCTGACGCTGATCGTCTGCGCACCGGCGGCGGCATAGACGTGGCTGACGTCACCGCCACTGGCGTAGCTCTGCACGTTACCGTCACCCCAGTCGACGATGTACTCGGTGACGGTGTCCTGGCCAGGGTCGTTGACCGCCCCCAGGTTCAGGACATAGGCCACGCCAGCCGTGGCCGTGCCCGCCCCGGCGAGGGCAATGTCCGGTGCGACGTTGTGCACGTTGACGTTCTGCGTGGCGGTGGTGCTGCCGCCGTCACCGTCGCTCACGGTGACGCTGATGGTGCGCGCGGTGCTGTTGACCGGGCCATCCTCGTCGTCGGCGAAGATGTGCTGGACGTTGCCGCCCAGCGCGGCCAGTTCTGCCGCGGTGAGCACCTGCACGGCGCTGCCGTCGCCCCAATCGATGCTGTAGCTCAGCGGGTCGGCGGCGCCGGCCACGTCGCTGCCGGCGATGGCCAGGCTGTAGGCCGCGCCTTCGTCGGTGTCGGCCGCGCCGTTGATCACGAGTTCCGGCGCGACGTTGGCCACGGTGATGGCCTTGCTGCCCAGCACGTGGGTGCCGTCTTCGTCGGTGGCGCTGACGACGATGGTGGGGCTGGCCGCACCGTCGGCGTAGGTGTGGCTGAAGCTGCCGGCCGCAGCGGCCCACTCGGCCACGGTGAAGCTGTCGACGTTGCCGTCACCCCAGTCGATGCTGTAGGCACTGATGGTGTCGGCGCCGGGGTCCTGCACGGCACCGACGCTCAGGCTGTAGCTGCTGCCTTCGTCGACGCTGTCGGCGCCGCTGAGCGCTGCGGTGGGTGCGACGTTGTCGACGGTGACGGTGAAGCTGTCACTGGCGCTTTCGCCTTGTCCGTCGGTGACGGTGATGGTCACTTGGTGCTGGGCATCGCCGTCGGCGTAGACGTGGTTCAGCGCGAGCTGCTGCACCAGGGTCTGGCCTTGCACGACGGTGCCGTCGCCGTAGTCGATGCTGTAGCTCCAGCCGTCGCCGTCAGTGTCTTCACCGTCGCTGAAGACGATGTTGCGCACGAGGCTCTGGCCTTCGTTGAGCGTGGCGTCGGCACCGGCTTCCAGGCTCAGGGTGGCGCTGGGGTCCTGCACGTCGACGTTGAAGGTGCCACCAGCATGGGTGCCGTCTTCGTCGACGAGGTGCCACCAGCATGGGTGCCGTCTTCGTCGACGAGGCTGACGCTGATGGTCTGCGCACCGGCGGCGGCGTAGACGTGGCTGACTTCGCCGCCGTTGGCGTAGCTCTGCACGGTGCCGTCGCCCCAGTCGACGATGTACTCGGTGACGGTGTCCTGACCCGGGTCGCTGACGGCCCCAGGCCGCGCCTTCGTCGGTGTCGGCCGCGCCGTTGGCGAGTTGGTGCGACAGGGGGTGAGGAGATGGTAGGCCACGCCGGTGGTGGCGTTGGCCGCGCCGCTCAGGGCGATGCCGGGGGCGACGTTGTGCACGTTCACACCTTGCGTGCGTGTGGTGCTGCCGCCGTCACCGTCGCTCACGGTGACGCTGATGGTGCGCGCGGTGCTGTTGACCGGGCCGTCTTCGTCGTCGGCGAAGATGTGCTGGACGTTGCCGCCCAGCGCCGCCAGTTCAGCCGCGGTGAGCACCTGCACGGCGGTGCCGACCCCAGTCGATGCTGTAGCTCAGCACGGCCTGGCGCCGTCGCTGCCCCAGGCTGTAGGCCGCGCCTTCGTGCTGTAGCTCAGCGGGTGATGGCGGCGCCGGCGGTAGCGTCGCTGCCGGCGCATGCCACGGCCAGCGGCTGTAGTCGATGCCGCGCCTTCGTCGGTGTCGGCGCCGCGCCGTTGATCCGAGCTCCGGTGCGACGTTGGCCACGGTGATGGCCTTGCTGCCCGGCGCACGTGGGTGCCGTCTTCGTCGGTGGCGCTGACGACGATGGTGGGGGCTGGCCGCACCGTCGGCGTCGGTGATGAACGTGGCTGAAGCTGCCGGTGCCGCACCGGCGAGCTGATAGAGGCGATGCCGCCGGCGTCGCCACGGATCGGCCACGGTGTAGTTCTCCACCGTGCCGTCGCCCCAGTCGATGCTGTAGCCGACTGATGGTGTCGGTGCCGGGGTCCTGCACGGTGCCGACGCTCAGGCTGTAGCTGCTGCCTTCGTCGACGCTGTCGGCGCCGCTGAGCGCTGCGGTGGGTGCGACGTTGTGCACGTTGACGTTCTGCGTGGCGGTGGTGCTGCCACCGTCACCGTCGCTCACGGTGACGCTGATGGTGCGCGCGGTGCTGTTGACCGGGCCATCCTCGTCGTCGGCGAAGATGTGCTGGACGTTGCCGCCCAGCGCTGCCAGTTCAGCCGCGGTGAGCACCTGCACGGCGCTGCCGTCACCCCAGTCGATGCTGTAGCTCAGCGGGTCGGCGGCTCCGGCGACGTCGCTGCCAGCAATGGCCAGGCTGTAGGCCGCGCCTTCGTCGGTGTCGGCCGCGCCGTTGATCGCGAGCTCCGGCGCGACGTTGGCCACGGTGACCTGCTGCGTGCCGAGCACAAAGCTGCCGTCCTCATCCGTGGCGCGCACGACGATGGTCCGGTTGGTACCGTTGATGTTGCCATCGGCAAACACGTGGTCGAAGCTGCCGCCAGCGGCGGCCCACTCGGCCACGGTGAAGGTCTGGATGGTGCCGTCGCCCCAATCGATGGAGTACAGGTTGCGGGTGTCTGCGCCGGGATCGCTGACGCTGCCGACCGTGAGCGTGTACAGCGCGCCTTCGTCCACGGTGGCGGCGCCGGACACCGGCGCGGTGGGGCCAACGTTGTTGACGAACACACTGCGGCTGCCGGCGTTGGCCCAGACGCCGTCTTCGTCGGTCACCTGCACGGTGATGTTGAACGGCGCGTCGCCGTCAGCGTAGACGTGCGTGACCTGCCGGTTGGCCGGCAGGTCGGCCGCGGCCACCACCTGCACGGGGCTGCCGTCGCCCCAGTTGATCTGGTACTCGGTGACGGTGTCGTCACCGGGGTCGTTGACGTTCAGCGTCATCGTGTAGACGCTGCCTTCGGCCACCGAGTTCGCTCCACCCAGGCTCAGGGTCGGCGCGACGTTCTGCACCGTGACATCAAAGCTGTCCATGCCCTGCTGTGCACCGGAATCGTCGACGGTGACGACGACGCTGTAGGTCTGGCCGTCGTCGGCATAGACGTGCGAGATGTTGAACGACAGCTGCCCCGAGGACAAAGAGCCGGAACTCGTGGTGCCATCGCCCCACTGCACCGTGTAGCTGCGGCCGGCCGGCGACTGATCGGCCGGATCGGTGAAGCTGATGGTCTGGGTGAACAACGTGCCTTCGTTGACGGTGCGGTCGGCACCAGCGTCGACCACGATCACCTCGGCCGGTGGCGTGACCTCCACGGTGCGCGTACCGGCATCGGCAAAGACACCGTCTTCGTCCACCAGCGTGACGCTGATGTCGCGCTGACCGGTGCTGGTGTAGGTGTGCTGCAACTCGCGGTTGCCCGGCAGATCGGCCGCGGCCACCACCTGCACCGGTGAGCCATCACCCCAGTCGATGCGGTACTCGACGACGGTGTCGTCACCCGGGTCGTTCACGCCGCCCAGGCTGAGTGTGTAGGGCTCGTCCACCAGCACATTGGCCGCACCGAACAGGTTCAACGTGGGCGCCACGTTGGACACGGTCACGGTGAAGCTGTCGGCCTCGACGCTGTTGCCCTGGCCCTGCTGGTCGTCGGCTGTCACCGTGACCTGGTAGCTGCCGTTGTCGGCGAAGTAGTGCGCGATGTTGTGGTTGGCGCCGTTGCCCACGAACACCACCTGTGGCGCGGTCCCGTCGCCCCAGTCGATGGTCAGGCGATGGCCTTCGGGGTCCGGGTCGGCCAGGGTGATGTTGTGGCTGAAGTAGGTGCCCTCGGCCGCCGTGTCGTCGGCACCAGCATCCAGCCCCGGCCCGTCGTTGACGTTGGCGAGGTTGATGTTGGTGAACACCGGGGTGCTGGCGAAAGTGATGCCGTCGGACCCTGTCCAGCGGAACTGGTCGAGCCCGAAGTAGTCGGCCCGGCCCTGGTAGGTCAGCAGGCCGGCCTGCAGATCGGCCAGCGAGATCTCCTGGTCGACCACCACCGCCACGCCGTTCAGGCGCAGCGTGCCCTCCGCCGGCGGGGTGATGATCTTGATGGCCTGCAGCGTCTGGCCGTCGGGGTCGTTGAAGCCGCCTTCGAACACCGTGTTCAACAGCGTCAGCGGCGTGTCCTCCAGGCCGTTGACCACCACGTCGGAGATCTCCGGCGCGGTGTTGCTGAAGCGTTGCAGACGGATCTCGTAGGTGTTGTTGCCACCGTCAGGCAAGCCGTCGCCATCACCGTCACCGGAAGACTTGTAGCCCTGCCAGGTGACGACAAAGCCACCATCGGCCATCGACGTGACGGCCGGCGCCCCCTGGTGGCTGTAGGTGTAGCTGTTGACGCGGGTCTCGCCGTCCACCGCGGCGCCCGCCGCGTTGTACTGCTGCATGAAGACGTCGTCAGACTGGTCGCCATACCAGACGACCACCCAGCCACCATTCTCCAGCGCGGTGACTTCGCTGTTGTACTGACCGCTGGTGATGGTGGTGTTGACGCGGAACTCGGCGCCCACCGTGTTGCCCGCGGCGTCGTAGCGCTGGGCATAGACGCCCCAACTGGACAGGTCCTGCCCATTGCTCTGCCAGGTGACCAGGAAACCACCGTCCTTCAGTGCGGTGACGGACGAGTTCTCCTGCTGGTTGGTGTTGTAGCTGTTGACCTGGAACGACGCCCCCAGGGCCGTGCCGTCACTGGCGAAGCGCTGGCCGAAGATGCCATTGCTGCTGCCGTCCTGGGCACCATCGGTCCAGGTGATGACGAAGCTGCCATCGGCCAGCACCGCGATGTCGGGCTGCGACTGGTACAGGAAGGTGCTGCCCAGCGGCGGGTTGGCCTTGGTCTCGGCGCCAAGCTTGTTGCCGTCGGCATCGAAGCGCTGGAAGAAGACGTCGGCGTACTCGGTGTTGCCGGCGCTGTAGTAGTCGTGGTACCAGGCCACGATGTAGCCACCATCGGCCGTCGCCGCCACGGCGGGCTGGTACTGGGTGCTCGTGGTCAGGGTGTTGACCAGGGTCTCGCCACCCAGGGCGCTGCCGTCGGCCGCGTAGCGTTGCATGTAGACGCCGTCGCCATTGCCGTCGTTCGAGGTCCAGATCACGACGAAGCCACCGCCGGCCAGGGCCTGCACCTGCGGCTCGTCTTGGGTGCCGGTGGTGGTGGTGTTGATGCGGAACTCGCCGCCCACCGCGGCGTCGTTCTCGTCGTAGCGCTGGCCGTAGATGCCGTAGCCGCTGCCATCGGCGCCACCGTTGTCTTCCCAGACCACCACATAGCCGCCGTCGGCCAGGCGGGTGATGGACGGTTCGTACTGATAACCGCCCTGCGTGGTGTTGACGGTGCGCTCCAACCCGAAGGGCACGGCGCCGTCGGTTTCCGGCGTGACGTGGATCGTCACCGTGCGCGCCACGCTGGCGCCGCCGTCGCCGTCGGTGACACGGATGCTCACCGTGCGCGTGGCGATCGGGTTGCTGACAGTGTTGGCATACGTCAGCGCCTCGATGACCTGCTCCACTGCCGCCACCGTGGCCTGGGCGTTGAACTGCACCGTCAGCTTGCCGCCGTTGGTGCCATCGGCCACGATGTTGCCGATGACCACGCCGCCGAAGCTCACCTGGCTGCCGGCCACCCCCACTTCGCCGACGCCGTTGCCTTCGTGGCGGATGCCCAGTTGGTCCTGGTTGTCCAGCCCCTGCAGACCCAGTTGGTCCTGGGCGCCGTAGCCGCTGATGTAGTTCACCTCCAGCACACCGCCATCGAAGTCGGCGGAGTCGGCATCGAACAGGCCCACGGCCGGGTCGATGAGCTGAGGCACGGCGTTGATCAGGTTCTCACGGAAGGTGACGCTGCTGGCGACGTCCACCAGTTCCGGGTTGGCCTGCCGCTGAACCTGCGCGGGGTTGGCAAACAGTTGCTGATAGACCTGATAGTTGCTGATGTCGTAGTCGTAGTCGGTCCAGGTGACCACGAAGGCACCGTTGGCCAACGTGGCCACCGCGGGACCGCTGGCGTTGCCATTCGCGTCGTGCGTGTCGACACGGGTTTCCTGGTCGAGCAGGTTGCCGCTGGCGTCGAACTGCTGGGCCGCGATGCGGCCACTGTCGTGGTAGCTGACCACGAAACCGCCGCCCGGCAGCGCCGAAACCGTGGGATCGGTCTCGTTGCCCGAGGTGTCGACGTTGACGCGGAACTCGCCCCCCACGGCGCTGCCATTGGCAGCGAAACGCTGGCCGAAGACACCTTCGCTGCTGCCGTCCTGGCCCGAAGACGTCCAGACGACGACGAAGCCACCACCATCCAGCGCCGTCACGTCCGGCTGGTACTGGCTGGACGTGACGTAGGTGTTGATGGCGAACTCGTTGCCCACGCGGGTGCCATCGGCGGCAAAACGCTGGCCGAACACGCCGGCCCCGTTGCCATCGGGGCCGTCGCTGCGGTAGACGATGACAAAGCTGCCGTCGGCAAACGTGGCCACCGCAGGCTCGGCCTGGTAGGTGTTGTTGGCTGCGCCGTCGCTGTCGACCTTGAACTCGGGGCCGATGCGGGCGCCATTGGCGTCGAAGCGTTGGGCATAGACGCCGTAGTACTCGCCGTCCTGGTAGTAGCTGTACCAGGTGGCCACGAAACCGCCACTCGCGAACGAGGCCACGTCGACCTGAGTCTGGTCGTTGCCGGTGCCGCTGGCCAGCAGCATTTCGCCGCCCTGCGGCAGACCATTCGCGTCGAAGCGCTGGCCATAGACGCCCCAGCCGCTGCCATCCTGGATGTAAGACTGCCAGGCGATCATCCACCCGCCGTCGGCCAGCCCCGTGACGCTGGGTGTCTGCTGGCTGTAGGGCGTGTAGGTGTTGACCTTGAACTCGCTGCCCACGGCCACGCCGTTGGCATCGAAACGCTGGGCGTGCACACCGTTGTCCCAGCCGTCCTGGTCGGCGGAGGTCCAGGTCACCACATAGCCGCCATCGGCCAGCGCCGTCACGGCCGGTTCGCTCTGCGTGCCCGGCGCATAGGTGTTGACTACCTCGTTGCCGAACACCGGCTCCGGGCCGTCGGCCTGCGGGTTGACGTCGATCTGCACCACGCGCGGCACGCTGGTGCCGCCGTCGCCGTCACTCAGGCTGATGCTGATCAGCCGGGAGGCGACAGGGGCCGAACTGCTGTTGCCATAACCCAGGTTCTCGACCACGGCCTCCACCACCGCCTCGGTGGCGTTGGCATTGAAGGTGACGACCAGGTCGGCGCCGTCCACGCCCCCGCTGATCGTGCCCACCAGCACGCCGCCATAGCGCAGTTCGTTGCCCGACACGCCCACCTGCGCCGGGCCGTTGCCGTCGTTGATGATGCCGAACTGGTCCTGCGACCGCACCTGCTGCGGCAGCTGGGCATAGCTGATGTCGCCATAACCCGAGAGCACGCTGACGATCAGCTGGCCGCCGTCGAAGTTGGCCGAGTCGGCGTCGCTGACGTCGATGCTGGCGTCGATGCGCTGCAGGCCGGCATTGACATCGGATTCGTCAAAGCTGACCACCGTGTCGACATCGCCCAGCACCGGCGCGGCCTGGCGCTGCATCAGCGCCGGGTTGCCGAAGATCTGCTGATAGACGTTGTAATTGCTGGTGCCATAGTCGTAGTCCTGGAAGGCGACGACGAAGCCACCGCCCTGCAGGCCGAAAACGTCCGATGCCGCGCTGTTGCCGTTGTTGTCGCGCGTGTCGACCAGGGTGTTGCCGTCGATGCGCGTGCCGTCGGCCGCGAACTGCTGGACCTGCGTGCGGCCGGCGTCGTACCAGCTGATGGCGAAACCACCGCCGTCCAGCGCTGTCACCGAGGGCAGGTACTGCGTGCCCTGGTTGTCGGTGTGCACGCGGAACTCGTCGCCCAGCTTGTTGCCCGCCGCGTCGAAGCGTTGGGCATAGGCGCCGCCACTGCTGCCGTCCTGGCTGTCGGAGTACCAGGTGGCCACGAAGCCGCCACCTTGCAGCGCGGCCACGTCGGGCTGGTACTGGCCGCCGTTGGTGTAGGTGTTGGCCAGGAAGGCGCTGCCCTGCGCCACGCCGGCGGCGTTGAAGACCTGGCCACGCACTGCAGTGCTCGACCCGTCGCCGGCATCGTCACGCCACAGCAGCACGAAGCCGCCACCCGCCAGGCCGGCAATGGCCGGTTCGTACTGGTAGTTGGTGCCCAGGCCGGAGGTGTTGCCCTGGGTTTCCGGGCCCACCGCCACGCCGCTGGCGTCGAAGCGCTGGAAGTAGATGTCGCCCAGCTCGGTGAAATCGGCGTTGTAGTAGTCGTCGTACCAGGCGACCACATAGCCGCCGTCGGCGGTGCCAGTCACCACCGGCTGGTACTGGCTGCTGTCGGTGCTGGTGTTGACGCGCACCTCGCCGCCCAATGGCGTGCCGTCATTGGCAAAGCGCTGGGCGTAGGTGCCCCAGCCCGAGCCGTCCTGCCCGTTGCTCTGCCACACCACCACAAAGCCGCCGCCGGTGAGCGAGGCCACGGCCGGGTTGCTCTGGGTGCCGAGGGTCTGGCTGTTGACCTCGAACTCGGCACCCAGGCGTTCGCCAACGGCACTGAAGCGCTGGCCATGCACCCCCGTGCTGCTGCCGTCCTGGCCTTCGCTGGCCCAGACGATGACGTAGCTGCCGTCCGACAGGCCGGTGCCGGCCGGTTCGTCCTGGGTGTTGGGCTGGTAGGTGTTGACCTGCTCGTTGCCGAAAAGGGCCTGCACGCCGTCGGCCTGCGGCGTGACGTTGACCGTGACCACACGCGGAATGCTGGTGGCGCCGTCACCATCGCTGACGCTGATGCTGATGCTGCGCGTGGCCCCGGGATCCGACGACGTGTTGGCGTAGGCCAGGCGTTCGATCACGGCCTCGACCGCCGCACTGGTGGCCTGGGCGTTGAACTGCACGACCAGGTCGCTGCCGTCGGCACCGCCAAGCACGATGCTGCCGATCGCCACGCCGCCGTAGCTGATGGTGGCGCCCGACACGCCCACCTGGCCAGCGCCGTTGCCCTGGTGAAGGATGCTGAGCTGGTCCTGCTCGCGCAGGTCGCCGCCCACCTGGATCTGGTTGTTGTCCGGGTAGGAGGAGATGACGCTCACCCAGAGGTGGCCGCCGTCGAAGTTGGCCGAATCGGCGTCGCTGAGGCCGACGCCCGCGTCGATGATCTGCGGCGCGGCGTTGACGACGTTCTCGTCGAACGTCACCGAGGCCACCACGTCGGCCAGCACCGGCGCCGAGCTGCTGAGCACGCTGCCTTCGGCACCCCGCACCTGGTGGAAGATGCCGTAGGTGTTCACGGTGCTGCGCTCGTTGTCATAGCTGGACCAGCTGACGACGAAATTGCTGCCCGCCAGGCCCACCAGATCGGGCTCGATCTGCGTGCTCGCGCGTACGGTGTTGACGATGAACTGGCCGTCGATGCGGTTGCCCGCGTTGTCGAACTGCTGGGCCACGATGTCGTACCCGCTGCCCCCCAAGGCAGAGGTGCTGCTGCTGTCCCAGGCGACGACGAAGCCGCCGTCGTCCAGCGCGGTCACCCGCGCATAGCTGTTGTAGTTGGCCGGCGCGTCGCTGTCGCTGACGCGGATCTCCGCGCCGACCTTGGCCCCGCTGGCGTCCAGCACCTGCGCGTAGGTGGCGTTGCTGTAGTGCCAGGCCACGACGAAGCCGCCATTGCTCAGGCCGGCCACGTCCGGGCTTTCCTGAGTGCCGGTGATGGTGGTGTTGACCACGATCTCGGCGCCGAGCTTGCTGCCGTCGGCCGCGTAGCGCTGCGCGATGATGCCCCAGCCGTTGCCGTCGGCGCCGCTGCTGTCCTGCCAGGTGGCGACAAAGCCGCCGCCCGTCAGACGGGCCAGCTGCGGCTGGTCCTGCGTCGACGTCAGGTTGGTGTTGAGCGTGATCTCGCCGCCCACGGGCAGGCCATCGGCGCCGTAGCGCTGGGCCAGCACGTCGTAGGTGTAGTTGCCGGCCGTGTTGCTGTAGTCGCTGCTGTAGGCGATGAGGAAGCCACCATCGGCCAGTGCCAGCACCGCCGCCTCGTTCTGCGAGCTGGTGGTGGTGGTGTTGACGCGGAACTCACTGCCCACTTCCTGGCCGTTGCCGTCGTAGCGCTGGGCGTAGACGCCGTTGCTGCTGCCGTCCTGGCCGGCCGACGTCCAAGCGACGACGAAGCCGCCGTCGTTCAGGCCGTCCACTGCGGGGTCGTTCTGCGTGCTGTAGGTGTAGCTGTTGACGCGGATTTCCGCACCCAGCGCCTGGCCGTTGGCGGCAAAACGTTGTGCCTGCACGCTGTAGCCGCTGCCATCCTGGTCGTTCTGCGATTCCCAGACGATGACGTAGCTGCCGTCGTTGGGTCCCTGCAGACGCCCGACGGCGTTGTTGGCCTGGCTGCCGGCTTCGTAGGTGTTGGCTTGCAGGTCGCCGGTGAGCGCCACGGCCGCCGCCGGGTCGGCTTCGGGCGTGATGCTGATCTGCACATCGCGGTTGGTGCTGGCCTGGCCAGCACCGTCGGTCAACGAGATGCGGATGCTGCGGTTGGCCAACGGGCCATCAGAGGTGTTGGCGTAGCGCAGCGCCTCGATCACCTGCTCCACCACATCCGGCGTGGCGCTGGCGTTGAAGGTGATCTCCAGGCTGGTGCCGTTCACGCCATTGAGGCTGGCGCTGATGCTGCCGATGACAGCACCACCAAAGCTGACATCGGTGCCGGACACACCCACCTGCCCGTCACCCGTGCCTTCGTTCGTGATGGCCAACTGGTCGGCCGGGCGGCCGGTGCTGCTGAGGTAGCTGATGGTGAGCTTGCCGTTGGCGAAGCCCGTGGCGCCGCTGTAGACCAATTGCACCGCATCGTCCACCAACACGCCGGCCTGGGCCTGCGATTCGGTGATGGGCAGGCTGGTGGTCACATCATCCAGCGCCACGGTCTGCGGTGTCACGGTGGCCTGGATGCGCAGGACCAGCGATGCCGGCGCGCTGACGCCACCATCGCCGTCGGTCAGTCGGAAACTGACACCACGGTCGGTCGTGCCGGCCGGCGGGCTGCTGTTCTGGTAGGTGACCGACTCGATCAGCGCGCGAACGGCGGCGATATCGGCCGACGCGTTGAACGTGACCACCAGGCTGCTGCCACCGGCGCCGCCGCCGGAGATCATGCCGATGACGTTGCCGCCAAAGCGCACCTCGGCCCCGGTGACGCCGATCTGGCCGGCGCCGTTGCCCTGGTCGAGCACACCCAGCGTTTCGGTGGGCGTGGCGCCATTGGTCAGCGACACCAGCAGTTGGCCGCCGTCGAAGTTGCTGGAATCGGCATCGGTGAGCGACACATCGCCATCGATGCGCTGCGGATTCGCCGCGTACACAGGGCTGGCGGCGGTGCTGCTGAGCAGCCGCGTGGCCATCACATCGCCGATGACCGGCGGAGCGTTGCGGTCCAGCGAGGGGCCGGTGCCGAAGAGCTGCTGGTTGATCTCGTAGGTGTTGTTGCCGCCCGCCGCGTTGTTGTAGTCGGCATAGGCCACGACAAAATTGCCATTGCCCAGGTCAGCGATTGCCGGCTGGGACTCGGTGCTGTTGCTCGGCGACGCGAGCTTGCGCTGGCCATCGATGGCGTTGCCCGCGGCGTCGTACTCGCGGATGTAGACGTCGTCCTGCGTGCCGGCGCCGCTGGTGTCGTAGTTGTCGTTGTAGAAACCGACGACGAAGCCGCCGGTGCTCAGCGCCGTGACGGTGGCCTGGTACTGGCCACCGGCCGTGGTCTCGTTGACCAGGAACTCGGCGCCGACCTTGTTGCCGGCCGCGTCGAAGCGCTGGCCATAGACGCCCCAGCTGGCGCCGTCCACGCCGCTGGAATCGCCCCACACGACCACGAAGCCGCCGCCGGCGAGCATGGCCACGTCGGGCTCGTACTGGTTGCCTGTGGTGATGCTGTTGACCAGGATGGTGTTGCCCAGCGTTCCGTTGGCGGCCACCGTGCGTGCGTAGACGCCATAGCCGTTGCCGTCGTTGCTGCCCGTGTCCTGCCATACGACGACCAGATTGCCGGCCGCGTCGGACGCAATGGACGGCAGTTCCTGCGTGCCGGTCTGCGCGGTGCCAGGCTGGCCGGGCGCCGTGGACAGGCGCGTCTCGGCCAGGACCTCGTTGCCGGCGTTGTCGAAGCGCTTGAGGTAGACGTCGTAGCTGCTGCCGCCGGCATTGCTGGTGCTGCTCCAGACCACGGCAAAGCCGCCGTCGTAGCCCGCCACCGTGCCGTGGTACTGGGTGCTGCTGGTGTGCGTGTTGACGACGAAGTTGGCACCCTGCGGCGTGCCGTCGGCTGCGTAGCGCTGGGCCACCACGCCCCAGCCGGAGCTGTCGAAACCATTGCTGTCCTGCCACACCAGCACGAAGCCACCATCGCTCAGCGCCGCAGCGTGCGGGTAGTTCTGGGTGTTGGTCGTGCTGGTGTTGGCGCGCACCTCGGCGCCCAGCGCCGTGCCATTGGCGGCAAAACGCTGGAAGTAGACGCCGTCGCCGCTGCCGTCCTGGCCGTTGGACGTCCAGGTGATCACATAGCTGCCATTGGCCAGCACCGCGATCTCCGGATCGTCCTGCGCGCCCGGGGTGTGGCTGTTGACCTGTTCCGGCCCGTGCGAGATCGCCGCGCCGTCGAGTTCACCCGTGACCTGGATCGTGATCTGCGACGCCTGCGTGACGCCGCCGTCACCATCGGTGATGCGCAGGGCCGCCGTGCGGCTGGGCTGCGGGCTGGACGAGGTACTGGCGTAGGTGAGGTTCTGCACCAGCGCTTCCACCGCGTCGACGCTCGCGTTGGCATTGAAGCTGATGACGAGGTTGGCACCGTTCATGCCACCGCCGAGCGTGCCGATGGCCACGCCGCCGAAGCTCACGGTGTTGCCCGACACGCCGATCTGGCCGGCGCCGCTGCCCTGGTGGCGCACGCCCAGTTGGTCGCTGGCCTGGCCACCCTGGATGTAGAACAGCGAAAGCTGTCCGCCGGCGAAGTCGGCGGAGTCGACATCGGTCAGGCTCACGGACGCGTCCAGCACCTGCGGCGTGCTGTTGATGGTGTTCTCGGCAAAGACGACGGTGCCGCCGAAATCACCCAGCACCGGGTTGGCCTGGCGGGCCAGCGCGGGGCCGCTGCCGAAGAGCTGCTGCGTGATCTCGAACGTGGCGTTGCCACCGTCCGCTGTCGGAACGTAGTCAGCATAGGCCACGACGAAGTTGCCGTTGCCCAGATCTGCGATCGCCGGCTGGTACTCCTGGTTGCTGCCCGTGGCCGTGACACCGGAAAGCTTGCGCTGCCCGTCGATGGCGTTGCCGGCGGCGTCGTACTCGCGGATGTAGACGTCGTTGTAGGAGCCGGCGCCGCTAGTGTCGTAGTTGTCGTTGTAGAAGCCGACGACGAAACCGCCTGTGCTCAGTGCCGTGACGGTGGCCTGGTACTGGCCACCGGCCGTGGTCTCGTTAACCAGGAACTCGGCGCCGACCTTGTTGCCGGCGGCGTCGAAGCGCTGGCCAAAGACACCCCAGCTGGAGCCATCCACACCGCTGGAATCGCCCCACACGACCACGAACCCGCCGCCGGCCAACATGGCAACATCCGGTTCGTATTGGTTGCCGGCGGTGATGCTGTTGACCAGGATGGTGTTGCCCAGGGTGCCGTTGGCGGCCACCGTGCGTGCGTAGACGCCGTAGCCGTTGCCGTCGTTGCTGCCGGTGTCCTGCCACACCACTACCAGGTTGCCGGCGGCGTCAGAAGCGATGGACGGCAGTTCCTGCGTGCCGGTCTGTGCGGTTCCGGGTTGGTTCGGCACGGTCGACAGACGTGTCTCGGCCAGCACGACGGTGCCACTGTTGTCGAAGCGCTTGAGGTAGATGTCGTAGCTGCTGCCACCGGCATTGCCGGTGCTGGACCAAACGACAGCGAAGCCGCCGTCGTATCCGGCCACCGTGCCGTGGTACTGGTTGCTGCTCGTGGTGGTGTTGACGGCGAAATTGATGCCCTGCGCCGTGCCATCGGCCGCGTAACGCTGTGCCATGACGGCGTAGCCTGAGCCGTCGACGCCGCTGTTGTCCTGCCACACGAGCACGAACCCACCGTCGCTCAGCGCCGCGGCGTGCGGGTAGTTCTGGGCGCTGGCGGTGCTGGTGTTGGCGCGCACCTCGGCGCCCACCGCCGTGCCGTTGGCGGCAAAACGCTGGAAATAGACGCCGTCGCCGCTGCCATCCTGGCCGTTGGAGGTCCAGGTGACCACATAGCTGCCGTCGGCCAGCACCGCGATTTCCGGGTCCTCCTGCGTGCCCGGGGTGTAGGTGTTGACGCGTTCGGGGCTGTGTGCCTCCGGTGCGCCATCACGCTCCGGCGTGACGTTGATGGTGACGGTGGACGCCGCGCTCGTGCCGCCGTCGCCATCGCTGAGGCGCAGCGCCACGGTGCGCGTGGGCTGCGGGCTGACGGAGGTGGTGCCGTAACCCAGGCTTTCCACCAATGCCTCAACGGCCAGCGCGTCGGCGTTGGCGTTGAAGCTGATGACGAGATTGGCGCCGTTGGCCCCACCGCTGATCGTGCCGATGGCCACGCCGCCGAAGCTCACGGTGTTGCCGGCTACACCGATCTGACCCGGGCCGTTGCCCTGGTGACGCACGCCCAGCTGATCGCTGGCGCGGCCACCTTGCACATAGAACAGGTCCAGCCTGCCGCCGTCGAAATTGGTGGAATCGGCATCCGAGATGCTGACCGAGCTGTCGATGGCCTGCAGCGCGGCGTTGGCGGCGTTTTCACCCACGGTGATGCTGCCGGAGAAGTCGCCGATGGTGGGCGACGCCGAGCGCGCCAAACCTGACCCGCTGCCGAAGATCTGCTGCGTGATCTCGTACGTGGCATTGCCGCCATCGGCCGTGGGCACGTGGTCGGCATAGGCCACCACGAAATTGCCGTTGCCCAGATCGGCCAGGGCCGGCTGGTATTCGGTGTTGCTGCCGGTGGCCGTTGGCGTGGCCAGCTTGCGCTGGCCGTCGATGGCGTTGCCGGCGGCGTCGTACTCGCGGATGTAGGGGTCGTTGTAGGTCCCGGCACCCGTCAGGTCGTAGTTGTCGTTGAAGAAGCTGACAACGAAGCCGCCGGTGGACAGGCCGATCACGTCGGCCTGGTACTGGCTGCCGCTGACGGTTTCATTCACCCGGAACTCGGCGCCCACCTTGTTGCCAGCCGCATCGAAGCGTTGGCCCATCACCGCCCAGCCGGCGTCGTCATTGCTGTTGGACGACCACACGACCACGAAGCCGCCGCCCGCCAGCAGCGCCACCTTGGGCGGATGGTCGTCATTGGGGTAGCTCTGCTGGCCGGTGGTGGTGGTGTTGACGAGGAAGGCGTCGGAGAAGGTCTGGGTGCCGGCGTTCCACAGGCGGCCGTAGACGCCATAGGACGAACCGTCGTTGCTGCCGCTGTCGTGCCAGACGATGACGAGGTCGCCATTGGCCTTGGCGACGATGTCGGGGTAGTACTGCGTGCCCGCCTGCGCCGTGCCCGGGTCACCGACCACGGTGGACACCAGGGTCTCGCCGAGCACCGTGTTTCCGGCGTTGTCGTACCGCTTGAGGTAGATGTCGTCGTTGCCCTGGTCCGAAGCCCAGGCGACGGCGAACCCGCCGTCGTACGCCGCCACCGACGGGTGGTATTGGCCACCGGAAGTGGTCGTGTTGACGATGAAGTTCGCCCCCTGCGGCGTGCCGTCGGCGCTGTAGCGCTGGCCGACGACCGACCAGCTCGACCCGTCGAGTCCGCCCTGGTCCTGCCAGACAAGCACATAACCGCCATCGCTCAGCGCGGCGATCTGCGGCAGTTCCTGGTTGCTCGTGGTCTGGGCATTCGCCCGCAGTTCGGGGCCGATGGGTTCGCCGTTGGCCGCGAAGCGCTGGAGGTAGATGCCCCAGCCATTGCCATCCTGGCCATTCGACTGCCAGGCGATGACGTAGCTGCCGTCGGTGAGCACCGCGATGGCGGGCTCAGTCTGGTCGCCCGCGGCGTAGGCGTTGACCTGCACGTCGGCGTGCACCACCGGCGCTCCGTCGAGTTCCGGTGTGACGTGGATCGTGACCTCCGCGGCCTCGGTGGATCCCCCATCGCCGTCGCTGATGCGCAGCGCCAGCTGCCGGCTGGCCGCAGGGCTCGACGAGGTGCTGGCGTACGTGAGGTTCTCGATCAGCGCCTCCACGGCATCGACGCTGGCTCCTGCCTGGAAGCTGATGACGAGGTTGCTGCCGTTGCCGCCGCCACTGATGGTGGCAAACGCCACGCCACCGAAGCTCACGGTGCTGCCCGACACGCCGATCTGGCCCGCGCCGTTGCCGACGTGGCGCACCCCCAGCTGGTCGCTCGCTTCGCCGCCCTGCAGGTAGAACAGGTCGAGGAAGCCGCCGTCGAAATCCGCCGACGCGGTGTGGGTCAGGCTGACCACCGGATCAATGACCTGAGGCGCGCCGTTGACCGCGTTTTCGCCGAAGGTGACGGTGCCGCCGAAGTCGGCCAGGACCGGCGTGCCACCCCGCTGCAGCGCCGGGCCACTGCCGAACAGCTGCTGGGCGATCTCGTAGGTGCTGTTGCCGCCCGCGGCGTTGTCGTAGTCGGCGTAGACGACGACGAAGTTGCCGTTGCCCAGGTCGGCGATCGACGGCTGGTACTCGGTGCTGTTGCTGTCGGAGACCAGCTTGACCTCCGAGCCGAGCGCGACGCCATTGGCGTCGTACTCGCGGATCAGCACGTCGTTGCTGGTGCCGGTGGTGGACCCGTCGTTGAACCAGGCCACCGTGAAGCCGCCGGTGCTCTGCCCGGTGACGGTGGGCATGTACTGGCTGCCGGACGTCCCGTTGTTGACCAGGAACTCGCCGCCCACCTTGGCCGTGGTGGCGTCGAAACGCTGGCCGACGATGCCCCAGCCGGAGCCGTCGTTGCTGTCGGACGTCCACACGACGACGAACCCACCGTCGTTGAGCATGGACACCTGCGGGCGGTAGTTCTGGTCCGGGTAGCTCTGGTTGCCGCTGGTGGTGCTGTTGACCACGAAGGTGTCGGACAACTGCGCCGTGGTCGCGTCCCAGCGACGGCCGAAGACGCCGTAGCCGGATCCGTCGTTGCCGCTCTGGTCATGCCAGACGATGACCAGGTTGCCGGCGGCATCGGCCGTGATGTCGGGGAAGTACTGCGTGCCCGGTTGGGCCGTGCCGGGCTGGCCCGGCACGGTGGAGACGCGGACCTCGGCCATCGTGGCCACGCCTGCGTTGTCGAACGCCTTGAGGTAGATGTCGTTGCCGCCGTTGTCGGACGACCAGGCCACCGCAAAACCGCCGTCGAAGGCAGCCGCCGTGCCGTGGTACTGGTTGCCCGCCGTGGTGGTGTTGACCGTGAAGGCCGAGCCCTGCGGCACGCCGTTGGCGTCGTAGCGCTGGGCCTGGACGCTCCAGCCGGCCCCGTCCACACCCTGGTTGTCTTCCCAGACGACGACGAAGCCGCCATCGCTCAGGCCCACGACCTGCGGGTAGTCCTGCTCGCCCAGCGTGCGGCCGCTGACTCGCCACTCCGGCCCCACGGCACGGCCGTTGGATTCGAACAGCTGCGCGTAGATGCCGGTGCCGCTGCCATCCTGGCCGGCGGAATCCCACACGACCACGTAACGCCCGTTGGCCAGGGCGGCCACTTCCGGGTTGTCCTGCGTGCTGGTGGTGTAGGCGTTGATGCGCTCTTCACCATGGGCCAGCGGCGTGGGCAGCGGGCCGGCGGACAGCGGGGCGTCGGGGATCTTGGTGACGACGCCAGTGTCCCGCCCCCCAGCGGCGTCCTTGCCACCGAGGGCCGTGGGTTGCGCCCCCGCCAGCGCCATCGAATCGATCGCAGCACCACCCGCCACCGATCCCGGTGCAGCCGTGCGCGTTGCGTCACCCACCTCGGCGCCATCGACCACTGGCTGTGCAGCAGCGTCCAGTGAAAGGCGATGGACGCCGCCGTTCGCGTCGGCCGCGCCGCGCCAGGACACGGCAAATCCACCGTCGCTCGTGGCGGCCACCTTCAGCGCAAGTGCCGCCGGCTCAGGCAGCGGCGCGCGCAACAGCACCTGCACCGGCGCCACCGGCTGACCATCGGCCGCCAGCCGCTGGGCGTCCAGACCGAGCCAACGTCCGCCGTCGACCACCGGCCACACGAGCAGGCTGCTGCCATCGGGCTGGACCCCGCGCTCGACATGCCGGAGGCGGCCGATGGCCAAGGCGTGGACGTTCGACAGGAGGTGCTTGTTCATGGCAGTGGCCGCGGTTGAGGTGGGCCGCGCGATGGCTGGGTATCAGATGGCGACACCCTGGCAACGACCCTGAAACACATGCATGCGAATGCGATGACGCGTTCTACTACCCGCCCGTGACCACCCACCACCTCCCTTTTTGGGATGACCCCGCGTTCAGGGGGCTGGCCGGGCACCAAGCTGGCGCGTCAGGCGCTCGATCGCCGCGACGGCGCTTGACCGGAGGCAAACCGGGGACGGTGCCGGACCCGGCTGCCAAACCGATCGGCGGGTTTTCCCGCATCTCCGCGTGCAATCCCTGGCGGACACATCGGCACCGGTGAAGCTGCGATGATCAAGACATCTTGCCCCCGGCCGCCGCGACATGCCGTTGCGGCCGCACCTGACGCCCTGCAGCCTGCCACCCACCCATGAAAGCCGCCGTCTACCGCACCAAGGGCCTCGCCCGCGACGTCCTGCGCCTGGAAGACCTGCCTTTGCCTGAGCCTGCACCCGGCGAAGTGCGCGTTCGCATCGCGGCGTCTGGCGTCAACCCTTCGGACGTCAAGACCCGGGCCCGCCCGGGCATGGAGTTTCCATGGGTGGTGCCGCACAGCGACGGTGCCGGCACCATCGATGCCGTGGGCGAGGGTGTGGACCCGGCGCGCGTGGGCCAACGGGTGTGGGTGTGGAATGGCCAGTGGGGCCGCGCGGCGGGCACGGCGGCCGAGGCCATGGCCCTGCCGGCGCGGCAGGCGGTGCCCTTGCCCGACAGCGTGGACTTCAACACCGGCGCGTCCATCGGCATCCCGCTCATGACGGCCTTTCACGCCGTGGCGCAGCTGGGCGCATTGCTCGGCCGCACGGTGCTGGTGCCGGGTGCGGCCGGTGCCGTGGGGCTGTACGTGACGCAGCTGGCGCGCGCCGCCGGGGCGCGCGTCATCGCCCTCGTCAGCAGCGAGGCCAAGGCGGCCCTGGCGCGCGAGGCCGGCGCCGACGCCACCATCGACTACCGGCGCGAGGACGTGGCGGCCCGCGTCAAGGCGCTGAATGACGGCCGCGGCGCGGACGCCATTGTCGAGGTCGACGCCGCGGCCAACGCCCGCCACTGGGGCGACTGGCTGGCCTTTGGCGGCCAAGTGGTGGTCTACGGCTCAGGTCAGGCCGACATGGCCTTGCCGTTCCGGCCGCTGATCCTGGGCTTCGTGGACGTGCGCTTCTTCATCGTCTACCGGCTGCCCGACGAGGCGCTGCGCGTGACGATCGACGGCATCACCGACTTGCTTGGGCGAGGCAGCCTGCGTCACCCGAAGCCGCTGGTGTACCCGCTGGACGACATTGCCGCGGCCCACGAAGCGGTGGAACAAGGCGCCCCGGGCAAGGTGCTGGTGCTGCCCTGAAGGTGCATCCCGGCGGCCGCCTTGGCCGCTGCCGTCTCTCACGGAAACACCGGGCGGCCCCAGGTTTCCTTGCGCCCTGCGGGGGCTGGGCCTGGCAAGCCCGGCCAAGGGGGCTCAGAACGCCAGCTTCACACTCAGCGTCGCGAGCCGAGCCCGGCCTGAGTCCATCTGCCGCGCGTACGACGCCGCCAGCCACAGCTGGCCCTCGATGACAGTGGCCCGCAAGCCCAGGTTCCACCAAGGCGCACCGCGGTCGTCGCCGGCCAGATCGGCCATCGGAGCCAGCACCAGGCCGCCGGCGGCGAAGCCGGCATGCTCCGCCGCCACCGACCAGCCGGTGCTGCGTTCATCGGCCAGGCGGTCACGCCCGTGCCCCAGGTTCAGGTGCAGCGTCCAGTCCGGCGCCAAGGGGCCGCTGTAGACGAGGTTGAAGTCCTGGCTGGCGTGCTGCCAGCCGTTGCCGTCGTCGGCCCAGCCGAAGTTCGGCGCCAGCACGACGGCGGCGTCTTCCGACGGCGCCCACAGCAGGACCTTGCCCCCCAGCGCCAAGCCACGCGCGGTGGCCCCATCGGCGCGCGCCCGGGCCACGCCAAGGCCCCATTGCCAGCGGGAGCCGGTGCCGCAGGCCAGCCCCAGTGCATGTTCCAGGGCGCTCGACCCGGCCTCGCGCACCGACGCCGCCACCGCTTCGACCTCACACTCACCACCGCCGCCCAGGATGCCGGCGTCCTCCGACAACAGCGGCAGGCCGGCGTGCGCCAACGTGGCCGCCGTCAGGCCAAATGCCGCGAGCGCGCGATGGCGCCAGATCGAGCTGTCCATGCTTCACCCGAGGAGGTTTTCGATGCCATCGGTATCGGCGCGCGGCCCATCGACTTGAATGACGGCCGATACACTGCCGGCATGGTCTGGACCGCCCATCTGGCGCTGCATTACCGGCGCGATGGCGGCCGCACGGTGGCGCACGACCGTCACGAGGGCCCCTTGCGGGTACTGCAGGCCCTGTACCCGGAAGGCGAGGCCATCTGCCATCACGTGGTGGTGCATCCGCCCGGCGGCATCGTCGGTGGGGACGTGCTGGCCACCGACCTGCACGCCACCGCCGGCACGCACGCGCTGGTCACGACGCCCGGCGCGGCCAAGTTCTACCGCAGCGCCGGGCCGCAGGCCGTGCAGCGCGCACACCTGCGGGTGGACGACGGCGCACGCCTGGAATGGCTGCCGCTGGAGACCATCGCCTACCGGGGCTGCCACGCCCGCAACGACGTGCGGTTGGACCTGGCCCCCGGCGCGCAGATGATCGGCTGGGACGTGCTGGCGCTCGGCCTGCCCGCCGGCGGCGAGGCGTTCGACCATGGCCGCTTCACCCAGCAGCTGCACTGGCCCGGCGTCTGGCTCGACCAGGGCACCGTGGACGGCGAGGACCAGCGGCTGCTGGATTCGCCCCTGGGCTGGGCCGGGCATCGTGTGCTGGCCACGGCCTGGGTGGCTGCCGGCACCGCCTGGCCGGCCGAGCAACGCGAAGCACTGCTCGACGCTGCACGCTCGTCACCTGCAACGGCGGGCCTGGCCATCGGCGCCACGGCACCCGACCCGCGCCTGGTGCTGTTGCGCGTGCTGGCGCCGCGTGTGGAGCCGGCCATGCAGCTGCTGCAGGCCGTGCGGGCCGCCTGGCGCCAGATCGCCTGGTCACTGGCGCCCCACCCGCCGCGCATCTGGCGCACTTGAGGCGCCACCCCGGGACTACCCGCGCCGGGCTTCACAGGCCGGTGCTCACGGCGCATGCTGCGCCGTTCAGTGAATTCAGCCTCAGTTGCGGGAGTACCCGATGAGTCCGTTTGCCGACCCCAGCGTGCGCGAAAAGGTGAGCCCCGAGGAGTGGGCCCTGCGTGTGGACCTCGCCGCCTGCTACCGGCTGGTGGCGCTTCATGGCTGGAGCGACCTGGTCTTCACGCACATCAGCGCCCGCGTGCCGGGGCCGGAGCACCACTTCCTCATCAACCCCTACGGGCTGATGTTCGACGAGATCACCGCCTCGTCGCTGGTGAAGGTGGACGACCAGTGCAGCAAGGTCATCGACTCACCGCACCCGGTCAACCCGGCCGGCTTCGTGATCCACAGTGCGGTGCACGCGGCGCGGCCCGACGTGCAGTGCGTGCTGCACACCCACACGCGTGCCGGCGTGGCCGTGAGCGCGCAGCGCGACGGGCTGCTGCCGATCTCGCAACAGGCGAGCCTGGTGGTGGGCTCGCTGGCCTATCACGACTACGAAGGCCTGGCCGTGCGTGACGACGAGAAGGCCCGCCTGCAGGCCGACCTCGGCGACCGCACCAACCTCATCCTGCGCAACCACGGCCTGCTGACCGTGGGCGCCACCGTGCCCGATGCGTTCCTGGCGATGTACCTGCTGGAGGTGTCGTGCCAGATCCAGGTGATGGCCATGGCCGGCGGCGCGCCGCTGACGATGGTGGACCCGGCCGTGATCCAGGGTGCGTCGGCCGCGGCCAAGGTGGCCACACGCGGCCAAGGGTCGGCGCTGGTGTGGCCGGCGCTGCGGCGTCGACTGGACCGCGAAATGCCGGGCTACGCCGACTGACGGCCCCGCGCCGGCGCGCCGGGCGGGGTCACTCCGTCACGCACACCCGGCCGCCGCCGTAGCCGCTGTAGGTCTTCCAGCGGCAGGGCTTGGCCCGGGGTGCCGATGTGGCCCCGGAACCCAGGCTGCCCACTGTGGGCCGGGCGGCGTCGCGCGCCGCTGCCGCCGCCGCGGCCTGCGAACTGGCGGCGCGTTGGCGGTCGAGCGCGTCCTGTTCGGCGATGTGGCGAGCGATCCGTTCGTCGCGCAGGATCGTGTAGTCACGGATGTCCTGAAGCCAGCCCTGCACCTGGCGGTCCTGCGGATTCAGCTGGGCGGCCGTGCGCAGCTGGGTCAGGCAGCTGGTGATGAAGCTGCCGGTGTCCTTGTAGCTGCGAATGGCATCGCGGCGCGCCTTGTCCCGGGTGCCGTCTTTTGCACGGTAGATGGTGTGGCTGACACAGCGCTGCGCTGTCGTCAGTGACGCCGCCGCGGCCACGCGCTGCTCGCCGAGCGCGATTTCTGCCTGAAGCGCCGCGGTCGACAGGCCTTGCCGGCCCGTCAGCGCCACCAGCGTGGGCAGGTCCTGGCGCTTGAAGCGTTCACCCTTGGCCAGCTTGCCGCCACCTTGGATGGTCAGGGTCTGCTCGCCACGGGCCACGCTCAGGCCAGCCTCTGGCGCGAGCGCCAACACGCCCCAGCCCAGGCCGTACTGCAGCATCAGCTGCATCGCCGGGTCGCCCACACCCTTGCGCAGCGCGTCGCTGGCCTGAGCCTCGCTGTGGTACTGGAGCAGGAAGGGGCCGAACTGGCGGTCGGTGAAGCGGTTCACGCCCAGCACGCGCAGCAGGGCCTTGGCGCCGTCACCCCGATCCACCATGGCCAGCACGTCGGCCCAACGCGCATTGACCAGACCCGTGCGGTAGCTGCCGAAGGTGGCCGCCGCCAGGCCACCGAAGCGGTGATCCAGCGTGCCCGCCAGCGCCTGCGCCTTGTCGGCCAGGGCCACAGCGGCGGGCAGCTGGCGCGGGCCCTCCTGCGCCAGCGTCGTCACCACCTTTTCCAGGTCGGGAAGACCCTGGAGACTGCCCACGTCGGCCGCCCAGACGGCAAAGGCAAAGGCGTCGGCATCCGCAATGGTGACGCCCTGCCGGCGGCCCAGCCAGAAGTCCAGCAGGCTGGTGGCGCAGCGGCCGCAACCCCGCCGCAGGCCGCGGTTCCAGGCCCGCGCTGCAGCCTCCGGCGACGCCGCCACGTCGCCGCGCCCGCGGTAGAGGATGTCGCCCAGATGGAAGTAGAACGGCGGCGCCTTCTGCGCGGCGCGCTCCAGCCATTGCAGGCCGAGCGCCACGTCGCGGGCCACACCGGCTTGACCGACCAGGTGCAGGTTGGCCAGGCCCAGTTCGGCCTGGCCGCCACCGACCTGCGTCAGCAGCGCTGTGTACCGTTCACGTGCCTGCTCGCCCTGGTCGGCCTTCACCAGCGCCTCGACTTCGGCCAGCAGCACCTTCTCGGCCTCGGGCAGGAACACCGGGTTGCCCGGCTCGACCAGTGCCGTGCGCGTTTCCTGCCGCAGCACCGGTGCCTGCAGGGGTGCGTCGTCGGGTGCGTCGGCATAGGCCAGGTCGGCCCAGGGCACCGCGGGGTCGCCGGGCAACCAGAACTGGAACGCCACCGCAGGCGCGCTGTCCGGGGTGGCAGCGGACGCCGCGGGTGCGGCCGCCGAGGCCGCCGCGGCCTCCGATGTGGCCGTCGTGGCTGCGGCGCGGGTGGGCGTGCCCGTGGCCGGGGCCGCCGGGGCCGCCGAGGTCAGAAGACCGAGGACCCCAAGGGCGAAAAGTGCCGTTGGCCACCGCGGCGACGCGCGTCGCGCGCACCGTCGGGGCCGATGCCAGGGAAGCTGAAGCAATGCGGGCGTCAGAACAGTCATGCCTGGATACGCAGCAGCCTGGACCACAAGGGCTCACCGGAACACCGTGTCGAGGCCGCCGTTCAATCGTCCTCGAACAGGTAGAGGTCTGACGACTCGCGGGCGTAGGCATAGGCGTAGGAGCGGCCATCGGCCGTCATCCTGAGCCGCCGGATGGCCCGCACGCGCCCCGCATCGGCCGGCGCCAGCGCCATCCAGGGCTGACGTTCCCCGGTGTTCAGGTCGCAGCGTTGGACCTGCGCCGGCACGCCCTCCTGGTCGCAGACGAAGATGGACTGCGCCTCTTCATGCCAGGCCACCAGACGCACCTCGGCGCCGCGCAGCGGCAGACGCTGGACCGTGCCCGCACCCGGCCTGGCCGGCACCACGCACAACCAGTCCACGGCGTCGAGCAGCACGATGCGGGTGCCGTCGGGCGAGACGGCGCGGTTCCAGGGCATGCGCAGCCCGGCGTCGTCGGGCCGCAGGCACATCGGCAGACCGTCGTCGATGTCCTGCACGTAGATGCGCAGTCCCGACGCCAGCTGGTTGGCGGCGTAGACGATGCGCCGTCCGTCCGGGAAGAACGACACGAACTCGCTGTGCACCACAGGCTGCGCGTCGTCATTGGGCAGATGGCGCAAGGCGCGCGTGGCGACGTCCAGCACGGTGAGCCGGGTGCGTGCTGCCGGCTGCCGCAGGATCACCGTGCTGCCATCGGGCGAAAGCACCAGCGGGACCCCATCGGCGATGGCGTGCGTGCGTCTGCCATCCAGTGTGCGCAGGTAGGCGCCGAAGTTATGCCGCCCCGCGGTGTAGCCCTCATCCACCAGCAGCAGGCGGCCATCGGCACTGATGTCGCGCGGCGTGGTGTGGTCGTGCCAGCTGATGTCGCGTTCGGCCGCATCATTGGCGTGGCGGGCCACCGTGCCCACCGTCGTCCGTTCCGCGGCCACCAGCAGACGGCCGTTCGACGCCGCGTCGTGAAGTTTCAGGTTGCCCAGGTCCTGGCTCATCAGCTGCTCTTCGCCCGACAGCGCCACGCGGCGCAGCGACCGCGCCTGGCCTTTGCGCGCCGCGGTGAACCAGACCTGCCCATCCCGCCAGGCCAGGCCCTGCACGCCCAGAAAGCCCCGCGCCAGCACACGCGATGCACCCCCTTCGGCCAGGTCGATCACCACGACGTCACCTTCGTCGTCGTTGTCGATCGGATGCTCGATGCAGGCCAGGTGACGCCCATCGGCCGAGAAACGCGGGTGGCTGATCCAGCCGGCCGAGGCCAGGCGCACGGTGCCGGCAGGGAATTCCAGGCGGCTCATGCCGTCGACGTCGCGCACGATGGCCAGGGCCTGCAACGGGTCCTCCATCGGCAGGGTCGCGCCGGGCTGCCAGTCGGCGTACTGCACGCCGGCGAGCAGTTCCTGCGCGGGGCCGCCGGCGGCCGGCACGATCGCCAGCGTGCACAGATCGATTGCGATGTTGCGCACCGTCGGGCGCAGGCCCAGCACCAGATCACCGGCTGGCGACACGGCCATCAGCGCCACGTCGTGCCAAGGCAGGGGCTCGGATTCGCCGGTGGTCAGGTTCAGCCGGTGCAGGTCGAAACGATCGTCCTGCCAGTTCGCACACACCAGCACCGATTGGCCATCCGGACACAGCCGTGCGGTCTTGACGATGCCGGAGCGAAAGGTGATCGGCTCCACATGCGGCGACCAGGTGCCCCCGGTGCCGGAGGCGCTGGTCTCCAGGGCGTCCGCCACCACCCCGCCGCGGCCCGAGGCGGCTGGCAGTTGCAGGAGTTCCCGGGCCAGGGCCTGCATGTCCGGCCCGGGTTGCAGGTCTGCAGCGGCCAGCGCAGTGCACGCGAGCTCGTACTGGTCCAGCGCCAGACCGCGCTGCCCGGCGGCGAGATGCAACTGCAGGAGCACCAGGTGCGCAGCCTCGTCCGCAGGATCGTCCAGCACCAATCGCCGAGCGATCTCGATGCCCGGTTCGGGATCGCGCCGCTGTGCAAACAGGCGTGCCGCCGTGATTGCGGTGCTGCGGTACAGCTGCTGCATCAGGCCGCGCCGCGACTGGGCCCAGGGTTCGTAGAGGTCGTCGATGAGCAGCGCACCCGCATACAAGGCCAGCGCGGCGCGTGCCGCGTGGGGGTCCTGTGCGCGGATGGCCAGGTGCGCGGCCGACTCGAAGCGGTGCATGTCGACCCGAAGCGATCCGGGCGACGCCAGCACGACCTGATTGCCCGGCGTGAGGATGAACCGTGATGCCGCGCCGCGCGCCAGGTCGGGCTCGAGCGCACGGCGCGCCGCGTGGAGCGCCTTGTTCAGGCTGTTGACTCCGGCTTCCGGCGTCTGGCCGGGCCACAGCAGGTCGATGAGCTGCTCCCGGTGCAGCGTGTGCGGTGCCGACAAGGCCAGCAGCTTGACCAGCGCCTGCGCGGCGCGCCGCGACCAGCGCCGGTCGTCCACCGCGACGTCGTCGATCCGGACGACAAAGCGTCCGAAGAGCTGGATGTCCAGCCGTGGCGACGCGGATGAAGGGGCAAGCATGGCAGTTGCAGTGAACCGATACGACAGCTCACCACGCCGATCGTCCCTGTGACGACGCGGCCGACAACCGCAGCGAGCGGGCGCGATTGTGGCCGTGGCGATCATCTGTTTCGGGCCGCATCCGCGGCGCTGCGGCACGCGTCGCCAGCGGCCATGATGCCGTTCACGGCGAGGCCGATTCCGTCGCGGGCCAAGCCCCCGAGGTGCGGGGGCGGGTGATCCCGCGTTGGCCAAGCTGGTGCGCGACTGCGGGCGCCCATCATGCAAAAGGCCGCTCGAAGGCGGCCTTTGTGCGGTACGCCGCTCGAAAGCGGCCCGGGTTTGGCGCCTCGCCCGAAGGCGAGCCTGGATCAGGCGCGGCGCATGCGGCGCGCGATGCCGGCGGTGGCGGCCAGGCCGGCCAGCATCATGGCCCAGGTGCCGGGTTCCGGCACCGGGGGCGTGGGCACACCGACGCCGACGCCGAAGTCGGCGGCATCCAGGAAGTTGCCGGTCGTCAGGTCGCCGTTGGCGGTGCTGACCGCCTCGAAGGCGAAGCGCACGGTGTTGCCCAGGGCGACGATGTCCGTGCCGCTGTGCTGTTGCCAGGCCAGGCCGTCGGTGAAGGTGTCGGTGAACAGTTCTTCGTCGTCCAGCGTGCCGAAGACGCCATCTTCACCGAGGTCGGTGATCGTCAGGCGCATGGTGTCTTCGCCGGTGCGGCCACGGTGCGCCAGCGACCAGCCCACGATCGCATCGGCGGCGACGCCGGTCACGTCCTGGAACAGCGTGGACGACTGCGTCGCATTGAGTTCGGCATAGCGGCTGCCGTCTTCCGAAGGGCCTTCCGGCACTTCACTGTTGGGGCCCATGCCCTGCCAGATTTCAATCTTGCCGTCGGACGCCGTCGTCATCCAGCCGGGCACGTTCTCGGCAGCGGTCTGGACGAACAGGGAGCCCGGCATCTCCACGAGCAGGTCCTCGAAGCTGCCATTGGCCAGGCCGGCGTGGGCGGACGTGGCCAGACCGGCGCCGAGCGCGGCCGCCAGCAGGGTGCGGGTGAGAAGACGAGGGGTCATGAAGGGTGGCTCCTGGAGGTGTTGGCGTGGATCACAAGGCGCCCCGCCGACGTGGCGGGACGGTGCCAGGGAAGATAGGCAGCGCCACTTCCAGAGAACTTCCAGATCGGCCAGGAATGAGGCCGATTCGCCGCAATGGCACGCCCAACCCACCGGATCGCGGGGTGTGATTTGCGCACGACCCGCCGTCAGGGGTGAGGCGCCGAGCCATCCCGGGATCCGGCCGCCCCGCCGGTGGCCCCGCGTCAGGCCGTGGTGCCCGACGCCTCCCGCTGCCGCAGCGCCAGGTGCGCCAGCGCTTCTTCCACCTGGTCCACCAGCACCAGGCAGAGGTCACCGGCTTGCAGGCGCGCCAGGGCCTGGTCGATGGCGATGAACTCGCCATGCACCTCGTCCACCCGCGTCGTGCGCGACGCGCCCTGCAGGCCCTGACGCAGCAGCGCCACCACCTCGCCGTCGGCGCGGCCACGCTGCGCGGCATCCTGATAAAGGATCACGTCGTCGAAGGCGGCCCCCAGGATCTGCGTCTGCACGCGGATGTCCTCGTCACGCCGGTCGCCCGCGGCGCTGATCACGACACTGCGCCGCTGCGCCGGCATCGCGTCGACGGCCTGCACCAGGGCACGCATGGCGTCGGGGTTGTGGCCATAGTCGGCGATCACGGTGGCGCCGCCGATGTCCATCACGTTGAAGCGGCCCGGTGCACTTTCGGCATCGTTGACGAAGCTCGCCAGCCCGGCGCGCACGGCGTCGAACGGCAGCCCGCAACCCCAGGCCGCGCCCACCGCCGCCAGTGCGTTCTCCACCTGGAAGCCGATGCGGCCGCCGCGGGTCAACGGCACCTCGGCCAGCGGCATGCGCGCGCGTGCCGGGCCGTCGATGGCGACGATGTCGCCGCCTTCCACCGTCACCACCCGCCGCCCCTGCGCACGGTGCGCCGCCAGCGCCGGCAGCCGCGGATCGGTGGCGAACAGGATCACCTGGCCCGGGCAGGCCGAGGCCATGGCCAGCGTGTGCGGGTCGGCGGCATTGAGCACGGCAAAGCCGCTGTCGGCCACGTTGGCGACGATGGTGCGCTTGAGCACCGCCAGGTCCTCCACCGTGGTGATGAAGTTCAGGCCCAGGTGGTCACCCTCGCCGATGTTGGTGACCACCGCGACCTGGCAGCGGTCGAAGGCCAGGCCTTCGCGCAGGATGCCGCCGCGGGCAGTTTCCAGCACCGCAGCATCGGTGTCCGGGTGCATCAGCACCTT
Organism: Burkholderiaceae bacterium; assembly: GCA_024235915.1. GTDB lineage: Bacteria > Pseudomonadota > Gammaproteobacteria > Burkholderiales > Burkholderiaceae_C > Rubrivivax. Next base: position 42,007 of record JACKLO010000023.1, on the reverse strand, counting down.
GCGTGCGCTCTTCGGCCCGCTGCAGTCGCCGGTGTCGATGCAGTGGCCGTCCACCCACACGCCGTCGGTCAGCGTCATGCCCACGCGGTGGCCGGCCGCGGCCAGCAGGTGCGCCGTGAGCCGGGTCACCGTGGTCTTGCCGTTCGTGCCGGTGACGGCCACCAGCGGGATGCGGCCATCGTCGCCGGCGGCATACAGCCGCTCGATGATGGCTTCGCCAACCGGCCGCGCCTTGCCGTAGCTGGGCGCCAGGTGCATGCGCAGGCCAGGTGCCGCGTTGACTTCGACGATGCCGCCGCGCTGCGCTTCCAACGGCTGGCCCACGGTCTCGCAGACCACGTCCACGCCGCAGATCTCCAGCCCCACCATGCGCGCCGCAGAGACGGCCCGGGCGGCCACTTCCGGGTGCACGTCGTCGGTGACGTCGGTGGCGGTGCCGCCGGTGCTCAGGTTGGCGTTGTTGCGCAGCACCACGCGTTGGCCGGCCGCCGGCACGGCTTCGGGGGACAGGCCTTGCAGGTTCAGCCGCGCCAGCGCGATGTCGTCCAGGCGCACCTTCGTCAGCGCGGTGGCATGGCCGTCGCCGCGCCGCGGGTCGGCGTTCACCGCGTCCACCAGTTCACGCACCGTGTGCTGGCCGTCGCCGATGACGAACGGCGGGTCGCGCCGCGCCGCGGCCACCAGCTTGTCGCCCACCACCAGCAGGCGGAAATCGTGCCCCGGCAGGAACTGCTCCACCATCGGCTGACCGATCTCGGAAGCCACACGGTGGGCGATGTCGAAATGGTCGCGCGACTGGATGTTGACGGTCACACCCTTGCCCTGGTTGCCATCACGCGGCTTGACGACCACCGGCAGGCCGATCTGCTGCGCCACCGCCCAGCCCTCATCGGCGCTGTCCACCGGCCGGCCGCGCGGCACCGGCACACCGGCGGCGGCCAGCAGCGCCTTGCTCAGGTCCTTGTCCTGCGCAATCTGCTCGGCCACGGCGCCCGTGCGGTCGATCTCCGCGGCCCAGATGCGGCGCTGCTTCGCACCCCAGCCGAACTGCACCAGGCTGCCCTCGCTGAGACGCCGGAAGGGGATGCCGCGCTGCACCGCGGCGCGCACGATGGCGCCCGTGCTCGGCCCCAGGCGGATGTCCTCGTCCAGCGCGCGAAGTTCGGCCACCACGGCATCGGTGTCGAACGGCGCATCAGCCGCCGCAGCCGCCAGCAGGCGCTGCGCCTGCTCGAAGGCCAGCAAGCCCACCTTTTCCTCGGTGTACTCGACGATGACCTGGAAGACGCCCGGCTCGGGCGCTGGCGCGGTGCGGCTGAAACTCACCGGACAGCCGGCCTGCGTCTGCAGCGCCAGGGTCAGTCCTTCCAGCCAGCGCGCCAGCGGGATGGGGTCGAAGTTGCCCACGGTGCGCACGACGCCCACCGCAGGCAGGCGCTCGCGCAGGCGGCGCTCCAGCGGCGAGCCGGCCTCGATGGCGCACTCTTCGGGCGTGCAGGTCACGATGGCCTGGATGGCGGTGTACCGGCTCCACAGGTTGGGGCCGCGCAGGGCGCGAATGCGGCTGATGTCCATGGCAGTGAGATGTCAGGCGGCCGCGTGCGCGGCGTAGGTGTCGATGCCGGCCGCCAGCAGCGCCGGCGTGAGGCCGTGAGCCCAGGCCGCGGCCACCGCGGGCAGCAGCACCGCCGCGGGCAGGGCCGGGGCTGCGTGCAGGCGCAGCGCCCGCTCGGCCGTGCCTTCGCACAGCCACAGCGTCTTTCCGTCATGGCGGACGGCGCGGCCGCCTTCTGCGCGGTGCGCCGCCAGCGCTGCGGCTTCGGTCGCGTACAGCAGCACGCTGCCGTCACAGTATTCGGCCAGGGCTGCAACGGCCGGGTCGTCGGCATTGAGCACGCCGGTGCCGTCGCCCAGCACCACGTCCATCTGCGTGCGCAGCACACGCGGCATCTGGTCGGTGTCGCGGATGTCGTGCCGTGCCAGGGCCTCGGCACCGCCAAGGTCGGTGACCACACCGATGCGGCAGCGGTCGTAGGCGAGGCCCTGGTCGAGCACGGTCGCCGCGCCGTTCTCGAACACCGCACAGTCGACCTCACGGCTGATCAGCAGGCGCTGGGCCACGGCACTGTCGGTGGCGTCGACGGCGTCGATGCAGCGCCCGCCCAGGAACAGCCCGTCGCGACAGGCCAGGCCCACCGCATGGCCGGCCAGCTGCAGCAGCCAGGCGGTCAGGCGGGCCACCTCCGTGGACGCCACGCTGCCGGCGATGCCGACCAGCGGGATGCGACCATTGGCCACGTCGCCATCCTTTGGAAACAGGTGCTCGACGATCGCATGGCCGACGGCCCGCGGATGGCCCACGGCCGGCTTCAGGTGCGCCAGCAGCCCGGGGCCGGCGTTGACCTCGACGATGGCGCCGCCCTGCGCCGCCAGCGGGCGGCCGATGTCCTCGGCCACCAGGTCCACGCCGGCAATGTCCAGACCCACCGTGCGTACCGCCAGTTCCACCACGCGGGCGACGTCGGGATGAACCTCGTCGGTGCAGTCGATCGAGACATTGCCATTGCGCTGGATCAGCACCCGGCGGCCGGCGGCCGGCACCGCGTCGGGCGTCAGGTCCTGGCGGGCCAGGTCGGCCAGGATGACGCCGTCGTCGGCCGGTTTCAGCCGCGCCAGCGGGTGGTCTTCGGTGTCGCCGCGGCGCGGGTCGGTGTTCAGCTGCGCATCCACCAGCGCCGTCACGCTGCGCACGCCGTCGCCGGTGACCCAGGCGGTCTCGCCGCGCGCGGCGGCCACCACACGGCCGGCCACCACCAGCAGCCGGTGCTCGTCGCCAGGCACGTGCCGCTCCACCAGCACCTCGCTGCCGTGGCGCTCGGCCACCACCCACGCGGCTTCCACCTGCTCCTGCGTGCGCAGGTCCAGCGTCACGCCACGGCCATGGTTGCCGTCGGCCGGCTTCACCACCACCGGCAGGCCGATGTCCTCGGCAGCTTCCCAGGCCGCTGCCGGTGTTGCGACGGTCTGGCCTTCGGGCACCGGCACGCCCACCTCGGACAGCAGGCGCTTGGTGAGGTCCTTGTCACCGGCGATGCCCTCGGCGATGGCGCTGGTGCGGTCGGTCTCGGCCGTCCAGATGCGGTGCTGGCGCCGGCCATGCCCCAACTGCACCAGGTTGCCGTCGTTCAGGCGCAGGTGCGGGATGCCACGCTCGGTGGCGCAGGCCACGATGTGGGCCGTGCTGGGGCCGAGGTAGGCGTCGTCGATGGCGGCGCGCACGGTCTTCACCGCCGCGTCGACGTCCACCGGACGCTGATCGTTGACCAGCTTCATCAGCAGCTTGTGGCCCTGCGTGAGCGCGGCCCGCGCGACCACCTCGTCGCGGGCGCGGAACACCATGCGGTAGACGCCACGCTGCGAGGTGCTGCGCGTCTGGCCGAAGCCGGTGGGCATGCCAGCCAGGTTGAGCAACTCGATGACCATGTGCTCCAGCACGTGGCCCAGCCAGGTGCCTTCGCGCAGCCGCTGGCCGAAACCACCGGCCTCGCCGACGCCGCAATGGTGTTCGGCCAGGGCCGGCAGGGCAGCCGTCAGGCGGTCGACGAAGCCGGGCAGCTTGTCTGACGGCCAATCCTCCAGGACACCCAGATCCAGCCAGACCTCCAGCGCGGAGCGGTAGGTCCATTGGTTGGGGCCGCGCAGGAAACTCACCCGCAGCAGGCGGATGTCGTCGAAGACGGTCATGGCAGGGAAGCGGTCTGACGCCGAGGTTCGTGGAACGGAAGCGGGTGCGATTCTGCGCCTTCGCGCCAGGTCTGGCGCGATCGCGGCGACGCGGTCAACGCGTGCTCTGCCACCCCCGTTGACGCCGAAGTTTGAACCGCCACTTGCGCTGCCGTCGGAACCGCTTCGACAGTGCCATGTCCACCTCCGACGCGCGGCGCCGCGGCCCGACGACCCAGCACGGCATGCGTCACAATCCGCCGCCCACCGATCTGCCCCATGACCGTGACCGTGCCCGCCGACCCTGTCCTCGACGTTGGCGAGACGTTGCGGGCGCGCCTGACGCTGGATCTGGGCGCCGATGGCCGCTTCGCCTCGGGAAGCGTCTGCGTCACGGACCATCGATTGCTGGCCCATGACGGCGGCAGCGCGACCTGGCGGTCCTGGCCGCTGCAGCCCGGGATGGAACTGCGGCACGCCGACAGCGGCGGGCTGGCCCAGCTATCGTTGCACGACGCCTCCGGCCGGTTGGCCCTGTGGCGGTTCACGCTCGCCGCCAACCCGCAGGCGCTGGCGCTGCTGCAGGCCTTCGAACGTCAGCTGCGCCGGCTGGCCGACCCCGCGGCGTCGACCGACGACGACCCGGCAGCCGACGACGAGGACTTCGCTGCCGAAACACCGGAACGCCCGTCCACATGGGTCCTCCTGCGCCTGTGGCGCTTCGCCCGGCCCTACCAGGGGCAGCTGGCGGCCGGCTTTGCGCTCACGCTGGGCGCCACCGGTGCCGCGCTGGTGCCGCCCTACCTGACCATCCCGCTGATGGACGACGTGCTGATCCCGTTCCAGAACGGGCAGGCCATCGACCCCATGCTGGTGGCCATGCTGCTGGGCGGGCTGCTGCTGTCGGCGCTGGCGGCCTGGGGCCTGGGCTGGGCCAAGACCTGGCTGCTGGCGCTGGTGAGCGAGCGCATCAGCGCCGACCTGCGCACCGCCACCTTCGAGCACCTGCTGCACCTGAGCCTGGACTACTTTGGTGCCAAGCGCACCGGCGACCTGATCTCGCGCATCGGCAGCGAGACCGACCGCATCAGCGTCTACCTGTCACTGCACGCACTGGACTTCGCCACCGACGTGCTGATGATCGGCATGACAGCGGCCATCCTCTTCAGCATCGACCCCGCGCTGGCCCTGGTGACGCTGCTGCCGCTGCCCTTCATCGCCTGGCTGATCCACCTCGTGCGCGACCGCCTGCGCACCGGCTTCGAGAAGATCGACCGCGTCTGGGGTGAGGTGACCAGCGTGCTGGCTGACACCATCCCCGGCATCCGCGTGGTCAAGGCCTTCGCGCAGGAGAAGCGCGAGGCACAGCGCTTCCGCGAGGCCAACGCGCACAACCTGGCCATCAACGACCGGCTGAACAAGACCTGGAGCCTGTTCTCGCCCACCGTGGCGCTGATGACGGAGATCGGCCTGCTGGTGGTCTGGGGCTTCGGCATCTGGCTGGTCAGCCGCGGACAGGTGACCGTGGGCGTGCTCACGGCCTTCATCGCGTACATCGGCCGCTTCTACGGCCGGCTGGATTCGATGAGCCGCATCGTCTCGGTGACGCAGAAGGCCGCCGCCGGCGCCAAGCGCATCTTCGACATCCTGGACCACCACAGCAACGTGCCAGAGCCGGCGCAGCCGGTGCCGGTGGGTGAACTGAAGGGCGAGATCGCGCTGCAGGGCGTGGGCTTCCGCTACGGCCCGCGCGCGGTGATCCGCAACATGGACCTGGTCATCCGCCCCGGCGAGATGATCGGCCTGGTGGGCCACAGCGGATCCGGCAAGAGCACCCTGGTCAACCTGATCTGCCGCTTCTACGACGTGACCGAAGGCCGCATCACCGCCGACGGCACCGACCTGCGCCGCTTCGCGCTGGCCGACTGGCGGCGCCACATCGGCGTCGTGCTGCAGGAGCCCTTCCTGTTCTTCGGCACCATCGCCGAGAACATCGCCTACGGCAAACCCGGTGCCACCCGCGCCCAGATCGTGGCCGCGGCGCGCGCGGCGCACGCGCACGAGTTCATCCTGCGCCTGCCGCATGGCTACGACAGCCTGGTGGGCGAACGTGGCCAGGGCCTGAGCGGTGGCGAGCGCCAGCGCATCAGCATCGCGCGCGCGCTGCTGATCGACCCGCGCATCCTGATCCTCGACGAAGCCACCTCGTCGGTGGACACGGAAACCGAAGGCGAGATCCAGAAGGCGCTGGACAACCTGGTGCAGGGCCGCACCACCATCGCCGTGGCGCACCGGCTGTCCACGCTCAAACGTGCCGATCGGCTGGTGGTGATGGACCGCGGCCGCATCGTCGAGACCGGCACCCACGATCAGTTGCTGGCCAGCCAGGGCGCTTACTGGCGGCTGCACGAGGCGCAGCAACAGCGCAATCAACGCCATGCGGGGCTCGAGGAATGAGCAGCGGCATGCCGACGCTGGAACGCGACGCCCATGGGCGCTTGGTGCTGACGCTGGCCGACGGCACGCGGCACGAGGACGTGCACCCGGTGCGCGCCTTTCCGCTGTCCGATGCCGCCGGTGCGCTGTCGCTGGTGGGGCCGGACGGCCACGAGCGCCTGTGGGTCGAGGATCCTGCCACCCTGCCCGCGGCGATGCGGCAGCTTCTGGACGAGGAACTCGCCGCCCGGACGTTCGTGCCGCACATCCAGGCCCTCGTGGCCGTGTCCACCTTCAACACACCCAGCGACTGGACGGTGGACACCGACCGCGGCCGCCACACCCTGGTGCTGAACGCGGAGGAGGATATCCGCCGCCTGCCTGACGGCCGCCTGCTGGTGACCGACCGGCATGGCATCGCGTTCCAGATCATGCAGCCGGCTGCATTGGACCGGCGTTCGCGACGGCTGCTGGAGCGCTTCCTGTAGCGCTGAAGGAATCGCCTTGCGCGTCTTGCCCTGGCCGTTGACGCTGCTGCTGGCCGCATTGCTGGCGGGCTGTGCCGCCACCCCGCGCGTCGAGACCAACAGCCTGGGCATGGCCTTCGTGCAGTTGCCGGCCGGCCGCTTCACGATGGACGGTCAGGTCGCGCCGGAAGCCTTCGCCCGCGATTTCCCCACGCTGGAGAACAAGCGCCTGGCCGACACCGCCGACGAGGCGCCGGCACACACCGTGCACATCACGCGGCCCTTCTGGTTGGGCCGCACCGAGGTCACCGTCGGCCAGTTCCGCGCCTTCCTGCAGGCCAGCGGGCATGTGCCCGAGTCGGTGGCCGACGGCACCGGTGCTTATGACTTCGACGCGGCGCGGGCCGCCTCTCCGCCCGCGCGCGGCGACGCCTTCGCCGGTCGTGACCCACGTTTCTGCTGGGCGGAACCCGGGTTTGCGCAGACCGACGACCACCCCGTGGTCAACGTCACCTGGCACGACGCGGTCGCAATGGCGGGATGGCTCAGCCGCACCGAAGGCCGGCGCTACCGCTTGCCGACCGAGGCGGAATGGGAATACGCCTGCCGCGCCGGCACGCGCAGCCACTGGCACAGCGGCGACGACCCCGCGGCCCTGGCCGGCGTGGCCAACCTGTTCGACCGCGACGCCGCCGCGGATTGGCCGCGCTGGGCCGCGCAGGCACTCCCGGCCCACGACGGCTGGCGCTTCACCGCGCCGGTGGCGCAGTTCGCACCCAACGCCTTCGGCCTGCACGACATGCACGGCAACGTCTGGGAGTGGGTGGCCGACCGCCATGCCGACGACCTCTATGCCCGTTCGCCGCAGGACGACCCCACCGGCCCGGCCGAAGGTCCTCTGCACGTGCGCCGGGGCGGATCCTGGCACACCTGGCCGTTCTACGCACGCTGCGGGTTCCGGAACTGGAACGACGCCACGACGCGCTACGTGCTGCTGGGCTTCAGGCTGCTGCGCGAGGACGCGAACTGACCCTGTGGGGCCCCGCAAGCGCGGGGGCCGGGCGGGGCTCGTTGCCCGGCGAAACGTGCGCGTTGAGACGCGGCTGAAACGCAGCCGAACTAAGGTGGTGGCCATCCCGTTCCGTCTTGATGACCGCCATGCGCCTGCCCCCGATCACGACCGCTGAGGTCACACGCTCCCTGGCCCGCGCCGCCGCGGTGATGGCCCTCGCGGCGGCCCCGGCCTTGGCGAACGCCGCGCCGACGCTCAGCCTGCTCGACCTCGGCAGCGGCGTGAGCTTTCTCAACGTGACCCAGCGCGGCGAGACGCTGGCCGTGGGTGGCGGCCTGATGGCGGGCAGGACGCAGGCCGGCGATGCCTTTGCCGGCACGCTGGGCGCGCGACGCGACGGCGTGATCGGCATGGCCGGCAATGGCGGTTTAGGCTTCGCCGCCACCGACGTGATCGGCGCACCGCCGGCCGTAGACACCGCGTCGGCCGCCGCGCAGGACTTCTCGCGCCGCGGCGGCGTCGCGCAGAGTGCCGGCTTCCTGGTCGGCGTGAACACGGCCGGCGGCCTGACCTACGTCGAAGCCGGCACCGACACCCCGTTCACCACCTCCTCCGTGGGCGGCCTGTTTTCGCTGGGCAGCGACCTGGTGAACTTCAACCTCGGCGCTGGGCAAGGTCTGTTCGGCCAGGACTCAATCCTGGGCGCCGGCCCGGTCCAGGGCCTGATCGGCACCACCACCGACGGCCGCCTGCGCCTGCTGCGCACCGATGGCCAGACCGGCAGCGCCAGCATGGTGAGCCGCCAGCTGGGCTTTGCGGCCGACACCGGACTCGCGGTGGTCGGCGGCTTTGTGGTGGGCGTCAATGCGCAGGGCAGCGTGAACGTCTACGAGCCGCTGTTCGACCTGCTGTTCGAGGACGTCGGGCCCGCCGGCCTGTTCTCGCTGATGGGCGGCATGGCAGCGCTGGACTTCGGCAGCTTCGTGCGCGACGACCTGTTCGACCTCACCGGCGACGTGCTGGGTTCCCAGGGTGTGCTCGGCATCAGCGCCACCGGCGGCCTGGCCTACCTGCGTCTGGACGTGATCCCGGGGGACCGCGCCTCGGCGGCGCATGCGGTGCTGCGCGGCGATGTCGGCCTGAACCTGGACCTCGATTCCGGTCTGGCGCTGGACAACGGCTTCGTCACCGCGATGTCCGCGGCCGATGACAGGCAAAGCGTGCCGGAGCCCGGCACCGCATTGCTGGTGGCTGTGGCCGGGTTGGCCGGGCTGGCAAGCCGGCGGCGCTGACACCGCACCAACGCGCCCGGCGGCCCGCCGGGCGGGCCGTCAGACGCGGCCCCTCAGAAGTAGGCCGGGTGTTGGGCCGCCAGCGCGTCCAGCGTGGCGGCCGTGCCGGTGAGGTGGTGGCGCACCGCACGCGTGACGGCAGCCGCGTCCGCCGCGGCGATGGCGTCGAGCATGGCCTCGTGGTCGGCCAGGATCTCCAGCCGCTTGCCGCGCATCGGCAGGTGAAGTCGGCGCACGCGGTCCAGGTCGGCGCTGCGCTCCTCCAGCAGGTCGTGCAGCGCGCTCTGGCCTGCGAGCACGAACAGCGTGCGATGGAACTCGCGGTCCACCGCCATGAAGCGGCGCAAGCCGGCGTCATCAGGCGCCAGCAGGCGCTGTTCGTCGACGATGGCGTGGGCCGGCGCCAGGTCCGCGGCGGGCTGCAGCGCGGCCACGGTGAGCGCCACCTCGAGCTCCAGCGCGCGGCGCAGGAACATCACCTCACGCACCTTGGCCACATTGATCGGCGACACCTCGGTGCGCGACTGCGGCCAGACGGCGATCAGGCCGTCGTCCTCCAGCTTCAGCAGCGCCTCTCGCACCGGCGTCTGGCTGACGCCGAATTCGTCGGCGATCTCGGCCCGCGCCAGCTGCCGCCCGGGCGCCCATTCCAGAGACACGATGCGCTCGCGCAGGATCTGGTGGATCTGCGGCACGATGGGCTGGCGGCGGTCCAGCAGCGGCCGCGGCGGCGCTGCGGCGGCCGTGCCGAGGTCGGGCAGATCGATGGCGGGTGCCGGCATCGGACGGATTGTCCCTTGCCCGGTCAGTAGATGTCGGGCTCGCCCGGGTTCGGCCCGAACTCGGCACGCAGGAAGTCGAAGTCACAGCCCTTGTCGGCCTGCTCGATGTGGCGCGCGAACATCCAGCCGTAGCCGCGGTGGTAGCGCGGTGCTGGCGGTGTCCATTCGGCGCGGCGGCGTGCGAGTTCCTCGTCGCTGACCACCATGTTCAGCGTGCGTGCGGGGATGTCCAGCTCGACGATGTCGCCGTTCCTCAGCAGCGCCAGCGGCCCGCCCACGTAGGCTTCCGGTGCCACGTGCAGCACGCAGGCGCCGTAGGAGGTGCCGCTCATGCGCGCGTCCGACAGCCGCACCATGTCGCGCTGCCCGCGCTTGAGCAGGGCCTTGGGCATCGGAATCATGCCCCACTCCGGCATGCCGGGGCCGCCCTGCGGGCCGGCGTTGCGCAGCACGAGCACGGTGTCGGGGTGGATGTCCAGGTCCTCGTCGTCGATGATCTTCTTGAGTTCCGGGTAGCTGTCGGCCACCAGGGCCGGGCCGCGGTGCTTGTAGTACTTGGGGTCGCAGGCGGCAGGCTTGATCACCGCGCCGTCGGGCGCCAGGTTGCCGCGCAGCACGGCCAGCGAGCCCTCGTGGTAGACCGGCTTGTCCAGCGGGCGGATGACGTCGTGATTGAAGACCTTGGCCTCGGCGATGTCCTCGCCCAGCGTGCGGCCACTGACGGTGCGCGCCGAGAGATCCAGCTTGTCGCCCAGGTTCTTCATCAGCGCCGGCAGGCCGCCGGCGTAGTAGAAGTCCTCCATCAGCCAGCCCTGGCCGGACGGCCGCACGTTGGCGATCAGCGGCGTGGTGCGGCCGATGGCGTCCAGGTCGTCCAGCGTCAGCGGCACGCCGGCGCGGCGCGCCATCGCGATCAGGTGGATGATGGCGTTGGTGCTGCAGCCGGTGGCCATGGCCACCGTCACCGCGTTCTTCACCGCGGCGGGCGTGAGGATCTGGTCGGGCGTCAGGTCTTCCCACACCATCTCCACCGCACGGCGGCCGGCGGCGGCGCACATGCGCGGGTGGTTGGCATCCGGCGCGGGGATGGAGCTGGCGCCGGGCAGCGTCAGGCCCATGGCTTCGGCGATGGCGGTCATCGTGGACGCCGTGCCCATGGTCATGCAGTGACCGTGCGAGCGCGCGATGCCACCTTCCACGCCCAGCCACTGCGCCTTCGTGAGGTTGCCGGCGCGGCGCTCGTCCCAGAATTTCCAGGCGTCGGTGCCGGAACCCAGCTGCTGGCCCTGGAAGTTGCCGCGCAGCATCGGGCCTGCGGGGATGTAGACGAAGGGCAGACCCATGCTGAGCGCGCCCATCACCAACGCCGGCGTGGTCTTGTCGCAGCCGCCCATCAGCACTGCGCCGTCCACCGGGTGGCAGCGCAGCAGCTCCTCGGTGTCCATCGCCAGCATGTTGCGGTAGAGCATGGTCGTCGGCTTGACGTAGCTCTCCGACAGGCTCAGCGCCGGCAGCTCCAGCGGAAAGCCGCCCGCCTGCAGGATGCCGCGCTTGACGTCGTGCACCCGCTCCTTGAAGTGCATGTGGCAGGGCTGGGCGTCGGACCAGGTGTTGACGATGGCGATCACCGGCTTGTCGGCCCAGTCCTCCGGGCCATAGCCCATCTGCATGGTGCGCGAGCGGTGGCCGAAGGAACGCAGGTCGTCGGGGGCGAACCAGCGCGCGCTGCGCAGGTCGGCGGGGGTCTTCTTGCGGCTGGAGGCGGTCATGGGCGAGAGGTTAACGGCGGCCGCGCCGCGGCCGGTGCCGGGCCACCGCCGCAGGCCCGACCGGGTCTCGTGGTTTTCCCGGGCTGGATCTGTGACACTAATATACTAAAGTTCCAATCCAGCGAAACCTCCCCAGAAACCCCGATCACCTCGCCGATCCCGCCCCGATCCACCCACCCGCAGGACCCGGCCCGCCCCACGGCGCCCGGTCATCCGCAACCCCGTTCCCCGAGGAGACCCCCCATGCAACGCCGCCCCCTGCTCGCCGCCCTGGCCCTGGCCGCCGCCACCGTGGCCGCGCCCGCGCTGGCCCAGTCCGACTGGCCCACCCGCGCGATCAAGATCGTCAGCCCCTTCCCGGCCGGCGGCACCAGCGACGTGATGGCGCGCATGATCGCCGCGCCGCTGAGCCAGGAACTGGGCCAGCCGGTGATCGTGGAGAACATTGGCGGCGCCGGCGGCGTCATCGGCACCCAGCGCGCGCTGCAGGCCGCGGCCGACGGCTACACGCTGATCCAGACCGGTGTCGGCCAGAACGCCGTGGCCCACGGCCTGAACCCCAAGCTGCCCTACGACTCGATGAAGGACTTCGTGCACCTGACCCAGGTGCACTCCGGCCCGAACATCCTGGTCGTGCACCCGGACCAGCCGTTCAAGACCTTCCAGGAACTGGTGGCCTACATCAAGAAGAACCCGGGCAAGCTGAGCTACGGCTACACGCACGCCGCGTCGGGCCACATGGCGATGGAGCTGCTCAAGCAGGTGGGCGGTGACAAGGGCCAGCCGCTGTTCATCGTCGGCATCCCCTACCGCGGCGGCGGCCCGATGATGCAGGACATGCTGGGCGGCCAGATCCCGATGATGTTCATCAACCAGGACGTCGCCCTGGCCCACGTGAAGGCCGGCAAGCTGCGCCCGCTGGCCGTGACCAGCCCAGCCCGCAACCCGCTGTACCCCGACGTGCCCACCATCGCCGAGACCGGCGTGCAGGGCTACGAGGCGCTGAGCTGGTCGGGCATGTCGGTCAAGGCCGGCACGCCGCAGCCCATCGTCGACAAGCTGGAAGCGGCGCTGAAGAAGATCATGGCCTCGCCGGAGATCGTGCAGCGCATGGAAGGCGTGGGCTTCGTCGTGCCCACGCAGGGCGGCAAGCCCTACACCGGCTTCGTGCAGGGCGAAGTCAACAAGTGGGCGAGGGTGATCCAGACTGCCGGCATCAAGCCCCAGTGACCACAATCCGCCGATGAACCTGACCGACCACACCTCCGCCCAGATCGACGCCACCGTCGCCGCCGCCGCTGCAGCAGCCGACACCTGGGCCGCCAGCAGTGCCGCCACCCGAGCCGCGCTGCTGCGCGGCCTGGCCGAGGCCCTGGAGGCCGCGCGCGACACCCTGGTGCCGCTGGCCGACCGCGAGTCGCACCTGGGCCCGGCGCGCCTGAACGGCGAGCTGGACCGCACCGCCTTCCAGCTGCGCGGCTTTGCCACGCGGGTGGAGGCTGGTGATCCCTTCGCCCACACCGACGACCCGGCCGTGGCCGGCGCGCCGCCCGCGGGCCACCCCGCCCTGCTGCGTGTGCGCCAGCCGCTGGGCCCGGTGGCCATGTTCTCGGCCAGCAACTTCCCGTTCGCGTTCTCGGTGCTGGGCGGCGACACCGCGTCGGCGCTGGCCGCCGGCTGTCCGGTGATCGTGAAGGGTCACCCGGCCCACCCGGCACTCACGCGCGCCACGGCAGCGCTGGCCGCCGGTGTCGTCCAGGCCCAGGGCCTGCCGGCCGGCGTGTTCGGCCTCGTCGAAGGCGCCGCGGTGGCCGTGGGGGTGCACCTGGTGCAGCACCCGGCCATCGCGGCCGTGGCCTTCACCGGCAGCTTCCGCGGCGGCGCGGCGCTGCAGGCGGTGGCCAACGCGCGGCCGCGGCCGATCCCGTTCTTCGGTGAGCTCGGCTCGATCAACCCGGTGGTCGCCCGCCCGGCCGTGCTGGCTGCGCAGGGCCCCGCCCTGGCCACCACGCTGGCCGGCTCCATCACCCTGAGCTGCGGCCAGTTCTGCACCAGCCCGGGCGTGATCGTGCTGCTGGACGACCCGGCTTCCGACCGCTTCGTCGACGCGCTGGCCGCCGCGCTGGGCGACGCCCGCCCGCACGCCATGCTCACGCCGGGCATGCGCGCCAACTTCGACGCCGGTGTCGCGCGCTGGGCGGCCACCCCCGGCGTGCAGTGGCGCGTCGCCCCTGGGGCACCCGGCACTGGCGGCGATGCGCCGACCCCGGCCCTCGCCGTCACGACCGCCGCCACCTTCATCGCCACCCCCGCGCTGCACGACGAGGTCTTCGGCCCCGCCGCGCTGGTGGTGCGCGCCGCGTCCACCGACGAAGCCGCGGCCGTGCTGCAGGCCATCGGCGGCAGCCTCACCGTCACACTGTGGGGTGCCGACACCGACGACGCGGACAGCCGCGCCCTGGTGCGCGCCGCGATGCAGACCGCCGGCCGCGTGCTGTTCAGCGGCGTGCCCACCGGCGTGGCCGTCACGGCCGGCCAGCAGCATGGCGGCCCGTGGCCGTCGTCCACGCGTGCCGAGACCACGTCCGTGGGCTGGGCCGCAATGGACCGCTTCCTGCGCCCCGTGGCGCTGCAGGACGCACCCGCCTGGCTGCAAGGGCTGGGCGGCCAGCCCTGCTGATCCTTCACCTCTCAAGGCACCCATGAACCCCGAGACCCGACAGAAGCTGATGGGCGTGAGCACGGCCACGCTGTGCACCGCCCTCTACAAGCGCGGCCTGCGCCAGCAGTTCATCCAGGACGTGCGGCCGCTGAACGCCGGCCTGCCCAACATGGTGGGCCCGGCCTTCACGCTGCGCTACATGCCGGCGCGCGAGGACCTGAACCCGATCAGCGTCTTCGAGGACCGCGGTCACCCGCAGCGCAAGGCGGTGGAAGAGTGCCCGCCCGGGGCCGTGTTCGTGATCGACAGCCGCAAGGACCCGCGCGCCGCGTCGGCCGGCGGCATCCTGGTCAGCCGGCTGATGAAGCGCGGCGTGGCCGGCGTCGTCACCGACGGCGGCTTCCGGGACAGCCCGGAGATCGCGAAGCTCTCGATCCCGGCGTACCACAACCGCCCCAGCGCGCCCACCAACCTGACGCTGCACCAGGCCATCGCCATCAATGAGCCGATCGGCTGCGGCGACACGCCGGTGTTCCCGGGTGACATCGTCGTCGGTGATGCCGAGGGCGTGATCGTGATCCCGGCCGGCATCGCCGATGCGATCGCCGACGAGGCGGTGCAGATGACGGTGTTCGAGGACTACGTGCAGGAGAAGGTGCTCGAAGGCCGCAGCATCCTGGGCCTGTACCCGCCCACCGACCCGGGCACGAAGGACGACTTCGCCGCCTGGCGCAAGGCCTGCGGGCGCTGAAGACGCCAGCGGGCGGCAGTCAACCGCCGCCCGCTGCGTCGTCGCCCTTGAAGTCGCCTCGCACGAGTGCCAGCACAGCGTCTGCGAAGGCTGCAGGCGCCTCCTGTGGCAGGTTGTGCCCGACGCCGTCGAGCACGCGGCGTTCATAGGGCCCGGTGAACAACGCGCGGTGGCGCAACGAGCCCGCGGGCGGGATCACACTGTCGCGTGCGCCTTCCAGCGCGATGGTAGGCGCCGAGATGGGCGGGCGCTTTTCGGAGGCCGAGGTTGGCCAGCGCCTGGGCGTGAGCCGCACACCGGTGCGCGAAGCCCTGTTCCGGCTGCGCAACGAGGGCTTTCTGGAGGTGGAGAGCAAGAGCGGCCGGCATGTGCGGCCGATCGACTTCGACCGCCTGGACCAGCTTTACGACCTGCGCATCGTGCTGGAACAGGCCAGCATCGACCGCCTGGTGACGCGGCCCGACGAGGCCCCCGGCCTGGCACCGCTGAAGGCGGTGTGGCTGGTGCCGGTGGCCGAACGGCTGGAGGACCCGGTGCAGGTGGGCAGTCTGGACGAGGCCTTCCACGCCAGCCTGGTCAGCGCCGCCGGCAACGCGGAGATCGCCCGTGTGCACCAGGACGTGACTGACCGCATCCGCATCGTGCGCCGGCTGGACTTCACCCGCGGTGACCGCATCGAGGCCACCTACGCCGAGCACGCCAAGATCCTGCGCGCCATCCTGCAGCGCAAGGCCGACGCTGCCCACCTGCTGCTGAAGAGCCACATCGAGCAGAGCAAGGCCGAGGTGCGCAAGATCACGCTGCACACGCTGCACGAGGCTCGCAGGCGCCTGGCCAGCGCCTGACCTCCACGGCTCGCGGCCATGCGGCCACCGCGCGTCAGCGCATCAGCGCGTCAGCGCGTCAGCGCGTCAGCGCGTCAGCGCGTCAGCGCGTCAGCGCGTCAGCGCGTCAGCCTGCCAGGGCCTCGATGCGGGCCACCACGGCGGCGTCGAGCACCGCTCCGCGCCGTCGCAGCGCCGCCAGCATCGCCCGCGCCGCCGCGGGGGTGGCGTCGTAGCCCGGGGCCAGCGTGTGCAGCTCCGCGGCAAGCGCCGGCTGCCGTGATTCCAGACGGCGATCACCATTGAACGGGTCGCCGACGGGCGATCGATGGCGCAGCGCGTCGAGTTCGATGAGGCGATCCAGCGCATGCCCCTGCACGAAGCTCAGCGCCGACAGCCGTTCGCCACGGTGCCAGCGCTGCAGGCCGACCAGCAGGCAGGACAGGGCCTCGCCGACGATCCAGGTCTCGTCGGTGGTCGGGCGCGGCAGGGCACGGCGCGGCACGGCGATGGCCGGGTCCACACCTGGGCGCGCCCACACCAGGCGGCCGGGCGCAAACGGAATGGCCGCCAGCTCCGCAGGCTCGAACACCGCGAATTCACAGAACACGCCATCGGCCATCAGCGCCTTGTGGCCGTCCCCCGTGTTGCGGAAGGACCAGGCCAGCGGATGCGCGGCGGCCAGCCAGCCCAGGTCGTCCAGGTAGCGGCCCTTTGCACCAGGGTCGACGATGACGAAGAAATCCAGGTCGGACCACTCGTCGAGCCGCCCCGTGTCCTGGCCGACCGAGCCCAGGCCGATCAGCGCCTGCGCATCGCCACGCGCGGCGACCGACGCCGCAATGGCGTCCAGGCGCGCCAGCAGCGCTTCGCAAGCCGCGGTCATGCCGGAACCCACCACAGGCCGATCGCTGCGAGCAGCGGCGTGGCCAAGCTGAGCGCCACGTTGCGGCCCATCGTCGGCAACAGCGCCGGGATGTCGTCGGGATGTCGCTGTGCACCGCGCGCCACGGCCACCGCCAGCGGGGCCGTCAGCGCACACAGCATCACGCCGGGCGGCAGGGCGCCGGCCAGCACACCGCCCAGCGGCGCAGCGTAGGCGGCCAGGAACAGCCCCGCCAGCAGCCGGGCCGCCCACGGCCGGCCGCGCAGCATGGGCAGATGGCGCCGGCCCGCGGCGCGGTCGGCTTCAACGTCAGGGAACTGGTTCAACAGCAGCAGGCCGCTGGCCAGCGCCATCGGCATCAGCGACACCCACATGGCCCCCGCGCCGGCCTGACCGCTCAGCGCCACCGCAGTGCCGGCGGTCATCAACGGCCCGAAACCCAGGCCCGGCGCCAGCAGGCACAGCCACGGGCGCCGCGTGATCCAGGGCGTGTAGGCCACCACCAGCACCACCCCGGCCACACCATAGGGCAGCAACGCCGGCGACCGTTGCAGCAGCCACAGGCCGATGCCGGTACACAGCACCAGCAGGATCACACCCAGGGCCAGCACCCCGGCCGCCGCCTGCGGCTGCGCCGGCAGCGCGCCGCTGCCGCCGGAGAACGGTGTGCGCGACGTGGTCAGGTCCAGGCCGCTGCGGAAATCGTGCCACTCGTTGAGCAGGTTCACGGCGGCATGCGCGGCCAGCGCGCCGACGGCGACCAGGACCAGCACGAAGGCATCGCGGGGCGGCGCGGCCACGGCCGCACCCAGTGCCACGCAGACCCCGGCGAGCAGCAGGAAGGGCAGGCGCATGGCGCCGAGCAATGGAGACATCGGCGCGATGGTAGGGCCAGCGCCCACACCCGTGCGCCGGCCTCAGATCGCCATGCGGTCCTTGACCCCGTCGGCCACCATGTCGGCGCCGCGCCCGCGCATCACAATCTCGCCACGCTCCATCACCAGGTACTGGTCGGCCAGTTCCTCCGCGAAGTCGTAGTACTGCTCCACCAGCACCACGGCCAGCGGCTGGCCGTTCATGCCCTTGTCGGCCAGCATGCGCAGCGTGCGGCCGATGTCCTTGATGATGCTGGGCTGGATGCCCTCGGTCGGCTCATCCAGGATCAGCAATTTCGGCCCGGGCGCGAGGGCGCGCGCGATGGCCAGCTGCTGCTGCTGGCCGCCGGAGAGGTCGCCGCCCCGCCGGTGCAGCATCTGCTTGAGCACCGGGAAGAGCTCGAACAGCACCTCGGGCACGCGCGCCGAACCCGGCTTGGTGGCCAGCCCCATGCGCAGGTTCTCCTCCACCGTCAGGCGGTTGAAGATCTCGCGGCCCTGGGGCACGTAGCCGATGCCACGGCGCACACGCTCGTACGACGGTGCGCCGGTGATGTCCTGGCCATCGAAGCTGACGCTGCCACTCTTCACTGGCACCACGCCCATCAGGCTCTTGAGCAGCGAGGTCTTGCCCACGCCGTTGCGACCCAGCACCACGGTGATCTCGCCGGCGCGTGCGGTGAACGACAGACCGCGCAGGATGTGGCTGCCGCCGTAATACTGGTTCAGGCCTTCGACCTGCAGCAGTGCGGGAGATTCACCGGCCAAGGTACACCTCGATCACCTTCTCGTCGGTCTGCACCTCGGCCAACTTGCCTTCGGCCAGCACGCTGCCTTCGTGCAGCACCGTGACAGTCTTGCGCCCTTCGGTCAACTGGTCGACGAAGTGCATGTCGTGCTCGACGACGACCAGCGAATGCTGGCCCTCCAACGACAGGAACAACTCGGCGGTGCGCTCGGTCTCCTCGTCGGTCATGCCGGCCACCGGCTCATCCAGCAGCAGCAGCACCGGGTCCTGCATCAGCAGCATGCCGATCTCCAGCCACTGCTTCTGGCCATGGCTGAGCAGGCCGGCGGTACGCATGCCGTCGTTCTTCAGGTGGATCAGCGTCAGCACCTCGTCAAGACGGTCGCGCTGGGCGCCCGTCAGCCTGGCGAACAGCGCGGCGCGCACGCGGCGGTCGGCCTTCAGAGCCAACTCCAGGTTCTCCAGCACCGTCAGCTGCTCATAGACGGTGGGCTTCTGGAACTTGCGGCCGACACCAATCTGCGCGATCTGCGGTTCCTTGAGCTGCAGCAGGTCGATGGTGGAGCCGAACGTGACCTTGCCGACGTCGGGCTTGGTCTTGCCGGTGATGACGTCCATCATCGTCGTCTTGCCGGCGCCGTTGGGGCCGATGATGCAGCGCAGTTCGCCCACATCGATGGTGAGGTTCAGGTTGTTCAGCGCCTTGAAGCCGTCGAAGCTGACGCTGATGTCCTCCACATATAGCGCCACGCCGTGGCGGAAATCAGGCCCGGCCTGCAACACCGCACCGCCGTGCACCGGATGCGCCCGCTCCCAGGCTTCCAGGCGCGCGGTGCCCTGCTTCATCAGGTCGGGCGTCATGCGCGCTCCTCCGTCTTGCGGCCGCGAAGCCTGCCCACCAGGCCGACCAGCCCGTTCGGCAGGAACAAGGTCACCGCGATGAACAGCGCACCCAGGAAGTACAGCCAGTATTCCGGGAAGGTCTGCGTGAACCAGCTCTTCGCGCCGTTGACGAAGAAGGCGCCGACGATGGGGCCGATCAGCGTGCCGCGCCCGCCGACCGCGGCCCAGATGGCGATCTCGATGCTGGCCGCCGGCGTCATCTCGCTGGGGTTGATGATGCCGACCTGCGGCACGTACAGCGCCCCGGCGATGGCGCACATCACCGCGCTGAGCGTCCAGATGCTGAGCTTGTAGGCCACCGGGTCGTAACCGGTGAACATGACGCGGCTCTCCGCGTCGCGGATGGCCTGCAGCACACGGCCGTAGCGGCTGGTGACGATGGCGCGCGCCATCACGAAGAAGCCGATCAGCACCACCGCCGTCAGCGTGGCCAGGAACACGCGCATCTCGCCGGTGGTAACGGGGATGCCCAGGATGCGCTTGAAATCGGTGAAGCCGTTGTTGCCGCCGAAGCCGGTCTCGTTGCGGAAGAACAGCAGCATCGCGGCGTAAGTGAGCGCCTGCGTGATGATCGAGAAGTACACGCCCTTGATGCGCGAGCGGAAGGCGAACCAGCCGAAGGTGAAGGCCAGCAATCCGGGCACGGCCACCACCAGGATCATCTGCAGGACGAAGCTGTCGCTCCAGGCCCATTGCCAGGGCAGTTCCTTCCAGTTCAGGAACACCATGAAGTCGGGCAGGTCGCTCTTGTACTGGCCGTCGCGGCCGATCTGGCGCATCAGGTACATGCCCATGCCGTAGCCACCGAGCGCGAAGAACACGCCGTGGCCCAGGCTCAGGATGCCGGTGTAGCCCCAGATCAGGTCCATCGCCAACGCACAGATGGCGTAGCAGAGGATCTTGCCGAACAGGCTGACCATGGCGTCGGACAGGTGCAGCGCGCTGTCGGGCGGCACCATCAGGTTGAGCACCGGCATGCCGACGACCACCGCCAGCAATGCCGCCAGCACGGCGGTCCAGCCCTTGGGAGAAAGCAGGCGGGTGTTCATTGGGCGGCGGCTTTCGACCCGGAGCGGACGTTCATGTTCGAGCGTTCGTGGTCCTCGCGCTCCACCGCCGCTGCAGCAGGGCGGCGGCGTCGCCCGCGTTCTCCGGCCCACGCTCGCGGGGCGCTGCCGTGGTTCATCCGCGGCCGAGGCTTCAACACCGCCAGTGGTCCGTCAGCGTCCAGGCGACCGCGAATGGGGCCTGCGCCCGCAGGCGCCACCGCCGCCCTGCGACAACTGCTCGCTGTTCCCTGGGTCCGACGCCTCGGCGCCGAAGAGGGCCGGGGTTCGGGTGGGCGGGCGCAGGCCCCATTCGCGGTCGCCTCGTCGGAGACACACCGACGCCGGTGTTGAAGCCTCGTCGGTGGCATACAGCGGGCAGCGCCCCGCGAGCGTGGGCCGGAGAACGCCTGCCCGGACCCCTGGCCACGCTGAACGGCGGCGTTGATGGACAACCGAACGTCCGCAACGGGTCAAAGGCGGTCATTGATGTTCCACTCATGCCTCGGCACTCCGACCCTTGACCGCAAAGATCCCCTGCGGCCGCTTCTGGATGAAGCCGATGATGAAGACCAGCACCATGATCTTGGCCAGCACGGCGCCCTGCCAGCCTTCGAGCAGCTTGTTCAGCACGCCCAGGCCCAGGCCGGCATAGACGGTGCCCGCCAGCTGGCCCACGCCGCCCAGCACCACGACCATGAAGCTGTCGACGATGTAGCCCTGGCCCAGGTCGGGCCCCACGTTGCCCACCTGGCTGAGCGCGCAGCCCGCCAGACCGGCGATGCCTGCGCCGAGCGCAAACGCATAGGTGTCCACGCGAGCCGTGTGCACCCCCACGCAGGCGGCCATGCGGCGGTTCTGCGTCACGCCACGCACGAACAGGCCCAACCGCGTGCGGGCGATCAGCAGCGCCATGCCGCCGAGCACCAGGGCCGCGAAGATGCCGATGGCGATGCGGTTGTAGGGCAGGATCAGGTTGGGCAGCACCTGCCAGCCGCCCGACAGCCAGGCCGGGTTCTCCACCGCCACGTTCTGCGCGCCGAAGATCGAGCGCACCGCCTGCATCAGGATGAGGCTGATGCCCCAGGTGGCCAGCAGCGTCTCCAGCGGCCGGCCATAGAGCCAGCGGATGACGCCACGCTCCAGCACCGCGCCCACGGCGGCACTGGCCAGGAAGGCAGCGGGGATGGCTGCCAGCACGTAGTAGTCGAACAGGTCGGGCAGAACCGCGCGGAACAGGTTCTGCACCAGGTAGGTGGCATACGCGCCGATCATGATCAGCTCGCCGTGCGCCATGTTGATGACGCCCATCAGGCCGTAGGTGACGGCCAGGCCCAGTGCCGCCAGCATCAGGATGGAACCCAGGCTCAGGCCGGTGAACAGCACGCCCAGGCGTTCACCCCAGGCCAGGCGCCCACGCACCGCCTTCAGTGCGGTTTCGAGTGCAGCGCGCACCTCGGGATCACTCTCCGCGCCGTCGGCCAGTCGTTCCTGCAGCAGGCTGGCCACCGCGGGCTGGCCGCTGGCGGCCAGCGTCGTCGCCGCCTGCAGGCGCAGCGTCTTGTCGTCGGCCGAGATCTGGATGGTGGCCTGCAGGCGCGCCAGCTTCTCCTTCAGATCGGCATCGGTTTCTGCGGCCAGCGCCTTGGTCACCAGCGCCAACTGGTCCTCTTCGAGCGACGAGGTCAGCAGCGCTTCGACGGCGCCGCGGCGCAATGCCAGGTCGGGCGATGCCAGTTGCACCGCGGCCAGCGCTGCCTGCAGCGCGCCGCGGATGCGGTTGTTGATGGACGGCTCCTCGGCCGCCTCGGGCAGCGTGGCAGCGGCGCCGGTGACCGCGTCGGTCACCGTCTCACCCTGCACGCGGTAGACGCGCTGCTCATCGAAGCGGATCTCTTCGTCGAGCAGCGCCTGCACAAAGGCCGCGAGGGCCGGATCACCAGCGCCCGCGGCGTTGTTGAGCGCAGCGATGCGCTCATCGCTGTCGCCCTGCACGATCGCCAGCGCTTCCGCCGGTGTCAGGGCCGCCGCGCGACCGGCCACCAGGGCCAGCAGCGCAGCGATCAGCAGGGTCGACAGCCTCCTCAGCACGGCAATCGTTCCGGCTTACTTCTTGGCCGGCTCGTTGACCTTGCCCTTGTTCTCGGGGATGTAGTCGCTCCAGGGGTCGGCCACCACCGGGCCCTTGGTCTTCCACACCACGTTGAACTGGCCGTCAGCCTTCACCTCGCCGATGAACACCGGCTTGTGCAGGTGGTGGTTCTTCGCGTCCATCGTGGACATGAAGCCACCCGGCGCCGGGAAGGTCTGGCCGGCCATCGCGGCGATGACCTTGTCGGTGTCGGTGCTCTTGGCCTTCTCCACCGCCTGCGCCCACATGTGCATGCCGATGTAGGTGGCCTCCATCGGGTCGTTGGTCAGCGGCTTGTCCTTGTGGCCCGGGATGTTCTTGGCCTTGGCGTAGTCGGCCCACTTCTTCACGAACGCGGTGTTGGCCGGGCTCTTGATGCTCATGAAGTAGTTCCAGGCGGCCAGGTGGCCCACCAGCGGCTTGGTGTCCACGCCGCGCAGCTCTTCCTCACCCACCGAGAAAGCCACCACCGGCACGTCGGTGGCCTTCAGGCCCTGGTTACCCAGTTCCTTGTAGAACGGCACGTTGGAGTCGCCGTTGATGGTGGAGACCACTGCGGTCTTCTTGCCTTCGGACGCGAACTTCTTGATGTTGGCGATGATGCTCTGGTAGTCCGAGTGGCCGAAGGGGGTGTACTCCTCCATGATGTCCGACTCGGCGACGCCCTTGGCCTTCAGGAAGGCGCGCAGGATCTTGTTGGTGGTGCGCGGGTACACGTAGTCGGTGCCCAGCAGCACGAAGCGCTTGGCGCTGCCTCCGTCCTTGCTCATCAGGTATTCCACGGCGGGAATGGCCTGCTGGTTGGGCGCGGCACCGGTGTAGAACACGTTCTTGCTGAGCTCTTCGCCCTCGTATTGCACGGGGTAGAACAGCAGCGAGTTCAGTTCCTCGTAGACCGGCAGCACGCTCTTGCGGCTGACGCTGGTCCAGCAGCCGAAGGTGACGGCGACCTTGTCGGTGCTGATCAGCTGGCGCGCCTTCTCGGCGAACAGCGGCCAGTTGGAGGCCGGGTCCACCACCACCGGCTCGAGCTTCTTGCCCATCACGCCGCCCTTGGCGTTGATCTCGTCGATCGTCATCAGGGCCACGTCCTTGAGCACGGTCTCGGAGATGGCCATCGTGCCCGACAGCGAATGCAGGATGCCGACCTTGATGGTGCCCTGGGCCTGGGCCAGGCTGGTGAAACCAAGGGCGCAGGCGGCGGCGGCCAGCGCGGTGATCGAACGGCGGGAGAGGTTCATGGCAGGAGGCTCCGTTGTGGGGTTCGAGAAGGAACGGGCCTGAGTCTGCGGATGAAGCGCATGCGCACCTATACGCAAGGTGGCGTAGAGGGTCGCGAGACCCAAACTCGCCCCTGGCTCGTTCGGGTCTGGCGACCTGGTTTCCGTGGGCTCCCCCGAGCCCCCTCCGAGAAGGGGCTCCAGCGCGTCCGACCACACCCTGCGTATTCCACGCCATCCCGGACACCATTCCGCTGTGATGGCGGACAGCATTCCACCGTGATGGCGGACACCGTTCCACGCTGAAGGCGGACAGCGTTCCATCCTGATCGCGGACACTGGCGGGTGTTCTGAGTGACCCAACGAGGCATAGGCTGCCCGGCCTTTTTGGCCGGGAGAGGCGATGCCCACACCAAGGGTCCTCATGAGCAAGATCAGACAAGCACTTCAACTGCTGGCCGGCGACGCCGGTCTGAGCATGCGGCAGGTCGCGGCCGCCCTGGGCGTCAGCAAGACGACTATCAGCGAGATCGCGCTGTATGCGCGTGACGCTGGCGTGGACTGGCCACTGGCCAGTACCCTGAGCGACGAAGAACTACAGGCCAGGCTGTACCCACCGCCGCGCCCGCGCAGCACCACGCGGGCTGAACCCAACTACGCCGCGCTGCACCAGCAACTCAAGCGCCCCGGCGTCACGCTGCAACTGCTGTGGGAGGAGTACCGCGCTGACGTGGGCCAGCAAGCCTACCGCTACAGCGCCTACTGCGAGAAGTACCGCGCCTGGGCCAAGAGACTGAAGCGCTCGATGCGCCAGATCCACCCCGGCGGTGAGCGACTGTTCGTGGACTACGCCGGCCAGACGGTGCCGGTGGTCGATGCCTCGACGGGAGAGATCCGACGCGCCCAGGTCTTCGTGGCCGTGCTGGGCGCATCGAACTACACCTACGCCTGCGCCACCTGGCAGCAGACGGCCGTCGACTGGGTGGGTGCCATCATCGACACGCTCGCCTTCATCGGCGGCGTGCCCCGGCTGCTGGTGCCCGACCAGCCCCGCGCGCTGATCGCCAACCCCGACGCCTACGAGCCCGCCACCGCGCGGCTGATGCAGGAACTCGCTGAGCACTACGCGGTGGCCGTGCTGCCTGCGCGGCCGGGCCGACCGCAGGACAAGGCCAAGGTCGAAGTCGGCGTGCAGGTCGTGGAGCGCTGGATCCTGGCGCGGCTGCGCAACCGGCGCTTCTTCAGCCTGGCGGAGTTGAACCGCGCCATTGCCGCGCTGCTGGCCGACCTCAACCAGCGCCCGTTCAAGAAGCTGCCCGGTTGCAGGGCCCAGGCCTTCGCCGCACTGGACGCGCCGGCCCTGAAGCCGCTGCCGGCCACCGCCATGGTGCTGGCGCAGTTCAAGGCCGCCCGCGTGAACATCGACTACCACGTCGCCTTCGAGGGTCACTACTACAGCGTGCCGCACCAGCACGTCGGCGCGGCGGTGGAGTTGCGCATCACGGCCAGCACGCTGGAGGTGCTGCTGCGCCGCCAGCGCGTTGCCGCGCATGCCCGCAGCGCCAAGGTCGGCGGCTTCACCACGGTGGCTGAGCACATGCCGGCGTCGCACCGGGCGCAGGCGCAGTGGACGCCGGCCAAGCTCATCAGTTGGGGTGAGCGCATCGGCGCGGCCACCGCCGGCGTGGTGCGCTGGCAGATGACGCACCGCGCGCACCCCGAGCAGGGCTACCGCTCCTGCCTGGGCCTGATGCGGCTGGCCCGGGAGTACGGCAACGAGCGACTGGAAGCCGCCTGCGCCCGCGCGCAGTCCATCCGCGCGCCCCACTACCGCAGCGTCAAGTCGATCCTGGCCTGCGGCCTGGATCGGCAGGGCAGCAGCCTCTTGGGCGGGGATGTCAGCACGGCCGCGCCGATGCCGGCCCACGACAACGTGCGCGGCCCCGGCTACTACGGGCACCACTGATGGCCGCCGCAATGACCCACCGCCCCAACCCCGGCACAACCACCACCCCGGACCACGACACCGCCATGCTGCAACAACACACCCTGGACCAACTGCGCGGCCTGCGCCTGGACGGCATGGTCGCCGCGCTGGCCGATGCGGGCATGCAAGTCGCCGCTGAGCAACTGAGCTTCGAACAACGCCTGGCGCTGCTGGTGCAGCGCGAGCTGGACTGGCGCGACGGCAAGCGCGTGGCGCGGCTGCTGAAGGCGGCCAAGCTCAAGGTCAGCAGTGCCTGTGTGGAGGACATCGACTGGCGTGCCGGCCGTGGCCTGGACCGCCACCTGATCACGGCGCTGGCCGGTGGCGACTGGATCCGCCACGGCCGCAACGTGCTCATCACGGGTGCTACCGGTTGCGGCAAGACGTGGCTGGGGTGTGCCCTGGCCCAACAGGCCGCCCGCCAGGGCTTCAGTGTGCTGTACACCCGGGCGACCAGGCTGCTGCAGGAGTTGCAGGTGGCCCATGGCGACGGCAGCTTCGGCCGCCGCCTGGCGCAACTGGCGCGGCTGGATGTCCTGGTGCTGGACGACCTGGCCATCGCGCCCATCGCCGCCCAGGAGCGGCAGGACCTGCTGGAGTTGCTGGACGACCGGGTGGGCAGCCGCAGCACGCTCATCACAAGCCAGCTACCAACAAGCGCCTGGCATCAATGGCTGAACGAGCCCACCATCGCCGACGCCATCATGGACCGGCTGCTGCACGGGCTCGCACACCCTGGCGCTGAAGGGTGAGTCGCTGCGCCGGGCGAGGCACCCAGCCTGACGGCAGCCCAGGCGCGCCAGCCCAGCATGACTTCGGCCCCGCCTTGCCCACCGCGGCGGCTGTTCGTCGCAGGCGACGCCGCCGCCGTGGACAAGGCTGCTGCAGCCCCACCGAAAGCATCCAAACCGCCTTCGGCACCAGGTTGCCCACCCGGCGCCAAGGCGCCGCGTGGACAACCCGGCAGACCCCGTTCCACGCTGATCGCGGACAGCGTTCCAAACTGATGGCGGACAGTTGCCCTACCATCCGGGCCGTCACTCAGACACCCCACCCAGGGTGTCCGCCATCGCCCGGAACGCTGTCCGCGATCAGTGGAATGCGCAACACCCCGCCAGCCCCCCTCCGCGAGGGGGACTCCAGCGAGACTGACGAGTCGGCCGTGTGGCCGACCGCTACGCTGCGCGCGGACGGATCGGTGGTGCTGTTGTGGGGCACATGTGCGCGTCCGCAAGGCGGCGGCGGGTTGGCCTGTGGCGCGCATCGAGGACGCCGAGCATCGCAGGGCCCGAGGCCGCGCGCGCCAGCGCGCTTCGTAGACTGACTCGCGGCCGCTGTTCGACCACAGCGAACGAAGTGAGCGGAGGGAGTTTGGCCGCGGGCCTCGGGACCGAGAAGCGCAGGGGCGGAGCGTGGACATGGAACCGTCCACTGTGGACGGTTCCACGCCTCGCGCAGCCGGCCGAGCCCGCAAGCCCGGCCGTGGACGTCGGAACGCAGCTGAGACCGCTCGACCTGAGCGCCACAGGCCAACCCGCCACCGCCTTGCCGCCTTGGCCTGTGAGTGCGGTGCTCAACGGCCGCTCCGGGTCGTCAGCCGCCCTTCGCGCGTCGCCGGGCCAGGTGCAACGCCCCCTGCGGCACATGCAGCAGGTCGGCGATGCGCCAGACGATGTGGCGCTCATGGGCGTCCAGTTCGCCGTCGGCGTAGGCCACCTGCCACATCAGTTCCACCATGCGCAGCTTGCGCGGCATGTCGAAGTGCTGGTTGATGCGGTCGGTGAACGCAAACAGGTCGGTGGACTGGCGCGCGGTGCTCTCGGCCAGTTCGGCCAGGCGCGCCGCCTCGTCGTCGGCCAGGCCGAACTTCTCGCGCAAGGCGGCGAGCATGGCCTGGCGTTCGGCTTCACCCTGCGTGGCATCGGCCCGCATCACCTCCACCAGCAGCACCGCCGTCGCCAGCTGCAGCTGGTTTTCCTCGCTGGACTGAGGTGCCCCGGCTGGGGCCGGCACCAGGGCGTCGAAGAGGTCTCGCAGCGACTTCAGCATGAGCCGATTCTGCGTCAGCGCGCCGGGCTCACTTCTCGGCGCGGAATTCCCAGAGCACATGGCCGGCGTCGCGCGACAGCCGGTAGCCCAGCGCCCGGACGCGCTGCAGCAGACCGGGGCGCACGGGGTGATAGTCGCCCTGCGGACGGATCAGGCCTTCGCGCACCACGCTGAAACGCCCTTGGAACCCGTACATGCGCGCAGTCGGTTCGGCGCCGGCGAAGTAGCGCGAGCTTCGGTCGGTCAGGAAGTTGACGTGGGTGGGGTCGACAAAGGCATTGGGAAACGGGTAGGCAGGCGTCACTGCGTAGAACAGCCCACCCGGTTTGCTCACGCGCCAGACCTCGTTGATCAACTGCACGAAGGGAAAGTGGGTGGTCCGGCGGGCATGGTCGATGCTGACCCGCGGCACGTGTTCCAGAAAGTCGTAGGCCGACACCGAGTCGAAGTGGTTGTCCGGGTAAGGAATCGGCTCGCAGCTGAGATTCGCGGCGCGGATCTCCACCGCAGGGTCGGCCCTGAGATCGGCACGGATGTCGATGCCGCAGAGGCGCTCTCGGCCGTACGGATTGCGCGGCACCAGGCCACAGCCCAGATCGAGATGGACGCTCATCGGTTCACGGCTTTCCAGGGTAAGGGCACGATCTCAGGCCGAGGCGTAGTCCCAGGCGCCGCGCATCCGCCCCAGCGCGCGACTGGCCCGCGGGCCGTCGAGCAACGCAGCTCGCACGATTGCTTCCAGCCCTGCCGCCACCCCATAGCGCAGGCGGACCAGCCTGGAAACGGCCATGCCACCATGCTTGCGTTCGAAGATGAACTTCGACTGGATGTGGTGGTAGCCGCGGATGTACTCCGCGCGCAGCCGGTGACGCCCGGCGCTGGAGCGGCGCGACTGGTGCGTGGCGCGCGCCGCGGGGCACAGCACCAGCGCGCCGCAATCGCGTGCCAGGCGGATGCACAGGTCGTGGTCTTCCTGGTAGAGGAAGAAGTCCTCGTCGAAGCCACCGATGTGTTGCAGCGCATCGCGCCGGATCAGCATGCAGGCCCCGGAGAGGAACTCTACGCACAGGTCGCCTTCGGCCGGCCCGCCCTTGGGTTTCCAGCGGTCCAGCCGCATGCGGTAGCCGAGTTCCGGGCCGCCATGGCGGTCGATCAGCTGCGGGCCGATGGCCGAGGCGGTGGGGTAGCGCCGCGCCGCCGCCAGCAGGGTATGCGCCGCCTCCGGCGTCATCGTGCAGTCCGGGTTCAGCAGCATGACGAACTCGGTGCGTGCCACCGCGAAGGCGCGGTTGTTGGCCGCGCCGAAACCCAGGTTGCGGCCGTTGGCGATGCTGCGCGCCTGCGGCAGCTGCTGCGCCACGGCCGCCAGCGTGTCGTCGGCACTGCCGTTGTCGACGACGATCACCTGTGGAAAGGCGG
This sequence comes from Burkholderiaceae bacterium, assembly GCA_024235915.1. GTDB lineage: Bacteria > Pseudomonadota > Gammaproteobacteria > Burkholderiales > Burkholderiaceae_C > Rubrivivax. The sequence goes on along the minus strand of JACKLO010000023.1, from coordinate 13,025 downwards.
CCAGGCTCTGCGCCAGTTCCGGCACGCAGTGCGCACTCTCGAAGGTGACCACGACGACGGTGATCGACGCCAGGTCGTCGGCGGTCACCGCGGCGTCCACAGGGGCGGGCGCATCGCGGGGCATCACGGGCTGTGCCTTCGTGTTCATGCCGCCTCGCGTTCCGCCTGCGCGATGATGGGCTGCCAGAAGGTGCGCACGTTGCGCTTGTTGAAGCCGTGGCAGGCAAACGGCAGCCGGCCGCCGTTGATCTGCAGCGCCAGCGGTGGCCGGCGGTCGATGCAGAAGTCCACCGCCTCGCGATAGTCGGGAATGCGCATGTCCGGGTAGCGCTGCGGCGCCACCAGCGAGAAGTACTTGTCCTCCACATGCAGCAGGTCCAGGCCCGGGTGCGCCAGGCGCTGCGCGATGTCGTCCTGCTGCTCTTCGGTGATGCGCCGCATCATGGCCACGCGTCGCAGCGAGAAGCCACCGTTGCCGACACGGAAGTAATGTTCGTCGCGCTTGCCCACCGGACGGAAGACATTGGTCAGGCGCTGCAGGCCGATGTTCCAGGCGTTGCGCGGCGACGCGATCCAGGGCGCTCCGATGTAGTCATGGTCACGTGCGACCCAGTCGTCCAGCCGGTCGGCGAAGACATAGGCATCGGTCTGGCAGATGAGCAGGTGATCAAAGGCCTCGAAGCGCCGGTAGAAGTCGGCCGACAGCATCAGGCGGTTGTAGCCCTCGACCCCAGCAAAGAAAGCGGGATCGAAAAACTGGACCTGCGGCGCCACGCCGGCGAGCAGCGGCGCGAGCGGCGAGAGGTCCAGGCCTTCCGGGCAGACAATGGCCATCGGGTGCCGGCCCAGCAGCCGCACGGTGCGCCGCAGTGCCATCTGTTCGTCGTCGCCCAGGGCCGTGGTGTAGAGCGGCACCACCACCACGCAGCGGGTGCCAGCAGACGCGGAACGCGGCGAGCGCTCAGGCATGGGCTGCACCCGCCGTCTGATTCGCCAGTTCCAGGCACAGCGTTTCGTAGCGCTGGTTCATCAACTCACGGCCGAACTCGGCGTGTGCCCGTTGACAGGCCCGTGCCGCCAGCGCGGCAGCCCGCTGCGGTTCGCGCAGCAGGCCGGCCAGGGCCTGGGCCATCGCAGCCGGGTCGGCAGGGGGCACCAACAAGCCATCCTCGCCATGCCGGATGACGCCGTGCACGCCGGGCACGTCGCTGCCGACCACGGCGCAGCCCGCGGCCATGCCCTCCAGCAGCACCAGCGGCATGCCCTCGTAGTGCGTGCTGAGCACGAAGATCTGGTGCTGCATCATCAGCGCCGGCACATCGCGCCGCAGGCCCAGGAACTGCACCTGGCCGTCGTCCAGCCCCAATTCTCGCGCCAGGGCTTCCACCGCATCACGGGTCTTGCCGTCGCCCACCAGGCGCAGTGGCGGCCGCAGCCCCTGCTGGCGCAGCAGTGCCAGCGCCTGCACCAGGGTGCGTTGATCCTTCTGCTTGGAGAAGCGCGCCACCATCACGATGGCCGCCTCGCGGCTGGCCCAGTCCAGGCTGCGTGCCGGCAGGAAGGGCGCCAGCGTGATGCCATTGGGGATGACGATGGTGCGGTCGGCCGGCATGCCCATGTCCAGCAGCACCTGCCGCACGTCGTCGGCGCAGCCGACGATGCGGGCCGAGCGCGCCGCCAGCCAGCGCGTCTGCGCCCGCCGCCAGGCGGTGTAGCGCTCGCGCGTGTTGTGTTCCACGTGCACCAGCGCCGGCACGCCGGCCAGCAGGCCGGCGTAGCGGCCCCACAGGTGTTCGCTGAAGCCATGCGCCACCAGCACCTGCGGCCGCACACGTCGGCACAGCCGCACCAGTGCGACGATGGTGGCCAGGTGCGACCAGCCCGGCACCACGGCCAGCGGCACGCCTTCGCGCTCGAGTTCACGGATGCGGCTGACGTCACCATGGCGCTTGCGGCGCAGCACCAGCAGGGGGTCCACCGGCCCACCCTGCGCGGCGGCCCGCACCAGGGCCAGCGCCACCTGCGTGGCGCCGCCGCTGAAGCCGCCGGTCACGAAGTGCAGCACGCGGATCCGTGGCGCCTGCAGTGGCGGCCGTCCTGGCGCGTCACCCTGGCGCTTGGGGGCGTCAGCAGCGATATCCACGACAATCCGGCGACGTAGTCCACAAGGCCATGGCGCATTATCGCCAGCCCCCTGGCCCGTCCCAGGCGCGCCAGCCCACGTCCCCGAGGTGAACCCCATGTCAGAGATCAGCGTTCCTGTTTCCTTCGGCGAACTGCTGGACAAGATCGCCATCCTGCAGATCAAGACCGAACGCATGAGCGACGCCGCCAAGCTGGCCAACGTGCAGCGCGAACTGACGGCGCTGGAAGCCACCTGGGCCGCCCACCCGGCCTCGCAGCAGGACATTTCGGCGCTGCGCGCCGCGCTCAAGGCCGTGAACGAGCGCCTGTGGGTGATCGAGGACGACATCCGCGACAAGGAACGGGCGCAGACCTTCGACGATGGATTCGTGCAACTGGCGAGGTCGGTCTACTTCGAGAACGACGAGCGCGCCGACATCAAGAAGCGCATCAACCTGGCGCTGGGCTCCACCTACGTGGAGGAGAAGAGCTACGCCGACTACGGCAACGCCAAGCCGGCGCGCTGAACTTCACGGCTGACCGGCGCGCAGCAGCGGCTGTCTACAAGCCGAGGTCGGCCGCGCAGGCGTCGAACAGTGCCGTGACCTCGTCCACCGTGCACAGGTCCATCACACCCGGGAACTCGACCCGTTTGCCCCACGGCAGGGACGATGCCGGTTTGTGCAGGAATCGCTCCGCCGCCTCGGCGTAGTGGTCGGTGGACCAGCGGCGGTCGCTGTAGGGGCCGCTGCGCTGCAGGGCGGTGCAGGCGTACAGGCCGAGCACGCGGCAACCCATGGCATTGGCCATGTGCACTGGCCCGGAATCCGGGGCCAGCAGCAGCGTGGCGCGTTCGCACAACGCCAGGAAGCGCTTGAAGGTGTCCTTGCCGATCAGGTCCTGCACTGCGTCGTGTTGCGGTAGCGCGGCCAGGATGGCGTCGCCCATGCTGCGTTCCAGCGCGCTGGGGCCGCCACACAGCAGCACGCGCCAGCCCCTGGCCAGCGCATGGCTGGCCACCGCGGCATAACGTTCGGGCCGCCAGTTGCGCAGCGCGTGGCTGGAACACGGCGAGATCAGCAGCGTCGGCGCACCATCGGGCAGCAGGCCCGCCGCCCAGGCCCGCGCTTCGTCGGGCACGGGCAGCCGCCATTCCACGGCACCCTCCGGGCAACCCAGGGCGGCGGCGAACTGGCCGAAGGCGTCGAGCACATGCAGGCCGCCGGGGGCGATGCGTTGATTGACGACCAGGCCGTGGCCTTCCTTGCTGCGGGCCGCGTCGTAGCCGATGCGCCGGTCGGCCCGCACCAGCGCGGCCAGCACGTTGGCACGCAGCGCCAGCTGCAGATGCAGCAGCACGTCGAAGCGCCGACCCGCCAGCGCGCGCCTCAGGTCGCGCAGCGCCGCCCAGCCGCCGCGCTTGTCGAAGACGATGAACTCCACGCCGTCCAGCCCCTTGAGCATGGCCGCCTCGGCGCGGCCGATGATCCAGGTGATGGCGATGCCGGGCTGATGGCGCTGCAGGCGGCGCACCAGGGCCACGGCGTGCACCACGTCACCAAGCGCCGACAGGCGCAGCAGGCAGAGCGAACGGATCGGCGGGGGTGGCGGGGTCATGGTTCGGGCACCCGGGCGTCGTGCAAGGCCACGCACGTCGGGCCCACCGCCACAGGGCTGCAGAATGTCCGGAATTATGACGACGGCGCGATGGCGGCAGACGCTGACCGCGATGCCGGACATGGAGACGGAAAGCATGGGTCTGGACCAAGCGTCCCTGGTGTTCGAGGGCCGGCGTTGGCACGCCGACGAATTCGACGCTCTCTGGCGCCGCAACGCCGCAGCGCTGCAGGCCCAGGGTGTGGGCGACGGCGACGTGGTGGCGCTGCTGATGCGCAACAGCGTGGAGGCCATGGCCGCCATGGTGGCCGTGCGCCACCTCGGCGCCATCTGGTGCCCGATCAACTGGCACCTCAAGCGCGACGAGGTGGCCCATGTGCTGGCGACCTCCGGCGCACGCCTGCTTCTGGTGGATGCGGCCCTGCTGAAAGCCTTGCCGGACCTCGATGCGGCCCAGGCGCGGGTGTTCACGGTGCGCGGTGCACGGCCGGGTGTGCCCGCCTGGGAGCCGCTGCGGGACGGCGTCGACCCGTGGGCCGCGCCAGCGGCGCCACCCCGCGGCGCGATGTTCTTCACTTCTGGCACCACCGGCCGGCCCAAGGGCATCGTGCGCCAGCCGATGACTGCCGATCAGGCCGTGCGCCAGGCCGAGATGCGGCGCCTGGCCTACGGCACCCTGCCCGGCATGCGCGCGCTGCTGTGCGCGCCCTGGTACCACAGCGCCCCCTGCAACTACGCCCTGGGCATCCTGCAGGAGGGCGGCACGCTGGTGGTGGAGGACCGCTTCGACGCCGCGCGCACGCTGGCGCTGATCGAAGCCGAACGGCTGACCCACGCCTACCTGGTGCCGACCATGTACGTGCGCCTGCTGGCCTTGCCGGCCGAGCAGCGGGCGCGGTACGACCTGTCGACGATGCGCTTCGTGGCATCCACCGGCAGCCCCTGCCCGCCGGAGGTCAAGCGCCGCATGATCGCGTGGTGGGGCCCCGTGATCCACGAGTGCTACGGCGCCAGCGAACTGGGCTACATGACGCTGCTCACGCCGGAACAGGCATTGCGCAAGCCCGGCTCGGCCGGCCTGCCACTCCCAGGCGTCACGCTGAAGATTCTGGACGACGAGGGCCGCGAGCAGCCTTCAGGCGCGGCCGGCCAGATCTGGATCGACCAGCCGGCCACGCCCGATTTCACCTATGCGGGCAATGCCGAGGCGCGCGAACGCATGGCGCGCGGTGCGCTCAAGACCATGGGTGACGTCGGTTACCTGGACGACGACGGTTTCCTCTTCATCGTCGACCGTGCGGCGGACATGGTGATCAGCGGCGGCGTCAACATCTATCCGGTGGAAGTGGAACTGCTGCTGCAGACCATGCCCGGCGTGGCCGACTGCGGCGTGTTCGGCATACCCGACGACGAGTTCGGCGAATCACTGGCGGCGGCGGTGCAGCCCACGCCCGATGCACAAGGCGCCGCGCTGACGCCAGACGCGGTGCGCGCCTGGCTGCATGCGCGCATTGCCGGCTACAAGGTGCCCCGTGTCGTGGCGCTGCACGAATCGCTGCCGCGCGAGGACACAGGCAAGATCTACAAGCGCCGGTTGCGCGAGCCGTACTGGGCGGGCCAGAGCCGCCAGGTCTGAAACCGCCAGCCAGGGATCACTGCAGCAGGCGCCGGACCTGCTGCTGCAGCGTGAAGATGTCGAAGGGCTTCGACACGAGTTCATCGACGTCCAGGTCTCTGGCTTCCTGCCGCGTTGCAGGGTCGTTGTCGGCCGTGAACAGCACGACCTGGAGATCCGCGAATCTCGGGTCCCCACGCAGGGTTCGCAGCCAGTCCAGGCCGTGGGCATCGGGCAGCATCAGGTCCAGCAGCACCAGATCGGGTCTGGCCACCTCCAGTTCCCGACGCGCACTCTGGCCGTCGACCGCGAAGCTGAGCGTCAGGCCCGGCATGTCGGTCAGGGCGGCATCGATGAGCAGCCGGTTCACCGGGTTGTCATCCACACACAGCAGGCGCTTGCCGGCCAGAGGCCGGAAGCTGGCTTCAGGCGCCATCGGGCCATGGGCGAAGTGCAGTTCGGGCGAGGTCGACGCATCTGCCGGTGGCGCATCCGCCGCGGGCGCGCCGGCCAGCATCACGCTGAAGGTCGAGCCGTGGCCGGGGGCGCTGTAGACCGCGACTTCGCCCGCCATGGCGTCGATCAGTTCGCGCACCGTCGCCAGGCCCAACCCGACCCCGGGTACGCCGCTGAACTCGCGCCCCAGCCGCTCGTAGGGCTTGAACAGCTTGTCCAGACGATCCGGCTCGATGCCGATGCCACGGTCAGTGACGTCGATGCGCCAACCCTGGTCATGTGCCGACACCTGGAGCGTCACCGTCGAGCCCGGTGGGCTGTACTTCAGCGCATTGGACAGCAGGTTGTAGAGCACCTGGCGCAGGCGGATCGGATCGGCTTGCACGCAGGCCCCAGGCGGCACCGGCAGCAGTTCGACCTGCTGCCGGGTGATGCGCGCCACCACGTTGACCTGCGACTGCAGGTCCTCCAGCAGGGCCTGCAGCGGCACCGGCTGCGTCACCAGATGCAGCATGCCGCGTTCGATGCGGGCGGCGTCCAGCAGGTCGTCGATCAGTGTCGGCAGGTGCAGCCCGGCGCTGCGGATGTGGGTCACCAGCCCGCGGGCGCGCTCAGTCGCCGTCGCCGGGTCGGCCTGCAGCAGTTCGGTGAAGCCCAGCACCACGGTCAGTGGCGTGCGCAGTTCGTGGCTCATGCGGGCGATGAACCGGCTCTTCGCCTCGCTGTCCGCTTCGGCCTTCAGGGCCGCGTCGTGCAGGCGCGCCGCCTCCTGGAGCGGCCGGCGATCGCGCACCACCGCCATCCGGCGCGGCCGCGCCGCCTCGCCGAATGCCGAGATCGTGATCTCCACCGGCACGATGCTGCCGTCCTGGTGCATGGCCTGCACCAGCCTCCCGGCCTGCCCCATGTGCCGCGGCAGGGCATCGGTGCCGTCCAGCGACTTCATCCACTGGGCATGCGGACCCCGCACCTGGGGTGGCAGCAGCACGTCCAGTGAGGCGCCGACGAGGTCGGACAGCAGCCAACCGAACATCGACAGCGCAGCCGGATTCGCGAACTCGATGCGGCCGTCGGTGTCGACGACGAGGATGCCGTCGGAGGCGGACCTGACGATCTGGGCAAACTGCTGTTCCCGCCGGCGCGCCTGCAGCAGATGCTCGATCGGCCGCGCGATCTTCGACGCACCGATCACCACGCCCTGGGCATCGAAGGACCGGCGACACCGTGACCGACACGGGCAGCAGGCTGCCGTCTCGGTGGCAGCGCTCCGTCTCCAGGCAATCCACGCGCTCGCCCTGGAGGATCCGGTCGAGGATCATGGTCTCTTCGGCCAGGCGGTCTGGGGGGATCAACAGCTGAATCGATCGGCCCAGCACCTCGTCGGCGCGGTGGCCGAACAGGCGTTCGGCCCCCGGGTTCCGGGAGGCGATGATCCCCCGGGTGTCCTTGCAGACGATGGCGTCAGAAGCCGAGGCCACAATCGACCTCAGCAGGTCCTCTTCTCGCATCGTCGGGTAGGTGCTCATGTCGGCTGGGGCTGATCCGCGCCTGGCGTGTCCGAGCTGGGCAGGCGCAGGGAACGGCAATGCCGGAGTTCGTTCACCCCTCGATGCTAAACATTATCGCGATAAATTACTTGAACGGTTACATGAAGTGCCTTGAATGTCATAAAGCATTTGCCATGGCAGGAAGTCCCGCCTGCCTGGCGCCGGGGGAGCCTTCAAGGTGACGAAACACGACCGCGCGACGCAGGAGGCCTCGTCCTCCCCGTTGTCCAGCGAGACCGGCGCGGTGCCGGTGCAGGACATCCGTGAGCAGTTGGACTTCGCGCTCTACCGCGCCACGCACGCCATCACGCGCGCTTACCGCGAGCCGTTGCAGCGCCTGGGCCTGACCTACACGCAGTACCTGATCCTGCTGGCCCTGTGGGAACAGGGGCCGCTGTCCATGGGCGAGCTCGCCCGGTCGCTGGACCTGGACATGGGCGCCTGCACGCCCGTGGTCAAGCGCCTGGAGCTCGGCGGGCTGGTCATCCGCCAACGTGACGAGCGTGACGAGCGCCGGGTGCAGGTCGAAGCAGCGCCGGGGGCCGACGCGCTGCGCGGGCCCTGCGCGTCACTGCAGCAGGAAGTCGGCCGGCAAACCGGCCTGTCAGCGCGCGACCTGCGCAACCTGACGCTTCAACTGCACCGGATCGCCAACACCCTGCGCGAAGCCGTCGCCGAGCAGCGCTGACGCCGTCGGGCGCCTCAGTCGAACAGGTCCGGCTCCGATCGCACGAGGTCGTTCCAGATCGTCTGGAAGTGCAGCCAGCCGATGTATTCGCTGCCCACGTGCTCGCGGCTGTAGCGTGACTTCTCGGCCGGCACCAATTTGGGCGCGACGCCGGTGGCGCGCACCATCAGTTCCTGCTGGCAGCAGCGCTCCAGCGCGATGAACCAGAACGCCGCCGCCTCGATGCTGTGGCGGCTGGCGGTGAACAGGCCGTGGTTCTGGTGGATGGCGGCCTTCACGTCCTTGAACCAGTCGGCCACCTTGGGGCCGGCGTCCTCTTCCACCGCCACCTGGCCTGCCTCGTCGTTGATGACCACGTGGTCCTCGAAGAAGGCGGCCGCATCCTGCGAGATCGGGGCCAGCGACTGACCCAGCGCAGCGAAGGCCGTGCCGTAGGTGGTGTGTGCGTGGCACATGGCCAGGATGTCCGGGTGCGCCTCGTGCACCGCGGCGTGCAGCACGAAGCCGGCGCGGTTGACGGCGTAATCACCCTCGACGACCCTGCCCTTGTGGTCCACCAGGATCAGGTTGCTCACCTTGACCTGGCGGAAATGCACGCACATCGGGTTGGTCCAGTACAGCTCCGGCCGCTCCGGGTCGCGGATCGTCAGGTGACCGGCGAAGCCGTAGTCGAAGCCCTGGCGCGCAAAGGCGCGGCAGGCGCCCACCAGACGCTCCTTCAGGTAGCGGCGCTCCTGCGCCACGTCGTCGAACTGCGGCCGGCCCGGGAACATCAGGTCCGGCTGCGCCGGCTGGTAGATCGACTCGCGCTTCTCGGTGCGGGGGTCGAAGCGGTATTCCTTGCGCGCGGCGGCGGTGATCTGGTCGAGGATGGCGGACATGGCGGAGAACGATGAAACGAGACCCGCATCGTGCCTGCCCAAAGGCATGGCGACAAACGATGCTTGCTCATCGACAGATGAAGCCAATTCACCCAAACTCGCCATGCATGAGACACCTTCCACCGTTGAACCGGCTGCGCACTTTCGAGGCAGCGGCGCGCCTGCAGAGCTTTGCGCGTGCGGCCGATGAACTCCACCTCACCGCGTCGGCCGTCAGCCACCAGATGCGCGACCTGGAGGCGCACTTCGGCCGCAGCCTGTTCACCCGCAGCCACCGCCGCGTGACACCTACGGCCGAAGGCCGGCGCCTGCACGACAGCCTGCTGCGCGTCTTCGACGCACTGGAATCCGCCTGTGCCGACGTTGCACTGCCCGCGCAAGATCAGGTGCTGGCCGTGCACTGCGCCCCCAGCCTGGCGCTCAAGTGGCTCGGCCCGCGCCTGCGCAGCTTCGTGGCGGCGCACCCGGGTCAGCATGTTCGGCTGAGCACCGGCGCGGAGGTGCCCGACCTGGCGTCGTCGCGCGAGCTGGACCTGGCCATCGCCTACGGCGACGGCCGTGCCCGGCCCGGCATCGAGACCCACCCGCTGGGCAGCGAGACGCTGGCGCCGCTGGTGTCGCCCACCTTGTTGACACCCCGCGCCCGGCCGGAGAGCCTGATCCAGCAGCTGCCGCTGATCGACTCCACGCTCAGCCCACTGAGCTGGGCGCAGTGGTTCGAACGCCAGGGTCTGCCGGAACCGCGCCAGCCGCGCACCGCCTTCGACCGCGCTGCCCTGGCCATTGCGGCAGCGGCCGATGGCCTGGGCGTGGCGCTCGAAAGCACGCGACTGGCGGCCCGTGAGCTGGACCGCGGTGACCTGGTGGTGCTGGGCGCACGACGCTTCACCGCCGTCGACGGGCCGGTGCATTTCCTGCACCTGCGACGCGGGCCCCTGCGCGCGCCGGTGCAGGCCTTCGTGGACTGGCTTCGCACCGAAGCGGGCTGAGACGGATTCGGGCACGCGCCCGGGCGCCATACGGCATCGGCCCACCGCCCGCACCATCCGCGCCGACGCGGAACCGGGGTGTCAGCCCACGCGCTGCAGCGCCAGCGCCGCGGCCGCCGTGCGCGTCTCCACGCCCAGCTTCTCGAACACATGCTCCAGGTGCTTGTGCACGGTGCGCGGGCTCAGCGACAGGATCTCGCCGATATCGCGGTTGGTCTTGCCCTGGATCACCCAGTACAGCACCTCGGCCTCGCGCGCGGTGAGCGGGAAGGCGCGCAGCAGCGCCTCCATCAGTGCCGCCTCGCTGTCCTCGCGCAGCACCAGCAGCCATTCGGCATTCGACGCGCCTTCGTCGTCCATCGCGTGCAGGGCGAAGGTGAGCCGTTGCGAGCCCTTGCCCACCGTCAGGCCCTGGGGTTCGGCACCAGCCCTTCGGCGCAGTGCCTCACGTGCCACCCAGGCCATGGCGGGCGGCGGCATCAGCGTGTCGGGCACACCTGGGAAGTGCTGCGCGATCAGGCTGCGCGCCAGCGCGGTCTGCCACAGGCGGCGGCCGTCGCGCTCGCGCACCACCATGGTCGCGTGGCCGAAGGCGTCCAGCGCGTGCCGGGCCTGCAACTGCGCACGCGCATTGCGCAGGTGGCTTTCGATGCGTGCGATGAGCTCGCGCGTGCGCACCGGCTTGGTCACGTAGTCCACCACGCCCGCGCCGAAGGCGTTGATCACGTGCTCCGTCTCGGTGAGACCGGTCATGAAGACGATGGGGATGGCCGCCGTGGCCTCGTCGGCCTTGAGCCGCCGCGCCACCTCGAAGCCGTCGATGCCGGGCATCACGGCGTCCAGCAGCACGATGTCCGGCTGCGCGTCGTGCGCACGCTGCAGCGCCTGCTCGCCGCTGGTGGCCACGATCACGGTGTAGCCCGACTCGTCGAGCGCATCGTGCAGCACGGCCAGGTTGTCCGGCGTGTCGTCCACGAGCAGGACCAGGGCCAGGCCGTCGCCCACCCCGTCTTCCCTAGCGGCTGCGGTGTTCATCGAGAGCGCGGCCGACGGCCGCTTGCAAGGCGTTCATTTCGAAGCGTTGTGCCAGTCCGCGCAGGCGGGCGACAAATCGCTGGGCCGCCACGTCGGCAGCCTCGATCTGGTCAAGCTTACGCTGGATGCCGCGCATCCAGCCCTGGTCGATCAGGCGCTGCAGGTCCTGCAGCGCCTGGGCATCGGGCAAGGCCTCCGGCGCCGCCACCGCCGCCGGCTCGGCCGCGTTGGCCGGCGCCGCGGTCCATGCCAACGCCAGCCGATCGCCCAGCCAGTCCAGCAGGCGCGTCAGGCGCACCGGCTTGACCAGGAAATCGTCGGCAGCCAACGCCACGTCGTGGTCCAGGCCACGGTCGAAGGCGTTGGCCGACACCACCGCCAGCGGGATGTCGCCGTGCCCGACGGCACGCAGCCTGCGGATCGTCTCCCAGCCGTCGATGCCCGGCATCGCCAGGTCCATGAAGATGGCGTCGGGGACCGGCAGCGCGCTGTCGGCCAGCCGCGCGAGGGCCGCCTCACCCGACGCCGCCCCTTCGATCAGGAAGCCCAGCGGCTGCAGCAGGTCGGCCATCAGCGTGCGGTCGGCCTCCTCGTTGTCCACCACCAGGATGCGTCGCCGCGGCCCGGCATGGCCCAGGCGTGGCCCGCTGGCCGTGCTGGCCGGCGCCGGCGCCTCCGGCAGAAACAGCTTGACGCTGAACACGCTGCCCTCGCCTGGCGTGCTGCGTGCCGTCAGTTCACCACCCATCAGCTCGGCCAGCATGCGGCTGATGGTCAGGCCCAGGCCAGTGCCCCCCGCCGCGCCCGCGCTGCCTTGGGCCGCCCCACGCTGGAACGGTTCGAACACGCGGGCGAGCTCGTCGGCCCCCATGCCCGGGCCGGTGTCGGCGATCTCGAAACGCGCCATGTCGGCGGCGAAACGCACGCGGAACGTGACTTCACCGCGACTGGTGAACTTCACCGCATTGCCCAGCAGGTTGATCAGGATCTGGCGCAACCTGCGCTCGTCGGCCCGCACCCATTCCGGCACCGTGCCTTCAAAGGCCCGCACGAAGCGCACGCCCTTGGCCGCCGCCTGCAGTTCCATCAGGCGCGCGATCTCCTCCAGGCCCTCGCGCAGGCGCATGGGCTCCACCTGCAGCGCCAGCTTGCCGGCCTCGATGCGCGCCAGGTCCAGCGTGCCCTCGATCAGGCCCAGCAGGTGGTCGCCACCGCGGCGGATCACCTGCACCGCCTGCCGGCGCTGCGGCGGCATCGCCGGGTCTTCCTCCAGCAATTGGGCGTAGCCCAGGATGCTGTTGAGCGGAGTGCGCAGTTCGTGGCTGATGGCGGTGACGTAGCGGCTCTTGGCCTGGTTGGCGGCTTCCGCCGCGGCCTTTGCACTCTGCAGCGCCGCATCAGTGCGGCGGTGGCGTTCGATCTCGGCCTGCAGGGCCTCGGTCTGGCGCTGGCTCTCTTCCTGCGCCACCAGGCGGCTGCGGTGGGCCAGCACCAGCCACCAGGCCACGATGCCCCCCAGCAGCGCCAGCACGAGGCCGACGTTGAGCACCCCCTGCCAGAGTGCCGGCGCCAGGGCCTCGGCCTGCGCGCCCAGCACGCGTTGCCCCTGCTGGTAGGCGCCGCCCAGCAGCAGCGCCAGCACCGGCAATCCCAAGCCGGCCAGCAGCAGCCAGTGCGCCAGGCCGGCTTCGAGCTGCGGCGCCCAGCGCTGCGGCAGCAGGCGCTGCAGCAGCGCCAACCATTGGGCGGACAGGCGCGCCTGCGGCTTGCACAGGTCATTGCAGCGCGCATCCAGCGTGCAGCAGAGTGAACAGATGGGCGCCTGGTAGGCCGGGCACTGCGCCAGGTCATCGGCCTCGTAGTCGCGCTCGCAGATGCAGCAGCGGGTGAGCGCCGGCGTCAGGCGCCTGTAGGGCCCCGTCCCGTCGATGGGCCCACCAACAGGCCCGCCATCGGGCCCGCCATCTGCCCTGACCTCGGCCGTCGGCAAGATCGGTATCACCCTCCGGGCCAGGTAGTAGCGTCCCTGCGTGGCCCAGGCGATCAGCGGCGCCATCACGAAGGCGGTGACCA
>JACKLO010000022.1 GCA_024235915.1 Burkholderiaceae bacterium | reverse complement strand
GACACTACCCTTTCACGGTAGTTACAGGGGTTCGAATCCCCTACGGGATGCCAAGTCAGGCGGCACTTGGCGGCAGGTCGGAAGGCCTGTCGTGAAGTCGCCACCGCTGCGGAGCGGTAGTTCAGTTGGTTAGAATACCGGCCTGTCACGCCGGGGGTCGCGGGTTCGAGCCCCGTCCGCTCCGCCACTTACATGGAAAGCCGTTGCAAGTCATTGATTTGCAACGGCTTTTTCGTTGTGCTGCTACACCAACTATGACGCACCGGTGCTACCCCGAAGGCCCTTCGGAGTAGCAGATTCGGGTAGCAGCGCCGGTCACTCCCAAGCGGCCGGCCAGCGTCCATCGAAGGCTGCTCCGCGGGGTCGTTGTCGACCCTCTCGTGGAGCACCCGATGCCCATCGCCAAGCCCAGCGTCCCGGCACTGCCGCCGGCCGAACAGCCCACCCCTCGCAAGCTGCCGAGGCACATGCATCGCCGTGGGCGAATGCTGTACTTCAAGCGGAAGATTCCAGGCGACGTCGCCCACGGATTCCCTGAACACCGCGGCCAGGTGTGGGTCTCGCTGGGCACCGAGCACATCGAACCGGCCAAGGTGATGCTGGCCGTCGAAGCGACGGAGTTCGAACTGCGCGTCGCCGAACTGCGCCGACAGAACGCACTGCGGCGAGCATCGAGCCTGGCCGAGCAGGCAGGCTGTTGACGCCGACCGAAAATTGACCAGCAAAGCCGGGTGATGCCGACCGAAAACTGACCAGGGTGTTCAACCTAGCCTGCTGCTTTTTTGAGCAGCAAGGAAAGAGGAGTGATCACCATGGCCATGATGGGCAAGATTCGCTCGATGCACTTCCGGCAAGGGAAGTCGATCAGCGAGATTGCGCGACTGACGAGCCTGTCGCGCAACACGATCAAGAAGTGGCTGAAGGCGCCGCAGGGAGCCGAGCCGAAGTACCGGCGTCGGGAGATGCCGACCAAGCTGGCGCCGTTCGTCGAGGCGCTGGACAAGGCGCTGAAGGCCGACGGGCACCGCCCGCGGCACGAGCGGCGCACGGCGCGGGCGCTGCATGTGGAGTTGCAGGCCCTGGGCTACGACGGCGGCTACACGCGGCTGACCGACTACATCCGAGCCTGGCGTGACGAGCAGGGCAAGGTCAGCGCCACCAGCGCCTTCGTGCCGCTGAGCTTCGAGCTCGGTGATGCCTTCCAGTTCGACTGGAGCGAAGAAGGCCTGGTCATCGGCGGGATCTACCGGCGGCTGCAGCTCGCGCACCTGAAGCTGTGCGCCTCGCGGGCGTTCTGGTTGGTCGCCTACCCCACGCAGGGCCACGAGATGCTGTTCGACGCCCACACGCGCAGCTTCGCGGCCCTGGGCGGCATCCCGCGCCGGGGCATCTACGACAACATGAAGACGGCCGTGGACAAGGTCAAGAAGGGCAAGGGACGCGTGGTCAACGCGCGCTTCGCGGCGATGTGCGCGCACTACCTGTTCGATCCTGACTTCTGCAACGTAGCCAGCGGCTGGGAGAAGGGCCGGGTGGAGAAGAACGTGCAGGACAGCCGCCGGCGCGTGTGGATCGAGGCGGCGCGCCAGCGCTTCGGCAGCTTCGACGAACTCAACGCCTGGCTGGCAGTGCGCTGCCGGGCCTTGTGGCAGGAGATCCGGCATCCGGAGCACGGCCAGTTCAGCGTGGCCGAGATGCTCGAGCATGAACTGCCGCAGCTCATGCCCATGCCCGAGCCGTTCGACGGCTACGTGGAGAACCCGGCGCGCGTGTCCAGCACCTGCCTGGTGACGGTCCTGCGCAACCGCTACTCGGTGCCGTGCGAACTGGCCGGGCACATGGTCTCGACCCGGCTGTACCCAACGCGGGTGGTCGTGGTGGCCGAGGACAAGATCGTGGCCAGCCACGCGCGCTTGAGCGACCGCGGCCAGACAGCCTACGACTGGCAGCACTACATCCCGCTGGTGCAGCGCAAGCCCGGGGTGCTGCGCAACGGAGCGCCCTTCGCCGACATGCCCGCGCCGCTGCGGGCCTTGCAGCAGGCGCTGTTGCGCCGCCCTGGAGGTGATCGCGTGATGGCGCAGGTGCTCGCGGCAGTGCCCACCGCCGGCCTGGACGCCGTGCTGGTGGCCGCCGAGCTGGTGCTGGAGACCGGCGCCGTCAGCGCCGAGCATGTGCTCAACGTCATCGGGCGGCTGAACGCGAGCCCGCCGCCGGATCAGGTGGAGACGGTACTGCGCCTGAACGAAGCGCCGCGCGCCGACACCGACCGCTACGACCGCCTGCGTGACCAAGCTGGCCAGGAGGTGGACCATGCGTGACGTGACCGCCGAACTCAAGGCGCTGCGGCTGCACGGCATGGCCGCAGCCTGGACCGACCTCCTCGCCCAGGGCGGAGGCGTTGGCGTGGACAGCTCGCGCTGGCTGATCGAGCACCTGCTGCAGGCCGAGGGCACAGACCGGGCGATGCGCTCGGTGAGCTACCAGATGAGCGCCGCGCGCTTCCCCGCGCACCGCGACCTGGCGGGCTTCGACTTCGAGGCCTCCAAGGTCGACCGTGCGCTGATCGACCAGCTGGCCGACCTGTCGTTCACCGAGGCGGCGCACAACGCGGTGTTCATCGGCGGGCCGGGCACCGGCAAGACGCACTTGTGCACGGCGCTGGGCGTGGCGGGCATCACGCGGCATGGCAAGCGGGTGCGCTTCTACTCGACAGTGGACCTGGTCAATGCGCTGGAGCGGGAGAAGGCCGAAGGCAAGGCTGGGCGGATCGCGGCGAACCTGATGCGCATGGACGCGGTCATCCTGGACGAGCTGGGCTACCTGCCGTTCAGCCAGGCCGGAGGCGCCTTGCTGTTCCACCTGCTGAGCAAGCTCTACGAGCGCACCAGCGTCATGATCACCACCAACCTCACGTTCGGCGAGTGGGCCGCTGTCTTCGGCGACGCGAAGATGACCACCGCGCTGCTGGACCGGCTCACGCACCACTGCCATATCGTCGAGACCGGCAACGAGAGCTACCGCTTCCGGCACTCCAGCGCGACCGCGAAGACGCGCATCAAGGCGCGCGAGCAGGCCAGACGAGCGAAACCGGCACCGGAGGCCGAGCCGTTCTGATCGGCCGCCGCGCGGGGCAAGCCGCTACGGGCTACGCCCTGCGCGGCTTGCCCCGCGCAACATCGACAACGACAACCGGAGAACGAACGACACCGAACACCGTAGACTTATCCACAGCACGCCTCGCTCGAGATGTGCTTCCACCCCTGGTCAATGTTCAGTCGGCACGGGTGGTCAAAGTTCGGTCGGCGCGCACATGCGGGCATCGTGAGGGCGCTCCGGGCGGCCATTGAGGCGAACGCCGTCGACGGCTGGGCGCGCTTGGACGAGGCCCGGCAGTGGCTGGCTCAGCACGACCCCGACCAAATCCCGAATAGGTACGGCTGCCACACCTGGCCGCAGGTGCTCAGCGAGTCGCGATGCTTCCAACTCGAGTACAGACCGGGCCCGACGGGCAAGGTCGCCTGGTTTCGCGCCAAGGCCTGAGGCCCGCGCTGCTTTGCAGGTTTGAGGCAGCGGCCGGCATGCGCGTGTGCTGGTACTCGCAACTACATGGTGCTTGGCAACCTCCGCGCTCGAGCTCCGGCCCGCAGCCCCGTGGTGAGGTGGTTTGGTCAACAGGACCTTCCCTACTCAAGCCGCCTGCCCGACGGCTCGATACAAGCTCGTCATCGACTACAGCGCGGCCAGAGTCCAGCGATGATTGACCTCACGTTCTTCGAAAACCACAACGGCGCCGCCATCGCCGACCTCCACCTTGGCGAGCGCCGACTGCTGGCGACCAGCCATCCTGCGACCATTGTTGCGGCAATGTTCGCCATGGGGCGTAAGCGCCTGAAGGTGCATACGACGCTGGGAACACACACGGATGACCTCGAGTTCCGGGACACGGATGACGACAACGCTGGTCCTGTCGTTGCCAAGCGGCGGATGGACATCAACCCGCGCCTCTACCGCTTCGCGCACCTGGCCTCGACGCCTACGGAGCGTCAGGTGCTCGAGGGGCTCGACATCTTCTCGTACGAGAACTGGAGCGAGCCCACAGACGTTGCCGATGAGTACATTCGGGTTGCTCACCATCACCTACCCAACGACGTCATCGCTCGCCCGATGAGCACGCCGGCACCGAAGGACTGGCCGAAGCGCCTGAAGAAGCGGAACCAGTTCATCTACTTTCCTCATTGTTGAGGTGCCGGTGGGGCGTTTCCGGCCGGCGTCGGGCTACACTGGCTTCTGCTTGGGCTGCGGTTCCTTTGTGAGGTGCTACAGCCCGGCGGGTACCGCTACCTCCGTTATGGGGGGGTGGTGCTACACCGGCGCGTGACAGAAAGTTTAGTAGAATCAACGGCTTAGCGAGTGGACCCGGCAACCCCCGTCCGCTCCGCCAAATCTTCAAGAACGCCTGCACCTTCCCGGTGTGGGCGTTTTTCTTTGTGCGGTCTGTTCGGTTGCACGCGATCGGGGGTGCGGTGGCACGCAATGTCGAGATCAAGGCCAAGCTGCCGACGGCACATGCCGAACGCGTGGCGGCACGCGCACAGGCGCTGGTCATGGCCGACCCGCAGGTGCTGCATCAGGACGACACGTTCTATGCCTGCGCAAGAGGCCGCCTGAAACTGCGGCGCTTCGCCGATGGCACGGCCGAACTGATCGCCTACCGGCGCCCCGATCTGGCAGGCCCGAAGACTTCGTCCTACCTGCGCACCCCCGTGGCCGACGCGGACGACCTGCACGCGGCTTTGGACGCTGCCTGCGGCGCGGTCGGGCGGGTGCGCAAGCGACGGCGCGTGGTGCTGGTCGGCCGCACGCGTGTGCACCTCGACGAGGTCGAAGGCCTCGGCTGCTTCCTGGAACTCGAGGTCGTGCTGCGGGACGGCGAACCCGAGTGCGATGGCATCGACGAGGCCGAGGCGCTGATGTTGCGCCTGGGTGTCGAGCCGACGTGGCTGGTCGAAGGTGCGTACCTCGATCTGCTGGCCGCGGGCCCATCCGACCATCAGGGATAGGCGCCGGCCAGTAGACTGCGGGGTATCCGAGGAGACAGGACCCCAGGCCCCCATGACCGCACCCACGCAAAGCGCGCTGCTCGACGCGCTGAAGAACGTCACCGACCCCAACACCGGCCGCGACTTTGTCAGCGGCAAGCAGATCCGCAACCTTCAGGTCGAGGGCGGCGACGTCAGCTTCGACGTCGAACTCGGCTATCCGGCCAAGAGCCAGGTGCCGGCGCTGCGCAGCGCGCTGATCGCCGCCGCCCGCACCGTGCCCGGTGTGCAGAACGTCAGCGTGCAGATCGCCACCAAGGTGGTGGCGCACGCGGCGCAACGCGGTGTGCAGCTGCTGCCCAAGGTCAAGAACATCGTCGCCGTCGCGTCCGGCAAGGGCGGCGTCGGCAAGAGCACCACCACCGTGAACCTGGCGCTGGCGCTGGCCGCCGAAGGCGCCAGCGTCGGCATCCTGGACGCCGACATCTACGGCCCCAGTCAGCCGATGATGATGGGCATCGAGGGCCGCCCTGAAAGCACCGACGGCCAGAGCATGGAGGCGCTGGAAAACTACGGCGTGCAGGTGATGTCGATCGGTTTCCTGATCGACGCCGACAACCCCATGATCTGGCGCGGCCCGATGGCCACGCAGGCGCTGGAGCAGTTGCTGCGGCAGACCAACTGGCGTGAACTGGACTACCTGCTGGTGGACATGCCCCCGGGCACCGGCGACATCCAGCTCACGCTCAGCCAGAAGGTGCCGCTCACCGGCGCCGTGATCGTCACCACGCCGCAGGACATCGCGCTGCTCGACGCCAAGAAGGGCCTGAAGATGTTCGAGAAGGTGGGCGTGCCCATCCTCGGCCTCGTCGAGAACATGGCGGTCTACTGCTGCCCGAACTGCGGCCACACCGAACACATCTTCGGCGCCGACGGCGGCAAGCGCATGGCTGCCGAGTACGGCGTCGACTACCTGGGCGCCTTGCCGCTGAACCTGTTGATCCGCGAGCAGGCCGATTCCGGTCGGCCCACCGTGGTGGCCGATCCGGAAGGTGAGATCGCCGGCCTGTACAAGGCCGTGGCGCGCCAGGTGGCCGTCAAGATCGCGGCCAAGGCCAAGGACTACTCGGCCAAGTTTCCGACGATCTCGATCAGCAAGACCACCTGAACGGCGCGTGCGCCACTCCACGGGGTGGCGCCGCTGCGCGGGGCTGTCGGATCAGCCCCCCGGGGCCTTGCCGACCGTCGTGGTGGCACGCAGGAAATCGAAGTCCAGACCCTGGTCGGCCTGGGTCACCGACTGCAGGAACAGCTTGCGGTAGCCGCGTTCGGCCACCGGCGCGACCACCGGGTGTTCCTGCGCGCGCCGCGCCAGTTCCTCGTCCGTGACCAGCAGGCTGAGGCAGCGTTCGCGCACGCTCAGCCGGATGCGGTCGCCGGTGCGCACCTGGGCCAGCGGCCCGCCCACCGCCGCTTCCGGCGTCACGTGCAGCACGATGGTGCCGAAGGCCGTGCCGCTCATGCGGCCGTCGGAGATGCGCAGCATGTCCTTCACGCCGGCGCGCGCCAGCTTCTTCGGGATCGGGATGTAGCCGGCCTCCGGCATGCCCGGTGCGCCCTTGGGGCCGATGCGCTTGAGCACCAGCACGTCATCGGCCCGCACGTCCAGGTCGTCGCGGTCGATGCGGGCGGCCAGGTCCTCGGCGTCCTCGAAGACCACGGCGCGGCCTTCGTGCTCCATCAGCGCCGTGTCGGCGGCCGATTGTTTGATGATGGCACCGCCCGGCGCCAGGTTGCCGCGCAGCACCGCCAGGCCGCCCTGCGGATAGATCGGGTCCGTGCGCGGACGCACCACATCCTGCGCAAACCCCGGCCCGGCGCGATCGATCTCCTCGCCCAGCGTGCGGCCGCTCACCGTCAGCGCATCCAGGTGCAGCAGCGGGCGAAGTTCGCGCAGCAGCGTGGCCATACCACCGGCGGCGTGGAAGTCCTCCATGTAGTGCTGGCCAGAGGGCTTGAGGTCCAGCAGCACCGGTGTCTCGCGGCCCAGCCGGTCCAGCGCGTCGAGGTCGATGTCGATGCCCAGGCGGCCGGCGATGGCTGTCAGGTGGATCAGGCCGTTGGTGGACCCGCCGATGGCCAGCAGCACGCGCAGCGCGTTCTCGAAGGCGGCCGGTGTGAGGATGCGGTCGATCGTCAGGCCCGAGCGGGCCAGGGCCACCGCCTGCGCGCCGGTCTGCTCGGCGATGCGCATGCGGTCGGCGGTGACGGCCGGCGGGCTGGCACCGCCGGGCACCGTCATGCCCAGGGCCTCGGCGGCGCAGGCCATGGTGCTGGCCGTGCCCATCACCGAACAGGTGCCGACGCTGGCCACCAGCTGGTGGTTGACGGCGGCGATCTCCTCGGCGTCGATCTCCTCGGCGCGGAACCGGCCCCAGTAGCGCCGGCAGTCGGTGCAGGCGCCCACGCGTTCGCCGCGGTGGCTGCCCGTCAGCATCGAGCCGGTGATCAGCTGGATGGCCGGCACGCCGGCCGAGGCCGCGCCCATCAGCTGCGCCGGCACCGTCTTGTCGCAGCCGCCGATGAGCACCACCGCGTCCATCGGCTGGGCGCGCAGCATCTCCTCGGTGTCCATCGACATCAGGTTGCGCATCAGCATGCTGGTGGGCGCCGAGAAACTCTCGTGCACCGAGATGGTCGGAAAGCGCATCGGCAGCCCGCCGGCCAGCATCACGCCGCGCTCCACCGCTTCCAGCAGCTGCGGCATGTTGCCGTGGCAGGGGTTGTAGGCGCTGCCGGTGTCGGTGATCGCCACCACGGGCCGGTCCAGCGCGTCGTCGGTGTAGCCCGCACCCTTGATGAAGGCCTTGCGCAGGAACAGCGAGAAGCCGGCGTCGCCGTAGTGGGTGAGGCCCTTCTTCAGGCCCTTGCGGTCGTTGCTCATGCGGTTCTCCACATTGGCCGATGCGCGTGATCGCGT
Organism: Burkholderiaceae bacterium; assembly: GCA_024235915.1. GTDB lineage: Bacteria > Pseudomonadota > Gammaproteobacteria > Burkholderiales > Burkholderiaceae_C > Rubrivivax. The sequence goes on along the minus strand of JACKLO010000022.1, from coordinate 88,589 downwards.
ACCGGGTGTCCGTCAGCCACCGCCGTCCACCCGCAGCACCACGCTGAAACAGGCGCCGCCTTCGGCACGGTTGGCGGCCAGCAGTTCGCCGCCGTACCGTTCCACCAGGCTGCGGCTGATCCACAACCCGAGCCCGGTGCCGTCCTTCTTGCGCGTGACGAAGGGCTTGAACAGCTGGTCCATCAGCGCGGCCTCCAGGCCCGGACCCGTGTCGCCCACCGCGAGGACCACACGTTCGGCGCCGTCCTCGCCCAGTTCGTCGCGCGACGACAGCGTCAGCGTGCCGCCCTCGGGCATCACATGGATGGCGTTGACCAGCAGATTCACCAGCACCTGCTGCAGTTCGTTGCGGTTGATCGCGGGCCAGCGCGTGGCGCGCAGGTCGCGGACCAGCGTGATGCGGGTGCGCGACAGCAGGTGGCCCACGAGCACCAGGCAGTCCTCGGCCACCCGCGCCGTGTCCACCGGCGCCATGTAGCCGGCGTACTCCGCTGGCCGCGCGAACTGCAGCAGCTGGGTCACGATGAGCCGCATGCGCTCGACCTGCTCGTCGATCAGCCGCAGTTCATCGCGCGCTGCATCGCTGACCTCCGGCGGCAGTTGCGTGCGCACCAGGTCCAGATTGCCCTGGATCACCGCAATCGGGTTGTTGATCTCATGGGCGATGCTCGCCGTGAGCTGGCCCACGGCGGCGAGCTTCTCGCTGCGCAGCAGTTGGCCCTGGGCCGTCTCCAGTTCGCGTGTGCGTTCGGCCACCTTGGCATCCAGCTCGGCGTTCCAGCGCTGCAGCACGTCCAGCAGGTGGTCCAGGTGGCGGGCCAGGCGGCCGATCTCGTCACCGCTGGCCACGGCACCCACACGCGCGCCGAGGTCGCCGCCCTCGACGCCCTGCATCGTGGCCTCCATGCGTTCCACCGGGCCGAAGATGTCGCGCGCCCAGCGCAGCGAGACCACCGCCGCCACGATCATCACCGCGAAGAACACCACGCCAATGCCGGCCAGCGCCGCGTACTTCAGCAGCGTGAACGGCCGCTCCAGGAAGCCGACATAGAGCATGCCGACGCGCTGCCCGCGGCCGTCGGTCAAGGGTTCGTAGGCGGAGACGTACCAGTCGTTGACGACGAAGGCGCGGTCCAGCCAGGTCTGGCCGCGGCCCAGCACCGCGTCGCGCACCGCCTGCGACACGCGGGTGCCGATGGCGCGTTCGTCGGGCGAAGGGCCGAACAGGCGCACGTTGGTGCTGATGCGCACGTCATCCAGGAACAGCGTGGCCGTGCCCTGGCTGCCGAAGGGCAGCGAACCTTCGGGGTAGACGATCTGGTTGATGTGGTCGATGAAGGGCAGGTTGCGGTTGAGCAGCACGCCGCCCAGCACCCGGCCCAGCGGGCGGCCGTCGTCGCCGTGCACCGTGCGCGACGAGAGCAGCACCATTGCGCGCTCCTCCTGCGTGCGCGCGGTGGGGGCGGCATTGCGCGTGCCCACCAGGGGCACGGCCACGCGCGCGCGCTGCGCCGGCGCCAGCAGTGCGGCCTGCTCGGGCGGTGACAGCACCGCCAGGCTGGTGCCGTCGGGCGTGGACTCGCCGGGCCGCCAGTGGATGAAGTCCAGGCCGGCGCGGCGGCCTTGCGCAGCCAGCAGCGCCGTCACGTCGCCGCCATGCCTCAGCGCCAGCGCGAGGGCGTGCGAATCAGCGATCGCCCCGGTGCCGGTGCCCACCTCGGCCAGCACGCGTTCGAAGTAGCCCTGGGCCACCGCCAGGTCGGCACGGATCTTCGTGATCAGCAGGCGGTCGAAGGCGGCGTTGCTCCACCACAGCAGCAGCAGGCCCAGCAGCGGCAGCACGCCGGCCAGCGGCAGCAGCACCATCGCCAGCAGCTTGTTGCGGATCGACAGCGCATGGAAGCGGCCCATGGCGTGCAAAGGGCAGGTCAGCCGTTCAGGGGGCGACGCCCCACTCCGCCACGCGCCGCTCCAGCGTGCGGCGCGAAATGCCCAGCAGCTGCGCCGCCTGCGTCTTGTCGCCCGCCACCGATTCCAGCACTGCCAGGATGTGCTGCTTCTCCAGCGTGTGCAGGTCGGTCGGTCCGCCGTCCACCACCGGCCGCGTGGCAGGTTTCGGCCGCGGCAGGCTCTGGTAGAGCGCCGACACGTTGAGCGCGCCGACGATCAGCGAGCGTTCGATCAGGTTGCGCAGCTCGCGCACGTTGCCGGGCCAGTCGTACAGGCGCAGGAAGCCCATCTCGTCGTCGGTGACCACGATCGGCGGCACGCCCAGGCGCGGCGCCAGGGACCCGACGAAATGCGCCACCAGCTCGGGGATGTCCTCCTTGTGCGCGCGCAGCGGCGGCAGCTTGATCTCCACCACCTGCAGCCGGTAGAACAGGTCGGCGCGGAAGCGGCCGCTGGCCACGTCGTCGGCCAGCGGCCGGTTGGTGGCGGCGACGATGCGCACGTCCACCGGGATGTCGCGTTCGCTGCCCACCGGACGCACGCGGCGGTCCTCCAGCACGCGCAGCAGCGCGGCCTGCAACGCAGGCGGCAGCTCGCCCACATCGTCCAGGAACAGGGTGCCGCCCTGGGCGACGACGAACAGGCCTTCGGTGTCCGCGCTGCCGAACAGTTCGGTCTCCAGCATGGCCGGCTGGGCCGTCGCGCAGTTCACCGGCACGAAGGGCGCAGACGCATGCGGGCTCAGCCGATGCAAGGCCTGCGCGGCCAGTTCCTTGCCGGTGCCGGATTCACCGGTGAGCAACACGGTGGAGTCCACCCCGGCCACCCGCCGCAGCGCCGCCTGCAGGCCGCGGATGGCGATCGAACTGCCGACCAGGCCATCGGCCGGCGGCGTGCGCTGCTCGAGCTCGCGCCGCAGCATGCGGTTCTCGCGCCGCAGCCGCGCGCGTTCCAGCGCCTGCCGCGCCGCGCCCAGCACCTGCGTGACGCGGAAGGGCTTGAGCAGCATGTCGCCGGCGCCGGCGCGCAGCGCCTCGATGGCGGTGTCCAGGTCGGCGAAGGCCGTGATCAGCACCACCTCGGCGCCGATGCCCTGGCTGCGCATGTCCTTGAGCAGGTCGATGCCGTTCTTGCCGGGCAGGGCGATGTCCAGCAGCACCAGGTCCACATGGTGCTGGCGCAGCAGCCCTTCGGCCTCTTCGGCCGACCCCGCCGACAGCACCTGGGCCACGCGCGGTGCCAGCGCCTTCTCCAGGAAGTGGCGCATGCCCGGCTCGTCGTCGACGACGAGCACCACGGCACGCGGCCACTGCTCCGCGGGATCGGCCGCGGCGCTAGCCACCATGCTGGAGCTGCTGCAGTTCGGCCACCGTGTTGGCGTTGGCGAAGGCCGAGGCATCGTCGAAGCTGACCACGGCCACCCGGTGGCGGGCGGTCCAGCGGTCGATCTTGCGTTCGCCGGCCTGCATGAAGGCCACCAGGCTCTCCATCAGGTGGGTGTGCATCAGGCAGAACACCGGCTGCGTGCGCAGCGCGCCATCTTCCAAGGTCGCCGCCATGGCGATCTCGGCGTCTTCGGCCTGCAGCGCCTCGGCCAGGCGGGCGACCAGGTCGTCCGGAAAATTCGGCGTGTCGCAGGGCACGGTGACGAGGTAGGGCGTCTCGCAGCGCTCCAGACCCGCCAGCACGCCCGCCAAGGGCCCTGGATAGTCGGCGCTGGTGTCGGGCCACACCGGGACGCCGAAGGACTCGTAGGCGCCGAGGTTGCGGTTCGCATTGAGCATCGTCTGCCCGACCTGGGCCTGAAGGCGCAGCAAGGCATGCAGGGCCAGTGGGATGCCGCGGTGGTTCTGCAGGCCCTTGTCGACGCCGCCCATGCGGATGCCGCGGCCGCCGGCCAGCACCAGGCCGGTGATGTCTTCGACCGGGATGCCCATTACAGCTCCAGCAGGTCGAAGCCCTGGGTCTCCACCTGCACGAAGGCACGGGTGAAGCCGGCCACCGCCGCCCAGGTGCGCGCGGCGGGGTGCCCCTGCACGGCGTCGCAAAGCGCCTCCGCCCAGGTCTGCACATGGCTGCGGAAGAAACGCCGCTGCTGCTCCAGGTTGCACACCGCCACGTCGTCGCCAGCGATCAGCCAGCGCATGACCTCGAACACGAAGGCGATGTGGTCCTCGGTCTCCAGGCGGTTGGGGTCGCGGTCCAGGCCCAGCGCCGCCAGGTCGCCGCGCAGCGTGGCCAGTGGCTTGTCGTTCAGCACACCGGCAAGGTGGTAGCTGCCGTAGAGGAAGATCTCCGGCTTGCCCAGGCCCATGAAGAGCGCGTCGTACTCCTCGGCCGCCTGCGCAACCGTGGTGGCGCGCAGGGCGGCCACGAGGTCGTGCCACGGGCCTTCCAGCGCGGCGCCGGCTTCCGGCGGCTGCGTGACGGCGACGCGGAACTGCGCCAGCAGCGCCTCGTCCGGCGGGCCGAGCCAGAGCTGCGCGAGCAGCCCGTAGAGCTCGGCGCGGGCGAGTTCCTCGCCGTGGTCGGCGCTGGCGAAGGAGAGGGCGGTCAGGTCGCGGCTCATCGTGGGCAGGGGCTTCCGTGTCTCAGAGGTCGGTGATGCGAACCTCGTTCGGGTTCGTGTGCAGGTCGATCACGCGGCAGTCGCCGCACATCTTCAGCCGGTCGGCAGCGGTGCCCTGGAAGGCCGGGTGGCCGGCCAGCTTGGCCACCATGTTCTCGATGGCGCGCAGGGTGCCGAAGGGCTTGCCGCACTTCACGCAGCGCCAGGGCTCCATCTCGGCCAGCACGCGCAGCGACTTGCGCGCCTTGCCGCCGTCGGCCAGCCACAGGCGTGGTTCCAGCGTGATGGCGTCTTCCGGGCAGGTCTTGACGCACAGGCCACACTGCACGCAGTTCTTCTCCACGAAGCGCAGCTGCGGCTGTTCCGGGTTGTCGGCCAGCGCCTTTTCCGGGCAGGCACCGATGCAGCTCAGGCAAAGTGTGCAGGCATTGGTGTCGATCTTCAGCGTGCCCAGCGGCGCGCCAGCCGTGGGCAGCGGGATGGCTTCCGGAACCGGCTGCGGCGCCTGCGCGAGCAGGTGGTCGATGGCCAGGTCCAGCGTCGCGCGCTTGTCGGCCTGGGCGCTGAAGGTGGCCGCCCTGGTCACGCCACGGGCGGCCGGGGCGGCCAGTGCGGCGTCCAGCGCCGGCAGGTCGCGTGCGTCGCGTGCCGTGACCAGCCGCAGGTGGCCGTCACCGTAGCCCAGGCCGCTGAGGATCGCTTGGCCGATGGCCATCTGCGCTGCCAGCGCCTCGCGGTACTCGGGTGCCTCCTCGTCGGTCAGCAGCACCCAGACCTGCGACGCGCCCTGGGCGATGGCGGCCAGCCACAGCTCCAGGCCCACGCTGGCGGTGTGCCACAGCGCCACCGGCAGCACCCGTGGCGGCACGCCGCGGATCGCGGCATCCACACGGGCCGCGCGGCCGAGATCGTCGATCAGCGCCGTGCCGGCCTTCTCGCTGTGCAGCAGCAGCGCGGCGTCGCGGCCGCCGGCAGCCCCATACGCCGTGAGCATCGTGCGCAGACGGCGGCCCTGGTCGGCCGGGCCGGGGTAGCCATAGGTGAGGGCGCCGCTGGGGCAGACGGTGCTGCAGGCGCCGCAGCCCACGCACAGGTGCGGGTCGACGACGATGGCGCCGCCCACCGGCACCGGGCGTGCCGGCCCGCCTTCGCGGCGTGCCGCCTTGCCCTGCAGCTTGCCCTTGAGCGAGGCGTCGCTGCGGATGGCACGGGCGGAGCAGACGTCGATGCAGGCCTGGCAGCCGACCTGCTCGTTGCGGCTGTGCGCACACAGGTTCTGCTGGTAGCGAAAGAACTTGGGCTTCTCGAAGTCGCCCACCGCATCCCGAAGTTCTACCACCGCCTTCAGCAGCGCGGCGTCGTCGCGCACGTGGAAGTAGCCCTGCGGCGGCTGATGCATCGTGAACGCCGCGTCGCGCTGCAGGTCCAGCACGAGGTCGAAGCGCTGCTCGACGGTGTCCTCGGCGCGGCCGAAGTCGATCGCGCCGGGGGCCTCGCAGACCCGCACGCAGTCGCGGTGGCTGCGGCAGGCCGACAGGTCGACCTGGTAGCTGAAGTCGATGGCGCCCTCGGGGCAGGCGGCGATGCACGCGTTGCAGCGTGTGCACAGGTCCAGCGCGATCGGGTTGCCGGCGGTCCAGCTGGCGTCGAACGCGCCCAGCCAGCCGCGCAGCGATGCCAGCCGACCGCGGTGCACCACCTGGGGCTGAACCTGGGGCAGGTCGCCCTCGGTGACCAGCAGGGTCACGTCGAGCCGGTCCTGCAGCAGCGTGGCGGCACGCTGCGCGGCGTCGGCCGGGCCGACGACGAGACAGCGGCCGCCGGAGCGGTAGCTCACGGTGGGCACCGGCTCCGCGTCCGGCAACTGGGCGGCGGCGATCAGCGCGGCGAGCTTGGGCGTGAAACCGCCCTGGGGCTGGCCTTTGGACGGCCGGGCGTCGCGGCTCCAGCCGCCGGTCTCGCGCACGTTGAAGAAGCGGATCGGCCGTTCCTCGACCGCCGCCGCACCTTCGGTCTGCGCGTTCAGTTCGAGGAACAGGCGCTGTTCCTGCGTGCAGGCCACCAGCAGCGGTTCGGCGCTGGCGGTGGTGGCCTTGGCGGCGCGCTGGAAGGCCGGGGCCTCGCGCCGGCACAGTGCCGACAGGGGCTGGTCAAGCCCCTCGGCGCTCGCGCCCGGGACCTTCGCCAGCGCCGTCGCCAGCGCCGGCCGGTCCAGGCTCATCGTGTGGTTGCAGTCGCAGAGCAGGGTCTTCATCGGGGTCGCTCGAGGGTTCGGGGGCTGCTGCGGTGTCGGCAGGGGCCGGGGTGTCGACAGGAAGCGCGGGGTCCGCCGTGGGCGCGGGCTTCTCGTCGTCAAAGAGGTTCAGGTAGGTGGCATGGGCCAGCTTGCGCAGCATGCCGGCAGGCAGCGGGTCGGGGCGGCCGTAGTCGTCGATGTAGATGTCCAGCCCGTCCATGACGTTGAAGTGCGGGTCGGACCAGAGCTGCTTCAGCGCGGTGTTGCGCACGTCCGCGCCCACCTCCGGCGCGACGAAGCGCCGGAAATCGGCGTCCGGTGTGAGCGCGCGGGCTTCGTCCAACGTGGGGGCGGGCGGTGCCTCGGGCGTGGCTTCGGCCGGGGCATCGCGCGGTGACGGCTGGGCGGGGGCGATCGCGGCCGCCGCCGTGTCGGGCAGCACCGCCGCAGCGGCCCCGGGCGCGGGGACGGGCATGGCCACGGGCCGGGGGCCCAGCGGGGGCGTGCCGCTGCGATCGTGCACGACAGACGCCGCCGGCTCGGCGGGCACATCACCACGGCGAACCTGTGTCTTGCGTCGCGACCAGCGCGACAGGAAGCCATCGTCCTGTTCGGCCATGGGTTCAGCGCTCCTCGGGCCGGCGGAACGACGCCGGCCTTGCGCGGCGCTTGGGTTCCGGCCGGTAGTGTTCGTCCACGTAGGCCTGCAGCAACGCCGCGACGTCTGGCGGCAGCGGCAGGTTGTCCACCCGCTCCTGGGCGTCCAGCCAGCGGCCGGCCTCGTTGTACGAGACGGTGACGATGGCCGGGCGCGGCACCGGCGGGTCGGTCTCGTCCAGGCGCCAGAGCACGAACCAGACCGGCTGGCCGCTGCTCATGTTCAGGTAGTAGCCCTCGGCTTCGTCGCGGTAGAGCGCAACCTCGAAGCCCGGGAACAGCCATTGGGTTTCCTGACCGTCGTCGCGCAACACGCGGGGTTCAGTGCCGAATCCGCCCTCATCGGGCACGACGTCGGCCACCTGGAAGCCCCAGTCTTCCCAGCGGTTGGGCGCCCGGCGGCGCAGCATGCGCACGGCCACGCGCAGTCGAGGGCGGTCGTTCATGAGGGGCGCGATTCTAGGCGTGCGGCCCCGCTTCTGCGGCGCCGCGGGACATGCTCCGGGTTCGCCCCGACGACTTGACGCACGGTGCGACAACTTGTCGCAACCGGCCCCGGGCACACCCTATTGAACCCACTTCGTTCATCGTGGGTAATACAGCGTGGATATGCATGCCCGTGCATGGGCTGCGCTGCCGGAGAAAGACGATGGAACGAGACCCCTCCAAGCTGCTGTCGCGTCGCCGTGTGTTTGCGGGCGCCGGAACCGCCGGTGCCCTGGCTGCCGCCGCCGCCGTGCTGCCCCTGGCCGAGACCGCCCCGGCGGACGTTGCGCAGGACACCAAGCCTGACGACGCGCACGGCCGCTACCAGGAAACGGCGCACGTGCGCCAGTACTACCAGACGGCCAAGGTCTGAGATCCGAGGAGACATCATGCTGTTGACCCGCAAGGCCGGCCCGTCCGGCGTTTCCGCTCACGGCCAGCCGTCCGGCCTGGTGGCCCACCTGGCGCAGGGCCTGTCGCGCGCCGTGCCCACGATGGACCGCCGCGCCTTCCTGCGCCGCTCCGGCCTGGGCGTCGGTGCTGGCATCGCCGCCTCGCAGCTCACGCTGGTGAAGAAGGCGCAGGCGGCCCAGGCGGCTGAAGGCGCTGCCAAGAAGGTCGAGGTCAAGCGCACCGTCTGCGGTCACTGCTCGGTGGGCTGCGCGGTGGACGCCGTGGTCGAGAACGGCGTCTGGGTGCGTCAGGAGCCGGTGTTCGACTCCCCGATCAACCTGGGCGCGCACTGCGCCAAGGGCGCGGCCGTGCGCGAGAACGGCCACGGCGAGTACCGCCTGAAGTACCCGATGAAGCTGGTCGACGGCAAGTACCAGCGCATCAGCTGGGACGTCGCGCTCGACGAGATCAGCAAGCGCATGCTGGCGCTGCGCGAGCAGCACGGGCCGGATTCGATCTACGTGGTCGGCTCGTCCAAGCACAACAACGAGCAGTCGTACCTGCTGCGCAAGTGGATGAGCCTGTGGGGCAGCAACAACTGCGACCACCAGGCGCGCATCTGCCACTCCACCACCGTGGCCGGCGTGGCCAACACGTGGGGGTATGGCGCGATGACCAACTCCTACAACGACATGCAGAACAGCAAGGCGGCGCTGTACATCGGCTCCAACGCCGCTGAAGCGCACCCGGTGTCGATGCTGCACATGCTGCACGCCAAGGAGACGGGCTGCAAGATGATCGTGGTCGACCCGCGGTTCACGCGCACGGCGGCCAAGGCCGACCAGTACGTGCGCCTGCGCTCGGGCACCGACATCCCCTTCCTGTTCGGGGTGATGTACCACATCTTCAAGAACGGCTGGGAAGACAAGAAGTACATCGAGGACCGCGTCTACGGCATGGACAAGGTGCGCGAGGAGGTGCTCGCGAGCTGGACGCCGGACAAAGTGCAGGAGGTCTGCGGTGTCGACGAGGCCACCTGCCTGCAGGTGGCCAAGACGATGGCCGAGAACCGCCCCAGCACCATCGTCTGGTGCATGGGCCAGACCCAGCACAGCATCGGCAACGCGATGGTGCGCGCGTCCTGCCTGCTGCAGCTGTCGCTGGGCAACATCGGCGTCAGCGGCGGCGGGGCCAACATCTTCCGCGGCCACGACAACGTGCAGGGTGCCACCGACGTCGGCCCCAACCCCGATTCGCTGCCCGGCTACTACGGCCTGGCCGAAGGCTCCTTCAAGCACTACGCCTCGGTGTGGGGCGTGGACTTCGACTGGATCAAGGGCCGCTACGCCGCCGGCATGCTGAGCAAGCCGGGCATCACCGTGTCGCGCTGGATCGACGGCGTGATGGAGAACCCCGAGCTGGTCGACCAGGAGACCAACATCAAGGGCGTGTTCTTCTGGGGGCATGCACCGAACTCGCAGTCGCGCGGCCTCGAGATGAAGCGCGCGATGGACAAGCTCGACATGCTGGTCGTCATCGACCCGTTCCCGAGCGCCACCGCTGCCATGGCCGCGATGCCCGGCAAGGCCGAAGACCAGAACCCCAACCGCGCCGTCTACCTGCTGCCGGCAACGACCCAGTTCGAGTGCAGCGGCTCCTGCACGGCGTCCAACCGGTCGGTGCAGTGGCGCGAGAAGGTCATGGACCCGCTGTGGGAGAGCCGCACCGACCACATGATCATGTACCAGCTGGCGCAGAAGCTGGGCTTCGACAAGGAGCTGGTCAAGAACTACACGCTGGTCAAGGGCAAGGGCGGCATGGACGAGCCCGAGGTCGAATCCATCCTGCGCGAGATCAACCGCGCCGTCTGGACCATCGGCTACACCGGCCAGAGCCCGGAGCGCCTGAAGGCGCACATGCGCAACATGCACGTCTTCGACGTCAAGTCGCTGCGCGCCAAGGGCGGCGTCGACAAGGAGACCGGCTACAAGCTCGACGGCGACTACTTCGGCCTGCCCTGGCCCTGCTTCGGCACGCCGGAGCTCAAGCACCCGGGCAGCCCGAACCTGTACGACCCGTCCAAGCACGTGATGGACGGCGGCGGCAACTTCCGCGCCAACTTCGGCGTCGAGCGTGACGGCGTGTCGCTGCTGGCCGGCGACGGCAGCCACAGCAAGGGCGCGGAACTGACCACCGGCTACCCAGAGTTCGACCATGTGCTGCTGAAGAAGCTCGGCTGGTGGGGCGACCTCACCGAGGCCGAGCAGAAGGCGGCCGAAGGCAAGAACTGGAAGACCGACCAGTCCGGCGGCATCCAACGTGTGGCCATGGCCCACGGCTGCCACCCGTTCGGCAACGCCAAGGCGCGGGCCGTGGTCTGGAACTTCCCGGACCCGATCCCCAAGCACCGCGAACCGCTGTACAGCAACCGGGCGGACCTGGTGGACAAGTACCCGACGCACGACGACAAGAAGGCCTTCTGGCGCCTGCCCACGCTCTACAAGACGGTGCAGGAGAAGAACAAGGACATCGGCAAGAGCTTCCCGCTGGTGATGACCAGCGGCCGCCTGGTCGAGTACGAAGGCGGTGGCGAGGAGACACGCTCCAACCCCTGGCTGGCCGAGCTGCAGCAGGAGATGTTCGTCGAGATCAACCCGAAGGCGGCCAACGACCGCGGCATCCGCAACGGCGACTTCGTCTACGTGAAGACGCCGCCCATGCAGGCGGTGCCGGAGTTCAAGGGCCTGCGCGTCAAGGCCCTGGTGACCGAGCGCGTGAACGAGGAAACCGTGTTCCTGCCGTTCCACTTCTCGGGGCGCTGGGGTGGCATGGACATGGCCGCCTACTACCCCGAGGGCGCCAAGCCGGTCGTGCGTGGCGAGGCGGTCAACACCGCCACCACCTACGGCTACGACAGCGTCACGATGATGCAGGAAACCAAGACCACGGTCTGCCAGATCGAGAAGGCCACGGCCTGATCGGCCCCCAGCGCAGGAGAAACCTAAATGGCACGCATGAAATTCATCTGTGACGCGGAGCGCTGCATCGAATGCAACGGCTGCGTCACGGCCTGCAAGGCCGAGCACGATGTGCCCTGGGGCGTCAACCGCCGCCGGGTCGTCACCCTCAACGACGGTCTGCCCGGCGAGCGCAGCATCTCTGTGGCCTGCATGCACTGCAGCGACGCACCGTGCATGGCCGTCTGCCCGGTGGACTGCTTCTACCGCACCGAAGACGGTGTGGTGCTGCACGACAAGGACGTCTGCATCGGCTGCGGCTACTGCAGCTACGCCTGCCCCTTCGGCGCGCCCCAGTTCCCGAGCAATGGCACCTTCGGCCTGCGCGGGAAGATGGACAAGTGCACCTTCTGTGCCGGTGGCCCCGAGGCCAATGGCACCGAAGCCGAGAACGAGAAGTACGGGCGCAACCGCCTGGCCGAGGGCAAGCTGCCGGCCTGTGCCGAGATGTGCTCCACCAAGGCGCTGCTCGGCGGCGACGGTGACGTGGTGGCCGACATCTTCCGCACCCGCGTGCTGTCGCGCGGCAAGGGCAGCGAGATCTGGGGCTGGGGCACGGCCTACGGCAAGCCGACGGAGGGCAAGAAGTCATGATGCGCACGTTCATGCTGACGGGCGCTGCGGCGCTGCTGCTGGTGGCCTGCGGCGAGAAGCCGCAGGACGTGTCCGCGGGCAAGAAGCCCGACGTGCCCAACTGGCAGGGCACCGACAATGCCTTCGTGGCGCCTGGCTTCAAGGCGGGTGACAAGAAGGCCTGGGAAGAGCAGCTGAAGACCCGCGCGCAGAGCCAGAACGAGTACCTGCGCACTGGCGGCAAGAGCTGAGGAACCGACCATGACGCTCATGCAGAGATGCCGCGCGGCGTTGGGCGCGCTGGTGCTGGCGGGGGCCTTCGGCACCGTGCTGGCCCAGCAGCCGCTGCCGCCTGCCGACCCGCCGCCAGCCGCTGGCCCCGCACTGCCCAAGCCTGACGAAAGCAATGCCGAACGGGCGAAGACGCAGCCGGGCAACAACGCGCCGTTCTGGCGCGGGGTGCGCGAGTCCGGCACGCAGCCGGGCTACGTGAGCCTGCCGGGCCTGGAAAAGGGCCAGCTGGTGCAGGAGTTCGTGCAGTACCCGGGCTCCCAGTACACCACCGCCGGTGAGGCCTGGCGTCAGGTGCGCAACCAGTGGCTGATCCCCTACGGCGGGTCGCTGCTGCTCATCGCCCTGCTGGCCGTGATCCTGCACTATGTGGCCAAGGGCCCGCTGACGGTCAAGGCCGCACCCACGGGCCGCATGATCGAGCGCTTCACGCCGCTGGAGCGGGCCGCACACTGGGTGAACGCTGTGGCCTTCGTGGTGCTGGCGGTGTCGGGCATCGTGATGGCCTTCGGCAAGTTCTTCCTGCTGCCGGTGCTGGGGTCCACGCTGTTCGGCTGGCTGACCTACGCGCTGAAGAACCTGCACAACTTCGCCGGCCCGTTGTTTGCGGTGTCGCTGCTGATCGTGATCGTGGCCTTCGTGAAGGACAACCTGCCGAGCAAGGACGACATGGCGTGGCTGGCCAAGGGTGGCGGCCTGTTCAACGGGGCCCACGTGCCGTCGCACCGCTTCAATGCCGGCGAGAAGATCCTGTTCTGGGGCGGTGTGTTCGTGCTCGGACTGGTCACCGTCGGCTCTGGCCTCGTGCTTGACCAGCTGGTCCCGCAGATCGCGCCGACCCGCGGCAACATGCAGGTGGCGCACATGATCCACGGGGCCGCGACCGTGTTGATGATGGCCTTGTTCATCGGCCACATCTACATGGGGACCGTGGGCGCCAAGGGCGCCTACGCCGCCATGCGCCATGGCTACGTGGACGAGGCCTGGGCGCAGGAACACCACGAGCTCTGGTACGACGACATCAAGGCCGGGCGCATCCCCGCCCAGCGTTCCGCCTCTGCGGTGCCACCGGGCGATGCCGCCGGGGCCCGCGCCTGAAGGAGACCTGTTCATGATCCGCATGCGTGACGTTCTGGCGCTGGCCCTTTGCAGCGGCGCTGCCGTGGCCATGGCCAAGCTCCCGCCACCCAGTGACGAAGCCAAGGCCAAGGCGGCCGAAGCCGCTGCCAAGGCGGCGCACGGTGGCAAGGTGGCGGCGTTCCAACTCTGCAAGAGCATGGACCGTGTGGCTGCGGGCTACTACGCCGATGCCAAGCGCGACGGCCGCGAGACCAAGCCCCCGGTGGCCACGCCTGCGTGCGCCGACCCCGGTCCGTTCGTGGCCGCGCCGGCCCCTGCGAAGTAAGGCGCGCCGTCGATGTCGATGCCCGGTGAAGCCTTGCCCTGTTCCGTGGCCGTCATGCGGCCGCGGGTCGCCGGCGCACCGCGGCTCACCGAGGCGCGCGGTGAGTTGCTGCGCGAGATCACCATCCTCGACGAGTACGGGGAACGGCGCAGCATCCACATTCCCGCCGAGCGCCCGCTCACCGTCTTCGTCGACAAGCGAGAGCTGGTCACATTGATGACGCTGGGCGCGATGCCCGAGCACCTGGTGCTGGGTTACCTGCTCAACCAGCGTCTCGTGCGCCGCGTCGACGAGATCGAATCGATCACGGTGGACTGGGACGTCTCGGCGGCGGCGGTGAAGACCCGCGTGGGTGTCGCCGACATCGAGGCGCGCACCGCGCGCCGCGTGGTGACCACCGGCTGCGGGCAGGGCACGGTCTTTGGTGACCAGTTCGACGACATCCAGGGCATTCGCCTGCCGTCGCCCGAGACCGCGCGCATCCGCCAGAGCCACCTGCACCGCATGCTCGAGACCATGCGCCAGCAGGACAGCATCCATCGTAAGGCGGGTTCGGTGCATGGCTGCGCGCTGTTCCGGCTGGACGCCGGGCAGCCGGAGATGATGATGTTCGTGGAGGACGTGGGCCGCCACAACGCCATCGACACCATCGCCGGCTGGATGGGCCTGCATGGCGTCGACGGTGTCGACAAGGCCTTCTACACCACGGGCCGCCTCACCAGCGAGATGGTGATGAAGGCCGCGCACCTGGGCGTGCCCATCGTCGTCTCCCGCAACGGCGTCACGGCCATGGGCCACGAGATGGCGACACGCCTGGGCATGGCGTTGTTCGGCCGGGCCTCGAATCGGCACTTCCTCTGCTACACCGGCTTCGAGCGTTTCGATTCCGAGCCGGAACCGCAGCGCCCCGCCGTCCGCGTCGTCTCCGGTTGAGGCGGGATTCAAGACAGTCCTTGCGCACTGTCATCGGCCTGCCACTGCTGCGGAACGCTGTGGCACCCTGCGAGAAGCCGCCTAGACTCGTGTCTCCATCTATACAAGGAGACACGATGAGCACCGCGCGACCGCCTTTCCGCGCCGACCAGGTCGGCAGCCTCCTGAGGCCAGCATCACTTGCCCAACTGCGGGCGCGCTGGAAGGCTGGTGAGGTGGCTGCAGAGGTACTTCGCGCCGCCGAAGACGCCACCATTGCAGACGCAGTGCGTCGACAGCAGGACATCGGCCTGCAGGCCGTCACCGATGGCGAATTCCGCCGTGACTGGTGGCACCTGGATTTCCTGGCCCAGCTCGACGGTGTCACGCTCACCGCCAACCCCGGCCCCAAGTTCAAGATCGAAGGCCAGAGCGAGCAGCCGCCGATTGCCACCGTCTCCGGCCGCATCGGCTGCAGCCGCCCCATCATGGCGGAGCACTTCGCGTACCTGAAGTCGGTGACGAACGTGATGCCGAAGATGACGATCCCGTCGCCGTCGATGCTGCACCTGCGGGGCGGGCGCGCCGCAATCTCGCGCGAGGCCTACCCGGACATGGACGCCTTCTGGGACGACGTGGCGGCCGCCTACCGCCAGGCCATCACCCATCTGGCCGAAGCAGGCTGCCGTTACCTGCAGCTCGACGACATCACCTTCGCCTACCTCTGCGACCCGAAGATCCAGGCCAACTGCCGCGCCAATGGCGACGATCCGGCAGAACTTCCGCGGCGCTATGCGCAGACGATCAACGCCGCACTGCGCGATCGCCCGGCCGACATGGCCGTGACCATCCACACCTGCCGCGGCAACTTCAAGAGTGCCTGGGTGGCCGAAGGCGGCTACGACCCCGTGGTGGAGGCCATGTTCTCCACCGATGTCGACGGCTGGTTCATGGAGTTCGACAACGCGCGAGCCGGTGGCTTCGAGCCCTTGCGTGCGGTGCCCAAGGGCAAGACCGTGGTGCTGGGCCTGGTCACCACCAAGCTCGGTGAGCTGGAGGACAAGGACACGCTCAAGCGCCGCATCGACGAGGCGGCGAAGGTCGTGCCCCTGGAGCAACTGGCCCTGAGCCCGCAATGCGGTTTCTCCAGCACCCACCATGGCAACGCCCTGTCGATGGACGACCAGTGGCACAAGCTGGAGCGGGTCGTGGAGGTGGCTCGCGAAGTCTGGGGTTGAGGCCCCGGTCGGTGGCCTGAGCGCATCCTGGCGGTGACGGCCAAGAGGCCGAGCACCACTTGTACCGGTGCGATGCGCGGGACAGGCGTGCTGCCAGACAACGGGCTCAGGCCGCGCCCACCTGATGCGCCTTTGGCGGAGACTCGGTGCGTGGCGACGGCGCCTGCCTCGCGGACGCGAGCGCGCCGCCGCCTGGCGTCCAGTGGCAACGCCTTGCCGCACTGCGCAGCACCAGGGCCACCAAGGCCGCCTGGCGGCTGGTCCCGGTCTTGAGCAGCACCTGTTTCACGTGCGATTGCACGGTGTTGCGCTGGACCCCCAGCGCGCTGGCAATGGTCGGCACATCCTGACCCGCGGCCAGCCGCTGCGTCACCCGTGCTTCGCTGGGGGTCAGCCTGAAGAGTGACTGCAGCGCCTGTGGGCACAGGTCCACCGTCGCCGGGTCGTGCACGATGACCTGCACCCGTGTCGCATCGTCGTGGGTCAGGCGGCCAGGCCGAACCAGCAACGACACCGGCCAGTCGTCCTGAATGTTGCCCGGGGCATAGGGCAACGCCAGCGCGGTGGTGCGGCCGTCCAGCCCGGCCCTTAGCGCAGCATCCAGCGCAGCTTGCGCCCCTGGCGCCAGCAGACGGCCGGCTCTCAGGCACAGGCGGGTGGCGGCGGCGGGATCTGGCCAATGCATCCATTGCCGAACGGCCTCGCCTTGCGCCAGGCAGTTGCCGGCGGCGTCCAGCCAGAGGCTCCACTGGCCCGGCTCCTGAAGCGTCAGCACGCCTGTGGGCGACACGTGGTTCGGGTTGGGGAGGCCCAGGGCCGCGGGCCGGGTTCCGGTGACGAGGTGCATCGCGTTGGCTGGCTTGGAGGTGGCAGGGCGGTCGGATCCGAGGCGCCGCAGCGCCGGATTCACAGTGGATCAGTCTTGCGTTACCGTAGCGTCACATGAGGGCGATCGCCGTGGGACGCCCTGACCAGATGTCTATCAAGGCTACTGCATCGCCATCGACTTCCCTGCACATCGACGCCCCGCCTCCAACACGTCCGAGGTGGGCTCACCCTGCGCGTCCGGCCTTCATCTGATCCTCCTGGGGGCCGCGAAGCTGGTCCGAGGCGACGGTGAGCATCACACCTTGAGTGGCGGTGACGCTGCGCTGCTGACCTTGCTGCATGCCCAAGGGACGCTGGAGCGCAGCCAGGTGGCCGCCTGGATCTGGCCGGATCTGCCACTGCCCCGTGCCCAGGCCAATCTGCGGCAACGCCTGTTTCGCCTGCATCAGTGGGCGGGTGCGGCGGTGGTCCAGGGCGATCGCCGACGGCTGATCTGGTCGCCGGCCTGCGCCGTCGATGTCGATGAACTGCGTACCGCCCTTGCCGCGGGCCTGGCGCCCGACCACGACGACCTGCTGGCCACCCACGATTACGCCGATGCGCCTGCCCTGGCCGAGCAGGTGGACCGGCTGCGGGATACGCTGCGCGCCAGCTACCACGATGCGTTGGCGCGACTCGCGGAGGCCCACGCGGCGCGTGGTGCGCTGGCCACCGCCTTGCAGCATGCGCAACGGTTGGTGCAGGTGGCGCCGCTCCTGGAACATGCCCACCGTCGCGTCATGCACCTGCATGCCCGCCGCGGCGACCGCGCCGCCGCCCTGGCCGCATTCCGACACTGCCAGCGGGTGCTGGACGAGGCCCTCGCCGTGCGTCCGAGTGGCGAGACCGAAATGCTCGCGGCACAGATCGAGGCGTCGGCCGTGCCGACCGTGTCGGTGGCGCGCCTGCATTCGTTGCTGCGCCCCTCTGTGCTGGTGGGGCGCGACGAGCAGCAGCGTCTGCTGCAGGAGGCCTGTGCCGCAGGCCGGTCGACCTGGCTGACAGGTCGGGCCGGAGAAGGCAGGTCCACGCTGCTGTCCGCGGTGTTCGCAGCGCTGCCGGGCTGGGTCTCGTCACCCGCGATGCCGGGCGACCGCGTTGCGCCCTACAGCTTCCTGTCCCGCTTGCTGGGCGTCCTGGTGGCCCGATTCGGTGGCGAGCCGGACGCCGGCGTTCCGGGCGATCTGGCCTGCCTGCAGACGGGTGACGTGCCGGCACCGGGCCCGCTGACGCCGCTGCGCATGCGCCAGCTGCTCCAGCGTGGGTTGACGGGCTGGCGGACTGTCGGCCTGAAGGGCTTGGCGTTGGACGATCTGCAGCACGCCGACGTCGCGTCCCTGGATCTGCTGGGCCCGGTGATCGCCGAGATCCAGTTGCCCTGTGCCGTGGCCAGTGCACCCTGGCACGGCTCCATGCCAGCGTGGGCGGCGGACTGGCGGGTGGTGCACCTGCAGCCATGGTGTGAGGCCGATGTCGAGCAGTTGCTGGACGCACTGGCCTTGCCGGGGATCGTGGGGCCCGATTGGGCGCGGGCACTTTGCCGCCGCACCGGCGGCAACCCGGGGCTCATGATGCACACCGTCTCGGCGCTTTGCCGTGCATTGCCTGACCAGCCTGCAGGGGGTGGTCCTGCGGCGTTGCCGTCGCCGCAGCAATGGGCTGCCGCGGTGGCGGCCGACGTGCAGCGCCAGCTCGACGCCGAACTGGCGGCCCTGCCTGAGGACGCCAGGGCGCTGGTGCGGCTGGCCTCGGTGGCGGGCAGCGACTTCGACCTCCGCCTGGCGGCGCGGGTGACGGGGCGCCAAGTGCTCGACCTGGCCGACGCCTGGGCCTCGCTGACCCAGGCCAACGTGATGGCCCAGGGCGGTTTCGCCCACGAGCTCTTCCGCGAGGCGGCCGACCGTGCCACACCAAGCGCCCTGGCGCGCCTGCTGCACGCCGATGTGGCCCGGGCCCTGGCCGAGGGCGGTGCGTCGCCGTTCCGTGTGGCCGCGCATTGGGCCGCGGCGGGTGAGTGGGCAGCGGCGGCCCGCGCCTGCCACGAGGCTGCGCGCGAAGCCGAGGTGCGATCCGCCGTGCCCGATCAGATCGAGGCACTGGACGAAGCGGTGCGCTGCCACCGCCAGCACGGTGGTGTCGAGGCGCTGCTGGCCGCCTTCGACAGCGCGTATCGTGTGGTGGGCCTGTGCCTGACGGCACAGTCGGTCCAGGATGCCGAAGCCAGGGCGCAGGCGCTGTTGGCGATGGCCGCATCGCCACGTCAGCGGGCCATGGCTCTGGAGGCCCTGGCCCAGGTGCGGCTGGAGCAGCAGGCGGCCGGCGACGCCCTGCCGTTGGCGCGTCAGGCGCTGGCCCTGGCCGATGCAGTGGCCGATCCTGTGCTGGCCCTGCGCGCGCGCCGTCGCGCGGCCATGGCCTGCATGCAGCAGGGCTTGAGTGAGCAGGCGCTTGCCTTGGTCACGGGCCTGGAGCCCCAGCTCCGGCACCTCGATCCTGCCGAACGCGTGCAGTGGCAACTGGAGCACGCCGCCGTGCTGGACTATGCAGACCGCCGCCAGGACGCCTTGCCCCATTACGCGCTGGCGCTGGAGACGGCTCACGACCTCGGCCTGTGGGCCACGATGGCCGACGCCCTGTCGTCGCAGAGCCTGACATTGATGTACCTGGGCCGCCAGACGCAGGCCATGGCGGCGCTCGAGGCGTCGATGACGATGAGCCGGCGTTCGGGGCTGGGCGAGACGGCCTTGCTCGTCGACCGCATGAGCCTGGCCGGTCATTGGCGTGATGCCGGGTGGTTTGGCCGCTACCTCGCCGAAGCCGAGCCGCTGCCGCAGGCCCTGCGCGACGCCGGCATGGTGTTCTGGGCGCTCAATGCCGAGAACGACCTGGGCATGGCCTACCTCTGGCTGGGCCGCGTCGACCTTGCCTGGCGATGCTTCGGACCGGTGCCTGACGATGCGCCAGCGGTCATGCGCGCAGCCCGGCTGCTGATGCTGGCGAGGGGCACCCGGGACTATGAGCTCCGGCAGCCGGTGGCACCGGCGGAACTGGTCACGCGGGCGGTGGCGCTGCTGGAGGCTGCCGGTGGCACCGGGCGCAGTCATGTGCGTTTGCGTCTGGCCCTCGAGCGCAGCCGGGACGCCGGGCCCGCCGCGGCACTGGCCGCTGGTGAGGCGATCGAAAGCGAGGCCTTGGCGCGCGACAACCTGATGCTCGCGGCCAGCGCGGCGATGCAGCAGCTGCGCGTGCTCACGGCCACGCCGGAAAGCGGTGTGCTGTCTCACCTGGCACCGGCGGAATGTCAGGCTCGTGCGGCCCGCGTCGCCCAGGCCTTGCTGGATCGCATCGAGGCCGATGGCCCGCCGGCGAGCATCTATCCGCCAGAACTGTGGTGGCTCTGCTACCGCGCGCTGGTGCCGCTGTTGCCGCAGGCTGCCGCAGCCGTTCATCGCCGTGCCTGGTTGTGGTTGGTCGAGACCGCCAACCAGCAGGTGCCGGATCTGTTCCGAGACTCCTTCTGGGCACGGAACCCGGTCAACCGGGCATGGCGCGCACTGGGTCGCCCCTCCTGAGCCTCCCAGTCGCCTGCCGTCGAACGCGTCGGGCGTCCGTGCCGCCGCCGACTTGCGACAATCGTGGCCACGCCGACCTTTCCCCGGGAATCCCGATGAGCATCAAGAGCGACCGCTGGATCCGCCGCATGGCCGAACAGCACGGCATGATCGAGCCGTTCGAGCCGAACCAGGTGCGGCATGCCCCTGACGGCCACAAGATCGTCAGCTATGGCACCAGCAGCTATGGCTACGACATCCGCTGCGCGCCGGAATTCAAGGTGTTCACCAACATCCACAGCACCGTGGTGGACCCGAAGAACTTCGACGAGAAGAGCTTCGTCGACATCCACGCCGACGTCTGCATCATCCCGCCCAACAGCTTTGCGCTGGCGCGCACGGTGGAGTACTTCCGCATCCCGCGCAGCGTGCTGACGATCTGCCTGGGCAAGAGCACCTATGCGCGCTGCGGCATCATCGTCAACGTCACCCCTTTCGAGCCGGAATGGGAAGGTTATGTGACGCTGGAGTTCAGCAACACCACGCCGCTGCCGGCCAAGATCTATGCGGGCGAAGGCTGTGCCCAGGTGCTGTTCTTCGAGAGCGACGAGGTCTGCGAGACCAGCTACAAGGACCGCGGTGGCAAGTACCAGGGCCAGCGCGGCGTGACCCTGCCGAAGACCTGAGGAGCGCCCGATGAAGTGGGAAGGTCACCGGCAAAGCCGCAACGTCGAGGACCGGCGTGGCGACAGCGGCGGGCTGCCCGGCCTCGGCGGTGGGCGCCGCGTGGGCGGCAAGGGCCTGGGCCTGGGCTCGATCGTGATCGCCGTGGTGGCGGCCTGGATCTTCGGCATCAACCCGCTGACAGTGCTGGGCCTGTTGGGGGGCCTGGACACCGGGGCGCCGCCGCAGTCGCAGGGCCCGGCCGCCGCACCGCCCGCATCCGATCGCGAGGCGATGTTCGTCTCCACCGTGCTGGCCGACACCGAGGACGTCTGGCACGCGCTGTTCCGCAGCGGTGGCCAGGCATACCGTGAGCCCAGGCTCGTGCTGTTCCGCGGTGCCGTGCCCACCGCCTGCGGCACCGGCCAGAGCGCGATGGGCCCGTTCTACTGCCCGGGTGACCTGAAGGTCTACATCGACCTCGGCTTCTTCGAGACGCTGTCGCGCCAGATGGGCGCACCCGGCGACTTCGCGCAGGCCTATGTGATCGCGCACGAGGTGGGCCACCACGTGCAGCGGCTGATCGGTGTCACCGACAAGGTCGACCGGATGCGCGGGCGCATCTCGCAGGTGCAGATGAACGCGATGTCGGTGCGCGTGGAATTGCAGGCCGACTGCCTGGCTGGTGTCTGGACCCACCATTCCCAGCGCGGTAAGAACTGGCTGGAGCAGGGCGACATCCAGGAGGCGATGAATGCCGCCGCCCGCATCGGTGACGACGCGTTGCAGCGGCAGAGCACGGGCACGGTGAGGCCCGAGAGCTTCACGCACGGCAGCAGCGAGCAGCGCATGCGCTGGTTCCAGCGCGGTGTGCAGAGCGGCCAGGTGGCCGCCTGCAACACCTTCGACGCGCAGACGCTGTGATCTCGCTCAGCGCCGCTGGCGTACCAGCAGCGCGGCACCGCCCAGCGCCCACAGCAGCAGCGTCGCGGGTTCGGGCACCGGTGGCGGTGGCTCGGGAGCGACGTTGATGCGCACGCCGAAGCCGAGCGTGGGGGCCTCCATCCACAGCGCCCCGGGCGCCACGCCTGGGCCGGAGGCATAAGCTTCCAGCGGCGACGGCGCGCCGCCGGGCATCGAGCCGTTGCCGGGCCCGGGGCGGTCCTCGAAGACCAGCCAGTAGGTGCCGGCCAGCAAGGCCCAGTCCAGGCCGCCGATACCGCGCCAGTCCGGCGTGTTCTCCACGGTGGCGGCCAGTTGGCCTGTGGCGCTGAACAGCGCGGATCCTGGCAGCCCCTGGAAGTCGTTGTAGATGGCGAACCCGAGCGCGCCGCCGCCCCAGTTCATCCAGCCCTGCACCGAGGTGAGGGTCTCGGCGTTGTCGAGCGTGAAGCGGCCTGCCAGGCGCTGATAGTTCCAGGCCGGAGGGCGCTGCTCGAACAGCGACCATCCACCGCCGTCGTCGTCCCCGGCGCCAGTGTCCAGGCTGAACGCGAGGGCCGGCGGGGCCGGCAGCAGCAACGCCCCGGCAAGGATCAGGGCCGGGAGCGTGGCAGATCGGTGCGACGACATGGGGCAACCCTCCATGGTGTGCCGGTCATGCTGTCACTGCCCACGCCGTGGCGCCATCCCCTGCTCCATGGTCATGACGTGCAGCGGGCCGCTGTCCACCCGTGGGGGCGGGTCGTGCCGGTCACGCTGTCGGGAAGGTCCCCGGCAGCAGGATGCTGCGGTCCACGGTGCCGATCTTGGTGTGGCCGCAGAAGGCCATCGTCAGGTCCAGTTCCTTGTGGATGATCTGCAGCACCTTGCTCACACCTTCGCCGCCCATCGCGCCCAGGCCGTACAGGAACGCGCGGCCGATGTAGGTGCCCTTGGCGCCCAGGGCGATGGCCTTGAGCACGTCCTGGCCGGAGCGCACGCCGCCGTCCATGTGCACCTCGATCTGCGAGCCCACGGCTTGCACGATCGACGGCAGCGCCTCGATGCTGCTCTGCGCGCCGTCCAGCTGCCGGCCGCCGTGGTTGCTGACGATCAGCGCGTCGGCGCCGCTGGCCACGGCCAGCTTCGCGTCCTCCACGTCCTGGATGCCCTTGAGGATCAGCTTGCCGCCCCAGCGCTTCTTGATCCATTCCACGTCGCCCCAGTTCAGGCGTGGGTCGAACTGCTGGTTGGTCCAGGCCGAGAGGTTGGCCATGTCGCTCACGCCCTTGACGTGGCCGACGATGTTGCCGAACTGCCGGCGGCTGGTGCCCAGCATGCCCAGGCACCAGCGCGGCTTGGTCATCATGTTGACGATGTTGGGGATCGTCAGCTTCGGCGGCGCGGACAGGCCGTTCTTCAGGTCCTTGTGGCGTTGGCCGATGATCTGCAGGTCCAGCGTCAGCACCAGGGCACCGCAATTCGCGGCCTTGGCGCGGTCGATCAGGCGCTCGATGAAGTCGCGGTCGCGCATCACGTAGAGCTGGAACCAGAAGGGTCGCTTCGTGTGCGCCGCGATGTCCTCGATCGAGCAGATGCTCATCGTGCTCAGCGTGAACGGGATGCCGAAGGCCTCCGCCGCCTTCGCGGCCAGGATCTCGCCATCGGCGTGCTGCATGCCGGTCAGGCCCGTGGGCGCGATGGCCACCGGCATCGCCACGTCGACGCCCACCATCTGGGTGGCGGTGCTGCGGCCTTCCATGTTCACGGCCACGCGCTGGCGCAGCTTGATCTTCTGGAAGTCGCCCTCGTTGGCGCGGTAGGTGCCTTCGGTCCAGCTGCCGCTGTCGGCGTAGTCATAGAACATGCGCGGCACGCGCTTCTGCGCCAGCACACGCAGGTCTTCGACGTTGGTGATCACTTGGGCCATGGTTGCCTGTCTCCTTTGGCCCGGGATGCTAGCGGCGTGCCGGCGGCCTGGCCGGAAAAATCCTCAGGTGCGGCCGGCCACCAGCGCCAGCGCTTCCTGCGCCAGCCGCGCGCAGCGATGCGCCAGCCAGTCGGCGAAGGCCGCGGCATCGTTGCCTGGGCCGTGGCGCAGGCCGTACTGCTGCGCCGGTTCCGCCGTCAGTGCGAACAGCGGCTGCAGCGTGCCACTGGCCAGCCAGGCGCCTGCCAGCGATGGCCGCGCCAGCGCCACGCCCTGGCCGGCCACGGCCGCTTCCAGCGTCAGGCCCAGGTCCACCAGCATCGGGCCGCCGGAAGGCTCCGGCCAGTCCAGGCCCGCGGCGCGGAACCACGGGGTCCAGGGCTCCAGCGGCGTGCGCAGCAGCGGCCAGTGCGCCAGGTCGGCCGGCGTGCGCCGCGCCCGGCCTTCGGCCAGTGCGGGCGACGCCACCGGCAGCACCACGTCGTGCATCAGCACCGTCCAGCCGGGCAGGCCGGGTGGTGCATGCTGGATCACGACGTCGGCTTCACCGGGACGCAGGTCCAGGAAGGGGATCGACAGCACCACTTCAAGTTCCACCTCGGGGTGGGTGCGGCCGAACTCGCCGAGTGCCGGCACCAGCACCTGGCGCGCGAAGGTGGGCGGGCTGCTCACGCGCAGCTTGCGGGTGCGTTGCGCCGGGCGGCGGTGCTGCGGCACCGCCATCAACAGCGTCAGTGCTGGCCGCACCTGGGCCAGGTAGTCACGGCCCGTGGCGGTGAGTGTCAGCGCCTTGCCACCGCGTTGCAGCAGTTCGATGCCGATCAGCGATTCCAGCGCAGCCACGCGCTTGCCGATGGCGCTGGCGGTGACCGCCAGTTCATCGGCGGCACGCTCGAAACTGCCCAGGCGCGCGGCGGCCTCGAAGGCGCGCAGCGCATCGAGCGAGGGCAGGCGCAGGTCGTCGGCCGGGGGCATGGCCGGCAGTGTAGGGCGTTGGTATCAGCCCGTGCCGTCGGCCGACCACGCCGCAGCCGGTCCTCGCAGCCGGCATCGTCAGCGCACCATCGCGGCCAGCAGCGTTCTCACGTCGGGCAGGTCAGCCAAGGCCTCGATGCCGTCGCGCAGGGCCTGCTGCCGTGCGGCGGGCAGCGGAAACGGCGCGTAGGCCATGCAGTCCGAGAAGCGCTGCAGATGCTGCGCCGCGCTCAGCGGCCGGCCCGGGAACCCCGGCGCGATGTCGAGACCGCGTGCGTGGCGGGTGCCGTCGGTGGTGGTGAGCACGATGTCCACGGCCGTGTGGCCGCGTGTGTCCATCGCCGGGTCGCCTTCCGTGGTCACGCGCGCCACCAGTGCCAGCACCGCCGGGTCGGTGATCTGCTCGGGTTTGAAGTGCGACAGCTGCGAGCTTCGTCGGACCAAAGCGTTGGCGACGCACCAGGCGGCGCTGAACTGTGCGTCCACGCGCGGGTTGGCACCCCGCTTGAACGGGTGGCCGACCAGCTTGTGCGAGTACGGCGGCTGGCGCACCAGCACCGTGGCCACCTGCTCGGGCCGCAGGTCCAGCTCGTGCACCAGGTCCAGCACCAGCTGCGTCAGCCCCTGCGTGGCGCCGCAGCTGGGGTAGGGCTTGAACATCATGCGCTGCAGCCGCCACTCGTGGCCCAGGCCGGCCACCACATCGGCTGGCGGCAGCGTGCCGCGGCCGTACAGGTGCGGGAAACCATAGACGCCGCTCAGGAAGTTCAGCGGGCCGGTCAGGCCCCGCTGCGCCATCTGCGCGCATTCCACGCCGGCGGCCGCCACGTGGCCCTGCAGCAGGCGCACCCCCAGCGTGCCGTCGATGTGGCTCTGGAAACTGCCGCCGCAGCGGTTGAAGGCCAGGCCCAGCGCACGGCGTGCCTGCAGTGCATCCAGGCCCAGTACACGCGCGGCGCCGGCGGTGGCGGCGAAGGTGGCGGCAATGCCGGTGGGGTCGAAGCCGTCGTACTGGCGTTCGCTGAGGTTGAAGCGCGCGCCGACTTCGCAGCCCACCACCAGTGCCGCCAGGAAATCGGCGCCACCGCACCCGCCGCGCAGTTCGGCCGCCGCCAGGCAGGCGGGCACCAGTGCGGCACCGAAGTGCGGGCCGGGCGCCATGGCGTCGCAGAAGTCCAGCGCGCGGCACATCGTGCCGTTGAGCTGCGCCGCGGCCACGGCCGGCAGCCGGTCGCCGAAGACCAGGCTGGTGGCCTGCGGCGTGCCGCCGCGCTCCAGCAGCAGGGCACGCAGTTCGGCGATGCCGTCTTCATCCGCACCGGCCACGCCCGTGCCAGCGACGGCCAGCAGCACACGCTGCGCGGTGAGCCCGGCCTCGGCAGGGACGTCGCTCAAGGGATGGCCGACGACGAAGTCGGCCAACCGGTCTTCCAGATCGACGGCGCTCATCCCTGCGGCTCGCCGGCGCCGGGCGTGAGTTCGGTGCCGGAGAGCTGCTCCACCCAGCGCACCAGCTCGCTGACGCTGGCGCCAGGCCCGGCCGCGTGATCGGCCATGCGCCAGAGCTGCTGGCCCAGGCCGGCCATCGGCATCGGCGTGGCCGTCTGCTGCGCCAGCTGCACGGCGATGCCCACGTCCTTGCGCATCAGTTCCAGCTTGAACGGGTCATCGAAGCTGCGGTTGAAGATCCGCTGGTGGAAGTGCGTCTGCGTGATCCACGAGCCGCCGGTGGACTGGTTGAGCACGTCCACCATCACCGCCGGGTCCAGGCCATAGCGCTTGCCGGCCACCAGCGCCTCGGCGGTGGCGGTGAAGGTCATCGCGGTGATGCAGTTGTTCAGACACTTCATGGCGTGGCCCGCGCCCAGCCGGCCCAGGAGCAGCGGGCGCACACGCGCCACGTCGGCATCACTGCCGCCGACCATGAACACCAGTTCCGCCGCCTGCGCGCCCCAGGCGGCGCCGGAGACCGGCGCATCCACCATGGTCGCACCCTTGGCGGCGATGGCGGCGGCGGTCTGCTGCGTCAGCCAGGGTTCGGCCGACGACGTGTCGAGCACGATGGCGCCGTCGCGCAGGCCATGGATCAGGCCTTGATCGCCCAGCGCCACCTGCTGCACCACCTCGCCGTTTGGCAGCATGGTGATCACGACCTCGCTGGCGGCCGCCACCTCGGCAGGCGTCGCCACCGCGGTGCCGCCGATCGTGGCCGCCAGGTCGCGCGCTGCGGCGGTGTTGGCGTCCAGCAGCGTCAGCCGGTGGCCGGCATTGGCCAGGTGCGTGGCCATGGGGGCGCCCATGACGCCCAGGCCGATGAATCCGATGTCCATGCGGTGATGTCTCCTCGTGTGCGCCGCCGTCCGGCGGTTCACACGATCATCGCCGCAAATGCGCGATCGCGTGCCGGGTGCTCAGCTGCAGCTGCTGCCGCCGCATCCGGTGATGGCCTCGGCCTCCGGGGCGGGCGGGTTCGCCATGGCGCCGGTCTCCGCGTCGTAACCGCGCAGCGTCATGGTCTCAGCCAGCGCCGCATCCATCATCTGCGCGTGCTGCGGGAACCAGACCGCCAGTTCGCCGGCCATGCGCTGCACCAGGGCCACATCGCCTTCGGCGGCGTGCAGCCGTTGCACCTCGCGCATCACGTTCAGCACCGCCTGGTGCTGGAAACTGTGGCAGTTCTGCGGCGCGAAGCCCAGGGCCGTCATCCAGCGGTCTTCCTGCGCGAAGTGGGCGTCGGTGTGGTCCACCAGGGCGGCCAGCGCTGGCGCCACGGCGTCGGGTGTCGCGATGGCGGCTTCCAGCGAGGCCAGCAGGTCCACGAACTCCACGTGCGTGGCGTCCATGCGCGGCTGGCCCAGGGCCAGATCGTCGGTCCAGGTCAGGGTGCTCATGGCCACGGATGCTCGCCGCAGTCGCCGGCCGCCGGCTTGCGCCGGATCAAGACGGTGCTACAGGCCGAGCACCCGCGGCAGCCACAGCGCGATGCCCGGGAAGGCACACAGCACCACCAGGCGCACCAGGTCCACCGCGATGAAGGGCATGGTGCCGGCGTAGATGCGCGTCAGCGGGATGTCGCGGGCGATCGAGTTGATCACGAAGACGTTCATGCCCACCGGCGGGCAGATCATGCCGAAGGTGACCGCCATGACCACGATGACGCCGAACCACACCGGGTCGAAGCCCAGCTGCGTCATCGCCGGGAAGACGATGGGCACGGTCAGCAGGATCATCGCCAGCTCGTCCATCACGGCGCCGAGCACGAAGTAGCCCACCATCACGATGGCCAGCACGCCGTAGGCGCCCACCGGCAGGTTCACGAGCCAGTCCACCGCGTTCTGCGTGAACTGGGTGATGGTGAGAAAGTAGCCGAAGAGGAAGGCGCCGACGACGATCATCATGATCCCCGACGACACGCGCAACGCGTCGATCAGCGACGCGCGGATCTCCTGCCAGCGCAGCCGGCCGCGGGCCATGCCGATCAGCAGCGTGCCGGTGGCGCCCACGCCAGAGGCCTCCTGCACCGTGAACAGCCCGCCGTAGATGCCGCCGAGCACGAAGACGAACAGCAGGATCACGGCCCACAGGTTCTTCAGCGACGCCATGCGCTCCGCCCAGGTGTGGGGCTCGCCCAGCGGCAGGTGCTCGGGGCGACGGATGGCCAGCCACTGCACCAGCACGGCGTAGAACACCACGCCCAGCACACCCGGGATGAGGCCGGCGGCAAAGAGCTGCGCGATGTCGACCTCGGTCATGATCCCGTAGAGCACGAGGATGGTCGACGGCGGGATCATGATGCCCAGCGTGCCACCGGCCGCGATCAGCCCGGCGCTGAAGCCAGGTTCGTAGCCAGCACGCCGCATCTCGGGCAGCGCCACCTGCGTCATCGTGGCGGCAGTGGCCACCGATGAGCCGTTGATGGCGGCAAAGCCGCCGCAGGCGGCGATGCTGGCGTAGGCCAGGCCACCGCGGCGATGGCCGAACCAGGCACGGCCGGCGTCGAACAGTTCCCGGCTCATGCCCGAGTGCGACGCAAACGCGCCCATCAGGATGAACATCGGGATCACGAGCAGGTTGTAGTCCGACAGCACCGACAGCGGCACATTGCCCATCAGGTTCAGTGCCGGGCCCATGCCGGAGAGCACGCCGAAACCCAGCACGCCGGTGATGCCCATGGCCACGCCGATGGGCACGCGCAGCGCCATCAGCATGAACATGCCGACGAAGCCGAGCAGGGCGACGAGGTCACGGTCCATCGCGCACCTCGTCGCTGGCGTCGCCGTCACCGCGCAGCAGTTCCGCCAACCGTGCCAGTGCCAGCACGGCGCCCGCCACCGCCCCACAGGCGGCGATGCCGGTGAACCACATCAGCGGCAGGCGCAGGTCGGTGGTGGCCTGTGTGCCGCTGGCCAGGACCTTGGCGAACACCATCCACGCCATCGGGGCCAGGAAGGCCAAGGTGATCAGACCGGCAACCCCGTCCAGCACGCGCCGCCCGCGACGCTGCAGGTGTTCCCAGACGATGTCCACCGCGATGTGGCCACCGTGGTAGGTGGCCACGGCGATGCCCCAGAACAGCGCGATGGCCATCAGCAGCTTGGTGCCGTCGAACCAGTCGGGGATCTGCCAGGCCAGGAGATCACGCAGCGCGACGTTGAATGCCGTCAACAAGGCGATCAGCAGCAGGAAGACCGCCGCCACCGTTTCGGTGGCGGCCACGAGACGCTTCATCGTGCCGTGATCAGTACGCGCCGCCGGCCTTCTTCAATTCGCCGCGCAGATCGTCCAGTGCCTTCTTGGCGTCGATGCCGGTCTTGCCGGCCGCGTCGACCCAGCGGTCGTACACCGGTGCCACCGCCTTGCGCCAGACGTCCACCTGGGCCGCGCTCATCGGCACGAAGGTGTGGCCGCCCATGGCCTGCAGCTTCTCGCGGCCGGCGTCCTCGGCGTCGCCCCAGGCCGCGCCGACCTTGGCCGCCCACTCGTTGTTGCAGTGGTCGTCCATCACCTTCTTCTGGTTGGCCGACAGGCCGTTGTACCAGTCCTTGTTCATGGCCCACACGAAGACGGCGGCGTACAGCCGCATGTCGGTGTGGAAGGTGGTGACCTTGTCGATGCCGAAGCTGATGATGGAGTTCCAGGGGAAGGTGATGGCGTCGGCCACACCCTTGGACAGCGCGTCGCGCGATTCCGGCGCCGAGACCTGCACGCTGGTGCCACCCAGCACGTTGACCATGGCGCCGACGGTGCCGTTGGCCGGGCGGATCTTCATGCCCTTGATCTGACCCGGTTCCGTGATCGGCTGCTTGGAGTGGAACGTGCCCACGTGCAGGTGCGTCAGGCAGACCTTGACGTCCTTCATCTCGCGCTCGGCGTACGGGCGGTACCAGGCGTCCAGCGCCTTCGACGCCGGACCTGGCTTGTCGACCAGGAAGGGCAGTTCGCCCGCGGCGATGATGGGGAAGCGGCCCGCCTGGTAGCCCGGGTTCACGTAGGTGAGCTGGGCGATGCCGTCACGCGCCATGTCGTAGTGGTCCGGCGCCTTGCCCAGTTGCTGGGCCGGGAAGATGGTGACCTTGATGCTGCCACCCGAGGCGGCTTCGATGGACTTGCCCCAGGGAATCCAACCCAGCTGCGCCAGCAGGTGGTTGGCCGGCACCCAGTGGGCCAGCTTCAGCTCCGTGGGCTTGTCCTGGGCCTGGGCGGCACCGGCCACGCAAAGGGTGGCGGCCAGGGCGGCAGGAAGAAGGCGCAGCGGCGTCATCGAGGTCTCCGGAGGATTTGTGGACAGCCGGAGATCATGCCGCAGTGACGTTCAGTGCACTGGTCGTGGAATCCCTGAGGGCCGGCGACAGGTACGATCGTGCGATGTCACATCCGCCACCCAGGCCCGCGCCAAGACCGGTCTGGCAACGCGGTCTGTGGCTGGCCTCCGGGGTGCTAGCCCTGGCCACCGGCATCGTCGGCATCGTGCTGCCGCTGCTGCCCACCACGCCGTTCGTCATCCTGGCGGCGTTCTGCTTCGCGCGCGGCAGCGAACGCTGGGAACGCTGGTTGCTCAACCACCCGCGCTTCGGGCCCATGCTGCGGGCCTGGCGTGCCCGCCGCGTGATACCTTGGCGGGCCAAACTGCTGGCCTGGACGATGATGAGCATCGGGGCCACGTGGGCCGCCTGGACGCTGCCGCATCCCTGGCGCTGGATGCCCGCCGTGGTGTGCTCAGCAGTGGCGGTGTGGATGGCGCGCCTGCCCAGCCGCTGACGTCCAGCGGCGCCGGCTCAGAACTCGTATTCGCCCTTGGCACGCGGCGTGGGCCGGCGCGGAGGATTGAAGCTCAGCTGCGCGCTGGCCTGGACCGGACCCTGGCCGGACAGCGTCAGCGTCTGCGCTGCCTGGCCGGTGAGTTGGTCTGGGTGCCACAAGCGCATCTCGGCCGCGCCGTCGGGCAGGCCGGTGAAACGCGCCTGGCCCTGATCGTCGGTCACGGCCACCCAGGGGGTGGTGGTCACGAACAGGTGGCCCCGCATCGAGCCATGGATGTGGCAGCCCAGCGTGATGCTGCCCGGCGTGTCGAAGACCACGCTGCCGATGGCCTTGTCGCCGGCCTGCACCGGGCCCAGCCGCAGTTCGAAGGACTTCGCCGGCGGCACGGCGCCCATCGGCCCACTGCCCAAGGAGCGCACGTGGTGGTCGTAACGGTCGCGGTTGACGAAGCGCACCTGCGTGCCTGCAGGCACCGCCGACACATAGGGTTCGAAGCGATTGCCCTTCTGCACGATGTCCACCGTGGCGGTGGCCGCTGCGGGCACCTGCGCGGCCCCCTGCGCGGCCCCCTGCGCGGCCGGCATCAGCATCACCACAACATCGGCCGCAGGCTTGCCGCCAGCCGTGCGCACCTGAACCTGCAGGTCGGCCGCCATTGCATTCAGCCCCAGGCCGGCCAGCAGCAGGCAAGACAATGTCTTCATGCGCCGCATCATAGGCGCCCCCCGCGCACCAAGGACGCGGCGCGCACGCCCAGCAGACGCAGCGGTTTGGTCAGGTCCACGCGTTTGAGGCACAGGCCGGCGGCGTGGCGGATGACTTCGGCCTCTGCCGTGGCCTGCGGCAGCGTCATATCGCGCGTCACGGTGCGGAAGTCGTCAAAGCGCAGCTTGATGCCGATGGTGCGGCCGGCATAGCCCTTGCGCTGCAGGTCGGCCGCCACTTGCGTGCACAGGCGGGTGAAGATCTCGCCCAGCGCCGCACGGTCACGGACGGCATGCAGGTTGCGCTCGAACGTGGTTTCGCGGCTCATCGACACCGGTTCGTGGTGGGTGACCACAGGCCGGTCGTCGTGCCCGTGGGCCGCATCGTGCAGCCATCGACCGTAGGCGCGGCCGAACTGCTCCACCAGCATCGCCGGGTCGGCCGCCGCCAGATCGGCCACGCGGCGGATGCCCAAGGTCTCCAGCTTGGCGCCGGCCTTGGGCCCGATGCCATTGATGCGGCGCACCGGCAGCGGCCAGATGCGCAGCGGCACGTCGGCGGCCGTGACCACCGTCAGACCATCGGGTTTGTCCAGATCGCTGGCGATCTTGGACAGCAGCTTGTTGGGTGTGACGCCGATCGAGCAGCTCAGCCCGGTAGCGCGCTTCACGTTGTTGCGGATCTCCTGTGCCAGCGCACGCACGCCGCCGGTGGCGTCGAAACCCACCACGTCCTGCGCGCCGGGCACGGTCGTGAGATCGATGTAGATCTCGTCGATGCCGCGGTCCTCGATCACCGGCGCCACTTCCGCCACGGCGGCCTTGAAGCGGCGCGAGTACTCGCGGTAGCGGTCGAAGTCGGTGGGCAGCAGGATGCAGTCGGGCGCACGCTGCGCTGCCTTCATCAGGCCGATGCCGGAGTGCAGGCCCAGGTCGCGCGCCGGGTAGGTGGCCGTGGTGGCCACGCCGCGGCCGGTGTAGTCGCGCAGGCGCATGAATCGCCGCGTGCCGTCGGGCAGGTTCTCGGGCTGGTGGCGGCGGCCACCGCCGATGACCACGGGCTGACCTTTCAGTTCCGGATACCGCAGCAGTTCAACAGACGCATAGAACGCGTCCATGTCGAGGTGGGCGATCCAACGGGTGGGCGAGGCCATGGCGGTGCTGCATTGTGGCGTCGGGGCGTAGCATGCTGGGCCAATGCAACCCGGGAGGCCGTCGCATGAGGTTCACGTCGCGCAGGACCCTGTGGTCCTTGGAACACCTGTGAAACCCGGCGCCGTGCTGATGGCCGGGGTCCTGATGGCCCATGGTGGCGACGCCGCCGCAGACCCTGCCCGGTGGCAGGCCGAGGTGGCGGCTGCGGAACACGCCTTTGCCCGGAGCATGGCCGCGCGAGATCTGGCGGCCTTCAGCGGATGGCTGTCGGAGCAGGCCGTCTTCTTCACCACACCGGACGCGCCGCTGCGCGGCAAGGCTGCCGTGGTCGGGCACTGGCAGCGCTTCTTCGACGGGCCGGCTGCGCCCTTTTCATGGGCACCTGACCGCGTGGAGGTGTTGGCCGACGGTACGCTGGCGCATTCCAGCGGGCCGGTGCACGCCGCGGACGGGCGCCTGATCGGGCGCTTCAATTCGATCTGGCGTCAGGAAGCACCAGGCGTCTGGCGCGTGGTGTTCGACCGCGGCGAAGCGGCACCGCCGCCCACGCGCTGACGCGGTCCTGTGGTGAAGCGGCCCTGGCCGCAGCGGCTGTATCGGGGCGGCCGCGGAACCCTTCAGGTGCCCAGACGGACCCTGTGGCGTGCGATCTGCGCCTGCACCTGCTCAGGCGCCGTGCCGCCCAGCACGCGCCGGGCGCCCATCGAGCCCTGCAGCGTCAGTGCCTCGGCCACGTCGGCCTCGATGGCCGGGTTGAAGGCCTGCAAATCGGCCAGCGGCAGTTCGGCGAGGTCGACGCCGCGCTGGATCGCCACCTTCACCGCATGCGCCACGGTTTCGTGCGCGTCGCGGAACGGCAGGCCCTTCTTCACCAGGTAGTCGGCCAGGTCGGTGGCGGTGGCGTAGCCGCGCAGTGCGGCGCGCTCCATGGCGTCGGCCTTCACCACGATGCCGCCGGCCATCTCGGCCATGATGCGCAAGGTGTCGCGCAGCGTGTCCACCGTGTCGAACAGCGGTTCCTTGTCTTCCTGGTTGTCCTTGTTGTAGGTCATCGGCTGGCCCTTCATCAGGGTCAGCAGGCCCATCAGGTGGCCGACCACGCGGCCACTCTTGCCGCGCGCCAGTTCCGCCACGTCGGGGTTGCGCTTCTGCGGCATGATGGAACTGCCGGTGCAATAACGATCAGCCAGATCGATGAAGCCGAAGTTCTGGCTCATCCAGAGCACGATCTCTTCCGACAGGCGCGAGACGTGCACCATGCAGATGCTCGCCCAGGCCGCGAATTCGAGTGCGAAGTCGCGGTCGCTCACGGCGTCCAGGCTGTTCTGGCAGACGGCGTCGAAACCCAGCGTGCGGGCCACGCGCTCGCGGTCCAGCGGGTAGCTGGTGCCGGCCAGCGCCGCAGCGCCCAGCGGCAGCACGTTGACGCGTTTGCGCACGTCGGCCAGCCGGTCGGCATCGCGCGCGAACATCTCCACATAGGCCAGCAGGTGGTGGGCAAAGCTCACCGGCTGCGCCACCTGGAGGTGGGTGAAACCGGGCATCACGGTGCTGGTGTGGTTGGCCGCAAGCTCCACCAGCGCACGCTGCATGGCGGTCAGCAAGCCGGCCAGGCCGTCGATCTCGCCACGCAGCCACAGGCGCACATCGGTGGCGACCTGATCGTTGCGGCTGCGGCCGGTGTGCAGCCGCTTGCCGGCCAGGCCGACGAGTTCCGTCAGGCGTGCCTCGATGTTGAGGTGCACGTCCTCCAGCTCGAGCTTCCAGGTGAAGCTGCCGGCCTCGATCTCGCCGGCGATCTGTGCCAGCCCGCGCTGGATGTCGGCCAGGTCCTGCGCGGCGATGATGCCCTGCGCCGCCAGCATGTCGGCGTGCGCCAGGCTGCCGTCGATGTCGGCCCGCCAGAGCCGCTGGTCGAAACCGACGCTGGCGGTGTAGCGCTGCACCAGCTCGCTCATCGGTTCGGAGAACAGGGCGGACCAGGCCTGGGCCTTGTTGGCGAGCGGATCGTGGGACATCGTGCGGAGGCGGTAGGGAGCCGTCGAAGGGCGGGACATCGGGCGCCGCGCGGCCCGAACCGGGCCGGCATGGCCGGCAAGCTTCGTATTATCGGTGCCACCCGATGCCTACCGACCGGCCGACTGCCGACCCCTACGCCGAAACGCGGCCCCCCAGCGTCTGGCCAAGCACGCTGCGGCCCGGTGTCGGCCTGACCAGCACCTTCGCCGAATCGCGCTTCGACCCACTGGCGGAGGAACGCGCACGCGCCGAGGCGCATGCGGCCGTGGCCTTCGACGTCTGCCATCCAGGCCTGGCCCTGCGCGCGGTGCTGGGCGTGCAGGCCGTGCTGGCCATCGGCACGCTGGTGGCTCAGGGCGCGGCCGGCTGGCCGGTGTTCGGGGCCACGGCTTTTGCGGGCCTGCTGGGCACCCTGCTGTGGCTGTTGCCGGTGTGCGCGCTCAAGCGACCACTGCGCCGCATGACGACGACCGCACGCGCAGCGGTGGCGCTGGCGCTTGGGTCCGCTGCGGCGCTGATCGGCCAGGGGCCGGGCTGGTGGCTGCAATTGGTGCCGGCGCCGGATGCCGCCCACGTCGCGGGTGTGGCCCTGGCCGGCGCTGGCCTGGCTGGCCTGCTGTGGGCCTGGCTGGACCTGCGGGCCCGCATCTGGGCGCCGGTGGACGCGCGCGTTCGGCTGGCGGAACTGCAGTCCCGCATCCGGCCGCACTTCCTGTTCAACGCGCTGAACACCGCGCTGGCCCTCGTCCGCCATGACCCGCTGCGCGCCGAGCAGGTGCTGCAGAACCTGGGCGATCTCTTTCGCGCCGCGCTGGCCGATGCCGGGGCCGCGATCACGCTGGACGAGGAACTGGCGCTGGCCCGGGCCTATCTGGCGATCGAGCAGGTGCGCTTCGGCCACCGCCTGCGGCTGGACTGGGACGTGGCGGCCGGGGCGGCCCGGGCGCGCGTACCGCCGCTGATGCTGCAGCCGCTGGTGGAGAACGCGGTGCGCCACGGCGTGGAGCCCTCGGCCTCCGGGGCACAGGTGCAGGTGCGCGTGGCGTTGCAGCGCGGGCAGGTGGAAATCGAGGTGGTGAACACCGTGCCCGACGAAGCCGAATCGGAAGCCGTGCCCGGCCATGGCATGGCCCTGCACAATGTGCGTGAGCGGCTGCGCCTGCTGCACGACGTGGCGGCGCACTTCGAGACCTGGCGCGCGCATGGGCGGCACCATGCGCGCATCACGATTCCCCTGTGATGCCGCGCGTGATCACAAGGTGGGAGCCGATGCCATGGGGGCCATTCGTCTTGGCTGCGGCCCGTTGCTTCACCCGGGCCGGGCGCTGTTGACATGACCCTGCGTGTGCTGCTGGTCGACGACGAGATGCTGGCGCGCCTGCGTCTGCGCAGCCTGCTCGAGGCCATCGACGACCCGGCCACGGTCATCGTCGGCGAAGCCGGCGATGCGCACGAAGCCGCGGTGCAGGCCGACGTGGCCGACCTCGTGCTGCTGGACATCGCCTTGCCAGGCGCCAGCGGTCTCACCTTGGCGCGACGACTGTTGGCGCTGCCTCAGCCGCCGGCGGTGGTGTTCGTCACCGCCCATGCGGAACACGCGCTGGCGGCGTTCGACCTGGAAGCCGTGGACTACCTGACCAAGCCGGTCTCGCGCGACCGTCTGCAGGCGGCACTTCGCCGGGTGGCGCAGCGGCGCGGCCTGCCGGCGCCCGAACCTGGCACCGACGTGCCGGTGCTGGTGGTCAGCGACCGCGGGCGTGTGCTGCGCCTGCCGGTGTCTGAAGTGCTGTACCTGAAGGCCGAGCTGAAGTACGTGACGCTGCGCACCGCCGAGCGCAGCTACGTGCTCGACGACGCCCTGGCCGACCTGGAGCAGCGCCTGGGCGATGGCTTCCTGCGCGTGCATCGCAACGCGTTGGTGGCACGCGCCGCCGTGCGCGAGCTGGCGCGGCGGCCGGGTGAGGACGATGGCGAAGGCGCCGGCGACAGCTGGGCCGTGCGCGTGGCACCGGCTGACGAATGGCTGGCGGTGTCACGCCGACAGCTGGCCGCGGTGCGGCAGGCACTCGCCAGTGATTGAACGGCGGCAGCGGCCTGGACACCTTCGCTGGCCCAGGCCTCAGCCGGTGTTCCGCAAGCCTGCCGCCACCCCGTTGATGGAGATGTGGATGCCGCGCTGCAGGCGGGCCTGGTGTTCCGCCGGCTCGCGCTGGCCGCGGTAACGGCGGAGCAGTTCCACCTGCAGGTGGTTCAGCGGGTCCAGGTACGGGAAGCGGTGCTCGATGGACCGCGCCAGCGCCGGGTTGGACTGCAGCCGCGTCGCGTCGCCGGTGATCTGCGCCAGGGCCTGCGCCACACGGTCCCATTCGGCGCGGATGGCCGTGAACATGCGCTTCGCCAGCCGCTTGTCCTCCACCAGCTCCACGTAGCGGGCGGCCACGCGAAGGTCACTCTTCGCCAGCACCATGTCCAGGTTGGACAGAAGCGTGCGGAAGAACGGCCACTGGCGATGCATGCGCTGGAGCAGGGCCAGTCTCTCGTCCGTATCGCCGCCGGCGAGAAACGCCTCGACGGCGCTGCCGAAGCCGTACCAGCCCGGCAGCGCCACCCGGCACTGGCCCCAGCTGAAGCCCCAGGGGATGGCCCGCAGGTCCTCGATGGCGCGGCTGGCCTTGCGGCTGGCCGGGCGTGAGCCGATGTTGAGCTCGGCGATCTCGCGGATCGGCGTGGCGGCGAAAAAGTAGTCGGTGAAGCCCTCGGTCTCGTAGACCAGGTGCCGGTAGGCCGCCATGCTGGCGCTGCTGAGGGCGTCGGCCGCGTCCAGGAAGGCCTTGGGCGCACTCTTGGTGGGATGCAGCAGCGTGGCCTCGATGGTGGCGGCCACCAGCGTTTCCAGGTTCCGGCGGCCGATCTCGGGGTTCGCGTACTTGGCGCCGATGACCTCGCCCTGCTCGGTCAGCCGGATCTGCCCCTTCACGGTGCCCGGCGGCTGCGCCAGGATGGCCTGGTAGCTGGGGCCGCCACCGCGGCCCACCGTGCCGCCGCGGCCGTGGAACAGGCGCAGCGTGATCCCGTGGTCGCGCTCCAGCGACTCGAACAAGTCCACCAGCGCCACCTCGGCGCGGTACAGCTCCCAGTTGCTGGTGAAGAAGCCACCGTCCTTGTTGCTGTCGCTGTAGCCCAGCATGATGTCCTGCTCGGCGCCACTGCGCCGCACCATGGCCAGCACGCCGGGCAGGGCGTAGAAGGCGCGCATGATGGGCGCGGCGCGGCGCAGGTCGCCGATGGTCTCGAACAGCGGCACGGCGATCAGGTCAGCCGCCGCGTCCTCGGCCAGCGTGCCGCGCAGCAGCCCCGCCTCCTTCTGCAGCAGCAGCAGTTCCAGCAGGTCCGACACCTCCTCGGTGTGGCTGATGATGGCGTGGCGGATGGCGCCGCGGCCCAGGCGGGCGATGGCGTCGCGTGCGGTCTCGAAGATGGCGAGTTCGTCGCGCGTAAAGTCGGAATAGACGGCGCCGCGCACGCGCAGCGGCCGCGCATCGTTCAGCAAGGCCAGCAGGCGTTCGCAGCGCGTGGCTTCGTCGAGGGCGCTGTAGTCGGCCTCCAGCCGTGCCACGCGCAGCAGTTCGGCCACCACGGCCTCGTGCTTGTCGCTGCTCTGGCGCAGGTCCAGCGTGGCCAGATGGAAACCGAAGACCTGCACCGCGCGCTGCAGCGGCTGCAGCCGCGGGGCCACCAGCGCGCCCGCGTGGTGCGTGCGCAGCGAAGTTTCGATGACCGCCAGGTCGGCAGCGAACTCGCCGGCGCTGGCGTACGGGTCCTGCGGCGCCACGGCGTGGCGCAGCGCCTCGGTGCCGGTGAGCTGCTGCAGCGTGGCGGCCAGGCGGGCGTAGATGCCGGCCAGTGCGCGACGGTAGGGCTCGTCGCTGCGGTGCGGGTTGTGATCCGGCGACCGGTCCACCAACGCCTGCATGTCCGGCGTGACGCCGACCAGGATGGTCGACATCGACAACTCCGCGCCGAGATGGTGCACCTCCGTCAGGTGGTGGCGCAGCGCCAGCTCGCTCTGCCGTGCCAGCGCTTCCTTCAGCGTGGCCGCGGTGACGAAGGGGTTGCCGTCACGGTCGCCGCCGATCCATTGGCCCATGCGCAGGAACGGCGCAACGGCGTGCCCGGGCAGCGCCTGCTCGATCTGCGCGTAAAGCTTCGGGATCTCGCGCAGGAAGGTGCTGGTGTAGAACGACAGGGCGTTCTCGATCTCGTCGCTCACGGTGAGCTTGGCGGTGCGCAGCATGCGCGTCTGCCACAGCTGCGTGACGCGGGCACGGATCAGCGCC
Organism: Burkholderiaceae bacterium; assembly: GCA_024235915.1. GTDB lineage: Bacteria > Pseudomonadota > Gammaproteobacteria > Burkholderiales > Burkholderiaceae_C > Rubrivivax. Next base: position 49,479 of record JACKLO010000022.1, on the reverse strand, counting down.
TCGTTGTGGCCCTTCTCGGCGTCGCCGTCCAGCCCGTCGCGCTGGCCCACCAGTTCGGCGATGGCGCGCTCGGCGTCCAGGATGCTCTTGCGCTGCACCTCGGTGGGGTGCGCCGTCAGCACCGGTGATACATGCGCCCGCTGCAGCATGCCCGCGATGTCCGACGCACGGTGCCCCGCGCGATGCAGGCGCTCGAAGCTCATGGCCAGCGAGCCTTCCTGCTGGTGCCCGGCGCGTTCGTGCACGCGGCGGCGGCGTACGTGATGGCGGTCCTCGGCGATGTTGGCCAGGTGGGAGAAATAGCTGAACGCGCGGATCACGCTGACGGTCTGGTCGACGCTGAGGTTCTTCAGCAGCCGGTCCAGCACCCGCCCCGCGCTGGCATCGGCCTTGAGGCGATAGGCCACCGACAGCTGACGCACGCGTTCCACCAGCTCGAAGGCATCCTTGCCTTCCTGTTCCCGGATCACGTCACCCAGGATGCGCCCCAGTAACCGGATATCTTCCACCAGCGGCTTGTTCTTTTCCGCCGCCTCGCGGGCGGCAGCATCGGGCAGGGCGGGTCGGCGGGCCATGGTGTGCGCTCCTTGCGTGTAACTCGATTACCAATCGAATCTGGATTGTGCATGCAATCCGCGTGCCCGCCGCTGGCCATAATCCATGCACCATGAACGACACCGTGATCGCCACGCGCGAAAGCCGACTGGCCCTGTGGCAGGCCGAACATGTGCGAGACCTGCTGCAGCAGCGCTTTGGTCTGGCCGTGCGCCTGCTGGGCATGACCACCCGGGGTGACCAGATCCTGGACCGCGCACTGTCCAAGGTCGGCGGCAAGGGGCTGTTCGTCAAGGAACTGGAAGCGGCGCTGGCAGAAGGGCGAGCCCACCTGGCTGTGCACTCGCTCAAGGACGTGCCGATGGAACTGCCGCCGGGTTTCGTGCTGGCGGCCGTGATGGAACGCGAGGACCCGCGCGACGCCTGGGTTTCGGCGCGCCACGCGTCGCCCATGGACCTGCCACAGGGCGCCGTGGTGGGCACGTCCAGCCTGCGCCGCGTGGCGCAGCTGCTGGCCCTGCGGCCGGATCTGCGCATCGAACCCCTTCGTGGCAACCTCGACACCCGCTTGCGCAAGCTGGACGAGGGCGGCTACGACGGCATCGTGCTGGCGGCCGCCGGCCTGATGCGCCTGGGGCTGGAGAGCCGCATCCGCATGCGCTTCGACGTCGACATCATGATTCCTGCTGCCGGCCAGGGCGCGTTGGGGCTGGAGGTCCGCGAGGACGCCACCGCGCTGCGCGAGACGATCGCGCAGCTGGTGCACCCGCCCACGCTGCTGGCCTGCGAGGCCGAACGCGAAGTGTCGCGTGGCTTGGGCGGCAGCTGCAGCATGCCTTTGGCGGCCCACGCGCGGTGGAGCGCGGGCGAACTGCAGCTGGCTGCAGCCTTGGGCGACGGCGTGGCGCCGACCCGGCCGCTGCTCAAGGTCGTGTTGTCGGCCCCCGTGGAAGATGTCTCCGCTGCGCGCGCGCTGGGTGCGCGCGCCGTCGATGCGCTGCGGGCACAAGGGGCCGCGGCCTATCTGCCCGCCGCCTGACGGGGCGAACCCTCAGCGTTCCCGCGTCATGGTCCTGCGTGCCATCGTGACCCGGCCGGCTGCTCAGTCGGCGGATTGGGTGCGCGCACTCGGGGCGGCGCTGGCGGCGCAAGGTGTGCGGGACGTGGAGCTTGCCGCGTTGCCTCTGATCGCGATCCGGCCGTTGCCCGACAACGCGCCGTTGCGGGCGGCTTGGGCTGCATTGGCCGGACAAGACCTGGTGTTCTTCGTCAGTGCCAACGCGGTGCTGCATTTCTTCGCGGCACGGCCACCGGATGCGCCTTGGCCGGCGGGCACATTGGCGGCTGCGCCGGGGCCTGGTACCGCCGCCGTGCTGATGCAGGCGGGTGTCCCCGCCGGGCAAGTCGTGGCGCCGGCGCCGGATGCGCCGTCCTTCGATTCCGAACAGCTGTGGGCCGTGCTCCGTCAGCGCCAATGGGCCGGCAGGCAGGTGCTGGTCGTGCGGGGAGAAGCCGGCCGCGATTGGCTGGCCGAGCAACTGCGGGAAGCCGGGGCGGTGTCGAGCTACCTGGCAGCGTACGCCCGTGGTGCGCCGGTGTTCGACCCGACGGAACAAGCCTTGCTGCGGGCCGCCCAGACCAATCCAGCGGGTCATCTCTGGTTGTTCAGCAGCAGCGAGGCCGTGCAGCATCTGGTGCGCACCTGGACGGTGCCTTCCGGGGCCCGCGCGCTGGCCACGCACCCGCGCATTGCCGCGGCCGCGCAGGCGGCAGGATTCGCGCAGGTGCAGGCGAGTGCCGCCACGGTGGCGTCCGTGGCCGAGGCCGTCGCCGACGCGCGGGGGGCCGCCGGCAGCGCCGTGGGCAGCGAACCTGGTCAGGCCCGATCGGTACAATCTGGGCCGCTGTGAATACCCCTTCTCCAGCGCCGACGCCGGCTGTCGCGTCCGAGCCTGAAGCCCCCAAGCGCCCACCCGACACAGCGCCTGTGCCGGTGCCGCCTGGCGGCAGGTCAACTGGCCATCTTTGGCAGGGGATCGCCGGGCTGGCGGGCGTGCTCGCCATCGTGGCGCTGGCCCTGGCCTGGACCGGGCGGCAGCGGGTGCAGACGCTGGAGTCCGAACTGGTGCGCCGGCAGCAGGACAGTGCCGAACAGGCCACCGACGCCCGTGTGATGGCGCGCCAGGCGCAGGAACTGGCGCGCGACTCGGCGGCCAAGATGGCGCTGCTCGAAGCCCGCGTCGCCGAATCGGCCGTGCAGCGTTCGCAGGTCGAGGACCTGATGCAGTCGATCGCACGCTCGCGCGACGAAAACGTGCTGGCCGACATCGAAGCCGCACTGCGCGTGGCGCTGCAGCACAGCGCCATCACCGGCAGCACCGAACCGCTGCTGGCGGCGCTGCAACAGGCCGAAGAGCGCCTGGCGCGCCACAGCCAGCCGCCGCTGGAGCGCGTGCGGCGGGCCATCGCCAAGGACATCGAACGCACCCGTGACGTCGGCGTGGCCGACATCGCCGCGCTGACGCTGCGCCTGGACGAGGCCATCCGTGCCGTGGATGGCCTGCCGCTGCTCTCGCGGCCGGATCGGCAAACCCATGCGGTGCCCGTTGTTCGCACCCCTGTGGCGCCGAAGGCCGCGGCGTCGGCCGCTTCCGCAGCAGACGGGTCAGCGCCGGAACCCGGTGCCTGGCGGACGGCCTGGCTGGCGTTCGGCGCTCAGGTCTGGCAGGAAGTCCGCGGTCTGGTTCGTGTGACCCGCATCGACCAGCCCGAGGCGATGCTGGTGGCGCCTGAGCAGGCCTGGTTTCTGCGCGAGAACCTCAAGCTGCGGCTGCTCAATGCCCGCCTGGCCCTGCTGTCGCGCCAGTTCGACACGGCGCAGTCCGACCTGCGTGACGCGCGCATGGCGCTCGACCGGTACTTCGATCGCCAGGCGCGGGGTGTGCAGGCGGTGTCCAGCACGCTGCGGCAGGTGATGACGCAGGCCCGCCAGGTGGGCGTGCCGCGGCCGGACGCCACGCTGGCGGCGATCGCCGCCGCTGCGGCCGTGCGTTGAACGGGCGGCCCAGCGTGCACGGGAGCGCCTGGCGATGATGCGCAACGTCATCTGGCTCGTCCTGGTGGCGGTGGCGGCCGTCGTGGCCGCCGTCACCTTCGGCCGCAACGATGGCCTCGTGAGCATCTTTTGGGGCGGGTGGCGGGCCGATCTCTCACTCAACCTCAGCTTGCTGCTGCTGTTCATCGGCGGGGCCCTGGTGCTGGCGGCAGCCCAGGCGCTCATGGCGTTGTTCGCACTGCCGACGCGGGCGGCCGAATGGCGCGCCCTGCGGCGCGAGCGTGCAGCGCAGGCGGCCCTGCGGGAGTCGATGGCCGAGTACTTCAGCGCGCGCTACAGCCGGGCGTACAAGGCGGCCCGGCGCGCGCTGGTGCTGCACGCCGACGGTGCTGCCACCGACCGCGAATTCGCCGTGCTGGCCCACCTGCTGGCTTCAGGGAGCCTGCATCGGCTCAGCGATCGCCCACGGCGTGACGAGCAATTGGCGCAGCTGGAGACGCTGTTGGCCGCCCCAGGGCAGCCGAGGCGCGCGGACGACGGGGCACGGCTGTTGGCGGCCGAATGGGCGCTCGACGACCGCGATCCCGAACGCACCCTGGCCATGCTGGCGGCCTTGCCACCCGGCGTGGCGCGGCGCACGCAGGCACTGCGCCTGAAGCTGTCTGCGGCCCGGCTGGCGCATGCCCCGCAGGAAGCGCTGCAGACGGCACGCCTGCTGGCCAACCATCAGGCCTTCTCACCGGATGTGGCACGCAGCCTGCTGCGCGCCCTGGCGATCGAGGCGCTGGCCGTGCCGCACGACGCGGAGCAGTTGCGCGACGCCTGGCAGCGGCTCGACGCCGCCGATCGGCGAGACGCGGTGGTGGCCGCCGCCGCCGCGGAGCGCGCCTGTGCCTTGGGCGCACACGACGACGCGCGGCAGTGGCTGATGCCGCTGTGGGAGCGGCTCGACGACCTTGGCGAAGACGGACGCACACGTGTGGCGGTGGCCCTGCTGCGTGCGGCCAAGGGCATCGGCGCCGATTGGCTGCCGCGCCTGCAGACGGCGGCTGAACAACATGCGCACGAACCGGTGGTACAGGCCGCCGTGGGAGCGGCGTTCGCCGAACGGCAGCTCTGGGGCAAGGCGCGTCAGTTGCTGGAGCCGGCCGCAGCCGACCAGCGGCTGGACGTGGCGGTGCGGCGCATGGTGTGGCACCGTCTGGCGGTGCTGGCGCGCGAAGAAGGGGACGAACACCGCGCGGCGGCTTGCGAGCATGCGGCCTGTGCGCTGGATGGCTGAGGGCTTGATTGCGCCAGCGTCGCCCGCCGTTCGCTTGTTGCCAGCGCTGCGAGTTTGCGCACTGCGTCAAAGCCGTGTTATAGTTGCGGGCTCGCGCGGCTGTAGCTCAGCTGGATAGAGTACTTGGCTACGAACCAAGGGGTCGTGGGTTCGATTCCTGCCAGCCGCGCCATCATCATCAAGGGGTTACGTTCGAAAGAACGTAACCCCTTGTCCTTTCTGTGTGACCCGGTGCGCAAATTTCGCCGGCTCATCCGCTGACCAGCCGCAGCACCGTGGTTGTCGCCGACTTGTTCTCGACACCTACCTGTACCACTCGATCAAGCAGGTTCTACAGATCAGTGAGGAATGGCTGCCTGACTACATCGAGCAGCGCCCTGTCGATGCCCTGGGCAGACTGCCGTTTCAGGGCTTGAAGACGAAGGTTGATGCCGCATGCTTTGTCAGCAAGTCGAAGATCGGCATCGTCTTCACGCCGAGCACGGTAGCGGCATTGGGCAGTGGCACCCTGCGCTTCGCGTTGGCGTCAGCCCGCTCTTGGGTGACGACGGTGCACTTGTGGACCTTCGCGACCGCGACGATGAAGGGGTCGGCGTTCTTGCTCGCCGCGAACTCGCTGATGGCAGCCGCGGTGTAGTGCCCGCCAGCCGACGCCCACTTCATGAGCGTGCCGTAGTGCCGCATCACGGCCGAGTCGGCGGCGTCCGGCAAGAAGAATCCGGCGGGCTGCTGTTCGGCCCATGTTCTTGCCGGGTCACCCTTCCGGCCGGCAACCAGCTCCGCGCGAACCTTGTCGACGCTGAATACCAAGCCCGCCGCGTGTGCCGCCTCGAGCCAATGCCAGAACCCGCCGCAGAACTCGAAGCGGTAGTGCAGGTTCTTCGCCTGCACGAAGACGTTGGCGTCAATGAGGTAGGCGTCAGCCACGGTCTGCCAACCTCTTTCCAAGCTCCATCACCGTCTCTGGCCGGACGGCCAGCAGGCCTGCGGCTTCCCGCAGCAGCGTTTCACCTGAAAGCGCACTTCGTACCAGCGCCAAGGTGAGGCGCTTGCTGTTGCGAGCGGGGATGGTGCGGTACGCACTACCGCCACCCCCTTCGCGGGCTGGCTGGTGCGTTGCCGAGGCGACGGCCTCGTAGGCGTCCGAGTCGATAAGGTCGAAATCCAGAGCACGGCGGGCGATCACGAGTTTGGAAACGCGGAACAGACGCGCTATCCGGCCAAGATCCGCCTGCGCCCGCCATTGCGCGAGGAACTCCTGCTTCGGTACCAGGACCTCGGCCGCCACGTGGTTGCACACGCGCTCGACGCCTTTGGCCGCCCGCGTGGCGAGATCCGAAACGCCGCTTTCGCCCAGCCAGACGTGCGCCAGCTCGTGCACCAGCGTGAAGACGCTGGCCACGACAGCATCGCGCCCGTTGATGAACACCACTGGAGCCAGCGAGTCGACGATGGCGAAGCCGCGGAACTCCTTCACCGACAAGGGGCGACGGGTGTTCGACTTCACGATGCCACTCTTCATCACCAGAACGCCAGCGGCCTCGGCGCGATCGGACACGGCTGTGAAGTACTCGTCCGCGGAGCGGGCCGTTGCCCGCACATGGGGGGCAAGGCCCAGTACCTCGATCAAGTCGCGCGCGATGGCATCGGGCTTGCGCGAGGCTGCCTCGCTGAATCGACCGACGAAGGGCAAGGGCGTGGCCCCCAGCTCGATCAGACGGTCGCGGTACCACTGCTGCTTGCGCGAGACGTCGTCCCAGATCTCGAGGAAGTCTCGGCTCAGGGGCGCTGGATCGAGCGTTTGACGGAGGTCCGGGATCGCAGGGCGATCGATGGCGGGCGGGGCTGGCAGGAAGAGTAGCCCGAAGGGCACTCCAGTGAGCTTTGCCAGTTTCTCGGCCTGAGGCGGCGTCAATTCGCCGCGGACAACCCGTTCGCGGTCTCCCTCGCGCTTCACCATGGCGCGCGCCAGCGACTCCAGGCTTTCGCCAGCCTGGTCTGCCGCCCAGCGCAGCACTTCCGTGGAGAGGGATAGGGCCTCCATGAACGGCAGTCTAGCGAACGAGCAGCCGATCGCCCGTCCGGAGGTGCATCTACGCACTGCGTACGCACTGCTTGCTCGTGCTGCCAGCGCTCCGGGGGCCAAACTAGCGTGACCAATGCGGCAATCGGGCATCTGCCCAGCCGTTCAACCGGCCAGTAGGTCATTTGCACAGTTGACCGACTGGTCAAGTCCCTCGTCGCACGACATGCAGACGCATCGACTTGAGGCAACTTGGCCCTTTCAGGCCCTTGCGGACGAGACCCGACTGCGGGTGATCCGGGTGTTGTCCAGTAACGGCGCCAGCTGCACAGCCGGCCAGCTCGCGCACATCCTGGAGAAGCCGGTGGCGCACCTGTCGCGGCACATTCAGGCCTTACAGGTGGCGGGATTGATTCGCGTCGAGCGGCGGGGCAGTTGGCACGACATCAGCGTCCGGCCAGACCAGCCCGCTTCCGAGTACTTGTGCGCCGCTGTACTCGCGATGCCTGACGTCGAGGCGGTCTTTGCGGGCGACCTGAGTAGGCTGGTCGCCCTCGGCCCTGGCGCCGAGGGCCCGAAAGATCAGTTCTCGCCTTCTCCCGGGGGCTGAGCGTCACCCGAGGGCGAGGAATCAGTGCCCGCCGTGGGCTTACCGGGCACCCTGACGCTGCGGCCGAACGGCACCGGGAACAGCTCCGTCCAGTGCCCAGACACGTCCGAAATGGCGCGCCAGCTTCATCGAAGGGCCATGTCCACAAGTGCAGGACCCTTTGCCTGTGTCAGCGCGCAGTGCCGGTGTGACGCTCTTGGCGGCGCCATCGAAAGGCTCAGGGAAGATGGTCAAGTCAGGGGCCGCCTGACCGATGAACGACGCATGGCGTCTCATGCGCCGATGGGTGCATGCCCTCCTTCATCACAGCCTTCCAGGACAGTCTCATCGCCCGCCGGCACTGGCAGAACGCGCAGTCCGACGGTGCCGTGGCCATGCGGCGGCTGGCGAGTGGCCTGCGCGTCCAGGGCGCCGCCGACGACGCCGCGGGTCTCGCGATCAGCCAGCGCCGGGAGGCGCAGCTGCGTGGCATGAACATGGCGGTCCGCAACGGCAACGATGCCATCTCGCTGGCGCAGACGGCGGATGGCGCGCTGGGGCAGGTCAGTGCGCAGTTGCAGCGGGTTCGGGAGCTGGCCGTGCAGGCCGCCAATGGCGTCACCGACGGCGAGGCGTTGCAGAAGGAGGTTGACCAGCTCACCCGCGAAATCTCTCGCACGGTCGTGGGCACCCGCTACAACGCCCAGTCATTGCTGGCCAGCGGGCAGACATTGGCCTTCCAGGTAGGCGCCGGCACGGGCGACGACGACACGGTGCGCTTCGACCTGGCCGACCTGAGCGGCAGCGCCGCTGCCTCGACGACGCCCGCCACCGTGGCGCAACCGGCCGATGGCGTGCAGCCGCAGATGCAGATCTTCGTGAAGCTCAGCATCGAGTACTCGGCGAAGACCATCGCGCTGGAGGTCGAATCCAATGACACGGTGGAGAACGTCAAGGCCAAGATCCAGGAGAAGGAAGGCTATGACCCGGCCCGGCAACGACTGGTCTTTGCCGGACAGGTGCTGGAGGAAGGCCGCACACTGGCGGACTACAACATCCAGAAGGAGTCCACGCTCCAGCTGCTGCTCGAGGCCGAAGCAACGCCGGTGACACAGGGTCTCCACAGCTTCAACGCGGACACTGCCAGCGGCTCGGCGATCGACATCAGCGCCAGTGCCGACGCAGCGCGCGCGGCACTGGCCCGGATCGACGCCGACATCGATCTTGTGTCGGCCACCCGGGCGGGCTACGGTGCCGTGCTGGGGCGCTTCGAGCGCATCGTGGATCAACTGCGTGGCGCGCACGGTGACCTGTCGGCAGCACAGTCGCGCGTGCTGGATGCCGACTACGCCACCGAGTCCCTTCGGCTGGCGCGCGCGCAGATCCTTCAACAGGCCGGGGCGGCCATGGTGGCGCAGGCCAATGCCACGCCGGCTGGCACGCTCAGGGCCCTGCTGGGCTGAGGTGCCGCAGCGCGGGCGGTAGGCGGCACGCCGCTGCGTCGACGGGCTTGATGCCTTGGGCAGCCGTCTTCAGACCGACTCGGGCGGCACCTGCGTCAGGGCCACAAGCACGTCCGGTGCCTTCTGCGCCACATAGTCCGCCAGCGCCAGCACCTGCGCGGTGCCGACGCGGCGCGTGTCGTCCAGCGACACCTCGGCCTCGCGCCAGCGCGCGTCGGGGCCGCTGGGCAGCAGGCCGCCGAAGGCGCCTGCGGCCACGGTCACCAGTGCCAGCGGGCCCAGCGGGCGCAGCAGGCGGTTGAGCAGGGTCACACGCTCCGGCTCGGAGGCCTGCGCATACAGCGCAGCGACACGGGGCGGCAGGTCTCGGGGGTCCATGACGACCACGGTAGCGCCCGACTGTGAATCGATCGTGAAGACCCTGAAACGGTCAGCGTCATCTGGCAGCGGTGGCACCGCTACAGTCCCGGCATGGACATGCGCACCCCACCCGACGCCGACCCCCAGGAACTTCAGGAATGGCGCGAGGCCTTGCAGGCGCTGCTGGCCAGCGCCGGGCCGGCGCGTGTGCGCCAGGTGATGGACCTGCTGGCCGCCGATGCGCGCGAGCCGGCCATTGGCTGGCACCCGCCCCGCGGCACACCGTACGTCAACACCATTCCGCCCGAGCGTCAGCCGCGCTTCAGCGGCGACCTGGCGGTCGAGGAGCGCCTGGCGTCGCTGATGCGCTGGAATGCGCTGGCCATGGTGGCGCGCGCCAACCAGGCCCACGGCGAACTGGGCGGGCACATTGCCAGTTATGCCAGCGCGGCCGACCTGTTCGAGGTGGGCTTCAACCACTTCTTCCACGCCCGCGACCTGGTGTTCTGGCAGCCGCATTCGGCGCCCGGTGTGTATGCGCGGGCGTTCCTTGAGGGGCGCCTCACCGAGGCTGACCTCGCGCACTACCGACAGGAATTGAGTGCGCCGCGCCAGGAGGGTGCACGTGGCCTGTCCAGCTACCCGCACCCCTGGCTGATGCCGGACTTCTGGCAGTTCCCCACCGGCTCGATGGGCATCGGGCCCATCAGCAGCATCTACCAGGCCCGCTTCATGCGCTACCTGGCCCACCGCGGCATTGCCGACACGGCCGGTCGCCGCGTCTGGGGCGTGTTCGGCGACGGCGAGATGGACGAGCCCGAGAGCATGAGTGCGCTGACGCTTGCCGCCCGTGAGGGCCTGGACAACCTGGTCTGGGTGATCAACTGCAACCTGCAGCGGCTCGACGGCCCGGTGCGCGGCAATGGCCGCATCGTCGATGAGCTGGAAGCGCTGTTCGAAGGCGCTGGCTGGCGCGTGATCAAGCTGGTCTGGGGCAGCGACTGGGACGGCCTCTTCGCGCGCGACCGCGACGGCGCGCTGCAGCGGGCCTTTGCGCACACGGTCGACGGACAGTTCCAGACCTTTGCCGCCAAGGACGGCCGCTACAACCGCGAGCACTTCTTCGGCCAGGACCCGGCGCTGGCAGCACTGGCCCAGGGCCTGACCGACGAGCAGATCGACCGCCTCAAGCGCGGTGGGCACGACCTGGTGAAGATCCACGCCGCCTACGCCGCGGCGGTGCAGGGCGATGGGCGGCCGGTGGTGGTGCTGGCGCAGACGAAGAAGGGCTACGGCATGGGGCAGGCGGGCCAGGGCCGCATGACCACGCACCAGCAGAAGAAGCTGGAACGCGACGACCTGATCGCCTTCCGCAACCGTTTTGCGCTGCCGCTGGATGACGCACAGACCGAGGCGCTGGCCTTCTACCGCCCGGCCGCCGATGCGCCGGAGATGGCCTACCTTCGCGCACGCCGCGAGGCGCTGGGCGGGGCGATTCCGCAGCGTCGGGCCGACGCACCGCCATTGCCGGTGCCGGCGCTGGCCGACATCGCCGGCTTCGCGCTGGACGCTGACGGCAAGGAGATGAGCACCACGATGGCCTTCGTGCGCCTGCTCGGTGCGCTGCTCAAGGACCCGGCCCTGGGCCCGCGTGTGGTGCCCATCGTGGCCGACGAGGCGCGCACCTTCGGCATGGCCAACCTGTTCCGTCAGGTGGGCATCTACAGCCGATCCGGACAGCAGTACGAGCCGGAGGACATCGGGTCGGTGCTGGCCTACCGCGAGGCGCGCGACGGGCAGATCCTGGAGGAGGGCATCAGCGAGGCCGGCGCCCTGGCCAGTTGGACGGCCGCCGCCACCAGCCACAGCGTGCACGGCGAGCCGATGCTGCCGTTCTACATCTACTACTCGATGTTCGGCTTCCAGCGCGTGGGCGACCAGATCTGGGCCGCGGCTGACCAGCGTGCGCGCGGCTTCCTGCTCGGCGCCACGGCCGGTCGCACCACGCTGGGTGGCGAGGGCCTGCAGCACCAGGACGGCCACAGCCTGCTGGTGGCGGCGCAGGTGCCGAACTGCCGCGTGTGGGACCCGGCCACGGCCGGCGAGATGGCGGTGATCGTGCACCACGGCATGCAGGAAATGCTGCTGGAGCGGCGCGACGTCTTCCACTACCTGACGCTGATGAACGAGAACCAGGCGCAGCCCTCGCTGCCACCTGAAGACGCCCCCGACGTGCTGCGCGGCCTGAGGCGAGTACGGGCGGCCCACGGAGTGCAGGGCGGTCAGGGTGCCCAGGTGCGCCTGCTGGGCTCGGGCACGCTGCTGGCGGAGGCTCTGGCGGCTGCCGCGCTGCTGCGGGACGATTGGGGCATCGAGGCCGAGGTCTTCAGCGTCACCAGCTACGCGGAACTGGCGCGCGAGGCGCGTGCGGCCGAGCGGGCTGAGCGTCTGCAACCCGATGCGCCAGCAGCGGTCACGCAGCTCGCCCGGCTGCTGCCGGGTGAAGCGCCGGTGGTGGCGGTCAGCGACTGGGTGCGCGCCTGGCCGGCGCTGATTGCGCCGCATCTGTCGGCGCGCATGAGCATCCTGGGCACCGACGGCTTCGGCCGCAGCGACACGCGGGCCGCACTGCGCCGCTTCTTCGAGGTCGACCGCTGGCATGTGGCCCTGGCGGCGTTGAAGGCGGTGGCGCCGCAGCAGGTGGCCGCTGCGGTGGCGCGTTACGGGCTGGATGCCAAGGCGCCGGCGCCCTGGACCGTGTGATCAGTCTCCCGGCCCCAGCAACTCGGCCAGCCGCGTCATCACCCAGCCGGTTTCCGCATCGCTGAGGTCCAGGCCACTGGATGGCAGGCCACGGGCGATGCGCTCCAGCGTGTCGTCGGTGGTGATGCCCAGCGACCAGCGCTGGGTCTGCGCGGTCTCCAGCAGCATCTGGGCGAGGTCTTCGCAGAGGTCGTGGCGTTCGGCGATGTGTTCACGCGATGCCGTGGGTTTGATGCGGCCCGCTGGTATGAACAGCGCCACGAAGGACGGCGGGACGTAGATCTGGCTGTCGTCGGACATCGGCGCATTGTGGCGCCGGGCGTGCACCCGCCGACGCTGGGCAGGCCGTCAGGCCAAGGCGTCGAGCAGCGCGCCGGTCATGGCGTCATGGGTCTTGAACACGGCGAGGTTGGCCGTGAAGGCGTGGCCGGCGCTCATCTGGCCGACCAGGTCGCCGGCCATGTCGGCACCGGCGGCCGGCGCGCGCTGCCAGGTGGCCGTGACGCAGCCCGTGACCTGCGCGGTCTGCGCCGTGGTGCTGCGGCGGAAGTTGTCCGTGCCCAGGTTGGCCAGGTTGTGGGCATGCGCCTGCAGCCGCTGCTGGGCGGCGGCCATGCCGGACAAGGCGATGCCTGAGGTGCTCATGGTTGGGACTCTAGCCTGCAGCCGCGGGCCATGGCACGAGTGCGTCGGGGCCAAACGTGAAAAAGCCCGGAGGCCGCGGAACGGCCACCGGGCTTTCAGTGGTTCTTGGTGCCGGTGAAGAGAGTCGAACTCCCGACCTTCGCATTACGAATGCGCTGCTCTACCAACTGAGCTACACCGGCCAAGCCCGCGAGTATAGCCTGCTACGGCGCCCGTGGCTCAGGTGGAAGCGTCGAGGTGGTAGCTCGTCACGCGGTCGACCTCGTTGCGCGAGCCCAGCATCACGCTGATGCGCTCGTGCAGCTTGCCCGGCACCACGTCCAGGATGCGATCCCGGCCGTTGGTGGCGCGGCCGCCGGCCTGCTCCACCAGGAAGGCCATCGGGTTGGCCTCGTACATCAGGCGCAGCTTGCCAGGCTTGTCGGGCTCACGCTGGTCCCAGGGGTACATGAAGACGCCGCCGCGCGTGAGGATGCGGTGCACGTCGGCCACCATGCTGGCGACCCAGCGCATGTTGAAGTCCTTGCCGCGCGGGCCTTCCTTGCCCTGCAGGCATTCGTCGATGTAGCGCTTTACCGGCGGGGCCCAATGGCGCATGTTCGACATGTTGATCGCGAACTCCTTGGTGTCCTCCGGGATCTGCACGCCTTCCTCGGTGAGCAGCCAGGACCCGGTCTCGCGGTCCAGCGTGAACATGATGACGCCGCTGCCCACGGTCAGCACCAGCGTGGTCTGCGGCCCGTAGACGCAGTAGCCGGCGGCGGCCTGGTGCTTGCCGGGTTGCAGGAAGTCTTCTTCGCTCACACCGCGCGTGTGGCCCTGCTTGCGCAGCACGCTGAAGATGGTGCCGATGGAGACGTTCACGTCGATGTTGCTGCTGCCGTCCAGCGGATCGAACAGCAGCAGGTACTCGCCCTGCGGGTAGCGGTTGGGCACGACGTGGATGGAGTCCATCTCCTCGCTGGCCATGGCCGCGAGGTGGCCGCCCCATTCGTTGGCCTCGACCAGCACTTCGTTGGCGATGACGTCGAGCTTCTTCTGCACCTCGCCCTGCACGTTCTCGCTGCCGGCGGTGCCCAGCACGTCGCCGAGCGCGCCCTTGTTGACCGAGATGGCGATGCGCTTGCAGGCGCGGGCCACGACCTCGATCAGCAGGCGCAGCTGGCCCGGGATGTGGCCGTGCTCGCGCTGCTGCTCGACGAGGTACTGCGTGAGGCTGATGCGTCTGGGCATGTCAGTTCTGTTCCAAGGCTCGGGTCACGATCTCGCGCACGTCGGCGCTCAGGTCGGGTTTTGCAGCCACGCGGGCGATGGCCTCGCGGGCGGCACTGCGGCAGGGCTCGGCCAAAGCGGTCCAGCGGTCCAGCGCGCGCGCCAGGCGGGCAGCGATCTGCGGGTTCATCGCGTCTAGCGCCAGCAACTGCTCGGCCCAGAACACGTAGCCCGCGGCATCGGCCCGGTGGAAGGCCGCCGGGTTGCCCATGCACAGCGCAAAGACAAGGCTGCGGGCGCGGTTCGGGTTCTTGAGCGTGAAGTCCGGATGCTTCAGCAGGCCGCGCACCTGGCCCAGCACGCCGGCGCCGGTTTCACCGGGCGCCTCCGGGGCGGTGGCCTGCACCGAGAACCACTTGTCCAGCACCAGGGCATTGCCACGCGCTGCGGCATGGAAGTGCGCCAGCGCTTGCGCCGCCAGCGGCGAGCGCGCGCCGATGAGCGCCCACAACGCGCCCTGGCGGTCCGTCATGTTGGTGGCGTCCTTGACGCGCTGGTAGGCGCGGCCAGGCCAGACCGGGTCGCCGCTGGCGGTGGCCTGGCGCACCAGCATGGCCAGCGCGCGATTGGCCAGGGCGCGCCGGCCGGCCTGCAGCGGGGTGGGCGCGTAGCCTTCGCGCACCTGGTTGGCGCCCCAGGCATGGGCCCAGTCAGGCTGCAGCGCAGCGGCCAGCTGATCGAGCATGGCCTCGCGCACGGCGTGGATGCGGGCCGGGTTGGCCGGCGTCACCTGCTCGGCGATGTAGGCCTCGTCGGGCAGGGCGAGGGCCAGGGCGCGGAAGGCCGGATGCAGGGCACCGTCGTTCAGGACCGCGCGCATGGCGTCGAGGTAGGCCGCGTCCAGTACCGGCGTGTCCGTGCTGGGCAGTGCGGCCAGCAGGCGGCGCAGGGCCAGGCGCTGGCCGGCTTCCCAGCGGTTGAAGGCGTCACGGTCATGCCGCAGCAGCACCAGCAGGCCTGCATCGTCCAGGCCGTCGTCCAGCACCACCGGCGCCGAGAAGCCACGCAGCAGCGACGGCACCGGGGCACTGCCAATGTCCTCGAAGACGAAGCTTTGCTCGGCCTCGGTCAGCACCAGCAGGCGCTGGGCCAGTTCCTGGCCCTCCGTGGACAGGAGCGCTGTCTGCACCGGGATCAGTTGGGGCAGCTTGTTCGACTGGCCAGGGGAGGGCGGATTGTCCTGTCGCAGCGTCAGGGTGTAGCGGCGGGTCTCCGCATCCCACTGGCCGCGGGCGTGCAGACGCGGCGTGCCGGCCTGGGCGTACCAGCGCTTGAAGACGTCGAGCTGCGCCGCCAGTGCACTGCCCGGGTTGGCGTCGGCGATCGCCTGCGCAAAATCGTCGCAGGTCACCGCCTGGCCGTCGTGGCGCTTGAAGTACAGCTTCATGCCGCGCGCAAAGCCGTCGCGGCCGACGAGGGTGTGCATCATGCGCACGACCTCGGCACCCTTCTCATAGACGGTGGCGGTGTAGAAGTTGTCGATGGCGGCGTAGGTGTCGGGGCGCACCGGGTGCGCCATCGCGCCGGCGTCTTCCGTGAACTGGGCGCGGCGCAGCGTGGCCACGGCCTCGATGCGTTGCACGGCACGGGCGCTGGCGTCGCCCGCCATGTCCATGCTGAATTCCTGGTCGCGGAAGACCGTCAGGCCTTCCTTCAGCGACAGCTGGAACCAGTCGCGGCAGGTGACGCGGTTGCCGGTCCAGTTGTGGAAGTACTCGTGACCGATGACGCTCTCGATGCCGAAGAAGTCGTCGTCGGTGGCCGTGGCGGCATCGGCCAGCACGTACTTCGTGTTGAAGATGTTGAGGCCCTTGTTCTCCATCGCGCCCATGTTGAAGTCGTCGACGGCGACGACCATGAAGCGTTCCAGGTCCAGCGGCAGGCCGAAGCGGGCCTCGTCCCAGACCACCGAGGCCATCAGCGATGTCATCGCATGCTCGGTGCGGCCGAGGTCGCCGCGTTTGACGTAGACCTGCAGCAGGTGTTCGCGGCCGTTGCGCGCGACGATGCGCTGCTCGCGCGCCACCAGGTCGGCCGCCACCAGGGCGAACAGGTAGCTGGGCTTGGGGAAGGGGTCGTGCCAGACGGCGAAGTGCTTGCCACCGTCCAGTTCCCCTTGCTCGAGCAGGTTGCCGTTGCTCAGCAGCGTGGGGTAACGCTTCTTGTCGGCGCGCAGCGTGACCTTGAACACGGCCATCACATCGGGCCGGTCCAGGAAGAAGGTGATGCGGCGGAAGCCTTCGGCCTCGCACTGGGTGAACAGGCCGCTGCCGCTCTCGTAGAGGCCGCTGAGCTGGGTGTTCTTCGCCGGGGCGCAGGTGTTGCGCACCTCGAGCACGAAGCGCTCGGCGGCGGGCAACTGGTCGATGACGAGCAGGTTGTCCTCGTGGCGGAACGAGACGCTCTGGCCGTCGGCCTGCACGCGCAGCAGGTTCAGGTCTTCGCCGTGCAGCACCAGCGGGCCGGCGGGTGCCGCCGCGTTGCGCTCGATGTGCAGCCGGCTGGCGACGATGGTCTTGGCAGGGTCGAGGTCGAACGTCAGCTCGACCTCGCGGATCCAGTAGGCGGGCGGCGCGTAGTCCTCGCGGCGCACCACGGTGGCAGTGCCTTCTTTCATGGGTGGAATGTCTCCGGGCGGGTCACAGCCCCTGTTTGAGGCTGGCCGTGATGAAGGGGTCGAGGTCACCGTCCAGCACCTTCTGGGTGTTGGAGATCTCGACGTTGGTGCGCAGGTCCTTGATGCGGCTCTGGTCGAGCACGTAGCTGCGGATCTGGTGGCCCCAGCCGACGTCGGTCTTGCTGTCCTCGAGCTTCTGCTGGGCTTCGCGCTGCTTGCGCATCTCGTGCTCGAACAGGCGCGCGCGCAGCACGCGCCAGGCCTCGTCCCGGTTGCTGTGCTGGCTGCGGCTGTTCTGGCACTGCACCACGATGTTGGTGGGGATGTGCGTCAGGCGCACGGCCGAGTCGGTCTTGTTGATGTGCTGGCCACCGGCGCCGCTGGCGCGGAAGGTGTCGGTGCGCACGTCGGCCGGGTTGATGTCGATCTCGATCGTGTCGTCCACCTCGGGGTAGACGAAGAGGCTGGCGAAGCTGGTGTGGCGGCCGCCGGCGCTGTCGAACGGGCTCTTGCGCACCAGGCGGTGCACGCCGGTCTCGGTGCGCAGGTGGCCAAAGGCGTAGTCGCCCTCGACCTTCAGCGTGGCACTGCGGATGCCGGCGGTGTCGCCTTCGCTTTCTTCCAGCACCTCGGCCTTGAAGCCCTTGCGCTCGCAGTACTTCAGGTACTGGCGCAGCAGCATCTGCGCCCAGTCGCAGGCCTCGGTGCCGCCGGCGCCGGCCTGGATGTCGATGAAGCAGTTGCCGGGGTCGGCCGGGTTGTTGAACATCCGGCGGAACTCGAGTTCCTCGACCGACTTCTCCAGCGCGTCGGCCTCGGCGTCGATGGCCATCAGGCCGTCTTCGTCGCCCTCGGCCTTGGACATCTCGTAGAGCTCGGAGTTGTCGGCGAGGTTGCTGACCAGGTGGTCGATGGTCTCGACCACGGTTTCCAGCGTCTTCTTCTCGCGGCCGAGTTCCTGCGCGCGCTTGGGCTCGTTCCAGATGGCCGGGTTCTCGAGCGCGGCGTTGACCTCGTTCAGGCGCAGGGCCTTGCGGTCGTAGTCAAAGATACCCCCTTAGCGCGTCGGTGCGCGCTGAGAGGTCGGCCAGACGGGTGCCGATGAGGTTGATCTGTTCGTTGTCCATGACGGGTTCGTGGTGCGGGACAGCCTTCGATTTTTGCATGGCGGCAAAGAAAACGGCGCCCGAAGGCGCCGTGTCGCAGGCCGCAGGGGGCCTCAGACGTTGCGGCGGCGGGCGACAAAGCCCACGGCAGCCAGGCCCGCCAGCAGCATGGCATAGGTGCCGGGTTCCGGCACGGCCGCCACCGTCAGGTCGTCGACCGTCGGCCAGGTGCCGTTGTTCGACAGAGAGAACGTGCGGATCTCGAACATCGTGATCGCGCTGGTGGACACGAAGCCGAAGTAATTGTCGACGTCGGCACCGACAACGAAGCTCACGGTTTCACCGTCGGCCGTGGTGATTCGGGCTGCAGTGACGCCGGCGTCCTTGAACAGGCCGTTCACGTCGGAGCCGAAGGCATAGGCACCGATGGCATACACGGGCTGGGAGAAGCCCTCGAAGATGATGAAGTCCTTGCGGTTGTTGCTGGACAGCCAGGCATCGTTGGCGTCACCGGCACCGTAGAGGATCGGGCTGTTGGGGGCGGTGGACACCGTGTAGCTCACGTCGCCGGCAGTGCGCACCAGCGGGCCGGTGTACCCGACGCCAGGGGCCAGATCGTCGAACGTGTCGGTGGCGGACGCGCCGATGGCCGCCAGGAAACTGGCCTCGTCGCTGTACTGGTCGACGGCAGCGTGAGCGGCGCCGGTGGCCACCAGAACGGCCAAGGCCAGCGGTTTCAACAGGAGCTTGGTAGACATGAACTTCCCCGAATCTTTGCTTCACGCACAGTGTAGGGGTCGGTGGTGGCAGGTCAACCGCCACACCAGGGTGCCATGGGGCCATTCGGCCCGTTTCCGACGCGATCCACCCCTTCATCCGAGGGGGGTGGTGGCCAGAAAGTCCCGCAGGCTGGCGGCCAGGGCCTCCGGCTGGTCGTGGTGCAGCATGTGGGCGGCGTCAGCCAAGGTCACGCGGCGGCAGTCCCGGACGGTGTCCAGGCGGCGGGAGAACTCCTGCCGGCTGTAGCGCCCCGCCCACCAGGCGTCGACGTCCGTCAACGCGCCATCCACCCACAGCAGCGGGGCGGTGATGCGTTGCCAGGTGGCCAGCACTTCGTCCACCCGGTAGAGCACCGGGTTGGTGCGTTTGTGGGCCGGGTCCCCCAGCACTTGCCAGCGGCCACTGACATCGGGTCGCGCCCACTGGTGCGCCAGCCACGCGGCGCGTGCCGGGGTCAGCCGCGGGTTGTTGCGGCGCAGCCGGTCAGCCACCTCGCTGACGGTGGCGTAGTCCTTGAGCGTCACGGGTTCCGCCAGTTCGTCCAACCAGCGGGCCAGGCGCTGCGGGGCCTCGTCGGATTTCGTCGCGGGCAGGCCGAAGCCCTCCAGGTTGATCAGTCGCCGCACGCGATGCGGACGCACCCCGGCGTAGCTCATCACCACGTTGCCGCCCATGCTGTGGCCCAGCAGATCCACCTGGGCGCCCGGACTCACTTGGGCCAGGAGGGCGTCGAGGTCGCCGAGGTAGTCGGGGAACCAGTAGCTGTCGGACCCGGACGGGTCGCTGAGCCCGAAACCCTGCCAATCGGGCGCCACGATGTGTCGCGGACCGTCGCCCAGCGCCTGCAGCGCGTCGACGACGAACTGGAACGACGCGCCCACGTCCATCCAGCCGTGCACCATGACCAGGGTCGGCCGTTCCGCCGATGCGTTGCCCGGCTCACCCCATTGCAGCAGGTGGACACGGCGTCCCCGCACGGTCACGAAGGAGGACTGCGCCGAGCGCAGCGGACGGTAGGGCTGGAGATCGGCGTCGTTCACGCCGGCACTGTAGCGGCCGCCATAGCCTCCGCCTGTCGACACCGCGACAGTGGAATGTCGTGCTCAGTCGACCAGGGCCACCAGCTTGTCCAGCGCCACCGGGGCGCGCATTTGGCGCGCCGGCAGCACGCCCACGATGGCGTGCAGCGGCATCATGGTCTCCCGGCGCACCGGCTCGCGCAGCGGTGAGCCATAGGCGTTGGTGAGGGCGGCCACGATGGGCGTCATCACCGTCGGTCCGCGCTTGACCACGACGCCGGTCTCGCCCGATGCCAGGGCCACGAAGCAGCCGGGCGGGTAGACGCCGAACTCCTTGACCAGCGCGGCACACACGGGGTGGCCGGGGTCCTGCATGAAGATCTCACGGCCGGCGCGGTCGGCCGATTCCGCATCCCGCGTGGCACGGCTGCTGAGCTTGGCGCTGTAGACGTCGGCGCGGTGCAGCAGCGTGGCGAGTTCGCTGGGTTCGCGCAGGCCGGCCGGGTAGCCGGAGCCATCGCGTTCCTCGTGATGCTGTTCCACCGCCAGCAGCCAGACCGGGTCGTCCACGCCGGCCATTTCCAGCAGTTCACGGCTGCGCGTCGGATGCGCCATGATCTGCGCCCGCTGTGCGGCGTCGGGCGGCGAAAGTTGCTCGGCCAGCTGGCCCTGCAACTCGACCATCGAGACGTTCATCGTCAGTGCGGCCTTGAAGGCGCGCTGCAGTTCGTCCTCGGCCCAGCCCAGCCGGCCGGCGACGAGGCGGGCCACGATGGCGGCGTGCACCGAGTGCGACAGGCCGTATTGCACGTGGGCATTGCCCTCCTGGCGCAGCACCTGGAAGATGGCCAGGTCGGGGTCGCGGGCGATCAGCTGCTGCAACGGCACGGCCGCGTCATCCAGTGCGCTGTGGAACGTGCTGTCGGGCGCCTTGCGCAGCAACTCGCCGACGCGCTTCATGCTGTCGCGCCACAAGCCGGGCAGGGCGGAACGGGGCGCTGCGAAGACGTCCGGCGACGTGTCGCCTTGCAGTTCGTTCAGGTCCACGAGACTGCCACGGTCGAGCAGCGCCTGGATCTGCTGCGGCGTCTGCAGCACCTGGCCGCGGGCGAGCAGCAGGGAGGCGTCGGGCCGGTAGACGTTGAAGGGCAGGGGCTGACCAGCCAGAACCCGGTGCTGAACCAGACTCAGGGGCGTGTGATGCATGGCGGAGTGGGCCGTCGGGGGCATGCCGCAGCTTTCGGCGGCACCTCCCCGGACTTGAGCCGGCCGCCGCACAATCTGCCCATGAACCAAGATCTCCGTCACAAATTACGGCCGGCCACCCGAAGCGATGCCGAGGCCCTGGTCGGGCTCATCCGGGAGCTGGCCCACTTCGAGCGCCTGGAGCATCTGGTGGACGTGACGCCGGAGCGGCTGGCCGAGCAGCTCTTCGGTGCCAAGCCCGCGGCCGAGGCGGTGGTGGCAGAAGTCGGCGGGGTGATCGTGGGCTTCGCGCTTTTCTTCCCCAACTTCTCCACCTTTCTGGGTGAGCCCGGGCTCTACCTGGAGGATCTGTACGTACAGCCCGCACACCGTGGCCACGGCCTGGGCCAGGCGCTGTTGAAACACCTGGGCGCGCTCGCGGTGGCACGGGGCTGCGGGCGCTTTGAGTGGAGCGTGCTGGACTGGAACCGAGACGCCATCGGCTTCTACGAGCGCATGGGCGCCACGGTGATGCCGGACTGGCGCATCTGCCGCGTCACGGGTGATGCACTGAAGGCGTTCGCCGCATGACCGCCGCGTCTGCCATGCCCGGGGTTGCCGACCGGCATGCCGCCTTGCACGCCGGCTTCCGCTGGCAGGTGCCGGCGCACATGAACATCGCCGAGCTCTGCTGCGGCCGCTGGGCCCGGCGCACGCCGCAGGCGGTGGCCATCCACTGGGCGCGCGAGGACGGCCGGCGTGGGCGGCTCAGCTACGCCCAGCTTCAAGCCATGGCCGAACGGTTGGCGGCCGTGCTGGCGGCGCGCGGTGTGCAGCGGGGCGATCGCGTCGCCATCGTGATGCCCCAGCGCGTGGAGACGGCGGCAGCGCACATGGCGGTTTACCGCCTGGGCGCGGTGGCGATGCCGTTGTCGATGCTGTTTGGCCCGGAGGCGCTGGCCTTCCGCCTGAACGACAGCGGCGCGCGCGTGGCCATCGTGGACGAATCGGCGATCGCCAACCTGCGTGCAGCCCGGGCCGAATCCCCGGCGCTGACCACGGTGCTGGCCGTGGGTGGCGCCAGTGGGCAGGGCGACCTCGATTGGGACGACGCGCTGGCGGCCGTGCGGCCCCGGCGGACCATCGTGCGCACGGCCGCCGACGACCCGGCCGTGCTGATCTACACGAGCGGCACCACGGGGCCGCCGAAGGGCGCGCTGATCCCGCACCGGGCGCTGATCGGCAACCTCAGCGGCTTCGTCTGCAGCCAGAACTGGTACCCGGCCACCCCCGGCGCCGGTGACGCGCCGGTGTTCTGGTCACCGGCCGACTGGGCCTGGACCGGCGGGCTGATGGACGCGTTGCTGCCGGTGCTCTACTTCGGCCGGCCGATCGTGGCCTGGCAGGGCCGTTTCACGCCGGAGACTGCCTTCGCGCTGATGCAGCGCTACCGGGTGACGCACAGCTTCCTCTTCCCCACCGCTCTGAAGGCGATGATGAAGGTCGAACCGGAACCGCGGCGCCGCTGGAAGCTGCGCCTGCGCGCCATCATGAGCGCCGGCGAGGCCGTGGGAGATGCTGTCTTCGCCTGGACGCGGGATGCGCTGGGCGTGACGCTCAACGAGATGTTCGGCCAGACAGAGATCAACTACGTGGTCGGCAACTGCGCGCTGCACTGGCCCGCCCGGCCCGGCAGCATGGGGCGGCCGTACCCGGGTCACCGGGTGGCCGTGATCGACGACGAGGGGCGCGAGTGCCCGCGTGGCACCCCCGGTGACGTGGCCGTGCACCGGCGCGACGTGCACGGCCAGCCCGACCCCGTGTTCTTCCTGGGTTACTGGCACAACGACGACGCCACCCGGGCCAAGTACACGGGCGACCCGGCCGACAGTTGGTGCAGGACCGGGGACATGGCCGTGATGGACGACGACGGCTACCTCTGGTACCAGGGCCGCAGCGACGACATGTTCAAGGCCGCCGGCTACCGCATCGGGCCCAGCGAGGTGGAGAACTGTCTCGTCAAGCACCCGGCCGTGGCCAACGCCGCGGTCGTGCCCAAGCCGGACGCGGAACGGGGCGCGGTCGTCAAGGCCTACGTGGTGCTGGCGCCCGGATTCACCGGAGATGCCGCCTTGATCGAGGACCTGCAGCGCCACGTGCGCGGCCGGCTGGCGCCTTACGAGTACCCCAAGGAGATCGAGTTCATCGACGCGCTGCCGATGACGACCACCGGCAAGGTCCAGCGTCGCGTGCTGCGGCTGCAGGAGCAGGCCCGCGCGGAAACAAGCGCATGACCCGCAAGAAGGCGCACGTCAGCGAAACCCCGGCCACGCAGTGGCTTCGGGCGCATGGGGTGGACTTCAGCGAGCATCCCTACGACTACGTGGACCACGGCGGCACCGCGGAATCGTCCCGCCAGCTTGGGGTGCCGGAACACGCCGTGGTCAAGACCCTGGTGATGCAGGACGACAAGGCGCGGCCGCTGGTCGTGCTGATGCACGGCGACTGCCAGGTCAGCACCAAGAACCTGGCGCGGCAGATCGGCGCCAAGAGCGTGGAGCCGTGCACGCCGGATGTCGCCCAGCGGCACAGCGGCTACCAGGTTGGCGGCACGTCGCCTTTCGGCCTGCGCAAGCCGCTGCCGGTGTACGTGGAGGCATCGGTGCTGGACCTGCCGCAGATCTTCATCAACGGCGGGCGCCGCGGCTTCCTGGTCGGGCTGCCCCCGGCGGTGCTGCGCGATGTGCTCGGGGCGCAGCCCGTGCAATGTGCGCTGGCCGGCTCCTAGAATCCCGTCCCAATGCAAGAACTTGCCCCCGTGCTGGCCGTGCTGGCCGCCTACCTCATCGGCTCGCTGTCGTTCGCGGTCATCGTCAGCCGCCTGATGGGCCTGGCCGACCCGCGCAGCTACGGGTCCAAGAACCCCGGTGCCACCAATGTGCTCCGTTCCGGCAACAAGGCCGCGGCCTTGTTGACGCTGGCCTTCGACGCGCTCAAGGGCTATGTGCCGGTGTGGCTGGCGCTGGCCTTCGGGGCGCGTGTCGGCCTCGGCGAGTGGACTGTGGCCTTCGTGGGCCTGGCGGCCTTCCTGGGCCACCTGTGGCCGGTGTTCTTCCGTTTCCAGGGTGGCAAGGGCGTGGCCACTGCGGCCGGCGTGCTGGTCGCGCTGGCGCCCGGCCTGGGGCTGGCCACGCTGGCCAGCTGGGTGATCATGGCCGCGTTCTTCCGCTACTCGTCGCTGGCGTCCATCGTCGCGGCGCTGTTCGCGCCGTTCTACCAGTTGCTGATCTGGGGCGTGACGCCGGCGCTGGCCTGCATCGTGCCGATGAGCCTGCTGCTGGTGTGGCGTCACGAGGGCAACATCCGCAAGCTGCTGGCAGGCACCGAATCGCGCCTGGGGCAGAAGGCCGAAGGCGCCCACGCCGCCCCTGCAGCACCGCATTCCAAAGCCAAGAAGGGGCATTCCCGATGATTCAACGTTTCGACGTCGGCCGCCGCATGTCGGAGATGGCCGTGCACAACGGCGTGGCCTACCTGGCCGGGCAGGTGGCCGAGGACGCGTCGGCCGACATCGCCGGCCAGACGCGCCAGGTGCTCGCCGCCGTGGACGCCCTGCTGGCCCGCGCCGGCACCGACAAGACGCGCATCCTCCGCGCCCAGATCTTCCTGGCGGATCTGGCGGACTTCGACGCGATGAACGCGGTCTGGGAAGCCTGGGTGGTCGAAGGCTACACGCCGCCGCGGGCCACTGTGCAGGCGGCGCTGGCCAGGCCGGGCTGGAAGGTCGAGATCGTGGTCACGGCCGCGGTCTGATCCTCAAGCTGGACAAAGCCTGTACTTTCCATGAACGTCTCCCGTCGCTCGCTGCTGGGCCTGGTGCTGCTGATCCTGGGCATCAGCGGAGCTAGCCAGTGGTGGGGGCATCGCCAGGAGGCGGCGGTGGGTGAGCGCCTGGCGGCACTGGCGCAGCCGGGCGACCTGCTGATGCTGTCGTCAGACACCTGCAGCATCTGCAGCCTGGCGCGGACATGGTTCCAGCAGCACGGCGTGAAATTCGACGAATGTTCGATCGAACGCGACGCTGACTGCCGGTCGCGGTTCGAGGCCTTGCGCGCGCCGGGCACACCGGTGATCCTGGTGCGGGGTCAGCCCGAACTGGGCTTCAGCCCGGAGCGGCTGCGCGCACGGTTGGAAGGCGCTTGAAATTGGGGGCCTGATCGGCCCTTGATCAGCCGTTGAGCAGGTCAAGAGCGGCCCGTGTGGGCCGATATGGCGGGCATGCCTGTGCGCCGCCTGACACCGATATCGACCCTGACCCTGAGTTTGGCCCTGGTGGCCTGCGGCGGCGGAGGCGGGGGCGGGGGCGATATCGCGATCGCGACCGCCAGCAGTTCCGGCACTGCCGTCACCGTGTCCGCCGGCCCGGGCGCCACGCCTGACAGCGGCTCGACGGCGCCGGCCGCCTTGGCTGCAGGAGGCGTGATCGACGCCGACCAGCGCACGCGTGCTGCCAGTGCCACCGCCAACAGCGCTGCCAACGCCTGCGCGGGCGTCCGCCCCTTCTACTGGGAGATCGGCAGCGCCGACGGTGCGCTGGCCAGCGGCTCCACGGGCCGCGCCGGCAACGGGCGCGCCGTGACGGCGGACACGCCGATGCGGTTTGCCTCCGCCACCAAGTGGCTCTATGCCGGCTTCGTGGCGCAACGGCGCGCGGGCCAGTTGCAGGAGTGGGACGAGCGCATGCTGACGATGCGGTCCGGCTACACGCATTTCGCTGGCTGTCAGGCGGGTCAGCCGGTGGATGGCTGCCTGGCGTGGCACGACAACGACCAGTACGACGCCGAGGCCGATGGCCACTTCTATTACGGCGGCGCCCACATGCAGAAGCACGCCAGCCTGATGGGCCTGGGGTCGCTGGATGCGGCGGGTCTCGCGGCCGCGATGCGCGAAGCGCTGGGCTCGGAGGTGAACATCGGCATGGCACAGGCGCGGCCCGCCGGTGGTGCCACCGGCACGCCAGGCAGCTATGCACGCTTCCTGCGCAAGCTGGCCCGTGGTGATCTGGCGCTGGCAAGCCTGCTGGGCAGGGCTGCCGTGTGTGCCAGCCCGCAGCGCTGCCCCCAGGGCGAAGCCTTGTCCGGCCCGGCACCCAAGGAAGAACGCTGGCACTACTCACTCGGCCATTGGGTGGAGAACGACCCCGCAGCCGGGGACGGCGCCTTCAGCAGCCCGGGCGCCTTCGGCTTCTACCCCTGGGTGTCGGCCGATCATGCGCTCTACGGCATGTTGGCGCGGGACGTGGGCACGGCCGACGCCGGGTCGGCGGACGAGTCGGCCGAGGGCGCCGGCATGGCTTCGGCCCGCTGCGGCCGGCTGATCCGGAGTGCGTGGGTCAGTGGCGTCGCACAGTGATGACGCGCCGGCGCAGGCGCGTCAGAGCCCCAGCCGCGCCGCGTCGCCGCGCCCCTGGCGCACCAGCACCGGGTCGTCACCGCTGAGGTCGATCACCGTGGTCGGCTGCAGAGGGCAGGCTCCGGCGTCGACCACCGCCTGAAGGCGCTTCTCGAAGCGCTCGCGGATGTCGTGCGGGTCGTTCAGGGCCTCGGTTTCACCGGGCGGGATCAACGTGGTCGCCAGCAGCGGGGCACCGAAGGTTTCCAGCAGCGCCTGGGTGACGGCATGGTCGGGTACGCGCAGGCCGATGGTGCGGCGCGAAGGATGCGACAGCCGGCGCGGCACTTCCTTCGTGGCTTCAAGGATGAAGGTGAACGGCCCCGGCGTGCCCTGCTTGAGCAGCCGGTACTGCCGGTTGTCCACGCGCGCGTAGCTGGCCAGTTCCGAGAGGTCGCGGCAGATCAGCGTCAGGTGGTGCTTGTCGTCCACCTCGCGCAGCCGGCGCAGCTGTTCGGCCGCCGCCTTGTCGTCCAGGTGGCAGACCAGGGCATAGCTGGAGTCGGTGGGGATGGCGACCACGCCACCGCCGTGCAGGATCTGCGCGGCCTGCTTCAGCAGCCGCGGCTGCGGGTTCTGCGGGTGGACCTCGAAGTACTGGGACATGCCGGCATTGTCGCGCCGCGCGCACCGTCCCATGAAAACGGCCCGCCGAAGCGGGCCGTTGCAGGCAGAGGCGCGACGCTCAGTGCGTGATCGCCGGCAACAGCGGCACGATCAGCAGTGCCACGATGTTGATGATCTTGATCAACGGGTTCACGGCCGGGCCGGCGGTGTCCTTGTAGGGGTCGCCCACCGTGTCGCCCGTCACTGCGGCCTTGTGGGCGTCGCTGCCCTTGCCGCCATGGTGACCGTCCTCGATGTACTTCTTAGCGTTGTCCCAGGCGCCGCCGCCGGTGCACATGCTGATGGCGACGAACAGGCCGGTGACGATGGTGCCCATCAGCAACCCGCCCAGCGCCTCGGCGCCCAGCAGCATGCCCACGACGATGGGCACCACCACGGGCAGCAGCGACGGGATCATCATCTCCTTGATGGCCGCGCCGGTGAGCATGTCCACGGCCTTGCCGTACTCCGGCTTGCCCGTGCCTTCCATGATGCCCTTGATCTCGCGGAACTGGCGCCGGACCTCTTCCACCACCGCACCGGCGGCGCGGCCCACAGCCTCCATCGCCATGGCGCCGAACAGGTAGGGAATCAGGCCACCGATGAACAGGCCGATGATCACCTTCGGGTTGCTCAGGTCGAAGCTGGCATGGATGCCGCGCGCCTCAAGCGAGTGCGTGTAGTCGGCGAACAGCACCAGCGCCGCCAGGCCGGCGGAACCGATGGCGTAGCCCTTGGTCACCGCCTTGGTGGTGTTGCCCACCGCATCCAGCGGGTCGGTGATGTCACGCACCGAACTCGGCAGTTCGGCCATCTCGGCGATGCCACCGGCGTTGTCGGTGATCGGGCCGTAGGCGTCCAGCGCGACCACGATGCCGGCCATGCTGAGCATGGCCGTGGCGGCCACTGCAATGCCGAACAGACCGGCCAGGCTGTAAGCCGACAGGATGGCGGCACAGACGAAGAGCACCGGCCAAGCGGTGGACTTCATGCTGATGCCGATGCCGGCGATGATGTTGGTCGCGTGGCCGGTGGTGCTGGCCTGCGCCACGTGCTGCACCGGCTTGTACTGGGTGCCGGTGTAGTACTCGGTGATCCACACCAGCACCGCGGTCAGCACCAGGCCGACGACGCAGGAAAGCCACAGCGACATTGCCGAGACCATGCCCGTGCCGGCAATCTCCACCGGCTGCGGGAACAGCATCGTCGTGACCGGGTAGAAGGCGATCAGCGAGATGATGCCGGCGACCGCCAGGCCCTTGTAGAGCGCGGGCATCACGTTGGTCATGCCCGGGCTGGCCTTGACAAAGGCGCAGCCGATGATCGACGCGATGATGGACACGCCACCCAGCAGCAACGGGTAGACGATGGCCGCACCGCCGGCCTTCACCATCAACGCGCCCAACGCCATGGTGGCGATCAGCGTGACGGCGTAGGTCTCGAACAGGTCGGCCGCCATGCCGGCGCAGTCGCCGACGTTGTCGCCCACGTTGTCGGCGATCACCGCCGGGTTGCGCGGGTCGTCCTCGGGGATGCCGGCCTCGACCTTGCCCACCAGGTCGGCGCCCACGTCAGCGCCCTTGGTGAAGATGCCGCCGCCCAGGCGCGCGAAGATGGAGATCAGGCTGGAGCCGAAGGCCAGGCCCAGCAGCGGCTTGAGCGTGGCCGAATCCGGCGTGGCCAGGCCACCGATGGCGAGGAAGAAGCCACCCACGCCCAGCAGGCCCAGGCCCACCACCAGCATGCCGGTGATGGCGCCGCCCTTGAAGGCGATGTCCAGTGCCGGGCCGATGCCCTTCGTGGCCGCCTGCGCCGTGCGCACGTTGGCCCGCACCGAGACGTTCATGCCGATGAAGCCGCAGGCACCCGAAAGCACCGCACCGACGACGAAGCCCGCCGCGGTGGAGCCGCCCAGGAACACCGCGATCAGCACCGCCAGCACGACCCCGACGATGCCGATGGTCTTGTACTGGCGTGCCAGGTAGGCGGCAGCACCCTGCTGCACCGCGCCGGCGATCTCCTGCATGCGGGCGTTGCCGGCGTCCTGACGCAGGATCCAGCCGCGCTGGACGAAGCCGTAGAGCACCGCGGCGACGCCGCATCCCAGCGCCACATAGAGCGCCATCTCGATGGACATGAAGACCTCTCCTTCCTCTGCTTGATGAAATGCCTGGAACGGAACTGCCCCCTCCGCGAGGGTCGCGGGGCATGCTACGGGACGACCTCCATGACCCGGGCGGGGGTTTTCCTGCGGCCACGGCCGCACCCGTCAGGCCGGTGACAGTGCGCTCAGTAGAATCCCGTATCCCCTCCGGATACTCTGAACGAAGCTCGACTGGAAGAACGACCATGAGTCTGCACAACGTGACCCCGGGCGCCGCTGCGCCAGATCAGTTCAACGTGATCATCGAGATCCCGATGAACGCCGACCCCATCAAGTACGAGGTCGACGAGGACTCCGGCGCCCTGTTCGTGGACCGCTTCATGGCCACGTCGATGCACTACCCGTGCAACTACGGCTACATCCCGCAGACGCTGGCCGACGACGGCGACCCGGTGGACGTGCTCGTGATCACGCCGGTGCCGTTGATCTCTGGCGTCGTGGTCACCTGCCGCCCGATCGGCGTGCTGAAGATGGACGACGAAGCGGGCGGCGACAACAAGCTGCTGGCCGTGCCGGTGGACAAGATCCTGTCGATCTACACCCAGTGGCAGAAGCCGGAAGACCTGAATCCGATGCGGCTGAAGACCATTCAGCACTTCTTCGAGCACTACAAGGACCTGGAACCCGGTAAGTGGGTCAAGGTGATCGGCTGGGAAGGCGCGGATTCAGCGCGCGAGGAAGTGAAGATCGGCATGGCCAACTGGCAGGCCACGCACAAGGCCTGATCGAACGGGGCGGCCTGTCCGTCCGGCCGGCTCGGTCTGTTCGCCCGGCCGCGCCGGTCAGGATCGGCGGCCGGCGGCCGGTGGCCAGTGGCTGGAGGGCCTGGCCGCGCCGCCATCAGGCGCCGGCCTTGAACGGCGAGCGCGCCTGCAGTTCGCCCATGTACTCGCCCACGCCGGTCCTTTCCTGGTCCAGGAAGCCAGCCACGGCGTCGGCGAACGCCGGGTGAGCCAGCCAGTGCGCCGAGTGCGTGCGCACCGGCAGCAGGCCGCGCGCCATCTTGTGTTCGCCCTGGGCGCCGCCTTCGAAGCGCCGGTAGCCGTTGGCCAGGCACCAGGCCAGCGGTTGGTAGTAGCAGGCCTCGAAGTGCAGGCAGGGCACGTCTTCCAGTGCCCCCCAATACCGCCCCCACGCCGTGCCCCGCTCGGCATCGACCGCCACCAGTGAAGCGGCGATGCGCCGCCCGCCGCGCAGCGCCACGAACATCACCCAGTGCTGCGGCATCGTGCCCGCCATGCGGGCGAAGAAGTCGCGCGTCAGGTAGGGCGACGAGTGGTGTTCGGCGTAGGTCTGCACGTAGCAGCGGTGGAAGAAGTCCCATAGCGGCTGGTCGATGGCGGCCCCTTCGACCACCTCGAAATGCACGCCGGCGTCGGCCACTCGGCGGCGTTCCTGCTGGATCTTCTTGCGCTTCTCGCGCTGCAGGCGCGCCAGCAGGGTGGCGAAGTCCGGGGCCGGATCGGCCGCATCCTGCGTCCAGTGGAACTGCACGCCCTCGCGCATCAGCCAGCCCGCAGCGGCCAGCGCGGCGCGGTCGGCCTCGTCCGGGTAGAGCAGGTGCAGTGACGAGACACCGGAGGTCTGCGCCAACTGCACCAAGCCACGTGCCAGCGCGGCCCGCGCGGCGGCGTCCGTGGCGAGCAGCCGGCTGCCGGGCACCGGCGTGAACGGCACCGCGGCCAGCAGCTTCGGGTAGTAGGCCAGGCCGTGGCGCCGGTAGGCGTCGGCCCAGGCCCAGTCGAAGACGTACTCGCCGTAGGAGTGTTGCTTGAGATAGAGCGCACAGACACCCACGGTCTCACCATTGCGCTGCATGTCCATGAAGCGCGGCGTCCAGCCTGTTTCGGCCACGGCACTGCCGGATTCGTGCAGCGCCTTCAGGTAGGCGTGGCACATGAACGGCGTCGGCGACGCCTGCTGCGCGAGCAGCGCATCCCAGCGCGCGGCTGGGATGGCGGATGGGTCGTCATGGACCCGGATGACATAATCTTCGGCAGTGATTTCAACCCCCGTGTCGACGGTGCCGCCGGTGCAAACAGTCCTGAAAATCGCGCTGGCGCAGTTGAACGCAACCGTGGGTGACCTGGCCGGCAACGCGCGCCTGGTGGCTGACGCCGCGCGTGAGGCGCATGCCCAGGGCGCCCGCCTCGTGGTCGCGCCGGAGCTGATGCTCTGCGGCTACCCGCCCGAAGACCTGCTGCTGCGGCCGTCGTTCATGGCTGCCTGCGCGCAGGCGCTGAACCAGCTGGCGGCCGACCTGGCCGACTGCGACGGGCTGCATGTGGTGGTGGGGCATCCGGTGCTCTGGGGTGACGGCGATGTTAGGTCGCGCTCGCATGCCGTGCAGCGCCGCTTCAATGCGGCCTCGGTGCTCGCCGGGGGAAAGGTCCATGGCACCTATTGCAAGCGTGAACTGCCCAATTACCAGGTCTTCGACGAGCGGCGCTACTTCGCCTCCGGCCGCGAGGCCGGGCAGGGGCCGCTGGTGCTGGACGTGGGCGGCCTGCGCGTGGGCCTGCTGATCTGCGAAGACGCCTGGTTCGACGAACCTGCCGCATTGGCGCGCGATGCCGGCGCCCAGGTGCTGTGCGTGCTCAACGCGTCGCCTTTCCACCTGGAAAAGGCCGGCGACCGCGAGGCGCGCATGGCCGAACGTGCGCGCGCCGTGGGCCTGCCGCTGCTCTACAGCCACCTGGTGGGCGGGCAGGACGAGGTGATCTTCGACGGCGCCTCGTTCGCCGTCGATTGCTCCGGCGCCGTGCGGGCCCGGGCGGCCAGTTTCGAACCGGCCCTGCTGGTGTGTGAGGTGGCGGCCGACGGCGCGGTGGCCGGCCCGATGCAGCCACTGCCTGCGGCGGAGTCCCAGGTCTGGTCGGCGCTGGTGACGGGGGTGCGCGACTACCTGGGCAAGAACGGTTTTCCGGGCGCGATCCTCGGCCTGTCCGGCGGCATCGACTCCGCCCTGGTGCTGGCCGTGGCGGTGGATGCCTTGGGCGCAGACAAGGTGCACGCGGTGATGATGCCCTCGCCCTACACCGCCGACATCTCGTGGATCGACGCCCGCGACATGGCCGAACGCCTGGGCGTGCACTACGACGAGATCGCCATCGCGCCCATGTTCGATGCGTTTCGCGCCGGCCTCGCCGACCAGTTTGCCGGCCTGCCGGAAGACACCACCGAGGAAAACCTGCAGGCACGCATCCGCGGCACCTTGCTGATGGCGTTGTCCAACAAGACGGGCGCCATCGTGCTGACCACCGGCAACAAGAGTGAGATGGCCACCGGCTACTGCACGTTGTACGGCGACATGGCTGGTGGCTTCGCGGTCATCAAGGACGTGGTCAAGACACTCGTCTATCGCCTCGCCGAGTGGCGCAACGCGCAAGGCGCGGAGATCATCCCGCGGCGCATCATCACCCGGCCGCCGTCGGCCGAACTGCGGCCCGACCAGACCGACCAGGACAGCCTGCCACCCTACGAGGTGCTCGACGCCATCCTGGCCCGCTACATGGAAGAGGACCAGGGCGTTGACGAAATTGTGGCCGCCGGCTTCGACCGCACCATCGTGGAGCGTGTGACCCGGCTCATCCGCATCAACGAGTACAAGCGCCGCCAGGCGCCGGTGGGCATCCGCATCACCCACCGCGCCTTCGGCCGCGACTGGCGCTATCCCATCACCTCGAAGTTCCGTGCTTAAATCGGCTGCAGTTGAAGCCACCGGGAGACCGCGATGAAACAGATCACCGCCATCATCAAACCCTTCAAGCTCGAGGAGGTCCGCGAGGCGCTGGGTGAACTCGGCGTGTCGGGTCTGACGGTGACCGAGGTCAAGGGCTTCGGCCGTCAGAAGGGCCACACCGAGCTGTACCGCGGTGCGGAGTACGTGGTCGACTTCCTGCCCAAGGTGAAGGTCGAAGTGGTCGTCAAGGATGCTGACCTGGACCGTTGCATCGACGCCGTGGTGCGTGCCGCCAAGACCGGCAAGATCGGTGATGGCAAGATCTTCGTGACGCCGGTCGACCAGGTCATCCGCATCCGCACGGGCGAGACCGACGAGTCCGCCATCTGACGCCACCAGCGGTGCCGGGATGACCCGCCTTCAGATGCGGCTGTAGTCGTCTGGCGCCGTGGCCCGCGCTGCAGCCTCGCTCAAGCGCTGCAGCAGACGCGCCGGGTCGGTGTCCACCAGCACCGCGTCACGCTGTGCGGCATCCAGGAAACCCTGCACCACGCAGTGGTCCATGAAGCCCAGCAACTGGTCGTAGAACCCGCCCACGTTGAGCAGGCCGATCGGCTTGTCGTGGTAGCCCAGCTGGCGCCAGGTCCACACCTCGTAAAGCTCTTCCAGCGTGCCGATGCCACCCGGCAGGGCGACGAAGGCGTCGGCGTGTTCGGCCATCATGCGCTTGCGCACGTGCATGTCGGGCACCACGTGCTGTTCGCTGAGCGCCGTGTGGCCCACTTCGCGCTGCACCAGGGCCTGGGGGATGACGCCGACCACCCGCGCGCCGGCCGCGAGCGCGGCGTCGGCCACGATGCCCATCAGGCCGACGTTGCCGCCGCCGTACACGAGGCCATGGCCGCCCGTGCCGATCAAAGTGCCCAGGGTGCGGGCCGCCTCCGCGTAGGCGGGCAGCGCGCCGGCCCGGGACCCGCAGTAGACGCAGAGCTTCATGCGGCCGGATTCTGCCCGGTGGCGGGCGCGGGCGGCCGCCAGCGCTGCAGGCGGGTGCGGCACAGCAGATCGTGCAACGTCTGGCGCGACGGCGTGGTCTGGGCGATCAAGGCGTACAGCCCCACGTTCAAGCCCAGCGCCCAGCCGATGCTGCGCCCATCGTGCGCGCCGGAGAGGCCGGCGGCGGCCAGGCCAGGCAGAAACCACAGCCAGCTGGTGACGTAGCGTGCCAGGGCCCGGGCCTGGGTCAGCGGCTCGCCCTCGCGGGTCATCACGCGCAGCTGCCAGGTCTTCATCGCCAGCGTCTGCCGGCCATGGGCCCAGAACCAGGTGAAGTAGATGCCGATGATCACGAACATGAACGCCTGCAGCCCAGCGGTGCCGACCAGAGCGTGACGCTGCTGGGTGAGGCTGGAGTACAGGTAGCCGGCGATCATCACGACGCCGAACAGCAGCAGACCTTCATACAGCATGCAGGCCAGCCGGCGCCAAAGGCCGGGCGCCTCGAACTGCCCGCTCATTGCGCGGCCTTGCTGCCGGGCTTGGGTGCGGACGCCGGCTTCGGCGCCACCGAGGCCGCCTGCGGGCCCCGGCGCGGCTGCAACGTTGCCGGGTCCACGAAGGACGGTGTGGCCGCGATCTTGGGCACACCGGGTTGCTGGTAGGCCGGTGCTTCGTCGCCAGACCGGGCGAGCGGGCGGGTGGTGGCGCCAGCGCGTGCGGCCGCTGCGGTGGGCGTGGCAGCGCGCGTGGGTTCGGGGGCCGGCCGCACCGGTTCCAGCATGTTGCGTTTGCCGGGAGACTCCGGCGCCGCAGCACGGTCCCGGCCGGCGGCCTCCAGCTTCCAGCGCTCGGCAAGCACACGCCGGGCCTGCGGGTCCAGGCTCTGGTAGGCCTCCCAGCGTTCGCGCCGGGACTCGGCGGACCAGCGCCCGGCCTCTTGGTACTGCAACCTTGCACGACCACGCGCCTCGGGTGTCATCGCCGACCAGTCCCGCATGCGTTGCTGCGCACGCTGCTGGTCTTCCGGTGACATGCCGCGCCAGCGGTCGGCGAGTTCCAGCCACATGGTGCGCTCGTTGCCCGGCAGCGTCGCCCAGCCGGCCTGCAACGGGGTGAGTGCCCGTCGCTGCGTCGGGCTCAGGTCGACCCAGTCCTGGGCCGCGGCGGTCTGCGCCGCCACGCCCAGCAGGGCGGCCAGGGCAGGGCCGCGCCAGTTCCACTGTGGCACTCGACCCTTCATGGCTGCTGCAGCTTCAGGAAGGCTGCAAAACCCGGGTCGGCGTAGGCCGCCGGCGGCAGCTCGTCGGCCAGCAGGGCGCTGTCGACCTGCGCCGCCACGGCGGCACTGTCTCTTGCATGGCGGGCTTGCACCATGAGCACACCGACGGCAATGGCAGCGATCGGCAACAGCCAGCCCAGGCGCTGCCACCACAGGTTGCCCGCATCGAGGCGGCCCAGCGTGGCTGCACCGCCGGCGCTGACGGCCACCGATGCCACCGCACCAGACTGGACGCGGCGTGCCAGCGCCTGTTCACGCGCAAAGCGCAGTCGGCTTTCAACGTCAGGCGGCAGCGCCTGCAGCGTCGGGTTCAAGGCCGCGGCCAACTGGCCGCCCAGCCGGGCTTCCAGCCGGGACTGGACCGCGGGATCGATGGAGGTGCGGAGCGTGTTCACGGTGCAATGCCCTTGTCGCGCAAGGCCTTGGCCAACGCATGAACGGCCCGGGAGCAGTGCGTCTTCACGCTGCCTTCCGAGCATCCCATGGCGGCGGCGGTTTCAGCCACGTCGAATTCTTCCCAGTAACGTAACAGGAACGCCTCGCGTTGACGCGCCGGCAGGTCGGCCACTGCCGCTTCGATGATCGCCATCACCTGCTGCCGCGACACGCTGTCGGCCGCGCTTTCCGCACCCAGCGCACCGTCCATCGACACCAGCGCCTCGAGCAGGTCGAAATCGCCGTCCGGGCCTTCGAAGTCGCCCAGGTTGACGATGGCGGCGTTGCGGACCTTCTGGCGGCGGAACCAGTCCAGCGTGGCGTTGGACAGGATGCGCTGGAAGATCAGCGGCAGCTCGGCCGCGGGCCGGTCGCCGTACTTCTCGGCCAGGCGGATCATCGCGTCCTGCACGATGTCCAGCGCCGCATGATCGTCGCGCACAGCGTAGGCCGTGCGCTTGAAGGCGCGCTTCTCGACGCTCTGGAGGAAGTCGGAGAGTTCTTGTTCGGTGGCCAACGGGGCGGGGCGCCCCGAGGGGCACCTGGCGGGCAACGCGTTGCATTATTGCATCGGCCCCGGAGCGGCAATGCCATAATGCTGCTTCGCACAACGCAGTATCTGGGTCTCGATCCGGTGGCCGACCCGGCGCCGGCTTTTGACCGCGCAGGCCGCAAATCCGCCTCACGAGGGCGCGAGGAGCGGCACCTATGGTTTTTCGTCAGAGAAATTCACAGAGGTTCGAAATGGACATGTCTGCCGCGGAAGTCAAGCGTGCCACTGCCCCTGCAGGTTCGGCACAACCTTCCTCCTCTCCCTCCGCTGCCGACCCCAACGGGTCGGAAATTCTCGTCAAGTGCCTGCAGGCCGAAGGGGTCCAGTACCTCTGGGGCTACCCGGGCGGCGCCGTCCTGTACATCTACGACGCGCTGTACAAGCAGGACACCATCCAGCACGTGCTGGTGCGCCACGAACAGGCCGCCGTGCACGCGGCCGACGGTTATGCGCGCGCCACCGGTGAGGTGGGCGTGGCCCTGGTCACGTCCGGCCCGGGCGTGACGAATGCCGTCACCGGCATCGCCACCGCGTACATGGATTCCATCCCGATGGTGATCATCACCGGGCAGGTGCCGACGCCGGCGATTGGCCTCGACGCCTTCCAGGAGTGCGACACCGTCGGCATCACGCGGCCGATCGTCAAGCACAACTTCCTGGTCAAGGACGTGCGCGACCTG
Source organism: Burkholderiaceae bacterium (assembly GCA_024235915.1). Lineage (GTDB taxonomy): Bacteria > Pseudomonadota > Gammaproteobacteria > Burkholderiales > Burkholderiaceae_C > Rubrivivax. Next base: position 12,916 of record JACKLO010000022.1, on the reverse strand, counting down.
GCCGCCACCGTCAAGAAGGCCTTCCACATCGCGCGCACGGGACGGCCTGGCCCGGTGGTGGTGGACGTGCCCAAGGACGTCTCGCTGAAGACCGCACCCTTCCACTACCCCGAGCGGGTGGAGATGCGCTCGTACAACCCGGTGCGCAAGGGCCACGGCGGGCAGATCCGCAAGGCGGTGCAGCTGCTGATGGGCGCGCAGCGCCCCTACATCTACACCGGCGGCGGTGTCATCCTGGGCAATGCCACGGCGGAACTGCGGGAACTGGCCGACCTGCTGGGCTTCCCCTGCACCAACACGCTGATGGGCCTGGGCGCCATCGCCAGCAGCGACCCCAAGTTCCTGGGCATGCTGGGCATGCACGGCACCTACGAGGCCAACATGACCATGCAGCACTGCGACGTGCTGCTGGCCGTGGGCGCGCGCTTCGACGACCGCGTGATCGGCAACCCGAAGCACTTCGCGTCGGTGGAGCGCAAGATCATCCACGTCGACATCGACCCCTCCAGCATCTCCAAGCGCGTGAAGGTGGACGTGCCCATCGTCGGCGACGTGAAGGACGTGCTGCAGGAGCTGATCGCCCAGATCCGCGAGGCCCAGAGCCGGCCCGATGCCGGCCAGCTGTCGGCCTGGTGGCGCCAGATCAACGACTGGCGCAAGCGCGAGTGCCTGGCCTTCAAGGACAGCAGCGACGTCATCAAGCCGCAGCGCGTGGTGCGCACCCTGCACGAGCTGACCCGCGGCACCGACGCCTACATCACGTCGGACGTCGGCCAGCACCAGATGTGGGCGGCGCAGTTCTACGGCTTCGAGGAGCCGCGGCGCTGGATCAATTCCGGCGGCCTGGGCACGATGGGCGTGGGCCTGCCGTATGCCATGGGCATCAAGCTGGCCAAGCCCGACAGCGATGTCTTCTGCATCACCGGCGAAGGCAGCATCCAGATGTGCATCCAGGAGCTGTCCACCTGCGCGCAGTACAAGACGCCGGTGAAGATCATCAGCCTGAACAACCGCTACCTGGGCATGGTGCGCCAATGGCAGGAACTGGACTACCAGGGCCGCTATTCGCACAGCTACATGGATGCGCTGCCGGACTTCGTCAAGCTCGCCGAGGCCTATGGCCACGTGGGTCTGAAGATCGAGCGGCCGTCGGACGTGGAGCCGGCGCTGAAGGAGGCCATCCGCCTGAAGGACCGCACCGTCTTCCTGGACGTGCGCACCGACCCCACCGAGAACGTCTGGCCGATGGTCCAGGCGGGCAAGGGCATCACGGAGATGCTGCTCGGCGCCGAGGACCTGTGATCGCCTGAACCTGCGCTGACGCGAGCCGGTCACCGCCGGGTCGCGGGTGGCGCAGGGGAGGGCGGGACCAACCCCGGCCTGCCATCTCTTCTTTCACCCTGACGGACGTGGCCAAGGGCCGCCGGTCACCGCCGGCGTCCTGAAGAGCGCGCTCCACGAGGAGTTCCCATGAAACACATCATCGCCGTGCTGCTGGAGAACGAGGCCGGCGCACTCAGCCGCGTCGTGGCCCTGTTCTCGGCCCGCGGCTACAACATCGAGAGCCTCACGGTCGCGCCGACGGAAGACCCGTCGCTGTCGCGCATGACCATCGTCACCACCGGCTCCGACGAGGTGATCGAGCAGATCACCAAGCACCTGAACCGGCTCATCGAGGTGGTGAAGGTCGTCGACCTCACCGAAGGCAGCTTCACCGAGCGCGAGCTCATGCTCATCAAGCTGCGCGCCGTGGGCAAGGAGCGCGAGGAGATGAAGCGCATGGCCGACATCTTCCGCGGCCGCATCATCGACGTCACGGAGAAGAGCTACACGATCGAGCTGACCGGCGACGCCGCCAAGCTCGACGCGTTCATCGGCGCGGTGGACCGCGCCGCGATCCTGGAGACGGTGCGCACCGGCACCAGCGGCATCGGCCGCGGCGAGCGCATCCTGCGCGTCTGAACCCCATTCCTGTACACGACAACCGCATTCACACGGAGAGCACCATGAAGGTCTACTACGACAAGGACGCCGACCTGTCCCTCATCAAGGGCAAGAACGTCACCATCATCGGCTACGGCTCGCAGGGCCACGCCCACGCGCAGAACCTCAACGACAGCGGCTGCAAGGTCACGGTCGGCCTGCGCCGCGGGGGCGCGTCCTGGGCCAAGGTCGAGAAGGCCGGCCTGAAGGTGGCCGAGGTGGCCGAGGCCGTCAAGACCGCTGACGTCGTCATGATCCTGCTGCCCGACGAGCAGATCGCCCAGGTCTACGCCAACGACGTCGAGCCGAACATCCGCGAAGGCGCCTCGCTGGCCTTCGCGCACGGCTTCAACGTGCACTACGGCCAGGTCATCCCGCGTGCCGACCTGGACGTGTGGATGGTGGCGCCCAAGGCCCCCGGCCACACGGTGCGCAACACCTACACCCAGGGCGGCGGCGTGCCGCACCTGATCGCCGTGCACGCCGACAAGAGCGGCAAGGCGCGTGACCTGGCGCTGAGCTATGCCGCGGCCAACGGCGGCGGCAAGGCCGGCATCATCGAGACCAACTTCCGCGAAGAGACCGAGACCGACCTGTTCGGCGAACAGGCCGTGCTGTGCGGCGGCACCGTCGAACTCATCAAGGCCGGCTACGAGACCCTGGTGGAAGCCGGCTACGCGCCGGAGATGGCCTACTTCGAGTGCCTGCACGAGCTGAAGCTGATCGTCGACCTGATCTACGAAGGCGGCATCGCCAACATGAACTACTCGATCAGCAACAACGCTGAGTATGGCGAGTACGTCACCGGCCCGCGCATCGTCACCGAGCAGACCAAGGCCGAGATGAAGCGCGTGCTGAGCGACATCCAGACCGGCGAGTACGCCAAGAGCTTCATCCTCGAGAACCGCGCCGGCGCGCCGACGCTGATCAGCCGCCGCCGCATCACCTCGGAGCACAGCATCGAGGTCGTGGGCGAGAAGCTGCGCGCGATGATGCCGTGGATCAAGGCCAACAAGCTCGTGGACAAGAGCCGCAACTGATCGCCAGCTGCTGCTGCAGGCTCAGGCCTGCCTGAAGGTGAAGGGCCCCGGAGTGCTTGCACTGCCGGGGCCTTCTTTCGACCGAGGCGCCCGGCCTCGCGCCGCAGGACATCCCCATACCGGCGAAGGCCGTGCCGACGCACCGGGACGCGCTATCCTCGCGCCCCTATGACGACGGAGTTCGAAGATTCGGGCGGCGCGACGGAAACCCCGCCGCGCCCACGCCGCAAAGGCATCTACTTCCTGCCCAATGCGGTGACGCTGGCGGCGCTGTTCTCCGGCTTCTACGGCGTGGTGATGGCGATGAATGGCCGCTTCGAGGCGGCCTGCATCGCCATCTTCGTCGCTGCGGTGCTGGACGGTATGGACGGCCGCATCGCGCGCATGACGAACTCGCAGAGTGCCTTCGGCGAGCAGATGGACAGCCTGTCGGACATGGTCAGTTTCGGCGCCGCACCGGCGCTGATCATGTACCAGTGGGCGTTGAAGGACCTGGGGCGCGCCGGCTGGATCCCGGCCTTCGTCTACATCGCCGGCGCCGCGCTGCGCCTGGCGCGCTTCAACACCAACATCGGTGTCGTTGACCGTCGGTTCTTCCAGGGCCTGCCCAGCCCGGCCGCGGCCGCGCTGGTGGTGGGCTTCATCTGGGTCTTCGACGATGCGGGCTTCCGCAACGTCGGCCGTGTGGACTGGCTGGTGATCAGCGCCTATGTGGTCACGCTGTACGCTGGCATCACGATGGTGACCAACGCGCCGTTCTACAGCTTCAAGGACCTGAGCGCGATGCGGCGCAGCGTGCCCTTCGTGGTCATGGTGGCCATCGCGATCGCCATCGTCATCGTCAGCCAGGACCCGCCGAAGGCGCTGTTCGCGCTGTTCTGCATCTACGGCCTGTCGGGTTACGCCGTCTACGCGTGGCGCAAGTCCAAGGGCCTGCCCACCAGCGTCATCGCCACGTCCACCGACGAGCCGGACGAAGCCGGCTTGCACCACTGATGCCGCGTGCTGCTATGATCTGGCGCATGTCGATCCACCAAGCCCTGCTACTAGGCGTGCCCAAGGCGCGCTGATCGACTTCGTCTCTCTTTCCGAAACGAACGGCCCGCCAGCACGACGCAGCGGGCCTTTTGTTTTGCCGGAACCCCTCCGGGCTGCGTCGGGAACCTCCAAGGACCACGCCATGCCCATGCTCCCCAACCCCGCCGCCAAGTACCGTGCCTTTGCGCCGGTGGGCCTGCGCGACCGCCGCTGGCCCGATGCCATGCTGACGGCCGCGCCGCTGTGGTACAGCGTGGACCTGCGCGACGGCAACCAGGCGCTGGTCGAGCCCATGGACCCGGCGCGCAAGCGGCGCATGTTCGAGATGCTGGTGAAGATCGGCTTCAAGGAGATCGAGGTCGGCTTCCCGTCGGCGTCGCAGGCCGACTTCGATTTCGTGCGCCAGCTGATCGAGGAGCGGCTGATTCCCGACGACGTGACGATCCAGGTGCTGACGCAGGCCCGCGACCACCTGATCGCGCGCACCTTCGAGGCGCTGCAGGGCGCGCCGCGGGCCATCGTGCACCTCTACAACGCCACCGCGCCGGTGATGCGGCGCGTGGTGCTGGGGCTGGACGAGGACGGCATCGTCGAACTTGCCACCCGCCAGGCGCGGCTGGTGGCCGAGCACGCGGCGCGGCAGCCGGAGACCGACTGGACGTTCCAGTACTCGCCCGAGATGTTCTCCGGCACCGAACTGGCCTTCAGCAAGCGTGTGGTTGATGCCGTCACCGCGGTCTGGGCACCGACGCCGGCGCGCAAGTGCATCGTCAACCTGCCGTCCACGGTGGAACACAGCACACCCAACGTCTTCGCCGACATGGTGGAGTGGATGCACCGCCACCTGGAGCGCCGCGACAGCATCGTGCTCTCCGTGCACCCGCACAACGACCGCGGCACCGGCACGGCGGCCGGCGAGTTCGCGCTGATGGCCGGCGCCGACCGCATCGAGGGCTGCCTGTTCGGCAACGGTGAGCGCACCGGCAACGTCGACCTCGTCAACATCGCGCTGAACCTGTACACCCAGGGCGTGCACCCAGGCCTGGACTTCTCCGACATCGACGACGTGCGCCGCTGTGTGGAGCACTGCAACCAGTTGCCGGTGCACCCGCGGCACCCGTACGTGGGCGACCTCGTCTACACCTCGTTTTCCGGCTCGCACCAGGATGCGATCAAGAAGGCCTTTGGTGCGCGCCGGGATGGAGACATCTGGGACATGCCCTACCTGCCGATCGACCCGCAGGACCTGGGCCGCAGCTACGACGCGGTGATCCGCGTCAACAGCCAGTCCGGCAAGGGCGGCATCAGCTACCTGCTGGAGGCGGAGTACGGTCTGGAACTGCCGCGCCGTATGCAGATCGAGTTCAGCCAGGTGGTGCAGGCGGTGATGGACACCGAGGGCCGAGAGATGACCGCGGCCGACCTCTGGCGTGTCTTCAGCAGCCACTACCGGCTTGACGAGCCACAGGCCGCGGGCATCCGCCACCAGCAGATGCACGAGGCCGACGACGGCACGATGCAGGTGCAGGCCGAGGTGGAGGTCGACGGCAGACGGCTGACCATCGAAGGCCGCGGCAACGGCCCGGTCGACGCCTTTGTGGCCGGCGTGGCGGTGGCCACCGGCGTGCCGATCCGCGTACTGGACTACCACGAGCACGCCATCGGCGAAGGTGCCTCGGCGCGTGCCGTGGCCTACCTGGAGTTGCGCGTCGGCGACAGCCGCACGCTGTTCGGCGTGGGCATGGCCGACGGCATCGTCGCCGCGTCGATGAAGGCGGTATGGTCCGGCCTTCGCATCGCCGGTGTGGCCCTGCCGCAGGCCGCCGCGGTGGCATGAACATCCCTCAGGAGCACAAGATGTCCGACAAGCTGATCATCTTCGACACCACGCTGCGCGACGGCGAGCAAAGCCCCGGCGCCTCGATGACCAAGGACGAGAAGCTGCGCATCGCGCGCCAGCTCGAGCGCCTGCGCGTGGATGTCATCGAGGCCGGTTTTGCGGCCTCGAGCAACGGCGACTTCGAGGCGGTGAAGGCGATTGCCGACCACATCAAGGAGTCGACGGTCTGCTCGCTGGCGCGCGCCAACGACCGTGACATCGCCCGCGCGGCCGAAGCACTGAAGGGGGCGGCGCGTGCGCGCATCCACACCTTCATCGCCACCAGCGAACTGCACATGGAGAAGAAGCTGCGCATGACGCGCGAGCAGGTGTTCGAGCAGGCGAAGCTGGCCGTGCGCTTCGCGCGCAATCAGTGCGACGACGTGGAGTTCTCGCCCGAGGACGGCTATCGCAGCGACCCCGAGTTCCTGGCCCGCGTGCTGGAAGCCGTGATCGCCGAGGGCGCCCGCACCATCAACATCCCCGACACCGTGGGCTATGCGGTGCCGGAGCTGTTCGGCGCCTTCATCCGCGACCTGCGCCAGCGCGTGCCCAACAGCGACCAGGCCGTGTGGTCGGTGCACTGCCACAACGACCTGGGCATGGCGGTGGCCAATTCGCTGGCCGGGGTGACGATCGGCGGCGCGCGCCAGGTGGAGTGCACCATCAATGGCCTGGGCGAACGCGCCGGCAACTGCAGCCTGGAAGAGGTGGTGATGGCGGTGCGCACGCGCCGCGACTACTTCGGCCTGGACGTCGGCATCGACGCGTCGCAGATCGTGCCGGCCAGCCGCATGGTCAGCCAGACCACGGGTTTCGTCGTGCAACCCAACAAGGCGGTGGTCGGTGCCAACGCCTTCGCGCACGCCAGCGGCATCCACCAGGATGGCGTGCTGAAGGCCCGCGACACCTACGAGATCATGCGCGCCGAGGACGTGGGCTGGAGCGCCAACAAGATCGTGCTCGGCAAGCTCAGCGGCCGCAACGCCTTCAAGCAGCGCCTGCAGGAACTGGGCATCGAGATGGAGAGCGAAGGCGAGATCAATGCCGCCTTCGCGCGTTTCAAGGACCTGGCCGACCGCAAGGCCGAGATCTTTGACGAGGACATCATCGCGCTGGTGGGCGACGAGAGTGTCACCGCGGAGCAGGAGCACTACCGGCTGCTGGCGCTGTCGCAGCATTCCGAGACCGGCGAGCGCCCGCATGCCAGGGTGGCCTTTGCCGCCGGTGCCCAGGAACTGCGCGCCGAAAGCGATGGCAACGGGCCGGTGGACGCGAGCCTGAAGGCCATCGAATCGCAGGTGAAGTCTGGCGCCGAACTCATGCTCTATTCCGTCAATGCCATCACCAGCGGGTCGACAGAATCGCAGGGCGAGGTGACGGTGCGGCTGCAGCTGGGTGGCCGCGTCGTCAACGGCGTGGGGGCGGACCCGGACATCGTGATCGCATCGGCCAAGGCCTACCTGTCGGCCCTGAACAAGCTGCACAGCCAGACCGACCGCGTCGCAGCACAGGGGTGAGGCCGGACACGAAAGAGTCCCTGCGGACTCTTTCGTGCCTGCCGAACCGCCGGGCCCTGCAAGGCCGGGCGTGGGGCAAGGCCGGACGAAGAACAGTTCCTGCGGACTGATCTTCGCCTGCCGAACCAGGTTGATCCCCCGAGCCGCAGCCTCCACTTGAGAAACATCCCGCAAGTTCTTGATCTTGCGAATGTTTCTCTCGTACACTGTTTGCCAGGGTCTGGAGGGAACGATGCGGCGCTTGAATCTATGGCTGGGGACTTTGGCGTGTGCGCTGACGCTGGCGTTCGGCATGCCGCCGGCGGCCCAGGCGGCCAGCAGCAAGCCTTCCGCGTCGGCGAAGAAGTCGTCCAAAGCCAAGACCGTCAAGCGCAAGAGCAGCAAGTCCAGCCGCAAAGTGGTGCGCCGCGCGCCGCCGGTGCCCTCTGTGGGTCAGCTGGCGGGCCTGCGCGATACGTCTGATCCGCTCAACCTCCAGTCCAGCGTGGCCCTGGTCGTCGACCAGGACACCGACGAGGTGTTGTTCAGCAAGAACCCCGACGCGGTGCTGCCCATCGCGTCCATCACCAAGCTGATGACGGCCATGGTGGTGGTGCAGGGCGGGCAGTCGTTGAACGACGAGCTGACGATCACGCAGGACGATGTCGACACGCTCAAGGGCAGCAGTTCGCGGCTGGCCGTGGGCACGCGCCTGACGCGCGGCGAGATGCTGCATCTGGCGTTGATGTCGTCGGAGAACCGGGCAGCGCACGCCCTGGGCCGCCACTATCCCGGTGGCCTGGACGCCTTCATTTCGGCCATGAACGCCAAGGCCAGCCTGCTGGGCATGCACGCCACGCATTACGTGGACCCGACCGGCCTGTCCAGCAGCAACCGTTCCAGCGCGCAGGACCTGGCGCTGCTGGTGCGTGCCGCCAGCGAGGTGCCGCTGATCAGCGAACTGTCCACCACGCGTGAAGCGGCGGTGGACGTCGGCCGCCGTCAACTTCAGTACCGCAACTCGAACGCCCTGGTGCGCGACCCGGAATGGACGATCGCGTTGCAGAAGACCGGCTACATCCGCGAGGCGGGTCGTTGCGTGGTGATGCAGGCCGAGATGGCCGGGCGCAAGCTGATCATGGTGCTGCTCGACGCGGCTGGCAGCTACACGCGCACCGCCGATGCTGAGCGCCTGCGCAGTTGGCTGGCCAGTGGTCCGCTGTCAATGTCCGCCGGGGTCACGCCACCCTCAGCGCGCTGAGGCGCCCGTCGGGCGGGCCGCTGCTAGTGCACCAGTCGCCTCAGCCGCCTCAGCCGCGGTACCCGAGTGCCGCGGAGATCGTGGCGGCCGTGGACTTCACCCGGTCCAGCCACGCCTCCTCCAGCCGATCGGCCGGGGCCGAGATCGACAGGCCGGCGATGAGCTTGCCCTGGTCGTCGAAGATGCCCGCGGCCATGCAGCGCACGCCGGGCTCCAGTTCCTCATCGTCACGTGCGCTGCCGCGGGCCCGCACCTGCGCCAGTTCACGTTCAAGCTTCGGCAGTTCGGTGATGCTGGTGCGCGTGTGTCCGGCCAGGCCGGTGCGGGTGGCGTAGGCGCGTACACGCTGCGGGTCGTCGTGGGCCAGGAACAGCTTGCCCACCGACGTGAGGTGCAGCGGCGCGCGGCCGCCGATGGCGCGCACCACCTGCATGCCCGAGCGTTCGCTGTAGGCACGCTCCACATAGACGATTTCGTCGCCCTGGCGCATCGACAGGTTCACCGGCTGATGGGTGAGCTTGTGCAGGTCGCGCATGGGGCCGATCGCGGCCTCGCGCACGTCCAGCCGGGCCTTGACCAGGTTGCCCAGCTCCAGCAGGCGCATGCCCAAGCGATAAGTGCCGGCCTGCGGCCGGTCGACGAAGCGGCCGATGGTCAGGTCGTTGAGGATGCGGTGTGCGGTGGATGGATGCAGGCCGGTCTGTTCGCTGATCTGCTTCAGCGACATGGGTTCGGCCTGGGCCGACAAGGTGTCCAGCAGCGCGAAGGCGCGCTCAAGCACCTGGATGGTGGGGGTCTGATCGGCGTGGTCGGACATGGTGGGGCTGTATCGACCCTATTTTGCATCGCGAAAGGCTCCTCAGCATAGCGGCAATGTCAGGCGCTCTCGGCGAGCACGCCCTCGGCGGCCAGCAGGCCGCTTCGCACCGCGCCTTCCAGGGTGGCGGGGTAGGGGCCGGCGACATGGTCACCCGCGGCCCACAGACCGGGCGCGATGCGCGACGACGGGCGCTGCAGCGCGGGTGTACAGCGGAAGGTCGCGCGCTTCTCGATGAGCACCTGCCGCACGGTCAGGCCGTCGACCCAGTGGGCGGACGGCCAGGCGGCGCGGGCCTGGGCCAGGGTGGCGCTTTCGATGGCTTCCCGGCCGGCAGCCACCCAGGGCGCCGCCCCGCTGGTCACAAAGGCCAGCCGGCCGTCGGTGCCGCCGAGGGCGCCGAGGTCGAAGACGAACTGGGCGAGGTGCCGGTGGTCGTCGGCCGGCAGCGCCAACATCGGCGCTTCGAGTTGTGCACCGGCTGCATCGGCGTAGACGGTGACGATGGGTTCGTACGTCAGCTCGGTGGCGCAGGCGGCCCAGGTCGGTGACGCGGCGGCCGCCAGGCGGGCCGATTCCGCGGCCGAGGCGGCCAGCACCACGGCGTCGGCCGGGTCGCCGTCGACCGACCAGCCATCCACCGTGCGGTGCAGGTGTTGCACCCTGCGGCCCAGCTGAACGGAGGCACCCCGGGATTGCAGCCAGGCCAGCGCGGGCCGGGGCAGCAGGTGGTCCAGCGGTGCCCGCGGCAGCAGCAGATCCGCCGCCCCGGGGCCACTGAACAGCGCGTCGTGCAGCACCCGCAGCAGCACCTCGCCGCTGGCATGCGCCGCGGGCGTGTTGAGGGCCGCCACGCACAAGGGTTCGATCAAGTCGGCTTGCACCCGCGCCGGCAGCCGCTGGCACAGCTGGGCCACTGTCGTGTCTGGCGCGCAACGAAAGCCACGCAGCGCCCAACCCGCGGCGGTGCGCAGCAGCGCCAGTCGTTCGGCCCGGGACCAGTCGCTGCAGGCCAGCACGCCACGCACGAAGGCCGGCACGGCCGGGCCGGGTGGCAACTGCAGGCCGCGCTGGCCAGGCCGGCGCAGCGTCAGTGGCAGTCGGCGCAGCAGCACGTCGGGGTCGGCGCCCACCTGGCGCATCAGCGCCAGGGTCTCGGTGTAGGCGCCGATCAGGATGTGCTGGCCATTGTCCAGCGTCTGACCGTCGCGATCCAGGCTGCGGGCCCGGCCGCCCGGGTGCGGGGCCATCTCCATGATGCTCACGTGCAGGCCGCACTGCACCAGCCGCACGGCGGCGGCGAGCCCGGCCCAGCCGGCGCCCACGACCACGATGTGGCGCGTGGCGCCGGTGTTCACCGTTTGCGCCAGTGGGTGCGGGTGGCGATCCACAGCTTGCGCAAGGGTGTCAGCGAGGTGCGCTGGTGCAGCACCTGGAAGCCCTGCGCCTCGATCTCGCGCAGCAGCGTGCGGTAGATGTTGGCCATCATCAGCCCCGGCACCTGGGCACGGCGATCGGCCTCCGGCAGCAGGGCCAGCGCCTCGTCGTAGAGGCGGTGCGCGCGTTCCGCCTGGAACCGCATCAACGCCATGAAGCGCTCGCTGTAGCCCCACGGCGACTGGCGGGACAGGATCTCCTGGGCCTTGACGTCGAAGCGCTGCAGTTCGTCGACCGGCAGGTAGATGCGGCCTCGGCGGGCGTCGTCACCGACGTCGCGGATGATGTTGGTCAGCTGCATGGCCAGGCCCAGCCGATGCGCGTACTGCACTGTCTGCGCCTGTGTGCGACCGAAGATGCCGGCGGCGACCTCGCCCACCACCCCGGCGACGAGGTGGCAGTAGTGCTGCAGGCCGGCGAAGTCGAGAAAGCGGTTCTGCCGCAGATCGATCTCGCAACCTTCGATGACGGCCTGCAGGTGCCCGGCGCGGATGTCGTGGGCCGCGGCCTGCGGCATCAGGGCCTGCATCACCGGGTGGGTGGGCTGGCCCTGGAAGGCGGCGGCCACCTCGCCGCGCCACCACTGCAGCTTGTTCATCGCCACGCCGGGATCGCGCATTTCGTCGACCACGTCGTCCACCTCACGGCAGAAGGCATAGAAGGCCGTGATGGCGGCGCGCCGCGGCGGGGGCAGGAAGCGGAAGGCGTAATAGAAGGACGAGCCGCTGGCGGCGGCCTTGTCCTGCACATACTGCTCCGGTGTCATGGCACGGCTGATGCTGGTCATGCGCGCATCCACAGGGCGCGCCACAACATCCGGGGCAGATCGCGCTTGCCCAGGGTGGGGCGGCGGCTCAGCGTCGCGTGGTCCATGGCGGCGATTGTCTCCAGAATCCGCAGGCCGCCCTGCACGACCAGGCGAAGCTCCCAGCCGGCACGCCCGGGCAGACGGTGGACCAGCGGCGCACCTTCGCGCATCAGCGCACCGGCCCAGGCGCAGAGCGCGCGCACCAAGGCCCGGCTCTGGTCGGTGTCCTGGCCAGCCACCAGCTGCGCCAGGCCGTGCGCCGCGCAGTCGGTGGCCGGCACGTAGCAGCGGCCGCGTGGCAGGTCTACGCTGAGGTCCTGCCAGAAGTTGATCAGCTGCAGCGCGCTGCAGATGGCGTCCGACTGGCGCAGCGCGTCGGCGTCCTTGACGCCATAGAGGTGCAACAGCAGGCGGCCCACCGGGTTGGCCGAGCGGCGGCAGTAGTCCAGGAGCGCTTCCCGGTCCGGATAGGCGGGATTGCGCACATCCTGTGCGAACGCATCCAGCAGGTCGGCCAGCAGGGTCTGCGGCAGTGCATGCCGATGCACAGCGGTGCGCAGCGGCCCGAACACGGCAGGCCAACGCGGGCTGACCGTGTTGTCGTCATACAGGCGCTGCAGCGCGAGGCGGAACTCTGCCAGGGCAATGATCCGCGCGGCGGCCGAAGCGTCGCCCTCGTCCGCAATGTCGTCGGCGGTGCGGGCAAAGTGATAGATCGCGACGATGGGCGGCCGCAGCGCCGGCGGGCACAGGACCGACGCCACCGGGAAATTTTCGTAGTGCTCGACACCGTTCACGGGGTCGGCATTGTCCATGTACCCGGCCATCGTCATGGCCACGGCGCGCTGGTGGCGTTCGGCGTCGAGTCCGTTGATGAGGACCGGAGCAGATACCACGCCGGCGTTTGACAGCCTTGCGGGCGATCAATATATTACTGACCAGTCAGTCATTAACTGGTGGCGTCCGGCATGTCCGCTTCTCGTAAATCCCCGTCACCGAAGGCCGCCGCCTTCGCCGCCCTGGCCCTTTCCGCGCTGCTGCTCACGGCCTGTTCGCGCCCCGAACGGGCGCCGGATCCTGTGCGTGCGGTGCGCACGATGGTCGTGCAGGCCGACACCGTGGGCGGCGAACGCAGTTTCGCTGCCGAGGTGCGC
>JACKLO010000021.1 GCA_024235915.1 Burkholderiaceae bacterium | reverse complement strand
TGCGCGGCTGCACCGTGAAGGTGCAGGCTGACCGGGCCGAGACGGACCCCAAGGTCTTCACCGCCATTCGCATGCACTTCACTGTGACCGGCCGCGGCGTGCCCGAGGCCGCGGTGGCGCGTGCGGTGCAGATGTCGCACGACAAATATTGTTCGGCGACCATCATGCTGGCGAAGACAGCGGCAGTAACCACCAGCTTCGAGGTCGTCGAGGCCTGAGCGGGACGGCCGGCCCCACCTGCGTGGGGCGGCCGCCAGCGAAGGGGCGAGCGCCTGCAAGCGCGAGCGCGGCCAGCGAGGCTGAAGGCCGGGCGCGATGCTTGGCGGGCGGGTCAGACCCGGTGCGCCACTGTCGTCATGACCCTGGCCGCGGCGCGCATGGCCCAGCGCACCGGTGCGGGCAGCGCCACGCCGCCGGCCGCCAGCGCGTCGTCGGCATGGCGGCGTTCGTCGGCCTGCATCGCATCCACCACGGCACGGGAGGCCGCGTCGGCCGCCGGCAGGCGGTCCAGGTGGGTGGCCAGGTGCTGCTCCACCTGGCGTTCGGTCTCGACCACGAAGCCCAGGCTCACGGCGTCGCCGGCGCGCCCGGCCACCAGGCCGATGCCGAAGGCGCCGGCGTACCACAGCGGGTTCAGCCAGCTGGGCCGGCTGCCCAGGGCGTCCAGCCGTTGTTGCGTCCAGGCCAGATGGTCGATCTCCTCACGCGCGGCGTGGGCCATGCGCTCGCGCAGCGCCGGGTCGCGGGCGGTGAGCGCCTGTGCCTGGTAGAGCGCCTGGGCGCAGACCTCGCCCACGTGGTTGACCCGCATCAGCGCCCCGGACAACTGCCGCTCGGTGTTGGACAGCGGCTGCGCGGGTGTGGCGGTGGGCTGCGGGCAGGGGCGGGAGGCGTGCACGGCACCGGAGACGGTGCGCAGGGCCTGGTCGAGGCTGATCAGCAGGCGGTCGGCGTTCATGGTGGGGTGAAGGATAATCGGCGGCGTTTCACGTTGTTGCCAGACAACAGCCCGATGGGTTTTGCGGGCCAAAGCTTGGCATTCGCGGGGACCGTCTGGTGCAATACGCTCAACTTCCGCTGAGGAGGTTGGCTCGATCAGCCCCTCGAAGGGGTTCCTCGTCGATCGGGGCCTCTTGTTCAACCTAGGAGATCATTGCAATGAAAAAATCTCTGCTCGCCCTGGCCGCGCTGACCGCGTTTGCCGGTGCTGCTTCGGCCCAATCGTCGGTCACCCTGTACGGTCGTGTGGACCTCTCGATTGGTAAGGGTATTGGCGTCGATTCCAAGTCCCTTGGCAACGGCTCGGGCAGCCGCCTGGGTCTGCGCGGTTCTGAGGATCTGGGCGGCGGCCTGTCGGCCATCTTCAACATTGAGCACCGTTTCGACGCCGACACGGGCGCCGGCCAGGGCATCACCACCCGCATGTGGGGTGCCCGTTCGCTGGTCGGCCTGAAGGGCGGCTTCGGTCAGGTCGTTCTCGGCCGCGAGTACAGCACCGCGTTCCTGGGTAACCAACTGGGCGCTGACCCGTGGGGCTGGGATACCGTCGTCAACGGCACCCTTGATGCTCCTGCTGGTCGCGGTCTGAATTCCAGCATCACCGGCGGTGCCATCGCCAAGGTTCGCTACGACAACTCGATCACGTACAACGTGGCCGCGGGTGGCTTCTCGTTTGGCATCCAGACCGCTGAGCAGAGTGCTCCTGCGATGGATTCGCGTCCGCTGAACTTTGCCGTTGGCTATGCGGCGGGCCCCCTGCGCGCGACCTTCGGCTACGAGAAGACGGGCGACGCGGGTACGGACACCGAGAAGTGGATGTCCTTCAACCTCCAGTACAACCTGGGCTTTATGAAGGTCGGTGGCTTCTACGGCACCGGCAATACCGAGACTGGCAACGACCACCGTTCGTATATGCTGACCGCCACCGCCCCGATGGGCGCGGGCGAGTTCCGTTTCAGCTACGGCAAGCTGACGAACAAGACCGCGGATGTGGATGCGGCCAAGGGCTTCGGCGTTGGCTATCACTACTCCATGAGCAAGCGCACGACGCTTTACGCCGATCTGGTCCGCAACACCGGCGCGCTGGTGGGTGGCTCGAACGAGACCGGCTACGACGTCGGTATCAAGCACAACTTCTGATGCCGTCCGCCGAAAGGCGGGTGCCAGAATACAAGCCGCCCTTCGGGGTGGCTTTTTTTCGTCCGCAGCTTTCATGCGAGACACGATGCTCCGACACGGGCCCGCCTGGGCAGTTCTGCTTGGCCTGGTGGCCTGCACCACCTTGCCGCCGGTGCCTCCGGTCGCCGACGGGTGGCACGCCGTGCCGTTACCCGGCAAGCGGGCCACGCATTACCGCCAGGTGCTCAAGGCAGGGCGGCCAGCGCTGCTGGCCGAGGCAGACCGCTCTGCCAGCCTGATGCGCCGTCACTGGCCGCTGGCGGCGGATCAACTGGGCGAGGTGCGCTTCTCCTGGTGGGTCGACGCCCCGCTGCCTGGTGCCGACCTGGCCGAGGCGGGCCGGGGCGACTCGCCGGCACGCATCCTGTTTGCCTTCGACGGTGACCATGCTCGCCTGTCGGCGCGCAACCGCCTGATGTTCGACCTCGCGGAGTCCATCAGTGGTGAGCGCCCGCCGTATGCGACCCTGATGTACGTGTTCGGCAACCGTCCCGAGCACCTGGGCCGCACCATCGTCCACACCCGCACCGATCGCATCCGGAAGATCGTGCTCGATGCCGGCCCGGCGCATGCGCGCCAGTGGCGTGACCACCGGCGCAACCTGGCAGAGGACTTCCGCCAGGCCTTCGGCGAGGCGCCGGGACGGCTGCTGTCGGTGGCCGTGCTGACGGATGCCGACAACACCCAGCAACAGGCGCAGGCCTGGTATGGCCCTATCGAGATCCGCGCGCTGTCCGACTGAAGCGATGCCCCTGAAGCCGCCACGGCTCGGGGCTTTCCCTTTTGCGCGCGGCACGCGAATTGCGCATCATCGCGCGTCCGGTCGCCACCGGCACCTTGCTGGTGCGCGACGCCGCGGATCCGCACCGAGGGGTGGCGGTGGGATCCCGCTGTTGAACCGTTCAGATGCTCGCCTTCATCCTCCGCCGCCTGCTGCAAGCCGTGATCGTGATGCTCACGGTTGCCTTCATCGCGTTCATGCTCTTTCAGTACGTGGGTGACCCTGTTGCCAGCATGCTGGGGCAGGACGCCACCGCCGAACAGCGCGATGCCCTGCGCGCGGACCTCGGCCTCGATCAGCCCTTCCCGGTGCAGTTTGCCCGTTTCGTGGGCAACGCCGTGCAAGGAGAATTCGGGCTCAGCCTGCGCCAGGGGCGGCAGGTGTCGGCGTTGATCGTCGAGCGCTTCCCGGCAACCATCGAGCTGGCCGTCACGGCCGCAGTCATCGCGTTGATCGTGGGCGTGCCGCTGGGCGTGTACTCCGCCCTGCGTCGCGGCAGCTTCGGCTCGCAACTGGTGATGACGGCTTCGCTGCTGGGCGTGTCGCTGCCGACCTTCCTGATCGGCATCCTGCTGATCCTGGTGTTCGCCGTGCTGCTGGGCTGGCTGCCCAGCTTTGGCCGCGGCGAAACGGTGGCCCTGGGCACCTGGACCACGGGCCTGCTGACGGTGGATGGTCTCAAGCATGTGCTGCTGCCGTCGCTGACGCTGTCGATCTTCCAACTGGCGCTGATCCTGCGCCTGGTGCGAGCCGAGATGCTGGAGGTGCTGCGCACCGACTACATCAAGTTCGCCCGTGCGCGCGGCCTGCCTGACCGTCTGGTGCACTTCGGCCACGCGCTGAAGAACACGCTGGTGCCGGTGATCACCATCACCGGCCTGCAACTGGGGGGCCTGATCGCCTTTGCCATCGTCACCGAGACGGTGTTCCAGTGGCCCGGCATGGGGCTGCTGTTCATCCAGGCCGTGCAGTTCGCCGACATCCCGGTCATGGCCGCCTACCTCTGCCTGATCGCGCTCATCTTCGTGGTCATCAACCTGGCGGTGGACCTGCTGTATTTCGCCGTCGACCCGCGCCTGCGCATCGAGCGCCCGACCACCGGACACTGACCCCGCATTCCCATGGCTGAAGCTTCTGCGCCCGCTCCGGGCGCGCTCGCAAGGTTCTTCGACGGCGACGTCTGGTACAGCTTCCGGCAGTCGCCGGTGGCGATGGGGGCCGCTGTCGTGGCCCTGTTGTGCATCGTGTGCGCGCTCGGCGCGCCGTGGATCGCGCCGCACAACCCCTACGACCTGGCGTCCATCGACCTCATGAATGCGCGCCTGCCGCCGTCGTGGATGGAAGGCGGCAGTGCCGACTTCCTGCTCGGCACCGACGACCAGGGCCGCGACATCCTGTCGACCATCATGTACGGCGCGCGCATCTCGCTGTTTGTCGGCCTGGCCGCGGTGGCGGCCTCGGTGGTGCTGGGGGTGGGCCTGGGCCTGCTGTCGGGCTTCGCCGGTGGCCGCATCGACGCCTTCATCATGCGGGTTTGCGATGTGATGCTGTCATTCCCGGCGCTGCTGGTGGCGCTGCTGATCGACGGCGTTGGCCGTGCGATGTTCCCCAATGCGCACGACACGTTGGCCTTCGCGGTGCTGATCATCGCCATCGCGCTGTCGGGCTGGGTGAAGTTCGCGCGCACCGTGCGCGGGTCCACGCTGGTGGAACGCAACAAGGAATACGTGCAGGCCGCACGCGTGATCGGGGTCGGCAACACCACCATCATGTGGCGCCACGTGCTGCCCAACGTCATGGGCCCGGTGCTGGTGCTGACCACCATCGACATCGGCCAGGCCATCCTGGCCGAGGCCACGCTGAGCTTCCTGGGTGTGGGCGTGCCGCCGACGTCGCCGTCGCTGGGCACCCTGATCCGCATCGGCAACGATTTTCTCTTCTCCGGCGAATGGTGGATCACCGTGTTCCCCGGCGTGATGCTGGTGCTGATTGCGCTGAGCGTGAACCTGCTCGGTGACTGGCTGCGCGACGCGCTGAACCCGCGTCTGCGCTGAACCAGGATTCCCATGGCATTGCTTGAAGTCGACCGCCTGAAGGTGGAGTTCCCCACGCGCCGCGGCACGCTGCTGGCGCTGGACGAGGTGAGTTTCTCGATCGAGCCGGGGGAGATCCTCGGCGTGGTCGGTGAATCCGGAGCCGGCAAGTCGCTCACCGGCGCGGCCATCATCGGCCTGTTGGAGCCACCGGGACGTGTGGCCGGTGGCGAGATCCGCTTCGAAGGTCAGCGCATCGACAACCTGCCGCGCGAGAAGATGCGCGCCATCCGCGGGCGACGCATCGGTGCCATCTTCCAGGACCCGCTGACCTCGCTGAACCCGCTGTACACCGTGGGCCGGCAGCTCATCGAGACCATCCGCAACCACCTGCCGGTGAGCGAAAGCGAAGCCAGGCAGCGTGCGATCAAGCTGCTGCAGGAAACCGGCATCCCGGCGGCCGAGCAGCGCATCGACCAGTACCCGCACCAGTTCAGTGGCGGCATGCGCCAGCGGGTGGTGATCGCACTGGCGCTGGCGGCCGAACCCAGGCTCATCGTCGCCGATGAGCCGACCACGGCGCTGGACGTGTCGATCCAGGCGCAGATCATTTCGCTGCTCAAGCGGCTGTGCAAGGAACACGGGGCGGCGGTGATGCTGGTCACGCACGACATGGGCGTGATCGCCGAGACCTGCGACCGTGTGGCGGTGCTCTATGCTGGCCGTGTGGCCGAGATCGGCCCGGTGCACGAGGTCATCCACCAACCCGCGCATCCCTACACCCAGGGCCTGATGGGCTCGATCCCGGCGATGGACGAGGACCGCGAACGCCTGTTGCAGATCGATGGGGCCATGCCGCGGCTGAACGCCATTCCCACCGGCTGCGCCTTCAACCCGCGCTGCCCGCAGGCGGACGATCGTTGCCGACACGAGCGCCCGGAACTGATGGACGCCGGTGCCACGCGCGCGGCCTGCTGGCGGGTGAATCCGGCATGAGTACTCTGGTTCAAGTGGAGGGCCTGGCCAAGGTCTTCGATGTCTCCGCCCCCTGGCTCAACCGGGTCGTCGAACGCAAGCCACGGCAGTTCGTGCACGCCGTGGACGGCGTCAGCTTCGCCATCGAGAAGGGCACGACGCTGGCGCTGGTGGGCGAATCCGGCTGTGGCAAGAGCACGGTGGCGCGCCTGCTGGTGGGCCTGTATGCGCCCACCCGCGGCCACGTCAGCTTCGATGGCCAGGACACCGCCACCCACCCTGACAAGCGTGCGCTGCACCGGCGCATGCAGATGATCTTCCAGGACCCCTATGCCAGCCTCAACCCGCGCTGGAAGGTGCTGGACATCGTGGCCGAGCCGCTGGTCACCCACGGTCTGGTGCAGGGCGCCGAAGCGCTGAAGGCACGTGCGCAGGAATTGCTGCAGTCGGTGGGCCTGGCGGCGGCCGACGTCGAGAAGTTCCCGCACCAGTTCTCCGGTGGCCAGCGCCAGCGCATCAGCATCGCGCGCGCATTGGCCACGCAGCCGGAGTTCCTGGTCTGCGACGAACCCACGTCGGCGCTGGATGTCTCGGTGCAGGCCCAGGTGCTGAACATCATGAAGGACCTGCAGCGCGCGCAGGGCCTGACCTACCTGTTCATCTCGCACAACCTGGCGGTGGTGCGCCACGTGTCGGACCAGGTGGGTGTGATGTACCTTGGCCGCCTGGTGGAACTGGCTGACAAGCGCGACCTGTTCGGCAATCCGCGCCATCCGTACACGCGCATGCTGCTGGATGCCATCCCGGACATCCACATGACCGGCCGCGCCCGAACGCCGGTGCAGGGCGAGGTGCCCAACCCGCTGAACCCACCCACCGGCTGTGCCTTCCACCCGCGCTGCCCGCACGCCAACGCCCGCTGCAGCAGTGAGCGCCCGGCACTGAAGGACTTCAAGGGCATCCGCGTGGCCTGCCACGCGGTGGAGGAAGGCCGGATCTGACCGTGCGCCGGCGCGGTGCCGGCGTGGCTTTGACGGCTCAGGCCAGCAGTCTCTCGGCGGCGAACAGCGCCTCCGGCTGTTCACGCTCGCGCACCAGCACTGGCGCGCCTTCAACGATCATCACCTCGGCCGCACGCGGCCGCGTGTTGTAGTTGCTGGCCATGGCCATGCCGTAGGCGCCGGCCGAGAGCACGGCGAGCACATCGCCGGGTTCGACCGCGAACTGGCGATCACGGCCGAGCCAGTCGCCTGACTCGCAGACCGGCCCGACCACATCCCAGCGCTGGGGCAGCGAACTGCGCTGTTCGCAGGGCTCGATCGCCATCCAGGCCTCGTACATGGCCGGGCGCATCAGGTCGTTCATCGCCGCATCGACGATGCAGAAGCTCTTGGCGTCGCCGGGCTTGAGGTACTGCACCTCGGTCAGCAGCACGCCGGCGTTGCCCACCAGGGAGCGGCCCGGCTCCATCATCACCTCACGGTGGGCGTGGCCCCGGGCGTCCAGGCGCAGCAGCAGCAGGCCCACCAGGTGGTCAGCCGCCGGTGGGGACTCGTCCACGTAGCGGATGCCCAGGCCACCGCCTACGTCCACGTGGTGGATGGCGATGCCGTCGCGTTCCACGGCCTCCACCAGGTCGAGCAGCCGATCCAGCGCGTCGAGGTAGGGCTCGACCTGCGTGATCTGAGAGCCGATGTGGCAGTCGATGCCGACCACCCGCAGCCCAGGCAGCGCGGCCGCGTGACGGTAGGCGGCCAGGGCCTGGTCGTGCGCGATGCCAAACTTGTTCTCGCGCAGGCCGGTGGAGATGTACGGGTGGGTGCCGGCGTCGACATCCGGGTTCACGCGCAGGCTCACCGGGGCGATGGCGCCCTCGGCCACGGCCACGGCGGACAGACGGTCGAGCTCGGACACGCTCTCCACGTTGAAGCAGCGCACGCCGGTGCGCAACGCCTGCGCCATCTCCGCAGCCGTCTTGCCGACGCCCGAGAAAACCACGCGGGACGCGTCACCGCCTGCCGCTAGCACGCGGGCCAACTCACCGCCGGAGACGATGTCGAAGCCACAGCCGGCGCGCGCAAAGGTCTGCAGCACGGCCAGGTTCGAATTGGCCTTCATGGCATAGCAGAGCTGGTGCGGTCGACCGGCCAGCGCACGCTGGTAGGCGGCCAATGCGTCCAGCATCGCCGCCTGCGAGTACACGTACAGCGGTGTGCCAAAGCGGCGCGCCAGGTCGGCCAGCGGGAGGCCATCCAGGGTCAGCGCGCCGGCGCTGTCGCGCGCCAGGTGGGGGGCGCCGGGCAACATCAGCGGGCCGCCCCTGAGGCTGCGCCGGCCGCTGGCGGCAGCGTCAACGGCCCCTTCTGGCCACATCCAGACAGACCCTGCACCAGGGCCAGGGTCACCAGGCAGGCCACTAAACTCGACGGTCGACGCATTGCGTGATTCTATCGAGGCCCCATGTCCACCCTCAGCGACGCCGACTACCAGCGGCTCACGAACGCGATCCTCGCGTCCATCGAAGCCACCGTGGACCGTTGGCTGCAGGACGACGTCATCGACATCGACCCTCAGCGCACCGGGGGCCTGCTTGAACTGGCCTTCCCGGGCGGCAGCAAGATCATCGTCAACACACAACCACCGTTGCAGGAACTCTGGTTGGCGGCCCGGGGGGGCGGCTACCACTTTCGCCATGAGGGTGGACGCTGGGTCGATACCAAGGACGGCACCGAGTTCTTTGCGCGCCTGTCGGCCGAGGCGAGCGCGCAAGGCGCCCAACCCCTGACGTTCACCGCACCTGCGTTGGGCTGATCGCGTGCCCGCCTCGCGTCGTCCGGTCGGACCCACCAGCCGCTGGACGGCGGTGCTGGCGGTGATGGTGGCCGTGCTGGCCTTCGGCGGCACGGCGCTGGGCTGGTGGCAGACCGTTCATACGCAGGCCGATGCGCGCGCGCAGATGACGGCGCGGACCCAGCAACGCGCACTGCAACTCGCCGATGCCATGAACGGCCAGACGGCGATGCTGCTGGCCGCCCTGGATGTGGCGCTGCAGGAACTGCGCCGCGCCTGGCTCGATGACCCAGGGCAGTTCGATGTGGTCGCTCGAGAGGTGGTGGCCACGTTGCCCGACGGTGCCGTCAGCCACGTGACGGTCATCGATGCCGGGGGCCGCTCGGTCTACAACAGTCTGGGTACGACCGACAGCGTCAGCGTGGCCGACCGTGCCCACTTCAAGGTGCACCTGGATGGTGTCGACCGGCTGCACGTGGGCGAGGCGGTGCAGTCCCGCCTGGCGGACCAGCGCTGGACCGTGATCGTCAACCGGCCATTGCTGCGCGCCGGCCGCTTCACGGGCACGATGAACGTGTCCGTGAACGCGGCCTTCTTCGCCCAGCGGCTTGCGGCCTTGGCCTTGTCGGAGCGGGATGTGGTGGCCCTGGTGCACCCGAGTGGGCGCTTGATCGCGCGCAGTCGCGACCAGTCTCTGGCCGCCGGCCGCCAGCTGCCGGCCGACCGACCCTTCCTGACCGAACCCGCGCTCGACCGCGGCCTGTTCCGCGTGGCCGGCGAAGTCGACGGCGTGGCCCGCGTCTACGGCTGGCGGCGCCAGGCCGGCACTGGCCTGATCTCGGTCGTGGGGCTGGCCGAAGCCGATGCGCTGGCCCCGCTGGTGGACCGTCAGGACAGCGATCGTGCCGCCCTTGGCGCGCTGACGGCGCTGACCTTGCTGGCGTCGGCGGTGGTGGTGCTGCTGATGTGGCAGTCGGCGCGACGGCAGGTGGCCCTGGAATTCAGCGAGCGACGCTATCGATCGTTGTTGGAAACCGCCCCAGACGCCATCTATCTCACGCGCGACGGTCATTTCATCTACCTGAATCCCGCCGCGTTGCGCCTGTTCGGCGCCGACAGCGCGGAACAGCTGCTGGGCACGCCAACGCTGGATCGCATCCACCCCGACGGGCACGACAGCGTGCGCGCACGGCGGCGCCAGATGGTGGCTGAGCAGCGCAGCGCACCGCCGCTGGCGGAACGCTTTCTGAGGCTGGACGGCACCGTGGTGGATGTGGAAGTGACCGCGGCGCTGTACCCGGACGACCAGGGCTTCTGCACCCAGGTGATCGTGCGCGACATCAGCGAACGCCGGGCGGCTGAACGTGCGCTGCAGCAGCTGACCGACGAACTGGAACAACGTGTGGCGGATCGCACGGCCGCCTTGATGACGGCGCGCGATGAGGCGCAGGCCGCCAACCGCGCCAAGAGCGAGTTCCTGTCGCGCATGAGCCACGAGCTGCGCACGCCGATGAACGCCATCCTGGGATTCGGGCAGCTGCTGGAGTTGGACCCCCGCGCCGATGCGGCCTCTCGCGACCGTGCGCGCGAGATCCTGACGGCTGGCCGGCATCTGCTCACGCTGATCAACGAGGTGCTGGACCTGTCGCGCATCGAAGGCGGACAGATGGACATGAGCCTGGAGGATGTGGTGCTGGCACCGTTGGTGGCGGAACTCGTGGCCTTGATGCAGCCACAGGCCGAGACACGTGGCGTGCGCATCGACCTGCTGGGGGATTGGCACGGCGCCGCCGTGCGGGCCGACCGCACGCGCCTGCGCCAGGTGTTGCTCAATCTCGTCAGCAATGCCGTCAAGTACAACCGGCCCGGTGGCGGCGTACGGCTGCGGCTGAGGTTGCTGGCCGAGGCCTGGCGCGTCGAGATCGAGGACGATGGCGCCGGGCTTGACGCCGGCCAGTGCGCGCGCCTGTTCCGGCCCTTCGAGCGGTTGGAGGCGGCCCGTGCCGGCATCGAGGGTACCGGCATCGGGCTGGCGTTGTCCCGCCACCTGGTGGAGCTGATGCACGGCCGCATCGGTGTGAGCAGCCAGCCCGGGCTGGGCAGTTGTTTCTGGATCGAACTGCCGCCGGCGGGCCGCACCGCCACGTCACCGGCCAAGGCCATCGTCGGCGACGCTTCCGGCGCCGGCGCCGGAAGCGACACGGCAGGCGGTGAGGCACAGGCCGCCGATCGTGTCGTGCTCCAGATCGAGGACAACCCCTCCAACCGCCTGCTGGTGCAGGGCATCGTCGCCATGCGCCCGCGCTGGCGGCTGTTGAACGCCGGGCTGCCGAGCGAAGGCTTGGCGCTGGCATTGGCCGAGCAACCGCAGCTGATCCTGCTGGACCTGCACCTGCCGGAGATGGACGGCTGGTCCGTGCTGCAGCAGTTGCGGGCCGATGCGCGCACGCGTGACATCCCGGTGGTGGCGGTCAGTGCCAGCGCGATGGCGGCGGATCTGGCGCGCGGGCGGGCCGAAGGGTTCAACGACTACCTGACCAAGCCGCTCGACATCGCCCGGTTGCTGGCGGTGCTCGACGCCCACACCTGAACGGCACGGCCCCGGTCGTGGTGACCCAGCGCGCGCGGGGTTCAGCGCCGGAACAAGTCCAGGATGCTGCTGCGTTCTTCGGGTGACGAGGCCTCGGGCACCTGGTCCAGGCCCACGCTGCGCACACCACCGCCGTCGGCGAATTCCTCGTACACCCACAGGCCGTCGTCCTGCTGCACCACGCCAGGCGGCGGGGTCGGCGTCTCCACCGGCTGGTCCTTCAGCGCCACACGCATGAGGTCGATCCACACCGGCAGTGCCAGCCCGCCACCGGTCTCGCGAGACCCCAGCTTCTTCGGCGTGTCGTAGCCGATCCAGACCACGGCCACCAGGGACGGGTGGTAGCCGGCGAACCAGGCGTCCATCGAATCGTTGGTCGTGCCGGTCTTGCCATAAAGGTCGGGGCGCTTGAGTTGGCGCTGAGCGTTGGCCGCCGTGCCCGAACGCGTGATCTCCTGCAGCAGCGAGCCCATCACGAAGGCGTTGCGCGCCTCCAGCACCCGGCGGCTGTCGTCCAGCGGCACCTGGGGCGCTTCCCGAAGCACGTCGCCATCGGCATCGCTGACCTGGAGGATCAGCGACGGCGGCATGCGGTAGCCGCCAGTGGCGAACACGCCGTAGCCGGTGGCGAGTTCCAGCGGTGTCACCGTGCCGGCGCCCAGGGCCATCGTCAGATAGGCCGGGTGCTTCTCACGGGGGAAGCCGAAGCGCGTGGCCCATTCCTGGGCGTAGGCCGGGCCGATGGACTGCAGCACCCGGATCGACACCATGTTCTTCGACCGGGCCAGGGCCTGGTGCAACGGCATCGGCCCCGAGAACTCGCCGTCATAGTTCTTCGGTTCCCAGGGCTGGCTGCCGGTTTCCGTGGCGTCGAAGAACAGCGGCGCGTCGTTGATCACCGTGGCCGGCGTGAAGCCCTTTTCCAGTGCTGCGGAATAGACGAAGGGCTTGAAGCTCGACCCCGGCTGGCGCTGCGCCTGGGTGACGTGGTTGAACTTGTTCTTGCCGTAGTCGAAGCCGCCCACCAACGCGCGGATGGCGCCCGTCTTCGGATCCAGCGCCACGACCGCGCCTTCGACCTCGGGCTCCTGCGTCACCCGCCAGGCGCCCTTGTCCTCCTGCAGGAGCCGCACCACGGCGCCGCGGCGGATGCGGAGGTTCGGCGGCGCGTTGTCACGCAGGCCCGAGGCCACCGGGCGCAGGCCGGCGCCCGTGACGGTGATGCTCTCGCCCGACTGCAGCACGGCGATCAGCTTGTCGCGCGTCACCTCGGTGACGACGGCGGCACGCAGCTCATCGCGGTCGGGGTGCTCAGCCAAGGCTTCGGCAATGCGGGCATCCAGTGCGGCCGGATCGGCCGGCAGGTCAACGAAGGCCTCGGGCCCGCGGTAGAACTGCCGCTGCTCGAAATTCAGGAGACCAGCGCGCAGCGCCCGGTACGCGGCCTCCTGCAGCTTGGCGTCGATGGAGACGGTGACATTCAGGCCGCGCGTGTAGGTCTCGTCGCCGTACTGGGCGAACACCAGCTGGCGCACTGTCTCGGCGACATATTCCGCATGCACCACGCTCTGGCGCGGCGGCCGCAGCCGCAGTGCCTGTTCGCGTGCCGCGTCATGCTGGGCTTGGGTGATGAAGCCGTTGTCCAACATGCGCGCCAGCACGTAGTGCTGTCGCACCTGGGCACGCTTGGGGTTGGAGATCGGGTTGAAGGCCGACGGCGCCTTCGGGATGCCGGCCAGCATGGCCGCTTCGGCCACGGTGAGCTGGCTCAGCGTCTTGCCGTAGTAGGTTTCCGCGGCGGCGGCAAAACCGTGCGCACGGTGGCCCAGAAAAATCTGGTTGAGGTAGAGCTCGAGGATGCGGTCCTTGCTCAGCAAGCGTTCGATCTTCCAGGTGAGCAGCACCTCGTAGAGCTTGCGCGTGAAGGTCTTTTCGGTGGACAGGTAGAAGTTGCGGGCCACCTGCATCGTGATGGTGGAGGCGCCCTGGCTGCGCGCATCGCGCAGGTTCTCCAGGGCCGCACGCACCATGCCCTTGTAGTCCACGCCGTCATGGTCGTAGAAGCGGGCGTCCTCGGCCGCCAGCACGGCCTGCTTCATCACGGCGGGGATCTGGTCGATGGGCGTGAAGGTGCGGCGCTCCTCTCCGAACTCGCCCAGCAGCACACCGTCGCTGGACAGCACGCGCAGCGGCAACTTGGGCCGGTAGTCGGCCAGGTTGCCCACCTCCGGCAGGTTGCGGTAGGCCACCGACAAGGCCAGCGCCACCATCAGCGCGCCACCTGCGATGCCAGCCAGGGCCAGGCCGCCGGCCCAGCCCAGCATGCGCAGCAGCCAGTGGCGCGGCCCGGCGGGGGGGTCGTTGCGAGCTTCAGTCATCGTGGCAGGCAGGGCATCTGAATTATAGGAAGGGCCAGGTTGTAACCGCCTCGGCCGCCGTCCGTGACATGCCGCACAGGCCGGCGGGGCATCCAGTCGCGGGAATTGCGGGTTGTTTCAACTCCGGTTTCCAGCGTCGGGCGAGCGCAACGAGCGCGACACTTCGGCAGCCCGTTTTTCTTTGGTGCACAAGGGCTTTACTGCTAGCATTGAAGTAACTTCTTAACAATCCGGGGGGCATTGTCCCTGCCGGGGAGTGGAACACCGTGAGCTTTCTGGACGTGCTGCTGGGCCGCAAACACCCGCCGGTGATCGGCCTGGACATCAGTTCCTCGAGCGTGAAGCTCGTCGAGCTGGGCCAGTCGTCGAGCGGTGAATTCGTGCTCGAGCGATTTGGCTCCGAACCCTTCGAGAAGGGCTGGATCACCGACGGCCAGATCGAGAAGTTCGATGAAGTCGCCGACGCGGTGCGCAAGGTGGTGGCCAAGAGTGGCACCAAGACCAAGCAGGTGGTGATGGCGATGCCGCAGTCGGCGGTCATCACCAAGAAGATCATGCTGCCGGCTGGCCTGCGCGAAGAAGAGATGGAACTGCAGGTCGAATCCGAGGCCAACCAGTACATCCCGTTCTCGCTGGACGAGGTGAGCCTGGATTTCTGCGTCATCGGCCCCAGCCCCAGTTCCGCGGGCGACGTGGAGGTCATGATCGCCGCCAGCCGCAAGGACCGCGTGCAGGATCGCCAGGGGCTGGCGGAAGCTGCGGGGCTCAAGCCCGTGGTGTTGGACATCGAAAGCCATGCGTCGCGGCTGGCGATGACGCGCATCGTCTCCGCGCTGCCCAACGAAGGCCGCGATGCCCTGGTGGCATTGTTCGAGATCGGCGCCGACACCACCAGCCTCAAGGTGCTGCGTGACGACGAGATGCTCTACGACCGCGACCAGGCCTTCGGCGGGTCGCAACTCACCCAGCTGATCTCGCGCCAGTACGGGTTCTCGTTCGAGGAAGCCGAGCAGAAGAAGCTTGCCGGAGACCTGCCCGAGGACTACGACAGCGCCATCCTCGCGCCCTTCGTCGACAGCTTGTCTCAGGAGATCGGCCGCGCGCTGCAGTATTTCTTCACCAGCACGCCGCACCACAAGGTGCACTATGTGATGCTGGCCGGCGGTACCGCCACGCTGCCAGGCCTGAAGGACCGTGTGACCGACCTCACCGGCTTTGCGTCCATGGTGGTCAACCCGTTCGAGGGCATGCAGCTGGGTTCGGCCGTGCGCGAAAGTCGCGTGCGGCGGGAGGCGCCCTCGTACCTCACCGCCTGCGGGCTGGCGATGCGGAGGTTCCTGCAGTGATCCTGATCAACCTGCTGCCGCACCGCGAAGCGCGGCGCAAGCAGCGCAAGCAGAACTTCTTCATCACGCTCGGCATCGCCGCCGTGGCCGGTGCCCTGGTGGTGGGCGGCTGGACCTCGGTGCTGCAGCAGATGCAGGCGGCGCAGCAGCAGCGCAACGAACTGCTCAAGGCCGAGATCCGGAAGCTGGACACGCAGATCAAGGACATCGCCACCCTGCGTGCCGAGATCCAGGCCCTGAAGGACCGGCAGGCCGCCGTCGAAGACTTGCAGACCGATCGCAACACCCCGGTTCATCTGCTGGATGAGCTGGTCAAGCAGGCGCCTGAAGGCGTCTACCTGACCTCGATCCGGCAGACCGGCAATGCGGTCACCATCGTCGGCACCGCACAGACCAATGAGCGGGTGTCCGAATTCCTGCGCAATACGCTCTACAGCTCGCCCTGGCTGGAGAAGCCGGAACTGGTGGAGATCAAGGCGGCTGGCGTGACCGGCCGCGACCGCAACGCCCGTGAACGCGACGCCGACCAGCGCCGGTTGTTCGAATTCACGCTGCGCCTGTCCATCAAGCGGCCGGCGGCTCCCGAACCGGCTGCCTCAGCGTCCGGTGCCCGGCCGGCCGCTGCCAAGGCTTCGTGAGGACGACGATGGCCAAAGCATCGAGCTTCAACGTCGACATCGCCAGCACCTTCGACCGTGCGGCGTCCCAGTTCCGCGGTCTGGACACCAATGAGCCGGGCCAGTGGCCCATGCTGCCGAAGGTGTCGGCCTGGCTGCTGGCGGCGCTGGCGGTGGTGGGGCTGGGTTGGTGGTTCGTGGTGTCCGGCGCCCAGGAGGAACTGGACGGCGAGATCGCGCGCGAACAGCCACTGCGAAATGAATTCCGCGACAAGCTGCGTCAGGCCGTCAACCTGAGTGAACTGCGCAAGCAGAAGCTGCAGGTCGAGGAGTACGTGATCCAGCTGGAGAAGCAGCTGCCGGGCAAGGCCGAGATGGACGCCCTGCTGTCCGACATCAACCAGGCAGGCCTGGGTCGAGGTCTGCAGTTCGAGTTGTTCCGGCCGGGCAACGTCGAGGTCAAGGACCACTACGCGGTGCTGCCGATCGCCGTGCGCGTCAGTGGCCGGTATCACGACATCGGCGCCTTCGTGGCGGATGTGGCCAACCTGTCCCGCATCGTCACCTTGCACAACCTGAACATCGCGCGCCCGGGCAAGGACCCCAACGTCGCCACACTGACGATGGACGCCACGGCGCGCACCTACCGCTATCTGGACCAGGGCGAAATCGACGCGCAGAAGAAGGCCAAGGCCGACGCGTCCAAGGCCAACCAGAAGAAGGGGCGCAAGTGAACCGCCAACACACCCCTCGCCAGGTCTGGCCGCGGGCCGTGCTGGTCACGATGGCGGGCCTGATGCTGGCCGCCTGCAGCGCCAACGAGGACGAGCTGCGCGGCTGGATGGACCAGCAGCGCCGTGAGGTCAAGCCCAACATTTCGCCGCTGGCCGCGCCCAAGGCCTTCGCGCCCGAGCCCTACACCTCCGTGGCGGCGGTGGACCCGTTCAGCACCCAGAAGCTGTCGGTCGCCATCAAGCAGGAGGCGCGGCAACCCAATTCACTGCTGTCCTCGGAGCTCAACCGCCGCAAGGAGCCGCTGGAAGCCTACCCGCTGGACAACATGGTCATGGTGGGCAGTGTCAGCCGCGGCGGGCAGCCGTTCGCGCTGCTGCGGGTGGACAGCCTGCTCTACCAGGTCAAGGTGGGTGACTACCTGGGCCAGAACTACGGGCGCGTGACGCGCATCGACGAGACCGGCGTGTCGCTGCGCGAGATCGTGCAGGACGCGGCCGGTGAATGGATCGAGCGCAGCGCGAGCCTGCAGCTGCAGGAGGGCGCACGATGACGAGCAGTGCGGTGCAAGCGACGACGAGCCGGCAGGCAGGACATCCCGAGGAGAAGCGCATCATGCAGAAGTGGCGGGCCGGGCTGGCGGCGCTGGTGTTCGGTTGCAGCCTGCCGTTGGCGGCCTGGGCGCAGAACGCGATCCAGTCGATCACGAGCAGCCAGCAGGCGGGAACCGATGTCCTGCGCATCGAACTCAAGCAGCCGCTGGCCGCCGTGCCCGCCGGCTTCTCGGTGCAGACGCCGCCGCGCATCGCGGTGGACCTGCCGGGCGTGGGCAACGACCTGGGGCGCAACGCGGTTGAGATCAACCAAGGCAACTTGCGCTCGGTGAACGTGGCGCAGGCTGGCGAGCGCACGCGGCTGGTGCTGATGCTGCGTCAGGCGGCCAATTACGTGGCCAGGATCGAGGGCAATGCCCTGGTGCTGGTGCTGGGCAGCAGCACGCAGGTGGCGCAGGCGCAGCCGGCCGCTGCGGCCCCGACCCAGGCCGCTGCGGCGCCGACCACGCCACCGACCGCCACGCAGTTCGCGCCGTCGCAGAACGAGCAGTCGATGGCGCTGCGGGACATCGACTTCCGCCGCGGCAGCGACGGCGCCGGTCGTGTGCTGGTGACCTTGCCCAGCACCCAGGTGGGTGTGGACATCCGCCAGCAGGGCAAAGGTCTGGTGGTCGAGTTCCTGCGCGCCAAGCTGCCCGACACGCTGCGTCGGCGCCTGGACGTCACCGATTTCGGCACACCTGTGCAGAGCGTGTCGACCTTCCAGAGCGGCGACAACGTGCGCATGGTGGTCGAACCCACCGGCGACTGGGAACACAGCGCCTACCAGAGCGACAACCAGTTCGTGCTCGAGGTGCGGCCCGTCAAGGTCGACCCGAACAAGCTCACGCAGGGCCCGGGCTTCCAGGGCGAGAAGCTGAGCCTGAACTTCCAGAACATCGAGGTGCGCGCCCTCCTGCAGGTGATCGCCGACTTCACCAACTTCAACGTGGTGACCAGCGACACCGTCGCCGGCACCGTCACGCTGCGGCTGAAGGACGTGCCCTGGGATCAGGCCCTGGACATCATCCTGCAGAGCAAGGGCCTGGGCGTGCGCAAGAACGGCAACGTGCTGTGGATCGCACCCAAGGACGAACTCGCGGCCAAGGAGCAGCTTGACCTCGAAGCCCGCAAGAAGATCGAGGAACTTGAGCCGCTGCGCACCCAGGCCTTCCAGCTCAACTACACCAAGGCCGAGGAGGTGGCCCGGGGCCTGACCGGTCAGAACCAGGGCCAGGGCGGCGGCGGTGGCGCGGGCGGTGCGCAGCAGACCACGCGCATCTTGTCGCCGCGCGGCAGCGTGCTCTACGAGCAACGTACCAACCAGCTGTTCGTGTCCGACATCCCGAGCAAGCTCGACGAGATCACCAGCCTGATCGCCCGCATCGACATCCCGGTGCGCCAGGTGCTGATCGAGGCCCGCATCGTCGAGGCCGACGACAGCTTTGGTCGTGCACTGGGCGTGAAGCTCGGCGCCGTGGACCTGACACGCCCGCAGCGCGCCGGCATCACCGTGGGTGGCAATTACACCGCCGTCGGTGCACAGACGGGGCAGGTGGCCTTGCCGATCGACTTCACGAACACGCAGATGGTCAACCTGCCGGCCAACACCAGCAGCCTGGGTGGTGCCAGTGCAGCCACCTTCGCACTGTCGCTGTTCAACGCGTCGGCCAACCGTTTCCTGAATCTGGAGCTCTCGGCGCTGGAGGCCGACGGCAAGGGCAAGATCGTGTCCAGCCCGCGCCTGCTGACGGCCGACCAGACCAAGGCCCGCATCGAGCAGGGCGAGGAAATCCCGTATCAGCAGGCCACGAGCAGCGGCGCCACGTCGATCTCGTTCAAGAAGGCCACACTGAGCCTGGAAGTCACGCCTCAAATCACGCCGGAAGGCAATGTGATCATGGACCTGCTGGTCAACAAGGACAGCCGCGGCGACCTCACCACGGCCGGCCCGGCCATCAACACCAAGCAGGTGCAGACGCAGGTGCTCGTGGAGAACGGCGGCACCGTGGTCATCGGCGGCATCTTCCAGCAGGAGGACAGCACGACGGAGAACAAGGTGCCGCTGCTGGGCGACATCCCGGTGCTCGGCCACCTGTTCAAGAACAACACCCGCAGTTCCCAACGGACCGAACTGCTGATCTTCATCACCCCGAAGATCGTTTCCGACCGCACGTCGGTGCGTTGAGGGCGAAGCGCATGAACATGATCCGTACGATGTGGCGAGCCGCACTGGCGGCTGTGGTGGTGGCCCTGGCCGCTTGTGGCGGTGGTTCCAACACCTGCGTGGACATTGCGGGTGGCGATGCCTGCAGTGGTGGCGGTGGTGGTGTGGGCGGCACACCGCAGGCGGCCGAACTGGTGCTCGTACTGGGCGCGCAAAGCGTCACCAATGACGGCAGCCAGTCGGTGGTGGCTTCGGTGATCGCGGTGGATGCCAATCGCAACTCGGTGGCCGGCGTGCCGGTCACCGTGTCGGTGAACAACGGTGGTGTGGTCATCGCGAATGACACCGTTACTGACAGCAGTGGCATCCTGAGCGCCACCATCGGCATCGGGTCCGACTTCTCGGAGCGCACGATCACGGTCACAGCGCGCAGCGGCTCCTTGCGCCAGACCGCAGCACTTCAGGTGACGTCGACGGGCGGTTCAACCGTCCTGCCTTCCGATCTCATCCTGACGCTCAGCTCACCGACGATCGTCAACACCGGTGCCGAGCAAGTCACCGCCACCGTCACGGCGCTGGATGCCAAGCGCAATGTGCTGCCAAACACCGGGGTCACCATCACGGTGGACAACGGCGCCACCGCCGCGCCCAGCGGGACCGTGACCAATGTGAACGGAACCGTCACGGCACTTGTCGGCATTGGTGGCTTGTCCACCAACCGGACCATTGTCGTCACCGCCGTGGCCGGTGGCCTGACGCGCACGGCCAACCTTGTCGTCACCGACACAGCGACAACAGCGGGGCCGGTCGCCTCTGACCTGAGCCTTAGCCTGAGCGCGAGCAGCCTGCCCAACGCCGGCACCAGCACGCTGCGGGCCACCGTGGCGGCCGTGGACGCCAACCGCAATGCACTGCCTGGCATTCCGGTCACCATCCGCGTCGATGAAAGCGCCGTGGCCACCGTCAGTGGCTCGGTGACAAACACCGCGGGCATCGTGACCGCGGACATCGGCATCGGGGCGGACCGTTCGAACCGGCTCGTGACCGTGACTGCCACCAGCGGTGGATTGACGCGCACAGCCTCGTTCCGGGTCATCGGCGCCAAGTTGACGTCAGCGTTCTCGCCCATCGTCAACACCAGTTCCACCGGCAACCAGATCGAGTTCACCCTGGTGGACGTGAACGATGTGGCCATGCCGGACCAAATCGTCAGTCTCACCTCACCGCAGCTTGGCACCGCCAGCGGGACCACCGACGCCCGGGGCAAGTATGTCTACAGCTACGTGGCGCCGGCGAGTCCCGGTACCGTCACGGTCACGGCTAGCGCGGCGGGTTACGCACTGCCCGAGGACATCCAGATCACGGTGCAGACCGCGGGCACCGGCTCTGTGCCGGTGGCGGTGGGTCCCGTCGATTCGGCCTCGCTGACGCCGAGTCCCAGCGTCGTGTCGGTCAATGCCGATGCCTCCACGGACAACCAGGTCCAGTTGCGCGCCTTGTTCGTCAAGGCGGGCAATACGCCGATCGCCAATGTGCGGGTGCGATTCGATCTTGCGGACAACGTCAACAACTCCGACGGCACGGTGTCCTGGGTCGGTGGTGACTACGCCTACACCAATGCCAACGGCGTGGCGACGGGCACGTTCAGGGCGGGCACGCGTTCCAGCCCGACCAATGGCGTGACCATCCGGGCCTGTTACGCGCTCACCGATTGGGACTTCGCAACCACCGCTTGTCCAAACTCGGTGACCAGCACCATCACGGTGGCCAGTGAAGCGCTGTCGGTGAACATCCGCACCAACGAACTGATCAAGTCGGGCGACGCCAGCCTCACCTACATCAAGGAGTTCGTGGTGATGGTGGTCGACGCTGCCGGCCAGGCCAAGCCGGACGTGCAGATCACGCCGTCGGTGGACCTCACGGGCTTCTACAAGGGCTTCTACTTCTGGAACGGCGACTTCTGGCAGCAGCAGCTGACCCTGGCCAATACCGAGAACTACAGCTGGAGCGGAACAGCCTGGACCCAGGGCGGCACGACGACGCAGCCCGTCTGCCCGAATGACGATGCGAATCGCAACGGCATCCGCGAAACCGGCGAAGACCTGAACGGCAACGGCGAGATCGACCCCCGCAAGGCCGATGTGGCCATCAAGATGGTCGGCTCGTCGAAGACCGATGCCAATGGCTTGGCCATCGTGCAGATCGAGTACGGCCGGAGCCTCGGCACCTGGGTCGATTTCGTGGTCACGGTGACAGCCAGTGGCGTGGCGGGTACGGAAGCGCGTGCACGTTTTGTCGGCAACCTGTACGGCCTGGGGAACCTGCCCGTGCCAGGCTCTGCGCTGACCAACGAAAACGTCTTCCCGGCCTTCGGCATCAGCCCCTATGGCCGCGGCAGCCAGTCCGGTCTGGCCACCGGCGTCTGCACCGACACGCAGTAACTAGCGGCTGCAGTGAACATCGCGCTCGTCGGCATGCCCGGCTGTGGCAAGTCCACGGTCGGGCGGCAACTGGCCCGACAACTCGGGCGGGACTTCGCCGACAGCGACACCGAGATCGAGCAGCAGATCGGCTGCTCCATTCGCGACTACTTCGACCGGGAAGGCGAGCCCGCCTTTCGCGATGTCGAACAGCGGGTCATCGCCAGGCTGACGCAAGCCGATGGCCTGGTGCTGGCCACCGGCGGTGGTGCCGTGCTGAGGCCGGAGAACCGTGATGCCCTGCATGGCCGCTGCACGGTGTTCTACCTCCGCTCCACGCCTGAAGAACTGGCGCGGCGCCTGCGCCATGACACGCACCGACCGTTGCTGCAGGGGAGCAATCCGCTCATCAAGCTGCGCACGCTCTTCCGCGAGCGAGACCCGCTTTATCGGCGCACGGCCCACTACGTCGTCGAGACGCCGCGGCCTTCGGTGCCCGCCTTGCTGAACATGGTGTTGATGCAACTGGAACTGGCAGGTCTGGTGGACCCCGCGCAGGTGCCATCACCCGTCGGAAACGGCTGAAGTCGCCCGCACGGACGCGCGCGCTGCCAGCGTCAAGGCGCCGCCTACACTCGCGGCATGCGAGAAACCGTCACGGTCGACACCGGCCACGAGCGCTACGACATCCTGATCGGCCCGGGCCTGCTGGGCGACCCGGCCGCATGGTCTGACCTGCCCAAGGCGGCGCTGGCGGTGGTGGTCACAAACACCACCGTGGCACCCTTGTACGCCCAGCAGGTGGTGCAGCAATTGGGCCAGCGCTACGCCCGCGTCACCCAGGTGCTGCTGCCCGATGGCGAGGCGCACAAGGACTGGGCGACGCTGAACCGGATCTTTGACCACCTGCTCACCGAGGGCGGGGACCGCAAGACGGTGCTCTTCGCCCTGGGGGGTGGCGTGGTGGGCGACATCACCGGGTTTGCGGCCGCCTGCTTCATGCGCGGCGTGCCTTTCGTGCAGTTGCCGACCACGCTGCTGGCGCAGGTGGATTCGTCGGTGGGCGGCAAGACGGCGGTGAACCACCCGCTGGGCAAGAACATGATCGGCGCGTTCTACCAGCCGCGCCGTGTGTTGTGCGACCTCGACACCCTGGCCACGTTGCCGCCCCGCGAGTTCTCCGCCGGCTTGGCCGAGGTGATCAAGTACGGGCCGATCGCCGATCTGGCGTTCCTGGACTGGATCGAAACGAACCTCGATGCCCTGATGGCGCGCGAGCCTGGGGCGCTGGTTCACGCCGTGCGGCGCAGCTGCGAGATCAAGGCGCAGGTGGTGGGCGCCGACGAGAAAGAGGCCGGCCTGCGCGCGATCCTGAACTTCGGCCACACCTTCGGCCACGCTATCGAGGCGGGACTGGGCTTCGGCGAATGGCTTCATGGCGAAGCGGTGGGCTGCGGCATGGTGCTGGCGGCCGCGCTGTCGGCGCGGCTGAGTGGCGTGGACGACCGTTTCGTGGCCCGGTTGACCGCATTGATTGAGCGCGCCGGTCTCCCGGTGCGGCCACCCGCCCTGGGGGCCGAGCGCTGGCTGTCGCTGATGCGCATGGACAAGAAGAGTGAAGCTGGTGAGATCCGCTTCGTGCTGCTGGACGCGCCGGGTCAGGCGTCGATGCGGCCCGCACCCGACGCGCTGGTGGCCGAGGTGCTGGCCGCCCATGGCGGCTGAGCGCCTTCCAGCCTGTTTCAGACGGCCCCGAAACAAGCATGCCCGGTCGCATCGACGGATCGAGATCCACCGTGGGACTGGCGCCGTGGGCGAGTGACCCGGCACGCAGCCGCGGACGCCGTCATCCCGAGCCCTCGCCGACCCCGCGCACCGAACACCAGCGCGACCGCGACCGCATCGTGCACAGCACGGCATTTCGCCGGTTGGTCTACAAGACCCAGGTCTTCATCAACCACGAGGGCGACCTGTTCCGCACCCGCCTCACGCACTCGCTGGAGGTGGCCCAGCTCAGCCGCTCGATGGCGCGCCTGCTGCACCTCAACGAGGACCTGGTCGAAGCGATCGCGTTGGCGCACGACCTGGGCCACACACCCTTTGGCCACGCGGGCCAGGATGCGCTGGATGCCTGCATGGCGCCGCATGGTGGCTTCGAGCACAACCTGCAGAGCCTGCGTGTCGTGGACCGGCTGGAACAGCGCTACGCGGCCTTCGATGGGCTGAACCTGAGCTTCGAGGCGCGCGAGGGCATCCTCAAGCGATGCCCGCGCGCCACGGCGGAACGCCTGGAGGCCGAGGAGCCGGCCGGGATCGGGCGCCGTTTCCTGGACGGCACCCAGCCCAGCCTGGAGGCGCAGCTGGTGAATCTGGCCGACGAGATCGCCTACAACGCGCATGACATCGACGACGGGGTCCGCGCGGGCCTGCTGCAGGTGGAGCAACTGAACGGGCAACCGCTGTTCGACCGCTTTCAGGCGCAGGCGCTGGCGGCCTTTCCGGGGCTGGCCAGCCAGCCCCGGCGTTGGTTGGCGGAGACGTTGCGCCACATGCTGTCGGCCCAGGTGTACGACGTGGTGGACCACACGCGCGCCACTTTGGACGCGCTGGCGCCCGCCGATGCTGATGCGGCCCGCCAGCTGGGCCGCGACCATGGGCCCTTGGTGCGCGCCAGCGCCGATCTGAGGCGCGACAGCGCCAGCCTGAAGCGGCTGCTGTTCAGCGCGCTGTACCGGCACCCGCAGGTGATGGGGATGACAGATCGCGCGCGCAGCGTGGTGCAGGAACTTTTCGAGGCCTATTGCAGCGCGCCGCAGGAACTGCCGCCCGATCATGCGGCCAAGGCCGAGCGCGATCTGCCGCGGGCCGTGGCCGACTACATCGCCGGCATGACCGACCGGTTTGCGCTGCGCGAACACCACCGTCTCACCGGCCGTCTGGCGTTCGAGGCCGACGCCTTCGGCCCGCCTGGCGGTCTGGGCTGATACGGGCCGTCTGAGGCGCAACGGCGCATGGCTCGCTTGCCCCGTCTGGCCCTGGCCGGACACGCGCACTGCGTGCGCCAGGCCACGGTGCATGGCCAGCCGCTGGCTGTCGACGCCCAGGATGTGAAGACGCTGCTCCAGGCGGTGCGAGAGCTGTCGATGCAGTACCGCGTGGCGGTCTGGGCGTACGCGCTCCAACCCGAAGCGCTGGATCTGGTGCTGTGCCCGGAACAAGCCGAAGGCCTCGGCCGTTTCATGCAGACCCTTGGCCGACGCTACGTGCAGGCCTTCAATCGGCGCCATGGGCGCGTCGGGGCTTTGTGGGGTGGGCGCTACCGTGCGGCGGTCATCGAGTCCGGCGAATGGCTGCTGGCGGCGATCCAGCACGTGGAGCAGCCGGCTTGGCGCGCCGGCTGGCCCAGCAGCGCGCCCCACCACCTGGGCCAGTCGCGCGACCCGACGCTGATGGAGGCGCCCGTGTTCTGGGCCCTGGGCAACACGCCGTTCGAGCGGGAGCTGGCCTGGCGGCTGCGGCTGGAACAGGGCCCGGACGCGGGTCGCGAGGTCGACCTGGCACGTGCCGTGCATGGGGCCTGGGCGGTGGGATCTCCAGACTTCCTGGCGGCACTGGCCGCCTCGACCGGCCGGCCGGCGCGACCGCGCCGACCCGGTCGCCCGCGGAACCCGAAACCCACTGGGCAGACGTGACTCTGTCCCTAATAATTCAATAGTTCGGACTCGTCATAAATTAATTGACTCTGACCCTATTTGATTTTGATTGCCGGTTTTGCTGCACTGCGATAGATTCGCGCTCCCTGCACCCTGCCCGGAGACCGCCATGACCATGGCCGCCCCCCGCCGCGAAGAGATCGAAGCCCTGGCCGCACAAGGTCTGTACGCTGCGCATCACGAGCACGACGCCTGCGGCGTCGGCTTCGTGGCCCACATCAAGGGCCAGAAGGCCCATGCGATCGTCGAGCAGGGTCTGAAGATCCTGGAGAACCTGGACCACCGGGGTGCTGTCGGTGCCGACAAGCTGATGGGCGACGGCGCCGGCATCCTGATCCAGATCCCCGACGAGCTCTACCGCGCCGAGATGGCGGCCCAGGGCGTCGAACTGCCGCCGCCCGGCGAATACGGTGTCGGCATGGTCTTCCTGCCGAAGGAACACGCGTCCCGCCTGGCCTGCATGCAGGAACTCGAGCGTGCCATCCAGGCCGAGGGCCAGGTGCTGCTGGGCTGGCGCGAGGTGCCGGTGGACCGTGAGATGCCGATGTCGCCCACCGTGCGTGCCAAGGAGCCGGTGATGCGCCAAGTCTTCATCGGCCGCGGCCCGGACATCATCGTGCCCGACGCGCTGGAGCGAAAGCTCTACGTGATCCGCAAGACCGCCAGCAGCGCCATCCAGCGCCTGCAACTCACCCACAGCCGCGAGTACTACGTGCCCAGCATGAGCTGCCGCACCGTGCTCTACAAGGGCCTGCTGCTGGCGCACCAAGTGGGCCAGTACTACCTGGACCTGGCCGACCCGCGCAGCAACTCCGCCTTCGCGCTGGTGCACCAGCGTTTCAGCACCAACACCTTCCCGGAGTGGCCGCTGGCGCACCCGTACCGGATGGTGGCGCACAACGGCGAGATCAACACCGTCAAGGGCAACTTCAACTGGATGCGCGCCCGCCAGGGCGTGATGAAGTCGCCGGTGCTGGGTGACGACCTGCAGAAGCTCTACCCCATCAGCTTCGAGCATCAGAGCGACACCGCCACCTTCGACAACGCGCTCGAACTGATGGTGATGGCCGGCTACCCGCTGGCGCACGCCGCGATGATGATGATCCCGGAGGCCTGGGAGCAGCACGAAGGCATGGATGCCCGCCGGCGCGCCTTCTACGAGTACCACGCGGCGATGATGGAGCCCTGGGACGGCCCGGCCGCGATGGTCTTCACCGACGGCAAGCAGATCGGCGCCACGCTGGACCGCAACGGCCTGC
This sequence comes from Burkholderiaceae bacterium, assembly GCA_024235915.1. Lineage (GTDB taxonomy): Bacteria > Pseudomonadota > Gammaproteobacteria > Burkholderiales > Burkholderiaceae_C > Rubrivivax. The sequence goes on along the minus strand of JACKLO010000021.1, from coordinate 78,352 downwards.
GCCCGGCGCGCTACTGCGTGACCGAGGACGACCTGGTGGTCATGGCGTCGGAATCCGGCGTGCTGCCGTTCCCCGAGAACAAGATCGTCAAGAAGTGGCGCCTGCAGCCCGGCAAGATGTTCCTGATCGACTTCGACCAGGGCCGCATCATCGACGACGAGGAACTGAAGACCCAGTTTGCCGCCGCCAAGCCCTACCGGCAGTGGATCGAGAACGTGCGCATCCGGCTGGACACGGTGGAAGTCACCGCCGGCCCGGGCACGTTCACCGAATCGCTGCTCGACCGCCAGCAGGCCTTTGGCTACTCGCAGGAGGACGTCAAGTTCCTGATGGCGCCGATGGCGGCCAACGGCGAGGAAGCCATCGGCTCCATGGGCAACGACAGCCCGCTGGCCGTGCTGTCCGACCGCAGCAAGCCGCTGTTCAACTACTTCAAGCAGCTGTTCGCCCAGGTCACGAACCCGCCGATCGACCCGATCCGCGAGGCCATCGTGATGAGCCTGAACAGCTTCATCGGCCCGAAGCCCAACCTGCTGGACATCAACGCGGTCAACCCGCCGATGCGCCTGGAGGTCAACCAGCCGGTGTTGGACTTCGACGACATGGCGCGCCTGCGCGACATCGCGCAGCACACCTCGGGCAAGTTCCGGAGCGTCGAGCTCGACATCACCTACCCGGTGGACTGGGGCCGTGAAGGTGTGGAGGCGCAACTGGCCTCGCTGTGCGCGCAGGCGGTGGACGCCATCAAGGGTGGCCACAACATCCTGATCGTCAGCGACCGGGCGATGAGCCGCCAGCGTGTGGCCATCCCGGCGCTGCTGGCGCTCTCGGCCATCCACCACCACCTGGTGCGCGAGGGTCTGCGCACCAACGCCGGCCTGGTGGTCGAGACCGGCTCGGCGCGCGAAGTGCACCACTTCGCCGTGCTGGCTGGCTACGGCGCCGAAGCCGTGCACCCCTACCTGGCGCTGGAAAGCCTGGTGGCCCTGCACCAGGACCTGCCGGGCGCGCTGAAGCCCGAGAAGGCCATTGCCAACTACATCAAGGCGGTGGGCAAGGGGCTGTCGAAGATCATGTCCAAGATGGGCGTGTCCACGTACATGTCGTACTGCGGTGCCCAGCTCTTCGAGGCCATCGGCCTGCAGAAGGATTTCGTCGAGAAGTACTTCCGTGGCACCGCCAGCCAGGTCGGCGGCATCGGCATCTTCGAGGTGGCCGAGGAAGCGCTGCGCCTGCATGTGGCCGCCTTCGGCAACGACCCGGTGCTGGCCCGCATGCTGGACGCCGGCGGCGAATATGCCTGGCGCACCCGCGGCGAAGAGCACATGTGGACGCCTGACGCGATCGCCAAGCTGCAGCACAGCACGCGCTCGGGCAAGTTCGACACCTACAAGGAATACGCCCAGCTCATCAACGACCAGAGCAAGCGCCACATGACGCTGCGCGGCCTGTTCGAGTTCAAGGTGGACCCGAGCAAGGCCATCCCGCTGGAAGAGGTGGAACCCGCCAGCGAGATCGTCAAGCGTTTCGCCACCGGCGCGATGTCGATGGGTTCGATCAGCACCGAGGCGCATGCCACGCTGGCCGTGGCCATGAACCGCATCGGTGGCAAGAGCAACACCGGTGAGGGTGGCGAGGACCCGAAGCGCTACCGCAACGAGCTCAAGGGCATCCCCATCGCCCAGGACACCACGCTGGCCGGTCTGCTGGGCAGCGACGTGGTGGAAGCCGACGTGCCGGTGAAGGCCGGCGACAGCCTGCGCAGCAAGATCAAGCAGGTGGCGTCGGGCCGCTTCGGCGTGACCACCGAATACCTGGTCAGCGCCGACCAGATCCAGATCAAGATGGCCCAGGGTGCCAAGCCTGGCGAGGGTGGCCAGCTGCCCGGCGGCAAGGTCAGCGACTACATCGGCATGCTGCGTTACAGCGTGCCGGGTGTGGGCCTGATCAGCCCGCCGCCGCACCACGACATCTACTCCATCGAGGACCTGGCGCAGCTGATCCACGACCTGAAGAATGCCAACCCGCGCGCCAGCGTCAGCGTGAAGCTGGTGTCGGAAGTGGGTGTGGGCACCATCGCTGCCGGCGTGGCCAAGTGCAAGGCCGACCACGTGGTCATCGCCGGGCACGACGGTGGCACGGGTGCATCGCCCTGGTCGTCCATCAAGCACGCCGGCACGCCCTGGGAACTGGGCCTGGCGGAGACGCAGCAGACCCTGGTGCTCAACCGCCTCCGCGGCCGCATCCGCGTGCAGGCCGACGGCCAGATGAAGACCGGCCGCGACGTGGTCATCGGTGCCCTGCTGGGCGCCGACGAGTTCGGCTTCGCCACCGCGCCGCTGGTGGTCGAGGGCTGCATCATGATGCGCAAGTGCCACCTGAACACCTGCCCGGTGGGCGTGGCCACGCAGGACCCGGTGCTGCGCAAGAAGTTTGCCGGCCGGCCCGAGCATGTCGTCAACTACTTCTTCTTCGTGGCCGAGGAAGCGCGGACGATCATGGCGCAGCTGGGCATCCGCAGCTTCGACGAGCTGATCGGCCGCGCCGACCTGCTGGACATGAAGAAGGGCATCGCGCACTGGAAGGCCAAGGGGCTGGACTTCAGCCGCGTCTTTCACCTGCCCGAGGTGCCAGCCGAGGTGTCGCGCCTGCACACCGACGAGCAGGACCATGGCCTGCACAAGGCGCTGGACCTCAAGCTGATCGAGCGCTGCAAGCCGGCCATCGAGCGCGGCGAAAAGGTGCAGTTCATGGAGGACGCGCGCAACGTCAACCGCTCGGTGGGCGCCATGCTCTCCGGCGAGCTCATCCGCCACCGCCCCGAGGGCCTGCCCGACCACACCGTGTTCATCCAGATGGAAGGCACGGGCGGCCAGAGCTTCGGCGCCTTCCTGGCCACAGGCATCACGCTGTACCTGATCGGTGACGCCAACGACTACACCGGCAAGGGCCTCAGCGGCGGCCGTGTGGTGGTGCGCCCGAGCATCGACTTCCGCGGCGACGCCACCAAGAACATCATCATCGGCAATACCGCGCTGTACGGCGCCACGCGCGGCGAGGCCTTCTTCCGTGGCGTGGCCGGCGAGCGCTTCGCGGTGCGCCTGTCCGGTGCCAGCGCGGTGGTGGAGGGCACGGGCGACCACGGCTGCGAATACATGACCGGCGGCACCGTGGCCGTTCTGGGCCGCACCGGGCGGAACTTCGCTGCGGGCATGTCGGGCGGCGTGGCCTACGTCTACGACGAGGACGGCACCTTCGCCAGCCGCTGCAACACCGCGATGGTGGCGCTGGAGAAGGTGCTGCCGGCCGCGGAGCAGTCAGGCGATGCCGCCACCTGGCACCAGGGGCAGGCCGACGAGGTGGTGCTCAAGAAGCTGGTGGAGGACCACCACCGCTGGACGGGCAGCCTGCGTTCCCGCGAGCTGCTGGACCGCTGGGCCGAAGCACGGCAGAAGTTCGTGAAGGTCTTCCCGCACGAGTACAAGCGAGCACTGGCCGAGCGCGCAGCGGCCGCACAGGCAGAACAGGCCACGGGCAAGGCCAAGGCGTCGGCGGCCACCGCCGCCGCGAAATGACGACCCCGGCGCCGGAGTACCGTCGCCACCCCCGAGGGGGGGTGCACTCCGGCTTGGGGCGGCCCGGCGCCTGCGTGCGCCCATTAACGAGATCGAGGTACTGACAACATGGGCAAGGTCACCGGTTTCATGGAGTTCGAGCGGCTGGAGGAGGGCTACGAGGCCGTCCCCAAGCGCCTGAAGACCTGGAAGGAATTCGTCATCGGGCTCAGCGAGGAGCAGAGCAAGGTCCAGGGCGCGCGCTGCATGGACTGCGGCACGCCGTTCTGCAACAGCGGCTGCCCGGTCAACAACATCATCCCGGACTTCAACGACCTGGTGTTCCGCGGTGACTGGCAGAACGCCATCGACGTGCTGCACAGCACCAACAACTTCCCGGAGTTCACCGGCCGCGTCTGCCCCGCACCCTGCGAGGCAGCGTGCACGCTGAACGTCAACGACGATGCGGTGGGCATCAAGAGCATCGAACACGCCATCATCGACCGCGCCTGGGCCGAAGGCTGGGTGACGCCGATGCCGGCGGCCGCGAAGACGGGCAAGAGGGTGGCCGTGGTCGGCAGCGGCCCGGCAGGCCTGGCCGCAGCGCAGCAGCTGGCGCGCGCGGGGCATGACGTGACGGTGTTCGAGAAGAACAGCCGCATCGGCGGCCTGCTGCGCTATGGCATCCCCGACTTCAAGATGGAGAAGAGCCACATCGACCGCCGCGTGGCGCAGATGGAGGCCGAAGGCGTGGTCTTCCGCACCGGCGTGCTGGTGGGGGCGATGCCTGCCGACGGCGCCGGCAGCAAGGTCACCAACGACGCCAAGGAAACGGTCAGCGCCGAGCAGCTGCAGGCCGAATTCGACGCCGTGTTGCTGTCGGGTGGCTCCGAGGTCAGCCGCGACCTGCCCGTGCCCGGCCGCGAACTCGACGGCGTGCACTTCGCGATGGAGTTCCTGCCGCAGCAAAACAAGGTGGTGGCCGGCGACAAGCTCAAGGGCCAGATCCGCGCCGAGGGCAAGCACGTCATCGTCATCGGCGGCGGCGATACCGGCAGCGACTGCGTGGGCACCAGCAACCGCCACGGCGCGGCCAGCGTCACGCAGTTCGAGCTGATGCCGCAGCCGCCGGAAGAGGAAGACCGCCCGCTGACCTGGCCCTACTGGCCCTACAAGCTGCGCACCAGCTCCAGCCACGAAGAGGGCTGCAGCCGCGAGTTCGCCATCGCCACCAAGGAGTTCATCGCCGGCACGGGCAAGGACAAGGGCAGGGTCAAGGCGCTGAAGACCGTGCACGTGCGCTTCGAGGGCGGCAAGATGGTCGAGGTGCCGGGCACCGAGAAGGACTGGCCGGCCGACCTAGTGCTGCTGGCCATGGGCTTCGTGCACCCGGTGTCGCCGGTGCTGGAGGCCTTCGGCGTCGAGCGCGACGGCCGCGGCAATGCCAAGGCGTCGACCGACGATGTGTCCGGCTACGCCACCAACGTGGCCAAGGTGTTCGCCGCCGGCGACATGCGGCGTGGGCAGAGCCTGGTGGTCTGGGCCATTCGCGAAGGCCGGCAGGCGGCGCGGGAGGTGGATCGGTTCCTGATGGGGGGCACGGCGCTGCCGCGCTGACCGATCGTCTGATGCTCAAAAGAAAACGGCCCGCGATCGCGGGCCGTTTTTCTTGGCGACCGAGTGACCTCAGCGGGATGTCAGAGCGCTTTCAGCATCGTCGTCACCTCGCCGTGGCGCGGGAATTTGTCGCCCAGCTTGGCCAGCGTCTCTAGCTCCGTCTTCGCGGCGGTCTTGTCGCCGGCCTCGACGAGCAGCTTGGCCAGGTTGAACCGCAGCTGCGGGTTCTTCTCCTCCAGCCGCACCGCCTGCTTCATGACGTCCACAGCCTTGGCTGTCTGGCCTTCGGCGGCCAGCGCCAAGGCCAGGGTGTCCATGATCACAGGGCGATCGGGCAGCAGGGCGACGGCCTTTTCGGCCATCGGTACCGCGCCACGTTTCTTGGCCGTGGCCATCAGCCAGGCCACGTTGTTCAGCGCCAGCGCGTTCTCGGGTTGGATCTTCAGCACATCGCGGTAATGAACCTCCGCGGTGGCCAGGTCCTTGCGGGCCAGGGCTTGGTCACCGAGGTAGAAGCGGAATGCCCCATCGTTCGGGTGGCCGCGCAGCCAGTCGGCCGCCAGCTTGCCGGCCTCGGCCTCCTGCTTGCCGGCGGTCAGTGCCACGTGCAGACGCGTGGCCAGTTCGGTCGAATCGGGCACGGCCTTCAAGCCATCGCGGTAGACGCTGATGGCCTGTGGCCACTGCCGCTGGTTCGAGGCAATGCCTCCTTCAAGCAGGTAACCCACGTCCTGCTGCGGCCGCTGCTGCCGAACCTGCTGGGCGACTTTGGTGGCGTCCGCCGGCTTGTCGGTGGCCAGGTAGGCATCCACCAGCGAACGCTGGGCCTGCAGGCTCTGGCTGTCCACTGAAAGCGCGCGCTTGAGCGCCTGGATCGCCGCATCGGTGTTCTTGGCAGCCCAATGGACGTCGGCAATGCGCAGATGCGGCGCCACGGACGTTGGCAAGAGCTGAGACAGCTTGCCGAAGGAGGCCAAGGCCTGGTTGGTGTCACCTGACGCGGCCTGCGCGCGTCCCAAGGCGTCCAGGATGGCCGCGTTCTCGGGCAGGGCCGCCGAGGCCTGCTGCGCCGTGCTCAATGCCGTTTTCACATCTTGCGTGCTGAGCAGGTAATTGACCAGCGCGAGGCGTGGGGCTGGCTCGGTGGGAGCCTGCTGGATCGCGCGGTCGAAGATGGCCCGGACCTCGTCTCGTGCAGCACCGGCACGCACCTTCAGCGTCGCGGTGGCCAGCAGCGCCTGCGTGTTGGTGGGCGAGGCCTTCAGGAAGTCTTCCAGGATCTTGAGCGCGTCGTCCGAACGTTTGTCCATCAAGGCCAGTTCGGCCAACGCGGCAGCGGCCGGGTAGAAGCTGGGCTGCAGCTTCAGTGCCTGCTGGAACGCCGCAGTCGCGCCCTTCATGTCGCCGGTTCGCACCAGGATCTTGCCGCGCAGGTTGGCGGCCACGGGCTTGTCCGGCGTCTTGCGTTCCAGCGCATCGACCGCCGCCAGGGCGCCCTTGTAGTCCTTCTTGCGCAACAGGGCCGAGATCAGCGGCAGATCGGCCACCGTGTTGTCGGCCTGTGCCAGTTGCTGTAGTTCATTGAGCCCACCGACATCTCGGCCCTGCAGAGAACGGCTGAATGCCAGGGCCGTGCGCACCCGCACGTTGTCGGGCTCGGCCTTCGCTGCCTGGGCCAGTGCGCGTTCGGCCTGTTCCAGGTCCCCAGCCTGCATGTGGGCCTGGGCCTTCAGCGAGAAGTCAGTGGCCCGCGGGCGATTGCCTTCGAGCAACGGCTGCAGTGTGGCCAGGGCCTTCGCAGGCTCGCCGCGCTGCAACTGGACGCTGGCCAGCATGCGTCGCACTTCGTCCAGGGCCGGGCGCAACTGCAGGGCCTTGGCCAAGTGCGTTTCCGCAATGACCCAGGACTTGCGCTCCCACTCCACGGTGCCCGCCAGCCGCAGGACCTGGACGTTGTCTGGCGACACGCGTAGCAACTGGTCGACCAGTTCCTTGGCGCGATCGAAGTTCTTCTCCAGTTGCGCCACATGGGCGGCGAAGAAGAGCGTCTGCGGATGTTTGGGCAGCGCCTTGCTCATGACCTCCAACTGGGTCTTGGTCGTTGGGAGCTCGCCCTTCGCCATTGCAGCAGTCATTGCGCCAATGTGTGCGCTGACCAATGTAGATCGGACGGTCAGCGCTTGGCGGTATGCGATCAGTGCTGCGTCAGCATCATGCTTGCCGTAAAGCAACAGGTCGCCTTTGACTAGCCAGCCCTCTGAATCCTGTGGCGTACGTTGAAGCTGGGTCTCCACGGTCGCCAAACCCCCGTCCAGATCACCTTCGTCGGCCTGGATGCGCGCCCCGTAAATCTTGGCCGGGCCGTACTCGGGCATGGCTTTCAACGCCGCCTGCAGGGCCTGCTTCGATTCGTTTCGACGACCCAGGCCGCCGTTGGCGCGCGCCAGCGTCACCTTCAATTCGGCCTGCGCCAACGGATCTTTGAGCTCGTGGCTGCCGAACTGTTCCAGCAGCCGCTGGAAATCGCCCTGCTGCATCATTGCGCGCGCCAGCGCGGGCACCACCTGGTCCTCGTCGTAGCGCAGGTCCATGGCCTTGCGCAGTTCGAGGTTGGCGCCGTTGGTATCGCCATTGGCCAGCAACGAACGTCCAAGCAGGAAACGCGCCTCGCCATTGTCCGGGGCAGCCTGGATGGCCGTTTTCAACTCGATGATGGCCGCCTGGTGTTCGCCCTTGTCGGCGTAGCCGCGTGCCGAGGCCACCAGTTCGGCCGGGTCCTTGCCGCCACAGGCCGCCAGGATCAATGTGGCCAGCACGGTGGGTACCAGCAGGCGTTGCATGCGTTTCATTGCTTCTTTCCCCTGTGTTCTCATCGGGCGTCGGCGGTCACTTGATGGCCAGCCGGTGCATCAGGTCGTAAAGCGTCGGGCGACTCACGCCCAGCATTTCCGCCGCACGCAGCACGTTGCCGTTGGACCGCGCCAGCGCGGTGACGATTGCCTCGCGTTCGGCCTGCTCGCGGATGCGGCGCAGGTCCAGGTCGGCATGCTCCGCCGGTGATTCCGGTGCGGGTGCGTCAGGCACGGGCAGGTTCAGGTCCTGCGCCGTCACGCGCGCCCCGTCGGCCATGATGGAGGCGCGCTTGACCACGTTGATCAATTCGCGCACGTTGCCCGGCCAGCCATGGGCCTCGATGGCGCGCACCGCGTCGTCGCTGAAACTCAGACTGCCCCGACGCTGCTCCTGCGCAAAGCGGCGCAGGAAGGCATGTGCCAGCAGCACGGCGTCGCCGGTGCGCTGCCGCAGTGGCGGGATGTCGACCACGATCTCGGCCAGGCGGTAGTACAGGTCTTCGCGGAAGCGGCCATCGGCGATTTGCGCCTTCAGGTTCTGATGGGTGGCGCAGACCACACGCACGTCCACGGGGATTTCCTGCCGCCCGCCCACGCGCTCGATCGTGCGTTCCTGCAGAAAGCGCAGCAGCTTGGCCTGCAGCGACATCGGCAGGTCACCGATCTCGTCGAGCATCAGGGTACCGCCATGGGCCGTCTCGATCTTGCCCAGCGTGGTCTTCGTGGCCCCGGTGAACGCGCCCTTTTCGTGGCCGAACAGTTCGGTCTCGAGCAGGTTCTCCGGGATGGCCGCGCAGTTGATGGCCACGAACTTGCCGCTGCGTTTGGAGGCCTCGTGCAGGCCCTGGGCCAGCACTTCCTTGCCGGTGCCGCTTTCGCCCAGCAGCATCACGGTGGCGTCGCTGCCGGCCACGCGTTCGATGAGCCGGCAGAGCTTCTGCATGTCGGCGTCGCGCGTCATCAGCCCGCCGAGCGCGTCGGGGTGCTGCAAGGCCTGCAGGCGGCGATTCTCGGCCTGCAGCTCCCAAAGCCGATAGGCGCGGTCGATGGTCAGGCCCAGCAGTTCCGGCTCGAAGGGCTTGGCAAAAAAATCGTAGGCGCCCAACGCCACGGCGCGCAGCGCATTGGCCTGGTCGTTCTGGCCGGTGAGCACGATGACCTTGGCGTGCGGGTCGGCTTCCAGCAGTTGTTCCAGCAGGCGGAAGCCTTCGGAGGTGGCGTCCGGGTCCGGCGGCAGGCCCAGGTCCATAGTGATCACCGCCGGCTGGTGGCGGCGCTGTGCCGCCAGGGCGCTAGCGCGGTCGTTGGCGGTCACGCATTCGAAACGGTCCAGCGACCACTTGATCTGCTTCTGCAGCGCCAGATCGTCCTCGACGATCATCAGCGGGGGGAGTTTGTCGGCGCTCATTCAGGGGCGGGATCTGGTGGAATCAGGCGGCGGCGGGCATCTGGAGGTCCGAGCCCGTCGTGGTTTGCAGCAGCGGCAGGATCAAGGTGAACACCGTACCGCGGCCGGGCTCGCTGTCGACCAGGATCTGGCCGCCGAGTTCACGCACATACTGGAAACTCTCGTACGACCCGATGCCCATGCCGCCAGAAACACCGGGCGTCGTCGAAGTCTTGGTACTGGCAAAAGGCTTGAACAGGCGTTGATCAATGAAGTCGCGTGTCATGCCCTGGCCGGTATCACCCACGGTCACGTGCACCTGGCCGCTGACCCGTGCCACCGACAGCCAGACCCGCCCGTTCGCGGGCGTGGCATCGAAGGCGTTCTGCACCACGTGGCCGACGACGCGTTCGATGCGGGACGCATCACCGCGCGTACTCACAGGGTCCAGGTGCTCGAGTTCCAATTGACGCCCACGCTGAGTGGCCGTTTCGGCCAAGCGTCGCGCGATGGGCGCCAGTTCCACACCCGCAGAGCCACCCGGCGCGGCCTGGCCGGCGCGCAACTGCAGCATCAACTGGCGCATCTTGTCGAGCGAACTCTCCACCGTGGCGAGCATGTCCTGTTGGAACTCAGGATTGTCGTGCAGCCGTTTGGCGTTCTTCATCATCAGCGACAACTGCGTCACGATGTTCTTCAGATCGTGCACCACGAAGGCCGACATGCGGTTGAAGGCCTCGAACTTGCGGGATTCCAGCAAGGCCTCTGCGGCGTGCAGCTGAGCCAGAAAGGTGGCGGCCTGGCGGCTGGCCGTCTTCAGCAGGTCGCGCACCTCCCAGTCCAGTGCAGCGCCGGCATGCGGCGGCTCGATCAATGCGAATCCGGTGAGTTCATCGCCCACCATCAACGGCACCGCGGCCCAGACGGCATCCGCCGCCTGCAGCCAGGCTGGCAGGCCCATGTCGGGATAGCGTTGCGGATGTTGGCGTGCCTCGCCAAGGTCAACGATCCAGCCTTCCTGCGCCATGAAGTGCACAAAGGGGTGATCACCCGGCAACTCGGTTTCCGGCACGACACGGTGCGTGCGTGCCGTCTCGATGAAGCGCTGCCCATCAGCGCTGCGCATCCACAGACTGCCGCCTGGGCTTTCCACCATGTCGGCCAAGCCACGAATAACCAGTGCACCCATCTCCTGGGGTGACACCGCGGTCGACAGCGTCTGGGTGAAGCGTAGCCATTCTTCGCGGTAGTCGAAGCGGTAAGCGAAGAAGTTCTTGTTGATGAACACGCGCACCTTGGCGCGGGCCGTCTGTGACATCAGCAGCACCGCCAGCACCAGCAATGCGCCGAAGAGCACCGCCAGCTGCAGTGCTCGGCCCCAACTGCCGCCGAAGTAGCGCACGTAGTAGCCAATGCCTGACACGAACAGCAGGTAGGCACCCCCCAGCAGCAAGGTGGCCGAATAGAAGGCCAGTCGATGAGACACCTGCAGGCGTACCTGCCAGTCAGCCATGCGTCGTGCTGCCATGAACAGCAACGGCACGGCCAGCACATGGATGCCGGCGCGGATGCTGAAGGCGTCCATGTCGAAGCTGCCGAACAGCACCGCCTGCGAGTGGATGTACACGTCGTAGGCGAACACCAGTGCGAGGCCCAGGCACATCGGCTTGGCCCCCCAGCGGCCGTCTCGGGCAATGTTGCGGAAGAGCTGCTCCACCAGCAGGAGGCCCAGTACCGGCAACGCCAACCAGGCGAACAGGCCGGCGCGGGCCGCCTGCGCATCGTCCGTCAGGTGCGGGAGCACCAGGGCGACGGCCGTGGCAGCACACGCCGCCCAGGCCAGCCGGGGAAGCCAGCGCATCTCGCTTCCTGGGGTTTCGCGCAATCCCGGCTTCAGCAGCGCCAAGAGGAAGCCGAACCAGGCGCCGTAGCGCAGCAGGTCTGTAGTGCCGGCGGTGAGCGCGCTGAAACCGGAAGGGGCCCAGACCGCGGCCAAGCCTGCGGCTCCCCACATCGCGCTGGCGGCCACTGCGGCCAGAAACCATCCTGCCGGGCCCCCAGCCTGCGGTCTGAGGTAGCCACTGGTGACCAGGCGCGCTGCCAAAGCACCGTAAGCCAGCACCGCCGCGGCAAAGCCCAGCAGCGCCAGTTGGAGGCCGTCAGCGTCGTTCATGCCCTGCATCAGACCACAGGCAGCCGCCGCAGGGCCATCCCAGGGGCCGCGGGCAGGGCGATGTCAGGCCAGGCTGCCGCGCCGCTCAGCGGGCGCCCTTGCCGGTGAGCACCACCGCCACCGTCTCGAACAGGATCATCAGGTCGAGAAAGAGCGAATGGTTCTTCACGTAGTACAGGTCGTACTGCAGCTTCTCGATCGAGTCCTCGACCGTGGCGCCGTACTGGTAGCGCACCTGCGCCCAGCCCGTCACCCCCGGCTTGACGGAATGACGGACCGCGAAGAAGGGGATCTGCTGCGTCAGTTGTTCGACGAAGTACGCGCGTTCCGGTCGGGGGCCCACCATGCTCATGTCACCCTTGAGCACGTTGAACAGCTGCGGCAGTTCGTCGATGCGGGTCTTGCGGATGAAGTTGCCCACGCGGGTGACACGGTCGTCGTGCACAGTGGCCCAGCGCGGCTTGCCGTCCTTTTCGGCGTCGGTGCGCATGCTGCGGAACTTGGTCACCATGAAGGGCTTGCCGTCCTGCCCAAGGCGCTCCTGCCGGTAGAAGACCGGCCCGCGACTGTCCAGCTTGATGACCAATGCCGCCACCAGCATGATCGGTGCCGACAGCACGATCAACAACAGGGCCGTCAGCACGTCGAACACACGCTTGACGGCACTGCGGCCCAGGCCCTGATCGAAGCCATCGCCGAAGATCAACCAGCCCGCGTTGGCAAAACCCAGGCGAATTTGGCCGAGGGTCTTCTCGAAATGGGTGTTGATGTCATGAACCTTGACACCCACGAGCTTGCAGTCGAGCAACTCGCGAAGCGGCATGGCGCCCGACCGGCGTTCGGTGAGTGCCACGACGATCTCGTCAGCCTCCAGCGCGTGGGCCGTCTCGCTCAGTGTGCGCTCAGACGACAGCACCATGGTGGCGTCCACCGCACAGTCGCTTTCGTTGGGGCTGGGGTAGTAACCCACCACCAAGGCGTGTGGATCGGAATCGCGCAGCGTGTTCGTGACCAGCTGCGCCGCCGGCCCGCAGCCCAGCACCAGAATGCGTGTGCGCGTGTGGCTGCTCGACCAGGCGGTGGCATACACGCGGCGCAGCGTGACGATTCCGACCCCCACCATCGCGGCGACCCGCACGGCGTCTCGCTGCGCAAAATCCGCCGGCAGCAGGCCGAACAGCAGCCATGTCAACGGCAGGGCGAGCAGCAGGGCCAGCGCGGCGCGCGCCACCACCTGAGGCATCGTGAAGTTCGGCGCCTTCTGGTAGAGGCCAGATGCACCGTTGATCAGGAACATGCCGGCGGCCAAGGACACCAGTTGCGGCCCGGCCATGGGGAGCACCGATTCCAGGCTGCCGGTCTGCGTGAAGAACACCACCAGCATGGCCACGACGATGAAGCCCAGGTCCGACAGGACGCGCATCAAGGTCTGGCGGTGCATGTAGTGATTGAAGATCTTGATCATGGTGACGTCGCTTCCCGGTGCGAATGCCGGGGCTCCCTGGCCCGCGATCCGGTGGGCAATGTAAGAACCGCCGACACCTGCAACCATCCCCGGCTTGAGGGGCGCTGGCGTAGGACGGGAGTCTCGGAGCGCGCTGGAGGCTTGCACAGTGAAAAATTGCGCGAAGTGCCGACGGCCGCATACGCGTCGATGCAGAGCGGCAATCCCTCACGCTCGGCTCGGCAATGCCGACGAAATGCGCGCGGCGATGGCAACGACGCCGGCCGCGCCATGATCTTCTGCAAGCCAAGCAGCCCGGGATACACCGGGCGGGGCGATCGAAGTCGGTGCCGAACGGGCCCAGGCCCGGCTAGGTCCTCACGCCGCCAGAGACAAGCGCTGGAGAGCGTCGACGCCGTGCGGCGGCGTAATCGATTTCGGGCCGTCCATCTCTGACATGAAGCCGGCCACCGGTGGCACGGCATGGGCGCCACGCATGTGGTAGCGGCTCCACCGTTGCTCCGTGCAGTCCACCGCGTCGTCACATTGCGGGCGGCGCATCCACTGCATCAGCGCCGGGTGGTGGGCGCTGACCTGGAGCTCAAGTTCCCGAAGATCAGCCAGGTAGGGGGCGACCGGGCCGTAGTAGTCCGCTTCGGGGCCAATGGGCCGGAAGCCGAACTTGTAGCGCAACAGTGAGCGTGCCAAGGGGCGCTCCATGGCGGCGTACCAGTGGCGAATGCCCTTCTCGCTGCAGTAAGCAAACATCTGCCGATACAGGCTCAACAGGATCTGTGGCGCTTCGCTTCGCCGCTCGCCAGCGAAGGCTGCGCGGCTTTGTTCCGCGGTGACGCCGGAGAGACGATCCCCCCGACGGCGGCGGTAGTCGGCGCGCACCATGAGCCGGCTGATCTCGACCGCGCTGCTGGAGGCGGGCAGCCGTTCCACATGGGAAACGTCGCAGTGACGGTGCAGCGGGAAGCGGCCTTGGGCGTCGGGGCGGATCAGCCGCACGTAACCGACAAGGTCCTCATCGGCGTCGAAGGCGTAGAAGTGCGTCGCCGAGGCGTCGTGCTCGTCACTTTCCATGCCGCTGGGGTAGTCCTGAGGCGACAGGAAATTGCACTCGATGCAATACACCTGGAATCGAAGTTCCAGCGCACTGTGCAGTACTTGAGCCATATGCCTGCGCCCGGGGCGCCCTCCTGGAGGCTTTCACCTGGTTTCGATGTTGGGTGCTGGTGTCAGCACCACAACCAGCCCCCTTGCTGTGAAGGACACAACAGAAATGGCCACGACAGCCCGATGTTAGGGGGGGCAGCCGGTCATCATCCTGTGGCGTTGCAAATGGTTGCCAAACTCACCCATCGGGAGGGCCGGGTAGTGCCCAGCAATCCCCCGGATGTGTGGTCTGGCCGGCGCTGCGTCAACATGCGTGCGCCGTTGTATGTACGTCGAAGGCCCGACGACGGTGGCCCGCCTGAGGGCTGTCTGACCAGTCGTTGCGGAGTGTGTTGGCCCGATCAGAAGTACTGGCGGAGCTGTACCTCGATGTTTCGGCGTGCCGGCACGAAGCCGAACACGCTGGTCGCGTCGCCGCTGTACTGCTGCCATTGCAGCGCCAAGTCTGTGTCGTTCCAGCGGTACCGGACCTCCAACCAGTGGTCACGACTTCCCGTGGCCGCTTCACGGCGCACGTAGCCAGCCAGATCCACGCCGCTGCCGGACACGTTCTTCCACAGCGCATGGAGGAACAGGGCCTGTCGCGTCGGCAGATCCTGTTGGGCGTCGGCCCAGGCCAGGACGGCTGCGCGTTGCGTGGCATCTAAGCTGCGCCAGTCGCTGTCGTTCAGGCCGGCGCTGTTGCCTTGGGCCTCCAGCGTCAGGCTGAGGTCGAATGCAGTCGTGACCGTGAGGCCCAGAGCACTGCGTGTGCGCGATCGGCGCGGACCGCCGGATTGCAGGGCGGCCGAGGTCACCGTTTCACCCTGGCCCCAGGCCAATTCAGCGAAGCCCACGACAGCGTTGCCCAGCGGTACCGCCAGGTTGAGCCCACCCTGGGCCGACTGCCCGGTGCCACCTTGTAGCAGCAGTTGAGGGTTCAACCAGTCGCTGAACCGTTGTCCCACCGCGAACAGCCAGCGCGTGCCGGGATTGGTGGCGCCCAGGTCCAGTGAATAGGCGTCGCGGGTCGGCATGTGGCCGAGGTCGGGAGACACCAGCGCCGTGATCGAACCATTGCGCCAGAGGTGCTGTGCCTGCAGCGCCACCGTGCCCTGGCGGTTCTCTCGCAGGACGGCGGGGTCGGGGCTGGTGACCGCGCGCAGAGCGTTGCCCCGGAAGAAGTCGGTGGGGTTGTAGCCGTAGGCCACGCCGTGACGGACGTTGATGCGGCCGAACTCCAAGGCCGTGGCGTCATTCAACTGCCAACCGACGTAGGCCTCCCGCAGCGTGGCAACGTCCTGCGTGCCCTCATCCCTGCGGTGGCCAACGTCGATACGCCCGGAAAGCACCACACGCAGGCCGCCGGCGCTGTTCCAGCGATCGTCGTAGCGCCCGTCCAGCGACAGCCGGCGCGTCGTGAGGTTGTCCGCGGTCTCGCGAATCTGGCCAAGACCAACTTCGGCAAAGACTCGCCATGGCGTGACCTTGGTGGGTGACTTGACCTCCACCTGGTCGGCAAGGTTCAGGGCATCCAGTTCTGCAGGAAGGCCGTCGGGTGCCGATGCGTCGGCGGCGGCCGAAACACCGCCCCAAGCACCGAGACACAGGACAAGGAGGCTGCTGCGAAGCGCCGCGCAAGGGCAGAAGGACCGTGTCATCGTCATTCCGGTTTGAATCGGGGCAGGTAGTCGCGCTGAAACCAGGCATCGGGCGTTTCTCGCGCGGCGAAGCCGCTGTAGCGCATCACCGTGACCCAGCTGGTGTCGATGCCGTCGATGATGATGACCTCGGTCGGCCGCGGCCGGCCCAGTTGCTGCGCATACTTGCGATAGAAGGCGGTCTTGAGCAACCGGTTGCTCTCGGAAAAGAAGCGCGCACGGATGGGCTGGGCATTGACCGCGTCCACCCACAGTTCCACCCGGTGGTAGGTCACGTCGGGTGACACGGCGGTGAGTTCCAGACGCTGGGCCCGGCGCTTCACGCGTTCCCCGTCCACCACTTCCTCTTCGCCCTGCAGCGCGGCCAGGTAGTCACGCGCCAGGTTCACGGTGACCACGTCGCCGTTGGACGCCTGCCCCAGCAGACGTTGCTGCGGCGACAGCCGAATGCTGGACTGGCTGGACGGGTCGTAGAACCACAGGTCGTTGCCGTTCTTGAGCATCAGCTTGTTGAGGTCGCGTGCCGGCTCGACGATGCGGATCAAGGTGCGGTACTGGCCGTCCTCGGCTGCCTTGGACAGGGCGGTGAGCACGCTGCTGTCCACTTGCTTGCCCTGGCGGAACTCCAGCAACGTGACGGTCACTGCGAAGGGCATCGGTGGATTGCGTACCGCGTCGCTGGCAGACAGGATACGTTGGGCGTCGGTGGCGGCAGGCGCTTGGGCGCCTGCCAAGGTTGTCCAAGGCGACAAGGTGGCCGCCAGAAAGAGTCGCCTGCGTCGCGCACTGGTCGGTGCTTGGCGGGGGTCAGACATGGCGCAGTGCCTCCACGATGTTCATGCGAGCCGCCCGCGTGGCCGGCAGCCATGCCGACAACACACCCACCACCAGCAGCCAGGCAGCGCTGAACACCAGCATGCTGAACTCACCAGCCACGCGCACCGCCAGATCGATGGGTTCCACCCGGCCCGGTGGCATCCAGGTCAGGCCCGACCGGTTGATCGCGGTGGCCAGCAGCACGGCCAGCAACGTGCCCACCACGGCACCGATGGCGCCCAGCAGCAGCCCTTCGCAGACGAAGATGTTGCGGATGCCGCGCCGGCGCAGGCCAATGGCGCGAAGCGTGCCGATCTCCGCCGTGCGTTCCACGACCGCCGTGCTCATCGTGTTGCCAACCGTGAACAGCACGATGGAGCCGATCAGGACCGCGATGAAGCCGAAGATGGCGGCAAACATCGACAACGCCTGGTCGTAGAAGGGGTTCAGCGTGGCGAAGTCCAGCACCGCCAGCGGCTGTGATGAAAACTTCTCCTGCAGCAGTTGCGTCAGTCGCGCTCGCGCGGTCTCCAGTTGCGCCGTGCTGTGCAGCTGCAGCGCGATGGCCGTCACCTGCGGTTCGGCGTTGCCGAAGACCAGCTGCTGCGCCTGCTGCAGGTGCATGGCCACGTGCACGTCGTCGAATTCCTTGATGCCCTGGAACTCCGCCGCCAGCACGTCCACGCCGGCCACGTTGGGCGCACCGCGGGCGCTGGCCGTCAGGATCTCGATGCGCGGCCGGCCGGCGGTGCTGCCGGGGCCGCCGCTGCCCACCGTGTCGGCCAGCGCCGAGATGTCGTCGGGCAGGGCGGCGCCACCAGCCCCCGCGGCCACGTCCGGGCCGGCCGCCGGGCAATCGGGCACCTTCAGCGGCCCGCACAGCTGCAGCACCCGCGCCACACCGGTGCCGACGACGACGGTGTTCATGGGCGTCCCTGCCAAGGAGTTGTGCTTGGCCAGGGTTGGAAAGCCGTGTTCGTTCCACTGCCGCATGCGCACCTGGTCTTCCACCACGGTGCCGGTGACGAAGACCGTGCGCGTGACCCCGGCGGCGGAATTACCGGCCAGCCCGCCGAACTGCAGGATGGGGGTGGCCGCAGCCAGCATCGGGCCCAGTTCAGCGTCGGCGCGCAGTGCGGCGATGACCTGTTCGTGCTGCTTGACCCCGTAGGCGGCCGGGTTGCCAGAACCCAGCAGGTGATAGTCGCGGTGCTGCACCTGCAGGTGGCCGCTGAGCTGCACGAAGTCGGTTTCCAGGCCGTAGTTCAGGTCCTTGATGTAGCCGCCGAACAGCAGCACGGTCACCAAGCCCAGCATCATGGCCGACAGGGTGGCCAGCGAGCGGCGGCGGTTGCGCAGCAGGTTGCGCCAGGCCAGGGCCAGCGCATTCATGCGGCCTCGCCCCCGTTCCACGCCAGGCGACGTTCAATGCCGGTGATGCGCCCGTCATGGATGTGGACCGCGTCGTCGGCCGCGTCCAGCAGCTTGGGGTCGTGCGAGGAAAAGATGAAGGCCACACCCTGCTGCTGCTGCATGTCGCGCATGAGCGCAATGATCTCGTTGCCGGTCTTGCTGTCCAGGTTGGCCGTCGGTTCGTCGGCCAGCACCAGTTGCGGCCGGCGTGCCAGCGCCCGCGCAATGGCCACGCGCTGCCGCTGTCCACCAGAGAGCTGCCCCGGGCGCTTGTGTGCATGGTCCGCCAGCCCGACGGCCAAGAGCAACGCCTGCACACGGCTGCGCCGTTCGGATTCCGCCATGCCGGCCAGGATCAGCGGGTATTCGACGTTTTCTGCCGCGGTGAGCACCGGCAGCAGGTTGAAGTTCTGGAACACGAAGCCCAGGTGCTCGCCGCGGAAGTCCGACAGGTGGTCGTCGTCCAGCTGGTGCACTGGCTTGCCGCCCACCATCAGGCGGCCGGCGTCTGGGCGGTCGATGCAACCGATGAGGTTGAGCAGCGTGGTCTTGCCGCTGCCCGATGGCCCGGACAGCACCGTGAAACGGTTGGGCAGGATGACCAGGTTGATGTCGGTGAGCGCCGGCACTTTGACGTCACCCAGCAGGTAGGTCTTGTTGATCCCCGTGAGCACGACAGGGTGGATCAGCTTCCTTCCTGACTCACTTTTTGGTGAAGAGGGGGGCACTTTCTCGCGGGCCGTTGACCTAGAGCGCGAGTCTATCGTGGTGAACACGCTAGGCCACCGGCCATACTCGTCCGCAGAAGCGCCGCCAAAAACGCAAAGTGCCTCGTCTTCCGACGAGGCACTTCACTGTGGTTGCCTGGAGATCCAGGCGTCAATTCAAGTCGTCTTGCGACGGCGACGGGCCGCGGCGACGCCCAGCAGCGCGGCGCCGACGAGGCTCAGCGCACCAGGTTCCGGCACCGTGGTGACCGCGCTCAGTGTCAGATCAATGTCGGCCTGGATGGGCGCCGGGTCGCCATTCGTGTCGATGAAGGGCACGTTGATCGTGAACTGCAGTGCGCCGATGTTGGTGAAATCCACGTCGCCAACAAGGTTCCCGGTGCGCTCGATGCTGAACAGGAGGCCGCCGAGGAAATAGGTTCCATCCGAGAGGTTGAACCAGTCGAAATAATAATCGGCGTGGGTCGGCGTGTTGACCGGGAACTGCGTCGACGCGGTCAGCGTCGAGATGCGCCCATCCATGTCAGCTACCAGCACCTCGTAGCCAAAGCCAAAGTCGGCACGCAGCACACTGGCGGAAATCCGCTGACACGCCGTGCCGTTGCAGTCGGTCAGGTCTGCACCACCCAAGCCGGTCGTGTCCAGAGCGGCGCTGTTGTCATCCCCGTCCCATTGAACAACACCAACCCCGGTCACACCAGTGGCCTGGCTGTACGAAAGAAAGCCACCGCCTGCTGACAGAACTGTCGAGCCGAAGCCGAACTGCTGAGCGGTGGTCTCCACAAACAGGTCACGTGACCCTCCGATGACGTTGGTCAGGCCGTCCAGTTCGCTGAAAGCACCGCCGCCGCCAACGGTCCCATCGCTGACCACCTGCCCACCGGGGGTTATCGGATCCGTAAAGAGATCAATCACCACACCAGCGTTGGCGTTGCCCGCGCAAGCCAGCGAGGCGGCGACCGCACACAAGGACAACCAATTCCTGACTTTCATTTCCAAGCTCCTATTCGAAGAAGACCGGCATTCAGGGTGACTGGTGCCATCCGAGCCGTCGCAGTCAAATAAGCAAAGCCTGTGCCACCATGGAGAATATTTTTCAAAACAACGACTTAGGAGTTGGATGACTGCTCTCTCGGGACTGGCTGTGTTGTCTGTGTAATGAGATCCGACAGTCCGTTGCCGCGCGGCTCAAGTGGAGGCTTGTGCTGTGTTTGGTGGCGTCACTGTTTGTGTCCGCAGGGTCCGAAAGCTCTGGATGACGAACTCAGGTGCTGCGGGAATCTGGTGGCCAGCAAGCATGTCCTGGATCATGCTGGTTGCCATTGCGGCGACCGAGAAACTGCCCACTGCCACCTGCGGCGCGGGGCAGGGTTTGCCCTCTTTCAGCAAGGAGAGGACGCGCGCGATCTGTTCCACCACATCCTGATCCAGATACGGTGCGATGCGTCCGACGAAAGCGGCGAACACGTCGGCGTAGGCCGCCTCCCCACCGCCTCCAGCAGCGATGTCGCCGGTCAACAGCATCGGCAGCGTCACGGTGCCCTCGGCCGGAAAGTACCAGACCAGCGCCCCAAATCCCACGCTCAGCGCCGTGAAGACAGGCTTTCGATGTTGGTGCGCACTTTCGTGGAGGCGAAGAATTGCTCTCAAATCCAGAAAATCAACGGTGTCGAAAACGATGTCCGCCCGCGCTACGATGGAGTCGGTGTTTCCCTCGTCCAGGTTCTCCGCGACCACCTCTACCTGGGCTTCCGGATTGATGCGCAGGATGTGATTGCGAAGGGCTTCCGCCTTCAGTTGACCCACGTCGGCTGCGTCGTAGAACTGCCGGTTGAGGTTATGCGTGTCCACCGTGTCGCCGTCGGCGAGGATGAAGTGGCGGAAGCCCAAGCGGGTCGCGCAGATGGCCAGGCTGCTGCCGATGCCGCAGCCGGCGATCAGCAATCGCTGACTGCCGATGCGCACCTGCGTGGCGGCATCGATGTAGCCCGCATTTCGAGCGGTCAGGTCCTCGTAACGAAGTGTCATGCGGTCTCCCTGTGTTTTGGGGCGTCAGCGGGCCGGGGCCTGCATCCAGGCTAGCAATTCGGGACAGCGCGCCTGCAGCACTGTCTCCAACTCCACCAGATCGGCCAGATAGGGCGCAACTGGGCCAAAGTAGTCGGTCTCTTCGCCAATCTGGCGGAAGGTAAAACCCATGGCCTGCAGCGCACGGGCCAGCGGCCGTTCCATGGCGGCGTACCAATACCGGACGCCTGCCGGTCGGCTGTACTGGTACATGCGCCGGTACAGGCTGAGCATGATCTGAGGTGACCTGCGGCGCCGCTCGCCGCCCTCGTCTCCGTCCATGTTCTGTGCCGTGTCCACACCTGCAATCAAGTCCGTCTTGCGGCGACGGTAGTCGCGGCGCACCATGAGTCTGCTGACCTCGGCCGACGCAGCGCCGGGCGGCAGGGCGACGCCGGGCAAAAGGTTGCGACAATGCAACTGCCATGGGAAGCGGCGCTGCGCGTCAAACTGGACCAGCCGGACGTAGCCGACCAGTTCGCCGCCCAGGTTGTACGCAAAGGCGTGCACCGAACTGTCGTCGTAGGCGTCGGTTTCGCGGGGCAGCGTGTAGTTCGCCGCATCAAGAAATCCGCAGTCCAGGCAGTAGACCTCAAAGCGGAGCCGGTATGCCTGTTCCAGTTCCGGGGAGTCCGCGCGCCAGGTCTGGAAGCCGGACAGAAAGTGGGGGGCAAACTCAGCGCCGGATTCAGGGGGAGTGTCAACGAGCATCCTGGGCCTCCTGCATTCGCCGCGGTCACGCGAACCATGCTGATCGTCATCGCGGCACGTGTAACGCGACGTATTGTCCAGTATGGTAACCAGCGAGATGTGGCCTCAATGGACGATGTGGTGGTCTTCGGCCTCCTTCCAGATGGGACCTATGGTGCCAAAGTCACGGTCATCCGCGGCCCGTTGGTCTCAGGCAAGCTGGCTGTCGACCGCGCTGTGTCATCATTTCTGGCGTCGTTTGGCCCGTCTGGGCGCTCCACCTCGGAGACACTGTTGATGCTTCGCTACTCTAAGTTCGTTCTTGCTAGCCAGCGTGCGCTGGCCGTCTCGGCTGTCGCTGCGTTGGCAGCCTGCGCAGGTGGGCCAGTGGCGCATCCGGCGGCCCCAGCGTCGGCGGCGTTGAACGACTACAGCTACGTAGTCGGGGCTGGCGACAACCTCAATATCGTTGTGTGGCGAAACCCGGAGTTGTCGATGTCGGTGCCGGTGCGCCCTGACGGCAAAATTTCGGCGCCACTGGTGGACGAGCTCGTGGTGCAAGGAAAGACGTCGGTGCAAATTGCGCGTGAGGTCGAGGCTGTGCTTGGAAAGTACGTGCGCGACCCCATCGTCACGGTGATGGTCACCAACTTCGTGGGGCCATACAGCGAGCAGATCCGGGTAGTCGGCGAAGCCGCAAAGCCTCAGTTCCTTCCTTACAAGCAGAAAATGACGCTGCTGGACGTGATGATTGCCGTGGGTGGTCTGACGGACTTTGCCGACGGGAATGGCGCCAGCATCCTGCGCACAAGCGACGCTGGCAAACAGTATTCGGTGCGTCTGAAGGACTTGATCAAGCGTGGCGACGTTTCGGCCAATGTCGAGATGCGGCCAGGCGACATTCTGATCATCCCTCAGAGCTTCTTCTGATCACGCAGATTACGGCGATCGGAGATATCCGTCATGCAAGAAGTCTTGTCGCAGGTCATCAGCATTGCCCGCGGCATGTGGCGCTTCCGCTGGCCTGGCGTGGTGGTGGCCTGGATTGTCGCGGCTGTGGCCACGGTCGTGGTGTTCCGCATTCCCAACCAATACGAGGCTTCAGCGCGCATTTATGTTGACACGCAGTCGATCTTGAAGCCCTTGATGGCCGGCCTGGCGGTGCAGCCCAACATTGAGCAGCAGATTGGCATGCTCAGCCGTACGCTGATCAGCCGTCCCAATCTGGAAAAGCTCGTACGCATGGCCGACCTGGACCTGGGAGCGACATCCAAGGCACAACAAGATCAGCTGTTCACCGATCTGGGCAGGGACATCAAGATCAGCAGCACAACGCGCGACAACCTATTCACCCTGAGTTTCAAGAACAGTGACCAGGAGAAGGCCAAGCGAGTCATCCAATCCATGGTGTCGATCTTTGTTGAGTCCAGCCTTGGGGCGTCACGCAAGGACACTGACTCCGCGCGTGTCTTCCTGGATGAACAGATTCGCAACTTTGAGGCAAAGCTGGAAGAGTCTGAAGCCAGATTGAAGGAGTTTCGACTTCGAAATCTGGATATGCAGTCACCCGATGGCCAAGACGCTGCGGCGCGGATGGCGGCGCTGAGTCGCCAACTGGAGGATGCACGCCTTCAGTTGCGAGAGGCGGAGCGTGCTCGAGATTCGGCCAAGAGTCAGTTGGCGGCCGAGAAGTCCCAGTCTGGGAGCGCAGTGACGCAAAGTCTCCTCCAGGAGTCTGCCATTCAGGTGTCGACGCCGGAAATGGACAGCCGGATCGAGGCCCAGAAGCGCAATCTCGATGCGCTGCTCCAACGCTTCACTGACCGACACCCGGATGTCGTCAACACCAAGCGCCTGATCGCCGATCTGGAATCCCAGAAGGCGCGCGAGATGGCGGAGCAGCGCAAGAAGATGCTTGCTCTGTCCGCCACGTCCGGGCCGGCAGCGCCGGCCCAGAGCCTGGCGACCCAGGAGCTCAGCCGGATGTTGGCGGGTTCCGAGGTTCAGGTGGCAGCTTTGCAGGCGCGGGTGGGGGAGTACAGTGCCCGCCTTGAAGCGGCAAGGTCGGCGGTGCGTACTGCGCCTCAGCTTGAAGCCGAGGCCGCGCAGCTCAACCGTGACTACGAAATCACCAAGAAGAACTACGACAACCTTGTTGCCCGCCGCCAATCGGCCATGATGTCCGGTGACTTGGAGTCCGCGGCCGGTGTAGCTGACTTCCGCCTGATCGATCCTCCTAGGGTGTCCCCCAAGCCGGTGTCGCCTAACCGACTGATGTTGCTGCCACTGGTGCTGGTGGCGGCTATCGGTGCCGGCCTGTTCACAACCTTCGCCGCCAGCCAACTGCGCCCGGCCTTTTATGACGTGACTGATCTGCGCCAGAAGACAGGCTTGCCCCTGCTGGGCGTCGTCTCAGTCGTCCTGGGCGATGCCGAGCGCCGCCGGGAGCGCATGGACCGCCTGCGTTTCTTCGGTGCTTCTGGCAGCCTGGTGCTGCTGTTCGGTGCCGGCCTGGCCGTGATGGCCGTGATGGCAGGCCGCTGAGCGTGCCCGGATTCTGACCATGAGCAGCTTGATCGAACAGGCCGCACAGCGGCTGGAACAGCTCCGCCAGGCCGGCGTGGACGTCCCGACGCCGACACCGCTTGGCGCGGTAGTCGCCAAAGCGTCGTCGCCCGTCGACACGCCCGCCCCGACGCTTGAGCCGGAGGTTGATAACAGCCCGCAGTCGCGCAAGGTCGAGATCGATCTGCCCGCGCTGGAAGCGCTGGGTTTTGCCACGCCTCAGGGGCCGCGCACACCCACGGCCGACCAGTTCCGTGTCATCAAGCGGCCGCTGATCGCGAACGCCATGGGCAAAGGTGCTGCGCCGCTGAAGCACGGCAACCTCATCATGGTGACCAGCGCGCTTCCGGGCGAAGGCAAGAGCTTCACGTCGGTGAATCTGGCCATGAGCATCGCCGCCGAACTCGATAACACCGTGATGCTCGTGGACGCCGACGTGGCCCGGCCCTCAGTGCTGCGTATGTTGAACTTGGAGCCCGGTCCGGGCCTGCTGGACGTGCTGGAAGGCAAGGCCACGGTGCCCGACTGCCTGCTGCGCACCAACATTGACAAGCTGACCCTGCTGCCCAGCGGCACGCCCCACCCGCGTGCCACCGAACTGCTGGCCAGCGATGCCATGCGCGACCTGCTGGACGACATGGCCAACCGCTATCCGGACCGGATCATCATCTTCGATTCGCCGCCGCTGTTGCTGACCACCGAATCGCGCGTGCTCGCCACGCACATGGGGCAGATCGTCATCGTCGTGCATGCTGGACGCACGCTGCAGGCCGACGTACAGCATGCGCTGGCAGCCATCGAAACTTGTCCGGTCAAGATGATGGTCCTGAACAAGGCGCGGGGCAGTGGTGGCGGCTATGGCAAAGGCTACGGCTATGGCTACGGCTACGGCTACGGCCAAGGAGAAAGTGCGTCTCAGCAGGCTTCCGTGCCGGCCGATGCGAAGGCAGGCGGCTGAGCGCGTGACTGGTCATCAGCACATCGGCCGGCGTGTATGGATGGTGGCCGGCGCCGCGACCTTGGGGGTCACCGCATCCGGTCTGGCCGGCGCGCAGGGCGTCGCCGGGCCGAGGTTGCAGGTCGTGCCCACGTTGACTGTGACGCAGACGGTGACGGACAGTTACCGCCGCCAGGGCTCGGCCGCGGGTGACGGTCGCCAAGGCGAAGCTGTGACCACCATCAGCCCCGGCATTCGTCTGGCGAGCCGGGCTGGCCGCGTTCAGGGCGTCGTCGACTATGGCCTGGTCGGCGTTCTGCATACACGCGACAGTCAAGCCAATCAGATCCAACACCGCTTGTCTGCGTCGGGTCGCGCTGAAGTGGTACCCAATCACCTTGACATCAATGCCTCCGCCAGTATCAGCCGTCAGCCCACCTCAGCTTTCGGTGTGCAGTCGGCCGACGGCTCGTTGACGTTACAGAACCAGTCCGAAGTGCGCAGCTTTTCGCTGCAACCCGTGATGCGCGGTGTGCTGGGTGGCGTGGTGGCCGTGCAAGCCGCCGGCAACGCCAGCCGCACCAGTGGGGGCAGCCTGGTGGGCTCCAGCAGCACTGGCGCGTCGTTGACGCTGTCCCCAGCCGCCGCGGGCCGTGTCATCAGTTGGTCAATCACTGGCTCACGTCAGGTCAGTGACTTCGACGGTGGCCGCCAGACCACCACCGACCGTGCCATCGGCAGCATCATCGTGCGCCCCGATGTGGAGTTGCAGGTCACCGTGCGAGGCGGAGCGGAGCGTTCCGATCTCGCCTCGCTGCAAAACCGTCAGTCCGAGAACTACGGTGCCGGCATCCTCTGGACACCCACGCCACGCACCCGGGTCAGCGTCGATGGCGACAAGCGCCAGTTCGGCGAGGCCCATCAGATCTCGCTGGAGCACCGGTTCCGCCGCAGCGTCTGGCGTTACACGGACAGCCAGTCGCTCAACGACGGCAGCACCAGCAATGGCGGGCGGGTTACGGCCTATGCCCTGTTCTTCGAGTTGTTTGCGTCCCAGGAGCCTGACCCGGTCGCACGTGATGCGCTGGTCCGCAACTTCCTGGAGCGCAATGGTGTCAGCCCAGACACACAGCTCGGCGGCGGCGGGTTCGTCACCAGCGCGGTGAGTCTCCAGCGCCGTCAGGAACTGAGCTTTGCGCTCAACGGCGTCCGCAATACCCTTTCTCTGTCAGCGTTCCAGACCACCAGTGAACGCGGCGACACTTTGTCCGGCGCCAATGACGACCTCGCCACCGGCCCGGTGCGTCAGCGCGGCTTGAGCGTGACCGTGACGCATCGCCTGACGCCGTCCAGCAGCCTGAACTTCAATGCGGCCACGCAGCGGTCCAGCGCGGTGGCCGGCGCCAGCCGCAACAACCTCGACAGCGTCTCCCTGGGATGGAATGCCCGCTTGGGTCGGATGTCCAATCTGTCGCTGACCTACCGGCATGCCGAATATGACGGCATTACCGACCCCTACACCGAAAACGCCGTCACGGCCGCGTTCAGCACGAGGTTCTGAGCCATGTACGAAGCGCACTACGGGCTCACGAGCAAGCCCTTCCAGCTGATCCCAGACCCGAACTTCTACTTCGGCAGCAAGCAGCACAGCCGCGCCAAGGCGTACCTGGAGTACGGCGTCTCGCGCAACGAAGGCTTTGTCGTCATCACTGGCGAGATCGGCGCTGGCAAGACCACCATCCTGCGCACGCTCATCGAGGGGTTGCACGGCAGCAACGTCGTCACCGGCCACCTGGTCACCACCCAGTTGGGTGCGGAAGACACGCTGCGCATGGTGGGCGCCGCCTTCGGCTTCAAGGTCAAGGACGTACCCAAGAGCGAACTCCTGATCACGCTTGAGGCCTTTCTGATCAGCCAGACAAGCCAGGGCAAGCGCTGCCTGCTGATCGTGGACGAGGCGCAGAACCTGAGCATGCGCGCGGTGGAAGAGCTGCGCATGCTCAGCAACTTCCAGTTCGGCAATCAGGCGCTGTTGCAGAGCTTCCTGATTGGTCAGCCGGAGTTCCGCGAAATCCTGCAGCGGCCGGAGATGGAACAGTTCCGCCAGCGCGTCGCCGCCACCTGCCACATCGGCCCGCTGGACCAGGTCGAAACGCAGGGCTACATCGAGCACCGACTCAAACGGGCGGGCAGCACCGACAAACCCAGCTGGGGTGATGGCGCCTACGAGGCCATCTTCAAGGCCACGCGTGGCATCCCGCGGCGCATCAATTCGGTGTGCGACCGCGTGTTGCTGCTGGGCTTCCTCAGTGGCCGAACACACCTGACATCCGACGACGTCAACGAGGTCGTCAAGGAACTCGAGGCCGAGAACGCCGCGCCTGTGCGCAAGGAAGGTGTTTCCGCGCCGGCACCCCTGCCCACCGACAGCTTGCCGGGCGAGCTCTACGCGGGCTCCGTGGGCGGCCTGCCGCTGGACCTGGACCTCTCCAAGTTCAAGGTCGACCCGGCCACCGCCGACAGCATGGGCAAACAGCTGAGCCGCCTGTCGGCCGAGCAGCGGCTGGATCAGATGCAGCGCCTGGAGCGCAGTCTGCTGCGCCTGGAGCGCATCAACGTGCAGACGCTGTCGATGATGCAGAAGCTGGTCAGTGCCGTCAGCCAGTCGTCCGCCACTGCGCCGGCGCCGGCCTCGACGCCTTCCACGGAAAGCAAGAAGACATGAGCATCGCGGTAGAACTGGGGCCAGTGCTGTGCGTCGTTGGTGCGCGGCCCAATTTCATGAAGATGGCACCGATCCTGCGCGCTCTTGGGACGCAGCTTGGCTGCCCGAAGGTGCTGCTGGTGCATACCGGCCAGCATTACGACCGTGACATGAGCGACAAGCTCTTCGACGATCTGCAACTGCCCCGGCCGGACATCAACCTTGACGTCGGTTCCGGCACGCACGCGGTTCAGACCGCCGAGGTCATGAAGCGCTTCGAGCCAGTGTGCGACGCACAGCGGCCGTCCTGCGTTGTCGTGGTGGGTGACGTCAACTCCACCCTGGCCTGCACGCTGGTGGCGGTGAAGAAGGGTATTCCTGTCGTGCACGTCGAAGCCGGGCTGCGCAGCAACGACCGCCGCATGCCGGAGGAGATCAACCGCGTGCTGACCGACCAAGTTGCCGACCGGCTCTACACCACCGAACGCAGCGCGGCCGACAACCTGCTGCGCGAGGGTGTCGATGCCAGCCGCATCTGCTTCGCCGGCAATGTGATGATCGATTCGCTGGTGCACCACCGGGCGCGCGCGACGCTGCCGGGCAGCACACTGCAGGCGCACGGCTTCGACCCGGCGCTGATTGCCGGCGGCTACGGTGTCGTGACGTTGCACCGGCCGTCCAACGTCGACCAGCCCGAGACGCTGGGCCCGTTGATCGACACATTGGCCGGTGTCGCCGCCGAACTGCCACTGGTCTTCGCACTGCACCCACGCACCCGAGCGAACCTCGAGCGTTTCGGCCTCATGCCGCGGGTCGACGCGGCACGCATGCTGCTGCTGCCGCCGCAGGGCTACCTCGAGATGCTGGGTCTGATGGCCGGTGCCACGGTGGTGCTCACCGATTCCGGCGGCCTGCAGGAGGAAACCACGGCGCTTGGTGTGCCTTGCCTGACGCTGCGCGAGAACACCGAGCGCCCGATCACGGTCGACCAGGGCACAAATACCCTGGTTGGTCGCGACCATGGAGCCATCACCGCCGTTGTAGCCGCTATCCGCCGCGGCGGCGGCAAGCGCGGGCGCACGCCAGAGTATTGGGATGGCCAGGCCGCCGACCGCATCGCCGCCGATTTGCTGACTTGGCTGCGCTCTGGCACCGTCTCGGCCTGACCATCCGAGGTCCGCTGTAATGCTTTCCCCCGCGATCACCAACGCGCTGACCATCGACGTCGAAGACTGGTTCCAGGTCTCGGCCATGGCGCCGTACATCCGGCGTGCCGACTGGGACACGCGAGACTGCCGCGTCGAGCGCAACGTCGACCGGCTGCTGCAGATGCTGGACGCACAGCACGTGCAGGCCACCTTCTTCACGCTGGGCTGGGTGGCCGAGCGCTACCCGCAGCTGGTGCGGCGCATCGTCGCTGGCGGGCATGAACTGGCCAGCCACGGCTATGGCCATGAGCGGGCCAGCGATCTTGACCGCGCTTCGCTGCGCGAAGACCTTTCGCGCGCCAAGGCGCTGCTGGAAGGCATCGGTGGCGTGTCCGTGCGCGGGTACCGCGCGCCGAGTTTCTCCATCGGCCACGGCAACCTCTGGGCCTTCGACACCCTGCTGGAAACGGGCCACGCCTACAGTTCCAGCCTTTACCCCATCCGCCACGACCACTACGGCATGCCCGATGCGCCGCGCTTTGCACATCGGCGGGACAACGGTCTGCTGGAAGTGCCGGTGACCACCGTGCGTCTGGGCCAGCGCAACCTGCCGTCCAGCGGCGGCGGCTGGTTCCGTCTGTTTCCGTATGCGGTGTCGCGCTGGATGATCCAGCGTGTCAACCAACAGGACCGCCAGGCCGCCGTCTTCTACATGCACCCCTGGGAAATCGACCCCGATCAACCCCGCGTGCCCGGCATCGACGCCAAGACGCGATTCCGGCACTACGTGAACATTAGCCGCACTGAGCAGCGCCTGCAGCGGCTGCTGCGGGACTTCCGCTGGGGTCGCATGGACCGCATCTTCCTAGATGGCGACGCACGCCATGCGGATACGGCGTCGGGTGGCGTGCCGAACGTGGCCCCCGTGCCTGCGCAAGCCGTTTGAGTCGCCTGTGCTGAGCGTTCAACGCCTGCGGCAGGGCGACACGGCTGGCGCCCGGCGCTGGGACGAATTCGTACTGCGGATGCCGGGCAGCAACTTTTTCCACCGAAGTCCCTGGCAGGGGCTGCTGGAAGAGGTCTTCGCCCACCGGGCGCACTACCTGTATGCCGAGCGAGGCGGCGAGATCGTCGGCGTGCTGCCGATGGCCGAAGTGCGCAGCCGACTGTTTGGCCATGCATTGAGCAGCCTGCCGTTTGCCACCCAGGCAGGCATTCTGGCCGCGGACAGTGCCAGCCGACATGAGCTGGCGATGGCCGCGTCAGCGCTGGCCCGGGAACTGGGCGTCGAGCATTTGGAACTGCGGCACGGTGAGCCGCAGATGTCCTGGCCTTCGCAGGACCTCTACGTCGACTTCAGGATGCCCATCCCGGAGACCCTGGATGACCGCATGCTCGTGATCGCGCAGAAGCGTCGCAACATGGTGCGCAAGGCGATCAAGCTGGGCTTGCGGGCCGTGCCGGACGACTCGGTCGCGCGCTTCTTCCCGACCTTTGCGAGGAATGCGCGCGACCATGGCACGCCGGCGCTGCCCAAGCGCTTCTTCGAGGCGCTGACCCGCCGATTCGGCCCGGATTGCCGAATCCTTTCCATAGAAGACGCGCAGGGTCGCTGCCTGTCCTCCATCCTGTGCTTCTTCCACCGTGGCACGGTCATGGCTTACTACGCCGGTGAAACGCCCGAGGCCAAGGCCGCCGCAGCCAACGACCTGAAGTACTGGTCCGTCATGAAGTGGGCCCGTGATGCCGGCTGTCACGAGTTCGACATTGGGCGTAGCAAGCAGGGCACCGGATCGTTCGAATTCAAGCGGTTGTGGGGTTTCACGCCGCACCCCCTGCACTACGAGTACCTTTTGCTGCGACGGGACGCGATACCGCAGAACAACCCCACGAATCCGAAATACCGGTTGCTGATCGCGGCGTGGCAGCGGCTGCCGGTGCCCGTGGCCAACTTGCTGGGGCCGCCCATCGTGCGCTCTTTGGGTTGAGTCTGATCGCGTGGCCAACGTCCTTTACCTGGCGCACCGCATCCCGTATCCGCCCGACAAGGGTGACAAGCTGCGCTCCTACCACGTGCTGCGGGCTTTGTCCGCTGCGCATCGGGTCACCCTCGGGACCTTTGTCGACGATGACCGGGACCTGGTCCACATCCCGGTGCTCCAGCGCTCCTGCGCAGCACTTTTCACACAACGCCTTCCTTCGGCGTGGGCACGATTGCGCGCAATCACCGGCTTGTTGTCGGGGCAGCCGCTGTCCCTGGCCTACTATCGGTCCCGGCGCATGGACGACTGGATCAAGGCGCTGCGGGACCAGCGCGCGATCGATGCCGTCGTGGTGTCCTCGTCGCAGATGGCACCGTACGCTCAGGGCCTGGGCCTACCGATCCTGATGGACTTCATTGACGTGGATTCGCTCAAGTGGCGTGCCTATGCACAGCGGTGTTCTGGCCTTCAGCGCTGGATCTTTGACCGAGAGGCCACCCGCCTGCTGGCGTTCGAGAGGTCGGTGGCCATGCGTGCGCATCGGTCCTACTTCGTCACGCCGCGCGAAGTCGAACTCTTCAGGCAGCTTGCGCCCGAAGCCGGCACCCGCGCTGCTGTTCTGGAGAACGGCGTCGACACCGCTTACTTTTCGATGGCGCCTGACAGGTCGTCACCCTATGACTCGGGCGAGATCCCGATTCTCTTCACCGGGACCATGAGTTACCGCCCCAACATCGATGCCATGCTGTGGTTCGCGCGTGACGTGCTACCAGGTCTGCGGGCACGTTGGCCTGCGGCGCGACTCAGCGTGGTGGGGCGTGACCCGGCCGCCGAGGTCCGGCGGCTGGCCGGCCCGGCGGTACGCGTGACCGGCACGGTGGCGGACACCCGGCCGTGGCTGCAGCATGCAGCCGTCGTGGTTGCGCCCATGCGCATCGCACGCGGCGTGCAGAACAAGGTTCTGGAAGGCCTGGCGATGGGGCGCCCGGTGGTGGCCGCCGAAGCCTGTGTCGAAGCGCTGGACGTGCAGGCCGGCGAGCACCTGCTCCAAGCCCGCGAGGCCCCGGAGTACCTGGAGGGCATTGCGTCGTTGTTGGCGGACCCAGTGCGCGCTACGACGATGGGCTCCCAAGCGCGGGCGCACATGCGCCAGCGCTATGGGTGGCCGCAGCGCATGGCCCCGCTGGTGGAGGCCGTGGGCCAGGCGTGTGCGCACTGAACTGCTCATGACGGCGGCGCATCCACAGGTTGCCCCAATCAGCGAATCGAGAACCCCAACGTGAACCACATCACCTCGCCGACGACCCTAGCCGCTGCCCCTGACCAGAGGCGTGCCCTCGTCGCCATGGCCGTGCTGCTGCTCGCCTTGCTGCTGGGGCTGTTTCGAGAGACGGCGCTGGGCATGGTGCACATCTGGACCGTGTCGACCACCTTCAACCATGCCTTCCTGGTTCCGCCGATCGTGGCGTGGCTGGTCTGGCGCCGCCGTGCCGAACTCGCCGCCGTTCCCTTTCGGCCCGCGCCGTGGGTGCTGTTGCCGATGGCGCTCATCTGCCTGCTCTGGCTGCTGGCGGACCTGGCGGATGTCGGAGCCGCCGCGCAGTTTTCGCTGGTCCTCCTGTTGACCCTGACGGTGGTGGCTATCTGCGGCCATGCGGTGGCGCGCGTGATCGCTTTCCCGCTGCTGTTCCTGTTCTTCGCGGTGCCCATCGGCGAGTTCGCCGTGCCAACGCTTCAGGAATGGACGGCGGACGTCACCGTGGCGGCACTGCGTGCCACCGGTATACCGGTGTACCGGGACGGCAACCAATTCATTATTCCCAGCGGGGTCTGGTCGGTGATCGAGGCCTGCAGCGGCGTGCGGTACCTGATCGCCTGCGTCATGGTCGGTACCTTGTTCGCGTACCTGAACTACCGATCGTGGAAGCGCCGGCTGATCTTCATCGCCATGGCCGTAGTCGTGCCCATCCTGGCCAACTGGCTGCGCGCCTACACCATCGTGATGGTGGGGCATGTGACGGGCAGCCCGATGATCCTGGGCGTCGACCACACCGTCTACGGCTGGTACCTCTTTGGTGTGGTCGTGCTCGTGTTCTTTATGGTGGGCGCCCGGTGGGCCGAGGACGACGGGCCTGAGCGGGCCCTGCCGCCCGGCGGCCAGCTGCCCGACCGGCTGCCACGCCACGCCTTGGCCGTGGCGGCCGGTGTGCTGGCCAT
Organism: Burkholderiaceae bacterium; assembly: GCA_024235915.1. Lineage (GTDB taxonomy): Bacteria > Pseudomonadota > Gammaproteobacteria > Burkholderiales > Burkholderiaceae_C > Rubrivivax. Next base: position 45,236 of record JACKLO010000021.1, on the reverse strand, counting down.
GGCGGTGGGTGTGCATGCCTGGGCTTGGCACCTGGAGCCCAGCGCCCCTGGCTCGAAACCCGTGGTCACGCTGCCCGACGGTCAAGCGACTTCCAGCGCCAGCGAAACATCGCTCCCGTGGGCGCCGGGCTTCGTCAATCCGCGTGCCGAGTTCCTGCGCAGCTACCAGGCAGGCGGTGTGGACATTCAGGTCTGGCTGGCCTACTACGCGGTGCAAGGGCCTGACAGCAAGCTTGTCAGCTCGATGAACCATGTCGTCGATCCCGCGGACCGTCGTTGGGCCTATCACGAAACCGGACGCACCGTCACCGGCCCCGACGTCCCAGGCTTCCGCCAGGGCACCGTACGCCAGGGGGGGGCGCCCAGCCTGACGGAGACCCAGCGGTACAGGGTCTGGCACGCGTACTGGATTGGCGGCAAGTGGACCGCGAGCCCCGCCCAGGCCAAGCTCTGGCAGGCGCTGGAAATGCTGCTGGGGCGGGGCGACCACGGGGCCGTCCTGGTGCTGAGCACCCTGCAGTCCCCCGACGCCGATGCGACTTTGGCGGAGTTTGCACGCACCAGGCTGGGTGGAATCGCCGCGGCGCTCGATGCGGCGCGTCACACTAGCGGGCTGCAAGCAAGCAAGAATCCAAGAGGGAACACACCATGACCACCATCGCCGTCATCGGCCTGGGCTACGTCGGCCTGCCGCTGGTCGTCGAATTCGGCAAGCAGGTCCGCACGATCGGCTTCGACATTGCCAAGAGCAAGGTCGCAGCCTGCCAGCGCGGCAGCGACCCCTCGCGTGAACTGACCGATGATGAGGTGCAGGCCGGCCATCTGGCGGTTTACACCGATGACCCCAAGATGCTCGGCGAAGCCGACGTCATCATCGTCGCCGTGCCCACGCCGGTGGACGATGCCCATATCCCTGACTTCCGCCCCCTCGTCGGCGCCAGCACCAGTGCAGGCCGCCACATGAAGAAGGGCGCCATCGTCGTCTACGAGAGCACCGTCTACCCCGGAGCCACCGAAGAGGTCTGCATTCCCGTTCTCGAGCGGGAATCCGGCCTGAAGTGGAAGCAGGACTTCTTCGTCGGCTACAGCCCCGAGCGCATCAACCCCGGCGACAAGGAACACACGCTGACCAAGATCCTCAAGATCGTCAGCGGCGACACGCCCGAGACGTTGGAGACGGTGGCCAAGACCTATGAGCTGATCGTCGAGCCCGGCGTGCACCGCGCCAGCTGCATCAAGGCCGCCGAAGCGGCCAAGGTCATCGAGAACACCCAGCGCGACCTGAACATTGCGCTGATGAACGAACTCGCCATCATCTTCGACAAGCTCGGCATCGACACCAGCGAGGTGCTGGAGGCGGCCGGCACCAAGTGGAACTTCCTGAAGTTCAAGCCCGGGCTGGTGGGCGGCCACTGCATCGGCGTCGATCCCTACTACCTCACGCACAAGGCCGACATGCTGGGTTACCACCCGCAGGTCATCCTGGCCGGCCGGCGCATCAACGACGGCATGGGCAAGTTCATCGCCGAGCAGACCATCAAGCACATGATCGCTGCGGGCTCCTACATCAAGGGCGCCAAGGTCAACGTCATGGGTCTGACCTTCAAGGAGAACTGCGGCGACCTGCGCAACAGCAAGGTCATCGACATCATCCGTGAGTTGCAGAGCTATGGTGTGGACGTGCACGTCACCGACCCCACGGCCGACCCCGAAGAGGCCGTGCACGAGTACGGCGTGCGCCTCGAGCGTTGGGACGACCTGCCGCGGGCCGATGCCATCGTCGCCGCCGTGGCCCACCGCGAGTACCAGGCACTGTCGGTCGACGATCTTGGGCGCAAGATGGTCAAGGGCGGGGCCTTCATCGATGTGAAGGCGGCCTTCGATGAGGCCGCGCTGCGCGAGGCGGGCTTTCGCGTCTGGCGGCTCTGAGGTCGCGCTCGGCCCGGCCATGCGCTGGGCCGCCGCCCTCCTTGGTGCATGCTTTTCACCACCGCCACCTTCGTCGCGCTGTACCTGCCGATCGTCCTGATCGGCTACTACCTGTTGGGCTGCCGGTCGGAGACCTGGGCCGCAGCTTGGCTGTTCGCGGCGTCGACCTTTTTCTACGGCTACTGGATGCCGGAGTTCACGCTCCTGCTGCTGGGGTCGATCGGCGTCAACTTCACGCTCGGGCAGCGCATCGGCCAGTCGCGCACGCGTCCCCGACGCCTCTTCGGCCGTCCGGTGGCCAGCCTGTGGCTGATCGCTGGCATCGCATTCAACCTGGGACTGCTGGCCTACTTCAAGTACGCCAACTTCTTCGTTGACAACCTCAATGCGCTGGGGTTCGACTGGGACATCGGCCGCGTGATCCTGCCGATCGGCATCTCGTTCTACAGCTTCACGCAGATCGCCTTCCTGGTCGATACCTGGCACGGCAAGGTGCGCGAGTTCCGGCCGGTGCACTACGGGCTTTTCGTCACCTATTTTCCGCACCTGGTCGCGGGCCCAGTGCTGCACCATGCGCAGATGATGCCGCAGTTCGGCAACCCGGCGGTCTACCGGTTCAATGGCGCCCATTTCATGGCCGGCGTCGCGATCTTCGTGATCGGCCTGTTCAAGAAGGTGGTGCTGGCGGACGGCGTCGCGCCCTATGCCGACGCCATCTTCGTGCCTGCCGATGGCGGCGTGGTGCCCAGTTCCGGCGAGGCCTGGCTGGCCGCGCTGGCCTACACGCTGCAGTTGTACTTCGACTTCTCGGGCTACTCCGACATGGCGATCGGCCTGTCGTGGATGTTCAACATCCGCCTGCCGTTCAACTTCAACTCGCCATACCAGGCCACCAGCATCAGCGATTTCTGGCGCCGCTGGCACATTTCGCTGTCGACCTTCCTGCGCGACTACCTGTACGTCCCGCTCGGTGGCAACCGCCGTGGTCCGGCGCGCCGCTACGCCAACCTGGCGGCGACCATGGTCCTGGGTGGCCTGTGGCACGGGGCGAGCTGGTCCTTCGTGCTCTGGGGCGCACTGCACGGGGCCTACCTGATGGTCAACCACGCCTTCCGGGCCATGACCGACCGGCTGGGCTGGACGGCCGGGCTGGATCGCAGCCGTGCCTTCGCGGTCGTCGCCTGGGGCCTGACGATGCTGTCGGTGGTGGGGGCCTGGGTGTTCTTCCGCGCGCAGAGCCTGGAGGGCGCGCTGCGCATGCTGTGGGCGATGTCCGGCCTGGCCCCGGAAGGCGAGGGCCCGGGCCTGCTGTTGTGGAACGCCGGGCTGGATGGCGCGGTCGGGGCTGGCTGGTGCCTGTTGCTGGGTGCTGCGGCGGCGTTGCTGCCCAATAGCAATGCCATCGGTGAGCGCGTGCTGGCCTGGTTCCGCACCGCGCGCGATGCGCGCGTGGCCGGCGGCACGGCCGCGCTGGTGGTGGCGGTCCTGCTGGTGGTGCTCAACGGCGCGCGTGACTCGGTCAGTGCCTTCATCTACTTCAACTTCTGAGATGCGCCGCTCCCTTGCGTTCGCCACCGCCGCCGTGCTGGGTGTGCTGCTGGCGCTCGAGTTGCTGCTGCGCGTGCTGCCGGTGTCGACCGCGACGATGACGGGCTACCACCTCGACACCGAGGTGTTGACTTACCCGCCCGGCCACCACTGGACCACCTCCACGGGTTGGGACCTGCGCAATCCGCAGCACCTGCGTGCCAACAACTGGGGCTTCGTCAGCGAGCACGATTTCCAGCCCGACCCGCGCGCTGTGGCGCTGATCGGCGACAGCTACATCGAAGCCTCGATGCTGGACCCGGCGGACCGGCCTGCAGCGAAGCTGGAGGCACTGATCGGCGGTGCACGCAAGGTCTACGGCTTCGGCAGCCCCGGCACGGCACTCATCGACCACGCGCAGCGCCTGCGCCTGGCCAGTGAACAGTTCCAGGTGCGCGACGTCGTGGTCTTCCTTGAGCGCGGTGACGTGCGCCAGTCGCTCTGCGGCTCCGGCAACGTGCACAGCCGTTGCCTGGACCCGGCGACATTGCAGCCTCTCACCGAGCGCCAACCTTCGCCATCGACGGTCAAGCGCTGGGCCCGGCATAGCGCCGTGGCGCAATACCTCTTCGGACAGCTCAAGCTGCAGCCGCTGGCGCTGCTGCGATCTATGTTCGTGCGCGCCGTGCCTGAGGAGCCGGCCGCACGCGCCATGGCACCTGCGGCGCCCGCGACGCTCGACGACCGCTCGCGGGCGCTGGTTGATGCGGCGGTTGGCAGGTTTTTCGCCGATGCAGGGCCGTACCTGCGTGGGCGACTGCTCTTCGTCATCGACGGGCGGCGTGAGGGGCCGGCCGCCGAGCCCGAAGCCGAGGACCTGCAGCGGCGCTATTTGATGAACCACCTTGCGGCATACGGCGCTGCGGTGGTGGACCTAGAGCGCGTGTACGAGGCTCACGCCCGCGGCTCTGCCCGCAGGCTGGACGTGGGCCCGTACGACGGGCACCTCAATCCGCTCGGCGTCGCGCTGGCCATGCAGCCGGTGGCCGACTGGCTGCGCGCCGCGCCTGGACCGGCAGGCGGACATCCGCTCTGACGCCCGGGCCCTGGTGCGGGGGGGGGGGGGGCTGGGCCAGTGCCGGGCCGTCATGCGCGGGCCGCCGGGACCAGGAGGCGACCGCCATCGTGCACCGGTACAACCCGCTGGCACGCCGCCATGACGGCGGGAGCCTTGCGCGTGACTTTTGCGACAGGGCGTGGATCTGCGGTGCTCTAGAGTGTTCGATTGCCATTTGTAGTCCGCGGGCCGTTGCGGCGGCCGCGGCAGAACCACGGGGTCCAGCGGGGGATTGGTCATGAACGGAGGAGAGGCGCGCCCAGGCGCGGCGCCTGCGGATCGCGGAGGCGCCCGCCCGCTCGTGGCCCATGTGCTGTACCGATTCGACACCGGTGGCCTCGAAAACGGCCTCGTCAATCTCGTCAATGCGCTGCCGGCTCGACGCTTCCGTCACGCCATCATCGCGCTGGACCGGGTCGAACCGGCATTTGCCGGGCGCTTGACGCAGCCTGGCGTCGAGTTCGTCGCGCTGCACAAGCGGCCGGGGCCGACGATGACCGAGTTTCCTCGGCTGTGGCAGCTCTTCCGGCGACTGCGGCCCGACATCGTGCACACGCGAAACCTGGGCGCGCTCGATTGCCAGCTGCCCGCGTTCGCCGCGGGTGTGCCCGTGCGCATCCACGGCGAACATGGGCGCGATGTCGGCGACCTCGACGGCCACAACCGCAAGAACCAGTGGAACCGACGCCTCCTGCGCCCCATCGTCCAGCAGTGGGTGGCGTTGTCGCGGGACCTCGCGTCCACCCTGACGGGACCGATCGGCATCCCGGAGGCGCGGGTCCGCCGCATCTGCAACGGTGTCGACAGCGAACGCTTCTGCCCCGCGCCGGTGCGCACGCCCATCGACGGCAGCCCGTTCAACGACCCGAGGCTGTGGCTGGTGGGCACCGTCGGTCGCATGCAGACGGTGAAGAACCAGGTCGAGCTCGCCCGCGCCTTTGTGCAGACGCTGGGTGCCATGCCCGCGCTGCGCGATCGCCTGCGGCTGGTGATGGTCGGCGATGGCCCGCTGCGGGCCGAGGCCGCTGCGCTGCTGGCACAGGCCGGCGCCGCAGACCTGGCCTGGCTGCCCGGTGAGCGGGGTGATGTGCCGGAAGTCATGCGCGGGCTCGATTGCTTCGTGCTGCCGTCGCTGGCCGAGGGCATCTCGAATACCATCCTCGAAGCCATGTCCTCGGGCCTGCCCGTCATCGCCACCGAGGTCGGTGGCAACCCCGACCTGATCGAGCATGCACGCACCGGCCTGCTGGTCCCGGCCGGCGATGCGGACGCGCTGGCGCAGGCGCTGCAAGCGCTGGCGGGCGACACGGCGCGAGCGCAGGCCTTGGGAACTGCGGCCCGTCGGCAGGTCGAGCGCGAGTTCAGCCTCGCGGCGATGGTCAGCGCCTATGAGGCGATGTACGACGAACTGCTGGCGCGGCACGCGGCACAGCGCTGAAACCCTCCGAGGAGAAGAGTCCTTCCATGTGCGGCATCACCGGCATCTTCGACACCCGCCAGGTCAGGCCCGTCGAGCACGCCGTGCTCAAACGCATGAACGACTCGCAGCACCACCGTGGGCCGGACGAGGGCAGCCTGCACATCGAGCCCGGGCTGGGCTTCGGACACCGCCGCCTCTCCATCATCGATGTGGCCACCGGGCAGCAACCGCTGTTCAACGAGGACGGCTCGGTGGTCGTGGTCTTCAACGGCGAGATCTACAACTACCAGGAACTGATCCCGGAACTGCAGGCCGCCGGGCACGTCTTCCACACCAAGAGCGACACCGAGTGCATCGTGCACGGCTGGGAGCAGTGGGGTGAGCGCTGTGTCGAGCGCTTCCGAGGCATGTTCTCCTTCGTGCTCTGGGACCGCCACCGCCAGACGCTCTTCATGGCGCGCGACCGCATGGGCGTCAAGCCGCTGTACTACGCCCTGTTGGAGGATGGCACGCTGCTGTTCGGCAGCGAACTCAAGTCGGTGCTGGCCTACCAGGCCCCAGGGGGCCGCGCACTGCCGCGCACGCTGGACCCGCTGGCGGTGGAGGAATACTTTGCGCTCGGGTATGTGGCCGAGCCGCGCACCATCTTCAAGGGGGCGCGCAAGCTGGCCCCCGGTCACTGCCTGGCCATCCGCCGCGGCGAGCCGGTGGGCCAGCCGCGTGAGTACTGGGATCTGCGCTTCACGCTCGACGCCCGCATCGGTCTGGACGAGGCGTGCGCCGGCTTGCGCGAACGGCTGCAGGAGAGCGTGCGCCTGCGCATGATCGCCGAGGTGCCGCTGGGCGCGTTCCTCTCCGGCGGCGTCGACTCCAGTGCCGTGGTGGCGACGATGGCCGGCCTCTCCACCGGCCCCGTCAACACCTGCTCGATCGCCTTCGACGACCCGCAGTTCAATGAGAGCGAGTTCGCCGCGATGGTCGCGACGCGCTATGCGACGAACCACCGCGTGGAGACCGTGCGCTCCGACGACTTCGACCTCATCGACACCTTGGCCCGGCTCTACGACGAGCCCTATGCCGACAGCTCGGCCATCCCGACCTACCGCGTGTGCCAACTGGCGCGCAAGCACGTGACGGTGGCGCTCAGTGGCGACGGCGGCGACGAGGCCCTTGGCGGCTACCGCCGTTACCGCATGCACCTGATGGAAGAGCGGCTGCGTGCCGCGCTGCCGCCGGGCGTGCGGCGGCCGCTGTTCGGCCTGCTCGGGCGCGTCTATCCCAAGGCCGACTGGGCGCCACGTGTGTTCCGTGCCAAGACCACGTTCGAGGGCATGGCGCGTGATTCGGTGGAGGCGTACTTCCATACGGTCTCCATCCTGCGCGGGCCCATGCGTACGCAGCTGTTCTCCGCCGCGTTGCGGCGTGAACTCGGCGGTTACGACGCCCTGGAGGTCTTCCGCCGCCACGCGGCGCGCGCCGGCACTGACGACCCGCTGGCGCTGATTCAGTACCTGGACCTCAAGACCTACCTGGTCGGCGACATCAACACCAAGGTGGACCGCGCCAGCATGGCGCACAGCCTGGAGGTGCGCGAGCCGCTGATGGACCACAGGTTGGTCGAGTGGCTGGCCACGCTGCCCAGTGACCTGAAGCTGCGCGGCTCCGAAGGCAAGCTGATTCTGAAGAAGTCGATGGAGCCGATGCTGCCGGACGACGTGCTGTACCGGCCGAAGATGGGCTTCGCCGTGCCACTGGCGCGGTGGTTCCGCGGCCCGCTCCGGCAGCGTGTGCGCGACGCCGTGCTCGGCGACCGGTTGGCTGCCACGGGCTGGTTCGAGCGCCGCGCACTGGAACAGCTGATCGATGCCCATCAGAGTGGCGCCCGCGACCACAGCGCGCCGATGTGGACGCTGCTGATGTTCGAGGCCTTTCTGCGCAACGTGGTCGACGGCGCCACCGGCGATGTCACCCACGCCGTGGCCGAGGCCCCGGCGCTGGCCTGACCTCTCGGCATCGTGCAGGCACCGGCCGCCGACGGCGCAGCGCCCGTCTCCGCGGGCAGTGTGCCGTTGCGCGTGCTGCTGTTCTCCTCGCTCTACCCCAGCGCGGCCCGGCCCGGCCACGGCCTCTTCGTCGAGACCCGGCTGCGCGAGTTGCTGCGCAGCGGCCAGGTGCAGGCGCAGGTGGTGGCGCCTGTGCCCTGGTTCCCGTCGACCCACCCACGTTTCGGTGCCCGCGCGCGCATCGCTGCCACGCCGCGCTCCGAGACGCGCCATGGCATCGCGGTCTGGCATCCGCGCTACCCGCTGCTGCCGAAGGTTGGGCAGAACCTGCACCCGTTCCTGCTGGCCGTCGGTGCGCTCGCCACGCTGCGCCGCCTGCGGCGCGAGGGCTTCGAGTTCGACCTCATCGACGCCCACTTCTATTACCCTGACGGGGTGGCCGCCGCGCTGCTGGCGCGCTGGCTGCGCAAGCCGCTGGTCATCACCGCACGCGGGTCGGACCTGAACGCCTTCGGCCTCGACCGCGCGCCGCGTCGCCTGATGCGGTGGGCCGGCGGCGTTGCCGACGCCTCGGTGGGCGTTTGCCAGGCGCTGGTCGATGTCTTGAAGGGCTGGGCGCTGCCTCCCGCCCGGCTGCACGTGGTGCGCAACGGTGTCGATACCCAACGCTTCCGGCCCGAGGGCCGCGCCCGCGCACGTGCCGAGCTGGGTCTGCAGGGCGCGCCGCTGCTGCTCACTGTGGGCAACCTGGTGCCGGTCAAAGGCCACGACCTGGCGTTGCAGGCACTGGCCGCGCTGGTGCCGCGCCATCCCGGCGTGCGACTGGTGCTGGTCGGCGACGGCCCGCTGCGCAGCGCACTGCAGGCGCAGGCCCAGGCGCTGGGCGTGGTCGACCACGTGCGGTTCGCTGGCCCGGTGCCCAACGACCAGTTGTCATCCTGGTACAGCGCCGCCGACCTGCTTCTGCTGCCGTCGCGCAGCGAGGGCTGGGCCAACGTGCTGCTCGAAGCCATGGCCTGCGGCACGCCGGTGGTGGCGAGCGACGTGGGAGGCACGCGCGAGGTGATCGCCGATGCACAGGTCGGGCGCGTCGTGCCGCCGCTGGACCCCGCGGCCCTGGCCGCCGGCGTCGAGGCGCTGATGGCAGAGGCGCCTGACCGCACCGCGGTGCGCCGTCATGCCGAATCCATGGGCTGGGACGAAACCACGGCCGCGCAGTTGCGCATCTTCCGCGAGGTGCTGGCGCGCCGGTCGGCCACCTTCCCTCCGACGCCTTCGAGAACGCCATGAAGATCCTGCATGTCTTCGACCATTCCCTGCCGGTGCAGGACGGATACTCCTACCGCAGTTTGGCCATCCTGCAGCAGCAGCGTGCGCGCGGGTGGCAGACGGCGCAGGTCACGGGCCTCAAACACGCCCCCGGCCAGGCCGTTGCGCCGGTCGAGGAGGCCGCAGGCCTGCGCTTCCACCGCACCACCGAACGCGGCGGCGCCATGGTGCGTCTGCCGGTGATCGGCGGCCACCTGGAGGTCGTCACTTCGCTGAAGCGGCGCATCGCCGAGGTGGCCGCCGAGGTGCGCCCGGACCTGATCCACGCGCATTCACCGTCGCTCAACGGCCTGGCGGCGCTGGCCGTGGCGCGTGCGCGGCGTGTGCCGCTGGTCTACGAGATCCGTGCCTTCTGGGAGGACGCCGCCGTCGACCAGGGCACGGCCCAGGAAGGCGATCTGCGCTACCGGCTCACACGCGCCTCAGAGACCCATGTGCTGCGCAGGGCCGGTGCCGTCTTCACCATTTGCGATGGCCTGAAGCAGGACCTGCTGGCGCGTGGGCTGCCGGCGACCAAGGTGACCGTGATCCCCAATGCCGTCAACGCGGGCGACTTTGCGTTCTCGCCCCCGCGCGACGAGGCGCTCGCTGCTCAACTTGGGCTGCAAGAGGCCCTGGTGCTGGGCTTCATCGGATCGTTTTATGCCTATGAGGGCCTGGACCTCCTGCTCGACGCATTTCCGAGCATCGCCGCTAGGTTGCCGCATGCGCGCCTGCTGCTGGTCGGCGGCGGGCTGGAGGACGTACGCCTGCGTGCCCAGGCGCAGCGCCTGGGTCTGGCCGACCGCATCGTCTTCACCGGGCGCGTGCCGCACGACCAGGTGGCCCGCTACTACAGCCTGCTGGACTTGGCGCTGTTCCCGCGCCACTCCTTGCGGCTGACCGAAACCGTGACTCCGCTGAAGCCGTTGGAGGCGATGGCGATGGGCACGGTCTGCGTGGCGTCGGACGTGGGTGGCCATCGCGAGCTGATCGCCGATGGCGTGACGGGTCACCTGTTCCGTGCCGGCAGCGCCGATGCGTTGGCGGCGGCCGTCGAGCGTGCCGTGCGCGACCCCGAATCGCTGGCGCGCGTACGCGCGCAGGGCCGGCGCTTCGTCGAGACGGAACGCAGCTGGGCCGCCAGCGTGGCGCGGGCGGCGCCGGTGTACGAGCGGCTGCTGGCGGGGCGCTGAGCAAGTTCCCGCTGCGCCGCCCGCGGGGTCTCAAACGGTGGCCGCGCGCGCCTGGGCGATACGCCGGTACACCGCGCCCAGCCGCCAGACAAAGCCATGCTTGCGGTAGAAGTAGGCCAGCCCCTTCAGGTGCTCGCGAAACGACTTGCTCAGCACGCGGCGGCGGCTGATCTCCTGCGCGTGGTGGGTGGCCACCACCTCAGGCAGGTAGACCACCCGCAGGCCTGCCAGTGCCACCCGCAGACAGTAGTCCACGTCCTCGGGAGCATAGAAGATCCTTTCGTCCAGCAGGCCGACCCGTGCGACGACCGCGCGTGGCAGCATCCAGAAGGCGCTCACGGCATAGTCCACGTCCCGTGGCGCATCGCCGCGATCCAGCTGGCCTTCCTGCGCCTCCATGGCGCGCAGCGCCACGAAGCGCCGCAGCTTGTGCGTCAAGGTCGGGAAAACGTCGGTGGTCTTCTGGTATCGCCCACTCGGAAAGCGCAGCTGCGGTGCGGCAATGCCGGCCTGCGGATGCGCCTGCAGGTAGCCCATGACGCGGTGGAAGGCGTCGGGCTGGTGGATCTCGATGTCGGAATCGAGGATCGCGATGTACTCGCCGCGTGCCATGCGCAGACCGATGTTGCGGCTGAAGGTGGTGCCGGTGTTGTGGCCCAGCGGGATCACCAGCAGCTCAGGCCGCGCCAATGTGGCCAGAACGTCGAGCGTGCCGTCGGTCGAGCCATTGTCGATGACGATGAGTTCGTAGCGCAGCCCCGAATCGTCGAGGTCCGCACAGACGGAGCGCAGGCAGCGCTCGACGTAGGCGGCGGAGTTCCAGGTCAGCAGGATGCAGGTCAGGTTCACGGCGGCGCGGGCCCGGCACGGGCCGGCGGGGGCATCGGGCCCTGAGTATCGCGGCAGGTGTTGCGCAGCGCGCGTGGCCGATTGCGCGGCCCAAGCACTTTCATGCTCGCCAGGGCCTCCCGGGGCGGCTACCATGAGGCGCCCGATATGCTTGCGCCCCGATGCTGACATCCGTGTTCAACCTGCTGTCGCCGGCAGGCGCGCGGGCGCGCCTGTCGATCCTGATCCTGCACCGGGTGCTGCCGAGGCTCGACGAACTCGACCCCTACGCGATCGACGCCGAACTGTTCGATCACATCTGCGGCTGGATGAAGGTCTGGTTCAACGTCCTGCCGCTGGACGAGGCCGTGCGGCGGCTGCGCGACGGCAGGTTGCCCGCGCGCGCCGCCGCGATCACCTTCGACGACGGCTACGCCGACAACCACGACGTCGCGCTGCCCATCCTGCGTCGGCATGGGCTGACGGCCACCTTCTTCGTCGCCACCGGCTACCTGAGCGGTGGACGCATGTTCAACGACAGCGTCACCGAGACGCTGCGGCGCGCGCCCGGCCCGTCGCTGGACCTGAGCCGCACCGTGCTGGGCGACCTGGGCCACCACCGGCTGGACAGCGCCGAGGCCCGTCGCGGAGCCATCGAGTCGGTGCTCCGGACCGTGCGGCACTTTCCGGTCGACGAGCGCGACGCCTTCTGTGCCGAGCTGCAGCAGCGCACTGGCGTGAGCCGCCTGCCGACCGATCTGATGATGGAGCCGGGGCAGGTCCGGCGCCTGCACCAGGCCGGCATGCAGATCGGTGCGCACACCGTGCACCATCCGATGCTGGCAGGCCTGGATGACGAGGCCGCGCGCGCCGAGCTGGTGGACAGCCGGGCCGAACTCGAGGCCATGGTCGGCGCGCCGGTCACGCTGTTCGCGTATCCCAATGGCCGGCCGGACCAGGACTACAGCGCGCGCACCGCAGCGCTGGTGAAAGCCGCCGGCTTCGAGGCCGCGGTCACGACCGCCTGGGGTGCCGCGCACCGCGACAGCGACCCGTACCAGCTGCCGCGCTTCACGCCCTGGGACCACAGCCGTTGTCGTTTCGGCCTGCGCATGGCCTTGAATCTGCGCACGCGGCGCGAGCGGGTCGCGACGCCGGACCTGGACGTGGCCGACGCGGCGCTCAGTCGATCCTGAACCCGGGCGCATGGTGCTGGAGCCACTGCTCCAGCATCATCGAGATCCAGACCATCTCACCGTAATAGCCCGGCGTCTGCGGCAGGTGCTCGCGCAGCAAGGTTTCCACGAAGGGCGCACGCAGCACGCCGCGCGCCGCCAGGCCACGCATCGACTCGGCAGCGAAGGCGGACAGTGCCGGGTCGCGGCTGGCCCAGACACCGAACGGCAGCCCGAACCCGTGCTTGGGCTTGGTGATGATCTCGTCGGGCAGGAAGCCGCGCAGCGCTTCCTTGAAGAACCAGCGCAGTTTCATGCCGCGCAGCTTGTAGTGCGTGGGCAGGCGCAGCGAGAACGCCAGCAGCCCGTCGTCCAGCAGGGGATATCCGACCTCGACACCCGCCATGCGGGTGGCCGTTCGCACCTTGGGCAGGTCGCTCTCGGCCAGCGTGTAACGCCAGTCGAAGGCCAGGTTGCGGTCCAAGCCGGTCGAGGCATCGGCAGCGGCCCAGACGGCACGCTGCTGCGCCAGTGGCGCACCGCGGTCCACCGCCGCCAGAAGGGCCGGTGTCAGAACATCCTCGGCGCCCAGCCGCCCCAGCAAGTTGTAGGTCTGCAGCCGGTCCGGCATCGGGATGCGAGCCTGCTCCACATAGCTGGCGCCCTTGCGTGCCAGCGGCAGCCGTCCTAGAGGTGTGCCCAGCAGGAGCGGCTCCATCACGCCGCGGCGCAGTGCGCCCGGCAGCGCGTCGTACCAGCCAAAGATACGCTGTTTGGCGTAGCGGCTGTTGCCGCCGAACAGTTCGTCGCCGCCATCGCCGGCCAGCATGCGGCCAAAGCCGTCGGCCTTGGCCAGCCGCGCGCAGCACCATGCCGGCAGCATCGACGAGTTGCCGAAAGGCTGATCCAACGCCTGGACCGCCAGCGGGATGCCTTCCAGCAGGTCTTTCGGCGTCACGTAGTACTCGTGGTGGCGTGTACCAAAGTGGCGCGCGGCGATGCGCGCGTAGGCCATTTCGTCGTAGCCCTCGGCCTCGAAGCCGATCGAGTAGGTGTCAGGCGCCTGGCCGGTGACCTGACGCAGCATGCCGGCGACGGTGGAGCTGTCAGTGCCCCCGCTCAAGAAGCAGGCGGCGGGACCGTCGGCAAGCTGGCGTTCAATGGCTCGGCGTAGCAGGTGGTGGAACTCCTGCTTCAGTGCGTCGAAGCCGCCCCCTGGCTCGGGCCGGAAGCGAGGCGTCCAGTAGCGTTCGACAGTGAGTTGGCCTTTCTCGAAGCGTGCGGCATGCCCTGGCGGCAGCCGGAAGATGCCCTGATAGATCGTGCGCGGCGATGGGATGGCGTGGAAGTACAGGTAGTCGTAGATCGCCTGCAGGTCCAACGGGTGGCCAGGGTCAGCCAGGTCACAGGCGTGTTCGGCAAAACGCAGCTGGCCATCAACCACGCGGTAGCACAGCGTTCGGATGCCGAAGTGGTCCACCGCCATGAACCCCAGGCCGTTGGCGTTGTGCACGCCGACAGCGAAGTCACCACCTGCTCGCGCGGCGGCTGACGTGCCCTCGCGCGTGAAGGCCTCTCGCCAGTCGGCCAGCGGGTCGGTCGATGCGACCTTGCCTGCGCCGGTTGCACCCGCTTCGTATAGTGGGCCGGTGGCAAATTCGTGGGTGATGGCGTTCATGACGTACGGGTGCAACGGTGCGGTTAGGGCAGAGTGCGTTCAGCTGGACCTTGGCCCGGGGACCAGGGAGGCAACGGTGGCTGCCGCGCCCGCTGCGGGGGCTGGCCGAACCGATGCGGCAGCCTCGGCCAGTTGCTTGCGCGCGACATGATTCGTCAGCGCCACGGCCGCGTAGACGTAGTAAACGCCGTCCCAGAACGCCAGGTTGAGGAAAGCACCTCCGATTGCATAGCCCACCAAGCTGACCTGCACCATCGAGCCCAACTGGCCCGCCCATGCCACCTGACTTGACGTGCAGTGTTTACGAAGCCAGGAGCACTGTCGCCACACGAGCAGCCAGAACAGCAGCCAGACGGCAAAGCCCGGGAAGCCAAGACCTCCAATGGTCTGGAAGTAGATGCTGTGCGGCACCATGACCAGGTCAGGGTCGGGCGAATAGCGCATCGAGACCTCACGTGTCTCGTACTCGAAGCCACCGCCGAGCGGAAAGCGGTCCTTGGCGAGGTTGTAGGCTGCCTCCCAGGCAATCAGCCGGTACGACGCCGAGGCGTCTTCCTGGTGGGTCTGGATGGTGTGCATGCGATCAAACCAGGCATCGGGCATGAAGGGGATGGCCAGGAACAGCATCGCCAGAACGCCCACACCCAGAAGCAACTTGTGCTGGCTGCGCAGCCAAAGCAGGCCGCTCATGCCCAGAATCCCCAGGAGCGCACCGCGGGAGTAGCTTCCGATCACCGCGAGCGCGCACAGGGAAATGACCATGACCATGGCAAGCCGGATGGGCTTTCTGGTGGTCTGAAGGTAGAAGTAGTAGAGGATGGGGATCGAGACGATGAGGCCCACGGCCAGCTCGTTGTTGGGTTCAATCACGCTGCCGGGTGGGCCCGAGATCTTGAAGTTGCCGCCCGTGGCCAGCACAAAGAGGCCGCCTTTGACGCCATAAAACGCCATCGAGCCCACCAGCACGCCCAGCAGCATGTGGACGTGCTGACGCGTGTGCATCAGCAGCAGGATCAGCCAGACGAACAGGTAGGTCTTGAAGACACGATCCAGGTACTCGAAGGCCCGAGGCGGGTTGAAACCCACCGCGGCATTCAGGGTGGCCCAGGCGATCAGCACAAGCAGCAGCACGGCGGGCAGTCCGCCCTTGGGCTGGCGATGGTCGCGTGTGAACAGGATCGCCGTCAGCGTGACCAGTGCGATCACCAGAGAGAACTGGAAGGAGTAGGCCGGGCCCCAGGTCAGGCGGTGCGGGTTCAAGATTCCAAACAGCACCCAGCCAAGCGTGCCGTAGTACGGGCGCCGGAGCGTCGCCACCACGATCACGATCAACAGCAGGAAGACGGCGAGATCTCTTAATGACACGGGAAATGCCCAGCGATGATTGGCCCGCCAATCGACTAGGGGAGCGGGGCAGGAGCACCGGGCATTCTGGCGCCTGTGGCCGCTCCGGCAGAGGAATCAACATCCCCAGCCGTGCAGTTCGCCTCGAACGCCGCCCGCCCTGATCCCGAAGCCGTCATCCGCGGGCCGGATCTGATGCACCCAGGCCGAACAGGGCCAACTTCAACAACGACCTGAGGTGCTGTCCCCGGTGGCCCAAAGGGAGGCCATGCAGGTGCAAGGAAGCCGCTTGGCGCAGTTGCCCATGCTGGCGGCAGCGCCAGGCCCAGTCCGCGAACACCTGGGACATCTGGCCGCGTACAAGGTGCCGTTGCCCCGCTGTGAGCGATGGCAAGGCGAGGATGGACCGGAAGGCCGCCAGCTGGCTTGGAGCGTGCTGCGCGGCTGACGTGTCGGCCTCGAACGAGATGTTGGCGTCGTGCAGCAGGTAGTCGATCTGCGGCGTCAGCAAGCAGCCGAAGCGGTGGTGTTGCGCCAACCGGACCCAGAATTCGTAGTCTTCGGCGATGCGCAGGTCTTCGTTCATCCCCTGGACCGCGAGACCGCGCCGCAGCACCACGGTCGACAGGTTGAACCAGCAGCCGTTGGACAGCAGGTGATCGAAGAACTCCTGCGCAAACACCGCCAGGTTTTCATCGCGGTATGCCGTGGGAGCCGTCGCGAGCTTGCGCTCGAACAGCGGCCCCATGTAGTCGTCCGGCTGACCCTGGCGCAGGTAGCAGGCGCGCCCGAACACCAGGCCAAGCTCAGGAAAGCGCTGGAAGGCCTGCACCGACTGCGCCAGGTGCCCTGGCCGGAAGCGGTCGTCCGAATCCAGCAGTGCGACCAGGTCGCCGCGTGCGGCCCGCATGCCGGTGTTCCGTCCTCCCGCGGGTCCCTTTCGGCCTGCATTGGACAGCACTTGGACCGGCCGGCCGGCGTAGGCCGTGCGCAGCCAGTCCACCGTGCCGTCGGTCGAGCCGTCGTCGACGACGATGACGTCCACCGCGGCATCGTACTGTGACAGTGCGGAGTCGATCGCCTCGGCCAGAAGGTGGCGGCGGTTGTAGGTGGGAATGACGACGGTGACAGCGGGCTTCATCCGACAATGGGGTTGGTCATGGGGTAGCAGGTCAACGCCCCGCCATGGTTTCGACGATGGAGAAGAACCGGGCGGCCAGCGGCCCACGGCGGTGGCCGTCCAGCCACTCGCGGACTGCCGCTTCGTGCTGGGTCATCGGCAGCGCTCGCAGCCGGTCCAAGGCACGCGCCAGGCCAGCGCTCCCTTTCTCCGGGCTGCAGCGCACGCCGATGCCCAGCTGCTCGACCACCCGGGACGCCTCGCCGTCGTGCCCGTAGACGAGCACCGGTCGACGCGCGGCAACATAGTCGAACAGCTTGCTGGGCATGTACCGGCTCAGACGCGGGTCGGCGATCAGCAACAGTGCCGACGCTGCCTGCATCCGCGCGATGGCCTCGCGCTTGGGAACCTGGTCGATCAGCGTGATGCCGTGCTGGCAACCCGCGGCCGCCAATGCCGCCTCGGCCTCCTTCGAGCGCCGGCCGATGAATTGGACGGCCAGCGCATCCCGCGCCAGGCGACCGCTGGCGAATCCCTCGTCGAGCGCCGACAGCAGCGGCCCTGGAGGTGTGTGGCCGGCCAGCGCGCCAACGTGCACCAACGTGAAGGGCTGACTCACCAGTGACGCCGCGGGGGATTCTGCCGGGGCGAAATCGTCGAGCTCGGTACCGTTCGGAAGCACAGTGACTTTGTGAGCCAAGCCCACCTCCGGGAAGCTCGCGATCGCGTGCTGTCGCAGAGATTCCGTCGTGTAGATCACCGCCGCTGCGTGCTGCAGGCAGCGGACCTCCCAGGTCCGGTTGTCGCGGCCCTTTGAGACGAAGTCGAAGGGGCACTCTGACCATTCGTCGCGGTAGTCCAAGACCAGCGGCCTGCCGAGTCGCTTGCTGGCGAGGTAGCCCGCGACGAAGGTGCTGAAGGGCGGGCCGGTCGCAACGATAGCCACGGGTGGGTCGTCGCGCACGGCGTCGACGAGGGTCTGCGCCATGTCGACCGCGTTGACGAACCCGCCGTCGATATCAGGCGTCAGGCGCCAAGCGGGTTCGCGTCCGGAAGGGGTGATCTCGATCAGCCGGTTGTCGGCGCCGACCTGCGCCAGCAACTCCGCGCCCAGCGACTGCTCCGACGCGGGCACGCGTCCGCCGACAGCTGTGACGCGCCAGCCCGCCGCCGGTGAGTGGCGAAGCCAGGACGCGGGGCGGAACACCCCGGCATTGGTGTGCGGGGGCAGGTACCAGCTCAGAAGGCCCAGGTGCCGTGTGTCGCTGGTTCCGCGAGTGGCGGGCCGGCCCATCAGCGAGATCGTCTGCGCACCGATGTCCAGCGTATCCGACAGGGTCTTCCACATGGCTGCCGTCCTATCCGCAACCAGGAAGCAGCCGGCGAATCAGATGAGCCGCCTTCATACGCAGTGAGCGGTAAGGCGTCCAACGCGGGAGCGGGGCCGGTGTCAGACCCGCGATGCGCGCATAGGCCTCGTAGTAGCGATGCGTCAGCACGCGAAGGTCATAGTGCTGGCGAACCACCTCCAGGCCGGCGGCCCCCAGGACCTTCCACTGCGAGCGCGAGCGCCCGGCGAGTACGGCAGACAGGGCGCCGGGCCGTGACATGTCGAGGAACTCGCCTTGCTGCACGATTTGCCGCTGGTTCGCATGCTGCGTGCAAACCACTGGCAGCCCCATCGCCATTGCCTCAATGTAGACGATGCCAAAGGTCTCGTGCAGCGAGCCCAGCGTGAACACGTCGGCCGCGGCGTAGGCCTGCGGCAGCTCGTCGTGCGGCAGGCTGTCGAACACGATCCGGCCCGGCATCAACTGCTCGCCCAGCGCACGGATGGCCGGTGTGTCGGCGGTCTCCTGCCCTACTACCAACAGCCAGGCGCCTGGCACCGCGGCCACCTCGCGGATCACGTGGTCGGTGCGCTTGTGCCAGTAGCAGATGCTGCCCACCGTGATGACGACGAACGCATCGGGCGGGATGCCATGTCGCTGCCGGTAGTCGCTGGCCACACCTGGGTGGAAACGTCGCGTGTCGACGCCGTGTGGAATCAGGAAGGCCTTGCCTTGCTGGCTCTGTGCGAGATTGGCCGCCGTGTGTTCCTGCACCGCATCGCAGGGCGGCTGGTGGCGCGCCGGGATGGCCCCGCCGTTGGACCACAGGATGCGCGGCGTGCGTGCGAACAGGTGCCGGTTGACCCACAGGGCGCTGCAGACCTCGCGCTCCAGCGTGTGCACGATGTCGTAGCCACCTGCCAGCAGCGCCGGCAGCGCGCCCCAGGCGAAGGACTCTCCCTCGGCGCGCAGGCGCTCCTGCTCCTGGGCCGCTGCCATCCACCTCGGCGAGGCCAGCGCGTGCACGCCGGCGAGCGCCGGGCTGTTGCGAGGCAGGTTGGGTATGACCAGTTCGCGCTCGGCCGGCTCGCCGCCGCCCTTGAACAGCGTGACGTCCAGGTCGGGCTTCAGCAGGTCGAACAGGTCACGCGCGAAGACCTCGTGGCCGCGGCGGATGTGACCGAGCCCCGAACACAGCAGGGCGATGCGGGGCGACGCGCTCAAGCTTTCGGCTCCAGCACGGCGAGCCCCTTCTCGCAAGGCAGCCACTCGGCCTGCAAGCCGGCGTCCTGCTGCAGCCAGCGCTCGACGACGCGGCGTTCGCCCGGCCTGTCTGCATCGTCCAGCAGCAGCGCAAAGTGCGGCGCCAAGCGGCCCCGTAGGCGGGGCAGGGCAGGGTATCGCGCCTGGCTGTCGCCACCGGCCGGCGGGCCATCGACCACCAGCAATTCGGCGCCGGTCGCCTCGGGCGGCAGATTGGCGTCGCGGTACCAGATCGCACCGTCGGCGCCGGTCTCCAGCGGGGCGTGCACGACGGTCGCCCAGTCGGCGAGTTCGTGGTGCGCGAGCAGCACACGCGTCTTGGCGACGTAGACGGCGTCGTGTTTCAGGCTGTACACATGGCCTGCCCCGTTGAGCTGGCAACAACGCGCCGCCACCAGCGTCGAGGTGCCGGAGCTGCATTCCAGCACCACGCCCGGCTTGCCGTCCAGCACCCGCTCGGCGACACGAAGCAACATGTCCGGCGAGCCGGCCCAGCCGCGAAGCGGCGGGAGTGGGCGTGCCAGTTGCAGCCGCCGTTCGAGGGCGAGCAAAGACTGAACCTGCGCGAACAGATGCTGCAACTCGCGGTGTGACGCGCTGACGTCCGCACGAACCTCGTACAGCATCAGGTGCACGCGACGCTGCTTGTGCAGCGTCAGCACCAGCAGCGCGGCCAGCAAGAGCAGAACTGCCAGAATCCATCCTTCGATGTCCATCAGTTCCTCCCGAACGCAGGTAAGCGCCGCAGTACACGGTGGAACGCGGGGTCCCGTGCGATCGGATGGCGCAGCCACTGCAGCACCAGCAGCCAGCACAGCGCCGTCGCAGAGGCCAGCGCAGCGATTTCGAGCAGCAACGACAGCCCCGCTTCGCTGATTGGCCGCCAGAATCTCCACACCGCCACCGGCGCCAGGCTCAGCGCAGCCACCGCAGCGCTGTGGCCCAGACCTCGAAAGAGCCGGCGGAAGTCTGTCGGCAGCGCCCGTTGCTTCATTCCGTACACAGCGAATGGTTGTACCGCGAAGACAAGCAGGTAGGCCAATGCACAGGCCAGCACCGACTGAAAGATCACAGCCGCCGCCACCGCCACCACCGCACGCAGCGGCTGGAAGACCAGTTCGGTCGTCGTCACGAGGTCGATGCGTCCGACCGCCATGAGGGCGTTCATCGCCAGGTTGGAGGTGGCCGCGAGCGCGCCCGCCAGGCAGAAGACCGGCACCAGCACGGCCGCTGCGTCCCATTGTGGGCCGAACATGAGGCGCAGGACGTCCAGCGGGTAGAGCGCCAGGAAGCCATAGAACGGCCACGCGCAGGCGGTGACCATGACGACACTGGTCACGTGCGCCGCCTCCACGTCGCCGCCTTCTCGGTGGGTGCGCGCGTAAGCCGGGTACGCCACGTTGCGCACCGCGGCCATCACGTCCCGGTGGAACAGGTTCATCAGCCCCTGGGCACGGCTCAGGATCGCCACCGGGGCAAAGCCCATCACCTTGCCAACCACCAGGTCATTGATGTCCATGGCCACCGTCGTGACCACGCCGGTGACCGCGCTCTGACCACCGAAGCCCAGCACGGCACGCCACTCGCTCCACCCGGGCCGCAGCGGTGTCGGCCGCCCGCGGGCCCACCAGGCGCCGAAGCCGGTGGTCAGGTTGCCGGCCACCGAGCCGACGGCCAGGCTGGCGGGGCCATGGCCCGCCCAGGCCAGCGAGAGCGTGACGGCAGTACCGACCACGCTGGCCGTGAGGTTGACGTACAGCAGCGTCTGGAAGCGCATCTCCCGCCGCAGCAGCGACAGGGAGATGGTGCACCACGGCAGCACCAGAAAGTTCAGCGCCACGATGCGCATCAGGCCGGCCATGGCCGGCGCGTCGTAGAAGCGGGCCACCCAGGGTGCGGCGGTGAAGATGGCCAATGCCAGACCGCCCCCCACGGCCAGCGCCAGCCCGAAGGCCGTGCGCACATGCGCAATGCTCAGGTCCTTCTGCTGGATCAGGAAGTTGCCGACGCCGAACTCGCGCAGCACGTGGGCGATACCGATGACCGCCAGGCTCACGGAGTACAGGCCGACCTGCTCGGGCGTCAGCAGGCGCGCCAATACCATGTTGCTGCCCAACGCCAGCGCAATGGTGAAATAGCGCTCGACGAACGACAGCGCGAGCGCGCGGCGGACCGAGGTCACGTTGCAGTCCGACGGGTGCCCGGCAGCAGCGGCCACAGCAGGCACTTGACCATCAGCTTCCATGCTGGGAGATGCCGCCAGTCGGCGCGCAAGGCCTGCCAGGCGCCGCGCAACCCGTGGCGGAGGCTGCCTCGCTGCAGGTGGGCGTGGCCGAAGCCGTGCCAGGTGCGCGCCAACGACAGCGCCACGGCGCGCGGGTCGGCGCGCCGGCCATCAGGGCCGGCATGACCCCATCGGCGCAGTGCCAGCCGGACCACCGTGCCCTCGTAGTTCTGGGCCGGCGGACGGCGCGTCAGGCTGCCGGGGTGCTGGCGGTACAGGGCCAGCGGGCGATCGGCGCGTACGATGGGTGTCCGGCGCGACGCGCGCAGCCACAGGTCGTAGTCTTCGCCAACCTTGAGCTGCTCGTCGAAGCCGCCGAGTTCCACCAGCAACTGGCGGTCCGCCACCACGGTGCTCGTCCACACGATGCAACTCAGCAGCAACTCCGGATAGATCCAGCCGGACGGGCCCAGCCCGACACGCGGCAGGCTGTCCGACACGCCCGCTGCGGTCAACCAGGCTGCGGGAGGGTGCGGGTCATCGCTGGTCCACACATACCAGGGTGCGCACGCCATCCTGGCCTGCGGGTTGGCGGCCAGCAGCGCCATCTGGACACGCAGCTTGCCGGGCAGCCAGTGGTCGTCGGCATCGACGAAGGCCACCCAATCGCCAGAGGCGGCCTTCAATCCGGCATTGCGCGCTGCGGCCACGCCAGCGTTGGCCTGCCTCAGCAGCCGGACCTGGGGGAAGCGACGCGCCACGCGGTCTGCACTGTCGTCCACCGAGCCGTCGTCGACGACGATCACCTCCAGCCCGGGCCAGTCCTGCGCGAGAACCGACGTCAGTGTGGCTTCGATCCAGGGTGCCGCGTTGTGGCACGGTACGACCACCGACACATTCGGCACAGTGCCGGCCATCACTGACGGCCTGTCCGCCAGCCTCGCTTCGCCCGCCATCAGCCGGGACGCGCGGGCGCCGACGCCGGCAACGGGCCGACGGGTGCCGACGCCGCCGGCTGGGCGGCTGCACCGTCTGCAACTGGCCAGTGGCCTGCCGCCTTCAACTGGTCGGCCAGGGTCGTCAACGGCCAGCCCATGTCCTTGGCCTTCAAGGCCTGCCGACGTGCCGCCTCGTGGTCGCCGAGTTCAAAGTAGATCAGACCGATGTTGTAGTGGGTCTGCGGGTTCTCGCCTGCCAGCGGCAAAGCGGAGTCCAGCAGGATCCGCGCCTCGCCGGCCCGCTTGCGCTCGCCGAGCCATTGCGCATAGAGCATGTAGACGAGCACGTCGTCCTTGGCGAACCGCAGGGCGCGCTCGAAGTAGCATTCCACCGGCCACTCCATGCCTGGCAGCCGGTCCTTGTTCTCGCGCCGTGTGACCTTGCTCATCGTCACCAGCGCGCGGTGGTGGTTGGGGAAGGCACGCAGCGTGTAATTGAGGTCACCGCCAATGGGCCCTGTCTTGCCGCCCAAACCTGCCTCGACCCAGGGTGTGAAGTGCGCGTTCTCCACGATGCCCACGCCCCCGGCGCCGGCCACTGGGCGCCGGTAATCGAAAGGTCCCCAGTGGCGGGTTCCCCAGACTGGGCCACACTGTTGAGCGGTGACCGCGGCACGGCTCAACTCGGCGCACAGCAGCAGGAGCGCTGCCAGCAGCAAAGGCGCGGGGCGTGCCAGGGCGAGTTGCATGGAGGGCGTGGATTCGTTGTTCAGGGAAGCGGTGATGCCCAAGCGATTGGGGCGCCTAGCCCGGCATGGAAGAACGATGCGCAGATTCTAGGAACCGGGTCGGCTCCTGCTGCCAATCTCCTCGGACGCTCGTGTGGCTTAGTTCTCCGAACCTCGGTCCAGCACGGGCGCCTCGGCCGTCATCGGCCCCAGAGGCGGAACCAGCGCATGCGTATCGCGTGCCCCATGGCCCGTAGCCAAGGGCGGAGATCGCCATGACCCCAATACGGGAAAACCGGCGCCTTTCCACGCGGCGCCAGGCTTCGATGCTGGCGACTCAGCCGCAGATACGCCAGAGGCTCGCGTTCAGTGTCGTACCAGACACGGTCCGTCAGGCGCTCTGGCGGTTCGACGGGGCGTGCGCACGCCAGTTCGAACTCCATCCAGGGTTGGTTGAAGCCAGCAGCAATGCACAGTTCCACCAGGAACTCCGTGCGCCCGATGGTCGGCTCGATGACCCAGAAACCGCCCTGCGGGTCGCGTTTGAGTTCCAGCGCCGCGGGGCCGGAGAGGTCGCTGCCAGCGAAGAACTGCGCTGTCAGGCGCAGCACCTCGGCGTTGGCGTGGGTCTCGGCCACGGTGGCCTGGCCCTGCCCGGGCGGGTGCGAGAGCAGCTTGCGACCGGTCATGCCAAACAGCGGACGCCCGTGGTCGAGCAGCAGCTCGCCGAAGAAGAGGGCGTCGTCGCCGCCTTCGATGTATTCCTGGCACAGGATCGGCAGGTCAGACAGCTTGCCGGCGACGAAGGCCCGCGCCTCGTCGAGCGAGTGCACGACGTGGGTCTTGAACGATGACAGCGGCATCACCGGCTTGAGGATCACTGGCAGGCGGAAGCCCGTCACGGCCCGCAGATCCTCGGCGCGTTCGAGCACGACCGAACGCGGGTATTGCAGCCCCTGCGTGCGCGAGGCGTCGTCCAGCGAATCCTTGCGTTGCAGCCTCAGCACGGTAGCGGCCGCGTCGGCCCAGGAGATGCGGTAGAGCGTGGACAGCTCGCCGATGTGGCGCGCGACGATGCCCACCTGCCGGTCATTCATCGGAAACAGCACCACGTGGCGGTGCGCCTTCAGTGCGGCGCGGGTGTCGCGCAACGCCGGCAGGAGGTGCTCCTCGGAAAAGTCGGTCACCGGAAAGTGGCCGGTCAGATGTCGGCTGGCCACCCCGGGCAGGCGCGGGTCGCGCTCGATCGCGTAGACCGGTACGCCGCGGCTGGCCAGCGCGCGGGCCACGGCCAGGCCATGACTATCCAGGCCGATCAGCAGGGCGGCGTCGGAGGGGGCGTTCAAGCAGGCTCCTGGAGTGACGGTTGGTCAACGCACAGCCACTGTGCAGTGCACTGCTCGGCATGGCGCGCCGTGGCGTTGTCGGAGAAGGTGTGGTCGGCCTCGGCGAGGTCCACACGGGTGACTTCCGTGCGCGCCAGCGCGCCATGCCATGTGGGGTCGGCGGCGGCGACATCGAGGAATTCTCGCGCGGTGTAGTCCTGGCCGCTCAGCAGCAGCAGGATCGGCCCGCCAAAGCCTTGCCAGGCGCGAGCCATCCTGCCCTGGAAGCCGACATTGGCCGGGCCGGGGGCCTTGCGCGCCATGCGCAGGCTGCCCACCAGGCCGCGCCAGGCTGCGCTGCCGACGCCGCCGCGCAGCAGCTTGCGCCAGAAATCCGCCTGCATCAGGCGCTGCCGGTAGTAGTGCTTGACCTGGGTCCGTGCCAGGCTCTCCGCCGACCGGACCCACGGATTGGCCAGGCACAGCGCGGCCACGCGCGGGTCGGCCGTTTCGTCCAGGTACAGCAGCGCCGCGGACGCACCGTCGCACAGCCCCCACAGCGCGACGCGGCGCACCGACGGCCGCGCGTGCAGCAATGCGTCGATGGCGGCGCCGATGTCGGGTGTCTGCGCCTCGAAGGGTTGCAGTGGCCCGGAGCTGTCGCCCATGCCGCGGGCATCGAAACGCAGCACTGGTAAGCCCCGGCCCGCCAGATGCCGCGCGAGCTGCACGAACTGGCGGTGGCTGCCGGCCCGCACCTGGGGGCCGCCGACCACGATGACGACACCTAGATCGGGCGGCACGCCCGCCACCACTGCGCCAGGCGCAGCGAGCACCCCCAGCAGGCGCTCGCCCTGGCAATCGAAGCACCAGACCGTCTCGGCGAAAGCGGTGGCCGTCATGCTGCCGGCACCGGTCGTGGGGTCGCTGGGGCACCGAGCGCGGCGACCGTGGCGTCCACCAGCGCGGGCGCGTCCTCGATCTCTGTGGTCTGCCAGAAGGAGGGCCCGGCCACCGTGCGCGCGTCGACTGCCCAGCCAGCAGCCAGCCAGCGCGGCAGGGCCGCGGCGGTGGCCGGGCTGGGGCCGCCGGCCGGATCGGTGGCCACCTCCAGCCAGACGACCTGGCCCGGGTGGGCGCTGGCGGGTTCCAGCCGCGCGGCCTCCAACGCCTGCGCCATCTCTGGGGTCAGTGTGTAGCCGGCGATGTCTACCGATTGGCCCGCAGCGAGTGCGCGCCGCACGCCGTCGATCACCGCCTTGCCGCCGCCATCGGCCAACTGGGCGGCCGCCTTGAGGCGCAGGAATTGCTGCAGCAGCGCCTTGCCCTGCTGCACTGGCTGCCACAGCAGCAAGTCGGCCGGCGCGTCCAGACGTTCACGCGCGGCCGCGGCCAGCAGGGCACCTGCGCGGTGGCCCCACAACCAAAGCGGCGCACCGGGATGCCGCCTGGCAAGCCAACGCGCGGCGTCGATCACGTCCTGGACCCAGGTCTCCCAGCGGGCGTCCCCAAAATCGCCGGCGCTGTCGCCGCAGCCCAGCAGGTCGTGCTGCAGCACGGACCAGCCGTGCTCTGCCAGCGCACGGCTGGTCAGCGCCGCCATGCGGCGGCTCTTGTTCATTTCCTCGGCCCAGGGGTGAATGTGCACGATGGCGCCGCGCAGCGGCGTGCCCTCGGGCGGCCGGTGGTGCAGGTATAGGCGGTTGCGGCCAGCGGCGTCGGCGTGGAAGAACGCCTCCAGCGGCGGCGCGGCCATGGCCCTCAGCCCGCCAGCTTGCCGGCCACGAAGGCGCTCAGGCTGCCGACCGTGGCAAAGGTGTCTCCGCTGATCTCGTCGTCGTCGACCACGATCCCGAAGCGTTCTTCAAGCGTGGTGATCAGCGTCACGACCGCCATGCTGTCCAGTTCGGGGATCGCGCCCAGCAACGGCGTGGCCGCCTCGAAGCCAACGGCACGCCCGTTGAGGCTGAGCACTTCGTCGACGATGCGCAGGACTTCAGTCTGGGTATCCAAGAAAAATCCCGATCAGATGAGACGGCACAGATTCTAGGCAGGCGTCCTGTGGACCCGGGCACCTCGCAAGCTGTCAAGGAGCCCGGACGTGGCAACTTTTCCCGGGGATGGCCTGCCGGCTGAGCGCGCGGGCGCGGGGGTCCGCTAGAGTGCGCGGCTGGTCCCACCAGCCGCGAACCAGGCATGCCGCCTTCCACCACCGACGCCAGCTTGTTGCATGAACTTGTCGCGCGCGCGGCCTGTCGGGCGCCGGAAGCGCAGGCGCTGACCCTGGGCCGCGAGACGCGGACGTTTGCCGATCTGCTGGCGGCGGTGCAGGCCTTTGCCGCTGGCGTCACGGCCTTGGGCCTGCAACGCACCGACCGTGTCGGGATCTGGCTTGACAAACGGATGGAGACCGTCGTTGCCAGCTTCGGTGCCCCCGCCGCCGGTGGCGTGATGGTGCCGATGAACCCGCTGCTCAAGCCTGAGCAGGTTGTCTACATCGCACGCGACTGCAACGTGCGTATTCTGGTCACCTCCCCTGAGCGGCTGGTGTTGTTGGCGCCGGTGCTGGCCGAATGCCCGGACCTGCGCCACGTCGTGGTCACGGAAGGTCCCGCCGAACGGCCAGCCCTGCCGCCCAGCATCGGCGTGCACCGCTGGGCCGACCTGCTGGAGGCGCCTCCCCGCCCCGCCCACCGCGTCATCGACGCCGACCTCTGCGCCATCCTCTATACCAGCGGCTCCACGGGTCGTCCCAAAGGCGTGGTGCTGAGCCACCGCAACATGGTCGCCGGTGCCAAGAGCGTGGCCAGCTACCTGGGCAATGGGCCGCAAGACACGCTGTTGGCGGCGCTGCCGTTGAGCTTCGACGCCGGCTTCAGCCAGCTGACCACCGCCTTCCACGCCGGTGCGCGTGTGGTGCTGCTGAACTACCTGCTGCCGCGCGACGTGCTCAAGGCCATGGCGCGGGAGAAGGTTACCGGCCTCACGGCGGTGCCGCCGCTGTACATCCAGCTCACGCAACTGGACTGGCCGGCGGAGATCGGCGAGCACCTGCGCTACTTTGCCAACACCGGAGGCCGCATGCCGCGGGAAACGCTGGACGCGCTGCGCTCCCGCGTGCCCAAGGCGGAGCCGTTCCTGATGTATGGCTTGACCGAGGCCTTCCGCAGCACCTACCTGCCGCCAGAGGAGGTGGACCGCCGGCCCGACAGCATCGGCAAGGCCATCCCCAACGCCGAGATCCTGGTGCTGCGCGAGGACGGCACGGAATGTGCCCCCGATGAGTCGGGCGAATTGGTGCACCGCGGTGCGCTGGTGGGCCAGGGCTACTGGAACGACCCCGAGAAGACCGCCGAACGCTACAAGCTGCTGGCCCCCACCCACGGCGGCCGCGTGGCCGGCCTGCAGTTGCCGGAGTACGCGGTGTTCAGCGGCGACACGGTGCGCAAGGACGCCGAGGGTTTCCTGTACTTCGTGGGTCGACGCGACGAGATGATCAAGACCTCTGGCTACCGCGTCAGCCCCACCGAGGTGGAGGAGGTCATCTACGCCACCAAGCTGGTGGGCGAGTGCGTGGCCTTCGGCCTGGACCACCCGCAGCTGGGCCAGGCCATCCAGGTCATTGCCACGCCGCCGATCGGTGCAGACGCGCTGGACGTGCCGGCGCTGCTGGCCGAGTGCAAGCGCCACATGCCGGCCTACATGGTGCCCGGCGGCATCGAGTCGGCCTTGGGGCCGCTGCCGCGCAACCCCAACGGCAAGATCGACCGCAAGCTACTCTCCGCGCGGTGGGCCGAGCGGGCGGCCGGAGGCGGGTCCTGACCTCGGTCGACCTGTCGCGCCGCGCCGCGCTCGGTGTGCTGGCGGCAGCGGGCGCGGCCGCTGGTCTGCCCGCCGCTTCGGCGCGAGCCTTCGTGGCACCTGCGCCGCCGCCGCCGTGGGCTGCGTCCTCGGTGCCGTCGCTGGAGCCGGCCGCGGCAGGCCGTGTCTGGCGCGTGGGCCCGGGTGGTCCGCTGCCGACGATCGCCGCTGCGGCACGCGCCGCCGCCGATGGCGACGTGGTGGAAATCGAAGCGGGCGAGTACCGTGGCGACGTGGCCGTGTGGTTGCAGAAGCGGCTCACCATCCGCGGTGTGGGCGGTCAGGCGCGGATCCATGCCGATGGCCGGGCTGCCGAAGACAAGGCGATCTGGGTGCTGCGTCATGGGCAATTCGACATCGAAAACATCGACTTCGTCGGTGTGCGGGTGCCCCACCGGAACGGCGCCGGCATCCGGTTCGAGGCGGGCCGGCTTCAGGTCTGCCATTGCCTGTTCTGGGACAGCGAGTGCGGCATCCTGACCGGAGGCGGGCCTGACCGAGGTGGCATGACGCTGGATGTTGACGGCTGCGAATTCGGATGGCTCGGCGACGGCCAGGGGCAGTCGCATGCCCTCTACGCAGGTGAGATCGGACGCATGCGCGTGAGCGCGAGCTACTTCCACCACGGGAACGTTGGGCACCTGGTCAAGAGCCGCGCTCGGGTGAATGAGCTCCGGTGCAACCGCATTACTGACGAGGCGGAAGGGCGGGCCAGCTATGAAGTGGATCTGCCCAATGGCGGTCTTGCCGTGCTGGTCGGCAACGTGCTGCAGCAAGGCCCCGGCGCCGAAAACTGGCACCTGGTGACGTTCGGACAGGAGGGCTACCGCGGCGGTCCCCACCGCCTGTTCGTGGCCAGCAACACCCTGGTGAACGACCGGCGGGCCGGCGGCCGGTTCGTGCGGGCGGTGCCCGGGGCGGACGAGGTGACGCTGCTGAACAACGTGCTGTGCGGGGCAGGCAGGCACGACCTACCCGGCCGCGTGTCGCGCATGAACGAGGTGTCGGTCGAACGCGAGGCGTTCCTGGCCCCCGATGACCACGACTATAGGCTCCGCGCTGGGCGCGGGTGGCGTTTCGTCGTTCCGCAGCCGGAAGTCGTGGCGGGTATGTCGTTGGTGCCATCGGGCCAGTACGGCCACCCCCGCCGCGTCGAACCGCTGGGATATCGTCCCACCCGTCCCGGAGCCCTGCACGGCCCGTAGTCGAACCCTGCCTGTTCCCTGCCCTGGACCACGAACTGGTGCCCACTGCCGATGAGCCGCGATCTGCCCACACACGCCCCCATGCATCTGTTCCCCGTCACGCCGGATGGTGATCTGCTGGTGGGCGGCATGCCGCTGTCGCGTCTGACCGAGCGCGTCGGCAGCACGCCGTTTTACGCCTGCAGCCGTGCGCTGCTGCAGCAGCGTGTCGCCGAGCTGCGCGCGGCGCTGCCCGCCGCGGTGGAGCTGCACTATGCGATGAAGGCCAATCCGATGCCTGCCGTGGTGGGCTTCATGGCCGGCCTGGTGAACGGCATCGATGTGGCGTCGGCGGGCGAACTGAAGGTGGCGCTGGATGCCGGTGCCGACCCCCAGGACATCAGTTTCGCCGGCCCCGGCAAGCGTGACGCCGAGCTGAGGCAGGCGCTGGCCGCCGGCGTGCTGGTGAACGTGGAAAGCCTGCGTGAGCTGCGGGTGCTGGCGGTGCTGCAACAGGCACTGGGCCTGCCAGCGCGCGTGGCCCTGCGCGTGAACCCCGACTTCGAGCTCAAGGGGTCGGGCATGAAGATGGGGGGCGGGCCCAAGCAGTTCGGCATCGACGTGGACCAGGTGGGCGCGGCGATGGACCTGGTGCGGGCCGGCGGCCTGGCCTTCGAGGGCTTCCATCTGTTTGCCGGTTCACAGAACCTCCGGGCGGAGAGCATCTGCGACGCCCAGCGCAAGAGTTATGACCTTGCCCTGCGTCTGGCCGACCTGGCGCCCTCGCCCGTGAAGTTCCTGAATCTGGGCGGGGGCTTCGGCATCCCCTACTTTCCTGGCGAGCAGCGGCTGGACCTGGCGTCCATCGGCGCCAACCTGGAGGACATCTGCACGCGGGCGGGGCAGCAACTGCCGCAGGCGGCGATCGTGGTCGAGCTGGGGCGCTATCTGGTGGGCGAAGCGGGGGTGTATGTCACGCGCATCGTCGATCGCAAGGTGTCCTGCGGCCAGGTGTTCCTGGTCTGTGATGGCGGCTTGAACCACCACCTGTCGGCCAGCGGCAACTTTGGCCAGGTCATCCGCAAGAACTACCCCGTCACCCTGGTGACGCGGTCCGGCACCTCGGCCGAGGGCGGAGCGCGCGAACCCGCGTCCGTGGTCGGACCGCTGTGCACACCGCTGGACCTGCTGGCCGACCGGATGAGTCTTCCGCAGGCCG
The DNA here is from genome assembly GCA_024235915.1 of Burkholderiaceae bacterium. Taxonomy (GTDB): domain Bacteria; phylum Pseudomonadota; class Gammaproteobacteria; order Burkholderiales; family Burkholderiaceae_C; genus Rubrivivax. The sequence continues at coordinate 14,518 of JACKLO010000021.1, read as the reverse complement.
AGGTCGGCGACCTGGCTGTGATCTTCCAGTCGGGGGCGTACGGCGCAAGCGCCAGCCCGCAAACCTTTCTGGGCCATCCTGGCGTTACGGAGGTGCTGGTCTGACTATGCCGTGGCAGGTCGATGGGCAAGGTGAGCCTGCGCGGCCGAGCGGCAGGTCCGCGGCGAGCACCGAATGGTGCGGGCGGGGTGACGGCTACGCCGATCCGAGTCGACAGCGGGTGAACGCGTGAACGGCCCGACGATGCCAGGCCGGCTGGTGGCCGCTTGCACGGCGCTTTCCTGCTTGTGCGCTGCGGTGTTGTTGTCGACCCGCCATCCTTTGTCTCCGGCGTCGACCTTGGCAGGTGTCGTCCTCATGGCCGGCCTGGCCTGCTGGCGCCCCCTGTGGGGGATGGCCGCCCTGCTGGCAGCTCTGCCCGTGGCGGGGCTCGCACCGTGGACCGGCTGGATGCTGGTTGAGGAGTTCGACCTCATGCTGCTCGCCCTGCTAGCGGGCAGCTTCGCACGGCTGGTTGCAGCCGATGGCCCGCTCCCTCGTCCCGCGGCCGACGGTGCTGCCCGGGTCTGGTGGCTGCTGGTCGTCGTCTATGTGGCGGTGGCCGGCGTCAGCGTGTGGCGAGGCTTGCTGGACGCCGGGGCTTGGACAGGCGATGGTCAGGCCTGGCACTGGTGGCACGGTTGGCAAGAGCCGTTGAACGTGCTGCGGACGATCAAGCCGCTGGTCTGGGCGCTTTTGGCATGGCCCCTGTGGCAACTGTGGCAGGCACGGGAGCCCGAGGCGGCGGCCGATGCCCTGGGCTGGGGTGCCGGATCCGGCCTGGCCGTGGTCGCGATCTTGGCCTCGTGGGAACGCTGGGCCTGGACGGGGCTGGTCAACTTCACCACCGACTACCGCACTACTGCGCTGTTCTGGGAAACCCACATCGGCGGTGCGGGGCTGGATGGCTTCCTCGCCTTGACCCTGCCATTCGCCCTCTGGGCCGCCTGGCGGGTGAAGTCCAACATGGCCCTGTCGATGGCGATCGCGGTGCTGTGCCTGGCGGGTTACGCGATCCTGACCACCTTCTCTCGAGGCCTCTATCTGGGCGTGGCGGTGGGGGTGTTGGTGTGGTGGGCCATGACGGCCCGTCGAACGGCGATGACGAAGGCCAGCTCGGCGGTGTTCGCGGTCTGGGTGCTGCTGTTCGGCCTGGCCGCCGTGATGGCCTTCTCGAGCAGCGGATGGCGTGGCCTTGGCGCGCTTTGGGGCCTGGCTGCTGTGCTGCTCTGGGGCGGGCGCGGTGCCCCGGACAGGGAGGTCGGGCAAGGAGGTCGCCGATTGCTGGCCATGGTCGGGGGACTGCTGGCGGCGACGCCGATCGTGTCGGCCGCATTGGCGGTGCCCATGGCGTGGAAGGCCCCCTACCTGCTCTATGCAGGCTGCGCCGGCCTGGCGGTGCTGGCTTGGTACCCGTCGCGCCGGCACGATCTGTTCGGCTGGGCGGCATGGGGCGCAACGGCGGCTGCGGCGGTGGGCGTCGCCGTGCACTGGGGCGAGGGGCCCGGCCGCTGGGTGATGGCCGGTGGCGTGCTGGTCATGGCGACCATGGCCGCCCTGTCGGCACACCTTCCCGCATGGCGTGGCCCAGCCGAGGTGCGCTGGCGTATGGCGTTGCTCGGTGCCCTGGCCGTGACCGGCTTTGTCGCCGGCTCCTTCGGTGGTGGGCGCTACCTCGAGGGCCGGCTGGCGGCTGCGGGCGGTGATTGGCAGGTGCGCATGGACCACTGGTCACGGAGCCTCTCACTGGCCGACGATGGGCTGTCTACGTGGTTGGGCATCGGCACGGGCCGCTTTGCCGCGCACTTTGCGCTGAGCGGTCAGACGACTGACCAAGTGGGTGACTACCGGTGGCAGCCGCGAGAAGGCGGCGGCACGCTGGTCCTGACCTCCGGGAAGCACACGCTTGGTTTCGGTGAACTCTTCCGGATGTCACAGCGCATCGACGCACCGGTGGGCGGCATGGAGGTTCGCTGGCGCGCGGCGGTCGAGACCCCCGTGCGACTGCATGTCGAGGTGTGCAGCAAGCATCTGCTGTACGACAACGGCTGCAGCGCCGCGGAAGTGCCGCTGCGCCCGAGGCCCGTGGACCCGGCTGATGGCTGGCAAGCCGGCCAACTGGTGCTGAAGGCCATGCCGCATTGGCAGCAGCCGGTGTTCTCGGTGGCACTGTCCTCGCGCGGCGGCTGGATCCGTCTGGACGAGATCGAAGTCACCGACAGCCTGGGCCGCAGCCTGCTGCACAACGGGGGCTTCGACGAAGGCCTGGCGCGCTGGCTGCCGTCCAGCGACCGCTATCACCTGCCGTGGCACGCCAAGAACCTGGGCCTGCACCTGCGCATCGAGCAAGGGTGGCTGGGGCTGATCGGTTTCACCGCGTTGCTGGCGTTTGCCATCGCACGGCTCACCCTCGGCCGCGCGCGCCGCCACCCGTTGGCACCACCGCTGCTGGCAGGCATCGTCGGCTTCCTGATCGTCGGGGCCTTCGACAGCCTGCTGGACATTCCGCGCGTGGCGTTTGCATTCCTGTGGCTGCTGGGTGTGGCGGCGACGCTGCGTGCGCCCGGCCCTGCCGCGACGGTGCCAGGGCCTACGCCTGTGTCGCGGTCAGGCCCGCGGTGACCGGTGGGCGGCGCGCCAGGCTGCCAGCCCCCACCCCAGCCCCAGCACGATCAGCGCCGGCGTCACGTCCGCCGTGCGCGACGGCATCCAGCACTGCACCGCTTCCACCGCCAGTGCCAACGCGGCACAGGCGGCCGTGGTGGGTGCCAGCGCCCAGCCGCCCCGGCGGGCGAACCACAGGGCGCAGCCCCACAGCCAGGCGTCGCGCGCCAGGGCCTGGGCGTTGCCGAGCATCGAGCCCCCCAGAAGGGCCTCGAAGGGCAGCCAGTGCAGGGCCTGCACCGGCTGCGGCTGGATGTCGAACGGCGCCAGACCACCGAGCACCTGCAGCGCGCCCAGCACCACGGCCGTGGCGCGCGGGTGACGCCACAGGCCCAGCGCCAGCCCGATGCCGAGCAGGCCGCCGAGCACACCACCGGCACTGAAGCGGCTGCCCGGCACCAGCGCCTGACCCAGCATCACCCCCAGGCCGGCCGCGACGATGCCGCTGAACGGTGTGCGGGCCGGCCCGTGGACGGCGGTTTGCCCGCCGAGCAGCCCGGCCGCGCCACAGCCGGCCACCAGCGTCAGCGCGGCCATCATCGCGGCCTCGGGACCCTGCCACGCGCCGAGTTCGATCAATCGGTCCCAGTGCCGCTGCAGCCGTGCCGGGTCCAGGCTCGGCCACCAGGGCAGCCACGCGGCCGCTGCGCTGCCGATCAGCAGTGTGCACGCGGCGGCGCCGGGCCGACGGGCCAGCCGAGGCGCCATGCCCGACGCGGCCCCCCCGAGCCCGGCGCCGACGAGGTTCCACACCACGTCGGCCCAGCGGGGGTCGCGGTGCGCCTCGAAGAACTGGCCGGCCTGCGCCAGCAAGGCGAGGCCGGCACCACCCATCAGCGCCCAGGTCCAGGAGCGACCGCCCCGGTCCGCCGCGGCCAGGCCGGCGGCCAAGCCCCAGGGCAGGAACAGGGCGACGTTGCCCAGCAGGTCACCCCGGCCGGTCCAGAGGTCAAAGTTGGTGAGCGCCCACGACACGTCGTCCGGATGCGGGCGGATCCAGTCGAACGGGAACCAGCTGCCGTAGAGGATGAGCGCGGCCACGACGCCGCCTGTCCAGGTCCAGAGGCGGGACGCGGGGTGGGGTGCGGCGCGGTCTGCGGCGTCTTGCGGTGAAGGTGGCAGGGCAGGGGTCACGGCGCCCGGATTCTCCCCGCGCGTGCCGGCATGCAAGCCCATACAACGCTTTACATCGCGAAATCCGGGTGAACCCGGAGGGTCGAAGACCGCATGACACAATCTGACGACCTGTCCATCACCGCGGGCCACCGGGCCTGCACCCGCCCGGTTTGCCTTCCGACGCCCTGATCGAGATCGACCGCGTCACGTTCGGCTACGACGAACGTCGCACCATCCTGAACGACGTGTCACTCCGCTTCATGCGCGGCAAGGTCACGGCGGTGCTGGGAGGCTCGGGGTGCGGCAAGACTACACTGCTGCGCCTGATCGGCGGTGTGCATGCGCCGAACAGCGGCCGCGTGGTGTTCGACGGCCAGGTGCTGGACATCCGCAACCAGGCGCAGATGCACGGTGTGCGGCGGCGGCTGGGCATGCTGTTCCAGTTCGGCGCGCTGTTCACCGACCTCAGCGTGTTCGACAACGTGGCCTTCCCGCTGCGCGAGCACACGGACCTGCCCGAGGCGATGATCCGCGACATCGTGCTGATGAAGCTCAATGCCGTGGGCCTGCGCGGCGCGGCGGGGCTGAAGATCTCCGAAGTCTCCGGCGGCATGGCGCGGCGCATCGCGCTGGCGCGAGCCATTGCGCTCGACCCGGAATTGATCATGTATGACGAGCCCTTCGCCGGGCTGGACCTGATCAGCATGGGCGTGGCCGCGCAGCTGATCCGCACGCTCAACGACGCCACCGGTGCCACGTCGCTGGTGATCTCGCACGACGTGCCGGAGTGCATGGCGATCAGCGACTGGGTGGTGCTGCTGGCCACCGGCGGGCGCATCGTGGCCCAGGGCACGCCCAAGGACCTGATGGACTCGAATGACCCCGAGGTGCGGCAGTTTGTGCGCGGCGAACCCGACGGGCCGGTGAAATTCCATTACCCGGCCCTGGAACTGGCCGACGACTTCGGGGTGCAGCTGTCGTGAACTTCGTCGCTGCCCTGGGTGCGCGCACGCTGGCCATGCTGCAGGGCCTCGGCCATGCCGCGGCCTTCTTCTGGGAACTGCTGCGTGTGCTGCCGGGCGCGCTGCGTCGCTTCTATCTGGTGGTGCACCAGATCCACGCCATCGGCAACCGCTCGCTGCTCATCATCCTGGCCTCGGGCATGGCTGTGGGTTTCGTGCTGGCGCTGCAGATGTATTACGCGTTGGTCACCTACGGCGCCACCGAAAGCCTGGGGCTGATCGTCAACCTGTCGCTGGTGCGTGAGCTGGGCCCGGTGGTGACGGCGCTGCTGTTCGCCGGCCGTGCCGGCACGTCGCTGACGGCCGAGATCGGCCTGATGAAGGCGGGCGAGCAGCTGGCGGCCATGGAGTTGATGGCGGTAGACCCGCGCCAGAGGGTGCTGGCGCCGCGCTTCATCGGCGGCATCGTCGCCATGCCCCTGCTGGCAGCGATGTTCTCGGCCGTCGGCATCCTTGGGGCCTGGGTGGTGGCCGTGGGGCTGATCGGCGTGGATGGCGGCAACTTCTGGTCCATCATGCAGAGCGGGGTGGACGTGTGGCGTGACGTTGGCAACGGCCTCGTCAAGGCCGCCGTGTTCGGCGTGATCTGCACCGCGGTGGCGCTCTATCAGGGCTATGAGACCGAGGCGACGCCGGAAGGCGTGGCGTATGCGACGACGCGCACGGTGGTGATCGCGTCGCTGGGTGTGCTGGGCATGGACTTCGTGCTCACCGCGCTGATGTTCTCCACGCCGTGACATCGTCGGGCGACAAGGAATCAAGAGTGATGGGACGCAAAGGCATCGAAACCCTGGTCGGCTTGTTCGTGCTGCTGGGCCTGCTGGCGCTGGTCTTCCTGGCCTTCCGCGCCGCCAACCTCGGCAGCTTCAACGGTGGCACCACCTACACGGTGACGGCCAAGTTCCAGAACATCGGGGGCCTGAAGCCGCGGGCGCCGGTGCGCAGCGCGGGCGTCAAGGTGGGCAGCGTCACCTCCATCGGGCTGGACCCGGTCACCTACGAGGGCGTGGTGAAAATGCAGATCCAGCAGGACTTCAGGTTCCCGAAGGACACGGCCGCCAAGATCCTCACCTCCGGTCTGCTGGGTGACCAGTACATCGGCCTGGAGCCTGGCCCGGCCGAGGAGATGGTGGCCGACGGCGGCCGCTTCTCGCAGACGCAGTCGGCCGTGGTGCTGGAAAACCTCATCGGCCAGTTCCTGGCCAACTCGGCCGAAAAAGCAGGGGGTGGGCAGTGACCTGGCAACGTGCCCCGTGGCCACGCGCGGCGCTGCCGTGGGGCTTGGCGCTGACGATGGCGCTGGCGGGGCCGGCAGCGTGGGCGCAGGACGAAGAGCGCAACCCGGCCGACCCGTTCGAAGGCTTCAACCGGGGCGTGCAGTCCTTCAACGACGGCGTGGACGACGCCGTGCTCAAGCCCGTGGCCACCGCCTATCGCAACGTGGTGCCCCAGTTCGCCCGTACCGCCGTGGGCAACTTCTTCGGCAACCTGGGCGACGGCTGGTCGGCCCTTAACCACCTGCTGCAGGGCAAGCTGGAGCCGGCGTTGAACATGACGTTGCGCATGGCGGTCAACAGCACTTTCGGCCTGGGTGGGCTGCTGGATGTGGCCAGCGAAGCCGGCCTGGAACGCCAGAGCGAGGACTTTGGCCAGACCCTGGGCGTGTGGGGCGTGCCGCAAGGCCCTTACCTGGTGCTGCCGCTGCTGGGGCCGTCGACGCTGCGTGACGCCACGGGCCGCATCGTGGACATGCAGCCGGAGACCGCGCCGCGTTACACCCACGACGAGGCGGTGCGCAATGGTGCCCTGGCGCTGAACGTGGTGGACACGCGCGCCAGCCTGCTCGGCGCCACGCGCCTGCTCGACGACATCGCGCTGGACCGCTACAGCTTCCTGCGTGACGCCTACCTGGCGCGCCGGCTGAACCAGGTCTATGACGGGAACCCCCCGGAAGAGCGGTTCGACGAGCCGAAGTGAACCAATCCGGCGCCCGCGCGTTCTAGTCCGGGCAAGCCCGTAGAAACAAAGGATCCCGATGTTCAAGCCGATGCAGAAGCTCTTCCTCGCGCTCACCCTGTCGCTGACCAGCGCCGGCGCAGTGCTGGCCGCCGTGGCGCCCGATGCCCTGGTGCGCGACCTGTCCAACGAGGTCATCGACGCGGTGAAGGCCGACCCTGCCATCCAGGCCGGCGACGTGGGCAAGGTCATCGCCCTGGTGGATGCCAAGGTGCTGCCCTACCTGAACTTCCCGCGCATGACCGCGTCGGCCGTCGGCCTGCCGTGGCGCCAGGCCACGCCGGAACAGAAGGAGAAGCTGCAGGCCGAGTTCAAGCTGCTGCTGGTGCGCACCTACGCCGGCGCGCTGGCGCAGGTGAAGGACCAGACGGTGCAGATGAAGTCCTTCCGTGCCGCCGCCGACGACACCGAGGTGCTGGTGCGTACCGAGGTCAAGGGCAAGGGCGAGCCCATCCAACTGGACTATCGGCTCGAGAAGGCCGGCGACAGCTGGAAGATCTACGACGTCAACGTGCTGGGCATCTGGCTGGTCAACCAGTACAAGAACAGCTTCGGCCAGGAGATCAAGGCCGGCGGCATCGACGGCCTGATCGCCAAGCTGGCCGAGCGCAACAAGGCAGCGGCCAAGTGAGCACCGCGTCTGTCGTCGCCCTGCCGGCCTCGGTGACGATGGGCGACGCCTCGGTGGCGTTGCGCGCCATCGAGGCGGCGCTGGCCTCCTCGTCGGCGGGCGGTAACCTCGCCATCGACGCTGCTGCGCTGCAGGAAGTGGACACCGCCGCCGTGGCCTTACTGTTGCAGGCGCGCCGCCTGGCGCAGGCGCGTGGCGTGGCGTTCACGCTCGCCGGCGCGCCACCGAAGCTGATGGCGCTGGCGAAGCTCTACGGCGTGGGCTCGCTGCTCGAGGGCAATGGCGCCGGCGCCGGTTCGGCGTAACGCCGCACGCGCAGGTTCTTCTTGATCTCCTGCAGCGTTGGCCGCAGCTTGTCGCTGCCCAGGCGCAGGGCCACGCCGGTGGTCAGGATGTCCACGATCATGAGGTGCAGCAACCGCGACACCATCGGGCTGTAGCGGTCGTAGTCCTCGGGGTGGTCGGCCGCCAGCAGCACATGGCCCGGCTGCAGTGCCAGGTGCGCCAGCGGGCTGCCGCTGGCGGTGATGACGATCACCGCTGCACCCTTGCGGTGGGCGATCTGCGCCACGTCCAGCAGGTCGCGGCTGCGGCCCGAGTTGCTGATGATCACGGCACAGTCACCCGGCGCCAGCATGGTGGCGCTCATCACCTGCACGTGGCCGTCACTGACGGCCGCCGCATGCACGCCCAGACGGAAGAACTTGTGCTGCGCGTCCTGCGCCACGATGCCGGAATTGCCGACGCCGTAGAACTCGATCCTGCGCCCCTGGCGTCCGGCCTCGGTGAGCAGCGCCAGCGCCTGCTCCACGGCGCCGCCGGTGGCGCTGTTGCGGTACTTCAGCAGCGCGCTGACGGCGTTGTCCACCACCTTGACGACGATGTCGCCGGCCTTGTCGTCGTCGTCCACCGCGCGGTGCACAAAGGGCACACCTTCGTTGACGGTGCCGGCGAGCTTGAGCTTGAAGTCGGCCAGCCCGTCGTAGCCCACGCTGCGGCAGAAGCGCACCACGGTGGGCTTGCTCACATGCGCACGCTCCGCCAGTTCGCCCACCGGCAGCGACGCGAAGCTGCGCGGGTCGCTCAGCACCAGGCGCGCCACGCGCTGCTCGGCCGGGGGCAGGGCGGGGATGGAAGCGCGGATGCGGTCGAGCATGGCGGCGATTGTGGCCGCAGCCGCCGGAGCGGCTACTGCTCCTCGGCCCAGGTGCAGCCGTCGCGCGCCACTAGCGCACTGGCGGCGGCCGGGCCCCAGCCGCCGGCGGCGTAGGGCCTCGGCGGTGCCGGGTCGGCGGCCCAGGCTTCGAGGATGGGCATCACCCAGCGCCAGGCCTGTTCCTGCTCGTCGCTGCGCACGAACAGGTTCAGCCGGCCGGCGATGGCGTCGAGCAGCAGCTTCTCGTAGGCACCCACACGTTCGCTGGGAAAGGCCTTGTCGAAGTCCAGGTCCAGCGAGACCGGTGAGAGCTGGTCATTGTTGCCCGCGCCCTTGGCAGCCAGCAGATGAAGCTCCAGCCCGTCCTCGGGCTGCAGGTTGATCACCAGCTTGTTCGCGCAGCGTGTCCCCGGAAAGATGGGGTGTGGCACCTCGCGGAAAGTCACCACGATCTGCGCATTGCGCGCCCCCAGACGCTTGCCGGTGCGCAGGTAGAAGGGCACACCGGCCCAGCGCCAGTTCTGCACCTCGGTGCGCAGGGCCACGAAGGTCTCGCAGCGGCTGCCGGGTGGCACCTTCACTTCTTCCAGGTAACCCGGTACGGCCCGGCCGTCCACCGCGCCGGCACGGTACTGGCCGCGCACCACGTCGCGGGCCACGGTCTCCGGCGTGAAGGGCTTGAGCGACTTGAGCACCTTGAGCTTCTCGTCGCGGATGGCGTCGGCGTCGCTGGTGCTCGGCGGCTCCATCGCGATCATCGTCAGCAGCTGCAGCGCGTGGTTCTGCACCATGTCGCGCAGGGCGCCCGTGGTGTCGTAGTAGTCGCCGCGTGTGCCCACGCCCAGGCTCTCGGCGATGGTGATCTGGATGTTGGCGATGCTCTCGCGCCGCCACAGTGGCTCGAACAACGCGTTGCCGAAGCGCAGCGCCATCAGGTTCTGCACCGCCGGCTTGCCCAGGTAGTGGTCGATGCGCAGCGCCTGCGACTCGGCGAACACCGAACGCACCACGCGGTTGATTTCCAGCGCGCTGGCGAGGTCGTGCCCCAGCGGCTTTTCCAGCACCACGCGCACGTTCGGGCCGTTGAGGCCTGCAGCGCCCAGCTGCTCGCAGATCACCGGGAACAGGTAGGGGCTGGTGGCCAGGTAGAGCACCACGGTGTCGGCACCCCGCGCGTCGATCCACTGCTTCAGCCCGGCGTAGTGCGCCGGCTGACTGAGGTCCATGCGCCGGTAGTGCAGCATCTGCGCGAAGGCGGCGAACTCGGCATCGCTCGGGCGCTTGGCGCTGTCGACCTCGGCAAAGCGCTCGCGGATGAAATCGCGGTACGCCTCGTCGCTGCGCTCGTCGCGCGCCACGGCCAGGATGCGGCCACCTTCCGGCAGCTTGCCGTGGCGGAACGCCTGGAACAGCGCCGGCATCAGCTTGCGCCAGGTGAGGTCGCCGGTGCCGCCGAAGAAGACGAGGTCGAAGGACATGGATTCTCGCGATGTAACTTTGTTACTTTTGCGATGATGCCCCAGACACTGAGGCGGGTCAATCGGCGCTGATCAGCGCTGCAATGCGCCAGGCGACCAGGTCGTCGGCGGGGCCAGCGGCCGGGTGCCGACGGGCAGCGTGAACTCGGCGGTCGGCACGGCCTCGTCGCCGGCCAGGGTGCGTGCGCTGTCGGCACGCCCGCGCAGCCAGCTGTCGCGCTGGAGCGCGAAGTCCAGCAGCATCGGCTCGAGCAGCGATGACGACGTGGTGGGCCAGTTGCCATCGAAGCTGCCGGCGGACCCAAACGAGAACACACCCGGCCCGACAGTGAGGTTGTTGACCGCGCGGATCGTGGTGTCGTCGCCCAGCTTCTCCGGCCAGCTGCGCAGGAACCAGGCCAGCGGGTAGTCGCTGACCAGCGTGTTGTGCGACAGCAGCAGCCGGTTGTGATCCCAGGCCTTGCCCTCGGCACCGTAGGACACGACCACCGGGTTCTGCGTCTGTGCGCTCTGCGCGACGATGTTGCCGATCACGACGGCATCGCCGCCATTGGGCAGGTCGATCTCGTAGGACGCGCCGCCCTCGGGCCCGTCGACCAGCAGGTTGTAGGCGATGCGGTTGACCTTGGCCCTGGACTTGATCAGGTGGCCCTCGAAGCCCTGGTGAAAACGGCTGCCGGTGATCTCGAGGCGCCCGATGCGGCCCACATACAGCAGGTGCGGCAGGCTGCCGACCTGACGCACCGCCTGCACGAATTCGCTGTCGGCAATGCGCAGTTCGGCGTCGTTGAAGTTCGCCGTGAGCAACCCGTTCTGGTTGTCCACGAAGCGGCAGCGGTTGACCGAGAGCCGGCCCTTCTCGAAGCGGATGCCGGCGCCGTTGGCATCGGCGACGCGCGCACCGCGGAACTCGATGTTCTCCACCGTGATGTCGCCGTCGCGCACGACCCAGATCGCCTTGCCTTCGGCGTTGCGGCCGTCCGCCTCGAACACCGGCCGTTCGCCGACGCCCCGGATGGTCAGCCGCTTCTGGCCGATCACGCCGACGGCGCCCTTGTAGACCCCGGGCAGCACGTCGATGACGTCGCCGTCACGCGCTTGTGCCAGCGCCTGGGCAAAGGCCAGCGGCACGCCTTCGGGGCCGACGATCAGCGTCTCGGCGCTCGAGGACCACGACAGCACAAGGCCCAGCAGCAGGGCGGCAACAGCAGCAGGAACAGGGGCAGGAGGGTGTTTCACGGCGCGCAGTATGCCGGGCGCTGACGACGTGTAACCGGCTTGTCGCCGCCCAGGCCGGGGGATGCGGTCTAATTTGCGCATGAGTGCCACCGCCCCGCCTTCTGCCATGCCCGTTCACCAGCTCGACGCCCTCAAGGCCGTTACCACCGTGGTGGCCGACACCGGCAACTTCCGCCAGCTGGCGCAGTACACGCCGCGCGACGCCACCACCAACCCGACGCTGATCCTCAAGGCGGTGCAGCAAGCCGAATACCGGCCGCTGCTTGACGAAACAGTGGCGGCGCACCGCAATGCACCGCTGGAGCGCATCGTCGACGAAGTGCTGGTGCGCTTTGGCCTGGAGATCCTGAAGGTGGTGCCGGGCCGGGTGAGCACGGAAGTCGATGCGCGCCTGTCCTTCGACACGGCCGCCACCGTGGCCCGGGCCCGACACCTGATCGGCCTCTACGAAAAGGCCGGTATCGGCCGTGAGCGCGTGCTGATCAAGATCGCCGCCACCTGGGAAGGCATCCAGGCCGCGCGTGCGCTGGAGCGCGAAGGCATCCACTGCAACCTGACGCTGCTGTTTGCCTTCTGCCAGGCCGTGGCCTGTGGCGAGGCCGGCGTGACGCTGATCTCGCCTTTCGTCGGCCGCATCTACGACTGGCACAAGAAGGCCGCCGGCACTTCGTGGGACGAGGCGGCCATGGCCGGCGTCAACGACCCCGGCGTGCAGTCGGTGGCGCGCATCTGGCGCTACTTCAAGCACTACGACATCGCCACCGAGGTCATGGGCGCGAGCTTCCGCAACGTGGGCCAGATCCTGGCCCTGGCCGGCTGCGACCTGCTCACCATCAGCCCCGAACTGCTGGCGGCACTGCAGGCGTCCGACGCCCCGGTGCCGCGGCAACTCGATGCGGCCGAAGCCAAATCGGCCTCGATCCACGCCGTGAGCTACGCCGAGCCTGCTTTCCGCTGGGCGCTGAACGAGGACGCCATGGCCACCGAGAAGCTGGCCGAGGGCATCCGCGCCTTTGCCGCCGACGCGGTCAAGCTCGACCGGTTGATCGACGAGGCCCGGGCATGACCCTGGTCCGGCCCGAGACCACACGCGCCTGGGGCGCGCTGAGCGGCCACTTCGAGGCCCACGGCCGCGGACTGGACCTGCGGGAAGCCTTTGCCCGCGACCCGGGCCGCTTCGACGCCTTCAGCCTGCAGGCACCTGAAGTCTTCGCCGACCTGTCGAAGAACCTGGTCGACCTGGCCACGCGGCGCTTCCTGCTGGACCTGGCAGTCGAATGCGGCCTCGAGGCCCGGCGCGACGCCATGTTCGCCGGCGAGCCGATCAACACCACCGAGGGCCGTGCCGTGCTGCACGTGGCACTGCGGGCGCCACGCGGGCAGGGGCCGTTCAGCGACGAGGTGCACGGCGTGCTGGACCGCATGCTGGCGCTGGCCGAGCGCGTGCGCGACACCGCCACCAGCGGCATCACCGACGTCGTCAACATCGGCATCGGCGGCAGCGATCTGGGCCCCGCCATGTTGGTGCCGGCGCTGGACGCCTACGCCCACCGAGGGCTGCGCCTGCACTTCGTCAGCAACGTCGACGGCCACGACATCGTGCCGGTGCTGCGGGGGCTCGATCCGGCGCGCACGATGTTCATCGTCGCCAGCAAGACCTTCACCACGCAGGAGACCCTGGCCAACGCCCAGACCGCGCGGGCCTGGTTCCTGGATGCCGGACAGGCCCGCGGCCTCGGGGTCGCTGACATCGCGCGCCACTTCGTCGCCGCCACTACCAACGTCAAGGCTGCGGCCGATTTCGGCATCACCGCCACCTTCGGCTTCTGGGACTGGGTGGGCGGCCGGTACTCCCTGTGGAGCGCCATCGGCCTGCCGATCGCCATCGCCGTGGGCGCCGACAACTTCCGCGCGCTGCTGGCTGGCGCGCACGCCATGGACCGGCACTTCGCCGAAACCCCGCTGGTGCAGAACCTGCCGGCGCAGCTGGGCCTGCTCGACGTCTGGTACCGCAACTTCCATCGCTTCACCAGCCGCTCGGTGGCGCCTTACCACCAGGGCCTGAGGCGCCTGCCGGCTTACCTGCAACAACTGGAGATGGAGTCCAACGGCAAGGGCGTGGACCTGCAGGGACAGCCGCTGGCCATGGGCAGCAGCCCGGTGGTCTGGGGCGAGCCCGGCACCAACGGCCAGCATGCCTACTTCCAGATGCTGCACCAGGGCACGGACGTGATCCCGGTGGAGTTCGTGCTCGTGAAGACGCCGGCGCAAGACCCGGCGGACCTGCCGACGGCGGTGCGCAACGGCCTCGCGAGCCAGCACACGAAGCTGCTGGCCAACGGCCTGGCGCAGAGCCAGGCGCTGATGCTGGGCAAAACGGCCGACGAGGCAGCACGCGAGCGCCCGCCCACGGCGGCAGCGGGCGCCGACCCGGCCATGATCGCGCGCCACCGCAGCTTCCCAGGCAACCGGCCCAGCACCACCTTCGTGCTCGACGCGTTGACGCCGCGCTCGCTGGGCGCGCTGATCGCGATGTACGAACATCGCGTGTTCACCAGCGCCGCCATCTGGGGCCTCAACGCCTTCGACCAGTGGGGCGTGGAACTGGGCAAGGCCCTGGCGGGTGAACTGCTGCCGCGTCTGGGCAGCGGCGATGTGGCGGGCCTGGACGCGTCCACGGCCGGGCTGTTGCGTCGGCTGCGCGCCTGAGATCACCGGCCGCGCGGGAGGCGGCGCTGCCGGCGCCAGTGATGGGCGCGAGCGTCAGCGTCCGCTGAACGGCTGCCCCGCCAGCCCCGCCACCGCCTGCCGCGCCGCTTCCAGACCCTGCACCACGATCTGCGCCTTCCACTCGGGCGTGTTGGTGTAGAAGGTGTCACGCACCTGCTGGCGGATCTGCTGGCGCAGCGCCGGGTCGATTTCCGGATGGTTCTCGGCCCACTGGTCGGCACGCAGCGCGGCAATCACGTCCGGCACCGGGACCGTGCCGTACTCCAGCGCGATGCCGGTGTACTCTGCCTGTGGGCATTCCTGGCCCGCCGAGAGCCACATCAGGCCGCTGAGCAGGGCCGAGGTGGACGAACCGTCATAGATCGAGGTCACGGCCTGGCCCCACCAGGCCCGGGCGCGGGCCACCACCACGTCGTCGTTGTCGCCG
>JACKLO010000020.1 GCA_024235915.1 Burkholderiaceae bacterium | reverse complement strand
TGCGGCCGGCCTGGCGGGTGTGGCCGCCGCGCTGCTGCCGGCCGCCTACCGCGCCCTCGGTGCCAGCGCCGGACTGCCGTTCGCGGTCATCGGCGCCATGGCGCTTTGGCGCCAGCGACAGCTGCCGAACGCGGCGGACATCGAGCGCACGCGCGAGGCCGTGGCCCGCATGACCTGGCCCGCCTTTGACGACCTGTTGGCGCGGGCCTTTCAGCGTGACGGCTTTGCGGTGCAACGTGGTGACGGCCGGGCCTGGGACTTTGAACTCGAGCGCCATGGCCAACGTTTGCGCGTGGCAGCGCGGCGCTGGAAGTCGGCCCAGACCGGTCTGGACACGCTGCGCACCCTGCAGGCCAGTCGCGAGGCCGACGATGTGGCCGGCGCGCGGGTGATCGGCCTGGGCCCGCTGAGCGACGCGGCCCGTGCGTTCGCCACCGAGCAGCAGATCGAGGTCTGGCAGGCGCCCGAGATCGCACAAGCCCTGCGCGGGCTGCTGCCGGTGCGCTGATCCGGCCCTGGCTCAGCGGCGGTCGATCCGGCGCGCGAGCACGACGGAAGTGGTGGTGCGCGCCACACCGGCGATTTCGCCGATGCGGTCGAGCAGGTCGTCCAGCCGCGCCGGCGTCTCGGCGCGCAGCAGCGCCACGTAGTCGAACTCGCCGCTGACCGAACTGAGCTGGCGAAGTTCCGGCAGCGCCGCCAGTTCGCGCACCACGCTGCGGCCCTGTTTGGGGTCGGTGACGATGCCCACGTAGGCCTCCACCGCGCGCGCATCCACGTCCACCGCCAGCCGCACGGTGTAACCGGTGATCGTGCCCTGCCGCTCCAGGCGCGCCAGACGGGCCAGCACCGTGGTGCGCGCCACGCCCAGCCGCCGTGCCAGTTGCGCGGTGCTTTCGCGGGCATTGGCCTGCAGCAGGGCCAGCAGGCGGCGGTCGAGATCGTCGAGTTCGGACATTTTGTCGACAGCATTGGTCGGAATGACCATATCACGCATCAGTTCGACGGTTTGAATGTTTCTTTCGTCCGCTCCCTTGCCTAGAGTGGCGGCTCGTTCGAAGGAGAACCGCATGCGCATCACCCTGCTTGGCGCCGGCCACATCGGCCAGACCGTGGCCCGCTGGCTCACCGCCACCGGCGACTACCGCGTCACCGTCGTCGACCGCGACCCGGCGGCCCTGGCCCGCCTGGGCGAGGACGGCATCGACACCCGTGTGGCCGACACGGCGGATGCCCGCGCCCTGGCCAGCGTGCTGCGCGGGCAGGATGCCGTGCTCAACGCCCTGCCCTACCACCTGGCCGTCACGGTGGCCACGCAGGCGCGTGAGGCCGGTTGCCACTACTTCGACCTGACCGAGGACGTGGCCGCCACGCGGGCGATCCAGCAGCTGGCGCAAGGCGCGTCCACAGCCTTCATGCCGCAGTGCGGGCTGGCGCCTGGCTTCATCGGCATCGTCGCGCACCACCTGGCGCAGGGCTTCGACGAGTTGCACGACATCAAGATGCGCGTCGGCGCGCTGCCGGCCTTTCCGACCAATGCGCTGAAGTACAACCTGACGTGGTCGGTGGACGGGCTGATCAACGAGTACTGCCACCCCTGCGAGGCCATCCGCGACGGTCAGCGCTTCGAGGTCCTGCCGCTGGAAGGGCTGGAGCATTTCAGCCTCGACGGCACCGAGTACGAGGCCTTCAACACCAGCGGCGGCCTGGGCACGCTGTGCGAGACGCTGGCCGGCCGCGTGCGCACGCTGGACTACAAGAGCGTGCGCTACCCGGGCCACCGCGAGCTGATGCGCGTGCTGCTGGAGGAACTGCAGCTCAAGCACGACGTGGAAAACCTCAAGACCATCCTGCGCCGCGCCGTGCCCAGCACCATGCAGGACGTGGTGCTGGTCTTCGTCACGGTCAGCGGCCTCAAGCGCGGCACGCTGGTGCAGGAGGTCTTCGCGCGCAAGATCTTCGCCGACCGCAACGAGGCCGCTCCGCTGTCGGCGATCCAGATCACCACCGCCGCCGGCCTGTGCACGGCGCTGGACCTGTTCCGCGCCGGCCGCCTGCCGCAGCAGGGCTTCGTGCGCCAGGAGCAGGTGGCGCTGCCGGATTTCCTGGGTAACCGATTCGGGCAGGCCTACCAGCAGAGCCGGCAGGTGGAAAGCATCTCCTGAGTCTTGCGGGCCGGGCAGACACAGGCTGCACCCTCACCGGCGTTCGGCAGACCGCGAACCACCGGGCCGAAGGCTCACTGCGGCGCCATCTCGGGCCACCAGCGCGCCAGTTCGGCGCGCAAGGTGTCCAACAGCAACGGTTTGGTCAGGTAGCCCTGCATGCCGGCATCGCGGCAGGCTTCGGCGTCGGCGGCACGCGCATGCGCCGTCAACGCCACGATGGGGAACGGTGGCAGCGCACCCTCACGCTGCCGCTCACACAGGGCACGCGTGGCCGTCAGGCCGTCCATCACGGGCATCTGCAGGTCCATCAGTACCAGGGCTGGCGGCGTGTCGGCACAGGCCTGCAGTGCCTGCGCACCGTCCTCCACTGAACGCACCGGCACACCCAAGGCGTGCAGGAACTCCTCGGCGATGAGGCGGTTGACCGCGTTGTCCTCCACCACCAGCACATGGCGACCGGAGGCGTCTCCGGGGATCGGCGCCGGCGCCGGCACCGTCACAGAGACCAGGGGCTGGGTCAGCAGCCGCAGATCGCGCGGCGTCAACGGCATCACGTCCAGCCGCATGCCCAACTGTTGCGCACGGGCTTCGAGCTCGGGTTGATTCCAGTCCGGGCGGATCAACAGCGACACCCGCGCGTCGGGCAGCGCCGACCGCAAGGCGTCGAGTTCGTCGGCGTTGGCGAGCACGTGCTCTGCCGCCACCACCAGCGTCGGCAGGGCCGCCGAGGTCAGCGGCTGCGCCCGTTCGACCGCCGCAGCAACGCCGGCGACGATCTCGCAGGTCCAGCCCAACCGCTCCAGGCGCCGCTGCAGCCATTCGCCGATCGCGGGCTGGCGGTACAGCAGCCAGGCATGGCCGGGCAGGGGATCGGGCAACGGGTCCGGCTCTGGTGCGCTGGGCAAGGTCAGCGCCAGCGTGAAGACACAGCCTTCGCCTGGCGTGGATTGCAGACTGATGTCGCCCCCCATGCGTCGAGCCAGCATGCGCGCAATCGTGAGGCCCAGGCCGGTGCCGCCGTGCGCGCGCGACAAGCTGGCGTCGCCCTGCACGAAGTCATCGAACACGTGGGCCGAGCGTTCCGGCGCAATGCCCGGCCCGGTGTCCACCACGTCAATTTCCACCCGCCGCTGCGGCGGATGGCCAGGCGCCGTGGTCAGGCGGCCGTTGAGCGCGATGTGGCCGCGCGCCGTGAACTTGGCGGCATTGCCCACGAGGTTGGTCACGATCTGCCGCAGCGACAGCACGTCGCCGAGCACCCAGGTCGGCGCGCCGATCCAGTCGAAGCGCACCGACAGACCCTTCTCGCGCACCAGGGGCATGACGCCGCGTAGCGCCTCGGCGCACTGTTCGGCGATGTCGAATGGTTCTTCCTTCAACGGCCAGTCACCGTCCCGCAGGCGGGTGAGGTCCAGCACCTGGTCGATGGTGCGCTGCAGGGCCTGGCCCGACTGCATGGCCACTTCCAGGTAACGCTTCAGCGGCGGCTCCTGCGTGGTGCGCCGCGCCAGGTCCACCAAGCTCAGCAATCCGGCCAGCGGTGTGCGCAATTCGTGGCTCATGTGGGCCAGGAAACGCGCCTGCGCCTGTTCCGCATGCCGCGCCGCTGCCTGCCCCTGTTCCGCCGCGTCCAGCGCCTGCGCCAGGCCCGCCGTGCGTTCAGCCACCAAGTGCTCCATGGCCTGGTGCGTCAGCTTTTCGTCGTGCACGTCGCCCAGCGATCCGGCGATGACTTCGGTGCGGCCCTCGGCATCCAGCCAGCAGCGGCCACGCCAGAGCACCCAGCGCCAGTCGCCATCGGCATCTCGAAGGCGCAGCTGCAGCAGCATCGGCGCGCCCATGGACACGGCCGACTGCCAGCTGTGGTCCCACAAGGGCCGGTCTTCGGGGTGGATGCGCTGCATGAGCGCGGCCATGTCGGCCAGCAACTCACCGGGGCCATGGCCCAGCAGCGTGGCAAACCGCTCGGAGAACCAAGTCTGGCCATCGGCGGGCCAGACTTCCCACAGGCCATCGCGCGCGCTTTCGGCGGCACGCCGCCAGCGCGCGAGCACTTCTCTCGGTGGCAGGGGCGACGATGAAGGCGGGTCGGTCGATGGCATGCAGCGGCCTGTTCACCAATGTTACGACGCAGCAGCCGTCACGGCTAACATCGGCCGCCAGCATCAGGAGCCGCCGTGAGTTCGCCCAGCATCTACGACTTCGAAGCGCTGTCGATCGACGGCAAGCCTGCACACCTGTCCACCCAGCGCGGCAAGGTGCTGCTGATCGTCAACACCGCCAGCGCCTGCGGCTTCACGCCGCAGTTCAGCGGCCTGGAGGCGCTGTGGCGCAAGTACCGGGACCAGGGCCTGGTGATCGTGGGCTTCCCCAGCAACGAATTCGGCGCTCAGGACCCGGGCAGCAACGATGAGATCTCGTCGTTCTGCGAACTCAACTACGGCGTGAGCTTTCCGATGATGGCCAAGGTGCAGGTCAACGGCGCCGACGCCCACCCGCTGTGGCAATGGCTCAAGGCCCAGGCGCCGGGGCTGCTGGGCTCGAAGGCCGTGAAGTGGAACTTCACGAAATTCCTCGTCGGCCGCGACGGCCAGGTGCGCAAGCGCTACGCGCCCACCGACACCCCCGAATCCCTGGAACAAGACATCGTGGAGGCCTTGAAGGCATGATGTTCTCGCACCTTGAGCCCTATGCGGGCGACCCCATCCTGAGCCTCAACGAGGCCTTCCAGGCCGACCCGCGGCCGCACAAGGTCAACCTCTCGATCGGCATCTACTTCGACGACGCCGGCCGCATCCCCGTGCTGGACTGCGTGCGCGACGCTGAGGCCCAGTTGCTGGTGGCCAACGCGCCCAAGCCCTACCTGCCGATGGAAGGCTCGGCCGCCATGCGCGCGGAAGTGCAGAAGCTGCTGTTCGGCACCGACAGCGCGGCGCTGCGCGACGGCCGCATCGCGACGCTGCAGACCGTGGGCTCCAGCGGCGGCCTGAAGGTGGGGGCGGATTTCCTCAAGCGCTGGCTGCCCGGCAGCGCGGTGTGGGTCAGCGACCCGAGCTGGGACAACCACCGCGCGATGTTCGAAGGCGCGGGCGTGGCGGTGCACACCTACCCCTACTACGACCCGGCCACCGGTGGCTTGCGCTTCGACGCCATGTGCGACACGCTGCGCTCACTGCCGGCCAGGAGCGTGGTGCTGCTGCACGCCTGCTGCCACAACCCCACTGGGGTGGACCTGACGCCGGCGCAATGGCAGGCCCTGGCGCCCATCCTGCGCGAGCGCGAGCTGCTGGCCTACCTGGACATCGCCTACCAGGGCTACGGCGACGGCATCGCCGAAGACGCCTACGCGATCCGTCTGTTCGCGGACGCCGGGCTGAGCTTCTTCGTCGCCAACTCGTTCAGCAAGAGCATGAGCGTGTACGGTGAGCGCGCTGGCTCGCTGAGCGTGGTCTGCGCCAATGCCGCCGAAGCCGACCTGGTGCTCGGCCAGATGAAGGCCACGGTGCGCCGCAACTACTCCAGCCCGGCCATCCATGCCGCGGGCATCGTCAGCCGCGTGCTGGGCGACCCGGCACTGCGCCAGGCCTGGGAGGCCGACGTGGCCGCCATGCGTGAACGCATCGCCGGCATGCGGCGGCGCCTGCACGACGTGCTGGGCCAGCGCCTGCCGGGCCGCGACTTCGGCTACTTCCTGACCCAGCGGGGCATGTTCAGCTACACCGGCCTGTCCGCCGCGCAGGTGGACCGCCTGCGCGAGGAGTTCGGCGTCTACCTGGTGCGCAGCGGCCGCATGTGCGTGGCCGGCCTGAACAGCGGCAACGTCGAGCGCACGGCCGAGGCCATGGCCGCCGTGCTGGCCTGAGGGCCGCCGCGACGGGGGCCTTCAGCTGAACACCCCGGCGCCCAGCACGCGCTCGCGCAGCCAGCGGTGGGCCGGGTCGCTGTCGCGCCGGGCCAGCCAGACCATGTCCACCGTCAGCGGGCCGATCTCCACCGGCAGCGGCCGAACGACCACCGGCCCCGGCACCGAGCCGGTGACGAAGCTGTGCGGCAGCACGGTCAGCAGGTCGGACTGCGCCACCACCCGGCCGGCCAGGCTGTACTGGTTCACCGTCAGCACCACGCGCCGCCGCCGGCCCAGCCGTGCCAGCGCCTCATCCACCTCGGCATAAGCGCGGCCCGACACGCTGACCAGCACATGGTGCGCCTGCACGTAGCGCTCCAGCGTCAGGTCCAGGTCCGCCAGCGGGTGCTGTGGGCGCATCACGCAGACATAGGGTGTCTGGTGCAGCCTCACATGGCGAAGGAGTGATCGCTCACCTTCTGCCAGCATGGCACTGAACAGCGCCGGGAAGTAGCCGATCGCTAGGTCGGCCTCCTCGGCGTGCAGCAGCGGCCGCGGGTCGCGGGTGGTCAGCGGTTGCACGCGCAGGTCGGCACGTGCGGCCTCCCGCTCCACCGCCGCCACCAGTGCTGGCACCAGCACGCCGGCGGAGGCGTCGGACATGGCCAGCCGGAATTCCGCGGCGTCACGCAGCGGGTCGAAGTCGCCCGGCGCCAGCACCCGTTCCAGGTCCTGCAGCGCCGCCCGCACCTGCGGCCACAGCGCCGTGGCCCGTGCGCCCGGCGTCATGCCCGCCGCACTGCGCTGGAACAGCGGTTCCCCCAGCCAGGCGTTCAGTCGCTTGAGGGCATGGCTGGCGGCAGGCTGCGTCATCGCCAGCACCTCGGCGGCGCGGGTGACGCTGCCTTCGGTCATCACGGCGTCGAACACGCGCAACAGGTTCAGGTCCAGGGTGCGGAAGTTCTTCACGGGCGGGCCAGGATTTCAGGTTTGTTTATACCTGACATGCCAAACATTCATTGGAACGAATGAGGGTTTGCACTAATCTCTCGGTCATCGAGGGTTAACCCTAGGCCCTCTGAACCAAGGAACCGCCATGAGCACCTCCCTGCACTTCCCCTACCGCCTGGGCACGCTGGGCCCGGTCGCGCCGGCAGCCGCCACCACCACGTTCTGGCAGCGCCTGTGGGCCGCCATCGAGCGTCATGGCCAGCGCCGCGCCGCGGCCGAACTGCGCCGCATCGCGTCGCACCACGTCTTCAGCGACCCCGAGATGACCCGTCACCTGCTGGCCGCGGCCAACCAGGCCGAGCGCGCCTGATCGCCTGGACACCTTCCGGAAGGACACCCCATGAGCACCCCCACCACCCTGAACGTCGTTGGCATGCCGCACGCCGCCGAGCCTCGTGGCGCCCGCTGGGCCGCTGCGCTGTGGCACGCTGTCGCCTCGTTCCTGGGCGCCGCGCCGAAGGCGCTGTCGCGTGCCCAGGAAGCCGCCGAAGTCCGTGAGATGGCCCGCCACCTGCAGGCCACCGACCCGGGTTTCGCCGCCGACCTGTACGCCGCGGCCGACCGCCACGAAGTCAGCGGCCGCTGAGCACGGCCCGGCCGGGCGCTGCCCTCAGATGCAGCGCCCGCCGTCGATCTCCATGCAGACGCCGGTGACCATGCTGGCCTCGTCGCTGCACAGGTAGACGGCTGCATGGCCCAGGTCCTCCGGCTGCGAGAAGCGGCCGATGGGGATGGTGGACAGGAACTTCGCCCGCATCTCCGGCGTGTCCTCGCCCATGAAGGACTTGAGCAGCGGCGTTTCGCCGGCCACCGGGTTGAGCGCGTTGACGCGGATGCCGAACGGCGCCAGTTCCACCGCGTTGGCGCGCGTGGCCGTGATCACCCAGCCCTTGCTGGCGTTGTACCAGCCCAGCCGCGGCCGCGGGCTCACGCCGGCGGTGCTGGCCACGTTCAGCACCACGCCGCGAATGCCCTGCGCGCCCGGCGCATTGGCCTTGAAGCGCGGCACCACCGCCACCATCGCGCGGTAGATGGCTTTCATGTTGACCGCGCAGACGCGGTCGAAGTCGGCCTCGCTCACGTCCTCCAGAGGCTGCGGCAGGTGGGTGACGCCGGCGTTGTTGACCAGGATGTCCAGGCGGCCGAAGCGCTGTACGGCCGTGTCCATCATGGCCGTCACGTCCTGGGCGTCGGTCACGTCGACGCGCAAGGCGTGTGTGGCGTCGCCCAGTTCGGCGGCCAGGGCATGCGCACCGGCCAGGTTCAGGTCGGCGATCACGACACGCGCGCCCTCGGCCGCGAAACGCCGCACGATGCCGGCGCCGAAGCCGCTGGCGCCACCGGTGACGATGGCCACCTTGTCCTTGAGTCGCATATCAGTACCGCCCGGCCGTTCCGAAGGTACTGAGCGCCCCCACGGGGGGCCGCGAACGCAGTGAGCTTGGGGGCATCTGGTTGTCTCCTTCAGTCGTGCTTGATGGCGATGGTCTTGAGCACCGAGAAGCCGTACAGCGCCTCGAAGCCCTTTTCGCGGCCGTGGCCGCTGCGCTTGACGCCGCCGAACGGCAGTTCGATGCCGCCGCCGGCGCCGTAGTTGTTGACGAACACCTGGCCGCACTTCAGCCGCCGCGCACAGCGCATGGCGCGTGAACCGTCGCGGGTCCAGACGCCGGCCACCAGGCCGAAGTCCGTGCCATTGGCGATGGCGATGGCCTCGGCCTCGTCGGCGAAGGGGATCAGCACCTGCACCGGGCCGAAGATCTCTTCCTGGGCCAGGCGGTGCGCACCGTGCACGCCGCCGATCAGCGTCGGCGCCACCCAGTAGCCCGGCCCGTCCGGCAACGTAGGCTGGGCCATCACCTGCACGCCACGCTCCGCCGCCAGGGCCAGATAGCCGTTGACCATGTCGCGCTGGCGCGCGCTGATCACCGGGCCCACGTCCGGATCGTCCAGGGCTGGGCCGACGCGCAGCGCGCGGTAGCGCTCAGCCATGCGCCGGGCCACCTCGTCGTAGACGCCGCGCTGCACCAGGATGCGGCTGGCCGCCGAACAGGTCTGGCCGGCGTTCTGGATGCCGGCATTGACGAGGAAAGGCAGTGCGGCGTCCAGGTCGGCATCGTCGAACACCAGCTGCGGGCTCTTGCCGCCGAGTTCCAGCGTCACCGGCACCGCGTTCTTCGCCGCCGCGGCCTGGATCAGCGCCCCCACCGCCACCGAACCCGTGAACGAGATGTGCTGCACGCCGCGGTGGGCCGACAGCGCGGCACCGGCTTCCTCGCCCAGCCCGGGCACCAGGTTCAGCGCTCCAGGCGGCAGGCCGGCCTGCTCGGCGATGCGCGTGAAGGCGATGGCCGTCAGGCAGGCTTCCTCCGCCGGCTTGAGCACGCAGGCGTTGCCCATGGCCAGCGCTGCGCCCACGCTGCGGCCGATGATCTGCATCGGGTAGTTCCAGGGCACGATGTGGCCGGTCACGCCATGCGGCTCGCGCAGGGTCAGCGCGGTGTAGCCGTTGGCAAACGGGATCGTCTCGCCGTGCACCTTGTCGGCCGCGCCGCCGTAGAACTCCAGGTAGCGGGCCAGGGCGATGGCATCGGCGCGCCCCTGCTTCAGCGGCTTGCCGACGTCGCGCGCCTCCAGATCCGCCAGCAGATCCACCTGTTCGAGCACCAGCGCGCTCATCTTCATCAGCAGGCGGCCGCGCTCGGTGGCCGTCCGGCGGCCCCAGTCGCCGTCCAGCGCGGCCTGGGCCGCCACCACCGCCGCGTCGACCTCGGCCGCACCACAACGCGCGATCGGCGCCAGGGCTTCGCCGGTGGACGGATCGAACAGCGGCAGCGTCTCGCGCGCGGGCTGCCAGCGGCCGCCGACGAACCAGGCGCTGGTGTCGAAGGGCAGGGAGGGTGTCGAAGGCATCAGGCATCATAGGCCGCCGATGACCCCGTTCCTCCTGCGCCGCCTGCTCAGCTTTGGCCTCACGCTCGCGGTGGCCTCCGCGCTTGTTTTCGCGGTGCTGGAACTGCTACCCGGCAACGCGGCGCAGGTCATCCTGGGCGAGAGCGCAACGCCGGAATCGCTGGCGGCGCTGGAGGCTCAGCTGGGCCTGGACCGCCCGCCGCTGGAACGCTATGCCGATTGGGTCGGCGGCCTGCTGCAGGGCCGCACGGCGGAGAGCCTGTCCTACGCCGAGCCCACGGCCGGGCTGATCGCCGAACGCCTGCAGGTCTCGCTGCCACTGGCACTGATGGCCATGGCGCTGACGGTGGCCATCGCGCTGGGTGCCGGCGTCTACGCGGCGTCGCGCCACAACCGGGCCGGCGATGTGGGCGTCATGGCAGCCACGCAACTGGGCATCGCGATCCCGAACTTCTGGTTTGCCATCCTGCTGATCCTGCTGTTCGCCGTGCAGTTGCAATGGGTGGGCGCAGGCGGGTTCCCGGGCTGGACGGAGGACGACGGTGGCGGGCTGGTGGACGGCCTCGTGGCCCTGCTGCTGCCGGCCGTGGCGCTGGCCATGGTGCAGGCCGCGATCCTGGCCCGGGTGACACGCTCGGCGGTGCTGGACACGATGCGCGAGGACTATGTGCGCACCGCGCGCGCCAAGGGCCTGAGCCGCGGCCAGGCGTTGCGCCGCCACGTGCTGCGCAACGCCATGATCCCGGTGCTCACGGTGGCCGGCCTGCAGTTCGGCAACCTGATCACCGGCGCCATCGTGGTCGAGAACGTGTTCGTGCTGCCGGGCCTGGGCCGGCTGGTGTTCCAGGCCATCGCCAACCGCGACCTCGTCGTCGTGCGCGACGTGGTGATGTTCCTGGCCGCCACCGTCATCGTCATCAACCTGCTGGTGGACCTGCTGTACGTGCTGGTGGACCCGCGCCTGCGACGGGCGGCGGCATGACGGCCGGCCCCGGCATCTGGCGGCGCGCGCTGCGCCACCACAGTTTCGCCGTCGGCGCCCTGCTCACCGGCCTGCTGGTGGCCGCAGCGCTGCTGTCGCTGGCCTGGGCCCCCTACCCACCGGGCGAGATCGACATCCCGAACAAGCTCGCCGCGCCGTCGGCGGCGCACTGGCTGGGCACCGACAGCCTGGGCCGCGACATCGCGTCGCAGATCCTGGTGGGCAGCCAGAACAGCATCGTGGTGGGTGTGGTGGCGGTGGGCATCGGCCTGGGCTGTGGTGTGCTGCTGGGCCTGTGGGCCAGTGCACGCCGCGGCTGGGTCGAGGAGCTGGTGATGCGCTTCTCCGACTTCGCCTTCGCCTTCCCGGCGCTGCTGACGGCCATCATGCTCACCGCCATCTACGGGCCTGGGCTGGTGATGAGCATCGTCGCCATCGGCCTGTTCAACATCCCGGTGTTCGCACGCCTGACACGCGGCGCGGCCAATGCGGTGTGGACCCGCGAATACGTGCTGGCGGCGCGTGCGGCCGGCAAAGGCACGGTGCGCATCACGGCAGACCATGTCCTGCCCAACATCGCCAGCGTGCTGATCGTGCAGGCCACGATCTCGTTCGCCACCGCCATCCTGGCCGAGGCCGCGCTGAGCTACCTGGGCCTGGGCACGCAACCGCCGCAGCCCAGCTGGGGGCGCATGCTCAGCGAGGCGCAGACCCAGCTGTTCCAGGCGCCGATGCTGGCGGTGTGGCCCGGCCTGGCCATCGTGCTCAGTGTGCTGGGGCTGAACCTGCTGGGCGACGGCCTGCGCGACCTGCTGGACCCGCGGCTGGCGCGGGGGCGTTGAACGCCGCCCCGCCTGGCCGCCGACGCCCGCGCGCGGCCGCGGTCGGGTGGGCCATTGCCGCCGCCGCCGCGGTGGTGTCGGTGGGGGTCCTGCTGGCGTCGGCCGGCCTGAGCGGGCACGCCGACCGGCCCGCACCACCGGGGCCATCGCCAGAAACAACACCGGCGCTCACCGGACGCGCATCTGCTCACCCGCGATCCGCCCCGTTGCCACGGCCAGCGGCACCGACCGCGAGCACCACACGACAAGCAGCAGCCTCGACGCCTCAAGCCCTGCCGGCGTGGCACCGCCTGCCCGCTGACGAGCCGGTGGACTTGTTGATCCTGCGGGCGGAGGGCTCACCGAACCTCGACGACCGTGCGTCGATCCCGCACCTGTTGGCCTGGTGCTTCAGCGTGCCGGCGTCTGTGCCCGACGATTCCCTGGCGCTGCGGATGATGGCGCAGTGGGCGAACAGCGACGGCCCGGCACTGGCCGCGGTGGTGGCGCAGGCCACCGCAGCACGGCACCGGCTGCGGGAACTGTGCGACGAACCGGCCTTGAACCGCCTGATGGACACGGCACAGGTCCGGGAGGCGCTGGTCAGCGCGCGCATGTCACCGGTGCGCAGCCTGATGGTCGGTGAAAGCCAGCGCGACCCGGAGCGCTACACCCAGGCAGCGCAACAGGTGCTGGCCAATCCACAGGTGCATCCGCTGGCGCTGGACCTGTGGCTGCAGCAGCAGCTCCGCCACAACTTGCCCGCGGCCGTGTACGACGACCCGGCGCAGCGCCACCATGTGCATGCCCGCCTGATGGACCGACTCGCGGGTCCCGCCGCCCCGGACGGCCTTTGGGCGCTGGCCCGGTGTGCCAGCGGATTCGTCTGCCCGGCCTCGACGGTGTTGACCCCGTCACAGCAAGCGCCCGCCGATGCCGCCGCGGACCAGTTGGAAGCCTGGATCCGCGAACAGCGCTGGTCTCAGCTTCGCCTGCGGTGACTTCCTCGCCCCGAGCCGGCCACCGCGGCGCCGGCATCCGGGGCGCAAGCGATCATTCGCCGGGCGCGCCCGTTGGCTCGCACCCGGCGGCGGCCAAGCTGGCCGCACCGCGGTCTGCCACCGAAGATCGCAAGAGATCCAACGGCGGCAGCATGCCGGCGGCCCTGAGCTGCATCACCAGCGCGACCGCTGCATTCCACTGGTCGGGGGACCACATCTCGCTGAGCGCAAGCTCGTGGGCCACGGCGGCACAGGGGTCACCGGCAGGAAAGGCGCAAAGGCTGGGGGCGTCGATCCAGGGGCGCACCGCATCGGCCACCCCGGCCGTCTGCGGGAGGCCGGCCCATCCGCTGGACGCCAGATCGCTGGCCCACGGCGGCTGTCTGTCTAGTCTGGCCACGTTGTCTCCTGTTGTCTCCACCGCGTGCACCGCGGCGATGCTGGTCATGCACAAGGGGTGCCATCTGGACGATGCGATGCAAAAACCCTGTCACAGCACACATTTCCCATCATCAGCGGCAGCGGGCTCCCGGCGCGCCGGGGCCATTCCCCCGTCTCCTTCGGCACAAACTGGGTCCATTGCCCCAGTTTCGCAGCCACGCATTCACGTCGGCATCGCGTCCTGGAGTCTCATCCATCGGCGCGCCGTTCGCGTCAGGCCTGACCCCAGCGTCGCCAGAGCTCAGTGGGCGGACGGTCTGTCGGCCATGTCCGGTGGCTTGCACAACACGGCCTAACCGCCCCGGCATCCGAATGGACCCACTCTAGCGGGATCGGCAGCGTCGCCGCTGCGCTATTGGATTGGCCCCGTCGTCACCATGGCCGTGGTTCGGCCTGCCCAGGGCCTCCGGCATGAAGAACAAGTCACCCGGCGTTGCTACATTCGCCGCCCATGAACCGCCTGTCCGAATTCCTCAGCCAGCACATCGGCATCGAACTCTGGGTCGCCTCCCTGGTGGCCATCGCCCTGATCACCGTGGCCGCCAACCAGGTGGCCCAGGTGCTGCTGCGCCAGGCCGCCCGCGTCACGCAGAAGACCAGCACGGTGTGGGACGACGCGCTGGTGCAATCGGCCAGCCGCCCGGTGCTGGCAGCCATGTGGATCATCGGCGCCGGCTTCATGGCGCGCGTGGTGCAGCGCCAGGTGGACACGCCCTTCATCGAGGAACTGCTGGCGCTGCGCGACGTCGGCCTGGTGGCCTGCGTGGCCGGCTTCCTGGTCCGCTTTGCCGGTCGCGTCGGCACCAACGTCGAAGCCAAGCGGCTGGAACGCGGCGAGGAGATCGACCACACCACCGTGGACGCCCTGGTCAAGCTGACCCGACTGGTGGTGATCGTGGTGGCGCTGCTGGTGGCGGCGCAGACGCTGGGCTTCCAGATCGGCGGCCTGCTGGCCCTGGGTGGGGTCGGCGGCCTCGCCGTCGGCCTGGCGGCCAAGGACATCCTGGCCAACTTCTTCGGCGGCCTGACGATCTACCTGGACCGCCCGTTCAGCGTCGGCGACTGGATCCGCAGCCCGGACAAGAGCCTGGAAGGCACGGTGGAGTACATCAGCTGGCGCCACACCCGCATCCGCGCCTTCAACAAGAACCCGATCTACGTGCCCAACGCGGTGTTCACCAGCATCGTGGTGGAAAACCCGTCGCGCATGAGCCACCGGCGCATCAAGGAAACGATCGGCGTGCGCTACGACGACTTTGCCGTCGTCCGTCCCATCGTCGACGAGATCCGCGCGATGCTCGAAGCGCACGACGGCATCGACACCACGCAGACGCTGATCGTCAACTTCAACCTGTTCGGCGCCTCGTCACTCGACATCATGGTCTACACCTTCACCAAGACCATCGTCTGGGTGGAATACCACCACGTGAAGCAGGACGTGCTGCTGAAGATCGGCGAGATCATTGCCCGCCATGGCGCCGAGATCGCCTTCCCGACGCAGACGCTGCACCTGCGGCAGGGACCTGAAGACGCCCCGGAACCGCAAGGCGACGGCACCGCCGTCAGCCGTGCAGCATCTCTCCCAGGTCCAGCCCGGTGAGCTTCTTGGCCCCGGTGGCCAGCCACCACATCAGGCCCATCATCATCAGCATCGAGGGCACGGCGATCGCCGGGTAGCTCACCAGCGTGAGCTTGCCCAGTTCCTCGTTGAAGGCCTCGCTGCCGGCCGGACTGGTGACGATCCAGCGCGCCAGCACGTAGTTCATCACCGCCGAGAAGAAGAAGGTGCCGGCCAGCCACAGCGTGCCGTTGCGCAGGCGCAGCTCGAAGGGCACCGTGGTGCCGCGGGCCTTCAGCGCCGCTTCGACTTTGTCCACGTCGAACAGCGTCGGGTTGAAGACCAGGATGCGGATCAGCGGCCAGCGCGTCCAGTTCGAGCCCAGCACCACCAGGCCGATGAGTGCCGGCACCGCGGCCTCCTTCACCGCCAGCCAGAACGGGTCCACCTTCAGCAGGCCGATGCCGCCGGTGAGCAGCGTGCTGACGATGCCCAGCACCGCCATCCAGCTGGTCTTGCGCTTGGTGATGGCCTCCTTGGCGCCCCAGAACACCGGGAACGCCAGCGCCAGCACCAGCGCCCAGTTGGGGCCCAGGCGCTCGGGCTTGCTGAGCATCATCAGCACCAGTGCCGGCAGGAGCACGGTGATCAGGATCTCGAACAGCGGGTTGCCGTTCTGCGGGCGCCGGGGCGCGGCCGCCGGGTCGGTGGTGGGCGAGGTCGGTTCCATCAGGGGCGCAAGCCTATCGCGTCTGTGCGACACGCTATCGTCAGGGGGCATGACAAGGGGCTGCCGACCGTGACCGAACTGCTGGCCGTGCAGGATCTGCACGTGGCCCTGCCTTCCGCCAGTGGCCCGCTGGCGGCGCTGCGCGGCGTGTCGTTCACGCTGGGCGCCGGGCAGACCCTGGGCCTGATCGGCGAATCGGGCTGCGGCAAGTCGATGACGGCGCTGGCCCTGATGGGCCTGCAACCCGACGCGGCCGAGGTGCGGGGCTCGATCCGCTTTGACGGCGAGGAACTGGCCGGCGCGCCCGAGCGCCGCTGGTGCGCGCTGCGCGGCGCACGCATCGGCATGGTGTTCCAGGAGCCGATGACGGCGCTGAACCCGCTGCACACCGTGGGCCGGCAGATCGCCGAGCCACTGCGGCTGCACCGCGGGCTGTCGGCCGCCGCGGCACGCGCCGAGGCGCTGCGCCTGCTCGAACGCGTGCAGCTCACGCAGGCCGCGCAGCGGCTGGACGCCTACCCGCACCAGCTCAGCGGCGGCCAGCGCCAGCGGGTGGTGATCGCCATCGCCCTGGCCTGCCGGCCGGCGCTGCTGATCGCCGATGAGCCCACCACGGCCCTGGACGCCAGCGTGCAGCGCGAGGTGCTGGACCTGCTGGGCGATCTGGTGCGCGACGACGGCATGGCCCTGCTGCTGGTCAGCCACGACCTGGCCATGGTGGCCGAGCGCGTGCAGCGGCTGATGGTGATGTACGCCGGCCGCATCGTGGAACAGGGCCCGGCCCGTCAGGTCTTCGCCCAACCGGCACACCCCTACACCCGCGGCCTGCTCGCCGCGCGGCCGCGGCTGGGGCTGGCGCGTGGCACGCGCCTGCCCACCATCCCCGGCCGTGTGCCGGAACTGCAGGCCATGCCGGCCGGCTGCGCCTTCGCCGAACGTTGTGCGCTGGCCGGTGGCGATTGCCGCGCGGCGCTGCCGGTCGACGTTCACGTTGCAGCCAGCCACTCCGCGGCCTGCATTCGGCTGCAGGTGGCCGCGCCGGCATGACGACGCCCTTGCTCCAGGTCGAGCACCTGGGCCAGCGCTACCGGCTGCCGCGCCCGTCGCTGCTGACGCCGGCACCGGAACTGGTGGCGCTGGACGACGTGAGCTTCACGCTGCAGGCTGGACGCAGCCTGGGCATCGTCGGGGAGTCCGGCTCCGGCAAGAGCACACTGGCGCGCCTGGTGATGGCGCTGGAACGCCCCAGCCACGGCCGCGTGGTCTTTGACGGCCAGGACCTGCACACGCTGGACGCCGTCGCGCTGCGGCGAGCGCGCGCCGGCTTCCAGATGGTGTTCCAGGACCCCTTCGGCGCGCTGGACCCACGCCGCACGGTGGGCCAGACCGTGGCCGAGCCGCTGGCCCTGGTGGGCGTGGCCGATGCCGCCGAACGCAATACCCGCTGCGACGAGGCCCTGGAGGCCGTGGGCCTGCGCGCCAGCGACGCGGCCAAGTACCCGCACGAATTCAGCGGCGGCCAGCGTCAGCGCATCGCCATTGCCCGCGCGCTGATCACGCGGCCGCGGCTGATCGTGGCCGACGAACCGGTGAGCGCGCTGGACGTCTCGGTGCAGGCCCAGGTGCTCAACCTGCTGCAGGATCTGCAGGAGCGCTATGGCCTGACCTACCTGTTCATCAGCCACGACCTGGCCGTGGTGGACCTGGTCTGCGACGAGGTGCTGGTGCTGCAACATGGCCACTGCGTCGAGCAGGGCCCGGCCGACACCGTGCTGCGCAGCCCGCAGCACGCGTACACCCGGCGGCTGCTGGCCGCGTTGTCATCTCCAATCAGCGGCGGTGCAGAATCGGCCGCCGGTATCCCTGGACCTTGACGAGGAGCATTCCGATGCTGTTGCCCCGCCGCGCCACCTTGGCGCTGATCGCCGCCGCCGCTGCTGCGGCCACCTTCACCGGCCCCGCAGCCGCCCAGTCGGGCAAGGCCAACCTGGTGCTGGGCATGGTGCTCGAGCCGCCGTCGCTGGACCCGACCAGCGCCGCCGCCGCCGCCATCGGTGAGGTCGTGCACTACAACATCCTCGAAGGCCTCACCAAGATCAACGTCGACGGCAAGGTCACGCCACTGCTGGCGGAATCCTGGGAAGAGACGCCGGACGGCAAGACCTACACCTTCAAGCTGCGCCAGGGTGTCACCTTCTCCGACGGCAGCGCCTTCGACGCCGCGGCCGTGAAGTTCAGCTTCGAGCGAGCGCAGGCGCCGGACAGCAAGAACAAGGCGAAGAAGGGGGTGTTTGCCAACATCTCCACCATCGCCACGCCCGACGCGCACACCGTGATCCTGGTGCTCAACCAGGCCGACCCGACGCTGCCGTTCCGTCTGGGCGAGAACACCGCCGTCATCCTGCACCCGAAGACCGCCGAGCAAGCCGGCACCAAGCCGGTGGGCACCGGCCCCTACGTGCTGGCCGACTGGAAGAAGGGCTCCGCGATCACGCTGACGGCCCGTGCCGATGCGCGCACCAAGCCCGCCGTGAAGCGCGTGACCTTCCGCATCATCAACGACCCCGCGGCCCAGGTGGCCGCACTGCTGGCCGGCGACATCGATGGCATGCCGCGTTTCGCCGCCTTCCAGAGCCTCAAGCAGTTCCAGGGCGACAAGCGCTTCACGGTGGAGATCGGCAGCACCGCCGGCAAGGGCCAGCTGACGCTCAACAACAAGAAGAAGCCCTTCGACGACGTGCGCGTGCGCCGAGCCATCACGCATGCCATCGACCGCAAGGCCTTCATCGACGGTGTGCTGGAGGGCCAGGGCAAACCCATCGGCAGCCACTTCGCGCCCACCGACGCCGGCTACGTGGACCTGACGGGTGTCTACCCCTACGACCCGGAAAAGGCCAAGGCGCTGCTCAAGGAAGCCGGCGTGGCCACGCCGCTGAACGTGACGCTGACGCTGCCCCCGCCGCCCTACGCGCGCAAGGGCGGGGAAGTCGTGGCCGCGATGCTGGCCAAGGTGGGCATCGTTGCGAAGATCGAGAACGTCGAGTGGGCGCAGTGGCTGTCGGGCCCGTTCAAGGGCAACTTCGACATGACCATCATCAACCACGTCGAGCCGCTGGACTACATGCAGTACACCAACAAGGCGTACTACTGGGGCTACGACAGCGCCGCCTTCGACAAGCTGGTGGCCCAGCATGCCGGCACCACCAACGCCGCCGAGCGGCTGAAGGTCTGGCAGCAGATGCAGCGCCAACTGGCCACCGACGCGGTGAACGCCTGGCTGTTCAACCCCGCGCAGGTGGCGGTGGCGAAGAAGGGGCTGAAGGGCCTGTGGGCCAGCAGCCCGATCTTCGCGAACGACATTGCGGCGGTGCGCTGGGAGCGTTGATAGCGCAAACCCCGTTCGTTTGGATGGCCCTCGAGTGACCGCGAACGACCCAAACTCGCCTTCGGCTCCTTTGGGTCTGGCGACCCGATTTCCGTGGGCTCCCCCGAGCCCCCTCCAAGAAGGGGCTCCAGCTCGTGTGACGACACCCCACCAGCCCCCCTCCGCGAGGGGGACTCCAGCAAGAATGACGAGTCGGCCTTGCGGCCGACCGCTTCGCTGTGCGCGGACGCAGCGGTGGTCCTCTCGCTGTGCACCTGTGCGCATCCGCAAGGCGGTGGCGGGTTGGCCTGTGGCGCGCATGAGAGCGCCGAGCATCGCAGGGCTCATGGCCGCGCGCGCCAGCGCGCTTCGTAGACTGACTCGCGGCCGCTGTTCGACCACAGCGAACGAAGTGAGCGGAGGGAGTTTGGCCGCGGGCCATGAACCCGAGAAGCGCAGGGAAGTCGGAGCGCAGCGGAGACCGCTCGACCTAAGCGCCATAGGCCAATCCGCCACCGCCTTGCCGCCTCGGCCTTGGAGCGCGGGCGCAACGTACACCTCGAGGATCCGGGTCCCCAGACCCAAAGCAGCGGAAGGCTGCTTTGGGTCGTGAGCCGCCCAACACTTCGAATGCCTCCGCCGCTCTGCCCGCACCCACCGAGCTGACCCCTCCAACATGACCGCCCTCCACGCCCTGTCCACGAGCGAGATGCTCGACCAGTACCGCAGCGGCCGCCTGTCGCCGGTGGATGTCGCGCGCGACCTGATCGTGCACATCGAACGCTGGGAGCCGGTGCTGCATGCACTCTGGGCCTTTGAGCCCGAGCGCGTGCTGGCACAGGCCCGCGCGTCGGAAGTCCGCTGGCGCGACGGCACGGCGCGGGCACTGGACGGCGTGCCGTGCACGATCAAGGAGAACATCGCCACCGAAGGCCTGGCGGTGCCGCTGGGCACGGCCGCCACGGTGCTGAGCCCAGCCACCGTGGACGCGCCACCGGCCGCGCGGCTGAAGGAAGCCGGCGCGGTGCTGGTGGCCAAGACCACGATGCCCGACTGGGGCATGCTGTCCTCGGGCCTGTCCAGCTTCCACGCCCTGGCGCGCAACCCGTGGGACCCGGCCACCAACCCCGGCGGCAGCAGCGCCGGCGCCGGGGCGGCCGCCGCGGCCGGCTACGGGCCGCTGCACATCGGCACCGACATCGGCGGCTCCATCCGCCTGCCGGCCTCGTGGTGCGGCGTGGTCGGCCTCAAGCCCAGCCTGGGGCGTGTGCCCATCCATCCGCCCTACGCCGGCCGCGCCGCCGGGCCCATGACGCGCACGGTGGACGACGCCGCGCGCATGATGGCCGTGCTGTCGCTGCCCGATGCGCGCGACACCATGAGCCTGCCCTGGCAATCATTGGACTGGGCTGCAGGCCCTGCCAACGCCAAGGGCCTGCGCATCGGCCTGTGGCTGGACGCCGGCTGGGGCCTGCCCGTGGACCCGGAGATCCTGGCGGCGGTGCAGGCCGCGGCGCGCCGTTTCGAAGCGGCCGGTGCCATCGTCGAGCCCGTGGCCCCTTTCACCAACCGCACCATGGGCGACGGCATGGACCGCTTCTGGCGCATGCGCTCCTGGCTGGACTTCCAGGCCCTGCCACCCGAGCGTCAGCAGCAGGTGCTGCCGTACATCCGCACCTGGATCGCCAAGGGCGCCGAACTCGATGCCGCCCAGGTCTTCCACGGCTACAGCCAGATGGGGGCGTTCCGCGACGCGGCCGTGGCTGCCACGGCACCATTCGACGTGCTGATCTCGCCGGTGGCGCCGGTGGCGCGTTTCCCCGCCGAATGGGCCGGGCCCACCAACGACCCGGCCACGGCCATGGACCACATCGCCTTCACCGTGCCCTTCAACATGAGCGAGCAGCCGGCGATCAGCGTGCCCTGCGTGATGTCGGCCGCCGGTGCACCCATCGGCCTGCAGATCATCGGCCACCGGCACGACGACGTCGGCGTTCTGCGTGTGGCGCGGCTGTGGGAGCAACTGCGTGACCCGCTGCCCCTGGCGCCCCCGCTGCACGGCTGAAGCACAGCTTCAGGTCGGCGCGGCACAATACCGGGTTCGCCCGAATCCGGACCTGCCGTGATCTCCGTCGTCGTTCCCGTTCACAACGAATCGCCCAACGTGCCACCGCTGGTGGCCGAGATCGAGGCGGCGCTGGCCCCTTGCGTGGCCGAGTTCGGCGCTTTCGAGGCCGTCTTCGTCGACGACCTGAGCAGCGACGACACGCTGGCGGTGCTGCAGGACCTGGCCCGCACCCGCCCCTGGCTGACGGTGATGGCCCACCGCAACAACTGCGGCCAGAGTGCCGCCCTGCTCACCGGCGTGCGCGCCGCGCGCGGCGCGCTGATCGCCACGCTCGATGGTGACGGCCAGAACGCGCCGGCCGACATCCCCGCCATGGCCCGGCGTTGGCATGCGCTGCAGGGCACGGGCCGCGGGCCGGTGCTGATCGCCGGCTGGCGCAACAAGCGGCAGGACACGGCGCTGCGCAAGCTCAGCTCGCGCATCGCCAACGGCGTGCGCTCCACCTTGCTGGGCGATGCCACGCCCGACACCGGCTGCGGGCTCAAGGTCTTCGCGCGCGAAGACTTCCTGGCCCTGCCCTGGTTCGACCACCTGCACCGCTTCATGCCGGCGCTGTTCCGCCGTGCCGGCGGGCGGACCGAATCGGTGCCGGTGGCGCACCGGCCTCGCACCATGGGCAAGTCTCACTACGGTGTGCACAACCGCCTGTGGGTGGGCCTGGTGGACCTGTGCGGCGTGATGTGGCTGCAGCGGCGCGCCAAGGTGCCCGTGGCCGAACGCATCAGCGGCTGACCTGCGGCTTTCCGCCTTTGATCCGAGGCTGATCCGCGTCTGAAGGATTCCCATGAACTTCGACATCGACGGCGGCTGGCTGGCCGTGGGTTTTCTCGGCCAGGCGCTGTTCTCGGCGCGTTTCATCGTGCAATGGCTGAGCAGCGAGAAGATCAAGAAGAGCGTGATCCCCAAGGCCTTCTGGTACTTCAGCGTCGCCGGCGGTGCCACGCTGCTGGCCTACGCCATCCACCGCCAGGACCCGGTCTTCATCGTCGGCCAGGCGGCCGGCCTGTTCATCTACGCGCGCAACCTGCAGCTGCTGCGGCACGAGCGCAAGCAGTCGGCGCCCGGCGAGTGAACATCCGGTGAGCACCACCGCTGCCGATCGCCGCGCGCTGGGCTGGCTGCTGCTGGCCGCCCTGCTCGTGCTCGGCGCCGGCATCGGCCTGCGCGACCCCTGGCCCTCGGACGAGCCGCGTTTTGCGCTCGTGGCCAAGACCATGGTGGAGAGCGGCGACTGGCTGTTCCCGCGCCGCGGCAGCGAGCTCTACCCCGACAAGCCGCCGATGCTGATGTGGCTGCAGGCGGCCAGCTACACCCTGGTGCGCGACTGGCGCGTGGCCTTCCTGCTGCCGTCGCTGCTGGCCGGCCTGGGCACGCTGGTGCTGGTTTGGGACCTGGCCCGACGCCTGTGGAGCCCGCGTGCCGGCCTGCTGGCCGCGGTGGGTGTGCTGTCGGCGCTGATGTTCAGCTTCCAGTTCAAGCGCGCACAGATCGACCCGCTGGTCAGCTTCGAGATCACGCTGGCCTGCTACGCGCTGGCGCGCCACCTGCTGCTGGGGCCGGCCTGGCGCTGGTACTGGATCGGCTGCTTCGCCGCCGGCCTGGGCGTCATCACCAAGGGCGTGGGCGTGATCGCGCTGCTGATGCTGCTGCCCTACGTGCTGGCGCGGCGCGCCGGCTGGCAGGGCTTGCTGCACACCCAGGGCGACGGCTGGCGCTGGGCGGCAGGCCTGCCGGCCTTCCTGGCCGCCATCGCGCTGTGGCTGGTGCCGATGGTGGGCGCCGCGCTGTGGCGTGGCGAACCGGAATACCTGGACTACATGCGCAACATCCTGTTCGACCAGACGGCGCGGCGCTACGCGGGCCAGGTCGGCGGGCACTACGGCAAGGGCTGGTGGTACTTCATCCCGGTGCTGCTGCTGCACTTCTTCCCGCTGTCGCTGGCCTACGGCGCCGGCGCCCGTGACGCCTGTGCCGGCTGGCGTGCCCGCGATGGCCGGCTGGCGGTGCTGCTGGGCTGGTGCGCGCTGGTGTTCCTGTTCTTCAGCATGGCGGGCGGCAAGCGTGAGGTCTATGTGTTGCCCATGCTGCCGATGCTGTCGGTGGCGCTGGCGCCGACCTTGCTGCGCATCGAAAACGCGGCGTGGCTGCGGCGCACGGGGCTGGTTGCGGCACTGGGTTTTGGCATCGCGTTCAGCGCGGCCGCCGCTTGGGCGCTGTCAGGCCGCTGGGCCAGGCTGCAGGCCACGATGCTGGAGCGCGGATTGCACGCGGGCGAGTTGCAGCCCATCTTCCTGTGGCTGGCCGCGGCGGGCGCCGGCTTCCTGGTCTGGGCGGCCGTTTTCAGGGCGCGGCGCGGCGTTCATGCGCTGCTGGCCGGCCTGGCCGGCTTCTGGATCGTCTGGGGCGTGGGCGTCGCCCCGCTGGCCAACCACAGCGTGACGTCGGCCGAGGTGATGCAGGTCGTGGACCGCATCGCCGGCCCGCAAGGCGAGGTCGGCATGGTGGTGTGGAAGGAGCAGAACCTGCTGATGTCGCCGCGGCCGCTGCACGATTTCGGCTTCCGGCAGGCGCCGGACGTTCAGTTCCAGCGCGGCGTGGACTGGCTGCGTGGTGACCCCGCAAACCGTTGGCTGTTTGCCCGCCACGACGCGGTACAGACCTGCCTGGACGACACCCGCGTGACGCTGGCCGGCTTTGCCAACCGCTGGCGCTGGGTGATGTTCCAGCTCGACGCCGTCAAGCCGGGCTGCCGGGTTCCGCCGCTGGACGGGCCGGCGACGGTCGACGAGACCGACGGCGCCTGACCGCGTCCACCGCCGCCGACAGCGTCCAGCAGATCCAGGCCGACCAGGCCGCGTGGCTGACGTAATGCGCGCCGCGCAGCACCTGCGCCGCGCCGAACAAGGCACCGGCCGTCAGCACCGCCCACAGCCAGCGCCGCGCCACCACCGGTGAGGCGTCACGCCAGGCAAAGTACAGCGCCAGGAAGCAGAACGCCGCCACGGCGTGGCCGGAGGGGAAGCAGTGCCCCGACCCGCCGTCCAGCACACCCCAGGACCAGTGCGACACGAAGCGCGCGCTGCCGCCAAACTCCGCCAGCTCCCAGGGGCAGCTGGTGTCACTGAAGCGCTTGAAGGTGGGCACCACGATCAGGTTCAGCAGCACCACGCCCAGAGCCCACCAGCGCTGGCGCGCCCCCAACAGGTCAGACGGCGGACAACGCCAGGCGCGCCAGACCAGCACGGCCAGCACACCACCGGCCAGCCAGCGGCCGCCATCGTGCAGCAGATGGCGCGTGACCCAGGCGTTGCGCCAAGGGAAGCCGGACTCGTTGGCGATGGTCCTGGCCAGGGTGAGGTCGGCGCCTGAGAAATCCCACAGCAGCAGCAGCGCCAACGCCACCACGGTCACGACAAGGTCGCGGCGCCCAGGCGGCGCCGTCCGCCAGGACAGCATGGTCACGGCCGGCTCGCGGCCTGGGCCGCTGCGGGCGACTTGCGGCAGCCTGCGGTCAGGTCCCAGTCGGCCTCATGCACCTGGGTGTTCACGTCCAGCAGGCCGAGCACCGTGTGGAACAGGTGGTCGTGCGCCACCGGCTGCGCGGCCCGCTGGCGCAGGCAGGCGGCATCCAGCCCTTCACGCTGCGCCAGCCCGTCGGACCACCACATCACCATCGGCACCCGGGTCTGTTCGTCGGGCGCGATGGCGTAGGGGATGCCGTGCAGGTACAGGCCCTTCTCACCCAACGATTCACCGTGGTCGGAGACATAGATCATCGTGCTGTCCACCTGCGCCGCATGGGCCTGCAGCGTGGTCACGAGGCTGCCGACCACATGGTCGGTGTAGAGCAGCGCGTTGTCGTAGGCGTTGACGATCTGCTCTGTGCTGCAGGTGCGCAGGTCGTCGCTCTCGCAGGCGGGCTGAAAGCGGGCGAAGGCCGGCGGGTAGCGGCGGAAGTACGAGGGGCCGTGGTTGCCCAGCATGTGCAGCACCCAGACGTGCGTGCCCCCTTGGCCAGCCACCCGCGTCAGCCGCTGGTCCAGGCCGGCCAGCAGGCCTTCGTCCAGGCAGCGGCCGCTGTCACAGAGCCCGGGCGGGTTCAGCCCGGCCACGGTGTCCTGCGGCAGGCCGTCGCACACGCCCTTGCAGCCGGACTGGTTGTCCCGCCAGTGCACGTCCACGCCGGCCCGTGCCAGCAGGTGCAGCAGCGATTCGGTGCCACGGATGCGGCCCTCGTCGTAGTCGCGCCGGCCCACCGGCGCGAACATGCAGGGCAGCGAGGTCTCGGTGTTGGTGCCGCAGCTGGTCACCTGCGAAAAATTCAGCACCGGCAGGCGGGCCAGTTCGGGGGTGGTCTGGCGGGCATAACCCGAGAGGCCCCAGTTCGCGGCACGCGCCGTCTCGCCCACCACCAGCACCAGCACGCGCGGGCGCGGGCTGCCGTCGGCCACCAGCACCGCGTCGGTGCCCAGGGCCTGGCGCGGCTGTGCGGCGCCTCGGGCGTCACGCGCCAGCACGGCGCCGGTGGACCACACCAGGTTGGCCGGCGTGATCAGGTAGCGCATCTCCTTGTGGTTGCGCATCAGCGACGCCAGCGGCTGGAACAGCGCCACCAGCACGCCACCCAGCAAGCCCACGGCCAGCAGCAGGGCCACGCCGCGCCGCAGCGCCGCGCGCCCCCAGGGACGGGCCACGATGTGCACGCGCCACAACAGGGCCAGCGGCAGGCCGGCGTAGAGGGCCATGTGCACGAGCAGGTCCAGCGACCAAAGCTCACGGGCCTCGGCCACGTCGGTGCGCAGCACGTTGCGCACCATGGTCGGGTCCAGGTAGATGCCGTAGGCCTGCATGAACCAGGAACCCGCTGCCGAGGCCACCAGCAGCACCGCGACCAGCGGCTTCACCGTCCAGCGGTTGGCCACCAGCGACAGCAGCAGGAAGTGCAGGCCGAACAGCAGCACGGCCAGGCCGGCACCAAAGCCCCAGGTGCCCGGCAGCGACAGCGACCGCCCCTGCAGCGCCGCGCCGAAGAAGAGCGAATTGGCCGAAAGCACCCAGAACAGGCTGGCCACCGCCACCACCTGCTCGACGGTGGCCTGGAAACGCGGGGCGGACAGGGAACGGGGCATGGCGGACGCAGACACAAAAGGATTGCATTGGACGCCACTGAAGCCGGGCTGAAGCCTGGGGTCGCCACGGGGTGATAGCGTTCCGGCACCGCAGCGGTGTCCAATCCGTGCTCACGCTGCCAGACAACCTGCCCTGCGGCACCCTGGAATCCGGTCCTCCGATGCGACTGCTGCTGATCGAAGACGATGACATTCTCGGCGAGGGCCTGGCCGACTACCTGCGCGCCGAAGGCCACGTGGTGGACTGGTGCCGCAACCTGGCCGCGGTGGATGCACGCCGGGGCGAGCCCTTCGACGTGCTGCTCGTGGACTGGCAATTGCCCGACGGGTCCGGCCTGCAGTGGCTGCGCCACCGGCGCGCCCGCGGTGACAGCACGCCGGCGCTGATGCTGACCGCGCGTGACCGCCTGGCCGAGCGCATCGAGGGGCTGGATGCCGGCGCCGACGACTACCTCGTCAAGCCCTTTGCGCCCGAGGAGCTGTCGGCACGGCTGCGCGCAGTCAGCCGTCGCCTCGCTGGGGCGGCCGCCGCGCGCCAGCGATTCGGTGACGTCGAGGTCGACGTCGGTGCCAAGGCCGCCTGGCTGAACGGCGAGCGGGCAGAACTCACGGCGCGCGAATGGGCCGTGCTGGAGGCTCTGGTGTTGCGCGCCGGGCGCATCGTGCCCAAGACCGACCTCGAACGCCTGGTCCTGGGCTTCGAGGCCGAGCTGGCCAGCAATGCGCTGGAGGTCCATGTCTCGGCGCTGCGGCGCAAGCTCGGACGCACGCTGATCGAGACCGTGCGCGGCCTGGGCTACCGCATTGCCGCAGGATGACCGACTGACGCCTGCCCACACGCGACCGCGTTCCTGCCGTTCCTCTGCCCCATGGCCCCCACCCTGCCTTCCATCGCCCGGCGCCTGGCCTGGACCCTGCTGGCCGCCGCCCTGGCCTCCAGCATCGCGGTCTCGCTGGCCGTCTGGCTGGCCGTGCGTCACGAGGTGGACGAACTGCTGGACGACACGCTGCAAGGTGCCGCCGAGGCCATGCGGCCGCACCTGGCGCACGAGGTGCCGCATGGCGCTGGTGACGGGATCGTTGACCGCGCCAGCAACCGATACGCCTGGCAGGTCGTCGAACATGGGCCCGATGGGCAGGCGCGTGTGGTGCAACGTTCGTCGCGCGCGCCGGGCTCGGCGCTGAGCGCGACGCCCTGTGCCGGCTTCGCCGACCGCCCGGGCTGGCGCGTCTTCGGCACCGCCATCGGCCGCGATGGCCGCATGCTCTACGTGGCGCAATCGCGGGAGGAGCAGATCGAGGCCACGCTGGAAATCGTGATGCAGGCGGCCCTGGCCACGCTGGCCATCGCACTGCTTTCGCACCTGTGGCTGCGCGTGCGCGTTGCCGGTGAACTGGAGCCGTTGCAGCGTCTGGGCGCGCGCCTGCGCGGGCACGACCTGCTGGCTCCGGGGGCCACGCTGGGCGCGGCGGAACGTCTGGAGCTGCAGCCGGTGCACCAGGCCGTCGACCTGCTGGCGGCCCAGCTGGGCCGCCGGCTGGCGCAGGAGCGTGCCTTCAGCGCGCATGCCGCCCATGCGCTGCGCACGCCACTGGCCGGCATCGACGCCCAACTCGCGGTGGCGCTGCGCGAAGCACCCGAAACCCTGCAGCCTCGCCTGCAGCGCGTGCGCGCCGCCGCTGGCCGGCTGCAGCGGGTGGTCGCGGCGCTGTTGACGCTGTTCCGCAGCGGCGTCGAGCTGCAGCGGGCGCCGTTGCGGCTGGACGCCCTGCTGGCCCGCCTGCCCGTGGACGGGCTGGTCATCACCGTCGCCCCCGATGCCGAAGTGCTGGCCGACGCTGACCTGCTCGCCGCAGCCCTGATGAACCTGCTCGACAACGCCGTGCGTCATGGGGCCCACGAAGTGCAGGTGCGACTGGCAGCGCCAGGCATCGTCGAAGTGGCCGACGATGGGCCTGGCGTCGACGCCGAGCGGCGAGCCGTGCTGCGGCAGGCGCTCGAATCGGGCGAGGCCGGCGACCGCGGGGCGTCGTCGGGCCTTGGCCTGGTGCTGGCCCATCTGGTGGCGCGCGCCCATGGCGGCCGACTGGAACTGCCGGACAGCGAACACGGCTTCATCGCGCGCCTCAACCTCAACCCCGGGCCGATCTCCGCATGAGTGAATCCGAATTCAAGAGCCGCGGCGGCCTGCGCCGCATCCTCAACGCCGCACGCTATTCCTGGGCCGGCCTGCGCGCGGCCGTG
The DNA here is from genome assembly GCA_024235915.1 of Burkholderiaceae bacterium. GTDB lineage: Bacteria > Pseudomonadota > Gammaproteobacteria > Burkholderiales > Burkholderiaceae_C > Rubrivivax. The sequence goes on along the minus strand of JACKLO010000020.1, from coordinate 85,883 downwards.
CAGCACGAAGCCGCATTCCGTCAGGAGCTGGCCCTGGGTGTGCCGATGATCGTCGCCGCGCTGTTCCTGGCGCCGGGCCGCTGGGCCGCGCTGGCGATGATCGCCAGCGTGCTGTTCGTCTGGATCGTCGAACTGCTGAATTCCGCGGTGGAGGCGCTGGCCGACGCACTGAGCGTGGAGCACCACCCGCTGCTCGGCCGCGCCAAGGACCTGGGCAGCGCAGCGGTGATGCTGAGCCTGATGCTGGCAGTGGCCACCTGGACGGTGGCGCTGTGGCCTGCACGCACGGCGACCTGAAACCGGCCTGAAGTACATTCCGCCCCATGGGGCACCCGGACCGGCGAGGCCTGCCGACAGGCAGTGGTTCGGCCGCAGCGCGCGACGCCGTCGACACCGCGCTGTGGCGGATGATGTCGTTCTACGACGTGCCGGTGGCCGACCTGGATGCCGCCCGCGCCGCCGACGAAGGCTGGTGCTTGCCGCACGCCATGCACGCCGGCTTCCTGCTCAGCCTGACCGAACCCGCCCTGCTGCCGGAAGCGGCTGCCCACCTGGAAGCTGCGGCATCGCGCCTGTGCGGTGAATCGCCGGCCCGTGAGCGGGCCCACATCGAGGCCCTGACCCAGGTGCTGGAAGGCCGCTGGGCCCAGGCGGGCCGGCTCTGGGACCAGTTGCTGCAGGACCACCCTCGCGATGCCCTGGCGCTGCAGTGGGCGCACCTGTGGGACTTCTACCGGGGCGACGCGGCCCAGCTGCGCGCCCGTCCGGCCCGGGTCCTGCCGGAGTGGGACACCGGCGACCCGCTCTACCCCTGCGTGCTCGGCCTCTACGCCTTCGGGCTGGAAGAGAACCACGAATACGCCGCCGCCGAGGACATCGGCCGCCAGGCCCTGGCCGCCGACCCGCGTGTGCCCTGGGCCGTGCATGCGGTGGCCCACGTGATGGAGATGCAGGGCCGCTTCGACGACGGCTCGGCCTGGCTGCGCCAGCAGCAGGCGCAGTGGGCCGAGGGCAACGGCTTTGCCGTGCACCTGTGGTGGCACAAGGCGCTGTTCCGGCTCGAGGCCATGGACCTGGCGGGTGTGCTGCGCCTGGTGGACAAGCACCTCAGCGGCGACGCGCTGCAGATCACGCTCAACCGCGTGGACGCCGCCGCCATGCTCTGGCGGCTGCACCTGCATGGCGCCGATGTGGCCGAGCGTTGCGCCCTGCTGGCCCAGGGCTGGGACCTGGACCCGGCCCATGCGGGCCACTACGCCTTCAATGACCTGCACGCGGTGCTGGCCCTGCTGGCCGCGGACGACGTGGCCCAGGCCGAACACTGGGTGGCCCGCTGTGCCCAGCGCGCGTTGGCTGGCGACGACATGCGGCGCGACAACCACGCCATGGCGCGCGAGGTGGGCCTGCCGCTGATGCGCGGCATGCTGGCGCTGGCCCGCGGTGATGCCGACGGCGCCGTCGACGCGCTGTACCCGGCGCGCCAGCAGGCCCAGCGTTTCGGCGGCAGCCACGCCCAGCGCGACCTCATCGACCAGACCCTGCTGGCCGCCGCTGCGCGCGGCCAGCGCCGCGCCCTGGGCCGCGCGCTGCTCAACGAGCGCCGCATGGCCAAGCCGGCCACGCCGCTGACGCGGCACTGGATCGAGCAGCTGGGCGACAGCGAACAGGTGCGCGCATGAACGCCGAGGAACGGCGCACGCAGCGCCTGCAATTGCTGGACGACCACATCGGCCAGGCCCTGCGCGACAGCGAAGCCAACGGCGAACTGCGCTTGGCGCCCAGCTTCGGCAAGCCGCTGGCGGTGGTCGAGGGCTGGGACCAGACCCCGCCTGAACTGCGCCAGCCCTTCAAGATCCTCAAGGACGCCGGCGTCGTGCCGCCGGAGGTGGAAGTGATGCGCGAGATCACCGCGCTGGAGCGCGAGCTGGCCGTGGCCGGCGACGCCGCGGCGGAACGCGCCCTGCAGCAGCGCCTTGCCGAGAAACGCCAGCACCTGGCACTGCGGCTGGAGCGGTTGCGGCTGTCCGGCAGCCTGTAGCCGGCAGCGGCCCGGGCCGTCAGGACGCGGACCGTAGAATCCGCTCACTCGTCATCGGGGAGTAGCCGCCCTGCTTGCAGCAGGGGCCCGCGTCAACAGACTTGGTCCGCACGGACCATGGCGCCGGCAGCCGCACAGGCCTGGCCAGACCGCTGACCGCATCGCCGCGCCTTGGGCCCGCGGCCATGTGGTCGTCGGTTTTCCCGGCCCGGAATCCGCATCTCCATGGAAGCTTTCCTCGTCTCCACCGGCATCGTCGCGCTCGGCGAAATGGGCGACAAGACGCAGCTGCTCGCGCTGCTGCTGGCCGCCAAATTCCGCCGCCCCTGGCCCATCGTGGCCGGCATCCTGGTGGCCACGTTGGCCAACCACGCCGCGGCCGGCCTGGTGGGTGGCTGGATCGCCGCCTGGTTGGGGCCGGACCTGCTGCGCTGGGTGGTGGGTGGCGGTTTCGTCCTCATGGCGGCCTGGATGCTGATCCCGGATCAGGTGGACGACGATGCTGCCCCCGGCCGGCTGCGTTTCGGCGTCTTCGGCACCACCGTGGTGGCCTTCTTCCTGGCCGAGATGGGCGACAAGACGCAGATCGCCACCGTGGCCCTGGCCGCACGCTTCACCGACCTGTGGGCCGTGGTGGCGGGCACCACGCTGGGCATGATGCTGGCCAACGTGCCGGCGGTGTTCCTGGGGGACCGCGTGGCGCGCGCCGTGCCGATGCGCCTGGTGCACGGTGTCAGCGCGCTGATCTTCGCCGTGTTGGGCGTGTTGACGCTGCTGAACGTCGGTCAGCTGTTCTGACGGGCGGCGCCCAGTGGGCGCACGTGCACGCGCAGGCCGCCCAGCGCCGGCGACACATCGACCTTGATGTCCAGTTGTTCGCGCTCGGCGATGCGGCGCACGATGGACCAGCCCAGGCCGCTGCCTGTGGTGTCGGCGGTGGTGCTGTCGCCCACGGCGGCACCGGCTCGGTAGAAGCGCTGACCGAGCCGTGCGCGGGCATCCGCGTCCAGGCCCGGGCCGCTGTCCTCCACCGTCAGCACTGCGTCCGGCGTGACGGTCATGCGCACTTCGGCGCCGGGCGGGCTGTGGCGCAGCGCGTTGTCCACCAGGTTGCGCAGCAGCACGCCGCACAGGGTCTCGTTCAACCGCGACGCACAGGTGTCGGGCGCCTCCAGACCCAGGGTCTGCTGGCGCGCCAGCGCGGCTGGCGCCAGGTCGGCCCCGATGCGACGGGCCAGCAGGGTCAGGTCCGTGGCGCCCGACCCGCCACGGTGCGCCGCGTCGGACTCCACGCGGGCCAGCGCCAGCAGCTGTTCCACCAGCCGCGTGGCGCGGTCGCAGCCGCTCAGCACCGACTGCAGCGCATGCCGGCGTTCGCAGTCGTCCTGCGCGCCCAGCGCCACCTGGGCCTGCGCACGGATGGCGGCGATGGGCGTGCGCAGTTCGTGCGCCGCATCGGCGGTGAAGCGGCGTTCGCCGTCGATCAGCGTGGCAATGCGGGCCAGCAAGCCATCCAGGGCCGAGAGCATCGGCCGCATCTCGGCTGGCGCATCGGTCACACCCAAGGGCGTGACGTCGGCGGGCGCTCGGGCCGCCAGCGTACGGCCCAGGCGCCGCAGCGGCTGCAGGCCGCCGTGCACGCCCCATGCCACGGCCAGCGCCAGCAGCGGCAGCGCCAGTGCCAGCGGCCACAGCGTGCCACGCAGCACGGCGCGCAGCACGGCGCTGCGCGCCTGTTCGTGTTCGCCGACGTAGACGCGCACATCCTGTTCGGCGCCGCGCGCCACGAACACCCGCCACGGCTCGCCGTCGATGCGCACACGTGCCAGGCCATGTTCGGTGGGCGTGCCGGCGGCCACCATCGGCTGCATCGGTGCATTCGCCGATCGGCGCACCAGCCGGCCTTCGTGGAACACCTGGAAGGCCACCCGCGGCGCGTAGCGGTGCAGCACCGGTGATTCGGGCACCTCATCATCGTCCCCATCACCGAACTCGGCGGCCTGCACCACCAGCAGGGCCGCGGCCTGGGCCAAGTGGCCGTCGAACAGTTCGTCGAGCTCGTAGCGCACGTCAACCCAGGTGTAGACCGCCGCCGCCAGCCAGGTGGCGCCGACCAGCGCCATCACCAGCACAAGCAGGCGCCGCGCCAGCGACGGCGTCTTCACGCCCTGGCTCCGCCGGTGGCCAGCACATAGCCCACACCGCGCACGGTCTGGATCAGCGTCGGCCCCAGTTTGCGCCGCAGGTGGTGCACATGAACCTCCACCGCGTTGCTCTCCACCTCGGTGCCCCAGCCGTACAGGCGTTGCTCCAGCTGCTCGCGGCTGAGCAAGCGGCCGGCATCGAGCATCAGCGCCTGCAGCAGGTCGAACTCGCGGGTGGACAGGCTGACCGGCGCACCGTCCAGCGAGACCTGACGCGTGGCCGGATCGAGCACCACACCGCCGGCCTGCAGCCGGGCATCGGCCTGCCCGTGCGCACGACGCACCAGGGCGCGCAGGCGGGCCGCCAGTTCGTCCAGGTCCACCGGCTTGAGCACGTAGTCGTCGGCACCCAGGTCCAGGCCGCGGATGCGGTCGGGCACGGCATCGCGGGCGGTGAGCACCAGCACCGGCAGGCGCACGCCTGCGCGGCGCACCGCAGCCAGCACGTCCAGGCCGTCACGCCGGGGCAGGCCCAGGTCCAGCACCGCCGCGGCGTAGGGCTCGGCACGCAGTTCCCGCTCGGCCGCCTCGCCGTCACGCACCCAGTCCACCTGGCAGCCGGCCTGGCGCAGGCCGGCGCGCAGCGCGTCACCCAGCAGCGGGTCGTCCTCGGCGAGCAGGATGCGCATGGTCGTCGCTCAGTCAGTCGTCGCCATCATCGCCGTCGTCGTGTTCATGGTCCGCGTGTGCGCCCGACGTCACCCTGTCACCGGGCTGTGGCGCCGTCTGCCACTGCCAGGCCCAGAAGCCCAGCACGGCCACCAGCATCAGCGCCGCCACGCTGCGCCAGGCCGTCCGCACGCCCTCGGCCGCGGGCCCGGTCTTGAAGCCGGTCAGCATGGCGCGCACCAGGTTCTCACCGTGCAGCCGGCTCGACAGCAGCACCGCCGCCACGTGAGCGATCACGACCACCAGCATCGTGTTGCCGGCGAATTCGTGCACCTCTTCCAAGGCTTCCGGGCCGAGCTCGTTGTAGATCGCGTAGCCAGTGGCGGTGCTGAGCAGCGTCAAGCCCAGCAGCAGCAGGATGGCCACGGCGCCTGCCGGGTTGTGGCCCACGTGCGGCGCGGGGTGCCCTTCCACCAAGGACTTCAGGTAACGCAGCACCGCCTGCGGGCCGCGCACGAAGCTGGCAAAGCGCGCGTGCCGGGTGCCGAACAGCCCCCACAGCAGCCGGAAGGCCACCAGCCCGGCCATGGTGTAGCCGGCGGTGACGTGCAACAGCCGCCAGCGTTCGGTCTCCGCGGTCAGGTATGCGGTGGCGAAGCAGGCCACCATCAGCCAGTGGAAGACGCGCACCGGCGCGTCCCAGACCAGGATGCGCACGGTGGGGCCCGGCGCGGCGGCGTCAGCGCGGGATACGGATGTCGTGTTCATCGTAGAGACCCTGGTCGGCCTGCCGGTGGCAGGCACTGCAGTTGGCGGGGCTGCGCACATCGGCGCGCTGCCAGGTGGCGCGCGGCACCTCGTCGTGCTCACGCACGAACCAGGCGCTGCGGGTGATGCGGTCCTGAGGCGGGGCGGTGCGCTCGCGCTGCACCTTCCTGTAGGTGCCGGCGCGGGCGGCCAGCCAGTCGCCGATGGCCTTGGTCGTGGCCGCATCCAGCGAGGCGTCGACGCCGAAATGCTTGTCCAGGCCGCCCATCAGGCGCTGCCAGGATTCAGCCGGCAGCAAGGCCGGCGGGTAGGCCACGTGGCAGGCGGCGCATTCGGCCTTGTAGGCGGCGGTGAGCTCCTGCCGCGGCAGATCGGCGCGCGCCGAGACCGCCAGCAGGGCCAGGGCGACGCCTGGCAGTCCAGACCGCAGTCGGATCATGGCTTGACCTCCATCAGGAACGCGAGCACGTCGGCCTTCTCCGCCGCCGTGCATTCGCGGCTGAGCACGTCCTTGCAGTTGCGGCGGAACCACTTCTCCACCTTGGCAGCATCGCTGAACCGCTTCGGGTTGGCCGCTGGCGACAGCGGCTCGATGGGCTTGCCGGTACTGGCATGGCGGCCGGTGCCCACGGGCTTGTCGCCGTGACAACTGCTGCAGGACCATTCGCCGCCGTGGCGTTGGGTGAAGAAGGCCTGGCCGCGGGTGACCGACGGTGCCGAGCCGGCCTGGGCCTGGTAGCCGGCCAGCAGTTCCGCCGGCGTGGCAGCGGACACGGGGCCCGCCAGGGCAGCCATGCCCGCCAGCGCCACCGCCAGCCAGCCGGCCCGGGAGGGAGAGGTGCGAGGTGTGTGCATGCGCCGCATCGTGGCGGCGCCGGCTTAGGGCCGTCTTAAGGCGCGCGGGGTCGCGTGGATCAGGGCATGCCGAGCAGCACGCGCCCCCAGCGCCCAGGCACGCTCACCGTCAGGCGGCCGTCGACCGCCTCGTGGCGCGTGCCATCCAGCTGGTCCACATAGACCGTGGGACTGCCGGGTGGCAGGGCCATGGCAGCACTTCGCGCGTCGGCCGCGTTGTTGGTCAGGGTGACGGCAAAGGTCTCGCCCAGGCGGCGCGGCACCGCGATCACGTGGGCGTCCACGTGCAGTGGCGCGCCCAGGCTGCCGCGGCGCAGCACCGGCAGGGCATGGCGCAGCGCGATCAAGCGCTTGAAGTCGGCGTGCAGGGCCTCGTCGGGCTTGCCGCCCAGGTCGGCCCAGGGGAAGGGCCGGCGGTTGTCGGGGTCTTCGCCGCCGCCCAGGCCCACCTCGTCGCCGTAGTACACGGCCGGCGCACCGGGCCAGGTCATCTGCAGCAGCAGGGCCACGCGGTAGCGGGCCTTGGCGTCGCGCTCCTGCGCCGCGTCGCCATCGTCATGCCAGCCCAGCACGTGCAGGCTGCGCGCCTGGTCGTGGCTGGAGAGCAGGTTCATCAGCGCGTGCAGCGCCTGCGGTGGGTAGTGCTCGCGCATCAGCTCCAGGTTGCCGATCAGTTCCCGCGCATCGCCGCCGCCGGCATAGGCCAGCGCGGTGTTGCGGAAGATGTAGTTCATCGTCGAGTCGAAGCTGTCGCCGAGGAAGTACTTCGCGGCATCGAACCAGGTTTCCGCGATGGTGATGGCGTCGGGCTTGTGCGCCTTGATGGCGGTGCGCCATTCACGCCAGAAGTCGTCCGGCACCCAGGGTGCGACGTCCATGCGCCAGCCTGCGGCGCCGGCATCGAGCCAGCGTTTCATCACCGCATCCGGTGCGCGGTAGGCGAAATCGCGCCAGGCCGGCGAGGCCTTGTCGAGCTCCGGCAGGTCGGTCACGCCGACCCAGCCCTTGAAGCGCTTGTCGGGGTCGGTCTGCGTGGCGTCGAAGCTGTACCAGGCCGCGTAGGGCGATTCGGGGCGGATCACACTGCCGCTGTAGGCGCCGTGGCCGCCGAAGTTGCCATAGCGGTCGAAGTACAGCGAATCGGCACCGGTGTGGTTGAGGCTCGTGTCGGGCACCACACGGATGCCGCGCTTCGCCGCCTCGCGGGTCAGGCGTTCGAAATCGGCGTTGCTGCCGAAGGCGGGATCGATGCGGTGGTAGTCGGCCGTGTCGTACTTGTGGTTGCTGGCCGCCTGGAACAACGGGGTGCTGTAGATGACGTTGGCGCCCAGCGCCTGGATGTGGTCGAGCTTGTCGATCAGGCCCTGGATGTCACCGCCGTAGAAATCATTGTTGTGCAGCGCGTCGGACCCGTCGCCGCTGCCCGGGCGCCAGGGCTTGTCCAGCCAGTTCGTGTGCTTCTCGACCGTGCCGGCGTGGTAGCGCGTGCGGCCGGGCACCGGGTCATTGCCCGGGTCACCGTTGCGGAAGCGTTCGGGAAAGACGTAGTAATAGACGGCGTCGGCCGCCCAGTCGGGCACGCGGAAATCGGCCGCGTAGATGGTCTGCCGGTAGCGGCGGATGCCGCGCATGGCCGCTGGTGAGGTGGGCAGCGCCGCCACGCTGGCGCGGCCGCCGCTGCCCTTCTCGCGTGTCCAGAAGATGCCATCGGCATTGTTCTGCAGCGCAAACACCTTCTGGCCGATGCGGGCCTCGAACCAGTAGCCCCAGATGCCGACCGTGTCGAAGCGGTGGCGGGCCGTCCAGCGTTGACCTTCGCCGCCGGTGCCGCCCTTGTTGTCTGCCGTTGCGGTCATCGGCACGCGGGCGGCTTCGGTGTACTCCAGCACCTCCTGGTTGCCCTCGTGCCGGCGGTGCTCGATCACCAGCGTGAGGGCGTCCACGCCGGGCGGCGCGGTGACGGCGAAGTCGAACGCCGTACCTGTGGGCTGCGCGCCAAATGGTGCCTTGTGGGCCAGGTCGCGCGAGTCGTAGCGCAGCCCCAGCGCCACCGGGTCGTCCACCGTGGCGGCCTGGGGGTCGGCAAAGCTGCGCGGCCCCAGCTGCACGGTGTGGCGCCCCTGGGCGTCGAAGCTCAGGCGCAGCGTGTGCTCGCCGCTGAAGGTGGCCTCGTGGTTGCCCTTGTCGACGCCGAAACTGGTGCGTGGTGTCCAGGCGGCATCGGCGATCTTGAACTCATGCCGGCCTTGCAGGCGGAGGTTCAGGTAGTAGGCGTCGCAGTGATACTGCAGCGCATAGTCGTCCAGCGCCCCCCAGTTGTTCATCGTGCCGCGCAGGAAGAGTAGGGTGTCGCCGAACGGCGCAGGCGCCGGGCAGGCCTCGATGCGCAGGCGCTTGCGCGCCGGGTCCAGCGTAAAGCGGTAGCTGCCGTCGAAGCGCTGCTGCATCTCCGCGCCACGCGCGGTGAGCGCCTCCGGCGCACCCCCCAGGTCGGCGTCGGCGCTCCAGCCTTCGTCGCCCAGCTTGAAGCGGTGCTCGCCCTGCAGGCGCGTGACGAGTTCGAAACGGTCGCAGGCCCAGACGAAGCGCTGTGCGTCGGCCGCATTCCAGCTGTTGAAGCTGCCGCGGAGGTAGAGGTCGCGGCCGCCCAGCGGGTGCGGTGCGCACGAAGCCGGCGCCGAAGCCGCGGCCCACGCCGACGCGGGCCCGGTCCACCACAGCACCACAACCAGTGCCACGGCATTCGCCAACGGTCGCCAGGACTTCATGGCACGCGCTTGTAGCGGCTGTACCCGCCCAGGTCCGGCGGCACCGGCTGCAGCACCCACACGGTGCTCGGCGGGACCTGCACGTCCAGCACCCCGGCACCCAAGCCAGCCACGGCCTTCAGTTCGGCAGCGGCGCCATCGGCCAGCAGGTCCACCAGCGGTGTGCCGTCCATCAGGAAGGCGTTGGCCAGCAGCAGGCGTTCGCGCACCGGGGTGTCGGCCGGGTTGGCAATGACGATGCGGGTGTCCAGCGTGCGGTCGGTGAAACGCTCGAACGCCAGCAGGCGGCTGGACTCCAGCAGCCGGAAGTCGCCGATGCGCAGCGCGCGATGCTGGCGGTGCAGTGCGATCAGCCGCTTCATCCAGGCCAGTTCGGGGTTGTCGGCCGTGACGAGATCCCAGCGCATGGGCCCGCGGTTGGCCGGGTCGGCGCCGCCTTCCATGCCCACTTCGGCGCCGTAGTAGACGTTGGGCGCCCCGGGCAGGGTGAACTGCAGCGCCTGCACCAGACGGCGCATGGCGCGGTCGGGCAGTTGCGTGGCGATGCGCGGGATGTCGTGGTTGTCGATGACGACCCACGACATCAGCATCGGCTCGATGCCCGTGTCGCGCACCAGGCGCTCGGTCATGCGCCCCGCAGTGGCCGGCGCGATGTCGCCCGACGCCAGTCCCAGCACGATCTGGCGCAGCGTGAAGTTCATCGTCGCGTCGGTGGCCTGCAGCCAGCGGTCGGGGTAGTTGACGAATTCGCCGACGACCAGCGAACCCGGCTTTTCGGCGTGCGCGGCGTCCGTGAGCTCGCGCAGGAACTGCGGGCCGAGTTCGTACGCCGTGTCCAGCCGCCACCCGTCGGCGCCGTCGCGCAGGTAGCTGCGCACCACGGAGTCGGCGTCGCCATAGAGGTGCCGGCGCACCGCCGGGTTCTCCAGGTTCAGCTCCGGCAGGTTCTGGAAACCGGTCCAGACGCGGGCGCCGCCGGCGTACTGCGGGCCGATGGCAAACCAGTCGCGCCACGGGCTCTGCGGGTTGGCCAGCGCGTCCTGGAAGCGCGGCGCGTTGCGGCCCATGTGGTTGAAGACGCCGTCCAGCACCACCTTCATGCCACGCTGCCTGGCGTCCGCCGCCAGGCGCCGGAAGTCTTCGCGCGTGCCGTACTCGGGCGAGATGGCCTGGAAGTCGAAGGCGTCGTACTTGTGGTTGGTGTAGGCGAGGTGGATGGGGTTGAGGTACAGCGCGTCCACGCCCAGCTGCTGGATGTGGCCCAGGCGGGCCGTCAGGCTGGCGAGGTCACCGCCCCAGAAGTCCAGTTCGTGGGCACTGAGCTTTTCCGACGCCAGGTAGGGCCCGGGCGTGGGCACGTCGCCCCAGGCGCGCAGGCGCTTGGGCGGCGGGAACAGCGCGCGCTTGGCATCCAGGTCGGCCGCCGGCGCGAAGCGGTCCACCAGCACCTGGTAGACGACGGCGCCCATGCGCCAGTCGCGTTCGCGTTGGGCGTAGCGGTCGGCCGGGGTGGGGCTGCCGTCAGGCATTGGCGTGGCCGCATGGCCAGCGGTCAGGGATGCCATGCAGGCCACGGCGCACACTGCGCGCATCGCGCCTTCAAGCGTCATCCCTTGACGCCACCGGCGGTGAGGCCCGACACGATCCAGCGCTGCGCGGCCAGGAACACCAGCGTGATAGGCAGGCCCGACAGCACCGCCGCGGCGGCAAAGTCGCCCCACAGGTAGCGCTGGTCGTAGAGGAAGAACTTGGAGCCCACGGCCAGCGTGAGGTTGGGCTCTTCGCGCAGCAGGATGCTGGCCACGGGGTATTCGATGATCACGCCGATGAAGGCGAGCACGAACACCACCATCAGGATCGGTACCGCCATGGGCAGCAGCACGTGGCGGAACGCCTGCCAGGGCGTGGCGCCATCGACCTTGGCGCTCTCCTCGATCTCGGCGGGCACGGTGTCGAAGTAGCCCTTGATCGTCCAGATGTGCGTGGCGACGCCGCCCAGGTAGGCCACGATGAGGCCGGCATGGGTTTCCACGCCCAGCCAGGGGATGGTGCGGCCGATGCCTTCGAAGATGGCGTAGATGGCCACCAGCGCCACCGCCACCGGGAACATCTGCAGCACCAGCATGCTGTTGAGGATGAGCCCCTTGTGCGCGAACCGCATGCGCGCGAAGGCATAGGCCGCGGTGGCGCTGAGGGTGACGATGAGCGCCGCGGAGATGAAGGCGATCTTCACCGAGTTCCACAGCCACAGCAGGACCGGGAATGGCGGCTGCACCAGGTTGCCCTGGGCGTCGACGGTAGAGATGCCGAGCGCGAGCTTCCAGTGCTCGAGGCTGATTTCGGTGGGGATCAGGCTACCGGTGGCGAAGTTACCTGGGCGCAGGGAGATGCTGACCACGGCCAGCAACGGAAACAGCGTGAGCGCGAGCAATGCCCAGAGTGCGGCATGTAGCGCCCAGACGCGCCATTGGTGCTTCCTGCCGGTGACGATGGCCATGTCAGCGGGCTCCTTGTCGGGTGTCGGGTTGCGACCCGACGCTGACGTTGGTTCTCTGTGCGTTCGCTGCGGCGCGAGCCACGGAGGGCGGGTCTGGCCTAGCGCTCCTGTCCCCCGGCTCGCGCCGGGCGCTCGCCTCCTCCTTCACCTCGCGCCAGGCCAGGCCCGCCCTCCGCGGCCAGGGGCCGTGGCTGTTCTCCCCCATGCACCCGTGCGCGTTCGCAAGGCGGCGGCGGGCAGGCCTGTGGCGCGCATCGAGGACGCCGAGCATCGCAGGGCCCGAGGCCGCGCGCGCCAGCGCGCTTCGTAGACTGACTCGCGGCCGCTGTTCGACCACAGCGAACGAAGTGAGCGGAGGGAGTTTGGCCGCGGGCCTCGGGACCGAGAAGCGCAGGGGAGCCGGAGCGCAGCGTAGGCCGTCCGATCTAAGCGCCACAGGCCTGCCCGCCGTCGCCTTGCCGCCTCGGCCTGTGAGTGCATTGCCCAACGTCCGCTCCGGGTCGAGACCAGTCACTTGGCGGCCCCCGCCTTTGTCATCCGCAACTGCACCAGCGCCATCAACGCCACCATCGCAAAGATCAGCGTGGATATCGCCGCCGCCAGGCCGAAGTTGGCGCCAGCGTCGGTGAAGGCAATGCGGTAGGTGTAGCTGACGAGGATGTCGGTGGTGCCTGCCGGCAGCTTGGTGTTCAGGTAGTCTGGCCGACCATCGGTCAGCAGGCTGATGAGCACGAAGTTGTTGAAGTTGAAGGCGAAGGCGCTGATGAGCAGCGGCGTCAGCGGCTTGATGATCAGCGGTGCGGTGATCTTGCTGAAGTTCACCCACGGTGACGCACCGGCCAGCGCGCTGGCTTCGTAGAGGTCGCTCGGCACCGACTTCAGCAGCCCGGTGCACAGGATCATGATGTACGGGTAGCCCAGCCAGGTGTTCACGATCAGCAGCATCGTGCGCGCCAGCGTCGGGTCGGCAAACCAGGCCGGGCGCACGCCGAGGAGCGCGTCGAGGATGGCGTTGATCTCGCCGAAGTTCTGGTTGAACAGCCCCTTGAAGACCAGGATGCTGATGAAGCCTGGCACCGCGTAGGGCAGGAACAGCAGCGTGCGGTAGGCTGCGCGGCCCTTGAGCGCCGGCCACTCCAGGGCCACCGCCAGCGCCATGCCGATGACGGTGGCGAACAGCACGGTCAGCGCCGAGAACGTCACCGTCCACACGAAGATGGACACGAAGGGGCCGCGGAAGTCGCTGTCCAGCAACATGCGCTGGTAATTCGCGAAACCGACACCCACCGTGAAGCCCGGCTGCAGCGTCTGGCCCTCGGGGCCGGTGAAGTAGCCGGTGTCGCGGCGGGCCGCATAGACCGCGCCGGTGGCCACCTCCTGCAGCGCGCCCTCAGGGGCCGCGCGCCAATCAGGCGTCTTCACGCCGTATTCACGCAGGCCGGCGTAGGCCAGCGTGGTGCCGTCCGGCAGGCGGGGCTGCAGGGCCATCAGGGCGTCGCGGCGCGCGATCACGTCGCGCATCGGCAGCGCCGGGCCCAGGTCACCGCTCGCCGCCTGCAGCGCGCCATCGCCGCCCAGCAACGTCGTCCAACGGGCACCATCGGGCGCGGTCAGCAGCACCCGGTCGCCGGCGTGCAGCGTGAAGGCGTGGAGCCGCGCTTCGTCGAAACCGTGCTGATCGAGCAGGTAGGCGCGGGCGCGCGCTTCGGTCAGCAGGTGGTTGGAGGAATAGTTGGTGAAGCCGATCTGCACCGTGTAGAGCAGCGGAAAGGCCACGAACACCAGCATGCCCACCACGCCCGGATACAGGTACTTCCAGGCCAGGCTGCGTGCCCCCGCGTAGACCCAGAGCGCGCTGCCGCCCAGCACCAGCAGGGCCACCGCGGCCACGGCCTGCCCGGCCATGTGCGTGGCGTAGACCAGCCACAGCAGGGCCAGCACCGCGGAACCCGCAACGACACGCCCGATCATCGCGACCTCATCCGCGCTGCCGCACCGTCCAGCGCGTCCTTGGCCGACTGACGGCCCTGGCTGATGGCTTCCAGCGCCGCGTCCATCGCCGGGAAGAAGCGCTGCATCTCCGGGATGTTGGGAATGGCCTCGCCAGCCAGCGCGTTGGCCATCGTGGCGCGGATCGCCGGGTCGGCCGCCAGTTCGACGTAGTAGGCCTTGTTGGCTGGCGTGCCCAGCGGCACGTCGGCGGAAACGGTCTTGAGGCTGTCCACCTTCAACAGGTGCTGCTCCAGAAACTCCCGTGCGATGTCCTTGTAGCGGCTGGGCGCACTGATCATGCAGCCCAGCACACCGACGAAGGGCTTGGCCGCGTGCCCGCCCAGGGCCGGGATCGGCGCCACCATGAAGTCGATCTTCGCCTTCTTGGCGTTGTCCCAGGCCCAGGGGCCGGAGATCATCATCGCCGCCTGGCCGCTGGCGAACTGCGCCTCCATGTCGGAATAGCGCGCGCCGCGCGGCATCAGGCCGTCGTCGATCAGGCGCTGCAGCAGCGTGGCGCCCTGCAGCGCACCGGCATTGTTGACACCCACGCGCATCGGGTCGTAGTTGCCCTGGGCGTCACGCTCGAACACCGTGCCGCCCGGCCCGGCCAGCAGCGGCCAGGTGAAGAAGGACTTGTTGTAGTCCCACAGGATGGCTTTCTTGCCCTGGGCCCGCAGCCGCTGGTCGAGCGCGTAGACCGCCTCCCAGGTGGCGGGCGGCTCGGGCACCAGCGCGCGGTTGACGATGAGCCCGATGGCTTCGATGGCGATGGGGTAGCCCCAGAGCTTGCCGCGGTAGGTGAAGGCCTGCCAGGCGGAATCCTCGACCTCGGCGCGCACCGCCGGCCCCGGCCGCACGGGCACGATGAGGCCGGACTTGGCCCATTCGCCCACTCGGTCGTGCGGCCAGCAGAAGATGTCCGGGCCCTTGCCTGCGGCGGCAGCCGCCTGGAACTTGTCGGGCGCGCCTTCCGGGTGCTGCACGACCACCGGCACGCCGGTGGAGGCGGTGAAAGCGTCGCCCACCTTCTGCAGGCCGTTGTAGCCCTTGTCGCCGTTGATCCAGACCAGCAGGCGCGGGCTGTCCTGGGCCATGGCCGGCCCTGCACACGGCAGCAGCGCGGCCAGCGCCGCCAGGGCCAGCAGCGGCCGCATCAGGCCGCCTGGGCTTGGGGCGAGGCGGCACCCGGCGCCGCCAGCCGGCGCAGCGCGCGGCCCTGGGCGTCGAACAGGTAGCAGCGCTCGGCCGGCGCGCCCAGCGCCAGCTGGTCGCCCGCGTTCGGCCGCAGCGCGCCGTCCAGTTCCACCGTCAACGCCTCGTCGTCCTTCATGCCCGGGAAGTCGGCGTAGGCGTAGGTGGTGCCGCCCAGCGATTCGACGAAGTTCACGCGGGCGCTGAGCACGTTGTCAGCCGCGCCGACCACCAGGTGTTCCGGCCGCACGCCCAGGGTGAGCTGCTCGCCATGCCGGACGCCACTGCCGTCCACCGCGCAGCGCACACGTGCGCCATCGGGCAGCGTGACGGTGACCTGCTGCGCGCTGGCGCTCTCGGCCTCGGCGCGGATGAAGTTCATGCCCGGGCTGCCGATGAAGCCGGCGACGAACAGGTTGCAGGGGTGCTCGTAGAGTTCCAGTGGCGCACCGACCTGCTCGATGCGGCCGGCGCTCAGCACCACGATGCGGTCGGCCAGCGTCATTGCCTCCACCTGGTCGTGGGTGACGTAGACCATCGTGGTCTTCAGTTGCTCGTGCAGCTTGGCGAACTCGTAGCGCATCTTCACGCGCAACGCGGTGTCGAGGTTGCTCAGCGGCTCGTCGAACAGGAACACTTCGGGCTGGCGCACGATGGCGCGGCCGATGGCCACGCGCTGGCGCTGGCCGCCCGAAAGGTCCTTGGGCTTGCGCTCCAGCAGGTGCTCGATGTGCAGGATGCGCGCGGCGTTGCGCACCGCGCTGTCGATCTCCGCCTTGGGCACCTTGGCGAGCTTCAGGCCGAAGGCCATGTTCTCGTACAGGTTCATGTGCGGGTAGAGCGCGTAACTCTGGAACACCATGGCCACGCCCCGCTCGGCGGGTGGCACGTCGTGCACCTCGCGCGGGCCGATCCACAGCTGGCCGCCGGTGATCTCTTCCAGCCCGGCGATGGTGCGCAGCAACGTGCTCTTGCCGCAGCCCGACGGGCCGACGAAGACCATGAATTCGCCGTCGCGGATCTCCAGGTCGATGTCGCGCAGGACCTGCACGTCGCCGTAGGCCTTCTGCACTTTCACCAGCCGGACATCTGCCACCTGAGCACCTCGTCTGCTTTCATCGAATGTAGAGAATATACAAACGTTGCCAGGCAGAGACAGCGGGTTTTCCACCACAACGGGAACCTTGATTCTTTTTAAATCAACAACTTAAGAAGACTCTCAAGACTACGCGTGTAGTACAACTACACAAACCGCGTGCCGCTGGTGATACTTCCGCTCCAAAGGAGAGATGCCGCATGGCCGTCACCACACCCCTCGAAACCACGTTGACCCGCGAACAGGCCGAGTTCCGCCGCCTGGTGGCGCGCGAGCTGGCCCAGCGCAGCGACCGCGGCAGCGCCGCCGCCGGCCTGGCCGCCGTGGCCGCAGCGGTGCGCACCCTGCTGGGGGACCGCTGGGCGGCCACCCAAGCCGCCGATGCCCGCCGCAAGGGCGGGCGGCGCGTGCACTACCTGTCGATGGAGTTCCTGATGGGCCGCGCGCTGGACAACGCGCTCGACGCCCTGGGGCTGCGTGACGAGGTGCGCGCAGCATTGGGCAAGGGCGCGCCGGCGCTGGACACGGTGCGTGGCCATGAACCCGATGCCGCGCTGGGCAACGGTGGCCTGGGCCGACTGGCGGCCTGCTTCCTGGACGCCTTTGCCGCGCTGGAACTGCCGAGCTTCGGCTACGGCCTGCGCTACGAGCACGGCATGTTCGCCCAGGCCATCCACGACGGCCGGCAGGTGGAACTGCCCGACCCCTGGCTGGAGCACGGCAACCCCTGGGAACTGGTGCGGCCCGAACTGCGCTACGAGGTCGGCTTCGGCGGCATGGTGTCGCACGCGGGCGGCACCCGCCGCTGGGAACCGTCAGAACTGGTGTTGGCCCAGGCCTGCGACTTCATCGTGCCCGGCCATGGCACCGGGCACGTGAGCACGCTGCGCCAGTGGCGCGCGCAGGCAGCGCGGCCGATCGACTTCGCCGCCTTCTGCCGTGGTGCGCACGAGGCCAGCGCGCAGCACAAGCAGGAGGCCGACGCGCTGAACTGGGTGCTCTACCCCGACGACAGCACGCCGCAGGGCCGGCGGTTGCGGCTGCGGCAGGAGTTCTTCCTCGTCAGCGCGTCGCTGCAGGACATGCTGGCGCGCGACCAGCGCGAGCACCCGAGCGACATCACCGGGTTCGGCCGCCGCAACGCGGTGCACCTCAACGACACCCACCCGGCGCTGGCCCCGGCCGAGTTGATGCGCTTGCTGCTGGACGAGCACGCGCTGGGCTGGGACGCCGCCTGGCGCGTGACCACCGAGGCCACCAGCTACACCAACCACACGCTGATGCCCGAGGCGCTGGAGACCTGGCCCGTGTCGATGCTGGAGGACCTGCTGCCGCGCCACCTGGAGATCCTCTACGAGATCAACCGCCGCTTCCTGGCCCACATCCGCGCACGATTCCCGGGCGACGAGGCGCTGGTGCAGCGCGTGTCGCTGATCGACGAGGGTCACGCCGGTCACGAGCGCCGCGCGCGCATGGCGTCGCTGGCCATCCTGGCGTCGCACAAGGTCAACGGCGTCTCGGCGCTGCACTCCGAGCTGATGGTGCAGACCATCTTCGCCGACTACGCCAGGCTGTGGCCAGAGCGTTTCCTGAACGTGACCAATGGCGTCACGCCGCGGCGCTGGCTGGCGCAGGCCAACCGCGGGCTGGCGAGCCTGCTGGACGAGCAGATCGGCAGCGGCTGGCGGCACGACCTGTCGCAGTTGCAGCAGCTGCATGCCCTGGCCGGCCAGAAGCGCCTGGGCACCGCAGCCGCGAAGATCAAGCTGGCGAACAAGAAGGCGCTGGCAGCACGCATCGCGCAGGACACCGGCGTGCAGGTGGACCCCACCAGCCTGTTCGACGTGCAGATCAAGCGCATCCACGAATACAAGCGCCAGCTGCTCAACGTGCTGCATGTGATCGCGCGCTGGCAGGCCATCGTGGCGGACCCGGATGCCGACTGGGTGCCGCGCACGGTGATCTTCGCCGGCAAGGCGGCGTCGGCCTACCATGCTGCCAAGCTGACCATCCAGCTGATCCACGACGTGGCCCGCGTGGTCAACAGCGACCCGCGCGTGGGTGGCAAGCTCAAGGTGGTCTTCCTGCCCAACTACGGCGTGAGCCTGGCCGAGGCCATCATCCCGGCGGCCGACCTGTCGGAGCAGATCTCCACAGCCGGCACGGAAGCTTCCGGCACCGGCAACATGAAGTTCGCGCTCAACGGCGCGCTCACCATCGGCACCTGGGACGGCGCCAACATCGAGATGGCGCAGGCCATCGGCGAAGACCGGTTGTTCATCTTCGGCCTGCGCGCCGACGCCGTGGCGCGCATGAAGCAGCTGGGCTACGACCCGCGGCTGTACGTGGAGGAGAACCCACAGCTGCGCGCGGTGGTGGACGCCATCGGCGACGGCACCTTCTCCCCCAGCGAACCGGAGCGTTACCGCAGCCTGGTGCAGACGCTGCTGCAGCGCGACCCCTACCTGCTGATGGCCGACTTCGCCGACTACGTCCGCACGCAGCAGCGCGTGGACGCCCTGTACCGCGACCCGGCCGCCTGGCAGGCGATGGCGCTGCACAACATCGCTGGGATGGGGCAGTTCAGCGTGGACCGGACGATCCGTGAGTACGTGGAGAACGTGTGGGGCAACGCGCCGGGGCAGTAACCGGCGCCGACCCGGAGCGGACGTTGGATACCGCGTACGACGGACGAGGCGGCAAGGCGGCGGCGGGTTGGCCTGTGGCGCTTAGGTCGAGCGGTCTCCGCTACGCTCCGACTTCCCTGCGCTTCTCGGTCTCATGGCCCGCGGCCAAACTCCCTCCGCTCACTTCGTTCGCTGTGGTCGAACAGCGGCCGCGAGTCAGTCTACGAAGCGCGCTGGCGCGCTCGGCCATGAGCCCTGCGATGCTCGGCGCTCTCATGCGCGCCACAAGCCAACCCGCCACCGCCTTGCGGATGTGCACAGGTGCTTCACCAGAGAACCACCGCTGCATCCGTGCACAGCGCAGCGGTCGGCCGCCAGGCCGACTCGTCAAGCTGGCTGGAGTCCCCCTCGCGGAGGGGGGCTGGCGGGGTGCCGTCGAACGTGCTGGAGCCCCTTCTTGGAGGGGGCTCGGGGGAGCCCACGGAAATCGGGTCCTTGGACCCAAAGCAGCCTTCGGCTGCTTTGGGTCAATCGCGGACACTCACGCTTTGCAGACCGTGACGCCATGATCAGCAACGCCGACCTCCACGCCCTGCGCGAAGCCCGCCACGCCGACCCGTTCGCCGTGCTGGGCATGCACACCGATGCCCACCGACAGTTGTGGGTGCGTGCCTGGCTGCCAGGCGCCTCGGCGGTGGGCGTCGTCGAGACGAAGACCGGCCGCACCCTGGCGGCCCTTGACCTCCGCCACAAGGACGGCTTCTTCGAAGGTGTCATCCCCCGGCGCCGCACGCCCTTCGACTACCGCCTGGACGTCACCTGGTCCAGCGGTCGCCTGCAACGCCTGGCCGACCCCTACCGCGTCGGCCCGCTGATCGGCGATGCCGACCTGCACTACCTGACCGAAGGCACGCACCTGCGGCCGTTCGAGGTCCTTGGCGCGCACCCCATGGCGCTCGGTGAAGGTGTCTATGCGATGGACGGCGTGCGCTTCGCCGTCTGGGCGCCCAATGCCGCCCGGCTCAGCGTGGTGGGTGACTTCAATGGCTGGGACGGCCGGCGCCACCCCATGCGCTCGCGCGGCGCCAGTGGCATCTGGGAACTGTTCGTGCCCCATGCCGCGCCCGGCGACCGATACAAGTTCGAGATCCGCACGCCCGATGGCGCGGTGCTGCCGTTGAAGAGCGATCCGTACGCCCGTGCCGCGCAGAACCGGCCCGAGACGGCCAGCGTTGTGGCCACGCCGCTGCCACCGCGCCAGTCGCTGCCCGCGGGCCGAGCCGAGGCCAATGCCCGCCAGGCGCCGGTGAGCATCTACGAGGTGCACCTGGGCTCGTGGCGGCGTCACCCCGACGGCTCGTTCCACGACTGGGACAAGCTGGCCGCCACCCTGCCGGCCTATGCCGCCGACTTGGGCTTCACCCACCTGGAACTGCTGCCCGTCACCGAACATCCCTTCGACGGTTCGTGGGGCTACCAGACCCTGGGCCTCTACGCGCCCACCTCTCGCTTCGGTGACGCGGCCGGCTTCGCCCGCTTCGTGCAGGCCTGCCGCGCGGCCGGCATCGGCCTGATCCTGGACTGGGTGCCGGCGCACTTCCCGTCGGACGCGCACGGCCTGGCGCAGTTCGACGGCACGCCGCTGTTCGAGTACGCCGACCCACGCGAAGGTTTCCACCGCGACTGGAACACGCTGATCTACAACTTCGGCCGGAACGAGGTGCGCAACTTTCTGGCCGGCAGTGCGCTGTACTGGTGCGAACGTTTGGGCGCCGACGGCCTGCGCGTGGACGCGGTGGCCTCCATGCTCTACCGCGACTACTCGCGCAATGCCGGCGAATGGATCCCCAACGTGCACGGCGGGCGCGAAAATCTCGAGGCCGTGTCGCTGCTCAAGCGCGTCAACGAGGTGCTGGGCAGCGAATGCCCCGGCGCCATCACGTTGGCCGAGGAAAGCACCGCCTTCCCCGGCGTCTCCGCGCCCACGTACCTGGGCGGCCTGGGCTTCCACTACAAGTGGAACATGGGCTGGATGCACGACACGCTGAAGTACATGGCCGAGGACCCGGTCCACCGCGCGTGGCACCACGACCGCATGACCTTCGGCCTCGTCTACGCCTTCAGCGAGAACTTCGTGCTGCCGCTGTCGCACGACGAGGTGGTGCATGGCAAGGGTTCCCTGCTCGGCAAGATGCCGGGCGACGAGTGGCAGCGTTTTGCCAACCTGCGCGCCTACTACGGCTTCATGTGGGGCCACCCGGGCAAGAAGCTGCTGTTCATGGGCCAGGAATGGGGCCAGCGCAGCGAATGGAACCACGACGTGGAACTGCCCTGGGGCGATCTGCAGCAGCCGGCCCATGCCGGCGTGCAGCAGCTGGTGCGCGACCTGAACCGCGTGTACCGCGAGCAGCCGGCCCTGCACCGGCTGGACTGCGACGGCCACGGCTTCGAGTGGCTGGCGGCCGATGAGCGCGCGCTGTCGGTCTACGCCTGGCTGCGAAAGGACGAGACCGGCCGCCCGGTGATCGTGGTCTGCAACATGACGCCGGTGCCCCGCCATGGCTTCCGGCTGGGCGTGCCCGAGGGTGCACGACGCTGGCGCGAGCTGCTGAACACCGACTCGGCCTTCTACGGCGGCAGCAACCTGGGCAATGCCGGTGTGGTGGACGTCGAGGCCGTGCCGGCGCACGGCCGCGCGCAGTCGCTGGCACTGGTCTTGCCTCCGCTGGCCACCCTGTTCCTTGCACCGGAATGATGCCGCCGCTCCCCCTGCAGGCCCTGGAAGAAGGCCGCCACGAACCCTTCGGTGCGCTGGCGCGCGACGGCGGCGTGAACTTCGCCGTCTTCAGCGAACACGCCACACGCGTCGAGCTCTGCCTGTTCGACGCCGAGGGCCGCACCGAAAGCCAGCGCCTGGCCTTGCACGGCCCGCACGACGGCGTCTTCCACGGCTTCCTACCCGGCGCCGGGCCGGGCCTGGTCTACGGCCTGCGCGCACACGGCCCCTACGCACCCGAGCAGGGCCACCGCTTCAACCCGCACAAGCTGCTGCTGGACCCCTGGGCACGGGAGATCGTCGGCAGCCACGTCTGGCGGCCTGAGCACCACGGTTACGAAGTCGGCCACCCGGACAACGCCAGCAGTTTCGACACCCGAGACAACGCCGCGTTCGCGTTGAAGGCACGTGTGGCCGCGCCGATGCCGGCGCCCACCAGCGTGCCGCCCCGGCACGCAGTGTCGGACCTGGTGCTGCTGGAACTGCACGTCAAGGGTGCGACGATGCAGCACCCGGACATCCCGGCGGCGCTGCGCGGCACCTACGCCGGGCTGGCCCACCCCGCGGCCATCGCCCACTTCCAGGGCCTGGGCGTCACCACGCTGTCGCTGCTGCCGGTGTACTACGCGCTGGACGAACCGGCGCTGGCGACCCGCGGCGCGGTGAACTACTGGGGCTACAACACGCTGGGCTTCTTCTGCCCCAGCCCGCGCTACGCCGCCTGCGCCCGCGGCGGCGACACCGATCCGGCTGCCGTGGCCAGCGAGTTCCGCCAGATGGTCGACACGCTGCACGCCCACGGCCTGGAGGTGGTGCTCGACGTGGTCTACAACCACACGCCCGAAGGCGACGAGCACGGCAGCACGCTCAGCTGGCGCGGCCTGGACCACGCCAGCTGGTACCGGCTGGCGCCCGACAACCGCGCCCGCTGCGAGAACCTCACCGGCTGCGGCAACACGCTCAACGTGGCGCACCCGCGGGTCACGCAGTTCGTGCTGGATTCGCTGCGCCACTGGGTGGAAGCGTATGGGGTGGACGGCTTCCGCTTCGACCTCGCCCCGGTGCTCGGCCGCACCGCACACGGCTACGACCCCCAGGCCGCCTTCTTCACCGCGCTGCGGCAGGACCCGGTGCTCGCCCGCGTGCACCTGATCGCCGAACCGTGGGACGCCGCCTACGACGGCTACCAGGTCGGCCGCTTCCCCGGCCGCTTCCTGGAATGGAACGACCAGTTCCGCGACACCGTGCGCCGCTACTGGCTGCACCGTGGCGTGCACCGCGGCGACTTCGCCCGCCGCTTCACCGCCAGCAGTGACCTCTTCCACCATGGCCAGCGGCGGCCCAGCGCGTCGGTCAACTTCATCGCCGTGCACGACGGCTTCACGCTGGCCGACCTGACCAGCTTCGACCGCAAGCACAACGAGGCCAACGGCGAGCACAACCGCGACGGCCGCGACGGTGAACCCGCCGCCAGCTTTGGCGGCGAGGGGCCGACCGACGACCCGGCCGTCCGTCTGCGCCGCGACCGCGTGCGCCGCGCCCTGCTGGCCACGCTGGCCTTCGCCCAGGGCACGCCGATGTTCTGCGCCGGCGACGAGATCGCCAACAGCCAGGGCGGCAACAACAACGCCTACAACCAGGACAACGCCACCGGCTGGCTGGACTGGGCAAATGCCGACGCCGACCTGCGCGCCTTCACCACGCGCTGCATCGCGCTGCGCCGCGCCCTGCCGGCGCTGCACCACGACCGCTGGTACGCGCCCGGCCCCTGCAGCGGCGACGATTGCGCCATCGTCTGGCTGCGCCCCGGCGGCCGGCCGATGGTCGACGGCGACTGGCACAGCCCGCACGAGCACGCCTTCGCCTGCCAGATCAGCCCAGGCGACCCGGCCCGCACTGGCGCGCGCGTGCTGCTGCTGTTCAACCCGGAAGACCAGCCCACCCCGTTCACGTTGCCGGCCTACCGCTGGACCCTGGCCCTGGACAGCAGCGGCGATCTGCCCACCGGCGAAGCCCCGGCGCACACCCCCCTGGTGGTGCCGCCGTGGACGCTGGTGCTGCTGCAAGAACTTTCCTGACCGACACCTTCCCCCTCTCCCCTTCGAGACCCACGATGGACCTCCACCAACGCGCCAGCGGCGTGCTGTTGCACGTCACCTCCCTGCCCGGCCCGCACGGTATCGGCGACTTCGGCCCCGGCGCCTACCACTTCGCCGACTGGCTGGCCGGCGCCGGGCAGCGCCTGTGGCAGTGGTTGCCGACCACGCCCATCGGCCCTGGCGATTCGCCGTACCAGAGCGTGTCGGCCTTCGCAGGCAGCCCGCTGATGGTGGCGCTGGAACCACTGGTGGAGAAAGGCTGGCTGCCCGAGCCTGAACTGCCCGAGGCCGGCTTCGACCCGCTGCGCGTGGACTTCGGCCGCGTCGTGCCCTGGCGCATGGCGCAGCTCCGCGCGGCCCATGCCGGGTTCTGCGCCAAGGCCAGCGATGCCGACCGCGCGGCGCTGGCCAACTACGCCGCCGAGCAGGCCGGCTGGCTGGACGACTACGCGCTGTTCATGGCGCTGGAGACGGCGCATGGCGGCCAGCCCTGGTGGCAGTGGGCGCCGCCGCTGGCGTCGCGCAAGGCCGCCGCCATGAAGCAGGCGCGCGTGGAACACGCCACCGAGATCGGCTTCTGGCAGTGGGTGCAGTGGTGCTTCGACACCCAGGCCGCGCTGCTCAAGGCGTACTGCAACACGCGCGGCATCCACCTGATGGGTGACCTGCCCATCTTCATCGCCCACCACAGCGCCGACTGCTGGAGCCGGCCCGACCTGTACCTGCTGGACAAGAGCTTCCAGCCCACCGTGGTGGCCGGCGTGCCACCCGACGACCTGGGCCCGCTGGGCCAGCGCTGGGGCAACCCGCTGTACCGCTGGGACCGCATGAAGAAGGAAGGCTACGCCTGGTGGACGGCGCGCGTGAAGCGCATGCTGCACCAGGCCGACGTGTTCCGCATCGACCACTTCCGCGGCTTCGCCGGCTACTGGGAGATCCCGGCCGACAGCCCCACGGCGCAGCAGGGCCGCTGGCTCAAGGGCCCGGGGCAGGCGCTGTTCGACGCCATCGCCGCCGAACTGGGCACGCTGCCCATCGTGGCCGAGGACCTGGGCTACATCACGCCCGACGTGCACGCGCTGCGCCAGGCCTGCGGCTACCCGGGCATGAAGATCCTGCAGTTCGCCTTCGGCGGCGGCGGCGACCACGAGTTCCTGCCGCACATGTTCGAGCGCGCCACCGTGGTCTACACCGGCACCCACGACAACGACACGGCGCTGGGCTGGTGGCGCAATGCGAAGGACCAGGAGCGCCGCTTCGCCGGCACCTACCTGGCCTGCGGCGAGCACGACGTGCACTGGGCGATGATCCGCGCCGCGCTCAATTCGGTGGCCAACCTGGCCATCTTCCCGCTGCAGGACGTGCTGGGCCTGGGCAGCGACCAGCGCATGAACACGCCGGGCACGCTGGGCGGCCCGAACTGGACCTGGCGCTTCGACTGGGACCAGGTGGGCCCGGAGCCCGGCCGCGTGCTGGGGCTGCTGACGGCGGCCAGCGGCCGCGGGCCGTTCGCGCCGATCGGCGTGGCGCCACCGCCGGCGGAGCCGCCCAGCTACTGATCGGCTGAGCGGCGGCTGACGAGCTTGGGGCCGTCAGCCGGCTGGTGGGTGATCCCCATCGACCCTCAGTCGACCAGGTGCACCTCGACGCGGCGCGCCTGCGGGTCGTCGGCGCTGCCACCGTCGGTGGACGCTGGCTTGCGCAGCTGAAGGCGCTCGCGCGCGACACCGGCACCCACCAGCGCATCACGCACTGCGATCGCGCGCTGCTTGGCCAGGTCGTGGTTCATCTGCGCGTCGCCGCTGGCGTCGTGGAAGCCGGAGATCACCAGCCGGCGCGCCGGCGCGGCGTCGGCCGCACCGCGGATGGCCGCCAGCACTGCCGGCCCGTCGGCCTGCGTGAGCCCGGCCTGGCCGACCTCGAAATACAGCGTGCCGGCCAGGTCGCCGGCCAGCGGGACGTCCAGCAGCGCATCCAGGTCGACCATGGCGGCGGGCGCCGCTGCAGCGGCGGCCATCGGCGCCGCGGCCGGCTTCATCTGCCGAATCGCCAGGCCGCCGATCAGGCCGAAGAGCACGAAGGCCACGATCCCCAGGGCCACCCAGACGCCCGTGCGGGCGCCATCATCCAGTTCGTCGAACATGCGGAATCCTTCTTGGTAAGACAGAAAGCGAATAACTCAGGCGGCCAGCAGCCCGCTGAACAGCGGGTCCTGGCGGCTGCGGGGACGGTAGGCCGCCACCTGCTGGCGAATCGCCGCGATGTGCTCCGGCGTCGTGCCGCAGCAGCCGCCGGCGATGTTCAGGAAGCCAGCCTTGGCGAACTCGGCCATCAGCCCGGCGGTGACCGGCGGCGTCTCGTCGAAGCCGGTCTCGCTCATCGGGTTGGGCAGGCCGGCATTCGGGTAGCAGCTGATGTAGGTGTCGGCCGCCACCTTGCCCAGTTCCTCGATGTACGGCCGCATCAGCGCCGCACCGAGTGCGCAGTTGAGGCCCACGGCCAGCGGCCGCGCATGGCGCACCGAATGCCAGAACGCCGGCACCGTCTGCCCGCTGAGGATGCGGCCCGAGGCGTCGGTGACGGTACCGCTGAGGATCACCGGCAGGCGCTCGCCGGTGTCGGCCATCAGCTCGTCGAGCGCGAAGATGGCAGCCTTGGCGTTGAGCGTGTCGAAGATGGTCTCGACCAGGAACAGGTCCACACCGCCCTCGAGCAGCCCCTCGGCCTGCTCGCGGTAGGCGTCGCGCAGCTGGTCGAAGCTGACGTTGCGTGCGCCGGGGTCGTTGACATCCGGGCTGATGCTGGCGGTGCGCGGCGTGGGGCCCAGCGCGCCGGCCACCAGGCGCGGCCACTCGGGCGTGGATGCGGCATCGGCGGCCTCGCGGGCGATGCGTGCCGCAGCCACGTTCATCTCGCGGGCCAGGTGGGCCAGCGCGTAGTCCTCCTGCGCGATCGACGTGGCGCCGAAGGTGTTGGTCTCGATCAGGTCGGCCCCGGCGGCCAGGTAGGCATCGTGGATCTGGCGGATCACGTCGGGCCGCGTCAGCACCAGCAGGTCGTTGTTGCCCTTGAGGTCCTTCGCATGATCGGCCAGCCGCGTGCCGCGGAAATCGGCCTCACCCAGCGCGTGGCGCTGGATCATGGTGCCCATGGCCCCGTCGATGATGGCGATGCGGCGGGCCAGCAGCGCCGGCAGGGCTGCGCCGCGGGTGTAGGCATGATCAAGCATGCGCGATTGTAGGGATCAGCGATCGTCCGCCGGCTTCTGACGGTACATGTCGGCATCGGCATGGCGGACCAGCTGGTCGGCGTCCCGCCCGTCGTCCGGGCACACCGCCAGACCGATGGCCGCCCCCTCAGGAGGATCCTCGTCGCCGCGACCCGGCGGCAGCGACTGCAGCGGCTCACGCAGCAACCGGTCAAGGTGCAGGCGCGCCGCTTCGGCGTCCACCCGCCCGCCGATGCCGTCGAGCAGCACCACGAACTCGTCCCCGGCGTAGCGGGCCACCAGGTCCTGCGCACGCACGGCGCCCCGCAGCCGGTCGGCCATTTCGCACAGCACGGCATCGCCCACGTCGTGGCCATGACGGTCGTTGATGGCCTTGAAGCGGTTGAAGTCGATGAACAGCAGGGCGAACGGCCCGCCGTCGTCGTGGCGGCGATGCCGCTGCAGGCGCTGCTCGATGCGCCGCTGCAGCGCGGTGCGGTTGGCCAGGCCGGTCAGCGGGTCGGTCAGCAGGCGCGAGCGCATGGCGTCGAAGCTGCGCGCCAACTGGCCCAGTTCGTCGCGCCGCGGGCTCTGCAGCGGCGTGTCCAGCGCACCTTCGCCCAGCCGGCCGGCGGCGTCGGCCACGCGCCGCAGTTCGTGCGTGATGGTGGCCAGGATCCACAGGCCCAACAGTGTCACGACGCCGGCCGCACCGATGCCCAACCACAGGCTGCGCCGGAAGCCGGCCTGCACACCCTGCACGAAGTCGTCGCGCGGCACGGCCACCATCACCTGCCAGTCCAGCCCGGCATCGTCGCGCAGGCGCGAGAAGCCCACCTGCACGACCTGGCCGTCGGGCAGCGTGAAGTCGGCGGCACGGGCCTCGCCATCCGGCGACACTGCGAGCATGGCCGACACCGCCCCGTAGGTGGCCGCCACGAAAGCATCGCCGCTGTCCGCCGCATTCAGCCGCTGGGCCTGGCCGTCGGGGCTGGCACGCATGTGGGCACCGCGAGACACGCCGATCATCAGGCCGCCGGGTTCGGTGACCAGCGCGACGCCGTTGGGGCTGAGCGTGAGCCGGCGCAGGAAGTCATTGACCTGCTGCAGCGACAGGTCGGTGGCCACCACGCCGGCGAAGGCGCCCTGCGCGTCAAGCACGCGGCGTGCACGCGTGGCCACCAGCGCCTCGGTGCGGAAGTCGATGTAGATTGAGGTCCAGGTGTGCAGGGCGTTGGATTCGCCGGCCTTGAACCAGGGGCGTTCCCGCGGGTCGAAGATGCGCTTCTCCACCTCCGGGGCCCCCAGGTCACCCGCGATGCCGCTGAAGCGATGGATGCTGCGCGGGCCATGGCCATCGCGGCGCAGGCGCAGCTCGGCCGCCTGTTCGTCGTGGCGCCACAGCCCGAAGAAGTGGCCCTGCCGGTCGCCATAGTAGGCGTAGTTGTTGGGTTCGCGGTGCACCGAGGTGGCCAGCCAGAAGCGGGTGCGCAGCGCCGCCATCTCGGCGTCGATGTCGGCGGGCGCAGCCACGCCGCGCGGAAAGGCCGCCTCCAGTACAGCCGCCGAGCCGGCCACATGGCGGTCCACGGCCTGCTCGATGCGTTTGACCGTTTCGACCAGCAGCTGTTCCGACCAGGTGTCCACGGCGTCCTGCCCGGCGCGCAGCGACAACAGCCCGACGATGGCCGCCAGCACCAGGACGAGGCCGACGTAGGGCAGGGTCAGCAGGACCCGCAGGGGGAGCTTGGCCAGTGGATTCACGGTGATGGCCCGGCGCCCTGCGCTTCGACGGCGGGGTCGCGGGCTTCTTCTGGATGTGCGGTCGATGCTAGCCGATGCGACTTTCACATCGGCAGGCGCACGCGCCGGGCTGCAGGTTCAGCCCATCGGGGCCAGCCGCTCAGGGTGCTGGCTGCGTGTCCTGGAACAGCGAGTTGGCAAACGCCGGGCGCGCGGCCGGGCCATCGTCCATGGCCCACAGGCCCAGGGCCGCCGCCGACATCGGCCGCGCGAACAGGTAGCCCTGCAGCTCGTCGCAGCCCATGGCCACCAGCAGGTCGCGCTGCTCGGGCGTCTCCACACCTTCAGCCACCACACGTTTGTCCAGCGCATGGGCCAGGCGGATCACCGCGTCGGCAATCTTGCGGGCGTCGCCGTTGGTGGCGAGGTCGCGCACAAAGCTCATGTCCATCTTCAGTTCCGACGCCGGCAGGCTCTTCAGGTACGCCAGGCTGGTCTGGCCGGCGCCGAAGTCGTCGATCGCCACGTGCAGCCCGGCCTCGCGCAGGCGCTCGAAGGTGCGCTGCGTGGCCTGCGTGTTCTCCAGCGCCAGGGTCTCGGTGATCTCCACCGTGAAGCGCCCCGGCTGCAGCTGGCTGGCAGCCAGCGCATCCTGGATGCGGTCCACCAGGTCGTCCTGGCGCATCTGGAAGGCCGACAGGTTGATCGCCACGCGCATGCGCAGGCCTTGCTGACGCCAGACGCCGGCCTGCCGGCAGGCTTCGCCGATGACCCAGTTGCCGATCTCGCCGATCAGCCCGTGCCGTTCGGCCAGCGGGATGAAGACCGCCGGGCTGACCATGCCACGCTCCGGGTGGTGCCAGCGCAGCAGCGCCTCGGCCGCCGTGACCCGCAGCGTGCGCGCGTCGATCTTCGGCTGGTAGTACAGCTCCAGCTGGCGCCGCACCACGGCCGAGCGCAACGCCGCCACCAGGGCCGCCTGCGCCCGTTCGTCCACCGACATCTGCGGGTCAAAGACGGCAAAGGCGTTGCCGCCGGTTTGCTTGACGGTGCGCAGCGCCACCTGGGCCTGCGCCAGCAGACGCTCACGCGCCCCGTGCTGCGGCCAGGCCGCGATGCCAATGGAGGCCTGCAGCGCCAGATTGCCGCCACCCGGCATGGCCAGCGGCTGCTGCACCGCGACCAGCAACTGGGCCGCCAGCGCCTGCGCCTGCGCCAGCGGGCAGGCCAGCGCGAGCACGAATTCGTCACCGCCCAGCCGGCTCAGCGCCAGTCTGGCCGGCGCCACGGCCGCCAGGCGCCGGGCCATGCGCAGCAGCACGGCGTCGGCGGCGGCATGGCCCAGGTCGTCGTTGACGGCCGCAAAGCCGTCCAGGTCCACGGTCAGCACACACAGGCTGCCAGGGCCCGGGGGCGCCCGAAGCTCAGCCTGCTCCAGGGCCTGCTCGAAGGCCTCCATCGACACCAGCCCGGCCTGCGTGTCGGCCGCCACGGCGCGCGTGGCGGGTTGCGTGTCGGCCACCTGCCGGCTGAGCCGGCTCAGGCGGCGCCAGAGCAGCAGCGCCACCAAGGCCGCGGCCACCGCTGCAGCCACCGCCACCACGACCACAACGCTCCCTGGCGCAACGGGTCCGCCCGACATGCTGACCACGGGATCCATCCGGGCACCATCGGCCGCCCCGGGGCAGACTTGAGGCCAGCCAGGTCACGCGCCGTGCCAGGTGTGCGAAGTTGCGCGGCGGAGGGCTGACCAGAAGGCCCGAAACAGGGGCCAGAAACAGGGGCCCAAACGGCAGGCATGGCGGGCGGCCAGAACGGGCAACGACGCGGCCCGGCCCGCCCGTGCGATCGGTCGCCCCGCGGCCCGTCAGTGCAGCGCCAGCGGCTGCTGGGCCAGCACCGTCCAGCGGCCGATGAAGGCATCCATGGCGTCCTCGTCGGGTTCGCCGTCCACCAGCGCCTGCACGCCCTGGCGGAAATGTTCAGCCAGCAGGCCGTCGAGGAAGATCTCGCGGCCGGCGCGGCGGTCCACGATCTCGTAGCCCCCGCGGGTCAGGGCCGGTGTCGCCGGGTCGCCGGACCCCGCCACGTCGAAACGCACGACGACGTAGCTGTCCGAGTGGTAGAGCATCTGCATGGGTTCACTCCTTGTCCAGCAGATGGGTGCCCGGGCGCATCTTTCAAGCCGGCCACTGCGCTGCCCAGCGCCACACCAGCCGCTGTCGGCACCCGACCCCACAATACGCCGACCATGAAACTCGCCACCTACCGCGACGGCTCGCGCGACGGCCAGCTCGTCGTCGTCTCCCGCGACCTCACGCAGGCGCACTACGCCACCGGGATCGCCAGCCGGATGCAGCAGCTGCTGGACGACTGGAACTTCGTCAGCCCGCAATTGCAGGACCTGTCGGTCACGCTCAACCACGGCAAGGCGCGCCACGCCTTCGCCTTCGACCCGCGGATGTGCATGGCGCCACTGCCGCGCGCCTTCCAGTGGGCCGACGGCTCGGCCTACCTGTCGCACGCCGAACGCGTCTGGCACGCCCGTGGCGCCGAGATCCCGCAGAACCTGCGCAGCGACCCGCTCATGTACCAGGGCGGCAGCGACGACTTCCTGGGCGCCAACGAGGACGCCGTCTTCCCCAGCGCTGAGACCGGGATCGACTTCGAGGCCGAGATCGCCGTCGTCACCGGTGACCTGCCCATGGGCGCGGCGCCGGCCACCGCACTGGAGGGTGTGCGCCTGCTGATGCTGGCCAACGACTGGACGCTGCGCCACCTGGTGCCGGCGGAGTTGGACAAGCTGCTGGGCCTGGTGCAGAGCAAGCCGGCCACCGCCTGGGCCCCGGTGGCGGTGACGCCCGACGAGCTGGGCGACGCCTGGCAGGGCGGCCGCCTGCACCTGCCGGTGAGCGTGGCCTGGAACGGCAAGCCGGTGGCACGGCTGGACGCGGCCGAGATGCACTTCCATTTCGGCCAGCTGCTGGCCCACCTGGCGCGCACGCGCAACGTGCGTGCCGGCAGCATCGTCGGCGGTGGCACGGTCAGCAACGCCGACGCCGCGGCCGGCTACGCCTGCATCGCCGAGAAGCGTGCGCTGGAAACCATCGAGCACGGTGAGCCCCGCACACCCTACATGGCCTTCGGCGACACGGTGCGCATCGAGGTCAAGGGCGCGGACGGGCTCAGCGTGTTCGGTGCCATCGCCCAGACCGTGGCCGGCATGGACGTTGCGGCATGAAGGAACTGCCGCGCAGCCTGAAGATCGCCACCGTCTGGCTGGTGCTCGGCACGGTGCTCTTCCTGGCCGTGCAGGCCTTTCTGGCCGCGGGCCGGCAGACCAGCTGGCTGATCGAGGGCAGTGGCCTGGTGCTGCAGCGCCACGGTGATGGCCACTTCCACTGGCCAGGCCGCGTGAACGGCAAGACGCTGGAGTTCCTGGTGGACACCGGCGCCACGCGCACCGCCCTGCCCGGCCCGCTGGCCGAACAACTGGGGCTGGAGCCGGAACGCGCCGTGCAGTCCGCCACCGCCGGTGGCATCGCCACCGGCTACGAGGCGCGGGTGGACCTGGTGCTCGAAGGCGGCATCGCCGTGCAGCGCCTGCGTGTGACCGTGCTGCCGGACCTGCGTTCGCCGCTGCTGGGCATGGACGTGCTGGGCCGGCTGCGCTTCACGCAGCAGGACGGCCGGCTCACCTTCGACGGGCCGTCCCGCTGACCTGGCGCTGACCCGGCACAGCACACTCGTTGACCGGCCGGGCGGACCGCGCACAATGGGCCGGTCCCGCCACCCACGCCAGGAGCACCCCACATGGCCGACCCCGCGAGCTTTGCCCGCCTGATGCCCGGTTTCGATTTCCTGCAGGGCCTGATCAAGGGCGCCGGCGAGAGCCTGCCCGGCATGGGCCAATGGATCGCGCCGTCACTCGACCCGGAGGAGATCGACAAGCGCATCCGCGACCTGCGCACCGTGCAGTTCTGGCTGGAGCAGAACACCAAGATGATCGGCGCCACCATCCAGGCGCTGGAAGTGCAGCGCATGACGCTGAACACGCTGCAGGGCATGAACGTGCCAGTGGACGCGCTGCGCGAGGCGATGACGATGAAGGCGCCGGCCGCGGCCAGCGCCCCCGCGGCAGCACCTGCCGCCCCGCGAAAGGCCGCCGCCAAGTCCGACGCGGCACCGGCCGCGCCGGGCGTCGACCCGATGGCCTGGTGGGGCGCCTTGACGCAGCAGTTCGGCGAGATCGCCTCCAATGCGATGAAGGACCTGCCGGCGGCCGCTTCGGCGGCGGCGGCCGCGGCCACCGCCGCTGCGGGCGCCTCCGCCCCGGCACCCGCGCCCACCCCCGCCGCCTCGAAGAAGAAGCCAGCGCGCGCGCGCAGCACGAGGCGCTGACCGCCAGGGCGCGCACCGCATGGCCCCGTTCTGCAGCGGCCACGCGTCGCACCCGGATTGGCGCATGGCCTTTGCCATGGCCGCCGCCCAGGTCGACGCCCAGCTGGACGCGCACCGCGCCGACGCTGGCGATGGGGCCGCGCCCACCCTGGGCTGGTGCTACCTCACCGACGCCTACGCGCCCCAGGCCGATGCCCTGCTGGCGGCCCTGCGCGAGCGCTGGCCCGGCACCGACTGGGTGGGCTGCGTGGGCGTGGGCGTGGCCGCCAGCGGTGTGGAGTACTTCGACGAGCCGGCGCTGGTGCTGCTGCTGTCGTCCCTGCCACGTCACGGCTACCGCGTGTTCTCCGGCGCGCAGCCGCTGGACGGCCCTGGCGCCTTCGCGGCCCAGGTGCATGCCGACCCGGGCACGCCCGACGTGGCCGAGCTGATCCAGGAACTGGCCGAGCGCACCGACAGCGGCTACCTCTTCGGCGGGCTGGCCGCCTCACGCAGCCGCACCGTCACGCTGGCCAACGGTGTCTGGGAAGGCGGCCTGTCCGGCGTGGCCTTCGGCGCCGACGTGCCGCTGCTGTCGCGCGTCACCCAGGGCAGCCAGCCCGTGGGCCCGATGCGCCACATCACCGCCGCCGACCGCCACGTGGTGCTGGAGCTCGACGGCCAGCCGGCCCTGCCGCTGCTGCTGGCCGACCTGGGCATCGCCGACCTGGACAACCCGCGCGCCGTGCTGCCCAGGCTGCAGGCCACGCTGGTGGGCCTGTCAGCAGCCGACGAAGCCCTCATCGGCCGCGGCGGCCAGTTCGGCACCGACACTCGCGTGCGCCACCTGATCGGGCTGGACCCGGGCCGCCGCGCCTTCGCCGTGGCCGACCTCGTCGAACCCGGCATGCGTCTGGCCTTCTGCCAGCGCGACGTGGCCGCGGCGCGGCGCGACCTGGTGCGCATCTGCAGCGAGATCCGCGAGGCGGTGGCCGAGACGCTGCCGGCGGAGACCGTGCCCGGCTCACCGCCCGCGGACCCGGCGCAGCGCATCCTGGGTGCGATCTACGTCAGCTGCTCCGGCCGCGGCGGCCCGCACTTCGGCGGGCCGTCGGCGGAACTGCAGGTGCTGCGGCATGCGCTGGGTGATGTGCCGTTGGCCGGGTTCTTTGCAGGCGGCGAGATCGCACGGCACCACGTTTACGGCTACACGGGGGTGTTGACGGTGTTCGTGGCGGCCAGCTGATTCCCCACCGGCAGGTCGCAACCGCCTTGACACGACCACGGCGTAACCCGGGCCGCGACCCGCTACAGTCCCGCCCATGAACGCGCCCGAATCCGTCGGCTCCGCAGGCGCCGACCGTGCCCAACGTGCAGAGCGTCAGCGTGAGGCGGTCGCCGCGTTGTCGGCCGTGCTGCCGCCCCACGCGCTGCTTTGGCAGCCCGAAGACACGACCCCTTACGAGTGCGATGGCCTGACGGCCTATCGCGAACGCCCGCTGCTGGTGGCGCTGCCGGAAACCGAGGCCCAGGTGGCCGCGGTGCTCAAGGCCTGCCATGGGCTGCAGCTGCCGGTGGTGGCGCGTGGCGCCGGCACCGGGCTGTCGGGCGGGGCGCTGCCGCACGCGCTGGGCGTCACGCTCAGCCTGGCCAAGTTCAACAAGATCGTGCAGGTGGATCCGCTGGCGCGCACCGCCACCGTGCAGTGCGGCGTGCGCAACCTGGCCATCAGCGAGGCGGCGGCACCGCACGGGCTGTACTACGCACCCGACCCATCCAGCCAGATCGCCTGCACCATCGGCGGCAACGTGGCCGAGAACTCCGGTGGCGTGCACTGCCTGAAGTACGGGCTGACGCTGCACAACGTGCTGCGCGTGCGCGGCTTCACCGTCGAGGGCGAACCGGTGGAGTTTGGCGGAGCGGCGCTGGACGCGCCCGGGCTGGACCTGCTGAGCGTGGTGGTCGGCAGTGAGGGCATGCTGGCCGTGACCACCGAGGTCACCGTCAAGCTGGTGCCCAAGCCGCGCCTGGCGCGCTGCATCATGGCCAGCTTCGACGACATCACACGCGCCGGCGACGCGGTGGCCGCCATCATCGCCAACGGCATCATCCCCGCCGGGCTGGAGATGATGGACAAGCCGATGACCGCCGCGGTGGAGGACTTCGTCAAGGCCGGCTACGACCTGACGGCCGAGGCCATCCTGCTGTGCGAAAGCGACGGCACGCCGGAGGAGGTGGCCGAGGAGATCCAGCGCATGCTGGACGTGCTGACCGGCTGCGGCGCCACGCGGCTGGAAGTCAGCAAGGACGAGGCGCAGCGGCTGAAGTTCTGGAGCGGGCGCAAGAACGCCTTCCCCGCAAGTGGCCGCATCAGCCCCGACTACATGTGCATGGACAGCACCATTCCGCGCAAGCGGCTGGCCGACATCCTGCGCGCCATCGCAGAGATGGAGCAGAAATACGGCCTGCGCTGCGCCAACGTCTTCCACGCTGGCGACGGCAACCTGCACCCGCTGATCCTGTTCGACGCCAACGACCCCGATCAACTCCACCGCTGCGAACTGTTCGGCGCCGACATCCTGGAAACCAGCGTCGCGCTGGGCGGCACCGTCACCGGCGAGCATGGCGTGGGCGTGGAAAAGCTCAGCAGCATGTGCGTGCAGTTCAGCCCGGCCGAACGTGAGGCCATGTTCGCGCTCAAGCGGGCCTTCGACCCGGCGGGCACATTGAACCCGGGCAAGGTGATCCCGACGCTTCAGCGCTGCGCCGAGTACGGCAAGATGCACGTGAAGAAGGGCCTGCTGCCGTTCCCGGAGCTGGAAAGATTCTGATGGCGGACACGGCACTCGAAGCGCTCGTCGAGCGCGTCAAGGCGGCGCACGCCGCGAAGACCCCGGTGTGCCTGCGTGGTGGCGGCACCAAGGATTTCTA
This sequence comes from Burkholderiaceae bacterium, assembly GCA_024235915.1. Taxonomy (GTDB): domain Bacteria; phylum Pseudomonadota; class Gammaproteobacteria; order Burkholderiales; family Burkholderiaceae_C; genus Rubrivivax. The sequence continues at coordinate 50,098 of JACKLO010000020.1, read as the reverse complement.
TGGCGGCGCCCTGCAGGGCGAGGTGCTCGACCTGACCCCGCTGGCCGGCATCAGCAGCCACGAGCCCAGCGAACTGGTCGTGACCGTGCGTGCCGGCACACGCTTGGCCGATCTGGAATCCGCGCTCGCGGCCCACGGCCAGTGCCTGCCCTTCGAGCCGCCGCGCTTCGCGTATGCGGAAGGCGGCGGCAGCACCGTCGGGGGCATGGTCGCGGCCGGCCTCGCCGGCCCGGCGCGCGCCACCGCCGGCGGCGTGCGCGACTACGTGCTGGGCGCCACGATGCTCGATGGCCGGGGCGAACTGCTGAGCTTCGGCGGCCAGGTGATGAAGAACGTGGCCGGCTACGACGTCTCGCGCCTGCTGGCCGGGTCGATGGGCGTGCTGGGCGTGATCTGCGAGGTCTCGCTGAAGGTGCTGCCGCTGCCGCCGGCCACGCTGACGCTGCGCTTCGAGCTCGACCAGACCCAGGCCCTGGGCCAGGTCAACCGCTGGGGTGGCCAGCCGCTGCCGCTGTCGGCCAGCGCCTGGTGGGACGGCATGCTGGTGCTGCGCCTGTCCGGTGCGGCGGCGGCCGTCGATGCGGCAGCGAAGCAGCTGGGCGGCGAGGTCGTCGACCCGGTCATGGCCGCGGCCTTCTGGAATGGCCTGCGCGACCACAGCGACGAGTTCTTCGTCGGCGCGAAGAAGGCGGTGGATGGTGGCGCATCGCTGTGGCGGCTGTCGGTGCCGCAGGTCATCGGCCCCATCAAGCTGCCGGGTGAACAGCTGCTGGAATGGGGCGGCGGCCAGCGCTGGCTGTGCACGCCGCTGCCGGCGGCCCAGGTGCGCGAAGCCGCGGCCAACGCCGGCGGGCATGCCGTGCTGTTCCGCGGCAAGGACAAGTCGGCCGGTGTCTTCGCGCCGCTGAAGCCGCCGCTGGACCGCATCCACCGCGAGCTCAAGGCGGCCTACGACCCCGCCGGCATCTTCAATCCGGGCCGCCTCTACCCCGGGTTCTGATGCAGGACTACTACCGCCAGCGCGCGCCGATCTACGAGCGCGTCTACGCCAAGCCCGAACGCCAGGCCGACCTGCGTGCGATGGAAGCCGCGCTGCCGGCACTGTTCGCCGGCCGGCGTGTCCTGGAAGTGGCCGCCGGCACCGGCTGGTGGACGCCGCACGGCGCCCGCGACGCGGCGCGTTGGCTGGCCACCGACCTGAACCCGGAAACGCTGGCCATCGCTGGCACCAAGCCGCTGCCGGCCTGCGTGGAACTGCGCGTGGCCGACGCCTGGACGCTGGCCGAGGTGGGCGACGAAACTTTCGATGCCGCCTTTGCGGGCTGCTGGTGGAGCCATGTGCCGCTGCAGCGACTGGCGCCCTGGCTCGAAACGCTGCACGCGCGCCTGGAGCCCGGTGCGCGTGTGGTGATGCTGGACAACAGCTTCGTGCAGAACAGCAGCTCGCCGATCTCGCGCCGCGATGCCGAAGGCAACACCTACCAGTTGCGCACGCTCGACGACGGCAGCACGCACGAGGTGGTCAAGAACTTCCCGACCGCCGACCAGGCTTTCGCGGTGCTGGGCCCGCGCGCCCGCGCCCCGCGCTGGACCGACCACACGCACTACTGGGTGCTGAGCTACGAACTCGATTGAGCGTTCCTGATGCAGACCAACCTCTCCCCCGAGTTCAAGGGCACGCCGGATGGCGATGCGGCCGAGGCCATCCTGCGCAAGTGCGTGCACTGCGGCTTCTGCACCGCCACCTGCCCCACCTACCAGCTGCTGGGCGACGAGCTTGACGGCCCGCGCGGCCGCATCTACCTGATCAAGCAGGTGATGGAAGGCGCCGAGCCCACGCGCGCCACCCAGCTGCACCTGGACCGCTGCCTGACCTGCCGCAACTGCGAGAGCACCTGCCCCAGCGGCGTGCAGTACGGGCACCTGGTGGACATCGGCCGCCGCGTGGTGGAAGCCAAGGTGGAACGCCCGCGTGGCGAGCGCTTCATGCGTGGTGCGTTGAAGGCCGGCCTCACCAGCCCGCTGTTCGGCCCGGCGATGAAGCTGGGGCAACTGTTCCGCCCGCTGGTGCCGGCGTCGCTGAAGGGCAAGGTGCCGCCCAAGCCCGGGCCGAACGCCCACCGCTGGCCCACGCAGGTGCACCCGCGCAAGGTGCTGATGCTGCTGGGCTGCGTGCAGCCGGCCATGATGCCCAACATCAACAGCGCCACCGCCCGCGTGCTGGACGCCGCGGGCATCCAGACCCTGGTGGCCGACGGTGCCGGCTGCTGCGGCGCCATCCGCGACCACCTGGGCGATCACGACGGTGGCCTGGCCGACATGCGCCGCAACATCGACGCCTGGTGGCCGCTGGTCGAGGGGCTGACCAGCGAAGGCAGCGTCGAGGCCATCGTGATGAACGCGAGTGGCTGCGGCGCCACGGTGAAGGACTACGGCCACGCGCTGGCCGGAGACCCGGCCTACGCACACAAGGCCGCGCGCATCTCGGCACTGACCAGGGACCTGTCGGAACTGCTGCCGGACCTGCTGCCCCAGCTCAAGTCGCGCCTGGGCAAGGGCTTCCAGCCGGCGACCGAACTGGTCTTCCACCCGCCTTGCACACTGCAGCATGGCCAGCAGCTGCGCGGTGGCGTCGAGGCGGGCCTGCGCGAACTGGGCTTCACCGTGCGCCTGGCCGGCGCCGACAGCCACCTGTGCTGCGGCAGCGCGGGCACCTACAGCGTGCTGCAGCCGGATCTGTCCAAGCAGCTGCGCGACCGCAAGCTCGCGGCGCTGGCGGCCGAGCCGGGCGAGACCATCGTCTCGGCCAACATCGGCTGCATCCAGCACCTGGGTGACGCCAGCCGCACGCCGGTGCGGCACTGGGTCGAAGTGGTGGACGAGGCGTTGCGCTGACGAACCGGCCGGCGGCGCGCCTGCGGGGCATCCCTGGGCTGCGCGGACACGGTGGCGGGTACATTCGTCGTCATCGATCCCTCGCCAGGAGCCCTGCATGACGACCACGCCGGTCCCCTACCCCCGCCTGCTCGCCCTCGTCGACGATTCGCCACTGGGCCACGCCACCGCCGAAGAAGCGGTGCGCCTGGCCCGCGCGCTGGGCAGCGAACTGATCTTCCTGGCCGCGATCCCGCCGGCGCCGCCGATGATGGCCGAGGTGGACGTGGCCATGTTCGATCCCACGGCCGACCACGAGCGCCTGGGGCGCGAGCAGGCCGGCCGCGCCTTCGCCAGTGCGCAGGGCCTGGCGCAAGCCGCGGGTGTGCCCTCGCGCACCCTGGTCACGGTGGGCGCCGACCCTGCCGAGGCCGCCAACCAGGCGGCCAATGAACACGACTGCGCGATGATCGTCGTCGGCTCGCACGGCCGCGGTGCTCTGGCGCGGCTGGTGCTGGGCAGCGTGATGGCGCACCTGACCAAGATCGCCGACCGGCCGGTGCTGGTGGTCAAGCTGCATGGCGACGCGTCCGCGACGGCGGCGCCGGCCAACCCGGCCTCGACGGCGTGACCCTGGACTTCTCCACGCTCGGCCACTGGCTTCAGCAACCGCTGTTCAAGGTCGGCGAGACACCGGTGACCCTGGTGTCGCTGGCGCTGGCCGTGGTGCTGGTCCTGGCCATCTGGTGGCTGGCCGGCGCGCTGGAGCGCCTGCTGCTGCGCGCGGCCAGCCGCGGCGCCGGCGCACATGCCGACAACCCGGCCCACCTGGCGCGCCTTCACATGGTGTCGCGCCTGGCGCGCTACACGGTATGGGTGCTGGGCACGGTGGTGGTGCTCAACTACGTGGGGCTGGACCTCAGCAGCGTGGCGCTGGTGGGTGGCGCGGTGGCCTTCGGCCTGGGCTTCGGGCTGCAGAACGTCTTCTCCAACTTCATCAGCGGCATCATCATCCTGCTCGAAGGTGGGTTGCGCGTGGGCGACTTCGTCGACCTTGAGTCGGGCGTGCGCGGTACGGTGCGCGAGATCGCGATGCGCTACACGCGCGTGACCACGAACGACGCCATCGACGTGCTGGTGCCGAACTCCGAGTTCATCAACGGCCGTGTCGTCAACTGGACCTTCGACGCCACCTACCGGCGCATGCGCGTGCCCTTTGGCGTCGCCTACGGCACGCCGAAGGAAGTGGTGCGCGAGGCCGCCATCGCCGCGGCCCGCAAGATCGAGGGCGTGCTCGACGACGCTGGCCACGAGCCCACCGCCTGGCTGGTGTCCTACGGCGACAGCGCCGTGAACTACGAACTCGTGGTCTGGGCCGACCGGCACCTGACCACGTCTCCTGGCGGCACGCACGCCCGGCTGATGTGGGCACTGGACGACGAGCTGAACGCGCGTGGCATCGAGATCCCCTTCCCGCAGCGGGATCTGCACGTCAAGAGCGGCGCGCTCGAGGTGCGCCTGACGAACCCGTGAACCTCGGCCGCGGGCAGGCCTGACCGCGCCACGGGCGGTCGGCGTCAGCCTGGCGACAGGCACGGCGTTTGCTGACAACTCCGACGACAAGCCGGATGTCACCGGCGACACAACCGTTGGAGTCCCCATGAAAGTGCAAACCCTTGCCGTGGCTGCGCGCGCCGCGCTCGCTCTTGGTGCGTGCCTGTCCGCTGCGGTGCCGGCCTCGGCGCAAAGCAGCCTGTCGATGTACGGGCTGGTCGACATGTCCGTCGGCAGCTTCAAGAACCCGGGCGGCACGGCCAGCAAGGGGGTGGTCAGCGGCAACATGACCACCAGCTTCTTCGGCCTGAAGGGCAGCGAGGATCTGGGCGGCGGGTTGACGGCGTCGTTTTCCATCGAGTCGTTCATGCGCAGTGACACCGGTGCGGCCGGCCGCTTCAACGGCGACGCGTTCTGGGCGCGCAGCAGCTGGGTCGGCCTGTCCTCGCCCAGCCTGGGGTCGCTGAACCTCGGCCGCAACACCACCTCGCTGTTCGTCAACACGCTGCTGTTCAACGCCTTCGGCGACAGCTTCGGCTTCTCGCCGGCCATCCGCCACACCTTCACCAGCGGCACCGTCACCGGCGACACCGGGTGGAGCGATTCCATCAAGTACAGCAGCCCGAAGTTCGGCGGCCTGAGCTTCACGGCCCACGTGGCCGCGGGCGAAGCCGACGGCGGCAAGAACGGTGGCCTGAGCGCTCTGTATTTCGGCGGCCCGCTGGCCGTGGGCTTCGCCTGGCAGGAAGTGACCAAGGGCGCAACGGTGGACAACACCAAGTCCTGGCAGTTGGGCGGCTCCTATGCCGTGGGCGATGCCAAGCTGTTCGCGCAGTACGGCAAGGTCGACAACGAGGCCACGAACAACGGCTACGACATCGTCGGCCTGGGCACGAGCGTGAAGTTCGGCGCCGGCAGCCTGCTGGCGCAGTGGGGCCGCATCAGCCCCGACACGGGCGCCAAGCGCACCACCTTCAGCCTGGGCTACGACTACTTCCTGTCCAAGCGCACCGACCTCTACGCCGCCTACATGAGCGACAAGATCAGCGGCCTGAGCTCGGGCACCAGCTACGGCGTGGGCATCCGCCACCGGTTCTGACCACAACCACCGCGCGCGGCCGGATTCAGGCCTCGCGTGTGGCGCTTCACGGGCGGCCCGCCGGGGCCGCCCGTCTTGTTTTGGGGCACCGCTACAGCAGTTGGTAGTGCCGGGCCAGCACCCAGCTCAGGCTGGCCCACATCAGGAGGAACAGCGGGCCGCCCACGCGCACGAAGTCGCGGAAGGCATAGCCCGCGGCATTCATCACCAGCAGGTTGGTCTGGTAGGCCATGGGCGTGACGTAGCAGAGGTTGCAGCCGAACAGCACCGCCAGCACATAAGGCTCCGGCGGCAGGCCCAGCAGCCGCGCCACTTCCACCGCCAGCGGCGTGCCGATGGCCGCCGCGGCGTTGTTGCTGACGAAGTTGGTCAGCACGCCGACCAGGCCCATCAGCGCGGCCAGCACCGCCAGTGCCGGCCAACCCTGGGTGAGGTGCACGAAGCCGCCGGCCAGGAAGCCGGTGGCGCCGGTGACGGTGAGCGCATCGCCCAGGGCCAGGCTGGCGGCGACGATGAGCACCACGTTCACCGACAGCGCACTGCCCACCTCCTTCCAGGCCACGGTGCGCGTGCCCAGCAGCACCAGCACGCCCACCAGCGCCGACAGCGCGATCGGCACACCGCCCAGGCTGGCACTGCCCACCACGCCGGCCAGCGTGCCCAGCGCCAGCAGCGACTTGCGCTGCCTGGGCAGCGCCAGCCGTTCGTCCAGCAGCAGGCCCACGGCATCGCGCTGCAGCGCCTGCAGTGCGGCGGTGGGGCCCTGCAGCAGCAGCACGTCGCCGGGGGCCAGACGCTGGTCGGGCAACTGTTCGCGCGTGGACGTGGCGCCCGAGGCCTTGCGCAGGCCGATGAGGATGAGGCCGTAGGTGTCGGCGAAGCGCGCGCCACGCGCGGTGCGGCCGACCAGCGCCGACTCCGGCGTCACCACCAGTTGCGCCGCGACCACGGCGTGCTCGGCGTCCGGCGCACGCTCCTCATCGATGGCGTGCAGCTTGGCATCCAGGCGATGCTCGTGTTCCTTCAGCCGCTCGGCCGTGTCCTGCACCACCAGGCTGTCGCCGGCACGCAGCGTGGCCGTGGGCAGCGGCGCCAGCAGGGCGCCGTTGGCGCGGCGGATGCGCCGCAGCGGCAGCCGGCCGCGGCTGCGCTTGAGCACCTCGCGCACCTGTGCACCATCCAGCCAGCCGCCTTCGGCCACACGCAGTTCGGCCTCGAACACCGGTTGTGCTTCGGCGGTGGGCGTCGGGCTCACGCCTCGCAGCAGCCAGGGTGCCACCAGCCACAGGTAGAGCAGCGCCGGCACCGCGGCCAGCGCCACCAGCGGAAAGAAGTCGAAGATGCCGAAGGCCTGCGCGCCCAGCGCCGCCGCCAGCGAGACGACGATCAGGTTGGTGGAGGTGCCGATGGTGGTGGCCATGCCGCCGATGAGCACGGCAAAGTTCATCGGCATCAGCATGAAACCCGGCCCGCGGCCAGCCCGCTTGAGCGCCGCGATCAGCAGCGGCATCAGCAGCACGACCACCGGCGTGTCGTTCATCACCCCACTGGCCGCCGCGGCCAGCAGCAGCACCGCCAGCAGCGCCAGCCGCGGCGCCTTCTCCACCAGCACCGCGAGCCGGCGCGCGGCGGGTTCCAGCGCGCCGGTGAGCACCAGGGCATGGCCCAGCACCATCAACGCACAGATGGCCACCAGCGCCGGGTGACCGAAGCCATCGAAGAAGCGATAGGGCTCGACGTCGGGGTGCGGGAAGACGAAGAACAGCGTGGGCAGCAGGATCAGCACCGCCAGACAGACCGAGCCGATCTGGAAGCGGTCGAGCGCAAAGGTGGTGAACACGCCCAGCGCGAAGACCAGCATCAGCACCGCGTGGCCGGACAGCGGGCCGATGGCGAGAACCGCCAGGAGATCGTGCGTCATGCACGCAGGCTAGCGGATGACGCCCATGCTGTGGGAGCAGCCCCACGGTGTGCACGCCGATGCGACAGGGGCGTGACATCGCGCTGCCATCCGGGGGCATTCCGGACTGTCATGGGCATGCCCCGGCAGCCCGCGAGCATGACGGCCGTCGCGGCGGGTTTGCCCGCCATCACCGTCATCTGCATCGAGGATTTCATGCGTCTCTTCCCCGCCTCCGCCGGCGTCGCTGCCATCGCCCTGTCCACCGCCGCCACCCTGGCCACCCCGACCACCGCCGCTGCCCAGCAAGTCACGCTGTACGGCCGTGTGGACCTGTCCATCGCCCAGCGCGCCAACGCCACCGACAACACCGAACTGCGCAACGGCTCGGGCAGCCGCTTCGGCGTGCGCGGCAGCGAAGACCTGGGCGACGGCCTGCGCGCGGTATTCGGCCTGGAGCACCGCTTCGACGCCGACACTGGCGCCGCCGGCGATCCGTTCTGGGGCGGCAAGTCGGTGGTCGGCCTGGCCGGCAGCTTCGGCACCGTGACCCTGGGCCGCGACGACAACCCGGCCGTGAAGATGGTGCAGGAAGCCGCCGACCCCTGGGCCGGCGACACCGTGGCCGGCAACGGCAACATCTACGACGGCAACGTCGGCAGCAGCCGCTACAGCAATGCCATCACCTGGCGCGCCAGCTTCGGTGGCCTGGGCCTGGGCGCGCAGATCACGGAGGGCGACGGCCTGGACGACCGGCCGATGAACTTCGCCATCAGCTACGGCAGCGGCCCGTTCTACGTGGCCCTCGGCCTGGACAACCCTGGCAATGCCGACGACCAGTTCACCAGCGTGATGGCGCGCTACACGGTGGCCGGCGTGACGCTGTCGGCGCTCTACGGCACCGGCACCGACCGCAACAACCGCGACGTCGACGCCTGGCTGCTGGCGCTGAAGACCAAGATCGGCGGCGGTGAACTGCGCGCCAGCTACGGCCAACGCGACAACGAAGGCGTGGCCGACCCCTACAAGCAGCTGGGCCTGGGCTACCACTACGCGCTGAGCAAGCGCACCACGGTCTACGCCGACCTCGTCAACGTCAAGCCGGTGGCCGCTGGCCGTGAGAAGACCGGCTGGGACCTGGGCATCCGCCACAACTTCTGACGCGCGGCGGCGGGCCCCGGCCGGGTGCCCGCCGGCGTTAGAGTCGGCGGCACAAGACCAGGAGACCCGCCGCCATGCCGAAGGAGCATCTGCTCGCCCTCGACCAGGGCACGTCCAGCTCGCGTGCCATCGTGTTCCACCGCAGCGGGCGCATCGTGGCCAGCGCGCAGCGCGAATTCACGCAGCACTTCCCGCAGCCAGGTTGGGTGGAGCACGACGCGGAGGAGATCTGGGACACGCAGCTGGCGGTGGCGCGCGAGGCGCTGGCCGCCAGCGGCCTGGTGGCCGGCGACATCGCCGCCATCGGCATCACCAACCAGCGCGAGACCACGGTGCTGTGGGGCCGCCAGAGCGGCAAGCCGGTGCACCGCGCCATCGTCTGGCAGGACCGCCGCACGGAACCCTTCTGCGCCAAGCTGCGCAAGCAGGAAGGCGCGCTGGACCTTGTGCGCGCCGACACCGGCCTGCTGATCGACCCCTATTTCTCCGGCACCAAGCTGCGCTGGTTGCTCGATGCGGTGCCCGGCGCGCACCAGGAAGCGGCCGGTGGCTACCTGGCCTTCGGCACCATCGACAGCTGGCTGCTGTGGAAGCTCACCGGGGGCCGCGTGCACGCCACCGACGTGAGCAACGCATCGCGCACCATGCTGTTCGACGTGCGCCACAACGTCTGGGACCATGAGCTGCTGAAGCTGCTGCACATCCCCGACAGCGTGCTGCCCAAGGTGTTCCCGTCGGCCCATGTCTATGGCGAGACCGACCCGCAGTGGTTCGGCGCACCGATCCCGATCGCCGGCATCGCGGGCGACCAGCAAAGCGCCCTCTTCGGCCAGGCCTGCTTCACGCCCGGGCTGGCGAAGAACACCTACGGCACCGGCTGTTTCCTGCTGATGCACGCCGGCGATCGCTTCCGGCCCTCGGTCCACGGCCTGGTGACCACCAGCGCGGCGCAGACCACCGCGACGCCGGAGTTCGCGCTGGAGGGCAGCGTCTTCGTCGGCGGCGCGGTGGTGCAGTGGCTGCGTGATGGGCTCAAGGCCATCGCCAGCAGCGCCGAGGTCCAGGCCCTGGCCGCCAGCGTGCCCGACAGCGGTGGCGTGATGGTGGTGCCGGCCTTCACCGGCCTCGGCGCACCCTACTGGGACGCCGACGCGCGCGGCACCATCACCGGCCTCACGCGCGGCAGCAGCATGGCCCACATCGCCCGCGCCGCGGTGGAAAGCATCGCCTACCAGAGCGCGGCGCTGCTGGACGCCATGCAGGCCGACGCCAAGGCCATGGGCGCGCCCCCGCTGACCGAGCTGCGCGTGGACGGTGGCGCCAGCGTCAACGATCACCTGATGCAGTTCCAGGCCGACCTGCTGGGCGTGCCCGTGGTGCGACCGCAGGTGGTGGAGACCACGGCGCTGGGCGCGGCCTACCTAGCGGGCCTGGCCACCGGCGTGTATGCCGGACGCGATGAAGTGGCGGCACTGTGGCAGGCGGAACGGCGCTTCGAGCCGGCGATGTCACGCGACGAGGCCGCGGAACGCATGGCCCGCTGGGCACAGGCGGTGCGACAGGCGACCGCCGCGTGACGGGCGTCTCGACGCCCGCGGCGAACCTCAACGCACCACGCCCAGCGCCGTCTCCGGCGATGGTGGCGGCGCTGATCGCGCAGATCGCCTTCGGCCTGATCGCGATGACGATCTGCCTGCCGTCCATGCCCGACTGGGCACGCACGTTTGACGCTTCATCGGCGGCCGTGCAGTTGAGCTTCAGCGGCTTCGTGCTCGCCTATGGCGTGCTGCAGCTGTTGTATGGCCCACTGTCCGACCGCCTGGGCCGCCGCCCGGTGCTGCTGGCCGGGCTGGTGGTGGCCGCCGCCGGTTCGGTGGCCGCAGCCCTGGCCCCCAGCCTGCCGGCGCTGGTGGCCGCACGCGTGCTGCAGGGCGCCGGTGCCGCCGCCGGCATGGTGGTGGGCCGGGCGCTGGTGCAGGACCTGTTCCAGGGCCCGGAGCGCACCCGGGTGATGGGCTTCGTCGGCATGGCCATGGGCCTGTGCCCACCCACCGCCACGCTGCTGGGCGGGCAGCTGCACGAGCGGTTCGGCTGGGCGGCGAGCTTCTGGTTCGTGGCTGCGCTGGCCACCGTGCTGGCGGCCGTGTCATGGCGGCTGCTGCCGACGTACCGTGCGGCCCCGCATGGCGCCCAACCCTGGGCACGAACGATGGCCGCCGCCTACACGCGACTGCTGCGCGAGCGCGCCTACCTGCGCTTCGTCGGCATCCTCGGGCTGACCACCGCCACCTTCTACGCCTTCCTGGGCGGCGCACCCCAGGTGCTGGCGCGCATGGGCGTGGGACCGGCGCAGATGGGCTGGGTGATCATGGCCATCCCGCTGAGCTACATCGTCGGCAACGGGCTGGCCACGCGCTGGGCGCGCGGGGTCGGCGACGCCCGCCTGATGCGGTGGGGCCAGGGGCTGTCGGTGACGGGCTTGTGCGTCGGCCTGGCGCTCGCGCTGACCGGCCTGCCCGCGTTCAGTGGCCCACTGGCCCTGGCCGCCCCGCTGGTGTTGCTGGGCCTCGGCCATGGCCTGCTGATGCCCCCCACGCTGGCCGGCACCGTGGGCGTGGTGCCCGCGTTGGCCGGCGCCGCAGCGGCCGGAGCCGGCCTGACGCAGCAACTCACCGGGGCGCTGGGTGGCTACGTGGTGGGCCTGGTGTCGCACGACGGCGCGGCGGGGCTGATGGCGCTCATGCTGGGGTTCACTTTGCTGGCCGCCGCGGTGCAGGTCGGGGTCCTGCCCCCCCGCGAACCCGGGGGGCGCGGCTGACCCGTCAAGGCAAGGCTCGCGGCGTAAGGAGGCATCCACCCACCTGTCCTGTCCGCAAGGAGCCCGCCCATGACGCCGACCCCGATCTCCCCCACCCTGCGCCAACGGGCCGAACGGGTGCTGGCCGCGTCCGCCCTCGGCGCGCTGGCGGGCACATCGATCGCCACGCAAGCCGCCGCCTTGACCACCACGGACTTCGTGGTCGAGGGCTCTGGCGCCTACTTCTACAACAGCAGCGGCTATTTCGCCGACTGGCAGGGCCGCCCGGATGGCCAGCCGGTCAACGAGGTCAACCCTGACGGCTCGGCCAAGCTCTACGGCGACGTGTCGGCCAGCAGCAGCCAGTTGCTCTCCCACAACTGCAACACCGAGTACGGATGCAGCTGGTACGAGGACCGCGGCGTGACGCTGGTCTGGTGGGGCACACTGCGCCAACCGGCCCAGGAAGGGGACCGCATCTCGATGGCCTACGACTTCAACATCACGATGCCCGACACCGGCGGCGTGTGGACCTTGCGTGCGTCGCTGGGCAGTTGGGACTTCGGCCAGAGCAACTCACTGAACAGTTCCGGAAGCTACCTGGAAGGTGGCCTGGAGGAAGGCAGCCATCACCTGCAGGGCGTCTACGAGACCCAGGCGCTGGAGCCCTGGGACCTGAGCCCGGACTCGCCGGTGATGTACTGGCAGGTGTCGCTCTCGGCCTATGCCTACGCACCGTGGGACGAGACCTACTGGTCCGACACCTACAACGACTACGTGACCCCGTTCCGCGGCCTGTCGATCTCGGTGCCCAACCAGTCGCTGGACATCACGCTGCTGGGTAATGTCACGCAGCCGGTGCCCGAGCCCGGCACCCTGGCGCTGGCACTGACGGGGCTGGCCGGCGTGCTGGCGCGGCGCCGCCAACAGGTGGCCTGAGCGCTGGTGAGGCATTCCGCCACACCCGCTCGGGCGCGCCGGAACACCTCACAAACGCTGACGCGCGGGCCTGAATGCCGCGGCTGCTGATCGCCCAGCCACAGTCGCTGTTCGACCGCAGCAGCGGCGCGGCGGTGTCGATGCGGCACCTCGGTTGCCTGCTGGCGGGCCGTGGCTGGGAGGTCCGGGCCGTGTGCACCAGTGCGAGCGAGGACGGCCGCCGCGCGGCCCCGCGACCCGATGACGACCTGGGCGGCATGCGGGTTCAACAGATCACGCTGCCCGAGGGCACCGCACGTGATTGGGCGCGCCACGATGGCGGTCGCTTCGAGGCCGCCGTGATGCGGGCGCTGACCCAGTCGCAGCCCGACCTGCTGCTGACCTTCGGCGCCGATCCCCTGGAACATCGCCTTTGCACCGCAGCCCGCAAGCAGGGCGTGCCTGTGCTGCTGGCCTTGCACAACCTGGCCTATCGCGATCTGGGCCTGCCGCTGCCGCCGGCCGATGGTCTGCTGCTGCCCAGCCAGTTCATGGCCCGGGCTTATGCGGATGTGCCACTGCCAGCGTTGGTGCTGCCGCCACCGTTGTGGCCAGCCGACGTGCAGGTGACCACGCACGACCCGGTCTTCGCGACCTTCGTCAATCCGGAACCGGAAAAGGGCGCCCGCCTGGTGGCCCGCCTGGCCGCCCTGCGGCCCAACTGGCCCCTGCTGGTGGTGCAGGGCCGTGCTGGTGCGGGCCGATTTGCCGCCGCCGTGCGCGATGTGGGGGGCGAACCCGCCACATTGCCCCAGGTGCACGAGGTGCCCGGGGGCGTACCGGTGCGCGAACTGCTGGCGGTGACTCGCGTCCTGCTGATGCCCTCCCGCGTGGCCGAGGCCGCCGGCCGGCTGGCGGCCGAGGCGGTCGCCAACGGCATCCCGACCCTGGTGTCGGCACGTGGTGGGTTGCCGGAGATGGTGGAGGGCTGCGGCACCGTGATCGAGGGCGATCCCGAGGACCCGGCCACCGCGGCCCACTGGGCCCAGGCGCTGGACCGCTTGCAGGACGACGCCGGCTGGGGCGCCGCCGCAGCTCTTGCCCGTCAGGCCAGCACGCGCTGGCAAGCCGCAGTTCAGGCCGCGGCGGCAGACGATGCGCTGCGCCGCTGGCTCAACGCTGCTGCAGGCCGGGTGCGTCCAGGTCCAGCGCCTGCTTCGGCAGTCGGCGCAGCGACGCCGGATCGCCCAGCGCCTTGACGCTGTCGCCCGCGGCCGCCCAGTCGCCCGCGACCACCACGCGCAGCGTCGCCGGCGCCCACCAGCGCGCCGCATAGTCGCGCACCTGTTCGGGCGTGACGGCGCGCACGGCGTCCACACGGCCTGCAAGCGCCGCCGGGTCACGACCTGCGGCCACCTCGCCCGCCACCAGGCCGGCCAGGCCGGCGGTGGTCTCCAGCCGGCGCGCAAAACCGCCCACCAGGCTGGCCTGGCGCGCGGCAAGTTCTGCCGCGGGCGCCGGTTCACGCACCAGCCGCGCCACGGCGTCTCGCATCAGCTGTGCCACCTCGGCGGCGCTGGCATGCTTGGTCTGCGCCTGGCCGTTCCAGCGGCCACCGGCCGGGTGGGCCTCGCTGCCGCCGAAGGCGCCGTAGCTCAGACCACGCTCGATGCGGATCACCTGGTTCAGGCGCGCGGAATAGCCGCCACCCAGCAGGGTCTGCGCAACGTCGCCCACCACCTCGTCGGCGTGGCCCTGCGGCTCAGCCGGCGCACTGATCACCACGGCGCTCTGGCCGCTGCCCGGCATGTCCACCCACAGCACGGGTGGCAGCGTCGGCGCCGCGGCACGGCCTTGCGCCAGCGGCGGGGGCGACGCCGGGCGCGCCCAATCGCCGAAGGCCTGCTGCGCCAGCGTGCGTGCGCCTGCGGCATCGATGTCGCCCGCCAGCACCAGCACCAGCCGGTCGGGCCGCCACTGCGCGGCATGAAAACTGCGCAGGTCGTCCGCCGTGAGCCGGCCCAGACTGGCCGGCGTGGCGGTGCGTCCGTAGACGCTGCTGCCCCACCAGGCGCGTGCCGCCACCAGGCCAGCCACGTTGCCGGGGTTGTCCAGCGCGACGCGCAGGCCGTCGAGGGCGCGCGCGCGCTCACCGTCGAGTTCGTCGGCGGCCAGCGTCGGCGCGCGCACCACGTCGGCCATCAGCGCCAGTGCGGCGGGCAGCAGGGGCGTGGTCACCGTCATGCCGACCATGCTGCTGCGCCAGCCGGTGGCGCTTTCCAGCGTGCCGCCCAGGGCCTCGGCCTGGCGCGCCAGCGTGGCGGCGTCCACGGCCTGACCGCCGCGGCGTGCCCCCCGGGTGAGCAACGTGGTGGTCATGGCCGCCAGACCGGTTTTGTCGGCCGGGTCGGCTTCCCGGCCGGCCAGCAGCAGCACCTGGGCCGTGACCAGCGGCAGCCCGGGCCGCGGGGCGATCACCACACGCAGCCCGTTTTTTAGGGTCTGGGTGGTGATGGAGGGCACCGAAATGGTCTGGGCCGGGCCGGGTGGCGGGGCATCGGGGATCGCCACCGGTGCGGCCATGGCGCCGGCCGCTGCAATGGCCAGCGCGGCGATCCAGGGGGTACGGGTCATGCGCGCGCCGGGCCGTTCCCAAGCGCGCATGCCGAAGCCCTTCAAGGGTGAAGTTCGTTCAGTGAGCTCGCCCATCATTGGCCGGCCTTTCCAGCGGCCTTGCCCGCCTTCTTGTCCATTGCGGCGCTGTAGTGCACGGCCACCACCGGCCGCTCCAGCACGTGACGGCGCAGCACGCGCTGCACGTCGGCCGCGGTGACGGCCTGCAGGCGCGCCACCTCGGCTTCTGCTTCACGCGGGTCGCCATGGTTGACGATGGCCCAGCCGGCGGCGTCGGCCAGCCCGGCGGGCGATTGCCTGCCAGCCACCACGGCGGTCAGCAGTTGGGTGCGCACCTTGTCCAGTTCGGCATCGCCGATCGGCTGCGTGGCCAGGCGCTTCAGCTCGGCCTGCAACGCCTTTTCCACGGCCTCGGGCGTGCGCCCGCCTGCGGCCACGGCGTAGGCGGCCAGCATGCCGGCGTCGGCGTTCAGGTCGGCCCAGAAGCCGGCACTCTGCGCCAGCTGGTCGCGGTAGACCAAGGTTTCGGCCAGGCGCGCCGAATCGCCCTGGGACAGCAGGGCCGAGGCCACCTGCAGCGCGGGCGCGTCGGCCGCGCCGGCGCGCGGGCCCTGCCACAGCAGCGCCACCGCCGGCAGCGGCACGATGGGCGCGTGCAGCCGCACGCGGCGGCCTTCGCTGCGCCGCGGCTCGGTGACGGTGACCCGTGGAATCGGCGCCCTGGGCGTGATCAGCGGGCCAAAGTGGCGGTCGACCCACCGGTCCAGGTCCGCCGGATCGAAACCGCCTGCGACGATGAGCACCGCGTTGTCGGGCCGGTAGAAGGTGGCATGGAAGCGCTGCACGTCGGCCAGCGTGGCCGCGTCCAGATCGGCGATCCGCCCGATCACCGGGCGCTTGTAGGGGTGGCGCTGGTAGGCCAGGCCGGGCAGTGCCTCGAACAGGCGGCCGTAGGGATCCGCCTCCACACGTTCGCGCAGTTCCTCCTTCACCACGTCGCGCTCGCTGGCGAAGTTGCCCGCGTCCACGCGCAGGTTCTGCATGCGCTCGGCCTCGGCCCAGAGCAGGCGCTCCAGGTGGTTGGCCGGCACGTCGTTGGTGTAGACGGTGACGTCGGCGGCGGTGAAGGCGTTGTTGGCGCCGCCCACATCCTCGGTCAGGCGGTCGAAGGCCTCGTCAGGCAGCTTCGCCGTGCGCTTGAACATCAGGTGCTCAAACAGGTGGGCGAAGCCGCTGCGCCCGGGCGGGTCGTCCTTGCCGCCGACCCGGTACCAGACCTGCACCGCCACCGTGCCGGCACCGGCCACCGGCAGGCCGACGACGCGCAGGCCGTTGGCCAGGCGGCGGTCGGACAGCGCCAGCGGCGGCAGGCTGACGCCCTCGGCCGCCCGCGCCGCGGCCGGCACCACGCCCGACAAGGCCGCCGTGGCGGCCAGCACACCCCGGCGGCGGATCATGGTTTCAGGTGCTTCGCCAGGAAGCGTTCCATCGCGCCGTAGAACTCGAAGCGGTTCTCCTCGTTGGCGAAACCGTGGCCCTCGTTGTCCTTGACGATGTACTCCACGTCCACGCCCCGTGCGCGAAGGGCCTGCACGATCTGGTCGCTCTCGGCCTTGTTGACGCGTGGGTCACGGGCGCCCTGGGCCACCAGCAGCGGCGTCTTGATCCTGTCGGCGTTGAGTGCCGGCGAGGTGGCGGTCATGCGCGCCTTGTCGGCCGGATCCTCGGGGTTGCCGACCATCTGGTACATCTGCTGGCGGAACGGCTCCCAGTACGGCGGGATGGTGTTCATGAAGGTGAACAGGTTGCTCACGCCGACGTAGTTCACCGCCGCGGCGTACAGGTCCGGCGTCTTGGTCACGCCCGACAGCGTGGCGTAGCCGCCGTAGCTGGCGCCGTAGATGGCGACGCGCTTGGGGTCGGCAATGCCCTGCTGCACCAGCCACTGCACGCCATCGGTGATGTCGTCCTGCATGGCCAGGCCCCATTGCTTGAAGCTGGCCTCCCAGAAGGCGCGGCCGAAGCCGGTGGAGCCGCGGAAGTTCATCTGCAGCACGCAGTAACCGCGGTTGGCGAGGAACTGAACCTCGGGGTTGAAGCCCCAGCCGTCGCGCGCCCAGGGACCGCCGTGCGGGTTGATGACGCAGGGCAGGTTCTTCGCGGCACGGCCCACCGGCAGCGTCAGGTAGCCGGGGATCTCCAGCCCGTCGCGCGCGGTGTAGCGGATGGGCTGCACCGTGGCCATCTGCTCGGTCTTCAGCCAAGGCGAGATCTCGCCCAGCAGCGCCAGCGTGTCGGCCTTGGCGTCGTAGAGGTAGCGCGCGCCCTGGGTGCGGTCGCTGAAGGCGGCGACGACGTACTTGTCCTCGGCCAGCGTGGCACTCTGAAGGATCACGCTGTAGCCCGGCAGCTGCTTCTCCAGCCGCTCGAACATGCGCTGCGTCTCGGCGTCGAAGTAGTGGCGGCCCGGCTTGTCCACGTTGTAGGCGGCCAGCGCCAGCGTCTTGCGCACGCGAGACCACGCGGCGCCGTCCAGATCGACCTTCGGATGGGCGTAGATCAGTGCCTCGGCATCCGGCGTTGCCGGGTCGATCAGCACCAGCGCGGCCTTGTCGCGACCACGGTTGCTGACGGCGTAGAACTTGGCGTTGGCGGCGTCGAAGAACTGCGGGTTGACCTGGGTGCGGAAGTCGGTGGTCAGCAGCGGCTTGAAGGCGTCGGCCTCGCTGGCACGGTAGAGCAGCGTGTTGTTCACGCCGTCGCTGGCCACGCCCATGCGCACGGCACCGGTGTGGTCGGTCTGCCAGGCCACGATGTTGCCGGGGTTCTGCGCGACCAGGGTCTGGGCGCCGGTCTTCACGTTGACGCGGTAGACGTCGAAGGCGCGCTTGTCGCGCTGGTTGTGCTGCACCAGGACGTGCAGCGGGTCCTGCGGCAGGTCGTCGATGACGGTGGCGCGCACGCTTTCGAACGGCGTCAGGTCGGTGACCTTGCCGCTGGCGGCGTCCACCGCCACCACGTGGAAGTTCTCGTCGCCGCCGAAGTCCTTGGTGTAGAGCAGGGTGTCGCCGCCCTTCCAGAAGTAGCCGGCGATGTCACGCGCCGACTCGCGGGTGAGCTGGCGGGGCTCGCCCACCGGCCGGCTGCCGTCGAGCGCCTGCACGAAGATGTTCATGCGCCGGGTCTTGCCGTCGTCACCCACGGCCGGCTGCATGAAACTCAGCGTGCGGCCGTCGCCGCTGACGCGGAAGTAGCCGCGGTCGATGTTGCGGAAGAAGTCCCGCAGCGGGATCTGCGGCGGCACGGGGGCGGCTTCGGACGCTGTGGGCGTGCTGCCGGAGGTGGCACAGCCGGCGATCAGCGCGGCGGTGGACAGGGTTGCCAAGGTGCTCAGGGTGAGTCCGGGTCGCAGGCTCATCGGGTCGGTTCCTGGAGGGGTGGTTTCAGGTGCGCGGATTGTGGCGGCGCCACGTCGATCTCCCACAACGATGCGACGGCCTGCCCGGTGGACCGGACGAAGCACCGGTTCAGCCGCCCGAACCACGGCGCAGCGCGTCGGCCCGTGCGGCGATGGCGGCGCGCTCCGCGGCTGGCAGACGCGCCAGATTCTTCACCTGCAGCGCCATGCGCGGGTGGCGGGCGAAGCGAGCTTCATGGCGGGCCAGAAAGTCCCAGTACAGCGTGGTGAAGGGGCAGGCGTCGTCACCGACCCGTTTCTCCGGCCGGTAGCGGCAGCCGCCGCAGTGGTTGGACATGCGAGCGATGTACTGGCCGGTGGCCACATACGGCTTGCTGGCCATGGCCCCGGCAGGCGCCGGGCGGCCGCTGGCGTCCACGCCGTCGGCGAACTGGCTCATGCCCAGGGTGTTGGGCAGTTCCACCCACTCCACCGCGTCCACGTAGACGGCCAGGTACCAGGCATGCACCTGCTTCGGGTCCACGCCCAGCAGCAGCGCATACAGGCCCGTGACCATCAGGCGCTGGATGTGGTGGGCGTAGCCCAGGCGCAGGGTCTGGCCGATGGCGTCGCGCAGGCAGGCCATGTCGGTGTTGCCGGTCCAGTAGAACGCCGGCAGCGGCTCGCGCGCGCCGAGTGCGTTGCGGTCCAGGTAGCCGGGCATCTGCGTCCAGTAGACGCCGCGCACGTACTCGCGCCAGCCCAGGATCTGGCGGATGAAACCTTCGGCCGATGCCAGCGGCACGCGGCCGGTGCGGTAGGCCGTCTCGGCGGCAGTCACCACCTCGCGCGGGTTGAGCAGCTTGAGGTTCAACGCCGCCGACAGGTGGGCGTGCCACAGCCAGGGCTCGCCGGCCCACATGGCGTCCTGCCAGCGGCCGAAGTCCGGCAGCCGCTCGGCGATGAACCGTTCCAGCGCTTGAAGGGCCTGCGCGCGCGTCACAGGCCAGTCGAAGGCCGAGAGGTCACCCGGGTGATCGGGGAAGTGGCGGGCGACGAGGTTCAGCACCTCACGCGTCTGCGCATCGGGCGGGAAACCCACGCGCGATGGCACCGGCGGCGGGCCGTCGGTGCCGAAGCTGCCGCGGTTGTCGGCGTCGAAGTTCCACTGGCCGCCACAGGGCTGGTCGCCGTCCATCAGGACCCGGTAACGTTGCCGCATCTCGCGGTAGAAGTACTCCATGCGCAGTTGCTTGCGGCCCTTGGCGTGGGCGGCGAAGTCGCGCACCGTGGCGTAGAAGTGGCGGTCGTCGCGCAGGTCCAGCGGCAGGCCGTGGGCCTGGGCCACGCCGCGCAGCGCCTGCAGCACGCGCCAGTCGCCCGGCGCGGTCAGCACCAGACCGGTGGGCTGCAGGCGGGTGATGCCGGCCCGCAGCGCAGCGGCCAGCGTCGGCACACCGACCTCCAGCGGCGTGTAGTGCACCGTCCAGCCTTGCGCCCTGCGGTCGGCGGCAAAGTGGCGCATGGCGGCCAGGAACACCGCCGTGCGCACCTGGTTGGACAGCACATGGGTGGACTCCTCGAACACCTCAGCCATCCACAGCGCGTCCTGGGCAGGATCAAAGCCGTCGAAGGCGCTGGACTCGGCGTCGAGCTGGTCGCCGAGCACGATCACCAAGTGTCTCATGACGTGGCCTTCTTCTGCCGCCGGCAGGCGTCGGAGCAGAACTTCACCTCGGCCCAGTTCTTCGCCCAGGCGCGACGCCAGCTCATCGGCCGGCCGCAGGCGGCGCAGAGTTTGCTCGGCAGCGCGGCCTTGTTGCCCTTCCAGCCGGTGTCGCGAGACGCCGCCATCAGAACAGCTCCTGCTGGCGAACGTCCTTGACGACCTTGGCGGACGTTCCGCGGCGCTGCAGGCCCGAGCGCGGCAGGCCGCTCTTGCGCGAGCCGTGGCGCTGCTGGATGGCGTCGGCCTCCTGCCGCGCTTCGGCCGTGCGGCGCAGGCCGTACAGCCTTTCCTTGGCCGTCGCCAGCGCGGCGCGCTCGCCGACGATGGGCTTCGGGTAGGCCGGCGTGCCGAACTCCGGCACCCAGCGACGCACGTAGGTGCCGTCGGGGTCATGGTCCTGGGCCTGCTTGGTGGGCGAGTAGATGCGCAGCGTGTTGATGCCGGTGGTGCCGCTCTGCATCTGCATCTGGCTCCAGTGGATGCCGGGCTCGAAGTCCAGGAACTGCCGGGCCAGGAACAGCCCGGGCGCGCGCCAGTGCAACCACAGGTGGTAGGCGGCGAAACTGACCAGCATCGCGCGCATGCGGAAGTTCAGCCAGCCGGTGGCGCGCAGCTGGCGCATGCAGGCGTCGACCATCGGGAAGCCGGTGCGGCCTTCGCACCAGGCGTCGAAGCGTTCGCTGTCGGAAGCGCCGAACGGCGGCCCGCCGCCAGCGTCGTCGCCAGGGCGCAACCCGTCGCAGGTCCGCGAGAAGTTGCGGAATTCCACCGCCGGCTCGTCCTCCAGCTTCTGCATGAAATGACAGTGCCAGCGCAGCCGGCCGGCGAAGCCGCGCAGGCCGTGGGCCAGGGCGCGGTCGGGCGTGGCGCGGATGGCGGCTTCGGTGGTCTGGTGCACCTGGCGCATCGACAGCGTGCCGAAAGCGAGGTGGGGGCTGAGCCGGCTGCAGCCTTCGGCCGCGGTGAGCGGGCTGGACAGGGCGCGCCGGTAGCCGCGCGCACGGCCGGCGGTGAAGTCCTGCAGCAGCGCCTGGGCAGGGGCTTCGCCCGCGGCCGGCAGCGGGCGCGCGGGCGGCAGGCCCAGGCAGGCCAGCGTCGGCAGCGGCGTGGCCTGTGGCGGTACCAGACCCCGCCAGCCCGCCGGCACGGTCACCTGGGGCGCGTCCATGCGCGCCAGCCAGCGACCCGCCCAGCCGCGACGGTCCCTCAGCAGCCGCACGACGCCGGTCTGCGGCCACTGGCGCCAAACCACGCCGGCGGCGCGGCACCAGGCGGCCACAGCGCGGTCGCGGTCGTAGCTCCAGCCGGGGCCGGTTTCCTCGTGGCTGAAGAGGTGGGTGAAGCCGTGGCGGGCATGCAGCGCCTGCAGCACCGCCACGGCGTCCCCCGCCTCGACCCAGAGCGGCAGCCCCCGCGCGCCCAGGTCGTCGCGCAGCGGCGCCAGGCAGGCGAGCGCAAAGGCCACGTGCTGCGGGTCGCATTCCGCGCTGTGCAGCCACGCCGGTTCCAGCAGCCAGAGTGCGGCGGCGCCGTCGGCCCGCGCCGCTTCGGCCAGCGGCGCGTGGTCGTGCAGGCGCAGGTCGCGCTTGAGCCAGACCAGGGCCTTCATGGCGTCACTTCACGAGCGGACGGATGGTGGTGAAGCCGCCATCGACCGCGATCACCTGCCCGGTGAGCCGCGCTGCCTCGGACCCCAGCAGCCAGGCCATCACGTCGGCCACGTCCGCGGCGGTCTGCACACCGCCCAGCGGGTACTGGCGGGCAGCGCCTTCGCGCATCGCGGGCAGCTTGAGCATGCCAGCGGTCATCGGTGTCTCGGTCAGGCCCGGCGCCACGGCGTTGATGCGCAGGCCCTGCGCCGCGTGGGTGGCTGCGGCAGCGCGCACCAAGGCCTCGACACCGCCCTTGGCCGCGGCAATGGCCTCATGGTTGGCCACGCCGATGCGGGCGACCACGGAACTGGCGAACACCGCCGCGCCGGGCACCCCTGCACGGGCCGCTACCCAGGCCTGCAGGGTGAAGAAGGCGCTGTCGAGGTTGACGCGCATGACGTCGCGGTAGGCCTCGGCCCGTGTGCGCGCCAGGGGCGCGATCAATGTGCTGCCCACGCAGTGCGCCAGCGCCGCGGGGGCTTCGCCCAGGCCTTCGCGCGCGGCCGACAGGGCGAGCACGGCGCCTTCGGCCGTGGTGACGTCGGCCGCGATGCGCAGCACCGCAGGCACGCTCGCCAGGCGATCGGCGTCGCGGCCCACGGCCGCCACGCGCCAGCCACGCTCGACCAGGCGCGCTGCCAGCGCACGGCCGATGCCGCCGCTGGCGCCGGTGATCAGGACGGTGGGCGTCATGATGTGTCTCCAGAAGAGGGGGAGGCGCCGGTCCAGCGGCGCCGTGCCCAGTGCTGCAGGGCCGGCCGCAGCGGCAGGAAGGCGCGGTAGGCAAGCTCCAGGACGGCCGTGACCCCCGGCACCCGGGCCGCCATGGCCAGCCAGCGCCAGCCCGGCAGGCGGGCCCAGAGCGCCACGAACGCCGCGGCGCCGCTGAGCAGGCGACCATCCGCCAGCAGGACGTGGAAGCGGCGCAGCAGCGCGGCGCGCGGCGGCCCGCCCGGCAGTGTCGCCGTGGGCAGGCTGACGTCGGTGAAGACCAGCGACGCCGGTTCGCGGCCCTGCGCGGCCAGGCCGCGGTAGTGCGCGATCTCGCGGCTGCACAGCGGGCAGCCGCCGTCATACAGCACCGTCAGCGTGTCGGAGGCGTCGTCGCGGGCGGCGCGGGCACGGCAGGCGTCATTCATGCGAGCAGTTCCTCCGCCCACCGGAGGCCACGGGTGGCACGCGTCCACCACTGCGAGAACGAACCGCAGGGCCGGGCCACGGGCGGGAACAGCATCGGCGGCGGCGCCACCTCGGCCCAGCGGCGCAGCCAGGGGTCGAGGTGCGGGTTGCCGATGGTGCGCACGCGGCGCGCACCGGCCAACGCACGGGCCAGTGTGTCGGCATCGGCGTGCCAGCAGCGCGGTGTCAGCGCCTGCAGACGGCGGCCGACGAAGGCCCAGCGCGCCGCCACCCAGGGCCAGCGCTGGTGCCAGTCGGCGATCAGCACGGCGATCACCACGGTGTCCGGCGGCAGATCAGGCGGCAGGTCCGCCAGGTGAAAGGGGTGCACCAGCCAGACCTCGCGGCACGCCACGGCGGTGGTGTCGGGCGCGGTGGCGCCGAGCCAGGCGGGCGGGTCAGCCGATGTCGGGGGCGGGTGCGCACCGTCGACAACATCCTGGATGCCACCCGCGCCGACGCCTGGCCCGGCCGGCCAGGCCCGGGGGGCTCGTGCGTGCGCCTCCAGCGCCGCGTAGGACGTGTCCAGCGGCGTGCCGGGGCTGTGCCAGGCCGCCGGTGCGAAGCGCGCCACGTTCTCGGCGTTGAACAGGTAGGGTTTGGCGCTGGCGGTGCCGGCCACCCACTGCCAGCTCAGGTGGTTGCTGGCCAGGTCGCCATCGATCAACCGGCCCAGCAGCCAGTCGGCGCCGGTGCGCCAATGCAGCTTGCGGCCATGCACCAGGTAGCTGGCCAACCAGAGCCTGGCGTGGTTGTGCAGGTGGCCGATGGCATGCAGTTGGGCCACCGCGCGGTCGATCGCCGGCACGCCCGTGCAGCCGGCAGCGACGTCGGCCGGCATCTCGCGGGTGTAGGCGCTCTCCGGCAGCGGGCCGGGGTGCCAGGGCTCGAGGATGCCGTCGCCACGGTGAGCCCAGGCATGGCGGAACCACTCGCGCCACCCCAGTTCAGCCACCAGCCGGTGCTGAAGCGGCAATGGGCCACGGGCCAGCACGGCCTGGAGCACCTCACGCAGGCTCAGCAGGCCGTGGGTGATGTAGGGCGACAGGCCGGTGACGGCGCCATCGAGGTGGTTGCGGGTGCGGGCATAGTCGGCAGGGCGCACCGCGGCCAGCCGTTGGTGGGCGGCGGCCAGGGTGGGTTCGAACGCCGAACTAGACTGCATGGTTCATGAATTGAACCATGCAGTCCTGATTCGTGCAGCGACACGGCTTTGGGTCCGTCGGTGTGGCCGTGGGATCAGATCCGCGGCCGCACACACACCTCGGCACGCACGGATCGAGCCAGGAAGCAGGCCTCGTGGGCGGCATGGTGCAGACGGACCACCTCGTCGGCATCGGGCTGGCGTTGCCCGGCGAAGCGCACCACGGGGCGAAGTTCGACGCGCGTCATGGCCAGGTGGCCGTTCGCGTCCGTGGCCAGGGTGCCCGCCGCATCGTCGGCGTAGTCATCCACGCACCAGCCGGCACGGCAGGCGAGGTCCAGGAACCACAGCATGTGGCAGCCGGCCAGGGAGGCGACGAACAGTTCCTCCGGGTCGACGGCCGCCGGGTCGGCATAGGGCACCGGCACCACGGACGGCGAGGCCGACCCGGGCAACTCCAACCCGCCGTCGAAGCGCAACCGGTGCACGCGGCTGTAACGGCGGTCAGTGAAGGGCTGGTCGCCGCGCGTCCAATGGACTTGGGCGGTATGGTGCGCCGGGTTGTGGCTCATCGCGTATCGTGCTTCGCTTCGACAGCGGAGATTGTCCTCGTGGCCCTGACCCTGCACTATTACCCCAGCAACGCCAGCATGACGCCGCACCTGCTGCTGCGCGAACTGGGCGCGCCGTTCACCCTCCAACTGGTCGACCGCGCGCACAACGCGCACAAGTCGCCCGACTACCTGAAGCTCAACCCCAATGGCCTGATCCCGGTGCTGGAGGATGGCGACCTGGTGCTCTACGAGACCGCCGCCATCGTGCTGCACCTGGTGGACACCCACCCCGACGCGGGCCTGGCGCCGCCGGTGGGCACACCCGAGCGGGCGCAGTTCTACAAGTGGCTGGTGTGGCTGTCCAGCAGCCTGCAAGCCATGATGCCGCACTACTTCTACAGCGACCGCATGGTGGCGCCGGGCAACGCGGCTGGGGCGGCGGAAGTGAAGGCACAGGCCGAGGCGCGCATCGCCGCGATGGTGGACCAGATCGACCAACGCCTGGCCGTGCAACCGTGGATGAGCGGTGAACGCTTCGGCGCGCTCGACCCCTATGCCTTCATGCTCTGCCGCTGGACGCGGGGCATGCACCGGCCCGCGCGCACGCTGCCGAACATCGGCCCGTGGCTGGGACGCATGCTGGAACGGCCGGCGGTGCAGGCCACGCTGGCGGCCGAAGGGCTGCAGGCACCCTACTGCTGAAACACCGCGTCCGCCGCACCGCGCCGGAGGCACGGCACGGCGGACGACCACTCAGCGCCAGGTGGCACGGCCAGCGTCCTTGGCGGCATACAGACGATCATCCGCCTGTTTCAGCAGCGCATCGAAACCGTCACCGGGGCCAGCCTGAACCCCGCCCATCGAGAAGGTGACGCCGTGCGGCGACGGCAGGCCGGCCACATCGACCACACCAAAGGCCGTCAACAGGCGCGCGAAGACACCGCCGATCTCGTCGCTGCGGGTGCCGGGCAGCACGAGCATGAACTCCTCGCCACCCCAGCGGCCAAGGCGGTCCGGCGCGCGCAGCACCTGTGGCACCACACGCGACAGGGCCTGCAGCAGGGCATCTCCGGCCGGGTGGCCGAAGCGGTCGTTGACCTGCTTGAAGTGGTCCAGGTCCAGCAGCACCAGGGTGAAGGGCAGGCCCAGGCGCTGCGACTGCACCAGCTGCGCCCGGGCGTAGGCCTCGATGGCGCGCCGGTTGGGCAGGCCGGTGAGTTCATCGCGCAGGGCCAGGGCGGCCAGCTCACGCCGGCTGCGCCAGGCGCGCCAGCCCAGGAACGCGGCAGCGGTGAGCAGCAGCGTCAGCGCCGCCAGCACCACCCACAGCGCACGCTGCGTGGCCGCCTGCGCTTGCAGGCTCAACTGCGCAGCGTCGTCGCGGTGTTTGAGGTTGGCGATCTCGGCGTCGCGGCGGGCCGTGTCGTAGCGGGCCTGCAGCAGCAGCACCTGGGTGTCTCGCCCGATTTGGCGCGCCTGCTCCTCCAGCTTGCGGGCCCGCTGCATGCTGGCATAGGCCGCCTCGTGCCGGCCCAGTGCGGCCTGTGCTTCCGCCATGGCCAGCGCCAGTTGTTGCTGGGTCTTTGGCAGTTGAGTGGACAGGTCCAGCCGAGCCGCCTGTTCGAGGGCCATCGCCAGGCCGGGGTGGCGCAACGCGGTCATCGCACGCAGGCGCAGGCTGTTGACATGCACCGGGCGGGAGGTATCACCGATGTCGCCCAGCAGGCCCTCGGCCTCCTGCAGCCGGGGCAACGCGGCGGCGGGGCGCCCCATGTCGATGTCGAGGTCCGCCAGTTCGATCAGTCCGGCCGCGATCCCGGCGCGATCGCCGAGGTCACGGCTGGCCGCCAGGGCGCGCTCCGCGAAGGGCAATGCGTCGGCCGGGATGGCCATGCCGCCAAGCGACATCGCTGCCGCATAGGCCACCAGACTGCGCAGGTAGCGGGCACCGCCTGAAGCCAACAGCGATTCCGCGCGCGCGAAGTGGGCCAGGACAGCGGCCCTGGCATCGGGACGGCCCTTGTCGGCACTGGCGATCTGCCCCTGGACCAGTGCGGCCTGGGCCTCGAAGAACGACCAGCCCGTCTCCTGTCCGCAGGCGCCCTGCGCTTCGGCCGACCGCCAGGCTTCGTCGAGACTGTCGATCAGGTGCAGCACCCAGGTTTCGATGTCCAGCAAGTCGCAGCGCAGCACCGACGGGCCCGGGGGGATTTGCGCACGCAGCGCGGCCAGCGGGCGCACCTGCGCCGCCGCATCGGCCCCCACCACCGCCAGCTTCAGCCGTGCCGCCTGCAGCCACCAAGCCGCTTCCGGTGGGGCCTGAGGCATCGCCGCCAGGGCATCGCCGGCGCGCTGGACGCTGTGCGCGGCTGCCTCGTCCATTTCCAACGTCCATTCGAGGCGAGACACAGCCAGCCAGCGCCAGAAGCGCTCCTCTCCCTGCGCCGCCACGGCCCGACGGCGTTCGGGCTCCAGCACCGAGTGAGGGTCGTCGAGTGAGGCCTCAAGCGTTTCGGCCAGCACCGGTGGCCAGGGGGTCGGCACCCGCGCAGCCGCCGGCCATACGCACAGCGCGTACGCCAGCAGCCACCCCAATGCGGACCGCAGAACCTTGCTCATCGTGTGCGGCCTATCGGCTGCAGCGCCAGAAGCTGAAGCGCTGTTCAGCGCACCCCCAGCTTGAACGCGATCATGGCGCGCAATTTGTTGGGCAGCACCGGCTTGATCAGCAGGTGGAAGTCGTGGGTCATGGCCTCGTCCTCGTGGCCGCCCAGGCTGCTGCCGGTGATCACGATGGCCGGCAAACGCCGCTGGGGCCAGCGGGCGCGGATGACCGCCAGCGCGTCCAGGCCCGTGGCGCCCTGCGGCAGGCGGTAGTCCACCAACAGCAGGTCAGGCGGGTGCTGCGTCTCGTCGGGCGCCGCCAACCAGGCTTGAACCGCCTCCACCGTCTCGAAGGCCGACACCGTGGCGCCCCAGGCCTGCAGCAGCACCACCAAGCCTTCTCGCACGGTGGCTTCGTCTTCCACCACCACGAGGTGGCGTCCTTCCAGTGTGAGGCCGATCGGCGTCCGGCTGCCGGTGGCGGCGGCCTCCAGGGGGCGCGGTGCCTTGCCCGGCGACAGGTCCAGCGTGAACACCGTGCCATGGCCGACGCGAGAGCGCACGTCGATGGCGGTGCCCATCAGGTCGGCCAGACGTTTGACGATGGCCAGCCCCAGACCCAGGCCCTTGCGCTGGTGGGCCTGCAGCGGGCGGTTGCCCTGGACCTGGAAAAACTCCTCGAACACGCGCGAGAGGTGGGCCTCAGGAATGCCGATGCCGCTGTCCCAGACCTGCACGCGCAACTGGCCCCGGACCTTGCGGCAGCTGACCAGCACGCCACCGTCGTCGGTGTAGCGGATGGCGTTGCTGACCAGGTTGCGCAGGATGCGCTCCAGCAACACCGGGTCGGCCTGCACCACGTGCTGCTCGCCGCGGAAACTGAGCGCCAGGCCCTTTTCGAAGGCCACCGGCTCGAAGTGCAGCCGCAGGCGGCCGAACAGCTCCTTCAGCCGCACCGGCGCCGGGTTGACCTCCACCCCGCCGGTGTCGATGCGGGTGATGTCCAGCAGTTCACCGAACAGGCCTTCCAGCGCGTCCACGCTCTCGTTGATGCTGTTGACCAGCGAGGCCACCTCGGGGTCACGGATGCGCTGGCGCAGCGCCTCGGCGAACAGCCCCATGGCGTGCAGCGGCTGGCGCAGGTCGTGGCTGGCGGCGGCGAAGAACTGCGTCTTGGCGCGGCTGGCGGCCTCGGCGGCGCGGCGCGCGGCGTCGGCCTCGGCCTTCTCGATGCGCAGTTGTAATGCCAGCGCGTCGGTGCGTGATTTCAGGCGGATGGCCTGGCCCAGCGCACTGCCGGCGGTGCGCGCCATCAGCACCGTGATGCCGAACAGCAGCGTCAGGATGCCGGCCAGCTGCCAGTGTCCGGGCTGGCTGACGTCGGTGGCCACACGCAGGATGGTGGGCACCAGCACCAGCGAGATGAAGGCCAGGAACACACGCCACTGAGTGGACAGCAATTGCACCGAGCCCAGGCAGTAGCTGTAGACGATGAGCAGCAGGGCGAGCCGGTCGTACGCCGAACCCAGGCCCCAGAACAGCCAGGCCGCCACGCCCCACATCGCGCCCTGCATCAGCACCAGGGCCTTCCAGCTGACGCGCCAGCGGCGCAGGGTGACGTCGTCGGCCCGCGGGTTGCGGCGGTAGCGGATGTAGTGCAGCAGGCGCAGCACCAGCAGCACGCTGACCAGCGTGGCCCAGACCGCCAGCCGCACCGGCTCGGCACTGCCGGCGAACAGCAGCAGCACCAGACCCAGGCCGACGGCGTTGCCGGTCAGCGTGGCCGGTGTCTGCGTGAACAGCGCGCGGACATGGTCGAGGCGGTGGTGTTCTTCGCTGTCGACAGGCGCCACCGGCTCGTCGGCCGATGCAGCGGCCGCCAAGCCTTGGCCGGCGCTCGCCGTCACCGACCGCCCGGACGCACGCCGGGAATGCCTGCGCCCTGGGTCATCTGGCTCACCGCCAGCACGGCCTGCGTGCGCGTGCTCACGTTCAGCGCGCGCAGCACGGCCGCCACATGGTCCTTCACCGTCTCCACCGACACGTTGAGCTGGCGGGCGATGAGCTTGTTCGGCAGGCCCTGCAGCAGCAGCGCCAGCACCTCGGTCTGGCGCGGCGTGAGGCCAATGGATTCCAGAGAGACGGACTTGCTCTGGTGCGGCTCGGGCTTGGCGTGTTCGGCGAGCATGCGCATGACCTGCGGCATGGTGTCAGGCTCATGCGTCTGGACCTGCGCAGCCGTCAGCCCCAGCATGTGCGGCGGCACGAACAGGCCACCGTTCATCACCGCATGCAGCGCGCGGATCAGGCTGTCGTTGGAGCTGGTCTTGGGCACGAAACCCATGGCGCCCAGGTCCAGCGCGCGGATCACGTCGCTGGTGCGTTCCGACGCTGACACCACCACCACCGGCACCGCGGGCCAGGTGGCGCGCAGTTCAGCCAGCACCTCAAAGCCATCGACCTCGCCCAGGGCCAGGTCCAGCAGCACGAGATCGACGCTGTCGTCCTCGCGCAGCACCTGCCGCGCGGCCTCGGCGGTCTCGACGCCGATGACGGTGACGTCGTCGCCCACGCCCTGGATGACCTGCTGCAGCGCCGCCAGGATCAGTGGGTGGTCGTCGACAAGCAGTACCTTCATGCGCAGGTCCCCCCGGAAATCAGCCTTCGATGCTAGAGCGGCCGCCGGCCAGCCTGGCTACCCCTTTTGGGGGGACGGGGCCGTGAAGCGCCGCGTGACCGACACCGCCACGCAGGCCGGCTTGGCCTGGCTTTCGATCTCCACCGTGACCTCCACCGTCAGCTGCGCGCCGCCGTCGAGAGCCTGGTACTGCTGGAGCACGAAGTGCCCGCGCAGGCGGCTGCCGGTGCGCACTGGCGACGGGAAACGCACGCGGTCCAGCCCGTAGTTGACGCCCATGACCACGTCGTCGATGGCGAAGGCGTGTTCACCGAACCAGGGCAGCAGCGACAGCGTCAGGAAGCCGTGCGCCACGGTACCGCCGAACGGGCTGGCCGCAGCGGCCACCGGGTCGACGTGGATGAACTGGTGGTCGCCGGTGGCGTCTGCAAAGGCATCGATGCGCGACTGCTCGACGGTGAGCCAGTCGCTGCTGCCGATGGCCTGGCCCACCAGGGGCTGCAGGTCGCTGAGATGGGGGTAACGGGTCATGCAGGTGCGGGGTCGGGTAGGAGGAAGATCAGGCCAGCCAGGCCTGCAGTGGCTGCCACTGCGCCAGGTCGCGCTCGACGCGGCTGGGGGCCACGTCCCACAACGTCAGGCCGCGGGCGGCCAGCTGCACGTAGTTCTGCGTGTCGCGCAGCGCCGCCACCACCGGCAGTGGCAGCGTCGACAGGTAGTGCTGCAACTGGTCGAAGGCACGCGTGTGGTCGCGCACACGCATGGCCACCAGGCCCATGGTGATCTCTGGCGCGCGACGGTGCGCCTGCAGCTGCTGCACGAAGGCGTGCGTGGCCTGGATGTCGAACAGGCTGGGCTGCAGTGGGATCAGCACCCGGTCGGCGATCTTCAGCACCGCCTCCAGCCGCTTGCCGTGCAGGCCGGCCGGGGTGTCGAGCACCACGTGGGTGGTGCCTTTCGGCGGGCGGACGACGGCGTCGTGGGCGACGTCCCAGCCCTGGACGGCCGGCAACGCCGCCGGCCGCAGTGCCAACCACTGACGCCCCGACTGCTGGCGGTCGACGTCGCCCAGCATCACGGCGTGGCCCTGGTGTGCCAGACAGCCCGCCACGTTGGTGGCCAGCGTGCTCTTGCCGACGCCGCCCTTGGGGTTGGCGATCACGATGACGGGCATGTCTCCTCCCTGTGCTGCGGACTGGGGGCCGGCCAGCACGGGCCGGCGGCGCTGCGGTTATGGTAGCGGCAGCCGCACCATGGATCGCACCGCCGCCAGCACCCCCTCACGCACCGTCGCCGGCACCGTGGTGATTGCCGCCCACCCTCAGATGGCGCAGTCGCGGGTCACCGCGCGCCTGATGCGCCGGGCCGCGATGGCCGGGCCGCACGTGGATGTGCGCGATCTGTATGCCTTGTACCCGGACTACTGGATCGACCGCACCGCCGAGCAGGCTGCGCTGGCGGCAGCGCAGCACATCGTCTGGCTGCACCCGGTGCAGTGGTACGGCATGCCGCCGCTGCTCAAGCTGTGGCTGGACGAGGTGTTCAGCTTCGGCTGGGCGTACGGGCCGGGTGGCGATGCCCTGCGCGGCAAGACCCTGTGGCTGGTGGTGTCCACCGGCGGCACGGCGGACAACTACAGCCTGGCGGGCTCACACGGTGCGCCGTTCAGCGACTTCCTGCCGCCCTACGCGCGCACGGCCGCATTGACCGGGCTGCACTGGATGCCGCCGCTGGTGCTGCACGGCGCGCACCGGGTCGACGACGCGGCGCTTAAGGCCTTCGAGGACCGTTTTGCCGCCGGTCTGTCCTCCCCCACCCCGACGCCCGACTGACCATGGACACCAGTGCCTGGCTGCAGACCAGCCTGATCTACCTGGGCGCCGCGGTGCTGGCGGTGCCCCTGGCCAAGGCGCTGGGACTGGGGTCCATCATCGGCTACCTGGCCGCCGGCATCGTCATCGGGCCCTGGGGGCTGGGCCTGGTGACCGACCCGCAGGCCATCCTGCAGTTCGCCGAGTTCGGCGTCGTGCTGATGCTGTTCCTGGTCGGCCTGGAACTGGAGCCCAAACGCCTGTGGGCGCTGCGCGGGCCGATCTTTGGTTGGGGCAGCGTGCAGTTGCTGGGGTCCACCACCGTGATGGCCAGCGTGGGGCTGGCCTTCGGCGTCGACTGGCGGCTCGCGGTCGTCGGCGCCTTCGCGTTGGCGATGAGTTCCACCGCCATCGGGCTGGGCGTGCTGGCCGAACGCAACCTGGCGAATTCGGTGGCCGGGCGCAGCGTGCTGTCGGTGTCGCTGTTCCAGGACGTCGCGTCGATCCCGGTGCTCGCCCTGCTGCCGTTGCTGGCGGTCGGGGCGATGGGGGCGGACGGGGCAGCGGCCGGTGAGGCGGCCGGCGAAGGCGCCAGCTGGGGCCATGCGGCCCGCGCACTGGCCGTGGTGCTGGCCATCGTGCTCGGCGGCCGGCTGCTGCTGCGCCCGGCCCTGCGCTGGATCGCGCGCAGCCGCACGCCGGAGATCTTCACCGCGGCGTCGCTGCTGCTGGTGGTGGGCACCGCCTGGGGCATGCAGGCCGCCGGCCTGTCGATGGCGCTGGGGGCCTTCCTGGCCGGCGTGCTGCTGGCGGAAAGCGAATACCGGCGCGCGTTGGAGACGGACATCGAGCCCTTCAAGGGACTGCTGCTGGGCCTGTTCTTCATCGCCGTGGGCATGGGCATCGACTTCGGCGTGGTGTTCGACCGGCCCGGCCTGGTGGCCGCCCTGGTGGCCGGCTTCGTGGCGCTGAAGGCCGTGGTGGTGCTGGCCATGGCGCGGTGGATGCCGGTGCCGCCGGGCGAACGCCCGGTGTTCACGCTGCTGCTGGCCCAGGGCGGCGAGTTCGGCTTCGTGGTGCTGCAGGCGGCCACGCAAGGCAGTGTGATCGGCGCCACGCCGGCGGCGCTGCTGGTGGCAGCCATCGCCTTGTCGATGCTGGCCACGCCGCTGCTGCTGGCAGCTGCCGACCGCTGGTGGGCACCGCGCGTGGCCCATCGCCGCACCGCGCTGCCGCCGACCGTGGAGACCCCGCAGCAGGCGCCGGTGATCATCGCCGGCTTCGGCCGCTACGGGCAGATCGTCGGCCGGCTGCTGGCGGCCAACGGGCTGGCCGCCACCGTGCTGGACCACGACCCGGAGCAGGTGGAGACGGTGCGCCGCTTCGGCTGGCTGGCCTTCTACGGCGACGCCGCGCGGCTGGACCTGCTGCGCATGGCCGGCGCCGCCGAGGCCCGCGTGTTCGTGCTCGCCATCGACGACGTGGAGCAGAGCGTGGCGGTGGCCACCCTGGTGCGCGAACATTTCCCGCAGCTGCAGGTCGTGGCCCGGGCGCGCAACGTGGCGCACTGGCGGCGGCTGGACGCCCTGGGGGTGACGCTGGTGGAGCGCGAGACCTTCGAGTCGGCCCTGGCCAGTGCGCGCAGCGTGCTCGAACTCATGGGCTGGGAACGGCACGCCGCACGCCAGTCCGCGCTTCGCTTTCGCGACCACAACGTCGAGCTGATGCACCGCATGGCGCCGCACTTCGGCGACGAGGCGCGCCTGATCGCCATCGCCAAGGAGGGCCGGCGCCAGCTCGAGGACATGTGGGCCCAGGAACGCGTGGACGACGCGGACCGCGTGCGCGAGGCCCGTGCAGCCTGGTCAGTCCGGGCTGCCGATGTAGCGCTTGCGCCAGAACAGCGCGATCAGCCCGACGCCCACCGCGAGCATCACGACCAGCGCGACCCACAGGCCGGTGGCTGAGTGCACCAGCGGCAGGTCGTCGAAGTTCATGCCGAAGAAGCCGGTGATCAGGTTCAACGGCAGGAACACGGCGGTGAGCACGGTGAGCGTGCGCATGATGTCGTTGGTCCGGTGGCCGAGGGCCGAGAAGTGCATCTGCACCGCGGTCTCCGCCGATTCCCCCAGCCGGCGCACGTGCGACAGCACGCGCGCCACATGCTCAAGCACGTCGCGTGAGCGCACGCGCAGGATCTCGCGCTCCCGCTGCAGCTGGGGATCGGCCTCTTCCGGCCATTCGTCCAGCGCGTCGATCCATTCCTGCATCGCGCTGCGCTGGTCCTCGCAGGTGTCCTCCAACAGCGCCAGCGCGTTGCGCGACTCCAGCAGCACGTTCCAGTCGCGGAAGCGGCTCTTGGGATCCAGCAGCTCCTGCTGCAGCGTGCCCAGGGCGCGCGTGAGCAGGCGCCGCAGGTCGAGGTAGCTGTCGACCATGTGGTTGACCATGCGCAGCATCAGGTCCGGCGGGCTGGCCGGCAGGCGCGTGCCGGCGCGGCCTTCGCTGCTGGCCATCGCCGACAGCCGCTGCGCGAAGTGGTCGCGCACGGCGCAGTCCGTGGGGTGCACGGTGACCAGCACGCGGTCGAAGACGGCAAAACCCACCGGGCTCGTGTCCACCGCCGCCAGGGCCTGGCGAGCCGCCGCCAGCGTGCCGCGTTCGGCGTCGAAGGCCCGCTGGCCGCTGCCGGCCGCCAGCCGGCGGAAGACCAGGAGGTCGTACCAGCTGGTGTAGTCGAAGTGGCTGGGCAGCTGGGTGTTCAGCAGGTCGGACGTGTGCAGGTCCAGCAGCTGGCCACCGGTCCAGCGCTGCAGCGCGGCTTGCACGTCGCCGATCCCAACCTCGAACTCGCGCCGCGCACTGCCCAGCCAGAGGAAGCCGGTGGCCGGCAGCGCCTCGGGCATCGCCGCCAGTTCGACGAAACGGTCGGCGGCGACATGGAAGATGCGCATCGGCCTGCAGCTCCGCAGCGCGTCAGCGGCGGCGCAGCTGTTCGGCCGCGTCGAGCGCGAAGTAGGTCAGCACGCCGTCGGCCCCGGCGCGGCGGAAGGCCAGCAGCGATTCCATCATCACCGCATCGTGGTCCAGCCAGCCGTTGGCCGCGGCGGCCTTGAGCATCGCGTACTCGCCACTGACCTGGTAGGCGAAGGTGGGCACACGGAACTCCTCCTTCACGCGGCGCACGATGTCCAGGTACGGCATGCCGGGCTTGACCATCACCATGTCGGCACCTTCGGCGAGGTCCAGCGCCACCTCGCGCAGCGCCTCGTCGCTGTTGCCCGGGTCCATCTGGTAGACCTTCTTGTCGGCCTTGCCCAGGTTGCCGGCGCTGCCGACCGCATCGCGGAAGGGGCCGTAGAAGGCGCTGGCGTACTTGGCGCTGTAGGCCATGATGCGGGTGTGGATCGCGCCGCGCGATTCCAGCGCGTCGCGGATCGCGCCGATGCGGCCGTCCATCATGTCGCTGGGCGCCACGATGTCCACGCCAGCCTCGGCCTGCACCAGGGCCTGCTGGGTCAGCACCTCCACGGTCTCGTCGTTGAGGATGTAGCCGGTGTCATCCAGCAGGCCGTCCTGGCCGTGGCTGGTGAACGGGTCCAGCGCCACGTCGGTGAGCAGGCCCAGCTGCGGGAAACGCGCCTTCAGCGCCCGCACCGCGGTGGGCACCAGGCCGTCCGGGTTCGTGGCCTCGCGGCCGTCGGGTGTCTTCAGTGCGGGGTCGATGACCGGGAACAGCGCCATCACCGGCACCCCGAGTTCGCAGCAGCGCTCGGCCACGGTGAACAGGCCGTCGACGCTGCGCCGCTTCACGCCGGGCATGCTGGCCACGTCCTGCTCACGGCCCTCGCCGTCGAGCAGGAACACGGGCAGGATCAGGTCCTCCGGTGCCAGCCGGTGCTCACGCACCAGGGCACGCGTGAAGGCATCGCGGCGCAGCCGGCGCGGGCGCGCAGCGGGAAAGGGCGGGGGGGTGAAGCTCACGGCGCAGTCCTGAAACGGGGGCAGCGGGGTGCTGCGTTGGGCGCGGCGGGCATGCAAATCCGCTGGCGAGCCCCGGACGCGCTCTGGTAAAGTGCTCGGCGGATGATAGCCGCAAGGCTGTCGTCCCCTGCTTTTCCTCCCTGAGCAGGTGCCTTACCGTATGACAGCGATAAGGCTTGCGGGCCCCGGCTTCAAGCCGGGGCTTTTTTTTCGTCCTGACCGCGCCGGGTGGTCACCGCAGGGCCCGCCGGGTTGACGAGGGCGCCACCCATAATGAGCCCATGCTCTACCTCTGGGTCAAGGCCTTCCACATCGTCTTTGTGGCCAGCTGGTTCGCCGGCCTGTTCTACCTGCCGCGCATCTTCGTCAACCTGGCCATGGTGCCGGCCGACAGCCACGCCGAACGCGAGCGGCTGCTGCTGATGGGCCGCAAGCTCTACCGTTTCTCCAGCCTGCTGATGGTGCCGGCGCTGGCCCTGGGCTTCTGGCTGTGGCTGGGGTTCGGCGTCAGCGGTGGCTGGATGCACGCCAAGCTGCTGCTGGTGGCCGGCGTGCTGGGCTACCACCACATGTGCCGACGGCTGCTGCGCCAGTTCGAGCACCTGGAGAACCGGCGCGGCGACCGCTGGTTCCGCGTGTTCAACGAGGTGACGGTGCTGCTGTTCATCGCCATCGTGGTGCTCGTCGTGGTCAAGCCCTTCTGATGGCCGCGGGCGCCACGCTGCGCCTGCCCGCCGCCCTGGCCGCCGCGGTGCTGACGGCGCTGATCGTCTACGCCAGCCTGTTTCCGTTCGATGGCTGGGCCTGGCCGACGGGCCGCAGCTTCACCGACCTGCTGGCGCTGCCCTGGCCGCGCGCGCGCATCCCCTTCGACCTTTGGTCCAACTACCTGGGCTACCTGCCGCTGGGCCTGCTGGGCGTGCTGGCGCTGTGGCGGCCGGGCCGCGGCATCGGCGGCCCGGTGCTGGCTTCAACCCTGCTGGCGGCGGCGCTGTCGTTTGCGCTCGAACTGGCCCAGCAGTTCCTGCCGGAGCGCCACCCTTCGCTGCTCGACTGGGTGCTCAACAGCGGCGGTGCCGCCACGGGGGCCTTGCTGGCCATGCCGCTGGCGCGCGGCGGCTGGGCCGTACGCTGGGTTGGCGCCGTGGCGCAATGGTTCGACACGCACTCCGCCGGCGCCTTGCTGCTCTTGCTGCTGTGGCCGCTGGCCCTGCTGTTCCCGTCGGCGGTGCCCCTGGGCCTGGGCCAGGTGGGGCCGCGCCTGCTGCCACTGCTGGCCGACGCATTGGCCGGCGTACCCTGGGCCGTCGAATGGCACGACGCGCTGATCGCCGCCGCCGCGCCATCCGCCCCGCCCACGCTGCCCACGCAGACGGCCATCACGGCATTGGGCCTGCTGGCGCCCTGCCTGCTGGCCTTCGCCGTGGTGCCCCCCGGCTGGCGCCGCGCCGGCTTCGCGCTGGGCGCCAGTGCCCTGGCCATCGCCGTGCTGGCGTTGTCCACGGCCCTGAACTTCGGACCCCAGCATGGCCTGGCCTGGGTGACGCCGGCGGCGCTGCCGGGCATCGTTGCGGGCCTGCTGCTGGCACTGTTGCTCGCCCCGTTGCCGCGGCGGCTGGCGGTGGGCCTGGGGCTGATGGCGGTGACCGCCGGCGTACTGCTGGTGGCCCAGTTGCCGGCGGACCCCTACTTCGCGCAGAACCTGCAACGCTGGGAGCAGGGCCGCTTCATCCGCTTCCATGGCCTGTCGCAGTGGATCGGCTGGGGCTGGCCGTTCGCAGCCGGGCTGTGGCTGCTCGCGCGCCTGGGGGCGGCTCCTACAATTCACAGATGAGCTACTACCAGCGCCACATCTTCTTCTGCCTCAACCAGCGTGACAGCGGTGAGGCCGCCTGCGAGCAGCACGGGGCGACCGCCGCCTTCGACCACTGCAAGCGGCGCGTGAAGGCGCTGGGGCTGGCCGGCCAGGGCCAGGTGCGCGTCAACAAGGCCGGCTGCCTGGACCGCTGCGCCGGCGGGCCGGTGGCCGTGGTCTACCCCGAGGGCACCTGGTACACCTACGTGGACACCAGCGACCTCGACGAGATCATCGATTCGCACCTGAAAGATGGCCAGGTCGTCGAACGGCTGGTGCTGCCGCCGGACGTGGGCCGGTGAACGCGCAGACCGAACGGCTGCAGATGCCCGGCCCGGCCGGCCTGCTGCAGGCGGCCGTCGACCACCCCGGCAGCGCGCCAGTGGGCGTGGCCGTGCTGTGCCACCCGCACCCGCTGCATGGCGGCACGATGGACAACAAGGTGGTGCAGACGCTGGCGCGCGCCTTCCTGGCCCTGGGCTACCGCACGGTGCGCTTCAACTTCCGCGGCACGGCCGGATCGGCGGGCACGTGGGACGAGGGCCGTGGCGAGGTCGACGATGTGCTGGCCGTGGTCTCGGCCCAGCGCGAGCCAGCGTTGCCGCTGGCGCTGGGCGGCTTTTCCTTCGGCGCGGCGATGGCGGCGCATGCCGCCGCCCGGCTGACGGGTGACGCGGCGCCGGAGCGTCTGGCGCTCATCGGCCCGGCGGTGGTGAACTTTGCGCCGCCGCCGGTGTCGCAGCACACGCTCGTCATCCACGGCGAGGCCGACGACGTGGTGCCGCTGGCCGCCGTGCTCGACTGGGCGCGGCCGCAGGTGCTGCCGGTCACCGTCGTCCCGGGTGTCGGGCACTTCTTCCACGGCCAGCTCGGCCTGCTCAAGCAACTGATCACCGGTGCCTGGCACCGGCTGCCTTCTTCTTCCGGATCCTGATGAAACTGTTCCTGTCCGCCGTGCTGGCCCTGGCCAGCGTCGCCCTGCCCCTGCGTGCCAACGCCGCGCTGCCGCAACCGCCCGAGGTCGCCGCGCGCCAGTACATCCTGGTCGACGTCACCAGCGGCCAGACCCTGGCCGAGCGCGACGCCGACGCCCAGGCCGAGCCGGCCTCGCTGACCAAGCTGATGACCGCCTACCTGGTGTTCCAGGCGCTCAAGGACAAGAAGCTGACGCTGGAGCAGACGCTGCCGGTGTCCGAGCGCGCCTGGAGCGAGCGCAAGAACGGTGGCTCGATGATGTTCATCGAGCCGCGCATGACGCCCATGGTGGACGAACTGCTGCGCGGCATGATCGTGCAGAGCGGCAACGATGCGTCGGTGGCGCTGGCCGAGGCCGTGGGCGGCAGCGTCGAGGGCTTCGCCCAGATGATGAACCGCCAGGCCCAGGCCTGGGGCCTGAAGAACACGCAGTTCAAGAACCCGACCGGGCTGACCGAACCGGGCCACTACAGCAGCGCGCGCGACATGGCGGTGATCGCCACGCGCATCGTCAGCGACTTCCCGGAGGAGTACCGCTATTACTCGATCCGAGAGTACACCTTCAACAAGATCCGCCAGGACAACCGCAACATGCTGCTGGGCCGCGACCCGGCGGTGGACGGCATGAAGACCGGCTACACCGAGGCCGCCGGCTACTGCCTGGTGGCCAGCGCCCGGCGCGAGCTGCCCGGCGGCGAGCGGCGCCTGCTGTCGGTCGTGCTGGGCACGGCGTCGCGCGAGGCGCGGGCCAACGAAAGCCAGAAGCTGCTGAACTGGGGCTGGGCCGCCTGGGACGCAGTGCGCCTGTTCCCGGCTGGCCAGCCGCTGGCCACGGTGCCGGTGTGGAAGGGCAGCGCCAAGGACGTCGGCCTGGGTGCGCCGGGGCCGCTGGTGGTGACCGTGCCGCGCGGCGAAGGCGCCGGGCTGAAGACGCTGATCGAGCGCACCGACCCGCTGGTGGCCCCGCTGACACAAGGCCAGGCCGTGGGCCAGATCCGCATCGTGACCGCCGGTGGCGACGAGATCCGCCGCGTGCCGCTGCAGGTGATGACGCCGGTGCCGCTGGCCGGCATCCTGGGCCGTGCCTGGGATGCGCTGCGGCTGTGGATCCAGTAGTAAGCTGGCCCGCGAGGAGCACTTCCCATGCACGTCCTGCCAGACACGCTCTGCCACCTGAACGGTGAGTTCCTGCCGCTGAACGAGGCGAAGATCAGTGTGCTCGACCGTGGTTTCATCTTCGGCGACGGCGTCTACGACGTGGCGCCGGTCTACGGCCGGCGCATGTTCCGCTTCGACGAGCACATGGCGCGGCTGGAGCGCGGGCTGCAGAAGATTCGCATCACCAACCCGCACGGCCGCGAAGCGTGGCTGGCGCTGTGTCGCCGGCTGGTCGCGGCGCTGCATGAGAAGACGGGCGCCGAGGACCAGCTGGTCTACGTGCAGGTCTCGCGCGGCGTGGCGTTGCGCGACCACGTGATGCCGCAGGGCATCGCCCCCACGGTGTTCATGATGGCCAGCCCGATGAAGCCGCCCACCGCCGAGCAGCGCCACCATGGCGTGGCCTGCGTGACGGCGCGCGATTTCCGTTGGGAGCGCGGCGACATCAAGAGCACCTCGCTGCTGGGCAATGTGCTGGCGCGGCAGATCTCGGCCGACCAGGGGGCGCTGGAGACCATCATGTTCCGCGACGGCTGGCTGACCGAGGCCGCCGCCAGCAACGTCTGGGTCGTGCACGAGGGTGCGCTGCTGGGCCCGCCGAAGAGCGAACACGTGCTCGAAGGCATCCGCTACGAACTGCTGCGCGAGCTGTGCGAGGACGTGGGCATCGCCTACAACCTTCGCCCGATCTCGGAAGCCGACGTGCGCGCCGCCGACGAGGTGCTGTTGAGTTCGGCCACCAAGGAGATCCTGCCGGTGACCCAGATCGACGGCGAGCCGGTGGGCCACGGCGCGCTGCGCGGCAAGCCGGGGCCGGTGTACGCCCGGCTGCACGAGGCCTACCAGCGGGCCAAGGCCGAGCAGAGCCTGTGAGCGAACGGGCGCCGCGGTCAAGCACTGGCGCCCACGATCGCCCCAGGCTTGCGAAAGCGCCGACCGCACCCATCTGAGCGCATGGCCCAGCCCGAAACCCCGATGAAACCCATCCCCCCCGAAGAAAGCCTGATCGAGTACCCCAGCGCCTTTCCGATCAAGGTGATGGGCGCACACGTCGATGGCTTCTTCGAGGCCATCGTCGACGTGGCGCTGCGTTTCGACCCCGGCTTCGACGCCGCCACGGTGGAGCGCCGGCCCAGCAAGGCCGGCAACTACCTGGGACTGACGATCACCGTCACCGCCACCAGCCGCGAGCAGCTCGACGAGCTGTACCGCACGCTGAGCACCCACCCGATGGTCAAGGTGGTGCTGTAGCGCCCAGTTCGCGCAGCTCGAGCTCCTTCAGCTTGCCCGGCGCGGCCTCATCGCCATTGTCGGCCGCCACGCCGTACCAGTAGCGCGCCAGCCGCAGGTCCTGCGGCACGCCATCGCCGGTTTCGTACATGGCCGCGATCAGGTACTGTGCGCCGACGTCGCCGCCCTTGGCGGCCTCCCGGTACCAGTGTGCCGCCTGCGCCTTGTCCAGCGGTGCCCCTCGGCCCAGGTAGTGGGCCGTGCCGGTTTCCACCATGCCTTGCACGTTGCCACCTTCGGCCGCCAGGCGGTACCAGTGCATGGCGGTGGGCAGGTCACGTCGACCCAGCCGGCCCTGCTCGTGCAACTGGCCCAGGGCCAGCATGGCGGTGACGAAACCGGCGCCAGCGGCACGGCGGAAGTGCGCCTCGGCGGCTTCCGGCTGCCCCTGGTCCAGCGCCATCACGCCCAGGTTGTGGTCGGCCGCCGGCAGGCCGCGCCGCGCCAGGGCCTCCAGCTGCCGACGGGCCCCGTCGACATCGCCGCGCGCGTAGGCGCCGATGGCCTGCTCGATGGGCGACAGCGGTGGGCGTGGCGCCGCGGTGGCCCACGCCGCCACCATCCACAGGGCCAGGAGCAGTCGGTTCAGGCGCATCACGGTGAAGACGATACGCCGACTGGGTCGGGCGGCGTGTCGACTTCTGACGAAGCCCTACACTGGCCCGATGCAGGTACAGATCCTGGGCCGGCGCCCCTATGACGGCATCGAGGCCGCCATGCGCGATTTCACCGCCCAGCGCGGCCCCGACACCGAAGATCAACTCTGGCTCGTCGAACACGACCCGGTGTTCACGCAGGGCCTGGCAGGACGGCCGGAACATGTGCTGGGGGCCGGAGGCATCCCGGTGGTGGCCACGAACCGGGGTGGCCAGGTCACCTACCACGGCCCCGGCCAGGTGGTGGCCTACCCGCTGGTGGACCTGCAACGACTGGGCATCTACGTCAAGGAATACGTCTACCGGCTGGAGCAGGCGGTGATCCAGATGCTTGACGGCCTGGGCGTCACCGGCCACCGGGTGGTAGGCGCACCGGGCATCTATGTGCGGCTGGATGACCCGGGATCGCACGCACCGCTCGCGCCGCCTGGTCCGGGCGGCAACCCCTTTGCCGGCCTGGGCAAGATCGCGGCGCTGGGCATCAAGGTCAGCCGCCACTGCACCTACCACGGCGTGGCACTGAACGTGGCGATGGACCTGGAGCCGTTCCAGCGCATCGATCCCTGTGGCTATGCCGGGCTGGCCACTGTGGACCTGCGCAGCTGTGGCGTGGAGGTTGGCTGGGACGAGGTGGCAGCGCGGTTGTCTGCGCGGCTGCAAACCCTTCTGCAGCCCCGTCCGTAGAATTCGGGGGATGGACCAGCCCGTGCCGCCGCCCGCCTACGACCCCACCGCCAAGCAGAAGGCACAGGCCAAGACCGCGCGCATCCCGATCAAGGTGGTGCCGGCGGAGGTGCTGAAGAAGCCCGACTGGATCCGTGTGAAGGCCGGCGTGCCCGGTTCGCGCTTCACCGAGATCAAGCAGATCCTGCGCGAGCACAAGCTGCACACCGTGTGCGAGGAAGCCTCCTGCCCCAACATCGGCGAGTGCTTCGGCAAGGGCACGGCCACGTTCATGATCATGGGCGACAAGTGCACCCGGCGCTGCCCGTTCTGCGACGTCGGCCATGGCCGGCCCGACCCGCTGGATGCGGACGAGCCGGAGAACCTGGCCAAGACCATTGCGGCCCTGAAGCTGGCCTATGTGGTCATCACCAGCGTCGACCGCGACGACCTGCGCGATGGCGGTGCGGCGCACTTCGTGGCCTGCATCGAGCGCACGCGCGCGCTGAGCCCGAAGACGCAGATCGAGATCCTGGTGCCCGACTTCCGCGGCCGCGACGACCGCGCGCTGGGCATCCTGAGAGCAGCGCCGCCGGATGTGATGAACCACAACCTGGAGACCGTGCCGCGCCTGTACAAGGAAGCGCGGCCGGGCTCGGACTACGCCTTCAGCCTGAACCTGCTGAAGAAGTTCAAGGCCGAGGTGCCGGGCGTGCCGACCAAGAGCGGCCTGATGGTGGGCCTGGGCGAGACCGACGACGAGATCCTGCAGACCATGCGCGACATGCGCGCGCATGACATCGACATGCTCACGCTGGGCCAGTACCTGGCGCCCAGCGGCCACCACCTGCCGGTGCGCCGCTACGTGCACCCGGACACCTTCGCGATGTTCGAGCGCGAGGCCTACGCCATGGGCTTCACGCACGCCGCCGTCGGTGCCCTGGTGCGCAGCAGCTACCACGCCGACCAGCAGGCCCACGCGGCCGGCGTGGTGCCGGCCACCGCGGGCTGAGCCACTCACGCGCGGCGCTGCCGGCACGTCACCGGCACGTCGCGGGGGCCGTGGGGCATCATCGGGTGTCGCCCGACACCCGGAGCCCACCATGCAACGCCGCACGCTGATCACCCTGCCACCACTGGCCCTGCTGAGCCACGCCGGCTGGGCCTTGTCCTTGACCGAGACCGACGCCGCTGGCGGCGTGCGCGAAGCACTGCGGCGGGGCGCCGAGGCCGCGGTGGCCAACCTCGGCCGCACCGACGGCTTCCTGGGCAATGCTGCCGTGCGCATCCCGCTGCCCGGTGCCCTCAACGACGCCGCCAAGCTCCTGCGCACCTTCGGCCAGGGCAAGCGGGTGGACGAACTGGTCACGGCGATGAACCGCGCCGCGGAAAGTGCCGTGCCCCAGGCCCGCACGCTGCTGGTGGACACGGTGAAGTCGATCTCGGTGGAGGATGCGCTGAAGATCGTGAAGGGCGGCGACACCGCCGTCACCGACTTCTTCCAGCGCAAGACGCGCACGCCGCTGAACACGCAGTTCCTGCCCATCGTCACCGAGGCGACCGAAAAGGTGTCGCTGGCCGACAAGTACAACCGTGTCGCCGCCAAGGCCCAGGGCATCGGTCTGGTGAAGGACGAGGACGCCAACATCCAGCAGTACGTGACGCGCAAGGCGCTGGACGGCTTGTACTGGATGATCGGCGAGGAAGAGAAGAAGATCCGCCGCGATCCGGTGGGCACCGGCAGCGCGCTGCTGAAGAAGGTCTTCGGGCTCTGACCGGCGCGCGCCACCCCAGGCGCGCCAGGAGCGGTCAGCGGTTCAGGGCGTAGCCCAGCGCGGCCGGCAGGTCGCGCACCGCCGTGTCGCGTGACACGCGCACGATCTCGAAGCGGCCGCTGCTGCTGAGCTCCACGCCGCGGAAGGCTTCGGCCACGTGCACCAGCACCGGCCCACTGGCACCGGCCTTGACCTCGGCCAGCACACGGTCGACCTCGCTGCCGCGCTC
Source organism: Burkholderiaceae bacterium (assembly GCA_024235915.1). Classification (GTDB taxonomy): domain Bacteria; phylum Pseudomonadota; class Gammaproteobacteria; order Burkholderiales; family Burkholderiaceae_C; genus Rubrivivax. Next base: position 5,868 of record JACKLO010000020.1, on the reverse strand, counting down.
GTCGATCAGCAGCACGTCGGGCGGTGCCTGCAGCGCGCATTCACGCAGGTCCGCCAGCGTGGCCACGAAATCGACCAGCAGGCCCGCGGGCTGCAGGGCCTCGTGCACCACGTGGCGCACGTCGGGCCGCTGCGCGTGGACCAGCACACGCAGGCCAGCCAGCGGCTGCGACCGAAGGCGCGACAGGCCGTCGTCTACCTCGGCCAGCGCGTCCACCAGCCGCGGCCAGCGGCGCGGCGTCTCGGGGAACAACAGGCGAAGGCGCACCTGCGAAGCCGTGTCGGCCCGCGCCAGGGTCACGGACATGGCCTGCGCCGCCTGCTCCACCAGACGCCACGCCACGGTGTCCAGGTGCGACGGATCGTCCCCGCGCTCCAGCCGGTCGACCTCGTAGGCCAGGTCGGCCTCGGGCGCCAGACGGTCAGGGGGGCACCAGGTGAACCGGCATTCCAGCACCGCCTGTTCCGGCCAGGGCTGCAGCCCGGTGTGCAGGCTGACCGTCTGCGACCGGCAATGTTCGAAAGCCCAGTCGAGCAGGCTCAGCAGCAGGGCGAAGAGCAGCGACGGATCGGCCGACACCGTGGCCGGCTGCAGCACCTGGCGCAGTTCCAGCCCGCGCGCCGCCATCGCGTCCGCCCGTTGCGCCAGGGCCTCGCGAAGCAGCTGCGGCAGTTCCAGCGTCTCCGGCGCCTGCCGCACATGGCCGGCGGCCAGGCGGCTGACCTGCTGGCCCAGCATGGCCACCTGGCGCGCGCGGTGAATCTCGTCGTGCAACGCCTGCAGGCTGTGGCGCGCGATGCGCCCAGTGCGGGTGAGCTGTTCCAGCCGTTCGAGCGCCGAGGACAGCGCCGCCGCCACCTCGGCCCCCACCTGGCCGGCCAGCAGGCGCGGTTCGCCTGCGGTCTCAGCAGCCTGTGGTGTGGCACCCGCCGAGGGCGCGCGCCGGGCGTGGCCCAGGTCCACCGGCCCACGGTCCGACGACGCGGCACGATGCTGCGCACCGCGGTTCGACATCGTCATCGCTGATTCGCTCCTGAGGGGCCGGGATTCGCCGGTTCGTTGCCGGTGCCCGATCCCCTGATTCAATGGCCCAAAGTGTCGCGCGAAAGGCACCTCACCGTGCCCCCCGGTCCCGGGGTCATTTCGTCACGATTGTCACCGACGGATGCAGGTCAGGCTGTGCTCACCTTCGTCCTGGCGGCCAGCCAGGCTCAGACCACACCGGCGGCCTGCAGCGCGGCCACGGCGGCCGCGTCCAGGCCGAGTTCGCCCAGCACCTCCGCCGTGTGCTGGCCCAGCAGTGGTGGCGCGTGGCGCGGTTGCACGGGGGTGGCCGACAGCTTGATCGGGCTGGACACCAGGTTCACCTGGCCGGACAGCGGATGCGGCAGCGTGGTCACCATGGCGCGCTCACGCACCTGCGGGTCGGCGAAGACCTCGCCCAGGTGATTGATCGGCCCGCAAGGCACTTTCGCCGCCTCCAGCGCCGCAAGCCACTCGGCCTTGGGCCGGGTGCGCATCACCTCGGCCAACAGTGGCACGAGCACCGCACGGTGGCGCACGCGGTCGGCGTTCTTGGCGAAACGCGGGTCGGCGGCCCACTCGGGATGGCCGGCCACGGCACAGTACTTGGCGAACTGGCCGTCGTTGCCCACTGCCAGGATCATGTGGCCGTCGGCCACCTCGAACACCTGGTAGGGCACGATGTTCTGGTGGGCGTTGCCGGCCCGCTTCGGCGGCTGGCCGGTGACGAGGTAATTCGCCCCCAGGTTGGCCAGCATCGCCACCTGCGTGTCGAGCAGGGCCATGTCGATGGCCTGGCCTTCGCCGGTCAGGTCGCGGTGCCGCAGCGCGGCCAGGATGGCCACGGTGGCGTACATGCCGGTGAACAGGTCGGCCACCGCCACGCCCACCTTCTGCGGGCCACCGCCAGGCAGGTCGTCGCGCTCCCCGGTGATGCTCATCAGGCCGCCGATGCCCTGGATGGCGTAGTCGTAGCCGGCGCGGTCGCGGTACGGCCCCGTCTGGCCGAAGCCGGTGATCGAGCAGTAGACCAGGCGCGGGTTGAGCGCCAGCATGGCCTTGGCATCCAGCCCGTAGCGGGCCATGTCGCCGACCTTGAAATTCTCCACCAGCACGTCGGCCTGCAGGGCCAGCTGCCGCACCAGGTCCTGGCCCTCCGGGCGGGCCAGGTCGATGGTGATGGAGCGCTTGTTGCGGTTGGCGCCAAGGTAATAGGCGGCTTCGGCGGTGTCCTGGCCGTCGCTGTCCTTCAGGAACGGTGGGCCCCAGCCCCGCGTGTCGTCCCCACTGCCGGGGCGCTCGACCTTGATCACGTCGGCGCCCAGGTCGGCCAGGGTCTGGGTGCACCAGGGGCCGGCGAGCACGCGCGAGAGGTCCAGCACGCGCACGCCGGTCAGCGCCATCGGCGGCGGCATCGTCGCTGACGGGTCGGTGGCCACGGCAGCAGAAGTGGGTTCGGTCATGCCCCGGATAATGCACCGGATGCATGCGCCTCCCAGCCGTCCTGCCGGTCCATGGCCTTGGCCTGCGTGGATCACATGCGTGGCCCTGGCCGCCTGCAGCCCGGCACAGGACTGGCGGCAGCTGCAGCCCGAGGACAGCGGCGTGGTCCTGCAGTTCCCCTGCAAGCCGGCCTCCAACGCCCGCGACGTGACGCTGGCCGATGCCCGGGTGCGCTTGACGCTGCACGCCTGCACGGCCGGCGACGAAGTCACGTACGCCTTGGCCGTGGCCGACGTCGCCGACCCCGGGCGCGTGGCGCCGGCGCTGCAGGCCTTGCTGGACAGCGCCGCCGGCAACGTCGGCGCCACCACGCGCCGCGCCATGCCACTGGCCGTGCGTGGTGCCACACCCAACGCCGTGACGCAGCGCGTGGCACTGGATGGCACCCGTGGCGACGGTGAACCGGTGCAGGCCCAGGTGGCGGTGTTCAGCAAGGGCACGCGCGTGATGCAGGCCACGGTGCTGGGCCGCCGGCTCGATGGCGAGGCCGCCGACACCTTCTTCGGCGCGCTGACCACACCCTGATGCCTGGGTAGGCAGACCGTGAACCTCCTGCAGGGCCGCGCCGCGGCCACGATGTTCCTCGGTTTCGCGGTGGCCTATTTCCTGTCGGCGCTGCTGCGCGCCGTCACCGCCACGCTGGCCCCGGCCTTCAGCGCCGATCTGGGCCTGGCGGCGGCTGAACTGGGCCTGCTGGCCGGCGCCTACTTCTTCGGGTTCGCGGCCATGCAGTTGCCTCTGGGCAGCGCCATCGACCGTTTCGGCCCTCGCCGCGTGCAGTTCACGCTGATGCTACTGGCCGTGCTGGGTTGCGGCCTCTTCGCGCTGGCGCGCGGGCTGCCCGCACTGCTGGCGGCCCGCGTGCTCATCGGTGCCGGCGTCGCCGCCTGCCTGATGTCGCCGCTGACCGCCTTCCGCCACCGCTTCAGCCCGGCGGCGCAACTGCGCGCCAATTCCTGGATGCTGATGACCGGGTCGCTCGGCATGCTGGCCTCCACGCTGCCGGTGCAGTGGCTGCTGCCCTCGTTGGGCTGGCGTGGGCTGTTCTGGGCGGTGGCCGCGGCACTGGCGGTGTCGATGGCGGTGATGATGAGGCTGGTGCCGCGCGACGCCGCCCCTGCATCGTTGGCCATGCCGGCACCTGCGCCGACCGTGCCGCCTGCCGGCTACCGCGAGATCCTGCGCCACCCCTTGTTCCTGCGCCTGGCACCGCTTGCCCTGTTCCAGTACGGCGGCCTGATCGCGGTACAGGCCCTGTGGGCCGGGCCCTGGCTGACCCAGGTCGGCGGCCGCACACCAGCCGAGGCCGCGGCCGGGCTGTTCGTCGTCAACGGCGCCATGTTGTTCACCTTTCTGGCCTGGGGCCTGGTGATGCCGCGTCTCGTGGCCCGTGGCATCACCGCACTGCAGGTGCTGCGCTGGGGCATGCCCTTGCCGCTGCTGCTGCTGGCCCACAACGTCTGGGCCGGGGCCGACGCCGGGCCCTGGGCCTGGGCCGCGTGGTGCGTCAGCTGCACCTGCATGTCGATCAGCCAGCCGGCACTGGCCCAGGTGTTCCCGCCGGCGCAGGCCGGGCGGGCGCTGTCGGCCTACAACCTGGTGATCTTCGGCGGTGTGTTCACCATGCAATGGGGCATCGGCTTGGCCATCGACGCGCTGCGCGGCGCCGGTTGGGCCGAGGCCGAGGCCTTTCGCACCGCCTTTGGCGGCTTCGGGGTCGGCTGCGCTGCCGCCTATGCCTGGTTCCTGTGGCGCCGCGCATAATGCAGTGCAACATGGCAGCCGTGCTCATCGTCGCCCATGCCCCACTGGCCAGTGCACTGAAGGCGGTGGCGGCCCACGTCTACGCCGACTGCGGCCATGCCGTGGAGGCCCTGGACGTGCTGCCGGGCGCCACGCCGGAGACCGTGCGTGACCAGGCCCGCGCGCTGATGCGGCAGGACGAACCCGGCCGCGAAGCCGACTGGCTGGTGCTCACCGACGTCTTCGGCGCCACCCCATGCAACGCCGCGCTGATGCTGTCCGACCCGCTGCACGTGCGCGTGGTCAGCGGCGTCAATGTGCCCATGCTCTGGCGCACGCTGTGCTACGCCGACGAGACGCTGGAGGCGCTGGTCACGCGCGCCGTCGGCGGCGCCACCCAGGGCGTGATGCAGCTGGCGCCGGCGCGCCCGCAGAACCAGGCCACAACCGCCTTCGCCCGTGATCCGCTCCACCATCACCATCAGCAATAGGCTGGGCCTTCACGCCCGCGCGTCGGCCAAGCTCACCAAGCTGGCCGGCAGCTTCCGCAGCGACGTTCACATGGCGCGCAATGGCCGCCGTGTCAACGCCAAGAGCATCATGGGCGTGATGATGCTGGCCGCCGGCCTCGGCACCGAGGTCGAGATCGAGACCGACGGTGAAGACGAGCAGGCCGCCATGGACGCATTGCGCGCCCTCATCGACGACAAGTTCGGCGAAGGCGAGTGACGCGCGGCACCTGAACCGCCATCCGTGGGCCGTTCGCCCGCAGTGGCAGCCGGCCGATTCAGCCCGCGAGAAAGTGCCGCCGGTAGCGTGCCGGCAGATCCGCCAGACGCAGCAGCAGCGGCAGGTCGGCGGTGCCGAAGTCCGGGTCCCAGGCCGGCGCACCCAGCAGTTGCGCGCCACAGCGCAGGTAACCCTTCAGCAGCGCCGGTGCCTCCACCGTGCGGCCGGTGCGCAGCGCCTCCACCGGCAGCGGCACGCGCGGGCGCACCTGGTGCTCGATGGGCGCCATGTGGCTGGCCGCCAGCTGCGTCCACAGGTCGGCCGCCAGGTGGCCGCCGTCGCGCATGCCCACGCTGGCGCAGCCGATCATGGTGTGCAGCCCGTTGCGTTGCATGAAGGCGGCCAGCGCGCCCCACAACGCGAGGATGGTGCCACCCTGGCGCCAGTCCGGGTGCACGCAGGCGCGGCCGGCCTCGACCAGGCCGGTGCGCTCACCGCGCAGGCGGGTGAGGTCGAACTCCGTCTCGGCGTAGTAGCCGCCGGCACGCCGCGCCGCATCGGGCGTCAGCACACGATAGGTGCCCACCACCGCCTCGCCGGCGCAGACCAGCAGGTGTTCACAGAAGGAGTCGAAGACGTCGGCATCGTGGCCGGCCGGCGTGTGGCGCGGCGGCGCGATGCGCGCGCCCATCTCCTGCACGAAGACGAGGTAGCGCAGGCGCTGCGCGGCGCGCACGTCGGCTTCGTCGCGCGCCCAGCGCACATGGATGGCGGCTTCTCCGGCCGCCGGCAGCGCCCGCACGGGCGCGATCAAGGCATGGTGTTCGAGCATGGCCGGCATGCTGTCCAGGTGCCGTGACGGGCCAGTGA
>JACKLO010000019.1 GCA_024235915.1 Burkholderiaceae bacterium | reverse complement strand
TGAAGGTCAGCGACACGCACGCGCTGGAGATCGACAACAAGGACTGCGTGCGCTGCATGCACTGCATCAACGTGATGACCGGTGCTCTGGCCAAGGGCACGGACACCGGCGCCACCATCCTGATCGGCGGCAAGCGCACGCTGAAGATCGGCGACCTGATGGGCACCGTGGTCGTGCCGTTCCTGCCGCTGAAGACGGAAGAGGACTACGACGCGCTGGTCGACCTGGGCAAGCGCGTGATCGACTTCTTCGCCGAGAACGCGCTGGAGCACGAGCGCACCGGCGAGATGATCGAGCGCATCGGCCTGGTCAACTTCCTCGAGGGCATCGAGGTGGACATTGACCCCAACATGGTCGCCACGCCGCGCACCAATCCGTACGTGCGCACCGACGGCTGGGACGACGAGGTCGCGAAGATCAACGCCAAGAAGGCCGCCAAGGCTGCCTGAGGGGGAACGAACCATGGCCCATCGCACCCCGATCGAGAGCGGAGCGCCGGATCAGAAGCAGTACATGCATCCGACGTTGCTGAAGAACTACGGCAACTGGAAGTACCACGACCGGCCGCGCCCCGGCGTGCTGCACCACGTCTCGCACAGCGGCGACGAGGTGTGGACGGTGCGCGCCGGCACGCAGCGGCAGATGGACGTCTACACGATCCGCAAGCTCTGCGACATCGCCGACACCTACGCCGATGGCCATGTGCGCTTCACGATCCGCAGCAACATCGAGTTCATGGTCGCCGACCCGAACAAGGTGGCGCCGCTGATCAGCGCGCTGACCGAGAGCGGCTTCCCGGTGGGCGGCACCGGCAACTCGGTGAGCATGATCGCGCACACCCAGGGCTGGCTGCACTGCGACATCCCGGGCACAGACGCCTCGGGCGCGGTGAAGGCGCTGATGGACGAACTGCACGAGGAATTCATCCGCGAGGAGATGCCCAACCGGGTGCACCTGTCCACCAGCTGCTGCGAAATCAACTGCGGTGGTCAGGCCGACATCGCGATCATCGTGCAGCACACCAAGCCGCCGAAGATCAACCATGATCTGGTGGCCAACGTCTGCGAGCGCCCGGCCGTCGTCGCGCGCTGCCCGGTGGCCGCCATCCGGCCGGCGCTGGTCAACGGCAAGCCGAGCCTGGAAGTGGACGAGAAGAAGTGCATCTGCTGCGGCGCCTGCTACCCCCCGTGCCCGCCGATGCAGATCAACGACCCGGAACACTCCAAGCTGGCGATCTGGGTCGGCGGCAAGAACTCCAACGCCCGCGGCAAGCCCACCTTCATGAAGATGGTGGCCAGCGGCCTGCCCAACAACCCGCCGCGCTGGCCGGAGGTGAGCGAGATCGTCAAGCGCATCCTGCACGTCTACAAGAACGACGCCCGCAGCTGGGAGCGCCTGAGCGACTGGATCGAGCGCATCGGCTGGCCGCGCTTCTTCGAGAAGTGCGACCTGCCCTTCACCAAGTACCTGATCGACGACTGGCGTGGCTCGCGGGCCAACCTCAACGCCTCCACCCACATCCGGTTCTGAGATGAAGTTCGCGCTCTTGGTCAGTGAAGGGCCCTACACCCACCAGGCCAGCGACACGGCCTGGAACTTCGCCAGCGCCGCCATCGCGGCCGGGCACGAGGTGATGCGCGTCTTCTTCTATCACGACGGTGTCTACAACGCGACCAAGCTCACCGAGCCGCCGCAGGACGACCGTCACATCGTCAACCGCTGGAGCAAGCTGAACACCGAGCACGGCGTGGACCTCGTGGTCTGCGTCGCCGCCGCGCTGCGCCGCGGCATCAAGGACGAGGTGCTCGCGCCCGGCTTCCGCATCAGCGGGCTGGGGCAGTTGGTGGATGCCGGCATCAAGGCCGACCGCACGGTCACGTTCGGAGACTGACGAGATGACGGCCCCCACGCTCACATTCGTTCGCTGCCCCCCGAGGGGGCTCAGCCTCCCTTGGGGCGGCCCGGCGGGAGGCTGACATGGCCACGATGAAGAAGTTCATGTTCGTCAACCGCAAGGCGCCCTACGGCACGATCTACGCGCTGGAGAGCCTGGAGGTCGTGCTGATCGCCGCCACCTTCGACCAGGACGTCAGCCTCGTCTTCCTGGACGACGGCGTCTACGAGATCGTCAAGGGCCAGGACACGGTTGGCATCGGCATCAAGAACCACAGCAAGACCTACCGCGCGCTGGAGGGCTACGACGTCGAGAAGCTCTATGTCGACCGGGATTCGCTGGCCGCCCGGGGCCTGACCGAGGACGACCTGCTGGTCGATGTGAAGGTGCTGTCCAACGCCGAGATGGCGGCGCTGATGTCCGAACAGGATGTCGTGTATTCGTTCTGAGGCCACCATGCTGCACATCGTCAACAAGACCGCCTCGCTCGACGTCTGCCGCCGCTTCGCCCAGCCCGGCCATGCCGTGCTGCTGATCGAGGACGGCGTGCTCGCCGCCACCCGAGCCGACCTGCTGGGCGACACCGCCGCGTCGCTGAAGGTCTACGCCTTGCAACCCGACCTCGCCGCGCGCGGCATGGGCGGCCGCCTGCAGCCGGGCATCACCACGGTCGACTACGCCGGCTTCGTCGAGCTGGTCGCCACGCATTCCAACAACCAATCCTGGCTCTGAGCCCAGCGTCCCACGGAGACAAGTCCATGCCCATCGAAGTCAACGGCAACAGCATCGAAACCGACGAGGAAGGCTACCTCGTCAACCTGGCCGACTGGTCAGAGGACGTCGCCAACGAGATCGCCAAGGGCGAGAACGTCGACATGTCCGAGAACCACTGGGAAGTCGTGAACTTCTTGCGCTCGTACTACGACGAGTACCAGATCGCCCCGGCGGTGCGCGTGCTGACCAAGGCCATCGGCAAGCAGCTCGGCGAGGAGAAGGGCAACAGCAAGTACCTCTACGAGCTGTTCCCCTACGGCCCGGCCAAGCAGGCCTGCAAGATCGCCGGCCTCCCGAAGCCGACCGGTTGCGTCTGACGCGCCGGCACCCGCTTTCCACGCCCCGACACAGGACGCGGCAGCCATGCAGGCGCTCGCGCTGGGCTACGCCATGCTCTTCTACGCCGCCACGGCCATGCTGGTCGTGGGCACGGCGCTGAAGATCCGCCAGTACGCCCGCACCCCCTCGCCGCTGAAGATCCCCACCACGCCGGCGCCCACCACGGCGGGCGGCGTGGCGCTGCGCATGACGCGCGAGGTGGTTTTCTTCGAGAGCCTGTACAAAGGCAGCAAGTGGACCTGGCTGTTCGGCTGGCTGTTCCACGCCTCGCTGCTGCTGGTGCTGCTGCGTCACGTGCGCTACTTCCAGGAACCGGTGTGGGCGCCCATCGTCTTCGTGCAGTTCTTCGGCACCTACGCCGGGCTGACGATGGTGGCCGGCCTGGCCGGGCTGTGGGCGCGCCGCTTCCTGGTCGACCGCGTGCGCTACATCTCCACGCCGTCGGACCACCTGCACCTGGCGCTGCTCATCGCCATCGGCCTGTCGGGCCTGACGATGCGCTTCGTCGCGCACACCGACATCGTCGCGGTCAAGGCCTTCATGCTGGGGCTGATGCGCTTCCAGGTCCAGCCGCTGCCGGCCGACCCGCTGCTGCTGCTGCACCTGACCCTGGTGGCCGTACTGATGCTCGTCTTCCCGATCAGCAAGCTGCTGCACGCGCCGGGCCTGTTCTTCAGCCCCACGCGCCACCAGATCGACAACCCGCGCGAGGCGCGTCACGTGGCGGCCTGGGCACAGGCACTGGACAAGTAGGACCCGAACCGACATGGCCGCGCCCAAGTTCGAGACCCCCGCGCTCAAGCCCTACCCAGTGATCCCGCTGGTGGCCGAAGGCGCGATGGCGCACAGCAAGCCCTATGTCGCCACGCCGAAGATCAACGAGACCATCGGCTTCCCGGGTGAATTGACCGAAGGCTGGGAGCAGCGCGCCATCGCCAAGATGGGCGAGCTGCTGGGCAAGTACCGCAGCCTGCAGGTCTACATGGACGCCTGCGTGCACTGCGGTGCCTGCAGCGACAAGTGCCACTACTTCCTGGGCACCGGCGACCCGAAGAACATGCCGGTGGCGCGCCAGGACCTGATGCGCGGTGTCTACCGCCGCCACTTCACCTTCGCCGGCAAGCACTTTCCCAAGCTGGTGGGCGCGGTGGACCTGACCAAGGACGTGCTGGACCAGTGGTGGAGCTACTACAACCAGTGCTCCGAGTGCCGCCGCTGCAGCGTGTTCTGCCCCTACGGCATCGACACCGCCGAGGTGACGATGGCCGCGCGCGAGATCATGGACTCGGTGGGCCTGGGCCAGAAGTACGCCAACGAGATCATCGGCAAGGTGCACCGCCTGGGCAACAACCTGGGCATCCCCGAGCCGGCGCTGGCGGACACGCTGGAAGGCCTGGAAGAGGACGCCAAGGACGAGACTGGGTTCGACGTGCGCTTCCCGCTCGACCAGAAGGGCGCCGAGGTGCTGCTGATCACGCCGTCGGCCGACTTCTTCAGCGAGCCGCACGTCGACAGCCTGATCGGCTACGCCAAGGTCTTCCACGCCGCCGGCATCAGCTGGACGCTGTCCAGCAAGGCCAGCGAGGCCGGCAACTTCGGCCTCTTCATCGGCAACTACGAGCAGTTGCGCAACATTGCACTGCGCATCCGCGAGGCGGCACTGGAGCTGGGCTGCAAACGCATCGTGGTGGGCGAATGCGGCCACGCCTGGCGCGTGGCCTACAGCTTCTGGAACACGTTGACCGGCATCGGCGACGGCGGCGAAGACCCGTTCGCCAGGATGCTGCAGCAGCAGCTGGACCACCGCTACAAGCAGCCCACGCACATCTGCGAGCTGACGCACGACCTGATCCAGCGCGGCGCGCTGCGCTTCGAGAAGGAGCGCAACGACCACCGGATCGTGACCTTCCACGACAGCTGCAACGTCGCCCGCGGCTCGCGCATGGGCGACACGCCGGGTGGCCAATTCACGATCCCGCGCGACATCATCCGCGCCGTCGCCAACCACTACCACGACATGGCGCCGGGCACCACGCACGAGGCCACGTTCTGCTGCGGCGGTGGTGGCGGCCTGCTCACCGACGACCTGATGGAGATCCGCGTCAAGGGCGCGCTGCCGCGCATGGAATCGCTGCAGCAGGTCAGGGAACAGCACGGCGTGAACTTCATGGCCACGATCTGCGCCATCTGCAAGGCGCAGTTCAGCAAGGTGCTGCCGTACTACGGCTTCGAGATGTCGATGGTCGGCGGCGTGCACCAGCTCGTCAGCACCGCCATTCGGCTGGGCGAGCCCCACTGAGGAGAAACACACATGGCACACGTCGTCATCCTGGGCGCCGGCATCGGCGGCATGCCCGCCGCCTACGAGATGCGGGCCAAGCTGGGCAAGCAGCACCGCGTCACCGTCGTCAGCGCGGTGGACTACTTCCAGTTCGTGCCGTCGAACCCCTGGGTGGCGGTGGGCTGGCGATCGCGCGACGAGGTCTGCCTGCAGGTGGGCCCGCTGCTGGAACGCAAGGGCATCGGCTTCGTGCCCAAGGCCGTCACCCGCATCGACGCCGAGAACAGCAAGCTCGAGTTCGCCGAGGGCGACCCGCTGGCCTATGACTACCTGGTCATCACCACCGGCCCCAAGCTCAGCTTCGACGAAGTGCCCGGCGCTGGCCCGCACGGCGGCCACACGCATTCGGTGTGCAGCGTCGACCACGCACAGCACTTCTGGTCCGAGTACGAGGAGTTCCTGAAGAACCCTGGCCCGATGGTCATCGGCGCCATGCCGCTGGCCAGTTGCTTCGGCCCGGCCTACGAGTTCGCCTTCATCGTCGACGCCGACCTGCGCAAGCGCAAGCTGCGCCACAAGGTGCCCATCACCTTCGTCACCAGCGAGCCCTACATCGGCCACCTGGGTCTGGGTGGCGTCGGTGACAGCAAGAGCATGCTCGAGAGCGAGCTGCGCGGCCACGACATGAAGTGGATCACCAACGCCAAGACCACCAAGGTGGAGGCCGGCAAGCTCTTCGTGACCGAGCTTGACGCGCAGGGCAAGGAGCTCAAGGACCACGAGGTCCCGTTCAAGCTGGCCATGATGCTGCCGGCCTTCAAGGGCGTGGATGCGGTGGCCGCGGTGCCCAACCTGTGCAACCCGCGTGGCTTCGTGCTGATCGACGACCTGCAGCGGAGCAAGGCCTACAGGAACATCTTCTCGGCAGGTGTCTGTGTCGCGATCCCGCCGGTGGAGGTGACCCCGGTGCCCACCGGCGCGCCGAAGACGGGCTACATGATCGAGACGATGGTCACCGCCATCGTGCACAACATCGCCGACGAACTGGCCGGCAAGCAACCCGACACCCGCGGCACCTGGAACGCCATCTGTCTGGCCGACATGGGCGACACCGGCGCCGCCTTCGTGGCGCTGCCGCAGATCCCGCCGCGCAACGTCAACTGGTTCAAGAAGGGCAAGTGGGTGCACCTGGCGAAGATCGCCTTCGAGAAGTACTTCATGCGCAAGATGAAGTCCGGCACCTCCGAACCCGTCTACGAGAAATACGTGCTGAAGGCGCTGGGCATCGTGCGCCTGGCCGGAAAGTGAGGCTGCCATGTCCGTCCCGAGTTCCGACGTCAAGCCGCTGACCTTCCGCCGCTACAAGGACGGCGACACCAAGGTGCGCCGGTGGCAGGACGAGATCTTCGACGCCGACCATTCGCACAAGTGCCCCACCTACATCCAGAGTACGCCGCCCTGCCAGGGCTCGTGCCCGTCGGGTGAGGACATCCGCAGCTACCTGAACATCGTGCGCGGTGTCGAAAAGCCGCCGAAGGACGTGCCCTGGCAGGAATACGCCTGGCGCCGCCTGACGGAGGCCAACCCGCTGCCGTCGGTGATGGGCCGCGTGTGCCCGGCACCGTGTGAATCGGGCTGCAACCGCAACCAGGTCGAGGACTTCGTCGGCATCAACTCGGTGGAGCACTTCCTGGGCGAGTGGGCCATCGAGCACGGCCTGAAGTTCGTCACGCCGGCGCACAAGACGGGCAAGACAGTGGCCGTGATTGGCGGCGGGCCGGCCGGGCTGTCGACAGCGTACCAGCTGGCGCTCAAGGGCCACGCGGTGACGATCTTCGACGAGCGCGCCGAGCTCGGCGGCATGATGCGCTACGGCATCCCCGGCTTCCGCACGCCGCGTGACGTGCTGGACGCCGAGATCCAGCGCATCCTGGACCTGGGCGTGCAGGCGCGCATGAACACGCGCATCGGCACGGACATCACGCTGGAAGAGATCCAGCAGCAGTTCGACGCCGTCTTCCTGGGCATGGGCGCGCAGAGCGGCCGCCCGCTGCCGGTGGAGGGCGCCGACGCGCCGAACGTCGTCACCGCCACCGCCTTCCTGAAGGCCTTCAACGACGGACGCCTGCAGCACGTGGGCCAGCGCGTGGTGGTGGTCGGCGGTGGCGACACCTCGATCGACGTGGCCACGGTGGCACGCCGCCTGGGCCACATCGACCAGACCCACGAGGCCGACCGGCCCGAGCTGGCGATCGCCGGCGACACCGGCTACGCCGCGCACGACGCGGCGATGCTGTCGCGCCGCCAGGGCGCGGAGGTGACGCTGACCTCGGTCTTTGCCATCGAGAAGATGCAGGCCAGCAAGCACGAGGTGGAGCACGCGCTGGGCGAAGGCATCGCCATCCGCGGCAGCATGGTGCCGCTGGCTGTGGTGCGCGGCGCCGACGGCCGCGCCACCGGCCTGAAGGTGGCCCGGTGCGAGGCCAAGCTGGTCGGCGGCCGGCTGGAGATCAAGCCGGTCGAGGGCACCGAGGAGGTCATCGAGGCCGACCTCATCGTCTCGGCCATCGGCCAAGCGGTGGACTTCACGGGCCTGGAGGCGCTGAACAACGGCAAGGGCGCCATCAACGCCGACAAGAACTACCAGGTGGCCGGCCAGACCGGCATGTTCTGCGGTGGTGACGTGATCCGCCCGCACCTGCTGACCACGGCCATCGGCCACGGCGCGATCGCAGCCGAAGGGATCGACCGCTTCCTGCAGGGCGAGGCGCTGGACAAGCGGCCCAAGATCGATGTCCACAGCTTCGACCTGATGCGCAAGCTGGTCGAGAAGGGCCTGCCCGTCGGCACCATCGAAGAGCCGGTGCGGGGCACGGACAAGTCCACCGGCGCGGTGCACAACTTCGACAACCGGTCTGACCGCTACGTCATCCCGCACAAGGACCTGTTCCTTGGCCACTTCAACTACACGGACCGCAACAAGCGCAAGATCGTCTCGCTCAACGCCGACGAGGCGCTGTCGAACTTCGAGGAGCGCATGCTGCCGCTGCTGGAGGCCCAGGCCCAGGCCGAGGCCAAGCGCTGCATGAGTTGCGGCCTTTGCTTCGAGTGCGACAACTGCGTCGTCTACTGCCCGCAGACGGCGGTGTTCAAGGTCAAGAAGTCGCAGTCGACCACCGGGCGCTACGTGGACACCGACTACAACAAGTGCATCGGCTGCCACATCTGCCACGACGTCTGCCCCACCGGCTACATCCAGATGGGTCTGGGGGAATAAGGGCATGCGGCGCTGGGTGCTGGCCCTGCTGACCACCACGGCGCTGGCCGCTGTGGCGGCACCACCCTTGCCAGCGGTGCCCAAGGCGAAGCCCGGCACGCAGTGCGTGGAGGACCCGGCCGACATGCGCCGCCACCACATGGAATACCTGAAGCACCAGCGCGACGTCACCGTGCACGGCGGCATCCGCGGCGCGAAGCACAGCCTGAAGGACTGTGTGGGCTGTCATGCCACCACGGCCACCGGCAGCGTGTCGGCGCAGGCGGGTGACTTCTGCCAGTCCTGCCACCAGTACGCCGCGGTGAAGATCGACTGCTTCGAGTGCCACACCGGCAAGCCCGGAAGCGCCGTGGCGAGGTCCGTGGCGAAAGGCACGCCATGAATCCCGACACGAAGCGACGTGCCTTCCTCGGCAGCGTGGCCGCCTTCGGCGGCGCGTTGCTGGCGCCGGGCATCCACCTGATCGAGGTCGGGAACGCTGCGCCCAGCCAGGGCGCCGACGCCAAGGTGCGTTGGGGCCTGCTGATCGACACCACCAAGTGCGCCCCCGGCTGCAACGACTGCGTCACCGCCTGCAACACCGAGAACGGCCTGCAGACAGACAACCGCGCCACCACGCCGCAGTGGATCCGAAAGGTCGAGATCAAGGAGATCAAGACCGGCCGTACCGCATCGGTGCCGGTGATGTGCCAGCACTGCGCCGAGCCGCCCTGCGTGGACGTCTGCCCCACCGGTGCCTCGTTCAAGCGCGCCGACGGCATCGTGCTGGTGGACCGCCACAGCTGCATCGGCTGCCGCTACTGCATGATGGCCTGCCCCTACAAGGCGCGCAGCTTCGTGCACGAACCGCTGACCGACCAGCAGCCCGACGTGCCGCGCGGCAAGGGCTGCGTCGAGAGCTGCACGCTGTGCGTGCACCGCATCGACCGCGGCGAGCGCGTCACGGCCTGCGCCGAGGCCTGCACCAAAGCGGGCCACGATGCGATCCTGTTCGGCGACCTGAACGATCCGGAGAGCGCGATCGCGAAGCGCGTGCGCGAGATCCGCAGCACGCAGCTGCGTGCGGATCTGCGCCTGGACCCGGGCGTCCGCTACGAGGGGCTTTGAGATGAACGCCGCCACGCGCCCGATCGAGCAGCTCCAGACGCGCTTCTTCTGGCTGCTGCTGGCGCTCGGCGCCGCCGTCGCCGGCATCGGCCTGCTCGCCGCCCACCACATGGAGACCGCCGGCCACGTGGCCACCGGCATGGACAACCAGATCGTCTGGGGCCTGCCGCACGTGTTCGCGATCTTCATGATCGTGGCCGCCTCCGGCGTGCTCAACGTCGCGTCGGTCGGTTCGGTCTTCGGCCAGCCGGCGTACAAGGTGCGCGCGCCGCTGTCGGGCCTGCTTTGCATCGCGATGCTCGCCGGTGGCCTGATGGTGCTGATGCTCGATCTGGGCCGCCCCGACCGCGTGATCGTCGCCGCCACGCACTACAACTTCACGTCGGTCTTCGCCTGGAACGTGTTCCTGTACTCGGGCATGGTCGGCATCGTCGCCGTCTACCTGTGGACGATGGCCGAGCGGCACATGAATCCGTACAGCAAGCCCGCGGGCCTGGCGGCGCTGGTGTGGCGCTTCCTGCTGACCACCGGCACCGGCTCCATCTTCGGCTTCCTGGTGGCGCGGCAGGCCTACCAGTCGGCGCTGCTGGCGCCGATGTTCATCGTGCTGTCCTTCGGCTGGGGGCTGGCGGTGTTCCTGCTGGTGCAGGCGGCCATGATGCGCTGGAACGGCCAGGCCATGCCGGGCGACGTGCAACGGCGGCTGAACCGGCTGCTCGGCGTCTTCGTCGCCGCGGCGCTGTACCTGGTGACCGTGTACCACGGGACCAACCTGTACTTCGCGCGCCAGCAGGCTTTCGAGGCCTTCATCCTGCTGGGGCAGAACGGCGGCGACCTGTTCGCCGGGCTGCTGTGGGTGGGTTATGTCGGCGTTGGCTCGGTGTTGCCGATGGTGATGCTCTTCAGCGCCCGCTTCGCCAATCCGCGCTGGACGCTGGTGGCTGCGGCGCTGGTGGTGCTGGGCGCCTTCGCGTTCCTCTACGTCTTCATCATCGGCGGCCAGGCCTTTCCGCTGGAGATCTTTCCGGGCTGGGCCGCCAGCAGTTCCTTTGGCGATGGCCATGTGGCGCACTACGTGCCGAAGCTGCCGGAATGGCTGCTCGGCCTCGGTGGCCTGGGCGCGGCCTTCGTGCTGACGGCGATCGGCATCCGCGTGCTCGACGTGATGCCGCGCGACGACAACCTCAAGGCATGAAACTCCCAGCTCACTTCGTTCGCGGCCCCCAAGGGGCGCAGGCCTCCCTTAGGGCGGCCCTGCAGGAGGCCTGACATGACGGCGCGCCTGTTCATCGCCGCCGCGCACAAGTCCTCGGGCAAGACCACGGTCTCGCTCGGGCTGGCCTCGGCGCTGCGCGCGCGTGGCATCGCGGTGCAGGCCTTCAAGAAGGGTCCCGACTACATCGACCCGATGTGGCTGGGCCGCGCCAGTGGTTCACCCTGCTTCAACCTCGACCCGCACCTGATGGACGGCGCGGAGATCGACGCACTGTTCGCGCGCGAGTCCGCTGCCGCGGACCTCGCGATGGTGGAAGGCAACCACGGCCTGTTCGACGGCATGGCGGTGGACGGCGGCGACTGCAATGCGGCGGTCGCGAAGCGGCTGGCTGCGCCCGTGCTGCTGGTGGTGGACGTGCGCGGCACGACACGTGGCATCGCGCCGCTGGTGCGCGGGCACCTCGCCTTCGACCCTGCCCTGCGCATTGGTGGCCTGATCCTCAACCGCGTGGGCGGTGCGCGCCACGAGGCCCGGCTGCGCGAGGTGCTGGCTCACTACTGCCCCGAAGTGCCGGTACTGGGCGCCATCCACGAGCAGCCGTTGCTGGCGTTGACCGAGCGCCACCTGGGTCTGATGCCCGCGGCCGAGTTGGACGACGCCGACGAGCGCATCGGCGCCATCGCGCAAGCCATCGCGGCCGCGGTGGACCTGAACGCCGTGCTGGCCCTGGCGCGCAGCGCCGCGCCGGCGGCGCGGGCCACGACGGTGGCCCGCATGCCGGCATGCACCGGCTCACCCGCTGGCGAGCGCGTGCGCATCGCCATCGCGCGCGACCGCGCCTTCGGCTTCTACTACCCCGACGACCTGCAGGCGCTGCAGGCCAGCGGCGCCGAACTGGTCTTCTTCGACGCCCTGCACGATGTGCAGCTTCCGGCCTGTGACGGCCTGTTCGTCGGCGGTGGCTTTCCCGAGGCCTGCATGGACGCGCTCGCCGCCAACGTCGCGCTGCGCGCTGACGTGAAGCGCGCTGTCGAGGCCGGCCTGCCCACCTATGCCGAATGCGGCGGCCTGATGTGGCTGTCGCGCAGCCTCAGCTGGCAGGGCCGGCGCGTGCCCATGGTCGGTGCGATCCCGGGCGATGCCGTGATGCAGCCGCGCCCGGTGGGCCGCGGCTACATGCGGCTGCGCGAGACGGCCGGCATGCCCTGGCCCGGCGGCGAGATCGCCGCGCCGCTGCGGGCACACGAATTCCACCACTCGCGGCTGGAGGCCATCGACCCTGGTGTGCGCTTTGCCTACACGGTCGAACGGGGTCACGGCATCGACGGCCGGCACGACGGCTTGCTGGTCCACAACCTGCTGGCGTCGTACGCGCACCGCCGCAGCACCACGCGCGACGCCTGGGCACCACGCTTTGTGGCCCACGTGCGCCTGTGCCGCGCCACCCAGCTGGCGCACGCCGCCTGACCGGAGACGACCCCATGTTCACCCTGACTTCTGCCGCCGCCGCCGAGATCCGCGCCGCCATGCCGCGCAGCGCCGCGGATGGCTTGTCGCTGCGCGTGGCCGCGCGCCTCGAACAGGACGGGTCCCTCGCCTTCGGCATGGGCTTCGATGAACCCCGCGAGGGCGACATGCCGCTGGAGATCGAGGGCGTGCCGCTGCTGATCGCCCAACCTTCCCAGGCACTTCTGGACGACGCGATGCTGGACTACGTGGAGGTCGCCCCCGGGCGGCTGGACTTCGTCTGCGTGGCGCAGACGCCCGAGGACGAGCCCAAAAATTCGGCCCCGACCGGAGGCTGCGGCAGCGGCGGCTGCAACCGCTGCGGCGGCTGAGGAGCACACGATGAACCGCATGACCGACTTCGATGCCCTGCTGACCGGCGTGCAATTCCCGACCACACCGCGGGCTGCCGCCGGCCGGGTCGCCCTGGTCGGCGCCGGCCCGGGCAACCCGGACCTGCTGACGCTGAAGGCGGCGCGCCTGCTCGCGACCTGCAACGTCGTCGTCTACGACGCCCTGGTGGGCGCCGGCGTGATGGACTTGGTGCCGCCGCACGTGGAACGTCGCTACGTCGGCAAGCAACGCGCCAACCACAGCCTGTCGCAGGACCAGATCAACAGCCTGCTGGTGGCACTGGCGCGCCAGGGCAAGCGGGTGGTGCGCCTGAAGGGTGGTGACCCCTTCGTCTTTGGCCGTGGTGGCGAGGAGCTGCAGGCGCTGGCCGAGGCCGGCGTGCCGTTCGAAGTGGTGCCCGGCATCACCGCCGCCTGCGGCGTGTCGGCGCACGCCGGCATTCCGCTGACGCACCGCGACTTCGCCCAGGGCTGCCTCATCGTCACCGGCCACCTGAAGGACGGCAGCTGCAACCTCGACTGGCCGGCGCTGGCGCGGCCGAAGCAGACCACCGTGATCTACATGGGCCTGGCCGGCCTGCCGGAGATCTGCGCGCAGCTGATCGCGCACGGCCTGCCGGCCTCGCACCCGGCCGGCGTGGTGGAGCAGGGCACATTGCCCGGGCAGCGCGTGGTCACCGGTACCTTGGCCGACCTGCCGCAGCGTGTGGTGGCCGCTGGGTTGAAGTCACCGTGCCTGACCATCGTGGGCGAGGTCGTGCGCCTGCACGGGACGCTGGCCTGGTTTGGCGAGCAGGCAGCACAGACCGAAACCGGCGACATGGCCCAGACCGCCGGCCGCTGATCGCCGGCGCCGGCACTCGGGCCACCTGCACACCGCGCGGTCAGCGCGCCGGCATCTCGAACACCAGGCAGGTGGTCGTGCCGTGGGCGTACAACTTGCCATCCGGGCCGACGATGCGGCCTTCGGCAGTGGCCAGCTGCCGGCCGCAGTGCAGCACCTTGGCCATCGCGCGCAGCGGGCCCTGCGCGGGTGAGGCGCCACGCACGATGTTCACGCTCAGTTCCGCGGTGGTGTAGCCCCGCCCGGCGGGCATCAGGGTGTGCACCGCGCAGCCCAGCGCCGAATCCAGCAGCGTGGCGTACCAGCCGCCGTGCACGCCGCCCATCGGGTTGAGGTGTTTGCGCTGTGGCATGCCCTGGAACACGGCCTCTCCGGGTGCCACGGACACCAGGCCGAAATCCAGGGTCTCCGCGATGTGCGCATAGGGCAGCTCGCCCGCCAGCATGGCCTGCAGCACCTCCAGCCCCGTGCGGCCGGCCGCCTGCGCCGGCGTGATGAACCCCGGTTCAGCCTGCGCGGCACGCATGCGCTGGCGCACTGCTTCAAATTCGTGGTTCCACTGGAGCAGGGTGGCGTCGGACATCACGGCGACCTTGATTGATTGCAGATGCAACCATTGTATATACAATCAAACACCATGCCTCGCACCGCCGCCACCCCAGCGTCCACCACACCCCGCGGCTGCACCAGCTTCAAGCTGCGTCAGCTCACGCGCTGCGTGGCCAGCCGCTACGACGCCGAACTGGCCGCCGCCGGCCTCAAGACCACCCAGTACTCGCTGCTGTCGCACGTGCTGGCACTGGGGCCCATCGCCCCGGGCGAACTGGCGCGGGCGATGACCATGGACGCGTCGACGTTGACGCGCAACCTCAAGCCTCTGCTGGCCGCAGGCTGGGTCGTGATGCAGCCGGGGGCCGACGGCCGTTCACGGCGCGTGGAACTCACCCCCGCCGGCCGCGAGAAGCGGGCCGAGGCCCAGCGCCGCTGGCGCGCCGCGCAGGAAGGCCTGCAGACCACGCTCGGCCTGGAACGCACGGCGGCGCTGCATGCCCTGCTCGACGACGCGCTGGCCCGGCTCGACCCCGCCGCCCCGGGAACCAGCGAGGCCGCCGATGCCCGCTGAGCGCACCGCCGGCACTCTGGACCCGCGCACGCGCGAACTGCTGGAAGGCCCGATCACGCGCACGCTGCTGCGCCTGGGGGCCCCCAACGTGCTGGTGATGCTGGCCCAGGCCGCGGCCGGCCTGATCGAGACCTACTTCGTCGGCCGCCTGGGCACGGACGCACTGGCCGGCATGGCCCTGGTGTTCCCGATGGTCATGCTGATGCAGATGACCTCGGCCGGCGCCATGGGCGGCGGCATCGCCTCGGCCATCGCCCGCGCACTCGGCGCACGCCGCCGCGACGATGCCAATGCCCTGGTGGGCCACGCGCTGCTGATCGCCACGCTGTTCGGCCTCGCCTTCATGCTGGCGGTGATCGGTGGCGGGCGCTGGCTGTACACGGCCATGGGTGGGCGCGGCACCGCGCTGGAAGCTGCACTCGCCTATTCCGGCTGGGTGTTCGGCGGCGCCGTGCTGATCTGGTGGTTCAACGCCCTGTCGGCCATCATCCGCGGCACCGGCCACATGGCCATGCCAGCGCTGGTGACGGTGCTGGGCACGGTGGTGTTGGTGCCGGTGTCGCCGCTGCTGATCTTTGGCTGGGGCACCTGGCCCGGCCTGGGCATCGCCGGCGGCGCCGTGGCGCTGCTGGGCTTCTACGCGGTTGGCAGCGCCTGGCTGGCGGCCTGGCTGTGGGCCGGCCGCAGCGCGCTGCAGCCCCGCCTGCGCGGCCTGGTCTGGCGCACCGCGCTGTTCACCGACATCCTGCGCGTGGGCCTGCTGGGCACCGTGTCCACGTTGTCGACCAGCCTGGTGATCGTGATCGGCACCGCGCTGGTCGGCGCCTTCGGCACCGCAGCCATCGCCGGCTATGGCACGGCCACGCGGCTGGAATACCTGCTGGTGCCGCTGGTCTTCGGTCTGGGCGCGCCGCTGATCGCGATGGTGGGCACCTGCATCGGGGCCGGCCAACGTGAGCGTGCGTTGCGCGCCGCGTGGACCGGCGCCGCCCTGGCCTTCGCGATGACTGAGGCCATCGGCCTGTCGGCGGCGGCCTTCCCCCACGCCTGGCTCACGCTGTTCGACCATGACCCGGCCATGCTGGCGGCAGGCAGCAGCTACCTGCGCACCGTGGGGCCGCTGTACGGCTTCTTCGGGCTCGGGCTGGTGCTGTACTTCGCGTCGCAGGGTGCGGGTCAGCTGCGCTGGCCGGTGATCGGCAACCTGTGCCGCCTGGGTGTGGCCACCGCCGGTGGCCTGGCCGCCGTGCACTGGGGCGGCGGCCTCGCCGGCGTCTTCGCTGCGCAGGCGGTCGCCCTGGTGGTGTACGGCGCAGTCAACCTCAGCACGATCGCCGGTGGCGCGTGGTTCGGGCCGCTGCGCTGGCCGGTGATGCCATGGCGGTCGGCCTGATCGAGCCGCCGGATCATGCGGCGCGCCTGCCGGCCGTCCAGGCGATCGGCCTGGCGGTCGGCGTTTCGCTGGCCGTGCACGCGGCGCTGCTGCTGACGATGGCGGGGCGCCAGGCGGCGACAGTGCCGCCGCCAGCAGTGCCATCGCCAGCGCCATTGCCGATGACGACAGTGCGGCTGACGCCGGACATCCCCACGTCATCCGCGCCGCAACCGGCCGCACCGCCGACAAGCCTCAGCACACCCTCAGCCCAGCTGCCGGCGGAAGCCCGCCTTCCCGCCACCCAGGTCGCGCCCGCCGCGCCCACCGCCGAGGAATGGGCCTTCGCCGCCCGCTACCCGCTGAAGAACAGCAAGGGCTACCGGTACCACTGGGGCCAGCAGGTGCGCAGCATGATGGGCACGGCCGTGGCGGGGCCGGACCAGGGCCAGGTGCGCTTTCGCGTGGAGATCGGGCCCGACGGCCGCCTGGTGAGGCTCGACACGCTGTGGTCGACCTCCGACGTGGCCGAGCAGCGCGCGCGTGCCGCCATCGAGGCCATGCCGCCCTTGCCGCCCACCCCCACCGGCCGGCCGCTGGTGTTCGAGCGCACGATCGCCTTCACCCCGTTTGCGTCCGACGACACGCCGCTCTACCGCCACGATTGCGAGCCGGAGCCGGCACCCTTCCGCAACCCCTTCGTCTGGGATGGGCGCTCAACGCCACCGGGCGCGGCACCGGCCCCGCCGGCAGCGACCGAGGCCCTGCCGCTGGCGGAGTGCCTGAAGCTGCTGCCACCCGACTCGGTGGATGCTGAGGCGGCGCGCGACCAGCGCTTGCGCGACCAATGGGACTCCAGCACGCTCGCGCGCTGACCCCTTCCAGCGGCGCCACGGCGGGCTCGCGAACTAGCGCAGCACCTCCGGGTCGCTGCGCGCCTCCACCGCGAACACCGCCGCCTCGACGCGCGAGCTGAGGTTCAGCTTGGCCAGGATGTGGCGCACGTGCAGCTTCACGGTGTCGTGGCTGATGTCCAGCGCGCGGGCGATGGTCTTGTTGCTCTCGCCGCGCGCCAGGTGGTCCAGGATCTCGCGCTCGCGCTCCGTCAGCGACGCCAGCAGGCCACGGCGGTCGGCCCCGGCCGACGGGCCGCCCTCGAGCAGGCGGGCAAGCTTGAGCGTCATCGCCGGCGCGACCACCAGTTCGCCGCGCGCACAGCGCTCGATGGAGCCGATCACGACCTCCGGCTCCATGTCCTTGAGCAGGTAGCCGCGCACACCCAGGCGCAGCGCCGCCGACAGGTCGGTCTCGGCGTCGCTCATGGTCAGGATCATGGCCGGCGTGTCCACGCCTTCGGCGCGCAACCGGCGCAGCAGGGTCAGGCCGTCGATGGCCGGCATGCGCAGGTCCAGCACCACCAGGTCGGGCCGCTGCTCGCGCAGCACACGCACCACCTCGTCGGGGTCGGACAGCGCGGCCAGCACCTGCATGCCGCCGCGGTGGTGCAGCAGGTCGGTCAGGCCGGTGCGGCACAGCGCGTGGTCGTCGACCAGCACCAGGCGCAGCGGGGTGGCTGCCGGCGCCGTCATGCCGCGGCTCCATCCACCGGGAACTGCAGACGCACGCAGGTGCCGCCCTCCTGCCGCCGGGCGACCTGCAGTTCACCGCCCAGCAAGGCCGCGCGCTGGCGCATGATGTCCAGGCCGTAATGGCGCTCGTCGGTGCCTGGCGGGCAGTCGGGCAGGCCGCGGCCATCGTCGTCGACGCGGATCTCGAGGTCGCCGTCGTGGCGTTCGATGGTCAGCCACGCGTGCTGCGCGCCGGCATGGCGGGCCACGTTGTTCAGCGCCTCCTGCACGATGCGCTGCACCTGGTGCGCCTGCGTCGGCGGCAGCTGCAGGCCGGGCGCCGCGTCGTGCACCTCCAGCGCCACCGCGGCCTGTTCACGCAGGGCATGGCGGCTGGCTTCGAGCACGTGGCGCAGATCGGGCGAATCCACCGGATCGCGCAGGTGGGACAGCACGTTGCGCAGGTCACCATGGGCCTGGCCGACAGCGCTGCGCAGGTCGCCGATGTAGCGTCGCGCGGACTCGCGGTCACCGGTGTCCACCGCGGCGGCCAGCAACGGCAGCCGCATCTTGGCGAACGACAGGGTCTGTGCAATGGCGTCGTGCACCTCGGCGGCCATCATCTGGCGCTCGGCCACCACGGCCGCCTGCAGCGCTTGCGCCTCCATGTGAGCCCCGTGCAGGGCCAGCCCGATCACCTCGCCCAGGGTCTTGAGCAGGGCGCTCACCTGCGCGCTGACGTCGCCGCCAGAGGCAAAGAACAGGCTGCACACGCCCAGGACACGGCCGCGGTGCGCCAGCGGCACCGCCAGCACGCGGCGGCCAGGCTGGGCGAAGAACGGGTGCGGGTGCCGGCGCGCACAGGCGTTGCCGGCGTCGGCCCAGCGCACCTCCAGCGAGCCGGCCACCGCACCGCAGACGCCGCAATCGACCTCCACCGCCATCTCCAGCAGGCGCAGGTCCGGCGGCAGACCCTGGTCGGCCACCAGGTCGAAACCCCGGCCATCGGCGGCGCGCACCCGCATGGCGCCCGCCTCGGCACCGCAGACCGCCACCACCTGGGGCAGGAAGCGGCGCAGCAGCGCGGTGGGGTCCCCCCCGCCGGCCAGGTCGGCCGTGATCTGCGCCAGCAGCGCGGGATGGCCGGAAGGCGAGGTGACGGAGGACGGATCGTGGACGGACATTGGCAGGGGCGAGCATGACCCGGGCCATTCCGGGGCAGCCAGACCGCATTGGACGCCGTTCCGAGGCGCTTGACCACCGGAGGATCCCGACACCCACCTAGGTATCTATCCGCAGCCTGTGCACTTGTTGACACGCGTCAATCGAACGACGACCGCGGCGCCTAAGGTGTGCACTGCCGGGGCGGTGGTTCCCGGCAGTGAGGTGGCAATGGATCTGCTTGACTTTGCCCGCGGCCCCGGGCTGGTGCTGTCGGCCGCGGTGTTCGTGCTCGGGGTGGCCTGGCGCCTGTGGGGGCTGTGGCGGCTGCCGTCGCAGGCCGATCGCTCACCGCCCCGCGAAGGCGCCCCCGGACCCCTGACCGGCGCAGGACGGGCCATCGTGCGTGGTCTGTGGCCGCGCCGCGCCTTCGGCGACAACGCCCTGGTCATCACCGTCAACGGCTACGTGCTGCACATCGGCCTGGCCCTGGTGTTCCTGGCCTACGCGCCCCACATCGACTTCATCCACCGTCACCTGGGCCTGGGCTGGCCGGCCTTGCCCGACGCGGTGATGTACCTGTCGGCCGCCGCGGTGATCTATGCCCTGCTGTTTGCGCTGTGGAGCCGGCTCGACGACCCGGTGCGGCGACGCCTGTCCAGCGGCGACGACTACCTCACCTGGGTGGTCACCTTCCTGCCGTTCGCCACTGGCATGGCCGTCGCCAGCGAACCGTCGGCGCAGATCCTGGCCCGCGACGCCGTGCTCTACCGCCTGCCGCTGGCCGTGCACCTGTTGTCGCTGGAACTGCTGCTGGTCTGGTTCCCGTTCGGCAAGCTGATGCACGCCGTGCTGTTCCCGCTGTCGCGCGCTGCCACCGGCCGCCGCTTCAGCCACCGGGGAGTCCGCGCATGAATGCCACCGCCACCGCCGCGGCCCGCCCGGGCTTCGACCAGCAAGGTGACTGCCCTGACCAGGAACGTGTTGCCCAGGCGATGCAGAGCTTCGCCAGCCAGTTCGGCCGCACCTCCGCCCTGCACATGGAAGCCTGCGTGCATTGCGGCCTGTGTGCCCAGGCCTGCCAGTTCTACCTGGCCACCGGGGACGCCAAGTACACGCCGGCGCTCAAGCTCGAGCCCTTCCGCCGCACCTACCTTCGCGAAGCCAGCGCGCTGGCGCCGCTGGTGCGTGCGCTGGGCCTCGTCAAGGCGCCGACGATCGAGGAACTGCAGCAGTGGCAGGAGCTGCTGTACGACAGTTGCAACATGTGCGGCCGCTGCACCCTGGCCTGCCCCATGGGCATCGACATTGCCGAGCTGGTCAAGGAGGCCCGCCATGGCATGTACCAGGCCGGCCTGATGCCGGACCGGCTGGCGCTGATGGACCGCACCGCACGCCAGTGGAACAGCACCGCCACGCCGGGCGATGACCTGGCCGACATCCTGGCCGAGACGGCGCAGGAACACGGCGTGGACATCCCCTGCAACCTCGCACAGGCCGACGTGCTGGTCACCGCCGCGCCGGCGGAGCTGGGCGAGCACACGGGTGCGCTGGCCGCGGCGGCCAAGGTGCTCAACCGTGCCGGTGTGCGCTGGACGATGCACAGCGAAGGCTTCGACGCCTCCAACATCGGTTTCACCAACGGCGACCTGGAACTGCAGGAGAAGCTCACCCGCGCCCTCATCGACACCGCGGTGAAGATCGGCGCCAAGACCGTGCTGCTGCCCGAGTGCGGCCACGCCTATGGCGCGGCGCGCTGGGAGGCCGCCCGCTGGTACGGCAGCGCGCTGCCGGTGCGCGTGGTGCACATGACGGAGTTCCTGGACGAACTGATCACCAGCGGCCGCATCCGGGTGAACAAGGTCGACCCGACCAGCGCCACCTTCCACGACCCCTGCCAGATCGTGCGCCGTGGCGGGCTGGAAGCTGCGGCCCGCCGCATCATCGCGGCACTGGGTTTCGAACTGCGTGAACTGGCGCAGCATGGCACCACCGGCCTGTGCTGCGGCGGTGGCGGCGGCGTGGTCTCCAACCTCCGCGCCGCACCGTTGCGCCACAAGGTCTTTGCGCTCAAGCAGCAGCAGGTGGACGCCACCGGGGCCGAGCACTTCCTGACCAGCTGCGGCCAATGCCGGATCACGCTGGAACAGGGCGCCCGCCATGCGAAGTGGGCCAAGTCGCCCGAAAGCCTGCTGGAACTGGTGGCGGCGCAGTTGGCCTAGCCCAGGATTCCGCCCATCGGCGGCACTTGATCGGTGGTGGCTACCCCGTGGCTGCCGCCGCGGCTGAACCTGCAGCAGCGGCAGCATGCAGAATCGTCAGCCATCGGACCCTTGCCTGGTGATGCCTGATGCCTCTGCCCTGCATGCCTGCCGGCCTGCGCGCCGCTCTGTTCCTGCTGCCACTGCTGGTCGCCTGCGGTGGTGGTGGCGGCGGCGACGCCACCGCACCGGGCAACCCCATCCCGCCTCCGGCCGCGGGCGACCCGATGCCGCTGGCGGTGGGCGACCGCTGGCTCTACGGCGACGAGGAGGGTCGGCTGCAGTTGACCGAGGTCACCGAAACTCGGGACGTGCAAGGGCAGGTCGTGCGGGTCGTGCTCGAGACCGATCTGGAGTCCGGCGGCACGTCGGAAACACTGGTCCTGAAAGACGATGCGGCCATCGCTGAACTGCCCGACCCCGACGACCCGGTGGCGGTGGCATTCGGCGCGTTGACGACGCTGAAGCTGCCGGTGCGCGAGGGCGAGACCCACGTGCTGGTGGATCGCACCGTCGCGGCGGGCTACGACCTCGACGAGGACGGGCAGCCCGATGCGATGCGCTTGCGCGTCGATCAGACCGGGCTGGCACCCGCCACGGTCGATGTGCCCGCAGGCGTGTTCGCAGGCTGCACACAGGTCCAGCTCGTGCTGCGGCTGAGTGCCAGCCTGTCCTCGTTGGGCGACGTCGAGGTGGTCACCACGGTGCACCAGTGGCTGGCGCCCGGCGTGGGGCTCGTGCGCGAGACGGCCGAGACGGTCATCGATGGTGCTCGCGCGACAACCCAGCGCAATCTGCTGCGGTATGCGGTGGGCGGCACACGATCGGAATCGCGGCCTCCTGCCGTGATCGGCAGCACGCCCGCGGCCGGGGCCGTCGCCGGGCTGACCTCGCAGGTCCAGGTTCGGTTCGACGAACCCGTCGCACTCGCGACCCTGAACGACGGCGGCCTCGTCCTGAGGCGGCCGGATGGCACAGCAATCGACGGCACCTGGAACCGGTCGGGCTCGGCCACGGCGTTCAACCTTTACTTCAATACGCTGGGCAGCGGTCGCTACACGCTGTCGCTGACCAGCCGGGCCACCGATGTGCTGGGCAACGCGGCAGTGCCTGCGACCTGGCACTTCGATGTCGACATCAGCGGCCCACACGTCATCGGATCGACCCCCGCCTCTGGCGCCAACGACGTGCCCCGCCTGCCGACACTGACGCTGACCTTCGACGAGGACCTGAACCCCGGCACCGTCACCGAGGCCAACATCACGCTGGCGGACGAATTCGACAACACGGTCCCGGCCGACGTGACTGCCGTCGACGCCCGCACGGTGCAGATCAGGCCACGCCAGGAACTGGCACTGGGCCGGACCTACACGGTGTCGATCGGCAACGGACTCGCGGACGCGCGCGGCAACCTGTCGGCCACCTCGACGCCCCTGGTCTTCCGTACCGTCCAGGGCCTGCTGTCGTACCCGCAGGCGCTGCCCGGGCCGGTCAGCCGGCAGGTGGCGGCCGCCGACATCGATGGCGACGGCAGGCTCGACCTGATGGGATGGATCGACGAGACGCCGATGGCGCTGGATGTGCGCCTGCAGCAGGCCGACGGCAGCTTCGCCGCCTCGCGCCGCTACGCGATGCCACCGCGAGATGAGGGCTGCGGTGGGCTCAATGACCTGAACGTGGTGGACATGAATGCCGACGGGCGGCCGGACATCGTGGCGGCCAGCGGCTGTGGGGTCGAGCTGATCCTGCAAAGCGCGGACGGGCAGTTCAGCGAACGGCGGCTGCTCGAGGACACGCAGGTGAGCGAGGCCCGTGTCGCTGATCTCGATGGCGACGGGCGGCTCGACATCGTCGGCTCGTCGTGGTCGCACGACACGGTGACGGTCTGGCGCCAGGGCCCTGGCTTCAGTTTCGGTGTCGGCCTGCCGGTGCCGCTGTTCAGCAACGGCTACGGTGATCTCGCGATCGGCGACCTCGACGGCGACGGGCGCGCGGAGCTGGTGTCGAGCAGCGGCCAGGGGGATCTCGATTTCGCGCTCGGCATCAGCTACCAGCAGGCGGATGGCAGCTTTGCCGCACCACAGTACCAGCGGCTGTCGGGCAGTTTCGGGCAGACGCCGCTGGCCATCGCCGATCTCGACGGTGATGGTCGGCAGGACCTGCTCGTGCATGACCCGGGCCAACAGGCCGTGTCCTGGTACCGCCAGGGCGCCGACGGTCGGCTCGAGGCGCCGCGCGCCATTGCCAGCACGCTGGGCTCGTCGCAGCTTCTCGTGACCGACCTGGACGGCAACGGGCATGCCGACGTCGTCGGCTACCTGTCGACATCGCCCGGGGTCATCCTGGTGCACCGGCAGACCGTGGACGGCAGCTTCCTGCCGATGGAGAGCTTCCGCGGCCCCGAGGGATTCGGGCCGACCCGGGCCTTGCGCGTCGCGGACCTGGACGGCGACGGTCTGCCGGAATTGCTGCTCCCCGGGCCGCAGATCGTCTTCAACCAGGGCCTGCCCGCAACGTCCATGCCCAGCATGAGGCCACAGAGCGCCTTGCGGCGGACCGCAACTTCGGCACTGCAGGCGTTGCACACCCGGCAGGTGCCGACAGCCAAGCCCCCCCTGCAGCGCTGAACGTCCCGCCCGCCCCGGGCCCAGGGGGACAAGGCAACGCCCACGCCCTGCCCATCACCCACATGGGCTAGACGCCGCTACCCGTACCGGTAATAGACGGCAACAGGGGCACTCGCGCCCAATGGTTGGCAGAACAGCCACTGCCGCGGCCCCTGGACCGCGGCCACTGCGATGCCGACGGAGACAAACCTGCCCCTGCGAGGGATGGCGTGAGCCCAGTGCGCGCACGCGCCAGCACGGCGCTGGCCCTGCTCACCGCCAGCGCGCCGGCCATGGCCGAAACCGCCGCCACGGCCATACCGGTGTGGTTCTGGCCGCTGGCGCTGTTCGTGGCCTGTTTCGTGATGGGCCTGATCGCGGTGCCGGCCGGCATCGGCGGTGGCACGCTGTTCGTGCCGCTGGTGGGCAGCTTCTTTCCGTTTCACCTCGACTTCGTGCGCGGCATCGGGTTGATGGTGGCCCTGGCCAGTGCGCTGGCCGCCGGGCCCACGCTGCTGCGTTCCGGGCTGGCCAGCCTGCGTCTGGCACTTCCGCTGGCAGCGCTGGCGTCGGCCAGTTCGATCGTCGGCGCGCTCATCGGCCTGGCCTTGCCGGCGGACGTGGTGCAGGTGGCACTGGGTGTGGTGGTGCTCGCCATCGTGGGCGTCATGCTCGCCGCCCGGCAGTCGGAGATCCCTCAGGTGGCTGCACCTGACGCGCTGTCGCGCGCCCTGTCGCTGCATGGCGTGTTCACCGACCGCGCCAGCGGCCGCAGCATCAGCTGGCAGTCCCACCGCACGCTGCCGGGCCTGGTGGCCTTCAGTGGCATCGGCGTGCTCGCCGGCGTCTTCGGCATCGGGGCCGGCTGGGCCAACGTGCCCGCGCTGAACCTGCTGATGGGCGCGTGCCGGTGAAGGTGGCCGCCGGCACCTCGGGGCTCGTGCTGGGCCTGGTGGACTCGTCGGCCGTCTGGGTCTACATCAACCACGGCGCCGTGCTGCCGGTGCTGGCGGTGCCCGCCATCGCAGGGATGATGCTGGGCGCTCGCCTGGGGGCGCGGCTGCTGGGGGTGTTGCAGGGCGCTTCGGTGCGCCGCATGGTGATCGCCGTGCTGCTGTTCGCCGGCCTGCGCTCGCTGACCAAGGGGCTGGGCTGGTGACCGACGACGCCCAGCTCCGCTATGCGCGCTGGCTGGAATGGGGCGCGCGCGCCAGCCTGGCGCTGATGGCACTGGGCTTCGTGCTCTACGCCAGCGGCCTGCTGTCGCCGCTGTTGCCGCTGGCCCGCCTGGGCGTGCTCTGGCGCCTGCCGGTGGGGGAATTCCTGGCCCAGACCAGTGCCCCCACCGGCTGGGCCTGGCTGCGTCAGCTGGACCATGGCGACGTGGTCGGCGAACTGGGTGTCGCCTTGCTGGCGCTTTGCTCGCTCCCATGCGTGCTGGGTGCTGGCTGGGTCTACCGCGCCCGAGGTGACCGCCTCTATGCCGGCCTCTGCCTGGCGCAGGCCGCCGTGCTGGGGCTCTCGGCCTCGGGGGTGATCCATGTCGGTTGACACCGTGCGTGCGCCCTTCGAGCGGCTGCTGCTGGCCACGGAACATTCCGAGCACGACCACGGTGCCGAGGCCCTGGGACTGGCGCTGGCGCGCCACTGCGGCCTGCCGCTGCCAGTTGTGATGCCGGTGATCTCCAACCCCGAATACGAGGCCACCACGCCGCAGGCCGCGGCGCGCGCCGACAGTGCCGCGGCCGGGCGCCGGCAGGCCTTCATCGGCGAGGCGGCGGCCGGCGGCATCACGCTGGACCTGCAGGTGCGCCACGGTCTGCAGCTGTGGCGCGAGATCGTCGACCAGGCACGGGCGCTGGGCAGCGAACTGCTGGTGATCCGCCGCCGCGGCCGCCCGGGCCTGCTGGCCAACGTGCTGATCGGCGACATGGTCAGCAAGGTGCTGGCGCACGCGCCCTGCCCCGTGCTCGTGTGCCCACGGGCGGCCCGCATGTGGCAGCAGCGTGTGCTGGTGGCGCTGGCGCCGGGTGAACCCGACGACGGCCCGCTGCGCACGGCCGCGGGCATCGCGCGCCGCTGCGGCCTGCCGCTGACGTTGCTGAGCGTGGGCCCGGAATCGCTGCGCGCTGGCCTGGAGGTGCAGGCGCGCGCCTGGCGTGCCGGCGGACTGGCCGTGGACGTGCTGCTGCGCGACGGTGCGCCGCACCGCGAGATCGTCGACACCGCCCGCAGCCTGGGTGCCGACCTGGTGGTCGTCGGCCGCCACGGCGGCGACTTCCTGGGCCGTGCGTGGATCGGCGGCACGGCACAGAAGGTGGTGGGCCTGGCCGAGCACCCGGTGCTCGTCGTGCCCCCGGCCACGGACGCACCCTGAAGCCAAGAGGAATCCGATGAGTGACGCGCTCGCCTACCTCGTCAAGGCCCGGCCCGATGCCGTGGGCCACTACTTTGCCTTCCTGAAGGCCTGCGGCACGAAGCTGGATCCGAAGACGCGCAACCTGATCTCCGTGATCACCAAGGTGCACGCGCAGACCGAGCGCGGCTTCCGCCAGTACCTGGGCCGCGCGCTGCGCGAAGGCGCCACGCCGGCGGAAGTGCTGGACGCGCTGCTGATGGCTTTCCCGACCCTGGGGCTGGCGAAGATCGTCTGGGCGGTGGACATCATCCTGGCGATGGACCTGCCGGAGTTCCAGCCCGCCGCCATGGGCGCCGAGGGCAGCTGGCACGACGTGATGGCCACCAAGGGCTTCAAGGTCGGCCAGACCACCCGCGTGGCGTGCGATGGCCGCGGCCTCTTCGTGCACCGCCGGGCCGACGGCTGGCGCGTCTACGACAGCCGCTGTCCGCACCAGGTGACCAACATCCCCGACCTGGCGCTGCAGGGCGACACGCTGACCTGCCCCAAGCACCAGTGGCAGTTCGACATCCGCAGTGGCGACTGCACGGCCAAAGGCGACTGCCCGCTCAAGCAGTGGGACACCAAGGTGGTCAAGGGCCGCCTGCTCGCCCGCTGGTGAGGCCACCAACCGTGCTTCTCAGACTTTTCCGCTTCCCGCTCAAACCCGACACCCACAAGGAGACAACGATGCGGACGTTCCCCACCCGGCCCGGCCTGCCCAGCGGCCTCACCCTCAGCGCGCTCGCTGCGGGCCTGCTGGCAGCCCTGCCAGCGGCCGCCACCAACGGCATGAACATGGAGGGCTACGGCCCCATTTCCACCGGCATGGGCGGCGCATCGCAGGCCATCGATCACGGCACGGCGGCCATGGCGCAGAACCCGGCCACGCTGGCCTTGGGCGGGCCCGGGGCACGGCTGGACGTGGCGCTGGGCCTGCTGGGTCCGGACGTCAACAGCAGCGCCGGGCCCTTCGCGGCGAAATCCGGAGGCACGTCCTACGTCATGCCGGCCTTCGGCTACGTGCGCCGCAACGGCGACCTGACCTACGGCCTGGGCGTGTTCGCGCAGGGCGGCATGGGCACCGAGTACGGCGCCAACACCTTCCTGGCCGCAGGCTCCGGCGAGCCGGTGCGGTCGGAACTCGGGGTCGGCCGTGTGCTGCTGCCGCTGGCCTGGAACGTGACACCCGAGTTCGCCGTCGGCGCAACGCTGGACTTCATGTGGGCGGGCCTGGACCTGCGCATGGCCGCCCCGGCCAGCGATCTGGGCGCTTTGGTCACCGGCGGCAGCGGCAACCTGATCGCCGGCCTGGGTGGCACGCTGCCCACGCTGCCGGCCGGCACCTGGGCGCGCATCGACTTCAGCGACGGCAGCGACTTCACCGGCAAGGCCAAGTCCACCGGCTGGGCCGCGAAGCTGGGCATGGTCTGGCGTACCAGCCCGACGTTCACGGTCGGCGCGTCCTACCAGTTGGAATCCAGCCTCGGCGACATGAAGACCGGCAGCGATGGCGCCGGCCTGAGCATCCAGGGCATGGGGACGATCCCAGGCCGCATCACGGTGGTGGACTTCCAGTGGCCGTCGATGCTGGCCGTGGGTGCCGCATGGCAGGCCACGCCGGCCGTGCTGCTGGCCGCCGACATCAAGCGCATCGGCTGGAAAAGCGTGATGAAGGACTTCCGCATGCGCTTCGACAGCACGGCCGCGCCCTTCGACGGCTCGGTGAGCTTTGCCCTGCCGCAGAACTGGAAGGACCAGACGGTCACCAACCTCGGTGTCGCCTGGGCCGCCACCCCGGCACTGACGGTGCGTGCCGGCGTCAACCTGGCCAGCAACCCGATCCCCGACGCCACCGTGAACCCGCTGTTCCCGGCCACCGTGGAGGACCACTACACGCTGGGCCTGGGCTACAAGCTGTCCGGCGCCGGCGAGATCAACGCGTCGCTGACGATGGCGCCGAAGGTGACGGTGACCAATGGCCAGGGCGTGACCATCAGCCACGGCCAGACAAACGTACAGTTGATGTACAGCCACCGCTTCTGACCGGGACAACCCCATCATCCTGATGGGTGATGGGGCGCACGCCATCGCGGTGATGGACGCCGCCCCGGCCAGGCCCGCCAATACCGCTTGTGGGGGCACCCTCGCTGCGGCGGGCTGCCCTTTGAACCATGGAGAACCCTGCATGAACCACGACAAGGAATTCGACGCGTCCGGCCTCGCCTGCCCGCTGCCGATCGTGAAGACCAAGAAATCGCTCGCCGACATGACCCCGGGCCAGGTGCTGCGCGTGATCGCCACCGACCCCGGTTCGGTGTGCGACATGGCCGCCTTTGCCGAGCAGACCGGCAACCCGCTGCTGGAGCAGAAGGAAGAAGGCGGCAAGTACGTCTTCTTCATCAAGAAGGGCTGAGGCAGGACGAGAGAAGGTCCCTGCGGACCTTCTCTCGCCTGACGAAGCGATCCGCCATACGGGGCGGATCGTGCGAGTAGACGAAGCGCCCGGCCACGCAAATCCGGGCGTAGGCGGGCGTTGACAGGCCGCTGGCCGCTGGGCGTCGGCACACCTCGACAACGACTGACTGACAACCTCGGAGACCACCCCCATGCCGACCAAGAAGATGGCGATCATCGCCACCAAGGGCACGCTGGACATGGCGTACCCCCCGCTGATCCTCGCCTCCACGGCCGCCGCGCTCGGCTGGGACGTGCAGATCTTCTTCACCTTCTACGGGCTGCAACTGCTGCGCAAGGACCTCGACGGCATCGCCATCAGCCCGCTGGCCAACCCGGCGATGCCGATGCCAGTGCCGATGCCGGTGGTCGTGTCGGTGCTGCCCGGCATGGAGGCGATGGCCACCTCGATGATGAAGGCCAAGATCAAGAAGAAGGGCGTGGCCTCGCTGCAGGAACTGCGCGACCTGTGCGTCGAAGCCGACGTCAAGTTCATCGCCTGCCAGATGACGGTGGACCTGTTCGACTTCACCCGGGACATGTTCATCGACGGCATCGAGTACGGCGGTGCCGCCACCTTCATGAAGTTCGCCGGCGAGACCGACGTCTGCCTGTTCATCTGAGCGTGTGAAAGGCCATCCCGGATGGCCCTTGTGCCGCTGACCTGACCGCACGCGCAGCGAGCACCCGCAGAGGTGCCGCAGCCACCCGAGGAGACACCCCGTGAAGCGACTCCTGGCCGGCTTGGCCATGCTGCTGCATACCGCGCTGGCCCTTGCGGTCAGCCCGTACATCTCCGGCGAACGGCGTCCGCCCGCCCCCGTGGCCGAGCAGCTGGCGCCGCTGGCCCAGCGGTTGCAGGCCGAAGGTTTCACGGTGGTCGGCCGACACCTGCCGGCGCGGCTGGCGGGGCATGGTTCGCTGATCGTCACCGACGCGGCGCTGCTGCGCGCCATTGGCGCTGCCGGTGGCCCGGCGATCGCCGGTGCCGGCATCCGCGTGGGCGTGCGCGCCGACGGCAGCGTCTCCTACATGAACCCGGACTACTGGTACCGGGCCTACCTGCAGCAGGGCTTCGGCGCGGCGCAGCCGGCTTTGCGTGACGCGGCGCAGCGGCTGGCGCGCGCGCTGGGCACCGGCACGCCGTTCGGCGGCGACGTGCCCGAGGCCGACCTGCCGGAGTACCGCTACATGTTCGGCATGGAGCGCATCGACTCCGGCAAGAACGTGCTGCAGCGCCACCCCAGTTTCGAAGACGCGCTGCGCGCGGTGCAGGCCAACCTGGGCAAGGGCCTGGGGCAGACGACCAAGGTCTACGAGGTGGTGCTGCCGGACCGGCAGCTGGCCGTGTTCGGTGTGGCGCTGAACGACCCGGAACAGGGCGAGGCCTGGTGGGCCGGTACCATCGGCGCCGACCACGAGGCTGCGCTGCCGTACGAGATCTTCATCGTCGGTGGCGAGGTGCGTGCCTTCTACGCCCGCTACCGCATCGCACTGGCCTGGCCCGCACTCGGCATGGGCCAGTTCATGCGGATCATGCAGGCCCCGGAGGCCATCCACGCCACCATGCAGCGATTGGCCGGCAGCCCCTGAACACTCCACCGCGACACGCCACCGACGGAGACCGTCTCCATGAGCGAACCCACCGACCTGTCCAACCTCGTCATCGGCAGCGGCCTGGCCCTGGGCGTGGCCTTCGGCGCCGTGGCCAACCGCACCAACTTCTGCACCATGGGGGCGATCTCCGACATCGTCAACATGTCCCACTGGGGCCGCATGCGCATGTGGCTGCTCGCCATTGCGGTGGCCATCGTCGGCACCACCGCACTCGGCGCCAGTGGGCTGGTGGACCTGTCCAAGGCGGTCACGCAGCGGCCGGTGCTGGCCTGGCTGTCGCTGCTCATCGGCGGGCTGACCTTTGGCGTCGGCATGACGATGGCCGGCGGCTGTGCCAACAAGAACCTGGTGCGGCTGGGTGGCGGCAGCCTGCGGTCACTGGTGGTGCTGGTGTTCATGGGCATCGCGGCCTACATGACGATGCGCGGCCTCTTCGGCCAGTGGCGCGCGAGCTTCCTTGACCCGGTGGCCATCAACCTGGGTGAAGCCGGCTGGGCCGACCAGGGCCTGGGCACAGCACTGGCGCGCGCCACCGGCATGGCCCCCGGCACGGCGCTGTGGACAGTGGCCGTGGTGCTGGCCGGCGCGCTGGCGGTCTTTGCGCTGAAGGACGCGCGCTTCCGCAGCAACACGGCGCAGGCGCTGGGCGGCGTGGCCATCGGCGCCATCGTCGTCGCCGGCTGGTACGTCAGCGGCCACCTGGGCTACGGCGAGCACCCGGAAACGATGGAGCAGGTCTTCTTCGCCACCAACACCCGGGCACTCGAGTCGATGAGCTTCGTCGGCCCCACGGCCTGGAGCCTGGAACTGCTGCTGCTGTGGACCGACAGCGCGCTGCACCTGAGCTTCGGCATCGCCACGCTGATCGGTGTCGTCGCAGGCTCAGCGGCGGTGGCGCTGCTCACAGGCAAGTTCCGCTGGGAAGGCTTTGCCAACTTCACCGACCTGCGTCAGCAGCTGGTGGGTGCGGTCCTGATGGGTTTCGGCGGCGTCACCGCCCTGGGCTGCACCGTCGGCCAGGGCCTCAGCGGCATCTCCACGCTGGCCATCGGCAGTTTCATTGCCGTGGCCGGCATCGTGGCAGGATCCGTCGCATGGCTGAAATACACGCTGTGGCGGGAGGAGAACAGCTGAGACCCCGTCCGGGGCCGGCCCGGCTGGCCCTGGCCGGCCCGTTGCTGGGCGCGCTGCTCGGCGTCGCGGGGTGCGCTGTCGAGGGGCCGGCCGCCCCGCAGCGCAGCGCCGAGGCCATCCAGGCCGACATCGAGGCCCTGCTGCCCGCGCGCCTGCCCCAGCGCAGCGCCTGGGCGGTGGACCTGCAGCTGGTGTTCGCCGGCCTGAAGCTGGCGCCCAGCACCGAGAACGTCTGTGCCGTGCTGGCGGTGACGGAGCAGGAGTCCACCTTCAACGCCGACCCGCCGGTGCCGAACCTGGGCCGCATCGCGCGCGAGGAGATCGTGCGCCGGGCCGGTCGGCTGGGCGTGCCGGAGATCGCCGTCACGCTGGCACTGCAACTGGGCTCGCCCGACGGCCGAAGTTATGCCGACCGCCTGGCCGCCGCGAAGACCGAGCGCGAGCTCAGCGCCATCTACGAGGCCTTCATCGGTCAGGTGCCCCTGGGCCAGCGCCTGTTTGCCGGCTTCAACCCGGTGCGCACCGGCGGGCCCATGCAGGTGAGCATCGATTTCGCCGAAGCCCACGTGCAGCAGCGGCCCTACCCGTTCCCGGCTGCGGCCACGGTGCGCCACGAGGTGTTCACGCGCCGTGGTGGCCTCTACTTCGGCACCGCCCACCTGCTGGACTACCCGGCCGCGGCCTACGGCGGCACCCTGCTCTACCGCTTCGCCGACTTCAACGCCGGGCGCTGGGCCAGCCGCAACGCCGCCTTCCAGCAGGCCTTGTCGGTGGCCAGCGGGCGCAAGCTCGACCTGGACGGCGACCTCTTCCTGCCCGACCCCTCGCAGCCGGGCCAGACCGAAGCGGCGGCACGCAGCCTGGGCGACGCGCTGGGCCTGAGTGCGCGGAGCATCCGGCGTGACCTGGAACGCAGCCGCAGCGAGGACTTCGACCGCAGTGACCTCGCGATCAAGGTCTTCGCGCTGGCCGAGCAGCGCAGCGGCCAGCCGCAGCCGCGCGCCGTGCTGCCACGCATCGTGCTGCAGAGCCCGAAGATCACCCGCCGCCTGACCACCGAGTGGTTCGCCCGCCGGGTGGACGAACGGTTCAGGCGCTGCGTGCAGCGGGCCGCCGGCTGAACGCCGACCCGCCGCCTTCAGGCGCCCACCGCGCCCGCAACCCACACGGCTCGAAACCGCGGCGCCACGGCCGATGCGTGGGTCACTGGCAGCGGAAGCTCTCGGCCCGCTCCGGGTCGCCTCCGGTGTAGCGCGCCACCTGCGGATAGGGGCACAGCGGCCGGCTGCGGTCACGCGCCCAGTTCGCCGGCAGGTCGGTGTTGGCGGCCCGTGCACGGGCCACGATCCGGTCCGGTGCCTCGCCGTGTTCCACCCAGCGCACGATGGCACTGACGGCGTCGAACTGGTCGGTGGCCGGGCCGCCACGGCAGTGGTTCATGCCCGGCACCTCGAACAGGCGGGCCACATCGGCCCCGCCGCCAGCGCGCTGCACGCGGCGCCACCAGGCTTCGGTGTCATCCACCGAGAAAATCGCGTCGCTGACGCCGTGATACGCCAGGATGCGCCCGCCACGCTGGCGCAGCTGTGCCAGTCGGGCGTCGTCGGGCGGCGTCATGAACTGCATGGCCGACTCGGTGAACGCGCCGCCGGTGGCCCGTACCGAGGCCAGCATGGCGTCCACGTCGCCGTCGAGCACGAAGGCGCGGGCGTCGAAACCCGCCAGCTGCCTTGGCGGGGTGCCGAAGATCTGGCCCACCGCGCCGGAATCGCGCTGCAGCGGCGCGGTGAACTCCCACTGCGCAAAGTCCTTGGTGGTGATGCCGGCATCGAACGGGAACCCGGCGTAGAAGGCACGGCCGTCTCGCGTGGTCGCGCCGCGGAAGATGCCACCGATGGCCTGCTTCTGCGCGGCACTCAGGCAGCGGCCGTCACGGTCGCCGCTGCAGGTGGGCACATCGCGGGCGAGGTCGAAGGCCTTGGCGCAGGCGTCGCTGGCCTGCACCATGCCGTCGGCGAGCCCGTCCAGCGCATCACAGCGGGCCAGCACGGCATCGGCCACCAGACGGCGCTCATCGGCCGTGAAGGCGCTGCCCAGGTCCTTGGGATCCGTGGCCACGCGCTGGTACTGCTGCGCACCCCAGATGTTGGCCACCGCGGCCAGTGGCAGCCGATAGCCGGGCGCACCCGCCACCACGCCGTCGAAGGCATCGCCGTAGCGCGCCGCCGCCACCAGTGCATGGCGGCCGCCGTTGGAGCAGCCGCCGATGTACGAGGTGTCCGGCCCGCGGCCGTAGGCGGCGGCGATCAGCGCCTTGGCCATCGGCGTGAGCATGCCGACGGCCTGGTAGCCATAGTCCAGCCGCGCCTGCGGGTCGAGGCCGAAGCCGGGCCCGCGGGTGAGCTTGT
The DNA here is from genome assembly GCA_024235915.1 of Burkholderiaceae bacterium. Classification (GTDB taxonomy): domain Bacteria; phylum Pseudomonadota; class Gammaproteobacteria; order Burkholderiales; family Burkholderiaceae_C; genus Rubrivivax. The sequence continues at coordinate 108,273 of JACKLO010000019.1, read as the reverse complement.
TGTCGTGCCCGGCGTCACTGCTGATGACGGCAAACCCCTGCGCCAGCGCCGACGTGACGGGGCCGCCGCCCAGCGCGCCCGCGGCCGGCACCACGCTGCCGTCGATGCCGCCATTGGCCTGGTACCAGAAGCGGCCGTTCCAGGCCTGCGGCAGCCGCATCTCGAAGCCGATGGCGTAGGCGGTGCCGCCCGCCCCGGTGCGCTCGTTCATGGCCCCGCGCACCAGGCAGTGCGCACCCGTCGGCACGTCGCCCACCGGGCCGGCCGCCTGCACCGCCGCTGCGCTGATCCGCGTGCCCGGGTGGCTGAACTGCGCCGTCAGCGTCTCGCAGTGCTGCAGGGCGCCAGGGCGCGCCGCGGCGCGCGACGGCGTCGAATCGGCGCTGCCAGGGCTGGCGCAGCCGGCCAGGAGGCCGGCCGACACCAGCGTGCCTGCGGCGAGGATGAAGCGAGCAGTCATGTTGAACTCCGGGTGGTCAGGGCAGCACGCACTGGAAACTGGCCGCGTCGTCGACCGGGCCCTGGCCACCATAGCGCGCATAACGCGGAAACGGGCACAGCGGGCGCGAACGGTTCGGGAACCAGGCATTGTTGGGCGCCGCCTTGGCCAGGATGCGGTCGGGCGCCTGGCCCGTCTCCACCCAGTCCACCATCGCCTGGATGGCGTCGAACTGGTCGGTGGCCGGGCCACCGCTGCAATGGTTCATGCCCGGCACCAGGAAGGTTCGCGCAAAGCCCTGCACCGCGTCCAGGCCGCCGTGGTGGGCCGCGAGCGCACCGAAGTAGTCCAGCATCTCGGTGGCGCTGAAGATGGGGTCGGACATGCCGTGCACGAACAGCAAGCGCCCGCCGCGGGCCTTGAAGGCCGTCAGCCGCGTGTCCTCGTAAGTGTCGTACAGCGCAGAGAACCACTGCATGCGCGCCGGGTCGCGGTCGAAGTCGAAGCGCCGGTAGTCGAAGCCGGGGTCGGGCGGCGTGAAGAACTCGTGCTTGAGCGCGTCCACCATCAGGAAGACGTAACGCGCGTCGGCCTTGGCGGTGGCCGATTTGCCCAGCGTCCACTGGCGCCAGCCCGGGCCCGCGATGCCCGGGTCCCAGGGCTGGCCAGCGTAGAGCGCGCGGCCGGCGCTGTCGGTGGGGCCGCCGGCAAAGGCCTGGAGCGCCTGCACCTGCGGCGCGCTCAAGCAGTTGTCGGTCTTCTCGCCGCTGCACTGCATCGCGGCCGGGTCGAAGCGGCAGGCGGCGGTGTGCTGCACCATGCCGTCGGCCAGGCCATCGGCGGCGTCGCAGGCGGCATTGATGCGCGCGGCCACGAGCTTCAGGTCACCATCGCTGAAGGCGCGCGACAGGATCGGCGCGCCGGCCGCGTCACGCGGCGCAGCGGCCTCGAACTTCAGCGTGTTCCACATCGCCGCCACGGTGGCGCCGCTGGACACGCGCATCGCCGGCGCACCGGCGTTGATGCCGTCGAACAGCTCAGGGTAGCGCTGCGCGAACATCATGCCCTGGCGCCCGCCGCCGGAGCAGCCTGAGAAGTAGCTGTGGTGCGGCAGCCGGCCGTAGCGCGCCTGCGCCAGGGCGCGCGCCGCGAGTGCGGTCTTGTGATGGGCGTCGAAGGCGTGGTCCACACGCGCCCGCGGGTCGAGTGCGAAGCTGCCGTCCACGCCATCGTGCCCGGCGTCGGTGGACACGACGGCAAAGCCCTGGGCCAGCGGCGACGGCGTGCCGCCGGAGATCGACGACGACAGCGTGGTGTCGCGCACGCGGCCGTCGTTGCCGCCGCCGCCCAGGTAGAGCAGGCGGCCGTTCCAGTCGTCCGGCAGGCTCAGCTCGAAGCCGGTGGCAAAGGGCCGGCCGCCGACGCCGATGCGCGGGTCGATGCGGCCCTTGACCACGCAGTGCCCGCCCAGCGGCTGGCCGGTGGGTTTGTCGCCGGCGCGCCGGGTGCCCGCCGCCACATGGCGTGTGCTGAGCTCGGTGGGCGCCGGCATCACCGCCCGTGCCAGTGCGGCGCAGGCTTCGGCCGCTGATGCGGATGCGGCGGGCGATGACGGCACGGTCGTGCCGGGCGCGGCGCAGGCCGCCAGCAGGGCGGCCGCAGACAAGAGGCCCAGGCGGGCCGTGAGATGTGCCATCGGAAAACCTTTCGGCCGTTCAGGCCAGCAGGAAGAACTGCAGTTCCACGGCCGCGGGGCGGCGCACCCCGCCACCGACGAAGAGCCGGTCGTTGATCCAGCCCAGGGCCGCGGAGCCGGTCTCCAGCCGCGGCAAGCAGCGGAAATAGACATCGGCCGGGTCCACCGGCTCGCCACGCATCAGGCGTGCGGTGACCTCCGGCGTGGCGTGGCGGATGGCGGTGTTGTGCACGTAGATGCGATCACCGGCATCGGTCTCGAGCACGTAGTGCGCCTCCAGCTCCGCCCGCGTGCCGCCGACCACGCGCTGGTAGTCGGCACCGCCAGGCACCACGCGCGCCGTCCAGCCGTGGCCGGTGGCCGAGCCGCCCAGGATGGGAATCACCCGCCGCAGCGCGCCGGCGGCCTGGCCGACTTCGAGGGGTGCGGCCACCTCGACAGCCACGTCGGCGAAGTGTTCCAGGCGCGGTGGAATCAGGGCGTTCATCGCCCGCTAGCGTAAGTCCGGCTTGAAGCGGCGGCTGTCCTCCACGAGGATGACAAGTGGAGGACCCAATGAGGCAATGGCATGCCGCACCCCCCGCACCGGGCCCGGGGCTGGTGGCTGATCTGGTGGGCGCGCTGGGCACGCCGGACTTCGCGCGCCGCCTGCTCGACGGCCTGCGCGCTGAAGTGCCGGCCGATTCCTGGTCGGCCTACCGCCTGGGTGCCCAGCCGGCCCTGCTGATGTCGGCGAGCACCGAGGCCGAGGACCGCACACGGGCCTGCTGGTCGGCCTACCTCAGCGGGCCGCACCGGCACGACCGCAGCCTTGCCGCGCCAACCGCCTCGGGCGATGCCGCGCTGCGGCTGTGCCACGCCGTCGCGTCGGACATGCAGCCGGAGCACCGCGCCCGGGTGTACGAGGCGCACGGCATGGCCGAGCGGGTGTCGGTGGTGCGGCGGGAGCACGATGGCAGCCTGCTGGCGTTGAACTTCTATCGCCATCAGGGGCGCCGGCCCTATGCCGATGCCGCCCTGCAGTCCCTGGGTGAAGTGGCCACGGCAGTGGTCGCGCTGGTGGACAAGCAGCTGGCGCTGCGCACGCCAGCGCCTTCGCCACGCGCCCGCCTGGCCGCGCGCTGGCCGGCATTGACGGCTCGGGAACTCGACGTCTGCGAACGCCTGCTGCGCGGACTGAGCCACGACGGCGTGGCGGCCGACCTGGGCCTGTCGGTGACCACCGTGAAGACACTGCGCAACCGCGCCTTCGACCGCCTGGGCATCCACCAGCGCAGCCAGTTGTTTGCGCTGGCCCAGGGCACGCAGGCCTGACCGCTGCCGCGGCGGCCCGGCCGCACATCAGGCCGGGGCCGCCTCCGGCGCCGGAAAGCCGTTGCGGCCCGGGAACTCCGGCGCCAGCGCGCGCGCATTGGGCATCTTGATCCACAACCGCAGCATGCGTCGTCGCAGCGCCGGCTCCTCGGCATCGACGAAGGCGGTGCGCGAATGCAGCACGGCGTAGTTGTTGGCGAACTGCAGGTCACCCGGCTCCAGCATCATGTCCAGCCGCATGGCGGGGTCGTGCATGAGCTGGTCGAACAGGTCCAGCGCCTCGACCTCCACGCGCGACAACGGCCAGCCGAGGATCTCGTGTCCCAGCTCGATGTACTGCCGCAGGTAGCGGCAGCTGAGCTTGCCCTGGTGCAGGCTGAAGATCGGCGACAGGCTGGGTTGCGGTTCGCACAGGTGGGCAAAGTACAGCGGCCGGAAGTACAGGCCGAGGTACTGGCGGTGCTCGGCCAGGATGCGGTTGTAGATCGCCGCCACGCTGACCAGGCTGCTGAGCCCGCCCTCGCGCGCGCGCCGCAGGCACAGCAGGCCCACGACGTCCGACGGGTCGGAGTGGTAGGGCAGGTAGAGGTTGGTTTCGTAGACGCGCGTGCGCTTGTCGTTGACGTCGCCCACGGCCATGACTTCGCCGAGCAGGTCGCCGCGCGGGTTCTGCCGCACCGGCGTGCCCATGTGCAGGCCCAGCCCGTAGTACAGGCAGCGGGTGGCCTCGTCGTCGTAACGGCCCACCGGCAGGCCGCGCAGCAGCAAGAAGCCGCGCCCGTTCTCCAGTTCGTCGGCCCATTGCGCGATGCGCGGGGCCATGGCATGGAGGGGGAAGTCGTCGCGCGCGAAGTCCGGGAAGCGCAGGCCACGCGCCTGAAGCGCCGCCAGCGCCCGGTCGAACAAGGCGATCTCGTCCGCGTCGAGGTGGTGCACCCAGCGCTGGTCATGGGTGAAGTCGGACGCTTGCCAGACTGCGGGGCCAGCGAGGGGGTCGGTGGCGATCAGGCTCATGTCGAGGGTAGTCCGTGCATGCCACCATTCTGGCGCTTGAGGCGCCGGGTGGGCTCAAGCGCGCAGGCCAGCGGCCGATAACGCCGTTGAGACAAGTTTCGCCCTTTCCCGGACCCACCATGCCTGCCGTCCACACCGCCGCCCCTACACCCCTGCCACGCCTCGGGGGCCAGCCGTCCTGGCGGCGGGCGCTGGGCCATCCGACGTCGCTGACGCGCTGGGTCGTGGTGGGCGCGGCCGTCGCGGTGGCCGTGGCTTGGGCGGCGGTGGCGGCGGCCCTGCTGTCGATGCGCCACGACGCGCTCGAGGCCGATCGTGAACACCGGGCGAATCTGGCGCGGGCGCTGCAGGAGCAGACCGTGCGCGTGCTGGCCGCCACCGACCAGGCCACCCTGCGGCTCAGCGAGGCGGTGAACGAAGGCGGCCAGGCGCTGGCCGACATCGGCCGCTTCGCCAACGAGACCGGCCTCGCGCCGAAGATCCTGACCCAGCTGTCACTGGTCGGCGCGGACGGCCGCTTCCAGGGCAGCAACCTCGACCCTGACGGCAGCCGTTCCGGGCACGTCGACCTCTCCACACGTGAGCATGTGCGCGTGCATCTGAACCCGGCCCTGGCCAAGGGCGCACCGCCAGTGGCCGCCAACGGCCTGTTCATCGGCAAGCCGGTGCTGGGCAAGGTGTCGGGCAAGTGGACGATCCAGCTCTCGCGCCGCATCGACAGCCCAGACGGCCGCCCGCTGGGCGTGGTCGTGGCCTCACTCGACCCGCTGTACTTCGAGGACACCTACCGCGGTGTGTCCCTGGGCAGTGGTGGCGCCGTGTCGCTGGTCGGCAGCGACCTGACGCTGCGCGCCCGCGTGATCGGCGGCCGCAGCGACGGCATGGGGCAGCGTTTCGACGCTGCCGGGCCCACGCCGTTCCAAGCTGACGGCGGCGAATTCGACAGCCTGGATCCGGAGACCGGCAACGTGCGGCACCACGCCTACCGGCAGGTGGCCGCTTACCCGCTGTACGTGGTGGTGGCGCGCGGCGAAGACGAGGCCCTGGCCTCCTGGCGCAGCGTGCGCGGTCTGGCGCTGGCGCTGACGGCCTTGCTGACGGCCGCCGTCGTCGGTGCAGCCAGCCTGTTTGCCGTCGGCGTGCGCCGGCTCGAAGCCAGCAACGCCGCACTGCGTGCCAGCGAGGCCGAGGCGCAGGCCGCCAACCAGGCCAAGACGCAGTTCCTGGCCGCCATCTCGCATGAGCTGCGCACCCCGCTGACCAGCATCCGCGGCTTTGCGGAACTGATGGAACAGCGCCTGCCGGAGCCGCGGCAGCGTGAGCAGGCCGGCCTGATCCGCAAGGCGGCGGAGTACCTGAACCGCCTGCTCACCGAGATCCTGGACCTCGTCAAGGTCGAGGCCGGCGCCATGCAGGTGGACCGCGGCGACGTGGCCTTGCGCCCGCTGATCGACGGTGCGGCCGACTTCTTCGGTGTCACCGCGGCCGACAAGGGCCTGCAACTGCTGCTGCGCCTGCCAGGCGACCTGCCGGCCACGGTGCCTGGCGACGAACTGCGCCTCAAGCAGATCCTGAACAACCTGCTGTCCAATGCCTTCAAGTTCACGCAAGCCGGCCATGTGGCCATCGAGGCCGACCACGATGCACACCAGCTGCGCCTGCACGTGGTGGACACCGGCCCCGGCATCCCGCCGTACCAGCATGAACTGATCTTCGAGCACTTCCGCCAGGGTGATGCCAGCGTGTCCTACCAGCACGGCGGCACCGGCCTGGGCCTGGCGCTGTCGCGCGCGCTGGCCGAGCTGATGGGCGGCACGCTGACGGTGCGGTCCAGCGTGGGCGCCGGGGCCCGCTTCACACTGACCCTGCCGCGGGGCTGAACGCAGCAGACGCGCGCGGCAGTTGGCCCGTGGTCAGGCCGACGCGGGCTGCTGTGCCGAAGCGTTGCGCTGCACATCCACCAGCACGCCGTCCTCCAGGTGGTAGACGGTGTCGAAGCCGGCGATCATGCGGTGGTCGTGGGTGACGGTGATCACGGCCGAGCCGCGCTCGCGTGCGATGCGGCGCAGCAGTGCCATGACCTTGTTGCCGCGGTCGGTGTCCAGCGCGGCGGTGGGCTCGTCGGCCAGGATCAGCGGTGGCTCGTTGGCCAGTGCGCGCCCGATGGCCACGCGCTGCTGCTCGCCGCCGGACAGGCGCGCCGGCAGCATGTCCGCGCGGTGGTCGATCTCCAGATAGGCCAGCAGTTCGCGCGCGCGACGGCCGGCCTCGCGCGCGCCGACACCGTTGAGCTGCATCACCAGCGCCACGTTTTCCTGCACCGTCAGGAACGGGATCAGGTTGTGCTGCTGGAAGATGAAGCCGATGTGCTCGCGGCGGAAGGCACGCGCGTCGACGCCGGTGGGGCCATCGTCCCAGAGCACGCGGTCGCGCACGACGATGCGGCCGGTGGTCGGCGGCGTGATCAGGCTGATGGCCAGCAGCAGCGTGCTCTTGCCCGAGCCGCTGGGGCCCAGCAGCGCCACCAGTTCGCCGGCCTGGACTTCCAGGCTCGTCGGCTTGAGCGCCTGCACCGCTGTGGCGCCAGTGCCGAAGGTCTGGCTGACGTGTTCGATGGACAACACGGCGGTCATCGTCATGCCCGCCCGGCCGCCCGAAGGGCATGACGCTCCCCCGGGACCGTCGATCGGTCCCTGCGGGACCTCGGGGGGCGCGAACGAAGTGAGCTTGGGGGCGTCATCTCACCCTCCCAGCGCCAGCTGCGGCGGCGTGCGCAGCGCGTGCCAGATGGCCATGCCGCTGGCCAGCACGCCGCCGGCCAGCATCACGGCGAACGTGATCGCGGTCTCCGACGCGGCGAAGCTCAGCGTGCGCGGGAAGCCTGGTGCGATCAGATTGCGCAGCAGCCAGGCGCCGCCAAAACTGGCCAGCGTCAGCGCCAGCGACTGTTCCAGGATCAGGCGCACGATCACGCGGTTGGGCGCGCCGATGAGCTTGAGCGTGGCGATGGACTTGATCTTCTCGATCGTCAGCACGTAGACGATGAGTGCGATGATGACGATGGACACCACCACCAGCAGCGTGCGGAAAAGGCCCAGCACGCCGGAGATGCGCTTCAGCCGCCCTTCGAGCATCAGCGTGCGTTCCTCGTCGGTGGTGTAGACGTTGACGTAGAGCCAGTCGCGCAGGTGCTGCGACACCGCGGCGCGGTCTGCGCCGGGCAGCAGGCGCACGAGCACGGCGTTGATCTGCGTCGGCGCGCCGTTCACCAGCGGCAGCAGCTTCGCGGCCTGGGCATCGGCATAGCCGGCGGCCTCCAGGCGCTGCAGCGTGGCGGCGCGCGACTGTTCCACCGCACGCGGGTCCTGCTCGAACTGCACGTCCTGCGCGTCGGCCAGCGACATCCACAGCAGCGGGTTGCCCGAGGCGTCCACCGCGCCGGCACTCACGCCCACCACCGTGTAGGTGTCGCCCGAGAGCACGAATCGGTCGCCCAGGGCCAGACCCAGCTTGCGGTCGGCCACCACCTCGTAGTGGGCAGCGGCGATGGCGCGCCCTTCGACCAGGCGGCCCGGGCCGCCCAGGCCGCCGAAGACGTCGTAGCCGATGACGGTGAACTGCTGCTCGGCGCCACGGCCTTCCCTGGAGAAGGCGCGTTGCGCCGTGTACAGCACCAGCGGGCTGGCCTGCGCCACGCCGGGCGTGGCGGCCACGCTTCTGAAGCTGTCCAGTGGCAGGCGCGACGGTTCGTTGAACGGGCCACCGCGACCGCGTTCCACCACCCAGAGGTCGGTGCGCAGGTTTTCGATCAGCCACACGCCGTCGGCGATATTGCCGCGGTAGATGCCGTTCATCACCAGCACGATGGCCAGCAGCATCGACACGCCAACGATGGTAGCGACGAACTTGCCGACGTGGCGGCGGATGTCCTTGATCGCGAGGTCCATGGCGCGTCAGTGCCGAACGGTCGTTCCGAAGGATCCGGCTGCCTTCTCGGGATGCCGCGAACGAAACACGCTGGGGGTCATCTCAGTTCAGTCGGCAGCGCGCACGTGCATGCCGTCGCGCACGCCGGCGGCGACGGCCACCACCGCTGTGCCGGCGGCGGGCCCCTGGGCGAGCAGCAGTTGCTGGCCATCGGTGGCACCCGTATGCACTGGGGCGAACCGGGTGCGGCCGTCGACCACGGTCAGCACGCCAGGCCGGCCATCCCGGTCGCGCAGCAACGCGGTGGCCGGCACCCGCAGCCCGCGCTGTTCGCCGGCCAGAACCGTGACCTGCGCCTCCTGGTCGATCGCGAAACCCGCTGGCATGGTGTCGAAAGCCACGTGCACCTCGATCTCGCGTGTCGCCGCATCAGACTGGCGCGCAATGCGCGCCACCCGGCCGTCATGCTCGCTGCCACTGCGCAGGCGGATGCGCGCCGCCTGGCCAGGTTGAAGCAGCGCCAGCTGGGCTTCGTCCACCCGCATCGCGACCCAGATGGTCGCCGGATCCACCAGACGCAGCAGTGGGGTGCCGGGAACCACGGTGTTGCCGGGTTCCACCAGGCGCTGCACGACCAGGGCATTGGCCGGCGCGCGCAGTTGCGCGAACGATGTGTTCACCTCGGCGGCAGCGAGGTCGTGCGCCGAGGCCGCCAGTTCCGCCTTGCGCGCAGCCAACGCCGCGATCGCGCTCTGCTCGGCCGCAGCGGCGGCGTCGAGTGCGGCCTTGGTGCTGTCCAGCCCCGCCGCGGAGACAAAACCCTGGGCCTGCAGCGCGGCATCGCGCTGGGCACGGCTGCGCGCCAGTGTCAGGTCGGCCTGGGCCTTGCGCAGCGCCGCGTCGGCGGCGTCGATGTTGCGCTGCTGGGTGGCGCGCTGGGCGGCCACGGTGTCGCGGCGGGCGCGCAGGTCGCGGTCATCCAGCGTCACCAGCACGTCGCCGGCGCGGACCGTGTCGCCGACGTCGGCGTTCACCGCGGTCACGCTGGCGGTGATGCGTGCGGCCAGCGTCAGGGGCACACGCGCCTGCACCGACCCCGGGCCCACCACACGCAGCGCCACCGCGCCCTCCGTCACGGCGGCCATGGGCACCGCCACGGCGCGGCCGAAGCGCCACCAAGCGGCACCGGCGGCCGCAGCCACCACGGCCAGGGCCACCAAGGTCGCCGCCCACCGCTGTCGGTTCATCGTCTGCGCCTATACGTCTGCCGGTATTCGGCGACTCTAGGCGCGGACAGCCTCCGCGGGCTTGATGCGTATCAATCGGTCCGGGTGGCGGCGCTGCGGGCGCCCAGCTGCCTGGACAGTTCGGCCGCGGCGGCCTTCAGCGCCTGCGCCGGCGGACCGTCGGGCCGCACGTCAAAGCTGGCACTGGGGCCGATGGCCGTAAGACTCAGCACCAGGCGGTTGCCGGCGTCGAACACCGGCGCAGCCAGGGCGGAGACGCCAGCCACCACGCCGTCGTTGGCGGTGGCGATGCCGGCGTCGCGCACGGCCGCCAGTTCGCGTTCAAAGGCGGCATCGAACACCGCGCCGGCATCGCCGGCGCGGATCTCGGCGTGCGACAGCCAGGCCGCGAACAGCGTGCCCGACGCGGTGCCGCGCAGGCTCATCACCGTGCCGTGGCGCATGGCCACATGCACCGGCAGCGGGCCGGGCTCGGTGCGCACGATGGTGGCGCCGCGCGGGCCCCAGACGGCGATGCCCACGGTCTGCCCCACCACTTCCGCCAGCCCCGGCAGCTGGGCGCTGGCCAGGCGCACCGGGTCGCTCTGCTGCAGGCTGATCAGGCCCAGCTGCATGGCCAAAGGGCCCAGGCCGTAGTGGCCACTCGCTTCGTCCTGCGCGATCAGGCCCAGCTTGCCGAAGCTCACCAGGTAAGGGTGGGCCTTGGGCGGGGCCATGCCGGCCGCCTGCGCCAGGTCCTTCAGCGCCATCGGCCGGCCTTCGTGGACCAGGGCCAGCAGCAGCCGGCCGCCCACCTCCACGCTCTGGATGCCGCGTTGTTCTTTCATCTTCGGGTTTTCGCTGATGTTGAATGCGTTGGACATGATTGAACGATTGACGGAGAATCGCGTCAAGTTCAATATAGACAAACGCATTCAACCGGAGCCCCCGACATGTCCAAAGCCTTTGCCAGCCAGGCCGACCTTGAGGAAAAGAAGGTCAGCTTCACCAAGCTGTCCGAGCACGCCTACGCCTACACCGCCGAGGGCGACCCGAACACCGGCATCGTCATCGGCGACGACGCGGTGATGGTCATCGACACGCAGGCCACGCCGGTGATGGCGCAGGATGTGATCCGCCGCATCCGCGAGGTGACCGACAAGCCGATCAAGTACGTGATGCTGAGCCACTACCACGCGGTGCGCGTGCTCGGCGCCAGCGCCTACCAGCCGGAACACGTGATCGCCAGCGAGGACACGCTGTCGCTCATCAAGGAACGCGGCGAGCAGGACAAGGCCAGCGAGATCGGCCGCTTCCCGCGCCTGTTCCGCAACGTGGAGAGCGTGCCGCCCGGCCTGACCTGGCCGACGATGACCTTCACCGGCAAGATGACGCTGTGGCTGGGCAAGCTGGAGGTGCAGCTGATCCAGTTGGGCCGCGGCCACACCAAGGGCGACACCGTGGTCTGGCTGCCGCAGGAAAGAATCCTGTTCAGCGGCGACCTGGTGGAGTTCGACGCCACGCCCTACGCCGGCGATGCCTACTTCAGTGACTGGCCGCAGACGCTGGACAACATCGCGGCACTGAAGCCGGAAAAGCTGGTGCCGGGCCGCGGCGCCGCGTTGGAAAACGCCGAGCAGGTGGCCGCGGGCCTGGCCGGCACGCGCGCCTTCATCGCCGATGTCTTTGCCGCGGTGAAGGCCGGTGCCGCCGCCGGGCAGGACTTGAAGGCCGTCTACCAGTCGACCATGGCCGCCGTGCGGCCCAAGTACGGCCACTGGGTGATCTTCGACCACTGCATGCCCTTCGACGTCACGCGCGCCTACGACGAGGCCACGCAGTATCGCGACCCGCGCATCTGGACCGCCGAACGCGACATCGAGATGTGGAAGGCCCTGGAGTCCTGACCCCCCACAACGCTGCACACGAAGGAGGCCCGCCATGGCCATCGAACGCATCCACCACGTCGCCTACCGCTGCAAGGACGCCAAGCAGACGGTGGAGTGGTACGGCCAGCACCTGGGCATGGACTTCGTGCTCGCGATCGCCGAGGACCACGTGCCGTCGACGCACGCGCCCGACCCGTACATGCACGTGTTCCTGGACGCGGGCAACGGCAACGTGCTGGCCTTCTTCGAGCTGCCCAACTCGCCCGACATGGGCCGTGACGAGGCCACGCCGACCTGGGTGCAGCACCTGGCCTTCAAGGTCGGCAGCGTCGAGGAGCTCGAAGCCACCAAGGCGCGGCTGGAGGCCGCCGGCATCGAGGTCATCGGCGTGACCGACCACACCATCTTCAAGTCGATCTACTTCTTCGACCCCAACGGCCACCGGCTGGAACTGGCCTGCGACACCGCCACGCCGGCGATGAACGCCAAGCTGGACGCCGTGAAGTGGGAAATGCTGGACGAGTGGGCGAAGACGCGCCGCGCACCCAAGCACGCCGCCTGGATGCACGAGCAGGAATTCGCGGGGTCCTGACCATGCTCAGCACCTACACCTGGCCCAAGTTCCCCGCCAGCCCGGCCCCCGAGATTGGCGGCCCGGTGCGGCGCGTGCCGCTGGTCATCGTCGGCGCCGGCCCGGTGGGCCTGTGCGCCGGCATCGACGCGGCGCAGCGCGGCCTGCAGCCCATCCTGCTCGACGACGACGACACCGTCTCCGTCGGCTCGCGCGGCGTCTGCTACGCCAAGCGCACGCTGGAGATCCTGGACCGCCTGGGTGCCGGCCAGCGCGTGCTGGACAAGGGCGTCACGTGGAACGTGGGCCGCACCTTCGAGGGCGAGCGCGAGGTCTTCAGCTTCGACCTGCTGCCCGAGTCCGGCCACCAGCGCCCTGGCATGGTCAACCTGCAGCAGTACTACCTCGAGGAATACCTCGTCGACCGCGCGCGTGACCTGCCGGCGCTGGACCTGCGCTGGAAACACAAGGTGGTGTCGGTCGAGGCGCGCGACGATGGCGCCATCGTGCAGGTGGAGACGGCGCAGGGCGCCTACACGCTGCACGCCGACTGGCTGATCGTTGCCGACGGCGCGCGCAGCCCGATCCGCCGCGCGATGGGCCTGGACATCGAGGGCCACGTCTTCCAGGACCGCTTCCTGATCGCCGACGTGGTGCTCGACGCCGAGCCCTTCCCGCTGGAGAAGACCGAGCGGCGCTTCTGGTTCCACCCCACGTTCTTCGCGGGCCAGAGCGCGCTGATGCACCGCCAGGCCGACGACGTCTGGCGGCTGGACTTCCAGCTCGGCTGGGAGGCCGACCCCGAGGCCGAGAAGCAGCCCGAGCGCGTCGAGCCGCGCATCCGCCAGGCGCTGGATCAGCAGGGTTTCGCCCACATCGGCTTCAAGCTGGAATGGGTCAGCGTCTACACCTTCCAGTGCCGGCGCATGACCGACTTCCGCCACGGCCGGCTGCTGTTCGTCGGCGACGCGGCGCACCAGGTCTCGCCCTTCGGCGCCCGTGGCGCCAATTCCGGCATCCAGGACACCGACAACCTGGTCTGGAAGCTGGCCGCGGTGATCCGCGGCGAAGCGCCCGAGTCGCTGCTGGACAGCTACGCGATCGAGCGCGAGCTGGCCGCCGACGAGAACCTGCTGAATTCCACCCGTGCCACCGACTTCATGACACCCAAGAGCCGTGCCGCGCAGACGCTGCGCGACGCCGTGCTCAGCCTGGCCGGCACCGTGCCGGGCGTGCGTGCGCTGGTCAACAGCGGGCGGCTGTCGGTGCCCAGCACCTATGCCGGCTCGCCGCTGAACACAGCCGATGGCGAGGCCTTCGACGGCTGGATGCTGCCGGGCGCGCCGATGGACGACGCGCCGGTGCAAGGCCCGCGCGGGCCCTGGCTGCTGCCGCATCTCGGTGACGGGTTCGCCCTGCTGTTCTTCGGCACACCGGATGCCGCGACCCGGCAGGCCCTGAAGGCGCTGCCGCTGACCGCGTTGCTGGTCGGCGGCGAGGCCCCCGGATTCATGGCGTTGAAGGACATCGAAGGCCTGGTCGCCCGCCGCTGCGGCCTGCCGGCGGGCGGCTGCCTGCTGGTGCGCCCCGACCAGCACGTGACAGGGCGCTGGCGGGCCTTCGACACCAATGCAGTGCGCGCCGCACTGGCGCGCGCGACCGGGCATTGAGGATCTCCACATGCACTCCGAACACCTGAACACGCGACCCAACTTCGGCATCCCCGGCGAGCGCTACCGCCACCCCTACATGCCGGGCGACGCCTTCTACGACCGCCTGGTCAGCGCCCACCGAGACCTCAGCGAGGCGCAGAGCGAGATGCTGCAGGCACGCCTGGTGCTGCTGCTGGCCAACCACATCGGCGACCTGCGCGTGCTGGACGAGGCCATCGGCATCGCGCGCGACGGGGTGGAACAGGTCAGGCCATGAGTGAGCTGACCTACCTCACAGGCTTCGGCAACCAGTTCGCGACCGAGGCCGTACCCGGCGCGCTGCCGGTGGGCCGCAACAGCCCGCAGCGGGTGGCGCATGGCCTGTACGCCGAACTGCTGTCGGGCAGCGCCTTCACCGCGCCGCGCGCCGAGAACCGCCGCACCTGGATGTACCGCCGCCAGCCCAGCGTGGTGGTGGGCGGCTACGAGGCGCTGGACCTGCCGTTCTGGCGCACCGGCGCCGCTGCAGGCGTCGACGTACCGCCGGACCCGTTGCGCTGGCACCCGGCGGCCGCGCCGGACGGCGAACACGATTTCATCGACGGCCTGCGCACCGTGGTGCTCAACGGCGATGCCGACGCGCAGACCGGTGTGGCCGCGCACGTCGTCTTCGCCAACCGCAGCATGGACCGGCGTGCCCTGGTGAACGCCGACGGCGAGATGCTGGTGGTGCCGCAGAGCGGCCGTTTCACCTTCACCACCGAACTCGGCGTGCTGCAGGCCGAGCCCGGCCAGATCGTGCTGCTGCCGCGCGGCCTGGCCTTCAAGGTGGCGGTGGACGGGCCCAGCACGGCCTACGTCTGCGAGAACCACGGCGCGCCGTTCCGCCTGCCCGAGCTCGGCCCCATCGGCAGCAACGGCCTGGCCAACCCGCGCGACTTCGAACACCCGGTGGCGGCGTTCGAGGACACGCCAGGCCCGTATGAGATCGTCAAGAAGACGGGCGGCCTGTTCTGGCGCGCCACGCAGGGCCACACGCCGTTCGACGTGGTGGCCTGGCACGGCAACCTGGCGCCCTGCCGCTACGACACGCGGCACTTCATGACGATCGGCTCGATCAGCTTCGACCACCCTGACCCGAGCATCTTCACCGTGCTCACCAGCCCCAGCGACACGCCCGGGGTGGCCAACTGCGACTTCGTGATCTTCCCGCCGCGCTGGTTGGTGGCCGAGGACACCTTCCGCCCGCCCTGGTACCACCGCAACGTGATGAGCGAGTTCATGGGCCTGGTGTACGGCCAGTACGACGCCAAGCCCGAAGGCTTCCGGCCCGGCGGCGCCAGCCTGCACAACAGCATGGTGCCGCACGGCCCGGACACGGACGCCTTCGCCAAGGCCAGCGGCGCGACGCTGGCGCCACACAAGCTGGACCACACCCTGGCCTTCATGTTCGAGAGCCGCTGGCGTTTCAAGCCTACCGCGTGGGCCATGCGCGACGGCGCGCGCGATGCGCGTTACGCTGACTGCTGGTCCGGACTCGCCGACAACTTCAAGCGCCCATGAACCTCACCGACGCCACCCACGATCCGAAGCTGCGCAGCTGGGTCGAATCGGCCAACGCCGCCGACACCGACTTCCCGATCCAGAACCTGCCGTACGGCCGCTTCAAGCGGGCGAAGACCGACGAGCCGTGGCGCATCGGCGTGGCCATCGGCGACCAGATCCTGGACCTGAAGCTGGCCGCCGAGCAATGCCCCTGGGGCGACGGCGTGCCCGAACTGCTGCGCCCGCTGGCCGACGGCGACCTCAACAGCTTCATGGCGATGGGACTCGACGCGCGCCAGCGCCTGCGCGCCGCGCTGTCTGCCGCGCTGGCCGAAGGCAGCGACCAGGGCCCGTTCCTGGAACTGTGCCTGCTGCCGCAGGACCAGGCGAAGATGGCCCTGCCCTGCAGCATCGGCGACTACACCGACTTCTACACCGGCATCCACCACGCCACCACGGTGGGCAAGCTGTTCCGGCCCGACAACCCGTTGCTGCCCAACTACAAGTGGGTGCCCATCGGCTACCACGGGCGCGTGTCGTCGATCGGCATCAGCGGCCAGCGCTTCAAGCGGCCCATGGGGCAGACGGCGCCGGCAGCGGGCGAAGCGACACCGACGTTCGGGCCCTGCAAGCGGCTGGATTACGAGCTGGAATTGGGCATCTTCGTCGGCACTGGCAATGAACAGGGCAGCCCGAAGTCCATGGAACAAGCCGAGGCCGACTGGTTCGGCCTGGTGCTGCTCAACGACTGGTCGGCGCGCGACATCCAGGCCTGGGAGTACCAGCCGCTGGGCCCGTTCCTGTCGAAGAACTTCGCCACCACGATCTCGCCCTGGGTGGTCACGCGCGAGGCGCTGCTGCCTTACCGCGTGCCCTTCGCCCACCCGGCCGGCGAGCCTCAGCCGCTGCCCTACCTGAACTCGGCGCTCGACGCCGCGGCCGGGGCGCTGGACATCACGCTGGAGGTCTGGCTGCAGACGGCGCAGATGAGTGCGCCGCAGAAGCTGATGCAGAGCAACTTCCGCGACAGCTGGTGGACGGTGGCACAGCTGCTGGCCCACCACACCGTGGGCGGCTGCAACCTACAGCCGGGCGACCTGCTGGGCAGCGGCACGCTCAGCGGCCCGGAAGCCGGCCAGGGCGGTTCGCTGCTGGAACTGACGAACGGCGGCAAGATGCCACTGACCTTGTCGTCCGGCGAGACGCGCACCTTCCTGCAGGATGGCGACACCGCGATCCTGCGCGCCGTGTGCAGCGGCCCGGGCAAGGCGCGCATCGGGCTCGGCGAATCCCGGGGCACCGTGATCGGCTGAAGCCCGAACCCGGCCTGGCAACGCCGGGCCGGCTGGCCGACCGCCGGCGCCTGCCTTGGCAGGCGCCGGGTTCTTCCCCATGCGCCGGAGAGGGTTCGGCCTCAATATTCGTACATTCGAATATAGTTCCCGCGTCAACCGCCTTTCGGATCCCGCATGAAGACCCTGCGCGCCTGGCTCCTGCTGGGTGGCCTCTGGTGGGCCGCCTGCGCCGCTGCCTGGGCGCAGACGCCCAGGGCCGAGGAAGTGGCACCTGGCGTGTGGTTCGCCCAGGGTGTCTCGGCACTCGGCTCGTCGGCCAACCGCAACTTCATCTCCAACGCCGCCTTCGTGGTCACGAACGACGGCGTGGTCGTCATCGACGCCCTCGGCTCCCCGCCGCTGGCGCAGGAACTGCTGGCGGAAATCCGCCGCGTGACGGACAAGCCGGTGCGGCAGGTCATCGTCACGCACTACCACGCCGACCACGTCTACGGCCTGCAGGTGTTCAAGGCCGCTGGCGCGGAAATCATCGCCCACGCCCGCTCTGCCGAATACCTGCAGTCCGACACCGCGCGGCTGCGTCTGCAGGCCAGCCGCGAGGACCTGTTTCCCTGGGTCGACGAGGCCACCCACCTGGTGCCACCAGACCGCCGGCTCACCGGCCCCACGACGCTGACGCTGGGCGGCCTGCACTTCGAGATCAGCCATGCCGGCCCGGCGCACACGCCGGAGGACCTCGTCGTCTGGGTGCCCGAGCGGCGTGTGCTCTTCGTGGGCGACCTCGTCTTCCGCGGCCGCATCCCCTTCGTCGGCCTGGCCGACAGCGATGCCTGGGTGCATGCGCTGGACCGTCTGCTGGCCTACGACGCGGCGTTGATCGTGCCCGGGCATGGCGCCGTGTCGGCCTTGGCCAGGCAGGACCTGCAACTCACGCGGGACTACCTGGTGCACTTGCGCAACAGCATGGGCAAGGCCGCCGCCGACCTGGAGCCCTTCGAGGATGCCTACGCACACACCGACTGGTCCAGATTCGAACACCTGCCCCTGTTTCGCGCGGCCAATCGCATCAACGCCTACAACACCTACCTGCTGATGGAGCGGGCCGGGCGATGAGGCGGCGTGATGTCATGGGGGCCGTTGCCAGCCTGGCCTGGGCGGGCGGGGCCACGGCCGCCGTCGCCCGGGGCGATGCCGTGGCCTGGCCCGACGGCGTGACCCTGCTCGACGGCACGGCCTGGGTGCCCCGCCCGGGCCACGCCCAGGTCATCGTGCGCTGGGCCACCTGGTGCGGCTTCTGCCGCCGGCACAACGCCCACCTGAACGCCTTGCTGCGCTCGCTCCCGCCCGGTGCCCCGCTGCAGGTGCTGGGCGTGGCCGCCGACCGCGACCCCGACGGGGTGCGCCGCCACGTGGCCGCAGAGGGCTACAGCTTCCCGGTGACGCTGGACACCGCAGGGTTTGCCGCACTGTCATCCCGGCGCGTGATTCCGCTGACAATCACGGTCGATCGCCAAGGCCGCCTGCGCGAGATCATCCCTGGCGAAATGGCCGAAGCCGACGTGATGGCTCTGGCCGCTCTGGCGACATGAATTCAGTTCTTCTCAACCCCCGTCCGACAAGGAAGTCCACGATGTCCCGTCTGTCTCTTGCCGTTGCCGCGCTCGCCCTGGGTGCCGCTGCCACCCCGGCCTTCGCCAACCTGGCCCTGGCGCAGAAGAACGCCTGCATGGCCTGCCACGCGGTGGACAAGAAGCTCGTCGGCCCCGCGTATGCCGACGTGGCCAAGAAGTACGCTGGCCAGAAGGACGCCGTGGACAAGCTCAAGGCCAGCATCAAGGCCGGTGGCTCCGGCAAGTGGGGCCCGGTGCCGATGCCGCCCCAGGCCCAGCTCAGCGACGCCGACCTGACCACCCTGGCGACCTGGGTCGCCGGCGGCGCCAAGTGATGGCACGGGCCCGCGCAACCTCTTGGACGCGGGCCCTGGGCCGGGCCGCCGCCCTGGCGGCCCTGCCCCTGTCCGCGTGGGCAGACAGCGCCACCCCGGCGCTGTTCCACGGGGCCGACCTCAAGCTGGGCGAACAACTGATCGCCGAGCACAAGTGCAATGCCTGCCACATCCGCCGCGTCGGCGGCGACGGCAGTGCCATCTACAAGCCGCAGGGCCGCATCAACACCCCGGCGGCACTGCGCGGCATGGTCGACTACTGCAGCACCGAGCTCAACCTCGGCCTGTTCCCCGAGGAAGTCACCGCCGTGGCGGCCGCGCTGCAGCGCGACCACTACCGGTTCAGCGCCCGTCCACCCGCCCGCTGAACGCGGGCTTGACGTCTGTCCAGGCGCACAACATCATCGATGCCGAATAGATGGATATGCGCATGAAATCAACTGCCGAGGCTGATGCAACACCGTCCGCGGCGGTGCCCGACGAAGCGCTTGGCGAATCCGACGAGGTCTTCTCCTCGGCGGCGGAACTGTTCCGTCTGCTGTCCACGCCGATCCGGCTGAAGATCATCAGCGCGCTGTGCCAGACCGAGAAGAACGTCTCGCAGCTGCTGCACGAGATCGACACCACGCAGCCCAACATGAGCCAGCACCTGTCGACGCTGTACCGCGCCGGTGTGCTGAGCCGCCGGCGTGACGCCACGCAGATCTACTACCGCATCGGCAACGAGCGCGCCGCCACGCTGTGCCGTGCCGTGTGCATGCAGATCGCGCTGGAGGACGACGAACTCCCGGGCCTGTCCGGCCAGGCCGGCTGACGCTCCGCCACGGCCGGACCCGGCGCCTGCCACCTTCGCCCCCCACTGTCGCCTGCGCGACGCCGCGCCAGCGGGCTTTCCCGCTGATGCAGGCACGCCCAGGCCGCTAGCCTGCAAGGTCCGGCCCGAGACCGGGCCCAGAGCCCTGCAGGAGACAGCGATGACCCCTCACAACGCCCTACCTTTCCGCCCGGCCGCACTGGCTGCGGCGCTGCTGCTGGCCGCCTGTGGCGGCAGCGACGACGGTGGCTATGCCACCGAGCCCGAACCGCCAGTGGCTGAGGAGACGCGGGAGCACGACAGCCGCGTCTTCACGCCCGACGTGGCATCCACCACCTTCGCTGCGCTGACCGCAGACGCCGGCGACCAGACCAACGTAGCCAACACCAGCCGCTGGGCCGGCGTCATCGACGGCGCCGCCTACCGGGTGGAGGTGCCGGCCAACTGGAACGGCCGCCTCGTGATGTACGCCCACGGCTATGCGGGCAACGGCCCCGACCTGGCGGTGCAGAACCCGTCGATCCGCCGCCACCTCATCGACAACGGCTATGCCTGGGCGGCGTCGAGCTACCACGCCAACTACTATGACGTGCGCGCCGGCGTCGAGGACACCAACGCGCTGGCGCTGGCTTTCAACCGCATCGCCGAGTCCGCGGGCCGGCCGTTGGCCGCACCGGATCGCATCTACATCATCGGCCACTCCATGGGCGGCCACATCGCCGGGGCGGCAGTCGAGGCGGAAACCCTCGAAACCGCGGTCAACAAGGTGGCGTACCACGGTGCCGTGCCGATGTGCGGCGTGATGGGCGACACCGCGCTGTTCAACACCTTCGGCGCCGTGCAGACCGCCGCCCAGGTGCTCGCCGGCGTGCCCGACCACCCGACGGCCGACTGGACCGGCATCGTCGGCCAGGTCACGGCCACACTGTTCAGCAGCTTCCCCAACCCGGCTGCGCCGCAGGCCCAGATTGCGCCCACCACGGCCGGCCTGCCGTTCGTGTCGGCGCTGCAGAACCTCACCGGCGGTGCGCGCCCGATGTTCGACCTGGGCCTGGCTTTCGGCGGCAGCTTCCCGTACATGTGGGGCAACCTGGGCGGCGACGGCACCATCACCGGCATCCTGAACAAGAACGTGCTCGACACGCGGGACGCGGTCTACACCATCGACGGCCAGCCCGACGCCAGCGCCGCGCTGAATGCCGCGGTACAGCGCCTGGTGCCCGAGGCCGATGCCAACCGCCTGCGCACCGACGGCCTGCGCTGGATCCCGCAGGTGGCCGGCAGCTTCAGCGTGCCGGTGGTCACCATCCACACGCTGGGCGACCTGTTCGTGCCTTTCAACATGCAGCAGGTCTACGCGCAGCGCGCCGCGGCCAACGGCAGCAGCGGCATGCTGGTGCAGCGCGCCATCCGCGGTGTCAGCCACTGCGACTTCACCACCGCCGAGCAGGTGCGCGCCTTCGAGGACATGGTGGCCTGGGAACAGGGTGGCGACAAGCCGGCCGGCGACGACGTGCTGGACGCCGCCACCGTGGGCGCCAGCGACTACGGCTGCCGCTTCACCAACAACACGCTGGGGGTGGACGACAGCAGCACCACGCGGGCGCTGCGCCCGACGGCGGCGGCGCTGCGGCCCTGCCCGGCCAGCTGAGCCGGCGCATCGTGCGCCAGCGGGCGGCTCACGGGCCGCCCGTCTCCAGCGCGTTCAGAGCCGCCCGGCAGTGCCAAACCCGAACAGCCGCGTCAGCAGCCGGGTCGGCCACTGCCGGGCGGCGTCGTTGTAGGCCTGTACGGCGTCGTTGAAGAGCTGGCGCGCAAACGCCAGCCGCGGTTCCGCCTCGCGCAGCGCCTGGGCATGTGGCACCACCGCCTCGGCGTGGCGCAGGTCGGCCTGCAGGTCCAGCAGCGCCAGCACCCGCGCCGTGGCGGCCGCCATCAGCGCATCGGCACGCACCAGCGCCTGCGCCGCCTCGGCGATCACCGGCCGCGGGCGCAGGGCATCGGCCGCGGCCGCCACCTGCGCCTGGGCCGTCAGCAGCGCGTCGAGCGCCGCCCCCTCACCCACCAACCCGTCGCGCAGCGACGCCACCAGCGGCGCCACGGCCTCGCCCCGGCGCAGCAGCACCTCGTCCACCTGCTGCCAGGCGGTGCCGACTTTGTTGCGCAGGCCCACCAGCCGGTTGTAGGCCCCGACCATCCAGAAGACCAGCACCGCGGCGGCCGCGAGCGCGGCAACCTGACCCCCGGTCACGCGCGGATCTCGCCCTGTCCCAGCACCACCCACTTCATCGAGGTGAGCCCCTCCAGGCCCACCGGGCCGCGGGCGTGAAACTTGTCGGTGCTGATGCCGATCTCGGCGCCCAGGCCGTACTCGAAGCCGTCGGCGAAACGCGTGCTGGCGTTCACCATCACGCTGGCCGAATCCACATCGCGCAGAAAGCGCATCGCGTTCGGGTGGTTCGTGGTCAGGATGGCGTCGGTGTGGTGCGAGCCCCAGCGGTTGATGTGGGCGATGGCCTCGTCCAGCGAGTCGACCACCTTCACGCTGATCACCGGCGCCAGGTATTCGGTGGCCCAGTCGTCGTCGGCGGCCGGCACGGCCCGTGGCAGCAATGCGCGCGTGCGTTCGCAGCCGCGCACCTCCACCCCCTTGGCGGCGAACACAGCCTCGATGCGCGGCAGGAAGGCCGCCGCCTGGTCGGCATGCACCAGCAGGCTCTCGGCCGCGTTGCAGGGGCTGTACTTCTGCGTCTTGGCGTTGTCGGTCACGGTGACGGCCAGGTCGAGGTCGACCTCGGCGTCCACGTAGACATGGCAGTTGCCGTCCAGGTGCTTGATCACCGGCACGCGTGCTTCGGCGCTGATGCGCTCGATCAGGCCCTTGCCGCCGCGCGGGATGATCACGTCCACATGCTCCGGCATGGTGATCAGCCGGCCGACAGCGGCGCGGTCGGTGGTCTGCACCAGCTGCACAGCGTCGGGCGGCAGGCCGGCGTCGGTCAGCGCCGCCTGCACCAGCTGCCACAGCGCCAGGTTGCTGTGCAGCGCCTCCGAGCCCCCGCGCAGGATGCAGGCGTTGCCGCTCTTGATCGCCAGGCTGGCGGCCTCGATGGTCACGTTGGGCCGGCTCTCGTAGATCATGCCGAAGACGCCCAGCGGCACGCGCATCTGGCCCACGCTGATGCCGCTGGGACGGCGCTTGACACCGGTGATCTCGCCAATGGGGTCCGGCATGGCGGCGATCTGCTCGCAGCCTTCGGCCACGGTCTCGATCACCTTCGGCGTCAGGCGCAGGCGGTCGACCATCGGCGCGGCCAGGCCGGCCGCCTCGGCGGCGGCGATGTCGCGCGCATTGGCCATCGTCAGGGCTTCGCCCGCAGCACGCAGCCGCGCGGCCAGCGCCCGCAGGGCGCGGTCCTTCGCCGCCGTCGGTGCAGCGGCCATCGCGGTGGACGCGGCACGTGCCGCGCCACCCACCTGAGCCATGTAGGCGGCCATGTCGTCGATCTGCATGGGCCGATTGTCGCGCAGCGCCTGGGCGCCCAATAAATCACGTGCGATCGATCAAGTCAGGCGCGCGCCCGTCGATAACGTGGACTCGACTCCTACAGGACTCCACGCATGTCCCTCGTGATGCTCCCGGTTGGCGCCGCTGCACCCGCTGACCGCCCGGTTCGCGCCGACGCCGGCTTCTTCGCCTACCACGGGCCCTGGGCCCCGGGCGTCCGGCTGTTCCGCCAGATGCGCTTCGGCCACAAGGCGGCCATCATCTCGCTGGCCTTCCTGCTGCCCTTGCTGGCCCTGGTAGGTTGGCTGCTGTCCACCGTGTCGGCCGATGCCCTGGCCGACCGCCAGGACGCCACCCGTCAGCGCGTGGAAGTGGCCCATGGTGTGCTGGCCTGGGCCCACGCCCGGGAACGCAGCGGTGAACTCAGCCGCGAACAGGCGCAGAAACTGGCGCGCGACAGCGTGGCCGCACTGCGCTACGACGGCAAGGAATACTTCTGGATCAACGACATGCACCCGCGTGTCGTGATGCACCCCATCAAGCCCGAACTCGACGGCAAGGACGTCACCACCACCAAGGACCCGAATGGCAAGGCACTGTTCGTGGCCTTTGCCGGCATGGTGCGGCAGCACGGCGCCGGCTTCGTCGACTACCAGTGGCCGCGCGCCGGCAGCGAGCAGCCGGTGGACAAGCTCTCCTACGTCAAGGGCTTCGAGCCCTGGGGCTGGGTCATCGGCACCGGCATCTGGGTGGACGACCTGCGCGCCGCGCAGAACCGTCGCCTGGCCTGGGTGGCCGGCGTGATCGTGGTGTCGCTGCTGCTGGCCGGTTATCTGTTCATCAGCTTCTACCGCGTGATGGAGGGCGGCCTGAAGGAAACCCGCCGCCACCTGCGCGCCATGACCGACGGCGACCTCACGATGTCGCCCACGCCCTGGGGCCGTGATGAGGCGGCGCAGCTCATGCTCGACCTCGCCACCATGCAGGGCGCGCTGCGCCGCATGGTGCAGCGCGTGCGCCATTCGTCCGACGAGATCGTGCACTCCAGCAGCGAGATCGCCAGCGGCGCGCTGGACCTGTCGGCACGCACCGAACAGGCGGCCGCCAGCCTGGAGCAGTCGGCCTCGGCAATGGAGCAGATCTCCGCCACCGTGCACCAGACCTCGGACCACACCGGCGAGGCGGCCACCGTGGCCCGCCACAACGCTGAGGTGGCGGCCGAGGGCGGCCGCACCATGCAGCAGGTGATGCAGACGATGGAGGCCATCCGGGCATCGTCCGCCCGCATTGGCGAGATCATCGGCACCATCGACGGCATCGCCTTCCAGACCAACATCCTGGCGCTCAACGCCGCGGTGGAGGCGGCACGTGCCGGCGAGCAGGGGCGCGGCTTCGCCGTCGTCGCCGCCGAGGTGCGCTCGCTGGCGCAGCGCAGTGCCGGTGCGGCACGCGAGATCAAGGCGCTCATCGGCCAGAGCGTGCAGCAGGTCGAGGCCGGCAGCGACGTCGTGCGCCGCGCCAGCACCACCATCGACGACATCGTGCAGTCCTCCAGCCGCGTGGACGCGCTGCTGGGTGACGTGGCCACGGGCGCACGCGAGCAGTCCGGCGGCATCGGGCAGATCGGCGAGGCGGTGCAGGAACTCGACCGCATGACGCAGCAGAACGCCGCGCTGGTGGAAGAGACTGCCGCTGCGGCTGGCGCGATGCAGGACCAGGCGCGCACCTTGGCCGACGAGGTGGCACGCTTCCGCCTGCCCGCGGGCAGCGAGACGCTGGCCAGCGTGGTCCAGGTGGACGACTTCGACTTCGACGCCGCCATCCAGGCCCACCGGCAATGGAAGGTCAAGCTGCGGCAGGCCATCGCCAAGCAGGAGCGGCTGGATGCCGACACCATCTGCCGCGACGACGCGTGCCCGTTGGGTCGCTGGCTGCACGGGCCGGGCGGCGCCCGCTGGGGCGGCAAGCCCAGCTTCGTCGAACTGGTGGACCGCCATGCCGGTTTCCACCGTGCGGCCGGCAGCGTCGCACGCCAGATCAACGCCGGCGACTTTGAACGCGCCGAACGCCTGATCGGGTCCGGCTCGGACTTTGCACGCGCCTCCACCGAGGTGGCGACGTTGCTGACACGCGCCAAGCGCGGCCTGTGACGTGATGTCCGGCGCCGTGCCAGCGCCAGCGCAGCCGGTGGTGCACCTGCCGATGCGGCCCGCGCCTTGAACGGACACCCGGTCATGGCGCCGCGGCCGCCGGTACGGCGGTCACCGATACGATGCTGATACGCCCGATGGCCTAAGCTCGACGGCACGCGCTGGTGCGGCCGTGCCGACGAGCCGCGCCCGGTCTCGGCGACCGCCGTGGTGGCGGTCGGCCCGCGACCAGCCTGGCGCACCATCCTGCACTGAGCCCGCCCCGATGAGCACCCGCCGAGCCGCCGATCACCAGGCCTTGCCAGCGGCTGCGCATGTGCGGCTGTTCGGTCCGCCCGTGCTGGCCATCGGCTCCGTCGAGCGCCCGCTGCCCACCAGCCGTCAGGGCCTGCTGCTGGCCCTGCTCGCCCACCAGGGCGATCGCCTTCGGCGTGACCAACTGGCCAGCTGGCTGTGGCCCGAGCATGGCCAGACCGCGGCGCGGACCAATCTGCGCAACCTGCTGCTGCGTGTGCGCCGCCTGCTGCACGGCTGGGGTGCCCCCGGCCTGCTGGAACAGGGCGACACCGTGCGCTGGCCGGTGACCAGCGACTGGCAGGACCTGTGCGCTGCGCGCGCCCGCGGGGACTGGCCGTCCTGCCTGGCCGCGCCCGACCGGCCGCTGCTCCAGGGTCTGGATAGCGACGGGCAGGAGGTGCTGGACGATCTGCTGCGCCAGTGGCGTGGCGACGCCGTGGAACTCTGGCGGCACGCGGCCGTGCAGCGGCTGGCCAGCCTTGCCGACGATGCGCCGGCACGCGCCGAACTGGCGCGGCAGATGCTGTCCCGCGACCCCTTCGATGAAGACGCGCTGCTGACCCGCCTGCTGGCGCTGCGCGTCTGCGGCCAGCCCGGCCTGGCCACGCAGGAGCTGGCGCACTACCGACAGCGCTTGGCCGACGAACTGGGCATCGCCCCTTCGTCGCGTGTCCGCGCGGCGCTGGCCCCTTCGCCGGTACACCCGGCCCCACCCCTGCCCGGCGTGCCCGGGCTCGTTGGCCGGCTCGACGAGGCCATGGCGCTGCGCATCTGTCTGGCCGAGCCCGGCTGCCGGCTGCTGGTCCTGCAGGGGCCGGGCGGTGTGGGCAAGAGCACGCTGGCGGCGGCGGTGCTGCCGTCGGTCGCTGCGCGCTATGCCGACGGTGTGCACTGGCTGCGGGTGGAGGAACTGGCCGACGAGGAGGCCCTGGTCCAGCGCCTGCGCGCCCTGTGGCAGCTGCCCGCCGGCGACGCACGGGCGCTGCTGCGGGATCACGTGGCGACACGGCAGTTGCTGCTGGTGCTCGATGGTGCAGAACACCTCGATGGCATCGGCCCATGGCTGACCTCGATGCTGGCGGCCGCACCTGGCCTGCAGTTGCTGCTGACCTCGCGCCGGCACCTGGCCGCGGCTTCGGCGCAGCGGCTGGTGCTCGGCGGGCTCACATTGCCCACCCGCGGTGGCCGCGCGGGAGACGCGGTGGCGCTGTTCGAGGAACGTGCCCGCCGTGCCGACCCGCAGTACACACGCAGTGCCGGTGACGACGCCGTCGAGCGAATCGTGCTGGCGCTCGAAGGACTGCCGCTGGCCATCGAGCTGGCCGCGTCCTGGGTCGACACGCTGACACCGGCGCAGATCGCAGCCCAGGTGGCCGGTGGCTCCGATGCGGGCACGCCCGATGTCCTGGCCCTGGTGGGTGACGCCGCGGCCGGTGGTCCCGCCGGCCTGCGCGCCAGCGTGGCCCGCTCCTGGTCGCTGCTGACGCCACCGCAGCGACAGGCCCTGGCCCGGCTGGCCTGGTTGCCGGGCGCCTTCGGCACGACGATGGCCACCCAGGGCCTCGGGCTGCCGCTGGCCATGCTTCGCTCGCTGGTCGAAGCCTCGCTGTTGCAAGGAGTGGACCATGACCGCTTCACGCTGCATGCCCTGGTGCGGGCCGTGGTGCGCGAGCTCGGCGCGCGCGAGCGTGCCTGGACGCAGCGTCACCACGCCCGCTGGCTGGCAGCGTCGCTGGCACCGGCCCGCCTGGCCGGGACCACGCCCGACACCCTGGTGGCCGCCGAGTGGCATCACGTCGCCGCCGCCTGGCGCTGGGCGCTGGCCCAGCGTGACGCGGCAACACTGGACGCGCTCGCGCAGCCGCTACGCCTGCACTTCGCCTTCGCCGGGCGCACGGCCACCGGGCTGCAATGGCTGGGCAACGCCCTCGCGGCCCTGCCTGACACGCCGGCGGCCCGGGCCGCCCGCGGCCCGCTCATGGTGGCGCTGGCCGACCTGCATTGCCGCAGCGGCGACCTCGCCACCGGCAGCGATCTGGCGCGGCAGGCGCTGCGCCTGGCCACCCCGGTGCGTGATCGCGGCCTGGCGCGCTCGGCCCTGCACGTGCTGGGCCTCGCCGCGCACCGCGGCGGCCAGTTCGCGCGCGCCGACCGTTGCTGGCAGCAGACGCTGCAGATCGCCCGCGAACTGCAGGACGCGGCGCGAGAGGCCGTGGCCGTCAACGCCCTGGCCGTCAACGCAATGGCCAGCGGCCGGCAGGCCGAGGCACTGGTGCACTTCGAACGCGCGTTGGCACTGGACCGTGCGCTGGGCGCCCCGGCGTCGACCCTGGCCATGCGCCTGGGCAACCTGGGCACCGCTGCCTACGACCAGCGTCGGCATGCCGAGGCTCGGCGGTGGCTGGTCGAGTGCCTGGACATCGCCCGCGGTGCCGGCCTGTCCAGCATCCAGAGCACGTCGGCAATGACGCTGGCCATGCTGCTGGCCGAGCAGGGCGAGCTCGACGCCGCGCGCACCAGCGCCGCCGAGGCCTGCGCCGCCGCCGAGGTCACCGGCCAGCCCTACGAACAGGTGCTGGCGATCGCTGCCGCGGCCCATGTGGCCTGGCGCCGTGGCGAATGCGAGCCAGCGCGGCAGGCCCTGTTGCGGGCACTGCAATCCTGCACCGGCGATGGCCCGGCGACACAGCAGGCCACGCTGCAGGTGATGGTGCTGGCCAACGTGGCCGAGTGGCTGTCGAGCTTCGGCGACACCGGATTCGCGGCCGCGTTGGCGCAGCTGGTGCAGGGGCATCCGGCCTGTTTCGCGAGCGAGCGGCTGCGCGTGCAGGCGCTCGGCCGGCACCTGGCGCGCAGCCCCGCGCTGCGCCGCCGCGCCGCCGCTGGGGCCAGCGCCTGGCAAGGCGATGCCGGCCGCGCCTGCGCAGACGCCTGGCTGCAGCTTCAAACCGGCCCCACGAGGCCAGCGCCGTCGGCGCCTTGACCCCTAAGGCGGAACGCAGGGGCCCGGCCGCGTTACGCAGCTGATACGCCGGCCGCCCTAGCGTCGGGGTTCGCGGCGACATCACCGCTGCGCGGAGAACCCGATGCCCGCTCACACCCCGTCCGCCGACCTCGAGACCGAGACACTGCGCCAGCGGCTGGTGGCCGCCCGCATGCGCATGCAGCAGCACCCGGTGTTCGCTGCCGTGCGGACACTGGACGACCTGCGCAGCTTCATGGCCTGGCACGTCTTCGCCGTGTGGGATTTCATGTCCCTGGTCAAGCGGCTTCAGCGCATCCACACCGGCACCGCGCTGCCGTGGCGACCGCCCGCAGACCCACGCGCGGCGCGCCTGATCAACGAGATCGTGCTCGGCGAGGAGTCCGACCTTGGCTTCGGTGGCGGGCACCTCAGCCACTACGAGCTCTACCTGCAGGCCATGGCCGAGGTTGGTGCCGACAGCGGACCGGTGCGCCGTTTTCTCGAACGGCTGTCGCCCGATGTGCCGGCCTTGGCGGCACTTCGGCAGACCGGTGTCCCAGCGCCGGTGCAGGCCTTCGTGGCCTCGACCCTGACCACGGCCCTGCATGGCCGTCCGGAGGAGGTGCTGGGCAGCTTCCTGCACGGCCGCGAGGACGTGATCCCGGCGATGTTCTCGCGCCTGCTGTCCGCCTGGGGTCTCACGGAGGCGCAGGCGCCGGCCTTCGCCTACTACCTTCGTCGCCACATCGAGCTCGACGGCGACAGCCATGGCCCGGCGGCACACACCCTGGTGCGGGACGCCGTGCGCGGCGACCCGGCAGCCGAACGGCGCCTGCTGGCAGCCGGCTTGGCCGCCGTCGAACAGCGCATCGCGCTGTGGGACGCGTTGCTGCGGCAACTGGCCTCATCGCAGGCGGCGGCCGAGGTGGCGCCGTGACGCTGCTGTGGTTGGCACTGGCCACAGCGCTCACCGTGGTGGGCGACCTGCTCATCAAGCTGGCCTCGACCGGGCCGGGCCTGGGCTCCTGGCAGTTCGTCGCCGGCGCGCTGTGCTACGGCACGCCGGCCATCGCCTGGTACCTGCTGATGCAGCAGCACCAGCTGGCCACGCTGGCGGTCTTCTATTCGGTGGCCACTCTGGTGCTGGTGGCCGGCCTGGGCGTCCTGGTGTTCCGCGAGCCCTTCACGTGGCGCGAGATCGCCGGCGTCGGACTGGCGCTGGCGGCCGTGCTGGTGATGCACACGGGCCGTGAGCGCTGACGCCAGCGGCACGCTGATCGAACCCCAACCCATGGCCTGGCACACGCAGGCCGTTCAACCGCTGGAGCTCACCCCATGACCCATCGCTTCCAACCCAACCACCCCCTGCTGCTGGCGGCCTGTTTGAGCCTAGCCGCCATGGCCACACCCGCCACCGCGGCCTGGGTGCTGCAGGGCGCACCCACCTATGCGGCCACGGCCGACGTGGACGTGACCATCGGCCCCACCCCAGTGGTGATCGGCGGCTACGCCAGCAACGCGCATTACAACGGCCAGGGCGTGGCGTCGGCCGTCTCCCGCATCGTCCCGCTGTTCGATCTG
This sequence comes from Burkholderiaceae bacterium, assembly GCA_024235915.1. Lineage (GTDB taxonomy): Bacteria > Pseudomonadota > Gammaproteobacteria > Burkholderiales > Burkholderiaceae_C > Rubrivivax. Next base: position 78,445 of record JACKLO010000019.1, on the reverse strand, counting down.
CCGAGCGACACCCAGACCGAGGCCACGGCGATCGCCAACGACACCCAGCTCAAGGCGCGTGCCCAGATTGGCGATGACCAGCGGGGCGGGCCCTTCAACGCCCAGGGCTACGCCGAGAGCAACACCCAGGTCACCCGGTACTGGGAACTGCAGAGCGCACCCGGGATCACCAGCGCCACCCTCGACCTGACACTGTTGCTCGACGGTGTGATGTGGTCCACACCGATCGCGCTGGGTGTGCAGGCCGCCAGCGCATCGGTGGACCTGACCCATCAAATCGTCGATGCCGGCACCGGCGTCCAGGTCCTGAACGTCTACGACCTGCACGCCGACCTGTCGCCACTGCGCCCGGGGGCCAACGACAACCTCGTGCTGACGGAGTCGGGCGTGTTCAGCACCCTGGCGCCGGGCGAGACCCGGACGCCCTGGCAGAAGGCCTTCACCGACCGCTGCTGCGATCAGGACCTCCCGGCCGACAGGATCTACGACGTCGGTCTGCTGGCCTCGCGCCAGATCACCGTGCCCACGAACACCGTGCTGGGATTCATCTACACGATGGACGCACGCGTGGACGTCGACGTCACTGGCGCCTACGGCCTCTACGTGGCCGCCGACTTCGGCCACACGGCCGAGTTCGGGTTCACGCTGACGCCGGAGTTCGAGGGGCTGGTCACGCTGGTGGAATACACCTCGGTGCCAGCCCCGGTGCCCGAGCCGGGGGCCTGGGCGATGCTGGCGCTGGGCCTGGCCGTGACCGGTGGCGTCGCGCGCCGGCGGGGTCTCAGCCGAGCAGCGTGAGGCCCCCCAGCCAGGCCGACGCGCTGAGCACGAACAACAGCGTGGACACCACGATGGCGGCCGTGGCCTCGGTGGCCCCCGTGTCGTAGCGCTGGGCAAAGATCAGCGCGTTGCTGCCGGTGGGCAGCGCAGCCATCAGCACCACCACGGCCAGCGGCAGCCCCGCCAGGCCGAAGCCCCAGTGCGCGATGGCCAGCACCACCGCCGGCAGCACCACCAGCTTCAGCACGCTGAGCTGCAGCGCACCGCGCCACTGGCCCTGCACACCGTAGTAGGCCAGGCTCAGGCCGATCAGCACCAGGCACACCGGCACCACAGCCGAACCCAAGGCCACCAGGGTTTCGTCCAGCACCGCCGGCAGCGGCAGGCCGGCGAGGTTCCAGACCATGCCGGCCACCACCGGCAGCACCACCGGGTGCACCAGGGTGTTGCGCACCGTGCTGCGCAGCGTGGCGGCGATGTCGCGCGGCCCGGGCTGCGCGCGCGCCAGGTCCATCTCCACCAGCACCGTGGGCAGGGTCAGCAGGATCAACGCGTGCAGGCTCACCAGCGTGATGTGGATGGCCAGGCCCGGCTCGCCGAACAGCGCCGTGGCCATCGGGATGCCCAGCTGAACCGAATTGCCGAACGACGCCGTGACCATGCGCGCCGCGGGCGCCGCCGTGGCCGTGCCGGCATCGGCACGCCGGCGCTGCCAGACGTAGACCGCCAGCGCGTAGAGCACCGCAGGCACGAAGAAGGCGGCGATCATGCGCCACGGCAGCGCAGCAAAGTCCAGCCGCGCCGTGGTCCGGAACAGCAGCGCTGGCACGAAGATGGAGAAGGCCGCGTTGCCGAGCACGCGCGCCGGGTCGCGTGCGTCGGCGCCGCTGTCCAGCCAGCGCAGGCGGCCCGCCACCCAGCCGACGCCGACGGTCAGGAAGATCGCCAGCAGCTTGTAGAAGACGGCGGCCGTCACCGATGCCGCCGGAGCTGGCTCATTCGGGCTTCACGTTGCCGCAGGCCGCGGCCAGCCAGCGGCCGCTGCCGTTCCAGCCCATCTGCACGCGGCCATCTGGGCCCACCTGCAGGCCGGGCATGCCGCCCATGTCGCCCGCCATGCGGCCGGTCCCCGTCCAGCGGCCGGTCCAGGCCTTGGCGCTGGACATCGTCATCTCGCCAGTGATGTCGCCGCTGAAGCCCTCGGGGTCGTTGCAGCGGCCCTTGAAGCTGACGGTGCCGCCGCTGATCTTCACCGGCTCGTAACGGCAGTGCGGCGCATCCTCCTGCAGGTCGGCCAGCATGGTGCGCACGTCGCTGCGGCGTTTGGCCGTCTCGGCGCTCAGGCACTCCTGCTGCGGGCCGCCCATCATCGCGCCGCCCTGTGCCTTCATCATCTGCTCGGCCATCGCGCGCTGCTCGGACGGCACGTCCTTCAGCGCCGCGGCCATCGCGTTCTTCATCGCCGCAGCCATGTCCTGGCCGTTGACGCTGAGCTTGAACTGCGTTTCCCACAGGCCGGGGGCCGGGGCTGGATTGAGGATCTGTGCGGCGGCCGACGAGGCCAGCAGGACAGCACTCAGGGAGAGGGCGACAGTCTTCATGGCGATGATTCTGTCAGGCCGCCTTCTTCGCTGCGGCCTTGGCCGCAACCTTCTTCGCGGGGGTCTTGCCCGCCGGCCGGGCCGCACGCGGCTCGAACTCGAAAGCCACCTTGCCCTCCTTCGGGTCCCAGACCATGAAGGCCTTGAACTTGCGCTTGGTGCGGTTGCTGACGAATCCATCGAGCAGTGCCGTCTTGCCGGTGGCCAGCAGCTTGCCGAGTTCCTCGTGCGAGATCGGCTGCTGCAGGATGATCTTGCCAGTCTTGAAGTCGCAGGTCTGCTTCGGGCCGACGGCATGTTCGCAGACGTAGTTCGTCCCGTGTTCGTAGACGTGGCCCTTGCACTTCGGGCAGGGGCCCAGGCTGGGCTGCCCGCTGAAGTCCACCGGCTCCCCGTCGGCCTCCGCCTGCTTGGCATCGTCCCCGAAGTCGAATTCCAGCTTCCAGTTGTTGATCTCGTCGGCCATCACCAGCTTGAGCTCGGCGGTGAAGGGCCAGCCGGCCTTGGAGCGGAAACCCTCCAGCGGGCCGACCTTCTTGTCGCGCAGCAGCGCATCGGCTTCCGCCACCTCGAAGGCGCGGCCACCGGGGATTTTCGGGATGCTGAACTCACATGCCGTACAGGCAAAGCGACGGTAGTTCTCCTTCACCACGCCGCCGCAATGCGGGCAGGGCGTGGCCAGCGTCGCGTAGTCGCCGGGGATGGTGTCGCGGTCGTATTCCTTGGCCTTCTTGACGATGCGCTCGGCCATCTTGGCGATCTCGGCCATGAAGGCCTCGCGCGCCAGCTTGCCGTGTTCCATCTCCGCCAGGCGGTGCTCCCAGGCACCGGTGAGCTCGGGCTTGGTCAGGTCCTCCACGCCCAGGCCGCGCAGCAGCGTCATCAGCTGGAAGGCCTTGGCCGTGGGCACCAGTTCGCGGCCCTCGCGCAGCATGTACTTCTCGGCGATCAGGCCTTCGATGGTCTGCGCCCGCGTGGCCGGCGTGCCCAGGCCCTTCTCGCGCATCGCCTCGCGCAGCTCGTCGTCGTCGATCAGCTTGCCCGCGCCTTCCATCGCGCTCAGCAGCGTGGCCTCGGTGTAGCGCGCCGGTGGTTTGGTCTGCAGCGCCTTGACGTCCACCGCCTCGGTGCGCACCACCTCGCCCGCGGCCACCGGCACCAGGTTGGCGTCTTCGTCCTGTGCTTCCTTGCCGTACACCGCCAGCCAGCCGGGGTTCACCAGCACCTTGCCGTTGGTCTGGAAGTGGTGCGTGGCACCGGCCGCCGCCACCTTGCTGATGCGCGTGGTGACCAGGTATTCGGCGCTTGGGTAGAACACCGCCAGGAAACGCTTGACCACCATGTCGTAGAGCTTCAACTCGATCTCGGTGAGCGATTTCGGCGCCTGCAGCGTGGGGATGATGGCGAAGTGGTCGGAGACCTTCGCGTTGTCGAACACACGCTTGCTGGGCTTCACGTAGCCGTCGTGGAGCGCCTTGCGCGCGTGCAGCGCGATGTCACGCATCGGGCCCGGCAGGTCCTCATCGGCCAGCATGCCGATGGTCTGCTTGACGGTGCCCAAGTAGTCCTCGGGCAGTGCGCGTGAATCGGTCCGCGGATAGGTCAGCACCTTGTGCTTCTCGTACAGCGCCTGCGCGATGCTGAGCGTGGTCTTGGCGCTGAAGCCGAAGCGCGAGTTGGCCTCGCGCTGCAACGTGGTCAGGTCGTACAGCAGCGGGCTGGCCTGGGTGCTGGGCTTGGCCTCCTCGGTCACGTGGGCGGGTTGCGCGCGGCAGGCCTGGGCGATGGCCTGCGCATCCGCCGCCGTCCACAGGCGGTCGGCACGCTTCTCGGCGTCGGCCGGATCCTTCTTCCACGCGGGATCGAACCACCTGCCCTCGTACTCGCCGGCCTGGGCGGCGAAGGTGGCGCGCAGCTCCCAATAGTCGCGCGCCACGTGCTTGCGGATCTTCTCCTCGCGTTCGACGACGATGGACAGCGTGGGCGTCTGCACGCGGCCCACGGTGGTGAGGAAGAAGCCGCCGTCGCGACTGTTGAACGCCGTCATCGCGCGCGTGCCGTTGATGCCCACCAGCCAGTCGGCCTCGCTGCGGCTGCGCGCCGCGTCGGCCAGGCCACGCATCTGCTCGTCGCTGCGCAGCTGCGCGAAGCCATCTCGGATGGCCTGCGGCGTCATGCTCTGCAGCCACAGGCGCTTCACCGGCTTGCCCAGCGTGCCCTTGGCGCCGGCGGCGTACTGCTCGATCAGGCGGAAGATCAGCTCACCCTCGCGGCCCGCGTCGCAGGCGTTGATGAGTTCTTCCACGTCCTTGCGCTTGCACAGCTTGACCACCGCGTTCAGGCGCGACTTGGCCTTGTCGATGGGCGCGAGGTCGAAGTGCGGCGGCACCACCGGCAGGTGGGCGAAGCTCCATTTGCCGCGCTTGACGTCGTAGGCCTCAGGCGCCTTGATCTCCACCAGGTGACCGACGGCCGACGTGACCACGTAGCGGTCGTTCTCGAAGTGTTCGGCGTGCTTCTCGAACTTGCCGGCCACCGGCGTCAGCGCGCGCACGATGTCCTGCGCCACGCTCGGCTTCTCCGCAATGATGATCGCCTTGCCCATGCCTTCCTGATCCTTGGTTTCCTGCCGGGTCGGTGCCCGGCCAGTGCCTACAATGCCGTCGATCTCGCGCGCACGCACACACACGCGCGCGCCCACCAATTCAATGTACCGAATGACGAAGACCGCGCAAGCCGCCAGCGGAAAGCGGGCCACGGCACGTGGCGTGAAGGCCGCACCGCCCAAGCCCGCGGGGCGTCGCATCCAGGTGCGCCGCTCCGGTGTGCATGGCAAGGGCGTCTACGCCGTCCAGCCCATTGCGGCCGGCCAGCGCATCATCGAGTACACCGGCGAGGTCATCTCCTGGCCCGAGGCGCAGCGCCGCCACCCGCATGACCCGGCGGACCCGAACCACACCTTCTACTTCCACGTCGACGATGCGCGTGTCATCGACGCCAAGTACGGTGGCAATGCCGCGCGCTGGATCAACCACGCCTGCGAGCCGAACTGCGAATCGGAAGTCGCCGACGACGGCCGCGTCTTCATCAAGGCGCTGCGCGACCTGCGCCCGGGCGAGGAACTGTTCTACGACTACGGCCTGGTGATCGACGAGCGCTACACGCCCAAGCTCAAGCGCGAGTACGCCTGCCGCTGCGGCAGCGCGGCCTGCCGCGGCACGATGCTGGCGCCCAAGCGCCGCTGAATCGTCGGGTCCGGCCCCCGCAGCCCCTCGACACTCATCGCCCATGTCGGCGCTTCCCCCGGTTTCACCGCATCTGGACTGGCAGTCCGAAGCCCTGTGGCGGCAACTGCTGCCGCTGCTGCCCGGCCTGAGCGTCGAGGTGCGCGCCAGCGTGGGCTCCACCAACGCCACGCTGCTGGAGCGCGCGCGCGGCGAGCCTGGCGATGGGCTGCGGCACGGCCGGCGCGAGGCCGACCACCAGCCCTGCCTGCTGGTGGCCGAACGGCAGACCGCTGGCCGCGGGCGCCAGGGCAAGGGCTGGCAGTCGGCGCCTGGCGCGTCGCTCACCTTTTCCCTCGCCCTGCCCTTGGCGCCTGCGCACGGCTGGTCGGGCCTGTCGCTGGCCGTGGGCTGCGCCCTGGCGGACGCGCTGGACCCGCCCGCTGAAGCCCCGCCCCAGCTGCTGCTGAAGTGGCCGAACGACCTCTGGCTGCGCGACGACGCCGCAGAGGGCGGAGGTCGCAAGCTGGGCGGCGTCCTGATCGAGACCGCGCCGGTGCAGGGCGGCCGGGTGGTCGTGATCGGCATCGGCCTGAACGTGCACCCCGCCGCCGCGACCGACGGCGAGCAGCTGGCCAGCGGGCTGGGCTGCGTCGATGAGCTCGACCCCGTGGCCACGCCGCCTGCAGTGCTCGCCTGCGTGGCGCTGCCGTTGGTGCAGGCACTGCGCGCGTTCGAAGCCCACGGTTTTGCGCCGGTGGCCAGCCGTTTTGCGCGTCGCGACCTGCTGGCCGGCCGGCCGCTGCGCACCCTGGGCGCCGTGGTGCTGGAAGGCACGGGCGCCGGCGTCGACGCGCAAGGTCTTCTGCAACTGCGTTCGGCCGACGGGCAGCTGCACGCGGTGAGCAGTGGCGAGGTGAGCGTGCGGCCATGCTGAGGGCGCTGGTGGTGCTGCTGCTGGTGGCCAACACCTTCTGGTGGGCGGCCACGCACGGCTGGCTGCCGGCGTCGTGGCTGCCCTTCCCCGACCCGGAGGCGGAACGCGAGCCGCAGCGCCTTCAGCAGCAGATCCGGCCGGAGGCGATCACGGTGCTGCCGGCGTCTGCCTCTGCGCCCGAGACGGCGGCGCCGACACCGGGGGCCTGCCTCCAGACCGGGGCCCTGGCCGACGCCGGCCGCCAGGCCGCCGCCGAGGCCGTGCTGCGCACCGCGGGCATCGACGAAACACGCTGGGCGCGCGTGGCGTTGGAGTCGGGTCCAGCGCTGCGTGTGGAGGGCCTGCAGCGCGAAGAAATCGAGGCCCTGCGTGCCGCGGCCGCGCTCGCCGCCGACGCGCCGGCGTTCAGCGCCTGCGACTGATGGCGTTCAGCGCCTTCGACTGAGCGCTGCCGCAGCCGCGGCCAGGCCCAGCAGCCAGAAGCCGCCGACGGCCCCGCCCCCGGAACTGCCGCCCGATCCACCGCCCGAACCACCGCCCGACGGCGGTGTGGTCGTGGGTGCCGCCGCCACGGTGACCGTTGTCTGTGTCACGGCCGCCGCGCCCTGGTCGTCGGTGACGGTCAGCGACAGCGTCACCTGGCCGGCCGCACTGGGCAGCAGGCTGGCCTGCGCCGCATTGCTGGCACCACTGAAGCCGTTGACGATGCCGCCTCCGTTGACGATGCGCCAGGTGTAGCCGGCCACCGTGCGCCCCGCGGCGACCAGGCTGTCGGCGCCATCGAGGTTCAGCGCCATCCCGGCGGTCGGCGTCGAGGTCAGCACCGCTATGCGGGCGAAGGCGCCGTCGGCCGCGGCCACGGCCGCAGCGGCATCCAGCATGCCGGTGCCGCACAGGCCGGTCTGGCAATAGCACTGCAATTGGTCGCTGCCATCGGGCGCCCGGCATTGCGGCACCGGCGTGTCGTCCAGCGGCAGGTTGGTGGCCCCGTCCTGCGGGAAGGCGCGCGCGGTGCTCTGCAGAACGCTGCGCACTTCGGCCGGTGTCAGTGCCGGGCGCTGTGCCAGCACCAGCGCCGCAGCCCCGGCGACGATGGGTGACGCAAAACTGGTGCCCACGCCGTAGTCGATGCTGTCGGTCCAGGTGGACGCCACGGCGCGCTGGGTGCCGGTGTTGCTGCCGGCCAGGATGGGGTAGCTGCAGGGCTGCGTGTCGTTGTCGAAGACGCAGTTGCCGCCCGGGGCGCTGAGCGCAATCTCCGGCCCCAGGTCGCTGAAGCCCACCTTGGTGCCGGCGTGGCGAAGACCGCCGACGCCGATCACGCCCGGGCAGTTGGCCGGCGTGCCCACGGCATGGCCGACGTCGTTGCCGGCCGCGGCCACCACCACGGCACCGGCCTCGTCCTGGATGCGCTGCACGGCGTTCCGGTAGGCGCTGCTGCAGGCGCCCGCGCCACCCAGGCTCATGTTGAGCACCCGCGCCGGGTTCGCATTGAGCACCCCCGCCACCCGTTCCAGCCCGGCCGCCCAGAGCATGCCGGCGATGATGTCGGAGTCGTAGCCGCCGCACTTGCCCAGCACACGCACGGGCACGATGCGTGCGCCGTGCGCGGTGCCGGCCATGCCGTTGTTGTCGTTCGTCAGGGCACCGGCGATGGTGGCCACCTGGGTGCCGTGCCAGGAACTGATGCCCTCCGGGCAACCGGCCAGCGGCCCGCTGCGCCCTTCGGCAGCCGTGACCCAGTCGCCTGGGTCGGTGGCGTCGGTGTCGGCCCCGTCGCCGTCGTTGGACACGCTGGTGTCGTTGATGGTGTCGATGCCCGGCAGCAGCCGGCCCTGCAGGTCCGGGTGCTCCGGCCGCACGCCGGTGTCGATGACGGCGATGACCACCCCGTTGCCGGTGCTGCGGTCCCACGCCGCCTCGACATTGGCCGCCGAGCGGAACGTGGCGTCCGGCGCCCGCAGGTACCACTGGCCGGCATTGGGGCCCAGGGGCCGGGAACCGTCGCTCACCGCGGGGTACAGCGGGTCGTTGGGCACGGCCAGGGCGCGGCGGCGCTCGTCGGGCACGGCCCAGGCCACATCGGGGTGCGTGGCCAGACGCGCCGCCAGCGCGGCGCTGTCCACGCCATCGGCCTGCACCACCTGCCAGCGGTCGGCCACGCGGCGGCCGGTGCGCAAGGGCCGGCCAGCGGCGGCCGCCAGGGCATCGGCCCGACGCTGCAGGCGCTCGGTCTGGCGTGTCAGGGATTCCGCGGCCAGGATCTGGGCCGTGCCCCGCAGGGCGGCCGCGTCCGGCTTGAAGGCGACGATCACCCTGGCCGGTGCAGGCGCCGCGGCGGCAGCGGTGAAGGTGGACGACAGGGCCAAGGCCACGGCCAACAGCGATCGGGTACAGCGCATCGGCGGAGTGTAGGGTTCGGTGCCACGGCCCCGATCCTCAAAATTGAGCACCGTGTGGGGCCAGTTGCCACCATGCCCATGGCCGATGCGCGATCGCCCAGGGCGCGCCTGCAGTCTGTCACGAGGTGTTACGAGTGCCCTCGGCATGGGGGTGGACCGGCGGCCGAACATGGGCATCATCCGCGCACTCACAAATTCCTTCTGGAGTGCCCGATGAAGACCCGTCCCTTGCTGACCGTGCTGGCCGCCGCCCTGGTGGCCGTGATCGGCACCACCGCCCAGGCCCAGGGCCGGCCTGACCTCGTCGCCCAGTCGCTGGCCGCCGGTGCCAAGCACGTGCCCGGTGAACTTCTGGTGCAGTTCAAGGCGGGCGTGTCGGCCGCCGCGCGCAACCGTGCGCTGGCGCGTGTGGATGGCCGCGTGCTCACCCGCCTGAAGGCTGCGGCGCAGCGACGCGACGGCCGCGGCGACCTGACGCGCGTGGCCTTCGGCAACCGCCTGGCCCTGGCCGCCGCGCTGCGCGCGCTGCAGGCCGACGCCGCCGTGGACTTCGCCGAGCCGAACTGGCTTTACACCACGCAGGACGTTTCCGACGACCCGTACTACACCAGCGGCCAGCTCTGGGGCATGCAAGGCGCCAACACCACGCCGGCCAACGCCTACGGCAGCGGTGCCGCCGCCGCCTGGGCCGCCGGCAAGACCTGCAGCAGCGACGTGGTGGTCGGCGTGATCGACGAAGGCATGCACGTGCGCCACCAGGACCTGCGCAACAACATCTGGACGAACCCGGGCGAGATCGCCGGCAACGGCATCGACGACGACGGCAACGGCTACGTCGACGACGTCAACGGCTGGGACTTCTTCAGCGGCGACGCCAGCGTCTTCGACGGCCGCGGCGACGACCACGGCACACACGTGTCCGGCACCATCGCCGCCAAGGGCGGCAACGCGCTGGGCGTGGCCGGCGTCTGCTGGAACCTCACACTGATCAGCGCCAAGTTCCTGGGGCCGAGCGGCGGCAGCACCGCCGACGCCATCCTGGCCGTGGACTACATGACCGACCTGAAGTCCCGCCACGGCCTGAACCTGGTGGCCACCAACAACAGCTGGGGCGGCGGTGGCTTCTCGCAGGGCCTGAAGGACGCGATCGACCGCGCCGGTGCGGCCGACATCCTGTTCGTGGCCGCGGCCGGCAACAGCGGCGTGAACATGGACGTGTCCAACTCCTACCCGGCGGGCTACGACAGCGAGAACATCATCTCGGTGGCCAACATCACGTCCACCGGTGCACTGGCCGGCAGCTCGAACTACGGCGCCACCCGGGTGGACCTGGGCGCCCCGGGCACCGGCATCTGGTCGACGGTGCCGGGCTTCTTCAAGTTCCAGTCGAAGTACGCCTCGTACACCGGCACCTCGATGGCCTCGCCGCACGTGACGGGCGCCGCGGCGCTGTACAAGTCGCTGAACCCGAACGCCACCGCGGCGCAGATCAAGGCCGCCATCCTGGCCGCCGCGATCCCGACGCCGTCACTGCAGGGCAAGACGCTCACCGGTGGCCGCCTGGACGTCAGCGGGTTCTGATCCCGCCGGCAACGGCCGGCAGCAAAGACAACGGGGCCCGCGGGCCCCGTTGTTCATCGTGCTGACGCTGCGATCAGGCTGCAATCCGGCTGCAATCCCGCAGCCGTCAAGCCACCATCATTTGGCCATCACGCGCACCATCTCCAGCACCTTGTTGGAGTAGCCCCACTCGTTGTCGTACCAGGCCACGACCTTGACGAAGGTCTTGTCCAGCGCGATGCCGGCGTCGGCGTCGAACACGCTGGTGCAGGGCTCGCCCCGGAAGTCGGTGGCCACCACCTTGTCCTCGGTGTAGGCCAGCACGCCCTTCATCGGGCCGGCGGCAGCCGCCTTCATCGCGTTGCAGATGTCCTCCCAGCTGGCTTCCTTGACCAGCTCGGCGGTCAGGTCGACCACCGACACGTCGGACGTCGGCACGCGGAAGCTCATGCCGGTGAGCTTCTTGTTCAGCTCGGGGATCACCACGCCCACCGCCTTGGCGGCACCGGTGCTGCTGGGAATGATGTTCTCCAGGATGCCGCGGCCACCGCGCCAATCCTTGTTGCTCGGGCCGTCCACGGTCTTCTGCGTGGCGGTGGCCGCGTGCACCGTGGTCATCAGGCCGCGCTTGATGCCGAAGCTGTCGTTGAGCACCTTGGCCACCGGGGCCAGGCAGTTGGTGGTGCAGCTGGCGTTGCTGATGATGGCCTGGCCGGCGTAGGTCTGGTGGTTGACGCCGTAGACGAACATCGGCGTGTCGTCCTTGCTGGGCGCGCTCTGGATGACCTTCTTCGCGCCGGCGTCGATGTGCTTCTGGCAGGTCTCCTTGGTCAGGAACAGGCCGGTGGACTCGACGACGATGTCGGCGCCGACGTCGCCCCACTTCAGCGCCGCCGGGTCGCGCTCGGCGGTCAGGCGGATCTTCCTGCCGTTGACGACCAGGGTGTTGCCGTCGACGCTGACCTCGCCCTTGAAGCGGCCGTGCACGCTGTCGTACTTCAGCATGTAGGCCAGGTAGTCGGGCTCCAGCAGGTCGTTGATGCCGACGACCTCGATGTCGCTGTGGTTGGCGACGGCGGCGCGGAACACCATGCGCCCGATGCGGCCGAAGCCGTTGATGCCGATTTTGATGCTCATGTGAATCTCCTCAGGGTGGGACGGTGGATCAGAGGTTCAGCGTGCCGCAGGGCACGCTCAGCGTGAAGGTGTCGCCAAGCAGCGCCAGCACGGTCTTCTCGTCGACCTTGAGCTCGACGCGCGACAGCCACTCGATGAAGTCCAGCCGGTCGGCACGGGCCTCGCCGAGCTGTTCGACGACATGCGGCTTCCAGGGCTGGAAATGCGAGACGCGCAGATCAAACGGGCAGCCCATGGTGCCGAAGTCGAAGCGCCCCGGCGGCACGGTGCGCGCCGCGCCGACGAACTGCCGCAGGTTCAGGTCCTTCAGCATCGTGCGGGCACCTTCCTCGATCCTGAACTTGAACAGGAGGTCCACGCTGACCGGCGCGCCGGTCAGGCAGGGCAGGCGGTACCCGGGCATGAAATCGTTGAGCGACGCCCGCAACGACGAGTGGCGAGGGCCGGCCACGATCTCGGTGCGCGGCGGCGTCGTGGGCGCGTCGAAATGCAGGCGGACCAGGTAGTTGCCCTCCTGCTGGTTGCGAAGGGCGGTGTTCGGGTAGTCGGGTAGCTTGTCCGGCGTGATGCGTGTCAGGCAGGCACGCTGGCGCGCCTGCTCCGCCTGTGCCGTGTCGCGCGGCGGCAGGGACACGACATTGCGGCCGTCATCGGGCCGGAAGACGTAGGTCTGGATCAGGCGCACCGGCTCGCCACCGGCCGGCATGCAGGGCACGCGCAGGCGCTGCACGTGCTCGCGCACGGCTTCGACGAAGGCCTTGTCCACATAGGCCTCGTCCAGCAGGCGCAGTGCCGGTTCGGTGTCGGGCGCACTGAAGGCAAGCTCCACGCGCACGGTGGCACCGTCCTTGCGTTCCAGCGCCAGCGGCGGGTAGGCCGGCGCGCCACGCTCGGCCGCGGCCGGCGTCATGCAGGCGATCGCGGCCGATGGCGGCGCCGACACCTGCTGCGCGCGTACCCCTCCAGCGGCGCACGCCAGCGCCAGCATCGACAGCCCCAGCCGATGCCAGCGCGCCATGCCGATCAGCCCTTCAGCACCTTGCGCACCGTGGCAGCCACGTTCTGCGCGGTGAAGTGGAAGAGCTCGAAGAGCACGTTGCCCGGTGCGCTCTCGCCGTAGCGGTCGATGCCGATCACCGCCGCGCAGCCGTACTTCCACCAGCCGTCGGTGACACCGGCCTCCACCGCGATGCGCGGCAGCTTGGCCGGCAGCACGGCCTTCTTGTAGGCCACGTCCTGGCGGTCGAAGGTGGTGGTGCTGGGCATGCTGACCACGCGCACCGGCACGCCGGCCTTGGCCAGTTCCGCCTGCGCGTGCAGCGCCAGGTGCACCTCGGAGCCGGTGGCGATGATCACCGCCTTGGCCTTCTTCTTCAGGCCCACCTCGGCCGGCTCGGCCACCACGTAGGCGCCCTTGGCAATCTCATCCAGCCCGGCCTTGGGCAGGTAGGGCAAGTTCTGCCGGCTGAGCAGCAGCGCGGTGGGTCGGTCCTCGTTCAGCAACGCACGCGTCCAGGCCACCGCAGTCTCGGCGGTGTCGGCCGGACGCCAGACGTCCAGGTTCGGGATCAGGCGCAGGCTCGCGGCGTGCTCCACGCTCTGGTGCGTGGGGCCGTCCTCGCCCAGGCCGATGCTGTCGTGCGTGAACACGTGCACCACGCGCTTCTTCATCAGCGCGGCCATGCGGATGGCGTTGCGGCTGTAGTCGCTGAAGGTGAGGAAGGTGCCGCCGTAGGGGATGTAGCCGCCGTGCAGGGCCACGCCGTTCATGATGGCGGCCATGCCGAATTCGCGCACGCCGTAGTTGATGTGGCGGCCGCCGTTGGGACTGCCCTCGGCATCCACCCTCAACGCGGGAGTGTGCGACGTGTTGGTCAGGTTGGACCCGGTGAGGTCGGCCGAGCCGCCCAGCAGTTCCGGCAGCGCGGCGGTGAAGGCCTCCAGCGCGATCTGGCTGGCCTTGCGCGTGGCCACGGTGGCCGCAGCGGTGTGGGCCGCGATGGCGGCGTCCACCGCCACCTGCGCGAAGTTCGCCGGCAGGCGGCCGGCCATGCGGCGCTCGAACTCGGCGGCCAGATCCGGGTGGGCGGCGCGGTAGGCGTCGAAGCGCGCCTGCCAGTCGGCCGACGCGGCGGCGCCGGCGGCCTTGGCGTCCCACTGCGCATAGACCTCGGCCGGCATCTCGAAGGGCGCGTGCGCCCAGCCAATGGCCTCACGCGTGAGCGCGATCTCGTCGGCACCCAGCGCCTCGCCGTGCGCCTTGGCGCTGCCCGCGCGGTTGGGCGAGCCCTTGCCGATGGTGGTCTTGCAGATCACCAGCGTGGGCTGGCCACGGTGCGCCTTCGCAGCCGCCAAGGCAGCATCCACGGCCGCGGCGTCATGCCCGTCCACCGGGCCGATGACATGCCAGCCGTAGGCGCGGAAGCGGCCGGGCACGTCGTCCACGTACCAGGGCGCCACCTGGCCGTCGATGCTGATGCCGTTGTCGTCGTAGACGGCGGTGAGCTTGTCGAGCTTCCAGGCGCCGGCCAGGGCGCAGGCCTCGTGGCTGATGCCCTCCATCAGACAGCCGTCACCCAGGAAGGCCCAGGTGCGGTGGTCCACGACGCTGTGGCCGTCGCGGTTGAACTCCCTGGCCAGCAGTTTCTCCGCCAGCGCCATGCCCACGGCGTTGGTGATGCCCTGGCCCAGCGGGCCGGTGGTGGTTTCCACGCCGGGGGTGACGTCCACCTCCGGGTGGCCCGGGGTCCTGCTGTGCAGCTTGCGGAAGTTGCGCAGCTCGCTCATCGGCAGGTCGTAGCCGGTGAGGTGCAGCAGGGCGTAGATCAGCATCGAACCGTGGCCGTTGCTGAGCACGAAGCGGTCGCGATCGGCCCAGTTTGGCGCAGCCGGGTCGTGCCGGAGGTGACCGGCCCACAGCGCCACCGCGATCTCGGCCATGCCCATGGGCGCACCAGGGTGGCCGGAATTGGCCTGCTGCACGGCGTCCATCGCCAGGGCGCGGATGGCGTTGGCCATCAGACGGGGGTCGCGGTCGGGCGAAAGCGGCATGCGGGCCTCGGGGTCGATCCTGGGGAAAGCCCGCGATTCTACGAGGCGGCCGACCTGCCAGGAGACGGTCGCTTGACGTGGCGCAAGACGGCCACCCGCGCGGCTTGCGAACCTGTGGCCTGCACAGGAGACGCCATGACCATCCGCACCCTCGAGATCATCCGCGACGAACACCAGGCCCTGGCCGCGATGCTGCGTTCGCTGTCCATGCTGCTGGCCCATGCCCGCCGCCACGCCGCACTGCCCGACTTCGACGTGCTGCGCGCGATGATGTTCTACATCGACGAGTTCCCCGAGCGCCTGCACCACACGAAGGAAAGCGAACTGCTGTTCCCGCTGCTGCGCGAGCGCGCGCCAGCCATGGCGCCGGTGCTCGACCAGCTCGACCGCGACCACGCCCGCGGCGAGGCCGCGATCCGCGAACTGGAGCACGCGCTGCTGGCCTTCGAGGTCATGGGGCCTTCGCGCCGCGAAGCCTTCGAGGCCGCGGTGCAGCGCTACATCGGCTTCTACCTGGAGCACATGGCCATCGAGGAGAGCCAGGTGCTGCCCGCCGCGCGAGAAGTCTTCGACGCCGACGACTGGATGGCGCTGGACGCCGCCTTCGAGGCCAACCGCGACCCGCTGACCGGCCATGAACCGGGCGACGAGTACCGCGCGCTGTTCCACCGCATCGCCATGGCCGCCCCCGCGCCGATCGGATTGGGGTGAGCCCGGACACGAGACCGTCCTGAGGACGGTCTCGTGCCTGGCGAACGACTGTCCGCGTCTCGCGCGGACAGGCTGGGGCAAGCCAGGACGAGAGACAGTCCCTGCGGACTGTCTTTCGCCTGGCGAACGACTGCCCGCGTCCCGCGCGGGCAGGCTGGGGGGCAAGAACGACCATCCGCGTCTCGCGCGGATGGTCTGGGGCAAGCCGGTTCTCAACCCGACCCATCCCAGGGGTCGGATGCTCCAGCACCCAAGGTCGACGCCTGCCCCCGCTGGCCATAATCGATCGCATGGACGCCGCAGGCCCGATGCCGCTGGACGCACTGCTCGGTGCGCTGGCCGGTGGCGTGGCCGTCGCCCTGGTGCTGCTGCCGTGGGCACTGCAATGGCGGGCCCGCGCACGGCGTGCCCAGGCCCAGGCCTTGGCCGACACCGCGCACTGGCAGCAGGTGTTCGACACGCTGGACATCGGCCTCATGGTGTTCGACGCCGAAGACCGGCTGCTGCGCTGGAACGCCGACTACGAGCGGCTCTACCCGGCCATGGCGGGCGAACTTCACCCGGGTATGAGGTTCGAGGACCTGCTGCGGGCAGCCGTCGACCGCGGCATGGTGCCCGGCGCGCCGACACCGCCCGACGCCTGGATCGCCGAGCGTGTGGCCCAGCACCGGCAGCCGCGCGAACCCATCCTGCGCCAGATGGCCAATGGCCGCTGGCGGCGCATCACCGAACGCTACCTGGCCGACGGCGGCATGGTGTCCTACAGCATCGACGTCACGGCCCTGGTGGAACAGGGCGAGGCCCTCAAGCGCACCCAGCGTGATGCCCAGGCGGCCCGCCAGCGGCTGCAGGAGGCCCTGGATGTGCTGCCCGCCGGCATCGAATGGTTCGATGCCGAGGATCGTCTGGTGCTGGCCAACCAGCGGTCGCGCCAGATGTTCCCGCTCATCGGCCCCCTGCTCGACGAGCACCCCACCTTCGAGCAGCTGGTGCGTGCCAACCACGCCGCCGGTGGCCTGCCGGGCCTAGCCACCGACATCGACAGCTGGATCCACCGCCGTCTGGCCGAACGGCGCAGCGGGCAGGCCGAGCACCTGCTGCAGGTGGATGGCCGCTGGATCCGCGTGCACGAGCGCCGCACGCACGACGGCGGCACCGTCAGCGTGCGGCTGGACGTGACCACCGAACTCAGCGAGCGCGAAGCCGCCGAACACGCACGGCGCCAGCTGCACGACGCCATCGAGGCGCTGCCCGACGGCTTTGCGCTGTACGACGCCGACGACCGCCTGGTGCTCTGCAACGAGCGCTACCGCACGATCTACCGCGAATCCGCGCCAGCCTTGCACCCCGGCGCCCATTTTGCTGACGTGCTGCGCTTCGGCCTCGAACATGGCCAGTACCCGCAGGCGCTGGGCATCGAGGAAGCCTGGCTGGCCGAACGCCTGCAGTCCCACCGCGAGCCAGGTCCCCCGGTGCTGCAGGAATTGCCGGGCAACCGCTGGCTGCGCATCGACGAACGCCGCACGCGGGATGGTGGTGTGGCCGGCGTACGGGCCGACGTGACGGCCCTGGTGCGCCGCGAGCAGGTGCTGGACAAGCTCAACCGTGAACTCGACCGTGCCAACGCCCGCCTGGCCGACCTGCTGGGGCAGGACCCGGAGACCGGCGTGGCCAACGACGTGGCGCTGCAGCGTGCGCTGACGGCGGAATGGGCACGCTCGCGGCGCCACGGTTCCCCGCTGACCCTGCTGAGCATGACCGTCGACCCGGCGGCCGAAGACGCTGGCCGTGATGACGCCCTGGACGCCCCCGCCGCGCTGCGCGCGCTGGCGCAGCGGCTGGCGGGCTGCGCACGGCGGCCAGGCGACCTGGTGGCGCGCACCGGCCCGCGACGCTTTGCCCTGCTGCTGCCGCACACCGGCTGGGCGGCACTGGACGTGCTGGTGCAGCACTGCGCCACCGAGTGCCGCAGCACCGCGGCCGGCTGGTCGGTGCAGGTGAGTGCTGCCGCCAGTGACGAGCCCCCTGCGCCGGGCTCCGTCGACGAACTGCGCGCGCGGGCGGAACAGGCACCACCTCCGGCCGTCGCCGGCCGGCTGCGCGCATGAAAAGCCACCAGACTTGGATACCTGCCGCGGCCCTTGTCACGGTCCAGTCGCGCGCCGCATGACCACCACCGCGCTGATCCTGGCGGCCGGCCGTGGTGAACGGCTGCGCCCACACACCGACCACTGCCCCAAACCATTGCTGGCCGTCCAGGGCCAGCCGCTGATCGCCTGGCACCTGGAGGCGTTGGCCGCCGCCGGCGTGCGCGAGGTGGTGATCAACACCGCCTGGCTGGAGGACCAGTTCCCTGCCGTGCTCGGCGACGGCGCGCGCTGGGGCTTGCGCCTGCACTACTCGATGGAAGGCCGCGACCATGGCGGCGCCCTGGAAACGGCTGGCGGCATCGCCAAAGCCCTGCCGCTGCTGGACGAGGTGTTCTGGGTCGTCTCCGGTGACGTCTTCCTGCCCGGCTTCCGCTTCGAAGCCACGTTGCCCGACGCGCTCGACTGCCTGCTGTGGATGGTGCCCAACGCGCCGCATCACCCGGGAGGCGACTTCGCGATCGATGCCGCCGGCCGGCTGGTGGCGGGTGGCGACGGCCCACGCCTGACCTGGGCCAGCGTGGGCCTGTTCCGCCGCACGCTGTTCACCGGCATCGTGCCGGGCACACGGCTGCCGCTGCGACCGGTGCTGAACGCGGCGATTGCCGCGGGGCGCGCCGGCGGTGAGCGCTGGGACGGCGCCTGGACCGACGTCGGCACACCGGAACGCTGGGCGGCGCTGAACGCCGGTCCGCCAGCGGCCGGCTGATCAGCCGGCCGGCACGGCGTCGGCCAACGGCACACGCACGCGGTGCGCCGGCAGCAGGATGCGAAAGCAGGTGCCGCGGCCCGGTTCGCTGTCCACCTCCAGCTCGCCCCCGTGCCGCTGCACCACGTGCTTGACGATGGCCAGGCCCAGGCCGGTGCCGCCGGTCTCGCGCGAGCGGCTGGGGTCGACGCGGTAGAAACGTTCGGTCAACCGCGGCAGATGCTCGCGCGCGATGCCCGGGCCGTCGTCGGCCACGCTGAGTTCGCCGCGGCCGTCGTCACGCACCCGCCACTGCACACGCACGGCGCAGCCCTCGGGCGTGTGGCGCAGGGCGTTGCCCACCAGGTTCCAGGCCGCGCTGTAGAGCTCGGTGGGGTGGCCACCGAGTTCGGCGTCGCCACCGTCGCCGAAGGTCAGACGGTGGCGGCCCTGGTCCAGCGCCTCGGCGTCGCTGCGCATCTGCTGCAGCCATTGCGCCACCGGCAGCCAGCGGTCCAGCGCGGGTCGCGGCGCGCCTTCGATCTGCGCCAGCGTCAGCAGGTCGGTCACCAGCGCCTGCATGCGCGTGGTCTGCTGCTGCATCAGCTGCAGCACATGGTCACGCTCGCGGGCCTGCAACGGCAGCGTCTGCAGCGTTTCCAGGAAACCGCCGACCACCGTCAACGGGCTGCGCATCTCGTGCGAGACGTTGGCCACGAAGTCGCGCCGCATGGCGTCGGCCCGCTCGCGTTCGGTCACGTCCTGGGTGATCAGCAGGGTCTGCCCATCGCCCGTGGGCCGCGCCTGCAGTTGCAGCTGGGTGCGCCCGTCGGGTGCGGGCACGATGGCGGCTGGACGCGGGTCGGGCTGCTTCAGGTAGGCCACCACGGCGGGCACACGCACCAGGTGGGTCAGGCGCTGACCACTGTCGCGCGCCGGGTCCAGGCCCAGGTGGGCGGCGGCCATGGCGTTGAACCAGCGGATCTCACCCTCGGGCGCCAGCAACAGCACGCCGTTGGGCGAGGCGTCGATGGCGGTGACGAACTGCAGCCGCCGCCGGGCTTCGAGCAGGGTCTGGTCGCGCTCGAGGCGCAGCGCACGCTCCAGGCGCGCCGCCAGTTCGTCCCACGCTCCCGTCAGTCCCGCCGGTGGCGGGCCGGCAGGCTCGCGCGACCAGCCGAGCACGTGGGCCAGTTGGCGCGCATCCACAACGCACCAAGCCAGGGAAGCCACTGCAATGCCCAGCGCCGCGCCGGCGGCCGCGAAACCGACGCCATGGCCGGCCAGCCCGCCGAGCGCGCCACCGCAGGCCATCGCCAGCGCCAGCGCGCCGGCGCGTGGCCAGACAGGGGTCAATGGAAAGCCTTTGCCCTGGAAGGGCTTCGGCATGAGCGCTTGGGACGGCCCGGCGCGCTCATGCCACCGCTTGGTCCACCGGCCGCGTCAGCCGGTAGCCGGCGCCGCGCACCGTCTCGATCAGCGCGGCGCAGTTGGCCGGCTGCAGCGCCTCGCGCAGGCGTTTGATGTGCACGTCCACCGTGCGCTCCTCGATGAAGACGTGGTCGCCCCAGACACGGTCCAGCATCTGCGCGCGGCTGTGCACACGCTCGGGGTGCGTCATCAGGAAGTGCAGCAGGCGGAATTCCGTGGGGCCGATCTTCAGTTCGCAGCGCTGGCCATCGACGAGGCCGGTGACGCGGCGCGTGGCCGGGTCCAGGCGCAGGCCGCCGATGTCCACCGCGGCATCCAGTGCCTCCGGCGCACGCCGGCGCAGCACGGCGCGGATGCGCGCCATCAGCTCGCTGGGCGAGAAGGGCTTGGCCAGGTAGTCGTCGGCGCCGCCATCCAGGCCGGCGACACGGTCGACCTCCTCGCCACGCGCGGTGAGCATGATCACCGGCAGTTCACGCGTGCGCGCCTGCGCCCGCCAGCGCTTGAGCAGCGCCAGCCCACTGGTGCCCGGCAGCATCCAGTCCAGCAACACCAGGTCGGGCAGCACCCGGTCCACGGACGTGGCGGCGGCATCGCCGTCAGCGGCCAGCGCCACCTCGAAACCGGCGTGGCGCAGGTGGATGGCGACCAGTTCCGCGATCGCGGGTTCGTCTTCGACGACGAGCACTCGGCTCATGGGTTCTCCCTTCTTCTTGTTGTGGAGGTGCTCAACGGACGACGGTCTCGACCTGCGCCACCGTCGCATGGCGCACGTCGGCACCCTTGACGATGTAGATCGTGGCCTCGGCCAGGTTCTTGGCATGGTCGCCCACGCGCTCGATGGCCTTGGCCACGAACACGAGGTCGATGGACGCGGAGATGGTGCGCGGGTCTTCCATCATGTAGGTCACCAGCTTGCGCATCAGGCCGTCGAATTCCTGGTCGATCTTGTCGTCGTGCTCCAGCACCTCGAGCGCCTGCTTCGCGTCCAGCCGTGCAAAGGCGTCGAGCGACTTGCGCAGCGCGGCCGAGGCGAGTTCGGCCTCGTAGCCCAGGTCGCCCACCGGTACACGCATGCGCGACGAGACGCCGGCCCCGACCAGGCGTTGCACCGTGCGCGCGATGCGTGCCGCTTCATCGCCCACGCGCTCGAGGTTGGCGATGGCCTTGGAGATCGCGATCAGCAGGCGAAGGTCGATGGCGGCGGGCTGGCGCATCGCGATGATGCGCTGCAGGTCGCCGTCGATGTCGACCTCCATCTGGTTGAGCTTTTCCTCCTGGCGCAGCACCTGGCTGGCGGTCTCGGCGCTGAAGTTCGACAGCGCGTACATGGCCTGCGCCACCTGCGCCTCGGCCAGCCCGCCCATTTCGAGCACGCGGGTGGAGACGTTGCGCAGGTCGGCGTCGAACTGGCTGGAGATGTGCTTGTCGCTCATGGCGGTGTGTCCTGGGTGATCAGCCGTAGCGGCCGGTCACGTAGTCCTCGGTGCGGCGCTCGCGCGGGTTCATGAAGATCTGCGAGGTGGCGCCGATCTCCACCAGGTTGCCGAGGTGGAAGAAGGCGGTGCGGTCGGCCACGCGGCCGGCCTGCTGCATGTTGTGGGTGACGATGACGATGGTGTAGTTCTGCTTGAGCTCGGTGATCAGGTCTTCGATGATCCCGGTGGCAATGGGGTCCAGCGCCGAGCACGGTTCGTCCATCAGGATCACGTCCGGGCTCACGGCGATGGCGCGCGCGATGCACAGGCGCTGCTGCTGCCCGCCGGAAAGCCCGGTGCCCGGCGCGTCCAGCCGGTCCTTGACCTCTTCCCACAGGCCGGCCTTGCGCAGGCTGGATTCGACGATCTGCTCCATGTCGCTGCGGTTGCGCGCCAGGCCGTGCAGTCGCGGGCCGTAGGCCACGTTCTCGAAGATCGACTTCGGGAACGGGTTGGGCTTCTGGAACACCATGCCCACCTGGGCGCGCAGCAGCACCACATCCAGGCCGGGTTCGTGGATGTCGCGGCCGTCCAGCGTGATGCGGCCGCTCACGCGCGCCGACGCCACGGTGTCGTTCATGCGGTTGAAGCAGCGCAGGAAGGTGGACTTGCCGCAGCCCGAGGGGCCGATGAAGGCGATGACCTCGTTGCTGACGATGTCCATCGAGACGCCGTGCAGGGCCTCCTTCTCGCCGTAGAAGACGCGCACGTCCTCGGCCTTGAGCTTGACGCTGCCCGCCGCCGTGGTCGCATCGCTGCGCGCCACCGAGACCATGGACGGCATCGTGGTGGCCGCAGCAGCAGTTGTACCGACCGAACTCATCACCACCTCACCTCGAAACGTTTGCGCAGCCAGATGGCCATCGAATTGAGCGTCAGCATCAGCGCCAGCAGCACGACGATGGCCGCCGACGTGCGGCCCTCGAAGAAGTTGCGCAGCTCGTTGCCCTGCCACAGGTAGATCTGCACCGGCAGCGCCGTGGATTGGTCGAAGGGCGTGGCCGGCACGCTGGCCACGAAGGCGCTCATGCCGATCAGCAGCAGCGGTGCGGTCTCGCCCAGGGCCTGCGCCACACCGAGGATGGTGGCTGTCAGGATGCCCGGCAGCGCCAGCGGCAGCACGTGGTCGGTGATGGCCTGCACCTTGGAGGCGCCGATGCCCAGGGCCGCTTCGCGGATCGACGGCGGGATGGCCTTCAGGGTGGCGCGGGTGGCGATGATCACCGTGGGCAGCGTCATCAGCGTGAGCACCAGGCCACCGACGATGGGCGCCGACAGCGGCAGCTTGAACCAGAGGATGAACACCGCCGCGCCCAGCAGGCCGAAGACGATGGACGGCACCGCGGCCAGGTTGTTGATGTTGACCTCGATGAGGTCGGTCAGCCGGTTCTGCGGCGCGAACTCTTCCAGGTAGATCGCCGAGGCCACGCCGATCGGCACCGCCAGCAGGATCACCAGCACCATCATCATCAGCGAGCCCATGAAGGCGCCGGCCAGACCGGCCGAGGCCAGGGAACTGCGCGAGTCCACGTTCATGAAGATCGCGGTGCTGAAGGCGTTCTGGATCGTGCCGCTGGCGTACAGCTGGTCGGCCCAGGCACGGGTGCGCGCAGGCAGCTGCTGCTGCGCGTCGGGCAGGCTGCGGTCGATGTTGCCCTTGAGCCAGACGTCCACGTTGGCGTCGGCCAGCAGCTTCAGCGTCACCGTCTTGCCGATGATGGACGGGTCGGCCTCCACCATGTCCCTCAAGGCAAAACGCTCACCGCTGGTGACCAGGCGCAGCGCGTCGCGCGGCGATTCCGCCGTCTCCGGCAGCGCCTTGGCCAGCGCGTTGAGGATCAGCTGGTTGAAGTCGACGAAGCCGAGTTCGGTCTGCCAGGCCTGCAGGCGCTGCTGGTTGGCCGCGGGCGTCTCCGCCGGTTCTGGCACCGGCTTTTTGCCGACCGTCACGACGTCGGGCGAGAACTCGACGTCCATCACGAAGGTGGCCTGCCAGAAGGCCGGCAGCCCCTTGCTGAGGATGGTGACGAAGAGCAGCGCCACCAGGGCCAGCGATGCGGCCACCGCGGCCAGGCCGAAGGCGCGGAAGCGTGCTTCCTTGCGCTTGCGGCCGCGCAGCGACGACTCCACGCGCTGCTGCACGGCGGCGTAGCCGGCGGATCTGCCGCCGAGTTTGGCGAGCTCACTCATACTGTTCCCGGTACTTGCGCACGACCACCAGCGCCACGACGTTGAGCACCAGCGTCATCACGAACAGCGTGAGGCCCAGGGCAAACGCCACCAGCGACTGCGCGCTGGCGAAGTCCTGGTCGCCGGTGAGCTGGTTGACGATGGAGACGGTGACGGTGGACACCGCTTCGAAAGGATTCGCCGTGAGCACCGGCGCGTTGCCGGCGGCCAGCACCACGATCATGGTCTCGCCGATGGCACGGCTGACGGCCAGCAGGATGGCGCCGACGATGCCCGGCAGGGCCGCAGGCAGCACCACCTTGGCCACGGTCTCGGACCGCGTGCCACCCAACGCCAGCGAACCGTCGCGCATGGCCTTGGGCACCTGGGTGATGATGTCGTCGGACAGCGACGAGATGAAGGGGATGATCATGATCCCCATCACGATGCCGGCGGTGAGCGCCGACGTGGCACGGATCTCCAGCCCCAGCAGGTTGCCCAGCCCGTTGAGGAAAGGGCCGACCGTGACCAGGGCGAAGAAGCCGTAGACGATGGTCGGGATGCCGGCCAGCACCTCGATGATGGGCTTGACCCAGGCGCGCGTGGCGTGGGCGCGTATTCCGAGAGGTAGATGGCCGTCATCAGGCCCAGCGGCACGGCCACCAGCATCGCGATGCCAGCGATCATCAGCGTGCCGGCCATCAAGGGCAGCATGCCGAAACCCGTCTGCGCCGCGCCGTCCACGGTCTGGAAGCGCGGGTTCCAGGTGGTGCCGAAGAAGAAGTCGGCGGGGCTGACGATGCGGAAGAAGTTCAGCGCCTCGCCCAGCATCGACAGCACGATGCCCACGGTGGTCAGGATGGCCACGGTGGAGCAGGCGATGAGCGCGATCTGCACCGCGCGCTCGACCTGGTTGCGGGCGCGGGTGGCGGGCGTGGTGCTGCGCCAGGTCCAGGCCAGGCCGGCCGCGGCCGCAGTGGCCATGGCCGCGGCGACGATGGCTTGGCCCGTGCCCTGCAGGCGCGCCATGGTCTCGGCGGCCGCCTGCTCGAAGCCTTTGGCGTCCCCCAGCACACCGAAGCCCGAGGCCAGGTTGGTGATGCGCTGCAGCAGCGCCTGGCGCTGGAAGGCTTCGGCCGGCAGCTGATCCACCGGGATGCTGCCGAGCACCATGCCGTCGATCAGCGGGCCACCGACGGCGCGCCAGACCACGTAGACCACGGCGGCCGGCACGGCGGCGCGCAGCACGGCCAGCAGGCCGTGGTAACCGGGGCGCGAGTGCATGCGCACATCGGGCGCGTCGCCGGCCACGCGGCGGCTGCGCACCAGGCCGACCTGGTAGGCCAGGGCCACCAGGACCAGCAGCACGGCGGCGACCATCAGGGCGTTCATGATTCTGGCGGGGTAGGAAGGTTCTTCACGACGCGACCGGGCGCCCCATGCAGGGCGCGCCCGGTCGGTTCACAGGCACTGGCGTGGCGTCACCAGGCGCCGATCACAGGGCGTCGCGGCCCTTGATCTTGCCGAGGATCTCGGCGCGCTCCTTGCTGTTCAGCGGGATCAGGCCGGCCTTCTCCAGCGGGCTGCCCATGCCGGAGACCTGCGCGGCCAGGAAGTACTGCGCGTACTCCAGGATGCCGGGCACGACACCGATGTGCGCGTCCTTGATGTAGAAGTACAGCGGGCGCGACACCGGGTACTTGCCCGATTCCACGGTCTCCAGGCTGGGCGTGACACCGCTGACCGTCGCGACCTGCAGGCGGTCCTTGTTCTGGTCGTAGAAGCTCAGGCCGAAGACGCCGATGGCGGTCTTCTGCGCATCCAGGCGGGCCAGGGTCTCGGTGTAGTCGCCGGCCACTTCCACCACGCGGCCATCGGTGCGGATGGCCTTGCAGAAGTTCTCGCCCTTCTTCTTGTCGGCCGACATCATGGCCTTGACCTCGTCAAAGCCCTCGCAGCCGTGGATCACGGTCTTCTCTTCGTAGACCTCGCGGGTGCCGTGGTTGCTGCCGGGATCACGAGCACGATCTCCTGGTCGGGCAGCGACTTGTCGATCTGCGACCAGCTGGTGTACGGGTTGGCCACCATCTTGCCGCCCTGCGGCACTTCCTTGGCCTGGGCCAGGAAGATGTGCTTGGGTTCGAGGGCGAACTTGCCACCGTCGCGGCGCGACGCGAAGACGATGCCGTCGTAGCCGATCTTGACTTCGAGGATCTTGCTCACGCCGGCCTTGGCGCAGGCCTCGACCTCGCTGGACTTGATCTTGCGCGACGCGTTGGCGATGTCGATGGTGTTCTCACCCACGCCCTGGCAGAACTGGCGCAGGCCACCCGACGAACCGCCGGAGCCGACCACCGGGGTCTTGAACTGGCTGAACGAGCGGCCGAATTCCTCGGCCACGATGGACGCGAACGGCAGCACGGTGGACGAGCCGGCGATCTGGATGGTGTCGCGTGCGGCCTGGGCCTGGGTGGCGCCGAACAGGCTGCCGGCGGCCACGGCCGTGGCGATCAGGGTGTGACGGAAGTTCATGGTTCTGCTCCTGCGATGGGTGAGGTGTGCTTGGGACAACAGGTCGGCATGCTGCCGATCGAATAAGAAGGTTTCGTGACAGCGGCGTGCCGTTTGCATGACAGTCATGTGGCAGCGTCTGCCGGCACCAGATCGATGCGGTAGCCCACGCCACGCACGGTCTTCAGCGACGAGTCGGCCTGCACCGCCGCCAGCGCCTCGCGCAGGCGGCGCACGTACTGGTCCACGGTGCGGGCATCGACCTCGGCACCCGCGCCCCAGACGGCCGCCACCAGTTCGGCGCGCGAATGCGTGCGCCCCGGCTGCTGCATCAGGTGCTGCAGCAGGCGCAGTTCGGTGGGCGCCAGATCGGCCCAGCAGGCCGGCGCACCGGCACGACGCACCGCCCGCAGTTCGAAATCCAGTTCCAGCAGGCCGGCCTGCAGGCGGCCCGCGGTCGGCAACGGCGTGCGCACCGCAGGCTGCCCGGCCTGCAGCAGGCGATGCACAGCTTCCGCCAAGGCCTGCGGCCGGTAGGGCTTGTTCACACGCAGTTGCGGCGCCAATGGCCCGGTGGTGTCGGCGCCGGACTGCAGGAGCACCAGGGGCAGCGGCTCGTCGTCGTTGCCTTGCAGACGGGCCACCAGTGCCGCATCCCGGGCCGATGCCGTGTCGCCGTCCAGCAGCACCAGGTCCGGTTGCACCTCGGCGATCAGGCGGCAGGCCTCGGGCGCGCCGGCAGCCGGCAGCACGATGTGGCCCTGGTGGCGCAGGTGCGCGGCGATCAGCTCGCGCAGTGCGGGGTCCTCGACGATGACCAGCACGTCGCGGGTGGCGACAGGGCGGCGCGAGGCGGTCTCGAGGGCATGGATCGGCATCACGGGGTCATCGTGACCGCCTTGTGTGACACTCGTTTGACAGCGAGAGGATCTCGCAGGATGGGCGAGACTTGCGCCGCCTGCGCCCCGGCCTCGAGCTCAGTTCAGACCGGCATCCCGCAGCGTGGCGCCAGAGGTCGTGCGATCTTGGATGACGGCACGGCACGCGCTTGAGCGTCGTCGGTGACCGTGAACACGCCCGAAGGCAATGGCGCCGCATGCACCTGGTTGACCAGCCCGCCCAGGGCCAAGCCACCCACCACCGCGAGCGTGATGGCGCCGAGGCTGCCACGCCCGGATCGTCGGCGCGTGAGGCCCGCGCGATCGACGATTCCGCGGACCCCTGGGGTGCCTTTGCCCTTGAAGGGCTCCGGCATGAGCGCTTGGGAGCGGCCCGGCACGCTCATTAAAAGGCCTTCGCCCTTGAAGGGCTCCGGCATGAGCGCTTGGGAGCGGCCCGGCACGCTCATAGGAAAGCCATGGCCAGATGGGTGGCCCGTCAGTTCACGGCTGGGATCGGATGCACCCGTCATCGCTGGCTCCTGCTGGCACCGAGTGGCAGTTCCGGCGCGCGCACCGGATCCCGCCACTTTGCTCAGGTGCCGTGACAGCCGCGTGAAGGAAGCCCTCGCGCTCAGGCCGCCAGCGTCGAGGTCACCTCGTCGATGCGCGCCTTGACTTCTGGCGTGAGCTTGTCCAGCAGCGCCAGCGCACCCAGGTTGTCCTGCAGTTGCGTCGCCTTGGACGCGCCGGTGATCACACTGCTCACGCGCGGATTGCTGGCCACCCAGGCGATGGCCAGCTGCGCCAGCGTGCCACCCAGCTCGGCGGCGATCGGTTCCAGCTGCGCCACGGCCGCGTTCTTGGCCGCGTCGGTGAGGCCGTCGCGCAGGAAAGCCATGTTCTCCAGCGCGCCCCGGCTGCCCTCGGGCACGCCGCTGCGGTACTTGCCAGTGAGCAGGCCGCTGGCCAGCGGGCTCCAGGTGGTCAGGCCCAGGCCGATGTCCTCGTACAGGCGCGCGTATTCCTGCTCCACGCGCTTGCGGTGGAACAGGTGGTACTGCGGCTGCTCCACCACCGGGCGGTGCCAGCCGTGTCGGTCGGCGACGTCCCAGGCGGCGCGGATGTCGGCCGCGCTCCATTCGCTGGTGCCCCAATACAGCGCCTTGCCCTGCACGATGAGGTCGTTCATCGCGCGCACCGTCTCGTCCACCGGCGTGTGCGGGTCGGGGCGGTGACAGTAGATGAGGTCGATGTGATCGAGGCCGAAGCGCTTCAGGCTGCCGTCCACCGCCTGCATCAGGTACTTGCGGTTGAGCGTGTCCTTGCGGTTGACGGCCTCGCCCTGGCGATCCAGGCCCCAGAAGTACTTGGACGACACGACGTAGTTCAGGCGTGGCCAGGCCAGCTGCTTCAACGCCGCGCCCATGATCTCTTCGCTGTGGCCGCCGGCGTAGACCTCGGCGTTGTCGAAGAAGTTGACGCCGGCATCGAAGGCCGCGGCCATCATCTCGGCGGCGGACTTCACGTCCACCTGGTTGTGGTAGGTCACCCAGGAACCGAGCGAGAGCGCGCTGACGCGCAACCCGGCCCGGCCGAGACGGCGGTATTGCATGGGGAGGCTCCGAAAAACGAAGCCGGTGAGCTTACCCGGGCTGGTGACGGCGTGCCGGCGGCGCCAGCATGCCCCGACGGAGCACGAAGGCACAGGCCGCGATGGTCAGCAGCGGCACGGCGAAGCTCAGCATGGGATCGACGTCATGCTCGTCGGCCAGGATCAGCGACAAGCTGATCAGCGCCCCCATGGTTGCACCCAGCGCCAGCAGCGATGCCGCCGCCAGGTAGCTGCCATGACGGCTGCGCCGCGCCCGCGGCGTGCGGTGCGACAGCAGGGCCAGCGGCAAGGCCGGCAGCAGCAGAAAGATCTGCAGGGTGGCGATGAAGGACGACATGACGATGCGCAGCTTACCCCTGGCCGTGATCGAACGCACGCCCTGCGCCCCCCCGGAAACCGGTGACCGGCGTGTGACGGACGCCACGGTGCACCCCGAGCCTGGGGGTCAGAGAAAGCGTGCAATGTCCGCCACGTCCTCCGGGAACAGCTGGCCGGCCTCGGCCATCACCACCTGGCCGTCGCGCCCGCGCACCAGCGTCACCGGCAGGCCCTTGGGTTTGGGCAAGGCCTTGGCCAGCGCCGGCGACACCCAGGTGCTGGGGAAACCATAGCCGCGCTTGTGCAGGTAGGCGGTGGCGTCGTCGGCCTTCTTGTCGATCGACAGGCCCAGGAACTTCAGCCCCCGCGGCGCCTGTTCGCGCCAGAGCTTGTCCATCTGCGGTGACACGACGGCACAGAACGGGCACCAACTGGCCCACCAGTACAGCACCAGCACCTGGCCGTCGGCGCTGGCCGGGTCGAACTGGCCACCGTCAAGCAGCGGCACCGGCGGCACGGCCAGTGGGCTGCCCAGCGGCGGCAGCGGCGGCGCCTTGGCTTCGCTGGCGGGCGGGGTCTGGGCCAGCACCGGGGCGACACCCAGGCTCGCCAGACAGAAGGCTCCGGCGCCCTGCAGGCAGGCGCGGCGGTGGATGGGGGGCATGCAGGAGTCCGTGGCGGCGCCCCAGGGCGCCGTGCCTCCGTATCATGCCTGCATGTCCCTGCGCATTGCCGTCATCGGAGCCGGCCCGGCCGGGCTGGCACTGGCGCTGCATGCCGTCCGCCAATTGCCCCGGGCCGACATCACCCTCTTCGACGCCCGCCCCGCCGACCGCGACGTGGCAGCCGACCCGCGCACGTTGGCCCTGTCGCTGGGCAGCGTGCAATGGCTGCAGCAGCTCGGCGCCTGGTCGGCGACGGCGGCCGAACCCATCCTCAGCGTGCATGTCTCGCAGGCGCCGCCCTCGTTCGACCGCGCCCAGGTGCGCATCTCCGCCGCCGAGCAGCGGGTGCCGATGCTGGGCGCCGTCGTGGCCTACGGCGCGCTGCTGGCGCCACTGCAGGCCGCCTGGGAGGCCGCCGCCAGCGCAGCGCCCCAGCGCCTGCACACGCGCTTCGGCACGCCGGTATCGGCCCTCAAGCCACTGGCCGGTGGTGTGGAGGTGGATGCCGGCATCGTCGAAGGCTTCGACCTCGCGGTGGTGGCCGAGGGTGGCGTCTTCGCCGACCAGGCGCGCAAGGCCATCGCACGGGACTATGGCCAGACGGCCTGGGTGGGCACGGCCACGCTGCAGGGTGGCGAACGAGGCCAGGCGGTGGAGCGCTTCACGCGCCAGGGCCCGGCGGCGCTGCTGCCCTTGCCGCCGGCTGCCGACGGCGCGCGCCGCGCCGCGCTGGTGTGGTGCGTGGCCGGTGCCGACGACCCGGTGCGCGGCCTCGACGCTGCACAGCGCCTGGTGGTGCTGAACACCGTGTTCCCCTCCGAGGCTGGGCAGTTGACGGCGCTGAGCCCGTTGAAGCATTTCGCGCTCGGCCTGAACGCCGAGCGCACGCTGGTCGATGGCCGCTGCATCCGCATCGGCAACGCCGCCCAGACCCTGCACCCGGTGGCCGGCCAGGGCCTGAACCTGGGCCTGCGTGACGCCCACCAGTTGGTCGAGGCGCTGCGCTTCGAACACGATGTGGACAAGGCCCTGCGGCGCGTGGAATGGGCCCGCGCGCCCGACCGCTGGGCCATGATCGCGGCGACCGACTTCCTGGCCCGCAGCTTCACCTGGCGCCTGCCCGGCGCCGGCCTGCTGCGGGGGGCCGGCCTTGCAGCGCTGCAGCGCCTGGGGCCGGCCAAGGCCCTGCTGGCGCGGCGCATGATGTACGGCAGCCGCTGAACCGGGCCCGACGCCGGCCGCGTTAAGCTCGGCCCATGCGCCTGATCGTCCGTTGGCTGTTGCTGGCCGCCGCCCTGCTCTTCGTGGCCTATGTCTACCCCGGCGTGGCCGTGGTCAGCTTCGGCAGCGCCATGATCGCGGCGCTGGTGCTCGGGCTGCTCAACACCCTGGTGCGGCCGGTGCTGGTGGTGTTGACCTTGCCGGTGACGCTGATCACCCTGGGCCTGTTCCTCTTCGTCATCAACGCCGCCATGTTCTGGGCGGCAGCGAACGTGCTCGACGGCTTCGCGGTGCGCGGCTTCGGCGCGGCGCTGATCGGCTCGCTGATCTACAGCGTCTGCGGCATCGTCATCGACGCGGCGATGGAACGGCTGTTCAGCGGCCGGGACCGCGACTGACCTTCACAGCCGCCGGTGCGCCAGCGCCGGCAGCCGCGTGCGCACATCGGCCAGCCGCGCCGGGTCCACATCGGCGAAGACCACGCCTTCGCCTTCGGGCCGCACGGCCAGCACCTCGCCCCAGGGGTCGACGATCATGCTGTGGCCCCAGGTGCGGCGGCCGGTGGCGTGTTCGCCACCCTGGGCGGCCGCCACCACGTAGCACTGGTTCTCCACCGCCCGCGCCCGCAGCAGCAGTTCCCA
Organism: Burkholderiaceae bacterium; assembly: GCA_024235915.1. GTDB lineage: Bacteria > Pseudomonadota > Gammaproteobacteria > Burkholderiales > Burkholderiaceae_C > Rubrivivax. Next base: position 47,280 of record JACKLO010000019.1, on the reverse strand, counting down.
GTGCGCGCGGCCCGTGGGCACGGTGAAGGCCGAGGGCACGCTCAACAGATCGCAGGGCGGCTGCATCAGCGCGCGGTAGAGCTCCGGGAAGCGCAGGTCGTAGCAGACTGACAGCCCCACCCGCAAGGGCCCGGCCTGCAGCGCCACCGGCGTGCCGCCGGCGCGCAGCACACGGCCTTCGTCATAGCGCTCCGCACCCTGCTCGAAGCTGAAGAGGTGGATCTTGTCGTAGTGCGCCGCCAGCGTCCCGTCGGGGGCCCAGACGGTGTTGGCGTTCAGCGCCCGCGCCGGGTCGTCGGTCTTCAGCGGCAAGGTGCCGCCGATGATCCACATCGCGTGGCGCCGCGCCGCGTCGGCCAGGAAGCGCTGGATGGGGCCGTCACCCAGGGCTTCGGCCACGGCCAGCTTGTCGGTGTCGCGGCGGCCGATGAGGCAGAAGTACTCCGGCAGCACGGCCAGCTGCGCGCCGGCGGCGGCGGCCTCGGCCAACAGGCGGCCTGCCGTGGCCAGGTTGGCATCGACCTCCGGGCCGGAAACCATCTGCAGGGCGGCGATGCGTGTCGTGGGCGTCATGGTGAGCTCGGTGTGGCAGCGTTCGCAGGGGCCGATGCCGCCGCCGCGGCGCCTGGGGCCAGGTTCTCCACCCGCTCGACCTGCGGTTCGCCCCAGGGCCCGGTGACGTGGAAGACGCGCGTGGCGGCGGCGGTGACGGGCTTGTTGAGCAGCCATTGGGCCACGAAGGCGCCGATGCCCACCGCCGGATTGATGGCGGCCCAGGCCAGGCTGGCGCCAGTGGTGTTGAGCTCCGGCACGGCGGCGATGCGCAGGTCCTGCGTCTCGCGCACGATGTCGGCCTGGCCTTCCACCAGCACGGCCGCCTGCAGGCCGAGCACGCGCAGGTTGCCGGTGCGAGCCAGGCCATCGGCCAGGGTGATCTCGCCGTCGATGCGGTCGAAGGCGAAGCCCTGTTGGAAGACGTCGCGGAAGTCCAGCAACAGCCGCCGCGGCAGTGCCTGCAGACTGAGCACGCCGAACAACCGCGCCACGCCGGGTTCGGCGTCCAGGAAGCGGCCCTCTTTCAGCGCCACCTTGAGCTCACCACGCATGCGGTCCAGCGCCGGCGCCAGCGGCGACCCGGGCCAGGACAGTTCGCCTTCGAGCCGCCCCGCCGCGCCCTGCATGGCCTTGCCGGCGCCCAGGCGTTCAAAAAAGGCGCCGCCGTCGGTGAGCGCGATGTCGAAGGCCAGCGAACTGCGCTGGCCCGCGCGCCAGTAGCCCCGGCCCAGCAGCGTGGCCTCGGGGGTGGCCAGGCGCAGGCGGTCCAGCTGCCACTCGGTGGCGCCACTGTCACCACGCCGGTTCTCCGCCTCCACCTCCAGCCGCCCGAGCGCCTTGCCCCGCCACTGCAGAGCATCGACCACCAGCGACAGCGACGGCACCGTTGTCACGGCCGCGCCAGGTCCGCCGTCGCTGCGCGCGGTGTCGGCGGCAGCGGTGACGGGGTCACGCTCAGGCACCGTCAGCCGTGCCAGACGCGCCCGCAGCCGGCCAGGCGCCGATGTCCCTGCACCAGGCTCCCATTCCACCCAGCCTTCGCCCTGTTCGGCGCGCCCCTCGGCGCGCCAGACGCCGACACGGCTGGTGACGCTGCGCTGCTGCACGGTGAGGGCCACCTGCTGCAGGCGGCGGCCGTCCCATTGCAGCAAGGGTGTCTCCAGCGCCACCTGCACCGGCAAGCTGCCGATCGGCCCCCCGGCTCCCGCCGACCCCGCGGGCACCACCGCCAGCCAGGCGTCGACATCGACCCGCGGCAGCACCACCCGGGCGTCGATCCCGGCGGCCGGCATTCCGGGCGCCGAGGCGGTGCCCATGCCGACACTGCCACGCAGCAGGCGGCCTGACGTCGGGTCGAGTTCCAGCCGCACCTGGGCCCGGCCGTCCAGGTCCACGGCCAGCAACTCGGCCGTCGTGCGGCCGGCGGCGGCCTGCTGCCGCGTCTGCACGCGCAGCGGCCAGGTGGCATTGCCAGGCTTGTTCAAGGGTGCGGGCAGGTCCAGCGACAAGCCGGTGAGCGGGCTGGTCACCAGCCATTCCGGCCGGCCCTGGCGCAGGTCCAGCTGGGCGGTGTAGGCCGCCTGGCCACGCAGCCGCGGCCGCCCGGCGCGGCCGTCACTGCCGGCTTGCACCCAGGGCAGCAGCGACGCCAGGGGCGCCAGGGCGCCAGGCTTGAGCAGCGCTTCGGCCGTGGCCTGGCCCTGGCCCTTGAAGCGCAGGCTGCCGTCGGCCTGGGTGCCGCCTTCGAAGGCGAGCTCACCCCCCAGCGCCTGGGCGCGCGACGGCTGCACGGTGAACCCGTGCTCGGTGAAGTCGACCCGGCCGCGGGCCTGGCCCAGCAGCGGAGCGTCCGGCAGCAATCGCAGGTCGTTGCCAGGCAGCTGCAGGCTGCCGCGCACCGTCGCCGCGCCCGGATCCGGCAGCGGGATGGCCAGGCCCAGGGCCAGCTCGGCGGCCCCGCTGCCCTGGGCCTGTGCCAGGGCGCCACCGGTCCAGGTGCCCACCGGCGTGCTGGCCACGAAGCGCAGCATGTCCTGCAGCGCGCCGCGGGCCTGGCCGTCCAGGCGCAGGAGCCGGGTGTGCACCAGGTCCTCGATGCCACCCGACACGCTCGACAGGGCCACTCCGCCGAGCACCGCCCGCGCGTCGCGGATGCGCAGCGCAGCACGGTCGAACTCCAGGGTGCCGGCCACGGCGTCCAGCGCCGGCCAGGGCGAGGTCCAGCCGGGTTCGCTGGGCACAAAGGCATAACGCACGCCATCGACCTGGGCACGGATCTGGAAACTGCCCGGGCTGCCCTCGACGAAGGGGAACTGCCAGAGGTCCCCCTTGACGAGCACATCACCCCCGGTGATGCGGCCGGCCGTGAACGCGCGTTCAACATAGCGACGCGAGGTCTCCGGCACCCCCAGCGGCAGGTAGCGGGCAACGCGGGTGGCGTCGCCACGCAGCAGCTTGCCCTGCAGCGACAGCACGCCGGGCAGCCGCTGGCCGGTGCCGAAGCCATGGCCCGGCCCGGTGCGCCAGCTGCCGCTGAAGTCCAATGCCACGTCGGCGTTGGCGAGCTTGGCGTTGTGCACCTCCAGCACCACCGCAGGCGGCGTGTTGGCGGCCGTTGGCGCCACGGTCCAGACCAGCTCGGCGCTGGCACTGTCCACCGCCAGTTCCGGCTGCTCGAAGACACCCGGCAGGGTCACGGCGCCGGCCGTCAGCGCCAGCTTCGCCTGCCCACCCTTCTCGGTCGCCTCCAGCTGCAGGTTGGCGCCGCGCAGCCCGGGGCGTCCAGCGGTCGCCGGCAGGCCCCAGGCCGGCGGCCCGGGCGGGCCGGCGACCAGCACCAGGCCCTCGAGGCGAGCCGCCGCGCGGTAGCGCCATGGCGCCTGCGGCGGGCCGCTCCAGTCCAGCTTCAGGTCACTGACCTCACCCTGCGGGGCCAGGTCCGACAGCGCCTTGTGCGCCGCCGGGGGCAAGGGCAGGCGGGCCGCCAGGCGAGCCAGCGGCGCCAGCGACAGGCGGTCCAGCTGCAGTTCTCCGCCGGCCCAGGGCGATTCGGCGGTGGCCGCCGGATCGCGCCTGAGCGCCAAGCTGAGCGTGCTGGGGGGCCAGACCTGGCCATCGTCGGTGGTGAAGCCCAGCTGGTCGATGGCCAGCGCCATCCCGCCCGCGTCCTGATGGGCCTGCAGCCGGCCGCGCAGTTCGGCCAGCGCCAGCGGCGGCAACGACGAGCCCAGGCGCAGCACCACGGCGCTGAGCGCCAGGTCGGCGGTGGCGGCGGTGGGACGGCCGTCGGCGACCTCGAACCAGCCTCGCACGGCACCCCGGCCTTGTTCCAGGGCAAACGGCAGGTCGACGTGGCGGCGCAGCTGCGAGACATCGGCATCGGGCAGCTCGGCGTACAGCGCGCCCTGCCAGCGCGCGAAGTCCGACGGCCGCGACGTCAACGGGCGCGTGAACTCGCCACGCAGTGCGAAGCGCTGGCCCCAGTCGGCCGGCGGCGTCGCGTCGATGCGCAGTGCATGCTGGCGGCGGCCATTGCGCAGCACCAGATCGACGTCGGCCAGCACCAGCGGCGGCGCATCGCGCCGTTCGTCGGTCCAGCGCAGCGTGCCATGGCGGATCACGAACTCCTGCTGCTGCAGGAACCAGTCCAGCAGCACCGGGTCGCTGGCCGCCGCACCTTCGGCGTCGTCCAGGTCCAGGCCCGCCACCTGCACGCGGCCGTCAGCGGTGCGCCGCACGTCCAAGCGCACGCCCTCGAGGTGCAGCTGTGCGAACCTCGGCGCCAGCACCCAGATCGACTGCGGCGACAGCGCCGCCGACACCCGACCCAGGCGCAGCGCCACGCGCCCGGCGCGGTCGAGCAGGCGCACGTCGTCGACCTCGAAGGCCGGCACCCAGCCGCCGCTGCGCACGCGGATCGCGCCGATGGACACCGGCACCCCCAGGGCCTGGCCCACCCGCTGCTCGATCTGCGGGCGCCAATCGTCCAGGCGCGGCAGAATGCCCCAGTGCAGCGTCAACCACCCGATCAGGGCGACACTCCACGCTGCAAGCAGGACACCGGCGCTCACGCGGGCCGCGGTGCGGAGGAACGGCAGTGACGACATGCGGACGAGTGGACAGGCGCAGGATGGCCGGCGGCAGCAAGCCGGCGGGGCGCCGATGGATCGCCACCGGGCACGCAAACCAATCTAGCACAGGGGCATTGCCCGTCCGTTGCCGATGACCGAAGCCCTGTTGCCGCGAAGTGCCCGCGCAGACCACAGCCGGTTCGTGCAGCGTGTGCGCCGGCGTTGGCATGATTCGACGGCGCTGCTGCCCCCCGGCGCACCCGACGCGGCCGGCATCGACACCTTGGTGCAGCGCCTGCTCGACGGCGGGCGCGACCTGCCCTCCGCCTTGCGTGTGGCGCGCCACCTGGTGATCGAGCGGCTGGCGGTGCTGGACGTGGAGGAGCGCGCGTCCCTGGACGTGGTGACGCACACGATGTCGGTCCTGGCCGAGGCCACGCTGGAACGTGCGCTGGCGCAGGCCCTGGCCGACGCCGACGCGCGCCACGGCGTGCCGCGCAATGCGGCCGGCGAGCGCATCGACTTCTGGGTCGTGGGCATGGGCAAGCTCGGCGCACGCGAGCTCAACGTCTCGTCCGACATCGACCTCATCTACGTCTACGAGGAAGACGGCCAGACCGACGGCAGCGCTGGCGGCCCGGGCACCTCGGCGCACGAGTACTTTGCCTTCGTGGCCAAGCGGCTCTACGCGCTGATCGGCGACACCACCGACGACGGTTTCGTCTTCCGCGTCGACCTGGCGCTGCGGCCCAACGGGAACTCCGGCCCGCCGGTGGTGAGCCTGGCGATGCTGGAGGAGTATTTCCTCGTCCAGGGGCGGGAGTGGGAGCGCTTTGCCTGGCTCAAGAGCCGCGTGGTCGCGCCGCGTGCGGCGGTGACCAGCGGCCGCGCCCTGCAGCTGCGCGACCTGGTCACCCCCTTCGTCTACCGCCGCTACCTGGACTACGGCATCTTCGAGGGTCTGCGCCAGCTGCATCGCAAGATCCGCGACGAAGCGCAGCGGCGCGCCGCGGGCCGGCCCGAGCGCGCCAACGACGTCAAGCTCTCGCGCGGCGGCATCCGCGAGATCGAGTTCATCGTGCAGCTGATGCTGGTGGTGCGCGGTGGGCAGTTCCCGGAACTGCGCACGCGATCCACGCTGCGCGGCCTGCAGCGGGTGGTCGCCCAGGGCCTGATGTCAGCCGAGACCGCCACCGCGCTGGCCGACGCCTATGTGTTCCTGCGCCAGGTGGAGCACCGCATCCAGTACCTGGACGACCAGCAGACCCACCTGCTGCCGCAGGGTGATGCCGACCTGGCGTGGATCGCCGCCAGCCTGGACCTGACCTGCTCGGCCGACACCTGCGAACTGCTGGACCGGCTGGGACAGGTGCGCGAGCTGGTCGCGTCGGAGTTCGACGCCCTGCTGCACGACGGCCAGGCCCCGAGCCCTGGCGCCGACAACGGCTGCAAGCGCTGCGGCACCGGCCCGGTGCCGGTCGACAGCGAAACCCTGCTCGACCGCCTGCCCGAGGCCCTCGCCGAGCGCCTGCGCCACTGGGTCAAGCAGCCGCGCGTGGCGGCACTGCGCGACGAGAGCCGCCTGCGCCTGGGCCGGCTGATGCAGCGCGCCGGCCGCTGCATGGCCGACGGCGCCTGCACGCCCGACGCCGCCCTGCGATTCGTCGACTGGGTGGAGCCGCTGCTGCGCCGGGAAAGCTACCTGGCCCTGCTGGCCGAGCGCCCGGAGGTGCAGCAGCGCCTGCTCAAGCTGCTGGGCCTGGCACGCTGGCCGATGCAGTACCTGATGCGCCACCCGGGCGTGGTCGACGAACTGGCCGATGGCCGCCTGCTGCACCAGCGCTTCGACCGCACCGCCTTTGCCGCCGAACTGGAGGACCGCCACGCCGCCCTCTCCCGTGCAGGCGAAGCCGATGAGGAGGCGCTGCTGGACACGCTGCGCCGCGCCCACCACGCCGAGGTCTTCCGCACCCTGGTGCGCGACCTTGAAGGCGACCTCACGGTGGAGCAGGTGGCCGATGACCTGTCGGCGCTCGCCGACGCTGTGCTGGAGGTCGCGATCCGCTGGGCCTGGGCGCGGCTGAGCAAGCGGCATCGCGAGACGCCGCACTTTGCCGTCATCGCCTACGGCAAGCTCGGTGGCAAGGAATTGGGCTACGGCAGCGACCTCGACGTCGTGTTCCTCTACGACGACAGCGACGAGGCCGACCCCGACCAGGCGCAGGAGGTCTACGCCGCCTTCGTGCGCAAGCTCATCACCTGGCTGACGCTGCGCACCGCCGCCGGCGAGCTGTTCGACATCGACACCGCGCTGCGGCCCAACGGCAACTCCGGCCTCCTGGTGACTTCCATCGCCGCCTTCCGCCGTTACCAGGAAGGGCGCGGCAGCAACACTGCCTGGACCTGGGAGCACCAGGCCATCACGCGCGCCCGCTTCGCCGCCGGTGACACCGGCATCGGCGCCGGTTTCGAGGATGTGCGCCGCGCCGTGCTGGCCGCGCCACGGGATGCCAAGGCACTGCGCCAGGAGGTGCAGACCATGCGGGCCAAGGTGCGCGAGGCGCGCCCGGTACCCGCGGGGCGCTACGACGTCAAGCACAGCCCGGGGGGCATGATGGACGTGGAGTTCGCCGTCCAGTACTTGGTGCTGGCGCATGCCGCGGCGCACCCCACGCTGCAGGACAACGCCGGCAACATTGCCCTGCTGCAACGCGCTGAAGTGGCGGGGCTGCTGCCCGCCGGCGTGGGGCAGGCGGCGGCCGATGCCTACCGCGAACTGCGCCGTGCGCAGCACGTGGCCAGGCTCGACGAAAAGCCCACGCAGTTCGAGCCGGCACGCTTCCAGGTGCAGCACGACGCGGTGCAGGCGCTGTGGCAGGCAGTGTTTGGCTAGCGCCCTGGATGGACGCCGTGCCTGGCTGAGCCTGTGCGCACTGGCAGCCGCCGCTGCGCTGGGCGGCTGGCTGGTGCCGGCCCTGGCGCTGGACTGGCAGCCGGGGTTGGCCGCGTCCGAGCCCTGGCGGTGGTGGACGGCCGCCTTCGTCCACTGGAGCCCGCTGCACCTGTTGGCCAACCTGGCCGGTTGCGCCGTGCTCGCGGGGCTGGGCGCCGTGGCCATGCTGCCCGCCCGCGCCACGCTGGCCTGGGGGCTGGCCTGGCCCTTGACGCACCTCGGATTGAAGGTGCAGCCGGCGTTGGCGCACTACGGCGGCCTGTCCGGCGTGCTGCACGCGGGGGTGGCGGTGGTGGCGGTGGTGTTGATGGCGCGCACCGGTCGCGAACGTGCCATCGGCGCCGCCATCGCCGCCGGCCTGCTGGCCAAGCTGCTGCTGGAGCGCCCCTGGGCCGGGCCCCTGGCGCATCCCGCCGGCTGGGACATCGCCGTGGCACCGCTGGCCCATGCGGCCGGTGCCGCGGCCGGTCTTCTCTGCGCCCTGGCGCTGGGGCTGGGGCGGCGGGCGTCCAGGACAATCGCCGCCCCATGACCGATCGACGACACTCGCTGGACCCCCGCGCCGTGGCCCTCGTGGTGCTCTGCACCGCGCTCTGGGGCATCAACCAGGTGGCGGCCAAGGTGGCGCTGGCGGAGATCCCACCCCTGCTGCAGGCCGGCGTGCGATCGCTGGGTGCGGCGCTGCTGCTGGTGGCTTATGCGCAGGCGCGCGGCCTGCCGATGTGGCGGTTTGATGGCACGCTGCGGGCCGGCCTGCTGGCTGGCGGGCTGTTCGCGGCCGAGTTCGCCTGCATCTTCCTGGGCCTGCAGTACACCTCGGCGTCGCGCATGGCAGTGTTCATCTACCTGTCGCCCTTCGTCGTCGCCCTGGGCATGCCGTTCATTGCAGCCAGCGAGCGGCTGGACCGCTGGCAGGCCGCCGGGCTGCTGGCCGCCTTCGCCGGCGTCGTCTGGGCCTTCGCCGGTGGCTTCACGGCGCCCACCGCAGGCCCGCAGCAATGGTGGGGTGACGCGCTGGGCATGGGCGCCGCGCTGCTGTGGGGCCTGACCACGCTGGTGCTGCGCGGCAGCGGCCTGTCGACGGCCATGCCGGAGAAGACGCTGCTGTACCAGCTGGCGGTGTCGGGTGCGGCGCTGACGGCCGCGTCCTTTGTCGTCGGCGAACCCTGGCCGGTGCAGCTGACGGGCGCGTCGCTGGGGCCGCTGGCCTTCCAGACCGTGGTCGTCAGTTTCGCGAGCTACCTGACCTGGTTCTGGCTGCTGCGCCACTATCCGGCCACGCGTCTGTCCGCCTTCACCTTGCTCACGCCGGTGTTCGGCCTGCTGGCCGGCGTGGCCCTGCTGGGCGAGCCGGTGACGCTGCGGCTGGTGGTGGCGCTGGGCGCGGTATCGTTGGGGATCGCGCTCGTCAACAAGGTCGGGCGGAGTTGAGAGTGTGAGAGTCTCTCATTCATGCCCGCCTTGCACGCCAGAACACCCCGGCTCGTCGTTGCAAATGCTCGCCATAGCCCGAGCAATGGCGGCGCTTCGCGCCTAGATCCGGGGCGTTCTGGCGCGCCTTTCGGGCACGACCGAAAAACTCTCACACTCTGAGACGACGACAGGAGACGAATCGATGCTGACGCTGTGCGGTTTCCCGATCTCGAACTACTACAACAAGGTCAAGCTGGTGCTGCTGGAGAAGGGCCTGCCCTTCGAGGAGCAGCTGGTGATGACCCGCAGCACCGACGAGGCGGTGCTGGCCTGCTCACCCCTGGGCAAGGTGCCATTCCTGCGCACGCCGCAGGGCGCGCTGTGCGAAAGCCAGGTCATCAACGACTGGCTCGAAGCGGCCTACCCGGAACCGGCCCTGGTGCCCAGCGACCCGTTCGAGGCGGCCAAGGTGCGCGAGCTCGCCACCTTCGTTGACTTGCACCTGGAACTCGTTGCGCGCGAACTGTATCCACAGGCCTTCTTCGGCGGCACGGTGGACGAGGCGACGAAGACGCGCGCGCGCAAGCTGCTGACGCGCCACATCGCCGGCTTCCAGCGGCTGGCCCGGTTCGCCCCCTATGTGGCCGGCGAGCGGTTCACGCTGGCCGATGCCTCCGCCTTCGTCAGCCTGCCGCTGGTGGCGCTGGCCACCAAGATCGTGCTGGGTGAGGACATGCTGGCTGCCGCCGGGGTGGACTGGAAGGGCTATGTGAAGCTGGTGGGCGACCGCCCGAGCGCGCAACGCGTGGTGGCCGACCGCAAGGCAGCCGAAGCCGCGATGGCCGCGAAGGCGCAGGCCAAGACCTGAGCCGCCTCTGCGCCGCCGCCCTGCCGCCGCGATGGCGCCCGCTGGCGTTCAGCGATGCCGGGCCCGCCAGTCTGCGAGCGCCGGCAGCAGGCTCGCCAGTGACGGCAGTGCCTGCACCCCGGCCACCGGGCGCCGCTGCAGCAGGAGGGCTTGGCCGCCGGCCCAGAGCTCGACGGGCGTGGGCAACTGCTCGCGCAACGCCGTCAACGCATCGACGACCTGTGCGACGCCCGTGATGCCGCTGAAGGCCAGCACGACGATGTCGGCACGATAGGCGTCGGCCGCCTGCGCCAGATCCCAGACCGGCGTCTGCGGGCCCAAGGACACGCAGACGGCACCGTCGGTGGCCAGCAAGGCCTCCGCCAGATGCAGCGCCAGTGCGTGGGGTTCACCCGTCAAGGTGGCGAGCAGCACCCGGGGGCCCGCCAGTGGCTCTGCAGGCGGCAGGGTCGCCAGCGCGCTGCGCAGCACCGACTGCAACACCTCAGTGCAGGCATGCTCCTCGAAGACCTGCATCTGCCCGCGCAGCCAGGCGTCGCCGATGGCCCGCGTCAGCGGCACCGCGCGTTCGAGCACGAAGCTCGGCAGGCCCAGGCGGGCAAGGTCCCGCGCCAGCACGCGGCGCAAGCCGACCAGGTCGTGCTGCCGGACGCAGGCAAGGCCTTCATCGACGGCGGCCGCACAGCTCGGCGTCATTGGCGCCACAGGCGTCGCCTCGGCACCGCTGGCCTCGACCAGCCGCTGCAGATCGTCGACCGCCAGCGCCACCACACGGCCAGGGCGATGCCCCAGATCCAGCAGCCTTTTGACGAGGCGCAGACGCTCGACCTGGTCCAGCGGGTAGGCGCGCTCGCCACCGCGGTCACGTTCAGGTGCCGGAAAGCCGTAGCGGCGCTCCCAGACACGCAGCGTGTCCTTGCTCAGGCCCGTGTCGCGTTCCACGGCGGCAATGGACAGGCTGAGGGTGGCACATGCAGCGGATTCAGTCATGGGAACTCCCGGCGACCGTTGTCCAGGACAGGACGGGTGTGGTCTGCGATTGCCGGAGTCTATACCGATGAGTTCACATAGTAACCATTCAGTATATTTTTCAACCGATGCCCGGTGTCACGAGCAGGTACAGCGTCATGCCCCCCCGTCCAGCGTTCGTGGGATCGGCGCGCTGTGATCAGAATCCGACCTCGCAACAGGGTCAAAGCATGTCCGATCTTGTCCAATCAACACTGGTCAGTCACATTATGACTGTCTAGTTCAACACCAGGGGACAGCATGACATCCGATGTCGGGAACTTCGGGGCGCCGAATGGCTCTCACCGGTCATGTCATGACGGGCTGGCATTCCATCTCCAGTCCGTCCTGGCCCAGGTTTTCCTGCCGCGCAGCCGGCCCGATCTGTCGGCTGCAATCCCGGGGTTCCTCTCCTCCTCCTCCCTCCCTCCCTCGTTGACCCCGGGGCGCTGCGCGGCAGTTCTTCTTCCGGCGGGGGGCGCCTGATGCGGCGCGTCGCCGTCATCGGCGCCGGCGTTTCCGGCCTGGCGGTGGCGCACCGCCTGGCCGGTGAAGCGCAGGTCACGTTGTTCGAGGCCGCTGACTGGTTCGGCGGCCACGCGCACACGGTGGACATCACGCTGCCCACGCCGCAGGGCGCTGTCACCCACGGCGTGGACACCGGCTTCCTGGTCTTCAACCACCGCACCTACCCGAACCTGGTGCGCCTGTTCGAGACCCTGGGCGTGGAGACCGCGGCATCGGACATGTCGTTCTCCGTGCAGGCGCCGGCGCCTGGGCAGCCGGGTCACCGGCTGGAATGGAGCGGCTCAGACCTCAACGGCGTCTTCGCGCAGCGCAGCAACCTGCTGCGCCCCGCGTTCCTGCGCATGCTGGCGGAGATCGCCCGGTTCAACCGCCTGACCACCGCCATCGCCGAGGCGCACCGTGAACAGGCGCTGCAGGAACCGATCATCGATTTCCTGGACCGGCATCGATTCGGCGAGGCCTTCCGCGCCTGGTACTTCCTGCCGATGATCGGCTGCATCTGGTCCTGCCCCACCGACCAGATGCTGCGCTTCCCGGTGGCGACGATGATCCGCTTCTGCCACAACCATGGGCTCATCCAGGTCAGCGACCGGCCGCAGTGGCACACCGTGCGCGGCGGCTCCAAACACTACGTGCAGCGTCTGCTGCAGCGCATTCCCGACGCGCGACTGCGCACGCCGGTGCGCGGCATCAGGCGCCTGCCGCCGGGCCAGGGCCAGGCGGGCGTGATGGTGCGCACCGACAGTGGCAGCGAGCACTTCGACGACGTGGTGCTGGCCTGTCACAGCGACCAGGCCCTGGCCCTGCTGGAGGACGCCACGCCTGGCGAACGCGCGGTGCTCGGCCGCATTCGCTACCACGGGAACCGGGCCGTGCTGCACACCGATGCGTCGGTGCTGCCCACCCGCCGCAGGGCCTGGGCGGCCTGGAACTACGAACGTGCTGGCGATCTGCAGCAGGAACAGGCGGCCGTCTGTCTGCACTACTGGATCAACCGGCTGCAGCCGCTGCCCTGGTCCACGCCGGTGATCGTGTCGATGAACCCGGCACGGCCGATCGACCCGACCACCGTGCTCGGCGAGTGGCATTACGACCACCCCGTGTTCGACTTGGCCGCCATCGAGGCGCAGCGTCAGCTGCCGCAGATCCAGGGCCGCTCGCACCTCTGGTTCTGCGGCGCCTGGGCACGCTATGGCTTCCACGAGGACGGCCTGTCCTCGGGCCTGGAGGTCGCGGCCGCCCTGCGTGCCCGATGGGAAGAGATGCCCCTCAGCGCCTCGAGGGCGGCGTGAACGCCGTCGGCGGCGTCCAGCCCCTGCTGGCCACGGGCGAGGTGCGGCACACACGCCTGCGCCCGGCCCGCCACGCCTTTGCCTATCGCAACTGGTTCATGCTGCTGCCGATGCGCGCCTTGCGTGGAGAGGCCTGTGCGGCCCTGCCGCGCAACCGCGCCGGCCTGGTGAGCTTTCACGACAGCGACCACGGCGACGGCGGCACCGACGCGCTGGCCTGGGCTGAACGCCTGCTCGCGGCTGAAGGCATCCACGACGCCGATGGCGAAATCTGGCTGCAAACCTACCCGCGCGTGCTGGGATATGCCTTCAAGCCGGTGAGCTTCTGGTACTGCCACCGCAGCGACGGCTCGCTGGCGGCCGTGCTGGCCGAGGTCAACAACACCTTCGGCGAACGCCATGTCTACCTGCTGAACGGCCCGACGCTGGCCTTCGGGCGCGAACAGGCGGCGCACAAGGTCTTCCACGTGTCACCGTTCTGCCGCGTGGAAGGTCGCTACCGCTTCCGCTTCATGCGCACGGCGGACCGCATCGTGGCCCGCGTCGACCACGACGACGACGCCGGCGCACTGCTGCAGACCAGCGTCAGCGGCCGCCTCGAACCGCTCACCTCCGCCGCCACGCGCCGGGCACTGCTGGGCATGCCGCTGATGACGCTGGGCGTGATCGCGCGCATCCACTGGCAGGCGCTGAAGCTCTGGCGCAAGCGTGTGCCCTTCTTCCGCAAACCCGAACCGCCGCAGGCCTTTGTCTCACGGTGACCGCCACGATGCACGCCAAGACCACCACCGCGCCCTTCCTGCTGCCCGCCGGCACGCCGGCCACCGCACGCCGCATCCTGGCGCTGCTGCAGCGCCTGCCCGTGGGCACGCTGGACCTGCAGATGCCTGACGGCACGCAGGCCCGCTTCGGCCAGGGTGCCGAGCCGCGGGCAGCGATCCGCCTGGCCGACTGGACGGCCTGCAGCATGGCGCTCAAGCGAGGCGACATCGGCTTCGCCGAGGCCTACATCGAGGGTCGTTGGACCAGCCCCGACATCGTCGCGCTGCTCAAGCTGTTCCTGGCCAACCGCGACGCGCTTGAGCAGGTGGTCTATGGCAGCTGGTGGGGCGGCCTGCTGGCGCGCCTGCGCCACGGCCTGAACCGCAACTCACGCCGCGGCAGCCGACGCAACATCCACGCGCACTACGACATCGGCAACCCGTTCTACCGCCTGTGGCTGGACGAGACGATGAACTACTCCAGCGCGCTGTTCGAGGGTGACACCACGCGCCCGATGGCCGACGCCCAGCGCGCCAAGGTGATGCGCGCGCTCCGCGAGGTCCAGCTGCAGCCGGGGCAGCGTGTGCTGGAGATCGGCTGCGGCTGGGGCGCGCTGGCCGAGTGCGCCGCCAGCGATTTCGACGCGCGCGTGGTGGGCCTGACGCTGTCGGACGAACAACTGGCCTTCGCCCGCGAGCGCATGCAGCGCACCGGCCTGGCCGACCGCGCCGACCTGCGGCTGCAGGACTACCGCGAAGTCATGCAGTCGGAGCAGGAGCCCTTCGACGCGGTGGTCTCCATCGAGATGTTCGAAGCCGTCGGCCGGCAGTACTGGGGCGACTACTTCCGCACCTTGCGGCGAGCGCTCAAGCCCGGCGGCCGCGCCTGCATCCAGAGCATCACGATCCGCGACGACCTTTTCGAACGCTACGTGCGCTCCACCGACTTCATCCAGCAGTACATCTTTCCCGGCGGCCTGCTGCCCAGCGCCGAGGCCTTCCGCGCCGAGGCCGCGAAACACGGGCTGGAAGTGGTCAACGAGCTGGCCTTCGGCGCCGACTACGCCGAGACGCTGCGCCGCTGGCGGGCCACGTTCCTGGCACGCGACGGCCAGGTGCGCCAGCTGGGCTTCGACACCCGCTTCATGCGCATCTGGGAGTTCTACCTGGCCTACTGCGAAGCGGCCTTTGCCACCGGCAACACCAACGTCGTGCAGTTCACGCTGCGTCGGCCCTGAGCCTCAAACCCGAAGCCATGCTGCGCCGCCGCCAGTTGCTGGTCACCGCACCCACCGCGCTGTGTGCGTGGCGCGGTGCCGTGGCGGCATCGGCGGCACCACCTGAACTCGCGCAGACGCTGCCAGATGCCCGCCTCCAGGGCGAGGGCCGCATGCGTTTCCTGGGCCTGCGGATCTACGACATTCGCCTCTGGGCGCCACGGCCGGTGACCGCCGACACCTGGGGACAGGCGCCGCTGGCGCTGGAACTGGCCTACGCACGCACGCTCTACGGCAGCGCCATCGCCGAACGTTCGCTGGACGAGATGCGGCGTCAGGGCGAAATCTCAGCGTCGGTGGCCGAACGGTGGCTGGGCGAGATGACCCGCCTCTTCCCGGACGTGAAGGAGGGCGACCGCCTCACCGGGCTGCAGCAGCCGAATGCCGAGGCGCGCTTCTTCTACAACGGCGCCTTCCGGGGCAAGGTGGCCGACGCGGCGTTCACGCGTCGCTTCTTCGGCATCTGGCTCGCGCCGGAGACCTCGGAACCGTCGCTGCGCGAGCAACTGCTGGCGGGGGCACGATGACGACCGGCGCCGGCACGGTGGCCGCGGGCTGGCGCGGTGGGCTGGGTGACGGGCTGCGCTACGGCATGCTGGGCTTGCCGCTGGCCTTCGTTGCGTTGCCGCTCTACGTCGTGCTGCCCCATCACTATGCCGCGGCCTTTGGTGTGCCGCTGGCCACGCTGGGCGCGCTGCTGCTGGCGGCGCGCCTGTTCGACGCCGTGGCCGACCCCTGGATCGGGCGCCTCGTGGACCTTGGCCTGGCCGGTTCGCGACGCCACCTGCTGGCCGGCATGGTGCTGGCCAGCGCCGCGCTGGCGCTCGGGTTCCGCGGTCTGTTCATTCCGCCCATGTCGGGCGGCGCGGCGCTGCTGGCCTGGGCAGCGGCCATGCTGCTGCTCACCTACCTGGCCTACAGCGTGCTCAGCGTGCTGCACCAGGCCTGGGGGGCGCGCCTGGGCGGCAGCGAAGCCCAGCGTGCCCGCATCGTGTCCTGGCGCGAGGGCCTGGCGCTGCTGGGTGTGATGGTGGCCAGCGTGCTGCCGTCGGTCGCCGGGCTCGACGTGACCACCGCCGTGTTCGCCGCAGCGCTGGCCGCCGGTGTCGCGCTGCTGGCCGTGGCGCCCCGCCCGCAACCCGGCGCGCCGCAGGCGTCGCTGCCGATGTCGCTGCCGCTGCGCACGCCGGCTTTCCGCCGCCTGCTGGCGATCTACCTCGTCAACGGCATCGCGAGTGCGGTACCCGCCACGCTGGTGCTGTTCTTCGTGCGCGATCGGCTGCAGCTGCCGGATTGGGAGCCCGCCTTCCTGGCGGCCTATTTCGCCGCTGGCGCACTGTCGTTGCCGCTGTGGATGCACGTCGTGGCGCGCTGGGGGCTGGCGCGTGCGTGGCTGGCCGGCATGGTGCTCGCCATCGCCGCCTTCGTCTGGGCCGCCACGCTGGGTGCCGGAGACAGCGTCGCCTTCTTCGCCGTGTGTGCGGCTACTGGCGTGGCCCTGGGGGCCGACCTTGCCCTGCCCAGCGCATTGCTGGCCGGTGTGGTGCAGCGCAGCGGGCACCAGGGGCGGCTGGAAGGTGCGTACTTCGGCTGGTGGAACTTTGCCACCAAGCTCAATCTGGCGCTGGCCGCCGGCATCGCGCTGCCACTACTGGCCGCCTTTGGCTACACGCCGGGCAGCCAAGATGCCGGCGCGTTGCAGGCACTGACCCTGGCCTATTGCGCCCTGCCCTGCGCGCTGAAGGCGCTGGCGGCCGCCCTCTTGTGGTGGCGCTGGATCTGCCACCCCGACAGCCTCTCCGAGGAGCCTTCACCATGAATCGACGCCTGCTGCTCTGCGCCGCCGGCAGTGCGCTGCTCGCCGGCTGCGCCGGCCCCACGCCGGCCGACTACGCGGCCGAGAAACCGCTGCTCGACCTGCGGCGCTACTTCGACGGCGAGCTGGTCGCCCACGGCATGTTCACCGACCGCAGCGGGCGCATCGTGCGCCGCTTCACGGTCGACCTGACGGGCGCCTGGCAGGGCCGGCAAGGCACGCTCGATGAACGATTCACCTACAGCGACGGCAGCACAGAACGCCGCGTCTGGCGGCTCACCGACCTGGGCGACGGCCGCTGGGAAGGGCGCGCCGACGATGTGGTCGGGGTGGCCGCCGGGGTCTCCTCGGGCAACACGCTGAACTGGCGCTACACGCTGGCCTTGCCGGTGGATGGCCGCGTCTGGGAAGTGCAATTCGATGACTGGATGGTGCTGATGGACGACCAGGTGATGCTCAACAAGGCCGTGATGAGCAAGTTCGGGATCAAGCTGGGTGAGGTGACCCTGGCCTTCACCCGAAAGCAGCCATGAACCCGCCCCTGAAGGATTGGACCGGCCAGGTGGTGTGGCTGGTCGGTGCGTCCACCGGCATCGGGCGTGCCACGGCCGCGCGCCTGCACGAGGCCGGCGCGACGGTGATCGTCTCTGCACGCAATGCAGCGGCGCTCCAGGCCTTCGTGCAGCCACGCGTCGGCAGCATGGCCATGCCGCTGGATGCCACCGACACCGCAGCGGTGCGCGCGGCGGCTCGCGACATCGTCGCCCGGCATGGCCGCATCGATGTCGTGGTCTACAGCGCAGGCACCTACCGTTCGATGCGTGCCACGGGCTTCGACCTGAACGAGGCCCTGCAGCACCAGCAGGTCAACTATGTGGGCGCGTTGTACCTGCTCGACGCCGTGTTGCCGCAGCTGCTGGCGCAGGGCCACGGGCACCTGAGCCTGGTCGGCAGCGTGGCCGGCTATCGGGGCCTGCCGCAGTCGCTGGCGTATGGCCCCACCAAGGCGGCGCTGATCAACCTGGCCGAGACCTTGTACCTGGACCTGCAACCGCGCGGCATCGGCGTGTCGGTGGTCAACCCGGGCTTCGTGGAAACGCCGCTCACGGCGCAGAATGACTTCCGCATGCCCGCCCTGATCACACCCGAGGAAGCCGCCGACCAGATCCTGCGCGGATGGCGCCGAGGCGATTTCGAAATCCACTTTCCCAAGCGTTTCACGCTCTGGCTCAAGGCCCTTCGCATGCTGGCCTACCGGCCATACTTTGCCGCCGTTCGGTGGTCGACCGGCCTGTGACGCCGCCGCCAGCGGCCCGCAACGCCGATGCGCGCGTGGCACGCGTGATCGCCGCCTTCGAGGCGCTTTCGCCACACAGCCTGGACGCGCTGTGCGCGCTGTATGCCGACGACGCCCGCTTCAAGGACCCGTTCAACGACGTGCGGGGCCACGCCGCGCTGCGGGCGATCTTCGCCCACATGTTCAAGGCCTTGGAGGCACCTCGGTTCCAGATCCGCGATGTGCTGGTTCAAGGTGACCAGTGCTTCCTGACCTGGGACTTCCGCTTCCACCTGCAGCGTCTTGCGAGCGACGAACAGTGCATCCACGGTGGGACGCACCTGCAATTTGCGGTCGATGGCCGCATCGCCGTTCACCGCGACTACTGGGATGCCGCCGAAGAGCTCTATGAGAAGCTGCCGCTGCTGGGCGCGCTCATGCGCTGGCTGAAGCGGCGCGCCGCTGGCTGAAGCCCGGCCGCTGGTGCGGCCTGCGCGGCCCGGGCAATGGCGCTACTTCTGACCTTCGGTCAAGGTGTCGACCTGGAAAGCGCCCGATTTGTCGACCAGCCAGATCTCCATCACGCTGGCCTCGCCCATCTTGGCCGGCGCCGGAAAGGGCGCCGCACGCTTGATCAGCTGCACGATGAACGGAGCCACGGCATCCACCGCCGGCTTGCGGATGACGGTGACGTCGACCACGTTGCCCTGGGCATCGAGCTTGGTTTCGGTGAGCATCACGCTGTAGAGCAGCGGCGGCAGCTGGCCGCGGTAGATGCGCATCGGGTACGCCTTGTAGACGTGCTGGGCGAAGTCCTTCTTGTAGGCCTGCGGCGAATCGGCCTCCGACGGCACGGGCGCACCCTGCGTCAACGGCGCGGGCACGACGGAAAACTGCGCATGCGCCGCGCCGGCGCCCAGCAGCAGCGCGGCAGTCAGTGTCAGCAGGACAGTCTTCATCGGCGACCTCGGTTCTCGGCAGGCTGGAATCTAGCGCAGCACCGGGGTCGCGGCGTCACCCCGGCAGGTGAGCTTTGCGACAAATGCAACACCGTCAGCGCAGCCAGCCCTTGCGGCGGAAATAAACGAAGGGCGCAGCCACCGAACAAACCATCAACGCCAGTGAGAAGAAGTAACCGTAGCGCCATTCCAGTTCCGGCATGAAGCGGAAATTCATGCCGTAGATGCTGGCGATCAGCGTCGGCGGCAGCAGGGCCACGCTGGCCACCGAGAAGATCTTGATGATCTTGTTCTGGTTGATGTTGATGAAGCCGACGGTGGCGTCCATCAGGAAGTTGATCTTGTCGAACAGGAAGGCGGTGTGCGAGTCGAGTGAGTCGATGTCGCGCATGATCTGCCGCGCCTCCTCGAACTGCTCGGCGTTGAGCAGACGGCTGCGCATCATGAAGCTCACGGCGCGCCGCGTGTCCATGACGTTGCGACGGATGCGGCCGTTCAGATCCTCCTCGCGCGCGATGGCCGACAGCGCTTCGCCGGCGGTGCGGTCGTCCACGTCCTGCTTGAGCACGCGGGCACTGACTGCCTCCAGCCGGTCGTAGATGCCCTCCAGCGCGTCGGCGGAGTATTCCGCGTCGGCATCGAAGAGCTTGAGCAGGACGTCCTTGGCGTCCTCGATCAGCGCCGGGATGCGGCGCGCGCGCAGGCGCAGCAGGCGGAACACCGGCAGGTCGTCGGCGTGCAGCGAGAACAGCACGTTGTTGAACAGGATGAAGGCCACGCGCACGTTCTGCGCCAGCGCACCGTCGGGGCCGCTCTCGCCCTCGATCAGGAAGTCGCTGCGGATGTGCAGTTCGCCGGCATCGCCTTCGTAGAAGCGGGCCGATTCCTCGAGGTCGTCATCGTGCACGTCGGCCGGAATCGCGAGGCCGAAACGGGCCTGCACCCAACCCTTCTCCTCCGGCGACGCGGCTTCCAGGTCCACCCACACCGGCTGCAGGCTGGCCAGCGCCGACGGGTCGTCGATCTCGTGCTGGATCAGCCGGCCATTGGCCAGGGTGAACACGTTGAACATGGTCGGAAAGATTCGGAGGAATGCGGTCGGCGAGGAACCGCAGAATTATCGCGCCGCGCCACGGCCCCATCGCATGGGTGGCAGACTGCGATGCATGCCGCCTGCACGACCCGTCGCTGCCCTGTCCGGCCCGCCGCGTGGGCGCGGCCTGCACCGTGCCGCGCTGATGGTCGGCGGGATGACTGCGGCAGCCCTCGCCCTGGCGGCGGCCACGCTGTGGCTGGCCACCGAGGCATCACCCCGCGTCAGCGGCAACAGCGCCGCGGCGGCCGGTGCCGGCACCCACCTGCGCCAGTGGCTGCGTCAGCACGACCCGCGGCGCGTGCGCGACGGTCGTCTGGTGCGGGTGCAGGCCACCGCCCAGGAGGTCGAGCTGCTGGCCGACCAGGCCGCGCACCTGGCGGGCGGGGCGGCGCGCACGCAGCTGATGGCGGGACGATTGACCTTGCAGTTCAGTCTGCCCTTGCGGTGGCCGGGCACGGCGGCACCGGCGCGCTGGCTCAACGTGGACCTGCGCCTGCGCGATGGCCCGGCGCAGCCCGGGCTCGTGGAAACGGTGAGCGTGGGCCACCTGAACCTGCCGCGCCCGCTGACGGCCGCGGCCCTGCGGCTGGCGCTGGCCTGGTGGGACCGGCCGGCCAACGGCGCAGCGCCCTGGCACACCATGCTGCAGGCCTTGCAGATGCAACCGCAACAGCTGGTGCTGCGCTACCGCTGGCGCGCGGACCTGCCGCAACGCCTGGCCGACTGGTTCATGCCGCCGGCGCGGCTGGCCACGCTGCGCCCGTACCACGAGGCCTTGCGCGCCGAACTGCTGGCATCGACCGCACCGCCGCCGCTGACGGCACTGCTGGCTCCCGTGTTCTCACTGGCAGCGCAGCGTAGCGCGGCCGGCGATGCCGCGGCAGAGAACCGCGCCGCGCTGCTGGTGCTGGCGGCCTATGCCAGCGGCCAGCCCGCTGCGCGCTGGTGGCCGCAGGCCGCGGTCTGGCCGCCGCTGCCGCCGCGCGGTGCGGTGTTCGGTGGTCGCGGCGATTTCGCGCAGCACTACCTGGTGTCCGCGGCCCTGGCGGCAGAGGCCGGCGGCCCGCTGGCCGATGCCCTGGGGGCGTTGAAGGAGGTGGGCGACACCCGCGGCGGCAGCGGCTTCAGTTTCACGGACATCGCCGCCAACCGCGCCGGTGCCCGTCTGGGTGAACTGGCCGTGCGTGCCCCGGGCCGGGTGCAGGCGCTGTTGGCCGGCGCGCCGCAGGACACGGCCTTGCTGCCGGCCGTCGACGATCTGCCCGAGTTCATGGGGCGGCGGGAATTCGAAGCCCGCTTCGGCGGTGTCGGCGCGCCAGCCTACGAAGCCATGATCTCGCGCATCGATGCGCGCCTGGACGCGCTGGACGCCTACCGCTGAGCCGTGGTCGGCGGCGAGCTGTCAGGCCGCCGTTTCCGCGGCGATCTGTCGCAGCGCCTGCAGGTACACCGCAGGCGGCTGCCCACCCTGGATGAGATGACGGCCGTCCACCACCACCGACGGCACGGCGCGGATGCCCTTTTGCTGCCATTCGCGCTCGGCGGCTCGCACGTCGTCGGCAAAGCGGCCATCGTCGAGCACTGTCAGGGCCTCTTCACGGCTCAGACCCGCCTTCTGCGCGGCATCGGCCAGCACTTCACGGTCCGAAGGGTTCAGCCCGTCGCCGTGGTAAGCCTGCAGCAGACAACGCTTGAGCGCCAGTTGCTGCCCAGCCCCTTGCAGGCCGGCCCAATGCAGCAGACGGTGGGCGTCGAAGGTGTTCCAGGTGCGCGTGCGGGGGCCGAAGCTGAAGCCCACGGCCGCGCCACGTTCCCGAATCATGGCCTGCGTCTGCGCGATGTCCTGCGGTGACTTGCCGTACTTCTCGCCCAGGTACTCCACGATGTCGCGGCCTTCCGGACCCATGTCGGGGTTGAGTTCGAAGGGCTGGCAACGCAGTTCGACGGCCAGTTCGCCGTCGAGTTGGTCCAGCGCCTGCTGCAGGCCCGCCAGGCCGATGGCACACCAGGGGCAGGCGACGTCGGAGATCAGGTCGATGCGGAGCATGCGGCGCAGTCTACGGCGACAGCGATTCCAGGAAGGCGACGAGGTCGGCCGCCTCGTCCGCAGACAGCCGCAATGGGACCAGGATGCGTTCACCGTCGGCGTGCAGCCGGTCCACATCCAGGGCCGAGTAGTGCTGCACCACGTCCGCCAGCGTGGCGGCGCTGCCCGCGTGGAAATAGGGGGCGGTCTGCCGCAGGCCACGCAGGCCGGGCACCCTGAACTCCCCGAAATGGCGATGTTCACGCCGCAGGTGGCGCGTGGCCACGGCGCTGGCACCGGCATCGTCGGCGTGGGGCCCCAGGCGGTTGAACGGGCTGGTCAGCAGGTCCTGCAGGCCGGCATGGCGCCCGGGGTCGACACTGCCGCCGGGCAGGAAGAAGGGCAGACCGATGTCGGCGAATTCACCGTGGCTGAAGCGCGGCCCGGCGTGACAGAGGCTGCATCGCCCGCGGCCGATGAACAGCCGGGCGCCGCGCTGAGCGGCCAGCGGGTAGCGCGCCGCGGCCGCATCGTCACCGCGAGCCATGGCGTCGCGGAAGCCATCAAACGCCGTGCGTGCCGAAACCAACCCGGCCTGGAACGCGGCCAGTGCCTTCGCCGCAGCCGCGAGGCGCGCGTCGCCCGCCGGTACGGCGCCCAGCGCGGGCTCGCGGCCGAGGCGGCGTTGCAGCGCCGCTTCGTCGCCGCCCATCTCGGTCGGGTCGCGCAAGGCGCGCAGGCTCGCTGCCCACAAGGAATCGGCGCTGCCACCCCAGCCGAACCACCGCTGGCCCGCTACGTCCAGCAGGCTTGGCGTGTTGCGCGCACCCTGGCCCTGCCCTTGGGCCACCGCCCGTCCGTCCTGAAAGGCCTGTCCCGGCAGGTGACAGCTGGCGCAGCTCACGCGGCCGCTGGCGGACAGGCTGAGGTCGAAGAACAGGCGCTGACCGAGCGCGGCGGCCGCAGGATCGGCGAACGCCCGATGGCTCGGGTCGGCGACGGGCGCCGGCGGCCAGGGGCCATGGGCAACGATGGCCGCACGTTCGGCAGGGCTGAAGTCCAGCAGGTGGCTGTCGGCCACGGCGTCGGCGCCGATGGCCAGCAGCAACGCTGCCACCGCAAGGGGCCAGGCCTTCACGGCAACACGACGTCCTGGCGCAGCACCTGGGGGCGCTCGTCCAACGCCACGTCCAGGCGCAAGGACCAGGTGCCGGCCATGTGCCACAGCAAGCCCTGGACCCGCCAGCGCCCTTCGCCCAGCGCCTGCAGCGAAGGGCGGTAGTTCATGCCATGGCGGTGCGCAGGCATGGTGGCGTCCACGCCCACCAGGCGCGCCTGCGTCGGGCACAGCATCACCAGCAGCGCAAACGGTTCGGCCAGCGGCACGTGGCGGCGATTGATCACCTGCCAGGCCAGCGTGACGCCGTCGCCCGTCAGGTGCTGACCATCACCGGGCTGCAACGGACAGGCCGCCGCTGAGGCCGCCGACGCCCCAGCCGCAGCCACGCACAGGGCCAGCAGCGTGTCGGCGGTGCGGTTCACCGCTGAAGCGCGGCGCGCAGGGCGCCGAACAGGCGCTCGCCGTTCTTCCAGGCAATCTGCTCGGCCACCGCCGGCGGCAGGTCGGCCAGCCAATCGCGGCTGAACTGCGCATGCGGACCGACGTAGTGCCAGCGTTCCGGGGTGAAGGTGTCGGTGCCGACGAGGAAACGGTCGGGATGGGCCCTGAAGACGGCACGCCAGGCCGGGTCGACCTTGCCGCCAACGGCATGGTCGCTGCGAAAGGCCAGGTCGCACCACAGGTTGGGGTGACGGCGCAGCATCTCGGCCACACGATCTGGCGCGTCGAAACCCGCATGGGCCCAGAGGATGCGTGCCTGCGGATCCTGACGGAACTGCCGTTCGACGGCATCGGCATCGCCGTGCGCGTGCAGATACAACCCATGCTCGCGCGCGAGTTGCACGACGCGCCGCATCACCGGTGTGTCGGCCTGGTCGCCGTAGGCGTGGAACTCGCCGATCGCCACATAGCGGAAGCGGCGCAGACGGTCCTCCAGGTACGGGATCACCGTCGGGTCGTGCATCCAGGTGCCCAGCTCGCCACGCTGGCGGTATGGGCGCAGCGCCGGCAGCACGAGATCAGGCGCCGCGGCGAAGAGCTGCTGGGTCCCTTCATCGCTGCTGCTGGACACCAGGGCCGCCTTCAGCCCGGCCTCCCGCAACAGCGCTGCCGCGCGCACTGGCGGCAACTGGTCCCAGGCATCGTGGCTGTAGTGCAGGTGGGCGTCGAAGATCGGCAGCGGGCCAGCAGCCAGGGCCGGCAACGACAGCGCCACCGCGCCGATGACAAGGCTCGAGGCGCCAACCCACGCGGCTCGGCACGCCGGCTGGCGAGCGCGCCGCACGCGGTGGAACAGCGGGTCGAACATGGCCTTCAGACTCCCGGCGCAAGCCCGTTCAGGGCAGGTGGGGACCTTACCGCCAATCCGTGCATCCTGCCTCGAATGGCGGCTTTTCACAAGCTTGTCACGGGGATGCTTCGGGCGCACACTGGGTCTGTCGGGCTGCTTGACAGAAGGCCCGGCTCAAGACCCCCAAGACTTGAAAGGAAGCCCTGATGAACCTGACGATCAGCGGACACCATCTCGAAGTGACGCCAGCTCTGCGAGAGTATGTGCTCACAAAACTTGATCGGGTGACGCGCCATTTCGACCAGGTGGTCGATGTGACCGTGCTGCTGACCGTGGAGAAGCTGAAGGAGAAGGAACGACGGCAGAAGGCCGAAGTGACCCTGCACGTCAAAGGGCGGGACATCTTCGTCGAACAGTCCCACGAGGACTTGTACGCCGCCATCGACCAGCTGATGGACAAGCTCGACCGCCAGGTCGTCCGCCACAAGGACCGCCTGCAGGACCACCACCATCAGTCCGCCAAGCGGATGGGTGCCGAGTTGTCCTGACCGCCTTCCCCCTTTTCTGCGTGCGGCCTTCGGGCCGCTTTCCTTTTTCTGTCACTGTTGTGGCCGCGCCGCGCCGACGTTGACTTCCACCGACATCGGTGGTGCAGTGCACACAAGCGCCCGGCCTCGATTCCTATAATTCCAGTCCACTTGTCAACAAGGCCTGCGGTGGCGCACGCATCACCGACCCCATGAATCGTCTTGCCGCCATCCTGCCGGAAGGCAACGTGCTGGTGAACGTGGACGCGAGCAGCAAGAAGCGCGTCTTCGAGCATGCCGGCCTGCTGTTCGAGAACCTGCACGCCATTGCCCGCAGCACCGTCACCGACAACCTCTTTGCGCGCGAGCGCCTGGGCTCCACCGGGTTGGGCCACGGCGTGGCCATCCCGCACGGGCGCATCAAGGGGCTGAAGAACCCCCTGGCAGCCGTGCTGCGCGTGCAGCAGCCCATTCCGTTCGACGCGCCGGACGACGAGCCGGTGATGCTGCTGATCTTCCTGCTCGTGCCCGAGGCGGCGACCCAGCGCCACCTGGAGATCCTGTCGGAGATCGCCGAGATGCTCTCCGACCGTGACCTGCGCGAGCGCCTGAAGACCGAGGCCGACGCGGCCGGCGTGCACAAGCTGATCTCCGACTGGGAACCGCTGAAGTCGGTGGCGTGATGCCCAACGGCGGCAACCGGCCGTCCGCGCCATGAAACCCACCTCGATGAGCGCCGAGGCGCTCTTCGAACAGCACCGCGCTGCGCTGCGCTGGGAGTGGGTGGCCGGTCACGCCCAGCCTGATCGCCGTTTCGACGAGACCGCCGTGCGCGATGCCCGCTCGGCCGCCGACCTGGTCGGCTACCTCAACTACATCCATCCCTACCGCGTCCAGATCGTCGGTGAGCGCGAGGTCGCGTACCTGCACGCCTCGTCGCCCGAAGACCAGGAGCGGCGCATCTCGCGCATCGTCACGCTGGAGCCCCCGGTGATCATCGTCGCCGACGGCGAGGTGCCGCCCGACCGTCTGGTGGCCATCTGCGACCGTGCCGAAATCCCGCTGTTCGTCACCGCGGAGTCCGCCGGCCACACCATCGACGTCGTGCGCGGCTGGCTGGCGCGCCTGTTCGCCGACCGCACCACGCGCCATGGCGTCTTCATGGACATCCTGGGCCTGGGTGTGCTGCTCACGGGTGAGTCGGGCCTGGGCAAGAGCGAGCTCGGCCTGGAACTGATCAGCCGCGGCCATGGCCTGGTGGCCGACGATGCGGTGGACATCTACCGCATCAGCCAGACAGCCCTCGAAGGCCGCTGCCCGGAACTGCTGCTGAACCTGCTGGAGGTGCGCGGCATCGGTCTGCTGGACATCAAGGCCATCTTCGGCGAGACCGCGGTGCGGCGGAAGATGCGCCTGCAACTCATCGTGCACCTGGTGCGCAAGGAGACGATGGAGCGCGAGTTCGAGCGTCTGCCCTACGAGCCGCTGTTCGAGGAGGTGCTGGGCATCCCGGTGCGCAAGGTGGTCATCGCCGTGGACGCGGGCCGCAACCTGGCGGTGCTGGTGGAAGCGGCCGTGCGCAACACCGTGCTGCAATTGCGCGGCATCGACACCTACCAGGAATTCGTGGCGCGCCACCAGCGCGCCATGGAAAAGGGCGACCCGCTCAACTGAGCCGCGGCCTTGGCCCACACTATCGCGACCCGCGGTGCGCGCAGTCGGTCTTGGTGCAGTTGGCGTACAGCGCCAGCGAGTGTTCCTGCAGTTGGAAACCCCGCGTTTCGGCCACGGCCCGTTGGCGGGCTTCGATCTCGGGGTCGAAGAATTCCTCGACGCGGCCGCAGTTCAGGCACACGAGGTGGTCGTGGTGCTGGCCCTCGTTGAGTTCGAAGACTGATTTGCCCGATTCGAAGTTGCTGCGCGACAGCAGGCCGGCCTGCTCGAACTGCATCAGCACGCGGTAGACGGTGGCCAGGCCGATGTCGGAGCCGTCCGCCAGCAGCGCCTTGAACACATCCTCGGCCGTCATGTGGCGGCGCTCGGCCTGCTGGAAGACCTCCAGGATCTTGATGCGGGGCAGCGTGGCCTTGAGGCCGCTGCTCTTGAGTTCTTCGACGTGCGTCATGACGGTTCTCACGGGCAGCCCGGCGGGCAGCGGCCCGCTAGAATGAACCGATCATAGCCAGCCCGCCGGCGCATCCCCGCGATGCATGCGGGGAATCCATGATCCGAATCCTGTTGTCCTCCGCGGTGGTCCTGGCCCTGACAGGCTGCGCATCGCAGTTGCAGACCAGCCAGACCTTGTTCGGCCTCGTCACGCCCTACCGCATGGAACTGGTGCAGGGCAACGTGATCACGCAGGAGCAGATGGCGCGTGTGCGTCCCGGGCTCAACCGACGCCAGGTGCGCGAACTGCTGGGCACGCCGCTGCTGACCGACACCTTCCACGGCAACCGCTGGGACTACCTCTTCGTCATCGAACGCCAGGGGCAGGCGCCGCAGCGGCGCAACATCGTGCTGCGTTTCGATGGTGACACGCTGGCCAGCATTGACGCCGGCGAACTGCCCACCGAGCAGCAGTTCGTCTCGTCGATCACGAAGGAAGGCAAGTTCGCGGAGCGCAAGCTCGAGCTCACCGACGAGGAGCGCGCCGCGCTGCCCAAGCCCACGCCCAAGGCCGCCCCGGCCGCCGAGCCCAGCGGCCCGGTGCGGCCGTACCCGCCGCTCGAAGGCGAGTGACCGCCTGAGCGCGACCACCTGACACGCCGATGAAGTTCTGCATTGCCGGCGCCTCCGGCCGCATGGGCCGCATGCTGATCGAGGCCGTTCTCGCCAGCCCGGGCGACACGCTCAGTGGCGCGCTGGACCACGCCACCAGCCCCGCCCTCGGCGAGGACGCAGCCGCGTACCTCGGTCGCCCCTGTGGCGTGGTCATCACCGCCGACCTGGCCCACGGCCTGGCCGGCGCCGACGTGCTGATCGACTTCACACGGCCCGAGGGCACGCTGGCCCATCTGGCGGCCTGCCGCGCCGCCGGGGTGCGCCTGGTCATCGGCACCACCGGCTTCGACGACACCGGCAAGGCCGCCATCGCCGCGGCGGCGCGGGAGATCCCCATCGTCTTCGCCGCCAACATGAGCGTCGGCGTCAACGTCACCATCAAGCTGCTGGAGATGGCCGCCAAGGCCCTGGCCACCGGCTACGACGTGGAGATCGTCGAGGCCCACCACAAGCACAAGGTCGACGCGCCCAGCGGCACCGCGCTGGCCATGGGCGAGGCCATCGCCGCGGCGCAGGGCAAGACGCTGAAGGACTGCGCCGTCTACGCCCGCGAAGGCCACACCGGCGAACGCGCCACCGGCAGCATCGGTTTTGCCACCGTGCGCGGCGGCGACGTGGTCGGTGACCACCAGGTGCTGTTCCTCGGCACCGGCGAACGCATCGAGATCGCGCACCGCAGCAACAGCCGCCAGGGCTACGCGCAGGGCAGCCTGCGCGCGGCGCATTTCCTGGAAAGCCGCGCGCCCGGCCTCTACGACATGGCCGACGTGCTCGGCCTGCGCTGACCGCGGTCATCGGCATGGCAGGCTGGCAGGCTTTCTGGGCGTCGACCGACGCCGTGGGTGCCGCGGTGGCGGGCCTGCTGCTGGCCATGTCGGTGGGCGCCTGGGTCGTCATCCTGTGGAAGGGCTGGGTCCTGCGGCGTGCCGCGCGCGACATTGCCCGGGCCGTGCCCACGTTCTGGGCCGGGGCCAATCTGGCCGATGGTCGCAAGCGCCTGTCTTCGCTCGACCGCGAGCGCGTGCTGCTGCCCTTGTTCGACGCCGCGGTGGCGGCGCCGACGCGCGGTTCACTGGAAGCCAACGGCGCCCGCGAGGACCAGCTGACGCGCCGCCTGCGGGATGCCCTGCACCGCGGCCTGGCGCACCTGCAGTTCGGCCAGGTGCTGCTGGCCTCGGTGGGCAGCACGGCACCCTTCGTCGGCCTGTTCGGCACCGTCTGGGGCGTCTACCACGCGCTGGTGGGCATCGCCGGTGCGGGACAGTTCGGCATCGACCAGGTGGCCGCGCCCATTGGCGAGGCGCTCATCATGACCGCCGCTGGCATCGCGGTGGCGGTGCCGGCGGTGCTGGCCTACAACCTCTTCGGCCAGTGGATCGCTGCCAGCGAGGCGGAGCTGGAAGGCTTTGCGCACGACCTGCGGCAGATGGTGCTGCAGTACCGCCCGCCAGCCGCCGCCGCGCCCGAAGGCACGGAGCCCGCCTGATGGCCTTCGGCCGCCTGGAACGCGCGGCCGCCTCGCGGCCGATGAGCGACATCAACATGACGCCGCTGATCGACGTCATGCTGGTGTTGCTGGTGATCTTCATCGTCACCGCACCGCTGATCGGCCAGAGCCTGAAGCTGGACCTGCCCAAGTCTGCCGCCGGCACACCCAACGAAACGCCGGCCTTCGTGGCGCTGGCGCTGGATGCCCAGGGCCAGTTGTTCCTGGCCGGCGCCGTCGCCACGCCCGAAGCCGTGACCAAGGCCGTCCGAGATGCCGCCCGCAAGGACCCGGACACCGAGGTCCAGTTGCGCGCCGACCAGGCCGTGCCCTACGGCCGCGTGGCCGAGCTCATCGGACTCGTGCAACAGGCCGGGCTGAACCGCATCGGCTTCGTCACCGAAGCGCCGGCGGCACCTGCCGGCACGCCGAAATAGCAGGCCCGCTCCCTACAATCCGGGGATGAACGAAAAGTACGTCCCCGGCGAAGTCGAGACCACGGCGCAGGCCCACTGGAACGCCGCCGACGCCTACCGCGTCACCGAAGACACCAGCCGGCCCAAGTTCTACGCCTGCAGCATGCTGCCCTACCCCAGCGGCAAGCTGCACATGGGGCACGTGCGCAACTACACCATCAACGACATGCTGGCGCGCCAGTTGCGCATGAAGGGCTGGAACGTGCTCATGCCGATGGGCTGGGACGCCTTCGGCTTGCCGGCCGAAAACGCGGCGATGAAGAACCGCGTGCCGCCGGCGCAGTGGACCTATTCGAACATCGCCCACATGAAGGGCCAGATGCAGGCCATGGGCCTGGCCATCGACTGGAGCCGCGAGGTCGCCACCTGTTCGCCGGCGTACTACAAGTGGAACCAGTGGCTGTTCCTGAAGATGCTGGAGAAGGGCATCGCCGAGCGCCGCACCCAGGTCGTCAACTGGGACCCGGTGGACCAGACCGTGCTGGCCAATGAGCAGGTCATCGACGGCCGCGGCTGGCGCTCCGGCGCCGTGGTCGAGAAGCGCGAGATCCCCGGCTACTACCTGAAGATCACCGCCTACGCGGACGAACTGCTGTCGGCCGTGGCCGACCCGGCCGACCCGCACTACCTGGCCGGCTGGCCCGAGCGCGTGCGCCTGATGCAGGAGAACTGGATCGGCAAGAGCGAAGGCGTGCGCTTCGCCTTCACGCACGACATCCGTGATGCCGCAGGCACGCTGATCGGCGACGGCCGCATGTGGGTCTTCACCACGCGCGCCGACACCATCATGGGTGTCACCTTCTGCGCTGTGGCCCCGGAACACCCGCTGGCCACGCATGCCGCCGCCAGCAACCCGGCGCTGGCGGCCTTCATCGCGCAATGCCAGGCCGGCGGCACCACCGAGGCCGAGCTCGCGACCAAGGACAAGGAAGGCCTGCCCACGGGCCTGAGCGTCACGCACCCGATCACGGGCCAGCCCGTGGACGTGTGGGTGGGCAACTACGTGCTGATGGGCTACGGCGACGGCGCCGTGATGGGTGTGCCCGCGCACGACGAGCGCGACTTCGCCTTCGCGAAGAAGTACGGCCTGCCGATCCAGCAGGTGGTGGACGTGCCCGGCAAGCCCTTCAGCACCGACGGCTGGGCCGAGCACTACGCCGACAAGCAGCAGGGCCGCTGCGTGAACAGCGGCGTGCTCGACGGCCTGGGCCACAAGGCCGCCGTGGACAAGGTGGCCGAACTGCTCGCCGCCCAGGGCCTCGGCGAGAAGAAGACCACCTGGCGCCTGCGTGACTGGGGCGTCAGCCGCCAGCGCTACTGGGGCACGCCGATCCCCATCATCCACTGCGACGAACACGGCGCCGTGCCGGTGCCCGAGGCCGACCTGCCGGTGGTGCTGCCCGAGGACTGCATCCCCGACGGCAGCGGCAACCCGCTGAACAAGCGCGAGGACTTCCTGCGCTGCGCCTGCCCGGTGTGCGGCAAGCCGGCGCGCCGCGAGACCGACACGATGGACACCTTCGTGGACAGCTCGTGGTACTACATGCGCTACTGCGACCCCACCGATGCCGAGCGCATGGTGGCCGGCGGCACGGCCTACTGGATGCCGCTGCAGGCCAGCGCCGCCGGCGGCGCCGGCATGGACCAGTACATCGGTGGCATCGAGCACGCCATCCTGCACCTGCTGTACGCGCGCTTCTGGACCAAGGTCATGCGCGACATGGGCCTGGTGCAGGTCAGCGAGCCCTTCACCAAGCTGCTCACCCAAGGCATGGTGCTCAACCACATCTACAGCCGGCGTGGCGAGAAGGGTGGCATCGAGTACTTCTGGCCGCACGAGGTGGAGAACGTGTTCGACGCCGGTGGCAAGGTCATCGGCGCGAAGCTGAAGAGCGACGGCAGCGCGGTGGACTACGAGGGCGTGGGCACCATGTCCAAGTCCAAGAACAACGGCGTCGACCCGCAGGAGCTGATCGACCGCTACGGCGCCGACACCGCGCGCCTGTTCGTGATGTTCGCCAGCCCGCCGGAGCAAACGCTGGAGTGGAACGACGCCGGCGTCGAAGGCGCGCACCGCTTCCTCAAGCGCGTGTGGGGCTTCGGCAACCGGCTGGCGGCGCTGACGGCGCAGGTGTTGCCGGACGGCGCGCTGGGCAGCGCCGGCCAGGCCCTGCGGCGCGACGTGCACACCGTGCTCAAGCAGGTGAGCTACGACTACGAGCGCATGCAATACAACACCGTGGTGTCGGGTTGCATGAAGCTGCTGAACACGCTGGAGGCCTTCGAGCCGGCCTCGACTGCCGACCGCAGCGCGCTGCAAGAAGGTTTCTCGGTGCTGCTGCGCGCGCTCTACCCCGCCTGCCCACACATCACCCATGGCCTGTGGCAGGCGCTCGGCTTCGCCGGCGAGATGGGCGACCTGCTGGACGCGCCCTGGCCGGCGGTGGACGAGGCGGCGCTGGTGCGCAGCGAGATCGAGCTCGTGCTGCAGGTGGCCGGCAAGCTGCGGGGGTCGATCACGGTGCCGGCGGCGGCCGACAAGGCCGCCATCGAAGCCGCGGCGCTGGCACACCCAGATGCCCAGCGCTTCATGGACGGCAAGCCGGCGCGCAAGATCGTCATCGTGCCGGGGCGGCTGGTGAACATCGTCGTCTGAGCGCATGCGACGCCGCACTGCGCTGCTGACGACCTTGGCCGCCACGGCGGCCACCGCCCTGACGGCCGGCTGCGGCTTCCAGCTGGCCGCGCCGCCGAGCTATCCGTTCCGCCGCATCGCGCTGACGGGCTTCGCGCCCGACTCGCCGCTGGCCGCGGACCTGCGGCGCGCGCTGGCCCGGCACGTGGTCATCGTGCCCGTGCCGGCGGAAGCCGACGTGGTGCTGCAGGCGCTGGTCGACAAGCGTGAGCGTAGCGCGGCGGCCACCACCGCCGCCGGCCAGGTGCGCGAACTGCAGCTGCGCCTGCTGGCCACGGTGCGCGCCGACACGCCCACCGGCCGCGCCTTGATGCCGCCGGTGGCGCTGCGCCTGGTGCGTGAGCTCAGCACCACCGAATCCGCCACGCTGGCCAAGACCGCCGAGGAGGCGGAGATCTTCCGCGAGATGCAGGACGACGTCGTCGCCCAGCTGCTGCGCCGGCTGGCGGCGCTGCCGGTGTAGGGTCGGCGCCATGCAGATCCGCCCCGACCAGCTGGACGCGCAACTGCAGCGCGGCCTGCGCCCGCTCTACACCGTGCACGGCGACGAGCCGCTCCTGGCGCAGGAAGCCTGCGACGCCATCCGCGCCTCCGCCCGTGCCGCGGGCTACACCGAGCGCAAGGTCTTCGCCGTCGGCGGGGCGCACTTCGACTGGGCCGGCGTGCTGGGTGCGGCGCAGTCGATGAGCCTCTTCGCCGACCGTCAGCTCATCGAGATCCGCATCCCCGGTGGCAAGCCGGGCAAGGACGGCTCCGAAGCGCTGCAGCGCTACTGCGAACAGCTGTCCGACGACGTGCTCACCCTGGTGCACCTGCCCCGCCTGGACGGCCAGCAGCTCAAGAGCGCCTGGTTCGCGGCGCTGGACCGTGCCGGCGCCACCGTGCGCGTCGAACCGGTGGAGCGCCGCGCGCTGCCGGCGTGGATCGCGCAGCGGCTGGCCACCCAAGGCCAGCGTGTGGCCGACGGCGAGCCGGGCCAGCAGGCCTTGGCCTTCTTCGCCGACCGCGTGGAAGGCAACCTGCTGGCAGCCCACCAGGAACTGCAGAAGCTGGCCCTGCTCTACCCCGAAGGCGAGCTGAGTTTCGACCAGATCGAAGCCGCCGTGCTCGACGTGGCACGCTACGACGTCTGGCGCCTCACCGAGGCCGTGCTGCAGGGCCAGACCGCCCGTGCGCTGCGCATGCTCGACGGCCTGCGCGCCGAAGGCGAGGCCCCGGTGCTGGTGCACTGGACACTCGCGGCCGACCTGCAGGCGCTCAAGCGCGCCCGTGACGCGCTCGACGGCGGTCGCCCGCTGCCGATGGCGCTGCAGGAGGCCCGTGTCTGGGGCGTGCGCCAGCGCCTGTTCGAACGTGTGCTGCCGGCCTTGCCGGCGCACACGCTGGCCCATCTGGTGGACGCCGCCAGCGTGTGCGACGGCCTGGTCAAGG
Organism: Burkholderiaceae bacterium; assembly: GCA_024235915.1. GTDB lineage: Bacteria > Pseudomonadota > Gammaproteobacteria > Burkholderiales > Burkholderiaceae_C > Rubrivivax. The sequence goes on along the minus strand of JACKLO010000019.1, from coordinate 13,575 downwards.
GCCTGCGCCACCCGGAGTGGCCGGCCGAGCCCTGGGACGCGCTCAAGCGCCTGCTTTTGATGACGCTGCAGGCGGTGATGGCCACCAAGACCGGCGCGCCGCGCAGTGGGCCGGCCGCGCGGCTGGTGCTGCAGGCCGGCTGATCACGCGGGCCGCGGACGCCGCGGCGCCTGCGGTGGCCCTCAGTACCCGCGCGCCCGGTCCACCAGATGCGCCAGCGGCCGCCCGTTGGCCAGGGCCTCCAGGTTGGCCGCCACCACCGATGCCGCGCTGCGCGTGTCCGTGGCCGCGGCCACGTGCGGCAACACCGTCACGCGCTCATGGGTCCAGAAGGCATGGTCGGCGGGCAAGGGTTCATGGGCGAACACGTCGAGCACGGCATGCTGCAGGTGGCCACGGTCCAATGCATCCAGCAGGTCGGCCTCGACGACATGGCCGCCACGCGCCAGGTTCACGAGTGCGGCACCGGCCGGCAGCGCGGCCAGGAAGCGCGCGTCGATCAGGCCGCGCGTGGCCGGGGTCAGCGGCAGCAGATTGATCACCACATCGGCCTGCGCCAATGCCGCCGGCAGGTCGTCGCCCCGCGCCCAATAGGCCACGGCGTAGCCCGCGTCGGCCAGGCGGCGGCCCACCGCACGGCCGAGTTCACCGCGCCCGAGCACCAGCACCCGCAGCTCGTCGGCACGCCGCTGCGGGTGCTGCCGCCACTGGCGCAGGCGCTGCTGACACGCGTAGGTGAACAGGTCGCGGTGCAGCGACAGCACGGCCCAATGCGCCGTCTCGGCCATGGCCACGCTCATCATCGGGTCGACCATGCGCGCCAGCGGCACCTGGGCCGGCAGCGTCGGGTCGGCCACCAGGCGCTCGACGCCGGCCCACAGCGACTGCACCAGCGCCAGCGCGGGCAGGCCATGCAGCGCGCCAGGCGCGGGGTTGGCCACCACTGCGGCGCGCACGTCCGCCGGCGCTGCGCGCGCCGCGGCCTCGTCGAGCCAGTGGCCCCGAGGCCACGCGGCCGACAGCGCCGACCGCCAGAGTTCACGTTCGCCGGCCTCGAATTGGCCGCAGAGCAGGATGTGCATGGACGTCGAGGCTAGCGCAGACCAGAATCACCGGCATGCGCCGGCTGTTGTTGATCCTGTCGCTGGGTGCGGTGTCGGTGGCGCAGGCCGACCCGCCATTGACCCTGCACTACCAGGAGCGCCCTCCCTATTCCGCCACCGGGCCCGACGGTCAGGTCAGCGGTCTGGTGGCCGAACCTGCCGCCCGGGCCCTGCGCGCCGCCGGCATCGCCTTCGAGTGGGCGCGCACCCCGAATCAGCGGCAACTGGCGCTGATCCAGGGCGAGGCCACGGGCCTGCATTGCGGCGTCGGCTGGTTCCGCAATGCCGGCCGGGAAGCGCTCGGCCGCTTCAGCGCGCCGCTTTATCGCGACAACCCGCTGGCAGGGCTCGTCCGCGACGGCGCCTGGCGCGATGCGTCAGCCACGGCCGCCGCGCTGCTGGCCGCGCCGCAGATGCGCCTGCTGGTCAAGGACGGCTATTCCTACGGGCCGCGTCTGGACGCGCTGATCGCGGCCGCCGCGCACCCGCCGCTGCGCACCAGTGTCGAGCCCACGCAGATGGCTCGCATGCTGGTCTCCGGCCGGGCCGACTGGATGCTCGTCGCGCCCGAGGAGGCGTCGCTGCTCGCCGCGCCCCAGCTGCGCCTGTTGCCGCTCGCCGACGAGCCCAAGGGCCAGACACGCCATCTCTACTGCAGCCGCGCCGTGCCGGAAGCGTGGATCGCACGCATCGACCGCGCGCTCGCCACACCCCGCTGATGCGTCTGCCCCACCTGTCGCTGCGCGGTGCCGTCCTGGCGGCCATCGTCGCCGGCGTGCTGTTGCCTGCGGGGCTGGTCATCTTCATCGGCGACTTCGCGGCAAGGCAGTCGCAGCAGCCGGTGATCGACCGCACCCGTGGCGCCGTCGTGGCCCTGGCGACGGCCGCGCTCACTGAACCGGCCTGGACCCTCAGCACACCGGGCCTGCAGGCCGCGATCGCCAATATCCTGCGCGAGCCTTCGGTCTGCGGCGTGGAGGTGCTGGATCTGCAGCCCACGATCGACGCGCCGGAGTTCCGGCGCCTGCAATGCGCCACGACACCGCCCGCCGCGCTGCGCGAGGCGCCGGTGCGCTACGAGGGCCAGACCATTGCGCGTGTGCGCGTGCACTTCGACGACAGCGAGCTCGATCGGCTGCTGCTGGAGCGCCGCCTGAGCACCCTGTGGCTGGTCGCCCTGCAGGTGCTGGCGGGCGGCCTGGTGATCGCCGGGTTGATGTCCTCGCGCCTGGTGCGGCCCATCGAAGCCCTGAAGCGTCAGGCCGACAGCCTCACCCACCGGCAGCCTGGGCCGTTGCCGGACTGGTCTGCGGATGACGAACTCGGCCAGCTGGGTCGCCACCTGACCAGTGTGCACACGCAGGTGCGCCAGCTGATCGACGAACTCGAGCACAAGAACGAGGCGCTGCGCCAGATGGCGCTGCACGATGCGCTGACCGGCCTGCCCAACCGCACCCTGCTGCGCGAGCTGTTCACGGTGGCGGCGGCTCAGGCGCGGCGCGACGGCGGCCGCCTGGTGCTGATGTTCGTCGACCTCGACCACTTCAAGGCCGTCAACGACACCCACGGCCATGCGGCCGGCGATGCCCTGCTGCAGGTGGTGGCCCGGCGCCTGCGGCAATGCCTGCGCGAAGCCGACGTGGTGTGCCGCATGGCCGGTGACGAGTTCCTGGTCCTGATGCCGGACTGCGACGATGCCGCGGCGGAGCTGGCCGCGGTGAGGATCATCAACCACCTGCGCGAACCACAGCCCTTGCCCGGCGTGGCCGAGGCCCTGCGCATCGGCAGCAGCATCGGCATCGCCCGCTTTCCCGACGACGCCCCCGATTTCGACGCCCTCGTGCACGCCGCCGACGTGGCCATGTACCGCAGCAAGCAGCTCGGTCGGGCGCGCCATGGTTTCTATCACGCCGACATGGACACCGAGCTGCGGGCGCGCCGCACGCTGGAGCGTGAGCTGGCCGACGCCATCGACACCGGGCAGCTGCGCCTGCACTATCAACCGCTGGTGGACCCGCACGACGGCCGCATCCTCGGTGCCGAAGCCCTGGTGCGCTGGGCCCACCCGACCCGCGGCCTGCTCGCAGCCGATGCCTTCATCGAGGCGGCCGAAGCCTGCGGTCTTGTGGTGCCCCTGGGCCAATGGGTGCTGGAAACCGCCTGCGCGCAGCTGGCGGCCTGGCGTGCCGCCGGCAAGCCGCCATTGCAGGTGGCGATCAACGTCTCGGCCCTGCAGTTGCGCGACGAGGACTTTCCCGCGCGTGTCGCCGACGCCGTGCAGCGGCACGGCCTGCCCCACCATGCCCTGGAGCTGGAACTGACCGAGGTCACGCTGCTGGCCGATGGTGATGCCACACAGCGTGCCGTGGCCGCGCTGCGGGCCGCCGGCGTGCGGCTGGCGGTGGACGACTTCGGCTGCGGCTATTCGTCGCTGGCCACACTGAAGATGCTGCAGCCCGACCGCATGAAGATCGACCGCAGCTTCGTGCGCGACCTGCCACAAAGCCGCGGGGACGGCGAGCTCGTCCAGGCCATGTTCGGCATGGCCCGCGCCCTCGATGTGGAGGTGGTGGCCGAAGGGGTCGAGACCGGTGCCCACCGGGCCTGGCTGCTGGGCTGCGGGCCGCACCTGCAGCAGGGCTGGCTGTGGGCGCGCGCCTTGCCGGCCGACGAGTTCGCCGCGCTGCTGCCGGCGCTGCCGGTCCCCGTCAGCTGACGGCGCGCGCGCGCTGGATCAGACGCACCAGCGCAGCCGCCACCGTCTGCGCACGCACGGCGTCGCGGTCGCCGTCCAGCTGCAGCCGTTCGGCCGTGGTGCCGCCCACGCCCGCCACCGCCAGCCACACCGTGCCCACCGGCTTGCCCGGCACCGCGCCGCCAGGCCCGGCGATGCCGGTCACGGCCACCGCCATCTGCACCGGCGCATGGGCCAAGGCCCCTTCGGCCATCGCCCGCGCCACCGGTTCGCTGACGGCGCCATGGGCGGCGACCAGCGCCGCATCGACACCCACCATCGCCGTCTTGGCTGCATTGCTGTAGGTGACGAAGGCGCGATCGAACCAGTCGCTGGAACCGGCCACGGCCGTGCAGGCGGCCGCGATGGCGCCACCGGTGCAGCTCTCGACGGTGGCCAGCATCCAGCCGCGTGCGCGCAGCGCATCGCCAAGCATGCGCACGTCGGCCTCGTATTGCATCAGCTCCATGCCACCGTCCACAGGGCCAGCAGCAGCAGCGTGCAGAACGCCGCCAACAGGTCGTCGAAGAGGATGCCGAAACCCTCGCGCCAGCCGATGGTGGTGCCGGGGCGCAGCTTGAAGCGCGCGTCGGCCCAGCCCACCGGCGGCGGCTTGGCCGCATCGAAGTAGCGGAACAGCGCAAAGGCCGCGAGCTGGCCCACGAAACCCGCCGGCGTCCAGATCCACAGCACCAGCCAGAAGGCGAGGATCTCGTCCCACACGATGGCGCCGGGGTCGCTGATCGCCATGTGCTGCGCCGTGCGCGTGCAGGCCCACCAGCCGACCACGAAGCCGCCAACGAGCACCGCCGCCCAGCCGGCATCACTCAACCAGCGGTCCAGCACCAGGAAGGCCACCCAGGCCCACAGCGTGCCCACGGTGCCCGCGGCCTTGGGTGCCAGGCCGCTGCCGAAACCCAGCGCGATCCAGTGCGCCGGATGACGGGCCATGAAGCCGACAGTGACGCGCGTCATGCGGCCTGCGGTGCCGGTTCGCCGGCAAAGTGGTCGAAGCCGCGTGAGGCCGTGGCGATCGGCTGCCCTCGCGCATCCCGCACGCGCAGGCCCGGCACGGCGTCGATGCGGCCGATGGCGGTGACCCGCACACCCGCCGCCGCCGCCGCGGCCTGCACCTCCGCATCCCGGCCCGGCGGCGCCGTGAACAGCAGTTCGTAGTCGTCGCCGCCGTGCAGCAGGCAGGTTCGCCGCCAGGACGTGTCCAGCGCCGCCGCGGCATCGCTGCAGGGCAAGGTCGCTTCGTCCAGCGTGGCCCCGACGCGCGAGGCCTTCAGCACATGGCCCAGGTCACCCAGTAGCCCGTCACTGAGGTCGATGGCGCTGCTGGCCACGCCACGCAGCGCCTGCCCCAGTGCGACACGCGGCGTGGGAAGTTCCATCGCGCGTCGCACGGCGGCGAAGGTCTCGCCAGGCAGCGACAGCGTGCCGCGAAACACCTCCAGCGCCAGTCGCGCATCACCGAGGTTTCCGCTGACCCAGACACGGTCGCCGGCCTGCGCACCGTCACGCCGCAGGGCCTGGCGCGGTGGCACTTCGCCAAAGACCGTGATGCACACGTTGAGCGGGCCGGCGGTGGTGTCGCCACCCACCAGCGCGATGCCATGGGCATCGGCCAGGGCGAACAAGCCCTGCGCAAACGGCGCCAGGAAGGCCTCGTCGGCGCGCGGCAGCGCGAGCGCCAGCGTGAAGCCCAGCGGCCGCGCCCCGCAGGCGGCCAGGTCCGACAGGTTCACGGCCAGTGCCTTGTGCGCCAGGTGGGCCGGATGCACCGTGGACAGAAAGTGCCGGCCTTCGACGAGCATGTCGCTGGACACCGCCAGCTGCTGGCCCGGCGTGGGCGCCAGCAGTGCGCAGTCGTCACCGATGCCCAGCACCACGCCGTCGGCGGTACGTGCGCCGTCACGGCGAAAGAAGCGGTCGATGAGCTCGAATTCCCCCATGGCGCGGATTATGGGCAGGCGCTGCACACACGCTCGGTGATGCGGCAGCGTCCTTGACATCGCGGGTAAAGTCGGACCCTCAACAACACGCAAGGAAAACGTATGGCAACCCGCAAGCCCGCCAACCCTGAACTCGCCAAGGCCGTGGACGATCTCGGCAGCGCTGCGCAGCACGTGCGCCAGGCGCTGCAGGGCAAGATCGATGACCTGCGCGGCGCCGCGTCGAGTGAGCTCGACAAGGTCAAGGCCGCCGCACGCGGCAAGACCGACAAGGTGCAGGGCAAGGTGGAAACGGCGCTCAAGCGTGCCGAAACGCGCCTGCACAACATGATCGCGAAGGCGCAGAAGGCGCTCGACAAGGCCGTTCAGCAGGCCGAGAAGCGGGCGGGTGGCGCGAAGAAGGCTGCGGCGCCGAAGGCAGCTGCGCCTGCCAAGACGGCCGCACCGACGAAGAAGGCCGCACCGACGAAGAAGGCCGCACCTGCGAAGAAGGCGGCACCCGCCAAGAAGGCTGCGCCTGCAAAGAAGGCTGCTGCGCCCAAGGCCGCCGCAAAGAAGGCAGCGCCAGCGAAGAAGGCAGCCCCTGCCAAGAAGACCGCGAAGTAAGCCGTTGCGCTCAGGCCGCCGGGTCCGCCAGCCAGCGGTCCACGGCGGCCAGCAACACCTGCAGTTCCAGCGGCTTGGTGAGGTAGTCGGCAAAGCCGGCCTCGCGGGCGCGCTGCAGGTCACCGGGCATCGCACTGGCGCTCACCGCCAGCACCGGGATGTCTCGCAATTCAGGGTCTGCACGCAGATCGGCCAAGGCGTCGAAGCCACTGGCGCCGGGCAGCTGGATGTCCATCAGGATCAGGTCGGGCCGTGCGCTGCGCGCCTGCGCCAAGCCCGCAGCGGCCGAATCGGCCAGCACCAGATCCAGCCCTGGGCGATGGGCGAGCATGCCCTCCATGACCAGCTGGTTGACGGCGTTGTCCTCCACGTAGAGCACCCGCCGCCGCCCGGCAGCCGCCGACGGCGATGCCGCGATCCCGGGTACTTCAATGGGCAATGAGGCAGTCGGATCCCCGGGCGGCAGCGCGATCCAGAAGCAACTGCCCTGCCCCGGCACGCTGCGCACACCAATTTCGCCGCCCATGGCCTCCATCAGCATGCGGCTGAGCGCCAGGCCGATGCCCGACCCCTCCACCGCGTCGCGGTCGGCATCCAGGCGTTCGAAGGGCTGGAACAGGCGCTTCTGCTGCGCGTCGTCGAGCCCGGCGCCGGTGTCCTCGATCTCGATGAACACCCGTTCGGCCGTGCGCCGCCCGTGCAGCGTCACCGTGCCGCTGGCGCGGTTGTACTTGATGGCGTTGGCCAGCAGGTTCAGCAGCACCTGGCGCAGGCGCGTGGCATCGGCCCGTACGCTGCCGGCGGCGCCTTGACGGGCGGCCAGGCGCACCGGGCGCTGCGCCGCCACCGCCGCCACCAGGTGCAGGCATTCGTCGGCCATGGCGTCGGCGTCCACGGTGGCCAGCTGCAGCGGCAGCGTGCCGGTCTCCACGCGCGCCAGGTCGAGCACCTCGTTGATCAAGGCCAGCAGGTGCTGGCCGCCCTGCAGGATCTGCTGCAACCGCTGGATCTGCGCAGCCGCCAGCGGCGCCGTGACGTCGCCTTGCATCAGCTGCCCGAAGCCGAGGATGGCGTTGAGTGGCGTGCGCAGCTCGTGCGACATGCGCGACAGGAAGACCGATTTCGCCCGGTTGGCGCGTTCCGCTTCGTCGCGGGCCGCCACCAGCGCCTGCGCGGCGCGCACTTCGGCGGTCACGTCGGTGTAGGTGCGCACCTGGCCGCCGCCGGCACCGCGGTGGATGCAGACCTCGAGGATGCGGCCGTCGGGCCGCCGGCGGCGGTAGCGCGGCGGGTCCAGGCCTTCGGCCGCGTCGTCGCCGATGTTCTGCCGCACCGCCTCGCGCTCACGGTCGTCGTCGATCGCCTGCAGGTCCTGGCCCAGCTCGCCCTGCGCCTGCTGCCAGCGGCCGATCTCCGCCAGCGTCGGCTTGCCCTGCAGCAGCGATTCGGGCAGCGCCAGCAGCTCCACCGCCCGCTGGTTCCAGCTGTTCAGGCGCAGCTGCGCGTCGAAACCCAGCACGCCCTGCGACAAGCTGTCGAGCGTGAGTGCCAGCACGCGGGACTGCTCGGCCACCATCGACATCGCGTGGCGCGCCGTGGCCGCCGCCTGGCGCTGCGCCGTGACGTCGGAGAACAGGCCGATGGCGCCGATCTTGCGCCCCGCCGCATCATGAATCGGCGTGGCGTTGTTGACGCAGACCACGTGCCCACCGTCCGCCCTCGTGAGCACGATCTCGTAGGTGTTGGCCTGGCCGACGTCGCGGCGCGCCACCTGGGCGCGGAAGACCGCCTCGTTCTCGGCGTCCACGAACTCCCAGATCGTGCGCCCCAGCAGGGCGTCGCGCGACAGGCCGAGCATGCGGCACATGGCCGGGTTCGCGTCGGTGGTGCGGTGGGCGTTGTCGATGAACCAGAAACCCTCTTCCGTCTGCTGCAGCAACACCTCCAGCGTGCGCCGGTTGTCGAAAAGCGCGGCCTCGGACGCCACCCGCTCGGTGATGTCCACACAGACGATGGCGAACCCACCTTCGGGCAGCGGCGTGCGACGCGTCTCGATGCTGCGGCCGTCGGGGCGCTGGCGTTGCGCCACCGAGGCCACCGGACGGGCCACATCGGCCAATCGCCGTGCCACCTCGGCCTCCACGTCGACGCGGCCGTAGTGGCCGGTGGCGGCCAGGTGGCGGACCCAGGCGGCCAGCGGCGTGCCGGGTGCCAGCAATTCGGAGGGCAGGCCCAGCAGTTCGCCGATGCGGGCATTGGCCGCGCGCAGCAGGAACGCGGCATCGAAGAGGCAGATGCCTTCGCCCACATGGTCGAACACCTGGGCCAGCAGCTGGCCCGCGGTGCTGGCCTGTGCCGCGTGCAGGGTCTGGCTCAGACGGGCCATGATCAGGGTTCGGCGTTCGCGCTCCAGTCGGCCGCCGACGATCCACAGGCACAGCATCAGCAGCGCCAGCATGCCCAGCAGCAGGCCGGCCATGAGCGGGTCGGCGGCGCTGCCCGACAGCAGGCGCAGCGCCAGCGGCCCAGCGACCAGCAGCGCAAACCCGGCGGCCACGCGCCGGTCGGACAAGGCGAACAGGCAGCCGCCGATGGCCACACCGCCCTGCGCCAGCACGAGCGCGGCCACGTCCGTGCCGGTCTGCGGCGGTGGTCCCACCCAGGCCAGCAGGCCCCAGGTGGCGGCATAGGCCAGAGCCGATGCCCGCAGCCAGGGCAGGCGGTGGGCGGCCTGGGCGTCGTCCGTGGCTTCGAGCCCCTTCGCGGCGCGCACTCGGAGCACCGTGCTCACGAACAACAGGCCCATCCAGAGCAGATGCGGCATCCAGGCACGGGGCCCCAGCGCCACCAGCACCAGGATGCTGGCCGCCACGCCCAGCATCACCGCAGAGACACTGCGGCCCGCGTACTGACGCGCGATCTCCGCATGCATGCTCACCTGGACCCGCGGGTCGTCGGGCAGGATGCGCAGCGATTCGGTGCCGGCCATCGGCCCATTCTGTGCGCGGGCGGCGGTGGTCGGCCCCCGGATTTATGCCATGCTGAGCTTTCTTTCACGGGCCTTGCAGGCCGCAGGAGTGGCCGCATGACGCGCGCAGGGGACAGCAGCCTGGTCTATTCCACCGACGGTGGCCGCACCTGCCCGGTGTGCCGTCAGGCGTTGGGGGCGTGCCAGTGCGCGGCCGCGGCCCGGCAGGCGGTGCAAGGCGATGGTCGCGTCAGAGTGTCGCGCGAGAAGGCCGGCCGCGGCGGCAAGACCGTGACCGTGGTGCGCGGCCTGCCGCTGGCGGCCGACGCGCTCAGCGCCCTGGGCAAACGCCTGCGCAGCGCGTGTGGCACCGGCGGCACGCAGCGCGACGGCCTGCTGGAACTGCAGGGCGACCACGCCGAGCGCGTGACCGCCTGGCTGCAGGCCGAAGGCTTCGACGCCAAGCGCTCAGGCGGTTGAGCGCTCGGGTTCAGGCCGCCGCGGCAGGTTCGAACCAGTTGCCGGCCTCGAAACGCACCGGCGGCGCGTCGGGATCGCGGTCAACGCCTGCCGGATCCTCGCCGCGCGCCACACAGGCCAGTTGCTCCTGCAGGAAGCGGCGCAGCATCACGATGCCGCGGTCGGACGTGGCCAAGTGTTCCTCGGAGTGTTTCGCGACCACCCCCTGGCTGACCATGGCTTCGGCGTCCCCTGGGAACGCGCGGTGTTCCGCCTCGGTCATCTCCTCCCACAGCTTGCCGCCCAGGCGAGAGCGCATGCGGGCCAGGTCGCCGGCAGTGCGCACACGGCCGACCACGTAGATGCGGAAGTGGTGGTCGTCGATGGGCAGGATCCAGCCCAGCGACTCCACGCGCCCGCCCTCGCCCAGCCGCGGGCTGGGGATCACGCGCAGCGTGGGCACGGCGGCCTCGCTGATGCGGCGCAGCCGGCGGCCGTCCGGCAGCTGGCGCATCGACACCGTGCGCACGCCCAGCGGCGACGGTTCCCAGCGCACGTCGGGCATCACGCCCATGGCGTCGACGAACTGCGTGCCGCTGAAGCTGGAGTGCAGCACGACGACGTGGAACGGGTCGACCAGGTTCTCGTAGTGCTGCAGCCAGTTGCAGGGCACGATACGTGGCCCGCCGCCACCGATGCTGCTGTCGTCGGCCTCCAGGAACTCGCCCTCGCCCAGCTGTTCCAGCGCCTCGTAGCGCGGCAGCACCGGCTTGTGCTCCGGCGGGCCCAGGTAGGCCCAGACGAGGCCGTAGCGCTCCTCCACCGGGTACCAGGGCTGGCGCACCTTGTCGCGGTGAGCGGCGCCGCCGGCGGGCTCGCAGGGTTGTTCCAGGCAGCGGCCCTGCACGTCGAACAGCCATCCATGGTAGCAGCAGCGGATGCCGCGCTCCTCCACCCGCCCGTAGTAGAGCGAGCTGCCGCGGTGCGCGCAGTGCGGATAGACCAGGCCCGGCCGGCCCTGGCGGTCGCGGAACAGGATCAGGTCCTCACCCAGCACACGCACCTGGCGCGGCACGTCGCTGGCATCGGCCGCCAGGCCCACGGGGTGCCAGTAGCGGCGCATCAGTTCGCCCATCGGCGTGCCGGCGCCCACGTCGGTCAGTTCGGCGCGATGGCTCGGCGCCGGCCGGCCGTAGGCGGTGCCGGTGTCGACCGCGATCGGGATCGTGCGCGTGCTCATGCCGTGCACCTCAGTTGACGCTGACCTGCGCGGTGGCGATCACCTCGGCCCAGCGCGGGATCTCGGCGCGCTGGTTGGCGGCAAACTCGGCCGGCGTGTTGCCCAGCGGCTCGAAGCCCAGAGCCAACAGCTTTTCGCGCGCTGCCGGCGCCTGCGTGAGTTCGCGCAGCACGGCCACCAGCTTGTCCACCAGCGGCGCCGGCAGGCCAGCCGGGCCCATGAAGCCCATCCAGCTGTCGAGCGCAAAACCTTCGTAGCCCTGTTCGGTGAAGGTGGGCACCTGCGGCAGCGTGCCGACCCGGCGCGAACCGGTGATGCCGATCGCCTTGACCTTGCCGGCCTGCAGGTGGCCGCGGGCCGTCGACGGGTTGGCCCAGGCGATGTCGAGCACGCCGCCGAACATGTCCAGGTGCGCCACCGACTCGCCCTTGTAGGGCACGTGCTCCAGCGGGATGCCGGTCTTGCGCTTGAGCAGTTCACCCATGATGTGTGCCGCCGAGCCAATGCCCCAGGTGCCGTAGGTGACACGGCCCTTGGCCTTGCCCCATTCGATCAGCGATTTCAGGTCGCTGGCCGGGTTGCTGGCCGGCACGATCAGCATCGGCCCGCCGGTGCCGATCTGCGTCAGCGGCTGGAAGTCCTTCGCCGGGTCGTAGGGCACCGGGCGCAGGATGGGCACGGTGGTGTGGGTCAGCGACAGCGTGAGCAGCAGCGTGTAGCCGTCGGCCGGCGCCTTGGCCACGAAGTCGGCGGCGACGATGCCGCTCGCGCCGGGCTTGGCATCCACCAGCACCGGCTGCCCCCAGCGCTTGGCGATCTCGTCGCCGTAGACGCGTGCCACGGCGTCGATGGGGCCGCCCGGCGTGCCGAAAGGCACGATGCGGATCGGCTTGGTCGGGTAGGCGTCCTGCGCGCGCGCCGGCCAGCCGGCAGCCAGCAGGGCGCCGGCGCCCATGCCGACAACCACGCGGCGGCGGCTGGTTCCGGGGGTGTGGCAGTGGGCGGTGGGGTCGTGTCGCATCATCGGTCTCCTGTGTCTTGTCGTGTGGGCGAGCCGCGAGACTAGACAGCCGCATGACGCAGATCAAATCGAACCGGTGGATAGGAGATATGGCCCACCCTGATATCCGCGCGCTGGACGTCGGCATGCTGCGCGCCTTCGACGCCCTGATGCGCGAGCGCAGCGTCTCGCGCGCGGCCGGGCGGCTGTTCCTGAGCCAGCCCGCGGTGAGCGCCGCGCTGAACCGGCTGCGCCGCGTGTTCGGTGACCCGTTGTTCACGCGCACGCCGCATGGCGTGGTGCCGACGCCGCGCGCCGAACAGATCGCGCCGCAGGTGCAGCGCCTTCTGGCCGACCTGGCAGCACTTCTGGACGATGGCCAGGGCTTCGACCCGGCGGCGTCTGACCGCATCTTCCGCGTCGCCGGCTCCGACCACGCCAGCGGGATCGTGCTGCCGGGGCTGACACGCCGTCTGGCGGCCGTGGGCTCCGACATCCGCATCCAGTGGCAGGCCTCGGCACCCGGCACGCCGGAGGAACGCCTGCTGCGCGGCGACCTGGACCTGGCCGTGGTGGCGCGCATCCGCCCGCCGCGTGAACTGCACACCCAGGTGCTGGTGGAGGACCGCTATGTCTACGCACTGCGCGCCGGCCACCCGCGCGCCGGCGATGCGCTGACGCTGGACCTGTTCTGCGCCATCCCGCAGACGATCCTCGGCTACGGCTCGGCGGTGCTGGACGAACGCATCGACGAGCTGCTGGCGCGCAGCGGCCGGCGCCGGCGCGCGATGACCACGGTCACCGGCTTTGCGCAGGTGATGGACCAGATCGAACAGGCCGACCACGCCGCCGTGCTGGGCAGCCGCGTGGCCCGACGTTTCGGCGCGCGGCTGCAGGTGCGGCCGCTGCCGCCGGAACTGGACCTGCCGACCTACCGCACACTGATGTGCTGGGCGCCGCGGCTGGACACCGACCCCGGCCTGCGCTGGCTGCGCGAGGCCGTGGCCGAGGGTTACGCCGAGGCCTGAGCCTCTGTGCCGCTGGCGCTGCTGACGCCGCTGGCGCCGCCGCGGAAGGCGCCCGCCGCCGGCGCTGTGCCGCCGGCGCGCAGGCGCACCGCGCAGTACTTCAGCTCCGGGATGCGCGCCACCGGGTCCAGCGCCGGGTTGGTGAGGCGGTTCACCGCCGCCTCGAACCAGCAGAAGGCGACGAAGACGGTGCCCTCGGGCATGCCGTCGTCGGCGCGGGCATACAGGCTCACCGCGCCGCGGCGAGACTGCAACGTGAGCAGCCCGCCGGGCGCGACGCCCTGGCGTGCCAGTTCCGCCGGGTGCAGCAGCGCCACCGGCTCCGGCTCCAGCGCGTCGAGCACCGCGGCGCGGCGCGTCATGCTGCCGGTGTGCCAGTGTTCGAGCTGGCGGCCGGTGATCAGCACCAGCGGGTAGGCCTCGTCAGGCTGTTCGTCGGGCAGCAGCACGTCGGCGGGCACGAAGCGCCCGCGGCCGTC
>JACKLO010000018.1 GCA_024235915.1 Burkholderiaceae bacterium | reverse complement strand
CGGCGCTTCGGCGGCCAGCCCGGGCAGCGTCGAGATCTCGCTGCCACAGAGCGCCACCCGTGAAGTGATCCAGGAGGCCATCGACGCCGCCCGCGAGGCGCTGGAAGAGTCGATGGCGACGCAGCGCGAAGCCCAGCAGGACGCCGCCAAGGCCGCCCGCGACGCCCACCGGGCCGCCCGTGACGCGATCCGCGAGGCCCGCGATGCGCTCAAGGCCGCGAACCCGGGGGGCACGCGCACCGTCACCCGCAACCGTGTCGTGCACTGGGGCGACTTCCTGACCGATCTGGCGCTGATCTGGATCGTCGCCAGCGCCATCATCAAGATGGTCTACAAGGGCCGCATCCAGGCCGAGGTCAAGGCCGCCCAGGCCACCGAGACGGCCGAGGCCGAATCGCTCAAGCGCCAGGTGGTGGAGGCGCGCATGGCGGCCATGCAGGCGCAGGTGGAACCGCATTTCCTGTTCAACACCCTGGCCAGCATCGACCACCTGATCGAGACCGACCCGCCGCGCGCCAGCCAGATGCAGAAGAACCTGATCGCGCTGCTGCGCGCCAGCATGCCTACGATGCGCGAGGCCGCGGGCAACGGCAGCGGCGGCGTGCGCGACCTGGGGCGCGAGCTGCAGGTGATCCGCCCCTACCTGGAGATCCTGAAGGTGCGCATGGAAGAGCGTCTGTCCACCGAGATCGACGTGCCCGAGGGCCTGCAGTCGGCCGAGTTCCCGCCGATGATGATCCAGACCCTGGTGGAAAACGCCATCAAGCACGGCCTGGAGCCCAAGGCAGAAGGCGGCCACCTGCGCGTGAAGGCCGAGGTGGTGCACGGCAAGCTGGCCGTCAGCGTGGCCGACACCGGCCTGGGCTTCGGCAAGGCGGCCACCGCCGGCACCGGCGTGGGCCTGGCCAACATCCGCGAGCGCCTGCAGATGCTCTACGGCGCCAAGGCCAGCGTGGCCGTCACCGCCAACGAGCCCAGCGGCACCGTGGTCACCATCACCGTGCCCTACAAACCGGTGGAAGAAGGGGTTGCCGCATGAACACCGTTGCACTGTCGCCCCGCCGGGCATCCCGCTGGCCCTGGCTGATGGGCACCCTGATGCTGCTGTTCGTCGGCGCCCTGGCGCTGGCCTGGACCGGGCTGACCTCGGTCCACCCGGCACCGTTCAGTGTCGTCATCGACGGTGAACGCGTGTTCGACAACGTCGACCTGTCGGGCCTGCACCCCGGCCACCTGCTGACCCTGGCCGCAGTGCTGGCCCTGGCGATGCTGGCCTTGATGGTGGTGGTGCCGGTGGCCGTCGTGGTCGTGCTCGGGTGTGTGCTCATGGGCGTGCTCGCCGTCGTCGGCCTGCCGCTGCTGGTCGTGGCCCTGGTGCTGGCGGTGCTGCTGTCGCCGCTGTGGCTGGCGGTGTGGTTGCTGTTCAAGCTGCTGGCATAGCATCGGCGCATGAACAGCCCGAACGTTGCAGGAACCGCCCCCCGTGCCGTGCTCGCCGACGACGAGCGGCTGATGCGCGAACAGCTGCGCGCCCGTCTGGTGGACGTGTGGCCCGAGCTCGAGATCGTCGCCGAGGCCCGCAATGGCCAGGAAGCCGTGGACCTGGTGGCCCAGCACCGGCCGGACGTGGTGTTCCTCGACATCCGCATGCCCGGCCTGACCGGCGTGGAAGCGGCACGTCAGATCGCACAGCTGGACATCGGTGCCGACGAGATCCTGCCCGAGGTGGTCTTCATCACCGCCTACGACCAGTACGCGGTGGAAGCCTTCGAGCAGGGTGCGGCCGACTACGTGCTCAAACCGGCCGAGCGCGAGCGGCTGCTGGTGACGGTGCAGCGCATCCAGGACCGTCTGGCCCGCCGCGGCACGCCGGAGGAAACCGGCAGCGCGCCGCTGCAGCAGCTGCTGCACCAACTGGGCGCGCGCATGAATCCGGCCGGGACGCCTCAGCTCCTGAAGTGGATCCAGGCCAACGTCGGCAGCACGATCCAGATGATCCCGGTGGAGGACGTGCTGTTCTTCATCAGCGACGAGAAATACACCCGTGTGCAGACGGCCCAGGTCGAAGCCCTGATCCGCAAGCCCATCAAGGAACTCGTGGACGAGCTCGACCCGCAGCTGTTCTGGCAGATCCATCGCAGCACGCTGGTCAATGTGAAGGCCATCAGCGAAGTCACCCGCGACTTCCGTGGCCGCCAGATCGTGCAGGTGCGTGGCCACCCGGAGAAACTCGAGGTGAGCCGCAGCTACACGGGGCTGTTCAAGGGGATGTGAGCCCCGAAGGGCCGGGCTCGCCCGGCCCGACCCCCCCGAGGAGGCATAAGGAAACTTGGGGCGGCCCGGCGATTCCTTGAGCGCCCGGGCCGCCGGCGTCATTGCGGGTTGAGCTTCAGGATCTCGCCGTTGCTGGCGCGCCGTAGGTAGACCGCATCCTGGTGCAGCCGGTACTCGCTGCACGACGCCCCGCTGCGCCGCAAGGTCACACAGACCTGGCTGCCTTCGACACGATACGGGCCATCGTCCTGGAACCCCGTGCCGATATCGACGAAGAGGTGGCCCAGACGGGAGTACTCCAGGCGCCAGGCCAGCCCCTTCGCGTCGGTGGCGCGAAAGACCCGGCCCGCCAGCCGGGCGTGCAAGGCTTCGGCAGCGGGCGCCGCAGCGTCGGCGGGAAAGCTGGCGCGTTCGTCGCCGTGGGCCGACGTGGCAGTCACCAGGGTCAGGGTCAGGGTCGTGAGCAGGGCGGCGCGGTTCATCGTGGGCTCCCGAAGGGTGGTGGGAAACCCATCGTGGCCGCGGACCGCCGGCTGGTCATCGTCCCGCCTGGGGACGAGCGGGAAGCCTCAGACGGTGGTGGACACGAACGCGCCGGCACGCGTGAGCAGGCGCATCGTCAGCAGGCGGGCGTGGATTCGCCAGTGCGCACCTTCGCGACGGCAGGCCACGACCTCGACCACGCAGTCGATGTTGGGGGCACGGACCCGCGCCACCTGGCCTTCGGGCACCGCCAGCAGCGCGTCCAGGCTGAGGCCGGTGAAGGAGATGTCCTGCATGCGCACCTGCATCGGCGGCCCGCCACCCTGGCGGGGCGACGGCTGCCAGACGGCCGTTTCAACCCGGTCCACGCGCGGGCTGCCGCGGCGGCCGGTGAAGGCCTCGCTGGGCTCCTCCAGCCGCGGCGGCGGCGTCAACGGCGCGCCGCAGGCGTCACAGGCACTGGCGCCGCCGCCGGGGTGACCACACATGGCGCAGTCCGCACGGCGCACGGACAGCGCGCCGCCGCCGCCCGAAGGCGGCGCCAAGGCGTAGGCGCGGTGTCCATGGTCGTTCATCCAGATCCCCGGGTCGTCAGCCCGGTATCGGCCTCAAGGCCGCGAACTTGAGGGCTTCTTCGCGGGCGCCAAGAACGAGGCGATGCACCACTGCGCCGACCAGTAGGTGATGAGGATCCACAGCGACGCCAGCGGCAATGGGCCGCCGAACTTGTTGGTGGCCAGCAGGGCATCGCTGGCGACGAACAGTGCCCCGCCCAACGCCAGCACCGCGCCGCGAGCCGCACCTGCACGCCACAGCACCGCCGCCTGCGCGGCCATGGACGCCAGGGCCACCACGTACACCGCCACCGGCCCCCGCAGCCCGGCCGGCACGCCGGGCCAGAGCTGCCACAGGATGGCGCCCGCCACCACCGTGTAGACCACAAACGGCAGCCACCGTGCACCGATGCGCTGGACGTGGGCAAAGCCCGCCAGGTAGGCCAGATGGGCCAGCAGAAAGCTCACCAGCCCGGGCAGGAAACCCTGTTGCGGCCACAGCAGGGCCACGTCGCCGCACAGCGACAGCCCGAGCCCGGCCAACAGCCAGCGCCGCAGCACCGGCACATCGGCACCGCGCGGCCAGGCGTAGGCGATGACGCCCAGCGTGGCCAGCGGCTTGAAGGCGAAGTTCAGCCATGGCAGGCCCAGCGCCCAGGGGGCGGACGCGATGGCCAGCAGCGCCGCCAGCGCCGTGCCCGCCGCCAGGGCCGCATCGCGCCGGCTCACCACACGGCCACCGGTTCGGCCGCGGCCATCCAGGCGCGACTCATCCCACGTTCTCCGGCGCCGCCTTGGCGGCGAGTTCGGCGCGCAGCCGCTTCAGGCGTTCGCGCGGGTCTTCCTTCGCGCCGGCCTCGTGCAGCTTCATCTCGGCGATGAAGCGGCTGGGCACGCCGGCCACCGTCTCGCGGCCGCGCTTGCGGCGGCGCAGCGTGCTCACCGCCAACGTGCGCCGCGCGCGCGTGATGCCCACGTACATCAGGCGGCGCTCTTCTTCCAGGCGCTCGGGCGTCATCTCCTCGCCGTCGCTGCGGAAGGGCAGCAGGCCTTCGTTGACGCCGGCCAGCACCACGTGCGGCCATTCCAGGCCCTTGGACGCGTGCAGCGTGGACAGCGTCACCACGTCCTGCTCCTCGCCGCGCTCGGCCAGGCTGAGGATGACGCTGATGGTCTGTGCCACCTGCAGCACGGTCTGCTTGGCGGTGGCTTCATCACCTTCGCAGCGGCGGGCGATCCAGTCCACGAAGTCCAGCACGTTGCCCCAGCGCGCCGTGGCCAGCTTCTCGCTGTCCTCGCCGTCCCGCAGGTGCTGCTCGTAGCCGATGTCGGTGAGCCAGCCCATCAGCAAGGCACGCGCCGCCTCGCCACCCTCGGCATGGCGGGCACGGTATTCCAGGTCGTTCACGAAGCGGCCGAACTCGTGCAGCGCGTCGATGGTGCGGCCCTTCAGCGCGGCGCCCAGCGTGGGCGCGAACAGCGCCTCGTACAGGCTGATCTTGCGCTGCGCCGCGAATTCGCCCAGGCTGCCCAGCGTCTGGTGGCCGATGCCGCGCTTGGGCGTGGTCACGGCGCGCAGGAAGGCCGGGTCGTCGTCGTTGTTGACCAGCAGGCGCAGCCAGGCGGTGAGGTCCTTGATCTCCGCGCGGTCGAAGAAGCTCTGCCCGCCGGAGACCTTGTAGGGCAGCTGCGCCGCGCGCAGCTTCTGCTCGAACACGCGGGCCTGGTGGTTGGCGCGGTAGAGGATGGCGAAGTCCGCGAACGTTGCGCCGTTGCTGCGCAGCGCCTGGATGAAGGCCACGGCGCGCTCGGCCTCGTGCTCCTCGCCATCCGCCTCGATCAGGCGCACCGGCTCGCCGTCGCCGAACTCGCTCCACAGCTTCTTTTCGAAGATCTTGGGGTTGTTCGCGATCACGGCATTGGCCGCGCGCAGGATGTGACCGGTGGAGCGGTAGTTCTGCTCCAGCGGGATCACCGTGAGCGCGGGGTAGTCCTGCGGCAGGCGCTTGAGGTTCTCGATGGTGGCGCCGCGCCAGCCGTAGATGCTCTGGTCGTCGTCGCCCACGGCGGTGAACACGCCCTCGTCGCCCACCATCGCCTTGAGCAGTTCGTACTGCACGGCGTTGGTGTCCTGCACCTCGTCCACCAGCACGTGCTTCAGCCGCGTGCGCCACTTGCCGCGCGTTTGATCGTCGCGCTGCAGCAGAGCCAGCGGCAGGCCGATCAGGTCGTCGAAGTCCACCGCCTGGAAGGCGCTCAGGCGCTCCTGGTAACGCCCCATCACCTGCGCCGCCACGCGCTCGTCCTCGTCCTGCGCCGCGGCCTGCGCACCGGCAGCGTCCAGGCCCTGGTTCTTCCACAGGCTGATGGTCCACTGCCAGCGCCGCGCCAGGGCGGCGTCGGTGGTGCCGCCGGCGTCGCGCAGCACGCCCAGCACGTCGTCGCTGTCCAGGATCGAGAAGTTGGGCTTCAGGCCCAGGCGCTCGCCGTCCTCGCGCAGCAGGCGCACGCCCAGCGAGTGGAAGGTGCTGACCAGCAGGTCCTTGGCCGCGCGCGGGCCCGTGAGCGCCTTGGCGCGCTCGCGCATCTCCTGCGCCGCCTTGTTGGTGAAGGTGATGGCCGCGATCTCGCTCGGCCGCAGCCCTTCCTGCAGCAGGCGCACGATCTTGTGCGTGATCACCCGCGTCTTACCCGACCCGGCGCCCGCGAGCACGAGGCAGGGGCCGCACAGGTGCTGCACGGCCTGCATCTGGGCGTTGTTCAGGGTGTCGGCCATGTCAGCGCCGCCCGGCCGCTCCGAAGGGGCTGACAGCCCCCTCGGGGGGCAGCGAACGTAGTGAGCGTGGGGGTCATTGCAGCGCCGCCCGGCCGCTCCGAGGGCGCTGACCGCCCCTCGGGGGGCCGCGAACGCAGTGAGCGCGGGGGCTGTATCAGTACAGGGCGCGGATCATAGCGACGCGGCGGCTACCATCGCTGCGATGCAACGACGCACCCTGCTTCAGGCCGGCCTGTCGTGGCCGGCATGGGCAGCGGCGCAGGGCAGCACACCGTGGACCGACGCCCTGGCGCGCGAGGCCGTGGCGCTGCTGGCCGACGCGGCCAGCCACGGCCTGGATCCCCGGGACTACGGTGCCGCCGCCCTCGCCCGCGCACTGGCGGAAGCTGCAGACCCCGTCACCCTGGCGCCACGTCTCGACACCGCCGTGCTGCGGTTCCTGCACGACCTTCATGCGGGCCGCATCGACCCGCACGCCATCCACCACGACTTCCGCCCGGTGCGCCGCGTGCCGTTCGACGCGGCCACCGTGCTGCAGCAGGCGCTTGCGCGCGGACGCCTCACCGATGCCGTGGCCGCCGCCGTGCCGCCACTGCCCACCTACGGCCATCTGCGTGACGCCCTGGCGCGCTGCCGGGCGCTGGCGGCCGACCGGGCCTGGGTCGCGCCCCTGCCGGCGCTGCCGAAGTCCGGCAAGCTGGAGGACCTGTCCGCCTGGCCCGGCGCCGGCGTGCTGCGGGCCCGCCTGCAGGCCTGGGGTGACCTCACCGGCACCGAGCCGCTGGCCGACGGCCTGCGCCGCTTCCAGCAGCGCCACGGCCTGGCCGACGACGGCGTGCTCGGCCGCGCCACCTGGGCGGCACTGCAGGTCACGCCGGCGCAGCGCGCGCGGCAGATCGAACTGACGCTGGAGCGCCTGCGCTGGACCCCGCTGCTGCAGGGCCGGCGCATGATCGTCGTCAACATCCCGGAATACGTGCTGCGCGCCTACGAGGTGGTGGACGGCCGCATCCGCGTGCAGTTGACGATGCGCGTGGTGGTGGGCAAGGCCGCCGACACACGCACGCCGCTGATCGACGAGGACCTGCGCTTCATCGAGTTCAGCCCCTACTGGAACGTGCCGCCATCGATCGCGCGCAAGGAACTGGTGCCGCGCCTGCGCCGCGACCCGGGCCACTGGGCGCGCGAAGGCTACGAGTTCGTCGGCCCCGGTGGCCAGGTGGACACCGCGTTGTCGGCCACGCGGCTGGACGCGGTGCTCGCCGGCGGCTGGCGCATCCGGCAACGGCCCGGGCCACGCAACGCGCTGGGCGACATCAAGTTCGTGTTCCCCAACCGCGAGGCCATTTACCTGCACCACACGCCGTCGGTGAGCCTGTTCGACCGTGCACGGCGCGACTTCAGCCACGGCTGCATCCGCCTGGAACAGCCCGAGGCGCTGGCGCAGTGGGTGCTGCGCGACCAAGCCGGCTGGGATGCGGCCCGCATCCGCACCGCGATGACAGCCGGCACGTCCAGCACGCTGGCGCTGGCGGCGCCGATCCCGGTGCTGATCGCGTATGGAACCACTTTGGTCAAGGACGGTCGCACCCATTTCTACGACGATGTCTATGGGCTGGACCGGCGGCTGGATGCCGCCCTGCAGTCCCGCCACCGGCCCGAGGGAGCCGACCGATGAAACGACCTGCCCGCCGCCAGTTCCTGCACCTGTCGCTGCGCCAGGGCCTGCGCGCGGCCGCCGTCACGGCCGCAGCCCCGGCGCTGGTGATCCCGGGCCGCGCACTGGCCGCGGCACCGCGCGAACTGGCGATGGCGCACACGCACACGCGCGAGGACATCGATGTGGTCTATGCCATCGGCCCGCGCTACGAGCCCGCAGCCTTGCAGCAGCTGGACCACTTCCTGCGCGATCACTACAGCGGCGATGTGGGCCACATCGACCCGCGCCTGCACGACCTGCTGCATGCGCTGCGCACCACGCTGGGCCCGGTGGGCGGCGCCCCGGCGCCGTTCCAGGTGATCTCGGGCTACCGTTCGCCGAAGACCAATGCGCAGCTGAAGGCCACGCGCGGCGGCGGCGTGGCCACGCGCAGCCTGCACATGGCGGGCCAGGCCATCGACATCCGCCTGCCCGGCGTGCCGCTGGCCGATTTGCGCGATGCGGCGCTGGCGCTGCAGCGCGGCGGGGTGGGTTACTACCCGCGCGAGCAGTTCGTGCACGTGGACGTGGGGCGCGTGCGGCGCTGGTGACCCTGGCCGAGGCACCGGCCACGCCGCATCACGGCACGCCGCACAGGCAATGGGCCAGCGGCTCGCCCGGCGGCAGCGCGCCCGCGGTGCGCAGCGCGTCGCCCAGCGCGCCCGCAGCTGTGGCGCCCGCCGGCCACCAGGCGCGTGCCAGGGCCAGAAGGTCGGTCGCCTCGGGCGGCAGCGTGGCCTGCGGCAGCGGCAAGGCCTGCACCAGCGACGACCCCAGCATCAGCACCAGCCGGTCCAGCCGGCCGGGTTCGGCCTCGATGTAAGCCGCGCGCCAACTGCCGTCGGCCAACTGGGCGCGCTGCGCGGCGGCAGCCAGCGCGTCGTCCAGGCGGCCGGTGCGGTCCACCAGGCCGCGCGCCAGCGCCTGGGCGCCGGTCCAGATGCGGCCTTGTGCCACCGCCTGCACCTCGGCCACCGGGCGCTGGCGCGCGTCGGCCACATGACTGGTGAACTGCGCGTAGGTGTGGTCGATGCCCGACTGGATCACCTGCGCCAGCCGCGGGTCCAGCGGGCGTGACGGATCGGCCGCGCCGGCCAGCCAGGTGGTGGTGTGGCCGCCGGTGTGCAGGCCCAGCCGCGCCAGCGCTTCGTGGAAGCCGGGGAACATCGCGATCACGCCGATGGAGCCGGTGATGGTGGACGGGTCGGCGATCACCTCGTCGCTCGCGGTGGCGATCCAGTAACCCCCGGAGGCCGCCACATCGCCCATCGACACCACCACCGGCTTGCCAGCGGCGCGCGTGAGCACCAGTTCACGGCGAATGCGCTCCGACGCGAAGGCACTTCCGCCGGGCGAGTCCACCCGCAGCACCAGCGCCTTCACGCGCTCGTCCTCGCGCGCGCGATGGATCAGCGCCGCCGTGCTGTCGCCACCCACCGCGCCCGGTGGCGCGTTGCCATCGCGGATCTCGCCTTCGGCCACCACCACGCCGACCACGGCCTCCGGGCGCGGGAAGCGTTGGCGCGCCAGGTATTCGCCGAAACCGACGCGGCGGAAGCTCTTGCGCACCGGGTCGTCGCCCGCGCCTTCACGCAGCAGGGCCTCGAGTTCGTCGGGCGTCTTCAAGGCATCCACAAGGCCCGCCTGGCGCGCCAGTGCCGCGCCGTCACCGCCCACCGCGGCCAGGCGCGCCGGCAGCTGTTCGATCAGCGCCGCCAGGCTGCCGGCGGGCAGCTTGCGCGCCTGTTCCACGGTGGTGGTGTAGTCCAACCACAGCGCGTCAAGCACCGTGCGGTCAGCCTCCAGTGTCTGCGGCGACGGGCCACTGGCCACCCAGGTCTCGCCGGCATTCTTGTAGGCGCCGGCACGCAGCACATGGGCCTGCACGCCCACGCGCGAGAACGCCTCGCCGAAGTAGAGCCGGTGGCCGCCGTAACCCGTGATCGAGACTTCACCCATCGGGTGCAGGAAGACCTGGTCGGCCTGTGCGGCCAGGAAATAGGCGGCCTGTGAATAGCCCGCCGACCAGGCCCAGACCGGCTTGCCGGCGGCGCGCACACGCTGCAGTGCGGTGGCCACCTCGCGCAGCGACGCCGGGCCAGCGCCGGCGAAGTCGTCCGTCATCAGCAGCACCCGCGCGATGGCGGGGTCGCGCCCGGCAGCGTCCAGCGCCGCCAGCACGTCACGCAGGCGCACCTGGCGCAGGTTGTCGCCACGCGCCTGGCGCAGCAGGTTGTCGCGCGCGCTGCCGGTGAACTGCTCGCGCAGCGGGCCCTGCAGGTCAAGCACCAGGGTCGTGCCCGGCACCAGCGGCGGCGGCCCCGGGCGCAGTGCCCACCAGGCCAGGGCCAGCAGCAAGAGCGCCAGCAGCAGGTTGAGCAACGTGCGGCGGACGACATCGAGCGCCCACCAGGTGCCGACCACGGTGCGGCGCAACATCGAGAACAATCGGGACATCGGGTTCGGTCGCCTGGGCGAGTGGACAGCGCAGCGGCGCAGCTTACGGCAGGCGCCCGCCGGACCCCGCCCGCCGCCCGCCCGACCCCGTCGTCATGGAAGCCATCCTCTCGGTCACCGTCCCGTTCTTCGCGCTCGTGCTGGCGGGTTACCTGGCCGCACACCGCCATGTGCTGCCGGAAAGCGCCATTCCCGGGCTCAACGCCTTCGTCCTCTACTTCGCGCTGCCCTGCATGCTGTTCCGCTTCGGCTCGGGCACGCCGATCTTCGACCTGCTCAACCCGGTGGTGCTGGGGGTCTGGCTGCTGGCCGGGGCGGTGATGGTGTTCTTCACCATCGCCGTCACGCTCAAACCACCGGTGGCGATGAAGGACGCTGCCTTCGGGGCCCTGGTGGCGGCATTCCCCAACACCGGCTTCATGGGGGTGCCCCTGATGGCCGCACTGCTCGGACCCGAAGCCGCGGCGCCCGTGATCTGCGTGGTGCTGGGCGACCTGTTCGTGACCAGTTCGGTGTGCATCGCGCTGGCACAGGCCGGCGACGCGTCGGGCCATGGCGCGCGCGACGGCGCCGTGCGCGCCCTGCGCGGCGCGCTGTCCAACCCGCTGCCCTGGTCCATCGCCGCCGGTGCGCTGTTCTCGGTGGCCGGCTGGTCACTGCCGGGCCCGGCCGACACGGTGGTGAAAATGCTGGCCGACGCCGCCAGCCCGGTGGCGCTGTTCACCATCGGCGCCGTGCTGCACCGCGCCGGCCAGCACGTGCACGGCCGCACGCCGCCGGGGCAGTACCTGCCGGTGGCCGCCATCAAGCTGATGCTGCACCCGCTGCTGATCTTCGGCCTGGCCGGCGGCGCGGTGGCGATGGGCCTGCCGATCGGCAGCTTCCAGGTCGGCGTGATGGTGCTGGCCGCGGCCCTGCCCAGCGCCAGCAACGTGTCGCTGCTGGCGGAGCGGTACGGCGCCGACAACGGCCGCATCGCGCGCATCATCATGAGCAGCACGGTGGCGGCGTTCGTGAGCTTCCCGCTGATGGCCTGGGTGGTGGGCGTGCGCGGCTGAGCTGCTTTGGCGGTCGCTGGCGGGTCGATACGAACGCACACATTGCTCACCGGCCCGGTACAGGCCGAGGCTGCAGGGGATCGGATGATCGCGGCGCCTCGAAGCCGCGCCAGTCGGCGGAGGCCATCACCCGCCATGCCTCTGATTGACTCGCCCTCCGCCGGCCTGAACGGCGGGACGCCCCCCGCGTGGGCCACCCGCCCCGGTAGCCTGACCAGCACACTGAGTGCCGAACTGGCCGAGCTGCGCCACAGCGGCCGCAGCGACGAAGCGCTGGAGGTGCTGGCCAGCTGCCTGCGCCTGCAGGAAGACGCCCGCTTGCTGCTGCAGTGGCGCGGGCGCGTGCGCGCGCTCACGGTTTACCCGCGGCTGGGCCAGTGCCTGCTGCCACGGGCCGTGAACCGGCGGCCGGCGCCCCAGGGCAAGACGGCCACCGCTGACCTCGCCGTGATCGCCGTGGAAGCGGCAGGCGCGGCACCCGGTGACGGCCTGCGTCCGCTCGCGCCCGTGCTCTGGCGCCTGGCCTGGCAGGCGCCGGGGCCGCAGCTGCTGACGGTGCTGCGCGGCGACCTGGCGTTCCGCCTGTCGCCCGGCCTGCCGGCCACCGACTGGTTTCCGCCCGCGCTGCACGCCGCGGCGCAGCGGCTGCAGCACGACGCCGCGCCGCTGGCCACGCTGGCACGCTGGCCCGGCATGGACCGCGCACAGGCGGTGCGCCTGCTCAACGGCGCCTACCTGCAGGGCCACCTGATGCGGCTGCAGCACCACCCGTCGTTCTGGCGCCGCCTGTTCTAGGCAGAGCCAGGCAGAGCTTGGCAGAGGCGCCTGCCCGGCAGGTCGAGCGTCAGACCCCCAGCGGGTCCACGTCCACCGCCCAGCGCAGCACACGCTTGTGCTGCGCCTTGAGCGCGTGCAGCTGCGGCATCCAGGCAGCCAACCACTGCTGCAGCAGCGGGCGGGAGTTGCTTTCCACCAGCAGCTGCATGCGTTCCACGCCGGCCACCCGCGCCACCGTGGGCGGCACCGGGGCGTAGCAGACCAGGCCCGGCGGCACCGGCACGGCCGCCGCGTCGGCCAGGAAGGCCTGGGCCACGGCCGCGTCGCGGGCCTCGGCGCGCAGCAGGGCCAGGAAGCTGAACGGCGGCAGGCCGACACCGCGCCGCTCGTCCAGCTGCGCGGCGGCAAAGGCGGCGAAGTCGTGCGTGGCCAGCGCGGCATAGAGCGGGTGCGTGGGATGCCAGGTCTGGATCCACATCTCGGCCACACCCGCCTGCGTGGCGTCACGCCCGGCGCGGCCAGCGGCCTGCATCAGCAGCGCGAACATGCGCTCCGGCGCGCGGAAGTCGCTGGCGAAGAGCGCGCCGTCGGGGTTCACCGCGGCCACCAGGGTCATGCGCCGGAAGTCGTGTCCCTTGGCCACCATCTGCGTGCCCACCAGCACGTCCACTTCGCCAGCGTGCACCGCCGCCAGCTGGCTTTCCAGCGCGCCCTTGAGCCGGGTGCTGTCGGCGTCGATGCGGGCGATGCGGGCGCCCGGCAGCAGTGCCGCGATCTGCTCGGCCAGCTTCTCGGTGCCGCGGCCCAGGGGCGCGATGTCGAGGTTGCCGCAGTCGGGGCAGGCCCGGGGCACCGGCTCGGTGAAGCCGCAGTGGTGGCAGCGCAGCGTGCGGTCGGCCTTGTGGAAGACACGCCAGGCGCTGCAGTGCGGGCAGCCGCTCTTCCAGCTGCAGGCGCCGCAATGCAGCACCGGGGCGTAACCCCGGCGGTTGAGCAGCAGCAGGCTCTGCTCGCCGCGCGCGATGCGGGCCTCGATGGCGGCCTGCAGTGGCGGCGCCAGCACCGTCTGCTGTGAACGGTCGCGCGGCAGGCGGTTCATGTCGAACAGGCGCAGGCGCGGCAGCGCGCCGCCGCCCACGCGCCCGGCCAGGGTCAGCCGGGTGTAGCGGCCGTCCTCGGCGCGCTGCCAGCTCTCCAGCGACGGCGTGGCCGAGCCCAGGATCACCGGCACCCGCTCGCGCTGGCCGCGCCAGACGGCGAGGTCACGCGCCGAGTAGCGGGCGCCGTCCTGCTGCTTGAACGAGGGGTCGTGCTCCTCGTCGACCACGATCAGGCCCAGCCGCGGCATCGGCGTGAAGACCGACAGCCGGGTGCCGAGCACGAGGTCGGCCTCACCCAGGTGCGCCGCCAGCCAGTGCTGCAGGCGCTGCGCCGGCGTCAAGCCGCTGTGCTGGGCCACCAGCCGGCGGCCGGGGAAACGTTCGGCGAAGCGGGCCTCGAGCTGCGGCGTGAGGTTGATCTCCGGCACCAGCACCAGCACCTGGCGGCCAGCGTCCAGCGCCTGCGCCGCGGCCCGCAGGTAGAGCTCGGTCTTGCCCGAGCCGGTGACGCCGTGCAGCAGCACCGGCCCCGGCGGCAGGTCGGCCAGGCGGTCCAGCGCGGCCGCCTGCTCCGGGGTCAGCGGCCGCAGCGGCGGCGGCGGCGCCGGTTCGGACGCCGGGCGGCGCCGGCCCAGGCGGCGGCCGAGTTGCGTCGCGTCCACCTTGCGCAGTTCCGGCGGCAGCACCGCCAGCGCCAGCTCGCCCAACCCGCGCTGGTAATAGCCGGCAGCAAAGGCCACCAGGTCGCGCCAGGCGGCGGGCAGCGGCGGCAAGGCCGAGAGCGCCTGGGTGATGGGGCGCAGGGTCAGGCCCGGCACGGGCGCCGCCTCGGCCTCACCCCAGACCACGCCGGTGACGGTGCGCCGGCCCAGCGGGACGCGCACCAGGGTGCCCGCCGGCCAGGGCTGGTCGGCCAGGTAGTCCAGGGGCGCGCCCAGGCCGGTGTGCTGCGGCGCCTCCACCGCCACCGCCAGCCGTGCCATCGGCTCGGCGGCCTGTGAACTTGCGCACGAATGCTCAGAGGATTCTGACGAACTCACGCTAAGTCACTGACAGCAAACGACTTTGCCGGTTACCCACGGAAGCTGTGGACAACTTTGTGGATTTGCTGCGCCCAGCGGCGCCAAGTGCTTGATTTCTGAGGCTCCGGCCTGGAATGCCCACTTCGGAAGCACCTGATTCAAATCAATGAAATCAACCACTTAGCACGACAAACCGTGCGCTGCAAGGCGTTTGTGACGGTTCCGTGTCCGCAACGCCAAATGTGGGGATAAGTCAAGCCTGAGTGCGCACTCACCGGCAGATTCAACCGCCATGCGACATGGGCTGGCGCTGACGGCGCGAGTGCGCATGCACCGCCTCCAGCAAGGCCGCCACATGTTCCGGAGGTGTGTACTGACTGATGCCGTGGCCGAGGTTGAAGACGTGGCCGTCCCAGGTGCCGTCGGGCCGCTGCGGCGGGCCGAAACTGTCGAGCAGGGCCACGGCCTCGTGCGCCACGGCCTCGGGCGGCGCGAACAGCACGTTGGGGTCGAGGTTACCTTGCAGGGCCACCCGGTCGCCGACGGCGGCGCGGGCGCGGCCCAGGTTGACCGTCCAGTCCACACCGACGACATCGGCCCCGATGCCGGCGATCTGCTCCAGCCACAGCCCGCCGCCCTTGGTGAACACGATGACCGGCACGCGGCGGCCGTCGGCCTCGCGCTTGAGCGCCCGCACGACGCGTTCTGTGTAGGCCAGGCTGAAGGCCTGGAAGGCGCCGTCGGCCAGCACGCCGCCCCAGGAGTCGAACACCATCACCGCCTGTGCGCCGGCGTCGATCTGCGCGTTCAGGTAGGCGGCCACCGCCTGGGCATTGATGTCCAGGATGCGATGCATCAGGTCCGGCCGGCCGTAGAGCATGCTCTTGACGAGCCGGTAGTCGTCGCTGCCGGCGCCTTCGACCATGTAGCAGGCCAGCGTCCAGGGGCTGCCGGAGAAACCGATCAGCGGCACACGGCCGTTCAGGGCGCGGCGGATGGAGGTCACGGCGTCGAACACGTAGCGCAGCTTGTCCAGGTCCGGCACCTGCAGCGCCATCACCGCCGCCTCGTCGCGCAGCGGGTGGGCGAAGCGCGGGCCCTCGCCCTGGGCGAAGCTCAGCCCCAGGCCCATGGCGTCGGGCACGGTGAGGATGTCGGAGAACAGGATGGCCGCGTCCAGCGGGTAGCGCTCCAGCGGCTGCAGCGTGACCTCGGTGGCGAAGTCCTTGTTCGTGGCCAGGCCCATGAAGCTGCCGGCGGTGGCCCGGGTGGCGCGGTACTCCGGCAGGTAGCGGCCGGCTTGGCGCATCAGCCAGACGGGGGTGTGGTCGGTGGGCTGGCGCAGGCAGGCGCGCAGGAAGGTGTCGTTCTGCAGGGGGGCGCTCATGCGCGGATTATCCGCGGGGGCCGCGGCCCCCTGTGGCCAGTTGCCGGGGCCAAGGCGCTGGCCGGTCGATGCTCACCAGCGTTGGCGCGGCCCCACGGCCGCCGGCAGCGGCTGGCCCTGCAGCCAGGCATCGACCACACTGTCGTCCCCTGGGCGCTGGGCGGCTGCCCACAGCAGTTCTGGCGGCATCACCCGGGTGCCTGGCGCCGCCTGCGGCAGCGCGGCGGCCAGGCGCGCGGCGACGCGGGCCACGGTGGCGGTGCGCACCGGCTGGTCGCGCTGGGCCACCATCCAGCGCAACTGCGACAACAGCCAGCGCGCCAGCCGCGCGGGCACGGCGCGCACCACGCCATCGTCACCGCCGCCCTGCGCCGCACGCATGAAGACCAGGCGCGCAAATCCCAGCCCGGCGACGGCCCCTTCGTCCAGCGACGCGATGCCGGCCTTCAGCGCCTGCGGCAACAACCCCGGCGCGTGCGGCACCACGACCACCAGCGTGGTCGCCCCGGCCGCCCGCAGCCGCGCGGCCAGCGTCGGCAGCGCCGCCGGGTCGGGGCGGCCGAAGGCGTCGTCGCGGCCGTTGGCGTGCCGTGCGCGGTCGAAAACGATCAGCGCCGTGTCGGTGGCCCAGCGGTCCCAGTCGGCCTCGGGCACCGCGGCCAGGCGACGCATTGCCGCCTGCAGCGGGCCGACGGTCCAGACCCCGACGATGCCGAACCGGTGCGCAGCCAGCAGCTGTTCGACCACAGCCGTGCCCAGACCGCCGCCGCCCCCGACGACGAGCACGCGTCGCGCACCCCCGGCAGCCGAGCCGGTCACGGCGGTCGCTACGGTCGCTGCGGTCGCTTCGGTCATTGCGGCGCAGGCGCGCCGGCGTGCACGCGGTCGACCAGCGCATCGACGTCGGCGACGGCCAGGGCCGCGCCCTGGGCCAGCCAACCCCGCGCGACCCGGGCCCCGCCGAGGGCGAGGCCCAGCTTGCGACGCGCCCGGCGCAGTTCGCGCGCCTGGATCGGGTTGATGACGGCGGCCCGCTGCCACGCGGCCACCCCGTGGCCCATGAGCAGGGCCGCATCCCGGGCATCGCGGCCCTGCATCAGCCAGGCCTCCGCCAGGTGGGCCAAGACCTCGTGCCGCGCGGTGTATCCCAGGCTGCGATGCACCGTTTCGGCGACCCGCAACGCAGATTCGGCGGCCGGCCAGCGGCGCCGGTTCAGGTGCACACGCCCCACCTGCTGCTGCGCTGACACCCACACCGTCTGCAAGCCCTGCTGCCGGCTGCGTTCGATGCAGGCTTCCAGCGTGGCGACCGCCGCATCCCAGCGGCCCAGGCCGCAGAGCACGGCGGCCAGATCCACCTCGCGCAGGCTCACCAGGGCTTCGTCGCCGCGGCTGCGGGCGATGGCCAGCGATTCCTCCATCGCCAGCGCCGCGGCCGCGTAGTCCTGACAGGCGTTGACCAGCACCGCTGCGCGGCTGCGCAGGACCAGGGCCAGCACCCGCAGGGCGCCGGCGCCACGCGCCCGGGCTTCGGCCGCGGCCAGACGGGCGAGCACGTCAGCGGCCGACGCGCCGCGGTAGCAGTCCGCCATCCCCAGCAAGCCCTCGGCGTACGCCAGCTCGGCGGCATCGTCGGCCAGGACCACGGCGGGGCCGACCCATTGCTGCACGGCCTCCGCATCGCTGCTGAAGTGGCCGCGCATGAGGCGGGCACGGCAACGCCGCAGCCGCCCCGCCGCGTCCGCGCTCTTTGCGCCGGCCGCAACCGGTTCGCCCGCCACCTTGTCCAGCAACTCCAGCGCGGCTTCCAGCCCGCTCAGGATGGCCTTGCCCGGCATGGCCACGTTGAAACTGGACATCGCGGCCCAGGCCAGGTCCACCAATGCCGCGGCGGCGGCCGCATCACCGGCTTCGCCGGGCGCCAGCGTCAACAGCTCGCGCAAATGCGCGCATTCCGGCACCAGCTGAGCCTGGTCCCGCGGCAGGCGGGCTTCGAACGTGGCGGTCAGCCAGGCGCGAAGGGCGGCACGCACC
Organism: Burkholderiaceae bacterium; assembly: GCA_024235915.1. Lineage (GTDB taxonomy): Bacteria > Pseudomonadota > Gammaproteobacteria > Burkholderiales > Burkholderiaceae_C > Rubrivivax. The sequence goes on along the minus strand of JACKLO010000018.1, from coordinate 124,554 downwards.
TGCAGCACCAACGGGGCCGGCACCTGTTCGGCGGCAAACTCGCGGGTCGGCTGCATCAGCTGCAGCGGACCCGCGCCATCGCCGTCGGCACGCTGCAGCAGCGAGGCGTCCAGCAGCTCCGTCAGCACCCCCGTCACGCCGGCATCCGCAGGCCCCAGCGCGCGCCAGAGCGCATCCGCCATGGCCGGCGTGACGGGTGCGCGCAGCACCGACAGCAGTTGCAGCAGCCGCTGCGCGGGCGGGGACAGCTGATGCCAGCTCCAGGACACCACCTCCCGCATGGACGCATGGCGGTGGGCCCGCCGGCCGGCACCGCCGGGGCGGGCCAGCAGGTCCAGCATCGGCGAGCCGTTGCCAGCGTCCAGGTGCTGCAGCAGTTCTCGGGGATGCAGGGCCCGCAGGCGGGACGCCGCCAGCTCCAGCGCCAGCGGCAGGCCGTCCAGGCGGCGGACCAGCGCCAGCACTGCCGCGCGGTTGCCTTCAGTGAGGTGGAAATCGGCACGGGCCGCGCGGGCACGGTCGAGGAACAGGGCCAGGCCGGGGAAGCGGCCGGCCAGACGGGCATCACCCGCTTCGTCGCCCTCCTCACCCGCCACGCCCTCTGCGGCCTCTGCGCCCTCTGCAGCCTCCGGCGGCACCGCCAGCCCCGCCACCGGCATCAGCGCCTCGCCGTCCAGACCCAGCGGGCGGCGGGTGGTGACCAGCACCGCCAGCCCCGGGGCCTGACGCAGCAGTGAAGCCAGGGCATCGACGGCGTCGGGGGCCAGCTGCTCGGCGTTGTCGAGCAGCAGCAGGCCGGTCATGCGAGCGCAGCGGGCGACGACCTGGGCCGGTGCCATCGCCGCCGCACCGGGCGCCAGGGCGCTAGCCAGCGTCTCCCACAGCGCCACGGCGGTCTCCACGCCAGCCAGCGACACGAAATGCGCCGGCCCGGGCAACGCCGGCCCGCGGGCGGCCTCCACGGCCAGCCGGGTCTTGCCCGTGCCCCCAGGGCCAACGAGGCTGAGCATCCGGCAGTGCCGCAGGCGCTGGTGCACCTCGGCGACACGGTCCGCCAGGCCATGCGCCTGCGTCCAGTACGCGGGCAGGGCCGTGGCCGGGCCGTCGGTCCAGTCGGCCGTGGCCACCGGGGCCGGCGCGGTGGGCGACGGCGGCGGCGCCAGGGACTTCGGCGTGGCAGCCTCGGCGGGCGCCGCGTCCGACGGCAACAGGCGATCGCGCAGCGCCAGCAGGCGCGCCCGCTCGTCGAGCACCCATTCGCTGTAGTGGCCCGGCATGAATTCGCCACGCCAGGCCTCGGCCGCGGCCGCAGCATCGGTGTCCTGGACGGCACGTAGGAACCGCGCAACATCGCTGTCCAGCACACCCGGCAGGAGGCGGATGGCCTGGCGGTCGGCGATCAACCAGGGGCGGTCGGGCACGGCGTCGCCGTCGAGCTGCCGGCGCAGGATGGACAGCGCCTGGCGCAGACGGCGTCGTGCCGATTCGCCATCGGCCTCGGGCCAGAGCAGGGTGGCCAGTTCCTCGCGCGGGTGGTCGCGGCGCGGCTCCAGCGCCAGACGCGCCAGCAACTCCGCCACGGCGCGGCTGTGCCAATGGCGCACGACGCCCGCGGGGCCCTGAACCTCGACACGGCCCAGCAGGCGTACCGTCCAGCGCACACCCGGCGGCCGGTTGGCGGCCAGGGGCTCGAGTTGCTGCGCTGCCGGGCGGTCCATGGGCCACCGAGTGTAGGCAGCATGGCCATCGCTCCGCGGGATGGCCCCCCAAAGCGGCGGGGCCGGAGGGGTCAGGCCGTTGGCGGCCGCGCCGCGCGCCGGCGTCGGCGCCGGCCCCCCAGCGTCAGGGCCAGCGCCGCACCCAGTCCGGCGAGCAGGTCCACGGCCACCAGGCTGCCACCGCCAGACCCCGGCGGCGGGAAGGCGCTGGGTGGCGGGGCCGAGAGCGTGAACCGGTCCACCTGACCCGGCACCGTCTGGCCATTGACGACCTCGTCGACAGGCTGGTTGTCGGCGTCGAAGGTGGTGCGCGTGAAGGTGTAGGCGCCGGTGCCGCTGCCGGTCAGGGTGATCTGATAGGTGTCGCGGGGCAGCAGCAGGGTCCAGCCGAAGCTGCCGTCGTCGTGCGGCGTGGCCATGGCCTGGATGGTCTGGTCGAACGCCAGCACGGCGATGCGGCCGTTCTCCGTCTGCAGCCGTTGCCCCTTCGCGTTCGTCAGCGAAATCTCCACCGGGCTCTGCGTCGTCACGACCACGGCGTCAGGCGTGACGGGGCAGGTCTGTGGGTCCCTGGCGCCTTCCTGTACCGCCGAACTGTCGTAGGTGAACTCGGCGGCGTTGTCCAGGTAGGCCCCCTCGAACCCGTCGACCCCGCCGCCTTCCTTGTGCGGCACGCTGCCGGTGACGGCACCGAAGGCGTCGGCATGGGTCTGGAACAGCCACCCTGGTGGGACCCAGGTCCAGTACAGGGGCCCCGTGTCCGCGGCGGCAAACAGCGAGCCATCGCCCACGGTGCTCTTGGCCCACATCCGTGGGTTCGGGAACGGCAGGCCGTGGACGATGATGCCGCTGTCCCGGTAGTGGCTGCCCTTGCGATAGACGACGATGCCGACGTGCCCGGCCTCGTTGCCGGTGATCGGGATTCTGTACGTCCCGCTGGTGATGCGGCCGAACGACAGGTCGGCGAAGGCCTCCGGGTGGTCGGCGCGGATGCGCTTCAGGCGCGTCCAGATGTCGTTGGCATAAGCATCGCATTGGGCGGATTCGCCGGGTGCCAGCGCCTCTCGGTAGTTGAAGTAGGGAGCGAGCGCGGCCATCGCGGCGGCGGTGTCCTGGTAGCCATAGGGGCGGAACGGGATGTCCAGCGCCAGCTGGACCAGGTTGTTGTCCGGGTCGGTGTCCTCGTCGGCGGACACGTCCAGCAGCACGCCACGCAGCTTGACGGTCTGCTCGTTGACGCGCACGGCATCCTGGAAGTTCTGCAGGTCCTGTCCACGCTGGATCGCGTCGAGGTCGGTGGCGTCGAGGATGCGCGCCACCACCTCGACGCTGGCCGTGAACGGCCCCTGCAGGCTGTCCCAGGCGCACTGGACCGAGCCGCCGACCTTCTTGGTGCCGAACAGCGTGTCCGGCTGGGGATCCACGTTGTCGGGGCAGTTCTCGCGCGTGACGCGCTCGATCATCATCACGCTGGGCAGCGCCATGCGGAACTTGACGTGGTTGGCGGTGCCGCTGGCCACCGTGACGCGTGCCCGGTAGGTGGCGAACAGCCGGCCCTCGTCCCAGTTCAGCTCGCTGATCGTGGCGTCGCCCGACACGGCCACGTCGGAGGTCCGTTCGTCACCGTCGATCGGGACGTAGAACTCGGAGACCTTGCCCACCGCCGAGCCGGTGCCGTTGGCCTGCGTGATGCCGGCGCGCATCTTGACCCAGGTGGGCCCGTACAGACCATCGGGCCGCGGCCCTTTGAAGCTGACCCGGCATTCCAGGAACTGCGGGCCGTGGTTGATCCATCGCGCCTCGGGGATCAGGTTGTTGCCGCCGAAGATGTAGAAGCTGAAGTTGCCGCTGCCGGCGCAGCTGTTGACCACCGCTTCCGGGTGGGTGCCCGGCGGCGTCTGGTTGACCGGTGCGTACTCCCAGAGCTGGCTCGGCAGGCCCGCCGTGGAACGGTAGAGCGCGGCGCCGCAGGGCCCTTCCTTGAACGCGTTGCCGTCCAGCCGGTCGATGTAGGCACAGCCGATCACCTGCGGCGCCAGCACCGAGGGGTAGCAGGTGCCGGGGTCCCAGGTGCCACCGTAGTTGGCGTAGCAGACAGGGTCGGTGGGCACGGTGGTGACCACCAGCGAGCCGCCCGCGGCAAAGCGGCCGGAGGCCTCGGCCGTCACCGCAGGATCGGTCTTCGGGCATGCCCCGAACGACTCGCCGGCCACCGTGAGGCAGGGCGGCAGGCTGGCATCCGGGGGCGTCTGCGCCTGTGCCGTCTGTGGGAAGGCGCTCGCCAAGGCGAACGCGGCGAGGCCCGAGGCCAGATGCACGCGGCCAACGGTCGGGGGACGGCGCCGAGCGGCGGGCGGCCAGGGAAAGCTGGGGGTCGTCAGGGTCATGCCTCAATCTAGACAGCCACCGTTCCGCCACCGCTCCGTCAACGCTTCGCCACCGCGCGCCCTTTCGGTGGCCCCCCGCAGGCAGGCGGTACAGTGCCTGCGACGTTGAACCCCAAGCCAACGCCCCCACCTCCACAGACGAAGCGATGACCCTGGAGATGCCCATGCCCACCCCCCTGCGCCGCCTGGCCGCCCTGGCCCTGCTGGCCCTCGGCCTGAGCCTGACCGGCTGCGGCTACAACGATTTCCAGCGCCTGGACGAGCAGGTCAAGAGCGGCTGGGCCGAGGTGCTCAACCAGTACCAGCGGCGCGCCGACCTGATCCCCAACATCGTGGCCACGGTCAAGGGCGAGGCCGACTTCGAACAGGAAACGCTGACCAAGGTGGTCGAGGCGCGGGCCAAGGCCACGTCCATCCAGGCCACGCCGGAGCTGGCCAACAACCCCGAGGCCTTCAACCGGTTCCAGCAGGCGCAGGGCGAACTCTCCAGCGCACTGTCGCGGCTGATGGTGGTGGTGGAGCAGTACCCGAACCTGAAGGCCAACCAGGCCTTCCAGGACCTGCGCGTGCAGCTCGAGGGCACCGAGAACCGCATCACCGTGGCGCGCAACCGCTACATCCAGAGCGTCCAGGACTACAACGTGCTGGCGCGCAGCTTTCCCAGCAACCTGACGGCCAAGGTCTTCGGCTACGACGTCAAGCCCAGCTTCACGGTGCAGAACCAAGCCCAGATCTCGCAGCCGCCCAAGGTCGAGTTCGGCAAGTAAGGTGATCCGCCTCCTGGTGCTGTGGCTCGCGCTGGCCCTCCCGGCGTGGGCGCAGGGCGTGCTGCCGGTGCCGCCGCTGACGGCGCGCGTGATCGACCAGACCGGCACGCTGCCGGCCGACCGCATCGCCGCGCTGGAACAGAAACTGGCCGCCTTCGAGGCCGAGGCCGGCCCGCAGATCGTGGTGCTGTTGGTGGCCAGCACCGCGCCGGAGGACATCAGCGACTACGTGCAGCGCCTGGGCGACGCCTGGAAGATCGGCCGGCGCGACGTGGGCGACGGTGTGCTCATCGTCGTGGCCAAGGACGACCGCCGCATCCGCATCGCGCCGGCCAAGGCGCTGGAAGGCGCCATTCCCGACCTGGCGGCGCGGCAGATCATCGACCGCGCCATCGCCCCGGCCTTCCGCGCCGGCGACTACGCCGGCGGGCTGGACGCGGCGGTGGACCAGCTCATCGCCCGCATCCGCGGTGAGGCGTTGCCGGCGCCGGCCAAGAAGTCGGTGGCCGACACCGGCTGGCAGGTCGAGGAACTGTTGATGTTCTTCTTCATCGTGGTGCCGGTGATCGGCACCGTGATGACGGGTGTCTTCGGCCGCAAGCTGGGCACGCTGGCCACCTCGGCGTTCTCCGGCGGCATCGCCTGGATGGTCACCGCCAACGTGCTGCTGGCCGCCGGCGCGATGCTGGCCTCGGTGGTGCTGGTGGGGCTGTTCGGCATCGGGAGCAGCGCGCGCAACATCACCCGTGCTGGCCGCCACCGCAGCGGGCCGCCCATCATCTTCGGCCCGGGGGGCGACCATGGTGGTTGGGGTGGTGGCGGTTTCGGCGGAGGTGGTTTTGGCGGTGGCGGCGGATTCAGCGCCGGCGGCGGGGGCGATTTTGGCGGCGGCGGCGCGTCGGGGGACTGGTGATGACGCGCTCCGCCCACGGCCTGCTGCGCATGCTGAGACACCGCTGGCTCGACGACACCGACACCAGACGTGCGCTGGACGATGCCGCGCTGGACCGGCTGGCTGCGCGCGTGGCCGGCAGCGAGCGCCGCCACAGCGGGGAAATCCGCATCAGCGTCGAGGCCGGGCTGCCCTTGTCCTACCTGTGGCAAGGCCTGAGTGCGCGCGACCGCGCCATCACGCTGTTCGGCAAGCTGAGGGTGTGGGACACCGAGCACAACAACGGCGTGCTGATCTACCTGCTGCTGGCAGAGCACGCGATCGAGATCGTGGCCGATCGCGGGCTGTCCAGGCAGGTGCCGGAAGCGCACTGGCAGCAGGTGCTGGCCGGCATGGGCGAGGCTTTCCGCGCGGGGCGTTACGAAGCCGGGCTGATGGCCGCCATCGACGCCGTCGAAGCCCTGCTGGTGCAGCACTTCCCGCTGGCCGAGGGCACGTCGAACCCGAACGAACTCAGCGACCAGGTGGACCTGCGCTGAGCCCGGGCGGCCAGGCCAGGCTGCGGCCTGTGAGGCGCTGGAACCGTTCGAGGTCGTCCCCGGTGTCGACATCGAGACAGAAGTGGGCGTTGTCGCTGTCGAACCAGCCCACCTGCCGGGGATGGGCAACCTGCCACTGCCGGGCCCCCATGTCGGCCGGGGCGGCCAGCAACTCGCGGCGCACGCGAGCCGACATCACCACCGGATTGCCACGCTGACCGGCCACACGCGGCACCAGCACGTCGAGGCCCGCCGGTCGGTGCTGCCACGCGGCGTACAGCGCGGCCAGGTCGGGCGCCTCGAGCCCGGGCTGATCGGCCAGCGCCACCATCACGTCGACCGGGTCGTCAGGCAAGGCGGCCAGGCCGACGCGCAGGGAAGTGGTCTGCCCGTCCTGAGGCTGAGGATTGATCACGACGCGCACCGGCGCACCGGCCAGCGCGGGTGCGACCCGGTCAGCGTAGTGGCCGAGGACGACGGTCACATCGTCGATGGCGGCGCCGACCAGCGCATCGACCAGACGGCGCAGCAAGGGCACGCCGTCGAGTTCGAGCAGGCACTTGGGTCGGCTACCGAGACGCGACGCGCTGCCGGCGGCCAACACCAGGGCCGCAAGCCGCCCGCTGGCGGCCGGCACGGGCACCTCAGCCGCCGCGCCCGAACAGCCTGGCGAACCAGCCCTTGACCACGGCCCACATCAGCGCCAGGGCGTTGAGCTCCGTGGGGGCAGGTGCCGGCGGCGCGACGGCAGGTGCTGCACCCGGCTGTTCGGCCACCGCCTGGGCAGCGGCCACTGCCGCAGCAGCGTTGCCGAAGTTGCCAGCGAACTGCTTGAGCATGGCGTCGGACACCGGCACGAGCAGGCGGCTGCCGAACTGGGCCAGCTTGCCGCTGACGATGATCACCGCCTCGCCCACCAGGCGGCTGGTGTCGGGCGTGTCACCCGGTTCGATGCGGGCGGTCAGGTTCATCGACGCCGACGACCCGGCCTTGTCCGCGCCCTTTCCCAGCATCTGCAGCTGGCGCGCGGATGCGTCCAGGCCCAATACCTCGATGTCGCCGTTGAAGGACATCATGGCCGGGCCGATCTTGCTCTTGACGATGCCCTTGTAGTGCGTGTCGTCCAGTTGCTCGGTGATCTGCGCGCCCGGCATGCAGGCGGCCGTGGCCCGCACATCGGAAAGAATGGCCCAGGCCTGGTCGACGCTGGCCTGCAGCGGGTACTGTTTGTCGAGCTTGACTTCCATGGCGTGATTGTCTGCGCTTTGCCGGAGCCGCAGAGTGGACCGCGTCGCCGGCCCCACCGCCACCACGCCATCACCCGATATGAAGTGCGTTGCCTAGGGCCACCTGTGCCGCGCTTGCACAGGACCTGTCACGGACGGGGTCATCGCTGCAGCGGGATCGGGCGCAACGGGCCGGCGAAGGTCTCGCGAAGCGGCTTGTGGCCCAGGGGCGGCAGATCGACCAGGGTCTCTGGCACGGCGTGGTTGGGCAGGCGGTCGAGCAGATCGCGGATCAGCGTCAGGCGGCCGCGGCGCTGGTCGTTGAAGTCCACCAGCGTCCAGGGCGCGTGCCGGGTGTGCGTGGCCTTGAGCATGCGATCACGGGCCTGGCCATAGTCGGCGTACTTGGCCCGTGCCTGGACGTCGATGGGGGAGAGTTTCCAGCGCTTGAGCGGGTCCTGCTGACGCTCGGCGAAGCGCGCCTCCTGCTGCGCCTGGTCCACGGTGAGCCAGTACTTGAAGAGCAGGATGCCGTCGTCCACCAGCAGCTTCTCGAACACCGGCGCTTGCTTGAGGAAAGCCGCGGTCTCCTGGGCCGTGCAGAAGCCCATCACCGGCTCGACGCCGGCGCGGTTGTACCAGCTGCGGTCGAAGAGCGCGATCTCGCCGGCGGCCGGCAGATGGGCCACGTGGCGCTGGAAGTACCACTGCGTCTTCTCGCGGTCGCTGGGCTTGGGCAGTGCCACCGTGCGGCACTGGCGAGGGTTCAGCGTGCTGGCGATGGCCGAGATGACGCCGCCCTTGCCAGCGGTGTCACGCCCTTCGACGACCACAACCAGCCGCCGGCCGGTCTGCTGCAGCCATCGCGCCATGTCATTGAGCTCGAGCTCCAGCGGGCCCATCGCCTGTTCGTACTCGGCCCTGCCGAGCTTGCCGTCCTTCTTCCTGCTCACGCGAACAGTCCTTCGTGCGACTGGCGCAGTTCACGCTTGAGCAGCTTGCCGCTGGGGTTCTTCGGCAGCGCATCCACGAAGAGCACCCGCTTGGGCGTCTTGAAGCCAGCCAGGTGGGCCTGGCAGTGGCCGAGCACGCCGGCTTCGTCCAATGGCGCGCCGGGCTTCTTCACGACGATGGCGGTGACGGCTTCGACCCAGGTCGGGTGTGGCAGGCCGACCACCGCCACCTCGCTGACGCCGTCCAGCCGGTAGATGCATTCCTCCACCTCGCGGCTGGCCACGTTCTCGCCACCGGTCTTGATCATGTCCTTCTTGCGGTCGACGACGGTGATGAAGCCTTCAGCATCGATGGTGGCCAGGTCGCCACTGTGGAACCAGCCGCCGGCAAAGGCGGCCGCGGTGCGTTCGTCATCGTGGAAGTAGCCTGACAGCAGTTGCGGGCTGCGGTGCACGATCTCGCCGATCTCGCCGGGCTTCACGTCCTGCATCGCGTCGTCCACCACACGCGTCTCCACGTTGAGCACGGCGCGGCCGCAGGAACCGGGTTTGCGCAGCTGGTCTTCCGGCCCGAGCATGGTGGCCAGCGGCGCGATCTCGGTCTGGCCATACAGGTTCCACAGCCGCAGGCCAGGGATGCGCTGCAGGATCTCCTGCATCACCGCCACCGGCATGATGCTGGCGCCGTAGTAGCCCTTCTTCAGGCTGGACAGGTCGGTGCTGTCGAAGGCCGGCGAACGCAGCAGCGAGATCCACACCGTGGGCGGCGCGAAGAAGCTGCTGATGCGGTGCCGCTGGATCAGCGCCAGCAGGTGCTCGGCCACGGGTTTGCCAGTGATGACGTTGCTGCAGCCCACGTAGATGGCCGGGCCGAAGAACACGTCGAGCTGCGCGCAGTGGTACAGCGGCAGTGCGTGCAGCATGAGGTCGCTGCCCTCGATACCGGCATCGACGACGCAGCTGACGTACTGCCAGAGGACGGCGTCGTGCGTGAGCATAGCCCCCTTGGGCAAGCTTTCGGTGCCGCTGGTGTAGACGATCTGGGCCAGGTCGTCGCCCTTCAGGATCACCGCGGGCACGGGCCCGGCGCAGGCGGCCAGGTCGTGGAAATCGAGCATGTCGGTCTCGGGCGCCGTGGGGTCCTCGGCCGGCATCCAGAGCAGTCGCTCAACGGCCGTGTCCTGTGCGGCGGCCGCGCGCGCCAGCGCGGCGAGGCCGCTGTCCGTTGCCAGCAGACGCGCACCGGCGTGGCGCAGGATGTAGGCGGCTTCCTCGGCCTTGAGCATGAAGTTGATCGGCACCAGCACCGCACCCAGGCGGGCCAGGGCAAAGCGCATCGCGGCGAAGGCATGCGAGTTGCGCGCCAGGATCGCCACGCGATCGCCCTGGGCGATGCCCTGCGCGGCCAGGCCCGCAGCGAGCCGGTTGCACAGGGCATCGAACTCGCCATAGGTCCAGTGCGTGTCGCCGCAGTCAATGGCCGGCTTGTGGGGATGTCGGGCGGCGCTGCGGTGCAGCAGGTCACCAAGGGTGTGGCGGCGGATGGGTGCGGTGTCCATGCCCCAGCGTAGCGGCAACACCGGCCGGGCCAGAAGCGGGGCCGACCCTAGTCGCCGGCCATGTCAGACGCCGCTGACAGCACGGGCCGGGGCTGTCCGATCGACGCGGCGGTTCGCCGAGCGCAAGGTCTGCCCATCGTCTTCATGACCTGATCACCCGAAAGGAAGCCGCCATGACCCACCCTGTCACAACCCGAACCGCCCGTCTTGCCGCCGTGGCGGCCACGCTGGCCTTCACGCTGGCGCTCGGCGCCTGCAGTTCGATGAGTCGCAACCAGCGAGACACGGCGATCGGCGCCGCCATCGGTGGTGTGGCGGGTTCGGTGCTGACCAACGGCAGTGCCGTCGGCGCCGTGGGCGGCGCCGTCATCGGGGGCGTGATCGCCAACGACGAACGCAAGAAGTGAACACTGCGCCATGACGAAAAAAGCCCGCTGACGCGGGCTTTCGGTGGCGATCGCAGCGGGCCAGATGGCCCGGCGTTCACTTCTTGCGCAGCTTGGCGATCGCGGCGATCTGCGCCGCCATCGCGGCGAACTCGCTCTGCGCCTTCGCGAAGTCGATGTCGCTCTTGGCGTTCTTCATCGCTTCTTCGGCCATCTTCTTGGCCTCGACGGCCTTGGCCTCGTCGAGGTCATGGCCGCGAATCGCGGTATCAGCCAGCACGGTGACCGTGCCCGGCTGCACCTCGAGGATGCCACCGGCGACGAAGACGAACTCCTCTTCGCCGTTGTCGGCGCGCTCGATGCGCACCGCACCGGGCTTGATGCGGGTGATCAGCGGCGTGTGGCGCGGCAGGATGCCGAGCTCGCCGTTTTCGCCCGGCAGCGCGACGAACTTGGCCAGGCCGGAGAAGATGTTCTCCTCCGCGCTGACCACGTCGACCTGGATGGTTGCCATCGCTGTTCCTTAACGTCTGGAAGAAGGTTCAGAAAGCAAGCAGGCGGGTGTCAGGCTAGGCGCCGCACGGAAGTGGACTCGCGTCCACTGAGTACGGCAACGACGCATGACGCCCGCATGCGCCGCTTACTGGAGCTTCTTCGCCTTTTCGAAGGCCTCGTCGATCGTCCCGACCATGTAGAAGGCCTGCTCCGGCAGGTGGTCGCACTCGCCGGCCACGATCATCTTGAAGCCGCGGATGGTTTCCTTCAGCGGCACGTACTTGCCCGGGCTGCCGGTGAACACCTCGGCCACGTGGAACGGCTGCGACAGGAAACGCTGCATCTTCCGCGCGCGGGCCACGGCCAGCTTGTCCTCGGGCGACAGTTCGTCCATGCCCAGGATGGCGATGATGTCGCGCAGTTCCTTGTAGCGCTGCAGCGTGCCCTGCACCGCGCGGGTGACGCCGTAGTGCTCGTCGCCGACCACGTTCGGGTCGATCTGGCGGCTGGTGGAGTCCAGCGGGTCCACGGCGGGGTAGATGCCCAGCGCGGCGATGTCGCGCGACAGCACCACGGTGGCGTCCAGGTGGGCGAAGGTGGTGGCCGGCGACGGGTCGGTCAGGTCGTCCGCGGGCACGTACACGGCCTGGATCGACGTGATCGAGCCGACCTTGGTGGACGTGATGCGTTCCTGCAGCTTGCCCATTTCCTCGGCCAGCGTCGGCTGGTAGCCCACCGCCGACGGCATCCGGCCCAGCAGCGCGGACACTTCGGTGCCGGCCAGCGTGTAGCGGTAGATGTTGTCGACGAAGAACAGCACGTCACGGCCTTCGTCGCGGAACGACTCGGCGATGGTCAGGCCGGTCAGCGCCACACGCAGACGGTTGCCCGGGGGCTCGTTCATCTGGCCGTAGACCATGGCCACCTTGGACTGGCTCAGGTCCTCCTGCACCACGACCTTCGAATCACTCATCTCGTGATAGAAGTCGTTGCCCTCACGGGTGCGCTCACCCACGCCGGCGAACACGGACAGACCCGAGTGCGCCTTCGCGATGTTGTTGATGAGCTCCATCATGTTCACGGTCTTGCCCACGCCGGCGCCGCCGAACAGACCCACCTTGCCGCCCTTGGCGAACGGGCAGATCAGGTCGATCACCTTGATGCCGGTCTCGAGCAGTTCGGTCGAGGGGCTCAGTTCGTCGTAGGTCGGGGCCTTGCGGTGGATCGAGGCCGTCAGCTCGGTGCTGACCGGACCGCGCTCGTCGATCGGGTTGCCCAGCACGTCCATGATGCGGCCCAGGGTGGCCTTGCCCACCGGCACCGTGATCGGCGCGCCGGTGTTGGTCACCATCAGACCGCGGCGCAGGCCGTCGGACGAGCCCAGCGCGATGGTGCGCACGATGCCGTCGCCGAGCTGCTGCTGGACTTCCAGCGTCAGCGCCGAGCCTTCGAGCTTGAGCGCGTCATACACGCGCGGCATCTGGTCGCGCGGGAACTCGACGTCCACCACGGCGCCGATGCACTGGACGATCTTGCCTTGTGCCATTTCTTGGATCCTTCAGACTGAATTCGTTTGGGCGCGGCGATCAGCCGCTGATGGCGGCCGCGCCGCTGACGATCTCGGAGAGTTCCTTCGTGATCGCTGCCTGACGCGTCTTGTTGTAGATGAGCTTCATCTCGGCGATCAGGTTGCCGGCGTTGTCGGTCGCGGCCTTCATCGCGACCATCCGTGCCGATTGCTCCGACGCCATGTTCTCGGCCACCGCCTGGTAGACCAGGGCCTCGATGTAGCGCGTCAGCAGCTCGTCGATGACGGTGGGCGCATCCGGCTCGTACAGGTAGTCCCAGCCGTACTGCGACTTTTCCGCGTCCGTCTGCGCCAGCCGTGCGGCCGACAGCGGCAGCAGCGGCTCGACCATCGGCTCCTGCCGCATCGTGTTGATGAAGTTGGTGTAGCAGAGGTAGACCGCGTCCAGCTCGTCCGCCACGAAGGCGTCCAGCATCACCTTGACCGGGCCGATCAACTTCTCCAGCTGCGGCGTGTCGCCGAGCTGCACCGCGTGGCTGACCACCGGCACGCCGATGCGGTTGCAGAAGTTGAAGCCCTTGTTGCCGATGGCCACCGCCTGCACCGAGCCGCCACCGTCCTGCACTTCGCGCATCTTGTTGGTCAGCGCGCGCAGGATGTTGGTGTTCAGGCCGCCGCAGAGGCCCTTGTCGGTGGTGACGACGATGAAGCCGACCTTCTTCGAAGTGCCCGCCTGCCGCATGTACGGCGAGCGGTACTCCGGGTTGGCCTGCGCCAGGTTGGCCGTGATGTTGCGGATCTTGTCGGCGTACGGGCGCGCAGCGCGCATGCGCTCCTGCGCCTTGCGCATCTTCGATGCCGCGACCATCTCCATGGCCTTCGTGATCTTCTTCGTGTTCTCGAAGGACTTGATCTTGCCGCGGATCTCTTTTCCGACCGCCATGACGTTGCTCCTTGTCTAGGCGTTCGGGATCAGGCGAAGGACTTCTTGAACGCGGTGATCGCGGCAGCGAGTTCTTCTTCAGCAGCCTTGTCCATGGCCTTGTCGCTCTCCAGCTTCTGCAGCAGGGCGGCGTGGCTGGACTTCAGGTGCTGGTGCAGGCCGTGCTCGAACGGGAGCACCTGCTTGACGTCGATGTCGTCCAGGTAACCCTTGTTCACCGCGTACAGCGTCGCACCCATCAGGCTGATGGGCAGCGGGCTGTACTGGGCCTGCTTGAGCAGTTCGGTCACGCGCGCGCCGCGGTCCAGCTGCTTCTTGGTGCTGGCGTCGAGGTCGGACGCGAACTGCGCGAAGGCCGCCAGTTCGCGGTACTGGGCCAGGTCGGTACGGATGCCGCCCGACAGGCTCTTGATCAGCTTGGTCTGGGCCGCACCACCCACCCGCGACACCGAGATGCCGGCGTTGATGGCGGGGCGGATGCCGCTGTTGAACAGGCTGGTTTCCAGGAAGATCTGGCCGTCGGTGATCGAGATCACGTTGGTCGGCACGAAGGCGGACACGTCACCGGCCTGCGTCTCGATGATCGGCAGCGCGGTCAGCGAACCGGTCTTGCCCTTGACCTCACCCTTGGTGAAGGCCTCGACGTAGTCGGCGTTCACGCGCGCGGCACGCTCCAGCAGGCGGCTGTGGAGATAGAACACGTCGCCAGGGAAGGCTTCGCGGCCCGGCGGGCGGCGCAGCAGCAGCGAGACCTGACGGTAGGCGACGGCCTGCTTGGACAGGTCGTCATAGATGATCAGCGCATCCTGGCCGCGGTCACGGAAGTACTCGCCCATCGTGCAGCCGGAGTAGGCGGCGACATACTGCATCGCGGCCGATTCCGACGCCGACGCGGCGACGACGATGGTGTAGTCCATCGCACCGTGCTGCTCCAGCGCCCGCACCACGTTCTTGATCGAACTGGCCTTCTGCCCGATCGCGACGTAGATGCAGGTCATGTTCTGACCCTTCTGGTTGATGATCGCGTCGATCGCCACCGCGGTCTTGCCGGTCTGGCGGTCGCCGATGATCAGCTCGCGCTGGCCACGGCCGATCGGCACCATGGAGTCGATCGACTTCAGGCCGGTCTGCACCGGCTGATCCACCGACTGACGCGCGATCACGCCCGGGGCGACCTTCTCGATGACGTCGGTCATCTTCGCGTTCACCGGGCCCTTGCCGTCGATCGGCTGGCCCAGGGCGTTGACGACGCGGCCGACGAGCTCGGGGCCGACGGGCACTTCCAGGATGCGGCCCGTGCACTTCACGGTGTCGCCTTCGGAGATGTGCTCGTACTCGCCCAGGATCACCGCGCCGACGGAGTCGCGCTCGAGGTTCAGCGCCAGGCCGTAGGTGGCGGCGCCGTCCTTGGTGGCGGGGAACTCCAGCATTTCGCCGGCCATCACGTCCGACAGGCCGTGAATGCGCACGATGCCGTCCGTCACGGACACGACCGTGCCCTGGTTCTTGATGTCGGCCGACGCCGCAAGGCCTTCGATGCGGCTCTTGATCAGCTCGGAAATCTCAGCGGGATTGAGTTGCATGGGGTTCTCCTGGGGTCACGCGGTGAGCGCGACTCGCATCTGTTCCAGACGGGCCTTCACGGAGGTGTCGAGCACTTCGTCACCGACCACCGCACGGATGCCACCGATCAATTCGGGCTTGACCTCGACGCTCGGATTGAGCTTGCGGCCGAAGCGCTTCTCCAGCGACGCGACGACGTCGGCCAGCTGCGCACCATCGATCTCGAAGGCGCTCTCGATCAAGGCGTCCGACACGCCGCCGGTGGCGTTCACCAGCGCGTGGTGCTGCGCCACGATCTCGGGCACGGCGTCGAGCCGGCCGTTGTCGAGCACGACCTTCAGCAGGTTCTGCACCGCGTCGGCGAGCACGATGCCCTTGCGGCCCAGCACGTCGGCGACGACGTTGAAGACCAGGCTCGCGCCGACCTTCGGGTTGTCGGCGAACTGACGCAGTTCGACGTCGGCAGCCACCTCGGCCAGCGCCTGCAGCTGGCTGCCGAGCGTGGCGGCGTCGGTGCCCGTCGAGGCCTTGAACAGGGCCTCGGCGTAGGGGCGGGCGATGGTGGCGAGCTCAGCCATGATCAGAGCTCCGTCTTCAGACGGTTCAGCAGATCGGCGTGCACGGCCGGATTCACCTCGCGGCGAAGGATCGCCTCGGCGCCCTTGACGGCCAGACCGGCCACCTGCTCGCGCAGCACTTCGCGGGCCTTGACCGACTCCTGCTCGGCCTCGGCACGGGCAGCGGCGACGATCTTGGCGCCTTCGTCGTTGGCGCGCGCCTTGGCCTCTTCGACCATCTGCTGCGCCAGGCGCTCGGCGTCGGCCAGGCGCTTCTGGGCGTCGTCACGCGCCGCGGCGAGCTGCTGCTCCACACGGGCGTTGGCGGCGGCCAGGTCGGCCTTGGCCTTGTCGGCGGCCGACAGGCCGTCGGCGATCTTCTTGGCGCGTTCGTCCAGCGCCGCCGTGATCGGCGGCCAAACGAACTTCATCGTGAACCAGACCAGGATCGCGAACACGATCATCTGGACGATGAGGGTGGCGTTGATGCTCACGTCTCGTACCTCGTCATGGGGTGATCAGGGGCGCGCCAGCGGCGGCACCCCACGGACACCGCCGGTAGCCGGCGGGCCAGCCAGCGCCGAATTACTTCGGCAGGTTGGCGATCTGGCCCAGGAACGGGTTGGCGGTGGCGAACCACAGCGCGATACCGGTGCCGATGATGAACGCCGCGTCGATCAGGCCGGCCAGCAGGAACATCTTGGTCTGCAGTTCGCCCATCAGTTCGGGCTGGCGGGCGGCCGACTCGAGGTACTTGCTGCCCATGATGCCGATGCCGATGCAGGCGCCGATGGCACCCAGACCGATGATCAGGCCGGCGGCCAGGGCGACAAAGCTGATGACTTCCATGGAATGCTCCTCAGGGGACAGTGAGTTGGAAAGGGAAAGGAAAACGAAGGGAAAGCGCGCTCAGTGCGCGTCGTGCGCCTGACCGACGTAGACGAGGGTCAGCATCATGAACACGAAGGCTTGCAACGTGATGATCAGGATGTGGAAGATGGCCCAGGCGGTGCCGGCGATCACGTGACCGATGGCCAGCGGGATGCCCACGGCGGTGAAGAAGGCCCCACCCATCAGCGCGATCAGCATGAAGATCAGTTCGCCGGCGTACATGTTGCCGAACAGCCGCATGCCGTGCGAGACGGTCTTGGCCACGAACTCGATGATCTGCATCAGGAAGTTGAACGGCCACAGCAGCGGGTGGCTGCCGAAGGGCGCCGAGAACAGCTCGTGGATCCAGCCGCCCGCGCCCTTGATCTTGATGTTGTAGTAGATGCAGATCAGCAGCACGGTGACCGACAACGCCATCGTGATCGACAGGTCGGCCGTCGGCACCACGCGCTGGTAGGGAATGCCGGCATGCTCGGTGACGAACGGAATCAGGTCCACCGGCAGCAGGTCCATCGCGTTCATCAGGAAGATCCAGACGAACACCGTCAGCGCCAGCGGGGCCACAGCCTTGCGGCTCTCGGCACTGTGCACGATGCCCTTGGCCTGGCTGTCCACCATCTCGACCAGCGATTCCACCGCCGCCTGCATGCGCCCAGGCACGCCGGAGTGCACGCGCTTGGCGACGCTGCGCAGGAACCACAGGCCGAGCACGCCGGTCACGAGGGACCAGAACAGCGAATCGACATTCAGCGTCCAGAAGCCGGAGCCCACCTGCAGATGGTGCAGGTGATGAATGATGTATTCACCAGCGGTGGGGGCGTGACCTTCGACTGCCATGTGCTCGTTCCCGTCCGTGTTCGCTTCTTCTTCAGCGGCCGCGCCACAGGAGCGCAACCCAGTACACCTTCATGCACAGCACCAAGCCCGCCAGCAGGGCCGGCCAGCTCAGGGGCTGCACGAGTTTCGGCGCCAGCATGAGCATGGCAATCGAAACCGCGATTTTGACCACCTCCCACAACATGAAACTGACGGCACTGGCGCCGGGTGACACGCTGGACAGGCGACTGGTCATGCCACGCGCCATCAGGGCACCCGGCACCACCACGGTGGCCGCCCCATAGAGCAGCGACCACGCCACAGCCTTGCTGCCGAAGACCAGCCCCGCGAGACCAGCCACCAGCACACCGACGAGAACCTGCACCCCGATGACCCGCCACGGATTGAGTGGCGGCTCCTTGGCACGCAGGGCCTGCGCTTCTTCCCGCGTCAGCGGGCGGAAGGCCGGCGCTGCCGATTCGTCGCTCTCGTCAACCCAGGGATCGGGGCGACCGTTGAGGGGTCGCGTGCGGTCCGGCATGGGTCAGTTCGTGGGCGCGATCAGCAAAGCCTGAAGATTATAGGGGAGAACCCGCCCATTTCCAGGGATGCCTTGATCCAAGTCGGGTATCGGCCGTCCCGAACCCGCCCCTGAAAGGTGCGCCGTCGATCAACGACACTAGACGGACGTGCCCGCGGCGCCTCGCCCGAGGCGGCTGCGGAACTCCCCTGGCCCGCCTGCTTCTTACCGCGATGCGTCTTCCCTTGCGCCTTGCCGCGCTGCTCTCCAGTTGCCTGCCGTTGTTGATGCCCGCCGCGGCTGCGGCACAAGGCGCGGTTGTCACCACGCCCCAGGTGCGGGCTGAACTGGTGGCGCATGCCCTCGAGGGTGTGGTGCCCGGCAAACCCCTGCAGCTGGCGCTGCGCATCGCCCACCAGCCGCACTGGCACACGTACTGGAAGAACCCCGGCGACTCCGGCCTGCCGACAAACCTGACCTGGACACTGCCCGCGGGTGTGCAGGCGGGCGACGTGCAATGGCCCACGCCGAAGAAGTTGCCGCTCGGGCCACTGGTGAACTTCGGCTACGAGGACGTGCTGCTGCTCCCTGTGAACGTGCAACTGCCCGCAGACTTCAAGGCACCGGCGCTGGACATCCAGCTTGCGGCCGAGTGGCTGGTCTGCAAGGACGTGTGCATTCCCGAGTCGGGCGAATTCAGCCTGAAGCTGCCCATCGGCGCCGCGGCCACGGCCCATGCCGACGACTTCGCCAACCATCGCGACACGCTGCCGGTGCCCGCTCCGGGCGCCCAGGGCCGCGCCGAGGTGCGCAGCGACGCCAGCGGCCAGACGCTGGTGGTCACCGTGGACGGCCTGCCCGCAGCCTGGCAAGGGCGCGAGGTGGCCTTCTTCCCCGAGACCGTCGGCGTCATCCTCAATGCCGCCAAGCCGGTGGAACGCTGGGACGGCGCACGCTGGACGGCCGAAGTGCCGCTGGACCCGCAGCGCAGCGACAGCCCCGACCTGATCCCCGCCGTGCTGGTGGCGCGGGGCGACCTCGCCGGCGCGCAGGTCGCGGTGGCGGTGGCCGGCCCCTGGCCTGCAGTCGGCGCGGCACTGACGTCGTCGCATGCCGAGGTCGCTGCCAACGTGCCGCCCCTGGCAACCGCCGAGGCGTCAACCCTGGGCCTGCCACTGGCCATCGCCTTCGCCCTGGTCGGCGGCCTGCTGCTGAACCTGATGCCCTGTGTCTTCCCGGTGCTGTCGCTGAAGGTGCTGGGCTTCACCCACCACGCCCATGACCGCGGCCGCCTGCTGGCCGGCGGGCTGGCCTACACCGGTGGCGTGGTGCTGTCCTTCGTCGCCCTGGCGGCCTTGCTGATGGCACTGCGCGCCGGCGGCGAGCAGCTGGGCTGGGGCTTCCAGCTGCAGTCGCCGCCGGTGGTGGCGGTGCTGGCGGCACTGTTCACGCTGATCGGCCTGAACCTGCTGGGCGTTTTCGAGGTCGGCAGCGTGCTGCCGGACCGGGTGGCCACAGCGCAGGCCCGGCACCCGCTGGTGGACTCCGCCCTCACCGGCGTGCTGGCCGTGGCCGTGGCCGCGCCCTGCACGGCGCCCTTCATGGGCGCGTCCCTGGGGTTCGCGCTCACGCTGCCGGCGGCACAGGCGTTGGTGGTGTTCGCGGCGCTGGGCCTGGGCATGGCCCTGCCCTACCTGGCCGCCAGCGCCTTCCCGGCGGTGGCGCGCCTGCTGCCGCGGCCAGGGGCGTGGATGGCCACGTTCAAGACGCTGATGGCCTTCCCGATGTTCGGCACCGTGGTCTGGCTGGTCTGGGTGCTGGGGCACCAGACCGGCATCGATGGTGCTGCGGCGCTGCTGGGCACTTTGGTGGCGCTTTCCTTCCTGGCCTGGGCCCTGGGTTCGCCGGCGAACTCACCGCGCGTGAAGCGCGTCTGGGGCACGGTGGGCGTGCTGCTGCTGGGTCTGACGCTGGCCTGGGCCGGCCCCGCGCTGCGGCAGGAGGCCATGGCCGCCAATGCGTCGACCGCGGCCGACGGCTGGGAGGCCTGGTCGCCCGAGCGCGTGGCCGAGGCGCAGGCGCAGGGCCAGGCCGTCTTCGTGGATTTCACCGCCGCCTGGTGCGTGACCTGCCAGTACAACAAGCGCACCACGCTGGCCGACGCTGCGGTGAAGGCGGCCTTCGCCGACAAGCGCGTGCGCCTGATGCGCGCCGACTGGACCCGCCGCGACGCCGCCATCACGGCTGAACTGACGCGCCTGGGCCGCAGCGGTGTGCCGGTCTACGCGCTCTACCGGCCTGGGAACCCAGCGCCGCAACTGCTCTCTGAAATCCTCAGCGTCGACGAGGTCACCGGCGCTGTGGCCACGCTGTGAACCGCGTTCCGTCGTCATCCCCCGCAAGGAGTCACCGATGAAGCCCCTGTTTCACGCCCTGACGCTGGCCGCTGCGGCCGCTTTTGCCGCGCCGGCGCTGGCCAGCGCCACCGTGGGCCAGCCCGCGCCCGCCTTCAGCGCCATCGACACCAGCGGCCGGTCCGTCAGCCTGGCCGACTTCAAGGGCAAGCATGTGGTGCTGGAGTGGGTGAACCCGGGCTGCCCCTACGTGCGCAAGCACTACGGCGCGCAGAACATGCAGGCCACGCAGAAGGCCGCGGTCGCGCAAGGCGCGGTTTGGCTGACGGTGAACTCCACCACACCCGACCATGGCGACTACCTGGCCCCGGCCAAGCTGGCGGCCTGGATGAACGGGCAAGGTGCGTCCGTCACCGCGACGCTGATGGACGAGGATGGCAAGCTGGGCCGGGCCTACGGCGCGCGCACCACGCCCCACATGTATGTCATCAACCCCGAGGGCACGCTGGTCTACGCCGGCGCCATCGACAGCAAGCCCAGCGCCAATCCGGCCGATATCCCGGGCGCGACCAACCACGTGAAGGTGGCGCTGGCCGAGTCGATGGCCGGCAAGCCGGTCGGCACACCGGCCACACGCGCCTACGGCTGCACCGTCAAGTACGGCAGCGCGGGCGAGTGATCCCGCGTCAGGGCAGTTCGGCGTAGCGCTGCGACAGCGCCCGGAAGGCGGCGCTGGAGGCTGCGGCATCGAAGCCGGCGCCGAGTTCGTCGGCCAGGATGTCCCCCACGGCCTCGGCCAGGGTGGCGGCCGCCCGGGCGTCCAGGAACAGCAGCCGGCTGCGCCGCGCCAGCACGTCCTCCACCGTGGCTGCCAGTTCGTGCCGGGCCGCAAAACGCACCATCGCTTCGCTGAGGACGGGCGCATCACCTTCGGGGTCGCGCCAAAGCCAGCGGTCAGCCCCGGGCAGTGCCCGCAAGGTGTCGGCCTCGGCGCCGTAGAGGTGCGCGCCTGGCGACATCGCCACCGAGCGCTGCGTCGGGGCGGCCCCCACCAGCGGCAAGGTGGCCGTCACGCCCGCCGGCCTCGGCGGCATCAGGCCGCGCGCCATGCAGCGCGTGAGCACATCCTCGGCCATCGCGCGGTAGGTGGTCCACTTGCCCCCGGTGACGGTGACCAGGCCGCTGCGGCCCACCAGCACCGTGTGCTCGCGCGACAGCGCCTTGGTGTCGGCCCCGTCCTCGGCCTGCGGCTTGACCAGCGGCCGCATGCCCACCCAGACCGAGCGCACATCGTCCCGGCCAGGCGGCCGGGACAGGTAGCGCGCGCTCTCGTCGAGGATGAAGTCCACCTCGGCGCGCAACGGCAGCGGGTCGTGTTGGACCTGTTCGCGCGGCGTATCGGTCGTGCCCAGGATCGTCTTGCCCAGCCACGGCACCGCGAAGAGCACGCGGCCATCGCGTGTCTTGGGCACCAGCAGCGCATGGTCGCCGGGCCAGAAGCGGCGGTCGACCACCAGGTGCACGCCCTGGCTGGGCGCCACCAGCGGCGGGCGATGCGGGGCCTCGGCGTCACGGTCCATGTCGCGCAGCGCGTCCACCCAGATGCCGGTGGCGTTGACCACGCAACGCGCCGGTATGTCGAGGTCGCCTTCCGGCCCGCGCACGGTGACACCCCGCACCAGGCCCTGCTGCCGCAGCAGGCCCGTCACCGGCGCATGGTTGAGCACCACCGCGCCGCGGGCGGCCGCCGTGCGCGCCAGCGCCACCGCCAGCCGGGCGTCGTCGAACTGCGCATCCCAGTAACGCACACCGCCGGCAAGGCCTTGCGCGCGCACATTGGGCAGCAGCGTCTTGGTGCGCGCAGCGGACAGGAACTCCGTGTCGCCCAGCGAACGCGACCCGGCCAGCAGGTCGTAGGCCTTGAGGCCCATGCCGTAGAAGCCGCGTTCCCACCAGTGATAGGACGGCATCACGAAGGGCAGGCGGCTGGCCAGGTGCGGTGCGTTGTGCAGCACCGCACTGCGCTCATGCAGGGCTTCTCGCACCAGCCCCACGTCGCCCTGCGCCAGGTAGCGCACACCGCCGTGCAGCAGCTTGGTGGCCCGCGATGACGTGCCCTTGGCGAAGTCCTCGGCCTCGAACAAGGCCACGCTGAAACCACGTGCCGCGGCGTCCAGCGCCAGCCCGCAACCGGTGGCGCCACCGCCCACGACCACGAGGTCGAAGGGCTCGGCCGTGCGCACACGCGCCCACAACGCCGCCCGGTCCAGCGGCGCGCCGTGGGTCGTGGCTGCAGACGCGCTCACGGCCGCGCGAAGTTCACCGGCAGACCAGGCACGTCCACGCGCAGCGTGAGCACGCCACCGGCCCAGGGCTGCGCCGCCAGTTCGTCGGCCGGTCGCCCATGGCGCGCGGTGGTGACGAACAGCGTGCGGCCGTCGGCACCGCCGAAGCAGGGCATCGTGGGGCAACGCACCGGCAGGCGCAGTTCACGGGTCACGGCACCGTCAACACCCAGCCGCAGCAGGCGCTGGCCTTCGTACATGGCGACCCAATAGCCGCCTTCGACATCCACGGCCGCCCCATCGGGTCGGCCGCCATAGGCGTCCAGCGGCTGGCCGTCGGCTCGCGGCGCAAATCGCGCGAACTCACGGCCGCGCGACAGGCTGCCGTCGTGCAGGTCGACGTCGAAGGCGCGCACCACGTGGTCCTTGGTGTCCGACCAGTATTGGGTGCGGCCGTCCGGGCTCCAGGCCAGGCCGTTGCTGGTGGTGATGTCCCCGGCAATGTGGTCGAGCTTTCCGCCCGACCAGCGGTACAGCGCGGCGTTTGGGGCCGTGCGCGGCTCGTAGATCGTGCCGGCCCAGAAGCGGCCCTGCGGGTCGGCCTTGCCGTCGTTGAAGCGCTCCTCGGCCGGGTCGTAGGGCGGCGACGCCAAGCGCTTGCGTTCACCCGACAGCGGGTCGAAACGGAACAAGCCGTCGCGCATGCCCAGCAGCACCGCACCACCGGGCAACGGCGCCGCACAAGCAGGTTCGACATCGAAGGCCCACTGCCGATGTTCGGCTCGGCCAGGGTGCCAGCGGTTGAGCTTGCAGCCCGGGATGTCGCACCAGTACAGCGCCGCCTCGTCCGGGTGCCAGAACGGCGACTCCCCCAGCTGCGACGGCGGCACCGGCAGCGGCTCGAAGAGGGGCGCTTCCATCAGGGCCGGCTGATCTCGAGCTTGAACCAGGCCGCCAGTTGCTCGCCCGGCATCAAGGTCGTCAACCCGGCCTTGCCGGGTTCTGCCATGTGGATGGCGTTGCTGACATGGCTCACCGGCTCGACGCAGTAGTAGTCCTTCAGCGGTGGCGTGAACACCACCAGGTAGGGCAGCGAGGACGTCAACCGCAGCGCCAGCTTCTCGTCGCGCACGCGGGCCGGGCCGCTCCAGCCTTCGAAACAATGGTCGAAGTCCAGGTGCGTCACGTCGCCATCGATGCCGGCCTGCGGCACGCGACGCGTCGGCAGGCCGGCCGCGTCGCTGTCCCAGCGCTCCGTGAGTTCGATGTGCAGCCGGCTGCGCTGGCGCTTGGGGAAGTAGGGATGCCAGCCCAGGCCGAAGGGCGCAGCGGCGTTGCCCGTGTTCGTGATCGACAGCCCGAGGTGCAGGCCTTCGTCCGTCAGCGACACGGTCTGGCGCGCGCTGAAAGGGAAGGGCCAATCGGCGTCGCCCGCGTGCTGCAGTGCCAGCACCGCCTCGTCCTCACGCGCCGAATCCACGGTCCATGCCCGCTGCCAGCCGATGCCATGCACCGAGTGCGGGTTGTCGTCGAAGTTGGGCTGCGTCGTGTACTCGCGCCCATGCCAGCGGAACCGCCGGTAGCCCAGGCGGTTGGAGTACGGCAGCAGCGGGTAGCAGCCCGACAGGCGCGAACGCTCCAGCGCCGCCGGCTCGGTGCTGCGCAGCACCGGCAGATCGTCGAACCACAGGCCGGCGATGCAGCCGCCAAGGTCGGGGCGCAGCGCCAGCCGCAGCGGGCCACGGGTGAGTTCCAGGGTCTGGATTTCTTCGGTCATGCGGGACGCGCTCGGGGCGCGTGAAAGGGCCGCAGTGCGGCGGGAGAAAACAACAGGGCAGCGATCTCAGTAAGCACTGGCGCCGGTCACGGTGCCGTCGCTCAGCGTGTGCACGTGGCCTTCGTCATGCGGGCTGCGCAGCGCCTGCAGCGCCGCCTGGGAACCCTGCATCAGCAGGCCCAGGTCGGCCCCCAGGGCCACGAAGCAGTAGCCCAGCGCGCGGTACTGCACCAGCGCCTGCGCGTTCATGCCCAGCGTGCCGATGGGTTTGCCGAGCTCGGCCGCTCGGCGCGCGGCGCGGCCCATGCGGTCCATCACCGCCGGGTGCAGGCTCTGGCCCACGTAGCCCATCGACGCCGACAGGTCGGCGGGCCCGACGAACAGCGCGTCCACGCCGGGCACAGCGGCGATCTCGTCCAGCCGGTCCAGCGCGTCGGCTGTCTCCAGCTGCACGATCACGCCCACCTCGCGGTTGGCGTGGCGCGGGTAGTCGGCGCGCGTGCCGTAATGCGTGGCCCGGCTCATGCCGGCCATGCCGCGGATGCCGTCGGGCGGATAACGCGTGGCCGCCACGGCGGCCGCGGCCTCCTGGGCGTCCTGCACGAACGGGAACAGCACCGTGGTCGCGCCCGCATCGAGCACACGCTTGACGACCACCGGTTCGTTCCAGGGCACGCGCACCACCGGCACCATCTTCGTGTTGCCGACGGCCTGCAGCAGGTGCACCACGTCGCCCATGTCCAGTGGGCTGTGCTCCATGTCGACCACGCCCCAGTCGAAGCCGGCGTAACCCAGGGCCTCGGCCACCAGCGGGCTGCCGGACATGATCCAGGTGCCGATGGGCGGCTGGCTGCCACAGGCCTTGAGCAGGTGACGGAACGGGTTCATCGCGGAGCTCCCGGGGTGCCGGTCAGGTCGACCTTCAGGTAGTGTGCCCCCGGAATCGGGTTGAAGTAATAGGGCGGAATCTCGACGAAACCCAGCGACTCGTAGAGGCCGCGCGCCGCTTCCATCTCGTCGAGCGTGTCCAGCAGCATCGACGCGTAGCCGGCCCCGGTGGCCCGGTCGATCAACGCCTGCGCCAGCACGCGCCCCAGACCGAAGCGGCGGAAGGCACGGCGCACATAGAGGCGCTTCATCTCGCAGGCGTCGGGGTGGTCGGCCTCGGGCAGCGGGCGGAAGCCGCCGCAGCCGGCCAGGGCGCCGTCCACGAAGGCCAGCAGCAGCACGCCCTGCGGTGGCAGGTAGTCGCCGGGCAGCGCCGCCAGTTCTTCCTCGAAGCCCTGGAAACACAGATCCACCGACAGCGAGCCGGCGTATTCGCGGAAGATCTCGCGCGTGGCGTCGAGCAGCGCCGGCGTGTCCGGCTCGACCAGGGATATCGGTGGCACTTCCATCGGGCTGACTGGAGTCTAGGCCCGAAACAAGTCCGTCAGGTCACGACCCACCACACGCCCACGGCGCAGCCGGCGAGCAGCACAGCCGCCAGCAGACGCTGGGCGAGGCCGTCGGCGCTGGGCGGCGTGGTGGCCGGCAGGGTCTTGTCGCCATGCCACATGGCCGGCACCAGGCGCTGTCCGCGGACGGCGTAGGCCACGATGGCGGCCACATGCAGGCCCACCAGGCCGAACAGCAGCCACTGGCCCCAGCCCCGGTGCCAGCTGGTGGCGGCCAGGCCGGTGTCGGTGGACACCAGGGCGTTCAAGGGCCCGACGAAGGCAATCTCGTCGTCGCTGACCAGGCCCGTGCCCACCTGCACCGCCAGCACCGCCAGCAGGGCCAGCACCGACAGCGCACCAAGCGGGTTGTGGCCCACGTCCAGCCGCTCGCCGGCCGATGCATTGCCGCGCAGGTAGCGCCACACCGTGCCCGGCCCGCGCACGAAGCTGGCAAAGCGCGACCAGCGCCCCCCCACCACGCCCCAGAGCAGGCGGAACGCCACCAGCGCGAACACGGCGTAACCGAAGCGCGGGTGCCAGTCCATCAGCCCCGCCTTGGCACTGGCCACGGCGCCGACCACCGCCGCCAGCAACGCCCAGTGGAAGACGCGGGTGGGCAGGTCCCAGACGCGGACGCGGGTGTCAGTGGGGAGGGTCATCGGTGGTCTTCCAGGCAAGGCCGGCTGGCGCCGGACGGCGCCTCGGCTCGACGATAGCCCGTCCGCGATGTCCGACTGCAATGCCGAGGACACCGCTCGCGTATACGCTCCGTCGGCTCGCGACCGCGCAACCACTCAGCGGCAGCGCGCCGATGCCCCGCATCGCTCCCACATCCATGAACGAGGACCTGCACCCATGACCCGCAAGACGATCCTGGCCGCCACCCTGTGCGCCGCCGCCTGCCTGACCGCCCTGCCCGCTTCGGCCCAGTTCCAGAAGCCCGAGGACGCCGTCAAGTACCGCAAGGCGGCCTTCACGCTGATGGCGGCGCACTTCGGCCGCGTGGGCGCGATGGTGCAGGGCAAGGCCCCGTGGGACGCCCAGGCCGCCGCAGCCAACATGAGCGTGGTGATGGCGGTGCACAGCCTGCCGTTCACGGCCTTCGGCGCCGGCACCGATGCGGGCGACACCCGCGCCCTGCCCGAGGTCTGGTCCAAGGCGGCCGACTTCAAGGCCGCGGCCGACAAGTTGAGCGACACCATGGGCAAGCTCGACGCCGCGGTCAAGACCGGCAGCCTGGACAACACCAAGGCCGCCTTCGGCCCCGTCGGCGGCAGCTGCAAGGCCTGCCACGACGACTTCCGCAAGAAGTGAGGCGCCCCAGCCGCGGCGCCATTCAGGCCGCCGCGGCGCCGCCGGTGTCGGCCGTCGACGACAGCCACCCGGCCCAGTGGTCGATGCAGGCGCGCAGCTTCGGCAGGCGCTGGCGTTCGCGCAGCATCACCGCATAGACCGGCGTCGGTGCCACAGGCGTGGTGACCGGGAGCACGGGCAGCAACTGCCCGGCGGCCACCAGCGGACGGGCGACGATGTCCATCAGGCGCCCGATGCCGACGCCCGCCAGCACCAGGGACAGCACCACGGCCGAGTTGTCGGTCCGTGTGTGCGCCCGCATGGGCAGCGCCTGATCGGCGTCCGCCGTACTCGTGAGCCACTGGTTCTGCGCCGCGATGGCGCTGTTGCCCACCAGCCGATGGGCCGGCAAGGCGTCGGCGCGATCCGGCAGCCCGTGCCGGTCGGCATAGGCCGGCGCGGCGTACAGCGCACGGCTGAACTGCCCGATGCGCCGCGCCACCAGCGTCTCTGAGGCCGGCGTGCCGGTGCGGATGGCCACATCGATACCGTCGCGCGCCATGTCCACCAGGCGGTCCTCCACGGCAATGTCCAGCTGCAGCTGGGGGTGGCGTGCGTAGAGCGAGGGCATCGACGGCACGATCACCGCCTCGGCCACGATCGCACTCACGCTCACCCGCACCCAGCCGCTGGGGCCATCACGCCGGCCACTGAGCGCGCCCTGCAGTTCGGCCGCGGTGTCCCCCAGCCGGCGGGCGTGGGCCAGGAAGGTATCGCCCTCGTCGGTGAGGCTGAGCCCATGCGTGCTGCGGTGCAGCAGCCGCACGCCAGCGGCCTGCTCCAGCCGTGTCAAGGCCCGCGTGACCTGGCTGACCGGCACGTTTCGTTCGCGCGCGGCGGCCGAGAGCGTGCCCAGTTCCACGATGCGCACGAAGAGGGCGATGTCGTCGAGGTGCATCCCGTCAGTGTGCTCTGATATTGCAATTTCTGCAAAACCATTTCAGATTCTTTGCCGTTTCCCGGCAGTCGGCTACTCCATAGAGTGCGAAGCCACAGGAGAAACCGCCATGCACGACCGACTGACCACCCCCGAGATCCACCGCCTGTACGACGATGCCCACGCCCGGGCCGAGGCGCTGCGCCGCGCGGCGCGCGACGACTTCTGGCGCGGCACGGACGCGCTGCTGGGCAGTGCGGCATCGCACGCCTTGCGCGCTGCCGAACGGTTGGCGCAGCGCCTGCAACGGCGGCAGCGTGGGGCAGAGGTTTCGCCGGCGGCGGCAACCTCCGCCTGCTGAAGGCATTCGACGTCGTTTCAGGCGCCGGCGCCCACGGCTTCGCAGAGCTCAGCCGCTTCGGCAGGCAGAAATCAGTCCGCAGGGACTGATTTCAGTCCAGGCCCTCCCACGGCTTCGCAGAGCTCAGCCGCTTCGGCAGGCAGAAATCAGTCCGCAGGGACTGATTTCAGTCCAGCCTCAGCCCGGCTCGGCGAAGCCGAGCACGACCCTGCGGGTCGTGGCCGACTTTTTTTCGATCTTGGTGACGATCACGGCGCCGATGTCGGCGGTGTTCGCCACGTGCGTGCCGCCGCAGGGCTGCAGGTCCACGCCCTCGATCTCCAGCACACGCACGCGGCCCAACCCCCGCGGCGGCTGCACGCTCATGCTGCGCACCAGGCCGGGGTTGGCGTCCAGCTCCGCTTCGCTGATCCAGCGGTGGCGCACCGGGTGTGCCTCGGCCACCAGCCGCACCAGGCCGGCGTTGAGCGCCTCCTTGTCCAGCGGCTCGGTCATGTGGAAGTCCAGCCGCGCATGGGCCGCGGTGATGGAACAGCCGTCCACCGGGTGCGGCACCAGAGCGCACAGCAGGTGGGTGCTGGTGTGGAAACGCATGTGGGCGCGGCGCCGGTCGGCGTCGATGCGCGCCGTCACCGGCATGCCCGGCACGAGCCCCGCCACCTCACCCGCCGGCACGTGCGCGATCGCACCAGGCCGGCCCTTGTGCTTGCGGGTATCGGCGATCGGCCACGAGCGCCCGTCGTCGGCCACCAGCACGCCGGCATCGCCAGCCTGGCCGCCGCCCAGCGGATAGAACACGGTGCGGTCGAGCACGACGCCCTCGGCGTCCACCGCCAGCACGGTGGCGCGGCACTCGGTGAGCGCCGCATCCTCGCGGAACAGTTCTTCGGTCATGCCTTCGGTCATGCGGTCTGCAGCGTGACCCCGCCACGCGGGGTGTGGAGCTCAACGGTCATGCGGGGGGCCGACGCGGGCTCGCCCGTGACACCCTTCAGGCGCAGCACGTCCCGATGCGGCACCGGCAGGCCATCGAGCCGGAGGCTGCGCAGTGCCAGGCCGCTGGCCGGCAAGCGCTCCGCGGGATGCGGGCCCTGCCATTGGATCAGGCTGGGCAGCACGCCCAGGCGTCGCCCATCGGGCCGCACCAGCACCTGCCAGCGGTATTCGCCGCGCACCATGTCCAGCGGCAGGCCCGGGTCGGCCTGTTTGTGGATCAGGCCCCAGCGGTGCATGTCGAGCATGGTCGAGCGCGCCACCGCGTGCCACAGCGCCGGCGAGCCGGGTGGGCGTTCGTCGAGCCCGAACCAGCGGGCGCGGCCTGGCGCCGGCGCCTCGGGGTCGATGGCGATGACCTCCAGGTAGCAGCGCGGGAACGCCGGCGACGACAGGTTCAGCAGCCGGTTGTGCGTGCCCATCAGCGGGTGCTGGCCGCCCGGGCCGGGCGTCACG
The DNA here is from genome assembly GCA_024235915.1 of Burkholderiaceae bacterium. Lineage (GTDB taxonomy): Bacteria > Pseudomonadota > Gammaproteobacteria > Burkholderiales > Burkholderiaceae_C > Rubrivivax. The sequence goes on along the minus strand of JACKLO010000018.1, from coordinate 94,919 downwards.
CCCAGCGTGGTTTCGCACCAGGCGACGCCGGCTTCCAGGGTGTCGGCGGCGATGATGAGGTGGTCGATCTCGGTGGTCATGCGTCGGCAGGTGCCCGCGTGCGATTCAGATGCGCACGATACCTTCGACCACCGGCGTCACGTCCCCACCCACCCAGACCGTGTCGCCCTCGCGCGCCACATGCACCCGCCCCGCGCGCTGCAGGGCCTGGCCCTGCGCCGCCACGTACCGGTCCGGCAGCACACCCTCACCGATCAGCCACTGCGCCACGCTGGCGTTGAGGCTGCCGGTGACCGGGTCCTCCAGACCCACGCCGCCGGTGCCAAACAGCGCCCGCAGTTCGATGGCGGTGTCGGCGCCCACCGGCTGCGGCCCGACGATCCCGAGCTTGAGGTCGCCCAGCCGCGTCCAGTCGGGCTTCAGCGCCAGCACCCGCTCGGCCGAGCCCAGCATCACGGCACACCAGCCGGGTCCGTTGTCCACCCAGGCGTGGCGCACGATCTCGCCCGGCGCCAGGCCGAGCCCGGCCTCGATGCGCGCCAGCAGCGCGTCGTCCAGCGGCCCGCTGCGCCGCAGCGGCGGGGCTGCGAAGGCCAGACGCGCACCATCGCGCTTCACACGCACCAGACCCACGCCACATTCCTGCACCACCTCATGCGCGCCACGCGCCACGCCGCCGGCCGCCAGCCAGGCCCAGGCGCTGCCCAGCGTGGGGTGGCCGGCGAAGGGCAGTTCGCCGAAGGGCGTGAAGATGCGCACCCGGTAGTCGGCCGCCGGGTCGGTGGGCGGCAGCAGGAAGGTGGTCTCCGACAGGTTGGTCCAGCGGGCGATGGCGGCCAGGCGGGCGTCGTCCAGGCCGGCGGCGTCGTGCACCACGGCCAACGGGTTGCCCAGCAAGGGCTCGGCACTGAAGACGTCGACCTGGTGGAAGCGGCGTGGCTGCACCGTCATGCCAGCGCCTCCTTCAGGATCGCGCCCAGCAGCGCCACCGCGGCCGTGATGCGCTCCGGCGACACGGTGACGAAACTCAGCCGCAGGCGGTTGGCCTTGGGGGCGGTGGCGTAGAAGGCGGCGCCGGGCACGTAGGCCACGCCGGCGTCCACCGCACGCGGCAAGAGCGCCGTCGCGTCCAGGCCCTCGGGCAGCTCGACCCAGAAGAACATGCCGCCCTGCGGCTGCACCCAGTGGCAGCCGGCCGGCAGGTGCGCCAGCAGTGCGGCCTGCATGGCGTCGCGCTGCGCCTTGTAGCGGGCACGCACGGCGGGCAGGTGGCGTTCCAGCAGGCCGTCGGCCAGCACGGCGTGGGCGATGCGCTGGTTGAAGCCCGGCGTGTGCAGGTCGGCCGCCTGCTTGGCCTGCAGCAGCTTGGGGAACAACTCGGCCGGCGCCGCCACATAACCCAGGCGCAGCCCCGGCGCCAGCACCTTGGACAGCGATCCCAGGTAGACGCTGCCACCCGGCAGCAGCGCGCTCACCGGCGGCGGCGGCGGGGCGTCGTACCAGAGGTCGCCGTAGGGGTTGTCCTCGACCACCGGCAGGCCCAGCGCGCCGGCGCGGTCCGCCAGCGCGGCGCGGCGCGCGGCGCCCATGCAGCGGCCACCCGGGTTCTGGTAGTTGGGCAGCAGGTAGAGGAAGCGGGCGTCACGCACGGTCTCCAGCGCCGCCGGCAGCGGGCCTTCGTCATCGCCGTCCACGCTGACGAACGCCGGCTCGTAGGGCGTGAAGGCCTGCAGCGCGCCCAGGTAGGTGGGCGATTCCACCGCCACCCGGCTGCCGGCGTCGATGAGCAGCTTGCCCACCAGGTCCAGCCCCTGCTGCGAGCCGGTGGTGATCAGCACCTGGCCTGGCGTGACGCTCAGCCCCTGGGCCTGCAGCTGGGCCGCCGCCCACTCGCGCAGCGGGCCGAAGCCTTCGCTGGCGGCGTACTGCAACGCCTCGCGCGGGGTGTCGCGCAGCACGCGGTCGGTGGCGGCACGCAGTGCCTCCACCGGAAACCCGTCGGGCGACGGCAGGCCGCCGGCCAGCGAGATGACGCCGGACCGCTCGGTCAGCTTGAGGATCTCGCGGATCACCGAGGGTTCGAGCCGCTTCGCGCGGCGCGCCAGCGTGAAGGGGGAGGTCAACGCGGTCATGAGCAGATCCAGTCCACCGCCATCGCGGCATGCAGTTGTGTGGTGTCGAACACGGGCAGCGTGCTGTCGGCCGCGCCGATCAGCAGGCCGATCTCGGTGCAGCCGAGGATCACCACCTCGGCGCCATCACGCCGCAGGTCGTCGATGATGCCGGCATAACGCTCGCGCGATGGACCTTCGAGGCGGCCGCGGCAGAGTTCTTCGTAGATGACGCGGTGGACCTCGGTGCGGGCCGCATCGCCGGGCACGAGGGTCTCGATGCCGTGGTGCGCCGCCAGCCGCCCGCGCAGCACCGAAACATCCTCCATCGTGAAGCGTGTGCCCAGCAGGCCGGCGCGCTTCACGCCCGCGGCGCGCAGCGCGGCACCGGTGGCGTCGCCGATGTGCAGCAGCGGCACGCCCGCAGCAGCCTGCACCTCGGCCGCCAGGCGGTGCATGGTGTTGGTGGCGATCAGCACCGCGCCCGCGCCAGCCCGCACCAGGCCAGCGGCCGCCGCGCCCAGTTGAGCGCCCAGTCCGGCCCAGTCGCCCGCCGCCTGCGCGGCGGCCACACCGGCGAAATCCAGGCTGTGCAGCAACAGCGGCGCGCTGTGCAGGCCACCGCCGCGCGCCGCCACACCCTGGTTGATCAGTCGGTAGTAGACGGCGGTGCTTTCCCAGCTCATGCCACCGAGCAGGCCCAGGGTTCTGAAACGGTCAACCTGCGTCATGCAATCCTTGTCCGGCGCCCCAGCGCCACAACGGCCAGCACCGCCAGCGCAAAACCCACCGTCGCCAGCTCCAGCGCCTCACCCAGCAACAGCGCGGCGGCGAGGATGGCCAGGAAGGGCTGCAGCAGCTGCACCTGGCTCACGCGCAGCACACCGCCCAGCGCCAGCCCGTGGTACCAGGCGAAGAACCCCAGCCACATCGAGAACACCGCGGTGTAGAGAAAGCCGCCCCAGGCCGCAGCGCTCACCGGCGCCACCGGCCAGCTGGCCCAGGCCGCCGGCAGCGTGAACGGCAACGCGCCCACCAGCACCCAGGAGATCACCTGCGGCGCCGGCAGCACCGCGCCGGCCCGCGCCCCCGCCACGTAACCCACGGCGCCGGTGGCCACGGCCATCGCCAGCCAGGCGTCAGCGGCCACCAGGGCACCGCCGCCCTGCCAGGCGGCAAAACCCAGCACCAGCGCGCAACCGGCGCCGGCCGCGGCCCAGAAACCGGCCGAAGGCCGCTGCCGCGCGGCCAGCGCACCGACCACCGCCGTGGCCAGCGGCAGCACGCCGGTGACCACGGCCGCGTGCGCCGACGGCACCTCGCGCAGTGCCAGCGCCAGGCCCAGCGGAAAGCCCAGCACCGTGCCGCCAGCGCTCAGCGCCAGCGGCGCCCAGGTGCGCCTCGGCGGGCGGTGGGCGCCGGTGGCCAGCAGGTAGGCCACGGCCAGCAGGCCCGCCAATGCCGCGCGGCCGGCTGTGACGAAGGCCGGCGGCAATTGCGGCGCGGAAGCATCGCCGACCGCCAGGCGCGTCATCGGCAGCGTGAGCGCGAAGATCAGCACGCCCAATGCACCCCAGGCCAAGCCACGGGTCGCGGTATCCAGCCGGCCGGGCAGCGCGACGGCGCTCATGGCCGGCGCCCGCACAGGCAGCCACCGCATCCGGCCACGCCCCAGCCGCCGACGCGTTGACTCAGCGTGGCATTGGCCGCAACTCGGATTCGTGGGGGGATCCAATCTTCAAGGAATCGCATGTGCAGCAGGTCTCAGTGGACTTCGGGCCGGAGCCCGCACATCGTCGGTGCGTGAACTGTAGTGCGCTGACCAACACAGTAGCCATACACTGCACCTGACAGAAAGCCGATCTGTATCGCTCCCGGCGCCAGCACACCCGACCATGCCCACCACTCCCGAACCTCTGTCCCGCAGCGCCGGCGCCACGCTGGCGGAGCAACTGGCAATACGGTTTGGCGACCGCATCGCCCAGGGCCTGCTGCGCCCGGGGGCACGCCTGCCTTCCGTGCGCGACTGCGCCACCCGCTACCAGGTCAGCCCGGCCACCGTGGTGGCGGCATACGACCGCCTGCAGGCCCAGGGCCTGGTGCAGGCGCAGGCACAGCGTGGCTTCTTTGTGCGCGCCTCAGTGCAGGGCAGCGCCCGCACCGCCCGCCGCACGGGCGACGCCGGAGCCTCGCCCACGGCAGGACGCGGCCCCACGGCCCCGGTGGACGCCACGGCCCTGATCCGCGGCATGTTCCATGCCGGCGTGCACGGCAGCGCGCCGGGCATGGGCACGCTGCCGGTGGACTGGCTGGACGCCGCGCTGCTGCAGCGCGCGCTCCGGCGTGTCACGGGCGGCCGCGGCGACGATGGCAGCGCCTGGCTGCGCTATGGCGAACCGGCGGGCGACCCCGGCCTGCGGGCCGCGCTGTCTCGCCGCTTGGTCGACATCGGCGTGGATGCCGCGCCGGAGCAGATCGTCACCACCGTGGGCGCCACCCATGCCCTCGACCTGGTGGCGCGCACGCTGCTGCAGCCGGGCGATGCGGTGCTCGTCGACGAACCCGGCTGGGCGGTGGAGTACGAGCGGCTCACCCGCCTGGGCATGCGGCTGCTGCCCGTGCCCCGGGCCACCGACGGCAGCCCCGACGGCCCCGATCTGGCCGTGATGGCCGCGCTGCTGCAAGCGCACCGGCCACGCGTCTACGTCACCGTCTCGGTGTTGCACAACCCCACCGGCCACACGCTGAGCCCCGCCGTGGCCCACCGCGTGCTCAGCCTGGCGGAACAGCACGACCTGACGGTGGTGGAGGACGACACCTACGCCTTCTTCGCGCCGCCGCACGCCACCCGCATGGCGGCGCTGGACGGGCTGCGGCGCACGCTGCTGGTGTCGGGCTTTTCGAAGATCCTGGCGCCGCAGTGGCGCGTCGGCTTCGTGGCGGCGTCGCCGGCGCTGGCCGAGCGCCTGATCGACACCAAGCTGGTGGGCACACTGACCACGCCGGCCCTGCTGGAGCAGGCCGTGGCCTGGTGCCTGGACCAGGGCCTGCTGCGGCGCCATGCCGAGCGCATCGTGCAGCGGCTGGACGCCGCCCGCGAACGCGCCGTGCGCCACGCGCTGGCCGCCGGCTGCCGCTTCGTGGCCCCGCCGCAGGGGCTGTTCGGCTGGGTGGACGTGGGCACGGACACCGAGCGCCTGGCGCTGGCGATGCTGGACCAGGGCTGGCTGCTCGCACCGGGCACCCTGTTCCAGGCCAGCCGCCGGCCCAGCACCTGCATGCGCATCAACTTCGCCGCCACCCAGGACGGCCGCTTCTGGCAGGCGCTCAAGGCGTTGAAGGCCGAGAGCGCCCCGGCGGCCGCGCCAGGCCCGCTGGTCGCCGCCGATTCGTGACGGAATTCACGGATAACATGCGGGTCTGGAGCCCGCATGTTTCCGTCCACCCTGCCCGTCGGCGCGCCTGAACTGATGCGCATCAGCGACTTCCGTCGCTACCTGCGCCAGCAGCAGCAGATGCTGGAGCACGGCCCGTCGACGCGGCTGACCTCGTTGACGCCGTCGCTGCTGCAGGACCTGCTGCGCCCCGGCCGCGACGGCCAGGCCAGCGACCTGCTGGAGGTCGTGGCCGCCTCGCTGCGCCACGGGCGGGCGCTGTTGCTGCACCTGGGCGCGGAGCAGCACGTGATCCCGCTGACGCTGTTCCCGGCCGAACGCCTGGCGCACAGCCCATTGACGCCGGATCAGTTGCTCAACACCCGGCTGCAGGCCTTCGAGGTGCTGCAGGTGGAACCCGCCCTGCTGCAGCCGCCGGGCAGCCGCGAGCGCACGCTGGTGGCCGACGCGGCGCACTATGGCCCGCTGGGCCCGCTGACCTGGGCCATCGCCATGCGTGGCGCGCGCGACAGCCTGCTGCCGGAACTCACCGGCTCGGCCGCCTACCGGGTGACGCCGGGCGCCGATCTGCGCGCGCTGGCCCTGCCCGGGCCGCTGGAGGCCGCGGTGCGGCGCCTGCGCCGCGAAGGCACCAACCTGCGCGAGATGAGCGACTGGCCGGGTTTCGACCGCGAGCGCGCCGCGCGCCTGATCAACGCGCTGTACCTGCAGTCGGCGCTGATCGTCAGCCGGGCCCATCCCGCGGCCACCAACGAAGGCTGGCGCAGCCACCCGAACGTCAACTGAGGCCCGCGGCTGGTAGCTGACGGCCGGTGGCCAGCGCGTCAGCGGTTGCCCAGCAGTTCCCAGCGCTCCAGCGCCGTCATCAATTCCTCTTCGATGGCCTCATGGCGCGCGTTCAGCGCCGCCACCCGCTGCGGTTCGTGGACGTAGATCTCGCTGCCGGCCAGCGTGGCGGCGATCTGCGCCTGCTCCGTCTCCAGCGCCTCGATGCGCGCCGGCAACTCGTCGAGCTCGCGCTGTTCCTTGTAGCTGAGCTTGGTGCGCGCCTTGGGCGCGGTCGCTGGCGCTGCGGAGGCAGGGGCCGCAGGGGTGGGTGATGGCGCTGGCGGCGCCACCGCCACCCGGCCACGCTCGCGCTGCTGCTTCCAGTCGCTGTAGCCGCCTTCGTACTCGCGCCACAGGCCGGGCCGGCCGCCGAAGACCGGATCGCCCTCCCAGGCGATGGTGCTGGTGACCACGTCGTCCAGGAAGCGGCGGTCGTGACTGACCAGGAACACCGTGCCGGCGTAGTCCTGCAGCAGTTCCTCCAGCAGTTCCAGCGTGTCGATGTCCAGGTCGTTGGTGGGCTCGTCGAGCACCAGCACGTTGGCCGGCAGCGCGAACAGGCGCGCCAGCAGCAGCCGGTTGCGTTCGCCACCGGACAGCGTGCGCACGGGCGAGTTGGCGCGCTCGGGCGAGAACAGGAAGTCCGTGAGGTAGCTCATCACGTGCTTGCGGCCGGCGCCGGTCTCGATCCACTCGCTGCCCGGGCTGATGGTGTCCACCAGCGTGGCCTCCAGGTCCAGCCCGCCGCGCAGCTGGTCGAAGTAGGCCACCTGCAGGTTGGTGCCGCGGCGCACCCGGCCCCCGGTGGGCTCCAGTTCACCCAGGATGAGCTTGAGCAAGGTGGTCTTGCCCACGCCATTGGGGCCGATGAGGCCCACCTTGTCGCCGCGCAGGATGGTGGCGGTGAAGCGGTCGATCAGCGTGCGCTCGCCAAAGCGCATGCTGACGTCGGACAGCTCCGCCACGATCTTGCCCGTGGGCAGGCCGGCGTCCATCGCCAGCGAGACCTGGCCCAGCTGTTCGCGCCGCGCCGCGCGCTGCGCACGCAGCTGGTGCAAGCGCGCCACGCGGCCGACGCTGCGCGTGCGCCGCGCCTCCACGCCCTTGCGGATCCACACCTCTTCCTGCGCCAGCAGCTTGTCGGCGCGGGCATTGGCCAGGGCCTCGTCCTCCAGTTCCCGCGCCTTGGTGGCCTCGTAGGCGGCAAAGCGGCCGGGGTAGCTGCGCAACTGCCCGCGGTCGAGTTCGACGATGCGCGTGGCCACGGCGTCGATGAAGGCACGGTCGTGCGAGATCAGCACCAGGGCACCCTGCCAATCGTTCAAGAGCCCCTGCAGCCACTCGATGGCGTCGATGTCCAGGTGGTTGGTCGGCTCGTCGAGCAGCAGCACGTCGGGCGCGGCGGCCAGTGCCTGCGCCAGCGCCACGCGCTTCTTCTGGCCGCCGGACAGAGCCGCCACCGCGGCCTGCGGGTCCAGCGCCAGGCGCTGCAGCGCCTCGTCCACGCGCTGCTCCCAGGTCCAGCCGCCCAGGGCTTCCAGGCGGGTCTGCAGCGCGTCCAGGTCCTCGCCCTCGGCGTGCGCCTCGTAGCGGGCGCGCAGGGCTCGGGCCTCGGCCACGCCCTCGGCCACCGCGTCGAACACGGACGCACCGTCGGGAAACGCCGGTTCCTGCGCGACGTAGACACGGCGCACGCCGCCCTGCACCTGCAGCTGGCCGTCGTCGGGCCGCTCCAGCCCGGCCAGGATCTTCAGCAGGCTGGACTTGCCGGCGCCGTTGCGGCCGATCACGGCCACGCGCTCGCCGGTCTCCAGCGAAAAGCCGGTGCCGTCCAGCAGCGGCACATGGCCATAGGCAAGGTGGGCGTCGAGCAGGGTGAGCAGGGCCATGGCCACATTGTCCCGCGGCGCCAGGCAGGGTCGCGCGCGGCTCTTAAACTCCTGCGAACTCCCCACCTGGCGTTGCGATGACTGGCCCCACCCCCCCGCTGCCCACCGACGTCGACGTGCTCGTCGCCGGCCTCGGCCTCGGGGGCTGCATGGCCGCCTTGACGGCCCAGCGGCTGGGACTGCGGGTGATGGGCGTGGAAGCGCGTGGGCGCCATGGCAACCGCGGGCGACTGGTGGTGGTGCGGCCCAAGGCGCAGGCCCTGCTGAGCGCCGTGGGGCTGACCGATGTCACCCGCGGCCGGCGCACCACCACGCTCAAGCATGTGGAGGAGCGGCTGCGGCAGACCCTGTGCACCGCCGCCGATGCGGCCACCGTGCGGCCACCCAGCCTGCATTGGCACGCGCGGGTGGTGGCGCTGGCACCCGACGCGGCCAGCGTGGCCGTGACGCTGCAGGACGACGACGGCCGGCAGCACCAGGTGCGCGCGCGCCATGTGGTGGACGCCACCGGCGGCAAGCTCGAAAGCCTGGGCCGCACGGCGCGCGCACGCACCGGGGCGCGCCACATCGTCGTCACGGCCGAGTACGCCACGCCGCCCTGGTACGACGGCATCGTCGGCGCCCGCGACCCGCACACCGGCGACGCCTACTTCCTGATCCCGATGCGCGGCCGCACCGGCATCACCGCCTACCTCGATTCACCGCCCGGCGAGGGCGACAGCGAAGCGGTCCTGACGCAGCGCTTCGAAGCCATCGCCGAGCGCCTGGGCCTGCGCGACCTGCGCCAGGAGGTGCAGGCGGTGGACGTGGTGCAGCGTCTTCTGCCCGAACCGAGCCATGACCGTGTGGTGCCCATCGGCGACGCCGCGGGCACGGTGGACCTGTGGATCGGGGCCGGCATGTCCACCGCCATCGAGGATGGCGCCGATGCGGCCGAAGCCATCGCCCGCGCCCAGCGTGCTGGCGACCCGAGCACCGAGATGCGCCTGACGCGTGAGGCCAGCGCACGCGCGGTGACGCGCCACCGACGGCGCATCTGGCTTGGCCGGCTGGTGGTGGCGGCGCGGCCGCTGATCATCCGCCTGTGGCCCACGCTGCCGCTGGACCAGGTGACGCGCGACGCCTTGCGCAGCCCGCGCTGGCTGTGGCAGGGCATCCGCGTGGTCTTCGGCCGCCGCCCGCCGGCGCCGGCCGAGGGCCGGGACTGAACGGGCCCGGGCCCCGCTTGTCCGCCATGCCCGCGCTGACCCTCGTCGAAGCCTTTCTGGTGGCGATGGCAATGATCTTCGCCCTTCCCTATGCCGTCTGGCGGCTGGTGGGTGGCGACCGCTGGCTGCCGCTGGTGGTGGTGCAGATCCTCGCCGGCATCGTGCTCGGGCCGGCCGTGCTGGGTGCGGCCTGGCCGGCGTTCCACGCCACCGTGTTCCCGCCGCCGGTGATCCAGGCGCTCAACGGCATTGCCTGGTGGTCGGTGATGCTCTTCGTCTGGCTGGCCGGGATCGAACTGGACCTGGGCGACGCCTGGCGCCACCGGCGCGAGTGCGGCATCACCGCTGGCGTGGCCCTGCTGCTGCCGTTCGCCGCCGGCGCCGTGGTGGCCGCCGGCTTGCTGGCCCACGGCGGTTGGGTCGGCCCGAAGGCCACGCCGGTGCAGTTCGTGGCCGGCATCGGCATGGCCTGCGCGGTGACGGCGCTGCCGATCCTGGTGCTGCTGATGGACCAGCTCGGCATCCTGCGCCAGGCCCTGGGCCAGCGCATCCTGCGCTACGCCAGCCTGGACGACCTGGCCGTGTGGGCCATGCTGGCTGCGATCCTGATGGACTGGGCGCGGCTGGGCCGCCAGGCGGTCTTCCTGCTGGCGTTTGCGCTGGCGGCGCGGGCCCTGCAGCACGTGATCCCGCGGTTGGCGATGCGCGACCGCTGGGCGCTGAGCCTGGTGTGGTTGATCGTCGTGGCCTTGGGGGCGGACTGGGCGGGCCTGCACTTCATGGTCGGCGCCTTCCTGGCCGGTGCCGTGATGCACGCCCGCTGGTTCGACCAGCGCCACCTGGACCAGCTGCGCGAACACGTGCTGATGATCGGCATGCCGGTGTTCTTCCTCAGCAGCGGCCTGCGCACCGAATGGCAGATGGGCGGCCTGGTGGTGCTGGCCGCCGCACTGGCGCTGCTGGTGGCCGCCGTGGGCGGCAAGCTGGCCGGCACGGCGCTGGCGGGCCGCTGGCTGGGCTGGGCGCCGGGCGAGGCCTGGGCCATCGGCTGGCTGCTGCAGACCAAGGCGCTGATCATGATCATCTTCGCCAACGTGCTGCTGGACATGGGCCTGATCGCGCCCGAGGCCTTCACGGCGCTGCTGCTGATGGCCCTGGCCAGCACCGCGCTGACGCTGCCGATGCTGCGCCTGCGTGTCAGCGGGGTGGCCGCACCTCGAACGCCAGCGTGACGAAGCGGCTGTCCCAGCGGTCGCTGCCGTCGGGCGCCGGGCGAAGTTCAGTGCCACGCAGCAGCCAGCGGCCGGCGGCCGGCAGGCGCAGGTCGAGGCGGCCGTCGGCATCGGTGCGGCGCCAGATCCCCACGCCACTGCTGTCGCCCACCAGCTGCAGCGGCTGACCGGCCAGCGGCTGGCCGTCACGCAGCAGCTGGAAGCGCACGCTGTCGCCAGCGTGCAGCGGGCGGCGCGCGGACTCCACGCGCAGGTCCAGCCCGAGTGACGGCAGCGCCGGCGTGGCCACCGCAGCCGTGTCGCCGTCGCCATCGACCTCGATGCGGGCGTGCTTGACGTAGGTCTCCTGCCAGCGCACGCCGCGCGCCTTCAATGCCGCCCAGCGCTCACGCACGGCGGGCAGGGCCTGGACCTCGTCGAGGTAGATCGCCACGGTGGCGTCGTCGATGCCGATGTCGATCGGCACCAGGCGCGCCCAGCAGCTGACCGACACCACCGGCGACACCGGGCGGCCGGTGCGCAGCGCCAGCACCGGCGGACCCTCCGTGGTGGCCGCGAACCACTGCCGGATGCCGTCCAGCGAAAGCTCCACACCGTCGCGCAGCGGTTTCTCGCGCACGCCGTCGCCCACGCAGCCGCTGTCGGCCAGCTGCTGCGGCGCGATGGCCACCTCGTAGTGCGGATAGGCCGTGCCGGTGCCCAGCGCCAGCACCAGCTGGCCACGTGCCGTGGGCGGCAGCGGGGTGAACCACGAGTCGTGCGCTGCGGCAGGCAGGGCCGCCAGCGCGCACAGCAGGGCCAAGGCAGCGCGGCGCATCAGAAGCGCGCCTGCAGCGTCAGCCGCAGCGAGCGCGGCTCGGCCGGGTGCACGTGGCGGTCTGCCATCGGTGCCGCCTCGCCGGGCAGCTGCGATTCGTAGAAGTACTGGATGTCATTGACGTCACGGTCGAACAGGTTGAAGACGTCCAGCGTCAGCGCCACACGTTCACCGAAGGCGCGCGTGAGCCGCAGGTTCAGGGTGGAGGCCGGGCGCGAGCGCACGCTGTCGTCCTCGATCAGCGCACCGCTGCCGAGGTAGCGCCACTGCAGGCTGGCCGTCCAGCCCTGCACGTCCTTCACCGTGGCCGCCACCGAGGCCACGGTGTCGACGGCGTTGGGGATTCGGCTGCCGTCGTCGAAGCGGCCTTGGCTCAACGCCAGGTCGGCGTCGAACAGGAACCACGGCACCGGCACCCAGCGGTTGTTCCATTCGATGCCGTGCCGGCGGCTGCCGGCGCTGGCTTCGGTGGCGCCGGCGTCGCCCACGTAGACGAGTTCCGAATCGGAGCGCAGCGTCCACAGCGCCACCGAGGTCTGCAGGCCCGGCAGCGCCTGGGTGCGCCATCCGATCTCGGCGCCGGTCACCGGCACCAGCGGGGGGACGCGGTCCACCGGGTCGCCGCTCTTCGGGTCCAGCGTCGCCGTCATGCCGCGCGCATCGTTGCTGTGGAAACCGCGGCCGGCGTTGACGAAGAACTCGTGCTTCGGGTGCGGCAGCCAGATCAGCGCCGCTTTCGGCGACAGCAGGCTCTTGCTGGCGCGGCCGCCGTTGGCCGGCAGCGTGAGCGCGTCGACGTTCGCGCGCAGGTGGTCGGCACGCAGGCCCAGCACGGCGCGCCACTGCGGCGTGAACTCCACCGCCGTGGTGCCGAACAGGCCCAGCTGGTGCAGGCGGATGCGGTCCTCGCGCACGGTGGCGGTGACGCTGCGGGCCACGCTGTCGTACAGGCCGTTGCGGATGCGGTCGTGCCGCCACTGCAGGCCGAAGGCGGTGCGCGCCGGCAGGTCACCGAGATCGTGGTTGAAGGTGTGCGTCAGCTCGGCACCGGCCACGGTGCGGCGATCGAGTTGCTTGAACTGGTCACCGTCGGCCGGGCGCTCCAGCGCATAGGTGAAGTTGGAGTTCAGGTCGAGTTCGTAACCCACGAGGTAGGCCGAGGCCGTCGTGCGGCCACTGGCCGTGTCCACGTGCCAGTCGCCCGACAGCGACTGCCGGCGCGAATGGCCACCGGTGGTGGGGTCCAGGCTGTCGTAGCGGCCAAAGCCGCTGCCCGGTGCCAGCAGGCGTTCAGGGATCTGGTCGGTGGCCGTCCACTGCGCGTCGTAGGCCATGGCCAGCAGGCTCCAGCCCCTGCTGCGGGTGCCGCTGCTGAGCTGCAGCAGGCCATTGCGCTTGCGCAGGCCCTGCGGCACGGTCCAGGGGCCGTCGGCGTCCAACGCTTCCACGGCACCCAGCAGCGCCGTGTCGGTCGCGACCTCGGTGGAGGCACCGAGCACGCCGCGGCGGTAGCCGTGGGCACCGAGCGTGACCTGCCCGAAGGGGGCCGCCACCCGCGGCAGCAGGTGGATGTCCACCGAGCCGGCGGCGGCGAAATCACCCACGCGCGCGTCGTACGGCCCCTTGCGGTAGTCCATGCGCGAGACCAGCTCGGGGATCAGCAGGTTCAGGTCGGTGTAGCCCTGGCCGTGGCCATGCGACGGCAGGTTCAGCGGCATGCCGGCCAGCGTGGTGGCGAAGTCGGTGCCGTGGTCGAGGTTGAAGCCGCGCAGGAAGTACTGGTTGGCCTTGCCGTCGCCCGAGTGCTGGGTGACGATGACGCCGGGCACGAACTCCAGCACCTCGCCCGGGCGCTGCGCCGGCCGGCTTTCCAGCAGCGCGCGGTTGATGGTGCCCGCCGAGGCCGCGTCCTGCGTGCCCACGGCGTTGTCGTAGTGGCCCTGGATGACGATGGTCTGCGGCGCGGCAGTCACCGGGCCGCCGTGGTTGGCCAGGGCGGGCGTGGCACAGGCCGCGGCCCACGCCGTGGCCACCGCGGCCTGCGCGAGCGGGTGTCGTTTCATGCCGGCAACTTACGCAGCCGGCATGGCCGCGGATGCAAGGGCCGCTTCCAGGGCGTCGATGAAGGTCTTCGCGACCGGGAAGCCCGTCTGGTCGGTGATCTCCGCAAAACACGTCGGGCTGGTGACGTTGATCTCGGTGAGCTTGCTGCCGATGACGTCCAGCCCCACCAGCAGCAGGCCGCGGGCCGCCAGCACCGGGCCCAGCGCCTCGGCGATGCGGCGGTCGTCGTCGCTCAGCGGCCGCGCCACGCCCTTGCCACCGGCCGCCAGATTGCCGCGGATCTCGCTGCCCTGCGGGATGCGCGCCAGGCAGTAGGGCACCGGGACGCCGCCGATGAGCAGGATGCGCTTGTCGCCGTCCACGATCTCCGGCAGGTACTTCTGCACCATCACGCTGGTGGCACCACCCTGGTTGAGCGTCTCCATGATGCTGCCCAGGTTCAGGCCGTCGGGCCCGACGCGGAAGATGCCCATGCCACCCATGCCGTCCAGCGGCTTGAGGATGATGTCGCGGTGCTCGGCATGGAAGGCACGGATGGCGGACGGGTCGCGCGTGACCAGGGTGGGCCCGATGTGCTGCGGGAACTCCAGGATCGCCAGCTTCTCCGGGTGCTCGCGCAGCGCGCGCGGGCTGTTGAACACGCGCGCGCCTTCGCGCTCGGCCTGGCTCAGCAGGTGCGTGGCGTAGAAGAACTCGCTGTCAAAGGGCGGGTCCTTGCGCATCAGCACGGCGCTGGTGTCGCGCAGCGCCAGCGTGGTTTCGCCGGCCACGCTGAACCACGCCTGCACCTCGGTGCTGCCGGTGAGCGTGATCTCACGCACCGAGGCCTCGACCACCCCGCCCTGCTGCCACCTCAGGTGGCGCGGCTCGCAGGCCAGCAGCGTGTGGCCGCGTGCGGCGGCCTCGCGCATCATGGCAAAGGTGCTGTCCTTGTAGGGCTTGAAGGACTCCAGCGGGTCGGCGACGAAGAGCAGTTTCATGCGGGTGCGGCGAGTTTGCGCCAGTGTTGCACAGCGGGCGATGCCGCGCAGGCCACGCGGCATCGTGGGCCAGGCCGGCGGCCGGCGGGATCAGTAGCCGGTGGCCGCCGAAGGCGCGGCGCCGCCGCCCAGCACCGCTTCGATGTCGTTCAGCAACCCGCTGGCGCCCAGCCGGAAGCGCCTTGGCGTGAGGGCCTGCGGGCCCAGGATCTCGCGCACGAGGCCGGCGTAAAGCGCCGCATCGGCCACGCTGCGCACGCCGCCCGAGGCCTTGAAGCCTGCCTCGCTGCCCGGCGTGGCGGCGATGGTCTCCAGCAGCGCCCGCGCCGCCGGCGGCGTGGCACCCACGGGCACCTTGCCGGTGCTGGTCTTGAGGAAATCCGCGCCCTCGGCCAGCGCCAGCATGGCGGCGCGGCGGATGAGGGCATCGTCCGCCAGCTCGCCGGTCTCGAGGATGACCTTCAGCACCCGGCCTTCGCAGGCGCGGCGCACCGCCCGCAGCAGGTCGGCGGCGGCGTTCACGTCGCCAGCCGCAAAAGCGCGCCAGGGCAGCACCACGTCCACCTCCTGCGCCCCTGCGTCGACGATGACCGACGTGTCGCGCGCCGCGGCGTCGACATCGGTGCCGCCGTGCGGGAAGTTGGCCACCGCGGCGATCGCCACGTCCGCCGGTGCTTCGCGACGCGCGAAGGCGGCCAGGCGCGGCCAGACACACAAGGCCGCCGGCGCGCCGAACGGGCCCCGCGCACGCTTCGCGAGTGCCGCCACGTCGGCTTCGCCACCGGCCGTGTCGTGGCCGTCGTTCAGCGTCGTCAGGTCCAGGCAGGCCAGGGCCAGGCGGGCTTCGTCCTGCAGGCTCACAAGTGCTTCTCCAGTGCCGGCAGCAGGGCCGCCATCAAGCGTGCGGCGTCGTCGGCCGCACTTGCGGCGCCCGCCAGCGTGTGCGCATGGCTGAGCGATTCCGCCGCCAGACCGCAGCCCATGTTGGTGATCATCGACAGCGCCAGCACGCGCAGCCCGGCATGGCGCGCGAGGATGGTCTCGGGCACGGTGCTCATGCCCACCGCCTGCGCACCCAGGCGCTGCAGCATGCGGATCTCTGCCGGCGTCTCGAACTGCGGACCGAGCACCCAGGCGTAGACGCCTTCGTGCAGCGGCACGCCGGCCTGCTGCGCCGCCTGCCGCGCCAGCGCGGCCAAGGCCGGGTCGTAGGCCGCGGCCATGTCGACGAAGCGCCGGTCGTCGCGCTCACCGACCAGCGGGCTGGCCTGGACCAGGTTGAGGTGGTCGCTGAGCAGCATCAGGCTGCCCGCGGGCATGGCCGGGTCCAGGCTGCCGGCGGCGTTGGTCTGCAGCAAGGTGGTCACGCCCGCGGCGGCCAGGGCCTGGATGGCGCCCTTCATCGCGCGCGGGTCGCCGTCCTCGTAGGCGTGCTTGCGGCCGGACAGCAGCAGCACCTCGGCGCCGTGCAGGCGGCCCACACGCACCTGTCCGACATGGCCGCCCACCGCCAGCGCCGGAAAGCCGGGCAGGTCGGCGTAGTCCAGGGTCGCGCGCGGTTGCAGCGCCGCAGCCAGCGGCGCCCAGCCGGAGCCCAGCAGCAGCGCCAGACGCGGCACGCGGCCGTCGCAGGCGCTGCGGATGCACTCGGCCGCGACCGTGGTGTCGTTCATGCGAGCGCCTCCGGGCCGAAGGACAGCGGCAGCAGCGCACCCATCGTGCTGTCCAGCGCCACGCCGTCGACGCTGCGACAGTGCACCGGCACGCTGTCCGCCGCGAACTCGCGCAGCTTCTGCCGGCAGCCGCCGCAGGGCGTGGCCGGGCGGCCCTGGCCCGCCACCAGAGTCACGGCCGTGACGGCCTTCCCGCCGGCGGCCACCAGCACCCCCAGCGCCACCGCCTCGGCGCACAGGCCCTGCGGGTAGGCGGCGTTCTCGACGTTGCAGCCCACGTGGATGCGGCCGGTTTCATCGGCCAGCGCGGCGCCCACGGCAAAGCCGCTGTAGGGGGCATGCGCGTGCTGCCGCACCGCGGCGGCAGCGGCGGTCAGGCGGGTGCGCAGGGCGTCGTCCATCAGCCCTGCATTGTGCGGTGCACGGCGTCCAGTGGCACCCAGCGCGGGGCATCGTCACCCAATGCATAGAGCCCAACGCCGAAGCCCTGCACCGGCAGCTGTGCCACCAGGCGGCCGTCCGGTGCGACGATGGCGCTGGCACCGGTCAGCGCACTTTCCTCGGGCCGGTTGAGCGCGTTGGGCCAGTTGCTCTGCACGATCCACGCCCCCAGGCTGCGTGCCAGGCGCATCGCCTGCTGCACATGTTCCCAGGGCTCGACCACGGGCTTGTCCGGGTCGGGCCGCATCTGGCCGGGCCAGAACAGCAAGGCGGGCGACCGACCGGCCAGCTGGCCCGCCACGGCATCGAGGTCCTCGATTTCCCGGCAGAGCACGGCGCTGCAGCGCAGGCCGGCCAGCGTGGCCAAGGGGCGATCAGTGCCGGGCTGGAAGAACGTGGCCTCGGGGGCAGTCAGACCGTTCTTGTGCACCCGGGCCTGCACGGTGCCGTGCTCGTCGATCAGCACATGGCTGTTGAAGCGGCCGGCAGGCGTGAAACTGGGCGCGCCGACGGCCACGGCCAGTTCGAGTTCCGCCGCCCAGTCCGCGATGCATTGCAGCGCCGGGTCCACCTTGGCCGGCACGCCTTCGGTGACGATGCCGCGGTGGAAACCGGTGATGGCCAGTTCTGCGAAGGCGCACAGGGCCGCGCCCTCGCCGGCGGCGAAGCTCATGGCGGCCTCGATCTCGCGCAGGTTGGCGTCCAGCGTCCAGTGCATCGGCACCTGGGCGATGGCGATCACGGGGCTGGCCACCGATGTTCCTTCCGGGTCACCGTGCCTTGACGTAGGGCCGCCCCAGCGCCGCCGGCGCCCGCGAGCGGCCGATGAAGCCGGCCAGCAGCACCACCGTCAGCACGTAGGGCAGCGCCTGGATGGCCTGCACCGGCACTTCGCCACCGCCCAGCCAGGTCGGCAGCGCAGCGCCCTGCAATTGGATGGCCGACGCGTCCAGGAAGCCGAACAGCAGGCAGGCGGCCAGCGCGCCCACCGGGTGCCACTTACCGAAGATCATCGCCGCCAGCGCCATGTAGCCGCGGCCGGCGGTCATGTTGGGGCTGAAGCTGGCGTTCAGCGCCATCACCAGGTAGAGCCCCGCCAGCGCCGCGAGCACGCCGTTGAGCGCCAGCGCGGCGTAGCGCATGCCGGCCACGCTGACGCCGGCGGCGTCCACCATGGCTGGGTTCTCGCCGGTGGCGCGCAGGCGCAGGCCGAAGCGGGTGCGGTAGAGCAACCACCACACGCCGGCCACCGCCGCAAAGCCGCCGTAGACCAGCGCGTTGTGCGAGCCCAGCGCCAGCGCCAGCCCGCGCAGGCCGGTGGGCAGGCCTTGCAGAGCGGCCGGGTCCACCGCCCACAGCGGCCGCAGGCGCAGCGCGTCGGGCAACGGCGGCGTCTGTCCGCCCAGCTTGAACCAGGCCAGGCCCAGGACCACGCTGAGGCCGGCTGCCGTCAGCGTCAGCGCCATGCCCATCACGACCTGGTCGCCGCGGTGGGTGACGCAGCCCCAGCCGTGCAGCATCGACATCGCCACGCCCACCACCAGCGCCGCGGCCAGCGCGATGGCGAAGCTGCCGCTCGAGGCGCCGGCGGCCCCGGCGGCAAAGGCGGCCATCAGCATCTTGCCTTCCAGGCCAAGGTCGATGACGCCGGCCCGTTCGCTGACGACGCCGGCCAGCGCACACAGCAGCAGCGGCGTGGCCATGCGCAGCGACGAGGCCACCAGCGCGCCGAGCTGCAGCTCATCCATGGGCGGCCTCCGGCTGACGTCTCGCGTGCACCAGACGCACGACGCGCAGCAGCCAGGGCGCCGCCAAGTGCGACAGTGCGCCGGCAAAGAGCACGATCAGCCCCTGCAGCATGAACACCATGTCGCGCGAGAAGCCCGGCACCTCGAACGCGATCTCGGCACCGCCCTGGTAGAGCGCGCCGAACAGCAGCGCCGCCGCCCACACGCCCAGCGGGTGGTTGCGGCCGATCAGTGCCACGGCGATGCCGGTGAATCCGGCGCCGGCCACGAAGTCCAGCAGCAACCGGCCGTGCACGCCGGCGATCTCGTTGACGCCCACCAGCCCCGCCAGCGCGCCCGACACCGCCATCGCCGAGACGATCTGCAGCGGCGGCGCGATGCCGCCGTACAGCGCCGCCGACGGCGAGAAGCCCACCGCGCGCAGCGCATAGCCGGCGCCGGATTTCCACAGGTAGAGCCAGACCAACACCGCCGCGGCCACCGCCAGCAGCAGGCTGAGGTTCAACGGCGTGGCCGGCCAGTCCACGCCCAGCGCCCCCAGCAGCACGTGCACGCCGGGCATCAGCGCGCTGTCGGCAAAGGCGCGGCTCTCCACCGTCATGTTGCCCGGCTCCTTGAGCACGTTGACCATCAGCCAGGCCAGCAGCGCCGACGCGATGAAGTTGAACATGATCGTGGTGATGACCACATGGCTGCCGCGCCAGGCCTGCAGCGCGCCCGGCACCGCCGCCCAGACCGCGCCAAACACCATCGCCGTCAGCACCATCAACGGCAGCATCAGCGGCGCGGGCAGCACGTCGGACCACCAGAGCGCCACCAGGCCGGCGCCCAGGCCGCCCATCAGCGCCTGCCCTTCGGCACCGATGTTGAACAGCCCGCCATGCACCGCCACCGCCACCGCCAGCCCGGTGAAGACGAAGGTGGTGGCGTAGTACAGCGTGTAGCCGATGCCGCTGCGGCTGCCGAAGGCGCCTTTCACCAGCAGGGTCAGCACCTGCCAGGGGTCCTGGCCGACGCCCCAGACCACCAGGCCGCCCACCGCCATCGCGAGCGTCAGATTGATCAGCGGCAGCAGCAGCAGGTCCATCCAGCGCGGCAGCGTGTCGCCGTCATGCATGGGCGGTCTCCACGGTGTCCTGGCCCGCCACGGTATCCTGGCCTGCCCCCTCCAGGCCCGCCATCAGCCGGCCCAGCGTCGTCTCGTCGCACTGCGCCACCGGGCGCTCGCCGGCGATGCGGCCCGCGTTCATCACGATCACGCGGTCGGCGAGCGCCAGCACCTCATCGAGCTCCGACGACACCACCAGCACCGCACCGCCGGCATCACGCAGCGCGCGCAACCGGGCGTGGATGGCCTCGATGGCGCCGATGTCCACGCCGCGCGTGGGCTGGCCCACCAGCAGCACCTGCGGCTGCGCCCAGGCTTCGCGCGCCAGCACCAGCTTCTGCTGGTTGCCGCCGCTGAACTTGCGGCTGGCCAGGGCGGGGTCGGGCGGGCGAACGTCGTAGCCCTGCATCAGGGCCACAGTGGTCTCGCGCATGGCGGCGGCGCGCATGAAGCCCCGGCGGCAGAACGCCGCCCAGCGCTGATAGCCCAGCACGGCCGATTCCCAGGCCGGGAAGTCCAGCACCAGGGCGCGGGCGTGGCGGTCCTCCGGCACGTGTGCCAGCTTCAGCGCGCGGGCGCGACGAGGATCCAGCCAGCGCCTGGGTTCGAAGGTTTGCCCGCCCAGGGTCAGCCGGCCCTGCTGCGGCACGCGCAGGCCCGACAGCAGGTCCAGCAGTTCGCTCTGCCCGTTGCCGGAGACGCCGGCGATGCCGACGATCTCGCCGGCGTGCAGCGCCAGCGACACGTCGTCGACACGCGGCACGCCCAGCGCGTCGCGCCACGTCAGGTGCTCGGCGCGCAGCAGGGCCTCGCCGGGCTCGGCGGTGTGCGCGTCGCGGCCCAGGTTGACACGCCGCCCCACCATGGCCTGCGCCAGCGCGTCGGTGGAGGTGCTGGCCACCGGCGTGTCCAGCACCACGCGGCCGGCGCGCATCACCGTCACCGCGTCGCACAGCGCCATGATCTCGCGCAGCTTGTGCGTGATCAGCAGGATGGTGGTGCCCTGCGCGCGCAGCGTGCGCAGCACGCCGAAGAGCTGGTCGGTCTCCTGCGGCGTCAGCACCGCGGTGGGTTCGTCCAGGATCAGGATGCGCGCGCCACGCACCAGGGCCTTGAGGATCTCCAGCCGCTGGCGTTCGCCCACCGGCAGTTGAGCCACCGGCAGGTCCAGCCGCACCGCCAGGCCGGTCTGCGCCATCAGCGCCTCCAACCGCGCGCGCAGGGCTGCGCGGGCCCGCGGCAGCTGCCAGTGCGGCTCGGCGCCGAGCAGCACGTTGTCCAGCGCGCTGAACTCGTCCACCAGCATGAAGTGCTGGTGCACCATGCCGATGCCAGCGGCGATGGCGTCGCGCGCGTTGGCGATGCGCACCGGCTGGCCGTCGATGGCGATGTGGCCGGCGTCGGCCATGTAGAAGCCGTAGAGCACCGACATCAGCGTGCTCTTGCCGGCGCCGTTCTCGCCGACGATGCCGTGCACCGTGCCGGCGGGCACGGTGAGGTCCACGTCCTGGTTGGCCTGCACGGCGCCGAAGCGCTTGCAGATGCCCCGCATGGCCACCGCGGGGGGGTCGACCGCCGTACCCGGCGGGCGAAGGGTCGACATCAGTACTTGCAGTCGTTGCTGGCCATGTAGTCGGCCACCTGGATGCGGCCAGCGATGATGTCGGCCCGCGCCGCGTCCACCTTGGCCTTCATGGCCGGGGTGACCAGCTTGGCGTTGTGCTCGTCCATCGCCACGTCCACGCCGCCCTCCTTCAGGCCCAGGGCGCTGACGCCCGGCTTGATGCCCTGGAAGGCGTTGTAGACCGCCACGTCCACGCGCTTGACCATGCTGGTGAGCATGGTGCCGGGGTGCAGGTGGTTCTGGTTGCTGTCGACGCCGATGGCCAGCTTGCCGGCGTCCTTGGCTGCCTGGTAGACGCCCACGCCGGTGCCGCCGGCGGCGGCGAAGACCACGTCCACGCCCTTGGCGAACTGCGCCTTGGCCAGCTCGCCGCCACGCGCCGGGTCGCCCCAGGCCGCGGGCGTGGTGCCGGTCATGGCCGCCAGCACCTCCACCTTCGGGTTGGCGTGTTTGGCGCCCTGCGCATAGCCGCACTGGAACTTGCGGATCAGCGGGATGTCCATGCCGCCGACGAAACCCACCTTGCCGGTCTTGCTGGCCAGCGCGGCCATCATGCCGACCAGGAAGCTGCCCTCGTGCTCCTTGAACAGGATGCTCTGCACGTTGGGCAGCTCCACCACGTCGTCGATGATGGCGAACTGCAGCTTGGGGTAGGCCTTGGCCGTCTTGGCCACCGTGCTGCCCTGGCTGAAGCCGACGCCGACGATGGGGTTGGCGCCGCGGTCGGCCATTCGGCGCATGGCCTGCTCGCGCTGCGTGGCGTTGGCGATCTCGAAGTCCAGGTAGGTCTTGCCGGTTTCCTGCTTCCAGCGTTCGGCGCCACGGTAGGCGGCCTCGTTGAAGCTCTTGTCGAACTTGCCGCCGAGGTCGTAGACGACCGCGGGGTTGGCGGCGGCACCCAGGCTGGCAGCCAACGCGATGGCGGCCAGGGCGGGTCGGATCAGGGAGGCGGCCATGTCACGATTTCCGGTCGGGCACATGGCGGCGCAGGATAGCAAGCCGCGGGCCCGCCGGGATAGGATGGCCCATGCCAGCGGACGCGACCTCATCCCCCACCCCCGAGGCCCGGGCGCGGCAGCTGCCCAAGGTGCTGCTGCACGAGCACCTGGACGGTGGCCTGCGTGTGGCCACACTGCTGGAACTTCTGCAGCAACGCGGCCTGCCCAGCCCGGCACCTGACGTGCCCCGCCTGGCGCGCTGGTTCGAGGCCCACGCCTTCGCGCACAGCCTGGTCGACTACCTCAAGGGCTTCGACCTCACGGTGGCGGCGATGGCCACCGAAACCGCGCTGGAGCGTGTGGCCTTCGAGGCGGCCGAGGACGCGCGGGCCGACGGCGCGGTGCTGGCCGAGTTCCGCATCGCGCCGCTGCTGTTCGAGCCGCATGGCGTGGCCGCTGAAGCCGCGGTCGAGGCCCTGCTCGCCGGCCTGGCCCGCAGTCCCCTGCCCAGCGGTCTCATCCTGTGCGGCATGCGGCAGCAGTTCGACGGCCAGGTCGACCGCACGGCCGATCTGGCCATCCGCTACCTGGGCCAGGGCGTGGTCGGCTTCGACCTGGCCGGGCCCGAAGCGGGCTTCCCACCGTCGGCCCATGCCGCCGTGCTGCGGCGCGTGCGTGACGCCGGGGTGCCGATCACGCTGCACGCAGGCGAAGCTGACGCCGCGGAGCGAGTGCTGGAGGCGGCCGACCATGGCGCGGTGCGCATCGGCCACGGCGTTCGGCTGGGCGATGCACTGGCCGACCCGGCGCGGCGCCACCTGGTCGACGCCGTGATCGCGCGCGGCCTGCACCTGGAGGTCTGCCCCACCAGCAATGTGCACACGGGCGCTTTTGCCTCGCTGGCGGCGCACCCGATCCGCGCGCTGTGGCGGGCCGGCGTGTCGTGCTCCTTCCACACCGACAACCGGTTGATGTCCCTGGTGTCACTGGCGCAGGAGGCGCAGAACGTCCTGCGCCACTGCGGGCTGAGCCTGGATGACCTGGAGGCCATGACGCGCGCCGCCGCCGCGGCGTCCTTCCTGCCGGCGCCAGTACGCGCCGCGGCCTGCGACGCGATCGACCTCTGGGCAGGCCGGCAGCAGCCAGTCTGATCCGCGCCGCGAACGAGATCGCGTTGCGGGGCGCTCCGCGGGCCAGCCTGTAGGCCAAGGCCGACACGGCAACCCGCAGACCGCCGACGCGCGGCGGCCGCCCCTGCCGCCACGATGCCTCCACGTCCTCCCCAGAGGCCGTGGCCCGGGCAGCTGTCGCCTGACCCTCGGCCTGAATCACCGATGGAGCATCGACATGAACCCTCAACGCATTTCCCCGCAGCCGGCCGTTGCAAGCGCCGGCCTGCATCGGCCGAGGTTGGCCTTCGGCGCAGTGGGTCTGGCCGCCGTGCTGGCCCTCGGCGCCTGCGCCAGCGCACCGCCACCCAAGGAACAGATGGCCGTGTCCAGCGCCGCCGTCTCGCGGGTCAGCGGCACGGCAGCGGAGGCACCCGCCGAAGTGGCGGCCGCCCGCGAGAAGCTGGCCCTGGCCCAACAAGCCCTGGCACGCCAGGACTACGAGGCGGCCCGCCAGTGGGCCGAGCAGGCCGAGGCCGACGCCGCACTGGCCGAAGCCCGCGCCCGCGCCAACCGCTCGGACGCCGCACTGGGCCAGGTGCGTGACGGCATCCGCGCCCTGCGGGCCGAGCTGGCGCGGTCCTGAGCACCCCCGTGCCTTTGGGCGTCGCGATCGCCCAGACGCACGCCGCCCCAGCTCTTCGCCGCCCAACACCGGCGGCACCTGATCCCTGAACCCTCACCCAGGAGAACCTCATCATGAAGCGCATCCTCTCTCTCGGCACTGTTGCCGCCGCCGCGGCCCTGATGGCCGCTTGTGCCTCCGCCCCCACCACCCCGTCGTCGCTGGTCCAGGCCCGCAGCGTGGTGCAGACGGCGCAGGCCGACCCCATGGTGCTCAAGAGCGCCCCGCTGGAACTGCAGCGCGCCAGCGACGCGCTGGCCCGCGCCGAGAAGCTGCACCACGACGACGCCGCGCTGAGCGCCATCGACAGCGCGGCCTACGTGGCCACCCGCGAGGTCGAGACCGCCCGCGCCATCGCCGAGGCCAAGCGCAACGAAGAAGCCATCCAGGCCGCGGAACTGGAGCGCGAACGCCTGCGTGCCGACGCCGCGCGCACCGAGGCCATCCAGGCGCAGACCGAAGCCACCACCGCCAAGGTCGAGGCCACGCTGGCCCAGCAGGCGGCCGTGGACGCAGCGCTGGACGCCCGCAACGCACGCGCCAACGCCACCGCCGCGGCCGCCAGCAACCGGGTGCTGCAACAGCAGCTGGCCGAGCTGCAGGCGCAGCAGACCGACCGCGGCATGCTGGTGACGTTGGGCGACGTGCTGTTCGAGACCGGCCGTGCCACCGTCAAGCCTGCAGCGCAGGGGGAGCTGGCCAAGCTGGTGGACTACCTGAAGCAGCACCCCGAACGCCTGGTGCTGATCGAGGGCTACACCGACAGCGTGGGCAGCGAGAGCTTCAACCTGACGCTGTCGCAGAAACGGGCCGACGCCGTGGCCCGTGCGCTGATGGCCATGGGCGTGGCGCCGTCCCGCATCGCCACCACCGGCTATGGCGAGTCGTACCCGGTGGCCGACAACGCCAGTGCCAGCGACCGCGCGCTCAACCGCCGCGTGGAGGTCTACATCTCCGACGACGCGCAACCGGTGCGCGCCCGCGGCTGAACCGGGAGGTGACGATCATGTACGACGACGAACCCCGTCCGCAGCGCCGGGCCGGTTTGACCGGCGCCCCGCACGCAGCCAAGCGCGCAGCCACGCACGACGTCAGGCACGAAGCCCCACACGCCGCGGCACCCCGTGAGGCGATGCCCGTTGGCATGGTGTACCGACCGCGCCGCAACCGCTGGCCCGGCTACCTGGCCGTCGGCGCGCTGTGCGCCGGCGTCGCCGCGGTGATCGTGTCCAACCACTACGACGACCGCAGCCTGGGCCAGCGCCTGGATGCCGGCATCGCCGCCGCGGGCCAGTCCGTGGACCAGGGCGTGCAGGGCCTCAGGGACGGCGCGCAGTCCATCGCCCAGAGCGGGGCCGCGGCCGGCGACAACGTGGCGGCGTCGTGGAGCGACGCATCGATCACCGCCGCGGTGAAGGCGTCGCTGGCCACCGACCCGGCGCTGAGCGCCATCGCCATCGACGTCGACACGCAGGACGGCATCGTCCGCCTCCAGGGGCCGGCGCCCGACCCGGTGGCGCGTGAGCGGGCCAGCGTGCTGGCCAGGGCGCCTGACGGCGTTCGTGGGGTCGACAACCAGTTGCGCGTGCCCGGCGAGGCGGCGTTGCCCACAACCTCGTGATGGGCTGGTAAGACGGCCTTGTCACACGGCCATGCGAGGCGGCCGTGTGACAAGGCCGTTCGAGGCGGCAGCGCGACGGGCTTGGTGGCCGCGCAGGCCGTGGAGCCCCGACCGTTGCCGCCCCTCAGGGCGCGCAGCGGTTGGCGGCCGTGTAGTCCACCACCGGCAGGGTGCCGGCGATGATGGCTGCACGCGCCTGCTCGACCTTGGCCTGCATCGCCGGCGTGACCAGGGCGGCGTTGTGCTGGTCCATCGCCAGGTCCAGCCCGCCTTCCTTGAGCCCCAGCGCCGTCACGCCCGGCTTGACGCCGCTGAAGGCCTCGAACACCGCGCGGTCCACACGCTTGATCAGCGATGTGAGCACCTTGCCCGGGTGCAGGTGGTTCTGGTTGCTGTCGACGCCGATGGTCAGCTTGCCGGCGTCAGCCGCCGCCTGCATCACGCCCAGGCCGGTGGTGCCGGCCGCGGCCCAGACCACGTCGGCGCCTTGCGCGATCTGCACCTTCGCGAGTTCACCGCCGCGCACCGGGTCCACCCAGGCTTGCGGCGTGGTGCCCGTCATGGCCGAGACCACCTTGACCGACGGCACCGCCCAGGCGGCGCCCTGCTCGTAACCGCAGAGGAACTTGCGCACCAGCGGGATGTCCTGACCGCCGACGAAGCCGATGGTGCCGGTCTTGCTGGCCATGGCCGCCAGGATGCCGACCAGGAAGGCGCCTTCGTGCTCGCGGTAGACGAAGCTCTGCACGTTGGGCCGGTTCACCACCATGTCGACGATGGCGAAGCGCGTCTTCGGGAAGGCGGCGGCCACCTTGTCCACCGCGGTGGCCATCGGGAAACCGATGGCCACCACCGGGCTGGCGCCGCGTTCGGCGAAGCGGCGCACCGCCTGTTCGCGCTGCGCCGGGCTGGCGATCTCGAACTCCAGGTAGGGCTGGCTGGTGGCCTGCTTCCAGCGCTCGGCCCCTTCCCAGGCGGCCTGGTTGAAGCTCTTGTCGAACTTGCCGCCCATCTCGTAGATGACCGCCGGCGCGGCCTGCGCGCCGGTGGCCGCGGCGGCCACCATGGCCGCCGCGCCGAACCATCGTTTCATCGTCAGAACAGCGCCTTGAACTGCACGCCCCAGGTGCGTGGTTCGTTGATGAAGCCGGTCAGGTTGTTGAAGTCGATGCCGCCGACGATGCGCACCGTGTCGGTGATGTTGCGGCCGTAGATCGCGGCTTCGTACTTGCCGTTGCCCCAGATGTAGCCCATGCGCAGGCCGCCTTCCAGGCTGGCCTTGCCGGTGAACTCCGTGCTCTCGTAGAGGAAGAAGTTGACCTTGCTGCGGTAGGCCCAGTCGGTGAGCACGTAGAAGTCGCCCCCGGCCAGTTCACGCCCGTAGCGCAGCACGAGGTTGGTCGTGACCTTGGGCGCCTGCGGCAGCGGGTTGCCGTCGATCAGCGCCTGGCCGGCGTTGTTGGTGGGGTCGGTCACCGTGCAGGCGGCGCAGACCGACACCGCCAGCCCGGGGTCCTTGATCTGCGTGTCGTTGTAGCCCACGCCCAGCGTCATCAGGATGTGCTCGGTCACGTAGGCGGTGAGGTCGAGCTCGAAGCCCTGGCCGGTGGCCTTCTTGGCGTTGAGCAGGATGTTGGCGTTGGCCGCGCCGCCCACGGCCGTGAGCTGAAGGTCCTTGACGGTGTAGTTGAAGGCCGAGAAGCTGACCCGGGCGCGCTTGTCGAACAGGTCGGCCTTGACGCCGACTTCCACCGAGGTGTTGTTCTCCGGCGTGGCCACCGACTTGCCGTTGAAGGCGCCCGCGCTCTGGATGCTGCTGGCGCGGTACCCGGTGGCGGCGCGGGCGAACAGGTTGACGTCCTTGTTCAGCGCGTAGACGGCGCTGAGGTCCCAGTTCGTCTTGCTGTCGCTCGGGCTGGCCGAGAGGTTGCCGTCCGGTTCCAGCCCGGCCAGCTCCGACAGCGTGCACTTGATGTCCCCAGGGATGATGCCCAACGACGGGCCGACGCAGGCCGCGAAGCCGCTGTTGGTGTACTCCAGCACGTTCAGCGTCTTCTTGTCGCGCGAGAAGCGCAGGCCGCCGCGCAACTGCAGCGCAGGCGTCGCCTGCCAGGTCACGGCGCCGAACAGGGCCGAGGCGTCGTTCTTCTGGCGGATGCGCTGGTAGCCGTCCTGGGCGCCGGCATTGCCGGAGTCGTAGCTGAAGCTCTCGACCTCGTAGTCCTCATTGAAGAAGTACACACCGGCCTGCCAGCCGAAGCCCCCACTGCCGTTGGATTCGACGCGGAACTCCTGCGTGATCTGCCGGTGCTTGGGCATGCCGTCGGCGGTCTCGCTGGTGAACGGGATGAATCCCGGGCCGTCGCCGGCCACGCCGCCGTCGATGTCACCGCGGTTGAAGGTGTCCAGGCTTTCGTAGCCGGTGATCGAGTGCAGCGTCACCGCACCCAGGTTCCACTTCAGGCGGGCGTTGCCGCCCAGGGTCTGCAGCTTGGACTCGTTCTTGCCGTCGTGGTAGACCGCCTCGCGGTCGAAGCCGGCGACCAGGTCGTTGGTGCCGGGTTCGATGATGTTGGCGCGGAACAGGCGCGCCGAGCCGTCCAGGTCGCGCGCATGCAGGTTCAGCAGCGCGCTGAAGTCCTTGCTCGGGGCCAGCAGCAGTTGGGCGCGCACGGCGCTGTCGCGGTAGCCCTCGAGCTGCTGCGTTGGCCCGGTGGCGAAGCCGTTGTCCACCCAGTCGCTGCGCCGCTGGTCGAGCACCGAGATCCGCGTCGACACGGTGGAAGACAGCGGGATGGTCATCGCGCCTTCCAGGTTGACGGTGCCCAGCGAGCCGACACCGATGCTGCCGTAGCCCTCCAGCGACTTGCCGGGCTTGACCGAGTCGAACTTGACCACGCCAGCCGGCGTGTTGCGGCCGAACAGCGTGCCCTGAGGGCCGCGGGCGACCTCGATCTGCTCGAGGTCGAAGGCCGGGAAGCCCTTGAGGATGGGGTTCTCCTGCACGACGTCGTCGTAGACCAGGGACACCGGCTGCGACGCGTTGAGGCGGAAGTCGGTGTTGCCGTAGCCGCGGATGTAGAAGCGCGGGAAAGCGCGGCCGTAGGAGGACTCGATGTTCAGGCTGGGCACGCGGCCCGACAGGCCGCGCACGTCCTGGCCGCTGGTGTTGAGCACGTCCAGGAATTCGCCGGCCAGGGTGCTGACGGAGTTGGGCACGTCCTTGACGCTTTCCTCCCGCCGTTCGGCCGTGATGGTCACGGTCTGCAGCTGCGGGGTCTGCTGCGCCCATGCACCAGCCTGGCACACGGCCAGGGTGGCAAGCGCAACGGCATGGTGCGGCGGGAGCTTCTTCAGGGCGCGCATGGATCCTCCGGGTGTGGTCTGGTCGGGCGCGGCAGCAAGGCGCGTGCCGAAACCGTGCATCATCGGTCGCGGCCTGCACCACCGCCAGTCCCGTTGCAGGATGACCACAGAGCGGCGGCCAGCCAGCCCTCTGGCCTGGGCCGCTTCAGCGTTGCCACGCGCAAGACGGTCGAACCACTTTGTCCTATTGACAGGACAATAGAACCGGTTCGGTCTCGCGGCCCATGGCTTCCGCGATGCCGCTGCCCAAGTACCACCAGCTCTACCTGGTGTTGCGCGAGCAGCTGGCCGAGGGCCGGCACGACGCCGGCCTGCCCGGCGAGCTGGCGTTGGCGGATCAGTTCGGTGTCGCGCGGGTCACCGTGCGCAAGGCGTTGGAGCGGCTGGAAGCCGAAGGCCTGATCGAGCGCACGCCCGGGCGCGGCACCGTGCCGGTTCGGCACGCCACGGCATTGGCGCCGACGCCGGAACAGGCCCAGCTCACCGGCCTGCTGGAGAACATCGTCAGCATGGGCCTGCGCACCGCCGTCAAGGTGCTGGCCTGCGACGTGGTGCCGGCGCCCGAGGCCGTGGCCCGGCCACTGGCCCTGCCCACCGGCTCGCCAGTGCAGAAGGCGGTGCGCGTGCGCTCCACGCGCGAAGGGCCGCTGTCCCACATCACCACCTGGGTGCCGGAGCCGCTGGCCCGCGGCTTCGGCAAGCGCGAACTGGCCAAGCAACCCATCCTGCTGCTGCTGGAAGCCCAGGGGGTGCGCATCGGCCGTGCCGAGCAGGCCATCAGCGCCCGCCTGGCCGACGCCGAGGTGGCGCAGCAGCTGCAGGTCGACGTGGGCTCGGCCCTGCTGGCCGTGCAACGCCTGATCTTCGACGCCGACGACCGGCCCGTGCAGTGGTTGCAGGGCCTGTACCGGCCCGACCGCTACCAGTACCGCATGCAACTGTCCCGCGTCGGCGAGATCGACGCCAAGCTGTGGGTCAGCACGGCGCTGACCGCCCAGTTCCATTGAAGCCCTGTTCAACCCCGAGGAGACCGCCATGAGCAACCGCCGCAGCTTTCTGAAGCACTCCGCCGCCGCCGCATCGGCGCTGTCGTTCCCGCTCGTCGCCGGCGCCCAGCCCAAGGCGGTGAAGGTGGGCATCCTGCACCCGGTGACGGGTGCGCTGGCGTTTTCCGGCAGCCAGTGCCGCGCCGGTGCGCTGATGGCCATCGAGGACATCAACAAGGCCGGCATCAAGAGCCTGGGCGGCGCCAAGCTGGAGGTGCTGCTGGGCGACGCGCAGAGCTCGCCGCAGGCCGGCACCGCCGAGGTGGAGAAGATGAACGAGGCAGGCGCCTCGGCCATCGTCGGCGCCTACGCGTCGGCGATCTGCCTGGCCACCACGCAGGCCGCGGCCAAGTACGACATCCCGCACGTGGTGGACATCGGCGTGGCCGACCAGATCGTCAAGCGCGGGCTGAAGAACACCTTCCGCTTCGGCCCCGGCTACGCCACCTGCGCGCAGATCGCGGTCAACAACCTGCACGTGCTCAACACCGTGGCCGGCAAGCCGGCGAAGACGGTGATGATCATCCACGAGGAAAGCCTGTTCGGCACCGGCACGGCCAACCTGCTGGCGCGCGAGCTGCCGGGCTTCGGCTTCGACGTGAAGGAGGTGATCAAGCACGCCAACCCGACGCGCGACTTCAACAACATCGTGCTGCGCATGAAGTCGATCAACCCCGACATCGTGATCCCGGCCAACTACTACAACGAGTACGCGCTGCTGGTGCGCACGATGCAGCAGCAGAAGGTGGTGCCCAAGGCCATCTACTCGGTGCTGGGCGGTGCGGCGTCGAGCTACAAGTTCGTCAAGGAGTTCCCGGATGCGGCCGAGGGCATCATCGACTGCAACCACTGGTTCAATCCCAACGACAAGCGCGCCTTCGCGCTCAAGCAGCGCACCGAGAAGCAGGGCCTGTTCTTCACCTACGAGGTGTTCAACACCTACACCGCGGTGATGCTGCTGGCCGATGCCATCGAGCGCGCGAAGAGTGCCGAGCGCGGCGCCATCACGGCGGCGCTGGCGTCCAGCACCTTCAGCAACCACTTCATGCCCTACGGCGACACCAAGTTCGTCGACGGCCAGAACACCGGCGCCCAGCCGCTGATGACGCAGGTGGTCAAGGGCGACATCAAGGTCATCGTGCCGCGCGACTACCGGCAGGTGGACCCGGTGTTCCCGGTCAAGGCCTGACCAACGCCACGTCCTCGCGCCAGATCCGCCGCCCGTGTACGGCTTCGACGTCCTGTTCCCCTCGGTCCTCAACGGGCTGACCACCGGCGCGGTCTACGCGCTGGTGGCGCTGGGGCTGACGCTGATCTACGGCGTGCTGCACATCATCAACTTCGCGCACGGCGCGCTGCTGATGGTGGCGCTGTACGCCGTGTACTGGCTGAAGGCGGCGCTGGGCGTGGACCCCTACCTGGCGCTGCCGCTGGTGGTGCCGGGCATGTTCGCGCTCGGCTACGCGCTGCAGCGCGGCATCGTCGGCCGCGCCAGCCATGGCAAGGACGAGAACATCCTGCTCGTCACCCTGGGCCTGTCCATCGTGCTGGAGAACCTGGCGCTGCTGTGGTTCCGCTCCGACACGCGCACCATCGACACCGCCTACACGCTGGCCACGGTGGAGATCGGCCCCGCCTTCATCGCCGTGCCCAAGCTGGTGGCGTTCGGCGGCGCGCTGGTGTTCGCCGCGCTGCTGATGGCGGTGATCACGCGCACCGACCTCGGCCGCGCCATCCGCGCCGTGGCCAAGGAGAAGCAGGGCGCGCGGCTCATGGGCATCGACGTCGACCACGTCTACGCGATGAGCTTCGGCATCGGCCTGGCCTGCCTGGGCGCGGCGGCCTGCTTCCTGCTGCCGGCCTACTACGTGAACCCGCAGGTGGGCTCGGGCTTCGTGCTGGTGGCCTTCACCATCGTCGTGCTCGGCGGCATGGGCAGCTTCGCCGGTGCCCTGCTGGGCGGGCTGCTGATCGGCGTGGTGGAGTCGCTGGGCGGCCTCTACCTGGGCGAGAGCCTGGGCCAGATCGGCATCTTCGTGATCTTCATCGCCGTGCTGCTGTTCCGGCCACAGGGGCTGTTCGGGGCGCGGGCATGAGGCTGTCACACGACCTCGTGGGCATCGCGGTGTTCGCCGCGCTGATCGCCGGCACCGCGCTCGTGGTCGAGTCCGGCGTCTGGCTCACCTTCGTGATGCTGGCGCTCTACGGCGCGCTGCTGGCCCAGGCCTGGAACATCCTGGGCGGCTTCGGCGGCCAGTTCAGCTTCGGCCACGCGGTGTTCTTTGGCACCGGGGCCTATGCGCAGGCCGTCGCGCAGCTGCAGTTCGGGCTCAACGCCTGGGCCGCGCTGCCGTTGGCCATGGCCGCGGCGGCGCTGGTCGGCGCCATCGTCGGTGCGCTGAGCTTCCGCTACGGGCTCAAGGGCAGCTACTTTGCGCTGGTGACGCTGGCCTTCGCCGAGGTCTTCCGCATCGTCGCGCTGAGCGTGGACTTCACCGGCGCCGGCTCCCGCGCGCCAGCAGGAGCGCGGCCGCGCCCATCACCACGAGGGGCAACGAGCCTGGCTCGGGCACCTGCATCGGCGCCGTGGCCCCACCTTCCACACGCCCCCGCAAGGTCAACCAGAGGGTGCTGACGGGGTCGATGCCAGCCTGCGCGCCACTGCCCGTGTTGGACAGCGACAGCCGATAGCGGGCCTCGTAGTCACCCTCCACGCCGGTGTCAAAGAACGCCAGGAAGGCCAGGCTGCCGTCGGCACCCAGGTCGGCGAAGCGGGTGAGGTCGGTCTGCAGGATCGAGGTGTCGCCGTCCCCCACGATGTCGTCCAGATCCAGGCTCAGACGATCTCCTGAGCCGTTGAACAGACGAAAGGCTCGCGGCCCTGCCGCGGCGCCGAGGAGCTGGGTGCCGAAGTCGATCTCCCATTCGGTCTGCCTGCCTCCATCGAATGAAGGCAGGGCGTGCAACAGGTAGCTGTAGTCCACGGACACCGCCCCCGTCCACTGCAGGCCATAGGTGGTCCGCTCCACACCGGTGAAGCTGTTGGTCAGCTGGGTGGCGGTCAACAGCGGCGCCCACAGGCTCAGGTTGACTTCGCCGGGGCCCGCCCAGCTGCCCAGCTGGGCCGCGGCCACGTTGACCGAGGCCGTGGTCGCCGTGGCCGGTGCCTCGGTGATCGAGGCACAGTTCCTCGCTGCAGTGCACGATCCGGTGGCACTGATCTGGCCGAAGGTGATGGCTGTTCCCGGCGCCTCGACACGCGCCGTGCTGCTGCCGCTGCCGGTGGTCGACTTGGCAAAGGCGTTGCCCTGGGCGGAGATGGCCACCG
The DNA here is from genome assembly GCA_024235915.1 of Burkholderiaceae bacterium. Taxonomy (GTDB): domain Bacteria; phylum Pseudomonadota; class Gammaproteobacteria; order Burkholderiales; family Burkholderiaceae_C; genus Rubrivivax. Next base: position 61,708 of record JACKLO010000018.1, on the reverse strand, counting down.
CCTGGGTGCGCTGGCCGGTGACCCGGACCGTCGCACCCGTCAGCACGCCCAGCGAACTGTCGAATCGCTGCAGGTTGACGCTGCCCAGCGCCAGGTTCGTGCGGGTGGTCGAGGTTCCACCCTCCTGGTCCATGACCTCGGTCGAGACGCTGAAGGCGGCTGGGGTGCCGACCACCGCGGCCGCGTGGGCAGCCGGGAGGGCGACGAGGATGCCCAGCGCCGCGACGGCAGCCCGGGCAATGGCAGGGGAAAAAGCGGTTTGCATGGTGGCCAATGGAGTCATGCCGACCCGCGATGGGCATGACACACCGCGCTGGACACCGCCATGGGCCGCACCGCGTGAAACACGTGTGCCTGTCCTTGGAACGGGGTGCAGAAGCGAGGGCCCACCACAACGTGGATCCGGCGAGTCGTCTTCCGTGTCCGCGCGAATGCGCGGGCGGGACGCTCGGGCCACGGGGTCTGGGCAGCCTCGGAGTTCAGTCTAGTCGGACACCAGGCCGGATGCGCAGCGATCAGCGCCGAGCACGCCCTCCGGGTGAGGGGGTCGGCGCGATTTCTGCGGCCAATTCAACGATCTTCCGCCCTTCCTTGCGGGCTTGGTGGCGCAACCGTTCGAACGCCTCATCGATATTGCAGGCATGGCGCTCCGCCAGGACACCCACGGCAGCGCTGATGGTGCGACTGTCCCGCAGCGCATCTTCCATCCGGACCTGCTCCGCCTCCCCCCGCACAGCGGCCGCCAAGGCCGTGCTCACCACGGGCAGCAACTGGGCACCGGTGATGGGCTTGACAAGGTAGGCGTGCGCGGCTGCCGCCGTGGCCCGCCTCACCGTGTCTTCGTGATCGTCCGCCGTCAGGAAGACCACAGACCCTCGGAAGCGTTGCTGTCGCAGCCGCTCCGCGCAGCTGACGCCGTCGAGACCTGGCAGGCCGACATCCAGCAACACCAGGTCGGGAACCAGCACAGCCGCCTCACGCAACGCCGCTTCGCCGTCGGCAACGGTACGGACATCGTGACCCGCCTTCGTCAACAGACGGGCCATGCCCACGCGGATCAGCGGGTCGTCTTCGACGATCAGGATGCGGGCCATGGATCTCCCCGTGCGCTTTGCTCATGGGTCAGGGTCAATGCCGCAACCCATCCGCCTGTTCCGTCAGGTCCGACATCGAGGTGTGCGATGTCATGCAGCAATGCCCTGGCCAGGTCCAGACCTTGGCCCTGCCGAGGCATCTTCAACGCAGGCGCAACCGTCGCATTGGCGACGCTCACCAACACCCTGTCCGACGAACGGGACATGGCGATGCGAACCGGCCCGGTCCCATGCTTGATGGCGTTGGACAGCAGTTCGGAGAACACCAGCGCCAGCGGCACCGCGTGTTCGGACGGCACCATCACGCCCTGGGCTTCGGACAACCAGACGATCTCGGCGCCAGGGTGGCCGCCGCGAAACAGCGGCCATTGCTGCTTGAACAGGGTGAGCAGGTCGACACGCTCACCGCCTTGCACCGACTGCAAGCCGTGCACGCCGACCAGGGTCTGCACCTGCCGCCGCATCGACGTCAACGCATCCTGGGGCATGTCATTGGTCGCCGACTCGGCCTCGATGATCGAGAGCAGCCCCTGGAGATGGTTCTTGATCCGATGGTGTACCTCGCGGACCAGGGCATCGCGCTGGCCGACCAGTTGCGCCACCTGCCGGCGTTCGGCGGCAAGTGCATCACGCGCGAGGCGCAGCCGTGCCATCAGCAGCAACACCAGGCCGGCGGTGGCCACCAGCGCACCGAGCGCCAGGATGGCACGGGCACGCGCCATGCCGCTCAGGGTGTCGGCCATGCCTTCGCCCAGTCGGCTCGACTGCTGTTCATACAGCGCATCGACACGCGCCAGGTAATCGTCGAGCCGTTGCTGCAGGGTCACCGTCAACACCGCGGAACCCTGTGTCGGCCCGGGCGCCTCCAGAGCCCGCAAAGCATCCGCGCGGGCCGCCATCAACACACGACGCTCGGCAACCAGGTTGTCCAGGAGCTGTTGTGCCGCAGGCGTGTAGGGCCGCGCCACCAATGTGGCAAGCGCCTTGGCGGCGCTGGCTTCGGCGGACCGGAACCGGGCGAGCTCCAGCTGCACCGCCGCGTCGTCGGGCAGCAGCAGTGCGTTGCGAAGCGCGATGCTGGCTTCCAGGTCCTCGGACCGCAGGCGCTGCGTGGCCGCCAGCTTGGGCAATCGCTCGTTGTCGATCCTGGCCACCGCGTCAAGGACCTGGCCCATCGACCACAACGCCCAGCCCAGCACCGCCATGACCGCGCAAAGGGCCAAGCCAGCGCCCCAGCCGAAGTGACTCGGCCGCCCCCGGCCGGACTGGCCAGGCAAGAAGGACGGTGGGGTGTTCATCACAAGGCGTCGTGCACCATGGCACGGCGATTATTCGGGTCGTAGGCCGCGTGTCATCGCGTCAGTGCCGGCGTCGTGCGGCTTTTTGCCGCCGTCCGCCTGGCTGGCCGTCCGGGAGCACAGGTCACCGCCAACGCGCCAGGCCTTCGCCCGCGGGGGCTATGCTCGGTGCCCATGGCAGACCATGCGCCCGGGTTCGACCTCGCCGAAGGCGGACGGCTGGCGCTGACGGGCGCATGGCGCATGGCCCATCTGTCGGCCATCGTGTCGCAGCTGAGTGGAACGCTCGCGGCGCCGCCGGCAGCCGTTGATGCCAGTGCGCTGACGCAGTTGGACAGCGCCAGCGCGCTGCTGTTGCTGCGCATGTTGCGTCGGTCGGGTCCGGTGCCGCCCCTGGCATCCTGGCAGGGCCTGCAGGCCCCCCATGCGCGAACCCTGGGTCAGGTGCTCTCGCATCTGGACACCGCGGCCATGCCACCGCCGCCGCGGCGATGGCGGGCCTTGGCGCGCCTGGGTGCGACGGCGGGCACCGGCATGCGCCGGGTCGCGGGTCACCTTTCGCTGCTCGGCGAAACGGTGTCGGCGCTCGGGGAAGCGATGCGCCACCCGAAGCGCCTTCGCCTCCGCGAACTGGCCGTGCAGGCAGAACAGGCCGGCCTCTCGGCCCTGCCCGTGGTGGCGCTGGTGACGGCGCTGATCGGTGTCGTCATCGCCTATCTGCTGGGCCTGCAGGCCGAGAAGTACGGCGCCAACCTCTTTGTCGTCGACGGCGTGGCCATCGGCGCCACGCGCGAGTTCGCGCCCATCATCGTCGCCGTCATCGTGGCCGGCCGCTCGGGCGCGGCCTTCACCGCCCAGCTGGGCTCGATGCGCCTGACCGAGGAGATCGACGCCATCCGCACCCTGGGCCTGTCGCCGCGCCAGGTGCTGGTGCTGCCGCGTGTGCTGGCGCTGGTGCTGACGTTGCCGCTGCTGGTGTTCGTGGGCGACGTGGCCAGCCTGCTCGGCGCCATGGCCATCGCGCAGCCGATGCTGGACATCACCCCCGCGGCCTTCGTGAACCGGCTGGGTGAAGCGCTCCCGCTGCGGCACGTGCTGGTGGGCCTGGCCAAGGCGCCGGTGTTCGCGCTCGTCATCGCCGTGATCGGCGTGCGCATGGGCCTGGCCGCGCCGCGCGACACGGCCGCGCTGGGGCGGGCCACCACCTCCACGGTGGTGCAGTGCATCGTCGCCGTGATCCTGCTTGACGCGGTGTTCGCCGTGGTGCTGCAGGCGTTGGGCTGGTGAGGCCGATGGCGGACGAAGGCACCCCGCTGCTGGCCGTTGACGGCATCGTCACCCGCTTCGGCGCGCAGACCGTACACCGCGGCGTGAGCTTCACGGCGGGGCGCGGCCAGCTGATCGCGCTGATCGGCGGCAGTGGCACCGGCAAGTCGGTGCTGCTGCGCGAGATCGTCGGCCTGCAACGGCCCACGGCCGGCACGGTGCGCCTGTTCGGCACCGACGTCTGGGCCGCGCCGTCCCACGAGGTCGATGCCGTGCGCCGCCGCTTCGGCATGATGTTCCAGGACGGCGCGCTGTTCTCGTCGCTGACCGTGGCGCAGAACGTGGCCGTGCCGCTGCGCGAGCACACCACGCTGCCGGCGGATGCGGTGGACGCACTCGTCGCCCTGCGGCTGGCGCAGGCGGGGCTGCCGCTGGCGGCGGCGCACAAGGCGCCGAGCGAACTCTCCGGCGGCATGCGCAAGCGCGCCGCCATCGCCCGCGCGATCGCGCTGGAACCGGAGCTGCTGTTCCTGGACGAGCCCACGTCAGGCCTGGACCCGATCACCGCGCGTGGCTTCGACCGCCTGGTGCGCAGCCTGGTCGACGACCTGGGCCTGACGGTGCTGCTGGTCACCCACGACCTGGACACGCTGCTGGGTGTGGTCGACCGGCTGATCGTGCTCGCCGACGGGGTGGTGACGGCCGATGGCCCGGTGGCGGAGGTCATCGGAACCGACGACGCCTGGATTCGCGACTATTTTTCGGTTCGTAGAATGGTCCACGAAGGACCGGACGATGGAAGCTGAAGCCCGCTACACCGCCGTCGGCGCCGGCGTGCTGGTGCTGGTGGCCCTGCTCGTCGCGGCGCTGCTGTGGCTGGGCGGCCAGGGTGACCGCGCCGGCTCGCGCCTGTACACCATCCACTTCGAGGAACAGGCGCTGGACGGCCTGGAGATCGGCGGAGAGGTGCGGCTGCGCGGCGTGCGTGTCGGTCGGGTGGAGGCCTATGAGCTCGAACCGGACACGGTGAACCGCGTTCGCGTCGACGTGCGCGTGGATCACCAGGCGTCGGTGCGCGAAAACACGGTGGCCGTGGTCACCCGCAACCTCGTCACCGGCATCGCCAAGATCACGCTAGTAACGCCCGAGCCGCCCGGCCCGCTGCTCACCGCCGCCGCCCCCGGCCACCGCTACCCGGTTATCGGCGAAGGCCGTTCCGACCTGGACCAGATCGCCGGGCGTGTCAGCCAGGTCGGCGAGGCCGCCACCGTGGCGTTGACCCAGCTCAACGCCCTGCTGGCGCCGGAAAACCGCGAGGCGCTGATGGAGACCGTGCGCAGCCTGCGCGCGCTGGCCGATGACGTGCGCGGCCGGCTTGGCACGGTCGAGATCGCGGCCACCCAGGTGGGTCGTGCGGCCGAGCGCCTGGGCGCGCTGGCCGCGCCGGTGCAGACCGCGGCGGCGGACCTCGGCCGCAGCGGTGACCGCATGGCCAGCGTCGTGGAGCGCGGCGGCGCGCGGCTGGACAGCACGCTGGGCGAAGCAGAGCGGCTCATGGCGGAGTCGCGCAGCGCCATCGCCCGCCTGGCCGCCGCCACGGAGACCCTGCAGCGCGAGGCCCAGGCCACCAGCCGCACCCTGCAGGGCACGGCGCAGGGCCTGGACGACCAGCTGGCGGCGGCGGTGTCGGACCTGCGCCTGAGCGCCGACGCCGCGCTGCGGGTGCTGGACCAGTTGCAGGACCCGCGCGCCGCGTTGCTGGGGCCGGCACCGGCGCAGTTGGGCCCCGGGGAAAAGGCACCATGACAGATTTCCTCTCCCGCCGTGCCCTGCTCGGTGCCGCCGTGGCACCGGTGCTGACCACCGCGCTGGCCGGCTGCGTCTCGGTGGGCCTGGACGGCCCGTCGCAGGCGCAGCTGCAGTACCGATGGCGCGACGGCGGGCCCGCACCGGCGCGCCGCGAATCACCGCTGGTGAAGGCGCTGCTGCTCCAGGCCATGCCCGGCGCCCCGGCAGCCGACACGCTGAACCTCGTCTACGCGCGCGAAGGCGGTGCGCTGGCCAGCTACCAGTACGCGCGCTGGGCGGAGCGTCCGCTGCGTGTGCTGCCACGTGCGCTGCAGCAGCGGCTGGAGGCACGTGGGACGGCAGGCGTCACCGCGCTGCTGGGGGACCCGCAGCAGGCGGACTGGCTGCTGACGCTCACCATCGACGAACTGCACCATGCCAGCGCGCCGGCGCCCGGCCGCGCTCGGCTGGCCGTGACCGCGGAGCTCTACGACCGACGGGCTCGTCAGCGTGTGGCACGGCAGTCGTTCAGCGCCGAACCCGCCGTCAACGGCGCTGCCACAGCCGAAGCGGCGGTCGACGCGCTGTCCCGCGCCCTGACGCAGGTGCTGGACGCGATGCTGCCCTGGCTGGAAGCTGCGCTGGCCACAGCGGGCCAGCGCTGAAGGTCGACGCCGCCGAACCGGCGGCGTCCAGGTTCAGGCCGCCTGCTGGATGCCGGCGATGGCCCAGTTGCGGCTGCCATCGGCCGGGCGCACCAGGTGCCAGGTCTCGTCCACGTCGGCTGGCGCGGCGTCGGCAGCTTCGCGCACCTGGCCGGTGTAGCGCACGCTGACGATCTGGCGGCCGTCTTCCTCCGCGAAATCCTGCACCTCGGCGGCGATGGCCAGCACGTCGGTGTGGTTCTCGGATGCACCGCGGTCCTGCAGGTCCAGGCGGATGTCGGCAAAGAGTTCCGGCGTGGTGAACTGGCGCAGGTCGTCCAGGTCGGCCGCGTCGTGCGCCGCCTGCATGCGGATGAAGATCATCTTCGCGATGCGTTCGAAGCCCTCACGGTCGAAGTCGGCCGGCAGCTGCCCGGCCGGCACACCCGCGCCGATCTGCAGACCCGTGAAAGCTGAAGAGGCGGGCTGTCCCACCGAACCCACGCCAGCCGCCGCGGGGGTCGCCAGCGGCAGCGGGGCACGCGCGATCGGCGCCATGCCACCGGCCGCACCGGTGCCAGCGCCAGCGCCGGCCATGGCCGGCTGCGCACCGCCCATGCGCCGCATCACCAGGCGGATCACCACCACGGCGGCGATGGCCAGCAGCGCCAGCATCATGAAGCTGGCCAGTTCCTCGCCAAAGCCCAGATGGCTGGCCAGTGCCGCCAGGCCCAGGCCGGCGGCCAGGCCGGCCACCGGGCCCAGCCACGAACGTTTGGCCGCGGTGCCAGCCGCTGCGGCCGTGGCCCCTGCGGTGGCCGCGGCCGGGGTGGCCGGCGTCTGCGGCGCCTGGGTGGGTTGCGCAGGTTGCTGTGCCGGCGGTTGCTGCGGCGCCGGCTTGGCCGGCGCGCTGCGCTGCATGCCCTTGCTCAGGCCGCCGCCGAAGCGCTTGGCCTCGGCCACCTCGGGCACGAAGGCACCGGCCACCGCCGCCATCAGCACGCCCAGAAACCAGTTCTTCATCGGGAGTCCTCTGTGATTCATGCACCCATTGTGGGCGCGAGCGACGACAGTGACCCCCTGAAGCCCCAGGAGTTCCCGGGCCTTGCGGCGCTTGCCGCCAGGCGGGTCAGGCCGCCAGCGCGCGCCGCGCCCGGTGCAGGCGCACGAAAAGGTTGTCTTCGCTGATCGCCAGCGTGCTGCAGACCTCCTCGGTGCTGCGCTCCTGCAGCACGCGCAGCTCGAAGGCCTGGCGCACGCCGGGCGTCAGCGACTCCAGCCGTGCCAGGGCCTGGTCCAGGCGCTGGCGGCAGGCCACCTGCTCGTCCGGCCCGGGCTGTTCACTGACCAGGCCCGCGGTGCTGGGAAAGCCGTCATCGTTCGTGTCCGCCAGCGGCTCGTGGGCTGCACGTTCGCGCACCAGGTCCACGATCTTGTGCTTGAGGATGCCCACCAGCCATGTGCGCAGCGCCGAGCGTCCGCCAAAGGCCGCGCGGCCCGTGGCCACCGCCTCGAAGACGTCGTGCACCAGGTCCTCGGCCAGGCTGGGGTCCATCAGCTTGCGGCGGGCGTAGCGCAGCAAGTCGCCGCGGTAGGGCAGCACGTCGGCCCAGGAGAGCATGGCAGGTGCAAGGTTGGGCGGGGCAACAGTGGCGGTGGCGGCAAGCATCGGAGCGACTCCTCGGGTGATGTGTGCACTGTGGCGGCGGCCGCTCACGCGCCGCTCACCGTTCCTCACGGGAAGATCACATCGGTGTAAGGTCGCGCGCCATGCTGCGACCGCCCCGCATGCCCCGACGCATCCTCGTCGCCGAAGACCAGGCCGACATCCGTGACGTGCTGGTGATGAACCTGCAGCAGGCGGGCCATGCCGTGCACGCCGTGAACGACGGCGCGGCCGCGCTCGACGCCGAGTTGCAGCACCCGCACGACCTGCTGGTGCTGGACCTGATGATGCCGGGCCTGGACGGCCTGGAGGTCTGCAAGGCACTGCGCGCACGGGACAGCGACACGCCCATCCTGATGCTCACCGCCAAGAGCACCGAGCTCGACCGCGTGCTGGGCCTGGAACTGGGTGCCGACGACTACCTGACCAAACCGTTCTCGATGGCCGAGCTGCTGGCCCGGGTGAAGGCGCTGCTGCGCCGTGCCGAGGTGCGCGAGGCCGCGCGCGGCGCCGGCGTCAGCGAACGGCCGCTGGTGCAGGGCGACCTGCAGATCAGGCCCACCAAGCGCACGGTGGCGGTGCGTGGGCAGGCGGTGGAACTGACGGCGCTGGAGTTCGACCTGCTGCTGCACTTCGCCCAGCACCCGGGCCGCGTGTTCTCGCGGGCGCAGCTGCTGGATGCGGTGTGGGGCTATTCGCACGACGGCTACGAACACACGGTGACCACGCACATCAACCGGCTACGGGCCAAGCTGGAGCGCGACCCCATGCACCCGGAGTGGGTGCTCACGGTGCGCGGCGCCGGCTACAAGTTCAAAGAGTGATGGCCAGCCGGATCCTCGCGCGATGACCGTCCGTGCCCGGCTGGCGCTGACCATCCTGCTCACCGGCCTGGTCACCGCGCTGGCGGTGATCGCGACGGTGGCCACCGCCTTCCAGCGCTTCCAGCACGAGAGCACCTGGGAACGCGCCAACGGCTTCATCGGCCGCGTGGTGGGCACCCACCCCGACCTGCTGGCACTGCATGAGCGAGACCCGCAAGGGTTCACCGGCTTCCTGCGCAACCTGTTGCTGTTCGAACCCGATTCCCGGCTCTACCTGCTGGCGGCAGACGGCACGGTGCTGGCCAGCAGCGGCGACATGCCCATCTCGCCTGGCCTCAAGGTCAAGCTCGGGCCTGTGAAGGAGGCCATCATGGTCGCCGGCGACCGCGCACGTGCCGCCTACGTGATGGGCGACGATCCGCAATACATGGCCGAGGACACGGTGATCGCCGCTCGGCCGCTGCACGCCAGCACCATTGCGCCCGGCGCGGATGCCGGTGGCTACCTGTACCTGGTCTGCCAGAAGCGACCGCTGCCAGCCGGGCAGGCTGACCTGCTGGGCAGCAGCGTGGCGGGGCCGGCCCTGGCCGGCGTGCTGGTCGTGGTCCTGCTGGGCGCGCTGATCGCTGCCTGGATCATCGGCACCGTGACGCGTCCGCTGCGCGCACTCAGCGATGCGGTGGATGCTGCCCGTCGCGATGGCTTCGAAGCGGCAGAGCTGCCACCCGCCACTGGCCCCGGCGGCGACGAGTTCACCCGCCTGCGCCGCGGCTTCGGCCAGATGCTGGCCACGCTGCGTGCCCAGTGGGACCGCCTGCAGCGGCTGGACCGCTTCCGCCGTGAAGGCGTGAGCAACCTGTCGCACGACCTGCGCTCGCCGCTGACGGCCACCACCGCCTGCCTGGAAACGCTGCAGGCGCGCTGGGCGGCTGATCCGGCCCGGGCAGACGACCGCGCGCTGCTGGACGTGGCGCTGCGCAACACCGGCACGGCCGCCGCCATGGTGCGCGCGCTGGGCGACTTCGCGCTGCTGGACGAGCCGTCGTACCGGCTGCAGCCGGTGGCCCTGGATGCGGCAGAGTTGCTCGACGACCTGGCGCGCCGCTTCGCCGGCCGCGCCACGCAGCAGGGCGTGACCCTGACCGCCGACACGGGTGAAACACCGCTGCCGGCACGGCTGGACGTGGAACTGTTCGAGCGCGCGCTGGCCAACCTGCTGGACAACGCGCTGCGTTTCACACCGGCGGGTGGGCACATCGTGTTGCGCGGGCGGGTGGTCGACGGTGGGCTGCAGGTGCAGGTGCAGGACAGCGGCCCCGGCATCGCGGCCGACGACCTGCCGCACCTGTTCGAGCGCTTCTACCGCAAGAGCGAAGGCGGCCACGGTCTGGGCCTGGCCATCGTGGCGCGCATCGTGGCGCTGCACGGCGGCCGCGCTGACGCTGCCAGCACGCCCGGCCAGGGCACGACGGTGACGCTGCAGCTTCCGGCCGGCAGCTGACCGCCGTCGGGGTCCGCCGGCCACCGGCCGGTGTGCAGGCTGGCGGGGCTCAACGAGCCCGCCGGCAGGCGCCACGGCGCGCGAGGCGCTGGAACCCCGCCGCATCAGGGTTGACCCCGTTCCCCGCGCATCGCGATCGGCCTACGCTGTTCTGTATACGGAATACATCATGGCCACGCTGCACCGACTCGCCGCCGCCCCCGACCTGGTCGACCAGGTCTACCGCACCCTGGTGGATGCCATCAGCAGCGGCGCGCTGGCCCCGGGCGAGCGCATCGTGCAGGAGGCCCTGGCCGAGCAGCTGGCAGTGTCGCGCCAGCCGGTGCTGCAGGCGCTGCGGCTGCTGAAGGCCGACGGCCTGGTGCAGGACGCGCCGGGCCGCGGGCTGCGCGTGACGCCGCTGGACGCCGGCCTGATCGCGCAGGTGTACGCGGTGCGCGGCGCGCTCGACGGCCTGGCCGCGCGGCTGGCCGCAGACCGCCGCACCGCGCCCGTCGATGCCGTCCTGCAGGCGGGCCGGGCGGCCACGCGCAGCGGCGACGTGGCCGCGATGATCACCGCCGATCTGGCCTTCCACCAGGCCGTCTACGCGGCCAGCGGCAACCCGCTGGTCGAGCGCAGCGCCGCGCCGCACTGGTGCCAGATCCGGCGCGCCATGGGTGCCGTGCTGCAGGACGGCCCGGCGCGCGCCGCCATCTGGGACGAACACGCGGCCATCGCCGAGGCCATCGGCGCCGGCGACGCCGACACCGCCGAACGCCTGGCCCGCGAGCACGCCGAGCGGGCCGGCCACCACCTGGGCGCCGCACTGGCGGTGCCGATCACGCGTTTGCAAGCACAAGGAGACACCGCATGAAACTCAGCCCCGAGCAGATCGCGCAGTTCGAGCGCGACGGCTACCTGTTCTTCCCGTCGCTGTTCTCGCCCGAGGAGGTGAAGACGCTCACCGACGCCGTGCCGTCGCTGTACGCGCGCCGCGAGGCCTACAACGTGCGCGAGAAGGGCAGTGACGCGGTGCGCACCAACTTCGCCGCCCACCTCTACAGCGAGCCGTACGCGAAGCTGGCGCGCCACCCGCGCATGATCGACCCGGTGCAGCAGGTCTTCGGCGAAGACCTCTACATGCACCAGTTCAAGATCAACGGCAAGATGGCCTTCGAAGGCGACGTCTGGCAGTGGCACCAGGACTACGGCACCTGGAAGAACGACGACCTGATGCCCGACCCGCGGGCGATGAACATCGCCATCTTCCTGGACGACGTCAACGAGTTCAACGGCCCGTTGATGTTCATCCCCGGCAGCCACCGGCTGGGCGTGGTGGACGCCAAGCACGACCTCACCACCACCAGCTACCCGCTGTGGACGGTGGACAACGCGCTGATCGCCCAGCTGGTGCAGCGCGCCGGCGGGAAACACGGCGGCATCGTCTCGCCCAAGGGGCCGGCGGGTTCGATGATCATGTTCCACGGCTGCCTGCTGCACGCCAGCACCAGCAACCTCAGCCCCTGGAACCGCGTCAGCGTCTACCTGAGCCTGTGCGCGGTGACCAACCACATCCGCCGCTTCAAGCGGCCGGAGTACATCGCCCACCGCGACTTCACGCCGATCACCACCCTGCCCGACGACTGCCTGCTGAAGGACTACTCGGTGGACCTGCCGTGGAAGGACGGCATGCCGGCGAGCGCGCTGCAGACCTCCACCGACGAGTTGAAGGAAGCGGCATGAGCACGCCCCTCTTCGCCAAGCTCCAGCAACGCGCCGCCGAAGGCCGGCCGGTGCGCGTGGGCCTCATCGGCGCCGGCAAGTTCGGCAGCATGTACCTGGCGCAGATCCCGCGCACGCCCGGTGTGCAGCTGCTGGGCATCGCCGACCTGAACCCGGATGGCGCACGCCGCAACCTGGCCCGCGTGGGCTGGGACGCCGAACGCCTGACCGCGCCCAGCCTGGATGCGGCCGTGAAGGACGGCCGCACGCACGTCGGCGACGACTGGCAGGCCCTGGTGCGCCATCCCTCGGTCGACGTCATTGTGGAATGCACCGGACACCCGATCGCGGCCGTGGACCACTGCCTGGAGGCCTTCGCCCACGGCAAGCACGTGGTCAACGTGACGGTGGAGGCCGACGCCTTCTGCGGCCCGCTGATGGCTCGGCGCGCGCAGGAGGCCGGCGTGGTCTATTCACTGGCCTTCGGCGACCAGCCGGCGCTGATCTGCGACCTGGTGGACTGGGCGCGCTGCTGCGGCTTCCCGGTGGTGGCCGCCGGGCGCGGCCACAAGTGGCTGCCGCACTTCGCCCAGAGCACGCCGCAGACGGTGTGGGGCTACTACGGCCTGACGCCGGAGCAGGCGGAACGCGGCGGCCTGAACCCGAAGATGTTCAACAGCTTCCTCGACGGCTCCAAGCCCAGCATCGAGAGCACCGCCGTCAGCAATGCCACGGGCCTGGCCGTGCCCAGCGACGGCCTGCTCTACCCGCCGGCCAGTGTGGAGGACATCCCCTTTGTCACCCGCCCGAAGAGCGAGGGCGGGGTGCTGGAGAAGAAGGGCATGGTCGAGGTCATCAGCTGCCTGGAGCCCGACGGCCGCAGCATCCCCTACGACATCCGCATGGGCGTGTGGGTGACCGTGGAGGGCGAGACAGAGTACATCCGCAACTGCTTCGAGGAATACAAGGCGCACACCGATCCGAGCGGCCGCTACTTCACGCTCTACAAGCGCTGGCACCTGATCGGCCTGGAGGTGGGCTTCAGCGTGGCCAGTGTGGCGCTGCGCGGCGAGCACACCGGCGCGGCATCGCAATGGAACGCCGACGTGGTGGCCACCGCCAAGCGCGATCTGCAACCCGGCGAGGTGCTGGATGGCGAAGGCGGCTACTGCGTCTGGGGCAAGCTGCTGCCGGCGGCCACCAGCGCCGCCATCGGCGGCCTGCCGCTGGGCCTGGCGCACGACGTGAAACTGGTGCGGCCGGTGAAGCAGGGCCAGAGCCTGATCTGGGCCGACGTGGCCATGGACACCGGCACCCGGGCCTATGCGCTGCGGCGCGAGATGGAGCAGTTGTTCGCGCGCTGAGTTCCTGGCCCCGGAGCGCGGCCCGGAAACGACACAGGGCCCCGAAGGGCCCTGCGAAAAGGGTCGCGACGCTGAACCGGGTTCAGACCTTGGCGCTGCTCTGCGACGTCGACGTGCTGGCGAGCAGCAGGCCGGCGTGGTCCGGCGACGAGAGTGACACGACGCCGGAGAAGATGGCCAGCGTGGTGAACAGCGACAGGGTGAAAGCGACGAAACGTTGGCTGCGGGGGGTGGTCATGTCGGGCTCCTTGAAGAGGGGTTCAGCGTTGCGATGGATGAATCTTCGGCGTTGGCCGTCGGCATCTCCAGCCACTTGCGATGAACCGCGGTGGAAGCTGCGCGAACCGCCCGCAGCGGTGACGAACGGAATGGCTCCGTGAGTGGCACCACCCGCGAATGGGCCGCGCCGGACGTGCTGCTGGTGGACAGCATCACGCAGCTGGAACCGGGCGACGCCGGCCTGGTGGCCGTCAGCGGCTCGCATGGCGGCGTGAGCTCGGCGCAGTACGCACTGGCCGTGCCGCTGCGGCTGACGGTGTTCAACGACGCCGGCATCGGCAAGGACGACGCGGGCGTGGCGGCGCTGGACTTGCTGCAGGCCGCAGGCCGCGCGGCGGTGACGGTGGCGCATCACTCGGCGCGCATCGGCGACGCACGGGACCATTGGGCGCATGGCGTGATTTCGCGGGTCAATGCGGCAGCGGCGGCCCTGGGTTTCGCGCCCGGACAGGGCCTGAACGCCGCCGTCCTGCGCTTGTTGTTGCGGCCCTGAAATGCAAACGCCCCGCCAGAGCGGGGCGCTGAGCAGGCGACGCAGCCGGGTGATCAGGCGCGGATCGCGGTCTGCTGCGCCTTCACCAGCATCGCATCCGAGTGCGACGGCGTGGAGAGGCGGTCGACGCCGGAGAGCATGGCCAGCGTGGTGGCCAGGGCAAGGGCGAAGGCGGCGGCATGGTGGCTGAAGCGGGTGGTCATGATCGGGTTCCTTTCAGGGGCTGCGTCGTGTGTCGATGGATGAACTGTGCGCCGACACGCGCTGCACTGAAAGCCGCTTGCGATGAACCGCGCGGCCGGCGGATGAAACGTCGCCACGGCAGATGAACGGGCCGCGGCATGGCGCTCCTGGCCCATGAACCAAGACCGCATCGAGCGCCTCAGTGTCGATGCAGGTGGTGCAGGTCCGGCACGTGGGGATGGCGGTGCGTGACCGGCTCGTGCCGGTGCGGGTGGCTGTGCGCACCCTGGGGCATCGGGTGGTGCCGGTGCGTGTGGTGCCCGTCGTCATGCGTGTGGGCGTGCTCGTGTTCCAGCGCCTCGTGCGCATGTTCGTGCTCGTGCGACTCCATCAGGTGGAGCAGCACGCCGGCCAGCATCAGCAGCCCGCCCAGGCCCAGCAACAGGCTGCCCGACCGTTCGCCCAGGGCATACGCCCCCACCGCGCCGATGAAGGGCGCAAAGGCGAACACCGAACCGGTGCGCGCCGCGCCGAAGCTGCGCTGCGCCAGCAGGTAGAAACGCAGGCTCAGCCCATAGCCGCTGGCGCCCACGGCCAACAGCAGCAACGCACCCGCCCACCCGGGCAACGGCTCGCCGAGTCCCCAGGCGAGCACGGCCGTCGCCACGGTGCCCAGCACGGCCTTGACCAGCACCACCTGGCCGGGGTCCCGGTCGGCCACGCCGCGTGACAGCGTGTTGTCCACGCCCCAGGCCACCGTCGCCAGCATCACGGCGCTCAGGCCGAGCAGTTGCACGTGGCCCGCCAGGCCCTGCTCCAGGGCCAGCAGGACGCCGCCGGCCAGCAGCGAAACCATCGCCAGCGCGACGCGTCGGTCGACGGTCTCACCGTACAGCCGCCAGGCCAACAGCGCCGTGAACACCGCCTCCAGCGTGAGCATCAGCGACGCCGACGTGCCGCTGGTGCGCTGCAGGCCCCAGGCCAGCGCCACCGGCCCGACCACGGCGCCAAAGAACGCCATGCCCAGCAGGCGGGGCACGTCAGTCCGCAGCAACGGCGCCTCGCGCGCCTGCGAACGCCGCAGGAACAGCGCCACCGCGGCAGCACCGGCGTACAGCAGCCCCGCCGTGGCGAAGGGGCCGATGCCGCGCCCACACAGCTGCACGAAGGGGGTGCTCAGCCCGAACAGGGCCGCTGCCAGCAGGGCCAGCAGGCCGCCCTGGAGGACGGGTGACGCGGTTGTCGGGGTCATGCTGATGGGTGGGGGACAGACCGCGCCCACGATAGCGGGATGGGCAAGCCGTCTGCCGCCAGCCTGACGACGATCGTCGCCGGACGCCATGAGACTGGCATCGGCGAGATGCCGGAGGCAGCCTGAAGGCTGAAGGCGGGCCAGAAATGACAGGGCCCCGCCATGGCGGGGCCCTGTGCGCGCGAAGCGACGTCCGCGGAGGCGTGTCGCTGGGGCCTCAGCCCCGGGGCGCGTGGCTGACGTTCTGCACGAACAACTGCTGTGAAGCCTCCACCGACCACAGGTCGGCCACACCGGCAAAGATGCTCAGCGTGGTGGCCAGGGCAAGGGTCAGGGCGGCGATGTGGGCTTGGCGGGCGGTGTTCATGGCGGTGTCCTTGGCGGTGTCGTTGGCGAGGTGGCGGGGCGTCTGTCGATGGGTGGACTGTGCCGAAGCCGCCCCTTGTGGGCCAGCGGCCTGCGATGAACCGCTGGTCCAGCGGACGAATCGCCCACGCCGCGGATGAAGCGTGCGACTGAGGTAGGGTTGAGGCCAAAACCAACCCTGGAGGACCCCAGATGAAGACCCGCGCCGCTGTCGCCTGGCAAGCCGCCGCCCCGCTGACCATCGAAGAAGTCGACCTCGACGGCCCGCGCGCCGGCGAGGTGCTGGTGGAGGTGAAGGCCACAGGCATCTGCCACACCGACTGGTACACACTTTCCGGCGCTGACCCGGAAGGCCTGTTCCCCGCCATCCTGGGCCACGAAGGCGCGGGCATCGTGCGCGAGGTGGGCGCCGGCGTCACCGGCCTGAAGCCGGGTGACCACGTGATCCCGCTCTACACGCCGGAATGCCGGCAGTGCAAGTTCTGCCTCAGCCGCAAGACCAACCTGTGCCAGAAGATCCGCGCCACGCAGGGCGAGGGCCTGATGCCGGACGGCTCGTCGCGCTTCAGCTTCGGCGGCAAGCCCATCCTGCACTACATGGGCACCAGCACCTTCGCCAACCACATCGTGGTGCCGGAGATCGCGCTGGCCAAGATCCGCGAGGACGCACCCTTCGACGTGGTCTGCTACATCGGCTGTGGCGTGACCACCGGCATCGGCGCTGTGATCTTCAGCGCCAAGGTGGAGCCCGGCGCCACGGTGGCGGTGTTCGGGCTGGGCGGCATCGGCCTCAACGTGATCCAGGGTGCGCGGCTGGCCGGCGCCGACAAGATCATCGGCATCGACATCAACCCGGGCCGCGAGGCCATGGCGCGCCAGTTCGGCATGACGCACTTCGTGAACCCGAAGGAGGTGCCCAACGTCGTCGACGCCATCGTGCAGCTAACCGACGGCGGCGCCGACTTCAGCTTCGAGTGCATCGGCAACGTGGACGTGATGCGTCAGGCGCTGGAGTGCACGCACAAGGGATGGGGTCGCAGCATCATCATCGGCGTGGCCGAAGCCGGCGCGGAGATCAGGACCCGGCCATTCCAGCTGGTCACGGGCCGCAAGTGGGAGGGCAGCGCCTTCGGCGGTGCCCGCGGGCGCACCGACGTGCCGAAGATCGTCGACTGGTACATGGAGAAGAAGATCAACATCGACGACCTGATCACGCACCGCCTGAAGCTCGACGACATCAACGAAGGCTTCGCGCTGATGAAGCGCGGCGAGTCGATCCGCTCGGTCGTGATCTACTGATGGCCGCCGCCGACACCCCGTTCGAGACCACCGCCGAGCACGGCTGCTTCGGCGGTCTGCAGCGCTTCCACCGCCACGACTCGGCCGTCATCGGCCTGCCGATGCGCTTTGCCGTCTACCAGCCGCCGCGGCCCAGCGGCGCGGCGCTGGTCTGCCTGGCGGGGCTGACCTGCACCGAGGAGACCTTTGCCATCAAGGCCGGCGCGCAACGCATGGCATCGGCACTCGGCCTGACCCTGCTGATGCCCGACACCAGCCCACGCGCCAGCGGCATCGCGGGGGAAGACGCGGAATGGGACTTCGGCACCGGCGCCGGCTTCTACCTGGACGCCACGGCCGAACCCTGGGCCCGCCACTTCCGCATGGAAAGCTGGCTGCTGACGGAATGGCTGCCGATGCTGGTGGGCGCGCTGGGGCTGGACGCCGCACGCATTGGCATCACCGGGCACTCGATGGGCGGGCATGGGGCGCTCACGCTGGCGCTGCGCCACCCGGGTGTGTTCCGCTCGCTGTCAGCCTTTGCACCGATTGCCGCACCCAGCACCTGCCCCTGGGGCGAGAAGGCGTTCTCACGCTACTTGGGCGCCGACCGCACGGCCTGGGCGGCCCACGACGCCAGCGCACTGATGCAGCAGGCACGATGCCCCTACCCCGAGGGCGTGCTCGTCGATCAGGGCCTGGCGGACAAGTTCCTGGCCGAACAGCTCCAGCCCGAAGCGCTGGAAGCCGCCTGCATCCAAGCCGGGCAGCCGCTGACGCTGCGCCGGCACGGCGGCTACGACCACGGCTACTTCTTCATCCAGAGCGTCGTGGAAGACCACCTGCGCTGGCACGCTGAACGGCTGGGCTGAAGCCGCGCATCGTTGGGTCAACCCGGCCCGCCACAGAGGGCGGGCCAGGGGCCACCGCCCATCACGCGCAGGTCTCGGGCACCGGGCCCAGGTGCCAGCGCGACGCCAGGCCGCGCAGCCGGGCCCACCAGGCCACATGCGGGCCGCGGCCCCGGTGGGTGAGCTCCAGCTGCGTCGGCCCCTGGGCTTGCAGGAGCGCGCCCTCGCGGCGCAGCGGCAGCCCCTGGCCGGGCTGCAGGAAGTGGTCCTGCCCCTGGCCCGGTTCGGTCAGCCAGACACCCCCATGCAGCACCCGCACGCAGCGGGTGCGCTGGTCTTCCAGGACCAGCATCTGGTCGTGGTCCAGGTGGATGGTGCGGACGGTCTCGACGATCTGGGCCATGGGGCTCTCCATGCATCCGGCGCAGTCATGGCCGGGTTGCATGCATTGCATCGCGTTCCAGCAGCGGCCACAAACGAAAAGACTGCAGTTGATGCATGCGAATGACGCATGTATGGTCGACGCATGTCCGCATCCAACTCGTCACGCCGTCGCACGGCCCGCCCCATTGCGCTGGCCGCCCTGCGCGGCTTCGAGGCTGCGGCACGTCGGCTGTCGTTCACCGAGGCCGCGGTGGAACTGCACCTCACGCAGTCATCGATCAGCCGCCAGGTGGCGACGCTGGAGGAGGAAGTCGGCCGGCCGCTGTTCCTGCGCCGCACGCGGGCGCTGGAGCTCACCGCCGCCGGGCGGCAACTGCAGCAGGCGGTGCAGCAGGCGCTGGCCGGCATCGACCTGTGCGTGGACGAGCTGCGTGGCCAGACCGGCGCCCACCGCGTGACGCTGACCACCTATGCGTCGTTCGCGTCACTGTGGCTGGTGCCCCGGCTGGCGCTGTTCCAGCGCGAACACCCGGAGATCGAGATCCGGCTGGATGCGTCGGACCGCGTGGTGGACCTGAACGCCGAGGACGTGGACGTGGCCGTGCGCTGGGTGCCATTGGACCGGGTGCCGGTGGGCGCCACGTCGCTGATCGAGGACCTGGCCGCACCGGCGATGAGCCCGCGGCTGCTGGAAGGCGCGACGCTGAACGAGCCGGCCGATCTGGCCCGCTGGCCGCTGCTGGACCTGGACGCCAACGTGCCCGGCACGCGGCGCCTGAACTGGGCGACCTGGTTCCACTTCGCCGGCGCTGGCACCGTGGCCCCGCTGGCCGGCCGCCTGGTGTTTTCCTTTGCCGACCAGGCGGTGCAGGCGGCCATCCGCGGCCAGGGCGTGGCCCTGGTGCGATCACCGTTTCTGCAGGACGCCGTGGCCAGCGGCGACCTGGTGATGCCCTTCCCGCAATGGCGCATGCCGGTGGGCTACCGGCATGTACTGGCGGTCAACCCGGCGAGCCGTCGGCGCGCGCCGGTGGCGACTTTCGTGGAGTGGCTGAACCACCAGTTCCGGCAGTCGCCGCTATTGGCGGACTGACCGCGGCGGCGCTCAGAACCCGCTGCCCGGCGTCGCCAGGTAGGCCTGTTCCTCGGCCGTGCTCTCGCGGCCCAGCGCCACGTTGCGGTGGGGGAAGCGGCCGAAGCGGCGGATCACGTCGCGGTGGCGCTCGGCGTAGTCCAGCGCGCTGTCGAAGCCCGGCGCCTCGGCCGCCAGCGCGGCGAACAGGGCCACGCTGCGATCCTGCAGCGCCAGGTCTTCCGCATGCTCCAGCGGCAGGTAGACGAACCAGCGCTGCAGCGGGTGCAGTGCGCGTTCCCCGCCGCGGTCAATCAGGTCGATCGCCAGCGCCCGGGCCAGTGGGTCGCCGGCGAAGGCCCGTGCCTGGCCGCGGAAGAGGTTGCGCGGGAACTGGTCGAGCAGGATCAGGCGCGCCAGCACGGTCTCCGCGCCATCGGCAGGATCAGGCGCGGGCAGCCTGCCGTCGATGGCGTCGTCGACCCGTTGGCCGAAGCGCGCACGGATGGCCTCGTCGAAGGCCGGGTCCTTGCGGAACCATTCGGCACGCGACGCCAGCGGCGGGGCGCCGAACCAGAACGCCAGGACCTCGGCTTCGGCAGGCGTCATCCGGCGTTCACTTCACGTTGGCGCGGTAGCTGGTGAAGATGCGCGTCTGCAGGCGGCGGATGTCCTGCGGCACGGCGTCCGGCGGCGTCATCTTCTTCATGTCGGCGGCGGACAGGAACACCGTGGGGTTGGTGGCCACCGACTTGTCGACGAAGGGCTTGGATGCCGCATTCGGGTTGGCGTAGAAGACCGCGTTGGTCAGCGACGCGTGCACTTCCGGGCGCAGGATGTAGTTGATGAAGGCGTGCGCATTCTTCGGGTGCGGCGCGTCCTTGGGGATGGCCATCGAGTCGAAGAACAGCGTGGCGCCCTTGGTAGGGATCAGGGCCACGATGTCCTGCCCGGTCTTGCCTTCCAGGGCGCGGTTGCGGGCGATGTTGATGTCGCCGGAGTAGCCCATCACGGCGCAGAGTTCGCCCTTGGCGAGTTCGTCGATGTAGCCCGACGAGGACAGGCGGGTCAGGAAGGGGCGCGCGGCCATCAACACCTTGCGTGCGGCCTCGTAGTCCTTGGCGTTGGTGCTGTAGGGCGCCTGGCCCGCATAGGTCATGGCCACCGGCAGCACTTCGGAGGCCGAATCGAGCACGCTGATGCCGCAGCCCTTGAGCTTGCCGGCGTATTCCGGCTTGAAGATCAGGTCCCAGGCGTTTTCCGGCATGGGCATGCCGCCCAGCGCGGCCTTGACCTTGCCGGTGTTGATGCCCACGGTGACGTAGCCCCAGAGCCAGGTGACCAGGTGCTGGTTGCCCGGGTCCACACTCTGCTGCTGTTCCAGCAGCGCCGGGTCGAGGTTCTTCCAGTTGGGCAGCTGCGACTTGTCCAGCTTCTGGAACAGGCCGCCCTGGATCTGCGTCTTCGCGAAATGGGCGCTGGGCACGACGATGTCGTAGCCCGTCTTGCCGGCCACCAGCTTGGCGTGCAGGATCTCGTTGGTGTCGTAGTTGTCGTAGCGGACCTTGATGCCGGTTTCCTTCTCGAAGTTCTTCAGCGTGTCCTCGCCGATGTACTCGGCCCAGTTGTAGACGTTGAGAACCTTGGGTTCGGCGTTCTGCGCCTGCGCGGCGGTGCCGGCCCAGGCCAGCGTGGATGCGAGGGCGGCGACGAGCAGTCGGGGCGAGAGCTTCATGGCGGCGGTCGGTGGCTGATGTTGGAGAAAGGAGAGGAACAAGCCCGGATTGTCCGGCAACAACGTTTTCAGCCGGCCGGCGGTGGACTCTCCGCCGTGGCCGCCAGTTCCCGGCGCCGCAGCATGCCCCAGCCTTCCATGGTCATCACCGGCTCGCCGTGCTGGTTGCGCACCTCCCAGCGCTGAAACACCAGGCCCACGTGTGGCTTGCTGGCCATGGGCCGCGCCTGCAGCACCGTCATGCTGCCGTGCAGGTTGTCGCCCACATAGACCGGCTTGAGCCAGCGGATGTTCTCCAGGCCGGGCGAGCCCAGGCTGGCACTGCGGTTGAGCCAGGCGTCGCACATCATGCGCATGGTCAGCGCACAGGTGTGCCAGCCGCTCGCACACAGGCCACCGAACAGCGACGCGCGTGCGGCAGCTTCGTCCAGGTGGAAGGGCTGGGGGTCGAACTGGCGGGCGAACTCGACGATGGCCTCGCGCGTGAGCGTGGCGCCACCGAAGGGGTGGACCGAGCCTTCGGGGAAGTCTTCCCAATGCAGGCGGGCGTTGTCGTCGGGCGGCATGGAGGTGGGATGTGGCATCGCCTGCGCAGGATACCGAGCGCGGGCTACAGTCGCCGCTTTCGACCCCACCGGTGGACCGCGACATGACGCTGCTGATCCTTGGACTCGTGCTCTTCCTGGGTGTGCACTCGGTGCGCATCGTGGCCGAGGAATGGCGGCAGCGCACCATCGCCCGCCTGGGTGAAGGCGCCTGGAAGGGGCTGTACAGCGCGGTGTCGCTGGCCGGCTTCGTGGCGCTGGTCTGGGGCTATGGCCAGGCCCGGCTGGACCCCACCGTGCTATGGGCCACACCGGTGTGGACGCGGCACCTGGCGTCCTTGCTGGTGCTGGTGGCCTTCGTGCTGCTGGCCGCAGCCTATGTGCCGGGCAACCACCTCAAGGCCAGGCTGCACCACCCGATGGTGCTGGCAGTGAAGGTCTGGGCACTGGCCCACCTGCTGGCCAACAACACCCTGGCCGACCTGCTGCTGTTTGGTGGCTTCCTGCTTTGGGCGGTGCTGGACTTCCGCGCGGCGCGTGGGCGCGACCGGGCCGCCGGCACGGTCTACGCGGCTGGCAGCGGTGCGAAGACGGCGGTCACGGTGCTGGTGGGTGTTGCGGCGTGGGCCGTGTTCGCCTTCTGGGCGCACAAGGCGCTGTTCGGGATTTCGCCCTACGGCCGCTGAGCGGCGGGCCGCTCGGCCCGTCAGTACCCCGGTCCTTCAGCCGATCGTCGGGATCGGCTGGATCAGGTCCTCACCCTCGGCGCTGCCGCGGTTGACCACGCGTGACACCGGCCAGGCCTGCATCTCGGCCGGGTCGCAGGGCCGAAGCAGCGGCGCGATGGCCGCCGGATCCTGCTCGCCCCTGTCCAGCCAACGCGCCCAGTCCGCGGGTGCCAGCATCACAGGCATGCGGTCGTGGATGGGCGCCATCAGCGCATTCGGCTCGGTGGTGATGACGCAGCAGGTCAGCTGCCAGGCGTCGGCCTCCGCGGAGCCGCGTGGCCGCCAGGCCTCGAACAGGCCGGCCATTGCAAACGGCGCCCCGTCGCGGCGCGTGATGTACCAGGGCTGTTTGCCGCCGGGCGTGGCCTGCCATTCGTAGAAGCCGCTGGCCGGCAGCAGGCAACGGCGGCGGCGCACGGCCTGGCGGAAGCTGGGTTTGTCGAAGACGCCGTCGGCGCGCGCGTTGTTGAGCTTGTGGCCCAGCGCCGGATCCTTGGCCCAGTGCGGCAGAAGGCCCCAGCGCATCAGGGTGACGACCCGCTCGCCCTCGCGCGTCTCGTGCACCACCGGCACCTCGGACTGCGGCGCCACATTCCAGCGTTTCGGGAAAGGCGGCACGCGCACGGCCGAGAAGCCCGAGACCAGGGTCTCGGGGTCGTAGGCCACCACGTAACGCCCGCACATTGGGGTGAATCTTCGCATCCCCCGACGGGGTGTCGCCCTTCGTTCCTGCCCGCGGGTGATGGCTCAGCGACCAGCACGCGCCGACGATGGCGCCATTGCCGCTGAACGGAGACCGCCATGCAACTGCTGCACCGACTGATCCGCCCGAAACGGGCGCCGGCTCATGCCCGCCGCCGCGGTGTGGCGTCATCCGGCCTCATCTCGACCCCTTCGCCGACCCCGGACGGGCCGCACCAGCCGGCGGATGACCGGGCACCCGGCTGCGGCTGGTTCGATTCCAGCCACGAGCTGCACCAGGGGCTGAACGTGACCGAACACCGCGACGTGGACGCGGTGGTGAACCAGATCCCGCTGTCCTGGTGGCTG
Organism: Burkholderiaceae bacterium; assembly: GCA_024235915.1. Classification (GTDB taxonomy): domain Bacteria; phylum Pseudomonadota; class Gammaproteobacteria; order Burkholderiales; family Burkholderiaceae_C; genus Rubrivivax. The sequence goes on along the minus strand of JACKLO010000018.1, from coordinate 38,343 downwards.
GGCTGGGAGCTGGACGCGGTGCGCACGTCTGTCCGCTGACGGCGCGGTTCATCCCGGCGCTGCGGTCATCCATCGCCCTGCGGTGGCAGCTCAGCAGGTTGATGCCTAGAGTCGACCTCGGTCCTGGATGGGACCACCACTCCTCCTTTCGGCGCCCGCGGGCTGGCACCCCGGGCGCCGCTTTCTTGGGGGACACCCATGGCGCTGGCAGTGGGTCGCGGGCGCCCGGGGTAGAGTGACGGCATGCCGAGCTCCCGCCGACCCCAGCCCCCTTCCCTGCTGCGCCGCGCCTGCACCGCGGCATTGCTGGCCGGCGCCGCCGTGCTGCTGCTGGCCTGCGGGGGCGGCGAGGACCGGTCCAAGGCACAGGTGCGCTTGGTCAATGCCAGCGTCGACCATGGGGCGCTGGACCTCTACGACGGCGAGAGCCGGCGCGTGCTGGCCAGCGTGGGTTTCGGTGGCAATGCCACGTACGCCGAAGTCGACCCGGACGACGCCGACATGGACGTCACCCGTGCCGGCAGCAGCACCGCGCTGGCCAGCACGGCACCGGCGCTGTCAGAAGGCGACCGCTACAGCGTGGTGGCCTACAGCAATGGCAGCGGGCTGGCCACCGTGGTGGTCGACGACAACGCCGGCACACCCGACCGGGGCGAGGCACGCGTGCGCGTGCTCAATGCCGCCCCCGATGCCGGCGCGCTGGACGTGTACCTGACGACCGCCGACGCCGACCTGGCCGACGCCGAGCCGCTGCTGGCCAATGCTGCTGCCGGCAGCCTGACGGCCCTGGTGACCACCAACGCCACCACCTGGCGGCTGCGCGTCACGGCCGCCGGCGACCGCGACGACCTGCGGCTGGACCTGCCGTCGCTGACCCTGGGCAGCGAGCAGGTGGTGACGGTGGTGCTGACGCCGGGCGCCGGCGGTGTGCTGGTGGATGCGCTGGTGCTGGTACAGCGCGGCGAGGTCTCGGTGCAGGCGGGCACGGCAGCCCGCGTTCGCGTGGTGGCCGGCGTCACCGCCAGTGGTGCCGTCGCAGCCACGGTGGGCGGTGTCACGTTGATGAACGGCACCGGGGCACCTGCGGCCGGCGCGTACCGGCTGGTGACCGCAGGCGCCAGCGACGCCACCGCCAGCGTGGATGGCGTGGCCATCAGCGTGCCGGCCAGCACGTTGGACGCCGGGAAAGACTACACACTGCTGGTCTACGGCCCGGCCGCGGCAGCGCAGGCCGCCTGGATCGTCGACGACAACCGCCTGCCCACCGTGAGCGGGCGCGCGAAGCTGCGCCTGGTGCACGGGCTGGCCGATGTCAGTGAGGCCATCGCCCTGACGCTGGATTTCAACCCCGTGGCCGACGGCGTGGCTTCGGGTACGGCGTCCAGCCCGCTGCAGGTCAACGCCGTTTCGGCCGGCGCACTGTCGGTCACCGCGCCTGGGCGCGGCAGCCCGGTCTGGCAGGCCGTCGATCAGGTGCTGGTCTCGGACGGCGTCTACACGCTGTTCGTTGTCGGGCCCGAAGCGAATGCCACGGGCATCCTGCGCAAGGACCGGTAGGCTCGATCGTCCCTGCACCCCTACGCCAGGAGAAACGCATGAAAGCCATCTGGAACGGCGTGACCATCGCCGAAAGTGACGACACCGTGGTCGTCGAAGGTAACCACTACTTCCCTGAGTCGTCGCTGAATCGCGCCTACGTGACCTTCAGCAACCACCGAACCAGTTGCCCGTGGAAGGGGCAGGCCCATTACCTGAGCCTGCTGGTGAACGGCGAGATGAACCCGGACGCCGTCTGGTACTACCCTGAGCCGTGTGAGGCCGCTGCCGAGATCAAGGGCCGGATGGCGTTCTGGAAGGGTGTGCAGGTCGTGGCCTGAAACACCGCCCCTGTGCCACAGTGATCCAGGACGGCACATGCAGCCGTTTGGACACCGTGGTCAGATCTGGTGGCTCCGTTGGCGCTGGCAGTGTGCCAATGACCTCGTGACGCCGCCCTGCGGCGCTGCTGCCCGTCGACTCAGGCCAGCGCGCCTCGGCGGAAGTCGTCGACCGCCTGGGAGATCTCTTCCTTGCTGTTCATGACGAACGGGCCGTACTGCACGATGGGTTCGTTCAACGGTGCCCCGGCGACGACGATGGCGCGGGCACCTTCCGGGCCGGCGGTGAAGGCCACACAGCCGGCGTCGGCCCGGTTGGCCAGGATGGCCATGCGCTGTTGGGGCACGGCCGTGCCGGCGATGGACAATGCCCCGCGGTAGACATAGACGAAGGCGTTGTGGGTGGCGGGCAACGCCTGTTCGAAGTTGGCGCCCGCTTCCAGCAGAACATCGAGGAACAAGGGAGCCGTCGTCTCGCGTTGCATGGCGCCCAGGGTGTTGGCCACCTGCCCCGCGATGATGCGCACACGCCCACCTGGAATCGTCAACTCCGGAATGTCGGCCGCTGGAATGTCCCGGTACCAAGGCGCACGCATCTTCTGCGCCGCCGGAAGGTTGAGCCACAGCTGGAATCCTTCCATGCGGCCATCGGCCTGCTCCGGCATCTCGCTGTGGATGACGCCCCGGCCAGCAGTCATCCACTGCACGCCGCCCGGGCCCAGCAGGCCCTCGTTGCCGGCTGAATCCCGATGGCGCATGCGACCCTCGAGCATGTAGGTCACGGTCTCGAAGCCGCGGTGCGGGTGATCGGGGAAACCAGCGATGTAGTCACCCGGGTTGTCGGTGCCGAAGGCATCGAGCATCAGGAACGGGTCGAGCCGGCGCTGCAGGTCCTGCGTGAGCACGCGGACGAGTTTGACGCCGGCACCGTCCTGCGTGGGCTGGCCGGTGATGAGGCGCTCGACGGGGCGGTGTGACGGGCGACGATCTGTCGAGGGCTCAATGTATCCACGACCGATCCACGCAGTGCAGCAGCCGCTTCACGTCAATGGTGAACAGACTTGAAGTCAGACGCAAAAAGGGCCAGCAACTGCCGGCCCTTCAAGCGCATATACAGACAGGTTCAGCGCGTGGCGCCCATCCGGCGGCGCCCACCATAGGCCCCCACCAGCGCCACAGCCACCAGGGCCAACGAAGCCGGCTCGGGCACATTGCCGCCGTTGCTGCCGCCGCCACCGGCGGGAGCTTCGACAACGCTGATGAAGTTCTGCGACTGGTGCGCGTCTTGGTCAAAGTAGACCGTGTACACAAAGTTCGTGGCATTCGAAAGGTTCGAGCCGTTCACGCTGGACCAGGTATTGTTGTTCAGCGCGGTCAGGTAGGCGTCGATCTGGGTGTCGAGATTGTCCGACTGCCCACGGACGCTCCCCCATGACCGCAAAGCCCCCCCACCAAGGCTGCTGCCGTCGTTTCGGTTGTCGTTGCTGGCATAGGTGCCATCGGTGCCGGAATCACCCATGATCTCCCAAACGACGTAACCAAACGCGGCGGCCTTGGTCGCGTCCGTCAGACTGTCGTAGTAGGCGTGAGAAAACAGCTCAACGAGGTTGCTTTCCACTCGGCCACGGTCCTGGAGGGTGTAGTCGAGATTCGAATACGCGGTGTTGTCGCCGGTTCCGCCGCCAGTCAGGAACTGCTGCTCGTATCCCGTCTTCCCCGTGTCGCCCAGATCGGTCTGGAGAAAGCTGTTCAAAGAGGCCGTGGTGTAGTAATTCTTGTTCGACTGAAACGTGGTCTTCGGGTCGATGCAGTAGACCCAGAATGAACTTACGCCGTCAGCGCTCATCTTGTTCGCGCCGGTCCACCACCCGTAGTCCGCGGTGCCGCTGTCGAAGTCGTTCAACCGATGAGAGGAACCCAAGGACGACTTTGATTCCAGACTGATGGCGTGAGCACCTCCGCCACAAACCAACGCCAACGCCATGGCGGCGATGCGTCCGCGGGACACCCAGTTGCTGTTCATGTTCATAGCCAGAATCCTTGCATTCAGCAGCAGCTTACACACAGCCCGCAGGAAACAGCACCCCGCGACCAAGCGCCCAGCCACTTCAACATCGTTTTTCGTCAGTCAATCAAGCAAAAGACGGGCCAATCTTCTAACCCGTTGATTTCATACATAAATCGTCTTCACCGCGCTGGGCGAACGAATGCTCTGTCAAAGCCATCGACAAGCGACAGGCGTGCATCGTTCACACCCCCAGCTGTTGGCGCAGCCGATCCAGTTCCGGCCCCGGCCTTGGTGGATTGCCCGACGCCAGCGCAGCCCGGAGTTCGTCGCGCGCCTCGGCAGACTTCCCGGCGCGCTGCAGGGCTTCCGCCAGCTGCCAGCGAATCCGCCCGTCTGCCGGGTCGCGCAGCCGCGCATCGCGAAGGACCCGGACACCGAGGTCAAGCTGGCCCCCCAGCACCAGCATCCACCCGTAACGCGCGCCGTGACGGGCTGATGTGGGCGCGAGTTTGCTCGCTGTTTCCGCCATGCCGATCGCCCGCGGGTCCTTCAGCGCGAACAGGACTTCCGCAAAGCTGCCGTGCAGCTCAGCGTCCGTAGGCCGGCGCACCACCAAGGCCTCGAAATCGCGCACCGCGTCTGAAGGCTTGCCGGCCAGCACCCGTACTTCGGCAATGGCCCTCAGCAAGGTGTCATCGTCCGGCGACTTGCGTCGTGCATCCAGCAGCCCGCTCAAGGCCGCGGCCGGCTGCCCGGCGGCCACCTGTGCCCGACTGCGAAGCAAGGCGATCGGGGTCGATGGTTCCTTCTCGTACGCCTGCTGATAAGCCGCGATGGCTTTCGGGTATTGGCGCCGCGACATGGCAACATGCCCTGCAGTCACCAGCACTGGGGTCGCATTTCGGTGTCGGGCCGTCAGCTCCGCCATGCCTTTGTCCACCGCTGCAGCATCTCCGCGACGCGCCGCAACCTCGACGGACAACAACATCGCATCCAGCGCATCCGGCGAGGCCTGGAGCGCCTTGAGGGCGGCATAGCCGGCGCTGTCGAGGTCACCAACCTGCAGCATCATGCGGCCGGTCTGGACGATGGGGCCGGGCTCGAAACCCGCCAGCTTCAGTGCCTCCTTGAGCGCTGAACGTGCGGCGTCGCGTTGTCCTGCAACGGCGTAAGCCCGTGCCAGCACATGCTGCACCGGCACCACATTGGGCACATTGACGGCCATTGCCTTGGCGACGGTCACGGCCTGATCCGTTCGGCCTTGTGCGATCAGCACATCGACGGTCGCCATCGCAGAGCGCGGGTCTCGACGGTCGGCCCCCGTGGCACGCTCCCAGGCTTCGAGCGCCTGGACCATCCGGCCGGCACCACGTTCTGCCACCCCCAGGTAGTAGAGCGCTTCCACATCCTTCTCGTGCCCTTTGACCCAAGCCTGAAGGCGGGCCCGCGCCGCCTCGGGCCGGTTCTCGTCAAGGTCGAGGCGGGAGAGGTTGACAACGGTCGGCCGATAGTCCGGGGCTTTGGCCAGGGCGCGCTCAAAGGCCACGCGCATGTTGGCGCGATCGCCAAGCCGGCCATGGATATTGCCCAGAAAATTGATCAACACTGGATCGTCGGGCTGCCGCGCAACCAGCTTCTGCGCCAGGTCGACCGCTCGTCGGCCTTGCCCCAACCGGGCATACGCTACGGCCAGCTCGATGCCGGCGCGGACATCCTTGGGATCTTTGGCGTACGCACGCTCGAGGTTCGACAGGGCCACCTTGCCTTGCCCTTGAGCAAATTGACTCAAAGCCAGGTCGCGAAGCGCCATGTTGCCCGCACCGGCCGACTGGGCTCGCTCAAAGAACTCTGTGGCCTGCTCGTACTCCCTGCGAGCAAGGCTCATCTGCCCTGCGAGGTAGAGAATCTGCGGCTCTTCTGGCGCCTGACGCAGCAGTTCATCCACCACGGGCTTGGCCTTCGCAAACTCGTTGGCGGCGAGCAGGAAAGACGCCTGCATGGCCCGCCCCGCAAAGTGGCGCGGGTTTCGCCCGAGCAGGATGTCCAGGTACTCCCTGGCCTTTTGCAGGTTGCCCAGTGCACGATGCGATAGCGCGCCCGCAAACAGCAGCGGCTCACTCGACGCGCGCAACGCCGGGGGCATCACATCGATCAGGTCCGCTGCCTCGCGCCAGCTTTCGGTGGCGGCGGCCATGTCGCCCGCCTCGGCCGCCAGTGTCGCTCGAAGGTATGAGGCCCGCGGCTCGCTGACCTTCCAGGTCTTCAACTGCTCGAGGAGCCCGCGCGCGTCTGCCGTGCGGCCGACGGCGATCAGCACCGTGGCACGCGCGACATGGGCATCCACGAACTTGGGCGCGAGCGCAGTGGCGCGCTCCTGCGCCTCCAACGCTGCCTTCAGATCACCCAGTGCCTGCTGGATGTTGCCCAGCTGGTGCCAGGCCATGGCGTTGCCAGGCTCAAGCTTCGTGGCCGCCGACGCCACCTCCAGCGCACGTTGAACCTGGCCATAACGTAGCAGCATCGGCGCTTCGGCAACCAGGGGTTCCGCGGACTTGGGGTTCGCCCTTCTGGCCCTCTCGAAGGTGACGGAAGCCGTCGAAAGCTTGCCGGCCATGGCTTCGGCGCTGCCTCGCATCGTCAGGATGTCGGCATGCAGCTCCTGCGGCATGCCTGCCGTGTCGATACGATCCAGCAGCTTCGCCGGCTCGCCCAGCCGAAGGTAGACACGGCCCAGCACGGGCATGACTTCGGAGCGATTGACCCCCCGCTTCAACGCTTCTTCGAGCGCAACCTCGGCGGCATTGAGCTGGCCAGCTTCAAAAAGCACCTTCCCCAGCAGGAGGTGCGCCGCGAGCATGTTGGCGTCCTGCTGCAGGGCATTCTTCAACTGGATGGCCGCTGCAGGAAGGTCACGCTTGTCGTACAGAGATCTTGCGTCTTCGTAGAACTGAGCGGCCTTTTCGGGCGTGGCCCAAGCCAACGCGGCGGCGGTCGCAACCGACAGCGCCACCAGGCCGCGCAAACTTCTCGACTTACAACGCGCCATGAATCCGATCCCCTGAACCAAGGTCGTGATTGTCCCGACGGTGCGCGCAACCGTATACCCCGCGCATGGGCCGTGGCCGTGAAACCTGCGGCACATTGGTGATGCGCAATGCAGAATGGCACGATCAGTTCGGACCTCTGCATCAGGAGTTTCGCGCCATGCGCCCTGCAACTTTGTTCATCAATGCCGTGACCGCGGCGTGGCTTCTGTCGTGGACACCGCACGCTATCGCCGCCATCAAGGCCCCATCGACCAACATCCCCTGGCTCGCCGCCGCCGCCCCCACCGACATCGACACCGCCTTCGCCCAGGCCAAGGCGCAGAACAAGCCGGTGCTGCTGTACTGGGGCGCCACGTGGTGCCCGCCTTGCAACCAGCTCAAGGCCACCTTCTTCAACCGTCAGGACTTTGCCCAGGCCGCCAACGGCTTCATCGCCGTGCACGTGGACGGCGACCGGCCCGGCGCGCAGAAGCTGGGCAGCCGCTTCAAGGTCGGCGGCTATCCCACGGTGGTGCTGCTGTCGCCCGATGGGCGCGAGATCACTCGCCTGCCCGGCGAGGCCGACCCTGAGCGCATGATGGCTGTCCTGCAGCTGGGCCTGTCCGGCGGCCGCCCGGTGCGCGACGTGCTGGCCGATGCCCGTGCCGGCAAGCCGCTGCCCGACGGCGCCTGGCGCATGCTGGCCTTCTATTCCTGGGACACCGACCAGGACCAGCTGGTGACCGAAGCCGACCGGCCCGAGGTGCTGGCCGACCTGGCGCGCAAGGCGCCCGCCGGCCCTGGCGAGCAGGCCGACGTGGCCACTCGCCTTTGGCTCAAGGCCGTGGCCGCGAGCGACGACGGCAAGGGCCTGAAGGCCGATGCGGCCTTGCGCGAGCGGGTGCGGGCGGTGCTGGTCGACCCGGCCGCCGCCCGCCGCCATGCGGACGTGCTGTCCAACAACGCCCCCGAGATGCTGCGCGCGCTCAGCGAGGACGGCAGCCCCGAGCGTCAGCCGCTGGCCAGCGCGCTGGACGCAGCCCTGCAGCGTCTGGCGCGCGACACCGCGCTGTCCCGTGGCGACCGCATCACCGCGCTCATCGGCCGCGTGCAGATCGCCCGCCTGGGTCAGCCGAAGGACGCGGTCAAGGTCAACGTGCCTGCAGCCCTCGTCAGTGAAGTGCGATCCCAGGTTGCCGCTGACGATCGTGAGATCCGCGACGGCTATGAACGCCAGGCCGTGATCACCGCAGGTGCCTACGCGCTGGGCCAGGTGGGCCTGTGGGCCGAGAGCGACGCGCTGCTGCAGACCAACCTGGCCAAGAGCCACTCGCCCTACTACCTGATGAGCCAGCTGGGCGGCAACGCGCGCAAGCAGGGCCGCACGGCCGACGCGCTGCGCTGGTACGGCGAGGCCTATGCCAAGAGCGAGGGCCCGGCCACGCGGCTGCAATGGGGCACCGGCTACCTGAGTGCGCTGGTGGACCTGGCGCCCCAGGACACGCGGCGCATCGAGCAGACGGCAGCGCAGCTGATCGGTGAAGCGGCGCTGGACGACGGCGCCTTCAGCGGCCGAAGCGCCCGTGTGCTGCAGCGGCTGGGGCGCAAGCTCGGCGCCTGGGGCAGCGAACCGGCCCGCGCTGCGGCGCTGCAGCGCCTGCAGGCCCAGCTTGACGGTGTCTGCGCCAAGGTCGACGCCGCCGACCGCGCCGCCTGCACTGCGGTGCTCAAGCCGGCGGCCGGCTGACACGCTTCCAGCCGGCCAGGTCGGCTGGCGGACCCACAGCTGGCCATGCCGGCAGGGCATCGTCGAGCGGAGAAGGCAGCCGATCAGCGCGTCATCGGCGGCCATTCATCCCCGGAACCTGCCGACCAACGGCGAGATCCGCGTTTCGCCCACCGGGCGACGCCGGTCCCGCAAGCGCCGCCACAATGCGCCGCCATGCGAAACCGCCTTGCCCTCTTTGGGCTGGTGCTCACGCTGGCTGGCGCCCCCGCGCTGGCGGCCGACGCCCCACCCACCCCCTGCCGGCTGCCCGGCGTCGAACACGATGCCCGCTGTGGCAGCGTCTCGCGCCTGCTGGATCCCACCCGCGCCGACGGGCCGCGCATCGACGTGCACTACGTCGTGCTGCCGGCCCTGGCGCGCAACAAGAAGCCCGACCCGGTGTTCTTCTTCGCTGGCGGCCCGGGCCAGAGCGCGATTGCCCTGGCCGGCCCCCTGAGCCGGCAGTTCTCACGGCTGAGCAACCGGCGCGACCTGGTGCTGATCGACCAGCGCGGCACCGGCCGCAGCGCGGCGCTCACCTGTGACACGCCGGACCCGGCCGGGCCGCTGCGCGAACTGGCCGACATGGCCGGCATGCACGAGCGCCTGCGGCGCTGCCGCGAGGCCTTGCAGGCCCTGCCGCACGGCGACCTGCGGCAGTACACGACCACCATCGCGATGGCCGACGCCGACGCCATCCGCGAGGCGCTGGGCGTCACCCAGGTCAACGCCGTCGGCGGCAGCTACGGCACGCGCGCGGTGCTGGAGTACCTGCGGCAGTTCCCGCAGGCGGTGCGCCGTGCGGTCATCGACGGCGTGGCGCCGCCGGACATGGTGCTGCCCGCCACCTTCGGCCCCGACGGCCAGGCAGCGTTCGAGGCGCTGGCCGCCGCCTGCGGCGCCGACCCAGCCTGCAACGCACGCTACCCTGCCCTGCTGCAGCAATGGCAGCAGCTGCTGGACAGCCTGCCGCGCGAGGTCCGCGTCGCGCACCCGGTCACGGGTCAACCCGAAACACTGACCCTGACGCGCGACATCGCCGGTTCCATGCTGCGCGGGCCGCTGTATGTGCCGGCGCTGGCCTCGGCCCTGCCGCTGGCCATCAGCGAAGCGGTCGCTGGACGCTTCGAAGCCCTCTTCGGCCTCGGTGGCGCCCTGGGCGGCGGCCGCAAGGAGATGCAGATGGCCGAAGGCATGCACTTCTCGGTCGTGTGTGCTGAAGACGCCCCGCGGCTGGACGTCCTGCCTCGGCCCGCGCCGTCGACGGCTTCGGCGTTCGGCAACACCTTCGAGGACCTGTACCGCGACACCTGCGCCCGCTGGCCACGCGGCCCGGTGCCGGCGGCGTTCTACACGATGCCACCCACCCCTGCGGCCACGCTGGTGCTGTCCGGCGGCGCCGACCCGGCCACGCCGCCGCGCCACGGGGAACGTGCGACCAAGGCCCTGGGCGCCAAAGCGCGCCATGTGGTCGTGCCGCAGGCCGGCCACGGCGTGATGGGCATCGGCTGCATGCGCGACGTGCTGTACCGCTTCATCGACGCCGAGAGCGACACCGAAGCGCTGGCCGTGGACACCGCCTGCGTCGAGTCCATTCCCCGGCCACCGGCCTTTCAGCCGGTGCGCGCCGCCGCGGCCGCAGGGAGCAAGCCATGATCGAAGTCAGCGCACTGACCAAACGCTTCACCCAGGGCCGTGGCCGCAAGGCGCGTGTGGTGCAGGCCGTCGACGGCGTCAGCTGGTCCGCCGCCGACGGCCGCATCACCGGCGTGCTGGGCCCCAACGGTGCCGGCAAGACCACCACGCTGCGCATGGTGGCCGGCCTGATCGCGCCCGACAGCGGACGCTGCACCGTGGATGGCCTCGACGTGGCCCGTGAACCGCGCGCCGCGCTCGCACGGCTGGGGGTGCTCAGCGATGCCCGCGGCCTCTACCCGCGGCTGACGGCGCGCGAGAACATCGTCTACTACGGCCGACTGCAGGGCATGGCGGCCGACGCCGCCGCCGAGCGGGCCGAGACCCTGGCCAGGATGCTGGAGATGACGCCGCTGCTGGACCGCCGCACCGATGGTTTCAGCCAGGGTGAGCGCATGAAGACCGCACTCGCGCGGGCCCTGGTGCACGACCCGGCCAACATCATCCTCGACGAACCCACCAACGGGCTGGACGTGCTGGCCACGCGCGCACTGCGCGACACGCTGCGCCGCCTGCGCGACGAGCAGGGCAAGTGCATCGTGTTCTCCACCCACATCATGCAGGAGGTCGCCTACCTCTGCGACCGCGTGGTGCTGGTGGCCCACGGCCGCACCGTGGCCGAGGGCACGGTGGTGGAGCTCAACGCCCGCGCCGGCCAGACCGACTTCGAGGAGACCTTCGTGCAACTGGCCTTCGACGCCGCAGAACGTGAAGGAGCCGCCGCATGATGCGCGACGCCTGGACCGTCTTCCGCAAGGAACTGCTGGACGCACTGCGCGACCGGCGCACGCTGCTGATGGTGCTGCTGAGCTCGGTGGCGATGGGGCCGGTGGTGCTGGTGCTGCTGTCGACGCTGGTCTCCGGCATCGAGCAGCGCGCCGAGGCCCGCGAAGTCATGGTGTCCGGCCGCGAACACGGGCCGACGCTGATGAACTACCTGCAGCGCCAGACCTACACCATCAAGGACGCTCCGGCCGACTGGGAGCGCCTGCTGCAGGACAGCAAGCTCGGTGACCCTGTGCTGGTGATCCCGACGGACTTCGAGTCGGCACTCGCCAGCGGCACCCCACCAGTGGTGGAGGTGGTAGGCAGCAGTGGCAACCAGCGCGCCGGCAGCAGCATGCGCCGCATGATGACGCTGCTGCAGGGCTACAACCGCGAGCAGGCCACGCTGCGGCTGGCAGTGCGCGGTGTGGCGCCGTCGGCCCAGGAGGCCATGCAGGTCGAGGAGCGCGACCTGGCCAATGCCGGCGCACGCGCCGCGCAGCTGGGCACCCTGGTGCCGTTTTTCGTGCTCATGGCGGTGCTCTATGGCGCGTTGAATGCGGCGCTCGACACCACCGCCGGCGAGCGCGAACGCGGGTCGCTGGAGCCGTTGCTGATGAACCCCTCAGCACGCGGTGCGCTCGTCGCGGGCAAGTGGGGCGCCGTGGCCGCGGTGGCGATGCTGATCGCCGTGCTGTCCTGCTTCAGCTTCCTGCCCGGTCAGTGGCTGCTCAAGAGCGAGACGCTGGCGGCGCTGTTCCGCTTCGGCGCGCCCGAGGCCTGGCGCTTTGTGCTGCTGCTGCTGCCGCTGGCCGGCGCGCTGTCGGCCCTGCTGATGGCCGTGGCCATCCGTTGCAAGACCTTCAAGGAAGCGCAGGCCAATGCCACCATGGTGCTGCTGGTGGTGTCGATGCTGCCGCTGGCCACGATGTTCAACCAGGACGGCGAACAGCCCTGGCACCTGGCCGTGCCGGCCCTGGCGCAGATCACGTTGATGGGCCGGGTGCTGCGCGGCGAGGTCGTGGGCCCGCTGGACCAACTGCTGCCCTTGGCCGTGTGTGCCGCCCTGGTGCTGGTGGCGCTGGCCTACGTGGCCCGCCAGTTGCGCACGGCAGCCGTGCGCTGAAGTCCTTCAAAAAAAAAGGGCACCGCCCCGGCCCCGGCCAGAGCCCAGGCCGGGGCAGTGCCACAGGGTCGGACGCATCCCGCGCCCGCCGCAAGACGGCGCGGCGGCATCACCAGGCCGCCGCACCGGGTTCTTCACGCCGCCAGGCGATGCTCCGTGAGCAGGCGCTGGCCCGGGGACGGCAACGCCAGATCAGCCTGCCACGGCAGCGCGTGCACCAGGTCGTTCAACCACAGAATGCGCTGGCGCTCGTTCATCCAACGGTCGCCTTCGTGACGGATCTGGATGTTGGAGACGATCTGCATGGGGTCGGCCATTGCTATGATCTTCCGCGGCAGTTCCACCCAGTCCCAAGCGACCGCGACTTCGCTGCGCTGCAGACGACTGGCCCACAACACCTGACCGTGGCGCACGGTGTCCGACCCGGCTCCATCGCTGTGTGCGGTGACGCTGACAAGCCGGAAATTGCGCGCTGCGCTGACGGGATCGCAGTCGTCCAGCCAGACCATCGGCATCGAGGTCACCGCCCAAGGCGGCAGATTGGTCGTCACGGTCATTTCAGACTCCCCTGCAAAGGGGACCAATGTCGGACAATCCGCCGTCGCAGGGCAAGCTAGCAAATCTGACAGGGCATGAACCGCCAGGACCTCCTCGACGTGAGCGCTGCAGCTGACAAGGCTGCGCTGCATGCGCGCCTGGTTCACGTGGCGCAGTCGCTGGGTTTCCCGTTCCTGTCGGCCACGCTGGTGGTCGAACAACCCGGTGCGCCGGAGATCATGGTCTCGGTCGACGAGCGGCCCGATGGCTATCTCGACGCGCAGAAGAACGTGCCAAATTCACGGCGCGATCCGGTGCTGCAGCGGCTGAAGTCCAGTTCCACGCCCTTCGTCTACGACCAGGCCTTTTACGCCGCCGCCGAGGCCGGTGACCTGTGGGAGGAACAGGCGCCCTTCGGTTATCGCAACGGCGTGGCCATGGCGCTGCACTTGCCCGGTGGCCGGCATTTCCTGCTCGGCGTGGACCGCAACGAGCACCTGCCCCGCAACGAACGCACCCTGACCCGGCTGCTCGCCGACCTGCAGCTGTTGGCGGTGCACACGCAGGAAGCGGCCGTGCGCGTGCTGCTCGACGACGCCATGGCCGCCGGCGACATCCCCACGCTGACCGCACGGGAAATCGAGGTGCTGCGCTGGACCATGGTCGGCAAGGACACCTGGAGCGTGGCGCAGTTGCTCGAGATCACCGAGAGCACGGCCAACTTCCATCTGCGCAACGCGGAACGCAAGCTCGGGGTCTCGAGCAAGCTCCAGGCGGTGCTGCGCGCGATGGCACTCGGGCTGCTCTGAGCCCAAGGCACGGAGGCAGCTCGGCCGCCCGTCGGCAGGTCAGGGGACGACCTATCAACTTTGTCAGGTGCGCAGAAAGGCACCTTCAGGTGAAATCCGGTCAGCTGTGCATTCCGTCACAGAGCCACCGGAGATCACCATGTCCTTGTTCCTCGACGCCCTGATCGAAGCCTTCGGCCTGCCGCGTAACGGCGGCTGGTGATCCCCGCGGCGGTTGGCGCGAGCGCGCAGACCGCCGCGTCAGCGCCCCGTGGCCGCCGACGCGCCGTCGGCCGGCACGATGGGTGCCACCGGCTCCGGTGCCAGCAGCGACCCGTCACGAAGGCCGCGCACGGTGCCGAACGCCAGCCCCACGATCACCAGGGACGCCAGTGCCAGGAGGACAGGCCCCAGCACGGCCATGACCGTGCCGGGCTGCGCCAGGCGCAGGGTGATCGCGGCCATGGCGGCCAACGGGAACGACAGGGCCCAGTGCGTCATGCCGAACGGCATGGCGAGGATGGCCTTGGCCCGCGTGGCGGCCCACAGCAGGCCGAACAGCGCCATGCCCCAGGCCATCCACGCCAGCACGGGCGGTGCACCGAACTGAAGGGCACCCAGGCCGACCACGGCCGGCGGCGCCATGACGATGAAGGTCGTCGGCACCAGCCGTTCCGGCCATGCGCCATGGACGGCCAGGCGCACGACGACCAGCGTCAGCACCACGGGCCAGAACAGCAGGCCGATGCCGAACTGCGCCGCGGCCCAGTCGGCGTGGCCCAGCGGCACCCCGGCCAGCGGCGCCAGCACGTTGCCCACGATGGGCACGAACAGGGCCGGCGTCACGCTCGGCCAGGCCGGACGCAACCACCAGCGCGAAAGCACCCAGACCGTCGCGGCCAGTTGCCCCACACTGCCGACCCACCACAGTGCCTTGGCCCACGGCCCGGGCCCGAACAGGGCCACGGCCACAGTGGCCAGCAGCATGGCGCCGATGGGGATGGCCGCGACGAAGGCATGGCGCACCGGATGGCGCAGGTCTTCGGCCCAGGCCTCCGGGTGCCGCCGCAGGCGCAGCGCGGAGGCCACCAGCAGAAGCCCGTAGACGACGGCGGCAGCCAATCCTGCCAGCAGCGCAAAGGCCGAAGCCATCTCGCCCATCAGCGGCACCGCCCGGTGCCAGGCCAGCGACAGGCCGGACAGACCCATCACGATGGCGAACCAGCTCGGGAAGAGGTAGCTGAGCTTCGGCTTCACGACCGCGCTACTTCAGCACCGCGCCGTCGGCGTCGCGCACCGACACCGCCACCGGGATCGCCCCGGCCACGCTCTGCGTCACCGTGCAGTAGGCCTCGAAGCCGCCAAGCACGCGGTCCAGGTGCTGCAGCTGTGCTGCCGGCACGCCGAGCGTCAGCGTCACCTTCATGCCCAGCACACGCAGGCGGCCCTCGGCGTTGCGGCCGACCTCGGCCGTGACCTCGGAACGGATCGGCTCGGGCTGCTGCTTGAACTTGCGCAGGGCGAACAGCAGCGACGCACTCAGGCAGTTGCCGACAGCGCTGGCCAGCAGCTGCACCGGTGACGGCCCGTCGCCGTGACCCAGCGGTGGCGGTTCGTCGACCCGCAAGGGCTGGACGCCAACGCCGAAGTCCACATCGAACTGGTAGTCCTGCGCCTGCACCAGGCGCACGCTGACACTGCCGTCACTCATCGAGGGTTCATCTCACCTTGCCGAGCAGGGTCTGCACGTCGTCGAGCATCGGCCCCAGCTGGGCCTGCACGGCGGCGTCGGCGCCCAGGCGGGCGCCCAGCTCCTGCTCCATGAAACACACGGTCATGCGCACGTAGGTGCT
The DNA here is from genome assembly GCA_024235915.1 of Burkholderiaceae bacterium. Taxonomy (GTDB): domain Bacteria; phylum Pseudomonadota; class Gammaproteobacteria; order Burkholderiales; family Burkholderiaceae_C; genus Rubrivivax. The sequence continues at coordinate 22,900 of JACKLO010000018.1, read as the reverse complement.
ATCCAGCGCCTTGCGCACGGCGGCCATCTGGCTGGCAATGTCGAGGCAGGGCTGGCCTTCCTCGATCATGCGCTGGATGCCACGCAACTGGCCTTCGGCCCGCTTCAGGCGGTTCAACAGATCGGTGCGGCTCTTTTCGTCGGTCAACACGGCCATGGCGCAATCCTCAAGGGGGATCCGGTCGTCGGAAAGCGCCATTGTGGCCTCCATGCTCAGTTGCCGCAGGCGAGCCTGGATTCCTGCACGCCGAGCTTCTTCAGGATGATGGCCAGCGGACAGAAGTTGGTGAAGCCGAACTGGAACAGGTTCAAGCCGACGAAGGCGGTGAAGGCCAGCCACCAGGGGCTGACGAACAGCGGGCTGGCCTCGACGCCCAGCGCCAGCGAGATCAGGATGAACAGGCCCGCGAAGATGCGGATGTAGCGTTCGACGGTCATGGGATCACTCCTTCGATGAGGCAAGTTGCAGGGATTCGATGCGGCGCCGGTTCACCGCGTAGTACAGGACCGGGATGACGACCAGGGTCAGCAGCGTGGAGACGAAGATGCCGAAGATCAGCGAGATCGCCAGGCCGTTGAAGATGGGGTCGTCGAGGATGAAGAAGGCGCCGATCATGGCCGCCAGGCCGGTCAGCGCGATCGGCTGTGCGCGCACTGCGGCCGACTGCACCACGGCCTCCTTGAAGGCCAGGCCGCGCGCCACCTGCAGGTCGATGAAGTCCACCAGCAGGATGGAGTTGCGCACGATGATGCCGGCCAGCGCGATCATGCCGATCATGCTGGTGGCGGTGAACGGCGCGCCCAGCAGCGCATGGCCCGGCATCACGCCGATGATGGTCAGCGGGATCGGCGCCATGATCACCAGCGGCGTGCCGTAGCTCTTGAACTGCGCCACCACCAGCAGGTAGATCAGGATCAGGCCCACGCCGTAGGCCGCACCCATGTCGCGGAAGGTCTCGTAGGTGACCTGCCACTCACCGTCCCACTTGACCGCGTAGGCGCGGTAGGGGTCGCTGGGCTGCGAGATCCAGTATTCACCCACCGTGCCGGTGCCCGGCAGCGCGGCCGTGGCCAGGCTGCCGCGCAGGCCGAACAGGCCGTAGAGCGGTGAATCGGGTGTTTCGCCGCCGGCCTTGACGTCGGCGAACACGTAGCTCACGCCCTGAAGGTCCTTGGTGTAGAGCGGCTTGTCGATGACGCCGCGCTCCACGCGCACCAGTTCCGACAGCGGCACCAGTTGCCCGTTCGCGGCACGCAGCGGCAGCGCCAGCAGCGCGTCCAGCCCCACCTGCGCGCTGCGCGGCAGCTGCAGGCGCACCGGCACCGGGTACTTGCTGCGGCCATCGTGCAGCCAGGTGGCGTCGAGGCCCGACAGCGCGCCGGCCACCGTCTGCGCCACCACGGCCGAAGGTATGCCCAGCGACTCGGCGCGGGCGCGGTTGATGCGCAGGAAGGCCTGCGGTGCATCATCGCGCAGCGTGGTGTCGATGCCGGCGATGTCCGGGTGCTTGGCCCACTCGGCAGCCAGACGCTGGGCCAGTTGCTGGCGGCCGGCCTCGTCGGGCCCATAGACCTCGGCCACGATCGGGCTCATCACCGGCGGGCCGGGCGGCACTTCCACCACCTTCAGTCGCGCGCCGTGCTTCGCGGCGATGCGCTGCAGTTCGGGCTGCAGCCGCTGCGCGATCACGTGGCTCTGGTCGTCGCGGTGGTGCTTGTCCACCAGGTTCACCTGCAACTCGCCCATCTCGGCGTCGGCGCGCAGGTAGTACTGGCGCACCAGGCCGTTGAAGGTGATGGGGCTGGCCGTGCCGGCGTAGCCCTGCAGGTCACGCACTTCCGGTTGCTTGACCAGGTAGGCGCCCATCTCCTGCAGCGCCGCGGCGGTGTCTTCCAGCGCGCTGCCGGCGGGCATGTCGACCACGAGCGCAAATTCGCTCTTGTTGTCGAAGGGCAGCATCTTCAGCACCACCCACTGCACCACAGCCAGCCCCACCGACAGCATCAACGCAGCCAGGATGCCGGCCAGCAGCAGCCAGCGCTTGCGGGCGCTTTCCAGGAAGGGGCGCAGCAGCGCCGAGAACAGGCGCGCCAGCGCACCGGCGATGCCCTTCTGCGGCGGCGCATCAGCCGCCAGCGCGGACTCGTCGCCGTGCATCGTGCCGCCGTGGTCGCCCGACTTCATCAGCTTCAGAGCCAGCCACGGCGTGACGGTGAACGCGATCGCCAGCGACAGTGCCATGCCCAGGCTGCTGTTGATGGGGATCGGGCTCATGTACGGGCCCATCAGGCCGCTGACGAAGGCCATCGGCAGCAGCGCCGCGATCACCGTCAGCGTGGCCAGGATGGTCGGCCCGCCGACCTCGTCCACCGCCACCGGGATGATCTCGCGCAGCGGCCGGCCGGGCGTGAGCTGCTGGTGGCGGTGGATGTTCTCCACCACCACGATGGCGTCGTCGACCAGGATGCCGATGCTGAAGATCAGCGCGAACAGGCTCACGCGGTTGAGCGTGAAGCCCCAGGCCCAGCTGGCAAACAGCGTGGCCGTCAGCGTCAGGATCACCGCACCGCCGACGATCACCGCCTCGCGCCGGCCCAGCGCCAGGCCCACGAGCAGGATCACCGAACCCGTGGCGAAGGCCAGCTTCTGGATCAGCTTGTTGGCCTTCTCAGCCGCGGTCTCGCCGTAGTCGCGCGTCACGGTGGCTTCCAGCCCCGGGGGCACCACGGTATTGCGCAGTTCGTCCACACGCGCCCGCGCGGCACGCGCCACGTCCACCGCGTTCTCGCCCGGCTTTTTCGTGACGCTGACGGTCACCGCAGGGTAGGCGCCACCACCCTGTTCACCCGCTGGCGTGTACCAGACATGGTGCTTCGGCTGGCCAGCGCCAGGCGTGACCGTGGCCACCTCGCGCAGGTACACCGGCTTGCCGCCGTGCACGCCGACCACGATCTCGGCCACGTCGTCGGCGCTCTTCAGAAATTCGCCGGTCTCCACCGCCAGCAGGCCGGGGCCCGACGGGCTCGCCACGCTGCCGGCCGGCATCGCCAGGTTGGCGGCCTGCAGCGCCTGCTGCAGCTGCATCAGGTCCACGCCACGGGCGCGCAGGCGGGCAGGGTCCAGCGCCACGGCGATCACCTGGCCCGGGCCGCCGATGGTCTTGACCTCGCGCGAACCGGGCACCCGCTTGAGCTCGGCCTCCATCGACGCGGCCACGCGTTCCAGTTCCAGCGCGCTGGCAGCGTCCCTGGACCACAGCGTCACCGCCAGCACCGGCACGTCGTCGATGCCCTTGGGCTTGACGATGGGCGTCAGCGTGCCCAGGCCGGCGGGCAGCCAGTCCTGGTTGGCGTTGAGCACATCGTACAGGCGCACCAGCGCCTCGGTGCGCGGCACGCCAACCTGGAACTGCACCGTCAGCAGCGCCATGCCCGGGCGGGCCACGGAATAGGTGTGCTCGATGCCGGCGATCTGCCCCAGCACCTGTTCGGCGGGGCGCGCCACCAGGTTCTGCACCTCGGTGCTGTTGGCCCCGGGGAAGGGGATCAGCACGTTGGCCATCGTCACGTTGATCTGCGGCTCCTCCTCGCGCGGCGTGACGAGCACGGCGAACAGGCCCAGCAGCAGCGCCACCAGGGCCAGCAACGGGGTGATGGCGCTGGCCTGGAAGGCCGCGGCCAGGCGGCCGGAGACGCCGAGGGTGGGGTTGTCGGTCATGGCCACGTGGGGTCAGTTCGCCGGCTGCGCGCCGGCGAGGCCGGCCTTCACGGCATCGGTGGCGTAACGTTCGCCAGCCTTCAGCCCGGCCAGCACCTCCACACCGGCGTCGCCCTGCACCGCACCCAGGCGCACCGGGCGCAGCACGAAGCGGCCGTCCTGCACCACGTAGACGGCGCTGAGCTCACCGCGTTGCAGCACCGCCGCCGCCGGCAGCACCGGGCGCACCACGGCGCCAGCCGCCGCTGACGCAGCGCCAGCAAAACGCACCTGCACCGACTGCCCCGGCGCATAGGCGGCCACGGCTTCCGGCGGCAGGTCCAGCCGCCATTCCACGGTCTGCGCCACCGGGTCGGCGGCCGGCAGCTCGGTGCGCGTCAGCGGTGTCACCCAGCGGCCATCAGGCAACTGCACTTCCACGGCGGTGGCGGCACGCGCCAGCGCCGAGCGCGTGGACGGCACCTGGGCCACGGCACGCAGGCGACCGGGCGCGTACAGCGTCACCAGCGCACGGCCGGGCGCGGCAAGGTCGCCGGCTTCCACGTGGGTGGCCAGCACCACGGCGTCGAACGGGGCGGTGACGGCAGCAAAGCTGCGCGCCAGCGCGGCCTGCGAACGGCCAGCCCGGGCTTGGTCCTGCCCGGCCTGGGCCGCGCGCAACTGGGTCTCGGCCGCGTCCAGCGCCGCCTGGCTGACGAAGCCCTGGCGCTTGAGTTCCCGCGTGCGCTCGGCCTGCGCACGGGCGTTGGCCAGCATCGCCTCGGCCTGCGCCACGCCGGCGTCGGCAGCGGCCAGGCCGGCGGCGGCGCTGCGTTCGTCGATGCGCGCCAGCAACTGCCCGGCCCGCACGCGGTCGCCGGCCTTGACGGTCAGTTCCAGCACGTTGCCACCGGTCTGCGCCGCCACGGTGCTCTGGCGCAGCGCCTGCAGCGCGCCGGTGAGCACGAAGCCGGCACGCTCGGGCGCGGCCTTCAACTCGGCGGTGGGCACCGCCTGCGCGCTGGCCGTGTGCACCGGTGCCAGTGCCACGGTGAGCGCGGCGGCCAGCGTGGCAGCCAACGAGGGGGAACGACGGGGTCGGGGTGACATGGCGGGGCTGTTTCAGATACCTTGGCAGGTATCGTACAACATACCCGCCAGGGTATCAAGTCAACACTTCGACGCCCAGGGTGAACTGCGCTTCGGCCTGGGCGCCGGACCAAGCCACCCAGTCTACGATCTCCAGCCGGCCGTCGGCGTGTTCCACCAGCGCGGTCAGGCTCTCGACCCAGTCGCCGTCGTTGGCATAGAGCACGCCGTCGATGTCGCGCATCTCGGCATGGTGGATGTGGCCGCAGACCACCCCCTGCAGCCCACGCCGGCGCGCCTCGCGGGCCACGGCCACCTCGAAGTCGCCGATGTAGCTGACCGCGCGCTTGACCTTGAGCTTGAGGTACTTGGACAGACTCCAGTACGGCAGCCCGAGGCGCGCGCGCAGCGAATTCAAATGGCGGTTGAGCTTGAGCAGGAACTCGTAGGCGGTGTCGCCCAGGTAGGCCAGCCACTTGGCGTACTGGATCACGCCGTCGAACAGGTCGCCGTGCGTGACCCAGAGCGCACGGCCGTCGGCCGTGGTGTGGATGGCCTCCTCGACCACGTCCACACCGCCGAAGTTGTGCTGCACGTACTTGCGCGCGAACTCGTCGTGGTTGCCCGGCACCAGCACCACGCGTGTGCCCTTGCGCGCCTTGCGCAGCAGCTTCTGCACCACATCGTTGTGCGCCTGCGGCCAGTACCAGTTGCGGCGCAGTTGCCAGCCGTCGATGATGTCGCCCACCAGGTACAGCGTCTCGCAGTCCAGCGCCCGCAGGAAGTCCAGCAGTTGCGCGGCCTGGCAGCCCGGCGTGCCCAGGTGGATGTCGGAGATCCAGGCGGTGCGCACGCCCAGGCGCGGCCCCGGCGGCTCGTCCGCGTCGCCGGTGGTGTTGGGGTCCATGTCGTCACGGCGCATGGGCGTCCATGCTCGCCGCGGCGGATGACAGCGGCGTGTCGCCGTCGTACCGCGGCGACAGCAGCAGCGGCTGCCCCATGCACAGGCGGGTGCCGGTGGCCACGCCGGTCGCCAGCGCGAAGCCGGGCGGGGCAAAGACGATGATGGTCGAACCGTGTTCGAACCAGCCCAGCTCCTCACCCTTGCGCACCGGCACGTCGCAAGGCAGGCGGTTGGGGCCGCGGTACTTCAGGTGCAACCGCACGTCCAGCGCATGCAGTCGCAGGCTGGCCACCAGGATGGCGGCCACCGGCACCAGGGCGATGCACGCGCCATCCGGCAAGGTCAGCGGCAGCACGGCACGTTCGTTGCGGCAGAACAGGCGCTCCACGCGCACCAGGGCGATCGGGTTCACGTTCCAGGTGTCGCCGCTGATGTAGGTCACGTCGACCAGGCGCGCATCGGCCGGCGCGTGGAAGCGGTGGTACATGGCCGAGGTCAGACGCAGGGTGACGTAGCTTCCGCCGATGAACTCGTTGGCCAGCGGGTCGCCGCCGAAGAGGTCCGCCATCGCGTACGGCATGCCCTTGGCCTGCAGGATCTGGCCATCGCGCACCGGGCCGCAGGCGCCCACGATGGCGTCGCAGGGGCTGCACAGCACCTCCGGGTGGGGATCCACGGGCCGAGCGCCCGGCTTGAGTGCGCGCGTGAAGACGGCGTGCAGGCTGTCGAATCTTGTTTCCACGGCCTCGCTGAGGTCCAGCGGCGTGAACTGGCGCCACACGGCCACCGACAACGTCGTCAGCCAACGGCTGCGGATGCGGCTGAACCGTCCCATCAAGCGTGTCAGCAGCATGCGCGGCACGCGGTTGGTGAGCAGGAAATTCAGATCCTCCTGCATCGGCAGGCGGTCGCGCCAACGTTGCGGCGACGCCGCGGCTTCGGGGGTTTTCATTCGCTTGTCAACGTGTTGCATTGAAGTGGTCACCTTCGAACAACTTCGAAGGATCTCCATGGATGGCACCCTGGCGCTTGGCGCCGCAGCCACGACGGTCATTGCCGCTGCAGCGGCACTGCCCAAGGCCCGGCAGCGGCTGGAGCTGTCGCTGGCCAAGCACCGGTCGTTGACCGGGCATTCGCGTTGGGCCCAGCGCGTCGCGCGGTGGCTGCCGGGTTACACCTACGACGAGGCCCGCTTCTTCGCCTGCGACGGCGCGCCCGACGACGTCGCCGCACAGCGCCGCGCCGGCCTGGCGCGGCTGGCCTCGCTCTACCGCGAGCGCTACCCGCAGACGCTGGCGCTGTCGGCCGAAGCGGCCGCCCACATGCCGGACCTGCAGCTCACCGGCGCCTACCGCGTGCCCTTCCAGTTCTCGCCCATGCTGCGCCAGCACCTGAAGGTGGGCAGCTTCATGGCCCGCAGCGACGGGCACACGCTGACCGACCTGGACGGCAACCGCTTCGTGGACCTCACCGGCTCCTACGGCGTCAACCTGTTCGGGCTGGACTTCTACAAGGCCTGCATCGCCGAAGGCAGCGCGATGGTGGCCGAACTCGGGCCGTTGCTGGGCAGCCTGCACCCGGTCGTGGCGCGCAATGTCGAGCGGCTGCGGCAGATCTCCGGCCAGGACGCGGTGTCGTTCCACATGTCCGGCACCGAGGCCGTGATGCAGGCCGTGCGCCTGGCGCGTTACCACACGAAGAAGCGCTACCTGGTGCGCTTCAGCGGCGCGTACCACGGCTGGTGGGACGACGTGCAGCCTGGCCCCGGCAACCCGATGCCGCCGGGCAAGGTCTACACGCTGCAGGAGATGAGCGAGGCCACGCTGCGCGTGCTGCGCAAGCGCCGCGACATCGCCTGCGTGCTGGTCAACCCGCTGCAGGCGCTGCACCCGAACCAGGCGGCGCCGGGCGATTCGTCGCTGGTGGACGGCAGCCGCCGCGCCGGCTTCGACAAGGCGGCCTACACCGCCTGGCTGCAGCAGCTGCGCGAGGTCTGCACCCAGCGCGGCATCGTGCTGATCATGGACGAGGTGTTCATGGGTTTCCGCCTGGCACCCGGCGGCGCGCAGGAATACTTCGGCATCAAGGCGGACCTGGTCACCTACGGCAAGACGCTGGGCGGCGGGCTGCCGGTGGGCGTGGTCTGCGGTCGGGCCGACCTGATGAAGCGCTACCGCGACGACCGGCCGGCCGACCTGTGTTTTGCCCGAGGCACCTTCAACGCCCACCCCTACGTGATGGGCGCGATGAGCGCCTTCCTCGACCGGCTGCAGACCCCGGCCCTCCAGGCCAGCTACCGCGATCTGAACGCGGTGTGGAACGCCCGCGCCGCGCGCATGAACCAGGCGCTGCAGGCCGCTGGCCTGCCGCTGCGCGTGACGAACCTGACCAGCGTCTGGACAGTGACCTTCACGCAGCCGTCGCGTTACCACTGGCTGCTGCAGTACTACCTGCGCGCCGCGGGCATCGCACTGAGCTGGGTGGGGTCGGGGCGGCTGATCTTCACGCATGACTTCGACGACGCGGCCTTCGACGATGTGGTGCGCCGCTTCGTCGAGGCCGGCCGCGCGATGGCGGCCGATGGCTGGTGGTGGCGCGACGACCAACTGACCGACCGGGCCATCCGCCGCGGCATCCTTCGCGAGCTGCTGCAGGCGCGGTTCGGGCGCTTCGGATCGTTCGGGCGCTGATCGATGCGCCAGCACGGCGGCCGGGGCCGCCGCACCGAAACCCCTGGTCAACGCTGCAGTTCGGCGTCAGGTGCCGCGTCCGCCGCACCCGACTGCGCCGCCTGGCGGGCAATCTCCTCGCGCACATGGGTCATCGGGTCCAGCCGCTCACCGCGCAGCAGCGCCAGCGGTGCCTTGTGGTACAGGACCACGTCGTGGAACGGGTCGGTGAGGATCTTGCTCATCCACACCAGGCCTTCCAGCGGGCTCTTGAGCACGAACAGGTGCAGCGTGCGGAACAGCAGCCCGCCCACGCCCAGCGCGAGCCACAGCAGGCCGACGTCGTGCACCCAGCCCGCCAGCCCGGTGCTGGGTTCGATCAGGCCCAGCAGGCTGCGGTCCAGCCACAGCAGCGCCGGCAGCAGCACCCAGGCCGCCAGCAGCACCACCTTGCGGCGCAGGTTGTAGCCGACCTTGATGGCCTCCTTGTGGTCGTGGGTGGCCTGGTTGACGTGGTCGAAACCCAGCGGCTCGAAGAAGAAGTGGCCCGCCTGGCGCGTGGTCATCGACACCAGCCAGCCCACGAGCGCCGCCGCCGCAGGGTCGATGAACAGCAGGCCGTAGGCCACCAGAAAACTCAGCGCGCTGATCAGGTGCAGCGTCTGGTTGATGCGGCTCTGGTGGTAGTAGCGGTGGTCGTCCCAGCGCTGGAGGGCCAGCTGGCGGCGGAACTCTTGGATGAAGGCGGTCACACGGTCTCCTGCACAGGGCAAACGATGTGTCCGGATCGTGACCACCGGCGGTGAATCCGACGTGACGCGGCGATGACAGGCGCACGACAGGCGCGCTGTCATCGAACTGAAGCGCAAGCACCACACCATGGGTGCATGGACACGATGGCCGCCGACGATCTCTGTGTCGAACAGCTGGCACCGGCGATGCGCAGCCTGCGCATCGCCATGGTCACCGAGACCTGGCCGCCGGAAGTCAACGGCGTGGCGATGACGCTGGCGCGGCTGGTGGAGGGCCTGCGCGAGCGCAACCATGCGCTGCAGCTGATCCGCCCGCGGCAGACGCGGCAGGACGGCGGCACCGCCGACGCCGGCTGGTCACACGACGGCTGGCAGGAGGTGCTGCTGCGGGGCCTGCCCATTCCGCGCTACCCGCACCTGAAGATGGGCGTGCCCAGCAAGCAGCGGCTGCTGGAACTGTGGACGCTTCAGCGGCCCGACCTGGTGCACATCGCCACCGAAGGGCCCTTGGGCTGGTCGGCCCTGCAGGCGGCGCAGCGCCTGAAGTTGCCGGTGGTGTCGGACTTCCGCACCAACTTCCACGCCTACAGCGCGCACTACGGCATCGGCTGGCTGAAGAAGCCCATCGTGGGCTATCTGCGCAAGTTCCACAACCGCACGCTGTGCACCATGGTGCCCACCGAAGCCCTGAGGCGGCAACTGACCGCCGCCGGCTTCGAGAACCTGCAGGTGGTGGCGCGTGGCGTGGACACGCAGCAGTTCAGCCCGCTGCACCGCAGCGATGCGCTGCGCCAGCAATGGGGCGCGGCCGACGGCGAACGGGTGGTCACCTGCGTCGGCCGGCTGGCGCCGGAGAAGAACCTGGGCCTGCTGCTGGAGGCCCTGGCCGCCATGCGCCAGGCCGACCCCACGCTGAAGCTGGTGCTGGTGGGCGACGGACCGGCGCGGCCGGCGCTGCAGGCGGCCTGCCCCGACGCCATCTTCGCCGGCCAGCGGCGCGGTGCCGACCTGGCGGCGCACTACGCCAGCGCCGATCTGTTCCTGTTCCCCAGCGAAACCGAGACCTTCGGCAACGTCGTGCCCGAGGCCATGGCCAGTGGCCTGGCGGTGCTGGCCTACGACCTGGCTGCGGCCGGCCAGTTGATCACGCCCGGTGTCGATGGCCTGCTGGCACCGGCCGGCCAGCGCAGCGCCTTCGTGCAGCAGGCCGTGCAGCTGGCGCGACAGCGCCTGTTCACGCAGCAACTGGGCCGCCAGGCGCGGGCGACGGCGGCTGCGATGGGCTGGGACCGCATCGTGCAGCAGGTGGAGCGCACCTACCTCAGCGCCCTGGCCACCGGCCCGCGGCCGCAGGCCTCGAGCCGCTTCCTGCCCCAGCCGCGGACCAGCTGACCAGCACCGCCGAGACCGCGGCCACGGCGAGGCCGAAACCCGTCATCAGCGGCAGCAGCGGCAGCTGCAGCGCGCCCAGTGCCGCGTACACCGCCAGCATGGCCAGCACGCTGGCGTTCTCGTTGAAGTTCTGCACCGCGATCGACTGGCCCGGGCTGAGCAGCTGCACCCCACGGTGCTGCAGCAGCGCGTTCATCGGCACCACCAGCGCACCGCCCAATGCCCCCACCGCCACCAGCAGCGGCACGGCCCAGGCCACCGAGTCGGTCAAGGCCACCACGGGCACCAGCAGCCCCAGCGCCACGCCGCAGGGCAGCACACGCCGCGCCGTGCGCAGCTGCACCCAGCGACCGGCCACCGCGGCCCCGGCGACCACGCCCACGGCCACCACGGCCTGCAGCAAGGCAGCGCGGTCCAGCGTGAGGCCCAGCCGTTCGGTGGCCCAGCGCAGCACGGCGAACTGCATCGTCGCCCCGGCGCCCCAGAACAACGTGGTGGCGGCCAGCGACAGGGCGCCTTCGCGGTCCTTCCACAGCGTGCGCTGGGCACCCAGGAACTGGCGCCACAGCCGGCGCGGCAACTCGGCCAGCGGCCGGGGCAGCGGCACGGGCTGTCGGGCGCTGCGTGGCACGCCCAGGTTCAGCACCGCCGCCAGCATGTACATCGCCAGCACCACGGGCAGCGCCCGCGCCAGCCAGGCCGGCACGCTCAGCCCGCCACCGGCCACGGTGCCCAGCAGGATGGCACCCACCATCGTCACCTCCAGCCAACCGTTGGCCGCCACCAGGCGCGCCGCGGGGGCCAGTTCGGTCGCCAGACCGTACTTGGCCGGGGCATAGAGCGCGGCGCCCAGGCCGATCACCGCAAAGGCCACCAGCGGGTGCAGGCCGGCCATCAGGCCCAGCAAACCCACGGCCTTGAGCGCGTTGCCGGCCATCATCACGCGGCCCTTGGGCGCGGCGTCGGCCAGGGCGCTGACCAGCGGCGCCAGGCCCACGTAGGCCAGCGTGAAGCTGAGCTTGAGCAACGGCGCCACCCAGGGCGGCAGGCCCCAGCCGGGCAGCAGTGCGATGGCGACGATGAGCAGCGCGTTATCGGCCAGGCCGGACACGAACTGCGCACTCAGGAGCCAGAAGAAACCGCGCGGCATGGGCATCGGGCCGAATCTCGGGGATTCGACCCGCGCCACATGCCGCGGTGATGACGGCGCGGTGACGCGCCGGTGTCAGCCTACTGGGATCAGCTTGGGACGATCAGAAGGGGATGTCGTCGTCCATGTCGTCGAAGCCCGTCGACGATTTCGGTGCCGGCTTGGGCGCCGGGGCCCGCGGGGCCGGGGCGCTGCGCGCCGGGCGGCTGTCGCGGCTCTCGCCCATGCTGCCGCCCTCATCACCGCCGTAGCCGCCCCCGCCGCCGCCTTCACGGCCGCCGAGCATGGTCATCTCCTGCGCCACGATCTCGGTGGTGTACTTCTCGACGCCGTCCTTGTCGGTCCACTTGCGCGTCTTCAGGCGGCCTTCCACATAGACCGACTTGCCCTTCTTCAGGTACTCGCCGGCGATCTCGGCCAGGCGGTCGTAGAAGACTACGCGGTGCCATTCGGTCTCTTCCTGGCGCTCACCGCTGTCCTTGTTCTTCCACTGGCGCGACGTGGCGATGGTGACGTTGCAGATGGCCGAACCGCTGGGCGCGTAGCGCACCTCCGGGTCGCGCCCGAGGTTGCCGATGAGAATGACCTTGTTGACCGACGCCATGGCGTGCTCCTGGGGGGTGAGTGCGGTGTGGGGAAGTGCCCGGATTATCGCCGCCGACCCGGCCCCGGCCATCCACCGGATGGGTTCGCCCAGGGGCGGGCCCCCGCTGGCGGGCCGGCCGGCGCTGGGGTGCCGGGTACGATCGCGCCCGTGAGTGCAGACCTTGCCACCGAGACCCGCCGCCCCGTCACCGACCCGCTGGCGATCCTGCACGAGGTCTACGGCTACACCGCCTTCCGGGGCACGCAGCAGGCCATCGTCGACCATGCCGTGAACGGCGGCGACGCCCTGGTGCTGATGCCCACCGGCGGCGGCAAGAGCCTGTGCTACCAGATCCCGGCCATCGCCCGCCACCGTGCCGGGCGCGGCGTGACGGTGGTGGTGAGCCCGCTGATCGCGCTGATGCACGACCAGGTGGGTGCACTGGACGAACTGGGCGTGCCCGCGGCCTTCCTCAACAGCACGCTCGACGGCGACGAGGCCCGGCGCATCGAGCGCGAGCTGCTCGCCGGCCGCCTGGTGATGCTCTACGCCGCGCCGGAACGGTTGCTGACGCCGCGCTTCCTGGCGATGCTGGATTCGCTGCACGAACGCGGTCGGCTGAGCCTGTTCGCCATCGACGAGGCCCACTGCGTGAGCCAGTGGGGCCATGACTTCCGCGCCGAGTACCTGGGCCTGAGCGCGCTGCACGAACGTTATGCCGACGTGCCGCGCCTGGCGCTGACCGCCACCGCCGATGCGCACACCCGCGCCGACATCGTGCAGCGCCTGGCGCTGGACGATGCGCGCCTGTTCGTCAGCAGCTTCGACCGCCCGAACATCCGCTACACCATCGTCGAGAAGGCCGACCCGAAGGCGCAGCTGCTGCGCTTTCTGCGTGACGAGCACGAAGACGATGCCGGCATCGTCTACTGCCAGAGCCGCCGCAAGGTGGAGGACACCGCCGCCTGGCTGGTGGGCGAAGGCGTGCCGGCCCTGCCCTACCACGCGGGCCTGGACGCCGACACCCGCCGCCGCCACCAGGACCGCTTTCTGCGCGAGGAAGGCCTGGTGATGGTGGCCACCATCGCCTTCGGCATGGGCATCGACAAGCCAGACGTGCGCTTCGTGGCCCACCTGGACCTGCCGAAGAACATCGAGGGCTACTACCAGGAGACCGGCCGCGCCGGCCGCGACGGCCTGCCCGCCGACGCCTGGATGGCCTACGGCCTGCAGGACGTGGTCAACCAGCGCCGCATGATCGACGAGGGCGAGGCCGGCGACGACTACAAGCGCCTGCAGCGCGACAAGCTCGATGCCCTGCTTGGTCTGGCCGAGGCGCACGACTGCCGGCGCGTGCGCCTGCTGGCGTACTTCGGTGAAACGTCGGAGCCCTGCGGTAACTGCGACAACTGCCTGCAGCCGCCCGCCACCTGGGACGCCACGGAGGCGGCCCGCAAGGCACTGAGCTGCATCTACCGCTTCCAGCAGCATGGCGGCATGGCCTTCGGCTCCGGCCACCTGATCGACGTGCTGCGCGGCAAGACCACCGACAAGGTGCGCCAGCACGGCCACGCCCACCTCAGCACCTTCGGCATCGGCGCCGACACCAGCGAGGCGCAGTGGCGCGGCGTGCTGCGCCAGCTGATCGCGCTGGGCCATGTGCGCGCCGAAGGTGAATGGCACACGCTGGTGCTGGATGAATCGGCCCGGGCGGTGCTCAAGGGCGAGGTGTCGCTGCGGCTGCGTCAGCCGTCGGAGGCGCGTCGTGCCAAGGCCGCCAAGGCCGGTCGCAGAGGGTCTGCCGGCGCCGGCAAGGCGCCCCCGCTGCCGCTGGACGACGCGGCGCTGCAGCGCTTCGCGGCGCTGAAAGCCTGGCGCGGCGAGGTGGCCAAGGCCCACAACCTGCCGGCCTACGTGGTCTTCCACGATGCCACGCTGGCCGAGATGGCGCGCGCGCGACCGACCGCGTTGGACGCGCTGGGCACGATCAGCGGCGTCGGTGCGAAGAAGCTCGAGGCCTACGGGCGCGAGATCCTGCGCGTGCTGCAGGCGGGCGGCGCCTCCGCCGGGCCCGAAGAAGACGCCAGTGGCGCGCCGGATTGGCTGGATGACGCACCGCCGCCCGACTGGGACGAAGCCGGCCACGTCACCAGCGCGCCCGACTGATCAGCCCGCCGCGTCCGACTCCGCCTTCAAGGCCGCGGCCAGCGCGGTCATGTCCACCCGGGCGTGGCGCGCGTCCAGCGGCTCCAGCACGGCTTCGCGCTTGAGCGCGGCCACAAGCCGGCTGGTGGTCTCCACCGTCAGCCCCAGCATCGCGCCCATCTCGCCGCGCGTGGGCAGCCACAGCCGGCCGTCGGGCTCGCCGTATTCGGTGAGCTTGAGCAGCAGGCGCAGCACACGCCAGCGCGCGCTGCCGGCGCTGAGCTCGGTGAGCCACTCGTCGGCTTCGTCGAGCGCGCTCTGCCAGCGCTTCATCAGGTCGCGCAGCAGCTCCGGGCGGTGCTCGGCCAGTTCGTCCACCAGCGCGCGCGGCAGCCGGCAGGCGCGCACCGGCGTGCAGGCGATGGCGTCGGCGGCATAGGTCTGGCCCAGCATGGCCTCCATGCCCACGAGCTGCGTGCGCCCGGCCAGGCGCACGATGCGACGGTCACCGCGTTCGCTGCTGCGCTCCAGGCGCAGCACGCCCTCGCGGATCGTGTAGGCGGCGGTGCCACGGTCGTTGGCGTCGTAGAGGCGCTGGCCCGGTTCCAGCGCGATGTCGGCGATGCGGTGATGGATGGCGGCCAGCTCCGCGTCGTCAAGCACCCCGAACAGCGCAAAGCGCCGCACGCCACAGGCCAGGCACACCTGCGCCTGCGGGTTCCAGGGCGAGGTGGGGTCGGTGCGCAGCGGGATCACGGTGGCTATGATGACCGGTTTTGCCGCCTCAGGTGCCGATGCCCTCTTCCCCCGCCGTGCCGCCGGAGTCGCCGCTGCTCAAGGTCAGGGGGGCGCGCACCCACAACCTGAAGAACGTCGACCTCGACATCCCCAAGCACGCGCTGGTGGTGATCACGGGGCTGTCGGGTTCGGGCAAGTCCAGCCTCGCCTTCGACACGCTGTACGCCGAGGGCCAGCGGCGCTACGTGGAGAGCCTGAGCGCCTACGCTCGCCAGTTCCTGCAGCTGATGGACAAGCCCGACGTCGACGTGATCGAGGGCCTGAGCCCGGCGATCAGCATCGAGCAGAAGGCCACCAGCCACAACCCGCGCTCCACGGTTGGCACGGTCACCGAGATCCACGACTACCTGCGCCTGCTCTACGCGCGCGCCGGCACGCCTTTCTGCCCCGACCATGCGCTGCCGCTGCAGGCGCAGAGCGTGAGCCAGATGGTCGACGCGGTGCTGGCCCTGCCCGAGGACACGCGGCTGATGGTGCTGGCGCCGGTGGTGCGCGACCGCAAGGGCGAGTTCACCGAACTGTTCCAGGACATGCAGGCGCAGGGCTACGTGCGCTTCCGCGTCGGTGGCCGGGTGGTCGAGGCCGACGCGCTGCCGCCGCTGAAGAAGAACGACAAGCACGACATCGATGTCGTCATCGACCGCCTGAAGCTGCGCCCCGACATGCGCCAGCGCCTGGCCGAGAGCCTGGAGGCCGCGCTGCGCGTGGCCGACGGCAAGGCCATCGCGCTGGAGATGGACACGGAACGCGAGCACGCCTTCAGCAGCCGCTTCGGCTGCCCGAAGTGCAGCTACTCGATCCCGGAACTGGAACCGCGGCTGTTCTCCTTCAATTCGCCGGTGGGCGCCTGCCCCAGCTGCGACGGGCTGGGCCAGGTGACGGTGTTCGACCCGGAACGCGTGGTCGCCTTCCCGCAGCTGAGCCTGGCCGGCGGCGCCATCAAGGGCTGGGACCGGCGCAACGCCTACAGCCACGCGCTGCTGGAAAGCGTGGCGGCGCATTACGGCGTCGACATCGAGACCCCTTTCGAGGCGCTGCCCGAACCCGTGCGCCAGGTGGTGCTCTACGGCTCCGGCGACGAGGAGATCGCCTTCACCTACACGGCGGAATCCGCCGGACGCGGCAAGGGCCGCAGCGTGACGAAGCGCCACCCCTTCGAAGGCATCATCCCCAACTGGGAGCGCCGCTACCGCGAAACGGATTCCGCCGCCGTGCGCGAGGACCTGGCGCGCTACCAGGCCGCCAAGCCCTGCCCCGCCTGCGCCGGCAGCCGGCTGCGGCGCGAAGCTCGCCACGTGTTCCTGCAGCCGGCGGCCAGCACCGAACCCGGGCCGCCGCTGTACGAGCTGGAGCGCTGGACGCTGGCACGCTGCCGCGACTGGTTCGACACGCTGGCGCTCGAAGGCGCCAAGGCCGAGATCGCCGACAAGGTGGTGCGCGAGATCCGCTCTCGCCTGCGTTTCCTGGTCGACGTGGGTCTGACCTACCTGAGCCTGGACCGCGGCGCCGACACGCTCAGCGGCGGCGAGGCGCAGCGCATCCGGCTCGCGTCACAGATCGGCAGCGGCCTGTCGGGCGTGATGTACGTGCTCGACGAGCCCAGCATCGGCCTGCACCAGCGCGACAACGAGCGCCTGATCGCCACGTTGCAGCACCTGCGCGACCTCGGCAACTCGGTGCTCGTGGTCGAGCACGACGAGGACATGATCCGTGCCGCCGACCACGTGGTGGACATGGGGCCGGGCGCCGGCGTGCACGGCGGGCGCGTGATCGCGCAGGGCACGCCGGCGGCGGTGGAAGCCGACCCGGAATCCCTCACCGGCCGCTACCTGGCCGGCGTGCTGCGCATCAGCGCCCCGCCGGGCCCGGTGACCACGCCGGACACGCCGGTGGTGCGCGTGGTGGGCGCGCGCGGGCACAACCTGCAGCAGGTGACGGCCGAGTTCCCGGTCGGCCGCTTCACCTGCGTGACCGGGGTGTCCGGCTCCGGCAAGAGCACGCTGGTCAACGACACGCTGTACGCCGCCACCGCGCGCAAGCTCTACGGCAGCCACGCCGAGCCGGCACCGCACGACCACATCGAGGGCCTGGAGGCCTTCGACAAGGTCATCAACGTCGACCAGAGCCCCATCGGCCGCACGCCGCGCAGCAACCCGGCCACCTACACCGGCCTGTTCACGCCGATCCGCGAGCTGTTCGCCGAGGTGCCGGCGGCCCGCGAGCGCGGCTACGGCGCCGGGCGCTTCAGCTTCAACGTGGCCGGCGGGCGCTGCGAGGCCTGCCAGGGCGACGGTGTCATCAAGGTGGAGATGCACTTCCTGCCCGACGTCTACGTGCCCTGCGACACCTGCAAGGGCCTGCGCTACAACCGCGAGACGCTGGAGATCCTCTACCGCGGGCGCAACATCGCCCAGGTGCTGGACATGACCATCGAGGAGGCGCACGACTTCTTCGGCGCCGTGCCCAACATCGCGCGCCGGCTCAAGGCGCTGCTGGACGTGGGCCTGGGCTATGTGCGCCTGGGCCAGAGCGCCACCACGCTGTCCGGCGGCGAGGCGCAGCGCGTGAAGCTGGCGCAGGAACTGGGCAAGCGCGACACCGGCCGTACGCTGTACATCCTGGACGAGCCGACCACCGGCCTGCACTTCCAGGACATCCGGCTGCTGCTGGACGTGCTGCTGCAGCTGCGCGACGCCGGCAACACCGTGGTCGTGATCGAGCACAACCTGGACATGATCCGCTGCGCCGACTGGCTGCTGGACCTGGGGCCCGAGGGCGGCAGCGGCGGCGGCCAGATCGTGGTGGCCGGCACGCCAGCGCAGGTGGCGGCCTGCGCGGCCAGCCACACCGGGCGCTTCCTGCAGCAGTTGATGGCACGGCACGCGGGCTGAACGGATAAGCAGCCGCACGCGCCGCGCCGGCGCGATCACTTCAGGTGGTTGTTGATGAGCTTGGTCATCTCGAACATCGTGACCTGCGCCTTGTCGAACACCTTGTGCAGGTTGGCGTCGGCGTTGATCAGCGTCTTCTTCGCCTTGTCCTGCAGGCCGTGCTTCTTGATGTATTCCCAGACCTTCTTCGTGACCTCGGTGCGCGGCAGCGGGTCGGCACCGACGATGGCGGCCAGCGCGGCGCTGGGCGTCATCGCCTTCATGAAGGCGGCGTTGGGCTTGCGGGCAGGCGCGGCGCCTGCGGTCTTCTTGGCGGTGGCCATGGGTGTCTCCCAGTGGATTCGTGGACGGGTGTCGGGTCGCGACCGGTCGGGTCGCGGCGGGCGGGATGGTAACTCCTCGGCACAGCGCGCCTGTCACGGGCGGTGACGCCGGACGACCTGGCCGCTGCCGAGCCCCTCAGCGCCCCCGCGCCCGTGCCGCTTCCATGCGCTGGCGGCGCTCGGCCTCCAGCACCCGCCAGCGCGACTCGACCACGTGCAGTTCGATGGCCTCGCTGCCGGCCGGCAGGCGGCGCGCCGCCTGCAGCGCGGCCAGCGCACCGCCCAGGTCGCCGCTGGACCAGCGCGCCTCGGCCTCGGCACGCCCGGCGCGCACCGGCTGGCCCAGCAGGCGCGCGCCCTGCGCCAGCGCCCACCAGGCGCCGGCGTCCTCTGGGTGCTCGATCACCCAGGCCTGCAGGGCCTGCACGCTGGCGTCCAGCGCCACGCGGGACGGACCGGGCTGCGCCGCGTCCGGCTGGCTGCGCGCCACCTCGGCGCGCAGCAGCAGCGCGGCACGGGACCGGTCTGCCGCGTCCACCAGCAAGCCGGCCGGCTGCGGCCGGCCCAGCGCCAGCTGCAGCTCGGCGCCGAGCAGGCGCAGCGCTCGGGCCGCGTCCGCCGGCAGGCCAGGCTGCACCCAGGCCTGCTGCAGCGCCGGCCACAGCGCGTCGCCGGCGGCCGCGTCCTGCAGCCGGGCCGCCGCCAGCGCACGCCGGTAGAGGCCGTCCAGGCCTTCGCCGGGTGCCTGCAGCCAGCGCTGCAGGGCTTCGGTGGACGGGTCCATCAGCACCGTGGCCCGGGCTCGCATGAGCTCGTGCAGCGGGGGGGCCGGCGGCACCGCAGGCGCACCGTCGGGCACACGCGCGCGCGCCTCCGCGATGCGCTCGGTGGTCAGCGGGTGGCTGCGCAGGTAGGGGTAGCTCCCGCTGTCGTTGAGCCGGTTGGCCGACGAGAGCAGCTCGAACATCGACGCCATGGCCGCCGGGCTGTGACCGGTGGCCGTCAGCAGACCGAAGCCGATGCGGTCGGCCTCACGCTCCATGTCGCGCGAGTAGTTCAGCTGCCCCTGCAGCATCGCGGCCTGACCGCCGGTGACGGCCGCCTGGGCCAGGTCCACGTTGCCGCCGCGTGCCGCGATCACCAGGCCGGCCATCATGGCCGCCAGAGCCAGCAGGCTGGTGCGCTGCGTGCCGCTGATGCTGCGTGCGATGTGGCGCTGCGTGACGTGCGTGAGTTCGTGGGCCAGCACCGAGGCCAGTTCGTCCGGGTGCGCCGTCATCGCGATCAGGCCCAGGTGCACGCCGATCAGGCCACCGGGCATCGCGAACGCGTTGACGCTGGGGTCACGCACGAGGAACGAGGTCCAGACGTAGGGCCGGTCGATGTCGGTGCCGATCTGGCCGCTGCGGCGGGCGGCATCCACCAACGGCAGGAAGATCGATTCGAGGTAACCCTGCAGCACCGGGTCGTCCAGGAAGGCCGGGTCGCCGCGCGCGCTGCGCAGGATCTCGCGCGCGATGCGGCCCTCCTCGGCCACGTCCAGCGCCTCGGAGGCGCTGTCGCCCAGGGCCGGCAGCGCGCCCGGGACCGAGCCAGAGCCGCTACCCACGGCCTGGGCGTGCAGCGGTGCCACCGGCAGCGCGAGCGCAGCCGCCAGCAAGGTGCAGGCGGCGCGACGCCAGAAGGGGGCCGTAAGGGGGCGTGTCATGCGGTGGCTATCATGACAGCGCTGCATTGCCCGCATGTTTCCGCCGCCGATGACCTCACCGCTGACCCATTTCGACGCTGCCGGCCAGGCCCACATGGTGGACGTGGCGGCCAAGGACGTGACCCACCGCGTGGCACGCGCCACCGGCAGCATCCGCATGCAGCCGGCCACCTTTGCGCTGATCGCCGGTGGGCAGGCGAAGAAGGGCGACGTGATCGGCATCGCCCGCATCGCCGCCATCCAGGGTGCCAAGCGCACCGCCGACCTGGTGCCGCTGTGTCACCCGCTGCCGATCACGCGTGTGGCGGTGGACTTCGACCTCGACGAGGCCGGCAGCGCCGTGCACTGCACCGCGCAGGTCGAGACGCTGGGCCGCACCGGCGTGGAGATGGAGGCCCTGTGCGCCGTTCAGGTGGGCCTGCTGACCGTGTACGACATGTGCAAGGCCGCCGACCGCGGCATGGTGATCTCCGACGTGCAGCTGCTGGAGAAGCAGGGCGGGAAGTCGGGGCACTGGGTGGCCGACCGCGGCTGAGGCTGCCGTCGAGGTCAGTCCTCGGCGCCGCCCGCACCGGACACCGCCGAGCGGCCCTCCAACCGCACCAGCAGAGCGGCCAGCCCATCGGCGGCGTCCAGCGCGTCGTTCAGCACGGCCACCCGCAGGTCGGGCCGGTCGGGGTACTCGTGTGTCAGCGCGTTGCGCAGCGCACGCCAGCGGGCCCAGTCGTGCAGGCGCAGAAAGCCGTAGCGCTCGAGCCGGTTGAGCACGTCGATCAGCGGCAGGTCGGACACCGGCTCACCCAGCACCTCCACGGTGAAGGGCCGCAGCACCTGCTCTCCCAGGGTGTCCTGCAGCTTGATGAACCGCAGCACGAACTGGTCGCCAGCGCGCACCAGGGCGTCGGACGGCGACAGCACGTGCGCGGTGTCGAACCGGGGCGGCAGATCGGCGCGCGCCTGGGCCAGCACGACGGCATGCCGGCGGCACTGGGCCAGCGCCTCGCGCAAGGGCTGCGTCATGGATGCCCGCGCCTCACACCGGCACCGCCTCGTCCCGCGCCCGCCGGTACACCGGCGCATCGACCCGGCCATCGTCGAGCAGGATGTCGACCTTTCGTTCGCCCAGCGCGATCCACAGATCGGCCAGCAGGTCCAGACGTTTGCGGGCCGCCTCGGCGGCCGGCAGCGTGGTGGCGATCAACAGGTCGATGTCACCGCCGCCCCGGGACTCGTCCAGGCGCGACCCGAACAGCCTGGGCACGACACCGAAGTGACGCAGGCCCAGTTCACGGATCGTCTCGCGTTCTTGCGGCTGCAGGCGCATGGTCGCCATGGTACTCAGTCACGCTGCAGCGCGCGCCAGTTCAGCGCCGGCGGCGGTCCGCAGACCCAGGCACCGGGCGCGGACGCCGGGTCGTCGCACGGGGCGAAGAAGTCACCGGCCCGCGCCGGGCCGAACTCGTGCAGGCGTGCGGCCACCCAGCGCGCCTCGTCCAGGCGGCCTTCGCGCGCCAGGGCTTCGGCCCAGGCCCGCATCAACCGCGTGTCCAGCAGGTAGTGGCGTGCACCGTCGAAGGCGCCCAGGCCGTCGGGCTGCGACAGGCCGGTGGTGGCCGCCGCATAGTCGCCATGGTGGGCGAAAAGCAGGCTGGCGCGCCCGTCCGCGATGCGCTGGGCCAGCGGCGCGGCACCGGCGGGCGCCTCGAAGATGCGCACCACGCGCTGGTAGTCGGCCACCACGGCCAACGCCGCCAACACGGCCACGGCGGCCAGGCCTGGGCGCAGCCTGGCGGCCACGGCCGTCGGCGCCGGTTCGGCCGCACCCACCGGCCGGCCAAGCGCGAAACCCCACACCCAGGCCAGCGGCAGCAGGAAGTAGGCGTACCACAGCGGGTACTCGAGCAGGCTGTGCACACCGATCATGAGCGCGAACATCGCCGCGCAGCGCTGCCACGGCGCCTGGGGGCCGGGCGCGGCGCGCAGCGCACGCCACAGGGCCCACCCCAGCAACACGCAGACGGCACCGCCCAGCGGCACGCCCAGCTCGGCCATCAGGTGCAGCGGCAGGTTGTGCGCATGGTCGAAGAAGGCCGTCGGCCGCCCAGGGAACGGCGTCATCGACCACGCGAGGTTGAATTCACCGAACCCCACCCCGGTCCACGGCTGGCGGGCCATCAGCGCCAGCGCGTTGGCCCAGATGCCGAAGCGCGAACTGGAGATGTCGGTCTCGCGCAGCCGGGCCTCGCCGCCGAAGGTGCCCCCGTCGGCATGCGCCCAGGCCCACATCGCGCCCCAGGCCAGCCCATAGAGCAGCGGCGCAGCCACCAGCAGGCGGCGCACGTCGCGCGCCAGCGCACGGTCCACCAGGCCCCAGCCGGCGAGCAGCAGCACGCTGACCAGACCGGTGCGCGAGGCCGTGAGCACCACCCCGGCGACCAGTGCGGCGAACATCGCCGCCGCCGGCCGGGGCCGCCAATGCCCCATCTGGCGCAGCGCCACGACGGCCAGCGCCGACCACATCAGCAGGCTGCTCAGGTGGTTGGGCTGGCGCAGGTTGCCCACGGCACGCCCGGGCAGGCCCGAACGCGCCAGCCATGTGCCGTCGGGCCACGCCGGTGCGAACACCTGCACGGCGGCGATGGCCAGGTTGACGCCCCCGGCCACCACCCAGCCCCAGCAGAAGGCCGCGAACAGGGCCTTTGCCGACGCCGTGCTGCGCGCCGACGCACCGGCGCCCACCATCACCGCGGCGGCGAACAACAGGCCCAGTGCCGACAGCGCCAGGCTGGACGGCAGG
>JACKLO010000017.1 GCA_024235915.1 Burkholderiaceae bacterium | reverse complement strand
GGCGTGTCGCATCTGAGCGGCGGCCAGCTGGTCCTGGCCGATGCCCGTGGCACGGTGTGGTCCGGCAGCGCTGTGGCCGTGCTCAGCGCCGGCAGCGGCAGCCGCACGGCGGTGGGCCTGCCCGGCCGGCTGGGCTGGTCGCTGGGCTGGGCCGACGGCGCCGCCGAGCTGCGGCTGGAACAGGCCTGCTGCCTGCGCGGCACGCCGCGCCTGCGCGTGGTGCCGGGTCTCGGCCGCTGGCAGGTGGCGCTGCAGCCGTCTGCCGGTTCACCCGTGGTCGGCCAGTGGCCGGCGGCCTGGCTCAGCGGTCTGGGCACGCCCTGGAACACCTTGCAGCTGGATGGCGAACTGCGCCTGAGTGCGCCGGCGCTGCAGCTGGACCTGGCCGAAGGCCGCTGGCGCCTGGCCGGCCAGGCGGTGCTGGACCTGCAGCGCGTGGCCTCGCGCATTTCCACTCTGCCCGTGCTGGGCAGCTACCGGCTGCAGCTGACCGGCGACGACACCGGCGCGGCGCTGTCGCTGGCCACGCTGGCCGGTGCGCTGCGCCTGTCGGGGGACGGCCGCTGGACCGGTGCCGGCCTGCGCTTCCGCGGCGAGGCCACCGCCGCCCCGGGTGCGCAGGACGCGCTCGACAACCTGCTCAACATCATCGGCCGCCGCCAGGGCGAGCGGTCGCTCATCGCCATCGGATGACCATGACCTTGCGCCCCCTTTCCACGCGCCTCCTGCGCCCCGGCCTGCTCGCGCTGGCCCTGGCCACCGCCGTGCCCACGATCGCGCAGACGCCACAACGGGCTCCGGGCGAAACCGCCGCCGCCCGCTCGCGTGCGCCGGTGACGGTGAACTTCGTCAACGCCGACATCGAGGCCGTCACCCGCGCCTTCGCGGCCATGATCGGCCGCCAGATCGCTGTGGACCCGCGTGTGCGCGGCACCATCACCGTCTACAGCGAACAGCCCATCAGCGTGCGCGAGGCCTACCTCACCTACCTGTCGTCGCTGCGCGGCCTGGGCTTCGCGATGGTGGACAACGGCGGCCTGCTGAAGGTGGTGCCCGAGGCCGATGCCAAGATCCAGACCGGCACCGTCTCGGTGGGTGACGTGGGCCCGCGCGGCGACCAGGTCATCACCCAGATCTTCACGCTGCAGCACCAGAGCCCGAACAACCTGGTGGCCGTGCTGCGCCCGCTGATCACGGCCAACAACACCATCAACGCCAACCCGGGCAGCAACTCGCTGGTCATCACCGACTACGCCGACAACCTGCGCCGGCTGGCCCAGATCATCGCCGCGCTTGACCGGCCCAGCGACACCGACGTCGACCTGATCCCGCTGAAACACGCCGTGGCCACCGAACTCGCACCGCTGGTGCAGCGGCTGGTGAGTTCGGGCGTGGTCGGTGGCAACGCCGCGGCCCGGGCTGCCGCGGCCAGCGGTGGCGAGACCGTGGTGGCCGACCCGCGCAGCAACAGCCTGATCGTGCGCGCGCCCAACCCCACGCGCCTGGCTGCCGTGCGCGCCGTGGTCGCGCAGCTGGACACGCCGGGCACGTCCGGGCCCGCCGGCAGCATCTGGGTCGTCAAGCTGAAGAACGCCGAGGCCGTGCGCCTGGCCACCGTGCTGCGCGCCGCCTTCTCCGCCATCGGCAGCGCCGGTGGCAGCTCAGGCGGCGGCAGTCTCAGCGGCCTCTCGCCGACCACGTCCAACGCCACCGGCGGTGCCGCGGGCAGCAGCGGCAGCAGTGCCGGCGCCAGCGCCCAGGCCACGGCACCGGTGACCTCGTCGGCCGCGCCGTCCACCGGCGGTTTCATCCAGGCCGACCCAGCCACCAACTCGCTGATCATCAGCGCACCGGAGCCGCTGTACCGCCAGGTCAAGGCGATGATCGAGCAGCTCGACGAACGTCGGGCGCAGGTCTACATCGAAAGCATGATCGTCGAGGTCAGCGGCGACAACGCGGCCGACTTCGGCTTCCAGTGGCAGGGCCTGCTGGGGCAGAGCGGCGACAGCAATGGCCTGATCGCCGGTACCAACTTCAGCCGCACCGGCGGCAACATCATTGACATCAACACCGCCGCGGTCAGCGGCTCACTGACAACCAACCCGCTGGGCGAAGGCTTCAACATCGGCCTGATCCGCAATTTCGGCGGCACCTATGCGCTGGCGGCCATCGCCCGCATGCTGCAGAGCCAGACGCAGACCAACATCGTCAGCACGCCGAACCTGATCACGCTGGACAACGAGGAGGCCAAGATCGTCGTCGGCGAGAACGTGCCCTTCATCACCGGCCAGTTCACCAACACCGGCACCGCCACCACCAGCCCGTTCCAGACCATCGAGCGCAAAGACGTGGGCATCACGCTGCGCATCCGGCCGCAGATCGGCGAGAACGGCACCGTGCGCATGACGATCTACCAGGAGCAGAGCAGCGTGAAGGACACGGCCGCGGTGGGCACCAGCAATGCCGGCCCGTCGACCACCAAGCGCAGCATCGAGAGCCAGGTGGTGGTGGACGACGGCCAGATCATCGTGCTCGGCGGCCTGATCGAGGACCGCTTCATCGAGAACAAATCCAAGGTGCCGCTGCTCGGTGACATCCCTTACCTGGGCGCGCTGTTCCGCAGCGAGAGCCGCGAGAAGCGGCGCACCAACCTGATGGTTTTCCTGCGCCCGGTGGTGATGCGGGACCAGGCCGCCAGCGACAAGGTCTCGCAGCAGCGCTACGAGGAGCTCCGCCAGCGCCAGGAAGCCGGCCAGCCGCCGGCCAACCCGGTGCTGCCGGTGGGTGACGCGCCGGTGCTGCCGCCGCTGCAGACGCAGCCGCCGGCCTCGGCCCCGGCCAACTGAGGCGCGGTGCACCCATGGGCGCCCGCCACCCCCTGCCCTACACGTTCGCGAAGACGAACGTGCTGCTGCTGGAAGACGACGGCCGCGAGCTGGTGCTGCACGCCTGCGAGCGCACGCCGCTGGCGGCGCTGGCCGAGGTGGGCCGGCGTTTCGCCGTGGCGCGCCACGAGCACGAGCCCGAGGCCACGCTGGCGCAGCGCATCGCCGCCGTCTACGCCGGGGGCGAAAGCAGTGCTGCCGCCGTCATCGGCGAAGTGGAAAGCGGCGTCGACCTCAGCCGCATGATGCAGGACCTGCCCGCGGTGGAGGACCTGCTGGAGGCCGCCGACGACGCGCCCATCATCCGCATGCTCAACGCGCTGCTGACGCAGGCCGCGAAGGACGGCGCCAGCGACATCCACATCGAGCCCTACGAGCGCAGCAGCGCGGTGCGCTTCCGCGTCGACGGCACGCTGCGCGAGGTGGTGCAGCCCAACAAGGCGCTGCACGCGGCGCTGATCTCGCGCCTGAAGATCATGGCAGAGCTCGACATCGCCGAGAAGCGCCTGCCACAGGACGGCCGCATCAGCCTGCGCATCGGCGGCCGCGCCATCGACGTGCGCGTGTCCACGCTGCCGTCGGCGCATGGCGAACGCGCGGTGCTGCGCCTGCTGGACAAGACGGAATCCAAGTTCACGCTCGAGGGCCTGGGCATGAGCGGCGACGTGCTCGATGCCTTCGGCCGCCTCATCCAGCAGCCGCACGGCATCCTGCTCGTCACCGGGCCCACCGGCAGCGGCAAGACCACCACGCTCTACGCCAGCCTGGGCCGCGTGGACACCAGCACCACCAACGTGCTGACGGTGGAGGACCCGATCGAGTACGAGCTGCCGGGCATCGGCCAGACGCAGGTCAACCCGAAGATCGAGCTCACCTTCGCCAAGGCCCTGCGCGCCATCCTGCGCCAGGACCCGGACGTGATCATGATCGGCGAGATTCGCGACCACGAGACGGCGCAGATCGCCGTGCAGGCCAGCCTCACCGGCCACCTGGTGCTGGCCACGCTGCACACCAACGACGCGCCCAGCGCCGTCACCCGCCTGGTGGACATGGGCATCGAGCCCTTCCTGCTCAGCTCCAGCCTGCTGGGCGTGCTGGCGCAGCGCCTGGTGCGCAAGCTGTGCCCGGCCTGCAAGACGCTGGGCACGGACGGGCGCTGGCACCCGGTGGGCTGCCCGGCCTGCGCGATGAGCGGCTACAAGGGCCGCACCGGCGTCTACGAGCTGATGACGGTGGACGCCGCGATCCAGTCGCTGATCCACGAGCAGGCGCCGGAAGCCAAGCTGCTGGCCGCGGCGCGCGACGCCGGTCTGCGCGCGATGCGCGAGGACGGGCAGCGGCTGATCGCCGACGGCACGACGTCGGCCGAAGAGGTCCTGCGCGTCACCAGAGAGTAGGCCCAACAAAGTGCCCGCCTACCGCTACGACGCGCTCGACGCCGCCGGCAAGAGCATCAACGGCCTGGTCGAGGCCGACAACGCCAAGGCTGCTCGCGCCAGCCTGCGCGGCCGCGGCCTGGTGCCGATGGACGTGCAGCCGGTGGCCGCGGCGGCTTCCGATGGTGACGGTGTCCGCTTCACGCGCCGCGTGTTCTCCGCCACCGCCCTGGCGGTGTGGACCCGCCAGCTTGCGGGCCTGGTGGCCTCCGGCCTGCCGCTGGAGCGTGCGCTCACGGCCCTGGCGGACGAAGCCGAGGACCAGCGCCAGCGTGAGCTCATCGCCCACCTGAAGAGCGAGGTCAATGCCGGCAGCCCGTTTGCCCGCGCCCTGTCGGCCGCGCCGCGCGAATTCGACGACGTCTACCGCGCCGTGGTCTCGGCTGGCGAAGCCAGCGGTGCGCTGGGTCCGGTGCTGGACTCGCTGGCCACCGACCTGGAGGAGCGCCAGGCGCTGCGGGCCAAGCTGGTCGGCGCCATGCTCTACCCGGCCATCATCTCGGTGATCGCGGTGCTGATCGTGGTCTTCCTGATGACCTATGTGGTGCCGCAGGTGGCCAATGTGTTCACCAGCTCGCGGCGTAGCCTGCCGTTCCTGACCGTGGCGCTGCTGGCGCTGTCGTCCTTCGTGCGCCAGTGGGGATGGCTGGTGGCGCTGGGTGGCGTCGCCGGCGTGGCCGCCTTCCTGTGGGCGCGCCGCGCCGAGGCCTTCCGTGAGCGCACCGACGCGCTGTTCCTGCGCCTGCCGCTGGCCGGCCGGCTGGCACGCGGCTACAACGCCGCACGCTTCGGCGCCACGCTGGCCATGCTGGCCGGGGCCGGCGTGCCCATCCTGAAGGCGCTGCAGGCGGCGGCGGAGACCCTGGGCAACCGCGCCATGCGCGCCGACGCGCTGGATGCCCTGGTGCGCGTGCGCGAAGGGGCACCACTGGCCGCGGCGCTGGCCAGCAAGCCGCGTTTCCCGGGCCTGCTGGCCATGTTCGCCCGCCTGGGTGAACAGACCGGCACCCTGCCGCGCATGCTGCAGCGTGCCGCGGCCCAGCTGTCGGCCGAAGTGCAGCGCCGGGCCATGGCGGCGGCCACGCTGCTGGAACCGCTGCTGGTGGTGGCCATGGGCCTGATCGTGCTGGTCATCGTGCTGGCGGTGCTGCTGCCCATCATCCAGATCAACACGTGGGTGCGCTGAAGCGGCGTACGCTGCTGCAGGCGGCCGCCCTGGCCGGCGCTGTGCCGGCCGCAACGGCAGCAACAGCCGCGACGGCCAGTGACCGCGGCCACAAGCTGCTGCGCGTCGCCTTCGCCGGCAGCGAGGCCGGTTTCGACCCGGTGCAGCTGAGCGACACGGTGTCCACGTCCATCGTCGGCAGCCTGTTCGACGCGCCGCTGGCCTACGCCCACCTGGCGCGCCCGGCGGCGTTGGTGCCCAACACGGCGGTGGCGCTGCCCGAGGTGTCGGAAAACCACCAGCGCTTCGTCTTCACGCTGCGCCCCGGCACGCTGTTCAGCGACCACCCGGCCTTCGGTGGCCGCGAACGCGAACTGGTGGCGGCCGACTACGTCTACAGCCTCAAACGCTACTGGGATCCGGCACACCCGAGCCCGGTGCTGTTCCACCACCTCAACGCCGGCCTGCTCGGGCTGCCTGCGCTGCGCGCACGGGCCCGTGAGACCGGACGTTTCGACTACGACACCGAGGTGCCGGGCCTGCGCGCGCTGGACCGCTACCGCTTCGAGGTGCGCACCGACCGCCCGGTGCCGCGCCTGCCCTGGGTCTTCGCCAGCCCGGCCCTGGCCGGCGCCGTGGCGCGCGAGGTCATCGAGGCCGAACCCGGCCGCAGCATGCTGGTGCCCGTGGGCACCGGGCCCTACCGCCTCGCCGCGTGGACGCGCAGTTCGCGCATCGTGCTGGAACGCAACCCGGTGTACCGGCGGCGTGTGTTCGACGAAGTGCCGGCGGCCGACGACCCGGCCGCGCAGGCCGTGGCTGCGCGCCTGCGCGGCCAGGCGCTGCCGCTGATCGACCGGGTGGAGATCGCCATCATCCAGGAGGCGCAGCCGCGCTGGCTGGCCTTTCTGCGTGGCGAACTCGACCACGTGACGGTGCCGCCGGAGTTCTCGGCCCTGGCAGCACCGCACGGCCGCCTGGCGCCGCACCTGGCCCGGCGCGGCGTGCAACTGCACCCGCTGGCCCTGCCGCAGACCTGGTTCACGTACTTCGCGATGAACCATCCGCTGGTTGGCGGCTTCACGCCCGAGCGTGTGGCGCTGCGCCGTGCCGTGGCGCTGGCCTGGAACGCACAGCGGGAGATCGACCTCATCGCCCAGGGCGCGGGCGTGGTCGCGCAGAGCGTGATGCCGCCGGGCGTCAGCGGCTGGGACCCGACGCTGAAGACCGAGGCCGGTGACCACGACCCGGCGCGCGCGAAAGCGCTGCTGGACCTGCACGGCTGGACCGACCGTGACGGCGATGGCTGGCGCGAGCAGCCCGACGGCACGCCCTTCGAACTGGTCTGCCACACCGAACCCACGCAGAAGTCGCGCGCCCAGCAGACGCTGTGGAAGAGCGCGATGGACGCCATCGGCGTGCGCATCAGCTTCCGCGTGGCGCAGTGGCAGGAGAACATCAAGGCCGCGCGCGCCGGCCGGCTGATGATGTGGAACACCGGCTGGGTGGCGGCGCTGCCCGATGGCCAGTACTTCCTGGACCTGCTCTACGGCCCCAACGCCGGCCAGTCCAACACGCCGCGCTTCCAGTTGCCGGCTTTCGACCGGCTGTACGAGGCCCAGCAGTCGCTGCCCGACGGCCCTGAGCGCGACGCGTTGATCGCGCAGGCGATGAAGCTGTCGGTGGCGCAGATGCCCATGGTGCCCAGCTTCCACCCGCTGGCGCTGTACCTCACGCAGGCGCGTGTGCATGGCTTTCGTCCACACCCGTTCGCGCGCGACTTCTGGCGCTGGATGGACGTGGACTGAGCGCCGTCGTTGGCAGCCGCGCGTGTCGGCTGCTGATGCCCGCGGCGCGGATTGAGGACCTTCCCGGGTCCACTTCGGTGCTTCGCCATGGCAATCTTCTTGCTTGAATGTCCCCACGTGGGGCTTTCACGCAAAGGAGCGTCGATGAGCAGTACGACCGAGTTGGTGCCCGTGCACGCAGCACCGGGCCACATCCCGATCGCGCAGATGCGCGCGGTGTTCCGGCCGCATGACGTGGAGAAGCGGCTGGACAAGCTGCCGCCCAAGGACCACGAAAGCCTGCGCAGCACCTACGAACGCATGCTGGAGAAGGGCCCGGAGCGTTTCCAGGTGAAGCCCAGCGGCCTGCCCGCCATGGCCCACCTGTACGACGAGTTGCCCAACTTTCACGACGTGCTCGACGACCTGAAGCGTCAGCTGGCCTTGTGCCACGACAGCCGCGATGCGCTGGAGATCACGCCCATGCTGCTGCTGGGCCCGCCGGGCGTGGGCAAGACGCACTTCGCGCGCGAGGTGTCGCAACTGCTGGGCACCGGCCTGGGTTTCATCAGCATGAGCAGCCTCACCGCCGGCTGGGTGCTCAGTGGTGCCAGCAGCCAGTGGAAGGGCGCGCGCCCGGGCAAGGTGTTCGAGACCCTGGTGGACGGCCAGTACGCCAACCCGGTGATGGTGGTCGACGAGATCGACAAGGCGCGCGGTGAACACGCCTACGACCCGTTGGGTGCGCTCTACAGCCTGCTCGAGCACGACACCGCGCAGGCCTTCACCGACGAGTTCGCCGAGGTGGCCATCGACGCCAGCCAGGTCATCTGGGTGGCCACCGCCAACGACGAGCGCTGCATCCCCGAGCCCATCCTCAACCGCATGAACGTCTTCGAGGTGCAGATGCCCGACCGCGATGCGGCGCGCACCATCGCGAAGCGCCTGTACGCATCGATCCGCGGCGCGCACGACTGGGGGCGACGCTTCGACCCCGAGCCGGCCGACGAGGTGCTGGACCGCGTGGGGGGGCTGGCGCCGCGCGAGATGCGGCGGGCCTGGATGACAGCCTTTGGCAACGCGCGGCTGGCGGGGCGCGACGAGGTGCAGGCTGGCGATCTGCCAGGGCCCCACGCCAAGCGGGCGCCGATCGGTTTCACGCACTGAGGGCGCGCCCTTCGGGTCGCCCGTCCGACCGGGAGGGCCCGCCAGCCCTCGCGCTGGGCCAGCGCGCAGGCCGGCACACCGCGCTCAGGGTCCCGGCGCCTGGAGGTAGATCCGGTTGCGGCTGACGACGTCCACCGTGCCGTTGCCCTCCAGGTCGCGTACCGGGTTGTCCATCGTGGGTGCAGCGGCAGAGACCGGCACGAATCGTCCATCGTTGCGTTGCTGCAGCAACGCGAGCTTGCCGGCGGACCATTGGACCTCGAACAGCATGTCCTCCAGGCCGTCACCGTCCAGGTCGCCCACATGGACGGCCCGTTCCTTGGCGACTGCGGCCTCCTGGCCCCTGTCGTTGACGAGGTCGCCCCCTGCACGGCGGACCGGTACCGTGCGCGGGGTTCCGAACTGCCCACCGCCCAGGCCACGCAGGACCGACACGCTGGGCGGCTCACCGTAGCCGCTGGTCTGAAGGCTGACGAGGTCCGCGACACCATCAGCATCGACATCGGCCAGCACCAGCGGCCTGGCACCATAGGGCACGATGGTGGTGGACGCCGGCCCCGGCAAGGGCCGGCGCACGATAGTGCCAAAGCCGTCAGCAGTGATCATCGCCGTGCTCAGTTCGGTCACACCATCGTCGGTGTGGCGCAACCAGGCCAGCGACGTACGCCCGTCGCCGTCGAGGTCCACCAGACCCCAGCTGCCACGATAGCTGTCGTCGCGCGCGATCTGCGCGAAGCCCGACCAGGTGCCGCTGCCCGCATTGAGCCGCAGGCGCTCGAACAGCCGCGTCTCGGTGGTGTCGGGGTAGCGGATCACCAGCAGGGTGTCGGGCCCGCCGGCGCCTGGGATCACGCCGGCGATGTTGCCCAGGAACCCGTACACCGTCGGCCCCGCCTCGAAAGTCATCGGGGTGCGTTGCCGGTACACGCGCAGGCGTCCGGGGATGGCCAGCGCCACGTCGCGCCGGCCATCGCCATCGAAGTCGCCGACCCGCAGGTCGCCGAGCACCAGGCCCGTCGACTCGTCAGGGGTCTCGATCAGCATGGTGTCAGCGCCGAAGCCGCCGTCGGCCTGCCCCAGGCGCACGCCCAGCCGGCCGCGCCCGACGGTTTCTGCCTGCGACGCCCAGTAGACGAAGTCGGGGCGGCCGTCGCCGTCCAGGTCCACCAGCGATGACGCGCCCACGAGCCACCGGTCCTCCACCGGGCCGGCGCTGGCGAAGCGGCCAAGCGTCGTCACGAACTGCGCGCTGGGAAAGTTGCCCGCCGCGGCGTTGCCAGCGGCGTCGAGCACCGGGCCTTCCAACGTCCAGTCGTAGGCCACACCCACGCCGGGCAGCGCCTCGGTCAGCGTGGCCAGCAGGCTCGCGCCTTCGGCAAGCACCGGCAGACGAGCCGCTTCGGTGCCATCGGCGCCCCGGATCACGACGGCCGTTGCACCCGTGGCCCGCACCGCTTCATCGAAGTTGACCCTGAACACGGCCGAGGCCCCGATGTCCCCGCCCAGTGGCGTGGGCGACATCGACACCACCTGGGGACCCAGGGTGTCGCGCGTGAACGCGATCTCCCTTTCCGCCATCCGATTGCCCGCCCAGTCGGTGATCGTGTCGGGCAGGGTCAGGATCAGTGGCCGGTTCGACGGCAGGCCGATCTCCAGGGTGAAGCGCAGGCTTCGCAAGTCGTCCCCCACGCTCAGCGTGCCCTGATAGCTGATGCCGTTCTCTGCATCGCGGACCACGGCGGGACCATTCAACAACGGCGTCGGCACGATCCAGTCGTCGAAGCCGAAGGTCGTCGTCTGCACGTAGGTGACGCCGATGTACGGCGGCGGCAGCGGCTGCTGCACCGGTGCCGCAACGACGGCCGAGGCCAGCACCGGGGCCCGTTCGTCGCTCTTTCGGGCGCCGACCTCGTAGGCCAGCAGCTCGTAGGACGCGGAGACGATCGGCGATCCGGTCGCCGTGGACTGCACGTCACGCCTCACGACGCCCACGCCCTGCACGTACCACTCCTCCGTCAACAGGACGCTGGCCACCGTGATGTTGTCGGCCACCGCCGTCGAGGTGATCTCGGTCCGCACCCTCGCCGCCTTCTGGAACGTGCCCAACGAGGTGGTGATGTCCTCGAACCCTTTCACCCACCCGACGACCCGGATGGACCTCGTCTCGACCGACGAGCCCTGCGGCGTGTGGAAGGTGATCTGCTTGGACACGTCGTAGAGCACCTCCGACGACGCGGTCGCGGGCCCGAAACGCACCAGCGGCACGGCGCCGAAGAGGGACTGCACGCCCTGGTCCGACTCCGCGGGCAGCAGGTGAACGCCTTGATCGTCGACGGCCAGGTAGGTCGGTGTCCCTGCCATGTCCACGAGTTCGACGGCCGGCACACCGCGGACGGTCAGCGCCTGCTGGACGCGCTCGGCCTCGAACCCGGACCCGTCGGCCAGGCGGTAGAAGCGCCGGTCGCCCGGGGCGTAGCCGACGTAGCTGGCGTCGAACCGTTCGGTCGATGTCGGCGGTGGCGGTGTCGGCGATGCCGATCCGCCACCGCCGCCGCAGCCCGAGAGTCCCACAACAGCGAAGACCACGACCAACGCGTCACGCCACCGCCAGCTCGCCGGCTCGCCGCGTTCATCCTCGACTCGCATCCAACCTCCCCGTTCACCCTGTTCCAGCCCCGCGCGACGCAAGCGGCTCCGGGCCGATTCTGCGGTGATGCCGGCATCGCGTGACTTCGGGCGAGTCCCGTGGACAACGCCGGCTGTTCAGCGCCACAGAGTGGCCCTGCCACCGAGCGGCAGGATGCCGTGCGGTGAGGTTTTCGCCGTGAGCCGGCGTTGACGGACGGCGCTCCGAAAGATCGCCTACAGGTGCACCTCGCCGGTGCGAGGTTGGAGCTTGGGGCTGCCCCTGATGTGCGCCAGGTGCTCCAGCACCCGTGCCTGCTGCTTGGCCACGTCGAGGCGGGCGATGACGTCAACGACCCGGTCATGCTCGTCGTCGCGACCGTTGGCGGCCGTGGCTGCCAGGACCCTGTAACGGGCACTCGACCAACGCGCGCAGCTCCAAAATCACATCGCCCCGCAGCCTGGCGAGGACCGAGAGCGTGCCGTCGTCACCGTCCGCAAACTGCGCCGATGGCTGGGCGACGACCTGCGGGCCAGCGCCGTGGCGCGGGGTGGCGCTGCGCTGTCGGCACGGCTGCTGCGCGCCAACGTCGCCGACAACCTGGCGCGCATCTATGTCGAACGCCTGGACCAATCAGGTGCCGGAACATGCCACCATCCCTGACCAGCACGTCCGGAGATGTCGAACCAACGGCCGTCGAACGTCGTACGGACACCACGACTTCACTGGATTGGAGAAGCCCAAATGACGCCCAAAAACACCATCTGCCTCTGGTACGACGGCTCGGCCCTGGAGGCCGCGCAGTTCTACGCAGCGACCTTTCCCGACAGCGCCGTCGGCACGGTCTACCGCGCCCCGGGCGACTACCCGGCAGGCCAGCAGGGCAACATCCTGACAGTGACGTTCACGGTGCTCGGCATCCCCTGCCTGGGGCTCAATGGCGGCCCGGCATTCAAGCACTGCGAGGCCTTCTCCTTCCAGGTCGCCACCGACGATCAGGACGAGACCGATCGCCTCTGGGACGCCATCATTGCCAACGGCGGCCAGGCCAGCGCCTGCGGCTGGTGCAAGGACAAGTGGGGCCTGTCTTGGCAGATCACGCCACGCGCCCTCACCGATGCCATCGCCGACCCGGACCCGGCCGCCGCCAAGCGGGCCTTCGACGCCATGATGACAATGACGAAGATCGACATCGCTGCCATCGAGGCGGCCCGCCGTGGCTGAGTCGGAACACGCCATGCCCGGCCGGGCGGCGCCAGTCCTCTACTACCACCCGCTCTCGTCGTACTGCCACAAGCTGCTGATCGCGATCGACGAGCTGGGCGCGGACGTCACGCTGCAGGTGATCAACCCTGGCGACCCCGACGAGCGCGCCGCCCATGTCGCCCGATGGCCCACAGGCAAGATCCCATTGCTGATGGACGCCGGCCAGCCGGTGCCGGAATCCAGCATCATGATCGAGCACCTGCAGCGGCACCATGCCGCAGCGGGCCGCCAGCTGATCCCCGACGACGCGGCCGCGGCGCTGGCGGTGCGCTTGTGGGACCGGCTGTTCGACCTCTACGTGATGACGCCGATGCAGGCCTTCACGGCCGACCTGCTGCGGCCGGAAGACCAGCGCCGCCCGGCCAGCGTGGCGCAGGCCCGCAGCGCGCTGGTGTCGGCCTACGACTTCATCGACCAGCACCTGCAGGCGCGCGCTGGTGCCGGGCAGGCCTGGGCCTGCGGCGATGCCTTCAGCCTGGCGGACTGCGCCGCGGCCCCGGCCCTGTTCTATGCCGTGGCCTACGAACCGCTGGCGCCGGCGCATGCTCACCTGGCGGCCTATGTCGACCGCCTGATGGACCGGCCCTCGGTGGCACGCACCGTCGACCAGGCGCGACCGTGGTTTCAGTACTTTCCCGGTCGCGCCGGCCTGGCCCGTCGGTTCTTTGACCCGGCATCCACCTGACCGGGGGTGGTCACGCCCTTGGATCCGGGTCTGATCCGGGCCTGATCCGGAACTGGTTCGAATCAGACCTGGAACGGCAGCTGCCGCTGCGGCTTGCCGGTCAGCTGCGCCACGGCGTTGGCGAAGGCCGGCGCCAGCGGCGGCAGGCCCGGTTCGCCCATGCCGGTGGGCGCGTCGGCGCTGGGCACGATGTGCACAGCGATGGCCGGCATGTCGGTGATGCGCGGCAGCAGGTAGTCGCCGAAGTTGCCCTGCTCCACCACGCCGTCCTTCAGCGTGATGGCGTGGCCGGGCAGGCAGGTGGCCAGGCCCATCAACGCCGCGCCCTGCACCTGGGCCTCGATGGTGCGTGGGTTGACGGCCAGGTTGCAGTGCACACCGGCGATCACGCGGTGCAGCACGGGGCGGCCGTCGGTCACCGAGGCTTCGACGACATAGGCCACGACGGATTCAAACGATTCGTGCACCGCCACGCCCCAGGCGCGGCCGGCCGGCAAGCTGCTGCGGCCATAGCCACTCTGCGCCACGGCCAGCTCCAGCGCCGCGCGGTGGCGCGGGTGCTTGCTGCCGAACTGCGCCAGCCGGTAGGCCACCGGGTCCTGCCCGGCGGCGCGCGCAACCTCGTCGATCAACGTCTCCATCACGAAGGCGGTGTGCGTGGAGCCCACGCTGCGCCACCACAGCACCGGCACATTCACCTTCGGGTGGTGCACGGTCAGCCGCATCGGCAGCGCATAGGGCTCGCGCATGCCTTCGACGGCCGTGATGTCGATGCCGTTCTTGACCATCATCGGCTCGAAAGGTGAACCGGCCAGGATGGACTGGCCGACGATCACATGGTCCCAGGCCAGCACCTTGCCCTCGGCATCGAGCCCGATCTTCGCGCGGTGCAGGTGCATCGGCCGGTAGTAGCCGCCGCGGATGTCGTCCTCGCGGCTCCACAGCGTGCGCACCGGTGCGTCCAGCCCGGCGTCGCGTGCGGCACGGGCAATGGTGCAGGCCTCGACCACGTAGTCGCTGGTCGGGATTGCCCGGCGGCCGAAGCCGCCGCCGGCCATCTGCACCTTGACCTGCACCTGCGCCGGTTGCAGTCCCAGCGTGCGCGCCGCGGCCATGCCGTCCAGCCCCGGCATCTGCGAGCCCATCCACAGCGTGGCACCGTCCTTGGTCAGCTGCACGGTGCAGTTCAGCGGCTCCATCGGCGCGTGGGCCAGGTACGGGAAGTGGAACTCGGCCTCGATCTGCTTTGCCGCGCCGGCCAGCGGCGCCATGTCGGCGTCGAAGTGGCGGCGGCCCGGCTGCGCGGCCAACGCGCGATAGTCGGCCAGCTGGCGGGCGCTGTCCACGCGCTCCACGCCGGACAGGTCCCACTGCGGCTTCAGCGCCGCGCGGCCCTGGTGAGCCGGCCAGTAACCGGTACCGAGCACGGCCACGCCCTGGGCGCCGCGGTCCAGCGCCACGTGCAGCACCGCCTTCACGCCGGGCACGGCACGCGCTGCGGCCTCGTCCAGCGACGACAGCTTCGCGCCGAACACCGGCGGCCGCAGGATCACGGCCGTCAGCAGGCCGGGCAACTTCACGTCGATGCCGTAGCCCTGCTGGCCGCTGCTCTTGTCGCGCGCGTCCAGGCGGGTCGTCGGCCGGCCGATGAGCCGGAAGTCCTTCGGGTCCTTCAGCGTCACCGTGGCCGGCACGGGCACGGCCATCGCCTCGGCTGCCAGTTCACCGTAGCCGGCGCGGCGGCCACCCGGGCCCAGGACGGCGCCTTCGCGGGTGCGCAGCTGCGCGGCGTCCACCTTCCAGCGCTTCGCCGCAGCGGCCACCAGCATGGCGCGCGTGCGGGCCCCGAGCTCGCGGTACTGCGTGTAGCTGTGCTTGATGGAATTGGAGCCGCCCGTCAGGTGCATGCCGAACAGCGGGTCGGCATAGGCCGGATCGTTGGTGCCGTGCCGGCTGCGCACGCGCGACCAGTCGGCATCCAGTTCCTCGGCCAGCACCAGCGGCAGCGCGGTCTGCACGCCCTGGCCGAAGTCCAGCCGGTTCACGGTGACGGTGACCAGGCCGTCTGGCGCGATCTCGACGAAGGCCGAGGGCTGCTGGGTGGGCTTGAGCGTCGCCGCCGCCGTCGTACCCTGCCCCGCGGCCAGCGCCGGAAAGGCGCCGAGCGCAAAGCCGCTGCCGGCGGCCAGCTTCAGGAAGCTGCGGCGTGGCAGCGTGGCGGCATCGGTCTCAGGGGTCTGGCGGGCCAGCAGGTGCTGCAGAGCGCGCGGCAGTTCGGGCACATCGGTGGTCTTGAACATGGTGCAGCTCCGTTCAGGCCAGTGCACGCGCCGCGTCGGCCACGGCGGCGCGGATGCGGTCGTAGGTGCCGCAGCGGCACAGGTTGCCCGCCATCGCGGCGTCGATTTCGGCCGCACTGGGCTGGCTGCCCTTGGGGCGCGACCTCAGGAAGGCGGTGGCGCTCATGATCTGGCCGCTCTGGCAGTAGCCGCACTGCGCCACGTCATGGCGCACCCAGGCATCGCGCACGGCGTTGCCCACCGGGTCGCTGCCACCGGTCACGGTTTCGATGGTGGTGACGGCGCGGCCCTCGACGGCAGCGACCGGCGTCACGCAGGACCGCATCGCCTGGCCGTCGATGTGCACGGTGCAGGCGCCGCATTGCGCCGCGCCGCAGCCAAACTTGGTGCCAGTGAGGCCCAGCGTGTCGCGCAAGGCCCAGAGCACGGGCGTTTCGGGGGCCACTTCCAGGGTCTGGCGGCGGCCGTTGACGGTGAGGGTGGTCATGGGGTGTGGCCCTGGGATGACAAGGTGGCCCGCAGTGTCCGTCGCGGGCGCCGGCGTCCGTTAGCCCGAAGCTCCAGTGTGATTGCCTGATCCTGCAAGCCACCGGGAACGGCGCGCCTTGGCCGACTACGATCCCGCCATGCCGACGAGCGCCGCGCCGACTGTCCAGACCCCAGGCCCAGGGACCGACCCGCTTGCGGCCCTGCGCCAGCCGCTGATCGACCGCGTGCTGCGCCACGCCCGGCCGGGCGAAATGCTCACCCCACCCGCCCTGCCGGGGCTGATGCTGCTGCGCCAGGATCGGCCCGAGGACACCATCTGCGGTGT
Organism: Burkholderiaceae bacterium; assembly: GCA_024235915.1. GTDB lineage: Bacteria > Pseudomonadota > Gammaproteobacteria > Burkholderiales > Burkholderiaceae_C > Rubrivivax. The sequence continues at coordinate 128,608 of JACKLO010000017.1, read as the reverse complement.
TTACCAGCCCTGCGTGGCCCTGGTGCTGCAGGGGCGCAAGCGCGTGAGCTTCGGCGCCAGCACCCTGCACTACGACGCGCAGAACTTCTTCGTCACGCCGCTGGACCTGCCCAGCGTGGCCACCATCCTCGACGCCAGCCCGCAGGCGCCGTTCCTTTCGATCGCGCTGCCGCTGGACCTTCGCCTGCTGGCGTCGATGATCCTCGAAGGCGTGGCCTCCCCCGCGCCGCCGCCCGAGGCGGACCGCCACGCCATGTGCACCGGGCCGGTCGACAGCACGCTGCTCGACGCCTTCGGCCGCCTGCTGGCCCTGCTGGACGAACCGGCCCACGCCCCGGTGCTCGCACCGCTGGTGCAGCGCGAGATCACCTACCGCCTGTTGTGCAGCGAAGCCGGCTGGCGGCTGCGGCAGATTGCCGACGTGGGCAGCCAGGGCCAGCAGGTGGCACGCGCCATCACGCTGCTGCGCCAGCGCTTCACCGAACCGCTGCGGGTGGACGATCTGGCGCGCGCCGCAAGCATGAGTGCGTCCGGTCTGCACCACCACTTCAAGGCGCTGACCGGGATGAGCCCGCTGCAGTTCCAGAAGCAGTTGCGGCTGGCGGAATCGCGGCGGCTGATGCTGACCGAGCGGCTGGACGCGGCCACCGCGGCCTACCGCGTGGGCTACGAAAGCCCGTCGCAGTTCAGCCGCGAGTACAGCCGCCAGTTCGGTGCGCCGCCGATGCGGGACATGGCGCGGCTTCGGGATGCGGCGGAATCGGCGGGCTCATAGGTCTGACGCCGGGCGCCGGACCACCAAGGCCTTCAGCGCGCGGTCCGCGTCCACATCTGTGAACCCCAATGCGGGCGCCAACCGCTGCAGCACCCGCAACGCTGGCGCTTCGGCAGCCAGCGTCTCGCGCAGGAACGCCTCCGGCAACTCCGGCGCGTTCAGGCAAAGCAGCGCGTGGCCGCCCGGCACGATCAGTTCGGGCAGCCGGCGCAGCACGCGCGCCCAATCCTTGGTCGCGACAAAACTGCCCTTCTGGTAGCTCGGCGGGTCGACCACCACCACGTCGAAAGGTCCGGCGCGCCGCACTTTCGCCCAGGACGCGAACAGGTCGTGGGCCCAGAACCGGGCGCCACCCTCGACGCCATTGAGCGCATGGTTGCGCCGCCCGGTGGCCAGGGCGCCGGCGCTCATGTCGACGTTCACCACCTCGGCGGCCCCCGCCTGCAGCGCCACCACCGAGAACGCGCAGGTGTAGGCGAACAGGTTCAGCACCCGGGCGCCGGGCTGCCTGGCCACGTGATCCCGCAGCCAGCGCCGGCCTTCGGCCATGTCCAGGAAGAAACCGTGGTTGCGGCCACGCAGCAGGTGCAGTTCGAAGCGTGCGCCGGCCTCCAGTGCGTGGTGTGGCTCGGGCAGCGTGCCGGCCATCAACCGCGTCTGCACCTGCAGGCCGTCGCGGCACTGGTGCACCCAGCACAGCGGCTGACCAGGCACCAGCGCCGGCCAGTGGCTGGCCAGCGCCTGATCCACGGCCGCCAGTTCGGCCTCGTCGGCTTGGCGATGACTGGTCAGCAGTGCGACGGGCGGGAACAGGTCCAGCGTCCACGCTTCCTCACCCGGGTGGCGGCCGCCGCGCCCGTGGAACAGGCGCCGGGCGTCCGCGCTGGGTGGCTGGCGGCCGGCAAGGGCGATGGCGTCGAGCAGGGCATGCATGGGGTGTCGCGGGAGGCCGGGTGGCGGGCAGAGGCGGCGTCGCCAGGCCGTTCCCTTAAAATCGTGGGTTTTTTGCCGATTCTGGGCCCTCGCCTCATGACCCCCCTGCCGCCGCGCGCCGGCGCCCGCGCTGCCCCGCCGACGGTGCAGCCCGCGCGGCCCCTGCGCCCCTCGACCGCTGCGGCCACGCTGCACCAGCCCCCGTTGGTGCGCCAGCTGATCGCACTCGGCCTGGCGGAGCCGGGTTCGGATGAACCGGGCGCGGTGGCCCGCCAGCCCGCCGCTGCCCACACGGCCAGCGTCGGCCCCAGCCTGGCCGAGCGCGTGGCGCCCTGGCTGGCCTGGACCGACGCCATCGCGCTGGCCGGTGCGTTGGATGCGGCGCCGCCGGCCTCCGGCACCCCGGCCCAGGCGCGGACCGCCCTGCAGCAGGCCCTGGCCGCCCGCGAGGCGCTGCAGCGCAGCTTCACCGATGCCTTCGAAGCCGACCAGCCCGAGGGCCTGGCCGCCCACGACCTGCCGCCCGACGCCACCCCGGGCCGCCGCTACCGCGCCCATCAACAGGCCATGGAGCGGCGCATCGCCCCACTTCGGGCGCAGGTGCGCCGCGCGCTCGTGCTGCGCTCGGCAGCGCTGGGCCGCATCGCGGTGCTCGACCAGTTGCTGGAGCAGGCCCTGGCCGCGCGCGAACGCCAGCTGCTGTCGGCCCTGCCCGCCTGGCTGGACCGCCGCCTGCAGCGCGAACCCGCGCCCATCGCCCAGATCATGCAGCCCCTGCTGCACGCCGAACTCGCGCACCGCCTGCAGCCCGTGGACGGCATGCTGGCGGCGCTCCAGGGCAGCGCCACCTCGGAGCCCCTGCAATGACCGCCGCACGTCCCCTTTCCAGCGTCACCCCCTTCACGCTCGGTGCGGTGCTGGCCGGTGCCCTGGGCACCATCGCCCTGGTCTGGGTGCTGGTGGGCGGCGTCGGCCACCACCCGCTGGCCCTGGCGATGACGCTGGGCATCGGTGCCGTGTATGCCCTCGGCCTGGCTGAACTGTGGCGCTTCCACCGCGACACCCGGGCCCTGGACGCGGCCGTGGCGCGCCTGGCGCGCGAGACCGCGTTGCCAGACTGGCTGGACAGCCTGCCCGCCGCCCTGCGCCAGCCCGTGCGCCGCCGCATCGCCGGCGCCGCCGCACCGCTGCCCGGCCCGGCGCTGACGCCGTACCTCGTCGGCCTGCTGGTGCTGCTGGGCATGCTGGGCACCTTTCTGGGCCTGGTGGTGACGCTGGACGGCACGGTGGCCGCGCTGGAGCGCACCACCGACCTGGCCGCCATGCGCGCCGCGCTGGCCGCCCCGGTCAAGGGCCTGGGGCTGGCCTTCGGCACCTCCGTGGCCGGTGTGGCGGCCTCGGCCATGCTGGGCCTGATGTCGGCCCTGCTGCGGCGCGTGCGCAGCAGCGTGCAGCAGGCGCTGGACCGTCAGGCCGCCGCCCTGCTGCAGGCGGCCACGCCCGCCGCGCAGCGCGCCCGCCATGTGGAAGACCTGGCCCGCCAGCTGACCGACCAGCTGGCCACCCGCCTGGAGGCGGCTTCGCAGGCCCAGGCGGCGGTGTTCGGCACCCACCTGCCCGGCCTGGTGGACCAGGTGCAGACGCTGCTCACGCGCCTGGACCAGCAGCAGCAGGCCCGCCAACAGCAGGAGCAGGCGCAGCAGGCCGCGTTCCAGCGCGACCTGCAGGCCCAGTTCGAGGCCCTGACCACCCGCGTGGCCACCACCCTGGGCACCACCGTGGCCCAGGCCCTGCGCGACAGCCTGATCGAGGGCGCCCAGGCCGCCAGCCAGGCGCTGCAAGCGGCGGCCACGGCGGCGGTGAACGGCATCGCCCGCGAAGGCAGCGCCGTGCAGGCGCGGCTGGCCGAGAGCGCAGAAGCGCAGCTGCAGGCGCTGACCCACAGCACACAGCAGCAGCTGAAGGCCCTGACGGACACCACGCAGACGCAGGTGCAGGCGCTGGCCGACACCACGCAGGCCCAGCTCCAGGCCCTGGGCAGCAGCACCGGTGCCCAGGTGCAGGCGCTGGCGGACAGCACGACGGCACACCTGGCCGCACTGGGCGAGAGCACCCGCGCCCAGGTGCAGGCCCTGGGCGAGGGCACGCAGGCCCAGCTGGCGGGCCTGGTGCAGCGCTTCGACACCACGGCGGAGCACATCGGCGTCGCGTTGCAGCAGCAGGCCGCCACCCTGGCCGACGGTGTGGCCGAGGCTCACGCCACGCTGCAGGCGCAGGCCGACGCGCGCGAAACACAGCGCCAGGCCGAGCAGGCTGCCGCGTTGCAGACCCTGGCGCAGACCTTCCAGCAGCAGGCCACGGAGGCCGCCGTGGCCTCCCGGGCCCAGCAGGCCGCCTGGAGCGACGCCCTGGCCCAGCGCACCGAAGCCCTGCAGCAGCAGGCCGCCACCCAGGCGCGCGAGATCGTCGCCGAGGTCGCCCGCCTGACCGCCACCGCCGCCGAAGCGCCGCGCGCCGCGGCGGCCGTCATCGCCGAGATGCGTGCCCAGCTCGACACCCAGCAGACCCGCGACGCCGAACTGCTGGACGAGCGGGTGCGCCTCACCGAAGCGCTGTTCGCGCTGGTGGACCACAGCCGCCAGGCGGCGGACGCCCAACAGGCCGCCGTGCAGCGCCTGGTGGACACCTCCACCGGCCTCGTGGACGCTGCCGACGGCCTGGTGCAGCGCAGCGGTGAGGCCGTGGCGCAGCACTGGCAGGCGGCGCTGGCCCAGCAGGGCGACGCTGCCACGCGCATCGCCGGCGGTGCGGTGGAGGTGGCCAGCCTCGGCGAAGCCTTTGGCAGCGCCGTGGCGCAGTTCGCCGACACCGCCAGCACGCTGGCCGCGCAGCTGCAGCGCGTGGAATCGGCGCTCGACCAGGCCGCCGTGCGGCACGACGAGCAGCTGGCCTACTACGTGGCCCAGGCCCGAGAGGTGATCGACCTCAGCCTCGGCGCGCAGCAGCCGCTGCTGGACGCCATGCCGCCGCTGCTGACGGCGCTGCAGCGCATCGCCGGGCCGGGCAAGGCCGACGCCGAGGTCGAAGCCACCCCCGAGACGGTCTGAGAGCTTGTGAAGCACTCCGCCACACCCGCTCGTGCGCCCGAAACGGCGCCGCTCTTCGTTGCAAATGCTCGCCATGGCCCGAGCCATGGCTGTGCTTTGCGCCTCGATCGCCACCGCTTCGGACACCCGCTCGGGCGCGCCGGAATACTTCACAAGCTCTGATCCAATGCAGGACCTCGGCCTCGACGCCCATGAGTTCGACGACGCGCCGGCCGACGGCACGGCGCCGGTGTGGGGCGTGTTCGGCGACCTCATGGCCGGCCTGGTGGGCGCCTTCGTGCTGCTGCTGGTGGCCGTGATCGGCGTGCAGCTGGAACTGGCGCGCGACCTGGAAGTGGAAGCGCAGCGCCGCCAGGCGCTGGAACAGGCACTGGCGGCACCGCTGGCCGAAGGCCGCGTGACCCTGGTCGACGGCCGCATCGGCATCAGCGGCAGCGTGCTGTTCGCGCTGAACTCCGACCGCCTGCAGCCCGAAGGCCGCGCACTGCTGCAGCGCCTGGCCGGGCCGCTGGCCACCTACCTGCAGGGCCGCGACGAGTTGCTGATGGTCAGCGGCTTCACCGACGACCAGCCGGTGCTGCCCGGCAACCGGCGCTTCGCCGACAACCTGGAACTCTCCGCCCAGCGTGCGCTGACCGTGACGCGCGCCCTGGCCGAAGAAGGCCTGCCGCCGCAGGCCGTGTTCGCCGCCGCCTTCGGGCCGGAACAGCCGGTGGCGTCGAATGCCGACGAAGCCGGCCGCGCGCGCAACCGGCGCGTGGAGCTGGCCCCGGTGCCGCGGGCGCGGCGCGAGGCCGATGCCGCGGCCACGGCCGCGACACCGGTCACTTCATCGGCCACCCACGGCAAGCCATGAACAGCGCCGAGCCAGGCCCCCTGGACGCCGCAGCGCAGGCCCTGGCCGCGCTGCGTGACCACGGCGCCGCGAACGTGGACCCGGTCACGCTGGCCCGGCTGGACGCCACCGTGCGCCGCGGCCGCCAGCAGGACACCGCCGTGCAGCAATGGCTGGCCGTGCGCCTGGCCGACGCGCTCGCGGCCCTGCAGGCGCAGGTGGCGCAGCACCGGACCGTTACGTCCTCAGACAAAGAAGCCAAACCCGCCGCCTGGCACGTTCTGGCCCCATTGCGCACGCCGCCCGCCGGCGAACTGCGCAGCGCCCAGCGACTGCGGCCCACGCTGGCCCGCGTGCGCGTGCAGCGGCAGATCGCGCGCGCCCAGGCCCGCCAGCCGGACAACCCGGGCCCCCTGAATTCAGAACACCTGCTGGTGCGCGCACTGCAGCAGATGCAGACACTGGCGCCGGCCTACCTGGGCCCGTTCATCACCCAGGTCGAGGCGCTGCTGTGGCTGGACTCGGCGCGGGGCGCCGGTGCCGCGCCGGCGGATCCGCCGCGTGCCACGGCGCGGCGCAAGAAGACCGGCTGACCCGCTCAGCCCGGCAGCACCAGGGTCACCTGGGTGCCGCCGCCATCGCGCCGCGCCAGCGCAATGCGCCCGCCGTGGGCTTCGACGATCTCGCGCACCAGGGCCAGGCCCAGCCCCGTGCCCCCGCGCTTGGTGGAATAGAACGGCACCAGGGCCTGCGCCAGCACCGCCTCGCTCATGCCGCCGCCACGGTCGGTGACCTCGATCCGCCATTCGCCCGGCAGGGCCTGGGCCCGCAGGTAGATGGCCGCCGGGTCGGACCCGGACTCGTGCGCGTTCTTCAGCAGGTTCAGCAGCGCCTGCGCCAGCTGCGCCGGGTCCGCATGCAGCGGTGTCGCGGGCAGTTCACCCGCGGTGCGGAAGTCCACCTGCACCTGCAGCCGCTGCACGAATTCCGGCCAGGCGATGGGCTCCGGTCGCGGCGCCGGCAGCCGGGCCACGTCGGCATAACCGCGGATGAAGCCTTCCAGGTGGCGGGCGCGTTCGCCGATGGCGCCCAGCACCTCGGGCAGACGTTCCGGCTGGCCGCGGCGCAGCAGCTCGCCGCCGGAATAGGCCATCGACGCGATCGGCGCCAGCGAGTTGTTCAGCTCGTGGCTGATGACGCGGATCACCTTCTTCCAGGTGCGCACCTCCTGCCGCCGCAGCTCACCGGTGAAGCGGCGCACCAGCAGCAGCCGATGCGGCCGCCCGCCGAGCTGGAAGTCCTTGGCCAGCACGTGGTAGCTCTCGTCCTCGTCGGCGGACGGGTCGGCGCCCGGCACGGTGCACAGGCCGTCACGGCCGCTGCGCATGGCCTCGGCCAGCGGCGCCGGCTGGGCGGCCAGCACGCGGTCCAGCGGCACACCGTCCAGAGGCCGGCCGCCGTGCAGCAGCCGGCGTGCCGCCAAGTTGGCATAGGCCACGCGGCCGCCGGCATCCGCCAGCAGCATGGCCACCGGCGTGTTCTGCACCATGGTGTCCAGCAGCAGTTCCCGCTGCACCAGGTGCTGACGCTGGCTGCGCAGGGTGCGGCCCAGGGCGTTGTGCGCGTCCACCAGTTCGCGCAATTCGTCGTCGTGCTCCCAGGCGATGTCGAAGGCGAAGTCGCCATCGCGGTAGGCGGTGACGACCCCCGCCAGCGCGCGGAACAGCGACAGCGCCGGTGCCGCCAGCCTGTCCAGCAGCAAGGCCCCGACGACGGAACCGCCGACGATGCCCGCCGCACGTGCCAGCCAGGCCTCGCCCGAGAGCGACTGCACGGCCAGCGCCAGTGATGCCGACAGCGTGGCCACCGCCGTGGCCAGCAGCCACAGGCGCGTGCGCAGGCCGAAGCGGATGCGGCGCGGTGGGGCGGCCGGCGACGCGCCGTTCATCCGCTGCGCCCAAGGCCGTGGCGGTCCATGCGGCGGTACAGCGCCTGTCGCGACAGGCCGAGTTCGGCCGCCGCCTGGGCCACCACGCCGCCGGCGCGCGCCAGGGCCTGCTCGATGGCGGCCCGGTCGGGCTCGTCGACCGGGCGCGTGGCCGCCGGCACACCCGGGCGGGCCGCGGGCAGGCCCAGCTGCGCCGCCGCCACCACGCCAGGCGGCACCAGCAGCGCCACGCGCTGCATGGTGTTCTTCAGTTCGCGCACGTTGCCCGGCCAGTCGTGGCCCTGAAGGGCCTGTACCGCGTCGTCGGCCAGCCGATGCCCGTCGCCCAGGAATCGCCGGGCCAGCGGCAGGATGTCGCCCGGTCGCTCGGCCAGCGGTGGCAGGTGCAGCTCGATGAGGTTGAGGCGGTAGTAGAGGTCCTCGCGGAAGCGGCCCTCGCGGATCAGCGCCGGCAGGTCGGCGTTGGTGGCACTGATCACGCGCACCCGCACCTGCTGTTCGCGCGTCGCGCCCAGGCGCGCGAAGCGGCCCGTCTCCAGCACGCGCAGCAGCTTCACCTGCCCGGGCAACGGCAGGTTGCCGATCTCGTCGAGGAACAGGGTGCCACCGTCGGCCGCCTCGAACTTGCCTTCACGCGCCTTGGTCGCGCCGGTGTAGGCACCGGCCTCGGCGCCGAAGAGTTCGGCTTCAATCAGGTCCGCCGGCAGTGCGCCGCAGTCCAGCGTCACGAAAGGGCCGCGGCGCACCGCGGAATTGGCCTGCAGCATGGCCGCGATGCGTTCCTTGCCGGCGCCGCTGGGGCCGGTGATGAGCACCGGCACGTCAGCCCGCGCCACCTGGCCGGCCAGCGCCAGCACGCGTTCGGTGGCCGGGTCGGCAAACACCAGGTCGCCAAGTTCATGGCGTTCACGCAGCGCGGCCTGGGCACGTTCGCGCTGCGCCGTCTCGGCCCTCAGCGCTAGCGTGGTCTCGCGCAGCGCCCGCGTGGCCTCGCCCAGTTCCAGCAGGTTCTGCACGCTGGCCAGCAGCTTGTGGTCGTCCCAGGGTTTGGCCAGGTAGTCGGCCGCGCCGGCCTTCACCAGTGCGACCGCCGCGGCCAGGTCGGTCCATGCCGTCAGCAGGATCACGGGCAGGTCCGGGTGACGCGCGCGGATCGCGGCGAACAGTGCGCGCCCCTCGTCGCCCGACGTGGTGTCGGCGCTGAAGTTCATGTCCTGGATCACGAGGTCCACGGGCTGCGACGCGAGCTGGGCCAGGCCTTCCTCGGGCGTGGCCGCGGCGACGGTGCCGATGTCGTGCAGCGAGAACAGCAGGCCCAGCGCGTCGGCCACCGCCGGGTGGTCGTCGATGACCAGCACGCGCCCACGCTCAGACACTGCGGGTCGCCTCCGCCGGCGGCACCCGCGCCGCGCGCAGCGCGGGTGCCAGCACCGCCAGCACGCCCAGCACCAGCATGGCCAGCGCGCTGGCGGCCAGCAACGGCCCGGGCAGCGGGGCCAGCGTGGTCACGCGGGTGAGCGCGTGGTTCAGCGCCACGGCCAGGGTCAGGCCGACGGCCACGCCCAGGCCGGTGATCATCAGGTTCTCGACGACGAAGTGCATCACGATGTCCACCCGGCGCGCGCCCAGGGCACGGCGCACGCCGATCTGCTTGCGCCGCTGCGTGACCCACAGCGACGCCAGGCCGACGATACCGCCGGCCGTCATCACCAGCAGCAGGCCGATGACCACCGTCATCAGGCGCGCCAGCCAGGTGTCGCTGCGGTAGCGGCGCTCGCGGGTTTCCGTCATCGTCGGCGTGCCGCGCACGATGCGCCCGGGCACGGCGCTGCGCAGGCGTTCGGCAACCTCGGTGCGCACGCGGTCGATCTGTGCCGGGTCGGCGCGCACCGCCAACAGGCCTTCGGTTTCCTGGCGCCACGGCAACAGCAGGCTGCTCTCGCCGCCGGGGTCCCCGGGGTTCCAGCTGACCTGGCCCCAGGGCGTGACCAGTTGCTCCACGACGCCCACGATGGTGATGGCCGGGTCGTCCGGCCCGGTGCCGGCGTAGACCACGCGGCCGACGGCAGACCCGTCCGGGAACAGCCGCTTTGCCAGCGCCCGCGTGGCCAGCGCATGCGCCGGCCATTGGCGGGATTGGCGGCGGTCGATGTCGACCTCGTCGTCGGCGGTGAAGGCGCGGCCCTCGACCAGGCGCAGGCCCAGCACCTCGGCGGTGTTGTAGGCGCCGGCGTAGATGGCGGCGGTACGGGTGTCGCTGACGCCGCGCTGTACTGCCAGGCCACTGTTGTTGCCCGATTGGGCCAGCGGCATCTGGTTGATCCAGGCCACGCCCAGCACGCCCGGCACGGCACGCACCAACGCTTCATCCGCACGCTGGCGGGCGGCCGGCGCCTCATCGGCACCCGGCGTGATCATCGACACATGGAACACGGCCGCCTCGTCGGTGCCGCTGGGCAGGCGGGCCTGGGCCAGGCGATCGGTGGCCACGAAGACGGCGTTGCAAAGAACGGCCAGCGTCAGAGCCACCTGGGCGGCCACCAGCAGGGCGCCGGACTTGCGGCGCAGCAGCGCCGAGAGGATGGGGCGGACGGGTGTCATGCGCGGACCCTCCTCATTGCGACTTGAGCTGCAGCGCCGGCCGCACCCGCGCGGCGCGCCAGGTGGGCCAGAGCCCGGCCAGCAGCGCGCCGACGATGGACAGGCCCACCGTCAGCGCCAGCATCGGCAGGTCCAGCCGGGCGACACGGGCCAGGTCGCCGCTGCGCTGGGCGATCAGCGCCAGCAGCGCAAGCGTGAAGCCCAGGCCCAGCAGCGCACCCGCCACGCCGACGACACCCGACTCGACCAGGAACTGCTGGAACACCTGCCGCCGCGACGCGCCGAGCGCGCGCCGCACGCCGATCTCGCCGGCCCGCGCCGCGAACTTGGCGCCCAGCAGGCCCACCACATTGACCAGGCAGGCGAGCAGGAAGGCCAGCGACAGCCCGGCCTGCAGCTTGGTGTCCTCGCTGACCACACCCCGCGCGGCCAGCCAGGTCTCGAAGTCCTGCAGCACCGCGTCCTGGGCGCGGGGCATGCGCCCCTGCTGCTTCTGGGCGGCCACGTAGCCGCGCAGGTAGTCGCGGTAGGCCGGCACGGCGGCCGGATCCAGTTCCACCCAGTACTGCAGCCAGTTGCATTCGGCGCGCAGAAAGCCAGCCCAGCCCGGCTCGCTGTCGCCGGTGCAGTTGACCCAGCCGTTGTTCTCGTACTCCTGCGCGACGGCGGTGCGCACCGGCACCCAGAAATCCTCCGGCGCGCCGGCCGGCGACGAACCCACCAGCCGGTAGACCTTGGGCAGGGGATGCCAGCCGCCGATGACACCCACCACGCGGAACGGCCGCCCGCCCAGGTCCAGCACCTGGCCGATGGGGTCGGTGTCGCCGAACAGGCGCTGCGCAAAGGCCCCGTCAAGCACGGTCACGGCCGCGCCGTTCACATCGTCGGCCGCCGACCACGCGGTGCCGCGGGCCAAGGGCACGTCGAACATCGCGAAGAAGTCGGCCGTGGCCGCCATGCCGGTGGCATAGACCGGCGCCACGCCAGGTCGTGGTGACGCCACCGTGGCGTCGAGCGCGTACAACGCGGTGCGCCGCCGGCCCTGCCCGTCGGCCAGCAGGCGGTCGGCGTCGATCCAGGTCAGCTGCGGGTTGGGCTCGTCGTTGGCATTGGGGTCGGTGAGCAGGCCGTTGTTGAACGTGGGCACATGCAGCAGTTGGCTGCGCCCGGGCAGCGGGTTGGCCGACATCACGTGCAGCACCGTCAGGCTGGCCATGCTGGCGGCAATACCCATGGCCAGGATCAGCACCGCCAGCACGGTGAGCCCCGGGTTGCGGCGCAGGCTCTTCAGGCCCAGCCACAGATGGTGGCGCCACAGGGCTGCGTTGAGGCCCGTGTTCATGCGCCGGCCCCGGCCAGCGCCAGCTCGGCCACCTGGCCGTCGACGATATGGATGTTGCGCTGCGCACGCCGCGCCAGGTCGGCGTCGTGCGTGACCATCACGATGGTGGTGCCGCTGGCGTTGATCTGCTCCAGCAGTTCCATCACGCTGCGCGCCATCTGGGTGTCGAGGTTGCCGGTGGGTTCGTCGGCCAGCAGCAGGCGCGGTCGGCCGGCGAGGGCGCGCGCAATGGCCACGCGCTGTTGCTGGCCGCCCGACAGCTCCGCCGGGTAGTGCCGCGCCCGCGACGCCAGGCCCACCTGCGTCAGCGCCTGCGTGATGCGTGCCTGGCGCTCCGCCGCCGGCAGGCCGCGGTAGCGCAGCGGCACGTCGACGTTGTCAGCCACGTTCAGATCCGGAATCAGGTTGAAGCCCTGGAAGATGAAGCCGATGGCGCGGTTGCGCAGCCGCGAGCGTGCGTCGTCGCCAAGGCGGCTGACGTCCTGCCCGTCGAGCAGGATCTGCCCGCCGCTGGGTTCCTCCAGCAGGCCGGCGATGTTGAGGAAGGTGGTCTTGCCGGAACCCGACGGCCCGGTGACGGCGACGAATTCGCCTTCCGCCACCGACACATCGATGCCACGCAGCGCATGGGTCTCGATGCGTTCGGTGCGGTAGACCTTGTCGAGCCGGCTCAGCTGCAGCAGGGCGGTCATGGTGGGCATCTCTCCTTGGACTTCAGGCGGGTTCGATCAGGGCCGCACAAGGACGCGGGTGGCGTCGCGCGGGAAATGTTCGGTGCCGGCGATGACGACCTGCTCGCCGGCGCGCAGGCCTTCGGCCACCTCCACCGCCGACACGCCCAGCACCCCCAGGCGGATGCGGCGCAGGTCGGCATGCTCGCCGGCCAGCACCCAGGCGCTGTGGCCACCCTGGGCATCGACGAAGGGGCCACGCGGCAGCACCAGCACGCCGGCGCGCTGTTCGAGCACGATGCGGCCGCTCAGCCGCTGGTTCTGGCGCAGGCCCGCCGGCTGGGCGCCGTCGAAGCGCACACGCACCAGCACCTGGCCGGCCTTGACCTCCGGCGCCACGGCCACCAGGCGGCCGGCCACGTCGTCGGTGCCGATGCGCAGCGCCACCGGCAGGTCCGGCACCAGGTCGGCGGCGGCGGCCTCGGGCACCTGCAGTTCCACCTCCAGGCGGGACAGGTCCACCACCGTCATCAGCGGCGCATGGGCCGCCACCGCGGCGCGGTCGGCCACGGCGATGCTGCCGATGCGGGCGTCCACCGGCGCACGCACGCTCAACGCGTCCAGCCGCCGGGCGACTTCGTCCAGCAGCGCGCGCTGGCGTGCCAGGCGCTGCTGCAGGCTGCGACGCTCGAATTCGCCGTCGGCGGCCACCAGATCGAGCCGACGCGTGGCGTGGGCCCCGCGGATGCGGCCCGCGTCCACGGCATCGGCCAGCCGCAGGCAGTCCACCTGCGCCACGACGCCGGCGGCGCAGGCCTCGGCGCTGCGCTGGCGGTCGCGCTCGGCGGCGCGCAGGGCCAGCTGCGCTTCGTCGGCCTCGCGCTCGGCGGCCAGCTGCTGCTGGCGCGCGGTGATGCCCTGGCGGCCGAGCTCTGCCTCCAGTTGGCCGAGGGTGGCGGCTTCGCGGGCGCGCTCGGCGGCCAGTTCGGGCGATTCGATGCGCGCCAGCACCTGGCCGGCACGCACCGTGTCGCCGGCCTGTGTGGCCAGCACCACGGTGCCGGCCGCCGGCGCGTACAAGGTCGGGCTCACGGCCGCCACCAGCCGCCCGGGGGCCTGCACGTCGCGCACGATGTCGCCGCGCACGACCTCGGCAATGCGCAGGCGGTCGACCGGCACCGCAGGTTCGGCCTGGGCCCAGCCCCACCAGACCGCCGCGAGCAGCACCCCGGTCATGGCGGCGACCGCCAAGAGGGCCAGAGGACGTCGACGGGTGGTGACGGCTTGGTCGGTGGCCAGGGGCTCGCGGATCATGACACCCGGGTTGCACGCCCCGTGCCAGCGACACCTGCGACGCAAGTGGTTGATTTGCCTGAGGACCGAAGCCACAGCACACTGTCCACCGGTGTCCGCAGGTGTCCGGCGCTGTCCGCGGGCGGACAGCGGACAGGCCACAATGCCGCACCCGATGAGACCTCTGTTCGCCCTGATGTGCGGCCTGACGTGCGGCTTGATGTGCGGCATGTCCCTGCCCGCCGCAGCTGCCGCGGCCACCGCTGCCGCACCGCGGCCCAGGGTCGGCCTGGTGCTCGGTGGCGGCGGTGCGCGCGGTGCGGCGCACATCGGTGTGCTGGAGACGCTGGAACGCCTGCAGGTGCCGGTGGACTGCGTCGCCGGCACCAGCTTCGGCGCCCTGGTGGCGGGGGCCTGGGTGGCCGGCATCTCGCCGGCCGAGATGCGCAAGGCCATGGCCGGTGCCGACTGGAACGCGATGTTCCAGGACAACCCGGACTACACCGAGCTCGCCTTCCGACAGAAGCAGCTGCAGCGGCGCTTCCTGCCAGGCAGCGAAGCCGGCATCGGGCCTGACGGCGTCACCTACCCGCCCGGGGCGGTGTCGGGCCAGCGCATCCAGCTGTTCATCAACGAGCTGGTGCGGGCCGACCGCGGCGCCCGCCGCATGGAATCGCTGCGCCTGCCGCTGTCCATCGTGGCCACCGACCTCGGCAGCGGCGACCGCGTGGTGTTCCGCGAAGGGCCGCTGGTCACCGCCATGCGTGCCAGCATGGCGGTGCCCGGTCTGGTGGCCCCCTTGACCCTGGACGGCCGCAAGCTGGTGGACGGCGGCCTGGTGGACAACCTGCCGGTGCGCGAGGTGCGTGAACGCTGCGGCGCGGAGGTGGTGATCGCCGTCAACGTCGGCTCGCCGCTGCTGGTGGCCGACCAGATCGGCTCGCTGTTGTCCGTCTCGGCGCAGATGGTGGCGCTGCTGACGGAGCAGAACGTCACCCGCTCGCTGGCCACCCTCGGGCCCCAGGACATCTACATCAAGCCGGTGCTCGACGGCATCACCGCGGCCGACTTCGCGCGCTTCACGGACACCGCGGCGCGCGGCGCCGAAGCGGCCGACTTCGTGGCCTATGCGCTGGCACCGCTGGGTGTGGACGACGCCAGCTGGCGACCCTGGCTGTATGCGCTGCGCGGTGAACGCGAAGGCCGCACCCCGGTGGACGTGGTGCGCATCGAAGGCCTGTCGCGGGTGACGCCCGACACCGTGCAGCGCCACATCACACAGGCCACCGAAGCCCCGCTGGACACCGAGGCCCTCAACCGCGACCTGCTGCGCGCCTACGGCGACGGCTGGTACGAGCAGGTGGGTTACGAACTGGTCAGCACCCACCGGCGGCAGGTGCTGCGCCTGCTGCCGGTGGAAAAGCCCTGGGGGCCGGACTACCTGCGTTTTGCGCTCAACCTGGATTCGACCCTGAGCCAGGGCTCCAGCTTCGGCCTGCGCGTGGCGCTGCACCGCACCTGGATCAACCAGCTTGGCGGCGAGCTGCTGGCCAGTGCCGAGGTGGGTGGCCGCACAGCGTTGGACCTGCAGTGGTACCAGCCACTGGAGCCGGCCCAGCGCTGGTTTGCGCAACTGGATGCCGGTGTCTCCAGCGAACCGCGCGACCTCTACGTGGACGACCGCCGCATCGCACGTTTCGACGTCGAACGGCGCACGCTTGCCGTGAGCGTGGGCATGGACCTGCGCAGCCTGGGCCAGCTGCGCCTGGGTCTGCAGGGGGTGGACGGCCGTGTGCACGAGGACCTGGGGCCGGAGCTGTTCGACCCATCCCAGCTGCGCAAGCGCAGCAGTGGCACGCTGCTGGCGCTGGAACTCGACCAGCTCAACCGGCTGTACTTCCCCACCGACGGCTGGGCCCTGCGGGCGCAGTGGTACAAGGACCACGACGGCCAGTACACCCGTCTGAGCGCCGATCTGCGCGGCGCGGCGTCGGTGGGCGCCTGGGTCTTCGGCGCCCGTGCCGCCTACACCGGCTCACCGCAGGGCGATCTGCCCCTGTTCGACGCCGGCACGCTGGGCGGCTTCCTCAACCTGTCGGCCTACGCCACCGGCCAGCTGGTGGCCGACACGGTGCACTACGGCCACCTGCGGGCCGAACGCATCATCGGCCGCCTGCCCTTGGGCCTGCGCGGCGACATGCGGCTCGGCCTGGCGCTGGAAGGCGGGCGGCTGACCAACCCCTACACGGTGTCGCTGGACCCGGGCAACCTGACGTCGGTCACGCTCTACCTGGGCGGCGAAACGCCGTTCGGGCCGGTCTACATCGGCATCGGCCACTCGGCGGCCGGCGCCAACAACGCCTACCTGTTCCTGGGCACGCCCTGAAGGGCGCTCAGGTGGTGGCGCGGCGCCGCACGGCGTCCAGGTAGGCCAGACCGTCCGGCGGCAGGCCGCTGCGCTGGCTGGCCCAGATCATCTCGCCCAGGCATTCCATGACCTCGTGGTGCGCGGTGTGCAGGGAATTCCGGCGCGCCGCCAGCAGGTCCACGGCCTGACGGATGCCGCGCGGCTGGTCGATGCTGCACTGCTCGGCAATGCTCAGGTGCATGGACAGGTGCAGGAAGGGGTTGGTGCGGCCGTCCTCCACCGTGTAGACCGCGGCCAGAGCAGCGTCCACGTCGGCCAGGTCGCCGGTGTATTCCGGGTGCTCGGCGATCCACTGCGCGGCGATGGCTTCCATCGGCGTCAGCACGCAGCCCTCGCGCTGCTTGGCCGCGGTGGCGCAGAAGAATCGGCGCACGTCCTCTTGGCTGGGGGCAAACATCCGACAATTGTCAGGCCATGAACCTGACCACCGCCCAACTCTTCACCGATGCCCGCACGCCCGGCGGCTGGCTCGACACCCCGGTGTCCGACGACACCCTGCGCGCGCTCTACGACCTGCTCAAGTGGGGCCCCACGGCCGCCAACAGCACGCCAGCGCGTTTCGTCTTCGTGCGCTCGCCGGAAGGCAAGGCCAAGCTGCTGGCTTGTGTGTCGCCCGGCAATGCGCCGCGGGTGCAGGCGGCGCCGGTCACCGTCATCGTCGGCATGGACCTGGCGTTCCACGAGCACCTGCCCACGCTCTACCCGCAGACCGACGCGCGCAGCTGGTATGCGGGCAAGGACGCCGCCATCCAGGACACGGCCTTCCGCAACAGCAGCCTGCAGGGTGGTTACCTGATCCTGGCCGCGCGCGCACTGGGCCTGGACTGCGGCCCGATGAGCGGTTTCGACGCCGCCAAGGTGGACGCCGCCTTCTTCGCCGGCACGGCCGTGAAGAGCAACTTCATCTGCACCCTGGGCCACGCCGACCCGGCACAGGCCCGGCCGCGCAACCCGCGGCTCCCGTTCGAGACCGCCTGCACCCTCGCCTGATCTTGCTCACCGACCCCGGCTTCTACGCCGTCGCCGTGCCGGCGGTGCTGCTGATGGGGCTGTCCAAAAGCGGCTTCGGCGCCGGCTTCGGCGCGCTGGCGGTGCCGCTGATGGCGCTGGCGATGCCGGTGCCCCAGGCGGCGGCCATCATGCTGCCGCTGCTGGCGGTGATGGACGGGTTCGGGCTGGCGGCGCTCTGGCGCGAGCGCGACCGCGCGCTGATCCGCCTGCTGCTGCCCGCGGGACTGGCCGGCACGCTGCTGGGCACGGTGCTGTTCGGCTGGCTGTCGGCACACGTCGTGGCCGGCATCGTCGGTGGCCTGACGCTGGGCTTCCTGGCCATTCGCCGCTTCTTCCCCGCGCGGCGCGACGCGCCGCCGCCACCGCGCTGGCTGGGCTGGCTGCTGGGCATGACCTCGGGTTTCACCAGCTTCGTGGCCCACGCCGGCAGCCCGCCGATCGGCTTCTACGTGATGCCGCTGCGGCTGCCGCCGATGACCTTCACGGCCACGATGGCGGTGTTCTTTGCCGCCATCAACGCGTCGAAATGGATCCCCTACGCCTGGCTGGGCCTGATCGACACCCAGAACCTGCTGGCCTCAGCCGTGCTGCTGCCCCTGGCCCCGCTGGGTGTCTGGCTCGGCGTGCGCGTCGTGCGCATCATTCCGCCGCGGCTGTTCTACGGCCTGTTCGAGCTCGGCATGCTGCTCACCGGGCTCAAGCTGCTGTGGGACGGCGTCCAGGGCTAACACGTCTTCATCACCGATCCAGGCCGCCAGCAGCGTCCAGGCCACGGCCAGCACCACCGGGCCGACGAAGATGCCCACCAGGCCGAAGGCGAACAGCCCGCCGATGACGCCGGCCAGGATCAGCAGCATGGGCAGGTCCGCGCCCAGGCGGATGAGCACCGGGCGGATCACGTTGTCGATGGTGCCCACCACCACCGCCGCCACCAGCAGCGCGATGGCCCAGGGTGTGTCGCCCTGCCAGAACAGCCAGCCCACGGCCGCCAGCAGCACCGGCAGCGGCCCCACCTGGGCCAGGCACAGCATCAGCATCACGGCGGTCAGCAGCCCGGCCAGCGGCACGCCGGCGATCTTCAGCGCCAGCCCGCCGAGCAGCGACTGCACCAGCGCCGTGACACCCACGCCCAGCGCCACGCCGCGCACCGCGTCGCCCGCCAGTTCCACCACATGGCGGCCACGCGAGCCGCCCAGGCGCTCGCCGATGCGCAGCACGGTGGCGGCCCAGGCCTCGCCGCCCTGGTACATCACGGCGGCGATGGCCACGGTGCCCAGGAACTGCACGATCAGGTAGCCCAGGCTGCCGACCTCGCTGACGAACCAGCGCGTCAGGTTGCCGGCATACGGTGCCAGGCGCTCCAGCAGTCCGTCCACGCCAGCGGCGACCAGGCTCTGCCACAGGTCTACCAGCATCGGCCCCACCACCGGCAGCGTGGCCAGCCAGGCCGGTGGCTCGGCCATGCGGAACGAGGCTGCCAGCTTGGCCCATTCGACGATGCGGTCCACGTTGCCGACGATGGTGACGATGGCCACCACCAGCGGCACCACGAACAGCAGCAGCAGCGCCAGCGACATCACCGTGGTGGCCAGCCAGCGCCGCCCTCCGGCCAGCGCCTGCACCCGGCGCATCAGCGGCCAGGTGGCGATGACGACCATGGCCGCCCAGATGGCCGGGCCGACGAAGGGCCGCAGCACCCACAGCGCGCTGACGATCAGCGCCGCCAGCGCCAGCACGCCCAGTGTCGTCTGGGCCAGGGCCAGGCGGGCATCGCCGGGGGCGTCATGTGCGCCTGCGGCACGCTCGTCGTCGCGGATCGCCACGGCGTCAGCGCTTCTCGACGTAGGGTTCCACGCCGACCGCATCCAGGCGGTAGCCGCTGGTGCCCATGCTGGACGCGGCACGCTCGATCTTCAGCGTGCCGCGCACCCAGACCGCCTCCATGGTGCGCGACTTCACCGGCGCCTTCGCCTGCACGAACACGATCTGGTTCGCGGGCGGCGGCGGCGTGTGGATGCAGGCGCCGAAGTAGGGCACGAGCAGGAAGGACGTCAGGCCGGCCGGGGTTTCGTCCAGCGGCACCACGAAGCCCGGCAGGCGCACGGCTCGGCCGTCCATCGCGGCCACGGTGGGCGCGCGGTCCCAGATCTCGCGCAGCTTCTCCAGCATGGCCTGCGCCTTGGGGTCGCCATCGTTCATGCCGCTGCCTTCGGGCGCCCCGAGGCCCATGCCCTTGAGGTCCTTCAGCGGGTCCCAGTCCTTGGGCACCAGTTCCTCCCACTTGAGCTCGCGGAACTCGGCCGCGAACAGGGCGGGAACCACGGGCCCCAGACTGGCGACGGCCAGGCTGCGCAACAGGTGACGGCGATGCATCGGGGCATTGTGCCGCGCCTATGATGGCCCCATGCCCGCATCACTCGAAGGCCGTTTCGTCGTCGCGATCTCCTCGCGCGCGCTGTTCGACTTCGAGGAGGAAAACCGCCTTTTCGAGGCGGCCGACGACCGCGCCTACATGCAGCTGCAGCTGCAGCGGCTGGACACGCCGGCACCCCCCGGCGTGGCGTTTTCGCTGGTGCACAAGCTGCTGGCCTTCAACCGCGCCGAACCGGCCACACCGCGGGTGGAGGTGGTGATCCTGTCGCGCAACGACCCGGTCTCGGGCATGCGGGTCTACCGCTCCGCCCAGCACTACGGCCTGCCCATCGAACGCGGCGTGTTCACCCGCGGCCAGAGCCCGTGGCGCTACCTCAAGCCGCTGGCGGCGCACCTGTTCCTGTCGGCCAACGAAGCCGACGTGCGGGGCGCCCTGGCCGCCGGCGTGCCGGCCGCGCGTGTGGCCACGCATGCGGTGCGCGCGTCCGACGCCCACCCCGAGGAACTGCGCATCGCCTTCGACGGCGACGCGGTGCTGTTCTCCGACGAGGCGGAGCGCGTCTACCAGCAGGGCGGCCTGCCCGCCTTCCAGGACCACGAGCGCACCCGGGTGGACACACCGCTGGCACCCGGCCCCTTCAAGCCGCTGCTGGAAGCCCTGCACCGGCTGCAGCAGTCGCCGGCGCCGGGCATGCGCGTGCGCACGGCGCTGGTCACGGCGCGCAGCGCCCCGGCGCATGAACGCGCCATCCGCACGCTGATGCAGTGGCGCATCGACATCGACGAAGCGATGTTCCTGGGCGGCCTGCCCAAGGGCCCGTTCCTGCGCGAGTTCGAGCCCGACTTCTTCTTCGACGACCAGACCGGCCATGTCGAAAGCGCCGCGGGCCACGTGCCCGCCGGCCATGTGGCGGCCGGGGTGGCCAACGAGGCTTGAACGGCGCTGACGTTGCGCCGCAGTGTCAGCGGTAGACGATGGCCTCGGCCGAAACGCGCACGCCTGAATAGCCCACGCCGAACTGCGTGGCCGAGCGCACCAGCTCGCGCATGATCACCGCGTCGGCGCCACAGGCGCAGGCCTGCTCGCGCACGGCCTCGACGCGGCCTTCGTCGCTGCGGTCGTTGAACAGGGTACGGCCGCTTTCGCTGGAGATCAGGCAGATGGCCTCGAAGGGGCGTTTGACGTCCTGGCGTGATGCGTAGACGTCCAGCCGGCAGCCCTCGGGTTTGGCGGCGAAGCGGGACGCGCCGACCTGGACGACGCCGGTGGACGCGCAGCCGGCCAGCATCAGCGCCACCAGCGCCAGCGCGGGTGCGGTCAGCCGTGGCTGGCGAATGAGGCGGCGGGTCGTTGTCAGTGGTGTCATGGCGGGCTCCTCGAAGTTTGGCTGTCCTGTGGGTGGAAGCAGGAAATCGCGGCGAATTCCCCAGCGCCGCCCACGCCACCGGCTTTGGGGGTGGCGCTCCCGTGCGTCACGCGGGTTTCACACGGCGCCTCTAGCGTGCGCGCACACCCCGAGGAGGACCCTTTCCATGCGCACCACCATCCTGGCCACGCTGCTGGCCACCACCCTGGCCGCGCCGGCCTTCGCCGCCGTCCAGATCACGTCGGCCGACGACGTCTACCAGCAGGACTTCGACAGCCTGGCCACCAGCGGCACCGCCAATGCCTGGGCCAACGACAGCACGCTGGCAGGCTGGAGCCTGTTCAACGCGGCGGGTGCGGCCATCAGCAGCTACCGTGCCGACACCGGCGGCTCCAACGCCGGCAGCTTCTACAGCTTTGGCGCCAGCGGCAGCAGCGAGCGCGCCCTGGGCGGCACCGGGTCCGGCGGCAGCTACTTCGGCAGCCCGGCCAGTGGCAACCTGGCCGGCTGGATCGCGGTGGCCTTCGACAACGCCACCGGCAGCACCCTGACCGGCTTCAGCCTGGCGTTTGACGGCGAACAGTGGCGCAACGGCGGCAACACCAGCGAGCAGAGCATGGCGCTGGCCTACGGGCTGGGCGCCAGCTTCGACAGCGTGACCACCTGGGTGAGCCCCGGTGCCGGCTTCGACTGGACCTCGCCCGTCACTGGCAGCACCGCGGCCGCCGTGGACGGCAACAGCGCCGGCTTGGCGGCAGGCGTGGGCGGCAGCGTGGCGCTGGACTGGGCCGCTGGCCAGACGCTGTGGCTGCGCTGGGCCGAGGTCAACGACGCCGGCAGCGACCATGGCCTGGCCATCGACAACCTGAGTTTCAGCGTCACCGCCGTGCCGGAGCCGGGCACCTACGCCCTGCTGCTGAGCGGCCTGCTCGCCATCGGCAGCTTCGTGCGCCGCCAGCGCTGAACACCATGCGACTGCTGCACACGATCGCCGCCGCCGCCCTCCTGGCCTGCGGCACCGCCGCCTGGGCACAGGCCGTGGTGAGCATCCCGGCCCTGCAGGGCAACGGCCCCACCAGCCCGCTGGCCGGCCAGCGCGTGACCACCGAAGGCGTGGTCACGCACCTGCTCAACAACGGCTTCTTCCTGCAGGACCCGGTGGGCGACGGCGATCCGGCCACGTCCGACGGCGTCTTCGTCTTCACCTCCAGCGCGCCGACGGTGAGCGTGGGCCAGGCCGTGCGCCTGACCGGGACGGTGACCGAGTTCGACGTCTCCGGCAGCACGGCAAACCCCGCCGCCGAGGCGCGGCCGCTGACCGAGCTGACCAGCATCAGCAGCCTGACCGTGATCGGCAGCGGCAGCGTGGCGCCGACGGTGGTGACGCTGCCGGTGCCGTCGGCCGACGGCCTGGAGCGCTACGAGGGCATGCTGGTCACGCTGCGGGGCCCGCTGACCGTGCAGCAGAACTTCTTCCAGGGCCGCTATGGCCAGCTCACCGTGGCCGCCGGCGGGCGCCGCGAGACGCCGACCAACGCCTATCGTCCCGGCACGCCCGAGGCCCTGGCCCTGGCGGACCTGAATGCGCGCAGCACGCTGCTGCTGGACGACGGCAGCAGCCGCCAGAACCCGGCACCCACACCCTACCTGGACCCGGCCAGCGGCGCGGCGCGGGCCGGCGACACGATCGAGTCGCTCTCGGGCGTGATCGACTTCGGCCTGGCCACCAACAGCAGCGCCGGCATCGTGGCCTACCGCCTGCAGCCGACGCAGGCGCCGGTGTTCACCGCCAGCAACCCACGCCCGGGCACACCGCCGGTCGTCGGTGGCAACCTGAAGCTGGCGGCCTTCAACGTGCTGAACTACTTCACCACGTTCACCAACGGCGGCGACGCCTTCGGCCACAGCGGCCAGACCTGCACCCAGGGCGGCAGCACGCCGTCGGCCAGCCTGTGCCGCGGCGCCAGCAACGCCACCGAGTTCGAACGCCAGCGGCACAAGATCGTGGCGGCGCTGGTGGCCATCGACGCCGACGTGATCGGCCTGATGGAGATCCAGAACAACGGCGACGTGGCCGCGCAGCACCTGGCCGACGCGCTCAACGCCGTCGCCGGCGCCGGCACTTGGGCCGTCGCCGGCGGTGCCGTGAGCGGTGGCGGCAGCGGCACCGACGCCATCCGCACCGCCCTGCTCTACAAGCCGGCGCGGCTGGCGCGCGTGGGCGGTGCCGTCAGTGACGCCGACCCGGTGCACAACCGCCCGCCACTGGCGCAGACTTTCGAGGCCGCCAACGGCGAGCGCTTCACCGTGGTGGTCAACCACTTCAAGTCCAAGGGCTGCGGCGATGCCGCCGGTGCAGACCTGGACCAGGGTGACGGCCAGGGCTGCTACAACGCACAGCGCGTGGCGCAGGCGCAGGCGCTCGCCGGCTTCGCGGCCAGCCTGACGCAGGGCGGCGGCCGTGTGCTGGTGACCGGCGACCTCAACGCCTACGGCCAGGAGGACCCGGTCGCCGCGCTGAACGCTGCAGGATTTGGCGACCAGTTGCTGCGCTTCGGCAGCGCAGGTTCACCGGTGTATTCCTACGTCTTCGACGGCGCCGCCGGCCGTCTGGACCACGCCCTGGCCAGCGCGCCGCTGGCCAGCCTGGTGACCGGCGCGGCGACCTGGGCCATCAATGCCGACGAGGCTTCGCTGCGCGACTACAACCAGGAGTTCAAGGCGCCGCTGCTGTGTTCCGGTCTGCCCTGCCCGGCGGACCCCTACGCGCCCGATGCCTACCGGGCGTCGGACCATGACCCGGTCCTGGTGGGCGTGGCGCTGTACAAGGCCGTGGACGGCGACGCCCAGCGCAATGTGCTGGTCGGCAGCGCGGGTGATGACCGCATCACCGGCTTCGCGGGTGCCGACCGCCTCACCGGCGGCAGCGGCGCCGACCTGTTCGTCTACACCTCGATGCGCGACGCCGGCGACGTGGTGACCGATTTCGCGCCCGGTGAGGACCGCATCGACCTGCGTGCCTTGCTGGCCCCCACCGGCTACGCCGGTGACGACGCCGTGGCCGACGGTCTGGTGCGCTTCCGCGCCGGGCTCGGCGGTACAAGGGTGGAGGTGGACCTCGACGGCCCCGCGGGTGGCGGCGGCTTCCGCGCGCTGCTGACGCTGCGCGGCGTGAGCCCGGCCGCACTGGATGGCCGGCGGGATCTGCTGGTGAAGTGATGCAGAACATGCCCATGCAACAACTCCTGACCCTGACCGCCCTGACCCTGGCCACAGGCGCGGCGCACGCCGGCTGGTCCATGACCGGCGACGTGCTCGACGGCGGCGCCGTGGTGAGCCTGACCACCGCCTGGCTGGCCCCGGGCGACCCGGACGCGCCGTTCAACCTCAGCGGCCATTCGGCCGTCGACGTGGCGGTGGTCGAGGCCGCCGCCGGCGTGCCGGCCTATGCGCTCGACCTCGGCGAGGACGCCGCCACCGAAGGTTCGGTGGCCTGGCAGACGCTGGCTGTGGCAGCCGGTGACACGTTGCGCTTCGACTGGGCCTTCAGCAGCGTCGACGGCGAGATGCCCGACCATGCCTTCGCCGTGCTCGACGGCCAGGTGTTCACGCTGGCCACCGGGCCGGCCGCCAGCGCCGGCGCGTTCAGCCACGCGTTCGACAGCGCGGCCACGGTGTCGTTCGCGATCGGGGTGGTCGACACGGTGGACGTGCTCGGCGTGTCGACGCTGAGCGTCTCCGGCCTGACGCTCACGCCCGCGGTGCCCGAGCCGGGCAGCCTGGCGTTGATGCTGGCCGGCGGCGCCGTGCTGTGGGCGCGACGCCGCTCACCACGGCGCTGACCGGTCACGGTCAGCGCAGCCAGGCCTGCAACTGCGCCGCGACGTCGGCGCGGCTGAGCAGGTCGAAGTGGTTGGCCCTGGTGATGATCAGCCGCCGCTCGGGCGCGAAGCGCAGCCGCAGCGCCGGGTCGGCATGTTCGCCCAGCGCGCTGGCCAGCGGCACCAGACCGTCCCCGATCACCGCATCGTGCAGGTTCCGTCGTGGCGCCACGACCTGGGCCGTGGTGGCCGCCACCACATGGCAGGCCACGCCACGCGGCAGCGGCGTGGGGCGCCGGTCGTCATGCCTCTGATCGTGGCCGTGCGCCCAGTCGGCCTCCTGCACATTGCCGTAGCGCAGGTCGGTGATGCCGGCGCTGCGCACCCGGCCCAGGCGCGCCAGCGGCGCGGCGTAGGGCGACACGCCCAGCGCCAGGTCCACCAGGCGCCCACCGCGCTCCAGGGCGGCGCCATGGTGCGGCGTGCCCAGGAAAACCAGGCGCGACAGTCGCCGGCGCCAGGGCTGGCCGGTGGCAACATGGCAGGCGCTGCGCGCGACCAAGCCGCCCATGCTGTGGGCGACGATCATCAACTCGTCGACCGGCACCGGCCAATGCGCCACCAGATCGTCCAGCGCTGCCGAGAAGTCACGCCCGTTCTGCGACACGTGGCGGCCGCTGTTGTAGTGCAGGTAGACGGGCGTCACGCCCAGGGCCCGCGCCAGCACCTGGCCATGGTCGTGGCCGCGGCGATTCCACTGCCCGTCGTGCATCGCCAGGCCGTGCACCAGCACCAGCACACGCCCCGAGCACGAGCCGCCTGACGCGGCCAACGCGGTGCGCCAGGGTTGCCCACCCATGCGCAATTGCATCGGGATCGCCAGCGGGTTGCTGGTTTCGGCCAGATGGTCACCAACCACGCCGTTGAGCGCCGCCACGAAGGCCTCACGACGTGGACCCGAGGCCGCCGCGTTGCCGGGCACCACACGCCACAAGCCGTCCAGGCCCGCGCCCACGGCCCGCGTCGTGCCACGCACCGCGCCGTAGACGAAGCCGGTGAGGCCGCGGGTGCGCCCCACCGGGGGCAGGCCCAACGGGTGCGGCCGCGACAGCACCGTGTGGTGCATCGCCTCCACGATGTCGGTGAGGCCGGTCACGGCCTGCACGCCGAGTCGCGACAGGCCGCGCAAGTCCGCCGACCGCAGCCGGAACGGACGCTGCCGCCGTACCTGGGTGGGCTCCGGGATCGGTGTTCGATTCATCAAATCACTCTGCGCCCGGTGTCCCCGCTGGGCAAGCGCAGCTTTAGGGTGCGCTCCCTCCGGCCGCAATGGTGTGCGGGCTGGCGAGGCGGCGGGGCCGCTCAGGTGCGGTAGCGGCGCAGGCCTTCGAGTTCCAGCACCCGCACGCCGCCGTATTCCACGGCGATGACGCCGGCGGCCTGCAGCGTGCGCAGGGCCTCGTTCACGCGCTGGCGCGACAGGCCCACCAGGTAGCCCAGCTCCTGCTGCGTGATGCGCAGCAGCGTGCCCACACCCGGGTACAGCACCGGGTGGAACAGCGCCGCCAGGTTGCGGGCCACGCGTTCGTCCGGGTGCGTGAGGCGGTCGATCTCGCGTGCGGCGATGAACTGGCCCAGGCGTTCGTTGAGCTGGTTCATCACGAAGCGGTTGAAGCCGATGCTGTGGTCCAGCAGCCAGTCGAAGGTCTGCACCGTGATGCCGGCCAGCAGGCTGCTGCGCAGCGCCTGGATGTTGTAGCGGTAGTGCTCGTGCTTGAGCACGGTGCCTTCACCGAACCAGCCGCCCGGTGGCACGCCGGTGAAGGTCATGGCCTGGCCACTGGCGCTGTCGTTGCTCATCTTCAGCAAGCCGTCCACCAGCCCCAGCCAGTGCGCTGCAGGCCGGCCGACACGGCAGATCACTTCACCCGGTTCCGCACGCACCACGCGCAGGTCGTCCACCGCACGGGCACGTTCGGCCGCCGACAGCGCGGCCAGCCAGGGGATGCCGGCGAGTTCCTGGTCCGTCGCGGCACGCGAACGGGTGATGAGGGGGGGTGCGGACTGTGACACCGATACGAGCGCGGGTAATTCCTGACAGGAGCTTCCCGCAAATTGTCGTCAGAACGACAACAAGGCGTCAAAGGGCTTTCCAGAATGCAGCTGTTCCCCTGGAGGGCCGCGCCTTGACCGTCACCACCACCTTTCCGCAACAGCTGCTGCGCCACGCCGCCGACCGGCCGCAGGCGCCGGCGCTGCGCATCAAGGAGTTCGGCATCTGGCAAACCACCAGCTGGCAGGCGCTGGCGGTGATGGTGCGCGAGATGGCCGGCGGCCTGGCCGAAGCCGGCCTGCAGCGCGGCGAGCACGTGGTGGTGATCGGCGAGAACAGGCCCCGCCTGTACGCCGCGATGCTGGCCACGCAGGCGCTGGGTGGCATCCCGGTGCCGCTGTACCAGGACGCGGTGGCGGCCGAGTTCGTGTTCCCGATCCAGAACGCCGAGGTGCGCTTCGCGATCGTGGAGGACCAGGAGCAGGTGGACAAGCTGCTGGAGATCCGCATCGAGAACCCGCAGGTCACCCGCATCTGGTACGACGAGGCTCGCGGGCTGCGCAAGTACGACGAACCCGGGCTGGCGTCGCTGGATGCGCTGCAGGAAGCCGGACGTGCCTGGAGCGCGGCGCACGCGGGCCAGGTGGACGCGGAGATCGCCAAGGGCCAGCCGGCCGACGTGGCCGCGATGTTCTTCACCAGCGGCACCACCGGCAAGCCCAAGGGCGTGGTGCACACGCACGCCACGCTGGCCGACCGCGCTGCCGCCGGTGCGCGCTTCGACAAGCTGACGGCCGACGAGGACATCCTGGCCTACCTGCCGCCGGCGTGGATCGGCCAGAACATCTTCAGCTACGCGCAGTGGCTGGCCTGCGGCTACACCGTCAACTGCCCGGAGAACGCGGCCACGGTGATGATCGACCTCAAGGAGGTCGGCCCGACCTACTACTTCGCGCCGCCGCGGGTGTTCGAAGGCCTGCTGACCAGCGTGATGATCCGCATGGAGGACGCCGGTGCCATCAAGCGCTGGATGTTCAACACCGCCATGGACCTGGCCCGCCGCGTGGGCCCGGCCATCATGGACGGCAAGGCGGTCGGCGGCCTGGACAAGCTGAAATACGCGCTGGGCAACCTCTTCGTCTACGGCCCGCTGCGCAACACCCTGGGCCTGAGCCGTGTGCGCGTGGCCTACACGGCGGGCGAGGCCATCGGGCCCGACCTGTTCACCTTCTACCGGTCCATCGGCATCAACCTCAAGCAGCTCTATGGCAGCACCGAGACCGCGGTCTTCGTCTGCCTGCAGCCCGACCACGAGGCCAAGGCCGACACCGTGGGCGTGCCCATCGAGGGTGTGGAGATCAAGCTGGCCGACAACGGCGAGATCCTGGTCAAGAGCCCGGGCCTGCTGCGCGAGTACTACAAGAACCCCGAGGCCACGGCCGAGGTGCTGACCAACGACGGCTGGTACCACACCGGCGACGCCGGCTTCCTGGACGCCGGCGGCCACCTGAAGATCATCGACCGCGCGAAGGACGTGGGGCGGCTGATGGGCGGCCCGCACGACGGCGCGATGTTCGCGCCCAAATACGTGGAGAACAAGCTGAAGTTCTTCCCGTTCATCAAGGAGGCGGTGGCCTTCGGCGACCGGCGCGAGAAGGCCTGTGCCTTCATCAACATCGACATGGAAGCGGTCGGCAACTGGGCCGAGAAGCGCAACCTGCCCTACGCCGGCTACACCGATCTGGCGCAGAAGCCGGAGGTCTACACGCTGATCCAGGAGTGCGTGGAGAAGGTCAACGCCGACCTGGCGCAGGACGAGAAGCTGGCCGGCAGCCAGGTCAGCCGCTTCCTGATCCTGCACAAGGAACTCGACGCCGACGACGGCGAGCTCACCCGCACGCGCAAGGTGCGCCGCGGCTACATCGGCGAGCGCTACCAGGTGCTGCTGGATGCGCTGTATGGCGGCAAGGCGGAGCAGTACGTGGAAACGCCGGTGAAGTTCGAGGACGGGCGCAGCGGCATGGTCAGCGCGACGCTGAAGATCTCCGACGCGAAAACCTTCCCCGCAGTGAAGAGGGCAGCCTGAAATGAATCCCCAAGCTCACTCCGTTCGCTGCCCCCAAGGGGCGCGTCAGTCCCTTCGGACGGCCGGGCGGTACTGACATGGCCGAATCCGGCGACAAGCAGATCGGGGACGTGATCCTCGACGTGAAGAACATCTCGCTGAGCTTCGGCGGCGTGAAGGCGCTGACCGACATCAGCTTCAACGTGCGCGAGCACGAGGTGCGCGCCATCATCGGCCCCAACGGCGCCGGCAAGAGCAGCATGCTCAACTGCATCAACGGCGTCTACACGCCTCAGCAGGGCAGCATCACCTTCCGCGGCCAGACCTTCGGCCACATGAACAGCCGCCAGGTGGCGGAGATGGGCATCGGCCGCACCTTCCAGAACCTGGCCCTGTTCAAGGGCATGAGCGTGCTGGACAACATCATGAGCGGGCGCAACCTGCGCATGAAGACCAACCTCTTCCAGCAGGCCTTCCGCAACCCCTGGTTCGGCGCCGCGGAACGCGAGGAGATCGCGCACCGCGAATTCGTCGAGAACATCATCGACTTCCTCGAGATCCAGGCCTTCCGCAAGACGCCGGTGGGACGCCTGCCCTACGGCCTGCAGAAGCGCGTGGACCTCGGCCGCGCGCTGGCGATGGAGCCGCAGGTGCTGCTGCTGGACGAGCCGATGGCCGGCATGAACGTGGAGGAGAAGCAGGACATGAGCCGCTTCATCCTCGACGTCAACGACGAGTTCGGCACCACCATCGTGCTCATCGAGCACGACATGGGCGTGGTGATGGACATCTCCGACCGTGTCGTCGTGCTGGACTACGGCAAGAAGATCGGCGACGGCACCCCGGACGAGGTGCGCAACAACCCCGAGGTGATCGACGCCTACCTCGGCACCACGCATTGAGGCAGCCATGGGATTTTTCCTCGAGACCCTGATCGGTGGCCTGATGTCCGGCATGCTGTATGCGCTGGTGGCCCTGGGCTTCGTGCTCATCTTCAAGGCCAGCGGTGTCTTCAACTTCGCGCAGGGCGCGATGGTGCTGTTCGCGGCGCTGGCGATGGCCCGCTTCGCCGAGTGGATTCCGCAGTGGCTGGGCTTCGAGAGCCTGCTGCTGGCCAACATCCTCGCCTTCGTCGCCGCGATGGCGGTGATGGTGGCCACGGCCTGGTTGATCGAGAAGCTGGTGCTGGGCCGCCTGGTCAACCAGGAGGGCATCACCCTGCTGATGGCCACGCTGGGCATCACCTACTTTCTCGACGGTTTCGGCCAGACGCTGTTCGGCAGCGACATCTACAAGATCGACGTCGGTCTGCCCAAGGAGCCGATGTTCATCCTCGAGAACGTGTTCGAGGGCGGTGTGCTGCTGAGCCAGGAAGAACTCTATGCCGCGCTGATCGCCGCGGCCCTGGTGGCGCTGCTGAGCCTGTTCTTCCAGAAGACCGGCACCGGCCGTGCGCTGCGGGCCGTGGCCGACGACCACCAGGCCGCGCAGTCCATCGGCATCCCGCTCAACCGCATCTGGGTCATCGTGTGGAGCGTGGCCGGCTTCGTGGCCCTGGTGGCCGGGATCATCTGGGGCAGCAAGCTGGGCGTGCAGTTCTCGCTGAGCCTGGTGGCCCTGAAGGCGCTGCCGGTGGTCATCCTGGGTGGCCTCACCAGCGTGCCCGGCGCCATCATCGGCGGGCTGATCATCGGCGTCGGAGAGAAGCTCTCGGAGATCTACCTCGGGCCCATGCTCGGTGGCGGCATCGAGATCTGGTTCGCCTACGTGCTGGCCCTCGTCTTCCTGCTCGTGCGGCCGCAAGGCCTCTTTGGCGAGAAGATCATCGACCGCGTCTGAGCGCAAGGGAAGAAGAACATGCTCTACCGCGAAAACGGCCAGTTCAAGACCAGCTACACGGCCGACCAGCAGGTCTTCCCGATCCTGCAGGACCGCGTCGCCATCGGCCTCATCCTGGCCTTTGCGTTCCTGGTGGTGCCGATGGTGGCCCCGGAATACCTGTTCCGCGCCATCCTGATCCCGTTCCTGATCCTGGCGCTGGCGGCGCTGGGCTTGAACATCCTGGTGGGCTACTGCGGCCAGATCTCGCTGGGCACCGGCGCCTTCATGGCCGTGGGCGCCTATGCGGCCTACAACTTCGCCGTGCGTGTGCCGGGCCTGCCGCTGGTGGCCTGCCTGCTGCTCGGCGGCGCCTGTGCCACCGTGGTCGGCGTGATGTTCGGCATCCCCTCGCTGCGCATCAAGGGCCTGTACCTGGCGGTGGCCACGCTGGCGGCGCAGTTCTTCGTGGACTGGCTGTTCCTGCGGGTCAACTGGTTCACCAACGACTCCGCCTCGGGGTCGGTGGCGGTGGCGGATCTCAACGTCTTCGGCTGGATCGTCGATGCCCCGGCCGAGAAGTACTTGCTCTGCCTGGCCTTCCTGACCGTGTTCGCGATGCTGGCCAAGAACCTGGTGCGCAGCCACATCGGCCGCGAATGGATGGCCATCCGCGACATGGACGTGGCCGCATCGGTCATCGGCATCCGCCCGGTCTACGCCAAGCTCACGGCCTTCGCCGTCAGCTCCTTCATCGTCGGCGTGGCCGGCGCGCTGTGGGGCTTCGTGCACCTGGGCAGCTGGGAACCGGCGGCCTTCTCCATCGACACATCGTTCCAGCTGCTGTTCATGATCATCATCGGCGGCCTGGGCTCCATCATGGGCAGCCTGTTCGGCGCGGCGTTCATCGTCGTTCTGCCGATCGTGCTCGACCAGCTCGGCATCGCGGTGGGTTTCGACACCGCCCTGGCCTCGCACCTGACCTTCATGGTGTTCGGGGCCCTGATCGTGTTCTTCCTGATCGTGGAACCGCACGGGCTCGCCCGGCTGTGGTCCATCGGCAAGGAAAAGCTGCGGCTCTGGCCGTTCCCGCACTGACGAGTGCATTCCCACTACCCTGCAGGAGACAGACGATGAAGTTCAAGTCCATGGTGCTGGCCGCCGCTGTGCTGAGCACCGGCCTGGCCGGCGTGGCCACCCAGGCACTCGCCCAGGCCAAAGAGCAGTTCTTCCCGGTGCTGGTGTACCGCACCGGCCCTTACGCGCCCAACGGCGTGCCGTTTGCCAACGGCTATGTCGACTACCTCAAGCTGGTCAATGCCCGTGGCGGCATCAACGGCGTGAAGGTCAGCTACGAGGAGTGCGAGACTGGCTACAACACGGCCAAGGGCGTGGAGTGCTACGAGCGCCTGAAGGGCAAGGGCGCGTCAGTGTTCCAGCCGCTGTCCACCGGCATCACCTTCGCGCTGACCGAGAAGGCGCCTGACGACAAGATCCCGCTGATCACCTCGGGCTACGGCCGCGCCGACTCGGTGGACGGCATGGCCTTCAAGTGGAACTTCCCGCTGCTGGGCACCTACTGGACCGGCGCCAGCGTGCTGGTGCAGCACGTGAAGAAAACCAGCGGCCTGAAGGGCAAGAAGGTGGCCCTGGTCTACCACGACAGCCCCTACGGCAAGGAACCGATTCCGATGCTGGAAGAGCTCGGCAAGCAGGAAGGCTTCGAGGTCGAGCTGCTGCCGGTGGCCCACCCCGGCATCGAGCAGAAGGCCACCTGGCTGAAGATCCGCCAGTCTCGGCCCGACTACGTGTTCCTTTGGGGCTGGGGCGTGATGAACTCCGCCGCGCTGAAGGAGGCCGTGGCCACCGGCTACCCGCGCGACAAGATGTACGGCGTGTGGTGGTCGGGTGCCGAGCCGGACGTCAAGGACGTGGGTGCCGCCGCCAAGGGCTACCACGCGCTGACGATGCAGGACGGCGCCACCGAAAAGACCACCATCGTCAAGGACGTGATGAAGATGGTGCACGACAAGGGCCAGGGCACAGGCCCGAAGGAAGAGGTGGGCCAGGTGCTGTACTTGCGTGGCCTGACCGCGGCGATGATGGCCGTCGAGGGCGTCAGCCGGGCACAGGAGCGCTTCGGCAAGGGCAAGGTCATGACCGGCGAGCAGGTGCGCTGGGGACTGGAGAACCTGGCGCTGGATCAGGGCAAGCTCGACAAGCTGGGCTTCGCCGGGATGATGCGTCCGGTGTCCACCTCGTGCGCCGATCACATGGGCGCCAGCTGGGCCCGCATCCGCACCTGGGACGGCGCCAAGTGGGACATCACGTCCGACTGGTACGAGTCCGACAACGCCACCATCAAGCCGCTGGTGAAGGCCTCCGCCGACAAGTACCTCGGTGAGAAGAAGCTGCAGCGTCGCACGCCGCAGGACTGCCAGAGCTGACCCCGCTCCGGCCGGGCGTGCCAGCGCCCGGCCGACCCCGAGGGCTCCGCCAGGAGCCCTCGGCCCAGCGCCGCGCGCGACGCTGGGCCGAGGAAGGAAACCCGCCCATGTCCAACTTGCTCCTCAACGTCAACGGCATCGAGGTCATCTACAACCACGTGATCCTCGTGCTCAAGGGCGTGTCCCTGAAGGTGCCCGAGGGCGGCGTGGTCGCGCTGCTGGGCGGCAATGGCGCCGGCAAGACGACCACGCTTCGCGCGGTCAGCAACCTGCTGGCCGGCGAGCGTGGCGAGGTCACCAAGGGCTCGATCGAGCTGCGCGGCGAGCGCATCGAGAAGCTCAGCACGTCCGACATGGTCGACCGTGGCGTGGTGCAGGTCATGGAGGGCCGGCACTGCTTCGCTCACCTGACGATCGAGGAGAACCTGCTCACCGGCGCCTACACGCGCAAGGACGGCAAGGCCGCGGTGGCCCGCACGTTGGAGAAGGTCTACAACTACTTTCCGCGCCTGAAGACCCGCCGCAGCAGCCAGGCCGCCTACACCTCCGGCGGCGAGCAGCAGATGTGCGCCATCGGCCGCGCGCTGATGGCCGACCCGAAGATGGTGCTGCTCGACGAACCGAGCATGGGCCTGGCACCGCAGCTGGTGGAGGAGGTCTTCGAGATCGTCAAGGAGCTCAACCAGAAGGAGAAGGTGACCTTCCTGCTGGCCGAGCAGAACACCAACCTGGCGCTGCGCTACGCCGACTACGGCTACATCCTGGAGAACGGCCGCATCGTGATGGACGGCGAGGCCAAGGCGCTGCGCGAGAACGAGGACGTCAAGGAGTTCTACCTCGGCATGGGCGGCGGCGACCGCAAGAGCTTCAAGGACGTCAAGAGCTACCGGCGGCGCAAGCGGTGGCTGGCATGAGCGCAGACGACGACTTCAGCGGCTTTGCCCCACCACCATTCAAGGCCGCCGAGGTGCTGGTGGGCCTCAGGCGCCAGTTGAGGGATCTGCGCCCGCTGGCCGAGCGCGGCGCACGCTACGAGATCGGCGGGCGCGCCGTGCTGGAACTGGCCGCCGAAGACACGGCCATCGTCGCGCGCATCGCCAAACGGCCGGCGCTGACGCCGGAATGGACAAGCAGCCGGCTGGCCTCCAGCCTGGACGTGCGGCGCTTCGTCGACACCGTCAAGCAGCGGCTGCGCCAATGGGACCACGACGAATGAGCGAGTTCTACGACGAACTGGAAACCCGCGACCCCGAGGCGCGCGAGGCCGCCTGGCTGGCGGCATTGCCGGCTGCGGTGGCACGCGCCCAGGCCACGGCGGCGGGCGCCGCCATGCTGGCGGCCGTGGACCCGTTGACGGTGAACTGCCGAGCCGCCCTGGCTGACCTGCCCGTGACGCGCAAGAGCGAGCTGTTGGCGCGCCAGCAGGCCGCTCGTGTCGCCGGCGGCGACCCTTTCGGCGGGTTCTCTGCCATCGGCTGGCGCGCCCTGGGGCTGCGGCCGGCGCGGCGGGTGTTCCAGTCCCCGGGCCCGATCTATGAACCCGAAGGGGCCGCCGCCGACTACTGGCGCTTCGGCCGCGCGCTGTTCGCGGCGGGATTCCGTGCGGGCGACCTGGTGCACAACAGCTTCAGCTACCACCTCACCCCTGCCGGGTCGATGATGGAGACCGGTGCGCACGCCATCGGCTGCACCGTGTTCGCCGGCGGCGTGGGCAACACCGAACTGCAGTTGCAGGCGATGCAGGAACTCGGCCCCGACGCCTACGCTGGCACCCCGAGCTTTCTGCGCATCGCGCTGGAGAAGGCCGCGGAGGCTGGGCTCGCGCTGCCGACGCTGACCAAGGCATCGGTGGGTGGCGAGGCCTTTCCGCCGGCGCTGCGCGACTGGTTCGCGGCCCGCGGCGTGCACGCCTTCCAGAGCTACGGCACCGCCGACCTCGGCCTCATCGCCTATGAGACATCGGCGCGCGATGGCCTGGTGCTGGACGAGGGCGTGATCGTGGAGATCGTGCGCCCGGGCACGGGCACCCCGGTGGCCGACGGCGAGGTGGGCGAGGTGGTGGTGACGACGCTGAATCCCGACTACCCGCTGGTGCGCTTCGGCACCGGCGACCTGTCGGCCACGATGCCGGGCCACTGCCCCACCGGTCGCACGGCGCCGCGCATCCGCGGCTGGATGGGCCGGGCCGACCAGACGGCGAAGGTGCGCGGCATGTTCGTGCACCCGGGCCAGGTGGCCGAGGTGCTCAAGCGGCACCCGGAAGCCGGGCGCGGGCGGCTGGTGATCGAGGGCGAAATGGCCAACGACCGCATGACGCTGCACGTGGAGTGCGCGGCGGCGCCCGAGGGGCTCGCCCAGGCCATGGCCGGCACGCTGCGTGACGTGACCAAGCTGCGCGGCGAGGTGAGCCTGGTGACCCCGGGCAGCCTGGCCAACGATGGCAAGGTGATCGAGGACGCGCGGCGCTACGACTGAGTTGTCGCGCACCACGGTGAAGTTCCAGGCCGTGCCTACGTAGTTCCCGTCCTGCAAGGGCTTTGACGAATGCCTAGCATGCGCGCTCGTCGTCAATGCTCCGCAGGAGTGACTCGCATGAAGAAGACCCTGATCGCTTCCATGGCCCTGGGCGCCGCGCTGGCGGCCGGCTCCGCCTTCGCCTTCCCCGACAAGGCCGTCACCATCGTCGTGCCCTTCTCGGCCGGCGGCCCCACCGACAAGGTGGCACGCGACCTTGCCGTCGCGCTCGGGGCCCAGCTCAAGCAGACCATCGTGGTCGAGAACGTCGGTGGCGCCGGCGGCACGCTGGGGGCCACCAAGGTGGCCAAGGCGGCGCCGGATGGCCACACGCTGCTGCTGTACCACATCGGCATGGCCACCTCGGCGTCGCTGTACCGCAACCTGCCCTTCAAGGCCACCGAGGACTTCGAGTACCTGGGCATGGTCAACGAAGTGCCGATGACGCTGATCGGTCGGCCCACCTTGCCGGCCAACAACTTCGCGGAGTTGGCCAAGTGGCTGGAAGCGAACAAGGGCAAGGTCAACCTGGCCAATGCCGGCCTGGGTGCGGCGTCGCACCTCTGCGGCCTGCTCTTCCAGCAGTCCATCAAGATCGACATGACCACGGTGCCCTACAAGGGCACGGCGCCGGCCATGAGCGACCTGCTCGGCGGTCAGGTGGACCTCATGTGCGACCAGACCACGAACACCGTGCCGCAGATCGCCGGCGGCAAGGTCAAGGCCTTCGCCGTCACCAGCGCGCAGCCGCTGACCGCCCCCGCGCTGGCCAACCTGCCGACGCTGGACAGCCAGGGCCTGAAGGGCTTCAACGTCGCGATCTGGCACGGCCTGTATGCGCCCAAGGGCACGCCTGCGGCCGTGACCAGCAAGCTCAACGAGGCCTTGCGCGCCGCGCTCAAGGACGCCGATTTCGTGAAGAAGCAGGAAGCACTGGGCGCCGTGGTCATCACCGACGGCCGCCTGAGCCCGGCAGAGCACAAGAAGTTCGTGGCCGCCGAGATCGAGAAGTGGGGCGTGGCCATCAAGGCCGCCGGTCAATACGCGGACTGATGGCGATCGCCCGTGCCTGCGCACGGGCGTTCTGCACGGGAGGTGCCTGGCAGGTCTCGCATGACTGGCGAGTCACCTGCCGGGCCGACTGAGAAAGGTGGTCAGGCGGCCCATGCGCGGGCCAGCCGGACCGATGCGCCAAGGCCGCCCGGAGGCGGCCTTGGCGTTCAGCTCACCCGCAGCGGAATGGTCACCGGCCCGTCGTTGACCAGGTGCACCTGCATGTCAGCGCCGAACTCACCCGCCGCCACCGGTGAGTGCCGCGCGCGGGCCATGGCCAGCACGGCCTCGTAGAGCCGTCGTCCCTGCTCGGCCGGCGCCGCGCCCGTGAAACTGGGCCGGTTGCCGCCGGCAGTGTCGGCCGCCAGCGTGAACTGCGAGACGATGAGCAGGCCGCCGCCCGTGTCCTGCAGGCTGCGGTTCATGCGCCCGGCGTCGTCGGCCAGGATGCGCAGCTTCAGCAGCTTGTCCACGAAGCGCTGCACCTGGGCATCGCCATCGGCCGGCTCGGCGCAGACGAAGACCAGCAGGCCCGGGCCGATCTCACCGATGGTGCGCCCGGCCACCACCACCTGCGCCTGCCGCACCCGCTGCACCAGCCCGATCACAACGGGTCCCTGGGGTCGTCGAAATGGGCCTCGACGTCGCTGGGCAGAAGCTGGATCGTCGCCCGCAGGCCCGGCACCGCGGCCATCAAGGCCTGTTCGACGGAGGTTCGCAGTGCGGCGGCGCGTCTCAGGCTCCAGTCGGCCGGCATGTGCATGTGCAGGTCGACGAACCGGCGGGTGCCGGCCCGGCGAGTGCTGATGTGGTCGAAGCGGATGGTCTCGTGCTTGAACTCGGCCAGTGCGTCCTCGATGCTGGCCTGCACCTCGGGCTCGAGGGCATGGTCCATCAGGCCGTCCACCGACCGCCGCACGAGGCCCACGGCCTCGCGCAGGATGTTCAGGGCCACGGCGGCAGCGATCAGCGGGTCGAGCCACAGCCAGCCGCTGAGTTGCACCGCCACGAGGCCGAGCACCACGCCCACGGAGGTCCAGACATCGGTGAACAGGTGGCGGGCGTCGCCCTCCAGCGCCATCGACCGCACCTCGCGGGCCTTGCGCAGCATGGCCCAGGCCAGCACCCCGTTGAGCACCGTGGCCACCAGGGACAGGCCGAGGCCCAGCCCCAGCTGTTCCAGCGGTTGCGGGTTCAGCCAGCGTTCGGCCGCCGAGACGAGGATGGCCAGCGCCGCGACGAGGATCAGCACGCCTTCGAAGCCGCTGGAAAAATACTCGGCCTTGTGGTGGCCGTAGGGGTGGTCGTCGTCGGGCGGACGGGCGGCCAGCGTGACCATCAGCAGCGCGAAACTCGCGCCCGCGAGGTTGACCAGTGACTCCAGCGCATCCGACAGCAGGCCCACGGAGCCGGTCAGCCACCAGGCGCCGGCCTTCAGCCCGATCGTGGCGACCGCAACGGCGACCGACAGCTTCAGGTAGGTGGCGACGCGCACGCGGAAGAGGTTCCGGGTGTGTCGGTCAGGCCAGCGTCACGCGCGCAAACTTGCGCTTGCCGACCTGCAGCACCACGGTGCCAGCGCCGAGCTTGAGCCCCTTGTCGCTGACCACCGCGCCGTCCACGCGCACCCCGCCCTGCTCGACCAGACGCAACGCCTCGCTGGTGGAGGGCACCAGACCCGCCTGCTTGAGCAAGGCCCCGATGGCCAGCGGGGCACCGGCCAAGGTCACTTCGGGGATCTCGTCGGGGATGCCGCCACGCGAACGCAACGCGAAGTCGGCCTCGGCCGCGTCGGTGGCGGCGCGACCGTGGAACCGCTCCGTGATCTCGCGCGCCAGCATCACCTTGGCGTCCTTAGGGTTTCGGCCGCCGGCCACCTCACTCTTCAGCGCGGCGATCTCCGCTTCGCTGCGGAACGACAGCAGCGTGAACCAGCGCCACATCAGCGTGTCGCTGATCGACAGCACCTTGGCGAACATCGTCGGCGCCGGTTCGGTGATGCCGATGTAGTTGCCCTTGCTCTTGGACATCTTGTCCACACCGTCCAGGCCCTCGAGCAATGGCATGGTCAGGATGCACTGCGGCTCCTGCCCCTCCTCCTGCTGCAGATGGCGGCCCATCAGCAGGTTGAAGGTCTGGTCGGTGCCGCCGAGTTCGAGGTCGGACTTCAGCGCCACCGAGTCGTAGCCCTGCATCAGCGGGTAGAGGAACTCGTGCACGCTGATCGGCGTGCCCTCGCGGAAGCGCGTGTTGAAGTCCTCCCGCTCCATCATGCGCGCCACGGTGTACTTGGCAGCCAGTTGGATGATTCCGCGCGCGCCCAGCGGGTCGCTCCACTCGCTGTTCCAGCGCACCTCGGCGCGGTCCATGTCGATCACCAGGCTCACCTGGTCGAAATAGGTCCTCGCGTTGGCCTCGATGGCCTCGCGCGTCAGCGGCGGGCGGGTGCTGTTGCGGCCCGAGGGATCGCCGATGGTGGTGGTGAAGTCACCGATCAGCGGGATCACCACATGCCCCAGGTCCTGCAGCTGGCGCATCTTGTTGAGCACCACGGTGTGACCCAGGTGCAGGTCCGGCGCCGTGGGGTCCATGCCGAACTTGATGCGCAGCGGCACGCCCGTGGCTTCGCTGCGTTGCAGCTTCTTCAGCCAGTCGGCCTCCGGCAGCAACTGCTCCGCGCCACGGCGGGTGATGGCCATGGCCTCCTGTACACGGTCGGAAGCGGATGCAAGCGCTGTAACCAGATCGGACATGACAAAGTTATCGGTATTTGTTCGCAGGATCGGGCACATTGCACGACGCTATACTTGGACCCTCGTTTTAGGGGGTCGACGGTGCGCCGCGGCCCGGCCGGCATGTGTGATGCATGCCCTTCGGACCCGATTCTAGTGGCCTGACACCGTTGCAATCCGACCTCGCTGCCCAGTTGACCGCCCGTTTCCAGCACCATGCCCAGCAGGTGCTGTCCTGGCATGCCGCGCATCGCCGCCTCGTGCATGGCAGCGTGCTGGCCGGGCTGGTGGGCTTTTCTGCGTTGGCCTTCGGCATTGCGCCGATGGCCCCTGACGCCGCCACGCTGCCGCAGCGCCTGGTGACCGAGGAGATCGTGCCCGAGGGGCTGCAGGCGCAGCTGGAAGCGCTGGAATCGCTGGATCTGGAACTGACCCGCGCCGACCTCACCCGCAGCAGCGACAGTGCCGAAGGCCTGTTGGCCCGCCTGGGGGTGGTGGATGGCGACGCCGCCGCCTTCCTGCGCAAGGACCCGACGGCGCGCCGCCTGTTCCAGGGTCGGGCAGGCAAGATGGTCCAGGTCACGACCAACGACGCTGGCGCCCTGACGCAACTGGTGGCCCGCTACCCGGCCGAGCGGGCCAACGAGCAGCTGAGCCATTTCACGCGCCTGACGGTGGAGCGGGTGGCCGACCAGTGGTTGGCACGGCTGGAGACCGCGCCGCTGCAGACGCAGGTGCGCCTGGGCAGCGGCACCATCACGAGTTCGCTGTTCGCCGCGGCCGATGCGGCGCGCATCCCCGACCCGATCTCCATCCAGGTGGCCGAGGTCTTCTCCAACGAGATCGACTTCCACCGCGAACTGCGCCAAGGCGACACCTTCAGCGTCGTCTATGAATCGCTGACGGCCGACGGCGAGCCGATCACCTGGAACAGTGGCACCGGCCGGGTGCTGGCGGCCGAGTTCGTCAACGCCGGCAAGTCTTACCAGGCCGTCTGGTTTCCCCAGGCCGGCGGCGGCAAGGGTGGCTACTTCGCGCTGGACGGCAGCAGCAAGCAGCGCACCTTCCTGACCAGCCCCATGGCGTTCTCGCGCGTGAGCTCCGGCTTTGCGATGCGCTTCCACCCGATCCTGAAGAAGTGGCGGGCGCACAAGGGCATCGACTACGCGGCGCCGCGTGGCACGCCGATCCGCACCGTCGGTGCCGGTGTGGTCGAGTTCGCGGGCTGGCAGAACGGGTATGGCAACGCGGTGGAGATCCGCCACGGCAATGGCAAGAGCACGTTCTATGCGCACATGAGCCGCATCAACGTGCGCAAGGGCCAGCGCATCGAGCAGGGCGACAACGTCGGTCTGGTGGGCTCCACGGGCTGGTCCACCGGCCCGCACCTGCACTTCGAGTTCCGCGTCAACGGCAACCACCAGGACCCGCGCAAGCTGTTGAAGTCGGGCGAGACGGTGCAGCTGGCCGCGACGATGCGGCCGCAGTTCGAGCAAGTGGCCCAGGGCGTGAAGACGCAGCTGCGCATTGCCGAGTCGATGCGCGGCATCACGGTTGACGCCGAGTAGTCCTCCGGCACGGCGGCCGGGCGCCGCTCTCCGCGCTCAGGCCGCCTGAGCTCGACCGCCGCATGCATGCGCTTTACGCCGGTTTGATGTCCGGCACCTCGCTGGATGGCGTGGATGCCGTGCTGGTTGAAGCCAGCCCCGACGGCCGGCTGCGTGCCCACCACCACCAGCCGCTGCCGGTCCGTCTGCATGACGAGCTGCTTGCGCTGAATGCCCGCGACGGCATCGACGAACTGGCCCGCGCTGCGGCGGCTGCGCGTGACCTCGCCGATGTCTACGCCGACAGCCTGGCGGCCGTGCTTGCGGCGGCGGGCGTGCCCGCCACACAGGTGCGCGCCGTGGGCGCCCATGGCCAGACCGTGCGCCATCGCCCGGAGCAGGGCTACACGATCCAGTTGCTCGATGCGGCACGCCTGGCGGAACGCAGCGGCGTGGATGTGGTCGCCAACCTGCGCAGCCGGGATGTCGCCGCCGGCGGCCAGGGCGCACCCTTGGTGCCGGCGTTCCATGCCGCACGGTTTGCGCGTCCAGGGGAGGACACGGCGGTTCTGAACCTCGGGGGCATCGCCAATCTGACCCTGCTCGCCGCCGACGGCGGGGTGCTGGGCTTCGACACGGGGCCTGCCAACGCGTTGCTGGACCACTGGGCGCAGCAGCATCTGGGTCAGGCCTACGACGCCCATGGCGCCTGGGCCGCAGGCGGCCGCGTCGATCCCGGGTTGCTGGCTTCGCTGCGCGATGAGGCCTTTTTTCGCGCGCGGCCGCCCAAGAGCACAGGCCGGGACCTGTTCGAGCCGGGCTGGCTGCAGGCACGTCTGGCTGCACACCCGGGCATCACGCCGCAGGACGTGATGGCGACGTTGCTGGCGCTGACGGTGTCCACCGTCGCCGACGCGTTGCTGTCGCAGGCGCCACACACGACGCGGCTGCGGGTGTGCGGCGGCGGCGCGCGCAACGACGCGCTGATGGCGGCACTGGCCAGGGCCTTGCCCGGCATGGAAGTACGGGACACCCACGCCGACGGCGTGGCCCCTGAGCACGTGGAGGCGTGGGCGTTCGCCTGGCTGGCACAGGCATTCGTGGAGCGCCGGCCGGGCAACCTGCCGGCAGTGACCGGCGCGATCGGGCCGCGGATCCTGGGGGCGCTCTACCCGGCTTGAGGGTGTCCGGCCTCAGCGCCGTGCCACGCCGTATCCAGCGAGGATCGGGATCGGGCCAGACGGCCCGCGGGACTTCAGACCGAGAAGGAGGAGCCGCAGCCGCAGGTGGTGGTCGCGTTCGGGTTCTTGATCACGAATTGCGCGCCCTGCAGGTCTTCCTTGTAGTCGATCTCGGCGCCCACCAGGTACTGCAGGCTCATGGCGTCGATCAACAGCGTGACGCCGTTCTTCGACATCTGCGTGTCGTCGTCGTTCACGATCTCGTCGAAGGTGAACCCGTACTGGAACCCCGAACAGCCGCCGCCCTGCACGAACACGCGCAGCTTCAGTTCAGGGTTGCCTTCTTCGGCCACCAGGTCGGCCACCTTGGCCGCGGCGCTGTCGGTGAAGACCAGGGGCGCGGGCATCTCGTCGGTGGCGGGGGTCAGGTTTTCAGCAATGGCATTCATGGGGTGATCCTCGAGGTTCAGGCGTCGTTGGCGGCAGCGAGCTTCAGGGCGGGCTTCTCGGTGGACTTGATCGGCTTGAGTTCGCCATCGATGGTGGCGCCCGGGTGCATCTCCAGCACGTCGTAGTGCACGTCGCCGACCACTGCGGCCCGGGGTTGCAATTCCAGCATCTCGGTGGAAGTGACAGGCCCCATGACGCTGCCATCGATGATGACATGCGCGGCCTTGACCTTGCCCCGAACCGTGGCTTTCTCGCTGATCACGACCAGGCTGCCGGCGATGGGGTCTGCCACGACGTCGCCATGGACCTCACCGTCGATGCGCAGGCCATCGCCGAAGCGGATTTCACCCCGCAGCACCGTGCCTTCACCCACCAGCGTGCGGATGGGGGTCTGCGTCTTGCGTGAGAACAGCATGGGTCGTGTCTCCTTCGGCGGCTCAGTCGAGCTTCTGGGTTTCACTGGCGCGCAGCTTGCCGGCGCCGTCGGTGATCAGCGCCTCCACGCGTTTTAGCACGGCGCCTACGGGATGTTCGAGCACGCCTTCCAGGCGCGCATACTGACCCAGGCGCAATGGCTGCGGCCCCGTCGGCAAGCCGGCCGTCCAAGGCCGCCCGTCCAAGGTACCCACCAGACGGATGTCGTACCGCCCATCAAAGACCGCGGGCGATCGACCGGCCTGCATCAGCAGCAATTGAAAGCGCGTCTGCCCCGGTGCGACGGTCTCGGCCTGCAGGGCCCGCACCTGCAATGCACTGCTGCCGGCAGCGGGCAGCAGGCGTTCGAAGAAGCCCAGGTCGGATTCCAGCGCCTGTTGACGCTCGCGCGCCTCACGCAGGTCCTGAACCAGCCGTTCCTGGGCGGCACGCTCGGCCTTG
This sequence comes from Burkholderiaceae bacterium, assembly GCA_024235915.1. Classification (GTDB taxonomy): domain Bacteria; phylum Pseudomonadota; class Gammaproteobacteria; order Burkholderiales; family Burkholderiaceae_C; genus Rubrivivax. The sequence continues at coordinate 85,367 of JACKLO010000017.1, read as the reverse complement.
AGCAGGCCATCGGCGGCGTTGGCGATGGATTGCGCACGGTCGCGCTCTTCGCGCAGCACCTGCACTTCGGCGCGCAGGTGGACGAGTTCATCGCGCAGCCCGGCATCGACACCGGCGAGTTCCTTGCCCGTCTCAAAGGCCCAGAGCGCAATGGCGCCGGAGAACCCCAGAACGACAGCAGCCACCGCCCAGCGCAAAGGCCAAGGCAGGTGGCTGCGGACGATGACACGCGGCGCGCTGACGGAGAGTCGGCGCCGCAGCAGTTTCCAGCGCATGGAAGGGCCGAACGGTGCCCGCCGGGGCGGCGGGCCACCGGAACGGGCGGCGCCAGCTGGCGCCGCCCGCAGCCGGCATCAGCGCTTGCTGAACTGCTTGCGACGGCGGGCGCCGTGCAGGCCCACCTTCTTGCGCTCGACCTCGCGGGCGTCACGGGTCACGAAGCCGGCGTGGCTGAGCTCGGGCTTGAGCGCCGCGTCGTAGTCGATCAGCGCACGGGTGATGCCGTGACGCACCGCGCCGGCCTGGCCGCTTTCACCGCCGCCGTGCACGTTGACCTTGATGTCGAAGGCCGCGTCATTGGCCGTCAGCATCAGCGGCTGCTTGACGATCATGATCGAGGTCTGGCGGCCGAAGTACTGGTCGATCGGCTTGCCGTTGACCGTGATCTGGCCGGTGCCCTTCTTGATGAAGACACGTGCCACCGACGACTTGCGACGGCCGGTGCCGTAGTTCCACTGTCCGATCATCGCGTCCTCACAGTTCCAGGGTCTTGGGCTGCTGGGCGGTGTGCGGGTGCGTGGCACCGGCGTAGACCTTCAGCTTCTTGATCATCGCGTAGCCCAGCGGGCCCTTGGGCAGCATGCCCTTGACCGCCTTCTCGAGCGCACGACCCGGGTGACGGGCCTGCATGTCCTTGAAGGAGGTGGCATAGATGCCGCCCGGGAAACCGGAGTGGCGGTAGTAGATCTTGTCGGCGCTCTTGGCACCCGTGACTCGGATCTTGTCGGCGTTGACGACGACGATGAAATCACCGGTGTCGACGTGAGGCGTGTAGATGGCCTTGTGCTTGCCGCGCAAACGGAGTGCCACTTCGCTGGCAACACGTCCGAGCACCTTGTCGGTGGCGTCAATCACATACCACTCGTGCTTCACCTCGGCCGGCTTGGCGCTGAAGGTCTTCATGAGGGTCTTTCAAGGGCGGGGCAGGCCCCGCCAGTCACAACGGCAACGTTCACGCACCCGAACCACCTTTGGAACCGCTTGTGGAGCACCCTCAGCAGCAACACTTTCGTGCAGGCTCGCCTGGGTGCCGGGCGGCCTCTCAGGCCACGATGTCCGGACGCGTCGACTATCTCTTCCCTGGCCGTTTTTCAGGGAAAGCCCGCGAGTATACAAGTCTTCCCGACGCGGCGTAACGGCGTACGCCGTGAGATTGTGGGTTGTTGTTTGAGGGTAAACCCTAGGAAAACTGGTTAGGATCCGCGCACCGCTGCACTCGAGGGGCCACACGATGGCAACCGTCACTTCATCCGGCCAGATCCCGGCCACCCCTGACACAGGCACCCCGGTGCCGGAAACGCCGCGCTGGGTCCCGATCCGTTCGCTGGCCCCGCGCCACCGGCCCCGCATCCTGGCCCACCTGCTGGCGCTGCCCGAGGGCGACCGCTATCTGCGCTTCGGTCACCCGGCCACCGACGCCCAGATCGGCCGCTATGTCGACCTGATCGACTTCGAGCGCGACGAAGTCTTCGGCATCTTCAACCGCCGCCTGGACCTGTTGGCGATGGCCCACCTGGCGCACATGGGCGACCATGCACGCACCCATGCGGCAGAGTTCGGCGTCTCGGTGCGCCCCAGCCACCGCGGCCGGGGTTTCGGCGGCCGCCTGTTCGAGCACGCGATGCTGCACGCCCGCAACCGCCATGTCGACACGCTGGTGGTTCACGCGTTGTCGGAAAACCTGCCGATGCTGCGCATAGCGCGCAGCGCCGGCGCCAAGGTGCACCGTGACGGTGGAGACGCCGAAGCCGTGTTGAAGCTGCCGCCGGAAACGCTGGGCACCCAGGTCGAGGAGCTCATCGGCCGCCAGGCGGCCGAGCTGGATTACAACCTGAAGCGCGGCGCCCGTCGCCTGGACGACTTGCTGGGCATCATCGCCGACGTGCATGCCGGTGTCGGCGGCAGCGGCGGCTTGGGGTCGCAGTAGCCGCCACTGCGGCACCCCACCTGACTCGGGCACCCCCAGCCAAGGGGCGGGCCCAACCGCAACGAGGGGTAACATCCGCTCCCGTTGCGCCAGCGGCCGCCCGGCGCCAGCCCAGCGCCCGCTCGCAGCTTCATGTCGCCAGACACCATTCCCTGGATCATCGCCATCGCGTCGGCTGCCTTGCTGGCCGCGGCGGCGACGCTGTGGGCGCTGCGCCAGCGGCAGGCTGAGCCGCCACCACTGCCCGAAGAATGGACGCTGACGGCGCGCCCGGTGTTCAGCAGCGACGAACGGCGCGTGTACCGGCAGTTGCGGGAGGCCCTGCCTCATCACATCGTGCTGTCCAAGCTGCCCCTGGTGCGCTTCTGCCAGCCGACCGACCCGCAGCAGGTGCGCTACTGGTATGAGCTGTTGGGCTCCACCCACGTCGGTTTTGCCATCTGCAGCGCCAATGGCCGTGTGCTGGCCGCCATCGACATCGACACCGACCGTGGCAACTCGCGGCGCGCGCTGCAGATCAAGCAGAAGGTGCTCGCGGCCTGCCGCGTGCGTTACCTGCGCTGCCCGGTCGACCACCTGCCGTCGGTGCCTGAACTGCAGTTGCTGGTGCCGCAGCAGATGCCGGCGGCCCGCGCACCACTGGCCGCCACCCCGGCCGCGCCCTCTGAGGCCGGCGGCCGTCGACGGCCCGCGCGCACCCTGTGGCAGGACTCCGGCTTCTTCCAGGATTCCTTCTTCGGCACCGACAGCCGGATGAGCAGCGAGGGCGGGCCCCCGAGCGAGATGGGCGGTTTCATGCGGGGCATGTCCTCGCTGCCGCCCGTGGCGGGTGACGACGAATCGCCGGGCTCAACCGGCGCCAGGCCGTCACCGGTCCGCCATTGAACGCGCCCCTGCCGGCCGGTTACGCCGGGTTCGGACCGCAACAGGTGCTGGATGCGCTGGCCACCGCTGGCCTGCACGGCGATGGGCGCATCCTGCAGCTGAACTCCTACGAGAACCGTGTCTGGCAACTCTTCCTGGAAGACGGCCAGGCGGTGGTGGCCAAGTTCTACCGCCCCGGGCGCTGGAGTGACGCGCAGATCCTGGAGGAACACGCCTTCTCCCTTGACCTGGCCGCCGAGGAAGTCGCGGTCGTGCCACCCCTGGTGCTGTCGCCCGCCGCCGACACGGTGCGCTGGCTGCCAGCCGCGGCGCCGACATTGGGCGTGCTCGAGGGTGAGACGCCGCACCGTTTCACCGTCGCCCGCCGCTGCGCCGGGCGGGAGCCCGAGTTGGAACAACCGGGCGTTTTGCGGCGCATCGGCGCCTTCATCGGCCGCCTGCACGCCGTCGGCGCGCGCCAGGGCTTTTCGCACCGCATGACGATGTCGCCCGGCGAGGATGCGGCCGCGGCACGCCACCAGTTGCTGGCGCTGGAACTCGTCACCGACGGTGAACGCCCCGCCTGGGCCGATGCGTCGGCGCGGGCCGCCGACGCCATCGCCGAGGCGTTTCGCCGCGCCGGCCCCGTGCAGACGCTGCGCCTGCACGGCGACTGCCACCCGGGCAATGTGCTCTGGCGGGATGGCCCGCACGTGGTTGACCTCGACGACGCCTGCAACGGCCCCGCCGTGCAGGACCTGTGGATGCTGGTGTCTGGCGACGCCACCACGATGCGCCGCCAGTTCGACGAACTGCTGGCCGGCTACGAGGATTTCCGCGAATTCGACGATGCGGAGCGGCCGCTGATCGAGCCGCTGCGCACCCTGCGCATGCTGCGCCACGCCGCCTGGCTGTCGGCGCGCTGGCACGACCCCAGCTTTCCCCTGAACTTTCCGTTCTTCGGCACGCCGGCCTATTGGTCGCAGCAGACGGCGCAGCTGCGGGAGCAGTGCACCTTGATGGGCGGCTGAGCCACACACCCAGCCGACCGGTCGGCCCAACGGTCGGCCGAAGCGGGCGAACCTGCCAAGCCGGGATCGCCACGACCCCGGCTCAGCGCGTGGTCAGGCGCCCACCAGCAACCGGTTGACCCGCCGCACGAAGGCACCCGGGTCTTCCAGGTGCCCACCCTCGGCCAGCAGCGCCTGCTCGAACACCAGCGCCGCCAGGTCGTCGAACTGGTCCACCGCCTCGGGCGACTCCAGCCGGCGCAGCAGCGCATGCCCTGGGTTGATCTCCAGGATCGGCTGCGACTTCGGCGCCTCCTGTCCGGCGGCCTTGAGCATGCGGGCCAGGTGGGCGCTGACGTCGCCCTCGTCCACCACCACGCAGGCCGGTGAATCGACCAGGCGTGTCGTCACGCGCACATCCTTCACGCGCTCGCCCAGCGACGCCTTGAGCTTGTCCAGCAGCGGCTTGCTGGCTTCAGCGGCTTCCTCGGCGGCCTTCTTCTCGTCGTCGTCCTGCAGCTTGCCGAGGTCCACCGCGCCCTTGGCCACGCTGGTCAGCGGGTGCCCTTCGAACTCGTAGAGGTGCGACAGCAGCCACTCGTCCACCCGATCCACCAGCAGCAGCACCTCGATGCCCTTCTTGCGGAAGATCTCGAGCTGCGGGCTGCCCTTGGCGGCGGCCAGGCTGTCGGCGGTGATGACGTAGATGGCGTCCTGGCCCTCCTTCATGCGCGACACGTAGTCGGCCAGCGACACGCCCTCGTCGGCGTGCGTGGAGGCGAAGCGGAACAGCTTGGCCAGCCGTTCGCGGTTGGCGAAGTCCTCGCCGATGCCTTCCTTGAGCACCTGGCCGAATTCCTTCCAGAAGTCGGCGTACTTGTCCTTTTGGTTCTCGGCCACGTCCTCGAGCATGCTCAGCACGCGCTTGGTGCTGCCCTCGCGGATCGCCTTCACGTCGCGGCTTTCCTGCAGCAGTTCGCGGCTGACGTTCAGCGGCAGGTCGGCGCTGTCGATCACACCCTTGACGAAGCGCAGGTACACCGGCATCAGCGCCTCGGCGTCGTCCATGATGAAGACGCGCTTGACGTAGAGCTTCACGCCGCCGCGCTTGTCGCGGTTCCACAGGTCGAACGGCGCCTTGGCCGGCACGTACAGCAGCTGCGTGTACTCGCTGCGGCCCTCCACGCGGTTGTGCGTGTAGGCCAGCGGTGCCTGCTGGTCGTAGCTGATCTGCTTGTAGAAATCCTGGTATTCGGCGTCGGTGACGTCACTCTTGCTGCGCGTCCACAGCGCGGCAGCCTTGTTCACCGTCTCCCACTCGTCGGTGGTCACCTGGGCCTTCTTCTCCTCGTCCCAGGTCTCCTTGCGCATCAGGATCGGCAGCGAGATGTGGTCGCTGTACTTGCCGATGATGGACTTGAGCTTCCAGGTGGACAGGAACTCCTCCTCGCCCTCGCGCAGGTGCAGGATGACGTCGGTTCCGCGGCCAGCCTTCTCGATCGTCTCCACCTCGAAGTCGCCCGTGCCGGTGCTGCTCCAGCGCACGCCCTGGCCGGCCGGTGCGCCGGCGCGGCGGGTCTCCACCGTCATGCGGTCGGCGACGATGAAGCCGGAGTAGAAGCCCACCCCGAACTGGCCGATCAGGTTGGCGTCCTTCTTCTGGTCACCCTCCAGCCGCGCCATGAACTCGCGGGTGCCGCTCTTGGCGATGGTGCCCAGGTGCGCCACGGCCTCGTCGGCACTCATGCCGATGCCGTTGTCGCGGATGGTGATGGTCTTCGCCTCGGCGTCGAACAGCACGCGCAGTTCGAGGTTGGGCTGGTCCTCGTACAACGCGGCGTTGTCCAGGGCCTCGAACCGCAGCTTGTCACAGGCGTCGGACGCGTTGGAGACCAGCTCGCGCAGGAAGATCTCCTTGTTGGAGTACAGCGAATGGGTGACGAGGTGCAGGATCTGCTGCACCTCGGCCTGGAAGGAATGCGTCTGTTTGGTCATGCTCGGTGAAGCTGAAGGTGAAACAACAGGGGCGGTTCTTGGGGCGGTTCCCGGACTTTCAAGGGGCGGTCCGGGCACCGAACCCGCCGACACCATCTCGGTGCCCCAGAGCCGTACAGCGTGGGCGGCCGCTCCGTGGGCCGCCAGGCGGCGAGACCGACCGTCCAAGCCACGGGCCGGATCCTATCGTCGCGCCCGTGCCGTGTGGCCGCCGGTCAACCCGCCCCACCGCTACTGCGGCTGGAGCACCCGACGCAGGGCCGCGTGCAGGACCGCCCTGTCGAAAGGCCTGCGAAGGTGACCCGCGAAACCGGTCTGATTGTCCCGCGCCTGCCATGTGGGCGCAGTGTCGGAGGACAGCGCGATCACGGGAATCGACCGTGTCCGTTCTTCATCGCGCAGGCGGCGCATCAGGCAGCCATGGTCCAGACCGGCGCTCTCAACGTTCAGCAGGATCAGCGACGGGATCTGCTCGGACACCGCGGCCAGGCAGTCGTCTTCGCCCTGAGCCGTACGCACGTCCAGGCCAGCGAAGTTCTGCAGCGCCGCACACATCAGCGACGTCTCGAACCCTGATGCGTCGACGTAGAGCACGCTGCCCGCCAGCGTCAATGCGTGACCCAAAGCCGCCTGCGACGGCTCGGCCTCAGGCAGACGTGGCGCCTCGGTCACGCCGGCCCCCGATGCCACGGGCAGCCAGATCCAGAAACAGCTGCCGTGCCCGGGCCGACTGTGCACGCCGATCCGGCCACGCATCAGATCGACGAGCCGGCGGCTCAGCGCCAGCCCGATGCCGGTGCCCTCGATGCCCGATCGATCGGCATTCAGCCGTTCGAAGGGCAGGAACAGACGCTGCTGCTGGGCCTCGGTCAGGCCCTCGCCCTGGTCGTGCACCTCGAGCTGCCAGCCGCCCTGCAGGGCACTGGCAACGACCCTGACGCTGCCACCACGCCGGTTGTACTTGACCGCGTTCGAGAGGAGATTGAGCAGCACCTGCTTGAGGCGGATGCGGTCACCCAGCAGCCAAACGGGCTCACCGGGCATGACACCCGGCTCGAAGCTCACCTCATGGGCGCGTGCCAGCGACGCCACCAAACCACCGCACTCGGCCAACAGTGGCCCGAGTTCGACCGGCTCCGCCGTCACTTCCAGCTTGCCGGCCTCGACCCGTGCGAGGTCCAGCACTTCATTGATCAGCGCCAGCAAGTGCTGCCCGCCGGCCCGCATGTCGTGGACGAGCGGTCGATGCGCCGCCGCCAGGGGCGGATCCTGGTCGGCCTCCAGCACCTCGGCAAAGCCGATGATCGCGTTCATCGGCGTGCGCAGCTCGTGACTCATGCGCGACAGGAACTCGGACTTGGCCAGGTTGGCGCGCTCGGCCTCTTCCTTCAGGGTCAGCAGTTGTGCCTGGGCACGTTTCTGTGCCGTGATGTCGATGCCAAAGGCGTAGCACAAGGGATCCTGGCCATGGCCGGAACCCGGTGCGAACGTGATCAGTTCGGCCTGTTCCGGCCAGTGACGTTCGATCACGACTGGCTCGCCGGCGAGCGCCCGGACCGCCGCGTCCGCGCTTTCGCGGCTGTTCTCCGTGCCTGGCACCTCGCCAAGTTGCCGCCCGACGATGTCGGCTTCTTCCAGCCCCAGCTTCTGCCGCAGTCGGGCGTTGACGAAGACATAGCGGAGGTCCGCATCCAGGCAGGCGATGTAGCCCGGGAAGGCCTCGATCAGCGCACGCTGTCTGGCCTCGGCGGCACGCAAGGCGTCGACCGCATCTTCCTCGACCGTGACATCGGCGAAGCTCCACACCCGCACCATGTGGCCCTGGTCGACAAACGGGAAACAGCGCCGGCGCAGCACGCGACCGTCGTTCAGCCGCACACGATCGTCACTGAAGAGGTTGTCGCTGATGATCTCGCCCACCCGCTGCAGTTGCGCTGCCGGGTCGGCAAACAGGCCGGTGGCGCGCTGCATGATCTTCCGCGGGCTCAGCGCTTCTCCGGGTGCGAGTTGCAGGCCCCAGATGTCCAGCATGCGTTCGTTGTGGAACAGCACCGGTTCATCAGGACTGGCTGCACCGGAGGCGAAGATGCCGTCGCCGATGGCATCCAGCGCCAACCGAAGGTTGCGCAGGCTGTCGTTGAGCGCTGCACTGGCCCGTTCTTCCTCGGAGACATCGCGCGTCACCACGATGATGCGGTCGACTTGACGGCCGGGCTCGATGATGGGGTGAAAGACCGTCTCCATCGTGGTCACTCGCCCCTCGAACTCGGACCGGCCCCGATAGGTGATCGTGCGGCGTTCATCCGCCGCAGCGCTGATCTGGCGCAGGCGCTCTTCGCGGTCCACCAGGCCCGCCAGATGGCGCCCCTCGCGCCCCAGCGCCTGGTCCCGCGTCACACCCGTGAGCCGGCACCAGGCGTCGTTGACCATCTGATAGATGAACCGACCCTCGCGGCGGATCTGCAGGCTGACCGCTGAAGACATCGCGTTGATGGCGAACTCGTATTCGCGGAGCCTGGACTCGGTGCGCTTGAGATCGCTGATGTCGGTCCAGAGCCCGACCGAACCCACCTGGCGGCCATCGAGATTCGTCAGCGGCGTGGCGTTGTTGACGCAGTGCACCTGCGTGCCGTCCAGGCGCGTCAGCGTCAGCTCGTAGCTGCCGCGGTCACCGGCACGCCGCCGTTGCAGCTGCGCCCGGAACACCGCCGCGTTCTCGTCGTCGACGAAGTCGAAGATGGTGCGGCCGATCAACGCCTCGCGCGTGCCTCCCAACAGCGCGCACATCGCGGGATTGAGGTCCGAGGTCCGCCCCTGCTTGTCGATGAACCAGACGCCCTCGCGCGTCGTGCGCACGAGTTCGGCAAGCTGGTGGCTCTGCTCGACCAGCGCTGCCGCCGTGGCTGCGGGCAGCACGGCACCCGCGTGCCACGCTTGCCGGTGCACACTGCCCTCGGGCACCACCTTGCCCATCCGCTCACCCACATCCGCCAACAGGGCTTCGAGCCGGGTGCTGGCACGCCCGGCTCGCTCGCTTTCCGACCACCTCAGCAACGTGCTTTCCCGCATGGCGGCGCAGTGGCGCATGCTGGTCCAGACCTGGTACGGAATGAAGATCGCGGCCCCCCAGACGAAGGCCGGCTCCCCCCCGGCCAGCCAAAGGCGAAGGGCCACAGGGCCGAAGGCGGGTATCGCGAACAGTGCGACCGCGGTGGCGTCAAACGACAGCATGTTCGATCCCGCGATGGCCACCGCCATCAGCACGAAGAACAGGTGCGCCTGGTAATGCGGATCTGCGGTCGGAAACAGCCACAGGGCGCTCAGACCCCAAGCCACTCCAGTGGCCAGCACCGTGAGCCGGTAGCGGCGCAGCCAGCGCTGCGCCGGCTCGACGGTGGTGCCAAGCCTCCGGTGCACCAGCGCCAGCACCAAGCGCGCTGCCAATGCACCACCCATCAAGGCCGCCCATTTCGCGATGTCGGTCGGTTCGACCACCGGCCATTGCAGCCACGCCACCAGCAGTCCGAACAGGGCGCCGGCTGCGGTCAGGCGGGGCGCCGTCTGCGCATACTGGCGCAGGGTCTCGGCGCGCAGTGCTTGCAACTGCGCTGGTGAGGCGAGGACACTGTCCGTCGGTGCCATGTCCATTTCCCGTGGAATGCCGCCGCGGCCTCATGGGGTCGGGCCTGAATGCCATGTGGCCGCGGTGCCGGCGGCCACCTCATGGGGACGCGCTTCCGCGCCTCGCCAAGAGGGAGAGGGCATCATGCACGCATTTGTCGCACATCCGGATTCGAACTGCGGCCGAATTGACGATCTATTCGCGCCGCGGTGTGCCGTCCTGGGCTCGATACTGTGATGGCCTGGCTTGCCAAAGACATCTTCCCCGTGGTCGCCAACGGCCGGTGCCGGGCACGGTCGCGGCCCGATTTCTCGATGCATGTGAGAGACCCTGGATGAATGCAGAAGAGTGCTCTGCACACGCACGCCATCCTGGCGGTCAGCCCCACCAGAAGTTGGTGCGCACTGCCGGATTCGATGCGACGCCTCCTCTGCCCGAAGACAGGCGGGCGGCGGCACGTGATCGGTCTTGAACCATGTCGATGACGCATGACAACAACACGGCAGGTCCCGACCCAGCACCGGCCCAGGAGACCTTCTCGCTGGCCGACCTGGTCGACCACCTGTGGCCGCAACTGGACCAGCAGGCGCGTGATGCCGGGCACACGCTGCGGCTGTACCTGGATCCGGCCGTCCCCTGCGACGTGCTCGGGGAGCCTCGCCGCTTCTCCCGTGTGATCGCCGGCCTCGCTGCGAGAGCGCTTCGGCACCGCGGCGGCCTGGAGGCTCCAGGTGAAACTCAGTTGCGGATCGAAGTCAAGCGCGTCGAAGCACAGCGCGTGCAGATCCGCATGTCGGTGCTGGGCCATGGTTTCCATCTGAGCCAGGAAGAGCAGACCCGGCTGCTGCAACCCTTCAACACGCCGGACGTCGACATCGCTGGCGCTTACGCCGACACTGACCTTGGCAGCCTGCGCCAGCTGCTCCAGCAGACGGGGGGTGACCTGAGCCTGCTCACCCGGCCCGATGGCCGCCATTCGCTGGAGGGGTTGGCATGGCTGGCCGTCCCGCCGCCGATGACGCCACACATGTCGCTGCCGCTTCTGACCGGCCGACACGGTGTCGTCGTCGCGGGTCGCAGCGACGCGGAGCTGGCTGCCGATGTTCGGGGGCAGCTCGAACGCCTCGGCGCCAAGGTGATCGTCGTGGAGCCGGCACGTGCGGCATCGGCCCTGGCGCCGAGCGATGCCTTGTGGGTCTGGGTCCGCAAGGCCCCTCCGCCCTCATCTGGGCGGGAAGCCGACGATGCGTTGATGCACCAGGCGCAGGTCTTGGCCCCACCACCAGCCCGGCTTCTGGTTTGCAGCCTCCGGCCCCCCGCAGGCGGGGACAACCAGACGATGAGCCCCGGTGAATTCAGCGCCGGTCTGATCACACCGCGCCGCATCGCAAAGGCGGTTCGCAACGTGCTCGGCCTGGCACCGGCCGAGGACCTGCAGCAGGCGCACGCTTCGGCAGCACCCCAGGTGCTACCCACGCCAACGTCCGCCGAGGAGCGGGTGCCGGGGCATGCACTCCTGGTGGTGGAAGACAACCCGACCAATCAGAAGGTCATCCAGCACCAGCTGCGCCTGCTCGGCCACTCAGCCGACTACGCCAGCGACGGCCTGCAAGGCCTGGAGCGCTGGCGTACTGGCCAGTACGCGCTCGTGCTGACGGATCTGCACATGCCCGGGCTCGATGGGTACCAGATGGTCGCCGCGATGCGCCGCGAAGAGGCCGCCACGGGCCGGCCGCGCACACCCGTCGTGGCGATCTCCGCGAACGCGATGAAGGGTCAGGCCGAACAGTGCCTGGCGGCCGGCATGGATGACTACCTGGCCAAACCGGTGGGCTTGCCGCGATTTGGCAGCGTCCTGTCGCACTGGTTGCATCGCTCATCTGCCGCTGACGGACGGCCCGCTGCAACGCTGCCGACGGCTGACACCGCGCCCTCGTGGTGTACCCTACAGGCGACGGCACCCACCCAGGAGGTGGTGCCCCGTGCCGTGGAGGTGAGCGTCCTGGCGGCGCTGGTGGGCAACAAGCGCGCCGTGCTCGACCGCTTCCTGGCCGACTACCTCAGGCACGGCAGCAGCTACCAGCAAGGCGCGCTCGACGCGGTGGCCGCAGGCGATCTTGGCGAAGCCGGTGCCCAGGCGCACAAGCTCAAGTCGTCGTCGCGGAGCATTGGGGCATTGGGCCTGGGTGACCTCTGCGAACAGATCGAGGTGGCGGCGCGTGCCAGACGACATGACATCGTCATCGAACTGGCGCCGCAGCTTGCCATGCTGTGGCGCCAGGTGGCCACCGAGATCGAGGACCGGCTCGCCACGGGGTCGGCACCGGACCAGGGTGCCAGCCGATGACACGCCCATGCCCTGCCCGCTGGGTACGACACCTGTGGGTCGACCCGGCCCCGCCCCTGCAGAAGGACTAGCCTCGTGACCTTGTCTCGCCCGATCCTGGTTCTCGACGATGAACCGTTCATGCTGGACGTGCTGCAGCACATGCTCGAGCAGGAGGGGTGCACCGACGTCGTCTGCATGAGCGACGGCACGTCCGCGCTGGCCTGGCTGGATGCCCAGGCCCAGCCCGCCCAGATGGTGGTCCTGGACATCAACATGCCTGGCATGGACGGTGTCGAGTTCGTGCGCCATCTGGCAGAGCGCAAATTCACCGGCAGCCTGCTTCTGGTGAGCGGCGAAGACGAACTGCTGCTGCAGGCCACTGAAAAGCTCGCGCGGGCCTACGAACTCGAGACCGCCACGCCGCTGAGGAAGCCACCGACTCCGGACGCCTTGCGCGCCGCACTCGCACAGTTGCAGGCGCCGAAGACGCCCGGGCGCCGGCAGGCCAAGCGCAAGCAGTATTCGCCCGACGAAGTCCTGACCGCCATCCAGTCCGGCCAGCTCGTCAACTGGTACCAGCCCAAGGTCGCCGTGAAGACCGGTGAGGTCGTGGGCGCGGAGGCGCTTGTGCGCTGGCAGCACCCGACCGACGGACTCGTGTTTCCGGACCAGTTCATCCCGATCGCCGAGGCCGGCGGCTTCATCAACGAGCTCACACGCGTGGTGGCCCGGGCCGCCGTGGCGCAAGCCCGCGAGTGGCTCGCCGCGGGCCTGAAGCTGCGCGTGGCGATCAACGTGTCGATGGACGACCTGGCCACGCTGGCGTTGGCCGACCGCATGATCGCCAAGACGGAGGAGGGAGGCGTTCCGCCGCAGTTCATGCAGATCGAGATCACCGAAAGCCGGCTCATGAAGTCGGTCACGAGCGTGCTCGACCAGTTGATCCGCCTGCGCCTCAAGCGTTTCCGCCTCTCGATCGACGACTTCGGGTCGGGCCACAGTTCGCTGGTGCAACTGCGCGACCTGCCGTTCGACGAACTGAAGATCGATCGCAGCTTCACCCACAACGCGTCCCATGACGCCCGGCTGCGGGCGATCTTTGCCGCCAGCCTGAACCTGGGCCGGACGCTGGGCATGGAGGTCGTGGCCGAAGGCGTCGAGGACCGCGACGATTGGGACTTCCTCATCGAGACCGGCGTCAACATCGCGCAGGGCTACTTCATCGCCCGGCCCATGCCCGCGGCGGCGATGCAGGGCTGGCTGCACGAGTGGGAAGCCCGCCTCTGGCAGGACGGCCTGCTCCCGACCGAGACGCACTGACACGGCACCCTGCCTTGGCGCCATGACGATGCCCCCGAGCCCGCCAAAACGCCAGACGCCAGGCGTCGCCTCCGGCCTGGCAGAACTCGACCAATCGCACCAGCGTATCGCGCAGTGGGTCGACACCCTGAGTGATCGACTGGGCGCAGGGCCCGAGGCCAAGCTGGCCGCCGAACTTGTCCGTGAACTGGCGAACTGCAAGGCGCTCAGCCGCCAGCTGCAGACCGATGTGCTCGAGCAGGAGTTCGTCTGGCGCGAGGCCGAACGAAGCGGCCTGATCGGCGGCTGGCGGGCCGACCTGGCCCGCAACGCGTTCAGCTGGACGGCTGGCGCATGCGCCATGTTGGAGATGGCACCGGGCGCCGTCACCCGGATGGACGAAGCACTCGCGGCATTCGAACCGGCATCAGCCGCCAGGATCGCAGAGCACCTGCAGGCCGCATTTGCCGGCAACGGCGCCTTCACGCTGCGCGCCCAGATTCGGGCGGCCCGGTCCGGAAACCAGAAGTGGGTCGAATTCAGTGGCCAGGCCCTGCGCAACCCGGATGGCCGCATCGAACACCTGGCTGGCACGATGCTGGACATCAGCGCGGATGTGCTGGCCCATGAAGAACTGCGCCGCAGGCAGGCGGCCGTGGACGAGGTGCAGCAACTGGCCAAGGTGGGCACCTGGCAGCTGGACATGGGCAGCGGATCGCTCGATTGGTCCAACGAGGTCTACCGCATCTTCGAGCTCGACCCCGCGGACTTCAAGGCCACGTACGCGGCCTTCCTGGACCGGGTGCATCCGGACGATCGAGACGCCGTGAATGGCGCCTACGCGAACTCGCTGGCGACGCGTCAGCCCTACGCGATTCGTCACCGCTTGCGCATGGCAGACGGCAGGATCAAGCATGTGCAGGAGCAGTGCCAGACCTTCTTTGACGACAACGGCGAGCCGTTGCGATCCCTGGGCACGGTTCAGGACGTCACCGAACAAGTCCACACGGAAGTCGAACTCCAGGCATCCCGCAACCTGCTGCAGGCCGTCATCGACCATGTGCCGATGCGGGTGTTCTGGAAGGACCGGGCGCTGAACTACCTGGGTTGCAACCCGGCGTTCGCCCGCGACGCCGGCAAGCTGTCTCCCGACGAGCTGATCGGCAAGGACGACCATCAGATGGGATGGGCAGCGCAGGCCGATCTGTACCGGGCCGATGACCTCGCGGTCATCGAGTCGGGCGAGCCCAGGCTCAACTACGAGGAACCCCAGAGCACGCCCGACGGGCGGCAGATCTGGTTGCGGACGTCCAAGGTCCCGCTGAAGGACGCCGACGGCTCGGTGATCGGGGTGCTGGGCCTCTACGATGACGTCACCGAGCTCCGGGCGACGCAGGAACAACTGAAGGATTCAGAGCAACGGTTCCGCGACCTGTTCGACCTGTCACCCGATCCGACCTGGATCTTCGACGCCAACCAGTTCGTCGAGTGCAACCGGGCGGCCGTCGTGATGCTGGGTTATGCCGACAAGTCGGAGTTGATGAACACCCATCCAGCGCAGCTGTCGCCGCCGGTGCAGCCGGATGGAGAAAGCTCCGCGGCCAAGGCCGCGCGCCTGGGTCGGCTTGCCCGGGAGCAGGGTCTGCAACGGTTCGAGTGGATGCAAAGGCGCAAAGACGGCAGCGACTTCGCCGTCGAAGTGACCTTGTCGGCCCTCATGCTGCGCGGGCGCCAGGTCCTCCACTGCCTGTGGCGCGACATCAGCGAGCGCAAGCGGACCGAGGCGGCCTTGCGCGCCAGCGAAGAGCGGCTCGACCTCGCGGTGCGCGCCACCGACGACGGCCTGTGGGACTGGGACATCGTGGCGCAGTCGTCGTACTTCTCGCCACGCTGGAAATCGATGCTCGGCTACGCCGAGCACGAATTGGACAACGCCTTCTCGGTCTGGGAACGGCTGGTCGACGACGAAGGCCGCGCGCGCACGATGGCGCTGATCGATGACTGCATGCACGGCAGGGCAGATGGTTTCAGCGTCGAGTTCCGCATGCGCCACAAGGACGGGCACTGGGTCGACATCCTGTCCCGCGCCGCGATGATCCGCGACGCACACGGTGCGGCCGTGCGCATGGTGGGCACCCATCTCGACATCAGCGAACGCAAGCGCATCGAAGACGAGCTGCGCCAGAGTGAGGCGTCGCTGGCCGAAGCGCAGCGGATCGCACGCATCGGGAACTGGCAGTACGACGCCCGCACCGGAACCGCCCAGTGGTCCGACGAGATGTTCCGCATCTTCGGCCACCGGCGCGGCGATTTCGTGCCCAGCCTTGAACGGTCCCTCGCCGCCGTGCACCCGGACGACGCCAAGTCGGCCCGGGCGTCGGCCAGGGCGGCGATCTCCGAGCGGCGGGCGAACGCCTTCGACCACCGCATCGTCCTGCCCGACGGCTCGGTCCGCTGGATCCAGATCCGTTCGGAACCGACCTTCGACGGCGAAGGCCAGCTTCAACTGCTGACCGGCACCGTCCAGGACATCTCTGAACGCAAGCAGGCCGAGATCGCCCTGCGCCAGAGCGAGCAGCGGTTCAAGGACTACACCGACGCCTCGTCCGACTGGTTCTGGGAGATGGACGCCGACCTGCGCTTTTCCTACTTGTCGGAACGCAATGCCGAGGTGCTCGGTGAGGCGTCGCAGAGGTCGCTGGGGCACCGCAGGGAGGAGATTGCGGATCCGCGGGACCTGGCCAAGCCCGAGTGGCAGGCCCATCTCGGTGCCCTGGAGCGGCATGAGCCGTTCCGCAATTTCGAGTACCAGCTGCGCGGTGACCTCTCAGGCCGCTGGCTCAGCATCAGCGGCCTGCCCTTCTTCGACGATGCCGGCAACTTCCTGGGCTACCGGGGCACGGGGTCCGACATCACGGTGCGCAAGACGGCCGAGCTCGCCGTACTGGCGGAGCGCAGCCGGTTCCTCGGGTTCTCGCAGAGCACGGCAGACTGGTTCTGGGAAATGGACGCGCAGCTGCGGTTCAGCTATTTCTCGGACAACTTCGAAGAGAGCAATGGGATGCTGCCGCGCGCCGCCATCGGCCGGACACGCTCGGAGTTGATGGCCGACGACAGCCTCAATCCGCCAGGCCTCATTGCTGCCAACGATGCGCTGCTCCAACAGCACCGGCCCTTCCGGGACTTTCAGTACCGGATCAAGACCACCCAGGGCGACATTCGCTGGATTTCGGTCAGCGGCGTGCCGATCTTCGATGCCGAGGGCCGGTTCGCGGGCTACCGCGGCGTGGGCAGCATCATCACCGAGCGCAAGCGCATGGAGATGGAACTCGAACGCCACCGCCACGCGCTACAGCAACTGGTCGACGAGCGCACCGCCGAACTGGTGCAGGCCAAGGCGCAGGCGGAAGAGGCCAACGTGGCCAAGAGTGCCTTCCTGGCCAACATGAGCCACGAGATCCGCACGCCGCTCAATGCCATCGCCGGCATGGCGCACCTGGTGCGGCGGGGCGGCCTGACACCCCGTCAGGCCGACCAGATGGGCAAGCTGGAGGCCGCCAGCGAGCACCTGCTGAGCATCATCGACACCGTGCTTGAGCTGTCCAAGATCGAGGCAGGCAAGTTCGCGCTGGAGGAGGCCCCGGTCTCCGTGGGGGCCCTGCTGGGCAACATCGAATCCATGATGCAGGAACGGGCCCAGGCCCTGGACTTGACACTGACCACGCAGATCGGCGTGCTGCCCGCGAACCTGGTGGGCGATCGCACCCGCCTGCAGCAGGCGGTGCTGAACTACGTCAGCAATGCGCTCAAGTTCACCGAGCGTGGCCACGTGACGCTGCGCGCCACCTGCGTGGAGAACACTGGCGACACGGCGCTGCTGCGTTTCGAGGTCGAGGACAGCGGCATCGGCATCGCGCCCGAGGCGCTATCACGTCTGTTCGACGCCTTCGAGCAGGCCGACAGCAGCACCACGCGCCGATACGGCGGCACCGGCCTGGGGCTGGCCATCACACGCAAGCTCGCCCAGCTCATGGGCGGAGACGCCGGGGCGGTCAGCACGGTCGGAGTCGGCCGCACGTTCTGGTTCACCGCGCGCCTGAAGATTGCCAGCGATGCCGGGTTGGACGTCACCGTGCCGGGCGCGCTGGCGGCCGAAGACGCCATCGTCCGCACGCATGCCGGCACGCGTGTGCTGCTGGCCGACGACGAACCCATCAACCGCGAGATCACGAAGACGATGCTCGAGGACGCGGGCCTCGTGGTCGACACGGCGGTCAACGGGCTGGACGTCCTACAGCAGGCTGAATCGGGCGACTACGCGCTGATCTTCATGGACGTGCAGATGCCGGAGATGGACGGCCTGGAGGCGGCGCGGCGCATCCGGCAGATCGCCCGACATGCCCGCACGCCCATCCTGGCGATGACCGCCAACGCCTTCGTCGAGGACCGGAATCGATGCCTCGCCGCGGGCATGGACGACTTCATCACCAAGCCCGTCGCGCCGGCCCGCCTGTACGACGCCATCCTTCAGTGGCTGGGCCGCGGCCGCGGTTGACGCCCTGGCCTGCAGGGTTCCCCGACAGGGCGCGTGCGGTCAGAAGCCGACCGCCTGCCCTTCCCGCCTCGAATCACTGGCGGCCACGTAGCCTTCCACGGCGGGGTCGCCCATGCGCCAGATGAACTGGCCGGAGCCGAAGTCCATGTACGGGTCGAACGTCGGCTTCAGCGCATGGCCCAGGCCGCGCAGGCCGTCGGCCAGGGCCGGCGCCATGGTGTGTTCGCAGTCGATGTCCAGGCCGGTGGCCACCTTCCAGCGCGGCGCGTCGCAAGCCGCCTGCGGCTGCTGTCCGTACACCAGCATGCGCACCAGGGTCTGCAGGTGACCTTGCGGCTGCATGTTGCCGCCCATCACACCGAAGCTCATCACCGGCAAACCATCCTTGGTCAGGAAGCCGGGGATGATGGTGTGGAACGGCCGCTTGCCCGGCGCCACCACGTTGGGGTGGGCCGCATCCAGCGTGAAGCCGTGGCCGCGGTTCTGCAGGCTCACGCCCACGTCCGGCACCACCACGCCGCTGCCGAAGCCCATGTAGTTGGACTGGATCAGGCTGATCATCATCCCCGACTCGTCGGCGGCGGTCAGGTAGATGGTGCCGCCCTTGGGCGGCGTGCCCGGGCCGAAGGACTGCGCACGCGTGGGGTCGATGCGCCTGGCGCGGTCGGCCAGGTAGGCGTCGTCCAGCAGGTCGGCGGCGGTGACCTCGGTCATCGCGCGCGGGTCGGCCACCCAGCGATAGGTGTCGGCAAAGGCCAGCTTCATGGCCTCGATCTGCAGGTGCTGCGCGGCCAGGCTGTCCACCGGGTGTGCCGCCAGGTCGTGGTGGCGCAGCATGCCCAGCGCCATCAGCGCCGCGATGCCCTGGCCGTTGGGCGGGATCTGGTGCAGGCGGTGGCCCGCGAAGTCCATGCCGATGGGTTCCACCCACTCGGGCGCATAGCCGGCCAGGTCGGCCACGGTCATCGAGCCGCCGTTCGCGGCACTGTGGGCGGCCAGGGCCTGGGCGACGTCACCACGGTAGAAGGCTTCGCCCTTGGTCTCCGCGATGCGGCGCAGCGTGCGGCCGGCGGCGGCAAAGCTGAAACGCTCGCCCGGCGTCGGCGCACGGCCACGCGGCATGAAGGTCTCGCGGAAGCCGGGTTCGTTCTCCAGCGCCGGCACGGCGCGCGCCCACTTGTCGGCCGTGACCACACCGACGCCGTAACCACGTTCGGCCAGTTCGATGGCCGGTTGCAGCAGGTCACCGAAGGGCAGCTTGCCGAAGCGTTCGGACAGCGCCACCCAGCCGGCCACGGCGCCGGGCACGGTGACACTGTCCCAGCCGCGCATGGGGAACTTGTCGCCGTGCTTCCTGAGGAAGTAGTCGCGCGTCCAGGCCGCCGGCGCCGTGCCGGAGCTGTTGAGGCCCTGCAGCTTCTGCCCGTCCCAGAGGATGGCGAAGTTGTCGCTGCCCAGGCCGTTGGAGCAGGGTTCGACGATGGCCATCGCCGCCGCCGTGGCAATGGCAGCGTCCACGGCGTTCCCGCCGGCCTGCAGCATGCGCAGCCCCGCCTGCGCGGCCAGGGGCTGCGACGTGGCCACCACGTTGCGCGCGAACAGCGGGCTGCGCACGGTGGGATAGGGGTTGTGCCAATCGAAGGCCATCAGCGTTGTCTCCTGCGGTACAGCCGGCGGCGGCCGGGTCGCGCATCTTACGGGGGGCTCCATCAGACAATGTCACCTGACCACGAAACACAGCATGAACCTGCCTGATGCATTCCGGTCGTTGCCGGACCTGATCCGCGACCATGCCGCTGCGCGGCCCGACGCGCCGGCACTGACCACCGGTGACGAGGCACTGACCTACCGCGAACTGGACGCGCTGATGGACCGCGTGGCCGCAGCGCTGCAGCGTGACGGCGCCGAGCCCGGCGGCACGCTCGCCCTGTGCGGGGCGGCCTGCAATGCCTACCTGGTGCTGTTCCTGGGCGCCCTGCGCGCTGGGCTGGCGGCGGTGCCGCTGGCGCCCGGGTCCACGCCCGGGCAGCTGGCTGGCATGGTGCGGGATTGCGGCGCGCGACACCTGTTCACCGACGGTGAGACGGCCGCCGCGCTGGAAGACCAGACATTGCCACAGGCGCTGTGCCTGCGGCGCTTCGACGATGACGAAGGGCCTACCAGCTGGCGCCACTGGCTGGCACCGGCCACGACCACGCCACAGCCGGTGACTCTGCAACCGGACCAGGCCTTCAACATCATCTATTCCTCCGGCACCACGGGCACGCCCAAGGGCATCGTGCAGCCGCATGCCATGCGCTGGGGCCAGGTGCGGCGTGCCGCCACCGCCGGCTACGGGCCGGACGCCGTGACCCTGATCGCCACGCCGCTGTACTCCAACACCACGCTGGTGGTGGTGGTGCCATCGCTGGCCCACGGTGGCCACGTGGTGCTGATGCCGAAGTTCGAGGCCGAGGCCTACCTGTCCCTGGCCGAGCGCCACCGCGCCACCCACACGATGCTGGTGCCGGTGCAGTACCGGCGGTTGATGGACTGCCCGGCCTTCGACCGGCACGACCTGCGCAGCTTCCGCTTCAAGGCCTGCACCAGTGCGCCCTTTTCCGCCGCGCTGAAGGCCGAGGTGCTGCGCCGCTGGCCCGGCGGCCTGACCGAGTACTACGGCATGACCGAAGGTGGCGGCAGCTGCATCCTGCCCTGTCACGAGCACCCGGACAAGCTGCACACCGTGGGTCGGCCAGCCGAGGGACACGACGTGCGCCTGATCGACGAGGACGGCCACGAACTGCCGCCCGGGCCCGACACCGTGGGCGAGGTCGTCGGCCGCTCGCCCAGCATGATGACCGGCTACCACGGCCAGCCGGCCAAGACACGCGAGGCCGAGTGGTTCGACGCCGAGGGACGGCGCTTCATCCGCACCGGCGACGTCGGGCGCTTCGATGCCGACGGCTTCCTGATCCTGATGGACCGCCGCAAGGACGTGGTCATCAGCGGCGGTTTCAACGTCTACCCCAGCGATCTGGAGGCCGTGCTGCGCCAGCATCCGGACGTGGCCGACGCGGCCGTGGTGGGCGTGCCGTCGGCACGCTGGGGCGAAACGCCGGTGGCCTTCGTGGTGCTGCGCGCTGGCGCCACGGACGATGCCCTGACGCTGCGCGACTGGGCCAACACCCGCCTGGGCAAGACCCAGCGTCTTGCCGACCTGCGGCTGTGCGAATCGCTGCCGCGCAGCGCCATCGGCAAGGTGCTCAAGCGAGACCTGCGCGACGCGTACGGGTCGGCGTCCGCCTGATGGCCTGAGGACCCGGCGACTGGCGCTGTCGCGCACGCGATTGCCCTGGGTCAAGGCTTGCAGACAATGCGGCCATTCCCGTCAACAGGAGACACCGCCCATGCAAGCCCTGCGCTGCCACGCCTTCGGCCCGATCGCCAACCTCGTGGTCGAGGACATCCCCGCACCCCCACCTGGGGCCGGCGAGGTCCTGATCGACGTGCACGCCGCGTCCATCAACTACCCCGACACGTTGATGGTGCAGGGCCTGTACCAGGTCAAGCCGCCGCTGCCGTTCACCCCGGGCGCGGAACTGGCGGGCGTGGTGGTCGCGGTGGGCGACGGTGTGCGCCACGTGAAGGTGGGCGACCGCGTGGCCGCCTCGACCGGCACCGGCGCCTTCGCACAACAGGCGGTGGCCGAAGCCAGCCGCGTGATGCCGCTGCCCGCTGGCATGAGCTTCGACGCCGGCGCGTCCTTCGTGCTCGCCTACGGCACCAGCATCCACGCGCTGCGCACGATCGCCCGGCTGCAGCCCGGCGAGACCCTGCTGGTGCTGGGCGCCGCCGGCGGCGTGGGCATCGCGGCGGTGCAGATCGCCAAGGCCATGGGCGCTCGGGTGATCGCCGCCGCGTCCAGCGACGCCAAGCGCGCGCTCGCGCGCGAAGCCGGCGCGGACGAGACCGTGGACTACACGCAGGCCGAGTGGCGCCGCGAGGTGGAGCGGCTCACCGCCGGCAAGGGGGCCGACGTGGTCTATGACGCCGTGGGCGGCGCCTACGCCGAACCGGCCCTTCGCGCCACCGCCTGGCGCGGCCGCTACCTGGTGGTGGGCTTCGCGGCCGGCGAAATCCCGAAGCTGCCTCTGAACCTGGCCCTGCTGAAGGAACGCGCCATCCTGGGCGTGTTCTGGGGTGCGGCCATGGCGCGCGAGCCCAAGCAGTTGCTGGCGGACCTGCAACAGCTGGCGGGCTGGTTCGCCGAAGGCCGCGTCACGCCACCCGTGACCGAGCAGGTGCCGCTGGCCGGCGCAGCCGACGCGATGACGCGGCTGGCCACGCGGCAGGCGATGGGCAAGCTGGTGGTTCGCCCGCGCGACTGAGGCGCCGCGGCAACGCGGCCGCGGCCGGCAAGCGGCCGCGCACCAGTCGCCACGCCCCGGGGCCCCTCGCTCCGATAGGCGCCCGACGGTCTACGAGGCCTCGGCAGTGGCCAGAACATCGCGCTGTGCGCGTCTTGGTGGTGCGGCGTCCTGATGTCGGCAACTAGGCGGCAAACAGCCCGTTCAGCGTCAACGCCTAACGCCGCATTTCCCGTTGGGCCAGGCTCTTCCGACCCTTCCTCGACGTCGCCTGAGGTCGATAGACTGCGAGCCAACCACCGTCGAAGCGCTTTACAGACATCAAGTTGGATCGCCAAGGCGGGTAAAAAGGCCTCTTCAAATCAACGATTTAGCAAGTTCGGCCCGCTTCTTGCAGCTTCCGACGCCAGCTGGGATTGACACCTGCGTGGTTCGGCCCGTTGATCGACACACTCAAGAAGATCACCATGACTCACCAGCTTGCACTGAAGCGCCCGCCCCTGACGACCGTGCTCGCGTTGCTGGCCGGGCTGTGGGGTTCTTCGGCACTGGCGCTGCCGACGATCAACTTGACCAACGAGACCTATGTCGGCTCTGACGGTCCGGTGAATGTGGCCACGACGAACAACGTCACCAAATCCATCGGTTCGGACATCAGCAACAGCATGGGAACGGTGTACTTCGGCCGCGACAGCACGCAGCCTGCGGGCACCGGCGTCTTCAATCCCTTCCTGCGGCTCGATTGCAAGGGCAATGGCTGCGACGAGCAGGGCTACAACACCAGCGGTGTCCGTACGGAGGACCAAAACGGCGTGACCACGCGCAAGGTGCTGGACAACATGACACCGGTGAACTGGACGCACGACGTGCGGATTGCCGATCTGCAGCTCGATGCCACGGGTGGCTACTACGTGTTCAAGCTCGACATCAACGAGCCTGGCAATGCGAATTCGCTGTTGTCATTGGACGGTGTGCGCCTGTACTCGACGAACTTGCAGGCGCAGACCAACGAGAGTCTGGAAGGTGCGACCAAGGATTGGAAGGCGCCGGCGGGCAACAACCTGCTGTGGGACATGGACCTCGGCAAGAAGGCCAACGGCGACGCGAACGACAACTCGGTTCTGTTGGACGCCCGGGTGGCCGGCGGTCCGGGGAGCGGCGTGGCCGACATGGTGATGTTCGTCGAGAGGGACATCATCGATGCTCGCGCGCAGCAGGGGGACGAGTACCTGATCCTCTGGTCGCGGTTCGGCCTTGAGCAAGGCGCCGATTCCGACGACACCTATGCGGACGCTGGCTTCGAGGAATGGGCGTTCATGGCCAGGAGCGGGACACCCAACAACGGTGGCGGTGGTGGCGGCACGGTGCCGACGCCCGGCACGCTCGCACTGGCGGGTTTGGGCCTGATCGCATTGCGATTCGGCCGCCGCCGGTCGCTGCACGGGTAGGACCTTCGCCTGTCGGGGCTCCGGAGGGCCCCACTCAACGGGGGTCCGAGCCCCGGCTGGCCAGTCGATGAGCCGCCCCGCGGACGTCGGGTTGGCGAGTTTGTACGACGTCGAGTACTCTTGCACGTCAGCGCAGGCGGTGTGGTTCGGGTCGCCCGGGCCGTCGGGCTATGATGTTTTCGACGCCCGCTTCATTCCACGAGCCCATGTTCAGCCGCTTCGCGGTCCCGCGACGCCATCAGCAGGGGACCACGACGCTCGAGTCTCGCCCGACCGTCCCTGGCATCCCAGCGCATCGGCCCTCGGTGAGAAACGTGCTCGCGATGGCCTTGGTCACCGCCGCCGCAGTGGCGGGTTGTGACGGAACGCCGCCCCCCACTGTCGCCCAGCCGAAATCGGTCTCCAAGGAACACCAGCCGCTGCGCGCACGTGTCATCACGCTGAAGAACCAGCTGGACGCAGACCCGTATTCGGCCGATGTACGCATGGCGCTGGGCCTCGCGCTGCTGGATCTGGCGGACCCACACAGCGCCGAACGGGAACTGAGCAAGGCCTTGGAGCTGGGGCTGGACCCGAACCTGGTGCTGCCGGTGCTGGCGCGGACCTGGGTGCAACTGGGCCGCCCCAAGGAACTCATTGCCACCTACGGCGATGCGCAGTTGTCGCACCCCCCGGCGGCAGCCGACCTCAAGGCGGCGCTCGGCCATGCGTATGCGAACTCCGGCGACCCGGTGAAGGCCCGCGAAATGGCCGAAGCGGCGCTGAAGCTGGACCCTGGGTCGGCCGGGGCGCGTGTGCTCCAGGCTCAGATCGCGCTGTCCGACCGACGCGTTGACGACGCGATCAGGATCGTCGACGAGACGTTGGTGGCTCACCCTGACGCCGTTGACGCCTGGGAGCTGAAGGGCGACATCCTGCTGTTGCTGCGCAACGACGCCGGGGCAGCCAAGGCAGCCTACGAACGTGCACTGGATGTGGCACCGGGCCGGCTGACCGTCCGCTCGAAGCTGATTTCGATGGCCTTGGGGCAAGGCCAGCTTCAGCTGGCCGAACAGCGTTACGAGGCGATGGCCGGCCTGGCGCTTGGGTCGCTGCCGCAGCGGTACTTCAAGGCCCGCCTGAGTGCGGCTAAGGGTGACCTCAAGGCCGCTCAGGCCGACCTCAAGGTGGCGCTGGCCGAATACCCGAAGGATGTGCGGAGCCTGCTGCTGTCCGCCGAAGTCGACCTGCGACTGGGCTCGCTGCGCACGGCGACGGACTTCCTCACCGAAGCCAACTCGGTGGCGCCCAACGTTGCGCGCACACGCCACCTGCTGGCCCAGGTCTACCTTCGATCGGGAACGCCGAACAAGGCACAGGCCGTGCTTGAACCACTGGTGCGCATGGGCAGCAGGGATGCCACGGCCATGGCGCTCGCGGCCGAAGCCGCACTGCAGTCGGGCATGGGCTTTGTCGCCGCCAGACTCTACGAACGCGCGGCGGCAGAGGAGCCGAACAATCCGCGCTACCGTGCCGCCCTCGCCATGGTCCGCATAGGCAAAGGGGAAGTCGAAGAGGGACTCAGCGACCTGGAATCGGCAGCGGCAGCAGACCCGTCCACGTATTCCGACATGGCCCTGTTGACGGCCAACCTGCAGGCCGGTCAGTTGGCCAAGGCGACCGTGGTGGCCGAACGCGTCGCGGCCAAGCAGCCAATGCGCCCCGCCTCGCATTGGGTGCTTGGCTACCTGAACCTGTTGTCGAAGCGGCCCGCTGACGCGCGCCGGCTGTTCGAGAGGGCGCTCGAACTGGACCCGCTGTTCGTGCCGGCAGCGCTGGCGCTGGCCAACCTGGACCTGGACGCGGGCGATGCCGACCGAGCTCGAAGCCGCTTCCAGTCGGTCATGGCGCTCAGCCCGAACAACCTCGACGCCATGCTGGCGCTGGCCGAGATCCAATTCCTGACCGGTAGCAACGTGGCGGGCGTCACAGCAGCTCTGGAGAAGGCCGTCGCCGTGCACCGTGGGCAGGCCCGGCCGCAGGTGGCGCTGGCCAACCACCTGCTGCGCACCGGTGAGTACAGGGCCGCACTCCAGGTCGCGCAGAAGGCCAACAGCGAGTTGCCCGAGGACGTCACCGTGCTCGATGCACTGGGGCGTGCGCAAGCCTCCACCGGCGACACCGTGCAGGCGCTGGCGACTTTCCGGCGCATTGTGACCCTGCGCCCCCGCGACCACGAACCGCTCATGCGCATGGCCGACGTCCTGGCCGCGCGTAAGGAGTTCCCCTCGGCCATCGATGCCCTCAAGGCGGCCGCCCAGTTACGCCCGGACCTATTGTCGGCGTACGTGAAGCAGGTCGAGCTGCTGACGACCACCCGCAACTGGCCCGAGGCCCTCCGGGTAGCGCGGGACCTCCAGCGGCGTTTCCCGAACGACCCGCGCGGACTGCACCTCGAAGGCTTGGTGTTCTCGGCGCAAAAGCGCTGGGGTCAGGCGGTCACCGCCTTCAGGGATGCCGGCAAGCGCGGCGAGTCTTCCGAGCTGACCCTCCAACTGCACACCGCCCTGCGGGCCCACGGCAAGGCCGACGAAGCGCGAAAGCTCGCCGACCAGTGGTTGACGTCTCACCCCAAAGACGGCTACTTCCTGGGCTACCTTGGCGAAGTCGCGTTGCTGGCCAAGGATTTTTCCGTGGCCGAGGATCACTTCAGGGCGGTGCTACGGTTCGACCCGCGTAGCGTTGACGCGATGAACAACCTGGCGTGGCTGTTGACGGCGCAGCGCAAGCCAGGAGCCGTGGACATCGCGCGCAAGGCGCTTGAGCTCCAACCCTCGCGGATGGACATAGCCGACACACTGTCGTCGGCACTCGCGGGCGAGGGGCAGCTTCAGGCAGCCATCGACAACCAGAAGCAGGCACTGGAGAGATCCGGTGGTGCACCATTGCTCCGGCTCAATCTGGCGCGTCTAGCCGTCCAGGCCAAGGACTTCACCCTGGCACGGGCCGAACTCGACCAGCTTTCCGCCTTGGGCAAGGCGTTTCCCTCGCAAGGTGAAGTCTGGCAGCTTCGAAAGCAGTTGCCTTGACTTCCAACTGCGGACTGCGATCAGGCTCGGCATTCGCGGTGCACCGTGGCTGCCCCGCTTCATGGGCGCATGGGCCCTGGTGGCAGCTTGAGCTGACAGCGGCCAAACAAGCCACCATCTGACGTCGCGCACGCCCACAACATCGGGGCGCGGTATGCCGGATGCGGCTGACAGGAAGCACGGCGTGCCGCGCGCTCAGATCTGCTTCTTCATCCGATCGTGATTCACATGACGCGAGCGCTTCCTTCGCGAGGCCGGGCTGCATCCGCACCGTTGTCTGCAGACGCTGCGTCGCGGTCATCAGCAGGCGGACGGTCGCTAGGCCCTACGCGCGATGTACTACAGCGGCGGTGGCCACCGACGTTTGGATCTTCGATGACCAAGCCAGAAGACAAGGCGCGTGAACTGATCGACCAGCGGCTTCAACAGGCCGGCTGGGTGATTCAGGACATGGCGCAATTCAATCCAGTCGCTGGCCGCGGCGTGGCCGTGCGCGAGTTCCCCACCGACACCGGCCCGCCGAATACGTGCTGTTGATGGACCGTGAGCCGGTCGGTGTCATCGAAGCCAAGCGCGACGAAGAAGGCCAGCGCATCACCGAACACGAGGTGCAGACCGAGCGCTACGCCAACGAAACCCTGAAGTGGCGCAAGGCAGGGCTCCCGCTGCGGTTCCTGTTCGAGGCCACCGGCCAGATCATCCGGTTCGCAGACGGGCTGGCCCCACTGCCCCGCTCACGCGAGCTGTTCCGCTTCGTTCAGCCGCGGCAGCTGACCGAATGGCTTGCTGCGCCCAGCACCTTCCGTGGCCGTCTGGCTGCGGCGATGGCCTACGAAGACCTGGAAGACTTCGTCGCCTGCTACAGACCGAAAAGCCGGCACCAGCGTGAGCCGAGCGAGCGCTTCCGCCTCTACAGCTACGTCGAGCTGATTGCGCGCGACATGGCGAGCCTGGATGTGTTCTGGTTGAAGGACGACAGCCTGGATAGCTTAGCCGGACTGCCGCGGCCTGAAGTGCTGCAGCAGGAGATCGTCGACCACTTGGAGTCGGCGCTGGCGGCGTTCAGGGGCGTGGCTGCAAGCCTGCCGAAGTCCACGAACCAGCCGCACAACGATTAGCGCCGAGGGCCGCCGATGACACAAGCCCAATGGTCGGCGCGGCGCGCTGCAGGTTTCCAACTTCCCCTGTGACGTCACAGAACCTGTCACAGGCCCCAGAAACGACGAAGCCCGCACTGAGCGCGGGCTTCGTAAGTGCCTAACAGCACTCATATTTTTTGGTTGCGGGGGAAGGATTTGAACCTTCGACCTTTGGGTTATGAGCCCCATGAGGCACAACGACTTCGCATGGGTCAGACCGGCAAAAATCGTCGTCAATCAACGTCTTAGCGCCATCGCCGCCGGTCGACCCGGCCGCAGTTTTCGCCTCTTTTCGCCGCTTGTCGCCGGACAGGCCTCCGAAGGTCCCGCTCGCGGAGTGCTCACCGGACGACAGTTGGGCCAACGCTTGAGGACGCACGGACGTAGCTCCCGACCAACACGCGTCTGATCATGGCACAGGCGCTGGCAGCAAGCTCGCTGGCAACGCTGCCGGCAGCACGCGGAAGTCGCGCCCAAGTGCTCGATCAAGACTCGCGATCGCCGCCCAAAGCACGCCGCAAGTAGCGCCGATGCCGACTTACTGCACTCGCGCCAGGCGCGCGGCGAGCTCGTCGTGCTGGAGCCTGAACTTGTCGGCGTTCTTCCTCAGCTTCGCCAGGTTGTGAAGCTTCCACTGCAGCGCTGGCAGCTCTGCGATGTGTGCATGACGCAGCAACTGCCACTCTGGTTCAGCGCGCACTACAGACAACAGGAACTGGCGGTGTCGAGGCAGCAGGGCGCGCGGCAGCTCTTGCATCAAGCGTTGGCGCGTCGCCACCAGTTCGCCCAGGGCGACGGGCGCCGAGGTCATCCCGACGAACTCACTTTCGAATGCCGCTTCGAGCGGCTTCGCGTTAGGGAACAACACCTCGTGGGTGGGCCGATTGTGACCAGCCAGGTAGACCACGAAGCAATCGAGAAGGTCTTCGCTCCACCCGCCGCCGGCCAGCATCAGTTGCACGTCGAAGAGATCTCTCGGGTGCTGTCGGTCAAGCGCCGCCACCAGCTTCCCGGCATAGAGCTCTGGGGTGGCCAGGACCGGCACTTCGACATTGGCCGAGAACATCTGCTGGGCCGCGGGCGTCAACGCCCGGCGCTCCGTCGGCAGCACTGTGCCGCGGAAGACGAAGTTCACCTCGACCTTGACCTCTACCGCTCCGTCGCTCACAAAGAGCTTGGCCTCGGTGCCTTCCTTGGACCGCCGAAGCATGGCCGACAGCCCCAAGGCCTCGACGCGGGCCTGGGCCGCCGTCAGTTCGGCACCGATGGCGCCCAGCGCTTCTTCGCGCGACAGCCTATGCGGGACGAAGACGACGTCGATGTCCACGGACAGCCGAGGCATGTCTTGCAGGAAGAGGTTGAGGGCGGTGCCACCCTTCATCGCGAACGCGGCCGTGTCGAAGACCGCCGGGGCCACGGCCAGCAACAGCCGCACGGTGCGGACGTACTCGGCGTTCATGAGGGCCGCTTCAGGTTGAGACGCTCGCCGGTCTTCGTTGCCGACACCCAGCGTCTCCCACCCCCCAGGCGTTCGCTGTGGCGGCGTGCCAGCTCGCTCCATGGAAGACCCAGGTCGTCGGCGAACGCATGGGCCAGCCGGGCCACCTTGATCCGCTTGAGATGGCCCAGCAGTGTGTCCATGATGTCCATGCGCAGGGAACGCGCGCCCTCCACGAGATGGCGCGCCTCCTCCAGGCCCTGGCTCTTGCCGATGTCGCTCAGGAGCTCGAGCACGGCGCGCTCGGGCGCGGACACCAGGAGGTCGGCGCGGCCGCCTGGCAAGGGCGCCAGGCCTACGGCTGCCGGCAGCGTGTTGTCGAACAGGTGGGTGGCCTGGTAAGCGGCGGGGAAGACATCCGTGAACCAGTCCGGCAGCGTGGTGGGCACATCTCCCCAGAGCACCAGCCGCTCCTTGAAGGCCAGGTTATGGCGCACGCCTCGCCACCCGAGAGCGGTCTTGCCGGCGACATGCAGGCCGGGCACCTGCGTCCCTAGCCATGCCAGGGCAGCGTCGCGGTTCAGCTCGTCACCCGGCAGCAGGTAGACGCCCCGGCCAAGACGGCGAAGCCAGCCGCCCTCTGCCAAGCGCACCACCTGCTTGGCGCTGAGCCCCTGCTCCTGCAGAAGCCGGGTCGACAGAGGTGCGCCGCGAGGCAGCGACGCAAGCGCCTGACGGAATAGAAGACTTGGGGAAGATCCCATGGAAAGGTCATTATTCCATTTTTTCTATGCTTCTTGTGTTGCTCAGAAATCCTTCAGGCGCTGCTCACAGGCATAGAACTTGAGATCCCAATGCCCGCCGGGCGAGACTTTGTCGCCTTTTTTCATGCTTACCTGCCGCTACGAGAGAGCGCCAAACAAGGTTCGCAACTGACACGCACTGGCCCTATGGGAGCGCGCTGAAGCGCCAGGGGGACGTGTCCCCTGGCAGACGGCGACGCCATTCCGGTCTTCCCCAACGCCCAGTGGCGCTGTGACTTCACTCGAGACCCCTTGCCGACCGGGTGACCAGTCAACGCACCGCTCTCGCGATGGCGTCCAGGCGACCTGATGCGATTCATATCCGGTGCACGGCATTACCTTAGTTTGTCCGACAAAAATGGATCTAAGTTATTGATTTAAAACGATTTTTTGATGTAACACATTGTGTCTTGGCGTCGATTATTCGCAAACCAACCCTACGCTGACAAACATCGATAACACACCCCGGGTGCAACGCCGCCGCGGCCCACGACCATGTCAGCAGACTCTCCACCCATCCAGCCCGACAAGCAGGCAACCACACCCAACGATCAGG
Organism: Burkholderiaceae bacterium; assembly: GCA_024235915.1. Lineage (GTDB taxonomy): Bacteria > Pseudomonadota > Gammaproteobacteria > Burkholderiales > Burkholderiaceae_C > Rubrivivax. The sequence continues at coordinate 54,686 of JACKLO010000017.1, read as the reverse complement.
ACGACCAGTCGCCGGCACTCCGGCACGATCCGGTTGCTGAGGCGGAGGGCGGGACACCGGCTGGGGGGCATCAAGCCAGCCCTGACCGTCAGGCGGCACAGCCGCAGGAGCCCAAACCTGAGCCGGCCCCCGCCAGACGACCTGCGAACCAGGAGCTTGAAGTGGCAGTCCAGCGGGTCCGGCTGGACGAGATCGATGGCGTGGAAGAAGAACTGCAGGACTTCATCCGTGAAAACGACCTGCTGCTCGAGCTCAACCTCCAACTTGACCGCTGGGCACCAGAGTGCCTGCGGTGGAACGTACAGCGCCTGAACCTGACGCTCTGGCGACGAAAGAACAGGCTTGTGCACCTGGGCAGCGGCCTGATGCTGACGCACGCACGGCGCCTTGTCCGTCACGAAGACCAGATCACGGCGACGGTGATCCAGAACAAGACGCTGCAAAGGAGCCAGAAGCTGCTGGTCCTCGGCGAAGAACTGCTCTTCCAGTCGGCGCTTGCCAGGACATCGGCCATGCCCACGCCCCAAGCGGCGGCGCTGTGCGTGCAACTGGAACAAGCGGGGCGACAGATGCTGCGCCGCACCGACGCGCGCCAGTTTGCGCTGGCCCTCGGCGTCAGCCACGCGGCCGCACGACAGAGCTGGCCGATGGCCAAGCCTGAATCCGAGGAAGAGGCCTGATCCCCCATCCACGCAACCCGCCGCTCGGTCCTTCCAAGCAGCAAACCTCAACGCTGAGGCCGTCAACACCACCATGAAGAATAAGAGACACACCGCTGGCGCAGAGCCGATCTCAGCGAACGACACGGTCGCGCCGGCGCGCTCAGCGGAGTTCCAGCAGTTGCTGCACTTGGCAGCACAGCACGGCATCGATCAGGCAGCACTTTGCCGCCTGCTTTGGCTGCTCAACGCCCACCCACGGCTTCCAGGTCACCAGCGCTGCTTCGAAAACCTGGGCAGCCTGCTTAGCACCACGGACTTCGTTGACCCGTTGGACAGGTGGGCCAGCGAGTGGATCGAAGACATCCCTGCGTGGCAAATCATCTGCAACTGGGCGAGGCAGCTCGAACATCACAGCAGCGAGGGCTTGGAAGAGTTCTTCCGCCAACCGCGCACAGACCGGCATCACCTCCTGATGCGCCACGGCATCAACCGCCATCCGGGCGCCGGCGCCATCTGGATTCGTCATCACGACGACCCAATCGCCACGTCACCCACCGCGACGTTGAAGGCCACGAGCAGCGCCTTCCGCCTTCTGCAATGGCACTTGTTTTGCAGCCAGGCAGAGGCCCGCTACGACAGCAGCAGCCTCGAGCAGTTCATGCACTACGACCAGCCAGAAGAGTGGCCTGCGTGGCCACGCCAGCCGCTGCCATTGGCCTGGCGCTGCGCGACTTCAGCTACCCCCATTGGGACACGCTGTTGCTCAACCTGCCTCAGGACACTGAACTCGACGCATTCGCCGCCGCCTTGGTAGACGACAAAGACGCGCTCCTCGAGCCGTACGACAGCGGCGAGGCCAGACAACGCGTGACCGCGTTGATCAGCTACTTCCAATCCATCCTTGCCATGCTTGAAGGCAGGCCCGAAGAGCGACGTCGCGGTGGTGGGGGTGGCCGTGGTGGCAGTCGCCGCGGCATACCCGGATTCATCCACTTCACGATGAGCCCCAAGGTCTTTTTCGACCCGCCCGAGCCCAACTCCGAAGACGAAGACATACCCTCCCGCAACTTCACGCGTGTTCACTTTCACACGGACCAGATCAGCCCTGCGGCGAAAGCAGAACTGGAGGGCCAGGACATCGCGCCCGGCGAGGACCTGCATCCGGTGCTGGACTTGTTCCCAGCCGACTCCAGGCCTGGGGGCATCTGCAGCCTCTGGGCGGCCCGGCAGGCGATCGAGAGTGCAGCGCAGGGTCGCTTCTGGGACAAGTCACAGCTCACACCGGTGGAGCTTGCAGCCCTTCTGGACGCCATTGAGTCGCCGCCATGTTCACCTCCGGGCGTCGGTAGCCCTGGACGCGATGCCGAACCTTGCCTCCTGTTGAAGACGATGCTGCTGTTGGGTTGCCCGCTGGAAGAGGCAAGGACGATCCGGGCCATGCCGGTCGCCAGCTTGGCTGAAGCGGTAAGGGCAGGCCAGCCCGCATCCACGCGCCTGCTCCTGGTCTCTGCGGACGGTAGTGCCTGCCTAGGGTTTGCCATCACAGCCATCAGCCCGCGATACCTCGCGCCGCCGAAGGCCGCGCTTGTGGCCAACAGCCATGCGGCGAACCCCTACCTCACCCTGCCGGACTCGACGTCACTGGGCAGCCATCTCCTGGCCCACAAGCGAAGCCACAGTTCAGACATCGAGGGTGCAGTCTTCCAGGAGCCAGCGCTCGCCCTGGAGGCGGCAGCCAAACTGATCCTGCACGCCGTGAACCACAAACTGGACCCTGACTCCCGGCCAAGGGTGACACTGACCAAGCTGCAACGCAAACTGCCGGCGCTGCTCGGGCGATACGGCCTCGAGGAGGTTGGCATAGCGTTGATTTGCGGCGACCGCCGCTATGTCTCTGAAGCACGACTGCACTACACGCAGTACCCGGCAGAGCGGCTGGCGCAGGCCTACACCAAGGCGGCACAACGCCTGCTCGCGGAAGGTGGCCATGTTGGCGAATCGCGCTCAAGCCAAGAACCTCCTCGCAGCAGCATCGCCAGTGGCGACATGGTGGGCGCGCGGCTGATCGTCCGGCACGACGACCTCTATCGGCTCGTGGCAAGGCTTCGCGAAGTGATCAGAACGCGACCGAGACATCTGCGATCCAGCTATCACAGCTACCACCGCGCGTTTCTGCTCTACACGCTGCTCATGCAGAGCTTGGCGACCGGCATCCGTCCTTCATCTGACCCCGACAGGCTCGCGTCGCAGATCTCCCAGCATTCGCCGTTCAGCAACCACCATGCAGCGATTGTGTCCGTCGTCGAAAAGGATAGTCAGTACCAGTCGCGCGCGCGAGCAGTGGGCATCCCAAAACGCTTGAAGGACCAACTAGGCCATCTCCTGGCACACGCAGCGGAGGCATGGCGATGGCAGCCCACGGACCTCATCCTTCCGAAGGGATCCGCTGCACAGTCGATGTTCCTGGACTGGCCAGAAGACGATGCGGCACCCCGGGCTACGGTCGTGAGGCCCCAATGGATCGCTGATCAACTCCATGCGCAGGGCATGCCTGCCGCCGCAAACTTCCACCGCGGGTACCTCCGGTCCCGACTGCTGAGCCAACGCTGCCCGGAAACAGTGATCAACACCTTCCTTGGTCATGCTCCCAAGGGCCAGAGCCTGCACAACCTGCACGCCTCGTTTGATGTCGACCAACATGTGCGTGAGATCACGGCGCACCTCGAACGCATCGCAAACGACCTCGGACTGATGCCATTGCCGTCACTGCTGGCTAGCGATTGGATCGACACCCCAGACGACTACCGACATCCCCCGAAGTGACAGCGCCTGCACCCCAAGGCGATCAATTGTCGCGGCTTGTAGCGGAGGCATGGAATGACGTATCTGGCCGCAGCGTGGACGCTGACAAGAGCGCGATCCCGCAACTCCGCCAATGGCTGGCAGGCCAAGCGAATAGACACGCAGCCTTGCTGTCTGGAAAGAAGCCAACTGGTGCTGCTGACGATCAAAGCGCACGCCAGCTCGAAGCGCTTCTGATTGGTCGGGTCGCCGGCAAAGAGCTGACGCTAACTTCCGCAGCCCAACACCTGAACCTGCTGCACCGAGTCGGCAAGCGCCTGCGAAACCAGCAGATCGCGCTGGCGCCCACGTGGATCTCATCAATCCTGCGTCCGCCTCCGAGCCCCTTCCCCAGTGAGACAGGACTGGCCATTGCCAAGGTCGAGGCGTGGCAGACGGCGCTGAACAGCCTGCTGTCTGAGCCCATTGCCGACGACTCTCCTACGCTTTGGGCGCTGACAGTACTGTCCGCGATCCTTCATGGCGCACTGCTCGACCGCGCCAAAGTCGTCCAACTGCGGCTGATGCTTGCCCGTGGCCAGCTTTCGCTGAGGGGCACTGGAGGCCAGGAGCACGGCTTCATTGAGTTCATGATGGTTTTCGAGGGTCTTGGTCGTCATCACTTGCAGCGGTGGTGGGTCGATCCAGCCAGCGAGATCCTGTTGAGCCGCTTCCCTGCCGCAGGTGAGCTCCCCGCGATGAAGGACACGATCAAGATCGTCGCGGATCTGCTTGCCAAGGCAGGAGTGGAGCGTTCCCTCCTGCCAGCCAAGATGACCGACCTGCTGCAGTCGGCAACCATCTGGTGGGCGGCGCGTTGCGCGCCCGTCGACCTGCATGCCATGCGCCGGACCTTCGCAACTCACCAGCTGACAGCGCGCTGCTGGACACGACTCAAGGGCTGGCCACCAGAGCGTGAGCCTGGCGCGATGGCAAACACTGGCCGCGGCGTAGCCATGGAGGAGAGGAGCACTGCCGACACCGAGGCCGAGTTGCTAGGGGCGGTTACCGCCGGGCACGAGTGGCTCAGCGAAGTCTGCGAAGCACTGTCCTCGTGCAATCTGGACACAGCGAGAGCCTGGGTCGACACCTACTTGGCCGGCGCCGCGCCCGATGACTATCGGCATGTTTACCTTAGCTGGCTGGCAAACGCACTGGCCGTACCGCCTCGAAATGCAGGCATTTCGGTCGGACTCGCGGCACTGATGGCGCCCTTCATGCTGGCGGCACCGCGGCTTCTCAGCTACTTCGGCACGACAGATCCACGCACAGTGCCGGTTGGTGAATTCGACGAGGCCTACCGCACCATCCTCGACGCGTGCGAGCACAACGAGCCCGTCGAAGGCATAGCGCGAGGCCTGCGACTCTTCCACGAACACTTGGTTCGAGCTCACAAGGCGCAGCACTTGGAGAACCCACGCGCGACATTCGGCGAGGGCGGGGCTCTGATGCCAGTGGATGCCACCGTCATCTCAGTGGATGAGTACTTCGCCGCAATTGAGTGGCTGGACAAGCAACTCGAACTTGGTGCGGATCCGACCGAAACCGCCATCTGTCGCATCGTGCTCCTCTTGACCTTTCGGTGCGGCTTGCGGCGCGGTGAGGCTTTTGGCCTGCGGCTGTGTGACGTGCACGACCGTGCCGGGATCTATTTGCACGTGCGTCGATACCCCGGCCACAGCCTGAAGACGCCAAACTCCACAAGAACAATACGCATAGACCCACTGCTGACGGTGCGCGAGAGGGCGTGGCTACGCCACTGGTGTGCAGCCCGAATTGCCATGAAGCCCATCGGCCCGCAGCAGGCATCGCAGCAGAGGCGGCTTCTCGCAAGGCAAGGCCCCGAGGGAGATGTGATCTCCGTGGAGGGAACAGTTCGCCGGGTGATGCAAGCAGTCCATGCGGTAACTGGCGAGCCGCGCTTGGTGCTCCACCACCTGCGCCACTCATGCGCCAGCTGGCTTTGGCTGAAGCTTCGGGCGCCAGACTACCCGCAGATCGAGGCCCTGCTCACCAGCATGCCGAGGCTTCTTGAGGAAGTTCGCCGTGCCAGGCGTCTGCGCGTACAACTCTGTGGCATGGCTGCGGGCCCATCGCGCGCGTACACGCACATCGTCGCCCGAGTTCTCGGGCACAGCACGCCCGGAACAAGCCTGGAACACTACATCCACATTGGCGATCTCTTCCTGGCAGCATCAATATTCAAGGCATCCGAGACCATCCCGGTTAGCGTCTGGCAGGGACTCACTGGCGCAAGTAGGACGACCGTCTACCAGTGGATGACCCGCGGCATCCATGGCGTGGTTGAGGGCTACCGATCACAGCGCGTACCACCTACCGCGGCCTCAGCCCATAGCCTCAACCCCTGGCGTAAGAAAATCTCGGCGCCGTCGATCCGCTTCGGCGGCGAGGGGTCCCTGGCGAAGGTGAGTCGCGTGCTCCAGGCGTTCAACCGCCTGGACATCACCATGCCTCACGGGAAAAGAGTTGAGACGGTGGCTGGGCGCTGCGGCTCCACCAGCACCCAGGTCGAGTCGTGGTTGGCTTCTGCAAGAAGCTTGGCGCACACGTTCAACATGCAGGCGCCCATGGCAGCCGAGCGTGACCTCCCATTCAAGCCTGTGCCAGCTCCCGAAATGCAACTCCAACAGTCCAGCGTCATGGTGCTCGATGAGCTGACGAAAGGGCTTGAAGCGGTTGCGGAGCGCTCGCCAGCTCTCGTGCGCGCCGCATTGGCCTTGGTGCCGAGCCGGTTCAACCGAAGGCGGCTGGACGTGGTGTTTCGTGGCCCCGAGGACGAGGTCGCCGCGCGTACGTTCATCAAGCTCCTGGACCTGGCCGGACTGATGCCAAACCGCCTTCGACTGACGGTTCGACGCCTGCACGCCGAAGACACAAAACTGCCGAGCTGGTTCCGAGTACCAAGAGCAATGGGCTTGTCCGTGAAGCGCATTCCGCCACCGGGTACCGAGGCCAATCAGTCACGTGCGTACAGGAAATGGGTGGGGCTGCAGCTTTGCAGTTCTGGCGGAGAGCCTGACGGGCATGCGTGGAGGATTGGCCTCTTTCTGGCTTGCATTGCACATTTGGACCTACCTGCAAACATCTAGCGCGAGCCTCCCAGCCATCACCATCTTCTTCAACTGAGTCAGTCTCAAGCCTTCCTTCAAGTGAAGTACCCAAAGTTGCACGCCACGGCATGACGTGCGCCTGCATGACCGATCTTTCCGGTGGCGCCACTTCGTACATCGCATCCGCGCTCAGCAGCGCCACAGTCACGCTGGAAACGTCATGATGACGGGGTGAATGCACCCGCCCCACGAACCAGCGCAACCGACCCACTCAAGATTGCCAGCCTCGCGCTCGGCGACCAAGGCGGCAGGGTCGGTCTCACCTTGTGCCCCGGCAAGCACGCGCGATCGTTGCTGGCCGGCCCGCCCTGGGCCCGCGATCTGTCGGTCGATGTACGGGCCATCAAGGACTGGGGCGCTGTGGCCGTGCTGACGCTGATCGAGCCCGAGGAGTTGCTCGCGCTCCAGGTGGCCGATCTGGGCGCCGCGGTCCGCAGCGCAGGGATGGTCTGGTACCACCAGCCGATCTGCGACGGGCATGCACCCGACGCGTCGTTCATGCGCCAGTGGCCGGCCTTGCGCCGCGATCTGCTGGCTCTGGTTCAGCAGGGTGGCGGCGTTCTGGTGCACTGCCGGGGCGGCCTGGGCCGTGCCGGCACGGTGGCGGCCCTGCTCGCCATTGAGACGGGCATGGCGCCCGCAGCTGCCATTGCGGCCGTGCGCGCCGTCCGGCCCGGAGCCATCGAGACCGCGGAACAAGAAGCCTTCCTGCGGGCCTACCGGCCTGCGTCCCCGTCCTGAGGCAACCCGCCGCTCAGGCCACCTCTGCGACGAGCGCACGGGTCCTGTCGTCGACCGCGCCGTAGCAGACCAGCCAGACCTCCAGCCCCATGCCTTCGGTGAGCCTCAAGGCGCGGCGGATCGCCGCGTCGATCCAGTCGTCGTCATTGCCGAAGGCGCCGCCGCCCAGGCGGGTCAGCAGCACCTTGGCGTTGCCTTCTTCCGCGCGCTGGATGCAGGCTACCAGCAGCGTGGCCTCGTAAGCCGCTTCGAGCACCAAGTGTGCGAGGGGTTGCCAGAGTGCCTTGTGCAGGCCGCTGTAGCTGACAGGCACGGCAGAGCAGTAGGCCTGGCTGACGGTGGGCCGCGGTGCATCGCCGTCGGTCACTTCCACCCTGCGATGCCAGCCGATGCAGAGCTGGCTGCGCAGCACGTCGCGGCCGGTCTCGGTGGCTGCCGCCAGGTGGCGGCCGATGCGCTCGAGAGATTCGCGGCTGGGCAAGAGGTAGCCATTGCGCATCGTCCATAACGCCTGCGGCAGCAGCTGCATCTCGGCCGCGAGCCGCTGCTGCAGTGCTGCGGCCGTGTCCACCTGCCTGTCGCGGGTCTGCCCGGACCCACTGCCTACCGGCATCAGATAGTTCCGGTAGATCGTGCCTGCGCCAGCGGCCATGGCGCAGGCCGGGCCTTGAGTGCGGTCGTGCTTGTAGCGCGTGACGCCATGCTCTGGCGTTACATCGGGGCCCACCATCTCCAGCAGGTTGAATTGCGAGGCCACCTGGAACAGCGCCCCGGCGAAGCGGGGGTCGCGGTGCAGCGCGCGCACGTCGCCGGCGATGGCCTGCACCGTGCTGCGGCCGGCCACTGCCGGTGCACACCGGCTGCGCAGGCTGGCCAGCGAGGGCAGCTCCAGCGTGCCAACGCCCCAACGCTCGGTGCCCAGCGACGACACCAGCTGGCCCTCGTCGATCCGCAGGCGGGACCGGGTGGCCCCGTAAGGGCCTTCCGCGAAACCCGTGATGCGGCTGAACCAGTCTGCGCTTGGGTGTGTGGTGTTCATCTGCTCCTTCCCAAGGACACGACTTGGATGTGCCGAAAGCGCGTCATTCGAAGCCGCCGACTTGCAACGAGACCGCCCAGGACCGGGCCGCGCCCGGGAACAGCAAGTCAGCGCTGTAGGCCTGCCCTGCATCGCGCCAGTAGCGGCGGTCGGCTGCATTGCGCACGCCGATGTCCAGGCTGACGGGCGTGCCCGACGAAGAGACCTGCCAGGTCAGGCCGAGGTCGATGACCGCATGGCCGCCCACCCGCACCGCGCCATCTGCCGTGGCTGCCTTCGACGAACGCGCCGTCAAGGCGGCGCTGTAGCGCAGGCTGGGCAAGCTCTGCAGGCGTTGGTCCAGCCGCAGGTGCAGCGCCGATCGGGGGATGTTCTGCAGCTGCTGGCCGTCCCGCGCGGCGAGACCCGAGCCTCGGCCGGTGGCGTCGATGAAGGTGTAGCGCCCGTCCAATTGCGTGGCGGGCCCCGGGGCCCACTGGAAGCCCGCCTCGAGGCCCGTGTGCCTTTGCTGCCCCCGTTGCACCCAGGCGCCCTTGCCTGCCCAGGAACTACCCAGTGGCTCGATGAACTCCCAGGGCCGCTGGGCGCGGAAGGCGGTGAGGCTGTAGCTGAAAGCCGTGCCCACCCTGCCCTTGCCGCCTACCTCCACCTGCTTGGTGACGCGGGGTGCCAAGACCTCGCCGGCATTGACTGCGGTGGCCGGTGCCTCGGCACCGAACTCCAGCCCTTGAGCGAGGCTCGCGAAAGCCGTGAATGCGGGCCCAGGTTGCCAGCTCAGTGCCCAGCGCGGCAGCAGGCGTCGTTCGCCGGGCAGGCCAGCCGGCGCTGCGATGTCGGTCCAGCGCAGGCCCAGTACCGAGGTCCACGGGCCCACGCTCACCGCATGCCCGAGCCACACCGCCTGCTGCGCACTGTCCAGCGGCGGGCGGTCCACGCCGGGTGCCAAGGGCTGCGGTAAGGCCTCACCCGGCCGATAGACGTTGCCTGAGAGCGCCAGCCCGGCAGCGTCGTAGCTGGTGACGTTGAAGTAGCCGCCTTGCCGCAGCCGGCGCTCGATGCGTTCGACGCCGACTTGCAACTCATGCTCGAGGCTGGCCGCGCGGAAGGGCTGCACCGCCGACACGCGTGCGTGCGTGCTGGCGCGGCGTTCCAGCGCACGGTAGTCGTAGAGCACGTAGTCGCCGTTGGCGCAGAAGAACTCGAAAGGTGGCTCGTTGCACCCGAAAGGCGTGGCCAGGTTGTCGTCGATCCGGGCCTGGGCGCTGGACAGGGCGGCCTCCCACTTCATGCCGCCGGGGCCGTCGCCCTCCACGCGCAGCATGGACAGCCGGCTCTGGTTGGTAAAGGGTCGTGACCAAGGCTGGGCGTTCAGGTTCACCTCATGCACGCGCTGCAGATCCGGCGGCGTGGTGCCCCCCAGCAGCTGGAAGCCCGGCACGACCGGCTGCGCCCTGCGTTGTAGCGCGACATCGACGTAGAGCCGCAGCCCTTCGTGGTGCGTGACATCGAAAGCGAGGCCGACGAAGCTGCGCTGCCCATCGGCGCCGGCAATGCCAGGGCGCAACCGCGCCTGCGACGCCGTCGCGCGCCAAGCCCCCGCCGACCCGGCCTGCCCAGCCTCGGCCACCAGCAGCGCACCGCCCCGTGCATCGGCCTCAATCCGGGCCCGCAGTGGCTGCTGCCCGCGGGGCGTGATCTGGTTGAGGCTGCCACCCGCTCCCACGAGCCCGCCCCGGCTGCCGGCGGCGCCGGCCAGGACCTGCAGCGCCGCGGTGCCTTCGAGAGGAAACTGCCATTCGCCAGGTACCGCCATGCCGTTGACGCGGAACGCGCTGCCCATGTCCAGCGTGAAGCCGCGGACCGTGAAGTTCTCGTAGTAGCCGACTGCAGCGAAGTTCTCGCCGACCGAAGGCGCGGTGGCCAGCACGGCCGCCAGTGAGGCCTTGCCGGGCTCGTGCAGTTGCTGGGCGCCGTACTCCAGCAGCGAGACCGTGCTGTTGCCCGGCTCAAGACCGTTCGCGCGCGGCGTCAGCAGACTGCCCGGCAGGCGATCTGCCTGGACGAGCACACGCTGCGTTGAAGCGGCGGCTGCGTCAGCCTGGCTCGTCGCGCCCATTGCCGATGGCGCCTGCGCAGACAAGGCGCTCAGGCAGGCCAGGGCTAGCAGGCCCTGTCGCGGCCGCCGGGCTGCGGGCTTGCGGAAGTGCTTCACGTCAGTTTCTCCAGAACCTGCGCGACCCGCGTGTCGACGCTGCCAGACACTTCGAGGAAAGGCAGGCCGTGGCGGCGCAGCAGCGCGAGCGTCGTGCCGTGCTGGGCCGCGCGCCAGGCTGCATCTCGCCGGGTGCCGTCTTGTTGAAATGGAAAGTCGGGCATGCAGAGTACGGTGAGGTCATAGCGCCGGCGCGACAGCGCGACGAGCGAGCGCGAGGGCGCGCCGTGGTCAAGCAGCGCATAGACCAGCGTCGATATGGGCGAGGTGTCGCAGACCACGCACGGGGGTGCGGCCTGGGCCGCTGCGATCTCCTGCGCCACCTGGGTTTGCGCCACGAACTCGAGCTCGCGGAGGCTCAGGTCCCGCCGGATCTGTTCCCAGTAGGTCCGACCGTACTCGGGCACCAGCGCGGCGCCCAGCGCTTGCGCCAAGGCGCTGGCCAGCGTGGTCTTGCCGCTGGACTCGCCGCCGAGGATGCAGACGCGTTGGACCATGTCGGCGTAGACGTATGGGTCCACCCTATCGCGCCACCGGGCGGGGTCTGCCCGCACGTCGGTGCCTCGCACTGGGCAGGTCGCGCGGCTCGGGTCGACCGAGCGATGCACTACGCCACGGTGCGTGCGATCGGCGTCGCGGAACGCCTGGCTCAGGTGCTCGGCGAAGCCGTCTCCATAGGCTTCGCTGGTGAAGACCGCATCCACCTGCCACCGCAGCACGCGCTGGCAGAGCCAGGCGACGAAGGCACGCTGCGTATTGTCGGCCGCGTCGTTGAGCGGTATCTCGCGGGGCTCCACTCCTCGGACACGGCACAGCCTTGCCAGCTCTGCGTCATCAAGCACGACGGAGCGCACGCCGGGGAAGCGATGGCGCAGCCAGACCCGCCGTGCGGCAGCATCGCAGCGCGGCATCTCGGGCTTGGAGTAAGACAACGCGACGACCCGCTCGCAGGCCGCCAGGGCGCTCTCAATCAGAAACTCGTGCCCGTGGTGCAGCGGGCTGAACTTGCCGACGACCAGCCCCAGGCGATGGCGCAGGCCCACGCTCATGTTCGTGCGGGCAGCGGGTGCAGGTCTTGCCGGGCGAGCAAGCGGTGCCAGTGCCTGAGCGCCACCACAGCGTTCAGCAGGTAGACCGTGTACAGGGCTGCCGTGACATAGAGCTCCCGGCTGAAGAACAGCGGCACTGCCAGCAGGTTGACGAGCAGCCAGAACCACCAGGTCTGGACCTGGCGCTTCATCAACAGCAACTGCGCAACGATGCTGAAGCCCAGCACCAGCGAATCGAGGAACGGTGCGTATGCGTCCGTCCAGCGCCAGAGCAGCCCGCCGTAGGCCAGTGCGCCGACCGCGCCGCACACCAGCAGCAAGAGCATGCTGCGCGGTGCGGCGCGTGTGATGGGCCTGGAGGGCTGGTGCGGCCCACCGGTCCACTGCCACCAGCCCCAGGCGCTGGTGGCCACGAAGAACACCTGCAGCGTCACGTCGGCGTAGAGCTTGGCCTGGAAGAACAGCGCTGCAAAAAACAGGCAACCGACGATGCCCGTCCACCAGGTATGCACACTGTTGCGGGCGGCCAGCAGGATGGACACCGTCATCACGCCGTTTGCTGCAAGCTCGAGCCACGTCACGGGGACCACACGAAACGCCTTGTTGTTGGCAGAATGTCAATATATTAGCCAAGACCCGGCGACCTGTCTTCATCATGGTGCGGCAGCTCTACCCCCTTGTGTCCGCCGACGTGGCCTTGTTCAGCGTGGCTGACGACCGCCTGCAGGTGCTGCTGGTGCGGCGCGAGCATGCGCCAGAGGCCGGCCTGTGGGCCTTGCCAGGAGCGCTCCTGCAGCCCTTGGGCGATGCCGACCTCGAGGCCACGGCCCGGCGCGCGCTGCGCGAGAAGATCAGCGTCGAGGTGCCCTACCTGGCGCAGCTGCGCACCTTCGCCGGCGCCTCGCGTGACCCGCGGGGCTGGTCCTTGTCCGTACTGCACTTTGCGCTGTTGCCGCGCGACCAGGTGCCTGCGGTCGTACGCTCCAGCGTCGACGGCGTTCGTTGGGCTGACGCCGATGCGCCCGGCCGGCGGCTTGCCTTCGACCATGCGCAGCAGATCCAGTCGGCCCGCACGGCGCTGCGCCAGCGCGTGCAGGACCACGACCTGCCCTTGCACCTGATGCCCGAACGGTTCACCCTGACGCAACTGCAGCGGGTGTGCGAGGTGATCCTGTCGCCAGGCCCGGAGCAACCAGTCCGGCTGGACAAGGGGGCCTTCCGCCGCCGCTTTGCCAAGAGTCCCGACATCGTCGAAGTGCCAGGCGCGTTCGAACATGGAGCTCAGCGGCCGGCGCAACTGTTCCGCGTGGCCACGGGGTTTCAGTTCTAGCGGGTCGAGAAGTGACGCCTGTGCAGCGATCTCCGCCACTGGCGGCCGGGACCTGAGCTTTCGGCCTCTGGTGCATAGCGGCCATTGAAGCGACTAAACGTGACGCAAGTGAACCCTGTGCCCGCGGACTGCGATGGTGAGATCTCGACGGGCGCTGTGCCTCTCGCCGCGGCGCATTCTTCTTCGGACAGCAAGCCGGCAGGCCGAATTGCGTATTCCACGCCATCCCGGACACCATTCCGCTGTGATGGCGGACAGCATTCCACCGTGATGGCGGACACCGTTCCACGCTGAAGGCGGACGGCGTTCCATCCTGATCGCGGACACTGGCGGGTGTTCTGAGTGACCCAACGAGGCATAGGCTGCCCGGCCTTTTTGGCCGGGAGAGGCGATGCCCACACCAAGGGTCCTCATGAGCAAGATCAGACAAGCACTTCAACTGCTGGCCGGCGACGCCGGTCTGAGCATGCGGCAGGTCGCGGCCGCCCTGGGCGTCAGCAAGACGACTATCAGCGAGATCGCGCTGTATGCGCGTGACGCTGGCGTGGACTGGCCACTGGCCAGTACCCTGAGCGACGAAGAACTACAGGCCAGGCTGTACCCACCGCCGCGCCCGCGCAGCACCACGCGGGCTGAACCCAACTACGCCGCGCTGCACCAGCAACTCAAGCGCCCCGGCGTCACGCTGCAACTGCTGTGGGAGGAGTACCGCGCTGACGTGGGCCAGCAAGCCTACCGCTACAGCGCCTACTGCGAGAAGTACCGCGCCTGGGCCAAGAGACTGAAGCGCTCGATGCGCCAGATCCACCCCGGCGGTGAGCGACTGTTCGTGGACTACGCCGGCCAGACGGTGCCGGTGGTCGATGCCTCGACGGGAGAGATCCGACGCGCCCAGGTCTTCGTGGCCGTGCTGGGCGCATCGAACTACACCTACGCCTGCGCCACCTGGCAGCAGACGGCCGTCGACTGGGTGGGTGCCATCATCGACACGCTCGCCTTCATCGGCGGCGTGCCCCGGCTGCTGGTGCCCGACCAGCCCCGCGCGCTGATCGCCAACCCCGACGCCTACGAGCCCGCCACCGCGCGGCTGATGCAGGAACTCGCTGAGCACTACGCGGTGGCCGTGCTGCCTGCGCGGCCGGGCCGACCGCAGGACAAGGCCAAGGTCGAAGTCGGCGTGCAGGTCGTGGAGCGCTGGATCCTGGCGCGGCTGCGCAACCGGCGCTTCTTCAGCCTGGCGGAGTTGAACCGCGCCATTGCCGCGCTGCTGGCCGACCTCAACCAGCGCCCGTTCAAGAAGCTGCCCGGTTGCAGGGCCCAGGCCTTCGCCGCACTGGACGCGCCGGCCCTGAAGCCGCTGCCGGCCACCGCCATGGTGCTGGCGCAGTTCAAGGCCGCCCGCGTGAACATCGACTACCACGTCGCCTTCGAGGGTCACTACTACAGCGTGCCGCACCAGCACGTCGGCGCGGCGGTGGAGTTGCGCATCACGGCCAGCACGCTGGAGGTGCTGCTGCGCCGCCAGCGCGTTGCCGCGCATGCCCGCAGCGCCAAGGTCGGCGGCTTCACCACGGTGGCTGAGCACATGCCGGCGTCGCACCGGGCGCAGGCGCAGTGGACGCCGGCCAAGCTCATCAGTTGGGGTGAGCGCATCGGCGCGGCCACCGCCGGCGTGGTGCGCTGGCAGATGACGCACCGCGCGCACCCCGAGCAGGGCTACCGCTCCTGCCTGGGCCTGATGCGGCTGGCCCGGGAGTACGGCAACGAGCGCCTGGAAGCCGCCTGCGCCCGCGCGCAGTCCATCCGCGCGCCCCACTACCGCAGCGTCAAGTCGATCCTGGCCTGCGGCCTGGATCGGCAGGGCAGCAGCCTCTTGGGCGGGGATGTCAGCACGGCCGCGCCGATGCCGGCCCACGACAACGTGCGCGGCCCCGGCTACTACGGGCACCACTGATGGCCGCCGCAATGACCCACCGCCCCAACCCCGGCACAACCACCACCCCGGACCACGACACCGCCATGCTGCAACAACACACCCTGGACCAACTGCGCGGCCTGCGCCTGGACGGCATGGTCGCCGCGCTGGCCGATGCGGGCATGCAAGTCGCCGCTGAGCAACTGAGCTTCGAACAACGCCTGGCGCTGCTGGTGCAGCGCGAGCTGGACTGGCGCGACGGCAAGCGCGTGGCGCGGCTGCTGAAGGCGGCCAAGCTCAAGGTCAGCAGTGCCTGTGTGGAGGACATCGACTGGCGTGCCGGCCGTGGCCTGGACCGCCACCTGATCACGGCGCTGGCCGGTGGCGACTGGATCCGCCACGGCCGCAACGTGCTCATCACGGGTGCTACCGGTTGCGGCAAGACGTGGCTGGGGTGTGCCCTGGCCCAACAGGCCGCCCGCCAGGGCTTCAGTGTGCTGTACACCCGGGCGACCAGGCTGCTGCAGGAGTTGCAGGTGGCCCATGGCGACGGCAGCTTCGGCCGCCGCCTGGCGCAACTGGCGCGGCTGGATGTCCTGGTGCTGGACGACCTGGCCATCGCGCCCATCGCCGCCCAGGAGCGGCAGGACCTGCTGGAGTTGCTGGACGACCGGGTGGGCAGCCGCAGCACGCTCATCACAAGCCAGCTACCAACAAGCGCCTGGCATCAATGGCTGAACGAGCCCACCATCGCCGACGCCATCATGGACCGGCTGCTGCACGGCTCGCACACCCTGGCGCTGAAGGGTGAGTCGCTGCGCCGGGCGAGGCACCCAGCCTGACGGCAGCCCAGGCGCGCCAGCCCAGCATGACTTCGGCCCCGCCTTGCCCACCGCGGCGGCTGTTCGTCGCAGGCGACGCCGCCGCCGTGGACAAGGCTGCTGCAGCCCCCACCGAAAGCATCCAAACCGCCTTCGGCACCGGGTTGCCCACCCGGCGCCAAGGCGCCGCGTGGACAACCCGGCAGACCCCGTTCCACGCTGATCGCGGACAGCGTTCCAAACTGATGGCGGACAGTTGCCCTACCATCCGGGCCGTCACTCAGACACCCCACCCAGGGTGTCCGCCATCGCCCGGAACGCTGTCCGCGATCAGCCTGGAATGGGTGTCCGCGATCAGTGGAATGCGCAGCCGAATCCTCAAACCCCCGAGGCGTCGCCATTGGCTGCCGACTCCATAAAGGCGGGCTGCGCGATGATGACTGGCGTGACGACGTCGCGGATCTGACTGAGCCCGGAGATCAGCAGGTCGTACTGCTCAGTTCGGCGCGCCTGGTCCCAGACGATCGGCAACACCTTGCGATACGGACTGCCAACTTTGAGGTACAGGCTTACGTCCTCGCCGATCTGGGAAATGAGATCCTGCGGCGAACTCTTCTCTCGCCAGTATTTGACCTCGATGACCAAGTGGAGCGACGGAAGTACGAGATCTGCCCGAGGGCGCTTCTGCCCGACCGAAGCCAGCCACTCTTCATCGCGAAGATCTGGGAACACAGGCGAGAGCAGGGCGCACAACAGGTTCTGGAAGTGGTATTCGTTCTCCACTGCCCACTTCTGGGCAGTCGATGTGGGTGTCTTCTTCTGCGCCTCCCAGGTCCAACGGCGCAGCCCCGATGGAATGCGTCGCAGAAGCAGCGCGACGTCTTCCAGGCTCGGCGCCCGCAGATCGATCTGCGCCGTTTGCGCGAGGAAGCGAAACGCCGCCAGATCCAGCACAGCCGCTTCCGGCTCCGCGTAGAGCACCGACTGAATACGCCCGAGCAGTCGCGTGACGAACTCCCTGTTCGTCACGGCACCCGGGGTCAGCAGCCCCCGGGCCACGTAGACCGCTTCGCTGCTCGTGGCAACGACAATCGTCGGCGTGTCGGCCAGGTCGTTCTTCGACCGCCGCTCGACCAGGCTCAACAGCTCGTGGCGCCAACCAGCGTCGACCTCGAGCCCAGGCGACCGCTTGGTCAGCACCGACTCGACCCACGTACCCAACTTCTGCCAGCGATTCGTGTCGGCGACGGCCAGCAATCCCACCTGCACGCCCGTTTGCGCTACGGGTTGCAGCAGGCTCACCATAGAGCTCTGCAGCCCTCCGACGCGTCCCGTTAGCCAATCTACGCCCTGCGCAAACGCGCCGCGGCACGCGGCAGGCAGAGCCGGCTCGATCGCCAGCAGGAAGCCCAGCGCTGCGACGGCCTGGATGGATCGACCGCTGCCCGCTACCTCGTCCGACAGTTCCGCAGCGAGCTGCGCCCCATGCCCAGCCGCGAAGCCTTCACCCATCGCCCAATGGCAGAAGGCGGCCGGCAGCGGTCCGGCGCTGCCCAGCGCTTGCGCCTGTGCCTCCACGGCTCGCAGCGCCTCGGACAGCAACGGGTTGTCCGCGCTCACAGGAACCACCGCGTCGTTCCGATCTTGCCCAGCATGACGCTTGGGCTCCATCGGTTGCCGAGTCGATCAAGGCGGCCCAGCAGACCGGCCACCAAGTCGGAGTAGTAGATCGTGACGGGCATGGCCGCGGGCAGGAAGCTGCGCCACGAGTGATTGGAGAACCAGTAGACCTGCTTGGTGAGGTAGATGAGGTCGGTGAACGTCGAGTCGCGATGCAGCGTCAACAGCAAGGGCCGGGGCAGTCCGTCCGTTGGCCGCTTCAGCTGCTGCGGCCCCGTCAGTGTCAGCAAGGTCTCGTTGTGGCCGACTTCGGCGTAGAGGCCGCGCGTGGGAGTCTTCTCGCCTCGGCCCTTCATCCCCACCGACTCGTTGTCGAACAGGAGGTATGGATGGTCTTCCTTCACGTGCAGGAAAGCGAACTGCAGATCGAAGGCAGAGAACCCCTTGAGCGCAACCTTCAGCGACTCGATCTCGGTGCTGCGCATGGGCTTGAACGCGTGCACCACAACGCGGACGGAGTCACCTTCGATCCAGTTCATCTCGCTGCGCACGCGCTGCAAAGTGGCCAGTAGCGAATCGGCCAGCGCCTCGCCGTATCTGGCTATCGGCACCGCGTTCGACAGGTTCGAAAGCAGGTAGCCACCATCGCCTCGGAAGACGCTGGTGATGCCGACGATTCTCTCCCTCCTCGAGAAGCGGGACTCGCCGATCGCTGCGCTGCCGAGTCCGATCACGACCTCGTGCGCGATCGCCTTGTCCGACTTGATCAGCCAGGGAATGCCGCCGAGCTTGGCGTACACGGCGAGCGCCAGGTTGCTCAGGGTGTAGGCAAGGTTGCCGGGCGCCATCGCGAACGTCTCGCAGGCCACGAACTGCGTCGGGATCTGGTTGGAGAGGAACGCCGCCTTGGCCACCAGGTACGGGTTCTGCTGGGGTGGCAGTTGCCGAGAGTCGCGTTCCGTCTGCACCAGCGCAAGGTGCCAGGGCGTCCCTTCTGCTCCCATGCGCACGGCCTTCGACGCCGCCGCGTGGTAGGCATCGGCGGTGAAGCCGTCTGCCTCCACGAACGTCAACGTGAGATCCTGCAAACCATAGATTCCCAGCAACCCGCGCCCAAAGGGCAGAGAGTTCCCGTTGACCGTCAACCCATCGCGAAACTTGCTCAGGAAGAGCTCGAACTGTCCGCGTCGCTTGCGATCGCAGATGACGCACACGTTGGGGCGCGTCGGCGTGAACACGTGCCGGCTGTACGGACCGAACTTGCCGAGCCCCACCGCGGCCCGGGTCTCCGACTTGAGCGTTCCCGCATCGAAGACGTAGGTCGGCGTGGTCCCTTCGGCGAACCGAGGGAACTCGCCCTGGTCCTTCTCGCTGAGAAGATCTCCTATATCGACGCTCAGTTCCTCCTGGAGCCTGATGGTCCCCAGACTGCGGACCCAGCTGGAGATTCGCTCGACGTGCTCCAGGCGGGCGCTGCCCCGGCTGTTGTCGAAGACGATCTGGTCCATCTTCGCTTGGGCACGGCCGGACGCGCCGCGTGAGAAGTGCTGCAACAGGCGCCGCAGGTTTTCGGGCGAAGCCTCAAGGTAGAGCTCCTCCAGAGGAATGTGTTCTTCCACCCCCTGGAAGCGATCAGACAGCCGCGCCTGGGTGCCGGACACGCCGCCCACGCGGCCGACGAGCCTGCGCTGCGGCAACATGCGGGCATCGTCCGCCGGCAACTGGCGCTCCACCGTTAGGCCCTCCGCGCGGAAGCCTTCTGCCTGCAACTCTGCCAAGCTGGTGGCGCATGACTTCTGAATCTCGATGTCCCACAACAGCCCGAGCAGGGATGCTGTCTGCAGCTTCAGCGATCGGATCGAGATCAGCACGCGCGATTGCAGGTGGATGTGCCGGTCGACGTCGACGAAGCCGATCGGCAACACTCGGCCTACCGTGGTGATCGGGTTGTAGCGCGCTACCGGCCGCCTATTCGCGCTCAGCAGGCTGACCAAGCGCTGTTCGAGCAGCGGACGCAGCAGCGGCTCGTGTTCCGCCGCTGTTACCGTGGTCGGTGTGCCCAAGGGTGACACGTCAGCGGCAAGGGGCAAGGCCACGATCTCATCGCCCCGGCGTGTCAGGGCATACCGCTCCCGTTGTTTGGTGCGCAGGTCACGAAGCTGCTGGGAATCCTCGAATGGCAAGGTCTGCAGCCGTATGGCGTCGCCCGTGACGTGCAAGGGCGTGAAGTTGAGCTGCAGTCGTCTCCCCATACTCCGTCCTATTTCTTCTTCAGCATGAGCTTGATCATCGCGAACAGGCGATGGAACAAGTAGTCGACCTGATCCGCGTCGATCACCGGCACCTGGCTCACCTCCGAGTGGCGGATCAGGTGGCTGTTGCCAATCGAGGTCAGCTCCTGGGCCTCTGCCTCTAGCCTCGCCCGCAGCGCCGGCTCACCGGCCATTGCATCGAGGATGATCTTCACGGACCGCTTCTTGTCGTTCGGATCGGCCATCGACTTCAGGCGCTCCCAGGCGTCCCATAGGCGCTCCAGCGCCTCTCGGCGTACCAGCGGATTGCGGTCGGAGAACTTCGTGCGGCACTCCTCGAGCATGTTGTCCAACGTCCGGTCGCCGCTGTCGAAGGCGGTACGCCTGAGCTCCTCGCCGAGCACGGGCGGCAGCACGCGCACGATGCGCCCTGTCGAGACCATCTCGTAGGCCACACCGTTGCGCGCGAACATGCGGTTGACGGTCGCTCGGAAGTCATCCTGGCCGGCCGTCTGATCGAAGCTCAGGTGGTGGTGGCTGAAGTACTCGTGATACTTTCCAGGTAAGGGCTTCGCTGTGACGGCGTGGACGAATTCGATGAAGTCCAGGATCAGCAGGGTGTCTGGGGCGAAGGGCTCCTGCTGCGAGAAGAACCCGCCCTCGCCAGTCTCGCGAGTCGTTTCGAGCGGCCATGCGAGGCCGGGCATTTCGGCGGCGATGGCTGCACCGAGCGAGCCCGTGTCGCAGCCGCAGATCGCCTGCCCGTCCGGGCAGCGCTCGGGGAAGCGCAGTCCGAAGGCGCCGCTGTTCAGCAGACCCTGCACGACGGCCACGAGCCCCGTCCAGACCACCAGCGGGATGCTCTGTTCAGTGCGCGCGCGCGGGCCGTTCTCCCGATCGCTGAAGTAATCAGACATTCTCCATCCCAGGCATGGCTGATCGAGGCGCCGGCTGTCGGGCGACTGGGCAGCGGCACATCTACGTGGCCTCCCTAGTCGCGGTGATCAGCGGCGACTCGTCAGAGTCGAACATCAGGTGCACCTGGGTCTTGGCCCGCGTGACACCGACGTAGAACAGGCGCCTCGCTTCCTCCAACTGTTCTTCTGTCTTGTCATAGCTGCTTGGGAACACGCCAGCTTCGAGCCCCATCATGATGACAGCCTGAAACTCCAGGCCCTTGGAGCTGTGCAGCGTCATCAGGTTGATCTGGTCCGGGCTCCGCCCCTGGTTGCCGAAGATCTCCACCGTGAACGCTGCCAGCGCGCCGCCGGGCGCGGTCGCCGCGCTGAGGTCCTCGAGGTTGTCCATCTCGTCGGCCAGTCCGGGCTCTGCGCGCAGCATCGCATCCAACACGGCATCGCGCAGCGACTTCAGCCATTTGCGCAACGGCATGGCGTTGGCACGCAACTTGAAGAGCGCAGAGACGAGGTGCTTGCGCTCGGCGAGCTGGTCGGGCTCGTTGCGAAGCGAAGGCCGCAGCCGGCGCCACTCCTTGAGCAGCTGTGAGAGCTGCACGTCGCCCCGCTCCCATCCGCCAGCGCACCAGCGCGCGGCCATCGTCAGCCACTCCGTCAGTCGCGTGCGCTTGATCGGCGCTCCGTTGTCCAAGCGGAAGTACCGCATCCCAAGCTGTTCCGCCGCCTGCGCGATCAGCGAGCCTTCGTTCAGGGAGCGGTACAGCAGCGCGATGTCTCCCGGCGCCCAGTCCGTATTGGCCTTGAGTAGCGCGGGCACCAACTGACCCAGGGCGTACTTGGCCTGGCCCTGCAGGTTGCGCTTGAGCCGATGGATGCGGATCTCACCTTGGCGGCCGTCGTGCGAGCGGAAATCCGAGGGTTGAGACAGCAGGCTTTTCGACGCTGCAATGATGCTGTCGGCACACCGGTAGTTCAGCTTGAGCGTGACAGATTCCATGCCGCGCATGCGAGCCAGCGCCCTCAGCAGCGCCGGCCTGGCACCGGTGAATCCGTAGATCGACTGGTCGGGATCGCCGACGGCGATGATGCGCACGCCCGCGCGAATCAGGGCCAGCACGATGCGATGCAGCGGCAAGCCGAGGTCCTGGTACTCGTCGATGACGACGACGGGATACTTCGCCCGGATAGCGCGACGCACCCACTCGTGCTTTTCGACCAGAGCCAGACCCCCGAGCACCAAGCCGTCGAAGTCGATCAGGCCGTTTGCCAGCAGCAGGGCTTCGTAGGCCTCGATGACCGTTGTCTCTCGACCGGACCAGCCGCGCCATTCATCGCTGTCCCGGTCCGGAACGGTGCGGCGCAGCTTGTCGGAGGCCGTGCGGAACCAACTGGGCGCGTTACCTCCCAGCTCCGAACGATAGGCATCGGCGAACAGCTTGCGGGCCTGGGCCGGGGAGGCCACCACCAGCGGCTCCGGCACATCGAGGCCGGCCATGCTGGCATAGGGCAAGACCAGCTCTGTCAGACAGAAGGAATGGACGGTAGAGAGTACGAGACGGTCGCCGTCGTCGATGCCGAGCCGGTTCAGCCGGGACCGCAACTCTCCCACGCACGCGTTGCTGTAGGTGATGCACGCGATGCGCCGGGGACGGTGGACATCCTGGGCAAGCAGTCGGGCGATCTTGACCGTGATGGTCTTGGTCTTCCCACTGCCTGGCCCGGCGAGGATGGCGCAGTTGCCGGTGGCTTCGTAGGCGGCCCACTGGTCCTCGTTGCCGCGAAGATCCTCGGCGGCCGCGACGTAGGCCGGAGGAGGGCCGCTCATTCCAACTTGCCCCTCAGGTATCGCAGCGCCCTCTTGATGTACCGAGGACACGCGTCCACGCCGTCCGCCAAGAGCGTGGCAGCCAACCGCTGCGCGAGGCGCCCCTTTCCGATTGAATCGATGTCCTTGAGGAATGGCTTGGCCTTGAGGGAGGCAGGATCTGCCGCCAGCGCCGCGAAGCGCTTGTGCATTGCCTTGTTCGTCGTCAGCGCGTCGACGGCCTTCGAGAACTGATCCGCCGAGCCGGCCTTGAAGAGATCGACCTCGAAGGTGAAGTCGTTGAGAAAGACGCCGTACTTGGGGGCCAGCGCGAGTACCTCTTCGAAGCTGCTCTTTTCCCAGAGTGCCTTCGGCAGCACTTTGTCCATGATGTGATTGACGACGCGGTTCTTGCCGTAGCTGTCCGTTTCGCCTGCACTTGGGTCATCGTCCTCCTGGCTCGTTTCGGCGCCCTTCGGGTCGTAGTCGGTCAGCACGACGAAAGGCAGATCCAGCCCTTTCGGCCCAAGCAGCTTCACGTAGGGGGCAAAATTGGTGCCAGCAATGGAGCACACGGAGATGCCCATCGCGTCGAAGTCGATGCTCTTGTCGTACAGCCTGGCCAGCGTCGGCAGCAAGAAGCGCTCGGCGTCGCCTTCGACGAGGATGACGCCCTTCGAGAAGAACAGTTCGCCGCGAGTGACATCGATGTAACGCTCGAGGTCCTCGCGGTCCGCATCGGCGAGCTTGATGCCTTCGAGCGAACGCGCAATGGTGTGCCCCTCGCCGCCCACTCGGCGCAGCACCACGACGTTGGACAGTGGCGCCACACTGGCTACGTTGGGCGAGTGAGTCGTCAGCAGAATGCTCCGAGGCTCCGGGGTGTCTTCGGCCTCGTCGCGTGTCTGCAGGTAGTTGCGGTAGATCAGCCGCTGTAGATGCGGGTGCAGGTGAGCCTCGGGCTCCTCGATCGCGAGGAACGTGTGCTGGCGCTCTCCCTCCTCCACCAAGTACTGGAGTTCGAGGTGTTTCAGCGCGAGGTACAGCACGTTGGCCGACCCCAGGCTCGCCTCAGCGATGCCGCGCTTGCCGCCGTCGATCATCATCTGCAGTGCGCGCAGCATCCGTTCGGGATCGGTCGGCGCAAAGCCTAAGGCGGTCTCGATGGCATGCTGGGAGCCGACCATCGCGGTGAGCTGCTCGTTGACTTGGGTCACGACGTCGGCGAGCTCCGGAAGTGCGGCGATCTTTGACGTAGTCGCGTGGACCTCCTCGGCGATCGTGCACATAGCCTCCTCGTCCACGGTCTTGGCGGCTCGGTCGAGCAGCGGCCGCAGCGGAGAGCGGGCCCATCGCGCGAGGTCGGACTCTGCGTCGCGCAGCGCGGGGAACAGATCCATCGGCATCCAGCGCCGCAGCTCGTAGCTGACGGTGTTGTCGGGACGTCCGCCGCCGAAGACGATGAACTCGTAGTCCGCCTCGCTGCGCGGTGCACGGTCGAGTCCGGCTACCGGCTGATAGCGATACGTGATCCGTGCCACCATCGGGTCCGGCTGCACGAGGTGGTCTGCGAGCACAGCCAGCAATTCCGCGTGGTCTTCGAAGTCACTGAACTCGATCGATACCTCGATCACGTCTTCGGCCTTCAGCGGGCGCTCTAGACCATCCCAGAAGTCGTCCAGGCGCAGCCGTCGCGCCGAGTCCGGCAGTGAGGGATCGAGGAGCAGCCGCAAAGCGAACAGCAGGTTGGTCTTGCCGACCTTGTTTTCGCCGAGCACGACGGCATGCCGCCCGAGTCGAACGTCGAGGGAACTGAAGTTCCTGAAGTTCTTGATGGCGATCCGGCTTAGTCGCACGGTGATCTCCCGTTCCCCGTTCTTCCCACTGCTCCGCATAGGGCTTCAGCAGATGGCAACAAAGTGTAGCCGGCGACCATCGGGCGAACGAATGCACGCCAGCCCCGGCGTGCAGCGGCCTTCACATGTGCGGGGCGAACGGCTGCTATAGGCAGAAGCTGTCGCTCAAGCCGCGGGGCGTCAGGGACTGCAACCAGTCTGGAGCTGCCTGACAGGGTCGCCTTGCGCGCCCGACCCACATCGAGAGCAGATCTCACACCGCGCAACAGGGCAAATCGTCAGCATCACGTAGCGGCCGACCGGGCTCGAACCGACAGATGATTGAATCCCGATGGATCGGTCGTCTCCTTGACTTCCAGGTAGGCCTGCTTGCGCACCAGTTCGCTCAGCTTGGCGAAGCCATAGTTGCGCGGGTCAAACGAGGTGTTGTTCTTGTTGATGAAGGAGCCTACGGCCGAGAGTGCCGCCCAGCCACTGTCACGCGATGTCTCCGTGATGGCGTGGGTCAGCAGCCCCTTGAGGTCCGGCACATCCGACACCGCCATCGGAGCAGCGGTCTCAGCAGGTCGCTTCAAGACCTCCAGGAAGATGAACTTGTCGCAGGCCGCGATGAACGGCTCGGGCGTCTTCCGCTCTCCGAAGCCATAGACGACCTTGCCCGCTTCGCGCATGCGTGTGGCCAGACGGGTGAAATCGCTATCGCTCGATACGAGGCAGAAGCCATCCAGGTTTCCGGCGTACAGCAAGTCCATCGCATCGATGATGAATGCCGAGTCGGTGGAGTTCTTGCCTTTGGTGTAGGCGAACTGCTGCATCGGCTGGATGGCATGGCGATGCAGATGTTCCTTCCAGCCCACGAGATTGGTGGTAGTCCAGTCACCGTACGCCCGCTTGACGGTGGCCGTGCCGTACTTGGCCACCTCTTCAAGAAGCTCTTTCACGACGCTGGCTGATGCGTTGTCCGCATCGATCAGCACGGCGAGTCGGGCGGTTTCATTGTTGGCCATTCGTTCCCTCCCTTCGGATTCCTTGTCTCCGAGCCTTCGGTTTCAGCGACCTGCCTCAGCGGGGAACTGCTGAAGCAAGGTCGGATCGAGCACCGTAGTTGTCGTCAGCCACGATGGCTGATACGCGACTGGAGATCTCGGCGGCCGAGAGGCCGGCGTCCTCGGCAGCCGCCAGCCATAGCTGGCAGGCGAGCTTGAAGGCTCCACCGACGTATCCGCCATCGTCATCGACCCGCTCGAATACCACGCGGTCCATCTCGAGGAATGCGGCGAGCAGCGCCATCGCCTCGGCCGGATAACGGGGAAGCACTTCACGCTCCACCTGCGAGACCCAGGTGTCGAGGTCGCGCCCGAACTTCGCGGCGTCCCTGTAGCCGACGAACCGGTCATCGCTCTCCCACTGCTGCAACTGCCACTTGAAGCGGGCGCAGAGCTCGGCGGGGTCGTCGCGCAGCCGTAGTCGCTCCAGTCTCTCGTAGACAGGCGCAAAGTCTTCGGCCAGCTCCAGCAGCACCCGCGCGAGCGTCGGAGCGTCCTGCGTTGCCAGGAAGCTGGCCATTGCTTCTCTTGCGCGCATGGTGTCCATCGGCGCATTTTGCGGCTGCCACTGGCAGCGGTCACGCACCGTTCCCGGACAATAGCGCCCGAAGCAGGAGTCACCGCGATGCCCATACAGATCCTGACGCGCAAGCAGACACCCTTCGACGGCGCGCCTGCAGAAGTGTTCGCAGACTTCGCCGCGTTCGTACAGCGCTGGGCGCCGCGCTGGGTGACCGGCAGCCGCAGCCTGAATCGGCTGACCCTTCGCCGCGGCCATCAGCGCGAGCTGGCCCGCAGCCGCCGCCGCGGCTACCGGCTTGTCGCTACGCCAGCGCAGACTGCCCGATCAGCCCGCGTCGTCCGCCGGCTCGGGCGCTGAGTCTGTGTCTTCGCCCGGGTCGGCGCTGCGGGCCATACCGAGACGCGCCACGAGGTCCCGCGGCTTGGGCCGGTACAGCTCGCCATCGCCGCAGCCCCGGTCTATCCAGTCCAGTGCCATCAGCTCGTAGACGGGCACCCAAGCCTCCCCTCTCCGCAGCAGCAGCGCTGGGTTGGGCAGGTAGTGGCCATTGCTGGCCCGCGCCCACAGTTTGCGGGCGGGCTGGTAGGCGCTGCTCACCTCGGCACGCGCCAGCACCTGGTTGACGTAGCTGCGCTTGCGGCGCTTGTCGGCCCACAACCAGGCCGGCAACTGGGCCAGCACCTCCTGCAACTGCTCGGCGAAGAATCCGCGCGCGTACTTGTGCGGCTCCACTGTTCGCGTCACGCAGCAGGACCACTGCGTCTTCAGGCCAGCCAGCATCAAGCTCAGCACCCAGTACTCGCCTTGCCGCCGTTCCAGCCGAACGAGCCGGCCGTCGACCTGCACGTCCAGCGCCGCGGGGGCGAGCACCGGGAAGACCGCCGGCAGCCCCGTGGCCGCGAAGCCCGGCTCCTGCAGCGCCCGGCTCACGGCGCCCTCCCAGGGGGTGTGGCCGAAGTCATCGCGCAGTTGAGGGTCGGCGCCTTTGTCCAGAAGCGCCTGCACCAAGGGGGCGTTGCCCGCCACGGCGGCCAGCATCAGCGGCGTGGCACCTACAGGTGTCGCGTGGTCAGGCCCGTACTGGTCTGCCTGCTGCAGCTGGTCCTTGAACTTCTTCGCCTCCCAGGGCTGCAGGTGGCGCTGGCGCACGGCAGCCACGGTCTTGCGGGTCAGCACTTCCAGATGCTCCCATGCGTCGTGGCGGAAGCCGTAGCGGTTGGGCAGCAGCGTTCCGGCACCCCAAAACTGCCCTTCGTCCATCAGCTGTCTCGCTGCCGCGAAGTTGGCCTTGGCCAACGCGGTGATCCACTCATGCTGGCCGTTCCAGATCGCGTAGTCGAAGATCGTCTGGCGAGGCTTTGCGCTCGGTTGCTTCGTGTCTAGCGCCCTGGGCAGCAGTTCCTCGACCAGCGCCCGGCTCCAGGGCGTCCAGGGCACCGGCTTGTGCTGCAGGAAGGCGTCGCGGATGGCCTGGGCCTGCTCTTCCTTGCCCTGCAGCTGCAGCTTGCGGGCTTCCTGCGCCCATTCCTCGCGGGTGGAGGTGCGTGCGGGCTGTACCGTGGCTTCGCCAGCCTTCAGGCCCAGCAGGGCCAGCAGTGGGTGGTCGGGGTCAGCCTCCACCAAGGTCAGTGACTGCACCGCGCGTGTCATGGCCACGTACAGCGCATTGACGTAGAACTTGTACAGCTCCAGCGACTTGTCGGCCTTGTCCTTGGCGCGGCTGTACGCCAGCTCTTCGCGCTCCAGGTCAGCGGGTTCCACGCCCTCCGCCACCTCGGCATAGGCCTGGCGCTGCGACGACACCAGGTCCACCAGCAGCACGTGCGGGTACTCCAGGCCCTTGGCTTCGGCCACGCTGAAGACCAGCGGCGTGTGGAAGCGCTCGCGCGCGGCGGGCTTGTCGTCGTCGCGCAGCACGATCACTGCATGCTGGGCCGACTGCCGCGTGGCGGCGTCCATGGCCTTCACGGCAGCGTCCTTGGCCGCCACCAGCTGCACCTGCCCGGGCTCGGCCGCCGTGCTGCGGACGAGGAAGTTGCTCTCGCGGTCCACCGAGCCGAAGCGCGCCTGCTTGATCTTCAGCAGCCGGTTGGCCAGCGCGGTGACGGCGCGGGTGTTGCGGTAGTTGGCCTGCAGCAGCTGCAGCGGCTGGCGCTGCGCGGCTTCACCGGCCAGACCCTGCCAGAACAGGCTTTTCAGGGCCGCCCAGCTGAAGAAGTTCGGGTGCACGATCTGGTGGCTGTCGCCACACAGGATGAACTGCCCCGGCGCCTTCAGCAGCGCCAACACCAGCGCCAGCTGCACGGGGGTGAGGTCCTGCACCTCGTCGATGACGATGAAGTCGTAGACGGGGCCGGTGGCGGGCAGGTGTTCGGTGCGCCACGCATGGGCCACCAGGTTGCTGTCGTAGAGGCCGGCTTCGGCCAGCCAGGCGCTGTATCGCTGGAACAGGCCGTGCGCCAGCTCGCGCTGGGCGCTGTTGAGCAGGCTTTGCCGCGCACCCAGGGCCAGGTAGTCGGACAGCGGCAGCGGCCCGCCAGGCTGCGCGCCGATGACGCCGCGGAACTCCTCGAACAGGGCTTGCGCGTCGATCTCGCCCGAATCACCTCCCAGCAAGCGCAGCGCCTGTCGGTGGCGCGCGCACCAGCCGGCAAAGGCCGGCAACGTCACCTCGCGGCCCGGCGGCACGCGCAGGGTCTCGAGCAGTTCGCGGTAGCTGAGGAAGTCGACGTCCTGCTTCGGGTTGTCGAAGCCGACCGCGGCGTGCAGCGCGCGGGCACTTTGCGCCAGGTAGGCCGAGAGCGTGACGTACAGCACCCGGCCTTCGGCCTCGCGCAGCCGGGCCAGCGTGACGGCGGTCTTGCCCGAGCCGGCCGCGCCGATGACGACCATGGGCGCCGGGTGGCGGTAGGCGCTGTCCTGCGCGTCGTCGAAGACGATGGGCTTGTCCAGCAGCTCGAACTGCGTGCGGCCGGGGCCCAGCCAGCGCAGTGGGGTGGCGTCGCTGGTCAGCGATGGTGCGGCCGCTTCGGCAGCCGGCTCACCCTCGATCTTGGCTTCGTCGACCACCGCGCCGCGCAGGAAGCGGCTCTTGTCGTAGGCGTGGTTCTCGATGACCTCCAGCGCCAGGCAGACGGTAGTCGTGCCCTCGCCTTCCGCCACCCGCGCGAACTGCAGCAGCAGCCGGTTCGCGTAGTCGAGCTTGGCCCGGTAGTACGGCCCGGCGTTGAGCTTCTTGACGTCAGCCGAGCGGAAGTCGTCGGCCTCGATGGCCGCCCTCACCTTGTCGAAGGCGGGCTTGACGCGGCGGAGATCGAGGTCCTTGTACAGCAGCAGGCGCATGAGGGCGAGGGGGAACGGGCAGAGCGAGGAGAAGCGCCTCGCATTCTCCCCGCCCGCCGGCGGCGACCGGCCGGGGCTACGGCTTGGTCGACGCAGGCATGGGCGTGATCGCAGCCACCGCTTTGGACAAAGCCTCGGCCACCACTTCTTCCGGCGCCAGCGTTTCGCTGAAGGCGGAGGCCAGCACACGAAGCTCCTGCTTGCCGTCTGGGCTGGTGAAGGTCACGAAGGCATAGGCCGTCTGCTTGACCTTCTTCCAGTCCTCGCAGCGCGACAGGCAGATGCCCCGCGGATCGCCGGTCAGTGCGGTGTTGAAGGCGCCCTTGATGCCCGTCACCTCGCCGAGCACTTCGGCCATGCGGCTGACGGCCAGGCCGGACCAAAAGGGTGTCGTGGCCGCCTTGAGCGCTGCAGCATCCAGCGCCACCCCGACAGCTGCATGGGCTGCCTCTCCTGCGCTGGGCGTGCGGTTCGCGGCGTTTGCGGCCAGCGTTCTCTCGGTGGCGTCGCCCATGGCCACTTTGGCGCCCTTGTGGAAGACCGGGCCGCCCATCAACACGACGTCACCCCGGATGGACAGCGTCGCTTTGGCGGCCGAGCGGTCCGTCGTCGTGCGCACGCCCTGGGCCTCTAGCGCCGAGGTCAGCACCTGGGTGAGCGCAGCGCTGCGGTCAAACTCGACGAAGAGGGGCATGTGCGCCTCCGGCTTGAGCTCGATGCGGCCATTGGCCTGAGTCTGAATGCTGCCAGCGGCCAGCTTTGGCGGCGGGGCATCCGCCTGTGCCCTTGCCAGTTGCACCGCCAAGGCCAGCGGAAGTGAAAGGACCAAGCCGCCAACCAGGCGGCGCAGGAAACGGATGTTGCAGAGGATCTGCATGACTTCTCCCTGAAGTGGATTTTGCGAGAGGGGGTACTCGAGAAGCAGCCGGCACATCGCCGCAGCAGGATGGCCGGCACTCCGACCTTGAACAGGACGGACCGGATCTACCGCCTGAGCATTTCCTCGTGGCGAAGACGCCCGGCTTCAGACGAGGCCGCCTGTGCATCGTCTTTCTGCGCGAAGCGCGACCTGACCCACGGCTCGCAGTACGCAGCCAGCTGGCTTGCGCTGACGTACCGGTCTTCGCCCCAGTAGGCCTTGGCCTCAGTCGCACCGGTCATGAGCCGCGTGACCAGCTCCGGGTGCGGCCGCAGGAAGTAGATGACGTTGTGGCAGCGCAGCAGCGGTGCGACGGTCTTGCCGCTCTCCATCGCCACGGCCATCGCCGCAGCCAGGGTCTGCAGCACACCCGAGCAGGGGATGTCGCGTTGCCACTGCTCGGGCCGGTGCGAACGGCGGCTCTGGGACTTGTATTCCAGCGACAGCAAACCCCGCCCGTGCCGCAGCACGGCATCGGGTTGGGCGATCAGGGGGTCAGCCACGAAGTTCTTACGGTCCTGCTCGCTGTAGAGCAGGGCCGGGCGCGCCGCCTTGAACACCGGCAGCATGCGCCGGGTGAAATCGGTTTCGCGGTCCACCACTTGCGGATCGAAGAAGCAGGCGGAGATGTCGCAGCCGTGCACGGCTTGGCGGTCGGTCCAGGTCAGTTCCATCGAAGGCTCCTTGGGCTGTTCATTCATCGGGGTGGGAAGCGGCTGCAGCGGCGGCAGCGCGGCTGCGGGCCGGTGTGCTGGCAGCTGGAGCCGCCTTGTGGGTCGACTTCCCCACGCCGGAAGAAGGTGCCGAAGCGGCTGTCGGCGCGCCCTTGATGACGATGCCGTTGGCGCCCAGCTCCACGGTGATGCCGTTGGGATTGCGCGTCTCGGGTTGAAGGGCTGCTGGTGCCTCTGACCAGGCCGGCGTCGGAGGGGTGTGCTGCGGCTGGCGCTGGTTGCCTGGGAACAGCCACCAGAACGCCCACAAGGCGAGCGCCCCAACAACCAGGACCCAACCGCCGTTAGTGGCGGCGTTGAGGTTCAGGCCCGAACTGCCAGCAGGCGAAGCCTGCCGCGCGGAGATGTGGCGGACACCGCCGACGTCCTCCTCTGTGAGCTCGGTGCCGAGCTTGAAGTCTCTGTCCATGTCGATCCTCCTGGATCTTGATGTATGAATTAGTGTGTGTACGAATGAGTGTACGTACCGGACAGTGCCGGGGTGCAGACACGTGTCCAGGTCAGGTTTGGGAGTCGGGTGCGCCAGCTCAGGCTGGCGGCTGAGATGACCCAGGAGGATCTGGCCCACCGCTGCGGGCTGTTCCGGACCTACATGAGCCGGATCGAGACTGGCGCTGCCAATCCGACCCTGACGATGATTCATGCCCTCGCGGGCAGTCTTCGGGTGCCGGTGGCTGCGCTCTTCGAGGACGACGCTGCGCCGACAGCGCCCCGGCGCAAGGCCAGCAAGGTGTAGCTGCCCTCACGGCCGGCCTCTTGCTTCGAGGCAGAGGCTGGCCGCCGAGCGGCTGTAGGCCGTCAGGCCGCGAAGCCGCTCCAGCAGCGCCTGCACCTGCCAGGTCAGGGCACCGTCGGCCCAGCGGCGCACCGTGCGCATCGGCGTCATCTGCAGCAGCAGGTCGTTGCCCTCGTAGTGCATGAGCTGCACGAACGAACCACTGCAGCCGCCGACGGCCCATCGGTACGTGTCCAGGTCGAGAAGCGCCCAGCGCATCGAGTCGCCCAGACGTGCGCGTGGGCCGCGGACCTCTGTCAGGCGGATCACGCGCTCCTCGCCCTGCCCTTCGACCGACACCGGGTTCAGGGCACAGGCGCGAAGCAGCAGGTCTTCCATCGCCCACAGGACGTCCTGGGCGCTGACCAGGACTGCGCTGTCGGCATCCGGCGGGGCGGCATCCAGCAGGGGCTGCGGCGCAGCTTCGAAGGGCACCAGCACTGGCGGCAGGCTGGTCACGCCCCCTGCCGGCATCTGACGGAGCATCCGCATCGCTGTCCGCAGAGCGGCGGGCATGAACCACTCAGTGTGACCGTCCAGCTGGTGCGGCGGCAGCGCGCGCTGCGTCGCCAATCCGCGGTGTAGCGAACGTTCGATCTGCCGGGCGCGCAGCGGGCTGGGCAGCCAGGCCGCATGTGACGCCTGCAGGTCGAGTTCATCCGCCATGAACTCGGGGAGGCGCCTGACCCGAGTCATCGGCTCGACCGCCCAGCCGATCTTGAAGCGCTGGCCGTCGTGGCGTTGCAGCAGGTACACGGCGGCGGGTTCCGTGCCGGCCTGTGTGTCGGAGGTTCCTGGTGGGGTCATGGCATCGCTCCCGGGTGCTCGTCGGTCCGGTAGACGTAGCCACCCAGCGCCCTCAGAAACGCGGCGCCGCTCATGCGGCTGGCCTCGTACAGCAGCCTGGCCGCATCGACCAGCGGGTCGGGTCGGCTGGCCTCGACCCAGATCAGGCCAGTGGCCTGCAATGAGAGGTCGTCGCGCTCGCCAATGAGCGGGCCGATCTTTACGTGGCGCACGGCGGAGTCGTCCAGCAGAGCGAGCAACACGTCGGCCTGGTCGATGGGCGACATCTCGCGCTCGGCCACCACGCCGAAGGCTGTCTGGCCGCCTTCCATGTGCAAGGCGCGGTCAGCGAGCCAGGCTTCGACGCGCCGCTGAAAAGCCGCCTCCTGGGACGGCGCAAGGCCACGGGCCAGTCGCACTTGCACCGCGAAGCTCTGCACGGCGGTGGGTTGGAACGGAAGGCTGCTCACGGCTGAGCCTCCGTCGTGGTGTGCGCGGAAGCCGTCGCGCTGGCGCTGGGGCTGCGCCCAGACGCAGGTGCGGGCGCAGGTGCCGGCACCGCGTTGGTGGTGGCAAAGCGCGTGGCCAGCAGCCGGTCGATGGCCGATCCGTCTTGCCTGGTCAGGTTCGGCACGTAGCGGCTGTAGACACGGAAGAGCATCTCGGTGCTGCTGTGACCCAGCTGCCTCGCGATCCACTCGGGCGCCTCGCCCGATGCCAGCCACAGGGTGGCCGCCGTGTGCCGCATCTGGTAAGCCCTGCGCTTCTTCAGGCCCAGGTGCCGCAGCAGCGGGTACCAGACCCGGCTGCCGAAGTTGTCGTTGTCCAGCGGCTTGCCTTCCTTGTTGCAGAAGACGTAGTCGCTGAGCTTGGCCGTAGCCGCATGCTGGGCCTGCAGCGCCTCGAAGACGACCTGAGACATCTGGATGTCGCGCTGCGAGCTGTCGGTTTTGGTGTACTCGTCCTCGCCCAGCACGAAGGTCTCGCGGATGAGGATCAGGCGCTTGTCGAAGTCGACGTACTTCCACTTCAGGCCGTGGGCCTCGCCGGTGCGCATGCCGGTGAAAAAGCGCACGGTGAAATAGTTGCGCCAGTCGGCCCGCACGGTGGCCAGCATCTGCTGCACCTGTTCCAGCGTGAACGGCTCGACGTCGGTCTTCCTCAGGCGCAGCGGCTTGAGGTTCAAGGTGGGCGACACGAAGCCGTAGCGGTCAGCCGCTTCGGCCAGGATCTGCCGCATCGGCGCCAGGATGCCGTTGATGCGCTTGTTGCTCAGCTTGGCGGCAGCGCGGCCGGGCAGATCGGCGAGCTTGGTGCGGAAGGCCAGGATGTCGGCCTTGGTGATGGTGCCGACGGGCTTGTCGCCGAAGTGCGGCAGCAGGTGGCCGTCCAGCGTGCACTTCAGGACCTTCAGGTGAGACCGGCGCCACTCGATCTGGTGCTCGGACAGCCAGGTGGCGGTGAAGTCCTTGAAGCTCGGGGTGGGGCTGGCGGCGGCCGATGCTGCTGCTGCAGGCGCCGACGCGGGCAGGGCCGGGGTGCCGGGCGGTGCCGCGGGTGCGGGCCTGGGTTCACCTGCGGGGTTGTTTCGGCTGCCGGGGAAGGTGGCTGCGTAGTCGAAGGTGCCGGCGGCGATGTCGGCTTCGATCTTGGCAAGAGCCTTCTCGAGGCGCCTACGGTTGACAGGCGTGTCCTGGAGCATCGTCTGCTCCCGGCACCGCTGGCCGCGGAATCGGAAGTCGAAGAACAGGAGGCCCGTTTCTTTGCGGACGCGGATGCTAGCCATGGAGCACCCCGCCGTTGGCCATCGGGATGGCGCTGCGGTCTGCGGCCGACGCCTGACCCATATCGCGCTCAATCGCCTCCCACACGAACAGGATCTTCCGGCCGCCGAACGGGCGCACGTAGTGCGTGCCTTCAAGCAGCACGCTGTCCTTCAGCCGCTCTCGGATGGTGCGTACGTCGTACTTGATGCGGGCCGACAACTCGTCGGTGGTGAGGTAGGTCGTTCCAGACACCTTGCGCTCCTTGCTAAGCCTGTGACAATGAGACTGACAAATTTCCATGCAACTGGCTTTTTTGTCGTCCTGGATGGCATTCTTCCTCGCAGAAAGCCGCTTGTCAAGGCTTTTTGTCGTTCTGGATGACTTTTCTTTGTTGGGAACGACATGATCAAGTGCCACCTGTCCCGACTGATGGGGGAGCGCAAGCTGAAGATCGCGGACGTCGCCCGCGAGACCGGGCTGCATCGCAACACGGTCACGTTGCTGTATGACGAGACTGCGGCAAGGGTCGACCTAGAGGCGATCGACAAACTCTGCGCATTCTTCAAGGTTCCGGTCGGGGACCTCCTCGAGTACCGGGCCGAAGAGGCCTGAACCTCAGTCACCCAAGCAATGGCATCTGGATAGTGCGAGAGCAGTACCTAGGTTACTAGCTGCCGTATCGCTTAGAAGATGGCGAAGTCAATGAGAGGGCGCCAACGCGTCATGAAGAAGATTCACTGCATCGACCTGTTTTGTGGAGCTGGTGGGTTGACCCATGGTTTTGTCCTCGAAGGACTGCCCGTCGTGGCGGGCATCGACATGGATCCCGCCTGCCGCTTCCCATATGTCGCCAACAACCACGCCAAGTACGTTGAGCGCGACATCTCCACTGTGACCACAGATGAGTTGAACTCGTTGTTCGGTAGATGCGACCTCAAGGTGCTGGCGGGCTGCGCGCCTTGCCAGCCGTTCTCGACCTACGCACAGCGATACGAACTTGACGGCAAGGACGGCAAGTGGGGCTTGCTGTACCAGTTCGCGCGCCTAGCCCAAGGCTCCGCGCCGGACGTCATCACGATGGAGAACGTGCCGACCGTCGTTAAGCACGAGGTGTTCCACGATTTCGTG
Organism: Burkholderiaceae bacterium; assembly: GCA_024235915.1. Classification (GTDB taxonomy): domain Bacteria; phylum Pseudomonadota; class Gammaproteobacteria; order Burkholderiales; family Burkholderiaceae_C; genus Rubrivivax. The sequence continues at coordinate 19,477 of JACKLO010000017.1, read as the reverse complement.
GATACGTTGGAGCGACTCGGCTACAAGGTCTGGTACGACGTCGTCGATAGCTCCCGTTATGGCGTCCCGCAAATGCGGCGACGGATGGTTCTGCTCGCTTCCAAGCACGGCGACATACAGATGATTGCGCCGACCCACGAGAAGCCGAAAACCGTGAAGCAGGCCATCGGCCATTTGCGGCCTCTCGGCGCCGGGGAGTCTGCCCCGCGAGACAAATTGCACGTCACCTCGACCTTGTCCGAGAAAAACCTCAAACGCATCAAAGTCTCCAAACCCGGTGGCACTTGGCGTGACTGGCCCAAGGACTTGATCGCCGAATGCCATCGCGCCGAAAGCGGGCGCACCTATCCGGGCGTCTACGGGCGTATGGAGTGGGACAAACCAGCCCCGACGATGACGACCCAGTGTTACGGGTTCGGCAACGGTCGCTTCGGCCACCCCGAGCAGGATCGAGCCATCTCTTTGAGAGAAGCTGCGATATTGCAGAGCTTTCCCCGCGATTACGCTTTCATACCACCGGACGGTGAAGTGAGTTTCACGGTACTCGGGCGGCTGATCGGCAACGCGGTTCCCGTAGATCTCGGCCGCGCCATCGCACGTAGCATCAAGCAACACCTCGCGTCGGTCTCAGCTCCGTGATGGCCTGACGGGGTCTATCGCATGCGTCGCCCGGTGTCCTCTTCCGTCGATGCCAGTCGCCGCATGGCAAAGGTGCGGCAAAAAGGGACGGGCGCAGAAGTGGCGTTGCGACGGGAGATGTACCGCATCGGCCTGCGCTACAGGATCGACTACGAGGTGCTGAGAAAGCCCCGTCGCGTCGCGGACGTGGCCTTTCCCGGTCGAAAGATCGCCGTCTTCGTTGATGGTTGCTTCTGGCATGGCTGCCCCGAACACGCCACGTGGCCAAAGCAGAACGCGGAGTTCTGGCGGGAGAAGATCGAAGCGAACCGGCAACGGGACACAGACACGAACGACCGTCTGCGATCTCTCGGCTGGACGGTACTCCGGTTCTGGTCGCACGAGCCACCGACCGAGGCCGCCCGAACCGTTGCGCGTGCGGTTGCCTTGGCAGACTCGAAGCATCGCGCGGCGTCGCCCGGCGCGAACGAAAAGAACCGATAAGGGAGATGGCAATTACATGGGCGTCCAGAACGAACGGCAACCTCAAACATATCGCGCTCGCCCCGAGCCAGGGCAACTCGTCGAAGTGCGCCGCCGTCAATGGGTGGTGGCCGACGTCGATGCAGCCGGACTCGATACCGGTACGCCTCAACACTGCCTGACGTTGTCGTCGATCGACGAGGACGGTCTCGGCGAAGAACTGCAAGTCGTCTGGGAGATCGAGCCGGGCGCTCAGGTCATCGAGCGGGCTGGTCTACCTTCGGTCACGGGGCAAGACGACTCGGACACGCTCGACGCGTTCCTCGACGCCGTGCGATGGGGTGCTGCTACCAATGCCGATCGTGGATTTCTCCAAGCTCCATTCCGCAGTGGCGTCAGCATTGAGGACTTCCAGCTCGACCCGCTGGTGCGCGCCATCGACATGGCTCGCGTCAATCTGCTCATCGCCGATGACGTCGGCCTCGGCAAGACCATCGAAGCCGGTCTGGTCATACAGGAGTTGCTGCTGCGGCATCGCGCGCGCACCGTTCTGATCGTCTGCCCCGCGTCGCTTCAGGAGAAGTGGCGCGTCGAGATGCTGGAAAAGTTCGGCCTCGACTTCCGCGTGGTCGACACAGACTACATCAAGCGGTTGCGGCGCGAGCGCGGCATTCACGCCAATCCTTGGACGTCGCATCCGCGCCTCATCACGTCGATGGATTGGGCGAAAGGTGGCGAAGGCCTGCGCGCCATGCGCGACGTGATCCCTCCGCACGTCGGCCACCCTCGCAAGTTCGACCTGCTGGTAGTGGACGAAGCACACAACGTCGCTCCCGCCGCAGGCGCGCACTACGCTTTGGAAAGCCAGCGCACGCGTTTCGTCCGCGCCATCGGCCCGCACTTCCAGCACCGCCTGTTCCTGACCGCGACGCCGCACAACGGCTATACCGAGTCGTTCACATCGCTGCTGGAATTGCTCGACGACCAACGCTTTGCGCGCAACATCCTCCCCGACGAGAAGCGCCTGAGTCAGGTGATGATCCGTCGACTGAAGAGCGATCTGGTCGATGCACAGGGCAACCCCTTGTACGCCCGCCGTACCTTGCAGGCGCTCGAAGTCCCGTACACGGCGGAAGAGCGCGAGATTCATCGCAAGCTGGACGACTACTGTGCAAGCCGCGAGAAGGACGCGGGGAAAGCTGGCAACGGTTTCGGCACCGCCTTCGTGAACCGCCTCCTCAAGAAGCGCCTACTCTCGTCGCCAGCGGCATTCGCTTCCACGATCGAGAAGCACGCCGCGTCGCTGTCCGAAGCTCGGCCCGCGAAGCCGGACACGATGGCCGAGCGCATTCTGTACAAGGCCATTCTGAAAGCCGACGAGGACTACGCCGACGATCGGGAGGTCGAGAACGCCCAAGCCGAAGCCGTCGAGGAAGCGACACGCCGTGCCTCGCCCCTGACGGCGGAGCAGCGTGGGATGTTGGACGAACTGAGGGCATGGGCGCAACGCGCCCGGAATCAGGCCGACTCCAAGGCCAAGGCCATCCTCGACTGGCTCACGGCCAACCTCAAGCCGGACGGTCAGTGGAACGGCCGCCGGGTGATCCTGTTCACCGAGTACCGCACCACGCACCAGTGGATACATCAAATCCTCGCCAGTCACGGTTTCGGCGGTGAACGCCTCGCCCAGCTTCATGGGGGACTCTCGCAAGAAGAGCGGGAGCCGATCAAGGCGGCGTTCCAAGCCTCGCCGCAAGACTCTCCCGTCCGCATCCTGCTCGCCACCGACGCAGCGTCGGAAGGCATCGACCTGCAGAACCACTGCAATCGGCTCATCCACTTGGAGATTCCCTACAACCCCAACGTGATGGAGCAGCGCAACGGGCGTATCGACCGCCACGGCCAGCGCGAAAAGGAAGTGCTGATCTGGCACCCGGTCGATGGCGGCGACGCGGGTGGCGCGTCGGTCGGCGGCCATGGCGAGGACATCTTGCGCGCCTTGCGGAAGCTGGATTCGATGCGTGCCGACATGGGCAGCGTCAATCCGGTCATCGCGCCGCAGATGTCCGGCCTCATCGAAGGCTCCCTGAGGGATTTGGACACCCGTCTCGCCGAAGCTCGGATCGCCCGAGCCAAGAACTTCGTTCGCGCCGAACGCGAGTTGAAAGAGCGCGTCGCCAAGCTGCACGAGCGTTTGCTCACCACCCAGCAGGACTTCCACCTCACGCCCGACCACGTCTCGATGGCCGTGAAGACCGGCCTCGCGCTGGCGGGCCGCCCGCCGCTGGAACCCGCCGAACTCGATGGCGCACCATCGGGCAGCGTCTTTCGGATGCCCGCGCTGTCCGGCTCCTGGTCTCGATGCCTGGAGGGGCTGCGCCACCCGCACACCCAACGGATACGGCCCATCACATTCGATCACGCCGTCGCCAGTGGCCGTGACGACGTCGTGCTCGTCCATTTGAACCATCGCCTGGTGCAGATGTGTCTGCGCCTGCTGCGCGCGGAGATCTGGGCGCAGGACGACGTGAAGAAGTTGCATCGTGTCACCGTCCGCACGGTGCCTGACGCGCAGATCGACGGCCCTGCCGTGGTCGTCGTCTCGCGGCTGGTCGTCACGGGCGGCAACCACCATCGGCTGCACGAAGAGCTGACGGTGTCCGGCGGCTACCTGCGAGACCAAGCTTTCCGGCGCGAAGAAGGCGTCACCCGTGTCCAGCAATGGCTGGATGAGGCCAAGCCCATCACGGCAGCACCATCCTTGTTCGATGTACTTCGCACCCGCTTCGACCGCCAGCAGGAAGCCATCCTGAAAGCCGTCGATGCCCGTTCGAAGGAACGCCTCCGATTCCTGACCAACACGCTCCAGGCCCGTAAGCAGCAGGAAATCGACGACATCGGCACCGTGCTCGATGAGTTGAGGGAGGCAATTCAGTCCGAATTGAAGAAGGAGCAGCAGCCCGAACAGCTCTCGCTCTTCACCGAGGACGAGCGCACACAGCTCCGGCGCGACATCGCGGCACTGGAAGCGCGCCTCGCCCGCATTCCCGATGAGCGCCAGATGGAAACACAGGCCATCGAAGCCCGCTACGCCAAGCTCAACGACCGTACCTTCCCCGTAGCCGTGATCTTCGTCGTGCCGGAGTCTGCCGGAGGTGTCGCATGAGCATGCCCCACGAATGGCTCTCGCTCATCGAGATTTCCGGCCCATTTCTCGCCGTTCCCGTCCTGAAGGAAGCTTTCCCGCAGGGGCTGGAAGAACTCGATGCGGCCAAGCGTAAGCGACTGCGCCAAGCGTATGACGAATGGCACGAGGCTCAGGAAGCGGACGATCCGCGCTTTGCCGATCTGCATACGGCATGGATCGATGAAGTCTTGTCGCGCGGACTGGAACTCGACGAGGACGGTCGTGCCGATGTGCTAAAGGGCAAGGACTGGTGCGCCACGCATTCGAACGTCAGCTTGCCCGAGCATGGAGTCAGCCTGTCGCCTGACTTTGCTGTCGTTGGCAATGACGACAAGCCGCTGATGCTTGTCCACGCCTACGGGTCGGACGTCGATCTCGATGCCACCTCGAAGCTGGACGGCTGGGCCAGCACACCGGCGGAACGCATGGTGACTCTCTGCCGCGCCACGGGATGCCGTCTCGGCCTCGTCACCAACGGCGAACGCTGGATGCTGGTCGATGCGCCGGTGGGCGCGGTTTCCACCTTCGCCAGCTGGTATGCACGCATTTGGGGTCAGGAACCCGTCACCCTCCAGGCCTTCGTCCACCTCTTGGGCATCCGGCGATTCTTCGTGGACGAGTCTGAACGACTCCCCGCGCTGTTCGACCGCTCGCTGAAATTCCAGGATGAAGTGACCGACGCCTTGGGCGAGCAGGTGCGGCGTGCCGTCGAAGTGCTGATCCAAGCGCTCGACAAGGCCGACCAAGATCGCAGCCGCGAGTTACTGCGCGGCGTAAAGGAAGCCGAACTCTACGAAGCCGCGCTGACGGTGATGATGCGGCTGGTCTTCCTGCTTTCCGCCGAGGAGCGTGGCCTGCTGCTCTTGGGCGACGAACGCTACGAAGCCAACTACGCCCTCTCGACCTTGCGTATGCAATTGCGCGCTGAATCGGATGAGATTCTGGAGCGCCGTTGGGACGCATGGTCACGCCTGCTGGCCGTGTTTCGCGCCGTGTATGGCGGCATCGAGCACGAAAGCCTGCGTCTACCTGCGCTGGGCGGCTCGCTGTTCGATCCAGATCGCTTCCCCTTCCTCGAAGGCCGAGCCAAAGGCTCCGACTGGCGCATCGACGTCGCCAAACCGCTGCCCATAGACAACCGCACCGTCTTGCTACTGCTTGAAGCCATCCAGCAATTCCAGGGGCGCACGCTGTCGTATCGGGCGCTGGACGTGGAGCAGATCGGCTACGTCTATGAGGGCCTGCTGGAACGCACGGTCAAGCGCACCGCCGAGGTCACGCTGGAACTCGACGCCACCAAGAGTGCCCAGTCGCCATGGGTCACGCTGGCTGAACTCGAATCCGCACGGCTGGACGGTGCCGAACGCTTGGCAGAACTGATTCAGCAGCGTTCCGGCAGTTCCACCAGTCGAGTGCGCAACGATCTGAACCGTGCCGTGGATGATGCGCTCGCCGATCGCGTTTTGACGGCCTGCCACGGCGACACGGCGCTGCGCGACCGCATCAAACCCTTCGGCCATCTGGTGCGCACCGACCCTTGGGGCTACCCGCTGGTCTATCCAGCCGGTGCCTTCATCGTCACCACCGGCTCCGATCGGCGCGAGACCGGCACCCACTACACGCCGAAGTCGCTCACCGAGGCCATCGTCGCCGAGACGCTCACGCCCATCTCCTACGTCGGCCCGGCACAAGGCATGCCGCGCGCGGTATGGGCGTTGAAATCACCCGCCGAACTGCTCGAACTGAAGATTTGTGACCCAGCCATGGGGTCGGGCGCATTCCTCGTGCAAGCCTGCCGGTGGTTGGCCGACCGGCTGGTGGAGGCATGGGCGCAGGCCGAGGCACAGGGCCACACGGTTGGCGTCGATGGGCGGGTAATGGATGCCGACGCCAGCATTGAGGCGCTGCCGCGTGACACCGAGACGCGCACCATCATCGCCCGCCGCCTTATCGCCGAACGCTGCCTCTATGGCGTCGATCTGAACCCACTGGCAGTCGAACTAGCCAAGCTCTCCATCTGGCTGGTGACGCTGGCCAAGGGTCGGCCCTTCGGCTTCCTCGACCACAACCTGCGCTGTGGCAACAGCCTGCTCGGCATCCATCGGCTGGATCAGCTCACCCAGCTTTCAATGGGCCCCACCGGCCAGGGGCAGTTACGCCTTTTCGGTCAGAACGTTGAGCAGACCGTGCGCGAGGCCATCGAACTACGAAATCGACTGCGCGCGCTGCCCATCCGCGACATCCGCGACGTGGAAGCCATGGCGCACCTGGACGCCGATGCGCGCCACAGGCTCGAAGTGCCGGAAAGCATCGCCGACGAATTGGTCGCCATCACTATAGTTCACAGTAAAAAGGTGCGGCAGCTTCGCGCAGCGTTGCTCGACTTGGGAATCAGGGCTGACGAATTTTGTCGTGGGGCGACATCTGGCGCATTAGCTACAGACACCCAAGATACTTGGGCAGACCATCAACGAACAGCAGCATTCTTTCACTGGCCACTAGAGTTTCCAGAGGTTTTCGTAAGGGAGCGTTGCGGCTTCGATGCTGTGATAGGCAATCCCCCATACGTCAACGCTGTGGCTCTGTCTGGGAACGAAAGTAGCGCTCTGCTCAAGAGCTACTTTGGAACTGTCTTTGCTTCCGCATCGGGAAGTTTTGACATTTATATCTTGTTTGGCGAACGGGCGATGCAAATATGCAGTGGCAACGGACGCTCCGCACTTGTAGTGCCAAACAAGATCCTCAGCGCCGAGTATGCCGAACAGCTCAGAAGACTCATAGTAGAAGACGCTGAGATCGACTTCATCCTGGACTACTCGCGGGTTCCGGTCTTCTCAGCCAGCGTCTATCCTGTGGTTTTGGGGCTGCGGCTCAGCAAAATTGGGGCGCACGCGCGACTTGTTTCTGCACCCAATGGTCGCCAGCGACTTGTCCCACAGGTTGCCTTCCAGAATGCGCCCTCCATGCTCTGGGCGTTCTTGCTTGAGGACTTTGCTGGTCTAGTAGAGGCCGCGCTTCCGAACACTGTTCCACTGGGCCATCACGCGGAAGTCTCAGGGGCTGCAACCGTTGCCGAAGCCTATGAAATTGCTCCAGCTATCCACGACCTTGCACTAAGCAATTTGCAACCTGACCACGCTAAGTTTGTCGTCAGTGGAAACCTGCGTCCATTCTCCACGACATGGGCCACGACACCTGTCCAGTACCTCAAAATACGGTATGTGAGGCCAGTGGTCGACCTCAAACGCATTCCACCGAAGCGCCGCACCCAAGCACTTTCACGAAAGATCATCATCTCGGGTCTATCTAAGCGTCCTGTCGCGTTCCTCGACGAAAACGCGGAATTCCTTGCCGGAAAATCTACAGTGATCATCTTGGATCGTACGCAGAATGACCATCTAACGGCGCTTACCGCGATCTTGAACTCTGAATTGGGTGCGCTCCTCTACGCAGGCTTGTTTGGAGGACTCGCACTCGCGGGTGGATACCTTCGATTCGGCACACCCCAAGTTGCGGCTTTGCCTGTCCCATGCGACCTGAGTGCGCTGGAAGAAATGATCCGCAGTGGCACTGGAATCGATGAAGCCGTTTGCACAGCCTATAAGGTCGACCGGTTGGCAGTCCGCGATGCATTTCTCAAGAAATTTGAAATCATACAAGTGGGTGCCGACACATTGGAGGCTGATGATGAGGATCAGTAGCATTCTGAAGATCGCAAGCGCCCGACGTCAGTGCAATCGCTTCGCAAACGGAGGACCTGTTCATGACAAAACCAAGCACTGACACAGCTCAGGCGAGCCCGACGAAGCAGTTCTTCGTGTCGATGCTCACGCGCGACATCAGTCTCGCGGATGCGATCCTCGACCTGCTCGACAACTGCTTAGATGGCGCAATGCGGCTGGCGAACGGCAATGACGTCGATTACGCCAAGCATTTCGTGAACATCGAAATCGCCGAAGACCACTTCTCCATCGCCGACAACTGCGGCGGCATCCCGCGCGACGTCGCAAAGAACTACGCGTTCAAGATGGGGCGCGAACCCGATGATGAGCGCGATTCGGATGCCGAAACCATCGGCATGTACGGTGTCGGCATGAAGCGCGCGATCTTCAAGATGGGGCGTAACGCGTTGGTGCGGACACGCCATGGCGTCGACAGTTTCGAGGTCCCGATCACATCGCAATGGCTGGAAGCCAAGAACTGGGACCCGCTTCCAATCAACGAACCAACCGAGGCCAAGGAGCATCTCGACGGTGCAGGCACCACGATCTTCGTCACAGAACTGTACGAGGGCGTCTCAAGGCATTTCGCCAACCAGGCGTTCGAGAATGAAGTGCGCACCGCGATCGCAGAGCACTTCACGATGTTCATCCAGTGGGGCCTGAAGGTGCAACTCAACGGCAAGCCCGTGGAGCCTGTACGAGTCGAGGTGCTCGTGTCCACGGAGGAAGACCGCCCTGCCCCCTACATCTTCCAGAAGACCATCGACGATGTGCTCGTCTCGATCACCGTTGGCCTCAATACCGGCCGAGGCCTGGGTGAAGACGACGAGGACGAAGTGGGTTTCGAGCGCGATCGATCGTCCGCGACTGCGGGCTGGACGGTCCTCTGCAACGACCGCGCAGTCATCGTGGGTGATAAAGGCCTCTTGACGGGCTGGGGCGATGGCATTCCGCTGTACCACCCGCAGTTCGCGATCATCACCGGCATCATCGAGTTCCGCTCGAAGCGTGCCGATAAGCTGCCGGTTACAACGACGAAGCGGGCACTCGACACCTCATCGAATGTCTGGCTGGAATCCCGCGTCAAGATGAAGGAGGGCATGCGCATTTGGATTTCTTACACGAACCACTGGAAGAACCATCCGCGCTCGGACCAGTCGACCCATTGGGAGTCTGCCAGGCCAATGGCTCTACACAGAGCGATTGAGGCCGTCGCCACGCGCAAGCTCACCAAGACGACGGGCGATGCCGTCGAGTTCAATCCTCAGAAGGCGAAGGTCTTGCCGGAACCGGAGGACAAGAAGCCCTCTTCCCGGAAGATCGTTTTCTCGCGCCCTGCCGAAGAAGTGCGGCTCGTCTCGAAGCTGCTCTTCGACGACCAAGACGCAAAGCCTGGCATCGTCGGCGAAACATGCTTCGAGATTCAGCTGACGAAAGCCAAGAAGCAGGGGAACTGAGCGATGGGCGCTGGATCGACTCTGCCTTACCGCTTGCGGCCGAACAAGGCCGTGGACCGAGAGCTATTCCTTTCGCTGCTGACTCGCTTGGCGCCGCGGCTTGGGCTCGAGGGCTACCACTACGTCGGTCTCGGTGGTCCATTTCTCGAGGACTTCCGGCTGATTCACGCTCGTCTAGGCATCACAAGAATGACCTGCATCGAAACGGAAGAGCAGGTACACAAGCGCCAACTCTTTAACCGCCCCGTCGCGTCCATCGAATGTATCCATAACAGTCTCGAGGACTACCTCGACCAAACAGATCTTGATGCCCCCGCAATCATCTGGTTCGACTACACAGAGCCCAAGGGCATCACCGCCCAGGTCGAACGCTTTGCGCGAACCGTAGGTTCCGTGCAGATCGGAAGCATCCTCAGAGTCACTCTGAACGCCAACCCGGGTGCCCTTGGTAGGCCGGTCGGGAACCTGTCGGAAGCGGACCTCATGGAGTGGCGACTCCAGGCGTTCCAAAGGCGCCTCGGTGGACTATTCCCCAATGGCTTGACAGCCGATGGGATGACGCAGAAGAGCTTCGGGAGGAGCCTGCTGCTCGCCTTGAAGTTGGCAGTCGAAAAGGAGGTGCTCAGCTTTCCGGATCGGCGGGTCGTCTGGACGCTTGCAACCCACTACGCTGACGGGCAGGCGATGGTGACAGCGGCCCTCGTCGTCTGTGCGAAGGGCGATAAGTCCGTGGACGAACTTGTGGAGGGATGGGAGTTCTATGCGACGGCAGATGCCCCACACCGCGTCGACCTGCCCTCGCTTTCGACCCTTGAGCGGCTGACGATGGAGTCGGACAACGACGCCAAGGCCAAGATGGACTTCGAGTTGCCAACCTCGGATATGGGCGAGAACCCGTTCGACACATTCAAGAAGTTCTACCGCATCTACCCGCATTTCTCGCGGGTCGAACTTTAGTCCGTGGATTCAAGGCTCAAGACCATGACGACAACACCCGCCGCCTGGATCGCTATCGACCACGATCTCGGTACCGATCCCAGGCTCGCACCCTACACGCTGGTCTTGAAGGGTGACCGCTCCCTGTATCAGGGCATCGCCGAGGACGATTGGGTTCTTGTGCTGAACGCCGCCGGGGATATCGTCCGTGCCGGGCGCACCCTGCGGGTTCGCTCCGATCTCGAAAACACCACGATGTACTTCGACCGGCTTTCCGTCGCCGACGATCCGGTGCCGGTCGCCAGCGTCTCGCTGACCCCACCGTCGTCGGGAAGCGTCGGTCGCCTCCAGTGGGAAGAATTTGTCTTGGCACTGACCAAGGCGCTGCACCAGACCATCGACGGCGTGTCGGTGGTCGAGGATCGAGCCTACATCCGCGAGCTGCTTCAACTGGCCGTAATGGACGATCTGCTCGGCCCAGCGGGTGGCCCCCACGAGCGCATCGTGGATATGGGTGTGCGCGATCGTTATCTGGTCGGCAAGCTGGCACCGCGTGAGGATGCCCAGGGCGGCATCGAAGGGCTGGAAGGCCCGCTGGCCGAGGACGAGGTCGAGGAACCCACCGATCCCATCGTGCCCGGCCAGCACGAACCCGGTGCCGAGTTTGGGACGGCGACCGGGCGGGTGGAGCCTGAGTCCGACTCCGCCGACGAGATCGATGCCGCCAGCAATCAGTCCCTGGTGCCGAGTAGCTTCGGCATGACCTTCTGCGTCGATGGCGACGTCGAGCGCGTCGAGATAGAGGCGCGCTGGGGCAGCTACGAGCGAGTTCCAAACGATGAGCACGAGCTGACGCGCCCCAACGGACAGAAGGCCAAGGTCTGGCAACGCATCCCCTGTGGCGGGAAGCTGGTGCTGCCGCTCACCGAAGGCGTGATCCCCCATCAGGCACCGGACGCGAATCGTCCGGCGGTGCGGATACAGGGGGCAATCCGTGCCAAGAACGCCAACGGGGACCGTTTGGTGACGCTGTTCCTGATCAACGCTCAGGAGGAGCCTGACACCAACCGCGATACCGCGTGGCTGTTCCAGCCGGAACTGAGCGTGCGCGCGGAGGCGGAGGCTTCAACTCGCGCCATCTTCCGCCGCCGCCCCGTGTTTGATGCCAACGGCATGGATGCCGAGCGCGAATCGCTGGAAATGATCTACCGCAACCGCGTGGAGTTCGCGGTCGGACATGGCGTAGCCGTTCACGCCGAGACGGCGGACGACGTGACCCTGGCCACCGAAGTGCGCACCACCGTGCTGCCGCAGTACGAAGTGCAGGTCACGGAGACGCCGGGACTCGATGCCGCAGACCGACCGGCGATGAAGGAGATGGTGGCGAGTGGTCTGCTCGACATGCAGCGCCTCGCCACACTGGGCGTCGATGAGTTGGTTGCCGCCCTGAACGTACTGACGAAGGACTACGCGGCGTGGATCGCCGAGCAACGCGTCCGCGTCGGCAAGGACGTGGTCGGGTATGACACTTCGGCTGCACAGGCGCTGGATCGGTGCAAGGAAATCCAGGCGCGCCTGCAGCAAGGCATCGACACGCTGAAGAACGACGAGAAGGCGCTGGCGGCTTTCCGCTTTGCCAACAAGGCGATGGCGATCCAACGTGTGCGCAGCCAGTACGCGCTCGAAGTACGGCGAGGCCGGGACGTCTCCGTAGATCAGTTCGACCTGCCGAAGAACCGTAGCTGGCGTCCTTTCCAGCTGGCGTTCCTGCTGCTGTCGATTCCGTCGCTGGCCGACCCAACGCATCCGGATCGCGTACAACCGATGGAATCCCATGCCGATCTGTTGTGGTTCCCCACCGGTGGTGGCAAGACAGAAGCCTACTTGGGCGTGGCGGCGTTCACGATGGCGATCCGACGCCTGCAAGGAAAGCTCGGCGGCTACGACGCCTCACGCGGTCTGGCCGTGATCATGCGCTACACCCTGCGCCTGTTGACCTTGCAGCAGTTCCAGCGCGCCACCGCGCTGATCTGCGCGATGGATGTGCTGCGGCGCGAGGCATTGGCAGCTGGTGATTCGTCCTTGGGCCATGAACCCTTCTCCATCGGCCTGTGGGTCGGCAACAAGGTGACGCCGGGTACGACCGAGGACAGTCATCGCGCCATCGAGGACATCCGCAATCCCGGCAGGAACCACGCCGGGGCAACATCTCCCGCGCAGCTGACCAGTTGTCCGTGGTGTGGCTCCGACATCGAGCCGGGCCGCGAAGTGGATGTGGACAAAGATCGAGGGCGTACCTTGGTCTATTGCGGTGACAAGAAGGGCCGCTGCGAGTTCTCTCGAGGCAAATCCAGCAAGCTGCCGCATCCCGGCATCCCGGTGCTGACGGTGGACGAAGAGATCTACCACCGCCCTCCGACGATGATGATCGCCACCGTGGACAAGTTCGCCATGATGGCGTGGCGCGGTCAGGTGCGCACGCTGTTCGGTCGGGTGAAGCAGGAGTGCGAGCGTCACGGCTTGCTATGGCCAGGCTGCGAATGCAATACCGGGCACCGGGCTACCAAGGGGCTGCCTGCTGCAGCCGTGAAACCCGTCACCCCCATTCGACCGCCCGACCTGATCATCCAAGACGAGTTCCACCTCATCAGCGGGCCGCTGGGCACGATGGTCGGTCTGTACGAGTCCGCCGTCGATGAACTGTGCGGCTGGACGCTCGATGGAAAGACGGTCAAACCAAAGATCGTCGCTTCCACGGCGACGGTGCGCAAAGCCAAGGAACAAGTGAACAACGTGTTCATGCGGCGCGTGTCGGTGTTCCCACCGCATGGCTTGGACGTGGAGGACAACTACTTCTCGGTGCAGCGTCCGATCGAAGAGCGACCCGGACGGCGCTATCTGGGCGTGTGTTCTCCGGGCAGTTCGCGGCCCGCGATGTTGATCCGCGTCTATACCGCCTTTCTCACCGCAGCCCAAGCCCTGTTCGACCGCTTCGGTGAGCCTGCCGATCCGTACATGACGGCGGTCGGCTATTTCAATTCACTGCGTGAATTGGGCGGGATGCGGCGCTTGGCGGAGGATGACGTGCAGACGCGTTCCTACCGTGTTCAGATGAGCATGGTCGAACGGCCCGCGCTCGCCCAGCGCAGCGTCAACAACATCCGCGAGCTGACCTCTCGCGTCTCCAGTCAGGACATCCCGAAGTACCTCGACGATCTGGAGGTCAAGTTCAAGGCCGCGCTCGATGCGGCCACCGGGAAGTACGTGACGAAATGGAACGAGGGCGACACCCGCGCCATCGACGTGGTGCTGGCGACCAACATGCTGTCGGTTGGCGTGGACGTGAACCGACTGGGCCTGATGGCGGTGAACGGCCAGCCCAAGGGCACGGCGGAATACATCCAAGCCACCAGCCGCGTGGGCCGTTCCTTCCCCGGCTTGGTCTGCACGGTGCTCACGTGGGCGCGTCCGCGCGACCTCTCGCACTACGAGACCTTCGAGCACTACCACGCGACCTTCTACAAGCATGTGGAAGCGCAGTCGGTGACGCCGTTCTCGCCGCGAGCAATGGATCGCGGTCTGACCGGCGCGCTCCTCTCCCTGATGCGGCTGGAGAACGACGCATTCAGCCCGAACGTGGGCGCTGGCGAGCTGGACAAATCCGACAAGCCCGAGATCACCGAAGCTATCGACGTGTTGGTGAGGCGGGCTTGGAACGTCAGCGAGACGACCACCATCAAGAGTCTGGCCGAGCGCGAACTGAAGGAACGTGCGGACGAATGGGCGAAGGAAGTGAGCGTTCCCGGTCGCACGCTGGCCTATGAAAAGCGAGGGGCGCAGGCAGCGACGATGGTCGGCCTGGTCAAGTCGCCGGGCATCCATGCATGGGACAACTGGACGGTTCCGATGTCGATGCGTGAGGTGGAGCCGGGCGTGCGCCTGATCATGAACACGGGGCACATCTCGGACGACCATGGATGGAAGCCGCGTCCGGTGCCGAAGGACGAGGACTGACCATGACCACCAATAAAACACCCGTCGGGGAAGTCCGCCCCAGCCAACTGCTCTGGACATACGGGCCGGGCGCGCTGATCGACCTGCCGAGCCTCTCGGTGGTGACACTGGGCATCGATCAGTGGGAAAAAGACAGGTGCCAGCCCATCGGCGAGCCGCGCCTGCTCGCAGCCGTCCGCCAGGTTCTCGGGTCGCAGGTGGAAAACCTGCGCGTGCCACCGTTCCAGAAGAGCGAACTCGTCGATCCGTGGTCGGCGGAGGCGAACATCGGTGTTCCCGTCCGCCCGTTTCCGCGCTGGATGCGTTGCGTGAAGTGCGGTCTGCTGTCGCCTTTCGACGCGGGGCTGTTCGAGATCAAGGAAAACCGCTTCCGTCCGGAACGAACCCGGTTCGTCCACAAGGGATGCCGTGGCTCCAAGGGCGATCAGCCTGCGAAGGACGCCGATGCCGTTCCGGCGCGTTTCCTCCTGGCTTGCCGCGACGGCCACCTCGACGATTTCCCCTGGCATTACTTCGTCCACGGTGGCAACAGCTCGTGCAAGGGAACGCTGCGCTTCTTCGAGAGCGGGGCTTCGTTGCAGACCGAGAACCTGTGGGTAAAATGCGATGCCTGCGGCGCATCGCGCAGCATGGCCCACGCCTTCGGCAAGGCCGGAAAGGAAAACCTGCCGAGTTGCCGAGGCAGACATCCCCACCTCGATCACTTCGATGAAGAGTGCGACGAGGAAGCGCGGGCAGTCCTGCTGGGTTCGACGAACAGTTGGTTCCCGATCACTCTGTCGGCGCTCGCCATCCCGCAGGCCAACGACCCGCTCGGCCAACTGATTCAGGACGGATGGGAGTTCTTCGACGATCTGGATTCGGAAGCCGCCGTCGCTGTGACGGTGAAGACCTTGAAGAAGACCGGGGCCTTGCCGGGCATCGACAAGTACCCGGCATCGGACGTCTGGGCGGCCATCGAAGCCCATCGCCACGGCGGGGGTCAGGACACCGTTGGTGAAGCCGACATCAAGGGGCCGGAGTGGGAGGTGCTGACGGCGGCCAATCCGCCTGCCGACTACCCTCACTTCATGAGCAAGAAGGTGGCCACGCCGCCCGGGTTCGAGAATCGAATCGGCAGAGTGCTGCTGCTCGAGAGGTTGCGTGAGGTCAACGCCCTTTTGGGCTTCACACGGGTGGAAGCGCCCGAGGAATCGAGCGACCCCAATGAGCGACCACAGATGGCGGGCCTTGCGCGCCGCAAGCCGGACTGGGTTCCAGCGAATCAGGTTCACGGCGAAGGGATCTTCATCCAGTTCGACGAACAGGCACTGAAGACGTGGGAGGCGCAGGATGGCGTCAAGCGCGTGGACGGAATGCTCGAAGGGGGGCATCGTGGATGGCGCAATTCGCGCCACCTCGACCCGAACGAGGGTTACCCCGGTATCCGGTATGCCATGCTCCACACGCTTTCGCACCTGCTCATCCGCGAGCTGGCGCTGGAATGCGGCTACAACGCAGCGAGCATCCGCGAACGAATCTACGCCGACGTGTCGAGCACGAGTCCCCAGGCGGGCATCCTCATCTACACGGCGGCCGCCGACTCCGATGGGACGCTGGGCGGACTCGTCGATCTCGGCAAGCCGGAAAACCTCGGGCGACTGCTCCGGCAGGCGTTGAACCGGTCGAAGGTCTGCTCGTCCGATCCGCTCTGCTCCGAGCATGATCCGGCGAAAGACCGTTCGCTCCATGCGGCAGCCTGCCATGCGTGCAGCCTTGTCGCCGAAACCTCCTGCGAACGAGGCAACCGCTACCTCGACAGATCGTTGCTGGTGCAGACCCTCGACCGAGGGGATGCCGCCTTCTTCGCGGGCCTGTGACATGGAAAGACTGCTGGAAGCCATCACAGCGGTGGTCTGTCTCGTCTCGCCCGAAAAGGTTCGGGCGCTGGCGGGTCGGATTCGGAAGATAGAGGACGCGAAGGCGAGCGTCTCCTTGTCGGATGTCGTCGGCACGGCGACGGCAAGAGCCGTCGCCGATCGGCTCGTCGATGCGTGGCGGGCCACGTCGGTCGGTTCCGACGAGTTGGCCTCGATGCTGCTCGCCGCAGGCCACGCCTTCGAGAACGTGTCGAAGCACCAGTCCACGGAACTCGTGTGGACGGGGCCGACGACGCCCTTCGTTTCGGCGCGTCGCACTGAACAAGTGCTGCTTGAGGTCGTCAACGGCGCGAGACATTCGCTGTTCATCACGAGCTATGTGGCCTACGACATTGCGAACGTCGTACGTGCGCTGAACAACGCCACGGCTCGCCGCGTTCAATTGAACATGCTGCTTGAACGCCCCAGAAGCGACGGCGGCTCGATTTCCTTTGATGCGCTAGGCAAGCTGCGTCAGGCAGTTCCCGACGCAAATTTCTTCACCTGGGGCGACGATGCAGCCGCAGCCATGGGCGGAAGCGTCCATGCCAAGGTAGCAGTCGCTGACGATCAGAGGTGCTTCATCACGAGCGCAAACCTTACAGGCTCGGCAATGGAACGCAACATGGAGGCGGGTGTCCTCATCTCTGGCGGCGAGGTTCCAAAGTTGCTCGCTAGCCACCTACGCGCTCTGGTGGACACGAAGATCGTCGTTCGAGCTTGAGCTCAAGTGTCCCGAGTCCCGGGCACATGACCCAACGGTCATCTTGATGTTGGGCCATAGACTGCTGGGCACGGCCTGGGCACAAAGTGGGCACAGGATGGGCACAAAGCAAAAAGCCACCCGGTTGGGTGGCTTTCGCTTCGCAGCTAACTCGTTGATCTAGCCGCTGTTTTCTTGGTTGCGGGGGCAAGATTTGAACTTGCGACGGTTATGAGACTGCCACGGCTGGATGTTGGCGTTCGACATTGGATGTCCTCATTCGGCGTCATGCGATGTCAGGTCCCACGTAAGCCCTTGTCGGCCTTCAGCTTTTCGTGACCCCTCGCAGGCCCGATGGAGCCCTCAGATGACCGCGGGACATGCGACGCGACAGCACTCGCGCCGTTCGACGAAGTGGTCCGCCGGTCTACCTCCAGCGACCATTGGGCTCAGAAATGGGCCTCCCCGCCCCGGTCACGAACGGCGATCAGGACACCCGACTGCGTCACCGTTCTGGACCCCGGCGTCTGTCCGCTCGCGCGCCCAGGCCTCCGCCAGCGCGGTCACCCGGGCGGTCGGTGTTCCGGCCTCCAATGCCGCCGCCACGCTTCTGCCACCAAGGGCCCCGTGGTCGCGCAGCCAGAACATCAGCTTCTCGGCGTCTTGGAGCTGCCGCAGCGCACGGCAGATCGCACCCACGGTCAAACGATCCAGGCTCAGCAGCGCCTTGGGGAAGTACTCGCTGCCGTCGATGACGATGCTGACCACCTCGCCACTTTCGGTGGCGGTCGCCAGGGTCTCCTGGGGGATCCCCCACGCCTGTGCCAGTTGCGGACCGGGCACCACCAGTCCTTCCTGGACCCATCGGGCGCGCGCCGCTGCGCCGCGGGCCTGAGCAGCGACCAGGCCGCCTCGTGCCGGCCCTTGATCCTTGACCTCCCCAGGCAACATCGTGCGCAAACCTCTAGCAGAGAATCTCACCAGGCGTAGGACAAGCTGACGTTCACTGTCGACGCGGGGCATGGGAAGGCAAAGGCGGTTCAGCCGGAGCGCAATCGATGGAGGACCTGCGCTCAACCGCGTCGATCTCCGCGTCCATGGCGGCCATGGCTTCTTCGAATGAGATGCTTGGCCGCCGATCGTCCAGCGCGTCCTGGATTTCGACGGCGAGCCATCGGTTGTGAGCTGCGGATTGATGGCCGGTTCGCATCGGTTCGGCCTGGCTGGCGTCGCGGGGGCTCATGTCGTTCAAGGAGATGGTCGAGTCTTGGCGACGGTTCTATCGCAATCAAGATGGAAGCATCATGCGCATTCGACTGACCCCGCGCAACGGCCATGTGCGGCGGGGGCGGGATTCAGTAACAATTCCAGCTCGGATCGCCAGTCGTCCAAGCCGGCTACGGAACTCGTGGCTCTACGATTCGGCATCTCCGACATGGAGTCGGTACGGCCCTCGACAGCGGTGGAGTTGAGGTCTTTGGCCAGAGCGAGCCAAGGACGCAGCCGCCACCTTGCGCCACCGCGGCGAAGGAGTCGCAAACAGGCCGAATGAGCGACTTTAATGTTTATGTCAACTCCTAGGATGGTTGCCGCAAGCGTCCGATCCGTGGCGTCGTTCATCTTCTAATGAATGTTCCTGGTTCTTTCTAACGAATGTTCCAGGGCACTGTCGGCAGTCTCCGGTAGCTGGCCGAGGCGCCAGCTAAGTCCAGCGCGTTCGCATTGCAATGGCGCCAGATGTAAGGACTGACGCCATGATTGAATCAACCATCACCGCGAAGGGCCAGACCACCGTGCCCGCCGACATCCGCGCGCTCGTGGACGCCAAGCCCGGCACGCGGCTGGTCTGGTCGGCGATGCCCGACAGCACCATCATCGTCCGGGCCAAGACCAAGTCGATTCTCGACATGGCCGGCATGCTCAAGGCCCCCAAGGGCAGACACGTCGGTATCGACGACATGAACCCCTGGCGTTAAGTTCGGCGGGTAGATGCCGGCGCTCGACACCAACGTCCCGGTGCGCTACATCGTCCAGGACGACGCAGCGCAGCCGGCCGCGGCAAAGCGCCACATCAGCCGCTGCGTCGCCGAGGGCGCGACGCTGTTCGTGCCCGTGACCGTCGTGCTGGAGCTCGAGTGGGTGCTGCGGTCCAGCTTCGAGTTCGGCAAGGACGATGTGCTGATGACCCTGTCCAGCCTGTTCTCGGCCGCCGAACTTACCTTCGAGTCCGAGCGCGCGCTCGAGGTCGCGCTGCAACTGTTCCGCAAGGGCTCGGCAGACTTCGCTGACTACCTGCACGTCGCTTTGGCCGGGGTCTCCTTGATTTCGGTGCAAAAAGTGACGGTTCGTGCCTGCCCGCAGAGCGAGCATTGACGCGGGGTACGGTTTCCAGCCGCCGCCAAGTGCTTGTCAGGCAACGAGTTTCTGTTGGTCCTCCGATCAGCCGATGAGGCCCTGTT
>JACKLO010000016.1 GCA_024235915.1 Burkholderiaceae bacterium | reverse complement strand
CAAGCACCCGGACAAGATCTACCCGGGCCAGATGCTGCGCATCCCGCCGCTGTGAGCCATCGGCCATGACCGCCGCCGACTTCTCCACCTGCGACCTCTGCGACCCGCGCAAGGGCGACACCGACGGCGCGTTCCGCGTGCTGCCGCCGGTGTTTGCCAGCTACGGTGGGCGGTCGAAGTTCTGCGGTCCGGTGCGCACCGTGCGCTGCTTCGAGGACAACACGTCCGTCAAGGCGCTGCTGGAATCGCCGGGGCAGGGCGCGGTGCTCGTGGTCGACGGCGGGGGCTCGGTGCGGCGCGCCCTGGTGGGCGGCAACATCGCCGCCGCCGCCGCCGCCAATGGCTGGGCCGGCGTGGTGGTGAATGCCGCCGTGCGCGACAAGGCCGAACTGGCCGCCGCCGGCGTGGGCCTGCTGGCGCGCGCGTTGATCCCCATGCCCAGCGACCGCAAGGCGCCGGGCCAGGTGGACGTGGCGCTGCAGATCGAGGGCGTGTGGGTGCGCCCGGGAGACTGGCTGTATGCCGACGAAGACGGTGTCGTCGTCACCCCCGCTCCCGCCTGAGGTCGAGGCCACCGTGCGCCGTTGCCGGCGCATGGTGTCGCAGCGTGCACTGCTGGCCGCCGGCGTGGCCACGGTGCCGGTGCCAGGGCTGGATTGGGTCACGGACGTCGGCATCCTGGTGCGCCTGCTGCCGAAGATCAACGAGGCCTTCGGCCTCTCGCCCGACCAGGTGGAGCGGCTGTCTCCGGAGCGCCGCATGGTGGTCTACAAGGCCATCAGCACCGGCGGTGCGATGGTCATCGGCAAGGTGATCACGCGCGACGTGGTGCTCAAGCTGCTGAAGATCGTCGGCGTGCGGCTGACGACGCAGCAGGCGGCCAAGTACGTGCCGCTGGCCGGCCAGGCCGTGTCGGCGGCGCTCACCTACACGGCGCTGCGCTACGTCTGCGAGCAGCACATCCAGCAATGTGCCGCCGTGGCGCGGCAACTGGCGCTGCCGGCACCGGTAGAATGAAGACTCTCGGGGTGTAGCGCAGTCTGGTAGCGCATCTGGTTTGGGACCAGAGGGTCGCACGTTCGAATCGTGTCACCCCGACCATTTCATCCAGCCTCTGCTGGCTGGTCCACCGCCTGCCGAACTGGCAGGCGGGTTGCGACTGCCCAGCGCCTTGAGCGGTCGATCGTCGTCAAGCCGCGGTGCCACGCACCGGCGCCGCCACCCGGCGCACCGGCTCCGCAGCCGCTCGTGCACCGACGCCATCGTCCAACGCCGCCGCCAGACGATCCGCGAGGTTGCGCGCGCTGGCCACCAGCCAGGTGCCGGCGTCACGGTCGTCACGCGACTCCTGCTCCAGGAACAGGTCGGCCGCCCGGCAGGCTGCGTGCAACTGGTGCGCCGCCCGCCGCCAGGGGGCCAGCGCCAGCAACTGCTGGCCTTCAGCACCGGTTTCCCGCAGACCACGCGCCAGGCCGTCGAGTTCGCCGGCCACTTCGTGGGCCAGGTCGACCGCGGTGCTGACCAGCCAGCTGGCGGTGTCCAGGTCGGGTGCCCCGCCCTGGGCGACGAACCGGTCGGCCGCGCGCAGGGTGGCGCGGGCCTGGTGAGCCAGGGCGCCGAGCTGGCGCAAGGTCTGCTGCTGGGCGTCGGCGCGCAGGTGGGCGGATTCGGTGGCGGCGTTCATGGGGCGATGGTAGGGCCGGCGAGTCCGGCTGTCAGCCGGTGCCGCCCCAACGGCCACGCAGGCGCGTGCCAATGTCGGCGCTGCCGGGGGGCAGGGCGAGACCCAGTGCCGGCCATCCGGGCGCGTCAGGCGCGTCGAGCCATTCAGCCGGGCGCTGGTCGATCTCATCGCAGCAGGCCAGCACCCGGGCATCCAGAAAGCGGCTGGGCACGGCGTAGAGGTGTCGGTCGCCGAACCGATGCTGTTGCGTGACATGGAAGCGGTGCGGCACGACCAGGTTGAGATGGACGCGGGCGCGGGTCATGGCCACGTAGAGCAGGCGGCGCTCTTCCTCGATCTCCTCGGCGCGGCCGGTGGCCAGGTCGGCCGGCATGCAGCCGTCCACCACCGACAGCACGTGCACGGCCCGCCATTCCTGGCCCTTGGCCGCGTGGATGGTGGACAGCACCAGCCAGTCCTCGTCACGGTGCGGCGGGCCGGCCAGGTCGCTGCTGGACTGCGGCGGGTCGATGGCCAGGTCGGCCAGAAAACGGTCCACGTCCGGTTGGGCCTGGGCTGCGGCGCGCAGCTGTGCCAGGTCGGCCAGCCGCACGGCGGCGTCGTCGTGACGCAGACGGAGCAGCGGTTCGAGCCAGTGCAGGGCCGCGTCGAAACCTTCGGGCCAGGGCGCGTGCCCGTGATGCAGTGCCTGCCAGACGGCCAGCATGGCGGACCAGGCCTCCCGTGCTCCCGCCGGCGGCGTGAAGGCGGCGACCGCCGCGGCGGGATCCTCACCCCCTGCCAAGGCAGCCAGCAGGCGACGCACGGCCGCGGGGCCGATACCGGGCACCAGGCGTGCACAGCGTTGTGCCGCCAGCGCATGCCGTGGGTTGCGCGCCCAGCGCAGCAGGGCCAGCAGGTCCTTGACGTGGGCCGTGTCGAGGAAACGCAGTCCACCGAACTTCACGAACGGGATGCCTCGTCGCAGCAGTTCCAGTTCCAGCGGCGCGGCATGGGTGCCGGTGCGGAACAGCACGGCCTGTTGCTTCAGGGCCAGCCCCTGCTCGCGCAGGCGCAGCACCTCGTCGGCCACCCAACTGGCCTGTACGGCTTCGTCGGCCACGCGCACCAGGCGCGGCCGCGGGCCGGCGTCGGTGGCGCTGTGCTGGACGCGCGGCAGCCGCTGGGCGGCACCATCGATCAAAGCCTGCGCGGTGGCCACCAGGGCCGGCGTGGCGCGGTGGTTCTTCGTGAGGGCGACCACGGTGGCACGGTCGCCGTGGCTGGCGCTGAAATCCAGCATCAACCGGCGATCGGCGCCGCGGAAGCCGTAGATGCACTGGTCGTCGTCGCCCACCAGGGTCAGACCCTGACCCTCGGGCCGCAGGCCGGCGAGGATGCGCGCCTGCAGGCGGTTGCAGTCCTGGGCCTCGTCGACCAACACGTGGTCGAAGCGGCGGCTCAACGCCTGGGCCACCGCGGGCACGCCCAAGGCTTCGGCCCAGGCCAGCAGCAGGTCGTCGAAATCGAGCAGCCGGTGCTGCTGCTTGTGGTGGGCGTAGTCTTCGAACAACTGCCGCAGATCGTCGGTCCAGGCGCGGCACCAGGGGTAGTGCTCGGCCAGCACGGCAGGCAGATCGGCGTCGGTGTTGACGCAGCGAGACGCGATCGCCAGGCAGGTGGGGGCGAGCGGGAAGCGCCGAGGCAGCTCCGCCTGGCCCCGTGCGGCGCGCACCGAGGCCATCAGGTCCTCCGCGTCACTGCGGTCCAGCACGCTGAAATCCGGGGGCAATCCGACGGCCGGGGCGAGTTCGCGCAGCAGCCGTGCGGCGATGGCATGGAAGGTGCCACTCCAAGGCAGCGCTGCGGCAGGACGGCCTGCGGTGCCTTGGGCCGCGGCGAGCATGCCCGCTGCCCGGCGCCCCATTTCCTGGGCGGCCCGGCGTGAGAAGGTCAGCAGCAGCAGGCGATGTGGATCGACACCGCGCGCCAGCAGGCTGGCCACACGGGCGGCCAGCGTCGAGGTCTTGCCGGTGCCAGGGCCGGCCACGACCAGCAAGGGGCCCATGCCGTGGTGGGCGGCTGCGCGTTGCGGGTCGTCGAGCGCCGCATCCCAGGCCGGTGCGGCGTTCGGCACACTGAAGGCCAAGGTGGTGTCGGTCATGCCGACACTGTACAGGCAGCCAGTGATCAACCGGCAGCCAACAACAGTCAGTTCATTGCCACTGGAGGCCGCTGCGCCTGTGCCGGCGACGTCGCTTCACCGGCTTGGCAGGTGCGGCCGGGGCCTGCAAGGGGCTGCTGCTGGGCCGCCGGGCGAACAGCGAAGCGCCCCACACCAGCACCAGCAGGCTGGTCCCGCCAGCGACCACCCACTCGCGGTTGGCCTTGAGCACAGGGATCCAGTGTTGTGGCAGCAGGCGCCGGAACCAGCGGTCGTCTTCAGTGCCGTCACCAGCGACGTTGCCGCGACCCTCGCGGCGCGCGGCCGCCTCGCGCTGTTGCTGTTCGATGACCCAGTTCAGGGTCTGCAGGTCACGCTCGGCCCGCTCGGCATCGTCCAACCCGCTGCTGCCCGCCACGCCCGACAGCGCACCGGACTGGATCCAGGTGGGCGGGCGTGGCTGGTAGGCCTGCTGCAGCACTTCCTGGCGGGTCTCATCGGCGGCGTGCGCCAGCAGGGTGCGGGTGGATTCTTCCTGCACCCAGGTCTCGACGTCATGGTTGCCGTCCAGGGCGGCATCCCAATCGTCAGCCTCGGCCGACGCGCGGTCATCGGCCATCTCTGACTCGATGGCGATGGGCTCGGCCCAGGCGGACAACGGGCCGGAGAGGGTCAAGGACGCCAACAGCGCCATTTGCGCCAGGCGAGTGAGACGGAATTCCTGCACGGTCGGCTCAGATTGCAAGATTCGCACCACTTGTGATCCGGCGCGCACTTGCAGCGGCAGGGTCTGTCAGACACCAGAGCGGTGTCAAGCGCATCGACACGCTGGCCTGCCCGGAGGGACTCGAACCCCCGACCTGCTGCTTAGAAGGCAGCTGCTCTATCCAGTTGAGCTACGGGCAGCCCACGTCGGATTCTAGGAGGCGAGCCAGCGTGGAGTGGCTGGCCGGGCGCGCGCATACACTCGATGCATGGCTGCACCGTGTTGTGGCGGGGTTCACGTCTACCCATGAGCATGCTCGACGGCATCAAGCGTCTGTTCGTTCGCGGCGGCGATCCCGCCAGCGACCATGCGGCGCTGGCGGATTGGGCGCATGCGCGCCAGTTCAGTTTCCGCCCGGTTCGTGGCGACGAGGCTGGATTCGTCGTCGAGGGCCGCCTGGGTGCCCAGCCCTGGCGGCTGGAGTGGGGGCCGTCGCAGCGCCCCTACATCGACGGTCACGAACTGCGTGTGCGTGCCGAGCTGGGTTTGCCGTCGGACCTGCAGGCGCTGGTGCTGGACCGCACGCTGCAGGCCCAGTTGGAGAAGGCGGTCTTCGACCAGTACATCGAAAGTGTGCAGACGCGCATCGACGACCAGACGCCGCCCGAGATGCGCTGGCTGGTGATGTACGGCAAGCTCTCGGGCAGCGAACTGGGCGGGCTGCGTGACCGCTTCGCGGCCGTGTCCCAGGCCAAGGCCTGGTTGATGCAGTGGCTGGAAGGCCCGCTGACGCCGGCACTGCTGGCGGCGCCGCTGGTCACCGGACAGCCGATGGTGCTGATGGTTTCGCGGGGGCGTCTGACGCTCCGCACCGGCCTCAGCGCGCCGATGCCGCAAGACCTGGAGGCCTGGCTCCGGCTGTTCCACCAGGCCATGCGCGAGGCACGCCGGGTGGCCGATGCGGGTTCCGACCCCGGCCATGCCAGCACACAGCCCAGCATGTTCACCGCCACCCGCACGCCGGACGAGGACCCTGCCGGCTGAGCACGTCAGCCAGCGTGTCGCGATCGGCGCCGGCCCAGCACCGGTTCGTGATGATCAGCGGGGCGGCAGGTAGCGGCCCAGTTCCATCTTCGCGATGGCGTTGCGGTGCACCTCGTCGGGCCCGTCGGCAAAGCGCAGCGTGCGCACCTGGGTGAAGAAGAAGGCCAGCGGCGTGTCCTGGCACATGCCGGCGCCGCCGAAGACCTGCATCGCCCAGTCGATGACCTTCAGCGCCATGTTGGGCGCCACGACCTTGATCATCGCGATCTCGGCCTTGGCCGTCTTGTTGCCGGCCACGTCCATCATCCACGCCGCCTTCAGCGTGAGCAGGCGTGCCTGCTCGATCATGATGCGGGCTTCGGCGATGCGTTCCTGTGTCACCGTCTGCTGCGCGATGGTCTTGCCGAAGGCCACGCGGGAGACGGCACGTTCGCACATCAGCTGCAGCGCACGTTCGGCCAGGCCGATGGTGCGCATGCAATGGTGGATGCGCCCGGGCCCGAGGCGACCTTGCGCGATCTCGAAACCGCGGCCTTCGCCGAGCAGGATGTTGCTGGCCGGCACGCGCACGTTCACGAAGTCCACTTCCATGTGGCCGTGCGGCGCGTCGTCATAGCCCATCACGGTCAGCGCGCGCAGCACCTTCACGCCCGGCGTGTCGACCGGCACGAGGATCATGCTCTGCTGCGAATGACGTGGCGCCGACGGATCGGTCTTGCCCATGAAGATCAGCACCTTGCAGCGCGGGTCGCCGGCACCGCTGGTCCACCACTTGCGGCCGTTGATGACGTACTCGTCACCGTCGCGCTCGATGCGGGCCTCGATGTTGGTGGCGTCCGATGACGCCACGGCTGGTTCCGTCATCGCGAAGCCGCTGCGGATCTCGCCACGCAGCAGCGGTTCGAGCCAGCGCTTCTTGTGCTCGGCCGAGCCGTAGCGGACCAGGACCTCCATGTTGCCGGTGTCCGGCGCCGAGCAGTTGAAGACCTCGCTGGCCCAGGGCACCGCGCCCATGATCTCCGAGAGCGGGGCGTATTCCTGGTTGCTGAGGCCCGCGCCATAGTCGCCCGAGGTGTCGTGTGCACCGTCGGCGCTGGGCGGCAGGAACAGGTTCCACAACCCGGCGGCGCGCGCCTTGGGCTTGAGTTCCTCGATCACCGGCACCGGCGTCCAGCGCTTGCCGGCTTCGGTGTTGGCCTGGATCTCGGCGGCGTAGCGGGCCTCGGCCGGGTAGACGTGTTCGGCCATGAAGGCCATCAGGCGCTCGCGCAGTTCCTGCGTTCGGGGCGAATAGGCGAAATCCATGCGCAGTCTCCTTCGGTGATCTTGCGGGGGTTCAGCGGCCGTCGGCGGCCTGCGTCAGCGGGCGTCGGCAGCTTGCGCGAAGCGCCAAGCCATCTCGGCCAGTGGCCGCGTGGAGGCGCCGGTGGCGCGGGCCTGTGCGCTGGCAGCGGTGCCGTCGATCACGCGGCGGGCGATGCCCTGGGTGATCGAGGCCAGGCGAAACAGGTTGTAGGCCAGGTAGAAATTCCAGTCGGCCATGACCGCGTCCGGGTCGGCGCGGCCGGTGCGCTCGCAGTAGCGCCGCACGTACTCGCGTTCCGAGGGGATGCCCAGCGCCGGCAGGTCCAGCCCGCCGATGCCCCGGAAGGTGCCCGGCGGGATGTGCCAGGCCATGCAGTGGTAGCTGAAGTCGGCCAGCGGGTGGCCCAGCGTGGACAGTTCCCAGTCCAGCACGGCGAGCACCCGCGGCTCCTCGGGGTGCCAGATCATGTTGTCGAGGCGGAAGTCACCGTGCACCACCGAAACCTGGCCCTCATCGCGCGCGCTGGCGGGCACGTTGGCGGGCAGCCATTGCAGCAGCCGGTCCATCGGCTCGATGGTCTCGGTCTGCGAAGCCAGGTACTGCTTGCTCCAGCGGCCGATCTGGCGGTCGAAGTAGTTGCCCGGCTTGCCGTAATCGGCCAGACCGGCGGCGGGCACGTCCACGTTGTGCAGCGCCGCGATCACGCGGTTCATCTCGTCGTAGATGTCGCCGCGCTGGGCCGGTGTCAGGTCGGGCAGGGACTGATCCCAGAACACGCGGCCCTGCACGAATTCCATGATGTAGAAGGCGCGGCCAATGACGGCTTCGTCCTCGCACAGCACGTGCATGCGTGCCACTGGCACACCGCGGCCATGCAGGGCACCCATGACGCGGAACTCCCGCTCGATGGCATGGGCCGACGGCAGCAGCTTGGCCACCGGCCCTGGTTTGGCGCGCATGACGTAGGACGCGCCCGGCGTGCGCAGCAGGTAGGTGGGGTTGGACTGTCCGCCCTTGAACTGGGACACCTCCAGCGGACCCGCAAAGCCATCGATGTGGCTGCCCAGCCATCGGGTCAGGGCGTCGACGTCGAAGAGGTGCTGCTCGCGCACGGGTTGCGTGCCGGTGAACTGTTCCATCGTCAGAGCTTCCTTGGGTTCAGCGTTCCGCGGCAGCCATCAGCCGCTCGCGCGACAGCACGACCAGACGCGTCGGCTCCACACGCAGGATGCCGTCGCGTTCGAAGCCCTTGAGCTCCTGGTTCACGCGCTGGCGCGAGGCGCCCAGCAGCTGCGCGAGGTCTTCCTGCGCCAGCTGCAGGCCGATGCGGATTTCCTCGCCGTCGTTGATGCCGTAGCTCTTGGCCAGCAGCAACAGCTGACGCGCCAGGCGCGCCTGGAGCGGACGCGTGTTGACGTCCTCGAACTGGTCGAACATCAACCGCAGACGGCGGCAGTTCAGGCGCAGCAGCGCGTCGTACAACTCCACATGCTGTGCCAGCAGGGCCTTGAAGTCGGGCTTGCGCACCACCAGCAGCGTGGTCTCGCCGTGGGCATGCGCGTCGTGTGTGCGTGGCAGCCCGTCGAAGAGGGCGATGTCGCCGAACCAGGTGCCCGGTTCGCAATAGGTGAGCGTGACCTGCTTGCCCGACAGCGCCACCGTGCTGATGCGCACCGCACCGCGCGCGACACCCACCCATTCCTCGGCCTGCGCGCCGCGGATGGCCAGTGGCGCATCGTCCGGCAGGCGGCGCACGATGGCGCGCGAAAGAATGGCCTGCTGCAGCGAAAGAGAGAGCTTGCTGAACCACGCGCCGGTGTCGATGTTGCGTCGTTCGTCCAGTGTAAGAGTGGGGTTGTGCATGCCTTGTCCCTGACGCGACAGCGTCGGATCGCGCGCGCGACGCCGCGGCCTGCGCGCGCTTCTGGGCGGCGCGGAGACGGCGCTCCACGCGCGTTCGTTCGTGTCAACCCGCCGAGAACTTCGGCCGGCGTTTTTCGAGGAAGGCGCTGATGCCTTCGCCGCCGTTGTCGTGGAAGAGGTTGCGCACGAAGTGGTCGCGCTCGCGGTCGAGTTGCTCGCGCAGTGGCGACACCACGGCCTCGTTCATCAGCTGCTTGGCACTGGCCATCGCGTTGGGGGCCATGGCCGCCAGTTCATCGGCCAGCGCCAGGGCACGGGGCAGCGCGTGGCCGGCGTCGGCCACCTCGTTGATCAGGCCCATCTGCTGCCAGGCCTGGACGGGTTGAGGGCTGGGCAACCAGAGCATGCGCATGGCCTGCGCCCGTGGCACCCGGCGCGCCAGCTGCCAGGTGGCGCCGGCGTCGGGCGACAGGCCGACGCGGCCGTAGGACAGCACGAACTTCGCGTCTTCCGCCGCGACCACGAGATCGCAGGCCAGCACGAGGCCTACGCCAGCACCGGCGGCGAAGCCTTCCACCGCGGCGATCACCGGCTTGGGCAAGGTCACCAGCGCCTCCACAAAGGCGTGCAGCAGGCGCATCGATTCAATCTGGGGCTCGGGCGTGCCGTCTCGCACCCCCAGCAGCCGGGGGAGGTTGCCGCCGCCGCAGAAGTGCTCGCCATCGCCGCGCAGCACCACGCAGCGGACTTCGGCATCGGCCGCAGCGCGCTCCAGCGCCTCAAGACCGGCGGCGCTGGCCTGCGGCGACAGGCTGTTGCGCGACGCCGGGTCGCTCAGTGTCAGCACCAGCGTGCTGCCGCGCTGTTCGGTCAACATCTGCGAAGCCATGCGTTTCATTGTGGCATGCGTCGCAACGCGGCCCGAGCGTTGCGCGGAACGTGTAACGCTTCGTGCTAGAGTGCCCCAGCGTCGGATTCCGACCTCTGCCGGGCATGCATCAGAAGAAGCGGATTCCATCCATCGCCAGTGTGATCGTGGCCATCGGCCTGGGTGCGGCTTGGCCCGCCTGGGGTCTGGGCTTCGGCAGCGGTACGCCGTCGACCACGCTGGGCCGCCCGCTCGATTTCCGCGTGGTGCTGCGGCTGGCGGACGGTGAATCGCTGGATGACAGCTGCGTGCGTGCCGCCGTGCTGGTGGGTGATCGCAACCTGCCGGCGCAGGCCATCGGCACCTTGGTGACGACCGGCCCTGACAACACGGCCGTGGTGCGTGTGCGCACCACCAGCCGAATCGACGAGCCGCTGGTCTCTGTGGACGTGCAGGCCGGCTGCGTCCAGCGGGTCTCTCGCAGCTACACGGTGTTTGCCGACCCGCCATTGTCGCCGCTGCCGGCGGTGCCCGAGCAATTGGCGCGGGCGCCAGTGCCTGCGGGACAGCCGGCCGCGGCAGCAGATGCGGTCCCGGCGGCGCCGGCCGTTCCCCAGCCTGCCGTCACCCCGGTGCCGCAGGTGGCCGTACGAGCTGCTGCGCCGACGGCCGAGGTCGTGGCTTCCGCCGCCACGCCACGACCTGCGCCCAAACCGAAGCCGAGGCCGAAACCGCGGCCGAAGCCGAAGGTGGTGGCCCAGCCCGACGATGTGCAGGCGCCGCCCGCGGCGCGATTGCGGCTGGACGAGCCCCGCGTGGTCTTGCCCGCCTCGACTGCGGCCGCAGGAACCCCGACGGCGGTGCCAGGGGCGGAATCTGCCGAGACGCTGCTCCTCGTGGACCGCGCCAACGAGGCCGTGAAGGCGGCCATCGCGGCGGCGTCGGCGTCGCAGGCGCGCATCGCTGCGCTGGAAGACAGCGTGCGCCAGCTGAGCGATGCGGCCCGGGATCAACAGCGGCTGCTGGCGCAACTCAGTGCGCGTGCCGAGGCGGCCGAGTCCGGCGCGCGTTGGTTGTGGCCGTTGCTGCTGGCCATCGTGGCCTTTGCCGGCCTGGCCACGTGGCTCTGGATTCGTCTGCGCGAACTCGAGCGAGAGCGGCATCAAGGCTGGTTGGCCGCGGCGCAGGCCGCCGCGTCACCCCGCGCAGCCGTGGCCGATCGTCCTGCTGCTGCCGCGGCGCCGGCCCAACGCGCGGAGGTGCCGACACCGTCTCAGGTGCCACTGCTGGTGGAACGCGGCCAGCGCCATGGTGGCCTCGGTGCCGTGGGTGCCGGTCTGGCACCCGTGCATCAGCCGACGCCTTCGGAGATGCCGGACCCCGCGCCCACCCAGCCGCCGGCCTGGTATGACGATGTGCCACCGTCGCAGCGCACGATGCCCTTGGTGTCGATGCCGGCGCCTGCGATCGGTGGGGTGCCTGCTGGGGCGGCGGTCGGTTCGTCGCGGGATGTCAGCGCCGAGGAACTGATCGACCTGGAACAGCAGGCCGAGTTCTTCGTGGTGCTCGGTCAGGACGACGCCGCCATCGACCTGCTGGTCTCGCATCTGCGTGACGCGGGCGGCGCGAGCCCGCTGCCTTACCTCAAGCTGCTGGACATCTACCACCGGCGCGAGGACCGCGCGGCCTACGAGCGTACGCGTGACCGTTTCAACCAGCGCTTCAACGCCCATGCACCGGCCTGGGACGCCGCGGGTCACGACGGCCGCGCGCTGGAGGACTACCCGGCGGTGATCGACTGGCTGCAGCGTGTGTGGCCGCAGCCGCTGGACGCCATGGCGGAACTGGAGTCGCTGCTGTTCCGCAAGGACGGTGGCGAACTCTTCGACCTGCCGGCCTACCGTGAACTGCTGATGTTGTACGCGTTGGCGCGTGACCTGCTGGAATCGACTTCGGGCGGCGGTGCGTCCGTGGACGTGCTGCTGCCGCTCAACGACGCACCAGGCTTCGTGCAGACCTCACCGCGCCCCTACTTCGGCGACGATGAAGCGCCGCCCGAAGTCCAGCCCACCGCGCCGCTGGACCTGGACCTGGGGCCGACACATGACGAGTCGGTGATCGAACGCAGGCGCTGACCGCGCCCCGGCGGCGAAGAGGTCCAAGGCATCCGGGCGTCAAAGCCCCGAAGCCCAGCAAGCCCTGCCAGTCCCGCGAGTCCTACAGACGCTGCAGCCGACCCAGCGCCATGTCCAGCGTCTCGTCCTTCTTGGCGAAGCACAGCCGCGCCAGGCCCTGTTCACGCGCGTCGGCGTAGAAGGCGCTGATCGGAATCGCCGCGACACCCACTTCGGTGGTCAGCCATTCGCAGAACGCGGCCTCGCCCAGGGTGCTGACGGCGCTGTAGTCCACGGTCTGGAAGTAGGTGCCCTCGCTGGGCAGCAGCCGCAGCCGTGTCGACGCCAGACCGGCGCGGAAGCGGTCGCGCTTGGCCTGATAGAACGCGCCCAGGCCGAGGTAGGGCCGGGGGTCGGCCAGGTAGGCCGCCAGCGCATGCTGCACGGGCGTGTTGACGGTGAAGACGTTGAACTGGTGCACCTTGCGGAACTCCGCCGTCAGCGCCGCCGGCGCCGCCACGGTGCCCACCTTCCAGCCGGTGACGTGAAAGGTTTTGCCGAAGCTCGACACCACGAAGCTACGTGCCGCCAGCGCAGGGATCGCCGACGCCGACACATGCGGCCGGCCGTCGAACACCATGTGTTCGTAGACCTCGTCGCTGATCAACAGCACATCAGTGGGCGCCAGCAGGTCGGCGAGCGTCTGCATCTCCTCGCGCGTCCACACCGTGCCGGTGGGGTTGTGCGGCGAGTTGACGATGATGGCGCGCGTGCGCGGCCCCAGCGCGGCCGCAATGGCCGCAAAGTCCGGACGGAAACTGCCGGCCGTCAGCGGCACACGGATGACACGTCCGCCCGCGAGTTCGATGTTCGGCGCGTAGCTGTCGTAGCAGGGCTCGAGCACGATGACCTCGTCACCCGGATGCACGCAGCACAGCACCGCCGTCAGGATGGCCTGTGTGGCACCGGCCGTCACGGTGATCTCTGTTTCGGCTTCGTATGCATGGCCGTAGAGCGTGGCGATCTTGTCCGCCACGGCCTGCCGCAGCACCGGCACGCCGGCCATCGGCGGGTACTGGTTGAGGCCGCGCTTCATCGCCTGGCAGACCTGCTCCGGCAGTGCCGGGTCGCAATCGAAGTCGGGAAAGCCCTGGCCGAGGTTCACGGCCCCGGTGCGCGTGGCCAGCGCCGACATCACGGTGAAGATGGTTGTGCCCACCGTGGGCAGGCGGCTGGGGAAGCTGGGGGTCGGAAGGCTCATGTCGGCGCTCACAGCGAATAGTCGTCGCCGCCGCCGGCCACCGCGCGCTCGATGAGCGCGCGGGTCAGCCGGTCGGACAGCAGTTCGGCGAAGGTGTAAACGAAGTGCCGCAAATAGGCTCCGCGGCGGAAGGCCACGCGCGAGACATTGCGGCCAAAGAGGTGGCCCACGGGCCGTGCCACCAGGCCGGCGTCGGCTGCGGCGTCCTCGGGGCGCATGGCCATCTCCGCCACCAGGCCCACGCCCAGGCCCAGGCGCACATAGGTCTTGATGACGTCGGCGTCGATGGCCTCAAGCACGAAATCCGGGGTCAGCCGCCGCTGCGCGAAGGCCTGGTCGATCCGCCGCCGACCGGTGAAGCTGGGGTGGTAGGACACCAGCGGCAGTGCTGCCAGCTGTTCCAGCGTCGGTGGTGGTCCCTCCGCCAGCGCGTGGCTGGCAGGCACCACCACCACGTGCTGCCAGTCGTAGCAGGGCAGGGAGATCAGGTCGGCGTGCTCCTCCAGCGACTCGGTGGCCAGGCCAATGTCGGCCGCGCCGTCCAGCAGCATGCGCACCACCTGTTCCGGATTGCCCTGGTGCAGGGCCACGCGCACGGCGGGGTAGCGTTGGCGCAACGCGGCAATCGGCGCCGGCAGCATGTAGCGCGCCTGCGTGTGCGTGGTGGCGATGGACAGCGTGCCGCTCTCCTGCCGCGAGTACTCCTGGCCGATGCGGCGCAGGT
Organism: Burkholderiaceae bacterium; assembly: GCA_024235915.1. Taxonomy (GTDB): domain Bacteria; phylum Pseudomonadota; class Gammaproteobacteria; order Burkholderiales; family Burkholderiaceae_C; genus Rubrivivax. Next base: position 142,045 of record JACKLO010000016.1, on the reverse strand, counting down.
TTTCCAGCTCCTGCAGGATGCGTTCGATCGACGCCAGCACCTGCGTGCCCGGCTCGGTGATGTTGCGCAGCCGTTTGCCGTGGCGCTGGAAGATGCGCACGCCCAGCTCTTCCTCGAGTTCGAGGATCGCCTTGCTCACGCCGGGCTGCGAGGTGTGCAGCGCCTTGGCCGCCTCGGTGAGGTTCAGCCCGCGCCGCACCGCCTCGCGCACATAGCGGAACTGATGAAGGTTCAATCGCGCTCCTGCGCGCTGCGCCGGCCCAGCGCGTCCATCGCCGCGCCTGCCATTGCGTCGATGACCGACGGCAGTTCGCCCACCGGCGGTTGCAGGTCCCAGCGCACGCTGGGATGCGCCGCACGCAGGCCGTCGACGATCAGTGGCAGGTCCTTGCGCACATGGCCGCCCGCGCCCAGGAACAGCGGCAGCACGGTCACTTCGGTACAGCCGGCGGCCGCCAGTTCGGCAGCGGCGGTGGGCAGGTCTGGCGTCATCAGTTCCAGAAAGGCCAGCCGCACCTGCACGGCGGGCGCACGTGCAAGCAGGCGCGCCGCCACGGCCTCGAAGGGCAGGGCCCAGCGAGGGTCGCGGGCGCCGTGGGCAAAGAGCACGATGCCCTGGGTCGTTGATGCGTTCATGAACTCAACGGTAGCGCACCAGCCAGGCGAATGCCGCCAGTGACAGCAGCAGGTAGAACAGCCCGGGCGCGGCAGAGACCATCCAGGGCGTCATGTCCGCCAGCACCCCGATGTGGCCGGCGATGTTGTTCAGCAGCACGAAGCTGATGCCCAGCATGATGCCGCCGAAGACCTTCAGGCTGACACCACCCGCCCGCGCCGACAGGTAGGCGAAGGGTAAGGCCAGCGCCATCATCACCACGCAGGCCATCGGGTACAGCGCACGCTTCCAGAACTGCAGTTCATAGCGCTGTGCCGCCTGGTCCTGCGATTCCAGGTGGCGGCTGTAGCGCCACAGCTCCAGCGTGGTCATGGTCTCGGCGGGCAGAAGGGCGGCGGCCACCACGGCCTGGTCCAGGCCACTGGGCCAGTCCAGCGTGGCCTGGCGTTCCACCGCTACGGCACCGTCGTCGGCAGGCCAGCGCAGGGATTCCGCGTCTTCCAGCCGCCAGCCGGAAGGCCCGGCTTCGGCCCGCGGGGCCGACAGCCGCTGCAGCAGCCGGCCTTCGGCATCGAACACGAAGATGCGCACGTCCCGCATCGTGCCGTCGGCGCTCAGGCCGCCCACGTTGACCGACACCGACCGCGGGCCTTGCGGTGTGTCCTGGCGCTCCTTGAGCCAGGCCCCGGGGCCGGACAGGCGCAGACCACCGGCGGCCTTGGCCTTCACCAGCACCATCTGGCGCTCACTGGCGGGGGCGACCACGTCGCCGACGACGAAGGTCAGCGCGGCAAACGCGGCACCGAGCGCGGCCAGGAGCAGCAGCGCGCGCCGCGGACCGAGGCCGCCGGTACGCAGGATGGTGAACTCCGAGTTCTGCGCCAGGCGCGACAGCGCGTAGATGGCGCCGATCAGCACCGCAATCGGCAGCAGCTCGTACAGGTGCCCCGGCAAGGCCAGCAACGCCGTCGTCACCGCCACCCCCAGCGTGCGGCCTCGCTGGCCGATGCTGTCGAGTTGATCGACCAGGTCGATGAAGAAGAACAGCGACAGGAAGGCGATGCCGACGAAGGTGACCGACGAGACGATGTCCCGGTACAGCAGGCGGCGGACGGTCTTCATGCGGCTGCCTTGCGAAACCGCAGGCGGCGCAGCCCGCCTTGCTCGCGCCAGATCAAGACCAGCATCGCCAGCGCCAGCGCCTTGCCATGCAGCACGAGCAGGGCCGCGCCCATGTCCAGGCGCCCGGACGTGATCCAGGCCCCGGAGAGCCCGATCAGGTTGTAGTAGACGACGAAGGCCAGCAGCCCGAACAGCAGGTTCCAGTTGCTGGCCCGGCGCGGCGAGGTGGCCGACAGCCCGATGCCCAGCAGCAGCAGGTTGGCCGCCCCCAGCGCGAGCCCGATGCGCCAAGCCAGTTCGCCCTGGTGCGGCAGTGAAGGGTCGCCCAGCAGGTCGACCGTGGCCATCGCGCGGGGTTGCAGCTGTGTGGCCAGACGGGCCGCACGCTCGTCGATGCGCACGCGGTAGTCCTCGAAGCTGGCACGCGCACGGTCGCCGGTGGCGCGGTCGAGGTCGGTGCGCTGGCCGCGTTCAAGCACCAGCACCTGGGCCTCACCGGTGCTGTCGATGCGGCCGCTGCTGGCCGACGTGACCGACTCATGGTCGCCATTGCTCGCAAGGACGAAGACGTTGCGGGCCAGGGCCTGGGCGGTTGTTTCGCCGCTGGACGGCGCTGCCTCCGTGCCGTTGCGTTCGATGAAGAACACGCGTGAACCGTCGGACGACTGCTGGAAGACACCCGGCGTCACGCGCGACAGGTCCGAACGGGCGGCGTAGCGGTCGCGCAGTTCCAGCCCGCTGCGGCTGCCCCAGGGCACGACGAACAGCGTCAGCACCGCGATCACCAGCAGCACCGGCCAGCTGGTGCGCAACACCGGACGCACGAAGCGGCGCAGGCCGATGCCGCTGGCGAACCAGATCACCATTTCGCTGTCGCGGTACATGCGCCCCAGCGTGACCACCACCGCCACGAACAGCGACAACGCCAGCATCGTCGGCAGGTTCGACAGCGCGACGAAGCCCAGCAGCAGCACCACGTCCTGCGGGGCGACCTGGCCCTTGGCGGCCTGGCCCACGGTGCGGATCAGCAGCATCGTCAGCACGATGGTCAGGATGACCACGAGGGTCGCGCCGAAACTGCGCGCCAGCTCTCGGCGGACGGTCGTATCGAATACCATCTTTGGTTTTTCGGGCCTGAAACGGCCAGGAACCACCGATTATGGACTTCAAGACTCTGGTGCCCGGCGCTGGCGGCGTGGCCGCCGTGGCGGCCGATGCCCTGCTCGTGATTGTCGGCGGAGACGCCGTGCCGGCTGCGCTGCCCAAGGCTCTGGCGGCTGCCTGCCAGCAGCTGGTGCGCGACGGCGACTTTGACTTCAAGGCGGGCCGGACGGCCTGGACCGCCGGCGTCGAAGGGGTGAAGGCCCGCCGCGTCGTGTTCGCCTTTGCCGCCGATGCCGGCGTGTCGGCGTTCCGCAAGGCGGTGTCTGCCGGGGTGGCGCTGCTGAAGGGTGGCGGTAGCGCGCATCTGGCCGTGCTCAGCGCCGGCGCCGCGGCTGTGGACGCAGCCGCTGCCGAGGCCCTGGTGGCCGCCGTTACCGAAGCCAGCTACGTCTACCGCGCGACCAAGCCCAGCGCGCCGGCCGCCGGCAAGCTCAAGCGTGTGAGCCTGCTGGTCGACAAGGCCCAGGCTGCAGCAGCCGACGCAGGCCTGAAGCAGGGCTTGGGCATTGCCGCTGGCGTGGACCTGGCGCGCGAGTGCGCCAACCGCCCCGGCAATGTCTGCACGCCGGCCTATCTGGCGGCGGAGGCCAAGAAGCTGGCCAAGGCACCGCGCATCAAGGCCGACGTGCTGGAGCGCAAGGACTGCGAGAAGCTCGGCATGGGGAGCTTCATGGCAGTGGCCCAGGGCTCGGCCGAGCCGCCGAAGTTCATCGTGCTGCGCTACAGTGGCGGGGCCAAGACCGACGCACCCGTGGTGCTGGTGGGCAAGGGCATCACTTTCGACACCGGTGGCATCTCGCTGAAGCCCGGTGCCGAGATGGACGAGATGAAGTTCGACATGGGGGGCGCCGCCAGCGTGCTCGGCGCCTTCAAGGCCCTGGCCGAACTGCAGCCGCCGGTCAACGTGGTCGGCCTCATCCCGGCCACCGAGAACATGCCCGGCGGCAAGGCCGTCAAGCCGGGTGACGTGGTCACCAGCATGAGCGGGCAGACCATCGAGATCCTCAACACCGACGCCGAGGGCCGGCTGATCCTGTGCGACGCGCTCACCTACGCCGAGCGCTTCAAGCCGGCGGCCGTGGTCGACATCGCGACGCTCACCGGCGCCTGCGTGATCGCCCTGGGCCACCACCGCAGCGGCCTGTTCAGCGCCGACGATGCGCTGGCGCAGGCGCTGCTGGACGCGGGTGAGCGTGGTGGTGACCCGGCCTGGCGCATGCCCGTGGATGCCGAGTACGACGAGGGCCTGAAGAGCAACTTCGCCGACATGGCCAACATCGCCGGCCGCGCCGGTGGCGCCATCACGGCAGCGATGTTCCTCAAGCGCTTCACCGGCAAGTTCCGCTGGGCGCACCTGGACATTGCCGGCACGGCCTGGAAGTCCGGCGCCGCCAAGGGCTCCACCGGCCGGCCGGTGCCGCTGCTGGTGCATTGGCTGCTCGCGCAGGCGCGCTGACCACCGCGCGGCGATCGGCGTCGGCCATGGCGGTGACGGTGGATTTCCACACCGGCGTGGCCGACCCGGTCGCCTTTGCCTGCCGGCTGCTGCGCAAGGCCTGCCGTCAGGGCGCGCGGCTGCTGGTCACGGCGCCTCCGGCAACGCTGGCGGCGCTGGACACGGCGCTGTGGACCTTCGATGCGCAGGACTTCGTGCCGCATGTGCGCTGGCCGGCGCCTGCCGTCGTGGCGGCGCGCACGCCGATCTGGCTCTGCGGCACGGACGCCGATCTGCCCCAGGACGCGCCGCGCGTCCGCGTCAACATTGGCACCGAAGCATTTGTGTCTGCGGATGGTGTCGACCGGATGATCGAGATCGTCGGCCTCGATGCCGACGACCGCGCCGCTGGCCGCGCCCGTTGGCGACACTACGAGCAGGACTGGGGCGTCAAGCCCACGCATTACGCGGCCAGCTGATGCCGTGTTGTCCTCAGGGGCGCACCCGATCGAAGCAGGCCACTCCGTGCCTACAATGCACGTTTTTCAGCGCCCTCGTGGCAGAAAGGCGAACTCGATGAAACGCAATGTCCTGGCGATTTCGGTGATGTCGGCGGCCCTGCTGGCCGCCTGTGGCAAGAAGGAAGAGGCACCGGCGCCTGCCGCCGCCCCGGCCCCCGCGCCGGCGATGGAGACCGTGACGGTCAAGATCGGCCACGTCGGCCCCACCAGCGGCGCCATCGCGCACCTGGGCAAGGACAACGAGAACGGCGCCCGCATGGCCATCGACGAGCTCAACGCCAAGGGCGTGATGATCGGCGGCAAGAAGGCCACGTTCGAACTGCTGGCCGAAGACGATGCCGCCGACCCGAAGCAGGGCACGGCCGCCGCGCAGAAGCTGGTCGACAGCAAGGTCAACGGCGTCATCGGCCACCTGAACTCCGGCACCACCATCCCGGCCTCGAAGCTGTACAGCGACGCCGGCATCCCGCAGATCTCGCCGTCGGCGACCAACCCCAAGTACACCCGCCAGGGCTACAAGACGGCCTTCCGCATGGTGGCTGACGACACCCAGCTCGGCGGCACGCTCGGCAAGTACGCCGTGAGCACCGTCGGTGCCAAGACCGTGGCTGTGGTCGATGACCGCACCGCCTACGGGCAGGGTGTGGCCGAAGAGTTCGCCAAGGGCGTGGAAGGCGCGGGCGGCAAGGTCGTCAGCACCCAGTTCACCACCGACAAGGCCACGGACTTCACCGCCATCCTGACTGCCATCAAGAAGGAGAAGCCGGACGTCATCTTCTTCGGCGGCATGGACGCCGTGGCCGGCCCGATGCTGCGCCAGATGAAGCAGCTCGGCATCAAGGCCAAGTTCATGGGCGGCGACGGCATCTGCTCGGGCGCGCTGCCTGAACTGGCCGCCGGCACCATGGCCGACGAAGGCGTGATCTGCGCCGAAGCCGGTGGCGTGGAAGGTGAGCAGAAGGTCGGTCTGGACAAGTTCAAGGCCGACTTCCAGGCCAAGTTCGGCGCCGAAGTCCAGATCTACGCCCCGTACGTCTACGACGCCGTGATGGTGATGGCCGCTGCGATGGAGAAGGCTGGCTCGGCCGACCCGGCCACCTACCTGCCGGCCCTGGCTGCCACCGCCGACTACAAGGGCGTGACCGGCACCATCGCCTTCGACGAGAAGGGCGACATCAAGAACGGCGCGCTGACGCTCTACACCTACAAGGGTGGCAAGCGCGAGCAGCTGGCCGTGGTGCGCTGAGCACTGCAGCAACCGCTGTCAAGAAAAGGGCGCCCCGCGGGCAAGCCTCTCGCTTAACCTGTTGAGCGGGGGCGTGGGCCTCTGAGAGCTGCTAGGGCTCCGGTCGGGCGACCGGAGCCCTTTTTCTTGGGTTTGTACAGACCTCATTGCCCCGCGATGGCTACACGGGGCATGACTAAGCACACGACTACTTCAATTGGTGCGATTTCCAGTGCTGCGTATTTATGCTGCCTGTACGCGTCGTCCCTTTATACACCAACACAGTCAAGCTGGGGATTGCCAATTCGGTTGCCAGAGTATATTGGGCTTCAGTATCTGGCTACTCCGCTAGCTGTGTGTTTCGTGGCTGATTTCTTGTTTAACCGGGCATGGCGGGTCCAGCGTGCTGGATGGGCATGGCTGACCTTGCTATGCGAGCTATCTGGGATAATTGGCTTCTTGCTAACCGCATGTGCACAAAAACTAGATGAGCTTTGGCCCTCCCCAATTATTGATGAACCTTTTTCACAAGGCTCTCCTTGGATATCAGCATGGTACCTTGGAGGGCTAGCTTTGGTAGGCGTTGGCTATGTAGGTGCTTTCATCTACCGTGTTACTGCAAAGAAGGTCATTAACGCAGACAGATGAAATTGCAGAAGAGTAGTGCTACATACCCAGCAGTTCTGCAGCATCGACCGGCCCGTCTAGCAGTCCCAACCGCATTGCAGGAGTCTTTCCATCTGCGCCGGGAAGACCGTAGTTGTAATATGCCCTGAAGACCACCAGCAGCTTTTCAATATTCGCGGGTTGATACGCGCTATAACCATACCATGTCCGACCGGCCTTACTTGAGGTGCCAATCGGTCGCTCAAGCATATTCAGCCGACGACGAATCGACATGAAGAATCGGTCTATGGGGTGCAGCGTCGCTTTGAGAAATAGCCTGGCCTTGTGGTCCTCGTCATAATCACCAAAATCGGTCAAATAGCAGACCGCTTTTTGTGGCTCGGCCTGATTAGGAAACGGATGAAGCGCCCATCGGTCTGACCACTTTCCAAATTCAGCAGCCATCGCCAGTTGCTCCTTCATCATCAGGACTTGAACTTCAAAGTCCATCAGCTCAGGGTTCTCCGCCCGCTTTTCGGCGAATATCTCCCGGCTGGCCTTGATGATTTTCCGCTTTTCCTCCACGGTGAGCTCTTTGCCTAGGCGAACAAAAAAGGCGTCTGCGCGACGCTCAGCAATTTCGTCTTCAAACGCCGCCAGGCAGGCAGCACGGATGCCTGACTCCTGGTCCATGAAGAACCTAAGCTTCTGAGCCCCACCCAGCAGGTCGTGCAGGTAGAAGAAGTGCGCGTACATGGTGTACTCGTTGCGCACCTGCATCCCATTCGCGGGGAATCGCTGCTCGCAACTTACCTTTTCTGGGTTTTCAACATCGTCCCGCAATACAGCCTCGTCGTAGCGCTGTTGAATATCATCGGCAAGAGCGCCCGTGGGCTTACTCCTTTTTGCCGCCTTTGCAGCGGATGCCGCTACTGCCTTCCCATAGTCCTCTTTGAGCCAAAGTCGGGCATATTTTCGATGCGGCAGCGGTTGGTCAAAATCTCGAATATCCAGAGCATCTGCCTCGACCAAATCGGCATCCAAGCTTCCGTCGAAGTTTAGATGCATCCCGAATACAAAACCGGACTCAAGGTCAGCGCTGCCAATAGCTCGCAGGACGATATTTCGCTTGTCTTTCCGGTGCGTCCAGTTGACAGCGTAGTCCTGCCGGTCAACCGAGATATACCGCTTGGTGTCTTTTACCAGCTCTCGGAGTTTGGTTTCTTGCTTCGCGGTAAATTGCAAGACTTGGCGATGGAAGAAATCCAGCTTGTCGTAGATAGTCTGAAAACTGATTCCGTGAATCTCGGCGGCTCGAGCCAGGGGCGCCTTATTCACCAGCGATTGGAGCAGCGGAACATTCTTTCGGGTTTCTCGCTGCCGCAGCGTCGCCCGGTTCGATACCGAAAAGGTCTTTTTACAGGCCTTGCATTGATATCGGCTGGACCCGCCGTCCGTTCTCCCAAAGCGATAGTAGGCGTCCGAATTTGGGGCTGAAACGGCTGAGTTTGAACAGCCTTCGGTGGGGCAGCAATGCTGAACGGGCAGAAAATGCTGCATCAGTCGGGCCAGCTCCTCGACAATACCCTGGTTACTCTTGAGCGGCAAATGCTCGCTGCAGAGCAAGCACTTCAGTACGGGCAGGCCCGCCCCACTCGAAACCAGCCGGTAGTCCTTACCTGGTGTGGCCCCTGCTTTGGCTCGTCGAGAGTATTTTGTCCCGCTCGCGGGCACACCGAAGTTCGGGCAACGCGGGTTCTTGCAAAAGTTGACCTGCAAGACGCGGGCTTGTCCGCTGGGAAAGGCGAACTCGACCTCTGCCGGAACCCTCGGAGGGGTGGGCGAAGGCGGGTCAGCGGCTGGAGTGATTGGAGAAAGAATGAAAAATGCCCCGTAAGTCCTTGAACTTACGGGGCAGTATGCCGAATCAGGCTCTGTTTTTCAACAGGTTAAGCGAGAGGCTTGACCCTCGGTGTCCCTTCGTCGTGCGGCGCAACAACGGGCTGGCGCATCGGCCAGCCCGCCGTGCCATCACTTCTTGTTCTGCTTCTCGTCCTTCTTGCCCTTGCCCTTGCCCTTTTCGGGCGCGGCCACCGGCGCGGCGATGATCTCTTCCTCGGCCTTGGGCTCGACCACGCTGGCCAGCGTGATGTCCTTGTTGCCGTGGCGGACGATCTTCACGTCGGCGTCGAGCTTCAGGTCACGGGCATGGATGCTGTCGCCCTTCTTGAGCTCGCTCAGGTCCACCGTGATGTACTCCGGCAGCTTCTGCGCCAGGCACTCGATCTCGATCTCGCTCATCACGTGGTTGACCAGGCACTTGTCGGTCTTCACCGCGGGCGAGTTTTCCTCGCCGACGAAGTGCAGCGGCACCTTCTTGCGCAGGCGGGTGGTGGCGTCCACGCGCTGGAAGTCCACGTGCAGCACCAGCGGCTTCCAGGCGTGCACCTGGAAATCACGCAGCAGCACCTGCTCGGTCTTGCCGGCGAGTTCCATCTCGAGGATGGACGAGTGGAAGGCCTCCTTCTTCAACGCGAAGAAGAGGGCGTTATGGTCCAGCTCGATCATGGTGGGCGTGCCGGCGCCGTAGACGATGCCAGGCACTTTGTCGGCGAGGCGCAGGCGGCGGCTCGCTCCGGTCCCCTGCAGGCTGCGCTCGTAAGCGGTGAATTTCATGTTCACTCCAAGTTGAAAAGGCCCCGCGACCAGGGCCTGAAAAAGGCGGTGGGCCATGGACCCCCGCCCGACTGGGCCCCGCCCGGGGCCCGCTGAAACGGTTTAGAAGTTGTTGTTCTGCTCGGCGAACAACGACGTGACCGACTCACCGTCGCTGATGCGGCGGATGGTCTCGGCAAACAGGAAGGCCACCGACAGCTGGCGGATCTTGCCGCAGGCCTTGGCCGGCTCGCTGAGCGGGATCGTGTTGGTGATGCAGACCTCGTCGAGCTGCGAGCCGGCGATGCGCTCGATGGCCGGGCCGGAGAACACCGGGTGCGTGCAGTAGGCGAAGACGCTTTTGGCCCCGCGGTCCTTCAGCACCTCGGCCGCCTTCACCAGGGTGCCGGCGGTGTCGATCATGTCGTCCATGATCACGCAGTTGCGGCCGTCGATCTCGCCGATCACGTGCATGACTTCAGACACATTGGCCGCCGGGCGCCGCTTGTCGATGATGGCCAGGTCGCAGCCCAACTGCTTGGCCAGCGCGCGTGCGCGCACCACACCGCCGACGTCGGGGCTCACCACCACCAGATCGCGGTAGTTCTTGCTCTTCAGGTCTGACAGCAGCACCGGGCTGGCGTAGATGTTGTCGACCGGGATGTCGAAGAAACCCTGGATCTGGTCGGCGTGCAGGTCCATCGTCAGCACGCGTTCGACGCCCACGGTTTCCAGCAGGTTGGCCACCACCTTGGCGCTGATGGGCACGCGCGTGCTGCGCGGCCGGCGGTCCTGACGGGCATAGCCGAAGTACGGGATCACGGCGGTGATGCGGCGGGCGCTGGCCCGCTTGAGCGCATCGGCCATGATCAGCAGCTCCATCAGGTTCTCGTTGGTGGGGCTGCAGGTGGGCTGAACGACGAAGACGTCGCGGGCGCGCACGTTCTGGCGGATCTCGACCGTCACCTCGCCGTCGGAGAAGCGGCCGACGGAGGCCTTGCCGAGCTCGACGCCCAGGTGGCCGGCGATCTCCTGGGCCAGCGCCGGGTTGGCGTTGCCGGTGAAGAGCACGGTATTGAACAGCACGCTGGGACTCCGAGGCGCCGGGCCGGGCCCGGACGGTGGGTCAGAAGATTTGGCAGGGGAGGAAGGACTCGAACCCTCGCATGTCGGAATCAAAATCCGATGCCTTGACCAACTTGGCGACTCCCCTACACAGGACCCCGGCTGACGCCGAGACCCTCGAACCGTTCTAGTCTGCCCAACCCGCAAGCGGATGATGACCCAGACCCCGGCACATCCGACCCTCCCAGCCCGCCGGCAGATCTGCCGGCGAAAACGTCGCCGTGGGAACGTCGCCTGTACCAGCCCTCGCAAACACCGCGCTGCCCGAACCCGTCATGCGGCTGTTGCCAAAACGGGCCTCGAGCCACCGGGCGGCTTGCGCCACCTCGGCGCAGAGGGATTCGGCCACCGGCTGCAGGTCATTCCTGCCAAAGCCCGCTGTGTTTCCACCAGCCCAATCCATCTGGCGACATGCGTCGTCGAGAGAGCCCACAACTATAACAGGTTCCGTATCGCGTGTGAGCGCTGGGTGGGTGAAGATCTGCGCCGTGGGCAGCGGCATGGGCGGTTTGACCACGGCGTACCACTGACGGGGCAGGGTCAGCGGCTGCAGGCGTTCGCCGATGCCTTCGACAAAAGCGTCCTGCCCGCCGATGAAGAAGGGCACATCGGCCCCGAGGCGGGCACCCAGCGCTGCCAGACGCGTACGTGGCCAGTGCAGGCCCCAGAGCTGGTTCAGGCCGAGCAACACGGTGGCGGCGTCCGAACTGCCGCCACCCAGGCCGGCTCCCCATGGCAGACGCTTCTCCACCGTGATGTCCACACCGACGGCCACGCCAGCGTCGGCCTGCAGCATGCGTGCCGCGCGCAGGCACAGGTCGTCGGCGGGCAAGGTGGCTCCCCTGTCGTGGCGCAGCAGCAGGCCGTCGCTGCGGCGCTCAAGGTGCAGCGTGTCGCACCAGTCGACGAGCACGAAGGGCGATTGCAGCAGGTGGTAGCCGTCGGCCCGCCGGCCAACGACATGCAGGAAGAGGTTGAGCTTGGCCGGCGCCGGCAGGTCGAACAGGCCACGCAGGGTCACGAGGCCCCTCCGGGGCTCAAGCGCACGCGCAAGGTCACGGCCGGCGGCGCCGCCCGGGTGGCCACCAACAGGCCGTCAGGCAGGCGGGACGTGTCCAGGGCCCAGCCCAACTGGGCGAAGCCGTTGCCTCCTGGCACGTGTGTGGCGCCGGGCCAGGGCCGCCCGCGCAGCCAGTCGGGCAGCGCCTGCAGGGGCAACGGCTCGCCCAGAAGGTCCTGCGCCAGCGCGCTCAGATCGGCATACCGGCGGGTGCCGCGGCCATCGTCCAGCACGGCTTCGCCTGGCGTCCACGAGGCCGTGCCCAGGCGCGGCCCCAGGGGTGTCGACAGGTCCAGGCGGCCCGCTTGTGCGTCACCGACCAAGTCGAAGGCCGCATTGAACCCGCGTGCGGGGCTGGCGCCGGACGCGGCCACCGACACCGCGAGCCGGCCACTGAGCGTGGATGGGGCGTCGGGCACGCTGGCGCAGGCCGACAGCAGCGCGGCCATCACCGCGCCCCAGAGGAGGCGGCTGTTCACAGGCCGACCTGCAGCCGTGCCAACGTTTCGCGCAGCACCTCGTTGGCCTGGTCGCGCGACTGCGCCTGGCGCCAGATCCGGCGTGCTTCGTCCTGTCGGCCCCGGGCCCAGAGCACCTCGCCCAGGTGGGCGCCGATCTCGGTGTCGGGGCGCGATGCCCAGGCCTGACTCAACAGGCGTTCGGCTTCGTCGAGGTTGCCCAGCCGGTATTCGACCCAGCCCAGGCTGTCGGTGATGAACGGGTCGCCGGGCATCAGGTCCAGCGCCTTGCGGATCAGCGTGCGGGCTTCGTCCAGGCGTTCACCGCGGTCGGCCAGCGAATAACCCAGTGCATTGTGGGCATGGCCATGTTCCGGCTGCAGTTCGATCACCCGCCTCAGCAGGCGCTCCATGTCGGGCAGGCGGTCCAGCTTCTCGGCCACCATGGCTTGCTCGTACAGCAGGTCCACATCTTCGGGGAAGCGTTCGACAGCGCGTGCGAAGACATCGTAGGCCGGCTGCCAACGCTTCACGTCGCGCAGCAGCTGCGCCTCGGCGACCAGCTTGGCGCGGGCGTCGGCCGGCGAACGCTCGGGCACCTGGCGCAGCGACGCCACGGCGCCGTCGACGTTGCCCTGGCGCGCCATCAGCGAGGCGCGGCGGGCCTGCACCTCCAACGCGCGCTGCGGATCGTCAATGCGCGCCAGCCAGGCTTCGGCGCCGGGGAAATCAGCACGTTGTTCGGCCGCCTGGGCGAGCATCAGCCAGGCCTGCACCAGACCCTGGTCGGGTGGGGTGTCCGTGTCGGCGGTCTCGCCTGGCTTGCCGTCCGATTCGGCGGTGCCTGAAGGCGGGCTGGCGGGGAGATCGGGCTGGACCAGGGCCACATAGCGTTTCAAGGCCAGCTCGGCGGCGTCGGCATGCCGCAGTTCCAGCTGCAGGGCCCCCAGCATCAGCCACGGCTGGGCCTGGTCGGGCTGCTGCCGGGTGGCCGCTTCGAGCTGAGCGATGGCGTCCGGATAGCGCTGCGCCGCCGTCAGCACGCGGGCCCAGGCCAGGCGCATCGCGGGCTCGGCATCGGGCCGGGCCAGGTGCGCGGTGACGATCGCCTCCGCCTCTGGCCGCTGCGTGCGCAACTCCATGGCCAGCAGGGCCGGACCAGGGGCGGCCGGATCGTCGGCGGCACTATCGCGGGCCAGGTCCAGCGCGCGGTCGGGGTCACCGGCGGCCAGCCAGGCGCGGCCACGGGCCACCAGTGCCGGCGTGCGGGTATCGGCGCTGCCGGCGTGGGCGGCCAGAGCGGTGTCCAGCAACTCCGCCGTGCGTCGCTTGTCGGTGGCGCGCTCGAAGAAGCGTGGCAGCGCGGCGATGAGGTTGCCGCGCTCGGCGGCAGGGGTCTTTGTCAGCAGGGCCGCCAGCGGTTCGCCGGCCGCGTCGAGCTGGTTGAGTGCCGTCAGGATCTGCAGTTCCAGGCGCACGGGCTCGGTGGAGTCCGGCATCGCTTCGGCCCAGGCGCGGGTGGCGTCCAGCGCCTCGCGCCCGGCCCGAGCCTGCAGTGCAATGTCCATCGCGCGCCGGAACAACTGGCCGTCGCGGGTGCGCCGTGCTGCGTCCAGGTAGAGCTGGAAGGCCTGGCCCGGCTGGCTGTTGCGCAACTCCATCTCGCCGAGCAGCAGCTGGTAGAACAGCGGCGCATCGAGCGCGCTGCGCGGAGCCGGCACTTCGGCCCAGGCCGTGCTGCAGACAAGGCTCAGGGCGAGTGCAGCGAGCCGCTGGCGGCCGCGCGAAACCTCAGGCATGGCCACTCCACGTCGATTGAAATTCATTCTCACATAATGCCTGCATGCCGGAACTCCCCGAAGTCGAGGTCACGCGCCGCAGCCTCGCCGGGCCGTTGCTGGGCGCCAGAATTCACGCTGTCCGACTCGGCAAACCACTGCGCAGGCCGCTGGGCTGCGACCCGGCCGTGCACGTCATCGGGCACACCGTCGGCGCCATCGCCCGGCGCGGCAAATACCTCTGGATGCCCTTGTCGACCCCTGCCGGTGCGTCTGGCGGAGGGCTGCTGCTGCACCTGGGCATGTCCGGATCGCTGGCGCTGCTGCAGGGCGACGTGGCGCCGGTCGGCCGTCATGACCACTTTGAACTCACCACCTCGCAGGGCGTGCTGCGCCTGACCGACCCGCGCCGCTTCGGTGCCGTGGTCTGGTCGGCCGGGATGGACACCGATCCGGCGCGCAAGCTGTTGTCGACCCTGGGGCATGAGCCCTTCGACGAGGCGCTCACGCCGGAGTTCCTGCACGCGGCGCTGAAACGGCGCCGCGCGCCCATCAAGCCCGTGCTGATGGCGGGCGACATCGTCGTCGGCGCTGGCAACATCTATGCGTGTGAGGCCTTGTTCGCGGCCGGCATCCACCCGGGTTTGCGGGCCGATCGGCTCAGCCGGCCACGGGCCGCGCGGTTGCTGGCCGCGGTGCGGGCCACGCTGTCGCGGGCGCTGGACCTGGGTGGCAGCACGCTGCGCGACTTCCACGACGCTCACGGCATGGATGGCGCCTACCAGGACCATGCGGCGGTCTATGGCCGCGCGGGCCAGCCCTGTCTGCGCTGCGGCCAGACGGTACGCCGCAGCGTGCAGGCCCAGCGCGCCACCTATTGGTGTCCGGGCTGCCAACGTCGCTGACTCCACCGCATCTGCCCGGGTCGTCCGTGATGGCCTGCGCATACGACGCATCCGTGCTGTCAGCAAGTGTTTCGCCCCTGGGTGGCCGCTCGACGCTGCGCTACCATGGCCCGACGCCCATGCAAAGCCCGCTTGTCACCCGCCTGGACGCCCAGGCCGCCTGGCGCTCGTCGCTCGACCGCCACGTTTCCGCCTGCGCGCGATTCCTGGTCGACCATGAGCTCGCCGAAGCGGGAGACGAGACGCGGCTGGAAGCCCTGCGGCAACGCCTGATGTCGGACCGCTTGCTGCTGGCCTTCGTGGCCGAGTTCTCGCGAGGCAAGTCCGAGCTCATCAACGCGATCTTCTTTGCCGACACTGGCCGACGCGTGCTGCCGGCCACGCCGGGGCGCACGACGATGTGCCCGGTCGAACTGTTCCACGATCCGGACGAACCGCCGACGCTGTCGATGCTGCCCATCGAAACCCGGCTCGGCGGCCTCTCGCTGACCGAACTTCGTGGCCGCGACGAACCCTGGCAGCGCACGCCGCTGGACCCCGCGCATCCCGAGGCCCTGGCCCAGGCGCTGGCGGCCGTCACGCGGACGCAGCGTGTACCGGTCGAGATGGCGCAACGGCTGGGGTTCTGGCACCCGGACCAGGCCGCCGACAACCCGCCACAGGACGCCGAGGGATTGGTCGAGATCCCGGCCTGGCGGCACGCGCTGATCAACTACCCGCACCCGCTGCTGCAGCGTGGCCTGGTCGTCATCGACACCCCGGGGCTCAACGCCATCGGTGCGGAGCCCGAGCTGACGCTCTCCTTGCTGCCGGCGGCACATGCCACCGTCTTCATCCTGGCGGCCGATGCCGGGGTCACCAAGTCCGACCTGTCGGTCTGGCGCGAACACCTCGGCGGTGCAGCGCTGGAACGTTTCGTCGTGCTCAACAAGATCGATGCCCTGGCCGACCCGCTGTTGCCGGCCGACGACGTCAAGGCCCAGATCGACCGCCAGCGCCGGCAGACTGCCGAGACCCTGGGTCTGGACCCGGCGCGTGTGTTTCCGCTGTCGGCGCGCGAAGCTCTGGCGGCGCGCGTGGGGCGGGACGACGCCGCGCTGCAGCGCAGCCGCCTGCCGGAACTGGAAGCCGCGCTGGCGGCGGAGTTGCTGCCGCGCCAGTCCGAACTGCTGGCGCAGGCCACGGTGGAGACCGTCCGCCAGATGCGGGAGACAGCCGCCCGCCGGCTTGGCGACCGTCGACGCCAGAACGCCGAGCAAATGCTTGAGCTGCGCGGCCTGCGGGGCAAGAGCGGTGCCAAGGTGCGGCTGATGCTCGATCGCGTCGATGCCGAGGCGGAAGAGTTCGAACGCTGCACCGCCCGTCTGCAGGCCATGCGTGTGGTGCAGACGCGCCTGCAGCGCGAAGCCCTGGCCGGGCTGTCCAGTGAACAGTTGCGCACCGAGGTCAGCGCCATGCAGGCTGCCGCGGGCGCCGCCGGCTTCGCCTTCGGCACGCGCAAGCCCTTCGAGCTGCTGTTCCAGCGTCTGCGTTCGGCGCTGGACACGGCGCAGGCCAAGGCCGGTGAGATGCAGCGCATGCTCGACGGCAGCTTCAGTCAGCTCAACGGCGAATTCGGCTTTGCGTTCACCGTGGGCATCGCGCCCGACCTGGGCCGTTATCGCGCCGAGCTGGACCTGATCGCGCAGAACTACGGCCGTTACGTCGGCTTCTCGCAGGCCTGGCGCCTGGCCGTGCCGGGTTTCGTCGAACAGTTCCGGCGCATGTTGCTGTCCAAACTGCGGGTGGTGTTCGAGAACGCCGCCGGCGATATCGAGATGTGGAGCAAGTCGGCTGGCGTGCAGGTGGAACAGCAGCTCCGAGAGCGCCGCAAAGCCTTCCAACGCCGACGCGAAGCGCTGGAGCGCATCCAGTCCGCCGCCGGTGAACTGGAGCAGCGCATCGGCGAGGTGGAAGCCCAGGACGAACACCTGCGCGACCTGCAGCAACGCCTGGATCGTCTGTCCTCGGAGACCGTCTCCGTCGCCCTCGGCTTGCTGGCCCCGGCCGACGCAGCGTGAGCAGCGCGACAGGCGCGGCCGACGTGGCGCACGTCGGCCTGGCGGAATGCGTCGTCCACTGGCAGGCGAAGCACGGCCGCCACACGTTGCCCTGGCAGCGCACGCGCGATCCCTACCGGGTCTGGCTGTCGGAAATCATGCTGCAGCAGACGCAGGTGGCGACGGTGCTGGACTACTACGATCGGTTCCTGGCGCGCTTCCCGGACGTGCAGGCCCTGGCCGCCGCGTGCCTGGACGACGTGCTGGCCCTCTGGAGCGGCCTGGGCTACTACAGCCGTGCGCGCAACCTGCACCGCTGCGCGCAGCAGGTGATGGCGCTGCACGGCGGAGCCTTTCCCGCCACCGCTGCCGGCCTGGCCACACTGCCCGGGATCGGACGCAGCACCGCGGCCGCGATCGCCGCCTTCTGCCATGGCGAGCGGGTGGCCATCCTCGATGGCAACGTCAAACGTGTGCTCACCCGGGTGCTGGGCTTCGCCGGTGACCTGGCCGAGTCACGCCATGAAAAGCGCCTGTGGTCGCTCGCCGAATCGCTGCTGCCGGCATCCGGCATCGAGGCCTACACCCAGGGCCTGATGGACCTGGGTGCCACCGTCTGCGTCACGCGCCAACCGCGATGCGAGGCCTGTCCGCTGGCCCAAGCCTGCGTGGCGCGAGCGCAGGGCAGGCCGCAGGCCTACCCGGTGAAGACGCGCAAGCTTCGTCGACGCGCGTGGTGTCACGCGCTGCTGCACCTGACACAGGGCGAGCGTGTGTGGCTGGTGCAACGCCCGGCCAAGGGTGTCTGGGCCGGCCTGTGGACGTTGCCGCAAGCCGATGAGCCATCGACCTGGGTCGACTGGGCGGCGGCCGCGGGTGCCCGGGCGCAGGTCGGCGAGGCCTTCGTGCATGTGCTCACGCACGCCGACTGGACGTTGACGCCCGTGCAGGTCTGCTTGCCCGAAGGTGCGCCCGCGCCAGCCGGGTTGGAGGGCCGATGGTTTCACGGTGCCGAGGCATTGGCGCTGGGCCTGCCAGCGCCGGTGCGCAAGCTGCTCAGCTGACGACCCGTTTGCTGCGAAGATACTCGTCGACGATCTTCAGCCGCAGCCCCGGCGATTCCAGGGCCATGAGCTTCTGCTTGGCGGCCAGCGAGATGGGCAGGATCTCGCACCAGCGGTTGGCCACCCAGCCGGCATCGTCGAGCCGGAACGGTTCCAGAAAGGGCAATTGCCCCTGGGTGCGCAGGTTGGCAATGGCCTGTGCCAGCGCCTGCACCGTGCCCAGCATGGCGGGCTCCGGCACCTCGGCCGGGTCATCGTCCACGGCCAGCACCGGAGCGACCCACAGGCCATCCGCCTGCTGCACCGGGTCTCCGTCCAGCGTGAAGCGCTCGCCGCCGTGGCAACGCACGCGCAGGATGCCAGCCTGCTCGCTGTCGACGTCGTCGATGTGGGCCAGCGTGCCCACGGGCTCCAGTGCCACGGGGCCATGGCCGGCCTCGGCACCCTGGCGCAGGCAGATCACCCCGAAGGCCGAACGCTCGCGCAGGCAGCGCGTGACGAGGTCGACATAGCGGGCTTCGAAGACTTTCAGTCCCAGCTGCCCGCCGGGAAAGAGCACCGTCTGCAGCGGGAACAACGGCAGGGGCGTGCTGGCTTCAGTGGCCATTGGCCTTGGCGTCCAGTTCTCGGTGGCGCACAAGCGTGGTCACCTCGCGGCGGAAGCGTGACGCCAGCGTCTCGGTGATGAAGACCGACCGGTGCTGACCACCAGTGCAGCCCACGCACACCGTCAGGTAGGCGCGCTGGTCGGCGCGCAGCGCTGGCAGCCAATGGCGTACGAAGGCCTCGATCTGGCCGATCATCGTTGCCACCTCGGGCTGTGCCCGGAGGTACTGGGCGACCGGCTCATCGCGCCCGGTCAGCGGGCGCAGTTCGCGGATGTAGAACGGATTGGGGAGCACGCGGACGTCGAACAGAAGGTCGGCGTCCAGCGGCACGCCGTGCTTGAACGCGAAACTTTCGAACACCAGGGTCAGGTGGGCCGGCGGCACACCCACCAGGTCGCGCACCCAGGTGCGCAGTTGCGCCGGGCGCAACTGGCTGGTGTCGACCACAGTGGCGATCTCGCGCACGCTGGACAACAGCTGGCGCTCCATCTCCAGGGCCTCGATCAGCGCACGGGACAACTCGCCCTCCACTGCAGTCAGCGGGTGCGGGCGTCGTGTCTCGGAGAAGCGGCGCAGCAGCGTTTCCGGGCTGGCGTCCAGGAACAGCACGCGCACCTGCTGGCCTTCGTCGCGCAGTTGCCGCACCAGGGGCAGCAGCTGCGGCAGCGAACCGGCCGTGCGCACGTCCACCGCCACCGCCAGGCGCGAGGTGAAGCGCTCGCGTTCCAGGCGGATGAAATCGCGCAACAGCTCCGGCGGCAGGTTGTCGCAGCAGAAGTAGCCGGCATCCTCCAGCGCATGCAGCGCCACCGACTTGCCGGAGCCGGACATGCCGGTGACCAGCACGACCTCGGTGCTGCCAGCCGCGCCATTCGGCTCCGCCGGGCCGTTCATCGGCCGCGTCCGCCCTGGCCGAGCATGGCCTCCGCATGGGCCCGGCTGGTGGCCGGCGCCAGACGTTCGCCACCGAGCATGCGGGCGATCTCGCTGACCCGGGCTTCACCCGTCACCGGCTGAACGGCGCTGACGGCATGCTCGCCCTGCAGCGCCTTGCTGACCACGAAGTGGCCATCGGCACAGGCGGCCACCTGCGCCAGGTGGGTGACGGCAAAGACCTGCACATGGGCGCCCAGCTGCTTCATCAGCCGGCCCACGCTGTCGGCCACGCTGCCGCCGACGCCGGCATCGATCTCGTCGAAGATCAGCGCCGGGGCTGGTGTTCCGGCCTGCACCTGCTGCGCTGCCGTGGTCACGGCAATGGCCAAGGCCAGACGAGAGAGTTCGCCGCCGGAGGCCACCTTGGCCAGGGCGCGTGGCGTGCTGCCGGCATGCCCGGCCACCCGCAACTCCACCGTCTCCAGGCCGTGCGCCTGCGGCGTGGACTCGGGCACCAGGGCGACCTCGAAGCGGCCGCCATCCATGCCCAGCTGCTGCATCGCCGCCGTGACCGCGCTGGCCAATTTCGGCGCCGCACGCCGACGCTGTGCCGACACCGCCTTGGCTTCCCGCTGCCAGGCGGTTTCGGCGACGGCGCAGGCGCGCTCAAGCGCGTCCAGGTCGCTGGCGGCGTCCAGGGCCTTCAACTCGGCCTGCCAGCCGGCCAACAGGGCCGGCAGTTCATCGGGCTGACGACGGTAGCGCCGCGCCAGTGACAGCCAGGCTGCCAGCCGAGCATCGAGCTCGGACAGGCGTTGCGGATCGGGCTCGGCGCGGCCCAGATAGGCGGAAAGGGTGTGGGCCGCGTCGTCCACCTGCGCCTGCGCGCTCCGCAGCACGTCGAGCACCGGGGCCAGCTGCGTGTCGTGGCGCACCACCTCGTCCAGCGCATCGATGGCCTGTTGCAGCAGGCCGTCGGCCGAGGAGTCGTCTTCAGAGAGTGCCTGCACGGCCGCGTGCGTGCCGTCGATCAGCGCCTGGCCGTGGGCCAGGCGCTCGTGTTCTGCCTCCAGGTCGGCCCACTCACCCTCGGCCGGGGCGAGCGCGTCGAGTTCCCCGATCTGCCAGGCCAGGCGCTCACGTTCGCGGTCCAGACCGTCGCGGCGTGCACGGGCGTCGTCCAACGCCGTGCGGCGGGCGCGCCAGTCATCCCACGCGGCACGAAGTGCCCGACCGTCGACCCCCGCCTCGGCATCGAGCAGCGCACGCACGGCGGCTGGCCTCGTCAGGCTCTGCCAGGCATGCTGGCCGTGGATCTCCACCAGCACTTCGGCGGCTTCGCGCAGCTGGGCTACGGTGGCCGCACTGCCGTTGATCCAGGCCCGGCTCCGGCCTTGGTTGTCGACACTGCGGCGCAGCAGCAGGGTGTCGTCGTCGGTACCGAAGCCGGCATCCTCCAGCCAGGCCTGCAAGCCGGGCGGGCGGTCGAACTCGGCGCTGACTTCAGCGCGTGCTGCGCCTTCGCGGACGAGGCCGGCATCGGCCCTCGCACCAAGGGCGAACTGCAGTGCGTCGATCAGGATGGACTTGCCTGCACCGGTCTCGCCGGTGAGCACGGTGAACCCGGCACCGAACTCCAGCTCGAGCTCGGTGACCAGCACCACGTCACGGATCGCCAGCCGCTTGAGCATCGTCAGACCCGTGCGGTTGTTCGGAGGGGCCGAGGCGCGCCCTGCGTGCTGCGCTTGAAGCGAGCATGGGACCTCATCAGACCACCCCCTCGTACCAGCGCAGCTTGCGCCGCAGCGTGGCGTAATAACTCCAGCCCCGCGGGTGCAGGAAGCGCACCTTGTGCGCCGAGCGGCGCACGCGGATCTGGTCACCGTGCAGCAGGCTGGCCAGGTTGTGCATGTCGAAGTTGGCGGAAACGTCCTTGCCCTGAACGATGCCGATGCGCACCTCACCGGCATCGGGCAGCACGATGGGCCGGTTGGACAGCGTGTGCGACGCGATCGGCACCACCACCCAGCCACCGATGGCCGGATGCAGGATGGGGCCGCCGGCCGACAGCGCGTAGGCCGTGGACCCGGTGGGCGTGGCGACGATGACACCGTCGGCACGCATGTTGGCCACGAAGTCGTCGCCGACGTCGATGCGCACCTCCACCATGCCGGCCGTGGCACCGCGGCTGACGACGACGTCGTTGAGCGACAGGCCGGAGAAGATGCGTTCGCCGTCGCGCCACACCGAGCCTTCAAGCATGCTGCGGTGCTCTTCTTCGTAGTCGCCGGCGATCATCGGGCCGAGCGCCTCGCGCCAGTGGTTGGCCGGCACGTCGGTGATGAAACCCAGGCGGCCCTGGTTGATGCCCACCAGCGGCAGGCCATGGCGGGCCACTTCGCGGGCGATGCCGAGCATGGTGCCGTCGCCGCCGACCACGACGCCAAGATCGCAGCTCACGCCGAGGGCACCGGGGGCGACGATGTCGTAATCGGTGACGCCCGTGGCCTGAGCCGTTTCGCGCTCGAAAGACACATCCAGCCCCTGGCCGACCAGGAACTGGGCAATCTCTTCCAGCAGCGGGCGGATGCCGCGCGCCTGGTACTTGCCGACGATGGCAGCATGTCGAAAGCGGCTCGGCATGCGGCGCATTACACCATAGGGAATTTGTCCGCAGAGGGCTGTGGAACGCCGCCTCACTACAATGAAATCCATGCTGGACGATCGCGCCAGAACCCTGCTCAAAGCGCTGGTGGAGCGCTACATCGCCGACGGCACGCCGGTGGGTTCGCGCACGCTGTCGCGCGCCTCTGGTCTCGACCTTTCGCCGGCCACTATCCGCAACGTGATGGCCGACCTTGAGGAAGCGGGGCTCATCGCCAGCCCGCACACCTCGGCCGGCCGTGTGCCCACGGCACGCGGCTACCGCCTGTTCGTGGACACCATGCTCACGGTGCGCCCATTGGACAGCGCGCAGCCCGACCCCGAGGTGGCCGCGATGCTGCAGCCCGACCAGCCGCAACGCGTGATCACGCAGGCCGCATCGCTGCTGTCGAACCTGAGCCAGTTTGTCGGCATCGTCAGCGCGCCGCGCAAGGCCGGTGTGTTCCGCCACATCGAGTTCCTGCGCCTGGGCGAGAAGCGCATGTTGGTGATCCTGGTGGCGCCCGACGGTGACGTGCAGAATCGGGTCATCTTCACCGCGCGCGACTACACCGCGGCCGAGCTTCAGGAAGCCACCAACTTCCTCAACGCGCACTACGCCGGGTTGACGATCGACGAGGTGCGTTCGCGGCTGAAGTCTGAGATCGATGCACTTCGCGGCGACATCGCCACGCTGATGCAAGCGGCGGTGGACGCCGGCAGTGAGGCCATGCAGGAGAACAGCGACAACGTCGTCGTCTCCGGCGAACGCAACCTGCTGGGCGTGAGCGACCTGGCCGATGACATGGGCAGCCTGCGGCGCATGTTCGACCTCTTCGAGCAGAAGACCGAACTGATGCGGCTGCTGGAGACGTCCAGCCGCGCCGAGGGCGTGCGCATCTTCATCGGCGGTGAAAGCCAGGTCGTGCCCTACGAGTCGCTGTCCGTGGTGACCGCACCTTACGAGGTTGACGGCCGGGTCGTCGGCACCCTCGGGGTCATTGGCCCCACCCGCATGCCCTACGACCGCATGATCCAGATCGTCGACATCACGGCGCGTCTGGTGGGGCATGCGCTGTCGCAGAAGTAGTGCCGCGGCCCGTTCACAGTCGCCCCGGCTTCTAGAATCGTCGACGGCGGGCCGTTAGCTCAGTTGGTCAGAGCAGAGGACTCATAATCCTTTGGTCGTTGGTTCAAGTCCAACACGGCCTACCACCATCGAAGTTTTTCGGCCCGAGTGCCCTCGGAAGCAGGGCTTCAGGCGCGATCCGGGCGGGTCTGCGCGGCGTGCCGCTCGGCACTGAGTTCGACAAGCCGCTCCACCTGTGCCAGTGACAGCAGATGCGCATAGACAGCGCGTAGGAAGTGACGGCTTCGAAGCTCCAGGAACAGCATGTCGGACAAGCCGTTCAGCCTCTCCTCATTGACCACGTAGCAGCCTGTGATTTGCCGCACGGCGTCCTGATCGCGAACGCGCAGGCGCAGCGGGATCAGCATGTTGTTCGTCTGTAGCCAGGTTGAGAACTGGGCCGTCGCGACATCCATCTGCTGGAGTTCTGCCAGGTACCGCTTGACGTTGTCGATCACCGCCGTAGGCTGCCCGTTGGCGTCGAACAGCGGTTTGCCTTCAGACGAGCCTACCCATGGGCTGCCCTCGTCAATGCACACCGTGAACTGGTCCGGGGTGTTTGATGCAACCAGGGCAAAGGGGTAGCGGCGGACGATGGCCGGGATGTAATGAGCTTCCCAACGTCCGTCGGCATTGACAAAGAGATTCTGGCCACGTGACAGACCCAGCAAGGCCATCGGGCTGAAGCTGTCGTCGTGTTCCACGAACACGATGGGATACAGCGGCGAAGCGAGCGAAAACTCCTGCAGCGTCAGGTACGCCATGTGGAGGTGCTTTGCAAAGCCAAAGTCCGTGGCCTGGCTCAGCAGCGTTCTTGCGTGCCGCTCTTGATTGAGGGGTACCAGCTTCTCGAACACTGGCAATCTCCATCAGGTTGCGCCTTGGGCCTTGGCCCCAGCGACGCTGACGAGGCGGCGCCATTTGGGGCGCCCTGACGTCAACGGCTGCTGCAGCGCACAGCCGGGCAACGTGCGCTGCCAGCGCGCGCGCATCAACTTGTCAGCTGACCGGCCGCTGGCCCTGCACCACAGGCGGCGCCTTCATGACCCGCACCTTGCCCCCGGTGGTCACCAGGATCACGGCATCCCCGGATTGCAGGTTCTCGTCGCCCTTGGCCTGCACGATGGCGCGGCGTTCGCCGTTCTTCAACTGCACCAGGATCTCCAGGGCGTCCTCACGTGT
The DNA here is from genome assembly GCA_024235915.1 of Burkholderiaceae bacterium. Classification (GTDB taxonomy): domain Bacteria; phylum Pseudomonadota; class Gammaproteobacteria; order Burkholderiales; family Burkholderiaceae_C; genus Rubrivivax. Next base: position 117,834 of record JACKLO010000016.1, on the reverse strand, counting down.
GGTGCTGCGCTCGATGGCGTTGCCGACGACCCCACCCACCACGGCGCCGATGACACCCAGGGCCACGGACTCGCGGCTGTTGCCGCGCGACGCACCGGCGATGCCGCCGACGACGCCGCCAGCCGTGGCGCCGACACCGGATTGCGTGCCGTCGACGGTGACGGCACGGACGGACAACACCGTGGCGTCGGTCACCGTCGACAGACGTTGGGCGTCGCCGCGCTGGATCACATCGGGGCTGGTCGTGGAGCAGGCCGCCAAGGCGGCCACGGTCATGGCGGTCAGCAAGCGCTTCATCAGAATCCTCCAGGGCGGCGCAACGCAATTGTGGCCCGACCGGTGCACACGCCAGCTGTGAAGAAGTGTGCCAACGGGCAAAGTGCCGTGAAGCGAGGCGCAGGCCTGGAGGTGGCGCCTGACGCGGCGGCCACAGGATTCGCTGCCGTCATCCCGCTGAAGGCGACGGGAACTGTGCCGCCGCTCAGCCGTGCAGGCGGCTGGTGCGCGGCACAGAGGCGAGCAGGAACTCCATCTGGTCGGCCAGGATGCGGCGGCCGCGCAGGATCATGTCCTCATGCAGGCTGGGCACGTAGGGCAGGTACAGCAGCACCATGCCGGCTTCTTCGGGCAGGCGGCTGCCCTTGTGGCCATTGCAGGCCTTGCAGGCCGTGATGCAGTTCATCCAGGTGTCCACGCCGCCCCGCGAGACGGGCACGATGTGCTCGCGGGTCAGGTCCTCGAACGGGAGTCGATGTCCGCAGTAAGCGCACACATTGCGATCACGGACAAAGAGCTTCGGGTTGCTCAGTGCCGGCACCGTGCGCCATGCCCGGCTGGGCACGGCGCCGCGCACGGCGATGATGGGGTGAACCTCGATGCGCGACTGCAGGCCGGTGCTGCGCTGGATGCCGCCGCGCATCACACGGCAGGCGTCGCCCAGGGTCCAGGCGACACTGTCGCAGGCGTACAGCACCGCGGCATCACGGGTGCTGATCCAGGCCTGGGGACGGCCCGACACGTCGAGCTGCAGCACTTCCATCTGTGCGTAGCGTAATGCAAGCACCGTGCCGGCTTCAATCTCCCCATGAACCGCCTGGGGCATCGAGCCGCCATCACGCCAGCGTCATCTAGACGTGTGACCCTAGAAATCGCACGGATTTGACACGGCGCAGAGCAGCGGGATCTGCAAAATAGAACGAACGTTCGTTTCTTCTGCCGTGTCCACATCCACCCACCACGCCCGTGCCCTGCAGAAGGGCCAACAGACCCGCGCCGCGATCCTCGACGCGGCCCTGGGCATGGCGTCGCACATGGGGCTGGAGGGTTTGTCGATCGGTGCTCTCGCCGAGGTGACGGGCATGAGCAAGTCGGGCGTCTTCGCCCATTTCGGCTCGCGCGAAGAGTTGCAGATCTCCGTCATCCGTGAATACCACGCGCGCTTCGAGGAAGAGGTCTTCTTCCCCGCGATCCGCGAGCCGCGCGGCCTGCCGCGGCTGAGCACGCTGTTCGAAAACTGGGTGCGGCGTGTGTCGGTGGAACTGGACTCCGGCTGCATCTACATCAGTGGCGCCGTCGAGTTCGATGACCGGCCTGGCCCCGTCCGTGATGCGCTCGCGTCCATGGTGCGCGCCTGGCATGCGGCGCTGGAGCGCGCCATTCGCCAGGCCATCGACAGCGGCCAGCTGCGCGCCGACACCGACCCCCTGCAGATGCTGTTCGAGGTCCACGGTCTGATCCTGGCCCTGCATCACGACGCGCGTTTCCTGCGCAACCCCGGCACGCTGGACCGCGCACGGCGCGGCTTTGCACGTGTCGTGGCCGATTACCAGCCTCCCGTCCCGTCTTCCCAGGAGTAACACGATGCCCACCTACCACCCGCCGCTGCGCGACATGCAGTTCGTCCTGCACGAACTGCTGGGCGCGGCCGACCAGCTCAAGCTGCTGCCCAAGCACGCGGAAGTCGACGCCGACACCATCAATGCGGTGCTGGAACAGGCCGGCAAGTTTGCCGCCGAAGTGGTGGCGCCGCTGAACGCCAGTGGCGACGCCGAGGGCTGCACGCTGGACAAGAGCACACATGAAGTCACCGCACCCAAGGGCTTCAAGCAGGCCTACGCGGCCTATGTGGAAGGCGGCTGGCCCAGCCTGAGCTGCGACCCGGCCTATGGCGGCCAAGGCCTGCCCATCGTGCTGAACCAGTGCCTCTACGAGATGCTGAACTCGGCCAACCAGGCGTGGACCATGTACCCGGGCCTGAGCCACGGCGCCTACGAGGCCTTGCATGCCCATGGCACGCCGGAACAGCAGGCGACCTACCTGCCCAAGCTCACCAGCGGCCAGTGGACCGGCACCATGTGCCTGACCGAACCGCATTGCGGCACCGACCTCGGCCTGCTGCGCACCAAGGCGGAACCGCAGGCCGATGGCAGCTACAAGCTCACCGGCCAGAAGATCTTCATCTCCGCCGGCGAACACGATCTGGCCGAGAACATCGTGCACCTGGTGCTGGCCCGCCTGCCGGACGCGCCGGCCGGCAGCAAGGGCATTTCGCTGTTCGTGGTGCCCAAGTATTTGCCCACCGCCGACGGTGGCGTCGGCGAGCGCAACGCCATCCACTGCGCGGCGCTGGAGCACAAGATGGGCATCCACGGCAACGCCACCTGTCAGATGGTGCTGGACGGCGCCATCGGCACCCTGGTGGGCGAGCCGCACAAGGGCCTGGCCGCGATGTTCGTGATGATGAACGCGGCCCGCCTGGGCGTGGGCAACCAGAGCCTGGGCCTGACGGAAGTGGCCTACCAGAACGCCGTGGCCTACGCCAAGGACCGCCGCCAGATGCGCAGCCTGACCGGCCCGAAGCAGCCTGACCAGCCGGCCGACACCATCATCGTGCACCCGGACGTGCGCAAGATGCTGCTGACCGCGCGCGCCTTCGCCGAAGGCGGCCGTGCGCTGTCGATGTACACCGCGCTGCTGATTGACAAGGAACTCAGCAGCGATGACGAGGACGAGCGCAAGGAGGCCGCCGACCTGGTGGCGTTGCTGACGCCCATCATCAAGGCCTTCCTGACTGACAACGGCTGGCTGGCCACCAGCCACTGCATGCAGGTCTACGGCGGCCACGGCTACATCCGCGAGTGGGGCATGGAGCAGTTCGTGCGCGACGCCCGCATCAACATGATCTACGAGGGCACGAACACCGTGCAGTCGCTGGACCTGCTGGGCCGCAAGGTGCTGGGGGACAACGGCAAGAAGCTCAAGGCCTTCGGCAAGCTCATCCAGCAGTTCGTCGAGGATGAAGGTGTGCGCGAGGAGATGCAGGAGTTCGTCAACCCGCTGGCCGACCTGGGCGACAAGGTCACCAAGCTGACGATGGAACTCGGCATGAAGGCCATGGGCAATGCCGACGAGGTGGGCGGCGCGGCGGTGGACTACCTGCGCGTGGTGGGCCACCTGTGTTTTGCCTACTTCTTCGCCCGCATGGCCAAGATCGCGCTGGAGAAGCAGAATTCCGGCGACCCGTTCTACACCGCCAAGCTGATCACGGCGCGCTTCTACTTCGCCAAGCTGCTGCCGGAGACCGCGAGCCTGATCCGCAGCGCCCGCGCGGGTGTGGCGCCGCTGATGGCGATGGACGAAGCCCTGTTCTGAGGAGATCCCCGATGCGCCGTCACCTGACCGCCCTGTTGCTGAGCCTGGCCGCGCCCCTGGTGTGGGCGCAGGCCACGCCCGTGGGCCTGTGGAAGACCATCGACGACGAGACGAAGACCGAGAAGTCCTACGTGCGCATCGTCGAGCAGGACGGCAAGCTGGTCGGCCGCATCGAGCGCCTGATCAACCCGGCCAAGCCCGACCCGGTCTGCGATGCCTGCACCGACGCCCGCAAGGGCCAGCCCATCGTGGGCATGGCCATCCTCGAAGGCGTGAGCAAGAGCGCCACCGAGGAATCGGTGTGGGACGGCGGCAGCATCCTCGACCCCAACAACGGCAAGACCTACAAGGTGCGCCTGTCGCCCAAGAATGGCGGCAAGGCGCTGGATGTGCGCGGCTACATCGGCATGCCGTTGCTGGGCCGCACCCAGACCTGGCAACGCGCCGAATGACTTTCCCTGGAGAAACCATGAACCGATTCCATGTCCGCAAGGTCGCCGTGCTCGGCGCCGGCGTGATGGGCGCGCAGATCGCCGCCCAGCTCGTGAACTGCAAGGTGCCCGTGGTGCTGTTCGACCTGCCGGCCAAGGAAGGCCCCAAGAGCGGCATCGCGCTCAAGGCCATCGAGAACCTGAAGAAGCTCAAGCCTACCCCGCTGGGTGTGGCCGCCGACGCGGCGCTGATCCAGCCGACCAACTACGAGGAACACCTGGACCTGCTGGCCGGCTGCGACCTCGTCATCGAGGCCATCGCCGAGCGCATGGACTGGAAGCTGGACCTGTACACCAAGATCGCGCCGGCGCTGAACCCGGCGGCCATCGTCGCCAGCAACACCTCGGGCCTGTCGATCACGAAGCTGAGCGAGGCGTTGCCGGAGAGCATCCGCCCGCGCTTCTGCGGCATCCACTTCTTCAACCCGCCGCGCTACATGAGCCTGGTGGAGCTGATCCCGACGCCGACGACGCTGCCCGACATCCTCGACCAGCTCGAGAGCTTCGTCACCACGGCGGTCGGCAAGAGCGTGGTGCGCGCCAAGGACACGCCCAACTTCGTGGCCAACCGCGTCGGCATCGCCGGCATGCTGGCGACGATCCAGGAGGCGGCGAACTTCGGCCTGAGCTACGACGTCGTCGACGACCTCACCGGCAAGAAGATGGGCCGCGCCAGCAGCGGCACCTTCCGCACCGCCGACGTGGTGGGCCTGGACACCATGGCGCACGTCATCAGGACGCTGCAGGACAACCTGCAGAGCGATCCCTTCTTCAGCAGCTACGCCACACCGCCGGTGCTGGGCAAGCTGATCGAGCAGGGAGCGCTGGGCCAGAAGAGCGGCGCCGGCTTCTACAAGAAGGTGGGCAAGGACATCCTGCGCCTGGACCCCACGAGTGGCGAGTACGTCAAGGGCGGCGCCAAGGCCGACCCGCTGGTCGACCGCATCCTGAAGAAGCCCGCTGCCGAGCGCCTGAAACTGCTGCGCGAGAGCAGCCACCCGCAGGCCCAGTTCCTGTGGGCCATCCTGCGTGACAGCTTCCACTACGTGGCGGTACACCTGCACGACATCGCCGACAGCGCGCGCGATGTGGACTTCGCGATGCGCTGGGGCTTCGGCATGAAGCAGGGTCCGTTCGAACTCTGGCAGGAGGCCGGCTGGGCCCAGGTGGCCCAGTGGGTGAAGGAGGACATCGAGGCCGGCAAGGCGCTGTCGAGCGCGCCGCTGCCCGAATGGGTGTTCAGCGGCCCGGTGGCCGCTGCCGGTGGTGTGCACCGGCCGGAGGGTTCCTGGAGCGCGGCCAGCGCACGCTGGGTGGCCCGCAGCACGCTGCCGGTCTATGCCCGCCAGCACTTCCCGGAGTCGGTGCTCGGCAGCGGCGCAGCGGTCCCGCTGAAGAGCGGCACCGAGGAATTTGCCAACGACGAGATCCGTGTCTGGAGCCTGGACGGCGAGGTGCTGATCGCCAGCATCACTGCCAAGCTGCACCTGATTTCGCCAGCCGTTACAGAGGGCCTGCTCAAGGCCGTGGAGATCGCGGAGCAGAAGTACCAGGGCTTGGTGATCTGGTCGCCCGACGACGTGTTCTCCGCCGGCGCGAACCTGGAGTCGCTGCTGCCGGTGTTCATGAAGCTCGGCGCCAAGGGCATCGCGCCCGAGGAGAAGAAACTGCAGGATGCGATGCTGCGCATCCGTTACGCGCAGGTGCCGGTGGTGGCCGCGATGCGCGGTCTGGCACTGGGCGGCGGCTGCGAACTCGCAGTGCACTGTGCGCGTCGCGTGGCGCACCTGGAAAGCTACGTCGGCCTCGTCGAAGTGGGCGTGGGCCTGATCCCGGGTGGCGGTGGCCTGGCCTACATCGCACGCCGCGCGGCCGAGATGGCCGCTGCCGGCAACGCGAAGGCCGACCTGCTGCAATTCCTGACCGACGGCTTCACCAGCGCCGCGATGGCCAAGGTGGCCACCAGCGCGCTCGAGGCGCGTGCCAGCGGCTGGCTGCTGTGGGACGACGTGATCGTGCCGCACAAGGACGAACTGCTGTTCGTGGCGATCGCGCAGGCCAAGGCGATGGCGGCCTCGGGCTACCGGCCGCCGCACAAGGCGCTGTTCCCAGTGGCCGGCCGCAACGCCAAGGCCACCATCATGGGCCAGCTGGTGAACCTGCGCGACGGCGGCTTCGCCAGCGCGCACGACTTCCACATCGCCAGCCTGATCGCCGACGTGGTCTGCGGCGGCGATGTCGACGCCGGATCGATGGTGACCGAGGACTACCTGATGACGCTGGAGCGCAAGCACTTCTGCGGCCTGCTCGAGCACCCCAAGACCCAGGAACGCATCATGGGCATGCTGCAGACCGGCAAGCCCGTCCGCAACTGATCGGAGCGACGAACATGACTCAACTGCAAGACGCCTACATCGTCGCCGCCACGCGCACCCCGATCGGCAAGAGCGGCCGCGGCTACTTCCGCAACACGCGGCCTGACGACCTGCTGGTCGCCGCGGTGAAACACGCGCTGAGCCAGGTGCCCAGCCTGGACCCGGCGGCGATCGAGGATTCGATCATCGGCTGCAGCTTTCCCGAGGGCGAGCAGGGCATGAACATGGCCCGTGTGGCCATGGTGCTGGCCGGCCTGCCGCATTCGGTGGGCGGGGCCACCGTCAACCGCTTCTGTGCCAGCGGCCTCACGGCCATCCAGATGGCGGCCGACCGCATCCGCACCGGCCAGGCCGACGTGCTGATCGCTGGCGGCGCCGAAAGCATGAGCCTGGTGCCGATGACCGGCAACAAGCCCAGCTTCAACCCCGAGGTCTTTGCCCGCGACGAGAACATCGGCCTGGCCTACGGCATGGGCATGACGGCGGAGAAGGTCGCCACGCAGTGGAAGGTCTCGCGGGAGGATCAGGATGCCTTTGCGCTGCAGTCGCACCAGCGCGCGCTGGCCGCCATCGCCGCCGGCGACTTCGGCGACGAGATGACGCCTGTCACCGTGACCAGCCACTCGCCGGATCTCGCCACCGGCGAGGTGATCGTAAAGACCCGGACCGTCGAAGTCGACGAGGGTGCGCGCCCGGACACCACACTTGAAGGCCTGGCCAAGCTGCGACCGGTGTTCGCCGCGAAGGGCAGCGTCACCGCCGGCAACAGCAGCCAGACCAGTGACGGCGCCGGCGCGCTGATCCTCGCCAGCGAGAAGGCCGTCAAGACCTTCAGCCTGACGCCGCTGGCGCGCTTCGTCAGCTTCGCCGCGCGCGGCGTGCCGCCGCACATCATGGGCATCGGCCCGATCGAGGCCATCCCGGCGGCGCTGCGCTACGCCGGGCTGAGCCAGGACCAACTGGACTGGATCGAGCTGAACGAGGCCTTTGCCGCGCAGTCGCTGGCGGTGATGAACGAGCTCAAGCTCGACCCGGCCAAGGTGAACCCGATGGGCGGCGCCATCGCGCTCGGCCACCCGCTGGGCGCTACTGGCGCGATCCGCGCTGCGACGACGATCCATGCCCTGCGCCGCAGGAACCTGAAGTACGGCATGGTCACCATGTGCGTGGGCATGGGCCAGGGTGCGGCCGGCATCTTCGAGAGGGTCTGAGCATGAGCGAACACATCAAGACCGCCACGCTCAACGGCGTCGCCACCATCGAGATCGCCCGCCCGGAGAAGAAGAACGCGCTGACGGTCGCGATGTACCAGGCGATGGCCGACGCTTTGCGGGCGGCCGCGGCCGACGGTGCCGTGCGTGCCGTGCTGATCACCGGGCAGCCGAGCATCTTCACCACGGGCAACGACATCGAGGACTTCATGGCCCGCCCGCCGGGTGCCGGCGGCAGCGCCACAGAAGAGGCGCCGGTGTTCCAGTTCATGAAGGCGCTGCTGGAGATCGACAAGCCTGTGGTCGCGGCCGTCACCGGCGCGGCGATCGGCATCGGCACGACCATGCTGCTGCACTGCGACTTTGTCTACGTCGCGGACGACGCTCGCCTGGCCATGCCCTTTGTCGGCCTGGGCCTGGTGCCGGAATACGCGTCCAGCCTGCTGGTGCCCCAGCTGATGGGCCCGCGTCGGGCGGCGGAGAAGCTGCTCCTGGGCGACCCCTTCACCGGCGAACAGGCGGTCGAGTGCGGCATCGCCAACGCCGTGTTGCCTGCGTCGGAAGTCGCATTGCACGCGCGTCGTGTCGCCGAGCGTTTCAATGCGCTGCCGCCGGGTGCGGTGCGCGAGGCCAAGCGGCTGATGCGCCAGCCCCAGCGGGCCGAGATCCTGAAGGTCATCGCCGAAGAAGGGGCGCTGTTCAGCGCCCGGCTGCGCAGCCCGGAGGCAATGGAGGCTTTCCAGGCCTTCTTCCAGAAGCGCGCGCCGGACTTTTCGAAGTTTTCCTGATCGACCTGCGCCGATGTCGCTTGCGCTGAAGCTGGCCCTGTCGCCGTTGCTGGTGGCGCAGGCGCTGCTTGCGCGGCGCTCGGTGCCGGTGTTGCCGGAGCCGCCTGGGCCACGCAGCGGTGCGGTGGGCATCGGTCCACCGCTGCGCCTGCTGGTGATCGGCGATTCGTCGGCGGCCGGCGTGGGGGTGCAGCGCCAGTCGCAGGCGTTGGCTGGCCCCCTGGCCCGGCGTGTGGCCGAGGCCACCGGCACGCGCGTGCACTGGCGGCTGCTGGCGCGCAGCGGCGTCACCAGCGCACAGGCGATGGACCTGCTGCGCGGTGACGGTCCGGTGCATGCGGACATCGCGATCGTGGTGACCGGCGTCAATGATGTGGTGGAGCAGGTGCCGTCGCACCGCGCGGTGCGGGCGCGCGAGGCCTTGGCCGACGAACTGCGCAACCGATGCGGTGTGCGCCATGTGGTGTTTGCGGCGTTGCCGCCGGTGCATCAGTTTCCTGGCCTGCCGCGGCCGCTGCGCTGGATCGCCGGGGCCGACGCACGCCGGCATGACCGCGCGCTGGCGGAGTGGGTTGCCGGCCGCAGTGACGTCTCCCATGCAGACTGGGGCATGCAGCTCAATCGCGGTGTCATGGCCGAGGATGGCTTTCACCCGGGTGAACCGGCTTATCGCCAGTGTGCGGCGATGCTCGCCAGGCACGTGGTCACCCAAGCCTGCATGTCGCCGCACGGTGTGAGGCGCGCCTGACGTACTTTCCGTGCGGCCGCTTGGCCGGGCTGCCCAGGTAAGTTCCTGATGCGGCCATGCCTCGCACGTGCTGTCAGGCGGGGCAGGATGTGGGCCAAGGATTCGGGGCGGCGGAGGGCTCTGCTGGTTGGAACACGAACGAGTGGCGGCGCCACGCCCACCGTCTTCACTGCATCGCTTCGACCGGAGGCCTCTGGAAGCCTCGCACAGCACCTGTGAATGCGGGTGTCGGAATTTTTGGCAGGTGCATGGAAAGCTGGGCCGCCGCCGGCATCATTGGTGTGTGATTTTCCAGTAAGTCCCTGTCGGATATGGCGTTTCTGGTTTGCATCAGGCGTCCGGCAAGGTTTATGCTTTTGCCAGTGCAAGTTTCCCCCGGAGCACGTCGCCCAACGTGGCTGCCGGCAGTCCGCATTGAGCAAGGTCATCCGCATGAGTACCGAACGCCCGGCCCCCAACCCAGATGCCATGCCCGAGCCGTCGTCTGTCTCGACGGCATCGATCGAGCGCCGTCGCCAACTGCTGCGCGGCCTGACGGCCGGGGCGGCGGCAGTGGGTGCCGGCGCGCCGTTGTCAGCCTTGGCTGGTGGTAGCGAGGGCCGCAAGAAGTGCTACAACAAGACCGATCCGGTCACTCACGACGGCAAGAAGAAGTGGGTCCGGAATTCGGTTTCTGGCATGCAGTCAGCGATTACATCGGCGCGCGCCCAAGATACGGTCGAGTGCGACAGCTACCACCGCTCCTACTACAAGTGCGAGACCAAGAGCGACGGTACCTGCAAGCCTGTCTACAACGACGGTACCCGCTGGAAGAAGGATTCTGGAGGAGCCTATTGTTACGGTGGTCGAAGCGGCACCGTCAAGTGCTATTCCACGGACTCATACAAGAAGCTCATCGGGCAAACCACGAACAGCGGCTGCAATGACAACTCGTACGACAAGAACGAGTGGTCCATCGGCAAGCACATGCGTGACCTGGACGGTTCCTCGGAACATTGCACGTGGATCACAGCTTGTCTGAATGCCACCAAGGTCACTGACTTCTCATACGACTGCAAATCGATCGTTGAGATGCACAACTACGAGAACGGTTGGGACTACAGCAAGCGCGAGAAGGCGAAGCAGTTCTTCACAAACTGCCAGGAAGATCGGATGTCCTGATTGGTGGGCGTGGATCCAGCGGCTTCAGGTCGCTTGCTTGGGCTTCAGCGATGGCGGGTCAATCCCACCGTCCAACTGCACTGGCGGGATTGGGGTGAAGCCTCAGTTGCATTCGAGGCGATCTCGGGCGAAACCCACTTGTTCGATCCCTTGGCCGCTGCGGTGATGGCTTGCATCGAGGGCGGTGAAACCTCACGCGAGGCGCTGGTGGCCACGCTCGCTGGTGACCTTGAGCTCACCGACAATCACACGTTGTCGGTGGCCGTATGCGAAGTGCTGGATCGATTGAAAAAGCTGGGCTGGATCACGCCGGTCTTGGGCTGACGGTCTCCACCCTGGGCGAGGCCGGGATCCGTGCACGACTGGCGTCTGGCGGTTTGGCGCTGCAGACGGGTTTGTATCGTCTTCGGCTCCTCTCGGATGTGCCGGCCATCTCCCGGGCCGTGGCGTTGTTGTACGCCGACTATCCGCTGCTGGACGCGGGCTCCTATTGCGATTTCACCCTGAGCGTTCAACGTCCAGCCAACCTCAGGCGCTGGGTGAAGCCGCAGGTGCTCGCCTATTTCGACGGTCAGCCCTTGTTCGAGCCGCTGCCTCTGGGCCATGCATTTCCACTGATGGAGTGGGGCCTCAACTTCTGCGCCACCACACTCAGTTTCGACCATCTGACCGCGCACGCCGCCGTTCTTGAACGGGGAGGGCGGGCCGTCATCCTGCCGGCGCCGTCGGGTTCGGGCAAGAGCACGCTGTGCGCTGCGCTGCTTCATCGGGGCTGGAGACTGCTGTCGGACGAACTCACCGTGATTGATCTGGATGCCAGCCGTGTGTGGCCGGTGGCACGCCCGGTCAGTCTGAAGAACCGGTCCATCGACATCATCGGCGCCTTCGCCCCTGAGGCCGTGTTCTGCGATCCGACGCACGACACCACCAAAGGCACTGTGGCGCACATGCGGGTGCCCGCCGAGCATCTCGCTCGAATGAACGAGCCGGCGGTTCCGGCTTGGATCGTCTTTCCACGTTGGGTGGCCGACGCCCAAGCCGAACTCACCCCGCGGGACAAGGCGGAAACCGTGCTGGATCTGGCGCAGAACAGCTTCAATGGCCCGCAGTTGGGTTTGGATGGCTTTCGGGCGATGACTGCACTCATCGATCGCTGTGACTGCCTGGATTTCGCGTACGGGCGACTTGATGACGCGGTCCGTGTCTTCGACGCCCTGGCGGCGGTTTAGCGCATGCGCGTGGTCCAGCACTGCCTGCTGATCCAGGGCCTGGCCGCCGTGTCCTGCCCGGCTTGGACCGATGAGGCCTGGGAGCAAGCGCTGGCGCAGGCAAGGGCCACCCGACTCCTGGGGCGGCTGGCGTGTCAGGCGCAGGATCACCATTGGCTCGAGGACGTACCACCAGGGCCCCGCATGCAACTGCGCGGCGTGCTCAGGCTGGTGCACCAGCGTCAGCAGACCGTGCGTTGGGAAGCCAATCGTCTGGCAGCGGCCTTGTCAGACATCCCAGGCCCCGTGGTCCTGCTCAAGGGCAGCGCCTATGTCCTGGCGGACCTGCCGCCTGCGCGCGGGAGATTGTTTTCCGACGTGGACATCATGGTGGCGCGCTCACAGCTTTCAAGCGCAGAAGGCTCCTTGATGGCAGGTGGTTGGATTCCCGAGAAGCTGGATGCCTACGACGACCGGTATTACCGGGATTGGATGCACGAACTGCCACCGCTGCGCCATGTGCAGCGCGGCAGCCAACTCGACGTCCACCACACGATCACGCCACCGACCTCCCGCTTTCCCGTGGATGGTTCGCAGCTGTTGGCGGACGCTCAGCCGCTCCCTGCCGAACCCGGCTTGCATGTGCTCGCCCCAGTGGACATGGTGCTGCACAGCGCCGTCCATCTGATGCAGGAAGGCAACTTCGACGGCGCCTTGCGGGATTTGTACGACATCAGTGACCTGATCCAGCACTTTGCCGGACAGGACCCCATGGCGTTCTGGCAGCGGCTGGCGAGCCGTGCCCAGGTGCTGGGTCTGGCTCGGCCCATGGCGCACGTGGTGCGTCAACTCGGACGATTGTTCGAGCTTCAGCCACCGAGTTCACAGCGCGATACCTGGCAAGCCATGTTGACGTCCACCGTGGGGGCTTGGTTGATGTGCCACCTGATGGACAGCGCAGTGCAACCCCGGGTGCCGCACACACCAGGGTGGCGGCGTGACGGCGAGACCAGGGAGTCGATCAAGACGCGCTGCGTGGGGCTGGCGCTGTACGTGCGTTCGCACTGGCTGCGCATGCCCTGGTTCCAGATTTTTCCGCACCTGCTGCGAAAGGGCTGGATGCGGGCTGCTGCAAGCCGTCGCGACGCACGCGCACGTGCGGCGCTGCAAGCCACCGTGGTCGCTGGCGGTGCGGTCGAGCAACGCCCGCCTCAGGACGGGAACTGAAACGCCGCTCGGTCGGGTGATCCGACCATTTCGTGGGCCTCAGTCCCGCAATGCCCGAGGCTGCCCGCTTTCGTCGATCGCCACGTAGGTCAGCGTCGCCTCCGTCACCTTCACCACTTGCCAGGCGTTGGGATTGCGTTCAGCCCAGACCTCGACGTTCACGGTGACCGACGTCCGCCCCACCCGCGTCACGCGGGCGTAGAAGCTCAGCAGATCGCCCACCGACACCGGCTGCTTGAACAGGAACTCGTTGACCGCCACGGTGGCGATGCGTCCACGCGCCACGCGGTAGGGCAGCACTGCGCCGGCGATGTCCACCTGGGCCATGATCCAGCCGCCGAAGATGTCGCCGTTGGCGTTGCTGTCCGCGGGCATGGGCATCACGCGCATCACCAGTTCGGCGTCGTCGTGCACACTGTCGGGCCGCTGCAGGTGCACGCGCTCGGTGGCGGCGGGGCGGGGGTCGGTGGTCATCGGCGCATCGTCCTCGGTTCAGCAATCGCGCTTTGATTTTCCACGAGACCCCATGAGACGTTCAGCGGCCTTGCCGGCCCTGCCCGCGGACGCACCTGCCGCGCCGCGCTCCGACGCCGCCACGCTGCGGCGCCTGCTGCCCTACCTGTGGCAGTACCGCTGGCGCGTCAGCATCGCGCTGGCCTTCATGCTGGCGGCCAAGGGGGCCAACGTCGGCGTGCCGGTGCTGCTGAAGCGGCTCGTGGACGGCCTGTCGATCAAACCGGGCGAGCCGGCGGCATTTCTGGTGGTGCCGGTGGGCCTGCTGCTGGCTTACGGTGCGCTGCGCCTGTCGACCACGCTGTTCACCGAGCTGCGTGAACTGATCTTCGCCAAGGCCACCGAGGGCGCGGCACGCCAGATCAGCCTGCAGGTGTTCCGCCACCTGCACGCACTGAGTCTGCGCTTCCACCTCGAACGCCAGACCGGCGGCATGTCGCGCGACATCGAGCGCGGCACGCGTGCTGTGCATTCGCTAATCTCGTATTCGCTCTACAGCATCCTGCCCACGCTGGTGGAGGTGGCGCTGGTGCTGGGCATCCTGGCCTGGCAGTTCGGCCCCGCGTTCGCCGGCATCACCGGCGTCGCGCTGGTGGTCTACATCACATTCACCGTCAGCGTGACCGAGTGGCGCACCAAGTTCCGCCGGCAGATGAACGAGTACGACGCGGTGGCGCACCAGAAGTCCATCGACGCGCTGCTGAACTACGAGACGGTGAAGTACTTCGGCAACGAGGACTTCGAGACGAAGCGCTACGACGAGAGCCTGGAGCGCCTGCGCCGCGCGGCGCTGAAGAGCCAGGCCTCGCTGAGTGCGCTCAACACCGGCCAGCAGCTGATCATCGCCACGGCGCTGGTGGCCATGCTGTGGCGGGCCACGCAGGGCGTGGTGGCCGGCACCATGTCGCTGGGCGACCTGGTGATGGTCAACGCCTTCATGATCCAGCTCTACATCCCGCTCAACTTCCTGGGCGTGCTGTACCGCGAGATCAAGCAGAGCCTGACCGACCTGGACAAGATGTTCGGTCTGCTCGACCGTGAACGCGAGGTGGCCGATGTGCCGGGCGCACCCACACTGCAGGTGCAGACCGGCAAGGTGCGTTTCGAAGCGGTGAACTTCGCCTACGACAGCGGGCCGAACGGCCGCCCCATCCTGCACGACGTGAGCTTCGAGATCCCGGCTGGCCGCACGGTGGCTGTCGTGGGGGCCTCGGGTGCCGGCAAGTCCACGCTGGCGCGGCTGCTCTACCGCTTCTACGACGTCAGCGGCGGGCGCATCACCATCGATGGCCAGGATCTCCGCGCCGTGCAGCAGGAAAGCCTGCGGCGGGCCATCGGCATCGTGCCCCAGGACACCGTGCTGTTCAACGACACCGTGGGCTACAACATCGCCTACGGCCGGCCCGGCGCCACGCCCGACGAGGTGGTCGCGGCTGCGCGCTCGGCCCACATCCACGACTTCATCGCAGCCACGCCGCAGGGTTACGAGACAATGGTGGGCGAGCGTGGGCTGAAGCTCAGCGGTGGCGAAAAGCAGCGCGTGGCCATCGCACGCACGCTGCTGAAGGATCCGCCGATCCTGGTTTTCGACGAGGCCACCTCGGCGCTGGATTCTGCCAACGAGCGCGCCATCCAGGCGGAACTGCGGCAGGTCTCCCGCGGGCGCACGACGCTCGTCATCGCCCACCGGCTCAGCACCGTGGTGGATGCGTACCGCATCGTGGTGCTGCACCAGGGCCGCGTGGCGGAATCGGGCACGCACGATGAGCTGCTGGCCGCTGGCGGGCAGTACGCACGCATGTGGCGCTTGCAGCAGGCGGGCGGCGACCCGTCGTGATCGCTGCCCTTGCCGAAACCGATCACGGCTGGGCCTGCGGTCGATCGGCCACGATCCGGCCGTCCACCAGTTCGACCACCCGGTCGCAGCGGGTGGCGATCGACGGGTCATGCGTCACGACCAGGAAGGCGGTGCCGAACTCGTCGTGCAGGCGGCGCATGAGGGCGAAAACCTCTTCGGCGCTTTGACGGTCCAGGTTGCCGGTCGGTTCATCGGCCAGCACCAGGGGTGGTTGCGACGCCAGTGCACGGGCAATGGCCACCCGCTGCTGCATGCCGCCTGAAAGTTCGCCCGGCCGCTTGTGCAGTGCATGGCCCAGGCCCATCGCCGCCAGCAGTTCGCAGGCGCGGGCCTTGTCAGCGGGGTCGACGTGGCCATGGCGCATCAGCATCGGCAAGGTCACATTCTCGAGTGCGCTGAACGCCGGCAGCAGGTGGTGGAACTGGAACACGAAGCCCAGGGCCTGGCCCCGCAGCCGGGTCCAGGCCGCGTCGTCCAGCCCGGCCGTCTCCTGGCCCAACAGGCGATAGCTGCCGGCCGTGGGCGGCTCCAGCAGCCCCAGCACGTTCAGCAGCGTGCTCTTGCCCGATCCCGACGGGCCGATCAAGGCCACGAACTCGCCTCGTTGCACCCGCA
Source organism: Burkholderiaceae bacterium (assembly GCA_024235915.1). Classification (GTDB taxonomy): domain Bacteria; phylum Pseudomonadota; class Gammaproteobacteria; order Burkholderiales; family Burkholderiaceae_C; genus Rubrivivax. The sequence goes on along the minus strand of JACKLO010000016.1, from coordinate 101,988 downwards.
AGTCGAGGCCGTGCAGCACTTCCACGGCATTGGGCTGGCCGACGTTGTACGACTTGCGCAACCCGTCCAGCGCCACCAGTGTGGTTGGCTCGTCCTTGCTCACAGGCGGATCGCCTTGGCCGGGTCCAGCCCCGCCGCGCGCCGGGCCGGCGCCACGGCCGCCAGCACCCCGGCCAGCGTGGCGCCAGCGGCCACCTGCAGCGCGAGGGTCGGGGGCAGGCCAATGTTGAACAGCGGCAGCCCGTCACTGCCCTTGACCCAGCGTGTGAAGGCCCAGATGAGCGCCCAGGCCAGCGCCACGCCGAGCACCGAGCCCAGGGCGCCCACCACGGCACCTTGCAGCAGAAACACACGCTGCACCTGTGCCCGGGTGGCGCCCATCGCTCGCAGGATGCCGATCTCGCGCTGCTTCTGCACCACCGACACCACCAGCACGCTGGCGATGCCCAGCACCACCACGATGCCGACCACGCCGCGGATGATGCCGGTGCTCACCGACTGCGCGTTCAGCGCCGACACCAGCTGTGCGTTGGCTTGCTGCCAGCCCTCCACCTCGTAGGGCAGCTGGGCCGACAGCCGCGCCGCCAGCGCGTCGGCGGCCCAGACGTCGTCCAGCCGCAGGTCCAGGCTGGTGGCGCCGCCGGGCAGGCCGGCCAGGCTTTGCGCGCTGCGCAGCGGCAGGTAGACGGTGCGTCGGTTGAGCTCGCGCACGCCCAGGTCCACCAGCGCCGTCACGCGCAGCGCGGTGTCCACGTCGCCGGTGCGTATGGTGAACCGGTCGCCCACACCCAAGGCCAGGTCGCTGGCCAGTTCCCGGCCGAGGATGGCTTCACCAGGGGCCAGCCGCGCCGTGCCGGCCACCACCTTCTCGCGCAGGCGCACGATGCGGTCGTAGCGGTCCAGATCGACGCCGACCAGTGCCACCGAAGCCGAGGCCGTGCCGCGCAGGCCCAGGCCGGCGGTGGACACCATCGGCGAGACGGCGGCCACGCCGGGGCGGCGCTCCAGGTCGGCCATCAGCGCCGGCCAGCCGGCCAGCGAGCGCAGCCGCTGCTCGCGCGGCTGCACGCGGTCCAGCGCGATGGCGCCCGGAGCCGGCGTCAGCCGTGGCGTGTCGTCCCGGCTGCGGATGGTCACATGGGCCTGCGCCCCCAGCGTCTTCTCCAGCGTGCTGGCCTGCAGCCCGCCAATGAGTGCGGAGATGTATGTGACCACCGCCACCCCGGCGGCGACGCCGACCACGATCAGCAGCGATTGCATGCGCCCCTCGCGCAGGAAACGCAGCGCGACCTGGCGTTCGAAGGCCAGCATCTTCCGGGCCCGCCCCTAGCGGCCCATGGCCTGGGTCATGGCGGCACCGGCGGCGCCCATGCCACCACTGCTGCCGGCGGCGGGCAGCGTGGCCGCCAACGCACGCGCCCGCTGGCCGGGCACCGGCTGGTCCCCCAGCATCACCCAGTCGCCTTCGGCCAGGCCATCGAGCACCTCGACGCCGGCGTCAGACCGCAGGCCCAGCTTCAGTGGGCGGGCTTGCACGTGCCCGTCACGCACCACCCAGGCTTCGTCGCCCGCCCGCAGTGCGGCCAGCGGCATCACCAGGGCGCGCTCCCGGCGTGCCGTGACCACGGCCACCGTCAAGGTCATGTCTTCACGCAGAAAGGTTGGGGCGACGTCGGGCCGCAGGTGCAGGTCCACCGCGCCGCGCTGGGCGTCCACGCGGGGGGCGATGCGCTGCAGCGTCGCGCTGAAGGGCTGCCCCGGAAAGGCGTCGGCGACCACGGTGGCCGGCTGCCCTACGCGCAGTTCGTCCAGGAAACGTTCATCCACCTGGGCCTCCAGTTCAACCGGGCCGGCCAGCGCCAGCGTCAGCAGCGCGCGGCCGGGCTGCACGATCTGTCCCGGCTCGACGGCACGTTGCAGCACGCGGGCGGCGGTGGGCGCACGCACCAGGGTCTGGGCCAGCCGCACGCGGGCGGCAGCCACGGCCGCATCCGCGGCCGCCACCGCGGCGTCGGCTTGCGCGCGTTCGCTGCCCCGGCTGGCCAGGGCATCGCGCTGGGCACGAGCAGCCGCGGCCTGGGCTTCGGCCACGGCCAGGGCACGCGCAGCTTCGTCGTCCCGCGCCGGGCTCAGGAAGCCACGCGCCACCAGCTCGGCCGTTCGCTGGCGTTCCGCCAGGGCGGCCACACGCTGGGCGTCGGCCTGGGCCAGCTGGGCTTCGGCCGCGCGCAGGCGCGAACCACTGGCGCCGTCGCGAGCCGCCAAAGCCTGGGCCCGCTGGGCGTCGGCCTGGGCCAGGGCGGCGCGGGCCTCGTCGTCCTCCAGCCTCAGCAACGGCTGGCCGGCCACCACCTCGTCGCCCTCGCGCACCGCCACTGCTGCCACACGGCCCGTGAGCGTGGCGCCGACGTCCACACGGGACTGCACCGCCACCCGGGCGCTGAACTGCAGGCTGCGCACCAGCGGCCCGCTTTCCACCTGCAGTGCCGGCACCGCTGGGGGGCGGCTGGCCCACCAGGCCAGGCCGGCCGCGGCCGCCAGCAGCACTGCCCAGGGCCACATGCGTCGCTTCGTCATCCCGGGATTCTTCCATCCAGGCCGGGGAGATGCCCAGCGTAGACTCGCCGCCCGTGGAAACCAAGTGGCTGGAGGACTTCGTGAGCCTCGCCGAGACGCGCAGCTTCAGCCGCTCGGCGCAGCTGCGCCATGTCACGCAGCCTGCGTTCTCGCGCCGCATCCAGGCGCTGGAGGCCTGGGCCGGCATCGACCTGGTCGACCGCTCGTCGTACCCCACCCGGCTGACGAAAGCCGGCGAGACACTGCGCGAGCAGGCGCTGGAGATCCTGGGGCAATTGCAGTCGGCCCGCAACATGATGCGCGGCCACCAGGTGGCGGGCCAGGACACCATCGAATTCGCGGTGCCGCACACGCTGGCCTTCGCCTTCTTCCCGCAGTGGCTGGTGGACCTGCGCGCGCGTTTCGGCCCCATGCGCAGCCGGTTGATCGCGTTGAACGTGCACGACGCCGTGCTGCGCCTGACCGAAGGCGGCTGCGACCTGCTGATTGCCTACCACCACCCGGCGCAGCCACTGCAGCTGCCGCCGGAGCGCTACGAGATGATGAGCCTGGGCACCGAAACGCTGATGCCCTACGCGCGCGCCGAGGACGGCCGTCCCCGCCACACCTTGCCGGGCCGGCCCGGCGAACGGGTGCCGTTCCTGGCCTACGGGTCGGCCGCCTACATGGCCCGTCTGGTGGAGATGCTGCTCAAGCAGAAGGCGCCCGCGGCCACGCTGGACGCGGTCTACGAGACCGATATGGCCGAGGGCCTGAAGGCGATGGCGTTGGAAGGCCACGGTGTGGCCTTCCTGCCGCTGAGTGCCGTGCGCAAGGACCTGGCGGCGCGCCGCCTGGCGGTTGCGGCCACCGAACCCGGCTTCGAGCTGGCCATGGATGTGCGCATCTACCGCGAGCGCCCGGGCACGGCGCGCCACGTCAAGCCGGGCGCGCAGAAACTGTGGACACATCTGCAGGCGCAGGCGGCGGCTGGCGCGCCGCAGCCCCCGGCTACCCCGGAGACCCCATGATCGAGTTGCGTCAGGTCGGCAAGTGGTACGGCAGCTTCCAGGTGCTGGCCGACTGCAGCACCCGGGTGGACCGTGGCGAGGTCGTGGTGGTCTGCGGCCCGTCCGGTTCCGGCAAGAGCACGCTCATCAAGACCGTCAATGCGCTGGAACCGTTCCAGCAGGGCGAGATCTGGGTCGACGGCGTCAGCGTCGGCGACCCGGCCACCGACCTGCCGGCGCTGCGCCGGCGTGTGGGCATGGTCTTCCAGCACTTCGAGCTGTTTCCGCACCTTTCGGTGATGCAGAACCTGGCGCTGGCCCAGGTGCGCGTGCTGGGCCGCTCGCCCGACGAGGCCGCCGAGCGCGGCCTGAAGATGCTGGACCGCGTGGGCCTGGCGGCGCACCGCGACAAGTTCCCGGCCCAGCTCTCCGGCGGCCAACAGCAGCGGGTGGCCATTGCCCGTGCGCTGAGCATGGACCCGGTGGTGATGCTGTTCGACGAACCGACCTCGGCGCTGGACCCGGAAATGGTGGGCGAGGTGCTGGACGTGATGGTGCAGCTGGCCCACGAAGGCATGACGATGATGGTGGTCACCCACGAGATGGGCTTTGCGCGCAAGGTCAGCCACCGCGTGGTCTTCATGGACCAGGGGCGCATCCTGGAAGACTGCCCCAGCGACGCCTTCTTCGGCGACCCGGCCGAGCGCACGCCGCGGGCGCGCGAGTTTCTCGCGCGCATCCTGCAGCACTGAGCTTGAACGCGGTGCGGCGCGGCGCGTGGCGCCTCGGCGTTCAGGGCTCGATGGCCGCGCCCACCAGCGGCTCGCCGCCGCCAACGGTGCCGATGAATCGGGCACGCCCGGTCTCGAGGTCGACGCTGTACCAGCGCGTCGTGCGCTCGCCGTCCTTCTGCGTGCCCGCGTAGGCCGCATTGCGCACGTCGGAGATGTCGAACACGGCATGGGCCACCGGGCCGGTGCCGAGCGCGCCCACCACGTAGAGCCGGCCGGTGTTGGGCGACACTGCGGGCGTGGCGCCTTCGCGCGTGCCCTGCGTCAGCAGCCGGCCCTGGCCATCGATGGCGAAGTTGGTGGTCAGCTTCTCGTTCTTGCTGTTGTAGGTGTAGGCCGCGGCCAGCACGTTGGACGCGCCGCCACCTTCCAGCACCAGCGCACCGTCGGTGGCGACCTGGGCGCCCGTGTCGGGGTGCAGGCGCAGGTTCACGCCGGCATCGCCGACCACGCGGATGCGGTCCACCGTCGGGTTGAAGTCGAAGCCCCATTCGCGCGAGCCTGCCGGCAGCGTCACGCCAGGGCCGATGGCCTCGGCGCGTGCCTGCGCCACGTCGATGCGGTAGAGCTGGCCGCTGGCCCCCAGCCCGTAGAGCTGGCCGCGGGCCACGCGGTAGTCGATGCCCAGCAGCGTGTCGCCGGCGCGCAGGCCGGTCAGCGGGCGCCGTTCACGCACCTGCTGAGGCTGACCGGCGTTGAAGCGCAGCAGGTGGTTCGACGCCGTGACGGCGACGATCTCTTCCTTGGCCGGCGGCCCCAGGGGTTCGGTCGATGCACAGGCGGCGAGCAGGGCGGCGGCGGTGAGGGCGAGGGTCAGGTTCTTCATCGTTCTCACATCGGCGGTTGCCCCTGGAACTGAACGTCAGCCAGCACCCCAGTGAGACAATCCGCACATGATCACCGTGCCCGACACACTCACCCTCACGCGCCCCGACGACTGGCACCTGCACCTGCGGGACGGCACGGCGCTGCAGGCGGTGCTGCCGGCCACCGCCGCGCAGTTTGCGCGCGCCATCGTGATGCCCAACCTGCGGCCGCCGGTGACCACGGCCGATCAGGCCGTGGCCTACCGCGAACGCATCCTGGCCGCGCGCCCGACCGCCGGCCCCGGCAGCGACTTCACGCCGCTGATGACGCTGTACCTGACCGACAACACCCCACCTGCGGAGATCGCCCGGGCCCAGGCCGCGGGCGTGGTGGCACTCAAGCTGTATCCGGCAGGCGCCACCACCAACAGCGACGCCGGTGTCACCGACATCCGGCGCACCTACGCCACGTTGGAGGCCATGCAGCGCGAAGGCCTGCTGTTGCTGGTGCATGGCGAAGTCACCGACCCGGCGGTGGACGTCTTCGACCGCGAGGCCGTGTTCATCGACCAAGTGATGACGCCGCTGCGGCGCGACTTCCCGGAACTCAAGGTGGTCTTCGAGCACATCACCACGCGCGATGCGGCGCAGTACGTGGCGGATGCGGACCACTTCACCGCGGCGACCGTCACCGCCCACCACCTGCTCTACAACCGCAACGCGCTGTTCATGGGTGGCTTGCGCCCGCATTGGTACTGCCTGCCGGTGCTCAAGCGCGAGGTGCACCGCGAGGCCCTGGTGGCGGCGGCCACCAGCGGCAGCCCGAAGTTCTTTCTCGGCACCGACAGCGCCCCGCACGCCGCGGCGCTGAAGGAGGCCAGTGTGTGTGGCGCCGGCTGCTACACCGCGCCGGCGGCGCTGGAGCTCTATGCCGAAGCCTTCGAGGCCGTTGGCGCCCTGGCCCGCCTGGAAGGTTTCGCCAGCCACCATGGCGCCGACTTCTACGGGCTGCCGCGCAACACCGGCACCGTGACGCTGCGGCGCCAGCCGCGCACGCTGCCGGAGTCGCTGCCCTTCGGCGACGCCCAGATCAAGCCGCTGCGTGCGGGCGAAACGCTGAATTGGAGCCTGGCATGAAACGACCGCAAGCTCAGTTCGTTCGCGGTCCCCGAACGGCGTGTCTGTCCCTTCGGACGGGCGGGTGGAACTGACATGAAGACCATGCTGCTGATCGACGCCGACAACGTCAGCGTCGGCGTCATGGAACAGGCGGTGGCCGCGCTGCTGAAGGAGCATGGCGCACTGCATGTGCGGCGCGCCTACTGCACGGCGGAGTCGGCGGCCAAGCATCAGGCGGTGTTCAAGCGCCTGGGCATCCGCCCGGTGGTGAACTTGGCCACCGGCAAGAACTCCACCGACATCGCCATGGCCATCGACGCGCTGGACCTGGCCATCGCCGAACGGCCCGACGTGGTGGCCATTGCGTCGTCGGATTCCGACTTCGCGCCCCTGGTGCTGCGCCTGCGCGAGAAGGGCTGCCGCGTGGTGGGCATCGGGCAGGCCGGCAAGACGGGTGACGAGACGCAGACGGTCTACGACGCCTTCACCGTGTTTGCCCACCGTGCCGCTGCTGCCGCGAAGAAGGGGGCTGCGCCAGCGCCAGCGCCAACTGTGTCTGCGCCGGCTCCGACGAAAGCGCCGGCGCGAAAGACGGCCGCACGCAAGGCCCCGACACGGAAGACCCCCCAGGCGACTGCGGCGCCGGTGACGAAGGCGGTGTCCGAGCCGGCGAGTCCACCCGCGCCGGCGCCTGCACCTGCGCGGGTGCCAGCGCCGGCACCCGCACGGCCGCCCGCACCGGCACAGGCACCACAAGCGGCGACGCCGGTTGCTGCAACCACCGCCGGCACACCGCCCGACCGGCTCCGTCAGATCCTGATGGCGCTGCCGGAACTGGTGCGAGGCGACACGGTGGAGCTGCGGGTTGCCGCCGAACGGCTGCGCGCGGCCGGGCTGCTGAGCAAGAGTGGTGCGTCCACGCGGGTGTTCAAGGCGCATGATGACCGGTTCGAACTGCTGCCGGCCAGCAACCCGAACCGGGTGCGTCTGCGCGGCTGACGCGCTTCATTCGGGCGCTGGTCGGGCGCTCGTCCGGCGCCTGCAGTCCCGCTGGTCGCAATGGCCCCGCGCCGCTTGATTCCGGCGCATCCGCCCTAACATCGTCGCTCATGGGTGCCCGCATCGTGGCGCCGTCGGAGAGCCTCGTCCATGAAACGGATCGCCCTGTTCATCGTCACCAACCTGGCCGTGATGCTGGTGTTGGGTGTCGTGGCCAGCCTGCTCGGCGTCAACCGCTACCTGACGGCCAATGGCCTGAACCTGGGTCTGCTGCTGGGCTTTGCTGCGGTCATGGGCTTCGGCGGCGCCATCATCTCGCTGCTGATGAGCAAGCCGATGGCCAAGTGGAGCACACGCGCGGCCGTCATCAACGGCTCCAGCGACCCCACGCACCGCTGGATCGTCGGCACCGTCGAGCGCTTCGCGCAGAAGGCCGGCATCGGCATGCCCGAGGTGGCCATCTTCGAGGGCGCGCCCAACGCCTTTGCCACCGGCGCCTTCAAGAACAGCGCCCTGGTCGCCGTGTCCACCGGCCTGCTGCAGAGCATGACCAAGGATGAGGTCGAGGCCGTGATCGGCCACGAGGTGGCGCACGTGGCCAACGGCGACATGGTCACGATGACGTTGATCCAGGGCGTGATGAACACCTTCGTGGTCTTCCTCTCCCGTGTGATCGGCTACTTCATCGACCGCGTGGTGCTGCGCAACCAGAACGACGGCCCGGGCATCGGCTACTACGTCAGCACCATCGTGCTCGACCTGCTGCTGGGCGTGCTGGCGGCGGTCATCGTGGCCTGGTTCTCGCGCCAGCGTGAGTACCGCGCCGACGCGGGTGCCGCCCAGTTGATGGGCCGCAAGCAGCCGATGATCAACGCCCTGGCCCGCCTGGGCGGCCTGAACCCGGGTGAACTGCCGCGCGCAGTGGAGGCCATGGGCATCGGCGGCAAGGGTGGGGTGATGGCACTGCTGTCCACCCACCCGCCGATCGAGGACCGCATCCGCGCGCTGCAGCAAGCGGCCTGAGGCCGACGCGCGGCTGGCGCCTGGGTCCCAGACTAGGGGGTGCCCTGTTGGCGGGGTGGGCGCCTGCCGGAATACTCCTGGGGTGACATCCAGGGCAGTGTGGTTGGTGGGAGCGGCGGTGGCCGCGGCAGTGGCCGTGCTGCTGTGGTGGCTTGCCGCTGCCCCTCGACCGCCCGCGCCATCCGCACCGACGGCGGCAGATGTCAGCCTCGCCAGCCATGCCCCGCCGCCGGTGGCGCAGCCGGCCATCACGCCAGCGGCGGTTGCGGTGGGCGCCCCATCGGAGGCCGACATCGGCCCAGCGCCACCAGGGCTGTCTGCTGTGCAATGGGCGGCTCTGGCGGCCGAACTCGCCCACCGGCCCGATGCTGGCGCTGAACGGGCGCGGTTGCGTGCCTACCTGACCTGGTCGGACACCGTCGCGCGCTGGCGCGCCGCGCCCGGCGACCGGGCGCTGGCGCAGTCGGTGGTCGATGGCCTGCCGGACCGGCTGGCCCAGCGCGAGGTCTCGGCCCCCGAAGCCCGCGTGCTGGCCGCCGCCGTGCTGCCGGTGCTGGAACCCGATACAGCGCGGCAGACGCAGGCGTTGCAGGCGCTGGAGCAGGCATTGCCACCTGCGGCCGCGCCCGGCGCGCAGCAGCAGGCCTTTCTGCGCGAACAGGCGGCGGTGGTCGCGGCCTGGCGCACCACGCCGGTTGGCGCCCGCGATCCTGCCGCGCTGCAGGCACGTCTCGACGCCTTGCGCGCACAGCACTTTGCCGCTGAGCGCCCCGCCACCTCGATACCCACCAAGTCGCCTCAGGAGGTTTCCCGATGAACGTCTGGCTTTGCCGCAGCCTGGCTGCCCTGACCTTGTGCGCCACCCCGCTGGCCTGGGCCGGCTACTACCAGTGGGACATGGTGGAACTGCCGCCCGAATCGGGCGCATCGTGCGGCGACGGTTCGCCCTACCGCTTCTTCGTCAACCGCACGCCGCTCAACCACAACGTCGCCATCGTCTACGAAGGCGGCGGCGCCTGCTGGGACCAGAAGGCCTGCCTGGGCGAAGGCCGGCTTGGCGCCACCAATCCCAACGGCATCCCGCCCAACTACATGCAGACGGTCAACGTGGCCTTTGGCCTGGTGACGCCGTTCAACGCACGCAACAGCCCCCAGGCGGTCTCGACGCAATCCTGGAACATGGTCTTTCTGCCCTACTGCACCGGCGACGTGCACAGCGGCAGCAAGCTCACCGTCTACGACGATGCCTACCCCGACAACCCGCGTGTGCAGCACCACGCCGGCCAGGCCAACGTGCGCGCCGCGGCGCAGTGGCTGCGCGAGCACCTCGGCCAGCCGAATGATCTGATGCTCACCGGCTATTCCGCCGGCGGTGTGGGCTCCACCACCACCTACGCCATGGTGCGCCAGGCGCTGCAGCCCACGGGCCGCAGCACCCTGCTGGCCGACTCCGGTCCTCTGGTGCCGGCGCCGCGCGGCTCGTCGCCGGAGGAATACCCGGCGATCAAGCTGCACGACACCATCCGTGTCGTCTGGGGGCTGGACGAGCCGGACGGCCTCGTCACGCGGTTCTCGGGCCTGATCGACGGCTTCGACCCCGACAACCTGGGCAGCGTGAACACGGCGCTGGCGCGCACCTTTCCGCAGGACCGGTTCGGCTTCATGGTGTTCACGCGTGACACCAACTTCTCGGCCTTCAGCTACGAGAAGTTCTACCCCGACATCGCCGACGCGCCCAACCCGGTGGCCTACCGCGAGGCCTTGTACGCCCGCTGGTGGCCCGACCTCGACCGCTGGGCCGCCGACCTGGCCACGCAGCCGAACGTGGACGTCTACGTGCCGTACTTCCGCAACTTCAACGAGTCGCACTGCCTGACCATCATCGACTTCTCCGGCACCGGCATCGAATGGGCCGGCGTCGCGTCGGTGGGCAGTTTCGCCGAAAACGCGCTGGCGCGTGGGCCCCAGATGCAGCTGGTGGAGGGGCAGAACAACGCCGACTTCACGCAGCCGCTGAGCCCCTTCATGCGGCTGGTGAAGCTGCTGCTGAACGTGCTGGGCTGATCAGGCCCGGCGCGCGCCCCTCAGGCCGCGGGCAGGAAACCTTCGACCGAGAGGTAGCGCTCGCCGGTGTCGTAGTGGAAGCCCAGCACCCGCGCGTCGGCGGGCAGCTGGGGCAGTTTCTGCGCAATGGCCGCCAGCGTGGCGCCGCTGGAGATCCCCACCAGCAGCCCTTCCTCGCGCGCGCTGCGGCGTGCCATCTCGCGGGCGTCCTCGGCGTCCACGGTGATCACGCCGTCCAGCAAGGTGGTGTCCAGGTTGGCGGGCACGAAGCCGGCGCCGATGCCCTGGATGGGGTGGGGCGACGGCGCGCCGCCGCTGATCACGGGTGACGCGGCCGGCTCGACGGCAAACACCTTCAGCGCCGGCCAGGCGGCCTTGAGCACACGCGCCACGCCGGTGAGGTGGCCGCCCGTGCCCACACCCGTGATCAGGGCGTCCAGGCCCTCCGGGAAGTCGGCCAGGATCTCCTGCGCCGTCGTGCGCACGTGCACGTCCACGTTGGCCGGGTTCTCGAACTGCTGCGGCATCCAGGCGCCAGGGGTGGTCTCCACCAGTTCCTGGGCCTTGGCGATCGCGCCCTTCATGCCCTTCTCGCGCGGCGTGAGTTCGAAGCGCGCGCCATAGGCCAACATCAGCCGCCGGCGCTCGATGCTCATGCTGTCGGGCATCACCAGCACCAGGGTGTAGCCCTTGACGGCCGCCACCATGGCCAGGCCGATGCCGGTGTTGCCCGACGTCGGCTCGACGATGGTGCCGCCGGGCTTGAGCAACCCTCGCGCCTCGGCGTCTTCCACCATCGCCAGCGCGATGCGGTCCTTGATCGAGCCGCCGGGGTTGGCACGCTCGGACTTGATCCAGACTTCGGCGGCACCGAACAGGCGCTGCATGCGGATGTGCGGCGTGCGGCCGATGGTGGCGAGGACGTTTTCGGCTTTCATCAGGATCTCCTGGGATAATTCAAGCGTGAAGTCGGCCAGACCGCCGCTGGCGCACCAACCCGAAAGGGCGCGCTGGAGGAAGGTCCGGACTGCACAGGGCAGCGTAGCAGCCAACGGCTGTCCACCGCGAGGTGAGGATCAGAGCAACAGAGACGAGTCGCATCGGGGCTCCGGGAAACCGGGTGTTCTGCGAGGTTCCGGCGCAAGCCCGAACCGAGCAGCCATCCGCCCCGGGGCAAAGCCCCGGGGCGGGTGAAACGGGCAATCTCTACGCGCAGCAACACCAAATAGGCACACAGCGACCTGGCCCGGGGAGTGTGCGGGTAGGTGGCACCGAGCCGGGTGGGCGACCCCCGGCCCAGAGGAATGGCGGTCACGGCGGCGCTTCGCAAGAAGTGGCCGCCGCACAGAATCCGGCCTATCGGCCGACTTCACACTTTTTTTCTTCGTCCGCCGCCGTCACGCGGGGACCACCAGCGTGTGCCGTGCCTGCCAGCGCAGGCCGTCGCCCTGGGCCGGCGTCAGGGTCATCGCCAGCGCGCGCTGGGCGTCGGCGTCGAGCCGCCGCCAGAGGAAATCCCGCGCATTGCCGGGGTCGCCGGCCACGAACAGCTGTGTCGTTAATTCGCCGAACGTGGCGTGCCGCAGCGTGACGTGGATGTGCGGTGTGCGCCCCGGGTAGGGCACGGGGCGGATCGTGCGCAGCCGCAGGCTGCCGTCGCGGCCGCTGCGGGCGGTGCCGAAGCCCTGGAAACCGGGGTCGTGGCGACCCGCCTCCAGCGCCACCGACGGATGGCGGTAGGCCGCCAAGGCGTCGCACTGCCAGATCTCCACCTCGGCATCGTCGATGGTCTGGCCTCGTGCATCCGCCACCTGCAGCCACAGCGCCAGGTGCTCACCGCGCGCGGGCCCGGTGCCGGCCGTGCGCGTGAGGTCGGCGTCCCAGTCGCCCCCGCCAGGAAAGCTGTCGCGCCAGCGGCGGGGTGGGTAGAACGGGCCTTCGGTCATGGTCGGCAGCACGCGGGCGGCACGTGCCAATCCCGGCGCGGCGAGCGTCGCGGCGCCAGCGGCGAGCCAGGTTCGACGATGTTGAGGCATGGCCCCATTGAAGCACCGGGCGATCACCCCCGACTACACTCGGGTTTCCCCGATGCACCCTGACGCCGCCTCCCTCTGGCGCGGACCGCGCTGGACGCTGGCCGTGCTGCTCGCCTGCCTGGGCATGCTCGGGCCCTTCGCGATCGACACCTACCTGCCGGCCTTCACCGGCATCGCGGGTTCGCTGCAGGCCACCCCGGTGCAGATGCAGCAGACGCTGTCCAGCTACCTGTTCGGCTTTGCGGCCATGAACCTGTTCCACGGCGCGCTGGCCGACAGTTTTGGCCGCCGCCGGGTGGTGCTGTGGGGCGTGGGTGTGTTCACGCTGGCGTCGGTCGGCTGCGCGCTGGCGCCGTCCATCGGGGCGCTGGTCTTCTTCCGCACGCTGCAGGGCCTGGCCTCCGGCGCCGGCACGGTGGTCTCCCGCGCCATCATCCGCGACATGTTCCCGCCCGCCGAGGCACAGCGGGTGATGTCGCAGGTGACGATCTTCTTCGGCGTGGCACCAGCCATCGCGCCGCTGATCGGCGGCTGGCTGTTCGTGCACCTGGACTGGCACGCGATCTTCTGGTTCCTGGGGCTCGTGGGCACGCTGTTGTGGCTGGGCATCTTCCGTTTCCTGCCGGAGACGCTGCACGTCTCCCAAGTGCAACCTTTCGCCCCGCGGCCGCTGCTGGCGGGCTACAAGCAGATGGCGGCCAGCCCGGTGTTCATGACCCTGGTGCTGGCCAGTGGCATCCCTTTCAACGGCATGTTTCTCTATGTGCTGGCAGCGCCGGTGTTCCTGGGCGAACACCTGCACCTGGCGCCGACACAGTTCTTCTGGTTTTTTGTCTGCACCATCGGCGGCATCATGGGCGGGGCCTGGCTGTCGGGCCGGCTGGCCGGGCGCATCAAGCCTCGGCACCAGATCCGGCACGGCTTCGTCATCATGCTGCTGGTGTCGCTGCTCAACGTGGCGCTCAACGCCTTCTTCGAGCCCCGCGCCTGGTGGGCGCTGCCGCCCATCGCGCTGTTCGCCTTCGGCTGGTCGCTGATGGTGCCGGTGGTCACGCTGATGGTGCTGGACCAGGTGCCGGAGCGCCGCGGCATGGCGTCTTCGATGCAGGCCTGCATCGGCGCCGTGGCCAACGGCCTGGTGGCCGGTGTCGTAGCGCCGCTGGTGATGCACTCCACGCTGGCGCTGGCGCTCACGTCGCTGAGCATGATGGGCGTGGGCGTGGTGGCGTGGATCTGGGTCAAACCCAGGCTGGAAGCCGCGCCGGCATCGGAAACAGCGGTCACTTCAGCCTCAAGTTGACGGCCACGGTGCCGATGGGATTCCTGAGAAGGAGCCCCGCGATGCCGACCGATTGCCCCCGCCGACTGCCCTGCCGTCCGTTTGCCACCCACGGCCTCTTGCTGGGCGCGTTGGCGTTGAGCCTGCCCGCCCTGGCCAACGAGCCGCATGGCGATAACCATGGCGATGCCCACGGCGCCGCCGCCGTGGCTTCCGTCGACCCGATGGCGCACCTGAAATCCCGGTTGCAGGAAAAGCTGGGCGCCACCCGCATCCAGGAAGCCAAGGCCGGCACCCACGAACTGCAGGTGCCCGCCCGCGCCCCGGCACCGGCGCCTACCCGGGTAGCGCGCGCCAAGCCGCAGGCCGGCGAACTGGAAGCCCTGGTGGAGGCCCACCGCCACGCCAAGACCGAGGTGCACTGGAGCTACAACGGCGAAGGGGGCCCCGACCAGTGGGCTGGCCTGAAGCCGGAATTCGCCACCTGCGGCAGTGGCAGCCGTCAGAGCCCGATCGACATCCGCGACGGCATCGCCGTCGACCTGGCGCCGATGACTTTCGACTACCGGCCCAGCGGCTTCACCGTCGTCGACAACGGCCACACTGTGCAGGTCAACCTGTCGCCCGGCAATTCACTGGAGGTGATGGGCCGTCGCTACGAACTGCTGCAGTTCCACTTCCATCGTCCGTCCGAGGAACGCATCAACGGCCGGCAGTACGAACTCTCGGTGCACCTGGTGCACAAGGACCCGGAAGGCCGTCTCGCCGTGGTGGGCGTGGTGCTGGAACGTGGTGCCGCGCAGCCCGTGGTGCAGCAGGTCTGGAACAACCTGCCGTTGGAGAAGAACGCGCCGATGCCCGCACCCGAGGCGATCGACCCGAGCGCACTGTTGCCCACCGATCGCGGCTATTTCACCTACATGGGTTCGCTGACCACGCCGCCCTGCAGCGAGGGTGTGCTGTGGATGGTGATGCAGCAGCCGGTGCAGGCCTCGCCTGATCAGATCCATATCTTCTCGCGCCTGTACCCGATGAACGCCCGGCCGATCCAGCAGGCCGCCGGCCGGCTCATCAAGCAGTCGCAGTGACCTGCCTCAGGGCCGGCGCAGCAGCAGCACCGGCCAGAGCCACAGGCTGGCCAGCCACAGCAGCACCCGGCCGGCGCTGAGCGGCCGCGTCTCGTGCTGCGCGACGCGCACGAACAGCAGGCCGGCACCGACGATCACGTAGACCAGCAGGCCGCTGTACAGCGCCACCCGCAGGCCATAGCTGTCGGCGATCAGGTCGCCCACCAGCCGCCCCAGCAGCGCCGCCAGCAACACCGACGCGAGCAGCGCCAGCGCCATGCCGGCCAGGGCATGGCGCAGCCGCCACAACGGGTCGTCCTGCATTGGCGCTGATCAGTGGGCGCCGGGCCGCGTGCCGTGTTGGCGCGGGTCGTCGGGCAGGCGCAGGCCGCAGTCGTCGAGCGCGCGGGCGATGTCGCCGCGGCCCACGGGCCGGAACAGCACCTGGTCTGCCCCGGCCAGCTGCATGCGGATGCGGTCGGCATGGCGTCGTCGGTCCGCCACTGCGATCAGCGCAAGAGGGCGGCCGCGCGGCAGGTCGTGCAAGCTGCGGCACAGGGCCTCGGTGTCGCTGGAATCGCAGTCGCTGCCCAGACCCAGGAAGGCCACCGCGTGCCATTGGCGCCGGCTGAGACCGGCCGCCTCGGCCGCGCTCACGGCCACGTGCGGCACGAAGCCGAAGCGGGTGAGCGCCTGGCACAGGTCCGCGCGGGCGCTCGGGTCGGCCTCCAGCACCAGCACGTCCCGTGTCGACGGCGTGTGGTTGAGCTCGGCCTGACGCTGGACCTGGGCTTCGCGCACGGCTGCTCGTCGTCGCGCCTTGCGTTCGGCCAGCGCCTGCGTCGGCGGCGGTGCAACGGCAGGCGGCGCTGCTGGCGCCGAGGGCGTTGCGGGCGTTGAGGGCGCTGCTGCGGCCTGCGCCGGATCGCGCTGCATCACGGTCAGGTCGGGCGCTTCCTCGTCAGCCAGCCAATCGGCCGGGAGCTGCAGCGTGGGCAAAGGCGACATCGCGGCCGTGCGGGCGCGCGCAGACGGCGCGTCGGGCACGGCCCGCAAGGCAAGCACCCAGTCATCAGGCACGGTGTCGTCCACCGGATCGAGCAGCGGCACGACATCGAGTTCGGCCGGCACCGGCGCTTCGGCCGGCGCCGCCTGCGGCGAGGCGGTGGGGTCGAGCAGCGCCGCGCAATGATGGCAGCGCACCCGGCTGCGCACGTTGATCGTTTCGCAGGCGGGGCAACGGGTGATCAGCGGTGTGCCGCAGGCCGAGCAGGCCAAGGCCCGCGGCGGGTTGACCTGCGCACAGGCCGGGCACTGCGACAGCGACAGACGATTCACCGATCCCCCCCCTGTGACGCAGTTCACGCTCTGCGCCACGACGCCAGCGTAATGCATGCCGGCCCGGTGTGGTGTGACGGGGGCGGGAACCCTTCGCAATCTTGATGAAGCATCACTTTCAATGCCTATCGCAGGTTCTTGTTTTTACGTCACAATTTTCTCGCGACAATCTCGCAAATCATTTGTAAGTTCTTGATTTCATTGATTTTTTGGACCACTTTGATTGACCCGCACCCTGCCTTCAAGTACAGTGTCGATCTGTGGGATTTTCTGTCTGACAGTGGCGGTTTCGGGTGGCGGAGATCGTTTTTCAAGGCACATCGGCGATAGCGCTGGACGCGAAGGGGCGGATCACCGTGCCCGTGCGTCAGCGCGACCTGCTGATGCAGGCCTGTGAAGGCCGGCTGACGCTGACCAAGCACCCGGATGGCTACCTGTGGGTGCTGCCGCGCCAGCGCTGGGAGCAGGTGCGCGAGCAGCTCATGTCCATGAGCATGGATGCCGACCCCTGGCGCCGTGTCTTCCTGGGCAGCGCGGTGGACGTCGAGATCGATGGCGCCGCCCGCATCCTCATCCCACCCGAACTGCGCACGGCCGCAGCCCTGGGCAAGGACGTGCGCCTGATCGGCAACGGCCGTGTGCTCGAGCTGTGGGATGCAGCGCGCCACGAGGCCCACGAGGCGCAGCTGCTGGCGCAGCCGATGCCGGCGGAAATCCGGAGCTTCGTGCTGCGATGATGGCCCCCAGCTCGCTTCGCTCGCGGCCCCCCGAGGGGGCGCGCGGCCCTTCGGACGGCCGAGCGGCCCGCGTATGACTTCCGCCTTCCAGCACACCACGGTGCTGCTGCGCGAGGCGGTGGAGGCTCTGGTCACCACGCCCGACGGCATCTACGTCGACGGCACCTTCGGCCGTGGCGGGCACAGCCGCGCGCTGCTCGAACGGTTGTCGCCGGCGGGGCGGCTGATCGCCTTCGACCGCGATCCGCAGGCGGTGGCGGCGGCGCAGTCGGCCCTGACCGACCCGCGTTTCGAGATCGTGCACGCCAACTTCGGCCAGATGCGCGACGAGCTGGCCGCGCGCGGCATCACGCACGTGCACGGTGTGCTGCTGGACCTGGGCGTCAGCAGCCCGCAGATCGACGACCCGCAGCGTGGGTTCAGCTTCCGGCACGACGCCCCGCTGGACATGCGCATGGACACGACCCGTGGCGAGACCGCTGCGGACTTCCTGGCCCGCGCCGACGAGCGCACCCTCACACAGGTGATCCGCGACCATGGGGAAGAACGGTTTGCTCTACAGATTGCAAAGGCGGTTGTTGCTCGGCGCGAAAGCGGGTCTCCCGTTCGAACCACCGGGGAACTGGCCGCGCTCGTGGCTCGTGCAGTCAAGACCCGCGAGCCGGGCCAGGACCCTGCAACGCGCACGTTTCAGGCTCTTCGGATTTTCGTCAACGCCGAGCTTGAAGCACTCGAACAAGGGCTGAGCGCCGCGCTGGAGCTGCTGGCGCCGCACGGCCGCCTGGTGGTCATCAGCTTCCATTCGGGCGAGGATCGCATCGTCAAGACCTTCATCCTGCGCGAAAGCCGCGACGTGCCAGACCGCCGGGCGCCGATGGCGCCGCCCAAGGCGATGCGGCTGAATGCGATGGGCCGCGTCAAGCCTTCGACGGACGAGGTGGCGGCGAATCCGCGCGCACGTTCGGCGGTGATGCGTGTGGCCGAGCGCACCGAGGTGGCGGCATGACGCCGGGCGCCACGCTCCGTCTGAACCTGCTGCTGGCCGCAGCATTGCTGGTCAGCGCGCTGCTGCTGGTGAAGACGTCCTACGAAGCGCGTCGGCTGGTGGCGGTGCTGGACCGTGCGCAGGCCGAGCAGCAGGCGCTGGAATCCGAGCGTCAGCGCCTGGAATCCGACCGCCAGGCCCAGGCCACGCCGCTGCGGGTGGAACGTGTGGCACGCGAGAAGCTGGCCATGCGGACCGCCGGTGCCGCCGTGACCCTGTACGTCGAGCTGCCCGGGGCGGCCAAATGAGCCTGCGCAGCGTCAACTACGCCAGCAGCCCGCTGCTGGCCTCCAAGACCCCACCCTGGCGCTCGCGTTTCATCGTGGCGCTGGTGGCGCTGGCCTTCATCGTGCTGGCCTGTCGCGCAGTCTGGGTGCAGGTCTTGCACAGCGATTTCTACCAGCGCGAAGGCGAGAAGCGCTTCCTGCGCGCCGAGGACATGCCGGCGGGCCGCGGCAACGTGCTCGACCGCAACGGCCGCATCCTGGCGGCCAGTGTGCCGGCGCTGGACATCGCCGTTCGGCCGCCGGAACTGCAGGCCACGCCGGATCAGAAGCGGGCACTCGCCCAGGTGCTGGGCATCACGCCACAGGCGCTGGACGTGCGCCTGCGCAGCCACCCGCGCTTCGTGTGGTTGCGGCGCGGCCTGGACGCCGGCACGCGGCCGGCGCTGCAGGCCCTGCTGCAGCAGGGCGTGGTCGGCCTGGAGATCACCGACAGCTGGCGCCGCGCCTATCCCGAAGGCGAAGCGGCGGCGCAGGTGGTGGGCTTCACCGACCTGGAGCAGAACGGCCTCGAAGGCATCGAACGTGTGTTCCAGGACGCGCTGCGCGGCAGCGACGGCCAGCGCACCGTCGTGCGCGATCGCCTGGGCCGCGTGGTCGAGCACATCGGCGAGCCCGAGGCGCCGGAGCCGGGCCGCGACGTGGTGCTGTCCATCGACGCGCGCCTGCAGGCCCTGGCCTACCAGCGCCTGCGCGACGCGGTCAAGGCGCACGGCGCCAACAGCGGCAGCCTGGTGGCGCTGGACGCGCAGACCGGCGAGGTGCTGGCGCTGACCAACTACCCCAGCTACAGCCCTGACGACCGCCGCAACCTGAAACCGGCGCAGCTGCGCAACCGCGCCCTGACCGACATCTTCGAGCCCGGCTCGACGATGAAGCCCTTTGCCATCGCGCTGGCGCTGGACAAGGGCATCGCGCGGCCGAACTCCCGTTTCGAGACCGCACCGGGATGGATCAACATCACCGGCTCCACGATCCGCGACTCACATCCACACGGTGTGCTCAGCGTGTCCGAGATCGTGCAGAAGTCCAGCAACGTCGGCACCGTCAAGCTGGCCATGCAGCTGTCGCCACGTGAGATGTGGCAGGAGTTCACCGACCTCGGCCTCGGCAGCAAGCCGGAGATCGAGTTCCCGGGTGCGGCCACCGGGCGGGTGCGGCCCTACAAGACCTGGCGGCCGATCGAGCAGGCCACGATGAGCTACGGCTACGGGCTGTCGGCCAGCCTGCTGCAGATGGCCCGTGCCTACACCGTGTTCGCACGCGACGGCGAGATCGCGCCGGTGACGCTGCTCAAGCGGGATGGCGCGCCGGTGGCCGGCCGCCGCGTGATGAGTGCCGACACCGCCCGCGCCATGCGCGAGATGCTGCGCCTGGCCGCCGGCCCGGGCGGCACGGCGCCCAAGGCGCAGACCGTGGGTTACTCGGTGGGCGGCAAGACCGGCACCGCGCGCAAGCAGGAGGGCCGGGGCTACAGCACCGAGAAGTACCGCTCCTGGTTCGTCGGCCTGGCGCCGGTGAGTGCACCGCGCCTGGTGGTGGCGGTGATGATCGACGAGCCGCGCAAGGGCGGCGTCTATTACGGCGGGGAAGTGGCCGCGCCGGTGTTCAGCAGCGTGATGCAGCAGAGCCTGCGCACCCTGGGTGTGGCGCCCGACATCGAGTTCAAGCCCGGCATCGTGGCCGAGCCGGGCCCGGCGGCGCTGGAGAGCACCTGATGCCCTTGACCATGCTCCGCTCCCCCGACGCGGCCGCGCGCTGGCTGTCGTCCTGGGTCACCGGCACGCTGCGCACCGACAGCCGCCGCGTGCAGCCCGGTGATGCCTTCATCGCCTGGCCGGGCTACGCCAACGACGGCCGGCGATTCGTGAGGGCAGCGCTGGACGCCGGCGCCACCACCTGCCTGGTGGAGGCCGAGGGCATCGAGGCCTTCGGCTTCGACGACGCACGCGTGGCGGCGCTGCCGCGCCTCAAAGCCGCCACGGGCGCCATCGCCCACGCGTTCTTCGGTGAACCGGGTGCGCGGCTGGACATCGTGGCCACCACCGGCACCAACGGCAAGACGTCGACGGCCTGGTGGACGGCGCAGGCGCTGACCGCCCTGGGGCGCCGCTGCGGCGTGATCGGAACCCTCGGTGTGGGCGAGCCCGGCGCGGTAGACGCCACGGGGCTGACCACGCCCGATCCGGTCACGTTGCAGGCCACATTCCGCCGCTTCGCCGACCACGGCTTCGCCGCCTGCGCGCTGGAGGCCTCGTCCATCGGCATCGTCGAGCACCGGCTGGATGCGGCGCCCATCGACGTCGCGCTGTTCACCAACTTCACGCGCGACCACCTGGACTTCCACGGCAGCATGGAGGCCTACTGGGCCGCCAAGCGCCAGCTGTTCGCCTGGCCCGGCCTGCGCGCCGCCGTGCTCAACGTCGACGACCCGCAGGGCGCTGCACTGGCGGTTGACCTGCAGGACACGGCGCTGGACCTGTGGACCGTGGCGGCCGACCAAACCGCTTGTTCCGCTCGGTTGCGCGCGGCCGATGTGCACTACGCCGACGGCGGCCTGGCCTTCACGCTGCACGAAGGCGATGCCACGGTGCCGGTGCGCAGCACCCTGATCGGTGACTACAACGTGCACAACCTGCTGGTGGTGCTGGGCGGCTTGCGCGCGCTCGGCGTGCCACTTGCGGATGCCGCCGCCGTGGTACCCGGCCTGACGCCAGTGCCTGGGCGCCTGCAGCGCGTCGGCCCGGGTGCCGGTGTGGAAGTGGTCGTCGACTACGCCCACACGCCCGATGCGCTGGAAAAGGTGCTCGCATCGCTGCGCCCGCTGGCCGCCGCGCGTGGCGGGCGGCTGTGGTGCGTGTTCGGCTGCGGCGGCAACCGCGACGCCAGCAAGCGGCCGCTGATGGGCGCCATCGCCGAGCAGGGTGCCGACGCCGTGATCGTCACCAGCGACAACCCGCGCGACGAGGTGCCGGAGGCCATCGTCGACCAGATCGTCGCCGGCCTGCGCGCGCCGGGTGCCGCCCGTGTGGAAGTGGACCGTCGCGCCGCCATCGCCGCCGCCTTGCGCGCTGCGGCACCGGCCGACGTCGTGCTCATCGCCGGCAAGGGCCACGAGGACTACCAGGAAGTGCGCGGCGTGCGTCACCCGTTCTCCGACGCCGACGAAGCGCGGCAAGTGCTGCAGGAGGCGGCGGCATGAGGACGT
Source organism: Burkholderiaceae bacterium (assembly GCA_024235915.1). Classification (GTDB taxonomy): domain Bacteria; phylum Pseudomonadota; class Gammaproteobacteria; order Burkholderiales; family Burkholderiaceae_C; genus Rubrivivax. Next base: position 80,626 of record JACKLO010000016.1, on the reverse strand, counting down.
TGGCGGCTCTGCACGCCCTGCTGCCCGGCGCACGTCTCTTCGGCGTCGGCGATGTGCGCATCGCGCGCGTGCACACCGACACGCGCACACTGCAGCCGGGCGACCTGTTCGTGGCGCTCAAGGGCGAACGCTTCGACGCGCATGACTTCCTGCCGCAGGCCCGCGAGGCGGGTGCGGCCGCGGTGCTGGCCGAGCGTGGCGTGGCGGACTGCGGCCTGCCCGGCCTGGAGGTGGCCGACAGCCTGCGGGCGCTGCAAAGCCTGGCCCAGGGCTGGCGCGCGGGCTTGATGCTGCCGCTGATCGGTGTCACCGGCAGCAACGGCAAGACCACGGTCACGCAGATGGTCGCCGCCATCCTGCGCGCCTGGGTGGGCGACGATGGGCTGGCCACCGCCGGCAACCTGAACAACCACATCGGTGTGCCGCTGACGCTGCTGCGGCTCAGCGCCCAGAGCCGCGCCGCCGTGGTGGAACTGGGCATGAACCACCCGGGCGAGATCGCTGAACTGGCCGCATTGGCCGCGCCCACTGTGGCGCTGGTGAACAACGCCCAGCGCGAACACCAGGAATTCATGCAGTCGGTGGAAGCCGTGGCGCGCGAGAACGGCGCCGTGATTTCGGCCCTGCCGCCCACCGGCTGCGCGGTGTTCCCGGCCGACGATGCCTTCAGCCCGCTGTGGCAGCAACTGGCCGGCGAGCGGCGGGTGCTGCGCTTCGGCGCGGGTGGCGAGGTGCAGGTGGAAGGCCGCTGGGACGCCGACCACTGGCGCGCCACGCTGCACGCGCCACTGGGCGACACGGCCTTTGCGCTGCACATCGCCGGTGCGCACAACCTGCGCAACGCGGCTGCGGCCGCCGCTGCGGCGCTGGCGGCCGGCGCGCCCCTGGCCGCGGTGCAGGCGGGGTTGGCGGCCTTCCGCCCCGTGGCGGGCCGCTCGGCGGCGCGCGCCATCACCTGGCAGGGCCATCCGGCCACCCTGGTGGACGACAGCTACAACGCCAACCCCGACTCGGTGCGCGCCGCCATCGACGTGCTGGCCAGCCTGCCGGGCCCGCACTGGCTGGTGCTGGGCGACATGGGCGAAGTCGGCAACGAAGGCCCGGCCTTCCACGCCGAGGTGGGCGCCTACGCGCGCGAACGGAGGCTGGCCGCACTGTGGTGCGCCGGGCCGCAGAGCGCCGAGGCCGCGCAGGCCTTCGGGCAGGGCGCACGTCACTTCGCCGACACGCCGGCGCTGCTGGCCGCCCTGACCACGGCGGTGGATGTGCCCGACGCCGCATCGCTGCTGGTGAAGGGCTCGCGCTTCATGCGCATGGAGCGCGTGGTGCAGGCGATGGCGGCCGCCGGTGCGGCACAGGAGGGTGCGCGATGCTCCTGAGCCTGTCGCAATGGCTGCTGGCGCTGTACCCGGACGACCTGAGCTTCCTGCGCGTCTTCCAGTACCTCACCTTCCGTGCCGTGCTGGCGGCGATGACGGCGCTGCTCATCGGCCTGGCCTTCGGCCCCTGGGTGATCCGCAAGCTCACTGAGCTGAAGATCGGCCAGCCGATCCGCGAGTACGGCGTGCAGACCCACCTGGCCAAGCGTGGCACGCCCACCATGGGCGGCGTGTTGATCCTGATCGGCATCGGCGTTTCCACCCTGCTGTGGTTCGACTGGGGCAACCGATTTGTCTGGATCGTGCTGCTGGTGACCTTCGGCTTCGGGGCCATCGGCTGGGTCGACGACTGGCGCAAGGTGGTGCAGAAGAACCCCGAGGGCATGCGTTCGGCGGAAAAGTACTTCTGGCAGAGTGTGATCGGCCTGATCGCGGCGCTTTACCTCGCGTTCAGCGTCTCGGAGACCTCGAACCTGCGCGTGCTGGAATTGTTCCTGCGCTGGGTGACCAGCGGTTTCTCGACCGACCTGCCGCCCAATGCCGACCTGATGGTGCCGTTCTTCAAGACCATCAGCTACCCGCTGGGCGTGTTCGGTTTCATCGGGCTGACCTACTTCGTCATCGTCGGTGCCAGCAATGCCGTCAACCTCACCGACGGCCTGGACGGCCTGGCCATCATGCCGGTGGTGCTGGTGGGCTCGGCGCTGGGCGTGTTCGCCTACATCGTGGGCAACGCCAACTTCAGCCGCTACCTGCTGTTCCCCTACATCCCGGGTGCCGGCGAACTGCTGATCTTCTGCGCCGCGATGGCCGGCGCCGGCCTGGCCTTCCTGTGGTTCAACGCGCACCCGGCGCAGGTGTTCATGGGTGACGTCGGCGCGCTGGCGCTGGGCGGCGCCCTGGGCACCATCGCCGTCATCACGCGGCAGGAGATCGTGCTCGGCATCATGGGCGGCGTCTTCGTCCTGGAGGCGCTGTCGGTGATGGCCCAGGTGGCCTGGTTCAAGTGGACCAAGAAGCGCACCGGCGTCGGCCAGCGCATCCTGCTGATGGCGCCGCTGCACCACCACTTCGAGAAGAAGGGCTGGGCGGAAACGCAGGTCGTGGTGCGCTTCTGGATCGTCACGATGCTGCTCTGCCTGGTGGGCCTGGCGAGCCTGAAGCTGCGGTGAACGCACGATGACGACCCCCTGGCTCCAAGACCTGCCCGTGCTGGTGCTCGGCCTGGGTGATTCCGGCCTGGCCATGGTGCGTTGGTGCGCTGCGGCCGGCGCGCGCGTGCAGGTCTGGGACTCGCGCGATGTGGCGCCGCACGACGGCGCCATCGAGGGTCTGGCCACGCGGTTGCGCGGTGACCTGGACCCGGCACTGCTGTCCAGCGTGCAGCTCGTGCTGAAGAGCCCCGGGCTGGCGCCGCACGATGCCCGCATCGCGCCGCTGCTGGCCGCGGCCAGCGAACGCGGCACCGCCGTGATGGGCGAACTCGGCCTCTTCGTGCGGGCGCTGGCCGACCTGGCGGATCTGGCGGAAGGCGAGCGCTACGCTCCCCAGGTGCTGGCCATCACCGGCACCAACGGCAAGACCACCGTCACGTCGATGACCGCACTGCTGGTTGAGCGTGCCGGCAAGCGCGTGGTCGCCGCCGGCAACGTCGGCCCGACGATGCTGGACACGCTGGCGGCGCAGCAGGCGCTGCCGCGCGACGAATGGCCCGAGGTCTGGGTGCTGGAACTGTCGTCGTTCCAGCTCGACGGCGTGCAGGGCTTCGAGCCGGCCGCGGCCACGGTGCTCAACGTGACGCAGGACCATCTGGACTGGCACGGCAGCCTGGCCGCCTACACCGCCGCCAAGGCCCGCATCTTCGGCAGTCAGGCGGTGATGGTGATCAACCGCGATGACGAGGCGGTGGCGGCGATGGTGCCGCAGCCGGTGATTCCCAAGGGGCGGAAGACCCCGGTCGAGCCCGGTCGCAGCGTCCTGCGCTTCGGGTTGGAATCGCCCCGGCATCCGGGCGATTTCGGCCTCGTGGTCGAGAACGGCATGGCCTGGCTGGTGCGGGCGCTGCCGGCCGACGAGACGATCAAGCCGAAGAAGGGCGAGGCGCCCGAGATCCACCTGCAGCGCCTGATGCCGGCCGACGCGCTGCGCGTGCGCGGCCGCCACAACGCGGCCAATGCGCTGGCGGCGCTGGCGCTGGCCACCGCCATCGGCTGCCCGCTGGCGCCAATGCTGCACGGCCTGCGCGAATACCGGGGCGAGCCGCACCGGGTGGAACCGGCGGGCAGCGTCGGCGGCATCGAGGCCTACGACGACAGCAAGGGCACCAACGTCGGCGCCACCGTGGCCGCCCTCGTGGGCCTGGGCGCCGACGTGACCCCGGGGCGCCTGGTGGTCATCCTCGGCGGCGACGGCAAGGGCCAGGACTTCTCGCCGTTGGCGGCGCCGGTGGCCAGCCACGCACGTGCGGTGGCGCTGATCGGCCGCGACGCCGCGCTGATCGAAGCCGCCCTGCAGGGCTGCGGTGTGCGCATGGCCACGCTGGCCACACTGCCGGAAGCGGTGCAGTGGGCCTTCGAACAGGCCCAGTCGGGCGACGCCGTGCTGCTGTCGCCGGCCTGCGCCAGCCTGGACATGTTCCGCAACTACGCGCACCGCGCCGAGGTGTTCGTCGACGCCGTGCGTGCGCTGGCCGTGGACCGCGGAGAGGCCGTCTGATGGCGCGCCGCAACCCCGCATCCAACGCGACCGCGCTGCGCCCGCCGCTGGCGCAACGCCTGCAGGGCTGGCTGGACGGCTGGCGGGGGGCCTGGGCAGCGCGCCGCGAGGCGGCAGCCTCGGCCCGCGATTCGGCGCGCCTGCCGGTGCGCGACGGCCTGCGCGCCACCGCCACGCCTTCGCTCCAGGCCTTTGACCGCACGCTGGTGGTGGTGGTGCTGGCCCTGCTGGCCTTCAGCGTGGTGATGGTCTATTCGGCGTCCATCGCGTTGCCCGACAGCCGCAAGTTCGCCGCCTATGCGCCCACGCACTTCGCCGTGCGCCATGCCATGGCCATGGCCATCGGCCTGGTGGTGGCCCTGGCCGCCGTGCAGGTGCCCATCGCCTTCTGGGAGAAGCATGCGCCGCTGGTCTTCGTGCTGGCACTGGTGCTGCTGGTGGTGGTGCTGCTGCCCTTCGTGGGCAAGGTCGTCAACTTCTCGCGCCGCTGGATCCCGCTGGGCTTCATGAACTTCCAGCCTTCGGAACTGGCCAAGCTGGCCATCGCCCTGTACGCGGCCAACTACATGGTGCGGCGCATGGACACGCGGGAGAATTTTTTCCGCGCCGTCTGGCCGATGGCCGTGGCCGTGGCCTTCACCGGCGCGCTGCTGCTGCGCCAGCCCGACATGGGTGCCTTCATCGTCATCGCCACCATCGCGATGGGCATCCTTTTCCTCGGCGGCGTGAACGCGCGCATGGCGGTGCTGATCGCGGCCGTGATTGTGGCCACCTTCGCCACCATCATCGCCTTCGACGACCTGCGCCGCGAGCGCATCTTCGCCTACCTGGACCCCTGGGACCCCCAGTACGCGCAGGGCAAGGCCTACCAGCTCACGCATTCGCTCATCGCCTTCGGCCGCGGTGAGTGGTTCGGCCAGGGGCTGGGCGCCAGCGTCGAGAAGCTGCACTACCTGCCGGAAGCCCACACCGACTTCCTGCTCGCCGTCATCGGCGAGGAACTGGGCCTCGTGGGCGTGCTCGCCGTCATCGGCGTCTTCTTCTGGCTGACGCGGCGCATCTTCCTCATCGGCCGCCAGTCCATCGCGTTGGACCGGGTCTTCGCCGGGTTGATGGTGCAGGGCATCGGCATCTGGTTCGGCGGCCAGGCCTTCATCAACATGGGCGTCAACCTGGGCGTGCTGCCCACCAAGGGGCTGACGCTGCCGCTGGTGAGCTTCGGCGGTTCGGCGCTGCTGATGAACCTGGTGGCGGTGGCGCTGGTGGTGCGGGTGGACATGGAGAACCGTGCGCTCATGCGCGGAGGTCGCGCATGAGCCACCTCGTCGTCATGGCCGCCGGCACCGGCGGACACGTGATCCCCGGTCTGGCCGTCGCCCGCGAGATGCAGCGGCGTGGCTGGACGGTCAGCTGGCTGGGCACGACCAGCGGCATGGAAAACGCGCTGGTGCCGCCCACCGGCATCGCCCTGGACCGCATCGGCTTCAACGGCCTGCGGGGCAAGGGCCTGTTGCACACGCTCACGGGCGGCCTGCGCCTGCTCAAGGCCTTCTGGGACTGCCTGCAGATCCTGCGCCGCCGCGGCGCCAGCGCCGTGCTCGGCATGGGCGGCTACGTGTGCTTCCCCGGCGGCATGATGGCCGCGCTGCTGGGGCGGCCGCTGGTGCTGGTGAATGCGGATGCCGCACTGCTGATGAGCAACCGCGCCCTGCTGCCGGTGGCCGACCGCGTGGCCTTTGGCTTCGATGGTGCCGATGCGCGCAAGGCGAAGCAGGCCGTGGTGACGGGCAACCCGGTGCGCGCCGAGATCGAGACGCTGCCGGCACCGGACACCCGCTTCGCAGAACGCAGCGGCCCGCTGCGGGTGCTGGTTGTCGGCGGCAGCCTGGGCGCCCAGGTGCTGAACCAGACCGTGCCCGCGGCGCTGGCGCTGATCGACCCGGCGCAGCGCCCGCAGGTGACGCACCAGACGGGCAATGCGCACCACGCCACGGTGGCCGCCGCGTATGACGCGGCCGGCGTGAAGGCCACGGTCGTGCCCTTCATCGACGACATGGCCGCTGCGCTGGCCAGCTGCGACCTGATGATCTGCCGCGCCGGTGCCGGCACCGTCAGCGAGCTCTGCGCGGCGGGCGTGCCGGCGATCCTGGTACCGCTGATCGTCAGCACCACGGCGCACCAGCGTGACAACGCGCAGCACATGGCCGAGGCGGGCGCGGCCCTCCACCTGCCGCAGGCCGATCTGACGCCGCAGCGGCTGGCCGAGCAGCTGCAGGGCCTGGACCGCAGCGCGCTGCAGGCGATGGCCGGGAAGGCGCGGGCGATGGCCCGCCCCCAGGCGGCAGCCCGGGTGGCCGACCTCATCGAGTCCGAGGTGCAGCGATGAAACACGCCGTCAAGCACATCCACTTCGTGGGCATCGGCGGTGCCGGCATGAGCGGCATCGCCGAGATCCTGCACAACCTGGGCTACACCGTCTCCGGTAGCGACCAGGGCGACAGCGCCGTCACGCGGCGGCTGGCGTCGCTGGGCATCCGCGTCGCCCTGGGCCACGACGCGGCGCACATCGGCGGCGCCGAGGCCGTCGTGACGTCCACGGCGGTGAAAGGCGACAACCCCGAGGTCATCGCCGCTCGCGCACGACGCGTGCCCGTCGTGCCGCGCGCCGTGATGCTGGCCGAGCTGATGCGCCTGAAGCAGGGCATCGCCATCGCGGGCACGCATGGCAAGACCACGACCACATCCCTGGTCACCAGCGTGCTGGCCGACGCGGGGCTGGACCCCACCTTCGTCATCGGCGGCAAGCTGGAGAGCGCTGGGGCCAACAGCCGCCTCGGTGCCGGCGACTACATCGTGGTGGAGGCCGACGAGAGCGATGCCTCCTTCCTGAACCTGACCCCGGTCCTGTCGGTGATCACCAACATCGACGCCGACCACATGGACACCTACGGGCACGACCTGACGAAGCTGCGCAGCGCCTTCGTCGACTTCCTGCACCGCATGCCCTTCTACGGCGCGGCCATCCTCTGCGGTGACGACCCCGGCGTGCGCGCCATCCTGCCGATGGTGTCGCGCCCGGTGGTCAGCTACGGCCTGGGGCCGGACGTGCAGGTGCGGGCCGTGGACGTGCAGGCCTTGCCTGGCGGCCAGATGCGCTTCACCTGCCAGCGGCGCAACGGCGTGGCCATGCCTGATTTGGCGATCACGCTGAACCTGCCGGGCGAACACAACGTGCGCAACGCCCTGGCGGCGATCGCGGTGGCCACCGAGCTGGAGCTGCCCGATGCGCCCATCGTCGACGCACTGCGCGGCTTCGCCGGCGTCGGCCGCCGCTTCCAGCGCCATGGCGAGCTGCCCAGCAGCGACGGCGGCCGCTTCACGCTGGTGGACGACTACGGCCACCACCCGGTGGAGATGGCGGCCGTGATCGCCGCTGCACGCGGCGCCTTCCCGGGCCGGCGTCTGGTGCTGGCCTTCCAGCCGCACCGCTACACCCGCACGCGGGACTGCTTCGAGGATTTCGTCAAGGTCATGGGCGCGGCCGATGCCTTGCTGCTGACCGAGGTCTACGCCGCCGGCGAGCCACCCATCGTGGCCGCCGACGGCCGTGCGCTGGCGCGTGCGATGCGCGTGGCCGGCCACACCGAGCCGGTGTTCGTGGACGACGTGAAGGCGCTGCCGGACGCCATCACCGGCTTCGCACGCGACGGCGACGTCGTCATCGTCATGGGTGCGGGCACCATCGGCGCCGTGCCGCAGCAGGTGGTGGATCGGTTGAAGGAGGCCGACGCATGACCGATCTGGGCAAGGTCGCGGTCCTGCTGGGAGGCAGCAGCGCCGAGCGCGAGGTGTCGCTGATGTCGGGCACCGGCGTGCTGCAGGCGCTGCAGTCGCTGGGCGTCGACGCGCATGCCTTTGACCCCGCCGAGCGCAGCCTGCAGGACCTGAGGACCGACGGCTATGCCCGCGCCTTCATCGCACTGCACGGCCGCCATGGCGAGGACGGCACGGTGCAGGGGGCGCTGGAACTGCTGGGCATCCCGTACACCGGCTCCGGCGTGATGGCCAGCGCCATCTGCATGGACAAGGTGATGACCAAGCGCGTGTGGCTGGCCGAAGGCTTGCCCACGCCGCGCTGGGTGCGCCTGGGTGCCGACCAGCTGCAGCGCGAACGCATCATCGCCGTGCCCGACGACCTCGGCCTGCCGCTGATCGTGAAGCCGCCGCGCGAGGGTTCATCCATCGGCATCAGCAAGGTTCAGGGCTACTCCGAGATGCAGGACGCCGTGCAGTTGGCCGCGCGCTACGACCACGACGTGCTGTGCGAGGAGTTCATCGACGGCATCGAGATCACCTGCCCGGTGCTGGGCAGCGGCGCCACCGCGCGCGCGCTGCCGGTGATCCGCATCGCTGCGCCCGACGGCAACTACGACTACGAACACAAGTACTTCAGCGACGACACCGGCTACCACATCCCCTGCGGCCTGGCGCCCGAGGAGGAGGCCGAGGTGCAGCGGCTCACGCTGGAGGCCTACCGGGTCCTGGGCTGCCGCGGCTGGGGCCGTGCCGACCTGATGCTGCGGGCGTCGGACCGCAAGCCCTTCCTGCTGGAGATGAACACCAGCCCCGGCATGACCGGGCATTCGTTGGTGCCGATGTCGGCCAAGGCCTCGGGCATCGACTACCCGCAGCTGTGCCTGCAGCTGTTGCAGGCCGCGACGCTGGACCGGGACGCCACATGAGGGTGACCCGCCGCCCCACGCCTGTCGCGGCTCTGCCGCTGCCGCTGGACGTGCGCCTGATGAACGGCGTGGCCAGCGGTGTGTTCGTGCTCGCGGCACTGACGCTGCTGGCCGCGGGCGTGCTGTGGCTGACGCGGGCGCCGTTCTTCGCCATCCGTGCCGTGCAGATCGACGGCGAGCTGGCACGCAACAGCGTGCCCACGATCCGCGCCAACGCCATGCCCAAGCTGCGCGGCCAGTTCTTCAGCCTGGACCTGGCCCGCACCCGCGCCGCCTTCGAGAGCGTGCCCTGGGTGCGGCAGGCGGTGGTGCGCCGTGTCTGGCCGGACCGCCTGGCCGTGCAGCTGGAGGAGCACCGACCGGTGGCGCTGTGGCAGCCCGAGGATGAACGCAACCCGCTGCTGGTCAACAGCTTCGGCGAGATCTTCGAGGCCAACGTCGGCGACGTCGAGGACGACCAGCTGCCGGTGCTGGCCGGCCCGTCCGACCAGGCCCGCGATCACGCCGCCGCGATGTGGTCGCTGCTGCGGCGCCTGCAGCCGCTGCTGGCCGCGCAGGACCTGCAGCTGCGGCGCCTGTCGCTCAGCGCCCGCGGCTCCTGGCGCGGCGAGACCGAGGAAGGCCAGGTCATCGAATTCGGCCGCGGCAGCGAGGACGAACTGATGGCCCGCAGCGAACAGTTCGTGCGCACGCTCAGCCAGGTCACGGGCCGCTACCGCCGGCCGCTGCTGAGCGCCGACCTGCGGCACACCGATGGATATGCGCTGCGCCTGGACGGCGTGGCGACCGTGGCGCCAGCCACCACAGAGGCCCGATGAAGATGGCGAAGGAATACAAGGATCTGATCGTCGGCCTCGACATCGGCACCGCCAAGGTGATGGTGGTGGTGGCCGAGGTGCTGCCCGGCGGCGACCTGCGCGTGGCCGGCCTGGGCGTGGCGCCCACGCACGGGCTCAAGCGCGGCGTGGTGGTCAACATCGACGCCACGGTGCAGAGCATCCAGCAGGCGCTGAAGGAGGCCGAGATGATGGCCGCCTGCAAGATCGGCAGCGTCTGGACGGGCATCACCGGCAGTCACATCCGCGGCCAGAACAGCACCGGCATGGTCATCGTGCGCGACAACCGTGAGGTCACGCCGGTGGACGTGAGCCGCGTGGTCGAGACCGCCAAGGCCATCAACATCCCCAACGACCAGCGCGTGCTGCTGGTGGAGCCGCAGGAGTTCGTGATCGACGGCCACGAGGTCAAGGAGCCGATCGGCATGAGCGGCAGCCGGCTCGAGGTGAAGGTGCACATCGTCACCGGGGCCATGAGCGCGGCGGAGAACATCCTCAAGTGTGTGCGCCGCTGCGGCCTGGAGGTGCAGGGCCTGGTGCTCAACCCCAGCGCCAGCGCCGCGGCCACGCTGACCGACGACGAGAAGGACCTTGGCGTGGCCGTGGTCGACGTCGGCGCCGGCACCACCGACGTGCAGATCTATACCGACGGCAGCGTGCGCCACACGGCGGTGATTCCGATCGCCGGCGACCTGATCACCAGCGACATCGCGATGGCGCTGCGCACGCCCACGAAGGACGCCGAGGAGATCAAGGTCGAGCACGGTGTGGCCAAGCAGATGCTGGCCGACCCTGGCGAGCAGCTCGAAGTGCCCGGCCTGGGCGACCGCGCGCCGCGCTTCCTGTCGCGCCAGGCCCTGGCCGGCGTGATCGAGCCGCGCGTGGAGGAGATCTTCTCGCTGGTGCACCAGGTCATCCGCGACAGCGGCTACGAGGAACTGCTGTCCAGCGGCATCGTGCTCACCGGCGGCTCGGCCGTGATGCCGGGCATGGTGGAACTGGGCGAGGACATCTTCCTCAAGCCCGTGCGCAAGGGCGTGCCCACCTACAGCGGGCCGCTGTTCGACATGGTGGCCAGCCCGCGCGCGGCCACCGTGATGGGGCTGCTGGAAGAAGCGCGCCTGGCGCGCACGCGCGGGCACAAGGCGGCGGCGCAGGCGGGGTCGGTGAAGACCCTGGTCGGCCGCGCCAAGGACTGGTTTCTGGGGAACTTTTAAGGGGTCGAGCGCATGAACCACAAGACCCCCGCATACGGCCGCGATCGCGGTCATTCATTCAACGGGCAACTGCAGCAACTGCACTGAAGGCAAGGAGGTCCAACATGGCCATCGAAATGATCGAAGCATTCGACGAAGGCACCAAGATCAAGGTGATCGGCGTCGGCGGCGGCGGCGGCAACGCCGTCGAACACATGATCTCGCAAGGGGTGCAGGGCGTGGAGTTCGTCTGTGCGAACACCGACGCGCAGGCGCTCAACCGCAGCCGCGCCAGCCTGCTGGTGCAGTTGGGGGCCAACGGCCTGGGCGCCGGCGGCAAGCCCGACAAGGGCAAGGCCGCGGCGCAGGAAGCCGAGGCGCAGATCCGCGAGGCGCTGGACGGCGCGCACATGGTCTTCATCACCGCCGGCATGGGCGGCGGTACCGGCACCGGCGCGGCGCCCATCGTGGCGCGTGTGGCCAAGGAGATGGGCATCCTCACCGTGGGCGTGGTCACCAAGCCCTTCGAGTTCGAGGGCAACCGCCGCATGAAGCAGGCCGACGCCGGCGCCAGCGAGCTGGAGGCCAATGTCGACAGCCTGATCGTCGTGCTCAACGAGAAGCTGCTGGAGGTGCTGGGCGACGACGTCACCCAGGAGCAGGCCTTCGCGCACGCCAATGACGTGCTGAAGAACGCCGTCGGTGGCATCAGCGACATCATCCACATGGACGCGCTGGTCAACGTCGACTTCGAGGACGTGAAGACCGTGATGTCCGAGCCCGGCAAGGCCATGATGGGCACCGCCACCGCCACCGGGCCGGACCGCGCCACCAAGGCCGCCGAGGCCGCCGTGGCCTGCCCGCTGCTGGAAGGCATCGACCTCAGCGGCGCGCGCGGCGTGCTGGTGCTCATCGCGGCCAGCAAGAGCACCTTCAAGCTGAAGGAAAGCCAGGCGGCGATGAACTGCATCCGCCGCTACGCCAGCGATGATGCGCACATCATCTACGGCGCGGCCATGGACGAGGGCCTGGGCGACCAGCTGCGCGTGACCGTCATCGCCACCGGCCTGTCGGCCCAGGGCAAGCGCCAGACCGCGCCGCTGAGCGTGGTGCAGACCCCGGTGCTGCGCACCGGCACCGACAACCTGCCGGTGCTCAACACGCCGGTGGCCAGCGCGCCGGTGATGCAGGCCGGAAGCCCCGGCGCCCCGTCCGGCCTGCCCACGATGACGGCCAACCCGGTGCACGACCCGCTGCAGGTGCCCAGCGTCTGGCGCAGCGGCCGCACCGCCGCCACCGCGAAGGTGGACGCACTGGCCAACCACGGCATGGACGAGATCGAGATCCCGGCCTTCCTGCGCAAGCAGGCCGACTGAGCGACAACCGCCGACCATCCAACAAGAGGCGCTGCGGCGCCTCTTGTCGTTGTGGGCCTCATCATGTGCACCGAAGGCCGGTGAAGACATAACATCGGCGACAAGCGGCGCCAAAGCAGCGCCGTAAAGGAGGTCGCGTGGCCAATCGCCGTGCGGTAGGAATGGCGGTGGCCGTGGCGGCCGCCGTCGGGTTGCTGGCGATCATGCTCGCCTGGCTGGCACCCAGGGACGGATCCCTGCGTCGCGTGCTGGCGGCCGGCCAGTTGCGGGTCGGCTACGCCGTCGAACCCCCCTACGCCTATGTCGGCGCCGCGGGGCAGGCCAATGGTGAGTCGCCTTCCCTCGCCCGGGCCGTGGCGGCGCGGCTGGGCGTGGCGCCGGTGTTCGTGCTCATGGACTTCGCGGCGCTGATCCCGGCGCTGGAATCCGGCCGCATCGACATGGTGGCGGCCGGCCTGTTCATCACGCCGGAACGTGCCCAGCGCGTGTCGTTCAGCCGCCCGACGCTGCGCGTGCGGGCGGGCTGGCTGCAGCGTGCCGCCGACCCCGCACTGCCCACCGATGCGGCGGCGCTGGCCGCGATGCCCGCCATCCGGGTCACGGTGATCGACGGTGCGGTGGAAGCACAGTGGTTGCGGGCGTCAGGTCTGCCGGCCGACCGCATCTTGCCCATGCCCGATGCCGCCACCGCCATGGCCGCGGTGAGCGATGGCCAGGCCGACGTGCTGGCGTTGTCGTGGCCCTCGGTGTCTGCCATGGCGGCACGATCGAACGGCGCCCTGCTGGCCCGCCCAGCGGTGCCTGCCGATGCCGAAGTCTCGTTGGTGGGATTGGCGTTGCGCCGTGGTGACGAACGCCTGCGTGCCGCGGTCGACGCTGCACTGGCTGCGCACCTGGGCAGTGCCGAACACCGCGCCGCCCTGGCGGCGGTGGGGCTGGGCCGCGAGGACCTGCCGCCCGGTACACCCGATGCTGGGCGCTGACCCGCTTCCGCCTGACGACACGACTGCTGTGGCCGGTGTGCGGCGCTGGATCGTCGGCATCGCGCTGCTGGCGGCCCTGATGGTGGTGGCAGCAGCGGTGCTGCAGCAGGCGCGCGCTCGCACCGTGGCTGGATTCAATCGATCAGCGCTGGCGCTCAAGGCGGCAACGCGGGATCTGCACCTGGGCGTGCTGAATCTGTGGCTGGCGGCGGATGCCGATGACGGCAGCCCCTGGGGCCGCAACCAGGGCCTGGCCTTGCTGGCCCAGGCCGAGGGCGATCTTCGCGCCCTGGCCCCGACGCTGGACGATCCCGGCGTGGACGCCGAGTTGCGCCGCCACTTCTCGGTGCTGCGCGACCCCGAACCGGTCGGCCTTGCCGGGCGGCAAATCTCGGTACGGATGCGGCAGAGCCTGTACGCGCTGGACCAGGTCGGCCAGCGCATCGACGCCGCCGTGCTGGCGCAGATCGCTGCCGCGCGCCGCCGGCTCGATCTGTACAGCGCGGTGCTGCTGTTGACGTCGGTGGTGGTGATCGGCGGCACGGCGGCCGGCGCCTTGCGTGCCGACCGGCTGCGAGCTGCCGCGCGTGAGCGTCTGCGGCGCAACGAGCAGCAGTACCGCAGCACCCTGGCCGCGATGGCCGAGGCAGTGGTGACCTTCGATGCACAGGGGCGGCTGCTGGTGGCCAACCCTGCGGCAGAAGTCGAGCTGGGCGTTTCGCTGGCGCCCTGGCGCGACCAGTTTCCATTGCTGGACTGGGAGCTCTGCGACGAGGACGGCGAGCCCTTGGCGCGGCCGCAGCGACCCCTGTGGCGTGCGCTGGACCACGGCGAGTCCGTGCGTGGCCGGGTGGTGGGGGTGAAATTCCCGGGGCGTGACACGCGCTGGCTCAGCATCAACGCCGAACCCCTGCGTGACGGTGCTGCGGGTGCGGTGCGCGGCGCGGTGCTCAGCCTCTCCGACATCACCGCGTCCCGTCGCCAGGCGGCCGAACTGGTGAAACACCGTGACCACCTGGAAGCGCTGGTGCAGGAGCGCACCGCGGCGCTGGCCAGTGCCCTGCAGGCGCGCGAGGCGGCCGAGGCCTTCCTGCGCATGGTGGCCGACACCTTGCCGGGCCGCGTGGTGTACTGGGACATGGCGCGGCGCTGCCGCTTTGCCAATGCGCAGGCCTGTCGGCGGTGGCAGCTGCCGGTCGAGGCCGTGCAGGGCCAATCCATGGTTGAACTGATGGGGGCCGACTACTACGCGCAACGGCAGGCGCAGGTCGATGCGGCCTACCGCGGTGTGCCACAGGTCTTCGAGCGCGACGAACGTCAACCTGATGGCACGTCTGTCACGACCCAGGTCCGCTACGTGCCGGATGTGCCTGATCCGGTGGGCGGCCAGGTGCGCGGCCTGCTGGTGCTGGCCACCGACGTGACCGCGCTCAAGAACGCCGGCGAACAGCTGGCGGCCGCCAATGCCTCGCTGGCGCAGCGTGCCGACGACGCCGAAGCGGCCACGCGGGCCAAGAGCGCCTTCCTGGCCAACATGAGCCACGAGATCCGCACGCCGATGAACGCGATCCTCGGGCTCACGCACCTGATCGCACGGGACAGCAGCGACCCGCTGCAGCAGGACCGCCTGCACAAGGTGGACGGCGCGGCGCGCCACCTGCTGCAGCTGATCAACGATGTGCTCGATCTGTCCAAGGTCGAGGCCGGGCGGCAGGTGCTTCACCCGGCGCCCTTTTCGCGCGACGCGCTGCTGCGGCGCACCGTTGGCGTCGTCGCGGCCCAGGCCGAGGAGAAAGGCCTCGCCCTCGAGGCCGACGTCCAGGCCCTGCCGGCCCGCCTGGTGGGTGACGAGATGGCGCTGGCCCAGTGCCTCATCAACCTGCTGGGCAACGCGGTGAAGTTCACCAGCCGGGGGCAGGTGGCCCTGCGTGCAGAGGTCGTCGAACGCGAGGGCGACCGACTGCTGGCGCGCTTTGCCGTCAGCGACACCGGGCCCGGTGTGCCGGCCGATCGACTGCCCCACGTCTTCGAAGCCTTTGAACAGGGCGATGCTTCGCTGTCCCGCGAACATGGTGGCACCGGGCTGGGGTTGGCACTGACCCGCCAGCTGGCGCGCATGATGGGCGGAGAGGCTGATGCCCACAGCGAACCCGGGTCCGGCAGCACCTTCTGGTTCAGCGCGTGGCTCCAGGAGGCGGCCGCGCCGGCCACTTCGGAGTCTGCGCCCGCGGCGGTTCTGCTGGTCGACGCCGAACAACGACTGCAGGACCTGGCCGCGGGAAGGCGGGTGTTGCTGGCCGAGGACAATCCGATCAACCAGGAGGTGGCGCGTGCGCAGCTGGAGCGGGTGGGCCTGCAGGTGGTGGTGGCCCAGGACGGCGCGGAGGCGGTGCAGCGTGTGCTCGACGGGGGCATCGACCTGGTCCTGATGGACGTGCACATGCCAACCATGGATGGCCTGACGGCGACGCGGACGCTGCGTGCGGAGCACGGGGTGGACCTGCCGATCATCGCCATGACGGCCAATGCGTATGCCGAGGATCAGCGGGCCTGCCTGGACGCCGGCATGAACGACCACCTGGTCAAGCCGGTGGACATGGACGCCCTTTATCGGATGTTGCTGAAGTGGCTGGGCGGCGCGACATCGGCGCCACCCGTCGAGCCCATTCAGCCTGACGCGCAGCTGCTGGCCGCGCTGCACCGCATCGAGGGCCTGGATGCCAGCACGGCGCTGCGCAACCTGGGTGGGCAGCCGGCGCAAGTGGTCCGCCTGCTGCGGCGCTTTGCCGCACAGTACCGGCCTGGCCTGCCAGTGCTCCGGGAGCCGGCCGCCGCCACGTCGCGCGCCGCCTGGGCCGAGGCCTGCCACGGTCTGCGCGGCGCGTGCGCGACCCTGGGCACCCTGCTGCTGGCCAGCGACATCGAAGCACTGGAACTGGCGCTGCGACAGCCGGACACGGACCTGCGTCTGCTCGAGGCGCATGCGCAAGGCGTGGACGCGGCCCTGCAGCAGCTGGTCGCCAGGATCGACGCCGAGCTCGGGCCCTGAGGGGCGCCGGCCGCCGCGTCGAGTTCAGCATGCCAAGGCGGTGTCCAGCAGGGCCAGCGCCAGGTTGAGTTCATCGGCGGCCACGTTCAGCGCGGGCACGAAGCGAAGCCGCCGTGGCCGCACGGCGTTGACCAGCAAGCCGGGGCGCGACGCGCTGGCGCGGCGGAACAGGGCCGACGCAGCCTGCGTGGCGCCGTCGTCCTGCGGCAGGCTCAGGGCGAGCAGCAGGCCACGGCCTTCGGCGGCGGGCGCACCGATGCGGCGGGCCAGTGCATCCAGCCCCGCGCGCAGCTGCGCGCTGCGGGCGTTCACGCCGGCCAGAAAGCCGGGTGCCGTCACCACATCCAGCACCGCCAGCGCCACGGCGCACATCAACGGGTTGCCGCTGTAGGTGCCACCCTGGTCGCCGGGTTCGAAGCAGCAGACGGCGTCGCGCGCCATCAAGGCTCCGATGGGCACACCGCCGCCCAGGCCCTTGCCCAAGGTCAGGATGTCCGGCCGCACGGCGGCGTGTTCAAAGGCGAACATCGTGCCCGTGCGGCCGATGCCGGTCTGCACCTCGTCGAGGATGAGCAGCAGGCCCTGGGCGTCGCACAGCGCGCGCAGGGCCTGCAGGAACGCCGGTGTGGCCTCGATCACGCCGGCCTCGCCCTGGATGGGTTCCAGCATCACGGCCACGGTCTGCGGGCCGATCAGCGCCTGCACGCTGGCCAGGTCGTTGAGACGCGCCTTGGGGAAGCCGGGCACCTTGGGCTCGAAGAGCCGCTCGAAGCCTGGTTTGCCGCTGGCGCTCATGGTCGCCAGCGTGCGGCCGTGGAAGGCGCCTTCGAAGGTGATGATCTGGTGGGCGCCACCGCGGTGCACCTGCCCGAACTTGCGGGCGAGCTTGATGGCGCCCTCGTTCGCTTCGGCACCACTGCTGGTGAAGAAGGCGCGCTCGAGGCCGGCCAGCGCAGCCAGGCGCTCGGCCAGTGCCGCTGCGCGGTCGTTGTAGAGGCCGGGGCCGGGTTGCAGCAGGCGGCGGGACTGCAGGGCCAGCGCGTCGGTGATCACCGGTGGCGCATGGCCCAGGGTGTTGACCGCCCAGCCCTGGACCAGGTCCAGCCAGCTTCGGCCCCGGCTGTCGAACAGCCAGCTGCCCTGGCCGCGGGTGAACATGGCCTCGGGGCGGTCGGCCACCGGCATCAGGGCCGTGGTGGACGGTGGGGCAGGGTGCGAGGTGATCGTCATCAGGGTTCCTTCGTGGGGTGGGTCACGAAGGCCATGAGGGCGCCACGGGCCGAGGGCCACGCCGGGCGGAACGCCGGCAGAAACGCAAAAGGCCACGAGGAGCGTCTCGTGGCCTTCTGGGGGTGAACGGCTGCTGGGGATCCGGCAGCCGGCCGGGCGCTACGAAACCTCTCGACGGTGTCGTCGGGAGGGTCGTCGCAGGGCGCGGGTGGCGTTCACGTTGCGCAGCATAGCGCAAGGTCAGCCACGCGGTGCTGCGACGTTCACCGGATCTTCGCCGCCTCGACCTCCATGCGCGTGACCAGTTCGTCAAGCTGGTCCACCACCGCCTGCACGGTGGCGCGCTGGGTCAGGTCCACGCCGGCCTTCTTCAGCTGCGTCATCGGGTGGTCGTTGCCGCCGGAGGACAGCAGCGTCAGGTAGCGCTGGCGGGCGGCTTCACGCGCCTTGCCGTCGCCGGTGGTCATCTGCTTGTAGAGCTCGGCCGACGACGCGAAGCAGGTGGCGTACTGGTAGACGTAGTAGGGCGTGTTGAAGAAGTGCGGGATGCGTGCCCAGGTCCATTTGTAGAAGTCATCGGGCGCAACGGCGTCGCCGTAATAGGTCTTCAGCAGCCCGGCGTAGATCTGGTTGAGCACCTCGGTGGTCACCGGCTCGCCCTTCTCCACGCGCTGATGCGCCTGCAGTTCGTAGTCGGCGAACATCACCTGCGTGTAGAAGGTGCCGACGATCTGGTCCACCGCGTGCTGCAGCAGCAGGAAGCGCTGTTTGGGGTCGGTGGTCTGCTTCAGCAGGTGCTCCATCAGCAGCCGCTCGTTCATCGTCGACGCCACTTCGGCCACAAAGATGGTGTAGCTGCTGGTGACGAAGGGCTGGTGTTCGTTGGACAGCACGCTGTGCATCGCGTGCCCCGCCTCGTGGGCGAAGGTGAACATCGAATCGAGCGTGTCGTTGTAGTTCAGCAGCAGGTAGGGGCCGACGCCGTAGACGTTGGCGCTGTAGGCGCCGCTGCGCTTGCCGTCGTTCTCGTAGACGTCGATGCGGCCGCCGCCGACGAAGCGCTTGTAGCGTTCCACGTAGTCCGCGCCCAGCGGCGCCACCGAGGCCAGCGCGTTGGCCGTGGCCGTGGCGTAGGGGTAGGTGGTGTCGGTGCGGAAGATGGGCGCCGAGCCGTCGTAGAGGTGGTAGCTGTCGAGCTTGAGCAGCTTCTTTCGCAGCAACATGTACCGCTGCAACGGCCCGGTGCCGGCGCGGGTGGTCTCGACCAGGGTCTCGACCACGCTGCGCGGCACGGCGTCGTCGTCCAGCGCCGCGTCCAGGGTGGTGGGGAATTTTCGCGCCTGCGTCAGGAACCAGTCGCGCTGCAGCACGCCGTTGTAGATGGCGGCATAGGTGTTCGCGTTGGCGCCGTAGGCGCCCACATGGGCGGCTGCGGCCTTGGCACGGTCGGCCTGCACCGGGCTGTCCTCCAGCAGCCGGCGGTAGTTGCCGGGCGTCAGCGTCACCTCCTTGCCGTCGCTGGTGGTGATCTTGGGCCACTGGATGTCGGACGTGGACAGTTCCGAGTACACGTTGCGCGGCGCCTGGTTCAGGCGGCTGGACAGGGCCAGCAGGCGTTCACCCTGCTCGTCGAGCACGTGCTGCTGCTTGCGGTAGTTGTCCAGGATCGTGAACCGGTACGGCGCCAGCGCCGGCGTGCTGTCCAGCCAGCCGCGCACGGTGGCCTCGGGGATCTTCAGCAGTTCCGGCGTGAACCAGGCGGTGGACGCGTCGAACTTGGCGAACATCGCGCCCACGCGCTGGAAGCGGCCGGCCACGGCCTGGTCGCGGGTGTCGACGTCGCGCTGCAGTTGCGGGTAGCGGTAGGTCAGGTACTGCAGCTTGCCGATCTGATCGAAGGCCTGGTAGGCCGCCAGCAGCGCCTGCGGCCCGGACGCCAGCGTGCCCTTGCGCGCGGCAAAGGCATCCATCTTGGCTTCCATGTCCTTCAGGCCCGCCTCCCAGGCGTCCCAGCTCTTGTAGATGGGGCTGAAGTCCCAGCGGTATTCGGCCGGGATCTGCGCGCGGTCGCGCGTGTCGGGGCGCTGGGCGAGCGCGGGGGTGGCGAAGAGGGCGGTGGTCACGGCAGTGGTCACGGCGGTCATGAGCAGGGGGGTGAGTCGGGGCATCTTCACGGGCGGGAAAAGCGCTGGCAATGGGGCCGGCAGTATCGTCGCCATAGCGAAGTCCATGCCAGGGGCATGCGACGGACTGCAGGCTTTGCGGGACAATCCACGACATGTTGCGCCAACGCACTCTGAAATCCTTGACCCGCGCCGTGGGCGTGGGGGTGCACAGCGGCCACAAGGTGGAACTCACGCTGCGCCCGGCGCCGCCGGATACCGGCGTGATCTTCCGTCGCACCGACCTGCCCAGCCCGGTGGACATCCCCGTCAACGCCTGGGCCGTGAGCGACACGCGCATGGCCAGCACCATCAGCGCCGGAGGCGACCCCGGCGCGCCGCGGGTGCAGACCATCGAGCACCTGATGTCGGCCTGTGCCGGCCTGGGCCTGGACAACCTGTACGTGGACATCACCGGCGAGGAGGTGCCCATCCTCGACGGCTCCGCGGCGAGTTTCGTCTTCCTGCTGCAAAGTGCCGGCATCGCGCTGCAGGAGGCGCCCAAGCGCTTCATCCGCGTGAAGAAGGCGGTGGAGGTGCGTGAAGGCGAGGGCAAGGCCCTGAAGTGGGCGCGGCTGGACCCGCACCACGGCTACACGCTGAGCTTCGAGATCGAGTTCGACCACCCGGCCGTCAACGCCACCGGCCAGCGCGTGAGCTTCGACATGGGCTCGGGCAAGTACAAGCAGGAGATCGCGCGCGCGCGCACCTTCGGCTTCACGAAGGACGTGGAGATGATGCGCGCCCGCGGCCTGGGTCGGGGCGGGAGCCTGGACAACGTGATCGTCATCGACGACTACCGCGTGCTCAACGCCGATGGCCTGCGCTACGGCGACGAGTTCGCCAAGCACAAGATCCTGGACGCCATCGGTGACCTGCACATCGCCGGCAAGCCGCTGCTTGCCAGCTACGTGGCCTACAAGAGCGGGCACGCGCTGAACAACCAGTTGCTGCGCGCCCTGCTGGCCGACGAGACGGCCTACGACATCGTCACCTTCGAGGACGAGCGCAAGGCCCCGCAGGGCATGGCTGAACTGGCCCCGGCCTGGTGACCCGCCGAATCGAGCCGGGCCCGTTGCCGTGATGCTGATGTTCCGCGTCGTCTTCGGCGGCCTGCTGGTCGCCGGGTTGCTGTGCTTTGCGATGTACGTGGGCACGGGCCAGGTGGTCTGGCGCCGGCGCGGCATCGTCATCGTCAAGTGGACGGTGGTGGCCGGCCTGGGCTTCTTCGCGGTGCTGGTGCTGGAACGGCTGGCGGTGATGCTGTAGCGCCGGCGAGGGTTCGCCGGCGGTTCAGTGGACCAGCTTGCGGTGGATGCGCCGCGTGAGCGCAGCCACCGCCCACAGCACCAGCGGGATGCTGGCGCCGGCCGCGAGTTCCGGGTGCACCGGCACGCCGGCGGCCTTGGCCGCCTTGGCGCCATAGAGGATCAGGCTCACGACGTAGTACGAAATGGCCGCGATCGACAGGCCTTCCACCGTGCTCTGGAGCTTGAGCTGCAGTGCCTGCCCGCGTGTGAGTTTGGCCAGCAGCTCACGGTTCTGCGTCTCGGTGGCGATGTCCACCCGCGTGCGCAGCAGGGCGCCGGCGCGCTCGATGCGCTGGGCCAGCGACTGCAGGCGGCGCTCGGTGGCGCCCACGGTGGCGATGGCCGGCGACAGCCGCCGGCGCATGAACTCGCCCAGCATCTGCGTGCCCGGGATGGGCTGTTCGCGCAGTTCGGCGATGCGCTGATCCACGATGCCGGCATAGGCCTGGGTGGCGGCGAAGCGGTACTGCGTCTCGGCCGTGGCGCGTTCCACCCGCGCGGCCAGGGCCACCAAGGTGTCCAGCAGCGCCTGGTCGTCGGCGTCGCTGGCGCGGCCGGTGCCGGCCTCCATGCGTGCGGTGATGCCGGCGAGGTCGGCCTCGGCCTGGGCCAGCAGCGGGCCCAGGGCCTTGGCCACCGGCAGGCCGCGCAGCGCCATCAGGCGGTAGGTCTCGAATTCCAGCAGACGTGCCGACACGCGGCCGGCCCGGGTCTCGCTGGTGCCTTCAGGCGCGAGCAGCAGCATGCGTTCGAAGCCGGTGTCGCGCAGGTGGAAGTCGGTCACCGCCAGCGAATGGCCGCGGCCGGTGAGCGACGCGACCACGGTGCGGTCGCCAAACCAGTGGCGGGCCGCGTCCAGCGCCGCCTGCGGGTCGGCCAGGTCGTGGTGCAGCATCACCAGCTTGATGGCGGCCACCGTGCGGCCCGGGATGGCGGCCAGCCAGTCGGCATCCAGCACCAGAGACGACAGCAGTTCCGGGTCGGTGGCCGGCGGCAGGGCCTGCGCCGGCAGTGGCTGCACCAGCGTGTAGCGGGTGAACTCGCTGTGGCGTTCCCACTTCAGCACTGCGTCGCCCAGGCGCAGGCGCAGGAAGTGGCCGGCCAGGTCGGCGGCCTGAAGGCCATCCTGACCTGGCAGGCGTTGCAGGTGAAGGCGTTCCTCGTCGCGGCTCACGCCGTCGTTCAGCACGGCGACGTAGACCAGCAGCGCCGGCAGGCGGATGCGCGCCGTCGGCCGGGCGTGGACCTCGTCGTGCAGTTCGTGGCGCAGCGGGTCGTCGGCGGGCAGCGGGCGGATCATGGCGCGATTGTGCGGTGCGCGCGGACGGCAACGAGAACGATTGCGCTTCAGAACAGCCCGGTGCGGCCATGCGCCGGCGTGATCCCTGCTGCGCACAATCGGACGCATCGCACCACCCACCTGCACAGGAAGGATCCCCATGAAAGGCGACGCCAAAGTCCTCGAATTCCTCAATGGCCAGCTGAAGAACGAGCTCACGGCCATCAACCAGTACTTCCTGCACTACCGCATGCTGAAGAACTGGGGCTTTGCCAAGCTGGCCAAGCACGAGTACGAAGAGTCCATCGAGGAAATGAAGCACGCCGACAAGCTGATGGACCGCATCCTGATGCTTGACGGCCTGCCCAACCTGCAGGACCTGGGCAAGCTGCTCATCGGCGAGTCGGCCATCGAGACGCTGCACTGCGACCTGAAGACCGAATACGCCGCGCACGCCTACCTGAAGGAGGCGATCGCCCATTGCGAGAGCGTGCGCGACTACGTGTCGCGCGACCTCTTCAGCGAACTGCTGGACGACACGGAGGAGCACATCGACCACCTCGAGACCGAAATCGGCCTGGTGGCGCAGCTGGGCGAGGCGAATTGGCTGCAGTCGCAGGTGGGCGACGGCAGCTGACGCAGGCCGCTGCGGGTGCCGAACCGCAGGCTGGATCGACACCGGTGCGTCCTTTGGTGACCGTCCGCTCGGCGACGAGCTGTTCGATGGGCGCACGGGAATCGATCAAAGAATCGTATTGAGACGGATTCTTATTTGAAGTACCATGCGGCCCAGGTTCCAACGAGACCCTGGGCCGCCTGATGATCGTCTGCCTCTGCCACCGCATCTCTGACCGCGACATCCACCGTGAGGTGCGCGGCGGCACGGCGTGTTTCGAGCAATTGCAGGACGACACCCGCGTGGCCTCGTCCTGTGGTGCCTGCCACGACTGCGCGCGCGAAGTGTTCGACGAGGCTCGGGCGGCACATGGCGCTTGTGGGGGATGCGGTGCCGGGGCGCTGGCCGCTGTCGGCGGTGTCGGTTTGGTGAGCATGGTGCGCGGCTGATGCCGGGCGCAGCCGCCCAGGTGTCTGTCCTTGTGGACGTGCCCGATGCGCCCGACGCGCCCGATGCGCAGGACGACCTCCATCACCTCGGCCTGCGGTCCACGCCGCCTCGGCGCAAGGTGCTGGCACTCCTGCGCCACGGCACACGGCGGCACTGGAGTGCCGACGAGGTCTACCGCGACCTCGCGGCGGCGGGGGACGACGTTGGTCTGGCCACCGTCTACCGCGTGCTCGCACAGCTGGAGCAGGCGGGCATCGTGCGCCGCACCAGCTTCGACGGCGGCAAGGCCGTGTTCGAGATCGACGAGGGTCCGCACCACGACCACCTGGTCTGCGTGCGCTGCGGCGGCGTCGCGGAGTTCTGCGACGATGCCATCGAAGCGCGCCAGCACGCCGTGGCCCAGGCCCGCGGGTTTGCGCTTGTCGAACACCGCCTGTCCCTGTACGGCCTCTGCCGCGCCTGCACCACGCGAGGGGCCGACCGCTGAGCGCCTTGCGTTGCGTCAAGGCCCAGTGACCGGCATCCTTCAGAATGAGAACCATTCCTTTTGAACGCGTCCTATGACATCGACCGCTGCCGCCGTGCCCGCCCCGACCCTGGACCAGTTGGCCGATGGCGTGTCCGCCAGCGTGCGTGCGGTCCGATCACCGGCGATGGCCGTGGATTGGGGCCGCTGGCTGGCGGAGATCGGTTTCCTGCCGGGTGAGGCGGTGACCCTGCTGTCGCGCGCGCGGCCGGGGGGTGACCCGCTGGTGGTGCGCGTCGGGCAGTCGACCTTCGCGCTGCGGCGCGCCGAGGCGGCCTGCGTCACGGTCGACCTGGCCTGACGCCGCCAGTGGCCGACGCCGTCATCCACGTCCACCGGGGCGGCCCGCTGGTCGCGCTGGTGGGCAACCCCAACTGCGGCAAGACCGCGCTCTTCAACCGGCTCACCGGCAGCCGGCAGAAGGTGGCCAACTACGCGGGCGTCACCGTCGAGCGCAAGGAGGGGCGCCTGGCCATGCCGGGTGGTCGCGACCTGCGGGTGCTCGACCTCCCCGGTGCCTACAGCCTGCACCCGCGTTCTCCGGACGAAAGGGTGACGCACGACGTGCTGCGTGGCACGGCAGCGGGCGAGAAGCGTCCGGACCTGGCGGTGTGCGTGCTGGACGCCACCAACCTGCGTCGGGGCCTGCGCCTGGTGCTGGCCGTGCAGCGGTTGGGCCTGCCCTGCGTGGTCGTGCTGAACATGATGGACCTGGCGGCGCGCCGCGACCTCGCCATCGATGCCGAAGCGCTGGCGCAGGAACTGGGTGTGCCGGTGGTGACCACCGTGGCCGTGCAGGCCGGCGGCGACGCGGTATTGCGCAGCGTGCTGGCCGACAGGTCGACCTGGCCGGCTGCCGCCGGGCTGCCGGCGGGCGCGGGCGGCGCGCCCCAGGATGAGGCCATCGAAGCCGACCACGACCGGGTCCGGCACATCCTGCGCCGGCTGGGCCTGGACGGCGCGCTGCCGCCGGATGCCAGCGAGCGCATCGACCGTGTGGTGCTGCACCCCGTGGCCGGGCCGCTGCTGCTGGCGCTGCTGTTGTTCCTGATGTTCCAGGCGGTCTTCAACCTGGCCGAGGCGCCGATGGGCTGGATCGAGGCCGCCACCACGGCCGTCGGCGATGCGGTGGCGTCCACGGTGCCTGACGGGCTGGTGCGCAGCTTTCTCGTCGACGGCCTGGTGGCGGGCGTGGGCGGCGTCGTGGTGTTCCTGCCGCAGATCCTGATCCTGTTCGCCTTCATCCTGGTGCTGGAGGAATCGGGCTACCTGCCACGGGCCGCCTTCCTGCTCGACCGCTTGATGGGTGGTGTCGGCCTGAGCGGGCGCAGCTTCATCCCGCTGCTGTCCAGCTTTGCCTGCGCCATCCCGGGCATCATGGCCACGCGCACCATCGCCGACCCGCGCGACCGCCTGGTGACCATCCTGGTCGCGCCGATGATGACCTGCTCGGCGCGATTGCCGGTCTACGCGCTGCTGATTGCCGCCTTTGTGCCGGCGGCCTCGGTGGGGCCGGGTCTGTCGCTGCAGGGGCTGGTGCTGTTCGGCCTCTACGGCGCCGGCGTGCTGGGCGCGATGGGGGTGGCCTGGCTGCTCAAGCGTTTCACGGCCGCCGGCCGCCAGGTGCGGCCGCTGATGATGGAACTGCCGGCCTACCACTGGCCGGTGCCGGCCAGCGTGGCGCTGGGCCTGTGGCACCGCGTCACGATCTTCATGCGGCGGGTGGGCGGCATCATCCTCGGGCTCACCGTGGTCCTGTGGGCACTGGCCAGCTTCCCGGCACCACCGCCCGGCGCCACCGAACCGGCCATCACCTACAGCCTGGCGGGCCGCCTTGGGGAAGTGCTGGCACTGCTGTTTGCGCCGATTGGCTTCAACTGGCAGATCAGCATCGCGCTGGTGCCTGGCCTGGCGGCGCGCGAAGTCGTGGTCAGCGCCCTGGGCACGGTGTATGCGCTGTCCGGGGCGGCCGAGGCCAGCGAAGCGGCGCTGACGCCGTTGATCGCCGGCCAGTGGAGCCTGGCCACCGGCCTGGCGCTGCTGGCGTGGTTCGTGTTCGCGCCACAGTGCCTGGCCACCTTGGCCGCCGCCAAGCGCGAAACCGGTGGCTGGCGGGTGCCGGCCCTGATGGCGGGCTACCTGTTCGCGCTGGCCTATGTGGCGGCGTTCGTCACCTACCGCGTGGCGCTGGCGCTGGGTGCCGGGTAGGCGCGGCCTCCGGCATCAGAACAGCCGCTCGGCCAGGAATTGCAGGCTGCGCCCCAGCGCAAGGGCCGACGCCCCGGCGTGGTAGCTGCCCCGTTCCCAGCAGTTGAAGCCGTGTTGCGTGCCCGGGTAGACGTGGCAGGCGTTGCCTGGACGGCCGGTGGTGCAGGTCGCGTCACGCACGCGCGCCACCGCTTCCAGCGGGATGTGCGTGTCGTTCTCCGCGTAGTGGAACAGCAGGTCGCCACGGATGTCGGGTGCCAGCGCGAGCTGGTCGTGGATGCCGCCGCCGTAGTAGCTTACTGCCGCGTCCACGCCGGCCCAGGCGGCCGACAAATAGGCCAGACGGCCGCCGAAGCAATAGCCCACGGCACCCAGGCGTTCGCCGCTGAACTCCGGCCGTGACCGCAGCGTGGCGGCGGCCGCCTCGATGTCGGCGCGCAGCGCAGCGGGTGCAATGGCACCCATCAGCGCCCGCCCGCGAGCCATGCCCTCGGCTTCGTAGCCCAGTTCCACGCGCCGCTCGCCACGCCAGAACACGTCGGGTGCCAGCACGGTGAAGCCCGCCAGCGCGTACTGTTCGGCCACGCGCCGGATGTGGGCATTGACACCGAAGATCTCCTGCCACAGCAGCAGGCCGGGCCCCCGGCCAGCCGGCGGCAGCGCCAGGAAGCCCTCGAATCCCTCGTGCTCGCCGGCTCCCAGCGACACCCAGCGGCTCTGGATCAATGTGCTCATGGCGCGATGGTAGTGCGCGATGGGCGACCGCGTGCTGTGGACGCGCCTTGACAACGCCCGTCGGTGGCCCCGATGCGAAGAGCCGCCCTGCCGCTGGGGTAAAACTTGCAAATGCGAATGCGTTGCATTACTGTTGAGTGCATGTTGATTGCCAAGGGCTCTTCAGCCGCGCCATCGGGCGCCAACGGCGACGCCGATGTTGGTCTGCCGACCGCGTCGCCCCGGTCGGCGCTGCGACGATCCACGCCCAGGATCACCAGTGCGCAGTTGCTGCAAGGGGAACCGGAACTGCAGATTCAGCATGGCGACGGGGTCTACCGCCTGCGTCTGACCGCGCTGGGCAAGCTGATCCTCACCAAGTAGGGCTCGGACCGATGCACCTACGGGCAGTTCCCGCCACACGCTGCGACGCAGGTGGCCATTCAAGTTGCCAACCACGAGAGGCCTGCCGATGACGGACGACACCTGGCGAGTTGCCCACGCACGCTCGACCCGGGATGGTGGCGGTGCCACGCCAGCGGCGAAGTCCCAGGACACGGGCGCCGCGCCGCCTGCCAGCCTGGCGAATCCGGACGCGCTGGCCCATGAAAATGCTGTGCTTGGCCGCCACCTGGCCGCCAGCCAGGCGCGCGCTGCGCAGCT
This sequence comes from Burkholderiaceae bacterium, assembly GCA_024235915.1. Taxonomy (GTDB): domain Bacteria; phylum Pseudomonadota; class Gammaproteobacteria; order Burkholderiales; family Burkholderiaceae_C; genus Rubrivivax. The sequence continues at coordinate 53,192 of JACKLO010000016.1, read as the reverse complement.
GGCAGCGGCGCACAGACGCGAGCGGAATCATCTGCAGCAGATGGTCGTCCGCCTGCGTGCCGAGGCCTTGGTGCGCACCACGGAGATCCAGGGTCTGCGCGACGACCTGGCCCGTTTGCGGGCCGTACCGCCCGGCCCCGTCATGGTGGCATCACAGGGCGCCGCCTTCGCCGCGGCAGACCGGGTGATCTGCAGGACGGGCTGCATCAGCCACGGTGCCCACTGGCGTGTGAAGGACCAGTGCCGACGCACGGGCAAGCGCTGTGTGTACATCGAAGGGTCGGCCCAGAATGCACCGCTTCCGGTGCTCCTTCCGGCGCTGCTGCCGACGCTGTTGCAGGCGCTGTTGCAGGCGCTGCCTCACCTGGATCCTTCCACCGCCGGGCCCAGGGATGGGCCGGCGGCCGACCCCTCTTCACGGCACACAGCCAGACATCCATGATGAATCCATCGCAACCCTCATACGCACCCGATGACGCGGCGGAGCTGCCCTGCGCGGCAGGCCTGCTGGCAGCAACCCTGACCCTGATGTCGAGTTTTGCGGTTCCCGAGCCTGAAGTCCGGGTGGACGCCGTCACGCTGCGGAGGCTCATGGCGCGCAGGATCGTCGCCAACCTGTTCTTCCTCCACCAGCATCCTGCGCTGCCACCGGGCCTGCGGCTGGTGGCGTCACGGCTGCACGATCGATGGCAGACCCTGGCGCCGTGCGAGGTCACGGTCATGCCGGCTGATGACGAGTCGGCTCGGCTGCATTGAGTCCACGTTGCCCTGGCGTGGGCTCGACCTTTGAAGCGCGTCAGGCCCGGCAACCGGGGCCCTAAACTCGCGGCCCCGAACGACGTTGCCCCGGCTGCCCCATGCTCTTCAAGAACGCCCTCGTCTACCGCATCGCCCACTGGACCGTGCCCGGCCTGGCGGAGATCGAGGCCCGGCTGCAGGCCACCCCGTTCGTCGAAGGCGGGCCGACCACGGTGGACAGCGCCGGCTGGGTGCCGCCGCGTGGCGAGGAGCACCACCCACTGGCCGAAGCCATCGGTGGCCAGATGGTGCTTCGGCAGCGCCGTGAGACGCGCGCCGTGCCAGGCGGGGTGATCCGCCAGGAGCTGGAAGCGAAGCTCGACGTGCTGGAGCAGCAGACCGGGCGCCGCCCCAAGGGCAAGGTCAAGCGCGAGCTGAAGGAGGAACTGGTGCACACCCTGCTGCCGCGCGCCTTTCCCAAGCGCGCCGACACCACGGTGTGGGTGGACCCCCAGGCCGGCTTCGTGTGGATCGGCACCGCCAGCACCAAGCGTGCCGATGCCGTGGTGACGCCGCTGCTCGAAGCCCTGGGCGGTGGCCTGCGCCTGGAGCCGTTGGACACGGCGCTGTCGCCGGCCACGGCGATGGCCGGCTGGCTGGCCGAGCGTGAGGCGCCGCACGGCTTCACGGTGGACCGTGACTGCGAACTCAAGCAGCCCGAGGGCGAAAAGGCCACGGTGCGCTTTGCCCGCCACAACCTGGACACCGACGAGGTGGTGGCCCACATCCGCGAAGGCAAGCGGCCGACCCAACTGGCGCTGACCTGGGGCGGCCGCGTCTCCCTGGTGCTCACCGAGGGCCTGACGCTCAAGCGCCTGCAGTTCGTGGACGGCCTGGAGACCGATGCCGGTAGCGACGAGGGCTTCGAGGCCGACGTGGCGCTGTTCACCGGTGAACTGCGGCGCGTGCTGCCGGACCTGATCGACGCACTGGGCGGCGTCAACGACCGCCAGCCCGCTGCGGCCGACGGCGCCGCCGTGACCCCGCTGGCGCCCGGCGAAGCGCCTTTCTGATCAGTACACCCGCCCCTTGCGGTATTGCGAGTGTTGTCGGCGGCTGAGCGTGGCCGCCGCGCCCATCGCGGCCAGCGACGTGGCCGCATGTGCATGCGTGATCGCCAGGCCCAGGGCGTCGGCCGCGTCCTTGCCAGGCGGCGCGGGCAAACCCAGCAGACGCTGCACCATGGCCTGCACCTGCGCCTTCTGCGCCAGGCCCTGGCCGACCACGGCCTTCTTCATCTGCAGCGCGGTGTACTCCGCCACCGGCAGGTCGCCGGACACCAGCGCGGCCAGCGCGGCGCCGCGCGCCTGGCCCAGCAGCAGCGTGCTCTGCGGGTTGACGTTGACGAACACGATCTCCACCGACGCGCAGTGCGGCGCATAGGCCTGCACCACCTCCTGCACGCCGGAGAAAATCAGCTTCAAGCGCCCCGGCAGGTCGCCACGCGGCGCCTCCAGTGTGCCGATGGTGCCGCTGGCCACATAGCGCAGGCGCGGGCCATCGGCCTCGATGACGCCAAAGCCGGTCCGCTGGAGGCCGGGGTCAATGCCAAGGATGCGCATCGGACCGGTTTCAGTGAAGGCTCATGCCGGCGCAGCCGGCGTGAAGGCGCGCCAGCGCCGGGCCGAAACCAAAGCCGGTCCGCTGCAGGCCGGGGTCGATGCCAAGAATGCGAACGGGCTCAGACACGGAAGTACCAGCGCACGGCGTGGAAGAACACGGGCGCTGCGAAGCACAGTGGTGCCAGCCGGTCCAGCAGGCCGACAGCGCCAGTGAGGGAGTCGGCATTGCCCCAGGTGCGCACGCCAGCGTCCTTCTTCAGCGCGCGCATCACCAGGTCACCCAGCGTGCCGGCGCCACCGGCGATAAAACCCAGGGCCAGCGCCTGCGGCGGCTTGAAGGGCGTGCTCCAGTACAGCAGCGCGCCCGCCACGCCCGCAGCCAGCGCGCCCAGGGCCCAGGCACGGTAGGAGAACGAACGGTCGATGTGCCGCGCCACAGGCCGCCGCCGCAGCCAGTGGCTCGCGGCCTCCTGCACCAGCTGCGCCGCGGCGGTCACCACCACCAGGAAGAACACCAGGAACGCCCCTCGCCCCGCATGGCGCGGAAAGTCCAGCAGCAGCAGGGCCGGTGCGTGGCTGAGCCCATAGACGCAGACCATGATGCCCCATTGGATCTTGGCGTTGCGCTCCAGGAAGCGCTGCGGGTCGCCGGCCAGTGCCGATGCCACCGGGATGGCGAGGAAGGCATAGACCGGGATCAGCACCGTGAAGAGGTCGAAGTGCCGCGTGCCCACCAGCGCGTACTGCAGCGGCAGGATCACGAAGAAGGCCAGGATCAGGCTGCGGTGGTCGCCGCGGCGGGTGTGCACCAGGGTGATCAGCTCGCGCAGCGCCAGGAAACTCAGCACCCCGAACAGCAGCGTGGCACCCAGCGGGCCGGAGATCCATGCCGCCCAGAACACACAGGTGCCGACCCACAGCGCGCGCAGGTCGCGCTTGATGCGGGGTGCCGCCGGGTGGTCCTCGTGGCGCACGCTCCACAGCAGCGCAGCGGCCGTGACCAGCACCAGCAGGCCGAACAGCACCACGAACAGCAGGGCCACCTGCTGGTCGACGGCGAGATCACGCAGACGTCCCATGGCGCGCTCAGGCCCCGGACCCAGCGGGCCGCAGCGCGACCACGGCCTCGCGCGCGCGGCGCAGGAAATCGCGCTTGTCCTCGCCTGGGGCCAGCTGCAGAGGCGCGCCGAAGGTGGCCGTGCACAGGATGGGCACGGGCACGACTTCGCCCTTGGGCATCACGCGCTGCACGTTGTCGATCCAGCAGGGCACCAGCGGCACGGCCGGGAACTGCTCCGCCAGGTGGAACATGCCGGCCTTGAAGGGCTGCGGTGCGCCCTTGTTGCTGCGCGTGCCTTCGGGAAAGATCACCAGCGAATCACCGTTGCGCAGCGCGTCCAGCAGCGGTTCCAGCGGGTCTTCGTCGGCCGTGCGCGCGCGGTTCACGTAGACCGCGTTGAACACCTCGCGCGTGATCCAGTGCTTGAACCGGCCCGACGTCCAGTAGTCCTTGGCCGCGATGGGCCTTGTGGTGGCGCGCAGCTCGCGCGGCAGGGCGGCCCAGATCAACACCCAGTCCAGGTGGCTCTGGTGGTTGGCGAAATAGATGCGCTGCTCGGCCTTGGGCGGCACACCCAGCCAGTGCCCCTGCGCGCCCGTGATCAGGCGGGCGATGAAGGACAGCAGCGCCCCCATCAACTCGGCGCGCGACATGGTTGCCATGCTAGCCGTAAGCTCAGGCCGCCCCCTCACGACCCAGGCCGCCATGAACGCCGTCAACCTTCTTCCACGCCTTGTCTCAGCGGCACAGGCGGCCCAGCCATGAGCGAGGTGCGCGACGTCGACGTGGCCATCGTCGGTGCCGGCACCGCCGGCATGGGCGCCTACCGTGCGGCACTGGCCCACACGCCGTCGGTGCTGAGCCTTCAGCACGGGCCCTATGGCACCACCTGTGCCCGCGTGGGCTGCATGCCCAGCAAGCTGCTGATCGCCGCGGCGGAGGCGGCCCACGGCATTGCGCATGCGGGGCGATTCGGTGTCACGGCCGGGCCGCCGCAGGTGGACGGCGCCGCGGTGATGGCGCGGGTGCGCAGCGAGCGCGACCGTTTCGTCGGTTTCGTCACCGGCGCGGTGGACCGCTGGCCCGACGCACACCGCCTGCTCGGCCGCGCGCGATTTGTCGACCGCCATACCCTGGACGTCGATGGCCACACGCGCGTACGGGCACAGCGCATCGTCATCGCCACCGGTTCTCGCCCCGCCTTTCCCACCGCCTGGCGCGAGGCCCTGGGCGACCGGCTCATCGTCAACGACGACGTCTTCGACTGGGCCACCCTGCCCGCATCGGTGGCCGTGGTGGGCACCGGCGTCATCGGGCTGGAACTGGCGCAGGCGCTGCACCGCCTGGGCGTGCGTGTGCGCCTGTACGGCCGCAGCCGTGTCGGCCCGCTGACCGACCCAGCGCTGCAGGCGCTGGCACGCGACCTCTTCGCCGGTGAATTGCCGCTGGCGCTGGATGCGCACCACCTGGCGCCACGGCGCGAAGGCGACGCCGTGGTCGTGCGCTGCACCGATGCCCAGGGCCGGGTCGACGAGGAGCGCTTCGAGTGGCTGCTCGCCGCCACGGGTCGACGGCCCAACGTCGACAACCTGGGCTTGGAGACCACCGGCCTGCCGCTGGACGCCGGCGGCGTGCCGGTCTACGACCGCCGCACCGGCCAGATCGGCGACAGCGCGGTGTTCATCGCCGGCGACGCGGCCGAAGACCGCCCGCTGCTGCACGAGGCCGCCGACGACGGCCGCATCGCCGGCGACAACGCTGGCCGCTGGCCCGACCTGCGGGTGCGCCCGCGCCGGGCGCCGCTGGCGGTGGTGTTCAGCGACCCGCAGATCATGCTGGCCGGCGCCAGCCATGCCGAACTGACGGCTGCGGGCACGGCCTTCGCCATCGGCACCGTGTCCTTCGGCGACCAGGGGCGCAGCCGCGTGATGGGCGTCAACAGCGGTGCGCTGCACGTGTATGCCGACCGGCGCGACGGCCGCTTCCTGGGCGCCGAGATGATCGGCCCGGCGGCGGAACACATCGGCCACCTGCTGGCCTGGAGCGCACAGCGCGGCGACACCGTGCAGCAGATGCTCGACAGCCCCTTCTACCACCCGGTGATCGAGGAAGGCCTGCGCACGGCGCTGCGTGAGCTGCAGGCGGCGCTGCGCATGGGGCCGCCGCCGGTGGAACGCTGCCTGGACTGCGGGCCCGGGGCGTGAAGGCGCTTGCCGCGGTGCTGCTCGCGGCAGCTTGGCTGGCGGGCTGCACACGCGCGGAATCGCCTCTGGCGGGCTGCCACCTGCCGACCGGCGCCACGGTGCTGGCCATCGGCGATTCGCTCACGCGCGGCCAGGGCGCTGACGGCGACGGGTATGCGGAACAGTTGCAGCAGCGTGTGGGTGATGCCTTCACGGTCGTGCAGGTGGGCATCAACGGTGAGCGCAGCGAGGGTCTGCTGGCGCGCATCGACGACGCCTTGGCCGAACACCGGCCGGGTCTGGTCTTCGTCACCAGCGGCGGCAACGACCTGCTGCGCCGTGTGCCCGCCGAGCGCACGCTGGCCAACCTGCGCGAGCTGGCGGCGCGCATCCGTGCCGCCGGCGCGGTGGCGGTGATCTTCGCCGTGCCGCAGCCCGGTCTCGGCGCCGTGGCCGGCCTGCTGGACGACCACCCGATGTTCGACGCGCTGGCGGGCGATCTGCACGTGATCCCTGGCGTGGTGTCTGGCGTGCTGGGCAACGACGCGCTGAAGGCCGACGCCATCCACCCCAACCGCGCCGGCTACACGCGGCTGGCGGACGCCGCCGAAGCCGTGCTGCAGCGCTGCCGCTGAGCCGCGGTCGGGTCAGCTCACCTCGAACATCGCGCCCATGCCGCCGGCATGGTGCTCGAGCACGTGGCAGTGGATCAGCCACCGCCCGGGGTTGTCGGCCACGAAGGCCAGTTCCGCCGTGTCACGCGGCGACAGCAGCACCGTGTCGCGCCAGGGCTGCACCGGCAGGGCCTCGCCATTGCGGGCGAGCAGCTTCACGTGGTGACCGTGCACGTGGATCGGGTGCCACCAAGCCGTGCGGTTGGCCAGTTGCAGCCGGATGGTGCGGCCACGCGGCACGCTGAACAGTGGCGGGTGGGCGTCGTGCCGGCCCATGTGGGCGTGACCGTTGACGGTCCACACCGGGTCGGCCTCGCGGCTGCCGGCCAGGCGACGCTGGCGGCGGGCGTCGCGAGCGGCCGGGGAATCCTCCGGCCAGCCGCCCATGCCCATCATGCCGCCGCCGAAGACCAGGGGTTGCATCCATGCATCGGTGGACGTTGGCGCGGGCAGCGGCTCGTGCGCTGCCGGCTGCGGCGCCGGGCGGGCCGCTCCGGTGGGCGCCTTGCCGTCCACCTGCAGGTGCGCCAGCAGGCGCTCGCCGCGGCCGAAGCGGTCGCGCAGCGTGAAGCGGCCGGCCTGCGCGGCATCGATGACCAGGTCGGCGCGCATGCCCGGGCCCAGCAGTAGCGGGCCCTCCCAGGCCACCGCGGCGTCGGCCGGCATGCCGTCGCGCGCGATGAGCCAGGCTGGCAGGCCCGGCAGCTCCAACGCGAAGATCCTGGCGTTGGCGGCGTTCACCAGCCGCAGGCGCAGGCGCTGCCCAGCCTGGAGCGCCAGCGTGGGCTCGACGGCGCCATTGACCGTGAGGCGCTGGCCGAGCCGGCCGGCATGGGCCACGTCGCGAAACGCGTAGAAGTCCTCGGCGATGCGGCCCGAGGCGTCGAGCCGCCAGTCGTCGAGCAGCCAGACCTCGTCACGGTCCACCGGCGGCGGCAGGTCGTCCTCCACCACCAGCGCGCCGGCCAGGCCCCGCTCCACCTGTTCCGGCGTGCCCCAGTGCGGGTGGTACCAGTAGGTGCCCGCGTCCGGCAGCGCGAAGCGGTAGCGGAAGGTCTCGCCCGGCATCACCGGCGGCTGCGTCAGGTGCGGCACGCCATCCATGGCGTTGGGCACGCGCACGCCGTGCCAGTGAACGGTGGTGGGGTCGCGCAGGGCGTTTTCCAGCGTCAGATCCAGCACGTCGCCGCGGCGCAGGCGCAGCACGGGGCCGGGCACCTGACCTTCGTAGGCCCAGACCGGCAGCGCCGGCTGCTCCGCCGCGGACAGCGCATGGGCACCGGCCCGCAGGCGCCGGCTTCCTGGCCCGACGGCCGCTGAAGCGGTGGACTGCGGCCGCGTGGCCATGGCCTGGCAACCCGACAGGCCAGCGGTGGACACGCCACCCAGCGCCGACAAAAGGAGATCTCGTCGCTTCATTCGCCGCATCTTGCCGGGCGTTCCGCGGCGACGTCCAGGGTCGGGTATCCGATGCGGGAGCCTTCAGCCACACGTGGCGACCGCGATGTGGCACATTTTTTGGAAAAGCGCAAAGGGATCCCCATGACATCGTTCGAGTCCCTGCTCGGCCGTACCGGGCTGCTGCCGCACGGCTACTGTTTCCAATGGGCACCCGAGGTGTTGTGGCCCATGGTGGGGGCGGACCTGGCGATCGCCGCGGCCTACTTCTCGATCCCGCTGGCGATCTTCCACTTCGTGAGACGCCGTCCGCAATTGCAGCTGGGCCGGCTGCCGTGGCTGTTCGCGGCCTTCATCCTGCTGTGCGGGTTCACGCACCTGAGCGCGGTCTGGGTCGTCTGGCGTCCCGACTACGAACTGCACGCGGCCGTCAAGGTGGCCACGGCCGCGGTCTCACTGGGCACTGCGGCTTTGCTTTGGCGGCTGATGCCGGCACTGCTGCGCATCCCCAGCGTGGGTGAACTCCAGCAAACGCTGGACAAGTTGACCGAGGAAGTCGACCGGCGGCAGCTGGCCGAGAGTTCACGCGATCAGCTCGAACAGGCGCTCGCCACGGCACTGGCCGCCAGTGGGGCCGGGTTCGTCGCCACCGATGCGCTGGGGCGCGTGTCGCGCATCAATGCCGTCGGTGAGGCGATCACGGGCTGGTCGGCCCGTGATGCGCTGGGCACCAGCGTTTGGGATGTCATCCGGCGCGAGGACCGCCCGCAGGCGATGACAAAGCGCAATCCAGTGGATGTGCTGGTCGAATCCGGGCCGCGGCACGCCCAGCGCTTCGTCTGCCTGGCCCGGGATGGCGCCCGCAAGCCCGTCGAATTGAGCGCCGAACTCGCCCTGGGCGACGATGGCGCGGTCGCAGGCATGAGCCTCGTGATGCGGGACATGTCGCGTCTGAGCGAGGCCGAGCAGGAAGTCCGCCAGCTCGCAGCCGTGGTCGCGAGCATGTCCGACGCCGTCATCACCAAGTCGCTCGACGGTCGCATCACCAGTTGGAACATCAGTGCCGAGCGGCTGCTCGGGTGGGCCGCCGAGGACATGCTGGGCGAGCCGGTGATGCGCATCGTGCCGCCGGACCTTCTGGCCGAGGAGCAGGCGCTGCTGGAGGAGCTGGGCCGTGGCGAGCCGCGGGCGCCCTTCGAGACCTGGCGCCTGCACCGAGATGGACGCCGGGTGCCGGTCAGCGTCGCCGTGTCGCCCGTGCGCGATGAACTCGGCCAGGTGATCGGCATGGCGTCGGTGTCGCGCGACCTGACCGGCCAGCGCCGGGTCGAGCATCGGCTGCAGGCGGCGACGCAGGCGGCCCAGCTGGGCACGTGGCGCTTTGTGGCCAGTGCCGGGCGATTCGAAGGTTCGGCCCGCATGGCCGGGCTGATGGGCCTGGCGGTATCGGACCAGGGATGGCCTCTCCACGACTGGCAGGCCAAGCTGCACGAACAGGACCGAAGCGGCTTCATCGAGGCGCTGGAGGATGCCATGCGTCGCCGTGCCGACTTCCGCCAGGATCTGCGTGTTCGTCGGCCCGACGGCGGTTGGCGCTGGATCCGTTTCCAGGGTGGCTGGCACGACGACGGCGAAGCGACGCTCAGCGGCGTCTGCACCGACATCACGGTCGAACAGGAGGCGCAGGTCGCCCGGGAAGAGGCAGCGCGTCTGGGCGACGAGAACCGACGCATTGCTGAAGCGAGCCGCCTGAAGAGCCTGTTCCTGGCCAACATGTCCCATGAGCTGAGAACACCGTTGAATGCCGTCATCGGCTTTGCCGACCTCCTGCGCAGCGGGGTGGTGGCCGACGGTTCACCGAAGCGGGACGAGTACCTCGGCCACATCGCGCGCAGCGGTCGGCATCTGCTGCAGTTGATCAACGACGTGCTGGACCTCAGCAAGGTGGAGGCCGGGCGGATGGAATTCCGCCCGCAGGACCTGGAACTCGGGCCTTTCGCGAACGCGCTGGGCGACGAGATCGAACCGCTGCTGCGCGACAAGTCCCACACATTCCGGGTGGAAGTGGACCCGTCGCTCGGACCTGTGCACCTGGACCCGGATCGTCTGCGCCAGGTGGCGATGAACTACCTCTCCAATGCCATCAAGTTCACCCCCGCCGGCGGCGCGGTCGTGCTTCGCATCAGGGCCGAGGGCGAGGCGCACTTCCGTCTGGAGGTCGAGGACAACGGCCCGGGGATTGCGTTGGAGGACCAGCCCCGCCTGTTCGTCGAGTTCCAGCAGCTGGACGACGGATTGGCCAAGCGCCACCAGGGCACGGGTCTCGGGCTGGCCCTGACGCGCCATCTGGTGACGGCCCAGGGCGGGCGGGTCGGCGTGCGCAGTCATCCCGGAGAAGGCAGTCTCTTCTTTGCCGTGCTGCCCTTGGCGATGCCGGTTCCGCCGGCCTCCGGGGCCCGGGTGCTGCTGGCGCATGCGCCCACCGACCTCCGCGATCGACTGGTGCGTGCGCTCGGTGATCATGGTGTCGTCGTGGACACCGCCACCCGCGTCGACGACCTGCTGGCGTTGGCGCGGCGACACCGTTACGACGCCTGGGCCCTGGACCTGTTGCTGCATGACGGTCCCACCCTGCAGGCGCTGGAGCGACTGCGTGACGAAGGAATGACGCTGGATGTCCCGGTGCGGCTGCTGTCCCGGTCCGACGACGCCGGCGGCGTGATGTTCGGCATCGCCGACCTGCTGGCCAAGCCGCTGGTGCCCGAGCAACTGTCACGCATGCTGGCCCGGCTGGACAAGCCGATCGACGGGCCGATCCTCGTCGTGGATGACGACCCGGCAGCACGTGCCCTGATGCAGACGACCCTGGAGTCGCTCGGTCACCGGGTCATCTCGGCGGCCGGCGGTGCTGAAGCGCTGGCCGGACTGGACGAGGTCCGGCCTGCCGCCATGATCCTCGACCTCATGATGCCCGGGCTGGACGGCTTCGAGGTGCTCCAGGCCCTGCGCACTCATCCCATGTGGTCGCGGTTGCCGGTGTTCGTCTGGACCGCCACCCGCTTGGACGACAGGGATCTTGAACGGCTGGCGAACTCGTCCCGGCGCCTTGGTCCGCGTCGTCCGGCCGATGACCTGGAACAGGCTTTGGCCTCCATCCTTCAGGCCGCGACGGCGGAGCGCCGGTCATGAACACGGGGGGGTCGGGGCCGCGGCCAGCGCAATGTCAGGGCGGATCCGGTCCCTGCGTGCTCGTGGTGGACGACCAGCCCGCCAACCTCGAACTGGTGCGCGCGGTGCTGGAACTGGACGGCTTCGAGGTCGTGGCGGCGGCGGATTCGGCCGAGGCCGACATCGAGGTCCGCCGGCACCGACCGTCGCTGGTGCTCCTGGATCTCCAACTGCCGCGGGAAGATGGGTTGACCTTGTTGGCGCGCTGGCGGGCCGACCCATCGACGGCGTCTCTGCGCGTCGTGGCATTCACGGCCTACGCCATGGCGGGCGACCGCGAACGCTTCCTGGCCGCCGGCTGGGACGGCTACATCGGCAAGCCCATCGATGTCGGGCGGTTCGCGGCCCAGGTGCGTTCGCTGCTGGTGGACGATGGGGGTGGAGACACGCCGGCCCCGGACTGACGGCGCCTTGGCCGGGCAACGGGCGCCTGGCGGCTGTGCCGCATTCAGGCTGGACATGGCGATGTCCGTGGCGTCGGCGACGTCCGGGCGCGTCCACGAGGCCCCTCGGCCTCCGATGGCTTTTGTCCAGGACGAGTCATTTCAGTCTCAAAAGTGACTGACGTGTTTACATATAGACCAATGGGTAGTAATCTCAAGCCACACCGCCATCCGTGACGCGCTTGTCATCACCCAGGGGACGCCCATGAACCTTGTTTCCAACGATGTCCGGTCCGCTGTCGAGCCGGGCGCCTCGGTGGCCATCATCGGCGCCGGCCTGGCGGGTGCCGCGTGTGCGCGTGGCCTGCTGGCCGCCGGTGTCCAGGTGACCGTGTTCGACAAGTCCCGGGGAGTGGGGGGGCGTTTGGCCACCCGCCGTACGCTGGTGAACCTGCCCGGTCAGGCGGCGCCGGTGGAGGTCGGCTTCGACCATGGCGCCCCCCAGATCGTGGCGCGCTCACCGCGCCTGCGCGCCGTGGCGGCGCGCGCCGAGCAAGCCGGGGTGCTGCTGCCTTGGGCACCGCGCGTGCATGCGCCATGGCCGGGGCCCTCACACGGCCCGGGCCACATCGCCGTGCCCGGCATGCCAGGGTTCGTCCGCCACGTGCTGGGGGAGACACCGCTGCAACTGGGACAGGCCGTGCAGCGCCTGCAGCGTGGGCGCGACGGCCGCTGGCAGGTGATCGTCGATGGGCGGGTCGCGGGGGTCTACGACCAGGTGGTGCTGGCCATGCCGCCGGCCCAGGCCGCGGCGCTGCTGGCAGGCCACCATGAGGACTGGAGCGACGCGTTGGCCGGGTGGCCGATGTGTCCGGTGTGGACGCTGATGGCGGTCACCGACGAGGTGGACTGGCCCTGGGATGCCGCCGAGCCGTCCACAGGGGCGTTGACCTGGATCACCCGCAACGACCGTCGGCCGGGGCGCACCCGCCTGCCGGGTCTTGCGGTGTGGGTGGCGCATGCCCACGCGGCGTGGAGTCAGGGCCATCTGGACGACGACCCGGCCGACGTGGCCGAGGCATTGGCCGAGGCACTGACGCACGCCTGGTCGCGCGAGGAACGCAAGGGCGTACGCTGGCACCACCGCGCCGTGCACCGGTGGCGCTACGCCGCCAGCGGGCGCCCCGCGATGGACGCTCGTCCATGCTGGTGGGACGCGGGACGGGGCCTGGGCGTGTGCGGCGACTACCTCGCCGGCGGCGACGTCGACGGCGCCTGGCGCTCGGGCGACGAACTCGGCGACCGGATGGCGGTTGACCTGGAGGCCGCTGGCCTGCTGGCCGCCTGAATCCCTCAGCCCGGCTGCCTTTCGCGGGCGCCGCGGGTCGACGCCGTCACTGAGGTCAGTGGCGGAAGTGTCGCGTGCCGGTGAACACCATCGCGATGCCGCGCTCGTCGGCGGCACCGATGACCTCTTCGTCGCGCACCGAACCGCCGGGCTGGATGACGCAGGTCGCACCGGCATCCACCACCACGTCCAACCCATCGCGGAACGGGAAGAAGGCGTCGCTGGCCACCGCCGTGCCGGCCATCGACAGCCCGGCGTTGCCGGCCTTGATGCTGGCGATGCGGGCGCTGTCGATGCGGCTCATCTGGCCGGCACCGACACCGATGGTCATGCCGCCGGCACAGAAGACGATGGCGTTGCTCTTGACGAACTTGGCCACCTTCCAGGCGAACATCAGGTCGGCCATCTGCTCGGGCGTTGGCGCCAGCTTGGTGACCACGCGCAGTTCCGACTCGGCCACGTTCTTGGCGTCCTGGCCCTGCAGCAGCACGCCGCCGCCCACGCGCTTCATGTCCCAGGTGTTCATCTCGGCCGACAGCGGCACCTCGAGCAGGCGCACATTGACCTTGCTGGCGAACACGGCGCGCGCCTCGGGTGTGATGGCCGGCGCGATCAGCACCTCGACGAACTGCTTGCTGACGGCTTCTGCCGCGGCGCCGTCCAGCGGCCGGTTGAAGGCGATGATGCCGCCGAAGGCGGAGGTGGGGTCGGTCTGGAAGGCCTTGCGGTAGGCCTCGTGCGGGTCGGCACCCAGCGCCACGCCGCAGGGGTTGGCGTGCTTGACGATCACGCAGGCCGGCACGTCGAAGCTCTTGACGCACTCCCACGCGGCGTCGGCGTCGGCGATGTTGTTGTAGCTCAGCGCCTTGCCCTGGATCTGCGTCCATTGCGCCAGCGTGCCGGCGGCCGGCTTGGCGTCGCGGTAGAACGCGGCAGCCTGGTGCGGGTTCTCGCCATAACGCATGTCCTGCGTCTTGGCCAGCTGCAGGTTCCACACGGCCGGGAAGGGCTCGCGCGCCGGCACGGCGGCCGGTGCGAACTCGGCCTCGGGCTTCAGCGCCGTCAGGTAGTTGGTGATCATGCCGTCGTAGGCGGCGGTGTGTGCGAACACCTTCTTGGCCAGCATGAAGCGCGTGGCACGTTCGACGCCGCCGGTCTTCAGTTCGGCCAGCACGCGCGGGTAGTCGGCCGGGTCGATCAGCACCGTCACGTCGGTCCAGTTCTTGGCCGCGGCGCGCAGCATGGCGGGGCCGCCGATGTCGATGTTCTCGATGGCGTCCTCCAGCGTGCAGTCGGCGCGCGCCGTGGCCTGGGCGAAGGGGTAGAGGTTGACCACCAGGAGGTCGATGGTGCCGATGCCGTGTTCGGCCAGCGCCGCCATGTGCGCCGGCAGGTCGCGACGCGCCAGCAGGCCGCCGTGCACGCGCGGGTGCAGGGTCTTCACGCGGCCGTCCAGCATCTCCGGGAAGCCGGTGAGTTCGGCCACCTCGGTCACCGGCAGGCCGGCATCGGCCAGCAGCTTGGCGGTGCCGCCGGTGGACAGCAGGCGCACGCCCTGCGCGTGCAGTGCACGGGCGAAGTCGAGCACGCCGGTCTTGTCGGAGACGGAGATCAGGGCGGAGAGCGTCATGGGGTCTTCCAGGGGTTCAGTCGGCCAGGCCGTGTTCGACGAGCTTGCGGCGCAAGGTATTGCGGTTGATGCCCAGCCATTCGGCGGCCAGGCGCTGGTTGCCGTCGGCGCGGCGCAACACGACCTCCAGCATCGGCTTTTCCACCGCCTGCAGCACCATCTGCTGCACACCGTGCGGTTCGGCACCGTGCAGGTCGCGGAAATAGGCGTCCAGTGCGGAGCGCACCGCGTCCTCGAGCTTCATGCGGCGTCCAGTTCGGCCAGGCGGGGTGCGTTGGCGGCGGCGTGCGCCGCAGGCCAGCGCGGGTGCAGGGCGGCCAGTTCGTCGAAGAAGCTGGTCACGGCGCGCCACTGGGCGTCGGCTGTCTCCAGCGTGTTCATCACGGCGCGGAAGGCTTCACCACCGGGCAGTGCCTTGACGGCCCAGCCGATGTGCTTGCGCGCGGTGCGCACGCCGGTGCCTTCGCCGTAAAGGCCGTAGTGGTCCTGCAGGTGGGCCAGCAGCCAGCCGCGCACCTCGGCCGTGGGCGGCGGCGGCAGGTACTCGCCGGTGGCCAGGTAGTGCGCGATCTCGCGGAAGATCCAGGGCCGGCCCTGTGCGGCGCGGCCGATCATCAGCGCGTCGGCGCCGGTGGCCCGCAGCACCGCAGCCGCCTTCTCCGGCGAATCGATGTCGCCGTTGGCCACCACCGGGATGTGCAGCGCGGCCTTGATCGCGGCGATGGTGTCGTATTCCGCCTGCCCGCCGTAGCCCTGTTCACGCGTGCGGCCATGCACCGTGAGCATCGCGATGCCGGCGTCCTGCGCGGCGCGCGCCAGCACGGGGGCGTTCTTCTGTGCCGCGCACCAGCCGGTGCGCATCTTCAGTGTCACCGGCACGTGGTGCGGCGCGCAGGCGGCAACCACGGCTTCGACGATGCGCAGCGCCAGCGGTTCGTTCTGCATCAGCGCCGAGCCGGCCCAGGTGTTGCACACCTTCTTCGCTGGGCAGCCCATGTTGATGTCGATGATCTGGGCGCCACGGTCGATGTTGTGGCGGGCTGCATCGGCCATCTCGATCGGATCGACGCCCGCGATCTGCACGGCGATGGGTGCCGGCTCTCCGGTGTGGTCGGCCCGGCGCGAGGTCTTCAACGAGGCCCAGAGGTGCTTCTGGCTGGTGACCATCTCGCTGACCGCATGACCCGCACCCAACTGCCGGCAAAGCATGCGGAACGGCCGGTCCGTCACCCCGGCCATCGGGGCGACGAACAGGTTGTTCGGCAGCACGATGTGGCCGATCTGCATGGGCGTTCGGTGGGGTAAAACGAGGCGGGGAACCGGAAATTATAGGTGGGCGGAATAATCCGGCGGCGATGGACGAAGCGCTCCGACACCTGCTGCAACTGCTGGCCCTGCCCGAGTTCGGGCTGTCGACGGTGTTCGTCGTCGCCGTGGTCTCGGCCACCCTGTTGCCGGCCGGCAGCGAGTGGGTGGTGCTGGGTTTCCTGAAGCTGGAACCCGACCTGTTCTGGCTGACGATGGCCGTGGCCACTGCCGGCAACACGCTGGGCGGGGCCATCAGCTGGTGGATGGGCTACGGCGCCGAGCGCGCCTTCGAGAAGGTGCGCCACCGCAAGCCCGCGGAACTGCGGGCGCTGCAGTGGCTGGAGCGCTTCGGCGCCAAGGCCTGCCTGCTGGCCTGGCTGCCCGTGGTAGGCGACCCGCTGTGTGCCGTGGCCGGCTGGCTCCGCCTGCCGTTCTGGCCCTGCGTGGCCTACATGGCCATCGGCAAGTTCGCCCGCTACGTCACCATGACGGCGGGGCTGCTGTGGTTGTTCCCTGGGCAATGGCAGGTCTGAAACAGGACAATCCCGGCATGAAGACACCCGCCTACGACCACCTCACTGCCATCTACCAGCGGCTGCACCGCCTGGGGCACCTCGGCGCCATCGCCGGCTGGGACCAGGCGTCCAACATGCCGGCCAAGGGCAACGAGGCGCGCGCTGCCGCCATTGCCGAACTGGCGGCGCTGATGCACCGCATGCGCACCGACCCGGCCCTGGGCCCGCAGATCGAGCGCGCCGAGCAGGAGGACCTGGACGATGCCCAGCGTGCCAACCTGCGCGAGATCCGCCGCGATTGGCAGCGCGCCACTGCGCTGCCTGACGATCTGGTGCAGCGCCGCGAGATCGCCACCTCGCGCTGCGAACACGCCTGGCGCACACAGCGCCCGGCAGGCGACTGGGCCGGCTTCCTCGAGAACTTCCGCCCGGTGCTGGCCATCGCCCGCGAGCAGGCGGCACGGCTGGCCGACCAGTCGGGCCTGGGGCGCTACGAGGCCATGATGGACAGCTACGAGCCGGGCATGACCACGGCCACCGTCGACCGCGTCTTCGGCGACGTGCGGCAGTGGCTGCCAGGGCTCATCCAGCAGGTGGTCGACCGCCAGGCGGAGCGGCACCGCGCCGACCCGCTGATCGAGCCCGTGGGGCCGTTCGACGTCACCCGCCAGCGCTGGCTGAGCGAACAGGTGATGTGCCTGCTGGGCTTCGATTTCGAGGCGGGCCGCCTGGATGTGAGCGCCCACCCCTTCTGCGGTGGCGTGCCGGAAGACGTGCGCATGACCACGCGCTACAGCGCCGACAACTTCCTGGGCAGCCTGATGGGCACGGTGCACGAGACCGGCCATGGGCGCTACGAGCAGAACCTGCCGCGCGAGTGGCTGGGCCAGCCGCTGGCCGAGGCGCGCTCGATGGCCCTGCACGAAAGCCAGAGCCTGAGCTTCGAAATGCAGATCGGCGGCCACCCCGGCTTCGCCAAGCTGATGTCGCCGCTGCTGTGCGAGGCCTTCGGCGACCAGCCGGCCTTTGCGCCGGCCAACCTGCACCGCCTGCTGACGCGGGTGAAACCGGGCCTGATCCGGGTGGACGCCGACGAGGTCACCTACCCGGCCCACATCATCCTGCGCTACGAGATCGAGCGGCCGCTGGTCGAAGGCGAGATCGAGCCCGAGGACATCCCCGCGCTGTGGGACGCCAAGATGATGGAGCTGCTGGGCCTGGACACGCGCGGCAACTTCAGTGACGGGCCGTTGCAGGACGTGCACTGGCCGGCCGGGCTGATCGGCTATTTCCCGTGCTACTCGCTGGGGGCGATGTTCGCGGCGCAGTGGTTCGGCGCGATCCGGCGCGCCGTGCCCGACCTGGACGCACGCCTGGACGCCGGCGACCTGGTCCCGGCGCTGGACTGGCTGAAGGCCAACATCTGGACGCAGGCCAGCCGCTGGACCACCGACGACCTGGCGGTGCGCGCCAGCGGCGAACCGCTGAACCCGGCGCACTTCAAGGCGCACCTGGAGCGCCGCTACCTGGGTTGAAGGCCGTCAGGGACCCACGCCGGGCCCGTCTTCCATGATCTGGCTGGCGGCCGCCCACTCGCTTTCGCTGACCTCGGTCACCTCCACCCGCCCGTCGTCCAGCGAACTGGGCAGGTAGGGCACGGGCTCCGGTGCCCGGGGCGGCGCCGGTTCCTGCTGCCGCAGGATGGCCGCCTGCACCTGTACCTGCAGGGCACGCAGCGGCTTGTTGTCCAGGTCCAGCGGCAGCGCCGCAAGCTGCGCGCCCATGCGCTTGAGCGAGGGCAAGGGGATGTGGGCCAGGATGGCCGTGCCGTCGGCGGCCAGCGCACGCTCCAGCGCGGCCAGGTGGGGCAGGGCCTCTCTGGCGCCGGTGACGCGGTCCAGCATCAGCTTCAGCGCCAAGGCCATGGCGCGGCCCGCTCGGCGAGCAGGGTCAGGGTGCGGCACGGCGGGTTCGGCGGCGGGTCTGGATGGCATGGCGGCAACACGGCGGGGACGCCCCGGCGGGGCATCGTCCATCGGTGATCGGCCGCCGGTGGCCGGACTTGAGGCCCGCGTGGCGATGACCTGATGGGTCAGCGCGTGGCCAGGGCGTCTTCGAGCTGGTCCAGCACGCCGTGCAGCCGGTGCAGCGTGCGCGCGCTGCGCCGGCCTGGCACGCGCGGCACCAGCAGACGGCGGCCGCGGTCGGCCAGCACCGTGCTGTCCAGGGCGAGACCATGGCGAGCCAGCTGACGGTTCAGCGCCACGCGGCGCGTGCGCAGGTCTTCACGCATGCGCTCGTAGGCATGTTCCGCGAGCGCGCGGCGTTGCCGGTAGCCGAAGGTGTTGGCCAGGAACATCGTCGGGTCGCGGTGGTCCGGCTCGAACAGCAGGATGTCGGTGTCCGGGTGGCTGCGCGCATAACCCTTCATGCCCAGCTCCAGCCGCGAATGGATCAGCGAGCGGAAGGTCTGCGACATCACCACCGGCAGGCCGCCTTCCACCAGGCGCGGGATGGCCGGTTCCGGGCTGCCCAGCACGCGGTGGCCGTGCGGATGGCTGGCGTCGAAGGGCACCAGCGGGTTCAGACAGATCACCAGGTCCAGGCCCAGGTCCAGCAGCACACTGGCATGCAGGGTCTTCTTCAGGGCGCCGTCGGCGTACCAGCGCCCGCCCACCGGCACCGGCGGGAAGAGGCCGGGCAGCGCCGCGCTGGCGGCCACGGCCACCGAGATCGGCACGTGGTCCCAGCCGGGCATGCCGAAGGGCGCGGCGGTGCCGCTGTCCAGGTCGGTGGCCACCAGCACCAGGCGGCGGCCGTGGGTACGGGCCAGTTCGCGGAAGTCGTTCGACCGCCCCGGCTGGCTGAGCACGTGGCGCAGCTGCGCCTCGATGGGGGCGTGGCTGAACAGCCCGGTGGGCAGGGCGCGGCCCAGCCGTTCTGCGGCGGCCAGCCAGGAGCGGCCGCCGAACAGGGCCTGCCACGCGGTCTGCACCGCCAGCCCAGGCAGCGCGGCGCCACGGCGCGCGAACTCGGCCCAGGCGGGCCGCATGAAGGCGGCAGGGTCGATGCGGTCGCCGGCGGGGGCGTCGTCCTCGATGAAGGCGGCGCACATCTGGCGCGGCGTCATGCCGTTGGCCAAGCCTGCGGCAAGGAAACCGCCGGCGGAGACGCCAACGTAGCCGTCCAGCGCCACGAAATCGACGCCGGGCAAGGCCTCGGCCAGGGCGTTGAGGGCGCCGATCTCCCAGATCGCGCCCAGTGGGCCGCCGCCCGCCAGCGCCAACCCGACCCGCGGACCCGGTCCGCGGGGAAGGTGGCGGCCGGAGGTGCGGCCCATCATCGGCAGGTCAGGCCGTCGTGGCCGACTTGCGCGGCGCGCGCTTGGCCGCCGGGGCCTTCACGGCGGGCTTGGCGGCTGCCTTGGCCGCGGCCTTCTTGGGGGCCGCGGCCGGCTCCACTGGCTTGGCTGCAGCCTTCTTCGGCGCTGCGGCGCCGCCCTTGTTCAGCTTGGCCACCTGGGCGGCCAGCGCGTCCACGCGCTTGACCAGGGCGTCCACGTCCTTCGCGGTGGGCACGCCCAGCTTGGACAGCGCCTTGGCGGTGCGCTGCTCGAAGATCGATTCGAGCTTGTCCCAGTTCTGGCCGGCCTTGGCCGTGACGGTGCCGGCCATCGCGCTCATCTTGCCGGTGACTTCGCTGATCTTGTCCTCGGCGATGCCTTGCGTCTTCTTCTGCAGGCTCATGCCTTCCTTGACCAGGGTCTCGAAGACCTTGCCGCCTTCTTCCTGCGCCTTGGCGAAGGCGCCCATGCCGGCCAGCCAGATCTGCTGGGCCGAGTCCTTGACCGACGCCGCCAGCTGGCCGTCCAGCAGGCCGGCGGGGGAGGCCGCCTTGTTCTCGGAAATGCGCTTGAGCTTCTTGACCATGTGAGTCCCTCGGTTGAATCCGTGACTGCACTGTAGGCCGGCCCGCTGGAGAACGCAGCCTAGAACCCTAGTGAGAACCCTCTAGTTGTTTTCCGGGAAAGCGCCATCGAACGCTGGCGGGCGTGTGGTCAAGAATGCGTACTGTTCGACCTGGAGGAACCCCCATGCGCTACTTCGTCACCGGTGCCACCGGCTTCATCGGCAAGCGGCTCGTCAAGGCCCTGCTCGCGCGCCGCGGCGCCACCGTGTACTTCCTGGTGCGTCCGGGCAGCGAGGGCAAGGTCGCCGGCCTGCTGGCCGACTGGGGCACGACGAAGGCGCGCGCGATCGCTGTCACCGGCGACCTGACGGCGAAGAAGCTCGGCGTGGCGGCCGACGAGATCAAGGCGCTCAAGGGCAGCATCGACGCGGTCTACCACCTGGCGGCGGTCTACGACCTGTCGGCCGACGAGGAGAGCCAGATCCACGTGAACGTGGAGGGCACGCGCAACATGGTGGAGTTCGCGAAGGCGATCGACGCCAAGCACGTGCACCACGTCAGCAGCATCGCCGCGGCGGGTCTGTATGAAGGCGTGTTCCGCGAGGATATGTTCGACGAGGCCGAAGGCCTGGACCACCCGTACTTCGCTACCAAGCACGAGAGCGAGAAGATCGTGCGCAAGGAGTGCAAGGTCCCCTGGACGGTGTACCGCCCGGCGATGGTCGTCGGTGATTCGCGCACCGGCGAGATGGACAAGGTCGACGGGCCCTACTACTTCTTCAAGCTGATCCAGCGCATGCGGCAGATCCTGCCGCCGTGGTTCCCGTCCATCGGGCTGGAAGGCGGGCGCGTGAACATCGTGCCGGTGGACTACGTGGTGCAGGCGCTGGACCACATCAGCCACACCAAGGCCGACAACGCCGGCAAGTGCTTCCACCTGGTGGACCCTGTGGGCTACCGCGTGGGCGACGTGCTCGACATCTTCAGCAAGGCCGCGCACGCGCCGAAGATGAACGTCTTCGTCAACGCCGCGCTGCTCGGTTTCATCCCCAAGAGCGTCAAGAAGGGCCTGATGGCGCTGGCGCCGGTGCGCCGCATCCAGGCCGCGGTGATGAAGGACCTGGCGCTGCCCGAGGACATCCTCACCTTCGTCAACTACCCCACGCGCTTCGACTGCCGCGAGACCACGGCCGCGCTCAAGGGCAGCGGCATCGCCTGCCCGAACCTGAACGACTACGCCTGGCGGCTGTGGGACTACTGGGAGCGCCACCTCGACCCGGACCTCTTCATCGACCGCAGCCTCAAGGGCACGGTGGGCGGCAAGGTGGTGCTGGTCACCGGCGGTTCATCGGGCATCGGCCTGGCCGCGGCGATGAAGTTCGCCGAAGCCGGCGCGACCACCATCATCTGCGCGCGCGGCGAAGACAAGCTGGCCGAGGCGGTCAAGGAGATCCAGGCCCACGCCGGCAAGGACGCCAAGGTCTTCAGCTACAGCGTGGACATCGCCAACGAGGCCGACTGTGCGGCCTTCGTGCAGACGCTGGAAACGGAGCACGGCGGCGTGGACTTCCTGATCAACAACGCCGGCCGCAGCATCCGGCGCGCGATCGAGTCCAGCTACGACCGTTTCCACGACTTCCAGCGCACGATGGACCTGAACTACTTCGGCTGCCTGCGCGTCACCATGGGCCTGCTGCCGGGCATGGTGAAGAAGCGCCGGGGCCACGTGGTCAACATCAGCTCCATCGGCGTGCTGACCAATGCGCCGCGCTTCAGTGCTTACGTGGCCAGCAAGGCGGCGCTGGACGCCTGGACCCGCTGCGCCAGCAGCGAGTTCGCCGACCAGGGCATCACCTTCACCACCATCAACATGCCGCTGGTGCGCACGCCCATGATCGCGCCGACGAAGATCTACCAGAACGTGCCGACGCTGAGCCCGGAGGAGGCGGCCGACATGATCGCGCAGGCCTGCATTGCCAAGCCGGTGCGCATTGCCACCCGCCTGGGCATCACCGGCGAACTACTGCACGCGGCGGCGCCGCGCATCGCGCAGATCGTCATGAACACCAGCTTCCGCATGTTCCCGGACAGCGACGCGGCCAAGGGCGAGAAGGGCGACAAGCCGAAGCTGTCGCCCGAGGCCATCGCGATGCAGCAGATGATGCGCGGCATCCACTTCTGATCCGGGGCCGGGCACCGCCCAGCCCGGGTCTCAGAACGAGATCGAGTCGCTGGTCTCGACGTTCTGCGTCGGCTCGTAGGTGTAGCCCGCCAGACTCGAACCCGAGACCGTGAAGGTGAAGGTGCCGGACGTCTTGTTCGTTGGGGGTGAGGTGAAGGTGGCTCGGCCCTGGGCATCGGTGATCAGCGTGGCGGTGCTGCTGACCAGCCCGCCCCAGCGCCCGCTGACACTGGCGTTGGCCACCGCCTGACCGTTGCCATCACGGATGGCAACCGTGGCGGTGGCGCGCGTGTTGCGCTTCTTCCTGTTCAGCGACATCGCGATGTCGGCGACGCTCAAGGCCCCTGTGGCGACCACGGGATCGACCACGATCGTGGTCGAGCGGGTGGTGGTCATGCCGCTGTTGTCGGTCACGCGCAACTGGGCCGTGTAGCTGCCAGGGCTGGTGTAGGTGTGGTTGGCCGTGGCGCCGCTGCCGCTGCTGCCGTCACCGAAGATCCAGGTGTACGCCGCAATGCTGCCGTCGGGGTCGCTGGAGCCTGCGGCCGAGAAGTCCACGGTCAGCGGCGTCTGCCCTTGCGTAGGGGCAGCGCTGAGCACCACCTGCGGCGGCTGACCACTGCCTGCCGGCACCTCGCCGGACAGCGCGTACTGGCCGACGCTGCCGTACTTGGTGTAGCCAGTCGCCAGCGGGTCGCCCTTGCCGACGCCGGTCACCGCGAGATAGTAGGTGCCCGCGGAGGCCAGCGAGGTGTTGATGGATGCTGACAGCAGGTCGGCCGGATTGGAATGCGCCAACACGGTGCCACTGGCGTTGCGCAGTTCGAGCTTCAGGTCAACGTTACCGGACCGCGCGGCGGGCTGCGCAGTGAAACTGGCAGCGCCGGCCCCGGCGACGAACGAGAACACGTCCCAGTCGGCCGGCCGTTCGATCACGCCTTCGGTGTAGAGCGACGCTGTCGAGCCGTTGCCGACGACCTGCATCGGCGACGCGTTCGCGATGCCGTTGGCGTGGTCGTCGGCACGGATGGTCAGGCCGTTGGTGGCCATGACCGCATAGTCGTCCTGCGTGTTGTCGGCCGTGGCGTACTCGCCCTTGCTCCACTGCACGAGCGCCTGGTAGTAGCCCACACCCATGATCGGCGCCCAGCCGGTGGCGCCGCTGCCGTGGCCCGGGTAGTAACCACCACCACTGTAGCCATCGTGCAGCAGGCCGACGTTGTGCCCGGCCTCGTGCGAGATGGCCTCGGCGACGTACTTCTCGTTGCCGTTGCCCAGGGCGTCGTAGAACACGAGCGCCGGCTTGTAGAAGTCGCCGACGTTGTCGAAGACGCCAATGTAGGCCACGCCGCCACAACTGCAGCTGTAGACACCGCTTCGGTGGGTGATCAGCACTGTCGTGCCATAGACGTCGTCACCTGTGCCGCTGCGCGTGATCAGGTCGGCGGCGGGGACTTCCGTGGTGACGTCGACGTCGAACGGCGCGTAGTCTTCAGCCACGCGTTGCCAGATGTACTGGATGCGTTCCAGTTCCGCGGCGGACAGGGAATAGGGGATGCCGTCGAGATCGAACGGCAAAGCCGTGATCGATCCACCGCTGCCGTTCCAGGCCGTGCTGTTCAAGACCGCACCCAGGAAGTTCAGATAGATCGTGCGCTTGGCCCCAGGCCGGCTGTGGAGCAGAAAGGTCTGGTCCAGCGGCGCGAGCTGACCGTCCAGCGCCCCGCTGGTGGCACTGCTTGCCGGGTCAGCCGGGAGCGGCCTGTCGAGTTCTTCCTCGACGAACAGGCGGCCTCTGGCGTCGATCTTCAGACGCCGGTCCTTCAGCAGCAGGGCCCGGAACTCATCTGCCGACTTGCCGTACCAGGCCGAAACTTCCGGCAGGCGGCTGCCCAGCAAGTCGATGGCCCGCTGGCCCTGCGACTTGGTCGCCGGCAGGCGAAGTTCCGGGAAGGGTGCGCGGGACGGGTTGGCAATGCCTGCAGGTTGCGCCCAGGCCGTGGCGACGGCCAGCGCCGTGAGCAGTGCGGCGGTCAGGTGTCGGGTGAGAAGGGTCATGGGGAGCGGTCAGAGGTTGGTCGGCTCGCGTCAGTGCGGCGTTCCACCCAATCTAAGGTGCCCCATCACGACCAGAGCAAGCAAGCGTGTCCTCCACTTCGCCGTTCGCCGGACCTTGCGCACGAGCCCCAGTGAACAAGTGGTCAAACGCCACACGCCGGTCGTGTAGACGATCACGACCGGGGGCGCCTGTTGTGCGAGCACAGGTGCTTACGAATCCGCGGATGTTTCTGCCGTCAGGACGGTCTCGCCAGTCGAACCACCGTGTACTGGCCGTCGATCTTGTCGACGTCCACCTTGACCTTGTCGCCGGCCTTCAGGCCGTCGAGCATGGTCTTGTTGGCCACCCGGAAGACCATGGTCATGGGCGGCATGTCGAGGTTCTTGATCTCGCCATGCTTGAGCGTGAGCTTGCCCTGCGCGGTGTCGACCTTGCGCACTTCCGCGTCGACGCTCTGCGCCGACGCGAAGCCCGCGGCCAGGGCCAGGGAGGTGATGAGGGCGAGGCGTTTCATGGTTCCAGTCTCCTTTGCGAGCTTCAACGCGTCGCCGCGAGCAGCGGTGGACAAGGTCTGCTGCGGCGCAGCAGCCGAGTTTCTACAATGAGTGGCATTCCCACCGCCGAGGCCCGCCCATGACGACCCCGCACGAGCAGCCGCTGGACCACATCACGCCGCGCGAGCAGGCCGAGATCCTGGCCCAGGCGCTGCCCTACATCCGCCAGTTCCACGGCAAGACCCTGGTCATCAAGTACGGCGGCAACGCCATGACCGACCCGGCGCTGCAGCAGGACTTCGCCGAGGACGTGGTGCTGCTCAAGCTGGTGGGCATGAACCCCATCGTGGTGCACGGCGGCGGCCCGCAGATCGACGAAGCGTTGGCGCGCGTGGGCAAGAAGGGCACCTTCGTGCAGGGCATGCGCGTGACCGACGAGGAGACGATGGAGGTCGTCGAGTGGGTGCTGGCCGGCCAGGTGCAGCAGGACATCGTGGGCCTGATCAACGCCGCCGGCGGCAAGGCTGTGGGCCTGACCGGGCGAGACGGTGGCTTGATCCGCGCGCGCAAGCTCAAGATGGCGGACAAGGACGACCCCAGCAAGGAGCACGACGTCGGCCAGGTCGGCGAGATCGTCGGCATCGACCCCAGCGTGGTGCAGGCGCTGCAGGACGACCAGTTCATCCCCGTCATCAGCCCCATCGGCTTCGGCGAGCACAACGAGAGCTACAACATCAATGCCGACATGGTGGCCAGCAAGCTCGCCACCGTGCTCAAGGCCGAGAAGCTGCTGCTGCTGACCAACATCCGCGGCGTGCTCGACAAGCAGGGTGAACTGCTGACCGAACTGACCTCGCGTGACATCGACGACCTGATCGCCGACGGCACCATCAGCGGCGGCATGCTGCCCAAGATCGCCGGTGCCATCGATGCCGCCAAGAGTGGCGTGCATGCGGTGCACATCGTCGACGGGCGGGTGCCGCACGCGATGCTGCTGGAAGTGCTGAGCGACCGCGCCTACGGCACGATGATCAAGTCGCATTGATGTTGCCGTCGGTCCAGGATCGGGCCCGCGCCTGCCGCCGGGCCGCCCCAACGCGGGCGCAGCCCCCCATGGGCGGCAAGCCTGGGGGCCGCAGGACCTGGTTGTTCGACCTGGACAACACGCTGCACGACGCCTCGGCGTCGGCCTTCCGCGACGTCAACCGCGGCATGACCGACTACATCGTCGAGCACCTGGGTGTGGACGAAGCCGGCGCCGACGCGCTGCGGCGCGACTACTGGCTGCGCTACGGCGCCACGCTGCTGGGCCTGGTGCGTCACCATGGAGTGGCCGGTGCACACTTCCTGGCGCAGACGCACCGCCTGCCGGGACTGGAAGAACGTGTCTACGGGCACGCGCAGGACTTTGCCGCGCTGGCGCGGCTGCCGGGGCGACGCTACATCCTGACCAACGCGCCACGCGACTACACGGCGCGCGTGATCGGCGCACTCGGCATCGGCCACCTGTTCGATGGCGTGCTGTGCATCGAGGACATGCGCATGTTCGGCCACTGGCGGCCGAAGCCGGACCGGCGCATGTTCCGCCGCCTGCTGGCTCGCCTGCACGCGCCGGCCTCGCGGACCGTGCTGGTGGAGGACACGCTGGAGCATCAGAAGGCGGCGCGTTCGCTCGGCATGCAGACCGTGTGGATGCAGCGCTGGACCCGCCGCGCCGGTTGGGGCGTGGCGGCGGCCACGCGCGTGGCGCGCCGGCCGGCCTACGTGGACCGGCGCATCAACCGCCTGCTGCAGTTGACGCGAAGCTGACACCCGCGGCCCGGGGGCCTCGGTGTTTACCTGCGCGGGGGTCGGCGATCCCTGTGCCAGAATGTTTTTTCGATCTGTAAGTGAGTGCCGGCACGTTCAACATGTCCGATCCCCTGAGCGAACCTGCCGTCGACGCGGGCACCGAGGCCCCGCTCCCTGCTCTCACCACCGAGGCCGCTCCTGAAGCCCCGGCCCGCAAACGGCCCAAGCCCGGCGAGCGCCGCATCCAGATCCTGCAGACCCTGGCGGCGATGCTCGAGCAGCCCGGCGCCGACCGCATCACCACGGCGGCGCTGGCCGCGAAGCTGTCGGTCAGCGAGGCGGCCTTGTACCGCCATTTCGCCAGCAAGGCGCAGATGTTCGAGGGCTTGATCGAGTTCATCGAGAGCAGCGTGTTCTCGCTGGTCAACCAGATCGCCGAGCGCGAACCCGATGGTGGGGCGCAGGCGCGCAAGATCATCGCCGTGCTGTTGCAGTTCGGCGAGAAGAACCCGGGCATGACACGCGTGATGGTGGGCGATGCCCTGGTGTTCGAGCACGAGCGCCTGTCGGTGCGCATGAACCAGTTCTTTGACCGTGTGGAGTCGCAGTTGCGCCAGTGCCTGCGCGTGGCGGCCGAGTCGCGGGGCTCGGCGACGCCGACGGTCGATGCCAACGTGCTCGCGTCGGCGCTCACGGCCATGGCGGTCGGCCGGCTGCACCGCTATGCACGTTCCGGCTTCAAGCGCCTGCCCACCGACAACCTCGAACCTGCGCTGGCCCGGCTGACCTGAGCCAGTCCCGCGGGCAGGTCGCCGCCTTGGACATCACGGTTGCTGGCCACGCCATGCGGCTCCTGCCGCAACGGGCCGCCTACCTGGTTGACGCCGGCCTGTTGCTCGTGGCCGACCTGCACCTGGGCAAGGCGCAGAGCTTTCGCCGCCTCGGTGTGCCGGTGCCCCAGGGCACGACGAGCGCATCGCTGGCACGGTTGGACGAGGCCTTGGCATCCACCGGTGCGCGCAGCATCGTGTTCCTGGGCGACCTGATCCATTCGGCGCGGTCCAGAGCGCCGGCCACCTGGGCCGCCGTGGCGCGCTGGCGCGACCGGCATGCCGGTCTGACCCTGCACCTGGTGCGCGGCAACCACGATCGGCATGCGGGCGACCCACCGTGTGAATGGCGCATCGATTGCGTGGAGGAGCCCTGGCCCGTGGCCAACGCTGCCGGTCTGGTGCTGGCTCACCACCCCACACCGGTGCCGGGTGCCTACGTGCTGGCCGGCCACCTGCACCCGGCCGCGTCGCTGGGCGGTCGTGCCCACGACCACCTGCGCCTGGCCTGTTTCCACTTCGGGCCTGCCGTGGGCGTGCTGCCGGCCTTTGGCAGTTTCACCGGCGCGAAGGTGTTGCCCCGTTCGCCGGCGGACCGCGTCTATGCGGTGCACGATGCCGCGGTGGTGCCGTTGCCACCGCCGCGTGGCGGGCGCTCATGATCCAGCTCACCAGCCCACCCGCTGCGCCGGCCGCTGGCCGCTGGCGTGTGGTCTTCGCGGACATCGTGCGGGTCTATGACCAGGCGGTGTTGCACCCCGTGGCCACCCGCAAGGCGCTGGCCTTGCTGGTGGTGCTCCTGATCGACGGCGCCACGGCGCGGTCACAGTTGGCGCGCTTGTTGTGGCCCGACGTGGCGCCGGATGCTGCGCGCCGGAACCTGCGCCGCGAGGTCTACCGCTGGCGCCAGGTGGGCCTGCCGCTGGAGGTCCTGGACGGGCAGCGGCTGGGCCTGGCCACCGGCGCGGTTGCCGTGGAGCGTTCGCCCGGCGCGGTTCGCTGGGCCGAACCCCTGGTCGGCGTGGCCGGCGAGGATTTCGACGACTGGCTCGCCGTCAACGCGTCACCGCCACGTGCGGTGTCGCCCACGCCCACACGTCGATCGCCAGCTTCGACCGAGGCGCCTTCAAACCGCCGCAGCGGCACCGTTGCGCTGACAACACCGCCTTTCGTGGTCCGCAGGGCCTGGCTGCAGGCCATCGAGACGGCGTGGGCCGCTGGGCGCAGCGTCGTCCTGACCGGGCCGCCGGGCGTCGGCAAGACCCGGTTGGCGCTGGAGGCCGGCGCGCGACACGGCGCCGTGCTGCATGTGGCGGCGCGGCCTGAAGATGTCGATGCGCCGTTTGCCGCCGCCATGCGCGGCCTGAGGGCGTTGCGCGAGGCGGCACCTGACGTGGCGTTGCCCACCTGGGTGCTGGAGACCTTGGCGGTGGTGATGCCCGAGTGGGCACCCGGCGGGGCGCTGCCGGGCCAGGCGGGCGACGATTGGCCCGCGAGACTCGCAGCGGCCGGGGCCGAGGCACTGCGGCGTCTGGCGGCCGACAACTTCAACGTGCTGGTGTTCGACGACTGGCAGTGGGTGGACGCGGAAACCGCGCGCTGGTGGATCCAGCTCGACGGGCCGGGGGCCGCTCACGCGTCGCAAGGCCCGCTGCCGCTGCGCCTCGTGGCCTACCGCATCGGCACCCTGCAGCCCGCGGTGCTGGCACATGTGCGGGCGGTCTGCGACAGTGGCCAGGCCGTGCGCTTGGCGCTCGACGACTGGCATCCGGAGGAGGTGTCGGAGCTGGTCACGACCATGCTGGGGTCGTCGTCGCCGGCGTTGGCCGGGCAACTGCATGCCACCACCGGTGGGCACCCGTTGTTCGTGCTGGAAACGCTGCGCTGGCTGCAGACCAGTGGGCAGCTGACGGCGGCAGGTGAAGACGGGGCGCCTGCCGTGCTGCGCCTGCCGCCCAGCGTGCATGACGCGGTGCGAGCGCGGGTGCATGCGCTGGGCCCCTTGGCCGCCAGCGTGCTGCAGGCGGCCAGCCTGGCAGTGCCGCCGCTGCGCGCCCGCGCCCTGGCCGATGTCACCGGCGAACCGATGGCCGGTGTCGAGGCCGCACTGGCCCACGCCACGGCGGCGGCGCTGCTGGTGGACGAGGGTGACGGCCTGCGTTTCACGCACGACCTCGTGCGCGAATCCCTTCGCGACGCGATGCCGGCCTCTCGCCGCGAAGCCTGCCACGCGGCATGGGCCGCACGCACCGCCGCCGAAGGCGCTCCGCCGGCCAAGGTGGCCGCTCACTGGGACGCTGCCGGCGACGCGCTGGCGGCGCGTGAATGGCATGTGAAGGCGGCCGAGTCTGCGCAGCGGGTGCACGCCCTGTCACAGGCGAAAGTGCATTGGCAGGCCGCACTGGCCTCCGCGCAGGCCGACGTTGCGATGGTGCCCTGGTGGCTGCAATGCGCCGACGTGCTGGCACGCCTGGACGACGTGGCGGGCGCGGACGAGGCCCTGCGGCAAGCCGCGTTGGCTGCGGATGCGACGCCGTCGCTGCGGCGTCGCGTGCGGGCCACGCAGGCCCAGTTGTGGGCGCGGTCGGGACGGCTGGACGATGCCGAGGCGCTGCTGGCACAAGTGCAACCCGAAGCGGGCGAAGGCCTGCATCCGGCGCTGGCGGTCACCGCCGCGGAGATCGCCCAGCGCCGCGGCCAGCTGGAACGCGCCGTCACCCTGTGCAGTCAGGCCGCCGCGCAATGGCCGGACGAGCCGGGCGCATTGCCAGCCATTGCCGAGGCGCTGCACGGCGTCGCCCGGGCGGCGGCGCAGTCGGGGGACTTCGACACCGGGCGCCAGGCCTGCGAGCGCGGCCTGGCCCTGCTGCGCGCCGTCGACGCGCCCGTGGTGGCGTCGGCGTTGCTGTCGATGCTCGGTGTGGTGCAGATCTGGCGCGGCGAACGTGAGCAGGCCCGTGCCACGCTGCTGGCCGCAGCCGACACCGCACAGCGCGGCGGCAATCCCAACACCCGGCGCATGGCCTTGCTGAACCTGGCCAAGCTGCACAGCGACACCGGCGAGATCACGGCCTGCCTGGCGATGCTCGACCAGATCGACCGCCTGCCGCCGGCCGTCGACGCGTTGCGCGGCGAGCTCTTCGTCGGGCAGGTGCGCTGGTTCGCCTGCTGGCTGGATGGTGCGCTGGATGCCTGCCGCGCACAGCAGCCCCGGCTGCTCGCCCTGGCCGAGGCAACGGCCGACGCCTATGCACGGCTGAGCACCCTGCAGCTGGTGGTGGACCTGCCGCTGCTCGGTGGCGATCTGGGCGAAGCGGGCGCGCTGCTGGATCGGGCGGAGGCCGACCCCGGGCTGCCGCCCGCCGGGCCCATCCGCAGCATGGTGGACAACAAGCGGGCCTGGTGGCTGCTGTGTGGCGGCAGGCCCGCCGAGGCGCTGGCGCTGCTGGAGGCCGCGGCGCACGCGGATCTGGACGAGGCGCGGTTGCTGCGCATCGCGGTGCGGGCCGGCGCACTCAGGGCGCTGGGCCGGTCGGCCGAGGCGTTGGCGGCGGTGCAGGCGGTTCCCGTGGACGTCGATGGCAGCGGCGACACGCTGGCCCGCTGGCTGGCCGAGTGGTGGCGCTGCATTCACGCGTCGGGTGCCAGCGCACCGCCCGCGCTGGAGACGGCGACCCGCAACCTGCTGGCTGGCCAACGCGCGCCGGCCTTGGACCGGCAGGCGCTGCGCGATGCCATGGTCGCCCAGCCGCGCGCGGCAGATCGGGCGGGCTGAAACGTCATGCCGCAGGGACGGCTGGCAGTCCCGCCTCAGCCACCCACGAAGCGGCGGCGGCTGCCGAACCACAGGCCGGCGCCGCCCAGCGCCAGCAGCATCGCCGTTGACGGTTCCGGCACCGGGCTGGCCAGCAGCCAGTTGACACCACTGGCGGCGTCGAGGCCGTAGCCGGTGACCTGCTCGCCGCCGACGCTCAGACCCCAGCTGCCGGCGTAGCGGAAGCTGTGCATGAAGTCACCCGAGGCCGTGGTGAGCTGGCCGCTTCCGCTGAAGGCGGCCGTGCTGGCGGCGAGCGTGGCGTAGACGCCGAAGTCGAAGGCCTGGCCAATGGTCACCGGCACCGCGAAGATGATGCGGTCGTCGATGGCGCGATCGCCGTCGCGCGAAACCGCCCAGGCGACTCGCTGGCGGTCGGTGGTGAAGAGGTCGGAGTTCCCGCGGTCGTGGCCCGCGACGTTCTTGTTCAGTTCCTGGCCGTTCTTGTAGGCGTTCAGCATGGCCTTGGCCGCACCTCCGTCCGCGGCCAGCAGGTGGCCGTCAACGGCGATGGCGAAGGTCCAGACGGCCGACTGGCCCTCATGACCGTCGAGTTGCACGGTCACCGTGTCGCGCCAACCGCCCCCGGCAATTCCGATGGGGAACTGGTCCGAGTAGCGCCCCTGGTTGTTGGCCGACAGGTGAACATACCCGAGGCCGGCGTCGGCAGCGGCCTGATTGGCCGTGCTGCCACTGGTCTGGCTGGCCGACACCGATGCACTGGCCAGGTCGGCAAAGGTGCTGCTGTCGCAGGTGGCGCGGCCCGGCCACGTGTTGAAGTGCGCCGTCAGGTCCAGTCCGGGTGTCCAGGAGGTGCCGGAACTGATGGGGCTGGCACAGGCTGACACGAAGCCGCCTGGCACCGGCGTGGTGGACTGGCTTGGCCCCGCCTGTGCAGTGGCCGCGCCGAGCAGCGGCAAGGCCAGCGGCAGGTGGGTCAACCAGCGGGGGAGGGTGCGCAGGCGCAGGGTGTTCGACATCGTGTGACTCCGGGACTCGGTCTGGACGGGTCACAGCTTCCCTGACCGCCGTTGAATCAGCGTTGAACGGCTCGTGCCCTAGACTGACGGCATGTCCGTCGACACTTTGATCACGCGTGCGGAGGCGCTGCTGGCGCGCCTCGAGGCCATCCTTCCGCACCCCCTGGCCGAGCCCGACTGGGCGGCCTCGGTCGCCTTCCGCTACCGCAAGCGTGCCGGCAGCGGCGTGCTGGAACCGGTGCGCCAGGTGGCCGCCATCCGCCTGGCCGACCTGCAGGAGGTGGATCCGCAGAAGGAGCGCCTGCTGCGCAACACGGCGCAGTTCGTGGCTGGTCGACCGGCCAACAACGTGCTGCTGACCGGCGCGCGTGGCACGGGCAAGAGCAGCCTGATCAAGGCCTGCCTCAACGAGTTCTCGCCGCAGGGCCTGCGCCTGATCGAGGTCGACAAGGCCGACTTGGTGGACCTGCCCGACCTGGTCGACCGGGTGGCGGCGCGCCCGGAGCGCTTCATCGTCTTCTGCGACGACCTCAGCTTCGACGAGGGCGAGGCCGGCTACAAGGCACTGAAGTCCATGCTGGACGGCAGTGTGTCGGCTGCCGGCGACAACGTGCTGATCTACGCCACCAGCAACCGCCGCCACCTGCTGCCGGAGTACATGAAGGAGAACCTCAGCTACACCCACACCGAGGACGGCGAGGTGCACCCGGGCGAGGTGGTGGAGGAGAAGATCTCGCTGTCCGAGCGCTTCGGCCTCTGGATCAGCTTCTACCCCTTCACGCAGGCCGAGTACCTGGCCATCGTGGCGCAGTGGCTGCGGCACTTCGGGCTCGACGAGGCGGCGATCGCCGGCGCGCGGCAGGAGTCCTTGGTGTGGGCGCTGGAGCGAGGCTCGAGGTCGGGCCGCGTGGCCTACCAGTTTGCGCGCGATTTCGCCGGCCGCCACGATGTCTGAGCGCACGCCGGTGGACGTGGCGGTGGGCGTGCTGATCGACGCCGACGGGCGCTTCCTGCTCACGTCCCGCCCCGAGGGCAAGGTCTACGCCGGTCACTGGGAGTTTCCGGGCGGCAAGCTGGAAACTGGCGAGTCGGTCGAGCAGGCGCTGCGGCGTGAATTGGTGGAGGAACTCGGCATCACGATCGGCGACGCACAGCCCTGGAAGGTCGAGATCGTCGACTACCCGCACGCCCGCGTGCGCCTGCACTTCTGCAAGGTGCGGCAGTGGCAGGGCGCCTTCGAGATGCGCGAGCAACAGCAGATGGCCTGGCAGCAGCTGCCGGTGCAGGTGGGGCCGGTGCTGCCGGGCACGGTGCCGGTGCTGGACTGGCTGGCGGCGGAGCGCGGCTTCGTCGGCGCCACGCATTGACCTGACCACACGCGTCGCGAACTAGACTGCCCGCATGGACACATTGCTCGACAGCATCCACTGGGATGCCAACGGCCTGGTGCCGGCCATCGCCCAGGAACAGGGCAGCAACGACGTGCTGATGGTGGCCTGGATGAACCGCGAAGCCCTGGCAGAAACGGCACGCCGTGGCGAGGCCGTGTACTTCAGCCGCTCGCGTGGCCGCCTGTGGCACAAGGGCGAGGAATCCGGCCATGTGCAGCAGGTGCACGAGATCCGCCTGGACTGCGACGCTGACGTGGTGCTGCTGAAGGTGACGCAGCGCGGTCACGAACCCGGCATCGCCTGCCACACCGGGCGTCACAGCTGCTTCTTCCGCGTCTGGGACAATGGCGGCTGGCAGGCCGTCGACCCGGTCCTGAAGGACCCGGAGAGCATCTACAAGTGAACGCCGACGACACCCTGGCCCGCCTGGCGGACGTGATCGAGTCCCGCCGTGGCGGCGACCCCGACAAGAGCTACGTCGCGCGCCTGTTCCACAAGGGCGCCGACGCCATGCTGAAGAAGGTGGGCGAAGAGGCCACCGAGGTCGTGATGGCCGCCAAGGACGTGCCGCACGGTGGCGGCGCCGACAAGCTGGTGGGTGAGGTGGCCGACCTCTGGTTCCACACGATGGTGGTGCTGGCCGCCCACGGCCTGAAGCCGGCCGACGTGCTGGCCGAACTGCGGCGGCGCGAGGGCCTGTCGGGCCTGGAGGAGTTTGCCGCGCGCAAGGCGCAGGCCCGCGAACGAGGTGAAGCATGACGAATCGCCACGACCCGAACTGCATCTTCTGCAAGATCGTCGCCGGGCAGATCCCGTCGAAGAAGGCCTACGAGGATGAGGAACTCCTGGGCTTCCACGACATCAACCCCTGGGCGCCGGTGCATGTGCTGATCATTCCCAAGGCGCACATCGCCACGTTGTACGACGCCCAGCCGGGCGACGATGCACTGCTGGGCCGCATGATGGCCCTGGCGCCGCGGCTGATGCGCGAGCTGGGCGTGGACGATGGCTTCCGCACCATCGTCAACACCGGGCCCAACGGCGGGCAGGAGGTCTACCACCTGCACATGCACGTGATGGGCGGCCCGCGGCCCTGGAAGAAGGGCTGATCCCCCGTCCCGTGGCCGGCCTGGGCCGGCCCCGTAGAATTCTGGATTCCTTTAGGAGATAGTCATGGGTTCCTTCAGCATCTGGCACTGGCTGATCGTGCTGCTGGTCGTGGTGTTGATCTTCGGCACGAAGAAGCTGAAGAACATCGGGTCCGACCTGGGTTCCGCCGTCAAGGGCTTCAAGGACGGGGTCAAGGGCGCGAACGACGTGGCCGACGAGCAGGCCGCCAGCGGCCCGGCAGCCCAGGTGACGGCTGCCAAGCGCGAAGCCGACACGGTGGACGTCGAGGCCAAGACCAAGTCCTGAGCCTCCGGCCTGCAGCGCGCGCATGATCGACTTCGGCTTCGACAAGCTGGCCCTCATCGGGGCGGTGGCGTTGATCGTCATCGGCCCGGAGAAGCTGCCCAAGGTGGCCCGCACCGTGGGCCACCTGTTCGGCAAGGCGCAGCGCTACGTGGCCGACGTCAAGGCCGAGGTCAACCGGTCGATCGAGCTCGATGAGCTCAAGAAGATGAAGACGCAGTTCGAGGACGCCGCGCGCGACGTGCAGAACAGTGTCGAACAGAACGTGCGCGACGCCAGCCAGAGCTTCGAGAGCGACTGGCGAGAGGCGACGTCGGGGCTGAGTTCCGATGGTGTGTCGTCGGCGTCGACCGCCTACGACACCATCCGCCCGCCGCCGGCCTACAAGCCGCCGCGCAAGAACTGGCGCCTCAAGCGGGGCGCCACGCCGCAGTGGTACAAGCAACGCAACGGCGTGCGCACCAAGGCGCAGTCCGGCGCGGCGCGCGTGGCGCGCTTTCGCCCGCCGGGCCTGCGATGACGCCCCTTTTTTGACGCCCCTCTTTGACGCGTTTCGGCGCCGGGACGGCCACAGGCCGCTGAACGGATGAGCACCTCTGACAAGGACGACGAACTGGCCGGCACCGAGGCGCCGTTCGTCTCCCACCTGATCGAACTGCGCGACCGGATGATCCGGGCGCTGATCGCCGTGGGCATCGCCTTCGGGGCGCTGATGCTCTGGCCTGGCGCCGGTGCGCTCTACGACCTGCTGGCCGCGCCGCTGGCCAAGCATCTGCCGCAGGGCGCCACGCTGATCGCCACCAGCGTGATCACGCCGTTCCTGGTGCCGCTGAAGATCACACTGATGGGCGCGTTCCTGATCGCGCTGCCTGTCGTGCTCTACCAGGTCTGGGCCTTCGTGGCGCCTGGCCTGTATTCGCACGAGAAGAAGATGGTGCTGCCGCTGGTGATCTCCAGCACCATCCTGTTCCTCGTCGGCGTGGCCTTCGTCTACTTCATCGTGATCCCGGGGCTGGCCAGCTTCATCCAGGCGGTGGCGCCGGCGAGCATCACGGCCGCGCCTGACGTCGAGGAATACTTCGGCTTCGTGCTGACGCTGTTCCTGGTCTTCGGCATCGCCTTCGAGGTGCCGATCGCCGTGATCGTGCTGGTGCGCATCGGCGTGGTCAGCATCGAACAATTGAAGAAGGCGCGCGGCTATTTCATCGTCGGCGCCTTCATCGTCGCCGCCGTGGTCACGCCGCCCGATGTGATCTCGCAGCTTTCGCTGGCCGTTCCGATGTGTCTGCTCTACGAGGGCGGCATCATCGCGGCGCGCCTGTTCGTCAAGCACACGAAGGCGCCGGAAGAAGCCGCCGACGCCTGATCGGCGGCCGGCGCGTCAGCCCATCAGCGCGCCGCCGGCCTTGGCGCGGGGCGCTGACCGGGCACCACCTCGACGGCCATGGACTCCGCGCCGCGCTGAACCGTCAGCGCGGCAGGTTCACCGGGCCGCAGCGCGGCGACGGCGTCCAGCAGTTGCGCCGCGTCGCGGACAGCTTGCCCGGCAACCTGCGTGATCACGTCGCCCGGCTTCAGGCCCGCCTTGGCGGCCGGACCGTTGCGCAGCACGCCCGCCACCAGCGCGCCCTGGGTGACCGGCAGCGCAAAGGCCTCGACGATCTCCGGGTTCAGGTTCTGCGGCTCCACACCAAGCCAGCCGCGCTGCACCGACCCATCGCGCAGCAGGGCTTCGAGGACGCTGCGCGCGGTGTCTACCGGGATCGCGAAGCCGATGCCCAGACTGCCACCGCCTTCCTGCCGCGTGAAGATCGCGGTGTTGATGCCCACCAGCCGGCCCTGCGCGTCCACCAGGGCGCCACCGGAGTTGCCGGGGTTGATGGCGGCATCGGTCTGGATGAAGTTTTCATAGGTGGACAGCCCCAGCCGCGTGCGGCCGAGCGCGCTGACGATGCCAGCCGTCACAGTCTGTCCCACGCCAAAGGGGTTGCCGATGGCCAGCACCACGTCACCCACCTGCAGTGCCGCCGAATCGCCCAGCGTCACCGCCGGCAGGCGTTCGAGCGCCACCTTCAGCACGGCGAGGTCGGTCTCGGGGTCGCTGCCCACCAGGGTGGCTGCGGCTCGCCGGCCGTCGGCCAGCTGCACCTCGATCGCACTCGCACCCGCCACCACGTGGTGGTTGGTCAGCAGGTAGCCTTCCGGCGCGACGATCACCCCAGAACCCAGCCCGCTGCGCGGCCGGTTCGGGCCGAAGAAGAAGCGCCAATGCGGATCTTCGTCCTGCGCAGGGGCTGCCGCCTGGCTGGCGACGATGCTGACGACGGCGGGCGACGCCGCACGTGCCGCGGCGCTGTAGCCGCCGCCTGGCGCGGAAGCGCTGGTGTCGGGGGGCGACGTGTCCGTGGCCACCACGGTCAGCGTGGGCCGCGGCAGCACCGCACTGCCGGCCCCCAGCCACTGCGGCTTGAGCGTGGCCAGCACGAACAAGGCAGCCACCGTCACTGTGACCGCCTGCGAGAATAGAAGCCAGGTCTTGCGCATTCGGGAAAGGACGGCGCCGATGGTGGATCGCGCCACACTGGAAGCCACGCTGGACGGGCTGCTGCAGCCCGCCGCGTTCAAGGATTATGGGCCGAACGGTCTGCAGGTCGAGGGTCGCGCCGAGGTGCGGCATCTCGTCAGCGGCGTCACCGCCAGCCTGGCGCTGATCGAAGCGGCGATTGCTGCCGGTGCCGATGCGGTCCTGGTCCACCACGGGCTCTTCTGGCGTGGACAGGACGGGCGGCTGACGGGCTGGCTGCGCCAGCGCGTGGCACGCCTGATGACGCACGAGCTCAATCTGTTCGCCTACCACCTGCCGCTGGATGCCCACGCTGACCTGGGCAACAACGCTCAGCTCGGCCTGCGGCTGGGGCTGCGGGCCGACACCCGATTCGGCGAGCAGAACCTGGGTTTCGCCGCACCCGCCGTCGACACCACGCTGGAGTCGCTGTCGGCCCGCGTCGGCAGCGCGCTGCAGCGCGCACCCTTGGTCGTCGCGGGTGATGGCCGGCCGTTGCGGCGCGTGGCCTGGTGCACCGGTGGCGCGCAGGGCTACTTCGAGGCCGCCATCGCGGCCGGTGCGGACGCCTTTCTCACCGGCGAGATCTCCGAACCGCAGGCGCATCTGGCACGCGAGACTGGGGTGGCCTTCCTGGCTTGCGGCCACCACGCCACCGAGCGCTACGGTGCACCGGCCGTGGGCGCCCATGTCGCAGCGCAGCTGGGGCTGACGCACCAGTTCATCGAGGTGGACAACCCGGCATGACGACGACATTGCCGCTGCTGGTCACGATGGGCGACCCGGTGGGGATCGGCCCGGAGATCGTCATGGCCGCGGCCGCCGCAGGCGAACTGCGGGATGCCGTGGTGGTGGGCGATCCGGCGGTGCTGCGTCGGGCCAACGGGCTGCGGCCTTGCGGCCAGCCCGTCGCTGTGCTGGAGGCCCCGGTCGATATCGCGCCGCCCGGCGCGCTGCGCGTCTGGCAGCCTTCCGGCCTGCCGACAGGCCTGTCCGCCCTGCCGTGGGGCCAGGTGAGTGCCGTGGCCGGCGCGGCGGCGGCGCGCTGCATCGAGGCCGCCGTCGCGGTGCTGCAGGCGGGCCAGGGCCGCGCCATCGTGACCGCGCCGCTGCACAAGGAGGCGTTGTCGGCGGCCGGTGTGCCGTACCCCGGTCACACCGAGATGCTGCAGGCGCTGGCGACACCGCCGGATCAGCCGCCAGTGCCAGTGCGCATGATGCTGGCCAACCCGGAGCTGCGGGTGGTGCTGGCCACCATCCATGTGGCCTTGCGGGAGGCGATCGCCGCACTGGATTTCGACACGGTGCTGGAGACGGTTCGCATCGCCAATGCGGCCGCCAAACGCTGGGGCATGGCGTCGCCGCGCATCGCCGTGGCCGGCCTGAATCCGCACGCGGGCGAAGGGGGACTGTTTGGTGACGAAGAGATCCGCTTCATCGGCCCGGCGGTGCAGGCGGCGCGCCGTGAAGGCATCGATGCCAGCGGCCCGCACCCACCTGACACGGTGTTCATGCGCGCCCGGCGGGGCGCTTTCGACCTGGTGGTGGCGATGACGCACGACCACGGCCTGATCCCGGTGAAGTACCTGGGTGTGGAAGAGGGCGTCAATGTGACCTTGGGCCTGCCCTTCGTGCGCACCAGCCCGGACCACGGTACGGCGTTCGACATTGCGGGCCAGGGGAAGGCAGATCCTTCGAGCCTGATGGCCGCGCTGCGCATGGCCCGCACGCTGGCCGGCTGATCAGGCGTTCAGGGTCGAGCCTTCAGGCGGCCGCGCCCACCGCCGACAGCTGCCGCCGCGCGCGCGCCGTGGCGCGCTCCAACAGGTAGGCGTTCTCGAAGGCCTTGAAGCGGTGGTTCTCGCAAAGCTTCGCCAACATGCGGTGGGTCAGCGAGATCGTCTGCTTGTGGCGCTTGCCGTGGGTGAAGACGAAGAAGGTGCGTCCCGGGCTGACGTGCGTGAGCTTGACCTTCTGCCAGTCACCGTCCACGTGCATCTGGTAGGGGTAGCCCAGCTCCACATGTTCGACCAGTGACTTGCCGCGCGTGGGCTCCAGCGGTTCCGGCGCCGGCAGGCCGGCAATACGGACGTCCTGCTCGCTGACCGGCGCGTCGTCGCTGAGGTCGATGTCCACGGCCGCATGCCAGTCGATGCGGCTCTCGTCGACGAGGCCGATGCGCCGCGCCTCTTCGGCGGTGAAGCGGGGTTCGTCGATGGCGTCGTCCAGCACGGGCAGGCCGGCTGTGACGGGCGGCAGGTCGTCCTTCTTCGGCAGCGGGGTCTGGAAGGCCCCTTCGACCTGGCGGGCGAGCAGGTTCCAGTCCAGCGTCGACAGGGTTTGGGGCGCCTTCAGCGATTCCGCGTGCGCCGGCAGCAGCTGGCCGAAAAAGGCCTTGCGCGCCGGCTCAGGCAGGGCCACCAGGTCCATGCCCTCGTTGAGCCCCTGCATCAGGCGTGGCAGCGTCGACAGGAACTCCTTGCGCTGCTGCGGCGTGCCCTTGGGCTGCACGCTCATGTAGAGGTCGCGGGCGACCGCACGCAGGCGCTGGAAGCGTTCACCGTCGGCGCCATGCTTCATGGCCGACTGCACCAGCACTCGGCTCCAGACGTCGGTCAGGAAGCTGCGCACGAAGTCGTGGCCGACCAGGGACTTCAGCTCATCGGCCAACTGTTCGGCATAACGCTGACCCAGCCGCAGTGCGGTTTCCTTCTCACCCAGCAGGGCGGCGGGGTCGTCGCCCTGCGCGCGCACTTCGTCCTGGGCCTGCTCGGCAACGAATTGCTCCAACTCGCCGAGCTTCCGCTCATAGACGTCGATGTGGTCGAAGTCACCTTCGACGATGTCGTTGACCAGGGCTTTGACGCGCGTCAGGAAGCGTTGCGCAGAGGCGTCGTCGAAGTCGTCGAACGCTGCGCCCAGCGACGCGATGCGGTTGACGAAGCGACGCACCGGGTGTTTGCGCGACGAGAAGAAGCTGGGATCACCCAGTGCGGCGCGCAGCACCGGGAGCTGCAGGCGTGCGATCTGGCGCGCCATCTGCGGCGGCACCTTGGGGTCGGCCAGGATCTGGTCGAACAGGGTGCCGATGACGTCGATCACCATGTGATCCAGGCCACCACCCGCCGCGCGTCGAAGTTCGTCGCGGTGGGCATGGATCAGGTTGGCCGGCAGGGCGCCACCGCTGTCCTCGGCCCAGCCACCGATACCGCTGGTGCCGCCGTACGCCGGTTCGGAGTGGGCCAACTGTCGGATCAACGACATCATCTGCGGCGCCACATGGCCGAAGCTGGCGCCGCCGAGGCGGCCTGACCGGGTGGAGGCGCCGCTGCCGCTGCGACCATGGCCATAGCCGCTGCCGAAGCTGCTGCCGTGGCGGCTGGGCGGATAGCCACTTGCGCCCGCGGGAGCCCACGCGCTGCGCGCTGCTCCGGCAGTGCCTGGGGGCAGCATCTCGTGCAGGCTGTCGCCAGCGTCGCGAAGCGAGTCGTAGGTCGAAGCCTGGCGGCTGCGGTCGATCGTCGCCCGCACGCTGAGCCCGGCCGGCTGCACGCCGGCCTTGCGCAGGTCGGCCACGATGGCCGCGTAGGTGGCCCGCATCTCGAGTGCCAGCACGCGACCGAGTTCACTTTGCAGCAGGCTGCGCACATCGGTGCGATCGCTGACCGCCTCGATGCCCTTGAGCAGGGCCAGGCCCACGGTCTCCGGCCGCAGCGGATTGCGTTCCACCGTCGGCCCGAGCAGGGAGCCGATGTAGCCCTCCAGTTCGCGCAGTTCCCACTCGCAGGCGTGCTGCACTTCCATGCCGAAACGGTCGGCCGAAATCTTGCGCTCGACCTCCGTGTCCTCCACCAGGCCCAGTGCGTCCCAGGCGGTCTCGGCGGCTGCCCGCTGACGCGGTGCGCTGTCCTGGCGCAGTTTGTCGTCCAGGCATTCGCCGAAGGCCAGGGCGAACATGGCCGACTTGCGGTTGAGTTCGAACTGGGCTCCCAGCAGGGCGTCGCGCTGGAAGACGCCGTGTGCGGCGAGGGCGGCCAGGCCCAGGCTTTCCACCGTGCGCTCGGCCGACGCGCGCGCGGCCAGCTTGAGCCGGTGGGCGGCGGCTTCAAGCAGGGCGTGCAGGCGGTGGACGGGTGGAGGTGTCATGGCACGGACGGGCGCGTGGCAAAGTATGCGGCGCCCGCCCGTGCCGCAAAGGCGCGGGAAGCGCCGGTCAAGCCCGCCTGTTCAGCGCATCGCGGATCTCGCGCAGCAGGACCACGTCCTCCGGCGTCGGTGCGGGCGGCGCCGGCGGGGCAGGTGGCGCCTCGCGCTTGAGACGGTTGATCTGCTTGACCATCATGAAGATGATGAAGGCAAGGATCAGGAAGTTCAGCACCACGGTGATGAAACTTCCGTAAGCGAGTACGGCGCCGCTCTTCTTGGCCTCGGCCAGCACCGTCTCGGTCTGGCCGGCCAACGGCAGGAAGTAGTTGCTGAAGTCCAGCCCGCCGAAGATCTTGCTGACGATCGGCATGATGACGTCGTCGACCAACGAGCCGACGATCTTGCCAAAGGCGCCGCCAATGATCACGCCCACGGCAAGATCGACGACATTGCCCTTGCTGGCGAACTCCTTGAACTCGGTCATGAAACCCATGGCACTCCTCCTTCGTGTGACCTGTGATGGTCAGGGTGGCGCGCATTGTGCCCGGTCGGGCGCCCTGGATGGCCTGGGCTAGAATCCCGGGTTGACCCGAACGTTTTTGTCTTCCTGGACACGAGGATCCCCATGAGCGACGCTGCCCTCGACCGCAGCCGACGGACCTGGATCGCGATCACCTGCGGCGCTGGCGCCGTTGGTGGCGTGGCCACCGCGGTGCCTTTCGTCAGCACCTTCACGCCGTCCGAACGCGCCCGCGCCGCTGGTGCGCCGGTGCGTGTGGACATCAGCGCGCTGCAGCCTGGCGAGAAGATGACGGTGGAATGGCGCGGCAAGCCGGTGTGGATCCTGCGCCGCACCAGTGAGATGCTGGAGAGCCTGAAGAAGACGGATTCGCAGGTCGCCGACCCCAACTCCGATCGCAAGCAGTACCCGACGCCCGGATACGCCAAGAACGAGTGGCGTTCGATCAAGCCGGAGTACCTGGTGGCCGTGGGCATCTGCTCGCACCTGGGCTGCTCGCCGACCGACAAGCTGCAGCCCGGTGCGCAGCCGTCGCTGCCGGACGACTGGACCGGCGGCTTCCTCTGCCCCTGCCACGGCTCCACGTTCGACCTGGCCGGTCGCGTGTTCAAGAACAAGCCGGCGCCGGACAACCTGGAGGTGCCGCCGCACATGTACCTGTCCGACACCACGCTGTTGATCGGCGAGGACAAGCAGGCCTGAACGGGTCGCTAGGCACACAGAGGACGACATGGCTGAATTCAAGGAAGCGCCGGAAGGCGCCTCGATGGTCGAGAAGACCACGGTCTGGTTCGAGAACCGCTTCCCGACCGCGTTTGCCGAGTACAAGAAGCATCTGTCGGAGTACTACGCGCCGAAGAACTTCAACTTCTGGTACTTCTTCGGTTCGCTGGCGCTGCTGGTGCTGGTGATCCAGATCGTCACCGGCATCTTCCTGGTGATGCACTACAAGCCCGACGCGAACCTGGCGTTCGCATCGGTCGAGTACATCATGCGTGACGTGCCCTGGGGCTGGCTGGTGCGCTACATGCACTCCACCGGCGCCAGCGCCTTCTTCATCGTGGTCTACCTGCACATGTTCCGCGGGATGATCTACGGCAGCTACCGCAAGCCGCGCGAACTGGTGTGGATCTTCGGCTGCCTGATCTTCCTGGTGCTGATGGGCGAGGCCTTCTTCGGCTACCTGCTGCCCTGGGGTCAGATGTCGTACTGGGGTGCGCAGGTGATCGTGAACCTGTTCGCCGCCATCCCCTTCGTGGGCCCGGACCTGGCGCTGCTGATCCGCGGTGACTTCGTCGTCAGCGACGCCACGCTGAACAGATTCTTCAGCTTCCACGTGATCGCGCTGCCGCTGGTGCTGCTGGGGCTGGTCGTGGCCCACCTGCTGGCGCTGCACGACGTGGGCTCGAACAACCCCGACGGTGTCGAGATCAAGGCCAAGAAGGACGCCAGCGGCAAGCCGCTGGACGGCATCCCGTTCCACCCGTACTACACGGTGCACGACATCGTGGGCGTGGCGGTGTTCCTGTTCTGCTTCAGCGCCATCATCTTCTTCGCGCCGGAGATGGGTGGCTACTTCCTGGAGTACAACAACTTCATCCCGGCTGACCCGCTGAAGACGCCGGCGCACATCGCCCCGGTGTGGTACTTCACGCCGTACTACTCGATGCTGCGCGCGACCACCGACCCGATGGTCAACGTGTTCGCGGTGCTGGTCGCGCTGGGCACGGTCGGCGCGCTGCTGAAGGTGCGCGCCGGCGGTCTGGGCAAGGTGGCGATGATCATCGGCGGCCTCGTCGTCATTGCGCTGCTGAAGACCTTCGACGCCAAGTTCTGGGGCGTGGTGGTCATGGGCGGTGCCGTGGTCATCATGTTCTTCCTGCCCTGGCTCGACTACAGCCCGGCCAAGTCGATCCGTTACCGGCCGACCTGGCACAAGTACATGTACGGTGCCTTCGTCGTCTGGATGTTCGTGCTCGGTTACCTGGGCATCCAGCCGCCGTCGGACGCTGGCACGCTGATCGCGCAGGTCGGCACCGTCTTCTACTTCGGCTTCTTCGTGCTGATG
Organism: Burkholderiaceae bacterium; assembly: GCA_024235915.1. Classification (GTDB taxonomy): domain Bacteria; phylum Pseudomonadota; class Gammaproteobacteria; order Burkholderiales; family Burkholderiaceae_C; genus Rubrivivax. Next base: position 8,945 of record JACKLO010000016.1, on the reverse strand, counting down.
CCCTGGTGGAGCCAGATCGGCGAGTTCAAGCCGGTCCCGGACCGCGTGACCTTCCAGCCGCACTGACCCGACGCCGGAGCACGACAACCATGAAGAGCCTCAAGAAGCTGATCGTCGCGTTGGTTTCCAGCGTGGTCCTGGCCGGTGGCGCGCAAGCCGCCGGCGGTGGCATCCCCTGGGACAAGTTCCCCGCGGAACGCGTCACCGACCTCACCGCGCTGCAGAACGGCGCCAAGCTGTTCGCCAACTACTGCCTGAATTGCCACGGTGCGGAGTTCATGCGCTACAACCGCCTGCGCGACATCGGCCTGACCGACACGCAGATCGAGGAGAACCTCGTCTTCACCGGCGCCAAGGTCGGCGACCTGATGAAGGTGACGCTGGATGCCAAGCAGGCCAAGGACTGGTTCGGTGCGCAGCCGCCCGACCTGACCGTGATCGCGCGTTCACGCTCGGCCGCCGGCCAGGGCAGCGGTGCCGACTACCTCTACACCTACCTGCGAACCTATTACCGCGACCCGAGCAAGGCCACGGGCTGGAACAACCTGGCCTTCCCGTCGGTGGCCATGCCTCACGTGCTGTGGCAACTGCAGGGCGAACGCGAACCGATCTTCGAGAAGGTGACCTCGCACGGCCACGAGGCGGAGGTCTGGACCGGGCGCTGGAACGTGGTCAAGCCGGGCAAGATGTCCGAGCGCGAGTACGACAGTGCGGTGGCCGATCTCGTTGCCTATCTGCAATGGATGGGTGAGCCGATGCAGAACAACCGCAAGCGCCTGGGCGTCTGGGTGCTGCTGTTCCTGGCCGGGTTCACCGTCATCGCCTGGCGCCTGAACGCCGCGTACTGGAAGGACGTCAAGTAAGACGTCCCGATTTCGAGGCGCAGTGGGTGCCAGAGGTGCCCACTGCGTCGATTCATTTCTGATGGGAGGCCACCACCATGATGGTGCTTTACTCCGGGACCACCTGCCCCTACTCGCACCGCTGCCGTTTCGTGCTGTTCGAGAAGGGCATGGACTTCGAGATCCGCGACGTCGACCTGTTCGCCAAGCCCGAGGACATCGCGCTGATGAACCCGTACAACGAGGTGCCCATCCTCGTGGAGCGGGACCTCATCCTCTACGAGTCCCATATCATCAACGAGTACATCGACGAGCGCTTCCCGCACCCGCAGCTGATGCCGGGTGACCCGGTGGCGCGTGCACGCGTGCGGCTGTTCCTCTTCAACTTCGAGAAGGAACTGTTCGCTCACGTGAACCTGCTCGAGGGCCGGGGCATCAAGGCCACCGACAAACAGCTCGAGAAGGCGCGCACCCAGATCCGTGAACGCCTGCTGCAGCTGGCGCCGATCTTCCTGAAGAACAAGTACATGCTGGGCGACGACTTCAGCATGCTCGACGTTGCCATCGCGCCGCTGCTGTGGCGCCTGGACTACTACGGCATCGACCTCAGCAAGAACGCCGTGCCGCTGCTGAAGTACGCCGAGCGCATCTTCTCGCGTCCGGCCTACATCGAGGCGCTGACGCCGTCCGAGAAGGTGATGCGCAAGTAAGCTCGGCGGCATGACGCAGGCCACCGACAGCCAAGGCACCTCGACCCGCCCGTACCTGCTGCGGGCGTTGCACGACTGGTGCACCGACAACGGTTTCACGCCGTACATCGCCGTGCATGTGGACCAGCGCGTGCAGGTGCCGCTGGAATACGTCAAGAACAACGAGATCGTGCTCAATGTCGGCTTCGAGGCCACGTCGGGGCTGAAGCTGGGCAACGAATTCATAGAGTTCCGGGCCCGTTTCGGCGGGTCGGCGCGCGAGATCATCGTGCCGGTCGACCACGTGGTGGCGATCTACGCGCGTGAGAACGGGCAGGGCATGGCTTTCCCGGCACCCAGTGGCGTGGCCGGCGTCGAGGGCGTGGCCGACGAGGACACCACGGTCGTGTCGCCGCCGGCCTTGCGACTGGCAACACCCCACGACGCACAGACGGCAACGAAGGACACCGGGGCAGCTTCGCCCGAGGGCGCCGCGGATGGCGCCAGCGATGGCGACGACGAGCCGCCTCCGCCGCCCGCGGGTGGGGCGCGCCCCGCGCTCAAGCGCATCAAGTAACGTCCGCACACGGGCGCCAGACTGTGTGGCCCCTAGAATCGCGGTCCGCGCCGGCTTAGCTCAGCTGGTAGAGCACCCGCCTTGTAAGCGGAAGGTCGTCCGTTCGATTCGGACAGCCGGCACCACGTCCGACGGGCCCTGGCCCCGATCAGACTTTGCGCGACACGTGAACCTTTACCCGGATCAGCACCTCGGGCCAGCCCTGCTGTTGCAGGCGCTGTTGCACGGCGGGGATGCACTGGCGCAACTTGGCCGCCGCCGCGCCACTGTGCGCGAGCAAGGTCCAGCTGCTGTCGTCCAGTGGCCCGGCCGTGAGGTGTGCCGCCAAGCCGGCGGGCAAGGCCGCCCGGGCGTCGTGCAGACGGCGGGCCGACGCATCGATGCGTTGCAGCAGTCCGCCCAGGGTCGCGCTGCCGGCCAGCGCGTCCGCCATCGGCATGCCAAGCTTGGGCAGCGGGCTGCGACGTGGAAGCGGCTTCATCGGCCGGAAGTTTAGCGATGCAGATCATCATCACCGAGGGGCGCCTGGCCAAGGCCCGTGTGCTCCACCTGCAGCGCTGGCAGCTGGTATTCGGTGCCCTGGGGCTCGCATTGGTGCTGATGCTGGCCTCCGGCGCGGTGTACCACTACTTCTTTCTGCAGGCTGCGCGCGACGGGTGGCCCGTGGTCAGTCAGCTGGTGCGGTGGGTGGTGCGCGACGACCTTGCCCAGCGCGAGCGCTACATGCAGGAGAACCTCGATGCGATGGCGCGGCGCGTGGGCGAGCTCCAGGCTCGGCTGGTGAACCTGCAGATGATGGGCGACCGGGTGTCGCAGTTGGCCGGGGTCAACGCCGACGACCTGCAGCCGCCGGCCGCCGCGTCGACGCCTGGGTTGCCCGGTACATCCGATGCGCCGGCCAAGGACATCAAGGCGTCTCCAGCGGCCCGAGGTGGCCCGGCGACGACCTTGCCGTCGGCCTCCTCGGCCACGCTCTCGGCGCTGCTCGACGACCTCGACGCCGCCACGATGCTCAACGCCGACATCTTCACGCTGGTCGAGTCCCGGCTCCTGGAGCACCGGCTGGAGGCGCTGCTGGTGCCGAGCAGCGCGCCGGTCGACGGGCCGATCGGCTCGCGGTTCGGCTTTCGCTACGACCCCTTCAACGGGCGCCGTGCCCTCCACACGGGGCTCGACTTTCCGGCCCTGGCCGGCACGCCGGTGCATGCCGCGGCAGGTGGTGTTGTGGTCGGCCTTGAGCGCCACCCCGAATACGGCAACCTGCTGACACTGGACCACGGCAACGAACTGCTGACGCGCTATGCGCACCTTTCACGCGTGATGGTGCAGCAGGGTGACATCGTGCGGCGTCAGCAGCACATTGCCGACGTGGGCAGCACCGGCCGATCCACCGGCCCGCACCTGCACTTCGAGGTGCTGGTGCAGGGGGTGCCGCAGAATCCGGCGCGCTTCCTGGCCGGGGGCGCCGGACCCCGGGTGATAAACTGATCCGTTGATCTCGGGGCGCTGGCTTGAACTTCCGGCCGCTGCCTCCACATCCGATGCTCCGGCCTTGCGTTCTGCCGCGAAACGATCCCTGATCCGGGGCTTTCGCCGGCCCGCGCTGCGGCCCTCCGCGGTGACGCATTCATGATCCCCAAATTCCTCACCCAGATCTTTGGCAGCCGCAACGACCGTCTGCTGAAGACCTACCGGCGCATGGTCGCCCAGATCAACGCCTTGGAGCCGCAGTTCGAGGCGCTGGACGATGCCGCGCTGCGCGGCAAGACCGACGAGTTCCGCCAGCGGCTGGCTGCAGGCAGCACGGTGGATGACCTGCTGCCCGAAGCTTTCGCCGTGGTGCGCGAGGCCAGCAAGCGGGTGCTCAAGATGCGCCACTTCGACGTGCAGCTGGTCGGTGGCATTGCGCTGCACCAGGGCAAGATCGCCGAGATGCGCACGGGCGAAGGCAAGACGCTGACCGCCACGCTGCCGGTGTACCTGAACGCCCTGCCCGCCAAGGGCGTTCACGTGGTCACGGTGAACGACTATCTGGCCCGCCGCGACGCGGAATGGATGGGCCGGCTTTATGCCTTCCTGGGCCTGTCGGTGGGCATCAACGTGCCGGGCATGGGCCGCGCCGAGAAACAGGAGGCCTTCCGTGCCGACGTCACCTACGGCACGAACAACGAGTTCGGCTTCGACTACCTGCGCGACAACATGGTCTACGAGACCACCGACCGCGTCGCGCGCGGCCTGCACTACGCCATCGTCGACGAGGTGGACTCGATCCTGATCGACGAGGCGCGCACGCCGCTGATCATCTCCGGCCAGGCCGAGGACCACACCGAGCTCTACGTGCGCATCAACGCCGTGGTGCCGCAGCTGAAGAAGCAGATCGGCGAGGCCGACCCGCGCACCGGCGAAGGTGTCATCGAGGCCGGGGACTTCACCGTCGACGAGAAGACGCACCAGGTCTACCTGACGGAAGACGGCCACGAGAAGGCCGAGCAGCTGATGGCCGAGGCTGGCCTGCTGCCGGCAGGTGCCAGCCTCTACGACCCGGCCAACATCGCGTTGATGCACCATGTGTACGCGGCGCTGCGGGCCAACCACCTGTACCACCGCGACCAGCACTACGTGGTTCAGAACGGCGAGGTGGTGATCGTCGACGAGTTCACCGGGCGCCTGATGACGGGCCGGCGCTGGAGCGACGGCCTGCACCAGGCCGTCGAAGCCAAGGAAGGCGTGCAGATCCAGAGCGAGAACCAGACGCTGGCCTCGATCACCTTCCAGAACTACTTCCGCATGTACGGCAAGCTGTCCGGCATGACCGGCACGGCCGACACCGAGGCCTATGAGTTCCAGGAGATCTATGGTCTGGAAACGGTGGTCATCCCGCCGAATCGGCCCACGGTGCGCAAGGACGAGAACGACCTCATCTACAAGACGGAGAAGGAGAAGTACGACGCCGTCGCCGCCGACATCCGCGAATGCTTTGAGCGCGGGCAGCCGGTGCTGGTGGGCACGACGAGCATCGAGAACTCCGAACGCCTGAGTGCGCTGCTGAACCAGGCCAAGCTGCCGCACCAGGTGCTCAACGCCAAGCAGCACGCCAAGGAGGCGGAGATCGTCGCCGAGGCCGGGCGGCCGAAGGCGATCACCATCGCCACCAACATGGCCGGCCGCGGCACCGACATCGTGCTCGGCGGCAATGTCGAGAAGCAGATCCAGATCCTGCAGGCCGATGCGTCGCTGAGCGACGAGCAGAAGGCGGCCAAGGCCAAGCAGCTGCAGGACGAGTGGGCCGGCCTGCACGCGCAGGTCAAGGCTGCCGGCGGCTTGCGCATCGTGGCCACCGAGCGCCACGAGAGCCGGCGCATCGACAACCAGTTGCGCGGCCGTTCCGGCCGCCAGGGCGACCCGGGCTCCAGCCGCTTCTACCTGAGCCTGGACGACCCGCTGATGCGCATCTTCGCGGGCGACCGCGTGCGCGCCATCATGGACCGCCTGAAGATGCCCGAGGGCGAGGCCATCGAGGCCGGTATCGTCAACCGCAGCATCGAGAGCGCGCAGCGCAAGGTCGAGGCCCGCAACTTCGACATCCGCAAGCAGCTGCTGGAGTACGACGACGTCTCCAACGACCAGCGCAAGGTCATCTACCAACAGCGCAACGAGATCCTCGAATCGGCCGCCATGCTCGAGACCGTGTCCGGTCTGCGCCGCAGCGCCCTGACGGATGTCGTGCGTGCACATGTGCCGCCCGAGACCCTGGAAGAGCAGTGGGACCTGCCTGCACTCGAGACCGTGCTCAAGGACGAGTGGCAGCTGGAGGTGGCACTGCGCGCCGAAGTCGAGGCCAGCGACGCCATCACCGACGAAGACATCGTCGAAAAGGTGGTGACCGCGGCCGACGCCGTGTTCCAGGCCAAGCTCGACGTCGTCGGCGAGGCCCAGTTCACGCCCTTCATGCGCATGGTGCTGCTGCAGAGCATCGACAGCCACTGGCGCGAGCATCTGGCGGCGCTGGACTACCTGCGCCAGGGCATCCACCTGCGTGGCTATGCACAGAAGAACCCGAAGCAGGAGTACAAGCGCGAGGCCTTCGAGCTCTTCAGCCAACTGCTTGACGTGGTGAAGATGGAAGTCACGCGCGTGCTGCTGACGGTGCGCATCCAGACGCAGGAGCAGGTCAGCGCCGCGGCCGAGGCCATCGAACAGCAGGCTTCACGGGTGGAGAACGTCAGCTACACGCACCCGAACGAAGACGGCAGCGTGTCCACCGAGGCCCACCCGTCGTCGGAGGTGCCGCGTGTCGGCCGTAACGACCCCTGCCCCTGCGGCAGCGGCAAGAAGTACAAGCAGTGCCACGGCCGCCTGGCCTGAGCCAGCAGTCCTATCGTCGACAACGCGGGTTTTCCGCCCCCTGAGTCACGGGGTGCTGGCCGAAGAACCCGGCCGCACGGTTCCAGAATCGGGCCACGAGTTGCGAGATGCATGCCTTCGGCATGTGTCTTGCTGCCTTGTGAAGACCATCAATTCTGGAGAGAAAACGTGCATCAACGAGGGAAATTGATCCACACCGCGGTCGCTGCCGCCGTGGTGGCGCTGGCCGGCGCCTCGGCCGCCCAGGCGGCCGAAGGCCGTGCGACGCAACCGCTTTTCGTGCCGGGCGGCATCTCGCCGCAGACGTCGCACACGTCGCCACCGAGCAACTGGCGGCTGACCTCAGACATGACCTTCAACGGCGTGTCCTTCGATGGCCTGGCGCGCATCATGTACGACACCGACGGCAACCTGAACAACGGTTCCTGGGTGTGTTCCGGCGTCTTGCTGGCCGGCGGCAAGTACGTGCTGACTGCGGCCCACTGTGCCGATGACTTCAACATCATGTCGGTGGAGTTTGGGGTCTACAACGACTCGGCCTCCGTGACGCGCAGCGGTGCGACGGCTTATGTTCACTCGGGCTGGACGGGCAACAATCTCGCCACGGGCGCCGACATTGCCATCATTGAGCTCGACGCGCCGGTGACGAACATCCAGGGCTTCAACATCAGCACCAGCAACGATGTGGGCTCGCAGATGTTGATCATGGGCTATGGCACTACGACCACTGGAGACGGACTCAACGGCGCGCCGAATTGGAACGAATGGGGCTGGGCCCACTACGGATGGAACGAGGCCGACGTGGGCATCGTCGAGTTCGACCAGGCCGACACCCCGGGGAACAACTGGACCTACGACGGCGACGAGTATGTTTTCGACTTCGACAACGGTGCTGCGCTGAACAACACGCTGCAGCGACTGTCGGACAAGGCTGGGGCGTCCTTCACCAGTTCGCTCGGCCTGGGCACCGATGAGACGCTGATTGCCGGTGGTGACTCGGGGGGGCCGGACTTCGTCTGGAAGAACGGTGAATGGCAGATTGCCGGCGTGCACTCCTGGGGCTGGCAGTACTGCGGTGGTCGCATCGACCCCACTTGTGACGTGAACAGCGCCGTGTCCAGCAGCTATGGCGATCTCTCCGGCTCCACCGCCGTGTACTCGCACGCCGCCTGGATCCAGTCGGTCACGGCCGTGCCGGAACCGGGCACCTATGGCCTGATGGCCCTGGGCCTGTTCGCCGTGGCGGGTGCTGCCCGCCGCCGTCGCAGCTGACCGGCACCTGATCGCCGGCGGCTGACGCCGGCGCCAAGACAAAGGGCCCCAGCCTTCCGGCCGGGGCCCTTCTGTTTTGGGGCCTCACCTCGGGCGGGGCCGCCCGAGGTGTCGAGATTCAGGGCCGCGCGACGGTGATGGTCGGCGAGGTCCAGGTCTCCCAGTGGGCCGGGTTGCTCTCGTCGCCCAGCGCCTTGAGCACCGACACCTTCACCACGTACTGGCCGTTGGGCACATCCTTCACGGCCACCGGATTGCCCTGCTTGCCGCGAAAGGTGACACCGTCCCAGGTGAACGCGAAGAAGCCGCTCGGCGTCGAGTTGCGGGTCACGTACTCGTCCTGGCTGACCTTGCCCATCAGCTTGCCGCTGACCGCGTCGTAAGCCTCCAGCGTGATGCGCTGCGACAGGTGGTCGAGGTGCATCAGGAAGTACGGGATGTCTCCGTCGGCCATCGTGTAGGTGGCCCCTTCCGGCTGGTTGGTGTACGAACCGCCCGCCAGCGTGGCCAGCCACGGGAAGCCGTTCGCCGTGGGCGTGAGCACCTGCGTGGTCTGGTAGTCACCCTTGAAACCGGCGTACGGCACGCTCATCGGCGTGCCGGCGCCTTGCGGCGTGAAGGTGACGTAGCCGCCATACAGGGCGCGGTCGGGCAGGGCCGGGTCGGCGGTGATGACCACATCCACGGTGGCATTGCCCAGCGGCGGGATCGTCAGCGTTTCCTGGCTGAACGTCACCGTGCCCGGGGCATAGTAGTAGCCCATGGGTGCGTAGGACGCTCCCGTGCCGATCTGGTTCGGACCGGCCGCGATCCCCGCCACATGGCCCACCGTGTAGGTGGCCGGCGACAACGACAGGTTGCGCACCGTCAGCTTCTGCAGGTACGAGCCGTTGGCGCTTTCACCGGTGCTGATCTGGCTCGGCGACACCGTCGCCGTGGCCGTCACCGCGCCCACCACGTCCAGCATGCCCGCGCCCTGGCGGAACGCGTGATCCAGGTAGCCCAGGTCGGGGTTGCCCGACCAGTTCTTGGGATCGGCCGTGTTCTGGATCCGGCTCTGCACCGCCGCCGGCCGCAGCTTGGGCTTGGCCTGCAGCAGCAGGGCCACGCCGCCCGCCACGTGCGGCGACGACATCGAGGTGCCCGACAGCACCGCGGAACCGCCCGCCTCAAGGGGATAGGACGACAGGATGCCGCCAC
>JACKLO010000015.1 GCA_024235915.1 Burkholderiaceae bacterium | reverse complement strand
GCTCGCCAAGGCCGGGCTGGCGTGGTACCTGAAGTCGGTGCCCAGCTTGTCGGCCATCTACGGCACGTTCGCCACGCTGCCGATCCTGATGCTCTGGGTATACCTGGCCTGGGTCATCGTGCTGCTCGGGGCCGTCATTGCTGCCTACGCGCCCAGTCTGAGCATGCGCGTGGTGCGCCAGGCGGAAACGCCTGGCCTGCGCTTTGCGCTCGCGCTGCGGTCGCTGCAGCAGATCCGCGACCGGCAGGGTGCCAGCCTGGGCGACTTGGCCGCGGCCATGCGCCTGGACCCGTTGCAGTTGGAGCCGGTGCTCGACCAGCTGGTGGCCCTGGACTGGATCGGGCGGCTGGACGAGGAGGGCGCGGCCCGCCATGTGCTGTTGACCGACCCGGATGCCACGCCTGTCATGCCGCTGGTCGATGCCCTGCTGCTGGCCCCAGGCCAGGCCACGGCGGCCTTCCGCGAGCGGGCAGGGCTCGCCCGGATGACGCTGGGCCAACTGCTGGGCTGACGGGCAGGTTCAGAAGGCGGTTTGCCAGCGCAAAGACAGGCCCGTTTCGGGGCGTCGATCTGCCTGGTGGTCCGGCTGCTGCCGCAGGACCCATTGCAGGTCGAGCCAGCCTGCGATGCGCTCGCCCGCCAGGCCGGTGATGTGCAACGGCACGCCGTAGCCCACGGTCAGGCGGTGTTCGCGCCCGCTGGGCACCATCGAAAGCATCTGCACCTGTCGCAACTCCCGGCCTTCCGCATCCACGGCCTGCGGGGCGTCCAGGGTCAGCGTGCCCTGGTCTGTGCGCAGCGGTTGTTCCAAGGACACCGACAAACGGTCACCGTCGTGCCAGCGCCCCATGGTGCCAAGCGCGAGGGCCCAACCGGAGGTGCGCTGTTCGGAGAACGCCCGGATCAGCTGGGACGGCTGATCATGACCCGGCGTGCGGCCGGTAGACCAACGGGCGCCCAGGGTCCAGTCCTCAGTGGGCTGCCAGGCCAGCCCGATGCCCATGGCTTCGGTGCGGGCGCCTTGGCCCAGGGTCAGGGCACCGCGGCCGCTGGCGCCCAGCAAGGTGTCGCCTTCGAGCGCATGGCGGTACGCTGCGGTCAACGACAGCCGATGGCCGATATCGCGGCTGACGTCGACGGCGGCGGCGCGCGCACCTGGCACGTCGCCCGCGCCCGGCCCGTACTGGTCCGCGACAGCGCCACGCAGCCCGCTGTGCAGCCAACCCACACGCAGCCACGTGCCTGCCAGGTTGCCTGCCACGCCGGCATAGGCGGCCTGCGGCAACAGGGCCAGGTAGGGGTCAGCCAGGCCCGGTGTGCCCTCCAGCGACCGGCCTGTCCCGGTGGCGACAACGCCGAAATGCCGATCGGCCAGGCCGAAGCCGGCGAAGCCGCGCGTGCCGTTGCCCATGGACTCGACATCCATGGCCAGCAGCCGTTCCGACGGGCCTTTGGTGAAGCCGGTCCATTCGCCCAAGGCCGTTGGGCGAGCGGGTACGCTGCTGGTGGCCAGACGCAGTTGGGTGCCGTCAATCAGTCGGAACTCCGACAGGCGAAGTGTCGCCGCCGACGGCCTTGTCGCGGCGGCAGCGGACCGCGTCGCTGCTGGTTGTACGACGGCGCCCAGGTCCACTGCATAGTCTCGACGGTAGCTGTCGAAGGCGACGAGCTGCAGCAAGCCTTGGCTGGCCAGGGTCTGCAGGCCGGCGGTGGCCGTCGACGTTTGCAGCGCACTGGCGCCCACGTCCACCGTGCTGCCGTTGGCCGAACTGGCCGTCAGCCCGCCCACCGGCGCCATCGCGGCCTCCACGTTGATCAGGCCGTGCCCGTAGACCGCGTCGACGCCCGGCGCGCCAAGGTCCGTGGCCGTGCGGAACAGCAGGTCGGCGATCTGCGCGGCCGTCATGGACTTCCAGCGTCCCTTGATCATCGCGGCCGCGCCGGTGACGACGGGCGCGGCCATCGAGGTGCCGCTGAGCCGGGCATAGCCGTTGTTCAGGTAGGTGGAACGAATGTCCACACCTGGCGCAACGACAAACCAGTTGGCCGTGTCGCCAGCGCGGTTGCTGAAGGACGCGATGACGTTGGCCGCGTCCACCGCACCCACGGCGATGATCTGCCCATTGGCCCAGTTCTCCTTCGCGAAGCGCGCCGGCCATGCGGGGTTGGCCAGCCCGTCGTTGCCGGCAGCGGCCACGATCAATTGCCCCGCGGCCACGGCTGCCTGGAACGCAGCGGGGTCGAAGGCCGAAGGCGCGCCCAGGCTCATGTTGATGATCGGCGCGCCCTTGCTGGTCGCAAAGCGCAGGCCGGCATTGATCATGTCCGTGGACCCGGAGCCGTCCTTCTTCAGCACCTTGACTGGCAGGATCGTGGCGGCATAGGCCATGCCCATGATCCCGTTGCTGGTGTTGTTGCGCGCCGCGGCGATGATGCCGGCCACGTGGGTGCCGTGACCGTTGGCATCGTTGGCCACCGTCTGGTCGCCCTGGCCGGTGAAGCTCTTGCCCTTGCGCAGACGCCCGGCGAACTCCGGGTGCGTCTGCAGCACCCCGGTGTCCACCACCGCCACCAGCACGCCGGCCCCGGTGTAGCCGGCGTTCTGGCTTTTGCCGGCCTTGGTCTGCGTGATGTAGAAGCTGCGCGTGCGCTCGTTGAGCTGTGCAGAGGCGGACAGGGAGACCAGCCCGACCAGGAGGCCCAGGGCCATGGCGGGCGGTGCGGGACGAGGCATCGGCATCCCTTTCGACGAAGGGTGAAGGACAGGCGCAAGCGCGCCGCCTTCGTTCCATCGGTGGAAAAGAGGCCAACTTGAGGGGCAATTCATCCGATCGGTGCTGCACGCGGCCCGGTCAGGGCCGCTGCTGCGCAATCGGTCACACCGGCTTCAGGTGCGCGCGGCGAGCAGGTGCGTCAGCGCCATGCGGTAGCCATCCACGCCAAACCCTGCCAGCACGCCCTTGGCGATGCCCGACAGGTAGGAATGGTGACGGAACGCCTCGCGCGCGTGCACGTTGCTGATGTGGACCTCGATGAACGGAATCGCCACACCTGCCAGCGCATCGCGCAGTGCCACGCTGGTGTGCGTGAGGCCGCCCGGATTGATGACGATGGCCTCCACGCCTTCGGTGCGGGCGGCGTGGATGCGATCGATCAGCGCACCCTCGTGGTTGCTCTGGAAGGCCTGCAGCGAGGCGCCGGCCTCCGACGCGATGCACATGCACATCGCCTCCACCTCGGGCAAGGTGGTGGCGCCGTAGGTCTGCGGTTCGCGGGTGCCCAGCAGATTGAGGTTCGGGCCGTTCAGCAGCAGGATCTTCATCAGGGGTCCACAGGGGGAGGGTGCCGTGACCTCATTGTGCCAACAGGGTCGCTGGCCCGGCGCGGCGGTCCGCCGCCAGGAGCGGACCCGGCGATGGCTGCGCCGGAAGCTTCAGCCGCCGACCAGCGACCGGAAGTGGGCCGACATGCGCTCCGGATCAGGCTCCAGGCCCGTGAAGAGACGGAACGCCCCGACGGCCTGGCCCACGGCCATCGTGCCCCCGTCCACCACGCGGCAACCGCGCGCGCGGGCTGCCTTCAGGAGGACGGTCTCGAGCGGGAAATAGACGATCTCTGCCACCCAGAGGCCCGGGTGCAGCAGCGCTTCGGGCAGCGGCAGGCCCGGGAGCTTGTCCATGCCCGTGGGCGTGGCGTGCACCAGGCCATCGGCGCCAGACAGCGCCTGCGCTGCATCCGTGGTGGCCACGACCGAACCAGCGCCGGGGTACTGCGCCGAGAGCGAGGCGGCCAGCGCGTCGACGCGAGCCTGGTCGGTGTCCACCAGCACCAGGGTCTGCGTGCCCATGCGCATCAGCGCATGGGCGATGGCCGATCCGGCACCTCCTGCGCCGAGCAGGGCAACACGCCGTCTCGGCGCGTCGGGCAAGGTGCGCTCGAAGCCCCAGCGCCATCCGCTCCCGTCGGTGTTGTGCCCCACCAGGCGCCCGTTGCGCTGCACCACCGTGTTGACGGCGCCCATGGCACGGGCCTCGTCCGACAACTCGTCGAGCAGCGGGATCACCGCCTGCTTGCACGGGTAGGTGATGTTCAGGCCCGCAAAGCCCATCACGCGGGCTGCCGACACCAGGCCAGGCAGCTGATCGACCCCGCCGGCACCTCGGTCCAGGTCGATCAACTGGTAGTGCAGCCGCAGGCCCTGGTGACGGGCCTCGGTTTCGTGCAAGGCGGGCGTGAGCGACCGCTGGATGCCGGAGCCGATCAGGCCCACCAGGCACTTGGGCGGCGTGGGATCAGGATGCATGCCGGCAGTATGTACTAAACAGTTCAAAAATGGCAAGACGACTGCAGCGACACCACTCAATTTCTCGCGAATCCGAGGCTAGGGATAACCCCAATTCAGAGTAGGTTGACCACAATTAACCATTCGGTACATCATTCAACCCATGCGCCCCATCCGGGGCGCGCCGTCCGCAACCTCGGAGGAGACACCCCATGAGCACCCGCATTTCCCGCCGTCACGTCCTGCAAGGCAGCGCCGCCCTCGGGGCCGGTCTCTGGTTGCCGTCGGTGCGCGCGCAGTCGAAGATCACGCTCACCTATTCCGACACCGTGCCCGAGCAGGATCCGCGGTCGCAGTACGTGAAGGACGCCTTCGGCGGCAGCCTGACGTCGGAATTCGAGTTCAAGCCCTACTTCGGCGCCACGCTGTTCAAGCAGGGCACCGAGCCGGTGGCGATGCAGCGCGGCAACCTCGACATGAGCAACCTCGCCGCGTTCGACGTGCAGAAGCAGATCCCGGCCTGGGCCATCACGACCACGCCCTACCTGTTCCGCGACGTGGCCCACATGCAGAAGGTATTCGCCAGCGACGTCGGCAAGGAACTGTTCAAGATGATGGAGGACCAGATGGGCATCAAGGTGCTCGCGGTTCCCTACATCGGCACGCGCAACCTGAACCTCAAGCCGAAGAAGAAGATCGCCACGCCGGGCGATCTGGCGGGCCTGAAGCTGCGCATGCCCGGCGGCGAGGCCTGGCAGTTCGTGGGCACGGCGCTGGGGGCCAACCCGGTGCCGGTGGCCTACACCGAGGTCTACACGGCGCTGCAGACCGGGGCCATCGATGCCCAAGACAACCCGATGAGCGGCACCAAGAACATGAAGTTCTACGAGGTCACCTCGCAGTACGTGCTCACCGGCCACCTGATCGCCAACAACCTGTTCTCCATCAGCCTGAAGAAGTGGAACGGGATGAGCGCGGCGCAGCAGGCCACGGTGCAGGCGGCGGCCGACAAGTTCTCCGCGGCCGTCACGGCCCACACGGTCAAGGAGGAGTCGGAGCTGGCCAGCTTCTTCAAGGCGCAAGGCCTGGAGGTCTATGCGCCTGACCAGGCGGCGTTCCGCAAGCACGTGCTGGACGTCTACGCCAAGAGCAAGTTCGCGGCCGACTGGAAGCCCGGCATGCTCGAGCGCATCAACGCGCTCTGACGCACTCTGACGCCCGCTGAACCGGTGCAGAGCACGCTGTGAACACGTCGGTCCACGCCCACGCGCGCACCTGGTCGGCCTGGCTGCAACGCCGGGCCGACGACCTGCTGGTCCTGATGATGGTGGCCATGTTCGGCGCCTTCGTCCTGCAGATCGTCTTCCGCTACTTCCTCAACCTGCCGGTGGCCTGGACTGAAGAGGTCTGCGTGATCGCGTGGCTGTGGGGCATCCTGTGGGGCAGCGCCTTCGTCACCCGTGAGGATGAGGAGATCCGCTTCGACATGGTTTACAGCCATGTCTCGCGGCGCACGCGGCGCGTCTTTCGCGCGCTGGGCAGCACGGCCTTCGTGGTGCTGATGGCCTGGGCGCTGCCGGCCACCTGGTCCTATGTGCGCTTCATGAAGGTGGAATCGTCGGCGGCGCTGCAGATCCGCATGGACTGGCTGTTCTCCATCTACATCCTGTTCGCCGTGGTGATGATCCTGCGCCACCTGCGCGTGCTGTGGCGCGCCGCGCTCTCCGACGACGAGCCGGCGCCGGCCGCTGCGGAACACTGACATGCCCAGCCCCTTCACCATCACGCTGATCGTCATCGTCGCGCTCAGCATCCTCGGCCTGCCCATCGGGCTGGCCATGATCGCGGGCTCGGTGGCCTACCTCATCGTCAGCGGGCAGGACCTGGCCATCGCCGGTGAGCAGCTGCTGCAAGGCCTGTACGGCAGCTACACGCTGCTCGCGATCCCACTGTTCATCTTCGCCGCCAACCTGATGAACCTGGGGTCGCTGAGCGACCGGCTGCTGGCCTGGTGCAATGCGCTGGTGGGGCGCTACCGTGGTGGCCTGGGCCACGTCAACGTCGCTTCCAGCCTGGTGTTCTCCGGCATGTCCGGCTCGGCAGTGGCCGACGCCGTGGGCCTGGGCCGCATCATCATCAACATGATGACGCGCGACGGCCGCTACACACCGGCCTACGCCGCCGCCATCACCGCGGCGTCGGCCACGATCGGGCCCATCATCCCGCCGTCCATTCCTCTGGTGCTCTACGCGCTGGTGTCTGACACCTCCATCGGCTACCTGTTCCTGGGCGGCGTGCTGCCCGGTCTGGTGATGGCCGTGGTGCTGGCCGGCATGAATGGCGTGCTCGCGCGGCGGCGTGGCTTCCCGGTGGAAACGCCGGTGCCGTTGCGGCAGCTGCCGAAGATCACCTGGCAGGCGCTGCCGGCGCTGCTGATGCCCGTGGTGCTGCTGGGCGGCATCTACAGCGGCGTGATGACGCCGACCGAGGCCGCGGCCGTGGCGGCGCTCTACGCCTTCCTGGTGTCGTGGCTCCTCTACCGCTCCATCAGCGCGCGCCAGGCCTACGACGCCATGCTGTCCAGCGCACGCTCGATGGCCTCGGTGGGGATCCTGATCGCCGGGGCGCTGGTCTTCAACTACGTGGTCACGCGCGAGGACATCCCCAGCGAACTGCGCACTTTCATGGCCACGTTCGACCTCTCGCCGCTGGGCTTTCTGCTGCTGGTCAACCTGGTGCTGCTGGTGCTGGGTTGCCTGCTCGAGGGCGGCACCATCCTGCTGGTCATCGTGCCCATCTTCATCCCCACCGCGCAGGCGCTGGGCATCGACATGGTGCACTTTGGCCTGGTGGTCACGGTGAACATCATGATCGGCCTGATCACGCCGCCCTACGGCCTGCTGCTGTTCGTGGTGGCGAACATCACGGGCCGGCCGCTGCGCGAGATCATCCGCGAGGTCTGGCCCTTCCTGATCGTGCTGATCGGCGCGCTGCTGTTCCTGACCATGGTGCCCGAGGCCGTGCTCTGGCTGCCGCGGCTGTTCGGCTACAAGGGCTGAATCGATGATCGACCCGCAGATCCACGACTTCCTCCAGGCCTGGGACGGCGCCTGGTCCACCTTGCCACCTGGCAGCGGCCCTGCGGCGCGGCGCGCGCACTTCGAGCGCGTGGCCGAGGCCATGCGCACGCCGATGCCGGCCGGCGTCACCAGCGTCGTCCATCACGTGCCGGGGCCGGGGCGTCCTGTGCGGGTGCGCGAGTTCCGGCCGGCCGTGCACGGCCCGCTGCCCACGCTGATCTACCTGCACGGCGGCGCCTTCATGCAGGGCAGCCCGGAGACGCACTGGGACATCACCGCCGACCTCGCCGCGCGCTGGGGCCTGCTGGTGCTGAGCGTGGACTACGCGCTGACCCCCGAACACCCGTTCCCTGCGGCGGTGGACGACGTGTCGGCCGCCGTGACCTGGACCTTCGCGCAGGCGCAGGCGCTGGGCGTCGATCCGGCACGCGTGGCCGTCGGCGGCGACAGCGCCGGTGCGAACCTGGCGGCAGCCGCCACGCTGGCCTTCCGCGGCAGCGACTGCCGTTTCCGGGCGCAGTTGCTGGTCTACCCCTGCTGCGACTTCGACACCACGCGGCCGTCGTACGTCGAGAACGCCAATGGACCGCTGATCACCACCGCGTCGATGCCGGCGGTCAACGCCATGTACTGTCCCGACCCAGCCGACATGCGCAACCCGCTGGCCGCGCCGCTGCTGGCGGAAAGCCATGCCGGTCTGCCGCCGGCGTTCGTGGCGGTGGCCGAGCACGATCCCTTGCGCGACAGCGGGCTGGTGTATGCCGAAGCGCTGCAGCGGGCCGGCGTGCCCGTGGTGTTGGACCCCGGCACCGGCCTCATCCATGGCTACCTGCGCGCGCGCCCGTACTGCGCCGCCGCTCGCGAGCGCTTCACGCGCATGGGCGACTGGCTGGCCGCGGCGCTGGCCTGAACATCGACCCGCTCCGCAGGGGCCGCTGGCGGCAGCGCCTGCGGCTGCCGCCGCGGTGCCATCACTTGCGCACGAAGCGCACGATCATCTCGATGATGCTGTCGCGGCGGGCGATCAGGGCCGCGGGCGTCTCCAGGTCGCGCTTGAAGATGATCGAGAAGGTGTGCCGGTTGGCCACGTTGAAGACCGACAGCGCGCTGATCGACATGTGCAGGTCCACCGGGTCGATGCCGCTGCGGAAGATGCCTGCGGCCAGGCCACGTTCGTAGACACGCCGCAGGCCGTCGATGGCGGGCACGTTCAGCGCCTGGATGGCTTCGCTCTGCGCCAGGTAGGCGCCGCGCTGGATGTTTTCCGATGCCACCAGGCGGATGAAATCAGGGTGCGCCAGCTGGTAGTCCACCGTGAATCCCACCAGGCGCCGCAACGCGTCTTCGGGTGGCAAATCATCCAGGTGCAGACCGGCCTCGATCTGCCGCATCTTGCGGTAGGCCTCCTCCAGCACGCGGATGTACAGACCTTCCTTGCTGCCGAAGTAGTAATAGATCATGCGCTTGCTGGTGCGCATGGCGTCGGCGATGTCGTCGATGCGCGCACCCGCGAGCCCCTTGTCGGCGAACTCCCGCGTGGCGACCGCCAGGATGTCGGCCATCGTGCGCTCGGGGTCGTTGGTGCGCGTGGGGCCCTTGGCGGCAGCGCTGCGCCGCGGCTTTTGAACCGTTTCGTCCATTCGAGCAGTGTAGGGCAGGCCGGCCCCGCCTGCCCCACGTTCAGCGGGCGATCAGCCCTCGCCGAGGTAGACGATGTCCATCGACAGCACGCTGGTGCAGGCCTTGCCGCTGCACACGCCCGGCTTGAAAGCGGCGTCGCGCAGCAGCGCGAACATCTCGTGCCCGAACAGCTTCTGCACCTGTCCACTGACGGCCAGGCTCGACAGCGCGCCGAGTTCGTCGACCTCGAGGTGCACGCGCAGCGGCTGGCCGACCGGCCCCCGCACGACGCGCAGCCGTTCCAGCATCGGCTTGAGGCCGATGCGCGGGTAGGGAGGCTCGTCGACCTTGGCGTCGGGCGAGGATGGAGGCTGGATCGCCAGCACGGCGGCTCGATCAGCGTCGCTTAGCCGATCCCAGGACGCGTCGACAGCCACTGGCTTGCCGCCAAAGACGATGGCCATCGTCGGTGCCTCGCGGCGGCGGATGCGCGAGAACTCGCGCGGGCGAGGCTCGAAGAACTCCCAGATTGCACTCTCTGCTGCCCTGGTGGATGACACTGCCGGCAACAGCAAGGCCCCCAGGCCAACGGACAGGGCCTCACGTCGAGTGGGTTGGAAAGTCATGGCGGCTCCTCTGGCAAACAGGCTCTGAAGTGCTGCATTGCAGCGCGCCGCAGGCGAGGCCGCCACCCGGGCACGACGAAACGCCGACTCGTCGGGGTGGACTGCAATCAGGCGCGATCAACGGCAGGGCCGCTGCCGACGGCGCAGCGTCAGGCGCTCAGCGGACGATGGGCCGCACCACGCGCTCTGCCAGGAACGCCAGGGAGCGTTCCGGGACGCTCAGATCAGCGCGCGCTGCAGCGCCTGAAGGACTTGGCCCGGTGCCTCGGTCATCATGTTGTGGCCACCTTCTACCTCGTGCACCTGGGCATTGAGCGAGCGCGCCAGCGCACGGGCCGCCTTGGGCATCGTCATCTGGTCGTGGCGCGCAAGCACGAAGTGCACGGGGCAGCTGACCTGCGCCGCCGCCGCCTCGCCACCGCGATAGCTGTCGCAGATCGAGAACTCGTGGTGGAACAGGTTGACGTCGGCGCACCCGGCCTGCATGCGGCGCATCAACGCCCGGTTGCTGCCGTGCAGCCACATGCCGGGACCGGGAAAGGACGGCTTGGCGGCCAGCGAGGCGTGGGACCAGGCATTGACCATGTCGATGGCCTTCAAGGGGTCGGCCTTGGCCGTGGACAGCAAGGCCTCGGACACCTGCATCGGGTAGGCGGTGCCCAGCATCACCAGACGCTGCACACGCTGTGGTGCACGCCCGGCGGCCTCCAGCGAGATCAGCGACCCCATGCTGTGGCCCACCAGCGTGGCCCGGGCCACGCCGGCGGTATCGAGCAGCGCCAGCAGCCAGTCGGCCAGGGCCTCCACATCGGGCAACGGCGGGCCTTCGCTGTGGCCATGACCGGGCAGGTCGACCGCCAGCACCGCGTGGCCATGGTGCGCGGCCCAGCGTGCCAGCAGGTTCCAGCAGCTGTGGTCGTGCAGCGCGCCATGCACGAAGACCACTACCGGCAAGCTGGGGTCGAAGGCGCGGCCGCCGGTGTAGGCGTAGGCCACGCGGCCCTGCACATCGAGCTTCATGCCGCCTTCTCCGCCGCTCTCTCCGCCATCTTCAGTGCGCGCTTGAGGTCCTCGATCAGGTCGTCCGCATCTTCCAGGCCGATCGACAGCCGGATCGTGCCCGGCCCGATGCCGGCCTGCGCCAGGGCGGCGTCGTCCATGCGGAAATGCGTGGTCGATGCCGGGTGGATGACCAGCGAGCGCGCGTCGCCCACGTTGGCCAGGTGGGAGAAGAGCTTGAGCGCCTCGATGAAGGCCACGCCCTGCCGGCGCGAGCCCTTGAGGTTGAAGCTGAACACCGCCCCGCAGCCGCGCGGCAGCAGGCGCTTGGCCAGGGCATGGCTGGGGTGGCCCGGCAACTCGGGGTACGCCACCGAGGCCGTCATGGGGTGGGCCGCGAGGAACTCGACCACCCGGCGTGTGTTCTCCACGTGCCGGGCCATGCGCAGCGGCAGCGTCTCCAGGCCCTGGAGCAGCAGCCAGGCGGTGTGCGGGCTCATGCAGGCGCCGAAGTCGCGCAGCCCCTCGCGGCGCGCGCGCAGCAGGAAGGCGCCGACGGTGCTTTCCTCCGCGAACACCATGCCGTGGAAGCCTTCGTACGGCTGGTTCAGTTCGGGAAACCGCGGGGCCTGCGCCCAGTCGAAGCTGCCGCCGTCGAGCAGCACACCACCCACCACGGTGCCATGGCCACACAGGAACTTGGTGGCCGAGTGGAAGACCAGGTCGGCGCCCAGGTCCAGCGGTTTCATCAGCCAGGGTGTGGTGAAGGTGGAATCCACAAGCAGCGGCACACCGGCATCGTGCGCGATCTGGGCCACGGCGGGAATGTCCAGCACATCCAGGCCCGGGTTGCCCAGCGTTTCGCCAAAGAGCAGTTTCGTCTCGGGCCGGATGGCGGCGCGCCAGGCGTCCAGGTCACCCGGCTGGACGAACGTGGTCTCGATGCCGAACCGCCGCAGGGTGTAGTGCAGCAGGTTGTGCGATCCGCCATACAGCGCGCTGGAGCTCACGACATGGCTGCCCGCGCCGGCCAGCGTGGCCACTGCCAGGTGCAGCGCCGCCTGGCCACTGGCGGTGGCGATGGCGCCGACTGCGCCTTCCAGCGCGGCCATACGTTCCTCGAACACGGCGTTGGTGGGGTTGCTGATGCGGCTGTAGACGTGGCCCGCACGTTCCAGGTTGAACAGGCCGGCGGCCTGCTCGCTGGACTCGAACACGAAGCTGGTGGTCAGGTGCAGCGGCACGGCGCGGGCGCCGGTGGCCGGGTCGGGCACCGCCCCGGCGTGCAGCGCCAGGGTGTCGAAACCGGGATCAGAAGGGCCGGGCATGGGGTCAATCCGGAGCGCCAGGAGGCACTGCAAAGGGTGGAACCGCGGTCATTGTGGGCTATATTGACTTCGACTACCGCGCTTTCCAGGAGCTTGAGATGAAGGTCGCCGACATCCTGCGCGTCAAGGGCAATACGCTGTTCACCGTGCCACCGGAACAGGCGCTGGCCGATGCCGCCAAGACGATGGCCGAGATGGACATCGGGTCGCTGGTGGTGATGGACCATGGCGATCTGGTGGGCATGCTCACCTTCCGCGAGGTGATCCAGGCCGTGGTGCGCAACGGCGGCACCCTGGGGTCGACCATCGTGCGCACCGTGATGGACGACGCGCCGCTGACCTGCACCCCGGAAACCGACATGGACGAGGTGCGCCGCATGATGCTGCAGCGCCACGCCCGCTACATGCCGGTGCTCGACCGCAAAACGCTGATGGGCGTGATCTCCTTCTACGACGTGGCCAAGGCCGTGGTCGACAGCCAGGACTTCGAGAACCGCATGCTCAAGGCCTACATCCGCGACTGGCCGGTCGACGAGGCGGGGTCCGCATCGACATCGTCGTCGGCGGGATGACATCGGGGCTGCCCGGCCGGGAGGCCCGGCGGTCCTGACCCTTTCAGCGCCATCACCCTGCGGGTGATCTGTCGCGAATTGATGGCCTAAGGCCGTCCTTCTCAGCGCAAAGCACCGGCGTCTGCCGCGTCAATATCCGGCGGCCGGAGGTCGGATTGCGCGTGGGTCCGCTCAAGTTGCCCCCGGCTCGCCCGATAACCGGTCGAACGTCGAACTCGGAGCGCGTCTACGCAAACCGGGATCGCGTGTCCCGATTGACCCCGATCAAGCAACGCCGCCCAACGTCATGCCAGCCGTATCCGCCACGCCAGACCGCCTTGCCGACCGCCGGCAAGCTGCCTGTGTGCGCGTCCGGGCGAACGGCTGACCCTGACCACGAGGAACCGCCCCATGCCTTCCATCATTCCGAGCCTGTCGACCAGCCAGATCGCCGCGCTGTCGACCGACGCACTGGCCGCGCTGGACACCGAAGACTGGTCATCGTTCAGCACGGCCCAGATCGCCGCGCTCACAACCAGCCAGTTCGCGGCGCTGCCGACACTGGGCCTGGTGACCTGGGGCACGAGCCAGATCGCGGCCATCGAGACGGCTGACCTGGCCGCTCTGGGCACCAGCCAGATCCAGGTGATCGCGCCAAATGCCATGGCGGCGCTCACCACATCGGCGGTCGCGGCACTGACGTCGGACCAGATGGCGGCGTTGAAGACGAGCCAGCTGGTGGCGCTGACGACCTCGCAGATTGCGGCCATCGAAACGGCCGATCTGGCGGCGATGGGCAGCCACCAGGTCAGCGCGTTGACCACCGACCAGATCGTGGCGCTGACCTCGGCGCAGGCCGCGGCGCTGGCCACGGCACAGGTGACGGCGCTGAGCGCCGCGCAGATCGGCGCGATGGAAACGGCGGACCTGGCGGCGCTGGGCACGGCATCGATCGCAGCGCTGAGCACCACGCAGCTGGCCGCACTGAGCACCGCACAAGGCGCGGGCCTGACCTCGGCGCAGGTCGGCGCGCTGACCTCCGACCAGGTCTCGGGCCTGAGCGTTGGTGTCGTGGCGGCGATGGGCACGGCGCAACTCAACGCGCTGGGCACGTCGCAGTTCGCGGCGCTGAGCGAAGCGCAGGTGGCCGGGCTGACGACCAGCCAGGTGGCCGGCCTGGAGACCGCTGACCTCAACGCGCTGAGCAGCACGCAGCTGCGCGCGATGAGCACCGACCAGATCGTGGCGCTGACGACGGCGCAGACCGCGGCGCTGGCCTCCAACCAGGTGGCGGGGCTGCGCGGCGCGCAGATCAGCGCGATGGAGACGGCCGACGTGGCCGCACTGGCCACCTCTGGCCTGGCGGCGATGAGCTCCTCGCAGTTCTCCAAGTTCACCACCGCGCAGATCGCCGCGTTGGGCACCGCGCAGGTGGCCGCCCTGGGCAGCACGCAGCTGACCGGGATGACCACCGACCAGGTGGTGGCGCTGACCTCGGCGCAGGCCGCGGCGCTGGCCACGGCACAGGTGACGGCGCTGAGCGCCGCGCAGATCGGCGCGATGGAAACGGCGGACCTGGCGGCGCTGGGCACGGCATCGATCGCAGCGCTGAGCACCACGCAGCTGGCCGCACTGAGCACCGCACAAGGCGCGGGCCTGACCTCGGCGCAGGTCGGCGCGCTGACCTCCGACCAGGTCTCGGGCCTGAGCGTTGGTGTCGTGGCGGCGATGGGCACGGCGCAACTCAACGCGCTGGGCACGTCGCAGTTCGCGGCGCTGAGCGAAGCGCAGGTGGCCGGGCTGACGACCAGCCAGGTGGCCGGCCTGGAGACCGCTGACCTCAACGCGCTGAGCAGCACGCAGCTGCGCGCGATGAGCACCGACCAGATCGTGGCGCTGACGACGGCGCAGACCGCGGCGCTGGCCTCCAACCAGGTGGCGGGGCTGCGCGGCGCGCAGATCAGCGCGATGGAGACGGCCGACGTGGCCGCACTGGCCACCTCTGGCCTGGCGGCGATGAGCTCCTCGCAGTTCTCCAAGTTCACCACCGCGCAGATCGCCGCGTTGGGCACCGCGCAGGTGGCCGCCCTGGGCAGCACGCAGCTGACCGGGATGACCACCGACCAGGTGGTGGCGCTGACCTCGGCGCAGGCCGCGGCGCTGGCCACGGCACAGGTGACGGCGCTGAGCGCCGCGCAGATCGGCGCGATGGAAACGGCGGACCTGGCGGCGCTGGGCACGGCATCGATCGCAGCGCTGAGCACCACGCAGCTGGCCGCACTGAGCACCGCACAAGGCGCGGGCCTGACCTCGGCGCAGGTCGGCGCGCTGACCTCCGACCAGGTCTCGGGCCTGAGCGTTGGTGTCGTGGCGGCGATGGGCACGGCGCAACTCAACGCGCTGGGCACGTCGCAGTTCGCGGCGCTGAGCGAAGCGCAGGTGGCCGGGCTGACGACCAGCCAGGTGGCCGGCCTGGAGACCGCTGACCTCAACGCGCTGAGCAGCACGCAGCTGCGCGCGATGAGCACCGACCAGATCGTGGCGCTGACGACGGCGCAGACCGCGGCGCTGGCCTCCAACCAGGTGGCGGGGCTGCGCGGCGCGCAGATCAGCGCGATGGAGACGGCCGACGTGGCCGCACTGGCCACCTCTGGCCTGGCGGCGATGAGCTCCTCGCAGTTCTCCAAGTTCACCACCGCGCAGATCGCTGCGCTGAGCACCACGCAGGCGGCGGCGCTGACGTCGACACAGGTCGTTGGCCTGACCAGCGGCCAGATGGCCGGTCTGGAATCCGCCGACCTCGGCGCCCTCAGCACGACTGCCCTCGGTGCCATTGCGGCCGACCGGCTGAACGCCTTGAGCACGGCGCAGCTGGCGGGTCTGACCACCACACAGGTGGCAGCGCTCACGACGGGGCAGGTCTCTGGCCTGAACGGCACCTTGCTGGCCGGGCTGGGTACGGCACAACTCAATGCACTCGGCACCTCGCAGTTCGCCGTGCTGTCGGCCGATCAAGTCGCCGCGCTGACGACGGCCCAGGTGGCCGGCCTGGAAACGGCCGATCTCGTCGCTTTGGGCACGGATCAACTGCGGGCGATGAGCACCGACGACATCGTGGCCATGAGCACCGCGCAGATCGCTGCGCTCACCACCGACCAGGTCGCCGGCCTGCGCAACGCTCAGGTGGCGGCGCTGGAAACGGCGGACGTGGCGGCCCTGGCTACCAACGCGCTCAACGCGATGACGGTCACCCAGATCGCCAAGTTCGGCAGCGCCCAGATCGGTGCGCTGACGACGGCGCAGGTGGCTGCGCTGGGCACCACGCAGCTGCGTGCGCTGACGACCGACCAGGTCGTGGCGATGAGCACGGCCCAGGTGGCGGCGCTGACGACCGACCAGGTCGCGGCGCTGACGAATTCGCAGGTCACGGCGCTGGAGACGGCGGACGTGGCGGCGCTGTCGACGAGCGCGATCAATGCGCTGTCGGCCGAGCAGATCGGTCAGTTCAGCACGACCCAGATCGGCGCGCTGAGCACCGCCCAGGTGGCCGCCATGGCCACGGCGCAGGTGCGTGCGCTGACGACCGACCAGGTGGTGGCGCTGAGCACGGCCCAGGTGGCCGCGCTGACGACCGACCAGGTGGCCGGCCTGCGCAATCTGCAGGTCTCGGCGATGGAAACGGCGGACCTGGCGGCGATGTCGACCGCACAGATCGGTGCGCTGTCCACGCTGCAGGTCAGCAAGCTGCTGGACACCCAGGTGGCGGCGCTGACCACGGCGCAGATCGCCGGCCTGAGCAGCAACCAGATGGCGGCGCTGTCCACCGCGCAGGTGGCGGCGATGACCACCGCCCAGGTGGCGGCCATCGAGACCGCCGACCTCGCGGCCATGGGGGCGTACCAGGTGCGGGCGATGAGCACCGACGACATCGTCGCCATGAGCACGGCGCAGATCGCTGCACTGACGACGAGCCAGATCGCCGGCCTGCGAAATGCCCAGGTGGCGGCGCTGGAAACGGCGGACGTGGCGGCATTGGCGACCAACGCGCTCAACGCGATGAGCAGCGCGCAGATCGCCAAGTTCGGCAGCGCGCAGATCGGTGCGCTGACGACGGCGCAGGTGGCTGCGCTGGGCACCACGCAGCTGCGTGCGCTGACGACCGACCAGGTCGTGGCGATGAGCACGGCCCAGGTGGCGGCACTGACGACCGACCAGGTCGCGGCGCTGACGAATTCGCAGGTCACGGCGCTGGAGACGGCGGACGTGGCGGCGCTGTCGACGAGCGCGATCAATGCGCTGTCGGCCGAGCAGATCGGCAAGTTCAGCACCGCGCAGATCGGTGCACTGAGCACCGCGCAGGTGGCCGCCATGGCCACGGCGCAGGTGCAGGCGCTGACGACCGACCAGGTGGTGGCGCTGAGCACGGCCCAGGTGGCCGCGCTGACGACCGACCAGGTGGCCGGCCTGCGCAACCTGCAGCTCAAGGCGATGGAGACGGCGGACCTGGCGGCGATGTCGACCGCACAGATCGGCGCGCTGTCCACGCTGCAGGTCAGCAAGCTGCTGGACACCCAGGTGGCGGCGCTGACCACGGCGCAGATTGCCGGCCTGAGCAGCTCGCAGATGGCCGCGATGACCACCGCACAGGTCGCGGCGATGACCACCGCCCAGGTGGCGGCCATCGAGACTGCCGACCTCGCGGCCATGGGCACGCTGCAGCTCCGGGCGATGAGCACGGACGACATCGTGGCCATGAGTACCGCTCAGGTGGCGGCATTGACGAGTGACCAGATCGCCGGGCTGCGCGGCGCGCAGGTGGCGGCCCTGGAGACCGCGGACGTGGCGGCCCTGGCCACGAATGCGCTCAATGCGATGACGGTTGGCCAGATCGCCAAGTTCGGCAGCGCGCAGATCGGTGCGCTGACGACGGCGCAGGTGGCTGCGCTGGGCACCACGCAGCTGCGTGCGCTGACGACCGACCAGGTCGTGGCGATGAGCACGGCCCAGGTGGCGGCGCTGACGACCGACCAGGTCGCGGCGCTGACGAATTCGCAGGTCACGGCGCTGGAGACGGCGGACGTGGCGGCGCTGTCGACGAGCGCGATCAATGCGCTGTCGGCCGAGCAGATCGGTCAGTTCAGCACGACCCAGATCGGCGCGCTGAGCACCGCCCAGGTGGCCGCCATGGCCACGGCGCAGGTGCAGGCGCTGACGACCGACCAGGTGGTGGCGCTGAGCACGGCCCAGGTGGCCGCGCTGACGACCGACCAGGTGGCCGGCCTGCGCAACCTGCAGCTCAAGGCGATGGAGACGGCGGACCTGGCGGCGATGTCGACCGCACAGATCGGCGCGCTGTCCACGCTGCAGGTCAGCAAGCTGCTGGACACCCAGGTGGCGGCGCTGACCACGGCGCAGATCGCCGGCCTGAGCAGCAACCAGATGGGCGCGCTGTCGACCGCACAGGTGGCGGCGCTGACCACGGCGCAGGTGGCTGCCATCGAGACTGCCGACCTTGCCGCGATGAGCGCAACCCAGGTCCGCGCCTTCAGCACCAATGACATCGTGGCGATGAGCACGGCCCAGGTCGCCGCGCTGACGACCAGCCAGATCGCCGGGATGCGCAACCTGCAGGTGGCGGCCCTGGAGACCGCCGACGTGGCGGCCCTGGCCACCAACGCGCTCAACGCGATGACCAGTGCGCAGATCGCCAAGTTCGGCAGCGCGCAGATTGGTGCGCTGACGACGGCGCAGGTGGCTGCGCTGGGCACCACGCAGCTGCGTGCGCTGACGACCGACCAGGTCGTGGCGATGAGCACGGCCCAGGTGGCGGCACTGACGACCGACCAGGTCGCGGCGCTGACCAATTCGCAGGTCACGGCGCTGGAGACGGCGGACGTGGCGGCCCTGTCGACGAGCGCGATCAATGCGCTGTCGGCCGAACAGATCGGCAAGTTCAGCACCGGACAGATCGGTGCGCTGAGCACCGCGCAGGTGGCCGCCATGGCCACGGCGCAGGTGCAGGCACTGACGACCGACCAGGTGGTGGCGTTGAGCACGGCCCAGGTGGCCGCGCTGACGACCGACCAGGTGGCCGGGCTGCGCAACCTGCAGCTCAAGGCGATGGAGACGGCGGACTTGGCGGCGATGTCGACCGCACAGATCGGCGCGCTGTCCACGCTGCAGGTCAGCAAGCTGCTCGGCACCCAGGTGGCGGCGCTGACCACGGCGCAGATTGCCGGCCTGAGCAGCTCGCAGATGGCCGCGATGACCACCGCACAGGTCGCGGCGATGACCACCGCCCAGGTGGCGGCCATCGAGACTGCCGACCTCGCGGCGATGAGTGCGACCCAGGTCAAGGCGTTCACCACGGATGACATTGCGGCCCTCACCACCGCACAGGCCGCGGCATTGACGACCAGCCAGATCGTGGGCCTGCGCGGCGTGCAGGTGCCGGCCTTCGAGACGGCCGACATTGCCGCACTGTCCACCGATGCCATGGCCGCCATGAAAGCCGGTCATGTGGCCAGGCTGACGACCGCGCAGATCGGTGCACTGACCACCACGCAGGTCGGCGTGCTGACCAGCGCACAGCTGGCCCGGCTGACCTCCGACCAGGTGGGGGCCATGTCGACGGCGCAGGTCGCGGCAATGAGCACCAGCCAGTTCGCCACGCTGGGGTCCGCACAGGCCGCGGCGCTGACGACGGCGCAGGTTGCTGCCCTGGAGACCGCCGACCTCAACGCACTGGGCTCCATCCCGCTGCGCGCCTTGGGCACGAGCGCCATCGCGGCACTGACCACGGCGCAGGTGGCGGCATTGGGCACCACGCAGATCGTCGCCATGACGGGCCTGCAGGTGGCGGCCATGGAGACGGCTGACATCGCCGCGCTGAGCACCGATGCGGTGTCGGTGCTGAAGGCAGCACAGGTGTCCAAGCTGAGCAGCGACCAGATCGGCGCCCTGACCACCACGCAGGTCGGTGCACTCGGCTCGGCCCAGCTCGGCGCGATGCTGACGAGCCAGATCGGTGCCTTCACGACGGCACAGATCGCGGCCCTGTCGACGGCGCAATTCGCCGGCATGGGCACGGCCCAGGTGGCGGCATTGACGACGGCCCAGGTGGCGGCGCTGGAAACGGCCGACCTGAACGCCCTGAGCTCGCTGCAGCTGCGCGCCCTGGGCACCGAGGACATCGCGGCACTCACGACTGCGCAGGTCGCGGCGCTGGGCACGACGCAGATCATCGGCCTGACCGGGTTGCAGATCGCAGCCATGGAGACGGCCGACGTGGCAGCGCTGAGCACCGACGCGGTGGCTGCGCTGAAGTCCGGCCAGATCGCCAAGCTGACGACGTCGCAGTTCTCGTCGTTGACGACCACGCAGATCTCGGCACTGACGACCGCACAGATGTCGTCGATCACGACGGCCCAGATCGTCGCGCTGACGACCAGCCAGATCGCTGGTCTGGAGACGGCCGACATCCTGGCCCTGACCACCTCGCAGGTGGCGGCCTTCGAGTCGGCCGACATCCAGGCGATGAGCTCGGCACAGGTGGAGGCGCTGATCTCGGCGACCCCGATCGTGCTCGACCTGGACGGCAACGGCATCCAGACGCTGGCGGCGCAGGAGGGGGTCTCCTTCGACCTCACCGGCAATGGCCAGGCCGGCCGCTTCGGCTGGGTCGGCGGCAACGACGGCCTGCTGGTGATGGACCGCGACGGCAACGGCACGATCGACAGTGGTCGCGAGCTGTTCGGCATCGGCACCCGCCTGGCCGACGGCCAACGGGCCGCCGACGGCTTCCAGGCTCTGGCGGCCGAGGACAGCAACGGCGACGGCCGGGTCGACGCCAGCGACGCCAACTTCGACCGCCTGCAGGTCTGGGTCGACGCGGACCGCGATGGCCAGACCGATGCCGGCGAGCTGAAGGGCCTGGCCGAACTGGGGATCGCATCGCTTGATGTGGGTGCCGAACGCAGCGACGGCGTCGACAACGGCAACCTGATCGGGCTCCTGTCGTCCTACACCACCACGGACGGCGAGCAGCATCAGCTGGCGGACGTGTGGTTCACCCGGGATCGATCGGCCGACACGCCGAAGCTCGACGAGCTGATCGCAGCGCCGGGCGAGGATCCGTTGGCCGGTGCCGGCATGCCTGCCGCGGCACCGGTGGCGGCTGCGGGGGCTGATGTCGCGACACAGGCGGCCGATCACGGCCCAGCGGCTGCCGTGACCGCGGTGATCCGACCGTTGGACGACGACCTGCAGCACTCGCTGCCGCTGCTCTGACCGGCCCGGAACAGCGTCGCTTCGGCGGCGCTGTTCCGCCGATCGGGGCGCAGGCGTCTGCCTAGACTGGGCAGGCGCCATGAAACCCGTCTTCGTCCTCTTCCATGCCGGCGACCTGGCGGTCGCGTCCAAACTCGGCCTGGGCCGCGGCGACGCGCGCTTCGTCGTCTTCGACCCGGCGCTCGTCGACAAGGTCACCGTGGCCGGGCTGGGGCCGGTGCATTGCGTGGCACCGCCTGCCGGCCCCGACTACGCCGAGCGCGACGCCAAGGCCCACGCTGCGGCCTCGGCGCTGGAATCCGACCTCGATGCCGCTCTCGGCCCCGAATGGGCAGGGCGGTCCCTGCGCGGCTGGCAGCACCTGAACCTGTTCTACCTGGCCTTCGGGCTGCAGTGGTTCGATGCCCTGTTCGCCGCCTGCGCCGACGAGCTCGGCCGGCTGGCCGCAGGTGCCGAAGTCATCGTGCCGGTCAGCGACCAGGCCCAGCTGCTGTACCTGCCGTCCTTCGTGACCCCGGTGCTGCTGATGCAGCATCTGCACCGGCACGGCGTGGCCATGCGGGCCTACCCGTATCGGGCCAACGACGCCTTGCGGCCACCGGCGCCAGACCTCGGCGAGACGGCCATCGCCGCCCTCGAAGGGCTGGGCGACGACTGGGTGCTGGCCCACCTGCCGACCTGCCTGTACGACGCCGCCTACTTCGATGCCGAGTTGCAGGCCGCAGGCCGCCCGGTGGTGCGGCTGAAGGCCCGCTACTGGGATGTGGAGATCCAGTCGGCCGCCACCTTGTCGTGGATCGAACCTGAAGCGCAAGGCGAGCAGGCCAGCGACGAGCTTCGCCGGCGCGCCGAGGCCCCGATGGCGGCATTGCGTGACCGGATCGAAACCTGGCTGTCCGGCTGGTTGACGGCGCCGTCGTACCGGGCGCGACAGGTCGACGCCATTGCCGACACCTACCGCATGCAGCTGCTGACCGATCAGCTGTTGGACGACCGCCTGGGGCCGCGGCCGCCAGCGCGCCTGCTGCTGTCGGACCATGACACCGGCTGGCACGGCCCGCTGCTCGCGTTTGCACAGCGGCACCGTGTGCCGGTGCTGCTGCTGCCGCATTCCAAGACGTCCACCGACCTCGACTTCCCGGCGCCAGGCGCCACGCTGCTGCACCACCCTGTGCAGGGCGAAGCGGTGCTGGACCTCGACGGGCGCCGCCCGCAGCAGCACCTGCTGGACTACCCGGCCACGCTGAAGTTCGAGCCCGTGCCTGCGCAGCCGCTGCAGACCGTGGGCCTGGTGCTCAACGGGATCTCGCTGTCGGGCATCCCGGTGGTCGACTTTCCGGCCTACCTGGCCGGGATCCGGCGCATCGTGCAGTGGTGCCGCGCACGCGGGCTCACGCTGGCGCTGCGATCGCGGCCCGGCATCACGCTGTTCCACGCGCTGGCCGAGCACTGCGAGCTGCGCGATGAAGACCTGGCCGGCAGCGGCCTGGGCAGCATGGCCGAGTTCGCGCCGCGGTGTGACCTTGCACTGATGTACGACGCGCCGACCTCGGCAGCCCTGGAACTGCTGCAGCGCGGCATTCCCGTGATCAACCCGGTCATCAGCCGCTTCACCAAGCGCGAGACCGGCACCATCGTGCCTTCCGTGGTGCCTCGGATCGGCCTCGACGAAGCGCTGCGGCAGCTCGACGAACTGCACGCCGACCCGGTCAGCTTCCACCGCCTGCGCCGTGAACAGTTCCAGCGCTATGTGGCGCTGGGTACGCAGGCACTGCCCTTGCGCGCGTACCTCTGATCCCGGTGCCGCCGCGACGGCGGCCCGACGGTGTTGGTGTCAGCGCACGGGGAGGTCGCGCAGCAGCGAGATCGCGCGTTGGGGCAGCACACAGTCACCGCCGCCCGGCGGGATGGCGCTCAGGACGCGCCGGCCGGCCAGCAGCCCGATCACCATCGCCATGCTGTTGCAGCCGATCACGCAGTCGCTGGCGGCCACCTCGGCCACCAAGGGGGCACCGCCGCCCCAACGCAGCGGGACAGGCGAGCGGGCGGCGACGTCCAGGTACTTCGTGGCGGGTTCGGCCGGGTGGCGGCGCACGGTGACCTGGGCCACGGGAAAGCCGAGGTGGGGCAGCCGGTCCAGGCAGAAGGCCAGTGCCTCTTCTTCGGTGTAGCCCCAGTGCCGCTCGTTGCCATAGCGTGCCAGCGCGTGCTCGCGGATTGGCTCGCAGACGTAGAGCACATGCAGGCCGGCTGGATCGGGTGTGTGCCTCGGCAGCAGGGCCAGTTCGTCCCGGATGTCGGCGAAGTAGGGGTTGTCGACCCGCCGCTGCGTCAGCTCCGGCAGGTCGCGCCGGGCCACGGCGGCCGCGTCGTCGTCACCCACCCAAAGTTCGTCGGGAAACACAGTGCGGCCGTGACGCTCGAACCGTGCGCGGTAGTTGACCCAGTGGTCGATGAAGGACGCAGACGGCAGGCCCAGGCGCCGCGCGGCCTCCAGCGCGTCGAATTCCAGGTCCGACTGCCAGCCTGTGCCGGTCAACAGGCGGTCCGCGCCGTGCAATGCGTCGGCCAGCGTCAGGTTCGGCCGGGTACCCAGCTTGCGCTCGAAGACCTTCAGTGCCGGGCCGGCGAGCGCCAGCCGCGGTTCGACGCCGGGCTCGACGCCACGGCGCAGCCAGCTGCTGATCAACTCGGCGCCGCCGGCGTCGTGGGCGACGATGGCGATGCGGGTCACGGCGGCGGGTTCAGCGCGACGTCGAAGTACAGCCGCAGCCCGGGGTTGAAGCTGAGCTTGAAGTCGCCGCGGTTGGGTGAGTTGACGCCGACGAAGTCCACTTCGGCCAGGCCGCGCCGCCCGGCCTCGGCCAGGTTGTCGAACATCAGGCGGGTGGCGGCGCCGGTGGCCCGCTGCGCCGGGTCGTTGGCCGCGAACAGGTAGTAGGCCCGGCGGCGGTCGTAGACGAAGAGATTCATCGACGCGGGGCCGTCGGGTGTTTCGCAGGCGCTCAGACGCCCGTAGCCATGGGCCAGCGCCGCCTCGGTGATGCGCCGCACCTGCGCCAGCATGGCGGCCGGCAAGGCGATGTCCTGACGCTCGAAGGTGGCGCGGTAAAGACGCAGGAATTCGTCGGGGTCCGTGTGCTCTCGCAGCACATGGGCCGACGCCTTGCGCAGTTCCTGCCGGCGGCAGGCGCGCGCGTCGGCCGCCAGGCGGTCGACGTCGGCGTCTGCGACGTCGAGCACCGCCGTGTAGCGCGGCGACACCGTGAAGCGCGGCGCGCCGGCCTCGTGGTAGTTGTGCCAGAGGAAGGGTCGGAGGTCCTGCACCGTCCAGTGCAGGCCCATCGCGATGCGCGGGTAACGCCCGGTCAGTTCGGTGACCAGGAACTCCCCGATGCGGTACTCGTCCAGCACCCGCTGGCGCGGCAGCGCGGCGGGCTCGTGGACGAACAGCGGGCCGAGGTAGGGCGTGAACGGGGCGGCCACGACGTGCTCCCGGGTCGCGTCCAGCACCAGCGGCAGAAGGGCCACCGTGCGGCCACCGGCACGCACCGCCAGGCGGCGCAGCGGCAGGCCCAGGGCCTGCAGGTGCGCCGAGCGTGCAAAGACCGTGGCCTGTTCCGAGGCCTCGATCGCGGCGTCCCAGGCGATGTCGTCGTCGATCTCGGCCAGGGTCAGTGTGCTCACCGTCACGGCTCCTGTGCGTTGATCAGGCGGCGTTCGCCGTGGCCGCGTCGGGTTGGCGCAGGTCGTCCAGGTGGCTCATCACCTTTCGGATCGCCGCCGCGAGGTCGTCGACGTCGGACAGGGTCATGGGCTCGCGGATCAGCGGGGTCAGCAGCAGCGTGTGCTCGTGCAGACGCTCCACCGCCGGACAGATGCCCTTGGTGTAGTCGTAGTCGATGCCGGGGTTCTGGTTCCACGGGAAGCCCTGGCTGCCCAGCGCAACGCGCCGCTGGTACACGGGCGAAAGGTAGAGCGGACGCACGTAGCCGCCCGACAGACCCACCTGGTCCCAATGATCCGCCTTGGGCAGTTCGGCGTTGACGGCTTCGATGAAGCGCGCGCGCGGCACACCGGTGACCGAGGCGTCGTAGGTCATCGGGTACACGTAGTAGGCGTGGCCGGCGCCCGGCACCTCAGGTGCCGGTGTCAGGCCGGGCAAACCGGCCAGTTGCTCGCCGAAATGACGCGCCAGTCGCTGGCGGTGGGCCACCAGGTCGTCGAGCCGGTCGAGCTGGGCGATGCCGATCGCGGCCTGCAATTCAGTGAGGCGGTAGTTCGACCCGATCATGTTGTCCAGGTCTTCCACCTGCAGCGCTTCGACCAGGTTCTCCGCGTGGTTGCGGATCATCTGGCATCGCTGTGCGACGCGGTCGTCGTTGGTGACCAGCATGCCACCTTCGCCCGTGTGGATGTGCTTGTGGTAGTTCAGGCTGAAGCCCCCGACATCACCGATGGCACCGACCGGACGGCCCTTGTAGTGCACGCCGGGCGCCTGCGCGGCGTCCTCGATCACCTTCAGGCCATGGCGCCGCGCCAGCGCCATGATCGGGTCCATGTCGGCTGCCTGACCGAAGATGTGCACGACCATGATCGCCTTGGTGCGCGCGGTGATGCGCGGTGCGATCGTCTCGGCACTGAGGTTGAAGGTGGTCGGATCGACATCGGCGAAGACCGGGATGCCGCCGTAGAACAGGATCGCGGTCGCACTGGCCGACATCGTGTACGGCGAGACGATGACTTCGTCGCCCGGCCCGATTCCGACGGCGCCGACCGCGGTCTGCAGCCCGGTGGTCCAGGAGTTGACCGAGATCGCGTGGCGGAAGCCGTAAATGTCGGCCCACTTGCGCTCGAAGGCCCGCACCTTGGGGCCGCCGAGCCACTGCGCGCCCGGGCTGCCGAAGAAGGTGGAGAGGTTGTCGCTGTCCATCACCTCCATGACGGCGCGCTTCTCGGCCTCGCCCATCGTGCGCCGCAGCGGAAAGGGGACGCGGCGTTGCGGCGTGCCGCCCTGGAGGGCCAGTGCCGGTCGGGTGGGGGTGGCGATGGTCATCGGGTTTCCAGTCGGAAGGAGCTCAGGAGGTTTGCAGCGGGCACCAGGGCCCGCCATCGCGGTGGGAGTCGCGCAGAGCCTGGACCGCGCAGGCGGTGCGCATTGCGTCGTGGGCGCCGCAGTCGGGGCGGTGGCCAGGGTCACGGGCCATCCGCACCGCATCGTCGGCCATGTGCTGCATCGCCAGGCGCGCATCGGCGGTCAGCGCCTGTGCCGTGCCGGGAATGCGGTAGCCCGCGAAATCGGGGTCGTCGGTCAGCGGCGTCCAGTCGATCCGCCGGCCCCCTAGCGAGAGCTCCACGCAGGCCGAGCTGCCGATCAGGCGCAGCCGGAACTCCGTGAAGGCACGGCAATCGGTGGCCAGCAGGTCGAGCTGAAGCGATGAACCGTCGCGACGCTGCCAGCGGATCTGGCCGTCCAGCGTCGGGTCGGTGCCGTTGCACCAGGCGGCTTCGCCGGCAGGCAGCGGCGCAGCGGCGGCCCTGGCGGCCACCGGTTGCGCGTCGCACAACATGCCCACGAGGTCGACCATGTGCGAGCCTGTGTGATTGGTGCCTTTGCCGTAGTACGCCACCGCACGTTGCAGCTGACCCAGATCGCCTTGCCGGATGCGCTCGCGCAGCGCGGCCATGCTGGGGTCCCAGTGACGCGTGTGGTTCACAAGTGCGCGAGCGCCCGCCTGGTCCAGCAGGTCCACCAGGGCCCGGGCCTCGGGCAGTGCTGGTGCCAGAGGCTTCTCGATCACGAATGCGCGTATGCCGCTGGCCAGGGCGCTGGCCACCACCGTTTGTCGCACCGTGGCCGGCGTGGCAACCACGAGCAGGTCGATCTCGGTGCTGGCCAACATCTGGTCGAGTTCGGAGAACGCCCGGACGTCCCACCGGGCTCCGGCCGCCGCGGCGCGTGAAGCGTCTTGGTCGCAGACCGCCACAAGCTTGGCGTCCTGGTGGTAGGCAAACGCGGCGGCGTGCGTCCGCGGCGCGCTGTGGCAGGAGACATCCTCGTCCCAGGCACTGCCGATCAACCCGCAGCCGACGATTGCGACACGCACCGACATCGCAGGCCGTCCGGTTCAGGCCACGTGGGCCCAGGCCAGCGGCGTGCCGGCACGCAGTGGCTGGTTGACGCGCTTGCCCAGCATGACGTCGAAGTATTTCGGCGGCAGACCGAAGCCGGGTCGGACGATGCGCAGGTTCTCGGCCGTCAGCGGCTCGCCTTCGGCGATGTCGCGTGCCACGTACAACGTACGCCGGTGCTTGCGCGAAGCGTCCTCGGCGGCCGTGCCGCCGTACGTCACGCTGCCCATCGCCTGCCAGGCACGTTCGGTCTCGGTGCGCAGCTGCTGCAGTTCCTCTGGCTCGAGCGAGAAGGTGCTGTCCACGCCGCCGTCGGCGCGACGCAGCGTGAAGTGCTTCTCCACCACGACCGCGCCCAGCGCCACCGCGGCCACGGCGGCGCCGCAGCCCATCGTGTGGTCGGACAGGCCGACCTCGCAGCCGAACGCCTCGCGCAGGTGCGGGATCGTGCGCAGATTGGTGTTGCCGGGCGTGGCCGGGTAGGTGCTGGTGCACTTGAGCAGCACCAGGTCGTTGCAACCGTGCGCGCGCGCGGTCCGTACGGTCTCGTCGATCTCCGCCAACGAGGCCATGCCAGTGGAGATGATCATCGGCTTGCCCGTGGCGGCCACCTTGCGCACCAACGGAAGGTCAGTGCACTCGAAGCTGGCGATCTTGTAGGCCGGCACGTCCAGCGACTCGAGGAAGTCGACCGCCGTCTCGTCGAAGGGCGTGCTGAAGCAGTGCAGGCCGTGCGACGCGGCGCGCTCGATGATTGGCCGGTGCCAATCCCAGGGCGTGTGCGCCTCGCGGTAGAGGTCGAACAGTTGCCGGCCGCGCCACAGGCTGGCCGCATCGTCGATGACGAAACCGGGGGCGTCCAGGTCCAGCGTCATCGTTTCGGCGGTGTAGGTCTGCAGCTTGATCGCGTCGGCCCCCGAAGCGGCCGCGGCGTCCACGATGGCCAGTGCGCGGTCCAGCGACTGGTTGTGGTTGCCGGACATCTCGGCGATCACATAGGGCCGGTGATCGCGTCCGATCTCGCGCTGGCCGATCTTCATGGCGGGGATCCTCAAGCTGGGGTTCTGGCGAGCGGCCAGGAGCCGCCCACGGCGTTGCCGCCATGATGGCCGGCAGGCGCCCGCGCTAAAGGGGGAAAAGACGGGGCTTCGCTGCGCTTACCCGGCCTGGACGGCCAGGTGAGCGGGTCGCGCCGCCCAGGTGGCGGTGGGAAAGTCGGCGTCGAAGCGCCGGTAGCGCTGCCGATTCCAGTCGTCCCGGTGCAGGCTCAGCGCCACCAGTCGGCGCGACTCGCCCTGCTTGAGCACGGTGCGGTCCGCCTCGGGGCGTTCGCGGTACCCATGCAGACGGTGCAGGTCGATCACGGCCCGGTTTTGTTCGAAGACCTCGGCGTCCAGCGTCTCCAGGCCCAGGCGACCGAAAGCCCAGTTGTAGAAGTGCGGCGGGATGAAACCGCCAAAGCCCAGCCGGCTCTCGTCACCAATGTAGAAGCCCCAGCTGCTGCGGCGGCTCTCCGGCTGGTAGCCAGCCAGGCTCAGCAGACCCGCCGGCTCGCCGCCGATCTCGACGATCCAGTGGCAGTAGTCGGGCCGTGTGCGGCAGGCTTCGAGCCAGCGCTGCTGGGCTGCCAGATCATCGGCCACCTCGCCGGTCATCATGGCCGCCACCCGTGGATCGGTGCGCCAGCGCAGGATGCGCGCCGCGTCCTCGACCTCGGGTTCGCGAAAGGCGATGCCGGCCATGAGGTGCGTTCCCGGTCAGGCGCGTTTGAAGCGGTGTCCCACGGCCACGGCCTCCAGGTGCAGCCGGCGCGGCACCATGTGCGGTTGCAGCCGTGTCTTCAGCCACTGGGTCAGGGCGGCACGATCGAGCGCCTGGCCCGCTTCGCCCGGCTGCGGCTGCACCGTCATCTCGACGTGCTGGCCGGTGATGGGATTCTGGCGCGCAAAGGCGCGCACCAGGGCCACGCCCGGGTGCTCCAGCGCCGCGCGCTCGACCTCGGAGGCCATGAATTTCAGGCCGCCGACGTTGATGACGTCGCTGGTCCGGCCGACCACGCGCAGAAAGCCGTCCCGTGCCTCGACCATGTCCTTGCTGTCGTACCAGCCCTCGGCATCGAAGGGAGAGGGCGCATTCAGGTAGCCCAGCATGCGGGTGGCCGAGCGGATCTGCAACACGCCGTTGACGATGCGCGTCTCGACGCCTTCGCCGCCGATCTTCATGAAAAGGCTGTCGCGGGCCTCCGACTTGGCACGCACGATGCCCAGTTCACTCATGCCGAAGGTCTGGCGGAAATCCACGCCGGGCAGCAGCCGGCAGAGCTCGTCCAGCGTCGGTTGGTCCATGCGCTCGGTGCCGTAGGTGATCAGCTTCAGGCTGGCCGGCACGCGCGACGGGACGGCGCCGCTCATCAGCATCATGCGCAGGAACGTGGGCGTGGTGGGCAGTACCTCGACACCATGCTCGGCGCAGGTCGCCAGCACGGCCTCGACGGTGCGTGCGGGCGGTGCGACCACCGAACCTCGGTTGAACAAGGTGTGCAGCAGCGTGTTGAGGCCACCGATGTGGTCGAAGAGCAGGAAGTTCAAAGTCTTCTGCGTCGGCCTGGGGGTCTCGAAGCGCTGCAGGAACAGCGTCATGTCGTGCAGGATGGCCTTGGGCCGGCCGGTGGTGCCGGTGGAGAACAGCACCAGGCCGGCGTGACCTCGGGCACGCAGATCCTCCAGCAGCGGGTGGCGCGCCGGGGCAGACCGCCGATGGACGGAGCCTCCCTCAACCACGACGTCGACGTGCGCGGTCTCGAAGAAGTAGTCGTGTTCGGCACGCGTCTCGACCGTCAATGGCACGACAGTGGTGCCGAGGTCGATGAGGCGAAGCAGGGTGGCGATCGAGCCGGCGTCGAAGTCGCCAATCAGGGCCACGACGTCGCCCGACCGCACCTGAGAAAGGTCGGCGGCTTCGGCGGCCAACAGGTCGGCAAAGGTCAGCTGGCGGGCGCCTGCCACCAGGAACGGCCTTGAAATGCCGGCCCAACGGTCGGCCAGGGTCTGGATCAGCGTCATCATGCTCCTCCCACGTGCAGCACCTGCCCGGACAGCGAGGCGCTGCGCGGGTCGAGCAGCAGCTCGACCAGGTCGCAAACCGCGGCCGGCGTCTGCGGTTTCGGTATCACCTGCTGAGCGACGATGCGTGCGATCGAGGCTGCAGGCACGCCCTTGATCAGGTCGGTCTCGATCGGCCCCGGCGCGATGCAGTTGACGTTGACGCCGAAGTCGGCCATCTCGCGCGCGAAGACGCGGCTAAAGGCTTCGACCCCAGCCTTCGATGCGGCGTAGACCGATTCGCCCTTGAGCCCGAGCGCGACCGCTATGGTCGAGAAGTTGACGATGGCCCCGGCTTTGCGGCGCACGATCAGCGGTGCGAACTGCTGGCAGCAGAAGATCGTGCCGAGCAGGTTGGTTTGCACGATGCGCTGGGCCACGGCGGCCGGCGTCGTCAGGGCGAGGTTCATCGAGGCGATGCCGGCCGCATTGATCAGGGCCTCCACCGGTTCGCCGTGTCGCTTCAGTGCCTGTGCCGCGGCCTTGACGGCATCGGCGTCGGCGACGTCGCACGGCAGGACCTCGAAGGGCGCATCCACGGGCTGCCGGGCCAGGCCGACCACCGGTCGGCCGCTGGCCAGCAGCCGTTCGGCGATCGCGCGGCCCAGGCCGCGGCTGGCGCCGGTGACGACGATCATGCGGCCTCGGCCTGTGCGACAAAGGCCGCGGCCAGCGCGCCGGCGTTGCGAAACATGCCCCGGCTGCGCGACATGGCCGACTCCGAGGTCCAGTCGAATTCGAAACCGGCGTCCGCGGCCGCATCCTCCAGGGCCAGGCAGAGCTCGACCAGCTTCATCGAGTCGAGCGCGGCGCTGTCGCCGATCAGGGGCGTGTCCGCCGCCAGCACGACCGTCGGGTCCTCGAGCAGGGCACGAATGGTGTCGTAGACACGGGCTTCCAGCGCGGTGCGATCGAGGGCGAGGGTGGACATCGGAGCTCCTTGGGCTTTTCTGAAAGGGGGGCAGTGCCGAACTGGCGCTGGGGTGAGCAGGGCAGCCGCCACGCGCGCTGCGCCTTGGCCGTCGACCAGGGCGCGGCCCTGGGCGGCCATGCGTTGGCGCAGGTCTGCGTCGATGATGAGTCTGGCGATGGCGGACGCGAACGTCGCCGGTTCGACGGCCTCCGGTCCGATCATGTCAAGCGCGAGCACGGTGCCCGATTCGGCGAGCGGGCGCAGTGCCTGGCGCTGGTTTTCGGCGCAGACCAGGGCCAGTGTGGGCACGCCCACGCAGCATCGTTCCCAGGTGGCACCGCCGCCGGCGCCGATCTCGAGGTCATGGCGCGCGTGGAAGGCGGCCAGGTCAGGCTGGTCGAGCGTGATCGAGAGCTGCCGGTCGCCACCGGTGGCGGCGCGCAGGGCGGCCAGATGCGGGCTGCTCGCCGTGCTGGCGATCTCGATCGGGCCGTCGAAGCCCGCGGCCCGGCAGGCACGCCAGGCGTCGACGCTGTGGCCGCCGGGGTCGGTGCCACCGAGGAAGATGCCGATGCTGCGCACCTTGGCCGAGAACGGCCGGGCGGCCTGGCGGGCGTAGGCCGCGTCCAGCAGGGCGTGCCGCGGGCCGACGAGCAGCCGGGCCTCGGTGGTCAGCACCGCGGCGTACTTGGCGGCATGGTCGGGGCTGGGGTTGTGGTCGATCAGCCAGTCGGCCGCCAGCGGCCGGTCGGCCAGGTCGTCGATCACCGCCAGGCGCACCCCACGCGCGCGCAGTGGCTCGTGCCAGCGGCGATCGAAGCCGTAATGGTCCACCACCATCACGGCCGGCCGCTGGCCGCCCGCGTCGAGACAGATCTGCATCGTCTGTGCGGCGTCATCGGCGGCGGTGACGCCCTTTGCCGCACCGGGCAACAGACGCAGCGGCACACCGGCGGTAGCGCACAGTGCATCGACGGCCACGTCGCTCGGGCGGCTGACCAGGATCGGCGACGCACCCGCCTCGCGCAGCGCGTGGGCCAGCGCCAGGCAGCGCTTGACGTGACCCCAGCCAATGGCGCGCGAGGCGTCGGCGCGGATCGCGACGAAGGTCACGCGGCGCTCCGCAGCGTCTGGCGCGCCTGGTACAGGGCTTCGGCGCGCGCCCAGTCGTCCGGCGTGTCGATGTCGACCGCTGTGTCCGCCGCCAGCACGATGGCACGGCCGTGCGTGTGAGGGCTGTGGCCATCCAGCCAGGCCTGCGCGCGACCCCAGTAGAACTGACCGGCGTCGTAGTAGGCGGGCGGCAAGTCCTGGGTGCGCGTCAGTGTGAACTGAGGGTACATCGGCCGCACGCGGCCGTCGGCCTCGCGCAGCAGCGCACGCTGCACCGCCGCGGGAAACTCCAGCACCGGAAAGACGTAGTCGCTGGTGCCGTCCTCCAGCATCGCGAGCGAGCGGCGCAGGTCGTCGTGGCGCAACAGCGGGACGCCGGGATAGATGCAGCAGACCAGCGAAGGCGCGCTGCCACCAGCGGCCAGTGCGCCGATGGCATGCGCGATCACGGGCACGGTGGCCGCCTGGTCGTTGGCCAGTTCGTCCGGCCGCATGAAGGGCACTTCGGCACCCGCGGCGCGGGCGACGTCGGCGATCTCGGCGTCGTCGGTGGAGACCACGATGCGGTCGAACACCTCCGCGCGGCGCGCCGCATCGATGGCGTAGCCGATCATGGGCTTGCCGCAGAAGGGCTTGACGTTCTTGCGCGGGATGCGTTTGCTGCCACCGCGGGCCGGGATGATGGCCAGCTTCATGCCACCCTCCGCGCCGGTGCGGCGGCGCCCAGGGCGGCTGCCAGCGTGGTGGCCACGTGGTGCTGCTGGGCTTCGCTCATGGCCGGGAACAGGGGCAGCGAGATGGCGCCGGCGTAGTAGCGCTCCGCCGCCGGAAAGTCGCCCACACGGAAACCCAGCCCCTGGTAGTACGGCTGGGTGTGGATGGGGATGTAGTGCACGTTGACGCCGATGCCGGCCTCGCGCATGGCGCTGAAGACCTGGGCGCGCGTGCGGCCGACCTGGGCGAGGTCGATCTCGACGGCATACAGGTGCCAGGCCGAACTGCGGTCCGGCAGCCGGGCGGGCAGGAACAGCGGCAGGTCCGCCAGCAGGTGGTCGTAGCGGTCGGCCAGCGCCACGCGCGCCGCTTGCATGGTGGCCAGCCTGCCCAGCTGCGAGCGGCCCAGGGCGGCCTGCAGCTCGGTCATGCGGGCATTGCGGCCGAGCAGCTGCTGCTCGTAGACCCAGGGGCCCTCGGGCGGGGCGCTCAAGGCCGAAGGGTCACGCACCACGCCGTGGGAGCGCAGCAGGCGCAGGCGTTCGGCCAGTGCTGCGTCCTGCGTCGTCACCATGCCACCCTCGGCGGTGGTGATGACCTTGACCGCGTGGAAGCTGAACACCGTGGCATCGGACCATGCCGCCGCCACAGGCTGGCCCAGATAGCTGGCACCGGTGGCGTGCGACGCGTCCTCGAGGATGCGGAAACCGTATCGGTCGGCCAGACGGCGCATTTCGCGCAGGTCGCAAGGCAGGCCCGCGAAGTCCACCGGAATCAGCAGCTGCGGCAGGCTGCCGTCCAGTTCCGCCTGGTGCAGCTTGGCACGCAGCGCATCCACCGACAGGTTGCGCGTCAGCGGGTCGATGTCGACGAAATCCACCTCGGCGCCGCAGTACAGCGCGCAGTTGGCGGACGCCAGGAAGCTGTTGGGCGTCGTCCAGACCCGCGATCCGGGGCCGATGCCGAAGGCCAGGCAGGCCAGGTGCAGGGCCTCGGTCGCGTTGGTCACCGCCACCGCGTGGGCCACGCCATGGCGCTCGGCAAATGCGGCCTCGAAGCGCGGCACCTCGGCGCCCTGGGTCAGGAAGTCCGAACGCAGGACCTCGGTCACCGCGGCGATGTCGTCCTCGGTGATGGTCTGCCGGCTGTAGGGGATGGTCGTCATCGCGGCGGCGTCAGGGAGGGTCGGACAGGGTCAGGCAGCGGCAGGCTCGATCTCGTGCGCGATCATCTCGCGCAGTTCGTACTCCGACAGGAAATCGGCATTGCTGCCGCTGTCGTACGAGAAGCCGGCCGGCACACGCCGCGCATTGCGTGTGCGGCAGTATTCGTCCACCGTGTAGTCGGTCGATGCCGAGGGCAGGATGGCGTAGTAGCGGCCCAGGTCGACGGTGTTCGGCGAGTCGCTGACGGTGATCATCTCCTCGTGGATCTTCTCGCCAGGGCGGATGCCGACGACCTGCTGGCGCGCCTCCGGCGCCACCGCACGGGCCACATCGGTGATGCGGTAGGACGGAATCTTCGGCACCAGGATCTCGCCGCCCAGGGCGTGCTCGATCGACCACAGCACCATGTCCACGCCTTCCTGCAGCGAGATGTTGAAGCGTGTCATGGTCGGGTCGGTGATCGGCAGCACGCCGCTGGCGCGCTTCTCCATGAAGAACGGGATCACCGAACCGCGGCTGCCCATCACGTTGCCGTAGCGCACCACGGAGAAGCGCAGGTCACGCGCACCCTTGATGTTGTTGGCCGCCACGAAGAGCTTGTCGGAGCAGAGCTTGGTCGCGCCATAGAGGTTGATCGGCGCGGCGGCCTTGTCGGTGCTCAGTGCGACCACACGCTGCACCTTGGTGTCCAGGCAGGCCTCGATGAGGTTCTGGGCCCCCAGCACGTTGGTCTTGATGCACTCGAAGGGGTTGTACTCCGCGGTGGGCACCTGCTTCAGCGCCGCGGCGTGCACCACGATGTCGATGCCCTCCAGCGCGCGCGTCAGGCGGGCCTGGTCGCGGATGTCGCCGATGAAATAGCGGATGCCAGGGTGCTGCTTGGTCGAGAAAGTCTGCGACATCTCGAACTGCTTGAGTTCGTCGCGCGAGTAGATCACCAGCCGGCGGACATCGGGATGCCGCTCCAGCACCGTGCGCACGAAGGCCTTGCCGAAGGAACCGGTGCCACCGGTGATGAGGATCGACTTGTCTTTCAGCATGTCTTCTTGCTCCTGGGTCAGGGGAGGGTTAGAGCATCGAGGCTGCGAGCCCGCGGCCAAGCGATTGCAGGGTGGCGTTGATCAGCTGGCCGCCGACGAGGGCGTCGACGCGCTGCGCACGCAGGGTGTAGTACTCGCTCTCCGACGCCATCACGTCGAACAGCGAACGGCTGCCGAGTTGCTGCCACTGCCGCAGCGTGGCCGCGCGCGTGCGCTGGCTGTCGCCGAGCACCGCTTCGATGCGGTGGGCGATGTCCAGCGCCTGTCGGGCCTGCAGATGAAGCTCGCCGATGCGCGAACGGCGTTGTTCCAGGGCGTCTTCGCGGCGCAGCGACGCGGCCAGTGCCCGGCTGCGGGCCGCCTGCTCGGCAGCGTCCTGGCCGGGGGCCACCAGCGGCACGTTCAGCGTCAGCGCCGCCCCCAGCGAACCGCTGTGCGACAAGCCGCCGGCGGTGGACGACGCGGACAGGGTCCAGCCGACGCGCGGCCGGCTGGCGGCCTGGGCCGAGCGGGCGAGCGCCTCTGCGGCATCCCGTTCGGCGTCCAGCCGCTCGATCGAGGGGGAACGCTCGGCTTCGATCTGAATCTGGCTTGCGTCGGGGATGTTTGCAAACAGCGGACCCAGGTCCACCAGCGCCGGCAGCGGTTCGCCGACGAAGCGGGCCAGGCGGGATTCGGCCACCCGTTGCTGGTTCTGGGCGACCTGCCGGGCCAGTTCCGCCTGGCGCAGCGACTTACGGGCCTGGACCAGCTCGCTGGCGCGCCCGGGGTC
This sequence comes from Burkholderiaceae bacterium, assembly GCA_024235915.1. Taxonomy (GTDB): domain Bacteria; phylum Pseudomonadota; class Gammaproteobacteria; order Burkholderiales; family Burkholderiaceae_C; genus Rubrivivax. The sequence goes on along the minus strand of JACKLO010000015.1, from coordinate 147,745 downwards.
GGCGCGGGTGATCTGGCCCAGCGCGTCGACCAGGCACTGCATGCTGTCGACGTAGTGCGCGTAGACGTCGGCCTGGCGGTGGTAACGGCTGCGGTCCAGCGACGCGGCCACCACCTCCAGGGCCAGTTGTTCCTGCGTCGAACGCTCGCCGGCCTGGGCGGCTTCCAGCAGGCGCCGGCGCCAGTTGACCAGGGCATCGGTGTAGCCGCCGTCGTAGATCAGCTGGCCCAGGCTGACGCCGACCTGGCCCTGAGCCAGCGTCGCGGCGCCTTGGCCGCCGTTGCGCCCGGCTGCAGGCCCGACGCCCGCGAACAGCGACGCCTGCGGTTGCCATTGCGCCTGGGCTTCGCGGCGATCGGCCTCGGCCGCCTCGGCCAGCAGGCGGGCGGCGCCCAGTTCGCGGCTGCGGTCCAGGCCACGACCGACGATCTCCCGCAGCGCCGCGGTGGCGGTGCCGGCAGCGACGACCGGTGGATCCGCCGGTTCGGCCTGGCGGCATTCGGCAGCCAGCGGCAGGGCCGCCAGCACCATCGCCGCGATGCCCGCCAGGCGCAGCGCACCGCGCACGGGGCGGTGGCGCGGCGAGGCCGGAGGGCAGGGATGACGCGGGATCATGGTGAGGAGAAATTAGACCCGCCGGGCGCCAGACCGATCGCACGAAACCGGGGCTAAAGACCGCGCAATTCGGGCCGAGGGGGCGCCCTGGCAGGCCTTGGGTTGCGGCTACAGTGAGGCCACGACACCGTCGGAGGGGCGGTGCCTCACCCAATCCGAGCAGGAGGACTCCCATGGACGACACCCTGGCCCCCGCGGCCCCCCCCGAACTGCCCCGGCTCGATCCCCTGAAGATGGATCAGGTGCTGAACTTCGCGACCCACAAGTACTGGGGCGTGTCCGACGTGCCGCGCTTCGCCAAGCTGATGGACGAGGCGCGCTCGCTCTGCGCGTCGGGGCACTTCCTGGGCGACAACCTGTTCACCTGGGGCCGCAACAACTCGCTGTTCGACGATGCGCCGTTCCGCCGCGCCTGGGAGGGCAACCTGCAGAACGACGCCGACCAGGCCATTGCCTGGCGGCGCTACATCCTGGCCTGTGCGGCGTTCCACTGCGTGCAGCTCGAGGGTGACTTCGTCGAATGTGGTGTCTACACCGGCACCGGCATCAAGACGGTGATGGACTACCTGGGCGGGCCCGCATTCCCGAAGACCTTCTGGGGCTACGACACCTACGACTACAACCCGGTCGAGGGCCACACGTTTGCCGGCCAGGAGGAAGGTTTCTTCGAGAAGGTCCAGGCGCGCTTTGCCGAGTACCCGAAGGTGCGCCTGATCCGGGGTTTTCTGCCCGACTCCTTTGCCCAGGGGGCGCCGGAGAAGGTGGCCTACCTGCACATTGATCTCAACAACGCCGAAGGCGAGATCGCGACCCTGGAGGTGCTGTTCGACCGCGTCGTGCCCGGCGGCATCATCGTGATGGACGACTACGAATGGGCCGGCATCTACCGCAAGCAGAAGCAGGCCGAGGACCCGTGGTTCGAGCAGCGCGGCTACCGCGTCTTCCCCTTGCCGACAGGTCAGGGGCTGGTGCTGAAGCGCTGAAGCCGCCCCGGACTGGCCGAATCCGGCGTGGATCTTGCTAATCGGGTAACGACCGCAGTCCGCGGCCGCCGCAGGAGTCCGGCCTGTGAGCCATCTGCCTCCGACTTGCCCGCCTGTCCGCCGGCGGACCACGCTGCTGGCCGGTGCCGGCTTGGCCATGCTGGGGTTGCCTTCGGGTGCCCAGGTGCGCGACCTCAACGACGCCATCAACAAGGCCGGGCGTCAGCGCATGCTGAGCCAGCGCTGCGCCAAGGCCTATCTGGCACTGGGCCTGTCGGTGCGGCACGATCAGGCCGAGAAGGTGCTTGCCGATTCGATGGCGCTGTTCGACCGACAGCTCGTCGAGTTGCGTGCCTTTGCACCCACGCCCCAGATCAAGGCCACCTACGGTGAACTGGACGCCGCGTGGGCTGCCTACAAGTCGGCGCTGGTCGGTGCGTCGCCGACCAAGGCGGGCGCCGACGGCGTGGTGACCGCGGCCGGCCAGGTCCTGCAGCTGGCACACCAGGGCACGCTGCAGCTCGAGGCCGCCTCAGGCAAGCCGGTGGGCAAGCTGGTCAACATCGCGGGCCGTCAGCGCATGCTCAGCCAACGCATGGCGGCCATGTACCTCAGCGCGAGCTGGGGGGTGCAGTCGGAGGCCTCGGTCAGGGCACTCACGGCGGCGCGCAGCGATTTCGTTCAGGCACAGGTGACGCTCAAGGCGGCCCCCGAGACCACCCCCGCCATCCTGGCCGACCTGGAACTGGCCAGCCAGCAATACGCCTTCTTCGAGAACGCGCTGCGGCAGCTCAAGCCGGGCGCGGCGGACGTGCGGCAGCAGACCGATGTGTTCACCACCAGCGAGCGCATCCTGCAGGTGATGGACAGCGCCACCGGGCAGTACGCGCGACTGGCGGGTTGACGCGCCGGGTCAGCGTTCCTCGAATGCGTCGCGGGCCCGCATCAGCGGGCGCACGATGAAGCTCAGCACCGTGCGCTCGCCAGTGCTGACCTCGGCCGTGCCGGTCATGCCGGGGATCACGTTGACCCCGCGTGCCGAGGTCATCGACGACGGGTCGGCGTGGACCAGGGCGCGGTAATAGGTGCCCCCCGGCGCCTGGGCGCGATCGGGGTCGCCCAGCGCATCGGGGCCGATGACCTCCACCTTGCCCTGCAGCGCACCGTAGACCAGGTACTCGTAGGCGCTGAGCTTGACGCGCACCGGCTGGCCCACCTTGACGAACGGGATGTCCGCCGGCTTGATGCGCATCTCCACGAGCACGCGTTCGCCCAGCGGCACGATCTCCATCACCGCCGCGCCAGGCGCGACCACGCCACCGGGGGTGTTCAGCCGCACGCGCTTGACGATGCCCCGCACCGGTGAGGTGAGCACGGCGCGGCGCACCATGTCTTCGCGCACGACCATCTGCTCGTCGAGCTGTGCGAGTTCGGTGCGCAGGCGCGCCAGTTCGGCGGCCGCCTGCTGACGGAACGCGTTGCGGCGCTCGTCGATCTGCAGCGCCAGTTCGTTGCGCTGCCGTTGACCACGCATCACCTCGACCTGGCTGAGCAGGCCCTGGGCCGCCATCTCGGTGGACATCTGCAGCTCGCGCTCGACCAGGGCCAGGCTGCGGCGCAACGCGGCCACGGCCTCGTCCAGCGCCAGGCGGCGGGCCGTGTGGCTGGCCCGCTCGTCGGCCACCTGGGCCGCCGCATCGCGCCGCAATTCCGCGGGGAAGATAGGCGTGGTGCCAGTGGCCTCGGCCTGCAGTCGCACGATGCTGGCCCGCAGCGCCAGGCGGCGCACCTGGCCTTCCTGTTCCTGGGCCTGGATGCGTGTCGGGTCGAGGCGCGCCAGTGGCTGGCCCACGGTGACAAGCTCGCCTTCGTTGACCAGCACTTCGCGCAGGATGCCGCCTTCGAGGCTGGCGATGACCTGCTCCGGCCGGTCGGACACCACGCGCGCGTCGGCGCGCGCGATCATGTCGACGTGGGACGTTGCCGCCCAGGTGACGGCCGCCACGAAGATGGCCAGCATGAGCCACAGGGCCCACACGGCACGGCTCGGCGGTTCGACGATCTGCGCGGCGCGCCAGGCACCGACGTAGGCCGCGTCGCCGGGCTGCAAGGCCACCGCGTCGCGCTGGCGACCCAGAAATGCACGCGGGTTCATGGCGCGATCCTCCGCGCTGGGTGCTCCCGGATGAACCGTCGTGAATGTCCCGCCGCGCTCATGCCGCTGCCTCCACGGGCTCAGCGGCTTCACCGGCGTTGGCGGCCACGGGCGATGGGGTCGTCGTGGCCGCCACGGGCCCGGTGCCGGTCGAACCCGGCGGGCGGCCACTCAACGCGGCAAGCACCCGGGCCTTGGGCCCGTCCATGACGATGCGGCCGGCGTCGACGACGACCAGCCGCTGGGCCATCTCGAGCAGGGCCGGGCGGTGCGTCACCATCACCAGCGTGCAGTCGCCGCAGGCCCGCTGCAGCTGACGCAGGAACTGCATCTCGGACTGCGCGTCCATCGAACTGGTCGGTTCGTCCAGCAGCAGGATGCGCGGCCGGGTGATGAGGCAGCGTGCCAGCGCCACCAGCTGGCGTTGGCCGCCGGAGAGCAGGTGGCCGCTCTCGCCGACGGGCCGTTCCCAGCCCAGCGGATGGGCGGCCGCGACGCGTGCCAGACCCGTCAGCTCTGCCACTTCCGCCAGCCGTGCCGGGTCGGCCGCCGGGCGGTCGAGCAGCACGTTGTCGCGCAGCGTGCCGTTGAACAGCCGAGGGTCCTGGGCCACGAAGCCGACGCGTGCACGGAAGTCTGCGGGGTCGATCTGCCGGAGGTCGATGCCGTCGACCTCGACCCGACCGTCCAGCGGTTCGTAGAGGCCGGCCAGCAGGCGCAGCAGCGTGGACTTGCCGCTGCCGATGCGGCCCAGCACAGCGACGCGTTCGCCAGGGCGGATCTCCAGGTTCATCTGCTGCAGCACGTCCGGCGCGGCCGTGCCATGTGGTGACGGGTAGGCGAAGCCGACGTCGCGCAGCGCGATGTGGCCGCCCAGGTCGCGCTGCGGCAGGTAGGCGCGCCCGGGGTCCCGGTCCAGCGGCTGGCGCATCACGCGCTCCAGCGCCAGCATCGCCGCACGTGCCGCCTGGTAGCGAGAGGCGAGGTTGACCACGGTGTGCAGCGGTGCGATGGCGCGGGTGGCGAACATCACGGCGCCGATCAGCGCGCCGCCGGTGAGCACCTGGGCATGGATCAGGTGCACGCCCCACACCAGGATCACCAGGGTGACGGCCTGCTGCGTGATGCCGGTGAGGTTGATGGACAGGCTGCCGACGCGGCGGGCCCGCAGCGCCGATTCCGCCGCGGCCGAGGTCACGCTCTCGTACAGACGGAGGAAGCGGCCTTGGGCACCGGTGGCCTTGACGTCCTCCAGGCCATCCACGGCCTCCACGAGCACGCCGTGCAGGTCGGCGTGCTGGCGCATGTTGTCGCTCATCGCGCGGCGCAGCACCCCCTGGATGACCACCGAGGCCAGCAGCACCGTGGGCACGGCGATCACCAGCACCCAGCCCAGTGGGCCGCCGATGACGAAGGCCATGGCGATGAAGAGCACGATGAAGGGCAGGTCCGAGATCGCCGACAGCGTGGCCGACGAGAAGAACTCGCGCACCATCTCCACCTGGGCCAGCACATGCGAGTACGCACCGGAGGATTCGGGGCGGTGCTCCAGGCGCACGCCCAAGCTCTGGCGGAAGAGCGCGGCGCCCACCATCAGGTCGGCTTTCTTGCCGGCGGTGTCGATCAGGTAGGCCCGAAGCTGCCGGGCCACGAGGTCGAAACCGATGGCCATCGCGCTGGCGGTGGCCAGGGTCCACAGCGTGGTCATCGCCTGGTTCGGGATCACCTTGTCGTAGACCACCGAGACGACGATGCCGCTGACCAGCATGAGCAGGTTGCTCATCAGCGCGGCGAGCATCGCCGATCGGTAGTAGGGCACGAAGCGGCGCACCACGCCCCAGAACCAGTGCCGCCCGGGGTCGGCCGTGTGCTCGTCACCGGGCGCGTGCGAGGCCACTCGCGGCGTGGCCACCAGGGCGTGCCCGGCATAGGCGGCCTGCAGTTCCGACAGCGGCACCTGGCGCGTCACCGGTGTGCGGCCAGGGACGACGATCTCTGCCGCGGCCGGCGTCTCGTCCTCACCACCGCCGCCGATCACGCGGCGCAGGATGCAGGCACCGCCGTCCCGCATCAGCAGCAGCGCGGGCAGCAGCAGTGGGTTGATGGCGTCGATGCGGCGTTCGATGAGGCCGGCCTCGAACCCGGCGTCGCCGAGCACACGCAGGGCCTGGTCCGGCGTCGGCCGGCCGACGAAGGGCTGGCCGGCAAGCAGCGATGCCGGGGATCGTTCGCGACCATGATGGCGGGTCAGCCAGGCCAGGCCCTGGACCAGGGCGTCGTCGTCGACGTCCCAGCCGGCGGGCTCGGCCTGCGCGCCGGGCGCTTCGGAGGCAACCGCCGTCATGCGCGTGCGGCCACCGCCAGCCGCTCGAACTGGGACTCGATGTCGCGCACCAGGCGCGGCAGGTCGAACAGCGGCGAGCTGCGGCCATGCTCTTCGAGGTAGCGGCGATAGGACGCCGCGCGGGCCGGGTGGCGGCCGATCTGCACGGCCAGCCTTTCGTAGGCGGGCAGGCTGTCGGTGACCAGATCAGGCAGCCCCACGGCATGGAGCAGGCTGCCGGCCATGCGCGAGATGTAGCTGCGGCCGGCGCAGGTGAGGATGGGCGTGCCCATCCACAGGGCATCGCTGGCGGTGGTGCCGGCGTTGAACGGGAAGGTGTCCAGCACCAGGTCGGCCAGCTGGAAACGCGCCAGGTACTCGGCGGGCGACACGCGCGGCGCGAACACCAACCGCGATGGATCGATGCCCGCCGCCTCGGCAGCCCGCTGCATGTTCTCGCGTGCAGCATCGTTGTCGGCCAGCAGCCACAGCACCGAGCCCGGCACCTGGCCGAGGATGCGCATCCAGGTCTCGAACACCGGCTGGGTGAACTTGAAGTTGTTGTTGAACGAGCAGAAGACGAACGCGTCCTCCGGCAGGCCGTAGCGCGCGCGCGTCGGACGCTCGGCGACCGGGCGGCGCCGGTCGCTGACCTGGTAGCAGTTCGGCAGCATCAACGGCCGCTCGGTGCAGTAGGGCTCCAGCGCAGGTGGCATCACGAACGTGTCGGCCAGGATCCAGTCCACGCCGGGAATCGCCGAGGTGCCGGGCAGGCCGAGGTAGCTGACCTGCACCGGGGCGGGGCGCTGCACCAGGATGCCGGGGCGGGCGCCGCTGGTCAGCCCCTGCAGGTCGACCAGCACATCGATGCCGGCTTCGGCGATCAGGCGCGCAGCCGTGTGGTCGTCCACACCGGCCAGGCGCACATGGTGGTCCATGGCCTCGATCAGGCGGCGCCGCTGCGGCTGGTTCGACTCCGGCGTCCAGCAGAAGCCCCAGACTTCGAAGCGGTCGCGGTCGTGCAGCTCCAGCAGTTCGGGCACCAGCAGGCCGACTGCATGCGTGTGCAGGTCGCCCGACAGGTAGCCGATGCGGATCTTTCCTTCACGACGAGGGGACTTGTCGAACACTGGCTCCGCCGGCGGCGCCGGCACCTTGGCGTGGACGAAGCGCATCGACGCCAACAATTGCAGCGCAGGGTCGTCGGTTTCGCTCATCGTCGCCAGCAGCGACATGCCGGTCAGCATCATGTTCGCCGTCACGTCGCCGAAGGGCTGGATGGCGGGCCATTTGCACTGCTTCTGCCGCAGGTGCACGTAGTGCTGGATGACGTCGGGCTGGCGGGCCTGCAGCAGCAGGCTGGCGTGCAGGCAGGCCTCTGCGGCTGGGAAGTCGCGCATCGACTCCAGCAGCCGGCCCCGGTTGTTCAGCGCATGCACGCGCAACTCCGGGGCGGCACCGGAGTCTGACACCGCTGCCCACTCGGCCAGTGCTTCCTGGCGGGCACCACGCTGCTCGAGCTGATGCCCCAGATTCAGCCGCGCATGGGCAAAGTCCGGGCGCAGGGTCAGGGCGTCGCGGTAGGAAGCCTCGGCGGCCTCGATGCGGCCCAGGGCATTGAGCAAGGTGCCGCGGTTGAATGCGGCCACGTGACGCAGTGGCGAACCCGAGTTGGCGATCCAGTCGTCGTACAGCGCGAGCGCGTCGTCGATCTGGCCGGCCTGCTGCAGGCCGTTGGCGCGCTGCAACAGCTCGGGCAGCTGCAGGCCGGCAATCGGGGGCTGGACGGCGGCGATGGACATGGACGGCATACCGGATGGACGGGTCCAGCCATGGTAGGCAGGCCCGGTCCGGGCGTCTGGCGCAATAGGACGGGCATTGCCAGCCATTTCCCTGCCGTCCGGTCGCTGCCGGGTGACGGTGGTCCGTAAACGGACAAGGCCACCCGAAGGTGGCCTGGATGGGTCAGGGCGCGGACCCCGTCACTCGATCAGGCGCAACACCCCCTGTGGGATCAGATTGGCCTGGGCGACCATGGCCGTGCCTGCCTGCTGGAGGATCTGTGCACGGCTGAGGTTGGCCGTCTCGGCGGCGAAGTCGGAATCCATGATCCGGCTGCGTGCGGCCGACTGGTTCTCGATGTTGATCTGCAGCGTCGAGATGACCGAACCGAAGCGGCTCTGCGATGCGCCCAGCGTGGCGCGCTCGCTGTTGATCTTGTCGATGGCACCGTCAATATTGGACACCACCGTCGCCAGATCTGCGGTGGAGACCGAGGAACCGATTCCGGTCGGTGCCGTGCCGCCGGTGCCGGCGACCGTCGTGATCGTGCTGTTGGTGGCCAGGTTGGTCGTCGCAATGTCGATCTGGTCGTTGGCCGTGACACCTGAACCGATCTGGAAGGTCTGGGTTCCGGCGTCGCTGCCCAGGATCTTCTTGCCGTTGAAGGTGGTGCCGCCCAGCACGCGCTGGATCTCCTTGGCGAGTTCTCCGTATTCCTTGTTCAGTGACTCGCGGTCGCTGCTGGAATTGGAGGCGTTGCGCGCCTGCACCGCCAGTTCGCGCATGCGCTGAAGCGTCTCGCTGACCTGGCCGAGGGCACCCTCGGCGGTCTGTGCCAGCGAGATGCCGTCGTTGGCATTGCGGATGGCGACGTTCATGCCGCGCACCTGCGCGTTCATGCGCTCGGCAATGGCGAGGCCTGCGGCGTCATCCTTGGCACTGTTGACGCGCAGTCCCGACGACAGGCGCTGCATTGACGTCATCAGCGAACTCTGGGACTGGCCCAGGTTGCGCTGGGCATTCAGGGCCGCTACGTTGGTGTTGATGACCACGGACATGGTTGATTCTCCGAAAAGCGGGGTGAATCGCCCTCAATTCAGGCGATCCTGGGGTCGCTATCGGCTGCCCGGGCGTGCACTTGAGACTGGCAGACAAAAAGAAGCGCCGCCCATGGGGCGGCGTTGAGGAAATGTTGGCGGATGGGTGGGGATCCACCCTGGCTCGCGGCCTCGCAGCGCTTGGCTGTCTCGGCAAAAGAGAAAGCGTCCGCAGGGACGCTTCCTCGTCCTGAACCTCCGACGGCCTCGCAGAGCTCGGCCGCTTCGGCAGGCGAGAAAGCGTCCGCAGGGACGCTTCCTCGTCCTGCCTCAGCCCAGCAGCTGCAGGACTTGCTGCGGCATCTGGTTGGCCTGGGCCACCATGGCCGTGCCGGCCTGCTGCAGAATCTGGGCGCGGCTCAGGTTCGCCGTTTCCGACGCGAAGTCGGCGTCCATGATGCGGCCGCGGGCAGCCGATTGGTTCTCGACCGAGATCTGCAGCGTCGAGATCACCGATTCGAAGCGGCTCTGCGACGCACCCAGCGTGGCGCGCTCGCTGTTGATCGTGTTGATCGCCGCGTCGATGTTGGTGATGACGGTGCCCAGGTCGGTGGTCGAGACCGAGGAACCGATGCCCGCCGGGGCGCTGCCGCCGGTGCCGGCGACGGTGGTGATCGACGATTCGGCCGACAGGTTGGTCGTCGTGATGTCGATCGTGTCGTCGGCCGTGACGCCCGCGCCGACCTGGAAGGTCTGCGTACCGGCATCGCTGCCCAGGATCGCCTTGCCATTGAACTTGGTGCCGCCGAGCACGCGCTGGATTTCCTTGGCCAGCTCGCCGTATTCCTTGTTCAGCGATTCCTTGTCGCTGTCCGAGTTCGTGGCGTTGCGGGCCTGAACCGCCAGTTCACGCATGCGCTGCAGGGCGTCACCCACCTTGCCCAGCGCGCCTTCAGCGGTCTGCGACAGCGAGATGCCGTCGTTGGCGTTGCGGATCGCGACGTTCATGCCACGCACCTGGGAATTCATCCGCTCGGCGATCGCGAGGCCGGCGGCGTCATCCTTGGCGCTGTTGACACGCAGGCCCGAGGACAGGCGCTGCATGGAGGTCGCAAGCGACGACTGCGAACTGGTCAGGTTCCGCTGTGCGTTCAGCGATGCGACGTTGGTGTTGATGGTCGAAGCCATTTGGTGCACTCCAGTCAAAAAATGTTGATCACAAGACTCCCGGCGAAAGCGCCGGCGAAATTCACCGGTTGCCGCAGATCGCTCCACGACTTCCTTCAATGACGCCCGCGCTAGTCAACCGTGAAGCCTCGGGGTGCTTCTCATCGCATCCCTCGGACATCGGCCGGCCAACCGGACCACGGAACCCGCTGTTGCAAGACCCGTTGAGGCGGGTATCGGTCCCCGCACAGCGAAACTTGAGTCCAGGACGCCGAACTTTCTTTCTCGACGTCAACTGCATTCCGCTGGCGCGATGCGACGGAATGCACGCCGAATGGCCTGCTGTTTGCCACTTCGCTGCCGAATGCGCGCGCCTAGAGTCGTCGGACCTCAGGAGTGCCCATGACGACCGCGACGCCGACCGCCCCGATGAAGATCACTGGACTGCGCTTTGCGCCGCCGCGGCAGCAGGACGGTGCGCCCGCGGCCCGTGATGCGTGGTCGCGCGGCGTCGCGCTGGCGCAAGCCGGACTGGACAGCCAGGCATTGCCCTTCTTCGAGCGGGCGACGAGCATCGCACCACGCACGGCCTTGTACTGGCTCAACCGCGCCGGCAGTGAACGCCGCCTTCGTCGGCCTGCGGAGGCCATCGAGAGTGCCCGCCGGGCTGCCGAGCTCGAGCCAGCCAACCCGCTGGCCTGCCAGATGCTGGCGGAGCTGCTGCGCATGGGAAACCGCCACGCCGAGTCGCTGGCCGCCTTGCGTGCCCTCGATTCTTCTGCGCCGCGCGATGCGCAGCACCGCCTGCTCGAAGGTTCAGCCCTGATGGCACTGGGCGAGTGGCAGGCGGCTGCGGTCGCGTTCCTGGAGGCGTTGCAGCAGCGTCCGGCCGACATCGCGGCCTACACGCAACTGGGCTTTGCGCTGTCCAACCTCAAGCGTTATGGCGAGGCCGCGGAATGCTTCCGCACGATCACGCTGCTGGAACCCCATGAGTTGGGGGCTGCCGTCTACGCGGCCCATTACGCGGCGTGGGCCTGCGACTGGGCGCAGGGCGCCGAGGATCATCAACGCATGACTGCGGCGCTGGCGCTGCAGGCTGGCCGCGCCGAGACGCCGCCGTTCAGCCCCTTCTGCATGCTGTCGATGAACGACGACGCAGCCATGCATCGGCAGGCTGCACAGACCGAAGCGGCCCGCATCGCCCGCGTCGTGCGCACCACCGCCGCCTGGACGCCGCCTTCGCCCGGTCCCGAGGGCTACCCCGAGGCGGCTGCCGCGCTGGCCGCAGGGCGCATCCGCGTCGGCTTCGTCTCCGCGGACTTCCGCACCCACGCCACCAGCCTGCTGCTGGTGCAGACCCTGGAAAGGCTGGACCGCAGCCGTTTCGAGCCGGTGCTGTATTCACACGGCGCCGATGACGGTTCGGCCCTGCGCAAGCGCATGGAGGCTGCCGCCACGTTCGTGGACTGCACGACGATGAGCATCGTGGAGCAGGCGGCCCGCATTCGCGCCGACGGCATTGCGCTGCTGGTGGACATGAGCGGCTACACGCAGAACACGCGGCTCGACGTGTTCGCGCTCCGACCGGCGCCCGTCCAGGCGGGGTGGCTGGCCTATCCCAGCACCACCGGTGCCGACTTCATGGACTACCTGATCGGCGACCCGGTGCTGACACCGATGGCCCACGCCGACGACTTCAGCGAGTGCATTGCGCAACTGCCTGTCTGCTACGAGCCGACGGATGAGCGCCGAGACCATCCCGAGCCGTCGTCCCGCGCCGAGAGCGGGCTGCCCGAGGACGCCTTTGTCTTCGCCTGCTTCAACCAGAGCTACAAGATCACCGAGGAGGTGTTCGCACGCTGGTGCCGCATCCTCCAGCGCGTGCCTTCCAGCGTGCTATGGCTGCTGGTGCCGCAGCCAGAGATCCAGCAGGCCCTGCATGCGCACGCCGCGCGCCTGGGGGTCGATCCTGGCCGCATCCTCTTCGCGCCGTTCGTGAGCCCGGAGGTCCACCTGGCGCGCCTGCCCCAGGCCGACCTCTTCCTTGACACCTTCCCCTATGGGGCCCACACCACCTGCAGCGACGCGCTGTGGATGGGACTGCCGGTGCTGACCCAGGTCGGCCGAAGCTTCTCGGCGCGGGTCGCCGCCAGCCTGTTGAACGCAGTCGGTCTGCCCGAGCTGGCGGTCGACAACGCCGAGGACTACGAGACCCTGGCCGTTCGGCTGGCCGAGGACACCCAGGCCCTGACCGACATCCGCGATCACCTGTGGGACAACCGGCGCGATCTGCCCTTGTTCGACAACACGCGCTTCACCGCCGAATTCGGCGATCTGGTCGAGCGCCTGGTGGTCCACTGGCAGCAGGGCGGGCGTCCGCAGGCCATGCCCGCGCAGGCACCAGCGCGCTGAGCGCCAGGTCCCGGTCGGCCTGTGCGCACGCTGGACTCCAACAGCACGAGGGCCGCCTGTCTTTCAGCGCCGCGGCCTCAGGTCGGGGCCGTGGTGTAGCGGCCCAGGTAGCGGTCGAACAACGGGCCCAGTTCAGCCCGCGTCCAGGCCTCCCACCGTGCGAGATCGGCGGGCGATGCACGCGACTGATGGAAGGTCATGTTCGTGGGGTCGGCGCGTGTCATCGAGCCACCGCCGTCGGCCTGGTTGCGGTCATACAGCGCGCGCGAGCGTGCCTGGTGGTCCGCAAGGTCGAAGCCTTCCAGCCGCTCAGGCTCCACGCCCAGAAAACGCAGCACCGGTGCCAGCGCGGCGGCATCCTGCGTGAAATCCTCGTACCAGGCCACCAGCTTCTCGCCCTCGAACGCATCGAACCAGCGGATGTTGCCCACGAAGTGCCGCATCTGTGCGGGATCGCCGCTGGCATGGCGCACGAAGGTCTCGCGGTAGTCGCGCAGCAGCAAGAGTGCGCGCCGGTGGTCGTGCCGGGTGGCCACCACCCACGCCGGTGCGCTGTCGGCGCGGTCGGTCAGGCCCAGGGCATCGTGGCTGCGGTCGAACACGGTCGGTGCCTGCAATGGTGTGTCCACCAGAAGCACACGGCCTGGCGTGCGGCGGCCAGTCAGCGCCTCGACGCAATAGCGGATCCAGTTCAGTCCGCTGCGCTGGATCGAGACCACCAGGGTCGGGCTGAGTTGCGGTTGCGGCATGGACGTCAGTATGCACGCCGGCGCGGCTTCGAGAAGGACAGCAAACGCCGCCGTTTTCCACCGATGCGCGGCGGACGCAGTACCTAAAGTGACCCCCATGAGGTTCCGGCGATCCGTCGGGACACGCATCGAACCGACTGAACGTGCATGGAGTGCCCATGAGCCCTGCCCCCAACGCCAACCCGGCTTGCGTGGCCGAGATCCGCCAGCGTGTCTACCAGGTCGAGGCCGAAGGCCGGCAGGACGAGGCACGTGCACTGCTCGCACGTTCGCTCCGAGAGCTTGGTCGTCCCGACCCTGAACTGCTGGCCGACCTGGCGGCGATGGCCCTGCGGGATGGTGACCTGGTGCCGGCCATCCGCGGTGCAAGGCTGGCGCTCGACGCCAGGCCGGAGGACGCCGAGGCCGAAGGCGAGGCACTCGACGCTGCTTTGGATTCGGCGCAGTTCACGCTTGGCTTGGCGCTGGCCGTTATCGGTTCGAAATCGGAAGCGCGGCAACGCCTGCACGCCCTGACGGAAGGCGCCCGTGGCGTTCGCTTCCGTGCCCGCACGCCGGAGCTGGCCACCCTGGTGCAAACCCAGCTGGATCGCCTCGGCGAAGCTGCTCCGACCCAGCCCACCGCTTCGGCCGATAGGGATGCCATCGAACTCCTTCAAACCTTGGCACGGACGATGCGCTTGGCGCGGACGCTGCAGGTTGGCGCTGTCTCGAACGCCCTGGCCGAGGCCCTGCTGGGGGCGATGGTGGACGACGCCGATGCCGCGGTCTATGCGCTGGTGGCAGAAGGCGACCACCGATTGACACCGGTGGGGCCTGCGCACCACCTGCTGCCGGCATCGACCACGGGTCTGCAGGCGGCTGACTTTGCCGCCGCCCCGTTCGACCTCGTCTGCCTGGATGTCGGCCCCGCCAGTGACGCGGAAACGATGGCAGGCCTGCTGGCCCACCTGCAGCGGCTGGACCTCGTCACCGACCACACGCTGGTCGCCGTGTGCCCTGAACGCGTGGCCGGCGCGGGTCCGAGCCAGTATCCCCAGGATGCCGCCACCGAACTCGTGCGCCTGTTGCGTGCCCGCCTCGGCTATGACGCCCTGTGCATTCAGGCGGCCCCGCGGCGCGCGAATCGTGGCGATGGCGGCGACGCCGGGCAGATTGCGGCGGCACCTGCCGGCGTGACCCTGCTGCGCCGATTTCGTTCACCGGGCGCTTGAGCCCGTCCTGCCACCTGACACCCAAGATGTCCCGCACCGAGAGCCTGCAGATCGTTCACCTCGCGTCGCTCGCGCGCAGCGGCGAGACCTTGATGCAGCGGACCTTGTCTGCGCATCCGCGTGTGCATGTCGTGTTCGACCTTTACGAACCGAACACCGCGGCGCAGATCCGGCTCTCGCAATTGCTTCGTGTCTGGCCGGAGACGAAGGTGCCTCGGGCTCAGATCGACCGTCTGCTGCCTGGCGAGGTGGCACCGTCGGCCGACGTCCTGCTCGTCAAGCAGGGCATCTTCGCCACCCGCCACCCCACGGTCGGCTTTGGCCTGCTGCGCAACCCCTACGCCAGCTTCTGCTCGCTGTGGCACTACGACGCCCGTATTGCCGGCCGGCCGGCGGACGCCGCCGCCAACCTGCACCATTGGCGCCACATGCGCCAGCAGCGTCTGCTGGTGTGGGCCGAGGCGATGGTGCCGCAGCTGGTGCCGGCGCTCCAGGGTGAACGGGACCCGGTGCGCCAGTTCCTGATGTTCTGGCGCGCACGTGTGGACCAGATCGTCAGCCAGCAATCCACGCTGGTGCACTACGAGGACTTCGTGCACGACCCGGAGGTCGCATTGCGTCGCATCTGTGCCGGCACCGGGCTGGACTTCGACCCGGCGCTGCTGGAGGCCCACCGCCTCTACCGCCGCGGCCAGGTGGGTCACGGCGGGATCGACCTGGGGGCGCCGATACGGCCTGCCGCGGACTGGACTCCGGATCCCCAGGTGCCGATCGCCCCCTTTGTCGAGGCCGTGCGGCGCTCGCCGCTGCGCCGCTACGACGATCTCTATGAACGGGAGCTCGCCACGTGCTGATCAGCCATCTCCACCGGTTCATCTACACCAAGACCTTCAAGACGGCCGGGACCTCGGTCGAGTCCTACTTCGAACCCTTCTGCATGGGGCCGGACGAGTGGGCGCTGAGCCATGATCGCGAGGCCTACGAATCGGCGTACGGCGTCATCGGCTACCGCGGGCCGCACCTCGAAGCGGGCATGCGCTGGTGGAACCACATGCCGGCCGCCGAGGTGAAGGCTGCGGTGGGTGATGCCGTCTGGCAGCGGTACTACAAGTTCTGTGTCGTCCGCAACCCTTTCGACCGTGCGGTCTCCGCGTTCTACTTTGCCCGCAGCAAAGGTCGTCTGCCGCCATCGGACGCGCCCGACCCGGTGCAGATGGAGCGCTGGTTGGCGGCCGGCGGCCTGCGCATGGACCGGGATCAGTACCTGATCGACGGCCGCCTGGTGATGGACCGCGTGCTGCACCATGAGCGGCTGCACACTGACCTGCAGGACCTCTGCGACACACTGGAACTGCCATGGCAGCCTGAGCGCCTGCCCACCTTCAAGGCCGGCATCCGGCCGGCGGGCGCCGCGCTCGAGGAGCTCTACACGCCGCGTTCGCGGGCCCTGGTGGCGTCGCAATGCGCCTACGAGCTGGATCAGTTCGGCTACAGCTTTCCGGCGCCGCTGCCGATGGCCGCCTGAGCGTCAGCAACGGCGCAGCATCGCTGCGGAATGGATCGATGGGGTGCCTCGGGCACCCCATCGGCGTTTCAGGCGGTGGCTCCTGGTGTGTGGTTCCGCGCCGTGGCGCTGAAGGACGGCAACCTTGCGATGTGCTGCACACCCAGCCCGAAAATGGCAAGGGCGCCAGCAGGCGCCCTCGGTCTGGAGGATGGGTCTGTCCGGCGAATGCCGCGAGCCTGTCAGGCGGCCTGCAGCGGGCGCCGGTCCAGTTCGCGCAGCACGATCGCCAGCGCGTCCTTCAACCCGTCGATCTCCAGGCGCAGCGACTCGATGCGCTGCTGGGCCGAGTTGAGGTCCGCGGCCATCTGCTCGTCCCGTGCCGGCGGCGTGGCGGGCGCCGGGGCCGACGCCTGTGGCGCCTCGGCCGGCGCGGCACCGTAGCGGCGGAACGCTTCTTCCATGTACACGTTGCCGGACAAAGCGTAGGCGGCGTAGCCCCACCAGGTGTTGTGCAGCTCGCGCAGGTGGTTTGGCGTTGGGGTGGGCTGGAAGGCGCCGGGGCGCACGGGCACGTCGAGCACGTCGGCCCACAGTGCTTCGCCCAGGAAGTCATGGGCCGCCACGAGCAGGTGCTCGTCCGGCCCTTCGGCGCGGCCGAAGGCCGGTGTGCACAGGGGCCGGAAGAGGGCGGCTGACGGCTTGCCGAACCACTCGGCTTCCTGCACGACGCCCGAGGACAGGGCGACGAAGCGCACGTCGTCGTCGCCGGCCAGCAGCTCGTAGGTGTCGGTCTCGCAGCGTGCCACGTTGCGGCCCAGCAGGCGTTCCAGCATCTGCCGCTCCTGCTCGGCGAAGTCGCCAGTCAGGGGGTGCGGCTTGTAGAGCACCGGCGCGTCGCCCACCCAATCCAGCAGTTCGCGGGTGAACTGCTCGACCCGCACGCATCGGCCATCGTCGTCGAGCAGCGCCGCGTCGTCTTCGGTCTGGCCCACGTAGATCACATGGCCATCGTGTGCCATGTGGTCATGGCGGTAGCGTGTCCGGTGGCGCACACGTGCCGCCATCAGGCAGGCTTCGCCGAGCACCTTCGCGTCGCTCATGGCGTGGCGGGTGAGCGCATCGCGCAACGCAGGGTCGCTGCTGGCCATGCCGACGTACAAGTCGCTGCCGAATCGCAGCGGTGCAATGCGCAGGTCCAGCCACGGGGCGCCGACGCTGTCGAGCGCATGGCGCAACCAGACAGGCATCTCATAGCCGAGGAACAGCGTGCGCTCTGGCAGGTAACCCACCAGGTACTCGCGCGCCGCGTCGGGGATGGCGTGGTAGCGGTCGTGCCAGGTCCTGCTGGGCAGCCCGCAGAGCGAGCGGAAGGCCTCGACGTCGAACCCCAGCTTCAGGTTGTGGCGCTGGAACATGCGCGGCGACTTGGCGATGTCGACGCCCGCGGCCATGTGGATGGGTGCGCGCACCAGGTCGTAGAAGAACTCGCGCGCCCACCAGCCCGAGTCCCGCAGCAGGTCGTCCAGGCAGGCGATGCTGTCGTAGCGCATGCCGTGTCTCAGTTGTCGATCGAGGCCATCATGGCCGCCGGAAAGCCCGAGGCGGCGGCCTGGGCCTGCGAAGGATCCGGCTCCGGCGGCGCGGGGAAGCGGATGCCGACGTGCTTGAGAGCCTGGCTGAGCACGACACGCAGCAGTGCGCGCGGGTAGCGGGCATGGCCCATCTCGCCGCCGGCCCAGTAGTGGAAGTGGTTGCTCAGGTAGCGCGTCAGGGCCAACGGGGCCACCTGCAGGCCATTGCAGGAGGTGATCAGCGTGCGCAGCACGTCGTTGATCTCCTGGGCCGTCGAGCCGATGCAGATCGGGTCGCCGTTCTGCAGCAAGCCGCCGTAGTTGATGTGGAAGTCGGCCGGCGTCTCGACGAAGTTGCCGGCCGACACCAGCCAGTCCTCGTGTGCCGGGGCCAGCCCGGCCGCTGCGCTGAAGGCGTAGTTCGGGCCGCCGACCGGGCGGGTGTGCTTGATCGGGGTGTCGTCGATGATCGCGACCTTGCCCAGGTGGGAGTAGCGCGGCCAGACGCCATCCAGACCGTAGCCGCTGATCTGGTGGTGCAGCGTCGGGAAGATGCGGGCCAGCATGTCGGCCGAGAACAGGGGCGCCATCACCTCGACGAAGTTGGTGAAGCGGACCTGGTACTGCGAGTGCTGCAGCGTGACCACGTGAGAGAAGTACGAGTCACGGGTGAGCGCCGGCTGTGCCATCTCGAGCTGCAGTTCTTCGGTGATGGCGAACATGCGCGACACGAGGTCAGGGTCGCCCAGCAGGTCGTCGTCGGGCAGCCACACGTAACGGTACTTCTGGATCTGGTCCCAGTGCGCCAACAGCGTCTGCTCCAGGCCCGGCCACTTGGCGCCCTTCACCGGATGCACGAAGACGGCGCCGTCGGCCATGCCCAGCGTGGCGGGATCCTCGTCACCGTACCAGGAGAGGGCGTAGTCGAAGTTCTGCTCGGCCAGGCGCGCGGTGAAGCTCGGGTGGAGCGACTTCGGGCCGGAACGGACGATCGCGAGATAGGGCTTCATGGGGTTTCCTCGTTCAGGCCGCCAGCGCAGCCGTGTCTTGTTCGGTCAGGCGGGTGGCCAGCGCCATCGACGCGGCGACGACTTGGTCCATGTTGTAGTAGCGGTACTGCGCCAGGCGACCGATGAAGTGCACGTCGCTCTCGGCATCGGCCAGGGCCTCGTAGCGCTTGAACAGCGCCTCGTTGGCCGGGTTCGGGATGGGGTAGTAGGGGTCGCCGTCGGCCGTCGGGTACTCGCGCACCAGCGATGTGCCTCGGTGGGTCTCGCCGGTGAGGTGCTTGAACTCGGTGATGCGCGTGTAGGCGTGGTCGTTGGGGAAGTTGACCGTGCCCACCGGCTGATAGTGTTCGCACTGCCCCAGGTGCTCGTGCTCGAAGCGCAGGCTGCGGTAGGGCAGGCGGCCGAAGCGATGGCCGTAGTACTCGTCGATGGGGCCGCTGAACACCGTGCGCCGGCGGTCGACCTGGGCACCGATGTCCTCGTAGGCGGTGGCGGTGCGGACCTCGATGCCGGGGTGGTCGAGCAGGCGCTCGAACATGCGGGTGTAGCCCTTGGCCGGCATGGCCTGGAAACGGTCGGTGAAGTAGCGGTCGTCGTCGTTGGTGCGCGTGGGGATGCGTGCGGCCACGCCGCCGGCGAGTTCCGACAGGTCCAGCCCCATTGCTTGCGCGTGTAGCCGCGGAAGAACTTCTCGCACAGGTCGCGACCCACGGAGTTCAGCACCACGTCCTCGGAGGTCTTGATGGGCTCGCGCGGCTCGCGCATGCGCTCCAGGAACTCGGCCACACCGGCCTCGTCGAGTTGCAGGCCGTACAGGCGATTGATGGTGATGCGGTTGATTGGCATCGGGGAAGGCCGCACCGCTGCGTGCGTCAGGCACGGCGAGCACGCGGTGCTCGTAGGGCCGCCATTCGGTGAACTGCGACAGGAACGCGAACACCTTCTCGCTGTTGGTGTGGAAGATGTGCGGGCCGTACTCGTGGATCAGCAGCCCGGCGTCGTCGCGGCGGTCATAGGCGTTGCCGGCGATGTGCGGCCGCTTGTCGATCACGAGCACGCGCTCGCCGGCTTCGGCCAGCATCCGGGCGGTGGTGGCGCCGGCGAATCCGGCGCCGACGATCAGGGTGTCCATGGAGGCGGTCTCCTGCTCAGCTTGAGGGTGCCGGCAGTGTCGGCCGGTGGTCCGGGCGCCTAAGGCTGGAAAACAGGCCGCATCGGGGTGCTTCTCGGCGCTGGCGGCGCCCTGGAGCGAGGCGCGGTCCGGCGGTCTTGTCAGACAAATTCCTACACGTCCGATGGCGCAACACGGACTCAAGCCGTGGAAATGGGCTGATCGCGCCACCCAGTTCCGATCTCTACAGTTCGTTTCACGCTGAAACGCAACTGCCACGGAGAGACACCATGACCGCCGACCAAATCCTTGCCGAGATCCGCGAAGCCAACCTGTCGTACCTGATGCTGGCCCAGAGCCTGATCCGGACCGACCGCGAACAGGCCCTGTACCGACTGGGTGTCAGCGAGGACACCGCCACCATGATCGACACGCTGACCCCTGCGCAGATGATGAAGATCGCCTCGGGCAACACGCTGCTGTGCCGCTTCCGCATGGACGACGACCTGGTCTGGAGCCTGCTGACCAGCCACGGCAAGGCCGCCGCCAACGACGGCATCGGCCGCCTGCACGCCAGCATCCTGATGGCCGGCCGCCACCAGGAAGCTGCCTGATTCAGGCCTCAGCCGCCAGAGACACCCAGAACACACAGGAGAGAGCACCATGGCCCGCATCAAGAGCATCCTCACCGAAGCCCGGCAGATCGACCGCGCCGTCACGCTGATCCAGCTGGGCGCCCGCCTGCAGGTGCTGGAGAGCGAGACCGACCTGAGCTACGAGCGCCTGCTGCGCCTGTACAAGGAAGTCGCGGGCAAGAGCCCGAGCAAGGGCCAACTGCCTTTCTCCACCGACTGGTTCATGACCTGGCAGCCGAACATCCATTCGAGCCTGTTCCTGAACATCCACGAGTACCTGAACAAGGCGTCGGAGCTCGACGAGATCGACGCCGTCATCAAGGCCTACCAGCTCTACCTGGAGCAGATCCAGGCCCAGGGCCTGGAGCCGATGCTCAGCGTGACCCGTGCCTGGCGTCTGGTGAAGTTCGTCGACAACGGCATGCTGACGATGACGCCCTGCAGCAAGTGCGGTGGCCACTTCGTCACCCACCCGCACGAGATCGCCCGCCACTTCGTGTGTGGCCTGTGCAACCCGCCGGCACGCGCCGGCAAGGGCAAGCAGGCCGGTTCGTTGCAGATTCCCGCTCACGCGCACTGAACAGGGCTCAAGTCCCGGTCCGGCGCGCCGACAACCGGGACAGACCGACCGTTTTTCATTGTTTTGTCTCCTCCTGGCACATCCGTTGTGCCTTTGCGGCGGGTCCTTCGGGACCCGCCTTTTTTTTTGCCGCATTGAGGGGCAAAGCGGGCGCTGTTCCGGCCACCGGCCAGTGACGTCCACCGGAATACTGCGGCCATGCTGTCTGCGTCCAGCCCTGTCGTGCCATTGCCGGCCAGCCCGCCGTGGTGGCGCCGCTGGCCGTTGCCGGCGTTGATGGCCTGGTCGCTCTGCTGGGGGTTGTGGCTGGGCGGGAGGCCGGCGCTCGGTCCCTGGGCGGGCCTGTTGGCCCTGGGGCTTGCACTGGTGTTGGGCTTGCGCCAGTCGAGTTGGCCGCGCCGCCTGTGGGTGGCCGGCGGCTTCCCGCTCTCGGCCGCGTTGTTGGCCACGTCCGGCGGCAGCCTCTGGCCGGCCTGGGTCTGGTTGCTGCCACCAGCGCTGCTGCTGGCGGTCTACCCCGTGCGTGCCTGGCGCGATGCGCCGGTGTTTCCCACGCCGGCTGGCGCCCTGCAAGGCCTGGCCCGCCATCTACCGCTGGCGCCCGGCGCACGCGTGCTGGATGCCGGCTGTGGCCTGGGCCATGGCCTGCAGGCGCTGCGCCAGGCCTGGCCCGACGCCAACCTGCGCGGAGTGGAGTGGAGCAGCCCGCTGGCGCTGCTGGCGCGCTGGCGCTGCCGCGACGCCGAGGTGCAACAAGGCGACATGTGGCGCGATGGCAGCTGGACGGGGCTGGACCTGGTCTACCTGTTCCAACGCCCCGAAAGCATGGCCCGCGCCTGGGAAAAGGCCTGCCGCGAAATGCCCGGCGGCTGGCTCGTGAGCCTGGAGTTCGCCGTTCCGGGACGGGCACCCGACCTGCGCGACCACCCTCCCGGTGGGCGCGAGGTGCTGGCCTGGCGGGTGCCGGGAGCGCGGCAATCGACGCTCAACCCGACGGCGCCGGCGCCGATAAGAACCGGTAACGCCCCCCGGGGCAACCTCTGACCTGAACCAACACCATGTTCGTCATCATCGGCTGGCTCGTCGCGCTGGGATGCGTTTTCGGCGTGTACATCGTGCACGGCGGCAACATCGGCGTCATCCTGAAGGCGCTGCCCTTCGAGATGATCACCATCTTCGGTGCAGCCATCGGCGCCTTCCTGGCCAACAACCAGATGAAGGTGGTGAAGGCCTGCGTGAAGGGCATCGGCCTGTGCTTCAAGGGCAGCAAGTTCAGCAAGGCCCGCTACATGGAACTGCTGGCGCTGCTCTACGACATCCTGCAGAAGGCGCGCAAGGAGGGTCTGATGTCCATCGAGAAGGACGTCGAGGATCCGCACAGTTCGGCGCTGTTCCAGAAGTACCCCACCGTGGGCAATGACCACCACGTGACGGAGTTCGTCACCGACTACCTGCGCATGATGGTCTCGGGCAACCTCAACGCCCATGAGATCGAAAGCCTGATGGACAGCGAGATCGAGACGCACCATCAGGAGGAACACGCGGCCGTGGCAGCCATCCAGCGCATGGCCGGGGCCCTGCCGGCCTTCGGCATCGTGGCCGCCGTGCTGGGCGTGGTCAACACCATGGGCTCGGTGGGCCAGCCGCCGGCGGTGCTGGGCGGCATGATCGGCTCGGCGCTGGTGGGCACCTTCCTGGGCATTTTCCTGGCCTACGGGTTTGCCGAACCGCTGGGCGGCCTGCTGGAGCAGAAGGTCGAGGATGCGACCAAGGAACTGCAGTGCATCAAGACCACGCTGCTGGCCAGCATGCAGGGTTATGCCCCGCAAGTCGCCATCGAGTTCGGCCGCAAGGTGCTGTACTCCACCGACCGCCCCAGCTTCACCGAGCTGGAGAGCCACGTGAAGGGCAAGAAGTGACGGCTGGCCGACAGCAGACGCTGCCGCTGGCACCCTGGGGCCGGCCGGCTCCGCGGGCCGCCGGCTCGGTGCTGACGCCGACAGTGCTGCGCCGGCCAGGGCCAGTGCAGTCGCGCCACGGGACTGCGGAGGTCAACGATGGCCGGTGACGCCAAGAAGCTGCAGCCGATCATCGTCAAGAAGATCAAGAAGGGCGGTCACGCGGCCCACGGTGGGGCCTGGAAGATCGCCTACGCCGACTTCGTGACGGCCATGATGGCCTTCTTCCTGCTGATGTGGCTGCTGGGCTCCACGACCGAAGGCGACAAGAAGGGCATCGCCGACTACTTCCAGTCGCCGCTGAAGGTGGCGATGTTCGGGGGTTCCGGCTCGGGCGACTCGTCCTCCATCATCAAGGGTGGCGGCAAGGACCTGTCCCGTGAGACGGGGCAGACCAAGGACGGCGAGACGCCGTCGCCCAAGCGCGCCATCAACCTCAAGGCGCTGAAGGAAGAGCAGCGACGCGCCGAGATCAGCCGCCTGGAGCGGTTGATGCAGCAGGTCAAGGACAAGGTGGCACAGAGCCCGGTGCTGGCGGCGATGAGTTCGCAGATCCGCCTGGACATGACACACGAAGGCCTGCGCATCCAGATCGTCGACGAGCAGAACCGGCCGATGTTCTCCAGCGGCAGCGCCGTGGTGGAACCGCACATGCGCGAGTTGCTGCGCGCCATCGGCAGCGTGCTCGGCGAAGTGCCCAACCGCATCACGCTGGAAGGTCACACCGATGCCATGGTGTTCGCGGGTGAGCAGCGAGGCTACAGCAACTGGGAGCTCTCCGCCGACCGTGCCAATGCGTCGCGCCGTGAGCTCACCGCAGGCGGCCTGCCGACGAACCACATGCTGCGCGTGCAGGGCCTGGCCGACAGCCGGCCATTCGACGAGCAGGACCCGCGTGCGCCGGCCAACCGACGCATCAGCATCATCGTGATGAACCGCGAGGCCGAGGACCGCTTCTTCGACCGCGCCACGGCGACCGAGGACGTTGCCGACACGCCGGCGCTGCCGTCGATCCGGCCGGATCTGGCGCCCCACGCCCAATCTCCCTCAAGTCACGGCGAAGACCGCCGATAAGCCCTCCAGCATCCCGCCCCGAGGACACCTCCATGAGCAACCACACCGACCTGAAGTTCCTGATCGTCGACGACTTCTCGACCATGCGCCGCATCGTGCGCGGCCTGCTCAAGGAGATGGGCTGCAACAACGCCGACGAGGCCGAAGACGGCGCGCATGCGCTGAACATGCTCAAGGCCCAGAAGTTCGACTTCGTGGTCTCCGACATCAACATGCCGAACATGAACGGCTTCGACCTGCTGAAGGCGATCAAGGCCGACGACAGCCTCAAGCACCTGCCGGTGCTGATGGTCACCGCCGAGGCGCGCAAGGAAGACATCGTGCTTGCAGCGCAGAGCGGGGCGGCCGGCTACATCGTCAAGCCCTTCACCAAGGCGACGCTGGAAGAGAAGGTCACCAAGATCCTGCAGAAGCTGGCGGCCACGGCCTGAACCCGGGAGCATCACCATGATGATGGAATCACCCGAGACGCTGTCGCAACGCGCCGTCAAGGAAGCCAGTGCGACCGAGGTCTTCATCCAGGTCGGCACCATCACCCGCCTGCTGCACGACACGCTCGCGCAGCTGGGTGTGATGCCGCAATTGCAGCGTGCGGCTGACGGCCTGCCCGATGCACGCAGCCGCCTGAACTACATCGCCGAGAAGACCGCCAACGCGGCCGAGAAGGTGCTCAACACGGTCGACAGCGCCAAGGCCGAGCAGGAATCCATCGCGCAGAAGACGCGTGATCTGGCGGCCGCACTCACCGCCAACCCGGTCAAGGCCGTGGCCAGCGGCGCGGTGCTGAACTTCGTACGCGACGTCGAGCAGGGCACGGCGCGCACCGACCAGCACCTGACCGACATCATGCTGGCCCAGGACTTCCACGACCTCACCGGGCAGGTGGTGGCCAAGGTGGTGACCCTGGCCAACGACCTGGAAGGCAGCCTGATCAAGCTGCTGATGCAGGTGATCCCGCCCGACCAGCAGCACAAGGTCGAACAGGTGCTGCAGGGCCCGGTGGTGGATGCCGCCGGCCGCACCGACGTGGTGTCCAACCAGGGCGAGGTCGACGACCTGCTGGCGTCGCTGGGTTTCTGACCCACCGCCTGACCTGACCCCCCGCCGGCCGGGCCCACCCCTGGGCGCCGGCCGCGGTCGTTGCGCCGAACACGCGGCGGTTTGCCCGCCTTATCGGGCTCAAGTTCCGGCGCCAAGCCGGCACCATGACGGAACCTGCGGAACCTTCGTTTCGCAGGCCCCACCGTCATGGCCGATTCCGCACAGGACAAGAGACTACCCGCCACAGGTCGCAAGATCTCGAAGGCGAAGAAGGAAGGCCAGGTCGCCCGATCGCGCGACCTGGGGCACTTCGTCGCCTTCGCGGCCGGTGGTGCCCTCATCGTCGGCCTGGCGCGACCGCTGACCGACTGGCTGGTAGGCCTGTTGGGGCAGGGCCTGCGATTCGACCACGCGGCCGCGACCGACCCGGCCGCGATGACCCAGCTGCTGGCCGACCTCGGTTGGCAGATGCTGGGCTTCGTGGTGCCGCTGGGCGTGGTGATGGCCGCCGTGGCCGTGGCCGCGGGTGCCTTGTCCGGTGGCTGGAACCTCACCTTCAAGCCGCTGCAGCCCAAGTTCGAGAAGCTCAACCCGATCTCGGGGCTGGGGCGCCTGTTTTCCAAGCAGCAATTCGTGCCCACGCTCAAGGCCTGCGGGCTGGCGCTGCTGCTGTTCGCGGTGGGGGGCTGGTACCTGAAGGACCGCAGCCACGACTTCACGATGCTGCTGGCCAAGCCGCTGCCTGCCGCGCTGGCCGACGCCGGCCAGATGCTGCTGGACGGCCTGCTGGTGGCCGTGGGCGTGCTGGCGCTCTTCTCACTGGTGGACGTGCCGCTGCAGCGCTGGCTGCTGGCCGAGAACCTCAAGATGAGCCACGAAGAGGTCAAGCAGGAGCACAAGGAGACCGAGGGCAACACCGAGGTCAAGGGCAAGATGAAGGCGCTGATGCGCCAGCGCACCCGCAAGCGCATGCTCGCCGCGGTGCCGCAGGCCGACATCGTGGTCATGAACCCGACCCACTTTGCGGTGGCGCTGAAGTACGACGAGGCCGGCACCGGCGCCCCACGCGTGGTGGCCAAGGGCAGCGACCGCCTGGCCTTCAAGATCCGCGAGATCGCCATGGAATCTCGCGTGCCGGTGCTGCAGGCGCCGCCGCTGGCGCGGGCGCTGTTCGCGCATTGCGAGATCGACCAGGAGATCCCCGGCCCGCTGTTCGCCGCCGTGGCGCAGGTGCTGGCCTGGGTCTACCAGCTGCGCGCCGCGCTGGCCGCCGGCCTGCCGCTGCCCGACGCGCCTGGTGCCGTCACCGTGCCGCCCGAACTCGACCCGCTCAACAAGAAGCGCTAAGTCATGAACGACTGGATGCAACGTCTCAACGCAGTGATCGGCCCGCACGCCGGCAAGCTGGCGGCCGGCATGGCGCCGCTGTTCGTGGTGATGATGCTGGCGATGATGGTGCTGCCGCTGCCGCCCTTCATCCTCGACCTGCTGTTCACCTTCAACATCGCGCTGGCACTGATGGTGATGATGGTGGCCGCCAGCATGGTCAAGCCGCTGGATTTCGCGGCGTTGCCGGCGGTGCTGCTGGTGACCACCCTGCTGCGCCTGAGCCTGAACGTGGCCTCCACCCGCGTCGTGCTGCTGGAGGGCCACAACGGCACCGGCGCGGCCGGCAAGGTGATCGAGTCCTTCGGCCATTTCCTGATCGGCGGCAACTTCGCCGTGGGTCTGATCGTCTTCGCAATCCTGGTGGTGATCAACTTCATCGTCGTCACCAAGGGCTCGGAGCGCATCGCCGAGGTCGGCGCGCGCTTCACCCTGGACGCGATGCCCGGCAAGCAGATGGCCATCGATGCCGACCTGAACGCCGGCCTGATCGACGAACAGGAGGCCAAGAAGCGCCGTGCCGAAGTCGGTGAGGAGGCGGACTTCTTCGGCAGCATGGACGGTGCCAGCAAGTACGTGCGTGGCGACGCCATGGCCGGCCTGCTGATCCTGCTCATCAACATCGTCGGCGGCCTGATCATCGGCATGGCCATGCACAACCTGTCGGTCAGCCAGGCGGCGGAGAACTACATCCTGCTGGCGGTCGGTGATGCGCTGGTGGCGCAGATCCCGGCGCTGCTGATCTCGGTGGCCGCGGCCATGGTGGTCTCGCGGGTCGGCAAGGACCAGGACGTCGGCAGCCAGATCCGCGGCCAGCTGTTCGCATCGCCCAAGGCCATCGGCATCACCGCTGGCATCGTCGGCGGCCTGGGGATGATCCCGGGCATGCCCAACCTGGTGTTCCTGCTCATCGCCTCGGGCCTGGGCGCCATGGCCTGGTCGCTGATGCACAAGCAGAAGCTGGCGGCGGCGCAACCGGAGAAGAAGCCTGGCGAGGCCGATGCGCCGATGGCCAGCAACGAAGCCAGCTGGGACGACCTGGCACCGGTGGACACCCTGGGCCTGGAGGTCGGCTACCGGCTGATCACGCTCGTGGACAAGGCCCGCCAGGGGGACCTGCTGGGACGTATCAAGGGCGTGCGCAAGAAGTTCGCCCAGGACGTGGGCTTCCTGCCGCCAAGCGTGCACATCCGCGACAACCTCGAACTCAAGCCCAGCGTCTACCGTGTCACGCTGCGCGGCGCTGTGGTGGGCGAGGGCGAGGCCTTCCCGGGCCAGCTGCTGGCCATCAACCCCGGCGGCGCGACGCAGCAGTTGCCGGGCCAGAAGACCACGGACCCGGCCTTCGGCCTGCCTGCGGTGTGGATCGACGAACGCCACCGGGAGACGGCGCAGATGGCCGGATTTACGGTGGTTGATTGCGCGACCGTGGTGGCCACCCATCTTTCACACTTGATGCAGGTGAATGCCGCCAAGCTTCTGGGACGTGTCGAGACGCAGCAACTCGTCGAGCACGTGACCAAGCTGGCCCCCAAGTTGATCGAGGACGTGGTACCCAAGATGGTCGGAATCGCAACGCTCCAGAAGGTCCTCCAGCTGCTGCTGGAAGAGGGCGTGCACATCCGCGACATGCGGTCCATCGTCGAATGCCTGGCCGAGCACGCCGCCACCGTGACCGACCCGCTGGAGCTGGCCCGCCGCATCCGCGTGCACCTGGCGCCGGCCATCGTGCAGCAGATCTACGGCCCGGTGAAGGAGCTCGAGGTGATCGCGCTCGACCCCGAACTGGAGCGCCTGGTGACCCAGGCCCTGACGTCGCCGCACGGCGCTGCGCTCGACCCTGGCGTGGCCGACGCGCTCAGCCGCGGCGCCACCGAGACGGCACAGAAGCAGGAAGACCTGGGCCATCCGGCCTGCCTGCTGGTGCCCGACCTGATCCGCACCCCGATGGCGCGCCTGCTCAAGCGAGCTGCCCCGCGCCTGAAGGTGCTGGGCCACAGCGAGATCCCTGACACCCACTCGATCCGCATCGGATCGATCATCGGAAGCGCAGCATGAACGTCAAGCGATTCACCGGCCGTACCTCCCGCGACGCGCTGATGCTGGTGCGCCAGGCCTTCGGCGACGATGCCGTGGTCGTGTCCACCCGCCCCTGCGCCGAAGGCGTCGAGGTGCTGGCGATGGCGCCCGAGAGCGTGCAGCAGCTCGAGCGTGTCGTTGCACAGGCACCGGCGCAGGCCCCGGTGGCCGCTCGTCGTGCGCCGGCGCGTCCGGCCGGGCAGGGCGGTACTTCGCTGAGCGCCCGAATGGCCGCCCCGGTGGCCGCCCCGATGGCCGAGCAGGAGGTCGACCAGGACGTTGAACAGCTGTCGATGAGCACGCTGTCGTTCCAGGATTACGTGCGCGAGCGCATGCTCAAGCGCCGCGAGCAGGAGCTCAAGGCGCAGGCGCCGCAGCCGGCCGCGCGGCGTGACCCGCCGGCACCGGCCCCGGCGCGCGAGACACTGGTGGCCCGCGAGGCCATGGCCCAGCGAGAGCAGGCCACGGCATCGCGTGCCATGCCCACACTGCGCGACGCGCCGATGGCGCACGAGGATCCGCAGGCCATGCCGATCCTGGCGCCGTCGCTGGCTGCCGAGCC
This sequence comes from Burkholderiaceae bacterium, assembly GCA_024235915.1. Taxonomy (GTDB): domain Bacteria; phylum Pseudomonadota; class Gammaproteobacteria; order Burkholderiales; family Burkholderiaceae_C; genus Rubrivivax. The sequence continues at coordinate 118,791 of JACKLO010000015.1, read as the reverse complement.
CGCCCGCCGCGAGATGCAGCAGCCGCTGCTGGACGAACTGCGCTCGATGCGCGGCATGATCGAACAACGTTTTGGCGCCCTGGCCTTCATGGAAAAGCTGCAGAAGCAGCCGCGCCAGGCCGAACTGTCGCAGCGCCTGCTGGAGGTCGGCTTTTCGCCGCAGCTGGTGCGAAAGCTCGTCGATGCGCTGCCGGAGAACGTGGACCCGATGACCTGGGCCACCGGCGTGCTGGAGCACAACCTGTCCACCGGCGAACAACAGCCGGCGCTCGAGGACCAGGGCGGCGTCTACGCCCTGATCGGCTCCACCGGCGTGGGCAAGACCACCAGCACCGCCAAGCTGGCGGCGGCTTTCGCCACCAAGCATGGCGCCGGCAACCTGGGCCTGGTCACGCTGGACGCCTACCGGGTGGCCGCCCACGAGCAGCTGCGCACCTACGGACGCATCCTGGGCGTGCCGGTGCACACGGCCCACGACCGCGCCTCACTGGAGGACCTGCTGGACCTGCTGTCGGGCAAGAAGATGGTGCTCATCGACACCGCCGGCATGGCCCAGCGCGACACGCGCACCCGCGAGCTGCTGGAGATGCTGTCGCACCGGGCCGTCAACCGCCTGCTGGTGGTCAACGCGGCGCAGCAGGGTGAGACGATCGAGGACGTGCTGGTGAGCTACCGCGCTGCCAGCTGCAAGGGCATCGTGCTGTCCAAGATCGACGAGGCCGTCAAGCTCGGCCCCGCGGTGGACGCGATGATCCGCCACCGTCTGCCAGTGGTCGGCGTGGCCAACGGCCAGCGCGTGCCGGAGGACTGGCATCGCCTGTCGGCCCATGCCCTGGTGCAGCGTGCCCTGCGCGGCGGCGGCAGTCCGGCCTGGAAGCTGGATGCCGGCGACGTGAACCTGGTGCTCGCCGGCATGGCGCCGTCGAGCCTGACCGCGGCGATGGCCTGAGGTGGCGGCGATGCGCGACTTCTACGCCACATCCGGCAGCATGCCGCTGGACCAGGCCGATGGCTTGCGCCGGCTGTTTGCCGGCAACCGCCCGCGCTGCCTAGTGCCGCTGGTCTCCAACCCCCATGTGCCGTTCGCCGGCATCGTGATCGAGCGTCTCACGGCCGCCTTCGGCGCCGCGGGCCGCCACACGCTGGTGGTGGACGCAGCCGACAGTGCGCCGCTGCCCGATGAGCTGGCCCCGATGGACCTGGCCAGTGCCATCGAGCCGCTGGGCCCCGACGTGTCCTACCTGGCGGCGCGCGGCATGCCGCTGGCCTACGTGGACACGCGGGGTTCGGCCTCGGGGCTGCTCGACGCCCTGGCCGACGCGGCGCCGCAGGCGGACGTGGTGCTGCTGCACGCCAGCGCCAGTGACCTGGCCCGCGTCTTCCAGCGCCGCGCCGCGCGCCCGGTGGTCATCGGTGCCGACCACCCGGAGAGCATCAAGCATGCCTATGCGTCGGTGAAGCTGTTGGCGCAGCGCTGCACGCTGATGACCTTCGACCTGCTGCTGGCGGCGCCGCCACGCAGCCGGCGCCTGCCGCACATCGCACGCAGCCTGGCAGGCACCGCCGATGGCTTCCTGGGCAGCCTGCTGCAGCGCTGGGCCGTGATCGACCCTGCCAGCGCACCCGCCTCACCGGCGTCCAGCGAACTGGCCGCCCTGGTGCAGGGGCAGCTGGCACTGGCCGGCGACGACCGGCCGCAGCCGACCGCCGCCGCCGCCACGTTGCCTCAGCCAGCCGCGCTGCGCTGACCCGAGACGAACCGAACGACCCCGACCGAGAAGAAGGCTGAACACGCCATGTACACCGCCAAGGGACACCTCGACGCCAACTCGATGCTCAAGCAGTACAGCCCGCTCGTGCGTCGGCTGGCGCACCAGATGATCGCCAAGCTGCCGGCCAACATCGAGCTCGACGACCTCATCCAGGTCGGGATGATCGGCCTGTCCGATGCGCTGACCCGCTTCGATGCCGCCCAGGGCGTGCAGTTCGAGACCTTCGCCACCCAGCGCATCCGTGGCGCCATGCTCGACGAGTTGCGTGGCAACGACTGGATGAGCCGGGGGGATCGCCGCCACCAGCGCAGCATCGAGGCCGCGGTGCACAAGCTTGAGCAGCGCCATGGTCGGGCGCCCAACGAGAGCGAGATCGCCGCCGAAATGGGGCTGACGCTGACGCAATACCAGGAGCTGCTGTCCAAGGTGCGCGGCACGCAGCTGATCCACCTGGAGGACATGAGCGGCGACGACGGCGACAACGACTACCTCGACCGCCACGTGGCCGATGCCGACGCCAACCCGCTGATGCGCCTGCAGGACCAGCGCATGCGCGAGGCGCTGGTGGAGGCGATCAAGAACCTGCCGGAGCGTGAGCAGTACGTGATGAGCATGTACTACGAGCAGGACATGAATCTGAAGGAGATCGCGGCCGTGCTCGGGGTCACCGAGAGCCGCGTCTGCCAGCTGCACAGCCAGTCGATCGCCCGCTTGCGCACCCGCCTGCGCGAGTGGTGAACCGGCCCGCGCCGGCTCCGCACCGGCGCTAGTGCAGGGCGCCTGGTACCGACGACGGCGGTGTGGCCGCCGGCAGGGTCAGCGTGAAGCAGGCACCGCGGCCGGGCCAGCCTTCGGCATGCACCGTGCCGCCATGGCGCTCGACGATGCGCTGCACGATGGTCAGCCCGATGCCGGTGCCATGGAACTCGTCGTCGCCATGCAGGCGGCCGAAGGGGCGGAACAGGCGCTCAGCCGCTTCCGACGCGAAGCCGGCGCCGTTGTCTTCCACACGCACCCGCACGCTGCCGTCGGCGGTATCGTCGGCCGACACGATCACCCGAGGTGCATCCACCCGCCGCGTGAACTTCGCGGCGTTGCCCAGCAGGTTCAGCAGCACAATGCGCAGGGCGGACATCGAACCGCGCGCCGAGATGCCGGGCGCCACCTGCCAGTCCACCTCGGCATGGCGCGGGATCTCCGGCAGCTCGGCGATGACCTCATGGGCCAAGGCGGAGAGATCCACATCTTCGAACAGCAGCGGCTGTGCGGTGGAGCGCGCCAGCGCGAGCAGCGCGTCCACGGTCTCGCGCATGTGGCGCGCGGCGCGCAGTTGCAGGCCGAGCAGGTTCATCTCGTCCGCGGCCAGGCGGTCACCGGCCTTGGTGACGAGCAGGTGGGCCAGGCCCTGCACATGACCGATCGGCGTGCGCAGCTCATGGGCCAGTTCGCGTGAGAAGGCCTCGAGGTCGTGGTTCAGCGTTTCCAGCGTCTTGGTGCGCTCGGCCACGGCCAGCTTCAGCGATTCGCTCTGGCGCAGCATCAGGCGCTCGGCCTCGCGCCGCATGGTGATGTCACGGCCGATGCCGTGGTAGCCCAGGAAGCGGCCCTTGCCGTCGAAGCGCGGCACGCCGCTGAGGGCGACGATGCGGCGCGCGCCGTCGCCGGCGTCGATGTCCATCTCCACGCTGCGAAAGGGACGCCGCGCGGCGATGTCCGCCCGGTGGTCGTCCCATGCCGTGGCCGCCATCGCATCCGGATAGGCCTCCCACGGCGTGCGGCCCTCCAGCGGCTCGGCCATGGCACCGAAGCGCCGGGCCACCTCGGGCCGCAGCGGCAGGATGCGGTGCTGGGTGTCGGCCTCCCAGTAGTAGTCCGACGCCAGACCGGCCATCAGCGTCCAGCGCTGTTCGCTGGCGCGCAGGCGCTCGTGGGCGCGCTTGCGTTCGGTGATGTCGCGCCCGACACCCTCGTAGCCGATGACGCGGCCCGCGGCGTCGCGGCGCGGGCGGCCACTGATGGCGACCCAGACGCTGGCCTCGTCCTGCCCATGCAGACGCACGCGCAGCTCAAGATCGCGAAAGGCGCGGCCCTGGTCGAGCAGGGCGTGAAACGGGTCCCAGCCGTCGATCGGGGGTTCGAACGAGCTGATCTCGTCATGCCGACGACCGATCATGTCGTCGGCCCGCAGGCCCTGCGACGTGATCAGCGCGCCGGCGCCGGACATCCATGTCAGGCGGTGGCGCGCATCGGTTTCCCAATACCAGTCGGCGGCCAGGTCGGCCAGCGTCTGCCAGCGGCGCTCGGATTCGCCAAGCGCACCTTCCATGCCCGTGGCCAGCGCGTCGAACGCCGATGGTGCGCCGAGTCGGTCATTGCGCAGGGAGCGCACGGCGTCCTGCCAGTCGCCGGTGCCCAATGCACTGGAGACTTCACGCGCCATGTGGCGCAGGTGGTGACGCTGACGGCTCAGGACCCAGGCGGCCCAGGCCATCAGCGCGGCGGCGATCAGCGCCGCTGCAATCAGCGCCGTGCGCGCCAGCGGCGGGAGTTGTGCGTCGGGATGCCAGGCCGCGCGCAGGCCCAGGCCCAGCGTGCAGGCGGCCAGGGCCCCCGAGGCCAGCAGCAGCCATCGTTCCGGTCGGTGGCGCGTCTGCGCCGCGGCGGCGGCGCGCGCCGGGCCGCTGTTTGCGGCCGCTTCAGTCTGGTGTCCCAACGTGTTCCGGTGCCTGACCGCGAGTGCATCGCCCGCGGTGCCGTTCAACCCTGTGAGGGATTGTGAACGCTGCGGGCCCCCGAACGGGGGGGGGGCGCCCACGCCGTGAACAAAATCACGCAGGCGTGTCGCCGGGAGGTCGACGACATGTCGACAAATGCATCACGAAGGGTGTGACCGGGGTGGTTGCCCCGCTCTGTCCTGCAGAGTGCGAACCCGAAAGCGCACGCCTGCGGACGCCAGCTTGCAGGCGCCGCCGATCAGGCGTGCGTGCTGCCGCTGTGCTGCGACCGTTCGGCCAGGCCCCCTGCGGCATAGATGGCCGAGCCGGCGGTGGCCGGCAGCAGCACATCGATGGCGCGGTCCAGTGACGCTGTGGCCCGGGCCAGGATCTCGCGCTGCGCGGCCACCTGCGCACCGGCCGACATCAGACGGCGGCGCAGCACGGCGGGGATGGGCCCCTGGCGCTTGCAGCGACCGAACTGCTCCACGGCGGCGGAAAGCGCGCGGTGCAGATCGGCGGCGGTGGATTCGATGCGGGAGGCATCACGCTCGCGCAGCGCCTCGGAGAGCGCCGCCAGTGCTTCTTCCAGCGCTGACAGCGGACGCTCCAGGGCCTGCGTGGCGCGCTCCAGCGCCAGCATCTCGGACGGCGAGGTCATCATCGGAGTGGGTGGCGGCGTCAGCCGCCCGTCTTGCCGAGCAGTTCCTGTGCGTTGGAGATCAGCTTGTCGGCGATCGCCTCGGCATTGATCTGGTAGTTGCCGTCTCGAATGGCCTGCGCGATGCGATCGACCTTGGCCTGGTCGAAGCTGGCCTCGGACACACCACCCTGGCTGAGCTCCGCCGCCGTGGAGGACAGTGCCACCGTGGCGCTGGCACTGCCACTGCGCCCGCTCTGGCCGGTCTTGCCGGCCTCGCCTTTGCGCTCGGCGCCCGATGGGGCAACCCGGTCGACGCCGGCAGGCTTGTTCTCGAAAGGACCGATCTTCATGGCGTGCTCCAACGGCGGTGCCCAGAAGGGCGGTGCCGGCTTGTCATGGACGTGCTATCGGCAGCGGGTGCACTGGACTTTAGTGGCATCTTCACGATCGCGCCAATGATCCCTTGAATCGGGGGGGCGAGTTGACAGTGGAAGGGGCTCACAGCGGCAACTCCACGCGCCTTTCGGCAACCGCGGTGCCCGTGATCACCCGGCCGGCCGGGGTTCGCACCCGCACCGACTGGCCGTCGACACCGCGGGCCAGGGCCTGGCCCTCGCCACTGACCTCGAAGCCGCGCCCGAGCGCGACGATCTTGACGGCGTCGCCGGCCTGGAACCACACCGGGCGCTGCAGGTCGCTGGCGCGCAGCGGCTCTCCGGCGCTCACGGCGCGGGTCAGCCGGCGGCCGACCAGGGCCGCAGCCTCGGTGACGGGCGGCTGGCGGCCGTCGGCCCAGTCGACCTCGGCCTCGGTGAGGTGCTCGACGCTGACTTCGGCGCCAACCGGCAGCGAGGTGTTGAGCACCGTGGCCGGGGCGAACACCTTCACCTGCACCGGCAGGAAGACGTTCCAGCGCGTGGGCCCGTCGACGCAGCGAAGGCCGACCCGCGTGCGGCCCCAGGGCCGGCTGTTGGCCGGCAGGTACGGTTCGATCCGGACGCAGGGCGCCAGCCGCAGGCGCGGGTCCAGACGGCCGAGTTCCACTTCCACGCGCGCGGCGCCCTGTCCGGCCGGCACACCGGCTTGGGCATGGTCGCGGGTCCAGCCCTGGAGCGATTGCAGCACCGCGTCCCCGAGCGCGTCCTGCTCGCCAGCGGACGCCTGGGTCGCCAGGCTCTGGGCCGCGGCCGACCCGGCGGCCGAACAGACCGCCACCAGGCCGCTGGCCAGCAGCAGGGTGCGGGCCAGCGCGCGCCGAAGAAGGGTGCCGCTGGCGACGGTTGAAGTGGGGGCAGGGTTTCGGAACATGACGAACGGACTGTAGGGGGTGGAGGTCGGGCGCAGGCCTGGAATAGCCCGGTATTGCTCCCGTTGATCGCGGCACTGCCGCCCGCGCCCGCGCCGAAGAATCGGCCCCCATGAACAAGGCCTTCAACCCGGCCCGGCCGGCGGGCCCCGTCCTCCGGTCCGCGACGGTGTCATCTCGCAGGAGCCTGCCATGCTCAACCGTCTGAGCGCGTCGATCGACTTCCAGTCGCAGGCCCTGCTGCTGCGCTCGGAGCGCCAGCGGGTGCTGGCCAGCAACATCGCCAATGCCGACACGCCCGGCTACCAGGCGCGTGACTTCGACTTCAAGGCGGCGCTTGGCGCCGCCACTGCCGCCACCGGCAGCAGCCAGCTGGGTGACCCGATCGCGCCGAAGGCCGGTGCCGTGGCCGACCCTGGCGCCGCGGCTTCGGTGACGCCGACCCTGCGCTATGCCACGCCCGGGCAGACCAACCTCGACGGCAACACCGTCGACATGGACCGTGAGCGTGCCAGCTTCGCCGACAACGCCCTGCGCTACGAGGCGACGCTGAAGTTCATCAACAGCAGCCTGCGCACGCTGCAGGACGCGATGAAGAGCCACACCCAGGCCTGATGCGCTGAAGGAGCCCCGCGATGAGCATGTTCACGATCTTCAACGTCTCCGGCAGCGCCGTCAGTGCGCAGAGCCAGCGGCTGAACGTGGTGGCCTCCAACCTGGCCAACGCCGACACCGTGGCCGGCCCCGACGGCCAAGCCTACAAGGCCCGCCAGGTCACCTTCCAGACGGTGATGATGGGGCAGACCGGGGCCCAGGACGCGGCGGCAGGCGTGCGGGTGTCCAACGTGACCGAAAGCAACGCCGAGGGCCGCCGGGTGCACGCCCCCGACCACCCCGCTGCCGATGCCCAGGGCTACGTGACCTACAGCAACGTCAATCCGGTGGAGGAAATGGTCAACATGATCTCCGCCTCACGCTCGTACCAGAACAACATCGAAGTGATGAACACCGCGCGTTCGCTGCTGATGAAGACCTTGCAGTTGGGTCAGGGTTGACCCCGGAGTACTGAGCCATGACGACCACCGCCGCCGTTTCAGGCGCCGCCAGCGACCTGTCCGCCGTTCTCGGTGGCAGCAATGCCAGCGAAGCAGGCAGTGCCGACCGCTTCCTGAAGCTGCTGGTCACGCAGCTGCAGAACCAGGACCCGTTGAACCCGATGGACAACGCGGAGCTGACCTCGCAGATGGCGCAGATCAACACCGTCACCGGTATCGAGAACCTGAACAACAGCGTGCAATCCATGCACGCCAGCTTCCTGCAGATGCAGGCGCTGCAAGGTGCCAGCCTGGTGGGTCGCGACGTCACCGTCGATGGCAACCAGCTCACCCTGGTCGACGGCAAGCTCCAGGGGGGCTTCTCGCTGGCCGGGCCGGCCGACAGCGTGCAGGTGGAGGTGCTCAACCCGTCCGGGGCAGTGGTCGACACGCTGCAGCTCGGCGCGCAGGACGGCGGGCGGCACGGTTTCGCATGGGACGCCTCCAAGGTGGCCGACACCAGCGGCTACACCTTCCGCGTTGCCGGCAAGCTGGGCGCCGCCGAGGTCCAGAGCGCGCCGCTGATGCTCGACCGCGTGCTCTCCGTCGGCCTCGACGGCAGCAGTGGCCTGGTGCTCACGCTCGAGCGCAGCGGCGACAAGCCGTACGGCGAAGTGCACGCCTTGAACTGATCCAACCGATTTCCCCTGAAGGACACACACCATGGGCTTCCAGCAAGGTCTCTCCGGACTGAACGCCAGCAGCAAGAACCTCGAGATCATCGGCAACAACGTCGCCAATGCGAACACGTACGGCACCAAGGTGGCGCGCGGGGAGTTCAGCGACGTCTATGCTGCCGCGTTGAGCGGGGCCGGCACGCAGGCCATCGGCATCGGCACCAACCTGGCCGCGGTGGCGCAGCAGTTCACCCAGGGCAACATCACCACCACGTCCAACCCGATGGACCTGGCCATCAACGGCGCCGGCTTCTTCCAGGTCAGCGACGGCAACAGCCCGGTCAGCTACACCCGCAACGGCCAGTTCAAGGTCGACCGCGAAGGCTATATCGTGAACAACGCGGCTCAACGCCTGCTGGGCTACCCGGCCGACGGTGTCGGCAACATCCAGGCCGGTCAGGCCGGGGCCATCCGGCTGCCCACCGGCGGCATCGAGCCCAGGCTGACGCAGGAGATCAGCATTGAACTGAACCTGGAATCCAGCGTGGCCAGCACCAACCCGACCACGGTGGCCGTGGAACTGGCGCAGGACACGGCCGACGGCGCTGCGGCCCAGGGCGCTACCGCCCTGCTCGCGATGGACGATGCATTGGATGCAGTCAACCTGGTGACCAACGGCACTCCGGAGACCGCGGCCGCGCAGGCCAGTGTGGCTGCGGCGGGGGCCCTGGTGACGACCGCATCGACGACCGTCGCCGCCATGGCGGCCGGCTACGCCAGCGCCACGCAGACCGGCGCCGAGACCGCAGCAGCCGGCGGCATTGCCGCCGTCGCGGCGGCCAAGGCAGCTGCTCAGACCGCGATGACCGACGTGAGCACCGCACTCGGGGCCGACCCCTCGAACTCGGAACTGATCACTGCCCAGACCCTGTTGCAGGACGCCCTCGTCGAGCTCGATTCGCTGCTGTCCAATGCCGAGCAGCACGAGGCCGCCGTCGACGCCGTGCCGGGTGCGATGAGCGGGCCGGCCATCAACTTCAGCGACCCCGACACGTTCAACTACACGACGTCGATGAAGGTGTACGACGCCAAGGGCCAGGAAGTGGGGCTCAACTACTACTTCCAGAAGTCCGGGACCGACACCTGGAACGTCTTCGGCACCGCCAACGGCACGTCGGTGGCCGGCTCGGACTCGTCGCCACAGCCGATCTCGACCCTGGTCTTCAGTTCCGACGGATCGCGCCTGCTCTCGCCGACGGCCCCGATCTCGTTCAACGTGCCGGCATCGGTGAACGACCTGGGTGCAGACACCATGGCGATCACCGGCGTCACGCTGGACCTGAGCGGCGCATCGCAGTTCGGTTCGCCATCCGGCGTCACCGACGTGATGCAGGACGGTTTCGCGGCCGGGCAGCTGACCTCCATCGCGGTGGAGGCCAACGGCATCGTCACGGCGCGCTACTCGAACGGCATGTCGCGCGCGGCCGGGCAGGTCGAGATCGCGACCTTCCGCAACCCTCAGGGCCTGCAGCCGATTGGCGACAACGGCTGGGCACGCACCTTTGCCTCGGGCGACCCGGTGGTCGGCGTGCCCGGCGAAGGCAACCTGGGCAAGCTGCAGGCCGGCGCGCTGGAGGAATCCAACGTCGACATCACCGGCGAGCTGGTCAACATGATCACCGCGCAGCGCATCTACCAGGCCAACGCGCAGTCGATCAAGACCATCGACCAGGTGATGCAGACCATCGTCAACCTGCGTTGATGGAACCGCAGCCCGCAGACGCGCTGAAGGCGCCATCCCTCGCCAGGGCCATGGCCCCGCCCGGACCTGCGCGGCCGAAGGAGCAGTGAACCGAGATGGACCGACTCATCTACCTGTCGATGGCCGGCGCCAAGGCCACGATGCAGCGCCAGGACGTGCTCGCGCACAACCTGGCCAACGTGTCCACCGCCGGCTTCCGCGCCGAACTCCAGGCGTTCCGGGCCGTGCCGGTGCTCGGCGACGGCGCGAGCACGCGCGTCTACGCGCTGGAAAGCACGCCGGGCCATAGCGACGAGGCCGGCCCGATGCAGACCACCGGCCGCGCGCTGGACGTGGCGATGAAGGGCAATGCCTGGCTGGCCGTGCAGGCGCTGGACGGCACCGAGGCCTACACCCGGGCCGGCGCGCTGGAACTCGACCCCGAAGGCAACCTCGTCACCCCGGGCGGCCTGCCGGTGCAGGGCGAGGGTGGCCCGATCACGGTGCCGGCCGGCGCCACGGTGGACATCGCCGGCGACGGCACGGTCACGGCCAAGGTAGGCAATGCGCAGCCGCAGCAGGTGGGGCGGCTCAAGCTCGTCAGCCCGGAGGCGGCACTGAATCGTGGCGCCGACGGCCTGTTCCGCGGCGCCGACGGCGACCTGCCGGGCGACCCGAACGCGCGGCTGCAGGCCGGCGCGCTGGAAGGCAGCAACGTCAGCGCGGTCGAGACAATGGTCGCCATGATCGCGGCGGCCCGGCAGTTCGAGCAGCAGATGCAGTCGCTCAAGGGCGCCGAGCAGCGCGACCAGGCCGGGCAGAAGTTGCTCGGCCCGTCGATGGGCGTCTGACGCTGCTTCGCTGACCCTGGAAGAACGCCGCGGAAGCGGCGTTTTTTCTTCGATGGGGGCCCTCAAGTCCGCGCGACGATGCGCACCAAGGACTTCGGGAGATTGCCCCATGATCCGCTCCCTGTGGATTGCCAAGACCGGCATGGAAGGCCAGCAGACCAAGCTGGACACCGTGACCAACAACCTCGCCAACGTCGGCACCAACGGCTACAAGCGCGCCGGTGTCGTGTTCGAGGACCTGATGTACCAGAACCTTCGCCAGAGCGGTGCCGCCGCCGGCGAGGGCACGACGCTGCCGACCGGCCTGCAGGTGGGCCTGGGCGTGCGCGCGGCCGCCAGCGCGCGCACCTTTACCCAGGGCGCGCTGTCGCAGACGGGCAACGTCTACGACCTGGCCATCCAGGGCCAGGGCTTCTTCCAGGTGCAGATGCCCGATGGCAACACCGCCTACACGCGCGACGGTGCGTTCCAGGTCGACGGCAACGGCCAGCTGGTGACGAGCGCCGGTGACCCGGTGCAGCCGCCGGTGACCATCCCGGTCACGGCGACGAACGTGACCATCGCCAAGGACGGTACGGTCAGCGCGTTGCTGCCGGGCCAGGCCGCGCCGACGGTGGTGGGCCAGCTGCAGACCGCCGGCTTCGTCAATCCGGCCGGCCTGATGCCCCTGGGCGGCAACCTGTTCACCGAGACCGCCGCGTCCGGCGCCCCCAACGTCGGTGCGCCCAATGCCAACGGCCTGGGCCCGATCCAGCAGGGCATGCTCGAGGGCAGCAACGTCAACGTGGTCGAGGAGCTGGTGACGATGATCGCCACCCAGCGCGCCTACGAACTCAATTCCAAGGCCATCAGCACCTCCGACCAGATGCTGCAACGCCTTTCGCAGCTGTGATATCCATGGCCGCAAAGCTCTTCATCACCGCTGCGGCGCTGGCGCTCGCCGGCTGCAACGCCACCTTGTTCCCTCGTGTGGACGTGGCGGACACGGCACCGGTGGAGCCGGCCGCCGAGGCACCGGTGACCCCATCCAATGGCGCCATTTTCCAGCTGGCCAGCTACCGGCCGCTGTTTGAAGACCACCGGGCCCGCCATGTCGGCGACATCCTGGTCATCGCCATCGAAGAGAAGATCAGCGCCAGCCAGACGGCCAACAGCAAGATCGACAAGACCGGGGGGCTGGACGCCAGCGTCAGCGCGCTGCCGGGCATTCCGTCCAAGGCCTTCGTGAATGGCACGGCGACTGCCAGCTCGAGCAACAGCTTCGAAGGCAAGGGCAGCACCGACGCCAGCAACGACTTCAAGGGCACGATCACGGCGACCGTGACCCGTGTGCTGCCCAACGGCCACCTGATCATCACCGGTGAGAAGCAGATTGGCGTCAACAGCAATGTCGACGTGCTGCGCTTCTCCGGCCAGGTGGACCCGCGCAGCATCAAGCCTGGCAACACCGTCTCCAGCACCCAGGTGGCCAACGTGCGCCTGGAGCACCGCGGCCGTGGTGCCCAGGCCGAGGCGCAGGTCATCGGCTGGCTGGCACGTGTGTTCCTGAGCATCCTGCCCATCTGAGCGAGTTCACCATGTCTCAAGACACAGACCGCTGGCTGCGCGCCGTCATCGCCTTCGGTGCGCTGCTGGCCAGCGCCGCACTGTGGTGGCCCGCCGACGCCGCAGCCGCTGCGCGCGTGAAGGAGATCGCCAGCGTGCAGGGCGTGCGGGCCAACCAGCTGGTGGGTTATGGCCTGGTGGTCGGTCTGGACGGCACGGGTGAACAGAATGCGGTGACGGCGCAGAGCCTGTCGGCCATGCTGCAGTCACTGGGCGTGACGCTGCCGCCGGGTATCGTGCCGCAGGGCCGCAATTCGGCGGCCGTGATGGTCACGGCCGAATTGCCGGCCTTCGCCCAGCCCGGCCAGGCCATCGACATCGCCGTCTCGTCCATGGGCAACGCCAAGAGCCTGCGCGGTGGCACGCTGATCATGACGCCGCTGCGCGGCGCCGACGGCGAGATCTACGCCATCGCCCAGGGCAACCTCATCGTGGGTGGCGCCGGTGCCTCGGCCGGTGGTTCCAAGGTGCAGATCAACCATCTGTCGGCCGGGCGCATCCCCGGCGGCGCCACGGTGGAACGCAGCGTGCCCACGCCGCTGTACGAGGGCGAGCGTCTTCAGCTGGACCTCAGGGCCAACGACTACAGCACCGCGCGCGCCGTGGCCGACGCCATCAATGCCGCCAAGGGAGAAGGCACGGCCGTGCCGGTGGATGGCCGCACGGTGAGCGTCAAGATGCCAGCTGCCGGCATCACACGCGTGAACTTCATGGCCGACATCGAGAACCTGCCGGTGGCGCTGGAGCGCCCGGCGGCGCGCATCGTGCTCAACCCGCGCACGGGTTCGGTGGTGCTGAACGAGGCGGTGACCATCGGGGCCTGTGCCGTCGCGCACGGCGCGCTGGCCGTGACCATCAGCTCCACGCCGGTGGTCAGCCAGCCCAATGCCCTGGGCCAGGGGCAGACGGTGGCCGGCGAGAAGGCCGACATCGCCATCACGCAGCAGGGTGGCTCGCTGGTACAGCTGGCGGCCGGCACCCAGCTGACCGACGTGGTGCGCGCGCTCAATGCCTTGGGTGCCACGCCGCAGGACCTGCTGGCCATCCTCCAGGCCATGAAGGCCGCTGGCGCGCTGAACGCCGAACTGGACGTGCTCTGATGGCCGTGCAGGGGCTTGCCGCCGACGTCCGCTCGCTGGAGTCCATTCGCGCCAGCGCGAAGGATGACCCGCGTGCAGCGGTCAAGGCCGCGGCCAGGCAGTTCGAGGCCCTGTTCATGCAGGAACTGCTCAAGAGCATGCGCGCGACCACGCAGGGCGAGAGCCTGATGGGCGGCGGCGCGAGCGAGGAACTGGCCACCGGCATGCTGGACCAGCAGTACGCCACCTCGCTGACCGGCATGCCCGGGGGGCTGGCCGAAGCGCTGACGCGTCAGCTCGAGCGTTCGATGGGCCTCGCTCCTGGGCCGATCCCGGTGACCGTGAACCGGCGCGCGAACCCGCTGCCGGCGCCGATCGGCAGCCCCGCGGACCGGCCGGCACGCATTCCTGAGAAGGGCGCGGCAGCCTTCGTGGAACAGCACTCGCGGTCGGCGCGGTCGGCCGAGGCGGCCACGGGCATCCCGGCCTCGTTCATGGTGGCGCAGGCGGCGCACGAGTCCGGATGGGGCCGGCGCGAGATCCTGCACGCCGACGGCTCGCCGTCGCACAACCTGTTCGGCATCAAGGCCGGTGCCGGCTGGAACGGGCCGGTGGCCGAGGTCACGACCACCGAATACGTCGGTGGTGTCGCGCGCAAGGTGACGGCCAAGTTCCGCGCCTACGCCAGCTATGCCGAGTCGTTCGCCGACTATGCGCAGCTGATGAAGACCAGCCCGCGCTACGCCGAGGTGATGCAGGCCGAATCCCCGCGCGACTTCGCGCAGGGCCTGCAGCGCGCCGGCTATGCCACCGACCCCGCCTATGCCGACAAGCTGACGGCCGTCATCAACACCACGCTGCGGCTGCAGCGCACGAGCGGATAAGCCATGGGTGCCACTCCCCTGATGTCGCTGGGCATGCGGGCCATGGCGGCCAACTACGCGGCGCTGCAGGTTGCCGGCCACAACATCGCCAATGCCGGCGTGGCTGGCTACTCGCGCCAGCGCGTGGAACTGGCCACGGCACAGGGCCAGTTCAGCGGCGCTGGCTACTTCGGCAAGGGCTCGGACGTGGTGACCGTGAGCCGTTACCAGAACGAGTTCCTGACCCGCGAGGCCATGAACACCCGGGCGCTGGCGGCACGCGACGATGCGCGGCTGAACCAGCTCCGCCAGCTGGAGCAGGTTTTCCCCCTGGGCGAGTCGGGCCTGGGCAATGCCACCAACCAGTTGCTCAACGCCTTCAGCGACCTGGCCAACCTGCCGGCCGACATGTCGTCGCGCCAGGTCGTGCTGGCGCGGGCCCGCGACATGGCGGTGCAGTTCGCCAACGCCGGGCAGCAGCTCGACAGGATCCAGTCCACCCTGCGCGAGGACCTCAAGGCCACGCTGGCCACGGTCAACGAACTCACCTCGGGCATCGCTTCTCTCAACCAGCAGATCGCCTCGGTGCGCGGCCTGGGCCAGCCACCCAACGACCTGCTCGACGCACGCGACCGCATGCTGTCTGAGCTGGCCGAGCAGGTGGCCATCACCACCGTGCAGTCCGACGACGGCACCGTGGCCGTGTTCGCCGGCGGCGGACAGTCCCTGGTGCTGGGCACCCGCGCGCAGACGCTGTCGGTGATGAACGACCCCGGCGATCCGTCACGCGCCGCATTGGGCGTGAGCGCCGGCGGCCAGATGATGCGTCTTGACACGCAGACCCTGGGCGGCGGACGGGTGGCCGGATTGCTGCAGTTTCAGAACGAGGACCTGGTCGACGCCGGCCTGCTCGTGGGCCAGATGGCCGCAGCGGTGGCGGGCGCCGTCAATGCGCAGCAGCGCCTGGGCCTGAACCTTCACCAGCCCGCCGGTTCCGTGGCTGCGCAAGCCATGTTTGCCGTGGGTGCCGGTGCCGTTGTGGCCAGCGACTCGAACGCGCGCGATTCTCAGGGCCGGCCGATCGGGCAGTTGTCGCTGACCGTGGTGGAGCCGTCGCAGTTGCAGGCCAGCGAATACACGCTGCGCAACGACCCGATCGCCCCCGGTTCGTTCGTGCTGACCCGGCTGTCCGACGGGCTCGAGCGAAGTGTGGCCGCCGGCGAGGTCGTCGACGGTTTCCAGGTCGACCCTGGCGTTCCAGCGCCGCTGTCGGCCGACAAGTTCCTGCTGCAGCCGGTGACCTACGCGGCGCGCGGCATGGCCATGCTGCTGTCCGACCCGCGCGACATCGCTGCGGCGTCGCCGCTGACGGCGACCATGGGGCCGGCCAACACCGGCACCGCGCAGGTGGGCGCGCTGACCATCACCGGAGACAGCGTCAACCCGGCCCAGTCGACGTCGATCACGTTCACCGACGACAGCGGGGCCTACAGCTGGGAACTGCGCGACCGCATCACCAACGCCCTGGTGTCCAGCGGCACCGGAACCTGGTCGGCGGGCTCGCCGATCCCGGCGTCCGGTGGCACCGACATCAACGGCTTCGCGCTCACGCTCACCGGCGTGCCGCGGGCCGGCGACGTTGTCAACATCGCCGCCACCACCAACGTGGCGGCCAACAGCGGCAACGCCGCCGCCATTGCCGCGCTGCGCGAGCAGCGCATCGTCGGCCTGGCCGTCCAGCCCGACGGCAGCATCATCGGAGGGGCGACGGCCACCGACACCTATGCCGCTGCGATGGCCGACATCGGCGTGCGTGTGCAGGGCGCGGACGCCATCGTCGAGATTTCCACGGCCATGGCGTCGCAGGCCGACGTGGCCCGCAGTTCCGAGGTCGGGGTGAACCTGGACGAGGAAGCGGCCATGCTCATCCACTATCAGCAAAGCTACCAGGCGGCAGCCAAGGTGCTGCAGATCGCGCAATCGATCTTCGACACCCTGTTGCAGACCACGGCCTGATTCCCGGAGATTCGACCATGACCGTCCGCATGTCGACCTTCAGTGCCTACGAGCGCGGGCTCAACCAGCTGCAGATGCGCCAGGCCGAACTGTCTTCTCTGCAGGAGGAGATGACCAGCGGCAAGCGCGTGGCCCGGCCCAGCGACGACCCTGCCGCCGCCGCGCGCGCCGAACGTGCGCTGGCCGCGCTGTCGCGGACCGAGGCGGACCGGCGCGCGCTCGACGCCAGCCGCAACGCCATGGCGCAGGCCGAGTCGGCCCTGGGCGATGCGTCGGAGCTGATGCAGCGCATCCGCGAACAGACGTTGGCGGCCGGCAACCCGACCTTCACCGACGCCGAGCGCCGCAGCCTGGCGCAGGACATCCGTGGCTTGCGCGATCAGTTGCTCGCGGTCGCCAACCGGGGCAACGGCGCCGGTGGCTACCTGTTCGGCGGCCAGGGTTCGACGCAGACCCCGTTCGTCGATGCGCCTGGCGGCGTGGCCTACCGCGGTGACGGCGGTGCGCTGATGACCGCGACGGCCGAACCCTTGCCGTTGTCGGTGGATGGGGGGCGTGCGTGGCTCGGGGCACCGGATCCCGGCACCGGGACGCCGACGCTCTCGGTCTTCGACGTGCTGGACCGGCTGGCGGGCGAACTCGAGACGGCCGGGCGCACCAACGACGAGATCACGGACACGGTGCGCGTGGGTGTCCAGGGGCTGGATGCATCGATGGATCACCTGGGTTCGGTCCGGTCCGGCCTCGGCGGCGCGCTCAACAGTGCCGACGGGTTCGAGGTCCGTCTCTCGCGCGAGGCCCTGGCCGCGGAAGCCGACCGCTCGGCCGCCGAGGACGCGGACATGGTGAAGGTGGTTTCGGAGTTTCAGAATCAGCAAACCGGCTACGATGCCGCCCTGAAGGCGTACTCCATGGTGCAGCGCCTGTCCTTGTTCGACTACGTCAGCGGCTGATCCTTCCCTGTTTCATGTCCAACCCTGCCGTCCTGGGCCAGCTGGTGCTGGGCTACAGCCCGCTGATCGCACGCGACCGTTCCGTCATCGCCACCCGGGTGACCATCTTCCCGGAGCGCCGTGACGGTGCCCCTGACGCGCAGGGCCTGCTCGACGCCTTGCTGGCCGTGTGGCCCGCGCCCGGTGACGGCAGCGCCATCTCGCTGAACCTGCGTGAACTGCCGGGTGGTGGTGGCGCAGCAGCGGGCGATTCGGCCACGGCCGTGCCGAGCAAGGCGACGCCGCTGACGCTCAACATCGCCTCCGAGCCCTGGCTGCGCGCCATGCTGGCGCTGCAGCCCCCGCCGCACGTGATGCTGGAGGTGCCGGCCTTCATGATCGGCGATCCGGGCCACGCGGCGGCGCTGCAGGCCCTGCATGCCGCCGGCAGCGGGCTCATCGTCAAGGGCCGACCGGTGAGCGAACTGCCGCGCGAACTCCTGCCCTGTTTCCGGCATTCGCTCATCGACGCCAGCGAGGACCGGCGCGGTGACGGCAGCCAGCCGCCCGATGGCGTGGTGCGTCGCATCTCTCACATCCAGGTCGGCGTGCGCACGCTGGCGGAACTGGACGCCGCCTTCGCGCGTGGCGCGGTCGGCGTGCTGGGCTGGCCGATCGAGGACGAACTGCAGGCGACGGCGGGCAAGGCTGCCGGCCCCGACCTCGCGGTGGTGACCGAACTCATCCAGCGCGTGGACCGTGAGGAGCCTGTCGAGAAGCTCGAGGCGGTGCTGAAGAACGACCCGCAGCTCGCATTCCGGCTGATCCGCTACCTCAATTCGGCCGCCTTCGGGCTGTCCGTGGAGGTGTCGTCGTTCCAGCACGCGATGATGATGCTGGGCTACAAGAAGCTCAAGCGCTGGCTGGCCCTGCTGCTGGCCTCGTCGAGCAAGGACCCGCAGATGAAGCCGGCCATGTTCGCCGCCGTGCGCCGCGGTCTGGTGATGGAGGAGCTGGTTCGCCACAACGGCGACGACGAGATGCGCGGCGAGATGTTCATCTGCGGCGTGTTCTCGCTGCTCGATCGCATGCTGGGCCAGGACTTCACCAGCCTGTTCGAGAGCGTGCCGGTGCCAGATCGCGTGCACCAGGCCCTGGTGGGGGGCAATGGGCCCTTCCAGCCCTACCTGCAACTGGTGCGCGCGATGGAGCAGGGCGTGCGTGGCGACATCCGTGATGCTGCCGACGCCGCTTTCGTGAGCCAGGCCGAGGCGAATGCCGCCTTGCTGCGCGCCTTGGCGTCGGCCCGGGAGCTGGACTGATCAAGCCGGGCGCCGGCCGGCCGGGCACAACCGCCCCGGCGCTGTCCGAGGGTGGACAGGCGCTGCTGAGGCTGCTTTGGTCCGCGCCGTATCCGGCGCTGCTGGAAGCGGCCGATGGACGGTTGCTGGATGTCAATCCGGCGTTCGAACAGTTCTGCGGCTATGCCCGTGCCCATCTGCTGGGACGTGAACTGGTGGCGTTGATGCCGGCCGAAGACCGTGCCGCGGCCTCTGCCCCGGGTGATTCGCCCGCAGGCGACCGCCGGCTGCGCGATGCCGCGGGCCTGGAACGCTGGTTCCGTCAGACCCGCATGCCGCTGGGGGAGCAGGGCTGGGTGGTCTCGGTGCTTCAGGACACGACCACCGAGCACGTCGCCCGCGCGCAGGCCGACCGGTCGAGCCATGAGCTTGCGCAGTGGTTCGATCTCAGCCCGGCGGGCATGCTGGTGTTCGATGGCGGCGGCCTGATTGTGCGCTCCAACCGGGCCTTCGAGGCCCTGGTGGGTCAGGTGCCGGTGGCGCTGGACGAGGCACCGCCGGCGTTGCAGAGCTTGCTGGCCTGGGCCGGTCAGGCGCCCAGTGCGGGGCTGGTGCCCGGCGCGCCGCCGCTGGAATGCCAGGCCCTGATCGACACGCCGGAAGGGCGGCGGCGCCTGTCGGCGCGGGTCAGTGCCTTTGCCACCGACCAGGGGCAGATGCGCTACATGGCCGTGGTCGAGGACCTCAGCGCCGAGGACGAGCGCGACCTCGCCCTGCTGGAGATCGGTGCATTGATGGACACCGCCGGCATCTTCGTGGCCACCTACGACCCCACCCGCGGCTGGCTGCGCTCAGCGGGTGCGGTGCGCGGCGAAACGTCGCCGCCGGCGGCGTCGGCGCTGCAAGGCATCGCGCGTGACATCGTCGAGCCGGCATCGTTGCCGGAATACGAGAAGCTGCAGTCGGCCCTGCGCGGGGGCCGGCGCGCCGAGGTGCGTTACGAGGTGCATCACCCGGAGCTGGGCCGTCGCTGGCTGCTCACGCGGGTGGAGCCCGGCGCGCTGGCGGGCGGCCGGCGGGCGACGTCGGTGGTGACCATCGACGTCACCGACCGTGAGCGCGCGCAGCGCCGGAATGAGCAACTGCTGCGTGAGCTGGGCACCATCCTCGAGGGCGCCACGGCTGGCATCGCCTACCTGCGCGGTGACGTGCTGCAGCGGTGCAATCGGCGCTTCGAGCGCATCCTGGACCTGCCGGCAGGCGCCGGCCCTGGCGCCGCGCTGTCGTCGTTGCTGGCGCTGACGCACCAAGGCAATGCCGTGGCGCGGGAGGCGGCGGCGGCCGTCGCCGCCGGTCGGGACTTCGACGCCGAACTGCCGTTGCCAGGGCAGCACTGGTACGCGCTGTCGTTGCGCGCGGCGCCCGGCGTGGGGGTGAGCGAATCGGTGGTGGTGCTCAGCGACATCACCCGCCTGAAGGCGCAGCAGGCGGAGCTGCAGACGCTGGCGCGCGAGCGTGAACTGATGTTCTCGCACTCCGCGGTGGGCATTGCCTGGCAGCGCGGCGCGCGCATCGAGCGCGCGAACCAGGCACTGGCCGATCTCACCGGCTGGTCGGTGCCGGAGCTGACCTCGCTGGACGGCGCCGAGCTGTACGCCAGCACCCGCGAGTGCGTGGATTTCGAGCGGGCGCTGGCCGACGGCCTGGCGCGGGACGGCGTCTTCGTCGGGGAGCGGCGCCTGCGCCGTCGCGACGGCCGGCTGCTGTGGGTGCAGGTGGCGGCGCGCCCGGTGGCCGCCGATGCCGCCGCGCAGCCCGATGCCGGCATCGTGTGTTCCTTCGTCGACGTCGACGAACGCCATCGCGCCCGCGAATCGCTGCAGCGCCAGGCCCAGCAGACGCGCGCCGTCCTCGATTCGGTGCTGGTGGGCATCGTCACCGTGGCCGACAATGGCATCGCCTGGATGAACCGGCCGGCGCGCCGCATGTTCGGCGGCGAGCTGGCCGACTTCACCGGGGAACCAATGCATGTGGTGGCCACACCGGAGCCTGACCATCCATTGCGCCGCGGAGATTGGGCGGCGAGGTTGGCCGACGGCCAGTCGGAAACCTTCGAATGCCGGCTGCGGGGCCGTGACGGCCGCGAATTCTGGGTCGTGGGCAACGTGGTGCTCACGGCCGTGGAAGGTGAGGGGCGACAACTCACCTTTGCCTTGCTGGACATCGAACGTCGGCGCCAGGCCGAGATCAGCATCGCGCGTGCGAAGGCCTCCTTGCAGCGCCTGATCGAGACCGCACCGCTGGCCATTGCGCTGCTGGATGGCCACAGCCAGCGGCCGTTGCAGGCCAACCCCGCGGCCACGGCCTTCCTGGCAGCGCCGCCGGCAGGGCTGGCCGAGGCGCTGAGCGGTGGCCCGCAGCGGCTGGAGCTGCGTGACGAAGACGGCCGCCTGTGGGACACCCGCACCGTGCCGGTGCCGGCCGGCGATGACGGCTCGGTGGAGTTGCTGCTGCTCGCCAACGATGTGACCGAGCAGCGCGCGGCCGACCAGGCGCGGCTGCAGGCCGCCATCGCGCAGCGCGAGGTGCTGGTGCGCGAAGTGCACCACCGCATCAAGAACAACCTGCAAGGGGTGGCCGGGCTGCTGCAGCAGTACGCGGCCCGCCACGCCGAGGTGGCCACCGTGCTCAGCGAGGCCGTGTCGCAGGTGCAGGCCATCGCCCAGGTCTACGGCCTGCAGGTGGGCGCGAGCGGGCCTTTGCGGCTGGCGCGGGTGGTGGAGGCGATCACGCAGTCGGTGCAGCGCACCTTCGGCCGTGACATCCTGTTCGCAGGCGGCCCAGGCGCCACGGAGTTCGAATTGCCGGAGGCGGAGGCGATTCCGATCGCACTGGTGGTCAATGAACTGCTGACCAACGCCGTCAAACATGGCCGCGGGACGGTGCAATGCAGCGTTGCCGCCGAGTCCGGCACCGACGGGGCGCTGCTGGAGATCCGGCATCCCGGGCGGCTGCCGCCGGATTTCGACCTCGCGCGTTTCCCGGGCGGGGTCTCGGGCCTGGGTCTCGTGCGCGCACTCCTGCCCCGGCGCAGTGCCATGCTGTCGCTGGACCAGGTGGAAGGCGAGGTCTGCACCCAGGTGCGTCTGCGCCCGCCCAGTGTGCGGCGTGATGCGGGTCCGGCCGAGGATCGCGCGACAATGGCTCAAACGCCTGGAAACGTGCCATGAACGACCTCACCGCCTCCGCCGGCAAGGGCCGCATCCTCGTCGTCGACGACGACCGCCTGGTGCTGGCCACGGTGACGCACGGTCTGGCCCAGGCCGGTTACGACGTGATCGACGCCGACAACGGCGACGACGCCATCCTGATGGCGCGGCAGCACCGGCCGGCGCTGGCGCTGCTGGACATCCGCATGGAAGGCAAGACCGGCTTCGACGTGGCGGAATACCTGCGCGACGTGGCTGGCGTGCCGTTCATGTTCCTGTCGGCCTTTGCCGACGAGCCGACGCGCAACAAGGTGGCCGAGCTGGGCGCCAAGGCCTACCTCGTGAAGCCACTCGATGTCGGGCAGATCGTGCCCACGGTGGACCGGGTGATGGCCGGTCTGCGTGCCGAAGGTGGCGCGACGGCCATGCCCGTCGCAGCAGGGTCAGCCGGTGCGCCGGTGGCCGCGCCAGCCGTGATGTCCGGCACCCCGCGGGCATCGAGGCCCGAAGCTGCCGGGGTGGCTGCTGTGGACCCTCAGGCGGATGTGCTGGTGCTGGCCACCGGCATCCTGATGCACCGGCACACGCTGTCGCGTGCGCGCGCTGCCGAGAAGCTGCAGGCGCTGGCCGTCGACAAGGGGCTGACGCCGTTGCAGCAGGCACAGCGCTTGGTGGACGCCGTCGAGGCGCTGGCCGATACCGACAGCTGAAGCGGCACTTGGCCGCCGCCCGGTGGCCCGAGGGATCGGAGGGAGAGCGGCCGCGCTGGGTGGCCTCCGACGCCCTCAGTCTCTCAGCGTGAAATAGAAGGCCGCACCACGGCCGGGTTCACCATCGGCCCAGACGCGGCCGCCATGGCGCTGCACGATGCGTCGCACCGACGCGAGGCCAACGCCGGTGCCTGCGAAGTCGCTGCTGCTGTGCAGGCGCTGGAACAGGCCGAACAGGCGCTCGGCCGAACGCATGTCGAAGCCGGCCCCGTTGTCGCGCACCACGTAGGCGGTCTTGCCGTCGACCACTTCGCGGCCGAACACGATGCGGGTCTGCGTGCGCTTGGTGGTGTACTTCCAGGCGTTGCCCAGCAGGTTCTCCAGCACCAGCCGCAGCAGCGTCGGGTCGCCATTGACCTGCAGCGCCGGTTCGATCTCGATCACGGCCTCCCGTTCTGGCGCCGCGCGGCGCAGATCCTCGGCGACGAATGAGGCCAGCTGCGACAGGTTGACAGGCTGGCGCGCCAGCGGCTGCGACGACAGCCTGGCCAGCGTCAGCATGGCGTCGATCATCTGGTTCATGCGCGCCGTGGCACCGAGCACACGGTCGAGATGGTCGTTGGCCACACGGTCGAGCACGCTGCCGTAGTCTTCCTTGACGATGCGCGTGAATCCTTCGACCACGCGGATCGGCGCCCGGAGGTCGTGAGACACCGTGTAGCTCAGCGTCGCGGTGTCGTCGGCCGGCCCGGCGCTGCTGCGCACCAGCAACAGCAGAGCCTGACCGTCGGCACGCACCTGGCGAACGCGCCAGCCTTCCGCCTCGGCTTCTCCCGCGGCGTTCAGGACCGGCGCGGTGGCGCCGGGCAGCAGGGCCAGCAAGGTGGGATGGTCGATGGTCGCTGGTGTGCCCGTGGGTTCCAGCTGGCGGCTGACAGACGCGCTGGCCTGCAGCACCTGCCAGGGGTCATCCTCGCTGCGACGGGTCAGCACTGCCAGATCGTCTGGCCAGGACTCGCACAGCAGTTGCAGTGCCCGGGCGGAAAGGCCCCCGGCGTCGGCCGGGCGGGTCAGCCCGACATGGCCACCCAGACGGCCGTCGTTGTGGTACCAGGGCAGGGCGCTGACGGCACGCCGGCCGCCGTCGGCCAGGAGCCACTCCATGGCCGTAAGGGGTACGTCGCGGGCCAGCAGCGCTTCGATGGCGGGTGCTTGCGCGCCGAGCGTGTAGGCCTCGCCGATGCGGCGCCCGTCGGCCAGTCGAGGCGGCTGGCCGGCCTGAAGGGTGGTGTGCCAGACGTCGCCGCCCGCCAGTGCCGACAGCAGGCGTGCGTCTTGACGTGCCGCGTGCAGGGCGCGACGGCCGCGTGCCTGTCCAGCCAGCCAACCCGCCGCTGCCGCGGCGCCAGCCGAGACCACCAGCGCCAGTGCGCCGAACCATGGGTCGCCGGGCCACGCGCTGCAGCCGCCCAGCAGACTCGCAACGCCCAGCGTGCCGATGATCCGGGCGCATCGCCGCCTGTTTCGCATCGCGGCATTGTACGAACCGGTCACGGATGTTCCGGGGCGGCCGTTCAAGTCCGGCCGCCGGGTGCCGAAACCCAGGTCGTGTCCGCACAGCGGACACCCGGTTCGCGCCGCCGTTTGCGAGCGGTGCCGTCGATGCCACACTTACGCTGCCGATGAACGCCTTGTTCCGCCATCACCGTCGTGTCCCTCGTCATCCGCAGGATCCGGGCGGAAACGGCGGACCATCGACCGTGCTGGAGCCCGCAGCCCTGGCGCGCCTGAAGCAACTGGACCCGGACGGCAGCCGTGGCTTCCTGGCTCAGGTCATGCGCACCTACGATGCGTCGCTGACGCGCTACCTGGCGACATTGGACACCGCCCGCCAGGCTGCCGACCTGAAACAGGCTGCGGAGGCGGCGCACACGCTGAAGTCTTCCTCCGCCGCCATCGGTGCCTGCCACCTGGCGACGCACTGCGCGGACGTCGAACGGCTGGCCCGCGCTGAAGACGCCGCGGCGCTGGGCGAGTCGTTCACCAAGCTGGTCGACGAGGCCGCCCGTGTGCAGGCGGCAGTTCGGGCTATGCTTCCTGTCTGACCGCCACGCCATCCCGCTGAATGCCGCCACCGCCGCCCGCCGACGACAAGCAACCCGTGCAACCCCGGGTGCTGCTGGTCGACGACGATGAGGTCAACCTGCTGTTGACCTCGCTGGCCCTGCGTGAGCGCGGCATGCACATCACGGAGGCCGCGAGCGGCGAGCGTGCACTGGCTTTGGTCAGCCAATGGACGCCGGATGTCATCGTGCTCGATGCGCAGATGCCGGGCCTGGACGGGTTCGACACCTGCCGCCGGCTGCGTGCCTTGCCGGGTTTCGAACAGGTGCCGGTGCTGATGCTCACCGGTCTGGACGACGACGCTTCCATCGCGCGGGCATTCCAGGCTGGCGCATCCGACTTCTTCGTCAAGGCCACGCAGTGGAGCCTGCTGGCCGAGCGACTGAATTTCCTGCTGCGCAGTTCGCGCATGTTCAACGAACTGCAGCGCAGCAAGTTGCGTCTGGCCAGGGCCCAGGACCTGGCCCGCATGGGCAGTTTCGACTGGCGCCGCGGCGACAACGCGCTGTGGATGCAGCCCGAGGCCTTGCGCGTCTTCGGCCTGCCGCCGGCCGAACGGGTCGGTCTGCGCCGCTTGCTGCGCATGGTGCGCACCGACGACCGCAAGCACTTCCTGCGCCTGTTGCGGGAACAGTGGCAGGCCAGTTCGGTGATCGCGCTGGACATCGCCATCGAACAGTTCGACGGCCACGCACGGGTGATCCACGTCGAGGCGGAGCCGGAGTTCAACGAACACGGCGTCTGCATCGGCTACAGCGGGATCGTGCAGGACGTGACCGACCGCGTGGCCGCCGAGGACCGCATTCGTCACCTGGCGAACTTCGACACCCTGACCGGCCTGCCCAACCGCCACCAGCTGATCTGGCGCGCCGAGAAGGCGCTGGAGCAGGCGCGCCGCCTGCAGCACCAGTTCGCGTTGTTGCTCATCGATCTGGACCGCTTCAAGGTCGTCAACGACACCTTGGGCCACGGCTCGGGCGATGAATTGCTTCGCCAGGTGGCGCAGCGTCTGCGGGGCTGTGTCCGCCACACGGATCAGGTGCTCGATGGCGCGCTGGAATCGGTGGGGGCGCGATCGCACCGGGCGCTGGAGGCCGTCGGGCGCCTGGGGGGCGACGAGTTCGTGGCCTTGCTGCCCGAGGTGGCGCAGGAAGAGGACGCCGATCGTGTCGCCCAGCGGGTGCTCGAGGTCCTGCACGACCCCGTCGTCGTCGGTGGCCAGGAATGCTTCGTCACGGCCAGCATCGGCATCGCGATGTACCCGCGTGATGGCGACAACGTGGTCGACCTGCTGCGCAATGCGGACGTTGCGATGTATTCCGTCAAGGGGGCCGGGCGCAATGGTGCGGCCATCTACAGCCCCATGCTGGCCGGCCCGGCGCGCGACAAGCTGGAGCGGGAAACCGCGCTGCACAAGGCCATCGAACGCGAGGAGCTGGTGCTGCACTACCAGCCGCAGGTGGAGGTACGCAGCCGCCAGGTCACGGCCGTGGAGGCCTTGATGCGCTGGAAGCGCGACGGCCGCCTGGTGCCGCCCGCGGAGTTCATCCCGCTGGCCGAGGAAACCGGCCTGATCGTGCCGATGTCTGAATGGGCATTGCGCGAGGCAGCGCGCCAGGTCCGCGCCTGGCGTGATGCCCTGGGCGTGGACATCACCGTGGCGGTGAACCTGCCCATTCACATGTTCTCGCGCAGCGACCTCGTCCAGCAGGTGCATGACGCGGTGACCCTGCACGGTGTGCAGCATGGTGCGCTGCGTTTGGAGATCACCGAGACCAAGCTGATGGAGGACCACCAGTCGGTGACCCCCACGCTGCTGCGGCTCAACGAGATTGGCGTGGAGATCGCGATCGACGACTTCGGCACCGGCTACTCGTCGCTGTCGTACCTGTCGACGCTGCCGATCGCCGAGCTGAAGATCGACCGCTCCTTCATCCGCGACCTGGGCATCACGGCCCAGAGCCCGGCCATCGTGCAGGCCATCGTGGCGCTGTCCAAGGCATTGGGCCTGCGTGTCGTGGCCGAGGGGGTGGAGCACCTGCGGCAGCAGCAGCAGTTGCTGCGCCTGGGTTGCTCGCTGATGCAGGGGTTCATGTTCTGCCGCCCGGTGGCTGCCGAAAGCCTGGCCGATGCGCTGCGGGCCGGTGAACTGGTGGTGGCCGAGCGGGCGGCGATGCTGATGGCTGCCGACGCCGTCAGCCCTTTGCCGCGCCTTTGACCGACTTGAATTGGCGGTGCTGAGACCATGAGCCCGGCCGAGATCGCCAAGGGCGCCCTGCGGCGGCTGGCGCAGTCCCGTCAGGAACCCACCCCGGACAATTTTGCGCGGGCCTATGCCGAGGAGGCGGGTCAGCCGCCGCCACCGGACCACCGCGCGACCGGTGCGCAATGGGCGGGCCTGATCGAGCGCCTGGTTCGCGGACTGGAACGCGGAAGCCGGCAGTGGACGCCGGCGCGAAAGAAGGACAGCCTTCAGCGTGTGCTCGAGGGCAGTTCGCGCGATGCTGCCCGGCTGCAGCAGCGCCTGCAGTCGCTGCTGCAGGCCTGGGACAACGACACGCCGCTGGAAGGCGATGCCGGTGCGCCTGACGCCTCGCCCCTTGTCGCCGCCGCCGATGGCCAATGGCCACGCGTGACCCGCAGCCTGCAGTCGGCGTTGTCGGCAGCGCTGCCTTCAGGTGAACCGCGTGCAGCCGAACTCGCGGACGAGTTGGCGCTGCTCGCTGGGCGTCTGGCCGCCGAAGGCGCCAGTGCCGAGCTGGTCGGTGCCATCGAGACGGCGACTGCGCGCGCCCAGCGGCTGTTGGGTCACCGCCACCGGCTGTTTGACGACCTGGGGCGCCTGTGCGCAGAACTCGGCGCCGGCCTGGTGGACCTGGCTGAGGACGACAGTTGGGCGCGGGGGCAGTGTGAATTGCTGCAGACACAGTTGTCCAGCGGCGTGGGTGCCCGTGGTGTGCGAACGGCCACCGAGTTGCTGGCCGAAACCCGCGAGCGCCAGCGCCGTGTGCGCGACGAACGCGCTGCCGCCAGCCGCGCGTTGCGCGACCTGATCCAGCGTTTGCTGGGTGAGTTGGGCGAACTCGACGATCAGGCAGGCCGTTTCGGCGACAGCCTGGGGCAGCATGCCGAAGCGATTGCGCGTGCCGACAGCCTGGAGAGCCTGGCCGGCGTCGTGCAGGCGCTGGTGGCCGAGAGTCAGGCTGTGGGCCAGCATCTGAGCAAGACCCGGCAGCGCCTGCAGCAGGACCACACGCGCGCGGCGGAACTGGAACAGCGTGTGCGCAGCTTGGAGTCCGAACTGCGTCGTTTGTCCGACGAGGCGTCGACTGATGCGCTGACGGCGGTGGCCAACCGGCGCGGCCTGCAGCAGGCGTTCGAGACGGAACTGGTACAGATGGCGCGTTCCGGCCATGCCGCAGGCGCGTCGGCGCCCGCTGCTGCACCGACGCTGGCGGTGGGCCTGATCGACATCGACAACTTCAAGAAGCTCAACGATTCGCTGGGCCACGCGGCCGGCGACGTGGCCCTGAAATCGCTGGCCGCCGCCGTGCGTGACCGTCTGCGCCCGGTGGACACCGTGGCGCGCTTCGGCGGCGAAGAGTTCGTCGTGCTCTTGCCGGCCACGCCCGCCGACGAGGCGCAGCAGGTCCTCACGCGTCTGCAGCGGGAGCTTACCGCCAGCCTGTTCATGCACGATGGCCGCGAGGTCTTCGTCACCTTCTCGGCAGGGGTCACCGCCTGGCGATCCGGCGAGACCCTGGACACGGCGCTGGAGCGTGCCGACGAGGCACTCTACGAAGCCAAGCGCACCGGCAAGAACCGAACCTGCCTGTGTTGAGGCCAGTCCGCGGGATTCACCATGGCTGCCCACGCAGCCCGTGGCGGTCGAGGTGACAGGCTGTTTCAATCCGGGGCTGAAGCCAGGGTGCGGCTGGCCGATAACGTGAAAGAAGGCTCACGCCACGTTCCTGACCACCATGGACCTGATCCGCAAATCACTCCGTGCCGTCGGCCACGCCGGCCACCTGTTCTTCCGCAGCCAGCTGAAGCTGCGGTGGCGGCGTGGTGTGCGCGTCGAGTTCGTGGAACGTGACGGCCAACTGACCGCCTCGCCCGAGGCCCTGGCCAGACAGGCGCGCCGCACCGAGTTGTCCCGCATCGTTGGTGAGCTGGCGCAATGCCTGGACGCCGACGCCGACATCCGGCCGGAACTGCGCCACCTCGCTTACCTGGAAACAGCGCTGCGGCAGCAGGGGCTGGAGGCCTTGCAGAACCTGCCGCTGGACGTTCTGCAGAAGGCGCTGGACCAGTTCGAGGGGCTGGTGTCGAACTGGTCGCCTTGGGGTTTGGCCACCTTGCGGTCAAAGATGGCCGTGGCATTGGCCGAGCGAGCCGCCGTCGACGAGCCGGCAGCGGCCTCGTCGTCGTCGAGTCCGTCGTCGCTCAAGCGCTCGACGGTCTGAGGCACCTTCGCAGGGCGAGGTAGCACAGGCCGCCGATCGCCAGGCCGATGGCGTCGGCCAGCAGGTCGGCCCAATCGCCCTGGCGCGGCGGCAGCGCCGTCTGCAGCAATTCAAGCACGCCGCCCCAGCCCAGCAAGGCCAGCAGCAGCATCGTCGCCGTCGTCATGCCATGCCGCGAGCGGGCCAGCAGGCCGGCCGTTGCTGGCCCGGCGAAGGCCAGGACGTGGTTGAGCTTGTCCCAACCGGTGAGGTCCAGTGCCGCCGGCGGGCGCGGCCAGAGCATCAGTGCCGTGACGACGCCGAACTGCACCCAGAACGCGACACGCCACACGCTCCGCCGGGCCAGGCAATGCAACAGCCGTGGCATGCCGGCGTCAGTGTGAGAAGGGGAAGAATACCGGCAATGCCAGCAGCGCGACGCCCTGGAACACCAGCGCCACCGGCAGACCGGCCCGCACGAAGTCCTGCAGCGTGTAGCGGCCGGGCGACATGATCATCAGGTTGGTCTGGTAGCCATACGGCGTCAGGAAGCTGCAGCTGGCGCCATACAACACCGCCATCACGAAGGGCTGCGGGTCCAGGCCGGCCTCCTGGGCGACGCCAATCGCCACCGGGAACGCCAGCGCGGCCGCGGCGTTGTTGCTCATCAGCTCGGTCAGGATCCACGTCACCACGAGGATCATCGCCAAGGCCCCATAGGGCCCGAGTTGATGGATCGCACCGAGCAGGGCGCCGGCCAGCAGCTTGGCCGCACCGGTCTGCACCATCACCTGGGAGATCACGAGCGACGCGCCGATGATCACGATGATCGCGTACGGCATGTTGCGCCGAAGTTCGTTCGGCCGCGTGAAGCCCAAAGCCAGGAACAGCACCAGCAACAGCAGCAGCGCCTTCAGAAAGTCGATCACGCCAAAGGCCGCCAACGCGACTGCCGCCACAAAGCCGGCGGTGGCCACCAGGCCCTTGCGGGGATCGGTGAACTTCTGCACCTCGTGGCGGGTGACGATGACGAAGTTGCGCTGGAGGTTGTTGCGCTTCTCGAAGTCGCTGCCGACCACCAGCACCAGGGTGTCGCCGACATCCAGCGGCAGGTCCGCGATCGGCCCGCGCAGGCGTTCGCTGCCGCGGCGGATGGCGATCACGGCGGCGTCGAAGCGGGAGCGGAAGTCGGTCTCTCTCAGGGTGCGCCGGGCCAGGGGCGAGTTGGCCGCGATCACGACCTCGACGAGGTTGTCCTGCGGCAGCCGGTAGTGCTGGCCGCGGGTTTCCAGGCCGTCGAAACGCATCAGCAGGTCCAGCCGGGTCAGGTCGCCGGTGAAGACGAGCACGTCACCGGCCCGGACCACTTCGTCGGGCTGCACTGGCGCGACGACGTGACCGTCCCGAACGATCTCGGCCAGGAACAGGTGCGCCAGGCGGCGCAGCCCGCCGGCGTCGATGCTGCGCCCCACGAGCGATGACTCGGGGCGCACTGTGGCCTCGAGGAAGTAGTCCGAACTCTGCTCTTCAGCGGCGGGCTGGGCCGGCAGCAGGCGAGGGTAGAGCAGGACCATGGTGATGCCGCAGGCGATCACGATCAAGATGCCGACCGGGAAGAGGTCGAAGATCCGCAAGCCGGGCATGCCCTGGCCGATCAGCAGCGTATTGACCAGCAGGTTGGTCGAGGTGCCGATCAAGGTGAGGATGCCACCGAGCGAAGCGGCGAAGCACATCGGCATCAGCAGGCGCGACGCCGCGTGTGTGCGCAGCGTTCGCAGCGGGCCGATCAGCGACGCCACGACCGCCGTGTTGTTCAGGAACGCCGAATACAGCGCCGTGGCGGCGAACAGCTTGGTCAGCGCCCAGCGATACCGACCCCGCACGAGGACGTCGGCCAGCGCCTCGAGCAGGCGGGACTTGTCCAGTACCACCGACAGCAGCAGCAGCACGACGACCGTGGCCAGCCCCGGATTCGTGAGCTGTGCCAAGCCTTCCTGCACGCTGACGAAGTCCAGCAGCATGAACGTGAAGGCGACACCGGCGAAGATCATCGCCGGCGGCCGCCTGCCACGCAGCAGTTCCACCACGAGCACCGCCAACCCAAGGAAGACGGCGCCCTGCTGAAGCGTCATGACGGGATCAGGCCCCGCTCGCGCAACAGTGCAATCACCCGGTCGGCTGCAGCATCGGCGTCCATGGCCGTGGTGTCGACGCGCAGTTCGGGTGTCTCCGGCGCCTCGTAGGGCGAGTCGATGCCGGTGAAGTTGGCCAGTTCACCACGCCGGGCCTTCTTGTACAGGCCCTTGACGTCCCGCTGCTCGGCCACCGCCAGGGGGGTGTCGACGTGGACCTCGATGAACTGGCCGTCGGCAACCAGGCCACGGGCCAGCGCGCGTTCGGAGCGGAACGGCGAGATGAAGGCGGTCAACACGATGAGGCCGGCATCGACCATCAGGCGCGAGACCTCGGCCACGCGGCGCACGTTCTCCACCCGGTCGGCCTCGGTGAATCCGAGGTCCTTGTTCAGGCCGTGCCGCACGTTGTCGCCGTCGAGCAGGTAGCTGTGGCAGCCGGCGGCGTGCAGCTTCTTCTCCACCAGGTTGGCGATGGTGGACTTGCCGGCACCGGACAGGCCGGTGAACCACAGCACCGCGGGCTTGTGGCCCATCAGCGAGGACCGCGCCGCCTGGTCGATGTCGTGCGCCTGCAGGTGGATGTTGTGCGAGCGGCGCAGCGCAAAATGCAGCATGCCGGCACCGACCGTGTTGTTGCTCATCCGGTCGATGAGGATGAAGCCACCGGTGTCGCGGTTGACCTCGTAGGGGTCGAAGGGTACCGGGCGGTCGAGCGCGATGTTGCAGACGCCGATCTCGTTGAGTTCGAGCTTCTTTGCCGCCAGGTGCTCCATCGTGTTGACGTTCACCTTGTACTTGGGCTCGGTGATCGTCGCGTTGACGGTGCGCGTGCCGACCTTCAGCAGGTACGGCCGACCGGGCAGCAGGGGTTCGTCGGCCATCCAGACGATGGTGCACTCGAACTGGTCGGCCACCTCGGCAGGCGCGCTGGCGGCGGAGATGAGGTCGCCGCGGGAGATGTCCACCTCGTCGGCCAGCGTGATCGTCACCGATTCGCCGGCGACGGCCAGTGGCCGGTCGCCTTCCAGCGCCACGATGCGCGCCACGGTGCTCTCGCGCCCGGAGGGCTGCACGCGGATGCGGTCGCCGGGGCGCACGCTGCCACTTGCAACAAGACCGCAGAAGCCGCGGAAGTCGAGGTTGGGGCGGTTGACCCACTGCACCTGCAGGCGGAACGGATCACCCTGCAGCCGGGTCTCGTCGATCTCGCAGGTCTCCAGGAACGCCATCAGCGTCGGCCCCTGGTACCACGGCATGCGGTCGCTGCGCTCGACGATGTTGTCGCCCTTCAGGCCCGACAACGGGATGGTGGTGATGTCGGTGAGGCCGATTTGCGCGGCGAAGGCGCGATAGTCCTCGTCGATCTTGCGGATGGCCGCTTCGTCGCAGTTGATCAGGTCGACCTTGTTGATCGCCAGCACCACCTTGCGGATACCGATCAGGTGCACCAGGTAGCTGTGGCGGCGCGTCTGCGTCAACACCCCCTTGCGCGCGTCGATCAGCACCACGGCCACGTCGGCGGTGGATGCGCCGGTGATCATGTTGCGGGTGTACTGCTCGTGGCCCGGGGTGTCGGCCACGATGAACTTGCGCCGGTCGGTGCTGAAGAAGCGGTAGGCGACGTCGATGGTGATGCCTTGCTCGCGTTCGGCGGCCAGGCCGTCGACGAGCAGTGCGAAGTCGATGTCACCGCCCTGGGTGCCCCACTTCTTGGAATCGGCCTCGATGGCGGCCAGCTGGTCGTCGAAGAGCATCTTCGACTCGTACAGCAGGCGACCGATCAATGTGCTCTTGCCGTCGTCCACCGAGCCGCAGGTGATGAAACGCAGCAGGCTCTTCTTCTCGTGCTGGGCCAGGTAGGCCTGGATGTCGGTGGCGATGAGGTCAGATACGTGTGCCATGGACTTTTCGGAGTTCGTTCAAGCCGCTTGCGCGGCACCAGCTGTGGCGGTCGCCTGCACTGCCCCTGGGGGCCGGGACACCACCAGGGTGCCGCGGTCGACGACCGGGAGGGCGCTCAAGGAGTGCTTAGAAGTACCCTTCCTGCTTCTTCTTTTCCATCGACGCCGCGGCGTCGTGGTCGATCATGCGGCCCTGGCGCTCACTGGTGCGCGTGAGCAGCATCTCCTGAATGATGGCGGTGAGCGAATCGGCCTCGGATTCCACGGCACCGGAGAGCGGGTAGCAACCCAGTGTGCGGAAGCGCACCTTCTTCGTCATGGGCACCTCGCCAGGGCGCAGCTTCATGCGCTCGTCGTCCACCATGATCAGCGTGCCGTCGCGGTCGACCACCGGACGCTCGGCCGCGAAGTACAGCGGCACGATGGGGATGTTCTCGAGGTGGATGTATTGCCACACATCCAGCTCGGTCCAGTTGCTGATCGGGAACACGCGGATCGATTCGCCCTGACGCTTGCGCCCGTTGTAGAGGCGCCAGAGTTCCGGCCGCTGCGCCTTCGGGTCCCAGCGGTGCTGCGCGCTGCGGAAGCTGAAGATGCGCTCCTTGGCGCGGCTCTTCTCCTCGTCGCGCCGTGCGCCGCCGAAGGCGGCATCGAAACCGTGCAGGTCCAGCGCCTGCTTCAGGCCCTGGGTCTTCCACATGTCGGTGTGGATCTGGGAGCCGTGGTCGAAGGGGTTGATGCCCAGCGACTTGGCCTCGGGGTTCTGGTAGACCAGCAGGTCCATGCCCAACTCTCGCGCCATGCGCTCACGCATCGCGTACATGTCGCGGAACTTCCAGGTCGTGTCCACGTGCAGCAGCGGGAAGGGCGGCGGCGCCGGCCAGAAGGCCTTCTTGGCCAGGTGCAGCATGACCGCGCTGTCCTTGCCGATGGAGTAAAGCATCACCGGGCGGTCGGCTTCAGCGACCACCTCGCGCATGATGTGCATGCTCTCGGCTTCCAGCCGCTGCAGATGGGTCAGGCGCACGGGCGCCGCGGAATCGGTCATGGCGTTCTTCTGGGGAGATTCGTCATCGGGAGCAATGGCAAGCTTCGTGCCAGTTGCGTTCCGGCGGGAAGGTCACGCGCTGCGGGACCCGGCCAAGAGTATCGCCCACCCAGGTCCGACCGCCCCGACGCGGAGGTCCCTAGAACGGGGAGGCTGCGAGTTCCCACGCGGCGCGCCCGTGTCTTCTATCACGCGATTCTTCCCTGTCCCCTTCGGAACAAGGTGTCGGCAAGCGTGGCGGTGGCAGGTACATTCCCGCCCCATCACGCGGCGAGGGGGCCGCCCAGGAGAACCACAGATGAGTTGGGAATCACAGCGCGACGCCTGGCTGGCGGCGTTGGTCGGCATTGCGCGGCAAGCCGGCGACACCATCATGCAGGTCTATGCCACCGACTTCGCGGTGCGCGGCAAGGGCGATCAGTCGCCGGTCACGGAAGCCGACGAACGTGCCGAGAAGCTGATCGTGCCGGCGCTGCAGGCACTGGCGCCGGAGGTGCCGGTGGTCGCCGAGGAAGCCGTGGCAGCCGGACAGGTGCCGACCGTCGGCGAGCTGTTCTGGCTTGTCGACCCGCTGGACGGCACCAAGGAGTTCATCAGCCGCAATGGCGAGTTCACCGTCAACATCGCGCTGGTGCACCAGGGGCGTCCAGTGCTGGGCGTCGTGCTGGCGCCTGCATTGGGACGAATGTTCATGGGCG
The DNA here is from genome assembly GCA_024235915.1 of Burkholderiaceae bacterium. GTDB lineage: Bacteria > Pseudomonadota > Gammaproteobacteria > Burkholderiales > Burkholderiaceae_C > Rubrivivax. The sequence continues at coordinate 83,987 of JACKLO010000015.1, read as the reverse complement.
ACGTCGGGCGTGGCGCCTGGTTGGAGGATGCCTCGGGCCGCCGGCCGATCCGCTGCCGGGCCGTGCCCGAGGTCGGGCTGACGGTGGTGGCCAGCCGCTCGCACGGTGACGCCGCAGCGCTCGAGGCCTTCCTGGGCGGACGCAAGGTGGCGGCGCTGGCCAACGCCGGCTCGTCGCTGAAGCTTTGCCTGGTTGCAGCCGGTGAGGCCGACCTGTACCCGCGACTGGGGCGCACGATGGAATGGGACATTGCCGCAGGTCATGCCGTGCTCGCCGCTGCCGGCGGTGCGGTGCGCGACCTGGCCGGTGAGCCGCTGAGGTACGGCAAGCCTGGCTTCGACAACCCACACTTCGTGGCGTCCGGGGCGTGAGCGGGCGAACCCTGCCTTGACCGACAGCGTGTGGCATTTAACGGCGTGCGCCCTGCAGCCACTGGCACGCAGTGTGCTTGGGACACCGGCAATTACACTGATGGCCAACGCCTGCGACCCGGCTGAGGCGTCGGGCGCTCAGCTTCTTGATGCCGCCTTGGCGCGCCGGATCTGCGGCCGTTCGGCGTGGCCCACCACATCCCGAATCACGGCATGAGATTGCCCACCTGATGGCTGCCCCGATCTTCCTGCTGGCGCCCCCAAGGTCCTACACATCGCTGATCAACGCGATGCTGGGCCAGCACCCGCAATGTTTCGGTTTGCCGGAGCTGTGCCTGTTCAACGTCGACGTGCTGATCGACCTCTGGAAACGTGATTCCGACGAGATCAACAACATCGCCAAGACCCGCCAGGGCCTGCTGCGTGCCGTGGCCGAGCTCTACGCTGGCGAACAGAGTGCGGCGGCCGTGCGCATGGCCTCGCGCTGGGCAGCGGCGCGGGCGCACCGGACCACCGCCGAGGTCTATCGCGAACTCGTCGATCGCATCGACCCGCTGGTGGCGGTGGAGAAGAGCCCGTCCTACACCATCGACGAATCGCGCATGCATGCGATGTATGCCGCGTTCCCGGAAGCCCGCTTCCTGCACCTGTTGCGGCACCCGGTGGCGCAGTGCAAGTCGGTGATGGCGATGAACGAGGGTGCCTTCGCGCTGCATGTGAACTCGCTTGATTTCCTAGAGGACCGCGCCATTGTCGAACCGCAGTTCGCCTGGCATGACCTCAACGTGAACATCCTCAACTTCCTGCGCACGGTGCCACCCGCGCAGCAATTGCGGGTGCGGGGTGAAGACATCATGGGCGACCCCGAGGGCCAGCTGGCGGCCATCTGCCGCTGGGCGGGCCTGCGCGACGACGCCGAAGCGGTCGACGCGATGATGCACCCCGAGCGCTCGCCGTTCGCCGCCTTCGGGCCGATCAACGCCCTGTTCGGCAACGACCCCAACTTTCTGAGCGGCCCGACGTTCCGGCCTCACAAGCCCAAGGTCCCCACGCTCACGGCGCCCCTGCCGTGGCGCGACGACCGCCGCCCGCTGTACCCCGCCGTGGCCGACCTGGCCCGGGAGTTCGGTTATGCCTGAAGACGACAACGTTCCGCCGCCGCGCCGCGAGCGCATCGGCCCGATCGAGGGGCACCCGGTCACGACCCATCCGGACCTCGACAAGCTGCCGCCGCACCAACGCGCGCTGCGTCAGGCCGCGATCAAGGAATTCAAGGCCAAGAAGGTCCGCAAGTACGTCGAGCGGCAGGTGTCCTACATCAACACCAATGCACGTGTGGCGGAGGGCATCCGTTTCCTGTTCGACGAACACGGGCAGCCACCCGCCAACGCGCCCCTGGAGGACGTGATCGAGGAGCGCCGCCGCATCGAGCATGAGATCCGCTGGTTCGAGGCCATCCTCATCGAGCTGCGCGATCGCCTGGTCAAGGTGCGTGAAATCGAGGACATGTCGCTGGACATGCTGGGCACCGATGCGGGCGACGTCGAGGTGACACGATGAGCCGTCTGCGTGCCACCTTGTTCGCGACCGCCGCGTTGGCGGTGCTGGCGGGCTGTGCCAGCGGCCCGGACTATGAGCGGCCGGCGGTTCCAATGCCCGCGACCTTCAGCGCAGCCAAGGCGACGCTGCCGGCGGGCGAGGCCGACCCGGCTGATCGTCGCTGGTGGCAGGCCTTCGGCGACCCGGCGCTCGACGCGCTCGTCGAGGCCGCCGTCGCGGGCAACCGCAATCTGCGTGTCGCAGTCGCGCGTGTGCAGGAATACGAGGCCCGTGCTGGCACCGTGGCCGCGGACCGTTACCCCACCCTGGGCTACCGCGCGGGTGCAGGCCGCGAGCGCATGAGCGAGCAGCGTGCGATCCCGCTGCCCCTGGGGGTGTCCCCGACGAACAACCAGTTCGAGGGGGGCCTCTCTGCCCGCTGGGAGCTCGACCTCTGGGGCCGGCTCAAGCGCGCAGACGAGGCGGCGATGGCCGAACTCCTGTCTGCCGAGGAAGCGCGCCGTGGCGTGGTGCTGACGCTGGTGACCGAAGTGGCCACCGGCTATGCCACATTGCTGCGCCTGGACGCGGAATTGGCGGCGCTGGACGCCCAGGCCGCGCTTCACGATGAGAAGCTGCGGTTGCAGGCGCTGATGGTCGCAGGCGGTTCGGCCACGGAACTCGTGGTGGAACGCACGCGGGCAGACCTGGCTTTCAACCGCGCCATTGCGTCTCGCGTCCTGCGCGCGCGCGACGAGACGGAGAACGCGCTCAACTTCCTGGCAGGTCGCCCAGCGGGACCGATCCCGCGTGGACGGACCTTTGCCGAGTTGCAGCCACCCGGTGTGCCCGGTGGGCTGCCATCCGATCTGCTGCAGCGCCGGCCGGACGTGCGGCAGGCCGAGCAGGACCTGATCGCCGCCAATGCGCGCATCGGCATTGTGAAGAGCCGGTTCCTACCCAGCATCTCGCTGACGGCCGCCTTCGGCGCTGCCAGCACGTCCTTGTCGAACCTGACCTTGCGCAGCGCGAACACGGGCTTGCTCGGCGTCGAACTGTTGGGCACGCTGTTCGATTTCGGCCGCCTCGAAGGCGAGGTCAAGGTCGTCGAGGCGCAACGTCTGCAGCTGGCCGAAGCCTATGCCGCAGCGGCGGCGCAGGCGTTGCGCGAGGTCGAGGACGCGTTGGTCGCGGGGTCCCGAAGCGCCGAGCGCAGCAGCGCAGACCAGCGTCGCGTCCAGGCACTTCAGCGCGTCGCGGCCCTGCAACGCGCACGCGAATCGGGCGGGTCGGCCACAGCGTTGGACGTGCTGGGCGCCGACCTCGAGGCCGGCGAGGCGGCGATGGACGCGCTGCAGGCACGACACGACGGGATCGCGGCGTCGATCGCGCTGTTCAAGGCCATGGGCGGCGGTTGGATCGACCTGGCGGCGCCGGCCCCGCAAGCGGCCGCTTCGGCCGCCGGGGCCCAGCCATGAACCAGATCACACAAGCCAGGATGACGAGGGTGGGAGCACACCGGGAATGAGCGACGACACGAAGAAGGTGGCCCTGCCGGCCTACTTGCTCAGGCGACTGCAGGCCTTCCGCATCGTCAGCGGGGACCAGACGTCCTACCTGCTGCGCGACAAGCTGCTGAGCAAGACCTACGACCTCGAACCGTGGCAGTTCTTCCTGCTCGAGGTGCTGCCGGGCTGCGACAACTACCCCAAGCTGGCCTCGGTGTTCGAGGATCGTTTTGGTCGTCCCATCTCGGAAGCCGAACTGCGCCGCTTCTTCGCAGAGACCGCCGACCGCAAGCTGTTTGCCTCGGAAGCGGAATCGCACCCGCTGCTGCGCGAATTCACGCGCCAGGGCTATGACGTTGTCGATGGGGAGGCCCGCGCACGCGACTTCACGCCGCCGGTGTCCGAGCCGGCAGCCACCGCCGCAGCCGGTGTCAGCACCGGGTCCGAGGCGACTGCGCGTAAAGCGGCCGAGGTGACACCTGCCAAGGCGGCCGAAAAACTTGCCAAGGCCGAGGACGCCGACGAGGCGGCGGCCGACCTGCCGGCGGGCATCAACGATGCGGTCGGATTCGACCCGCGCACCGTGCGCCGCATGTGGGTGCTGTTCGATCCTCGCCCACTGTTGAACGTCACCCTGCCGCTGGTCCGCCCGCTGCGCGCCTTGATCTACCTGATCCCGGTGATGGTGGCGATGGCGCTGATGGTGTTCTTCCAGAACCCGGACGCTTTCCGCCACGACGTCGAGCACATGCTCGGCGACGTAAGCTTCTTGCAGCACCTGATCTTCAGCATGTTCACGGTCAACCTGCTGAACACGCTGCTGACCGCTTGGACGGCGCATTACTACCGTGCGACCGTCAGCGGCATCGGTATTGGCCTGGTCTTCGGCTTCCTGCCGCGCTTCATGCCGCGGGTCGGCCACGTCAAGCAGCTGCAGCGCACCGAGAAGATGTGGCTGCACGCCGGTCCCTTGTTGTCTCGCCTGTTCATGGCCAGCGGCGGGTTGCTGCTCTGGGCGACGACCCGTGACAGCCAGGGCCTGCTGCCGGAGCTGGCCTTGGCGCTGGCCATCATCGCCGCGCTGGGCCTGCTGCTGTCGGCCAACCCGCTGACACGCGGCAGTGCCTACCACCTGCTGGCGGCCTTCACCAACGAGCCTCATCTGCGCGGCAAGGCGTACAAGGCGTTGCTCAACCGCCTGCATGGCAAGGTCTATCGTCAGGCGGACGCCGAGATCCTGTCCGCCTATGCGGCCGCCACGCTGCTGTTCTCGTTCGTCGTCATCGCGGTCGTGCTGCTGCTGCTGGCCGTGTGGCTGTCGGACCTGCAACTGGGCGGTCTGGCCGTGGTGGCCGTGCTTGTCATCGGGGCGGTGCTGACGCGCCGGACCTGGACACGCTTCGGCAAGATCGAGGCGTCCTATGAGCGCTCGCAGCAGTTCGAGCGCTGGCGTCGGCGCGCGGTGCCTGAGGAGGTCGTCAAGGGTGAGACGGTCGATGCGGCGCCTGCCGGCCGGCGTTACCTGCGCATTGCACTGCTGCTGGTGGTGGTGGCCCTGATGTTCCTGCCCTACCGCTACACGCCAAGTGGGAAGTTCGTGGTCTATCCGTCGCAGCAGGTGGCGGTCACCTCGGACATTGGCGGCCTGATCACCGAGGTGCTCAGCGACGGCGGCGAGCGCCTGCCCAAGGGTGCGCCACTGGCACGCCTGGCCACCGATGACCTGCAGGTGGAGATCGACACCCTGGCGGCACGCATGCGCGAGCAGGAGGCGGTGGTCGCCGACCTGCGCGCCCGCCCCAAACCCGAGGCGGTGGAGGTGGCGCGCCGTGCGCTGGAATCGGCGCGCAACCAGGTGGCGTTCAGTACCGATCGTGCGGCCCGCCTGACGTCGCTGCACGCGGTCAAGGCGGTCACGACCGAGGAACTCGAGGCAGCCCGACGTCAGGCGCGGCAGGACGTGGATGCCGTGGCGCTGCGCGAGGCCGAACTGGCGCTGGCCCGCATCGGCGCCACGCCGGAGCAGATCGCGGCGGCCGAGGCGGCGCTGAAGGCGCTGGCCGACCAGCAGGCGGGTGTGCAGCAGCGGGTGGCCCGTTCCGTGCTGCGCATGCCCATCGACGGCAATGTGCTGAGCTTGCGCCTGGGCCGGCGGCTGAACAGCTACCTGCCGCGCGGCGAGGTCTTCGCGATGGTGGAGGACGCCAAGGTGATGAGCCTGGAGCTCGAGTTGCCGGAAAGCGACCTGCCCTATCTGCGCGAGGGTGCCGATGTCGAGGTCCGCGCGTCGGCCCTGTATGACGACGTGTACCGTGGCGAGATCACGCTGGTCGATCGCAATGTCACGGCCCAGACCTTCGGCAATGTGGTCAAGGTGCTGGTGTCCGTGCGCAACCCCGACGAACGCTTGCGCACCGGGATGACCGGGTTCGCCAAGGTCGACGCGGTCACCATGCCGGCCTGGAAGGCGTTCTCGATGTCGGTGCTGCGCTTCTTCCAGGTGCACGTGTGGTCGTGGTTGCCGTGATGCAGGCCGCGACGACGCCGCGGGTAGGGGGGGCGTCGGCGGCTGCCGCGGCGGACAATGCGGGCATTGCGGCCAGCACAGGCCGTGCTTGCCTCAGGAGTCGCCCCATGAAGTCCATCACCGCCTGGATCCGCCGCATTGGCCTGCAACTGGCCTGCGTGCCGCTGATGCTGGGTGCCGCGGCCAGCGTGGCCGCGCAGGACGTGGTGTCCGTGCCTGGCACGCCGTCCAACGTCACCAGCGGTGTGGACCGCATGATCTCCTACCGGTTCCAGGAGCACATGTGGCAAACGGATGACGGTGCCACGCACCTGATGGTCAACCGCGGGCCGTTGTCGACGCGTGGTGCGTTGACGCTCTACACCAGCTTCGACAACGGTGCCACCTGGTCGGCCAAGGCAGTGATTCCGAAGACCGACTTCACCTCCACCGCCGACGGCGTGATGGATGGCAACGAGTTGCGTCTGGTGTATTCCGACGTGGCCGGCGCCATCATGTCCGCCTTGCTGCGGTACGACCCGGTCACGGTGAAGTGGTCCCAGGTGAAGATCAAGTCGCCTGTGGTGTTCAGCGACCCGGCCGTGCTGGCCTTGAGTCCGGGTCTGGGCGTCGACGCCAAAGGCACGCTTTGGTGCGCCTTTGCCGTGCAGGACCGCACCACGCTGGTGTCCGACCTGCGCATTTCGGCGCGCACCACGCGTGCGGCACGCTGGGTCGACACCGGTCAGCGCATTGGTGAACCCGGCGCGGGCGACCTGATCCAGCGCAGTGCGAAGCCGATCCGCCGGCCGGGCGGCATGGGGCTGCTGGCCTCGGTGCAGGAAAAGCTGATCTGGGCGACCCGACCAAACAGCGCGGCTGTGACCGCGGCCTGGTCGGCCTCGACGTTCTTCGTCGCCGAGCCGCCTTATGACAGCGATCCCTATGGCGGCCACTTCAGCCTGATCGACGACACCCGCAACAACCTGCACCTGATCACGCCGGACAAGGGCCGGCCTTTGTACTTCCGCTTCGATGACGCCACCCAGTCCTGGGCGGCGCCCTTGGTCGCGGGTGGCGCCCTGGGCACCGGGTATGTACAGGCGACGCGTGCCGGGGAAAGCATCGTCCTGGTGGCCAACCACCTTTTTGAACAGGCCGTGTACCGCAGCGACGACTACGGCCTGAGCTTTGCGCTCACACACCGCCTGGTGCATCCGTCGGACGGCGTGGTCATCGACTCGCCGCCGCGCATGGAGACGCCGGCGGTCTCCCGGGGCCCTGTGCCGCTGGTTCAGCAGTACCAGGACGGGGCGGTGCAGAAGTTGCTGTGGTTCGAGATTCCGGTCGAGTGAGGGGCCGGCACCGGCGGGTGCGTTGAACTGTCCGCCGGAGCGTTGAGGGAAGAGGAAACATGCAAAAGGTCGAGGTGGGTGAAACGGTCGAATCGGTCCAGGCACGGATCATCGGGATTCTTGGCGAACTGACGGCCGACTGGGACCTGGACCTGACCATGGGGCCGGACACCACGATGGTGGCCGACATCGGTTTTGCGTCGATCGATTTCATACAGCTGGTGGTGGCGATCGAGAACGCCTACAAGCGCAAACTGGGGTTCCAGGACCTGCTGATGCGCAATGGCAGCTACGTCAGTGACCTCAGCGTGCGCGAGTTCGCCGTCTTCGTGGCCGACCGCCTGAGCGACGATGCGACCTCAGCGACGATGCCGTCGCCGGCGGTGACACCTCCTGCCGGCACATCGGCGGTCAGCCCTTCAGCGGCCGTTTTGGACACGGTGCCGGAGCGCGAGCGCATCACCGCGGAAAAATTGGCCACCTTCCGTGCTGGCATCGCGCGCCGGAACCTGCCCGACGACGGCACGCCGCGCAATCCACGCGCGCTGTTCGTGCTTTCGCCGCCACGGTCTGGCTCCACCTTGCTGCGTGTGATCCTGGCGGGCAGTTCGCGCCTGTTCGCGCCGCCGGAGTTGCACCTGCTGCCCTATGCCACGATGGGCGACCGCCTGCGTGCGCTCAGCGGTGAACACACCGACCACCTGCTCGATGGCGCCGTGCGCGCGCTGATGCAGCTCAACGGCTGGCCCGCTGAAGGTGCACGCGCCTTCGTGGCGCGCTGTGAGCAGCAGAACATGTCCACCAAGGCCTTCTATGGCCTGCTGCAGAAGCCTTTGCAGGGCGAGCGGCTGTTGGTCGACAAGACGCCGACCTATGTGATCGACGTCGACATCTTGCGCCGCATCGAGCGCGAGTTCGAAGGCGCGCTTTACATCCACCTGCAGCGCCACCCCTGCGGCATGGTCCGTTCCTACGAGGAGTCGAAGCTTGAGCGCCTGATGCCGATGATCCGCGAAGGTGATTTCGGCAGCCGCGAACTGGCTGAACTGACCTGGCTGACGGCGCAGACCAACACGCTGGAGTTCTCACGCGAGGTGCCGGCGGAGCGTTGGTTGAGTCTGCGCTACGAGGATCTGGTGACGCAGCCAGAGGCCATGGTCCGCCGCATCTGCACCTTTGCCGGGATCCCTTTCGAGCCGGCGATGGTGAACCCCTACGAAGAGATGGACCAGCGCATGACCGACGGCGTGGACAACGCGTCGAAGATGAGTGGTGATCTGAAGTTCCACCTTCATCACGGCATCAACCCTGAGGCCGCCACACGCTGGCAACGCTACTACACCGAGGGCATTCTCGGCGCGCAGACGCGCGAGCTGGCTCGCCAGCTCGGCTACTGATCTGCCGCTGCGTTCGAACCCGCCCACCGTCGGCGGCGCCGAGGCGTCGGTCCTCTACCTCTGGCCGGGGGCGTCCGGGTTCAGCGCGTCTCGCGCGCGATGATGAAGTCCAGCGCGCGATCTGACAGCACCGTCGGATCACTCGCGCTCGGCGCGCCAAGGTCATGGTCGAGGCCGGTCGCGCGCTGTACCCGCAAGCGGCCGCTGCAGGCCTGCCAGGTGGTGATGATGCCGCTGGTGGTGCCGCCGTCCAATGCGGGTGTGGCCCCGCACACGCGTCCAGCGCGCTCGACGAACTGCGCCCATTCGCCGATGACTTCCGGGTTGACGAATGCCTGGGCGTTGTTGAAGCGGTCGAGTTCCCAGACCTGCTGAGTCCAGTTCTGCGATCCACCCAGGATCTGGTCACTGTCGCCGACATACCCCAGGTAGGGCTTGAAGGTCGAGGGCGCGCAAGGAGTGGCCGCGTCGAGGTAGTAGCTAGACGCCGGGCCAGCAAAGGCCACATGCACGTCGAAGGTCTGCGGCGACTCGCACCACATGCGGTTGACCATCATGCCGCCATTGGAGTGGCCGACAACGCTGACGGGCAGGTTGCCGTAATCGGCACGCAACCGGGTGACGAGCGCCTGCAGGAAGGCCACGTCGTTCACGCCGGAATCCATCACGTGGTTGTTCCAGGTCGTGGCCAGCGGGGCATTGGGCAGGGCTTGCCCCTGAGGCACCACCGCGACCACGCCGCGAGCGGCCAGCCAGGACCAGTTCACCGTCCCGGTCGTGGCGGCATCCGCGGAACTGGTGATGCCCATGTTGTAGGCAAAGCGTTCCTTGTTGCCCAGACCGCCATGCAGGAACACGACCACCCGCGACGGGCTCGCAGGCGCATAGACGTCGAACGCCTGCGGGTAGCCGCTGAGCGTCCGGTCCTGCAGCAACTGTGCTCCCGCTGGCGGCGGCGCTTCGTTCTGTGCGGAAGAACCTCCGCCACAGCCTGCAACCAGGATCAGGGAAAGCGCCGCAGCTGCGGCTAGGGCATGTCTTATGCTGGGCATCTCGGGGCGGGAGGGTCGTTGGCCTGAGAGCGTAAACGAACGGCGCTTCGGTGCGTTGACTACATCTGCAACGGTGCGTTCCCAGCCCATCATTCGCGCCTGAAGCGTGCCGGCCACTGGTTGCACACGCGATCCAAAGTCATCCACCATTTTCCGAGGCCAAAGCATGAATCCGATCCGCCGCCGACACGGCTTACTGGCCCTGACATTTGCCTTGCTGCCGATGGCCGGGTGCGCCGGACCGCTGCTGGACAGCTTGCGCGAGCGGCGTGCCGCCGCAGGCGAATCATCCGAGGGTGAACTGTCAGGCGTCTTCTCCGGGCGCCTGAAAGGCGACGTACCCATGCCGGCTGGCGCGCGACTGATCCGGGACGTCAAGTTCGGCGATGACCCGCAGCAGACCCTGGACGTCTACGTGCCGGCGAACGCGCGTGGTGCGCCGATCCTCTTCATGGTGCATGGCGGCGCCTGGATGCTGGGCGACAAGGCCTACCTGCCGGTCGTCAAGGCCAAGGTGCAACGCTGGCTGCCCAAGGGCTACATCGTCGTGTCGACGAACTACCGGATGTCGCGCAACCCCAAGGTGCTCGACCAGGTCGATGACGTGGCACGCGCCCTGGCGCTGACGCAGCAGCAGGCGGCCACCTGGGGTGGCGATGCCGGCCGGCTCCTGGTGATGGGGCACTCGGCCGGTGCACACCTGGTGTCGCTGCTGGCGTCCGACCAGGCGCTGATCAGGCGCCATGGTCTGCAGCCCTGGCGGGGCACGGTGAGCCTGGACAGCGCCGTGCTCAACGTCGTCGAGACGATGGAAAGCAAGCACTATGGCTTCTACGATCGTGTCTTCGGTGATGACCGAGACCTCTGGCTGGCGGCGTCGCCTTTCCATCGGCTCGGGACCGTGACAGCGCCGTTCCTTCTCGTGTGCGCCAGCGGGCGCCCGGATTCCTGCCCGCAGGCCGAGGCCTTTGCCGGCAAGTTGCGGTCCCTGGGCGGCAAGGCCACCGTGTTGCCGGTGGCGATGAAGCACGGCGCCACCAATACCGAGCTCGGCGAACCCTCGGCCTACACGGAAAGCGTGGAACGTTTCATGCACGAGGTGGGTCTGCCCTGAGTGAACCAGCGTCTGCGGGATGGTTTCAGGCCGCCTGGCAGGCTATCGTTGCTTGGCGGTCATAGGCGCGTTGCCTTTGGCCTTGATCGTGGATCTGAACACATGAAGATGCCCCTGACATTCAAGGCGCTCGTTCGTGCCAGTGCCCTCGCCCTGGCCGCATTGGGCAGCACGGCCGTCGTCCCGCAGTCCACCCTGCTGGAAGAGAAGGTGGGCGGCGAAATCGTCGATTTCGAGTTCGACTGGGCACGCGATGGGGTGTATTGCCCCGAATGCAATCACGGCGATGGCAATTCGCGCATCGTCTTCACCGACCGTGACTACAACATGTGGCTCGGTTACGTGGATTTCCAGACCGGGCTGTTCTCGCCCTTCGACGGCCGCGCCAAGCTGCTGGACACGCGCGCGGCCTTTGCCACGGACTTCGGCAACGGCCCGGAGTGGATGTTCTCCAAGCAGGGCTCCGAGATCCTGTACACCAAGTACTTCCCGGGCAGGAAGATGAACACCTTCTCGGCCTCGGTGGCGCTGGCCCGCATGACTGGCCCGGGCCAGTGGGAGGCCGGCATCGTGGAGGGTGGTCTCAAGATGCAGTCGCCCATCGGCACGGTCGACCTCGTGGACGACGTGCCGCGCTACAACTACCAGGACTACGGCAAGAAGAAGGTCTACTGGCGCTGGTCAGACGATCCGTCCAGCGAAACGCTGATGCCGATCTCCGAGCAGACCGGTGGCGGTTCTCGCCGCTGGGTGCCGGGCACCGGCAAGGTGATCTTCTCGGGCTCCGCCAAGCCGGACGAGTTTGGTGTTGTCTACCAGCAGATGTTCCTGTTCGACACCGACACCGGTGAGTTGGAGCAGTTGACGTTTGACCCGCTGACCAAGTGGGGCGGCTTCATGTTCCAGGCGCCGGAGTTCAACAACGAGTACGTGTTCTTCACGATCCTCAACCGCAACAGCATCGCCATCTACCGGAATCTCGTCGGGCTCGATGGCGTCAAGCGCTGGACCGTGGTCAACACCATCCAGATGCCGGCCAAATTGCCGTATGTGTGGTCACCGGAACCCTTCACCTACAAGGGCCGCAGCTGGCTCATCTTCCAGTTGAGCTCCAGCCCCAAGGCCAACGACATGTCGGTGCCGACGCAGATCGCGATGACCGGCATTGACCCGTTGCGCCCGAACTTTCGCATGCTGAGCAACGACAACAGCATCCGTCGTGTGCGCATGGACCCGGAGTACTTCATCACCGCCCAGGGGCCGTACGTTTACTACAACCGCTACATCCCGAAGACGGACACCAAGCCGGTGCGCAACGACGGCGTGTGGCGCGTTTACACCGGGCTGGGTGCGCCGGACTGAGCGGTTGCACCGACCCCCTTGCACAACAAAGGCCGCCCATGGGCGGCCTTTTCAGTTTGCCGCGCGATGGGGTGCGCCGCAGAGCTGCACTCCCCATCCCTCGGCGGTCACTGCGGGTCGTGCTGCGGCACTCCGGTCTGCCAGGCCTTGCGAACCTGGCGGCCACACTGTACCGACGGCCAGCTGTTGCCGGCATCCACATCGCGGGCGATCAGCCCATAAGACGTCGTGTTGGCACTGATCCAGGGGTAGAAGCCCAGCGTGCCGGGGCTGCTGAAGCTGCCGTCGCCATGCACCGGGTCGCTTTCCACCCAGTGGCCCAGCGAGTAAGTCCAGCTCTCTTCCAACGGCACTGGCGTCCCCAGGGCTTCGCCCGCGGCGCAGGTGGTGGGGTTCGTGCAGACGGGCGATGTGCCCAGTTGGGCGCCCAGCACCAGCTGCTGGTTCATGAGCTTGCGCAGGAAGGTGGCAATGCCCGCCGGCGTGCCGTTGGCGCCACCGGCCGGCATCGGCACGCTGAAGCCCAGGGGCAGCTGGGCGCCGATGTAGGACAACACTTCATTGGCCAGCTGCTGGCGTTTGAGCTTGCCGAGCCCCAGGTCCATGGCCAGGCGCTGCATGTGCCCGCCGTCGTAGTCGAACTTGCCGACGGCTTCCGGGGTCAGCGTCTCGTTGTCCTCGTAGCGGTAGCAGGCCCCCACGGTCTGGCCGGGGTAGCACTTGCCCAGGCTCACATAGCCGCTGAGGTGCTGCAGCTTGGCCTGCTGGTCGCTGGTCAGCGTGCCCCCCGTGCGCTCGAGCACGTAGGCGGCAAACACCCACTTGGAGACCGAACCCAGATTCAGGCGCGAGGTGCGCGTGTAGCTCTTCGGGTCGCCGTCGGCGTTCACCGAGCCGCCCGCCAGCTGCTGGGACGCCGAGCCGACTTCCCAGTAGAACGGCCGCGCCGCCAGGCAGGTGTTGCTGCTGCTGCCCGCCGTTTCGGAGGCTGCAGCAATGCGTTCCTGCAGCGTGACGGCGACGGCAGGAACGGCAGCAGCGGCCAGCAGGGCCGCCAGGGCCACCCGGCGCAACGGCAGGCGCGGGGAAGGGTTCACTTGATGCATGCGGACTCCGCGCGAGGGAATGCTCGAATTGTAGGAATCCCAGTCTGGCGTGCCTGTCTGATCCCTCGAATCGTGGGGTCGGCGCGCGTGCACGATGACTAGACTTCGGGTCTGGTCCTTGCAAGGCAGCCGAACATGAATGCAACTTCAGCTCCCCGGTCCATTCGGGCGTCCTCCCTGCTGCTGGCGCTGACCCTGTCGGTGGTGACGATGTCGGCCGTGCATGCACAAGGTGCGCAGCCGGAAGCGCAGGTCACGGCTCAACCCGACATCATCGATCTGGAGTTCAACCAGGCCCGCCGCCAGTTCGTCTGGACCGACGCGATCGGCCGGCTCTGGCTGGGCAATGTGCGCGAGTCCGACTGCATGTTCTCGCCGCGCAACGGCAAGGGCGTGCTTGTTGATCGTGACGCGTTGACCATCGCGCAGACGCTCACCATTCCCATCAACGGCCCGGAATGGGTGCACACGGCCGACGGGGCGAAAATCGCCTACACCAAGCTGCTGCCCAATTCTTCGCCCACGCGTGGCAATGCCAGGCTCGCCTTGGCCACCGAGTTGGCGCCTGGGCAATGGAGTACCGAGTACCTGTCGCCCGAACTGGCACGCAACGGGCCTTACGCCAGCAAGGACGAGGACGACGCCCACCCGCGGATCTCCTACGCCGCCGCCAACGGCACCCGCATGTGGCGCGAGATCGATGATCCTTCCACCGAGGAAGCGATCCCGCTCGCACAGAACGGTCAGCGCTCGGTGCGCTGGGTGGAAGGCGAGCGGGCGCTGATCTACGTCGCGCCGGTGAACGGTCTCAACCAGGTGCACCGCTACGACGTCGACAGCAAGCAGCTCACCCAGTTGACCTTCGACGACGGTGCCAAGGACCTGAAATCCGTGCCCTGGATGTGGCGCGCGCCGGAGTTCGGTGGCGAGCACCTCTTTTTCACCATTGCCGACTACCGGGAACTGCGCGTCTACCGTCAGTTGCCGGATGCGCAGGGCCAATTGGCCTGGACGGTGATCTTCAGTACACGCATTCCCCCCTGGATGAAGATCATGTCGCCCGAGCCTTTCGTGTACGAGGGGCGTTCCTACGTGTACTTCGTCAGTTCGGTGGGCTCGGACACATATGCGTCGATGATCTGGCTGTCGAACATCGACGCCAGCGCACCCAGCACGGTCAAGTTGGTCGACAACACCGTCAAGCGCCAGCGCTCGGACCCGGAAGTCTTCTTCTGTGCCGACGGGGCCTACCTCTACTACAACCGCGCCGACCAGGCGTCGGTCCCCGCGCAGCAGGAAGGTGTCTGGCGGGTGTTCACCGGGCTGGCACCTGGCCGCTGACCCGCCGCGCCTGGCATCGGTCTTGCACGTCCGCTGGCGCGGCGGGTCAGGCCTGCCGTGCATATCCCACGCAGTGGGGTGGAATCTGCGGGCTCCACCACGGTGTTAGGGGCCAGCATTTCTGAGGCCGCGTGCTAACGTCTGCTGCAAAGCAACATCGGGCCGAAGAGCCCCACGTGAGTCGACGCCGGGGTGCGCAGGGGGCGGCGAAAGAGGAAGGGACCGGGCGTGTTTCACAAGTTTGTTCTGACGCCGGCGGGCCACGCTGGCACTGTGCTGGCCACAGCGGCCGCGCGTTCCGGGGCCGTTGGTGTCGTCGACGCAGAGTTTGACGTCGCGGCTTCGCAGACGCTGGCCCGCCTCCAGACATTGGGGGCCGAGCGCGAAGGCACCTTGGGTGTGCGCCTGGGGCCCCTGGATGCGGCGCTGTGGACGTCGCTGGCCTCGCGCAGCGACATCGGCTGGCTCATCGTGGACCAAGCCACGGCCTGCACCCATGTCGAGGCGCTTGCAGCGCAACGCGTGGCGGGCAAGCGGGTACTGCTGGAAACCACTGAAACCACCGCTTTGCCCGATGCGGTGGCCACGGCGATTGACGGTCTCCTGCTGAAGGGCAACGAGGCCGGTGGCTTCGTCGGCGACGCCGCCAGCTTCATCCTGATGCAATGGTGGCTGGCGCGAACCAGCCTGCCGCTGTACCTGCGTGGTGGCGTCTCGCCAGGCGTCGCCGCAGCCTGTGCCGCGGTGGGCATGAAGGGTGTCGCCCTCGACAGTCAACTGCTCTGCCTGGACGAAGCCGGGCTTCCGCCGGCCACGCGCAACCTGCTGGCCAACCTGGGCGGCAGCGAGACCGTGGCGGTGGGCGATGGCGAGACCGGCAGCTACTTCCGCTTGCTGGTGCGGCCGGGTCAGGCGGGTGCCAAGGCGTTCGTGGACGCGGGTGACGGCCAGTCACGTGATACCTTGACTCCCCTGGCGCATGGCCGCATCGACTGGGCCAAACCCCAGACGGGGCTGCTGCCGTTGGGCCAGGATGTCTGCTTCGCTGGTGCGTTGGCGCGCAAGCATGGCCGTCTGGCCAGTGTGCTGGCAGAGATCGACGCGGCGGTGGCGCAGTGGCCTGGACTGGCGCTGGCGCAGGGCAGCGTCCTGCCTGGTGCCGCGCTGGCGCAGGCGCTGGGCACGCGGCTGCCGGTGATCCAGGGGCCGATGACCCGCGTGTCTGACGTCGCGGAGTTCGCGCAGGCCATCGCCAATGACGGCGCCCTGCCGATGGTGGCCTTTGCCCTGCTGAAGGGGAAGGCGCTGGAGGAACTGCTGCAGCGCTCGGCCACGCTGCTGGCCGACAAGCCCTGGGGCATCGGCCTGCTGGGTTTTGCCCCCCAGGCGCTGCTGGACGAACAACTGGCCATGGCCGGGCGCTTCAAGCCCAGCTTTGCCATCATCGCCGGCGGACGCCCCGACCAGGCGGTGCACCTGGAACGCTCGGGCATCCCGTCCTTCCTGCACGTGCCGTCGGCCAACCTGATTGGCATGTTCATGCAGGAGGGCGCGCGCCGCTTCATCTTCGAAGGGCGTGAATGCGGCGGGCACATCGGCCCGCTGTCGAGCTTCGTGCTCTGGAGCACAATGATCGACCGCCTGCTGACCGAACTGGGCACCGGCAAGGTGCCCGCGGCCGAGGTGCAGGTGGTGTTTGCCGGCGGCATCCACGACGCCACCTCATCGGCCATGCTGCAGGTGATGGCCGCACCGTTGGCCGCGCTGGGCGTCAAGGTCGGCATCCTGATGGGCAGCGCCTATCTTTTCACCCGCGAGATCGTTGCCAGCGGCGCAGTTGTCCAGGGATTCCAACAGGCCGTCATCGACTGCGAGCGCACGGTCAATCTCGAATCTGGTCCGGGCCACGCCAGCCGCTGTGCCTACACCCCGTTTGCCGCCGACTTCTTCCGCCAACGGAAGGCACTCAAGGAACAGCGGGTGCCGGCCGACGAAGCGCGTGCCCAGCTCGACGACCTTATCCTGGGCCGCCTGCGCATCGCCTCCAAGGGTCGCAACCGGCACGCCACCACCGGCGAGTTGCAGACGCTGGATGGCGAGACCCAGTTGCGCGACGGCATGTACATGCTCGGTCAGGTGGCGCTGCTGCGCGGCGAAGAAACCGACATTGCCAGCGTGCATCGCGACGTTACAGAAGGGGCGCAAGGTCTGCTGCGGCAGCATGCCGCGGCCAAGTTGGCCGCCACGCCCGCTGCGGCCGCCGGACAGCCGGCCGATGTGGCCATCGTGGGCATGGCCTGCCTGTTGCCGGGGTCGCGGGGGTTGGAGGCCTACTGGGAAAACATCCTCGGCAAGGTCGATGCGATCACCGAGATCCCCGCCCACCGCTGGGATTGGCGCCTCTACTTCTCCGAGGATCGCCACGCCAAGGACAAGATCTACTCGCGCTGGGGTGGTTTTCTGGAGGACATGGCCTTCGACCCCATGCGCTATGGCATGCCGCCGAAATCCATCGAGTCGGTGGACCCGATGCAGTTGATGGCGCTGGAGGTGGCGCGCCGCGCACTCGCCGACGCCGGCTACGACGACCGGCCCTTCGACCGCGAACGTGCGTCGATCATTGTCGGCGCCAGTGGTGGCACCGGCGATGTCGGCCAGCAGTACGGCCTGCGTGCCGAACTGCCGCGATTCCAGGGTGACCTGCCCGCCGATGTGGCCGACCGGCTGCCCGAATGGACCGAGGATTCCTTCGCCGGCATCCTGCTCAACGTCATCGCCGGCCGCATCGCCAACCGGCTGAACTTCGGCGGCGTCAACTTCACCACCGACGCCGCCTGCGCCTCGTCGCTGGCGGCGGTGTACCAGGGGGTCACGGAACTCGTGGCCGGCCGCAGCGACATCGTCATCGCGGGCGGCGTGGACACCGTGCAGGGCCCGTTCGCCTACCTGTGCTTCAGCAAGACGCAGGCGCTATCGCCGCGCGGCCGCTGCTCCACCTTCGACGCCGAAGGCGACGGCATCGCCATCAGCGAAGGCATGGCGATGGTGACGCTCAAGCGCCTGGCCGACGCCGAACGCGACGGCGACCGCATCTACGCCGTCATCAAGGGCGTGGGGGGCAGCAGCGACGGCAACGCCAAGGGCATGACCGCACCGCTGCCCGCAGGTCAATTGCGTGCGATGCGGCGCGCCTACGCGATGGCCGGCTTCGGGCCGTCCAGCGTGGGCCTGTTCGAGGCCCATGGCACGGGCACGGTGGCTGGCGACACCGCGGAGCTGCAGAGCACCACCCAGCTGATGCTGGAAGAAGGTGCCGCACCGCGGCGTTCGGTCATCGGCTCGGTCAAGACGAACATCGGCCACACGAAGGCCAGTGCCGGCATCGCCGGCATGATCAAGGCCGCACTGTCGCTGCACCACCGCGTGCTGCCGCCGCACCGCAATGTGCGCGTGCCGAACGCCGTGCTGCGCGACCCGGCCAACCCGCTGTACCTGCTGGACGAGGCCCGTCCGTGGCTGGCCGAGCCTGACCGACCGCGCCGCGCGGCCATCAGTGCCTTCGGATTCGGCGGCACCAACTTCCACGTGGTGCTCGAGGCCTACAGCCGCGAGTACCGACCGTGGCTGACGCCGCCGCCGGCGCAGCGCCGCCCGGCCGAGTTGCTGCTGTGGTCAGCGGCCGATCGGCCCGCGTTGCAGGCAGCGCTGCGCAGCCTGCACGATGGTCTGGCCGATGTGCATGGGCTCGAGCTGCGCGATCTCGCCGCCAGTCTGGCCCAAGGCTGGCAAGCTGGCGCCTCCGAGCGCCTGGCCATCGTCGCCCGTGACGTGGCCGAGGCGCGCCAGAAGATGGCCGCCGCCGCTGCCTGGCTTGACGACCCACGCACCCCGCCGCCGCCCGGCGTGTCGCACGGCATTGGCGCGCCGCTGGAAGGGCAGGTGGCCTTGCTGTTCCCGGGCCAGGGTTCACAGTATCCCGAGATGGCGCGCGAAGCCGCCTTGCACTTCCCGGCCTGCGCCGCCGTGCTGGCCGAGGCCGACCGCGTGCTGGCGCCGGCCTTCGGCCAGCGCTTCGGCGCCGGCACGCGCTTGAGTGAATTCATCCTGCCGCGCGGTGGCTATGACGATGAAGCCCGCACCGCGGCCCGCGAGGCGCTGACGCGCACCGACGTGGCCCAGCCCGCCCTTGGCGCGGTGGAAGCGGGCCTGCTGGCCGTGCTGCGCAGCATGGGCCTGCAAGGGGACATGGCCGCGGGCCACAGCTATGGGGAATTCGTCGCGCTGCACGCCGCGGGTGTGATCGGCTTCGACGACCTGATGGCACTGTCGGCCGCGCGCGGCCGTTTCATCGTCGATGCGGCGGCGGCCCAGGGTGCCGAACTGGGCACCATGGCGGCCGTGACGGCGCCGCGCAAGGACGTCGAGGACGCCATCGCCGACATCGACGGCGTGCTCATCGCCAACCACAACGCGCCGCAGCAATGCATCCTCTCCGGCACCCAGGCCGCAGTGGCGGCGGCAGCGGCGCGTCTGGCGCAGGCCGGCCTGGAGGCCACACCAATCCCGGTGGCCGCGGCCTTCCATTCGCCCTTGGTGCGTCCGGCCCAGCAGGCGCTGGGCGACCTGATCGAGCTGACGCCCTTCGCGGCCCCGGCATTCCCGGTCTACAGCAACACCACGGCGCGGGCCCACGCCAGCGATGTCGGGCGCATCCGCAAGCAGATGGCCGAACACCTGGTCAAGCCGGTGGAGTTCGTCGCCCAGGTCGAGGCCATGCACGCCGACGGTGCGCGCATCTTCGTGGAGATCGGGCCGAAGGCCGTGCTGTCGCGCCTGGTGGGCCGCATCCTGGGGGACAAGCCGCACCTCGCGGTGGCGGTCGATGAGGGTGGGGGCCTGGTCGGGTTGCTGGGCGCCGTCGGACGGCTGCTCTGCGCGGGCCTGTCGCTGGATCCCGCGCCGCTGTTTGCCGGCCGCGACGTGCGCGTCGGCGACCTGTCTCAACCTGCCACGCTGCTGCGCCTGGAACCCGTGTCGCGCCACGCCTGGATGCTCAACGGCAGCCGTGCGCGGCGGGCGTCCGACCCGGTGCCCACCACCGTCGGCGTCACGCTGGAGGTCGCCCAGGCACGGGCTTCGGCAGCTGCGGCTGAAGCGGCAGCCGTCACGACCACCGTGGCGCCTGCCCTGGCGCCCTCCGCACCTGCAGCACCTGCAGCACAAGTTGCTGCGACAGCGCTCGCTGCCTCTGCTTCCTCTTTCGCCACACAAACGGTGCCGCCACGGTCCAGGCCTGCGGCACGCCAGATTTCCAACCCGTCCTACAGAAGGGGCCGCCCTATGGATGAACGACGACCAGGGGCCGGCATTGCGGACCCCACCGTGATGTCGGATTACTTCGACACGATGCGCCAGTTCCTGGAGACCCAGGAACGCGTGATGGCCAGCTACCTGGGCAGCGACTTGGCGGCCGCTGCGCCACGTCCGGCCTTGCGCCCGCGCTCGGTGCCGCTGACCCTGCCACGGGCCGCCGAGGTGATGGTGCCTTCGGTGCCCGTCGCGGCGGTTGCGATGCCGCCGGCCGCCGTGCCGGCCGCGCCGGTTTCGGTGGTGCCTCCGGTGGCCGCTCCGGCCGCTGCGGTGCCGGTCGCCGCTGCACCGGTGTCGGCCCCCGCTCCGGTGACCGCCGCTGCGCCCACACCTGTGGCCAAGCCGGCTGCGGCAGCCTCGGGCGCACTCGGCCGTGAGGCCGTGACCGATCTGCTGCTGTCGATCGTCGAGGAGAAGACCGGCTACCCGCGCGACATGGTGGGCCTGGAGCAGAACCTCGAATCCGACCTCGGCATTGATTCGATCAAGCGCATCGAAGTCGTCGGCACCCTGCTGCAGAAGCTGCCGGACGCGCAGCGCGAAGCCTTGAAGGACAGCCGCAGCAAGCTGAACACCCAGCCCTCGCTCAGCGGGATGCTGGACATCATCGGCCAGGTCAAGGTCGAAGGGGCAGCCGTCCCTTTTGATGTGGCCGGGGCGGGGGTAAAGGTCGAGCGCGCGCAGCAAGTGCTCGACCACCCGTCCCGGCATGTCATGCGCGCCGAGCGCGAACCGCTGGATGCGACGCATCCGCGGCGGCTCACGCCCGGCCGCTTCCTGATCGTGCCCGACGCTGCTGGGCTGGCGCCTGCACTGGCCGCGCAACTGCGCGCCACCGGTGTGTCGGTCGATGTGCTGCCGCCCATGGCGGACGAAGCCGCGCTGGATGCGGCCTTGGCGGACTTGCTCGCTGCCAACGCGGCGGCGGAGCCTGTGGCAGGCGTCGTGCACCTGGCCGGCCTGGCTGGCCCTGAACTGGACCTGTCGGCGGGGCCTTCGACGTGGCGTCCAGCGCTGTGGCAGGGCGAAGAGCTGTTGTACGTGCTCGTGCGCCAGTTGGGGGATCGGCTGCATGCCCAAGGCCATGTGATGGCGGTGTCCGGCTGGGGCGGCTACTTTGCCCGTGGCGGCACCGGCCCGGCGGCTCTGAAGCTGACCGGCGGCGCCGTTGGCGCGCTGAAGTCGCTGCAGGAGGAGCGTCCGGGCTTGCGCGTGCGCGCGGTCGATCTGGACCTCCAGCAGCCTCCCGAGCGTTTGGCCAGCCTGCTGGCCGAAGAGATCGCGGTCGACGGCGGCCGCATCGAGGTGGGTTATCCCGCCGGTTTGCGCACCGTGTTCCGCACGGTCGAGGCGAAAGTGCCATCGGCCGCCCCGCTACGCGACGTGGTGGTGCTGGCCACTGGAGGCGCCCGTGGCATCACCGCCGAGGTGCTGCGGGAACTGGCCCTGCCGGGCAATGTGCTGGTGCTCACCGGGCGCAGCGCGCTGCAGGACGCAGAGCCGCCCGAGATCGCGGCCTGTGTCGATGCCGCGGCGCTGCAACGGCATTACGTGGGCGAGATCCGCGCCGGCCGCGCGAAGATGACCCCGGGCGACGTGCAGCGCAAGGTGCAGGCTCACCTGGGTGCCCGGGAGATGCGCGCCAACCTGGCCGACTTCCGGGCCGGTGGCGCGCAGGTGGAGTACCACGCGGTCGACGTCAACGACGCTGCTGCCTTGCAGCGTCTGGTGGCCGACCTCGTCACCCGGCACGGCCGCATCGACGGTGTGGTGCACGGTGCGGGTGTCATCGAGGACAAGCGCTGGGCCGACAAGACCCGCGAGAGCTGGGCCCGTGTGCTGGAGACCAAGGTCTTCGGCCTGCTGCAGCTGGCCGCGCAGGTCGATGCGGCCAAGCTGAAGTTCTTTGTGGCGTTCAGCTCGGTGGCCGGCCGTTATGGCAACAGCGGCCAGAGCGACTACGCCACGGCCAACGAATTGATGAACCGCCTGTGTGACACCCTGCAGCACCGCTGGGGCCCGCAGGTGGTGGTGCGCTCGCTGTGCTGGGGGCCCTGGGGCCCCACCAAATTCGGCGCTGGCATGGTGACGGCAGAGACTGAAGCCAAGTTTGCCGAAAAGGGCGTCTACCTGGTGCATGCGGCCGAAGGCCGCGCGCTGTTCCGCGATGCGCTGGTGCGCGCACCGGGCGATGCCGATGTCGAGATCGTCTGCGGCGCCGGGCCCTGGGAGGCTCGCGAAGCCGAGGTCGGCGCCTTTGCGTCGATGCCCGCCAACGCGCCGGTTCCGGTGCCTGCAATCGAGACCACGGGCCAGCCGCTGCTGGGCGCTGCCCAGGGTCAGCCGCGTCCCACCGGCGAGCAGGACATCGCCTGGCGCCTGGACCCGGCGCGTCACCACTACCTGCTGGACCATGTCTTTGACGGCCAGATCGTGCTGCCCGCGGCCGTGGCGCTCGAGGCGCTGGCCGAGGCTGTGCAGGGTCTGTATCCCGGCTGGCAGGTGACCGAGGTGCGCGACCATCGCCTGCTCAAGGGTGTGGACTTGCGCCAGGGTGCCCGCGATCTGCGCATCACCGTCGCTCCCGCGCCCTATGGCAGCAGCGAGGGCTTCGAGGTGGCTGCGACGCTGCAGAGTGAACTGGCGCCGGGCCGCTGGGTGCCGCACTACCGCGCCACGGTGCGGCTGGAGCAGGGCGGTCTGCCCGAGGCACTGCCGGTGGAGCGCAGCCGGCATGCGGACCGGGCCTTGACGGCAGATCAGGCTTATGGCGACTGGCTGTGCCATGGCCCCATACTGCAACTGATGGACCACTTCGAGGGCCTGTCGCCGGCCGGTGCCGCCGTGCAGGTGCGTTCGACGCTGCCGTCGGCCTGGCTGACCGGCTGGCCCGCCGAGGCGTCGAACTGGCTGTTCGACCCCGGCTTGCTGGACGCCGCGGCGCAGCTGGCCTGGGTCTGGGCGCGGGCCTATCGCGACGAGACGGCACTGCCGGCGCGTTTTGGCCGTGTGCTGCGTTTTGCGCAAGTCCTGCCGGCCCAGTTGCGCATGCAGTTCGACCGCGTGGAGGTGGCCGATGCCAGCCTCGTGCGCGCCAACGTGTACTTCCTGGATGACAAGGGCCGCTGCGTGCTGATGATCGAGGACCTGGAAAGCATCGGCAGCGCCGCGCTCAACCGCATCGGCGGCCAGGCGCGACGGGCGGAGGTGGCGCAATGAGCGGCCACGGCAACGCGCCGATCGCCATCGTCGGCATGGCCTGCATCTTTCCGCAGGCGCCCGATCTGCAGGCTTTCTGGAACAACATCCTCACCGGCCTGGATGCCATCGGCGAGCCGGTCGAGTCGTGGGATGCGCAGCGCTACCTGGACAGCGACCGCATCCGCACGCCTTATGGCGGCTACCTGAAGGACCTGTACCGCTTCGACCCGCGTGAGTTCGGCATCATGCCCAACTCGCTGGACGGCGGCGAACCCGACCAGTTCCTGGCGCTGCGGGTTTCGCGCGACGCGCTGGCCGACGCCGGCTACCTGCGGCCTGACTACGACCACGTCGACACCGGCGTCATCCTGGGCCACAGCACCTACCTGCACCGCGGCCAGGGCACGCTGGTGCAGAACAACATCGTCATCGACCAGACGCTGGACCTGCTGCGTGCCGCCGTGCCCGGCCTCGATGAAGCCCGCGTGGCCGAGGTGCGCTCGCTGCTGCTGCGCAAGCTGCCGCCCAGCAGCGCTGACACCGTGCCCGGCCTGGTGCCCAATGTCATGACAGGCCGCATCGCCAACCGCCTCAACCTGCGGGGGCCGAACTACCTGGTGGATGCCGCGTGTTCGTCGTCCCTGCTGGCCGTGGCCGCGGCGATGGATGAACTGCGGGCCGGCCGCAGTCGCCTGATGCTGGCCGGTGGCGTCAACGCCTCGCTGCCGGCCGACGTGTCGACGATCTTCACCCAGCTCGGCGCACTCAGTGCGAGGGGCAAGGTGCGCCCCTTCGAGACGGGCAGCGACGGCACGCTGCTGGGCGAGGGCCTGGGGGTCGTGGCCCTGAAGCGGCTGGACGATGCCCTGGCCGATGGCGACCGGGTCTGGGGCGTGCTGCGTGGCGTCGGCCAGGCCAGCGATGGCCGGGCCACCGGCTTGCTCGCCCCGAGTGCCGAGGGCGAGACCCTGGCGATCCGCCGCGCCTATGAAGACAGCGGCGTCGACCCGGCCACGATCGGCCTGATCGAGGCCCACGGCACCGGCATCCCGCTGGGCGACCGCACCGAGATCACCTCGCTGGGCAACGTCTTCGGGCCGCGCCAGGGCCCGCAGGGCACGATCGCGCTCGGCTCGGTCAAGTCGATGATCAGCCATTGCATTCCGGCGGCCGGCATCGCCGGGCTGATCAAGGCCACGCTGGCATTGCACCACCGCGTGCTGCCGCCGACGCTGTGCGAGCAGGTCAACCCGGAACTGGGCCTCGAAAAGACACCGCTGTTCATCAACACCGAGACCATGCCCTGGATCGGTCGGCTGGGTCAGCCGCGCCGGGCCGGTGTTGACTCCTTCGGCTTCGGTGGCATCAACACGCATGGGGTCGTCGAGCAGGCGCCGCCTCAGGCCAAACGCCCACCGCGGCTGGAGCACTGGCCATTCGAACTGGTGCTGTTGTCGGCGCCGACGCCGGCGTTGCTGGCCGACGCGGTGAAGGCCCTGCTGGACCGGCTGGCCCCTGACACCGATGCCGGCGTGGCCGAGATCGCTGCGGCGCTGGCGCGGGCTGACGCCGGTGGCCCCGCACGGCTGGCGCTGGTGGCCAAGGACCGTGTCACACTGGCCAAGGGCCTGGAGACGGCACTGTCGCGTCTGCGCGAAGGCAAGGGCGGCGCACGCTGGTCCACACGCACGCAGGTGCACTTCTCCGCCGCGCCCATGGCCGGCGACATGGCCTTCCTGTTCCCCGGCGAAGGCTCGCAGTTCATGGGCATGTTCGGCGACCTGGCGCAGCACTTCGACGTGGTGCGCGAGTGGCTGGACTTCTGGCACGGCCTGTACCCGGCCGCACCAGGAGACAGCCGCACCGACATCGTCTACCCCCCGGCCAGCGAGCTCACGGCGGAGCGCCGGCGCCTGTTGGAGGCGCGGCTGCACGACATGGACGTCGGCTCCGAGGCCGTGATGATCGGCGGCCAGGCCATGCACGCGCTGCTGCGCCATCTGGGCGTGGAACCCAAGGCCATGCTCGGCCACAGCAGCGGTGAATCGTCGGCCCTGGTGGCCGCGGGGGCGTTGCCCTCGGCGCCCGACGCGCTGGCCCATTGCATCCGCGAGCTCAATGCCGACTACCGGCAAGCGCTGGAGCGGGGCCACATCGCCACCGGCGCGCTGCTGGCTGTTGGTGCGCTGCCGGCGCCGCAGGTGCGCGAGGTCATCGCCCGCCATGGTGATGCCCTGTCGCTGGCGATGGACAACTGCGGCAACCAGATGGTGCTGTACGGCAGCCGTGCCGCCATCGATGGCGTGCAGGCCGAACTGACGGCCATGGGCGGCATCTGCATGCCGCTGCCGTTCGACCGCGGTTATCACACGCCGGCCTTTGCCGCCGTCACCGAGACCTTCCACGCGTACTACAAGCGCATGAAGATGGTGGCGCCGCAGGGGCTGCTGTACTCCTGTTGTTCGGCGGCACCGTTCCCGGCCACGGCTGCGGCGGCGCGCAAGCTGGCGGCGGCGCAGTGGTCCAGCACCGTGCGCTTCCGCGAGACCATCCTGCGCATGCATGCCGATGGCGTGCGCTGCTTTGTGGAGGTCGGCCCCTCGGGCAACCTCAGCGCCTTCGTCGACGACGTGCTCGCCGACCACGAGCACCTCGCAATCGCCACCAGCCAGCGCCGCCGGCACGGCTTGGAGCAGCTGCTGGGTGCGTTGGCACAGCTCTACGTGAACGGCCACTGGGCGGGCGGCGCCCGCTTGTTCGACGGACGGGGCATCGCGTCGTTCGACCTGGCCCGCCATGTGCCGGCGCGGCCCGCCGGCCTGGTGCTGGACAACACCATGCCCACGATCCGGCTCGACGAGGCCGACCGGCAGCGGCTGCGCGAGTTGCTGGCGCCTGCGGCGGCCGTTGAGTCTGCACAGGTGAACACGGCGGCTGCACCGTCGGCGGGCGTGCCCAACGAGGTCCCGGATGGGCTGTTGCCCGAGACCCGGGTCGCGTCGTCCACCGCTGTGCTGTCCAGCGCAGCAGCCACCAACACCGCGCCACTGACGCTGCCCTTCATCGACGAGGTGCTGCAGCAGGACGCCAACGGCGTGCATGTGCGCAGCCTGCTGGCCGTGCACCGCGATCGTTTCCTGCAGGACCACGTGCTCTCTGGGCGGGTCTCGGAGACAGATCCCGACCTGCTGGGCCTGTCCTGCGTGCCACTGATGGTCAGCCTGGAGGTCATGGCCGAAGCGGCTGCGTTGCTGGCGGGGCATGGCGGCATTCGCACCATCGAACGCGTGCGGGCGCTGGACTGGATCGCGCTCGACCACGGTGAAGTCACGCTCGATGTTCAGGCCCGCTGGGTCGACGCTGCTCAGCGTCGCGTGGCCGTCAGCTTGTTTGCCGACGGCCAGCCGGCCGTGAACGCCGAGTTCGGGTTGGACGCCGACTGGCGTCTGCCCGCGCTGCCAGCGCTCCGCGAGCGTCGCCCGTCGCGCTACGACGGCCCCGGCCTGTATGCCGCCGGGATGTTCCACGGTCCCATCTTCCAAAGCCTGGTGGCGTTCGACGGCTGGGACGACAGCGGCACCGATGCCCGGCTTTCGCCCTGCAGCCTGGACGGCTTTTTCGACGAAGGGCTGTCCGCGTCGATGGTGCTCAATCCCGTGCTGTTGGATGCCATGGGACAGTTGGCGGCGAACTGGATCGTCGACCACATCGGCACCGACTTCAATTGCTTCCCGTCCACCATCGAACGCGTGGAGTTGTACCGCCCCTGTCCGCAGGGCGAGCCGGGCCTGGTGTTGCGCGCCCGCCAGGTGGCGCTGGGGGGGGAGGCGTCCGACATCGCGGCGCCGCGGCGCTGGGCCTTTGAGGCGCTGGATGCTGCGGGCCAGCCGCTGGTGCGGGTCGAGGGCCTGTTGAATGTCTTCTTCCCGGTGCCCAATGCCTTCTACCAGGCGCGCCGCAGCCCCTTGGGGGGCTGGTTGGGGCAACCTTTGGCGTTGCCCGTGGCGACGCCGGCACTGGTCTGGCGGCTGCCGATGCTGGACGAGGCCTTCTGCGCTCAGTCGGCCGCGATCTTCCTGCGCATGCTGGCCCATGCGACCTTGTCGTTCGACGAGCGCCAGCAATGGCTGGCGCTGGAAGGGCCGTTGCGCCAGCGCCGCCAGTGGTTGCTGGGCCGCCTGTGCCTGAAGGAGGCCGTGAGGGCCTGGGTGCATGGGCGCACCGGCACGCTGCTGTATCCGGCCGACGTCGAAGTTGCGCACGACGCTGCCGGCGCGCCGATGGTGCAGGGCTGGTGGACCGAGGCGTTGGTGGCAGCACCCTCGGTGTCGCTGTCCCATGACGATGCCAGCTGCCTGGCCGCCGTGGTCGAGCCGGGACACCCGGTCGGGGTCGATCTGGAGTCGCTGGCGCGCCCGCTGCGCCCGGATCTGTTGGCGGCGTCGATGTCTCCTGCCGAACAGGCACAGTGGCAGGCCGCACCGGCGGATCATCAGGCCGAATGGCTGTTGCGACTGTGGTGTGCCAAGGAGGCTGCGGCCAAGCTGCTGGGCACCGGGCTGCAGGGCGCGCCGGAACGGTTCGTGGTCCAGCTCGCAGGTGTCGGGGCCGCGACGGCGCGCGTTCAGTGCGACGGCTGGTCCGTCGGTGTGGTCCTGGCCCGCGATGGTGCCCATGTCATTGCCGTGGCCGATCGGCTTGAACGGGGTGCCGAGGTCGCGCAATGATCCCGATGCTGGGTTCAGCTGTGTCGCAGTTGCACATCCCCCACGTGGGCGGGGATGCAATTGGGCGTGATGCGGTGCATCATGCCTCCCAGGGCAGGGGAGGCATTCGGGCGCCAAGGTCTGCACAACGGGTCCACGCGCCGGAATCGATGGAGTAGCACGTGCCGTTTGCCACCGTCAACGGAAACCGGATCCATTACCTGCGCACCGACATGGGCGCAGAGGACGACCGTGAAGAGCTGGTCATGGTGCACGGCCTGGCAACCAGCCTGGCCTTCTGGTACCTGCAATACGTGCCGGCTTTCCAGGATCGGTTCCGCATCACGCTCTACGACCTGCGAGGCCACGGCCGCAGCGACATGACGCCGGAAGGCTACACGCCAGCCGCGCTGGCCGATGACCTGGCGGGCCTGCTGGACCACCTGGGCATCACGTCGGCGCACTTCCTGGCGCACAGCTTTGGCGGCGTCATCACGATGAATCTGGCCAGCCGGCAGCCGGAACGCGTGCGCAGCCTGGTGCTGGCGGACACGCACATCTCGGCGGTGCGCCATGTGGAGACACCGCAGGAATGGCGTCACGGCGAAGCGTTGCAGCGCATCGTCGACCGCCATGGGCTGGACCTCAGCACCCGGGACCCCTATTTCGGCTACAAGCTGCTGACCCGGGTGGCGCACTGGCAGCTCAACGGCCTGACCGTGCCCGCCGAACTGGCGCAGCTGGCTGGCCCGCTGGTCGGCCAGCGGAACAACCGTGCGGCACAGCACTGGCTGCACCTGATGCAGAGCACCGGTGCCGAAGCCGAACTGATGGGGGACGACGGCCTGACGCCCGAACGCCTGCGCCTGTTCGATTTCGCCATCATGGCCATGTATGCGGACCATTCCCAGGCCCGTCTGACCGGCGCTGAACTGTTGGACCTCTGGCCGCATGCCGTCTTCCGCCGGGTGCGCGATGCAGGCCACTTCTTCCCGACCTCCAAACCCGAGGAAGTCATCTCCGGCTGCCAGCGTTTCTGGGACGGCGAATTCGGAGCCGACCCGTTGCGCCGCCGTGCCGGCGAAGGCCAACAGCGTCACTTCCGCAGTGACCGTGTCTACCAGGACGGCGGCCAGTGGTACTTCAGCACCCGCGAGGATGCCCGCGTTGGCCCCTTCCCTGACGGTGACAAGGCACAGGCCTCGCTGGGCCGCTATCTGCGGCACGTGACGGCAGCGGCCGCTGCCTGAACCCGCATGAAGGCGGCGAACCGGCTCGGCGTCCACCCCGGCCTCGATCAGCGCGACTTCCGGCTCATTGCGAGCGGCGGCTTCGGCGACGGGCTGAATGCCTATGCGCACTCCATGGCCTGGTTCCGGGGCCATCTGTACGTGGGCACCACGCGCGGCAACTTTCCGTTCATGAAGGCGCGGTTGCCCATCGGCATGGACATCTGGCCGGTGGAATGCCCGGAGGACCCCTACAGCCTGGACATGGGCGCCGAGATCTGGCGCTACAGCGTTGCCGACGACGAATGGACCCGGGTCTACAAGTCGCCCACCATCATCGGCAGCCATGGCAAGCCGATTCCGCGGGAACTGGGTCTGCGGGGCATGCTGGTCTACGACGGCCGCGCAGATCAACCGCCGGCGCTGTTCGTCAGCACCTGGTCGCCGGCGCGTGGGCCCGGGCCGCTGCTGCTGCGCTCGGAGGACGGTAGAACCTTTACGCCGACCTGCGAGCCGGGCCTGGTCGGTCTGCCGGTGACCACCATCCGCACCGTGGTCCAGTTCAAGGGCCGCCTGTTCACCACGCCAGCCGGTTCGCGGGGTGGCAACCCGAACGTCTCGGCACACTCGGTCGTCTATGAAAGTGCCGACCCGGCCAACGGCGAATGGGAGCCGGTCAGCGACTTCGGCTTCGGCGACCCCGGCAACAAGACCATTTTCGAGATGGCCGCCTTTGGGGACCATCTCTACGTGGGCACCTTCAACCTCGAAGGCTTCCAGGTCTGGCGCAGCACCATGGAAGGCTCCAAGCCCTACCGCTTCGAGCGCATGCTCGAACGTGGCGCTCACCGTGGCCCGTTGAACCAGTGCGTGCTGTCGATGTACCCGTTCAAGGGCGCGCTGTACATTGGCAGCGGCATCCAGGGCGGCGGCGTCGACACCCAGAACCGCATCGGCCCGGCGCCACCGGAGATGATCCGCCTGCATCCCGATGGTCGCTGGGACCTGCTGGTGGGCGAGGCCCGCGACACGCCCGACGGTCACAAAGCGCCGCTGTCGGGCTACCTGCCGGGATTCGACAATTTCTTCAACGGCTACTTCTGGCGCATGGTGGAGCACGACGGCTGGCTCTACATGGGCACCTTCGACTGGAGTTGCGTGCTCGGTTACGCCAACCGCCGCCGCTGGCCACCGGCATTCGCGGGCGTCATCAACCACCTGGAGCCGCAGAACATCCTGGACAACCAGTCCGGCTTCGACCTTTACCGCAGCTTCGACGGCGACAACTGGGTGCCGGTGACCACGCAGGGCATGGGCAACCCGTACAACATGGGGCTGCGCACGCTGGT
Source organism: Burkholderiaceae bacterium (assembly GCA_024235915.1). GTDB lineage: Bacteria > Pseudomonadota > Gammaproteobacteria > Burkholderiales > Burkholderiaceae_C > Rubrivivax. The sequence continues at coordinate 53,481 of JACKLO010000015.1, read as the reverse complement.
GTCCACGCCGAGGGGCTTGTTCATCGGCACGGCCAATCCCTTCGGCCCCAAGATCATGCCGCTCAACGGCAATCGCTACGTGCCCAACCCGCGCGGTGGCTGTGAGGTCCATTTCGCCGCCGCCGACGCCTGAGGCGCTGGCTCCACGCCTGCCCGCTGGGCTGGCCTACGGCCCCGAACCCCGGCAGCAGGTCCACCTCTGGCCCCTGGCTGGCGCCGGCCCTCGTCCTCTCGTGTTGGTGCTGCAGGGCGGTGGTTGGGCCCATGGACACCCTGAGGGCCCGTTCGCGCGGGCTTCGGTGGCATGGGCTCACCAGCACGGTTGGCATGCGGCGGTACTGTCGCACCGGCTGCTGCCGGATGCAGGCCCGTTGCAGCAAGCCGAGGATGTGGCAATGGCCATGTCAGCCGCCGTGCGCGCCTTTGCGGCAGCGGGGGCGGACGTGACGGGCAGCCTGCTGCTGGCGCATTCGGCGGGCGCGCATCTGGCGGCGCTGGTGCACGTGGGCCCCTTGCGTTCCAAGGTCACCGTGCCACGATGGCTGGCCAGCGTGCTGGTGGACACCGCGGCCCTCGACGTGCCGCAATTGATGGCGTGGCCCCATGCACCGCTGCACGACCGCGCCTTCGGCAACGATCCTGCCGGCTGGCAGGCCTGCTCGCCGCGTCACCAGATTCAACAACCCGGGCCACCCCTGCTGCTGGCCTCGGCGCAGGGGAGGCCGGGTGTGCTGCACCAGGCGCGGGCCTTCGCCGACGCCTGGCGCACCGCCGGTGGTCGTGCTGACCTGCGGCCCCTCCCGCTGGCCCATGACGGCATGGCGGCGGGGCTGGCCGAGGGCGGCGCGCTGGCCGTTGCGCTCGAGGACTTTGTCGCTACGCTAGACCCCTGGACGCCAACGTTCGTGCCGCCCCGTGTGGCATCGACGCCAGCGCCCCACCTGACACCTCACGCTGACCCATGAAGCATCTCTCACTGCCACGCCGCTGGCCGGCCCTTCTGCTCGCGGGCACCTGCGCGCTGATCATGTCGGCCTGCGGCGGCAGCGACCCGCAGGCGGACGTGGCCATCGTCGGCACCGGCCCGGGCCAGCCTGTCGCGCCTGGCACCGTGGCCGAGTTCCGCATGCGGGTCAGCAATTCGGGCCCCGACACGGCCGAGGACGTGCTCGTCACCAACACGCTGGACGGCCGTTTGACGCTGCAGGGCATCGCCTGCGAGGCCGAGGGCGGGGCGCAATGCCCGGGCACGACCGCGGTGGCCATGACCATCGGTCGCCTGCCGGCCGGCGGCGCGCTGACCTTCATCGTGCGCGGCCTGGTGCCGGATTCCGTGCTGGGTGGCCTCGTGCTCAACCAGATGAGCACCCGGCACGTGCCGGGCGACCCCGACCTGTCGAACAACACCAGCACCACCAGTGCGGTGGTGGCCAACGCCCAGCTCACCGTGTCCTACACCGGCGTCGACACCTTGGCAGCCGGCAACGACCTGGTCTTCACCGCCGGCATCACCAACCTCGGCCCGGCGTCGGCGAACGATGTGCAGTTGGACCTCACCGATCCCGCGGGTTTGACGGCATTGCCGCTGACCTGCGAGGCCTTCGACGGCGCCCTGTGCCCCGCCGACCTGAGCGCGCGCCCGCTGCTGGCCCCGTTGCTGCCGTCCGGCGGGCGCCTGCGCCTGCGTGTGGCCTACGCCACGCCCCCGGCGCTGCGAGGAGACCTGAGCGGCAGCTTTGCGGCGACCACGCCCAGTGATCCCAACCCCGACAACAACCGCGCCAGCTTCACCACCCGCCTGGTCGCGCCAACGGCTCGCCTGGCGGTGGCGCACCGGGTGGCGGCCGTCAGTGCCGCCGGCACGTCCGCGGCCTTCAAGGCCGTGCTGGAGAACCGTGGCCCGGTGGCCTTTGCGCTGGTGATGACGCAGACGCTGCCGGACGGCCTGCAGGCCACCGGCTGGCGTTGCACGGCCAGCCTCGGCGCAACCTGCCCGGCCACGCTGGGGCCGTCGATGAGCCTGGACGTCCTGCCCGCCGATGCCACGCTCACCTTCGACTACGTCGTCGCGCTGCCGCTGTCCGCCGCGGGCAGTGACGTGGCGGCGCGTTTTGCGGTCAGCGCCGAAGGCGTGCCAGTGGGTGAGGACACGGTGGGTGACGCCATCACCTCCGTGCGCCAGCCGCAGTACGACCTGCAGGTTCGGCAGAGCGTGGCCACCCAGGTGGCTGCGGGCGCGCCGCTGCAGTTCACCGTCAGTGTGAGCAACCTGGGCCCGGACACGGCGCGCGGCGCACAGCTGGCGCATCGCCTGTCCGGCGCCGTGCTTGCCGGGTCGCTGACCTATATCTGCTCGGCCGACGGTGGCGCCACCTGCCCGGCGCTGGCGGGGCCGGACATGGTGCTGCCCGACATGCCAGTTGGCAGCAGCCTGCGCCTGCGGGTCGACAGCGTGGCCGGCGCGGTCGGTGGCAGCGTGACCGCCGCCGCATCCGTGACTGGCATGGGGGATACCCAACCTGGCAACGACAGCGACACCGACAGCGTGACCATCGTGCCACCGCCGGCGCGATTGAGCGCCTCCATGTCGGCGGCGGCAACGGCGCCGATCGGCGGCACGGCGGCGTTCACCGCGCGCGTGACCAACGGCGGCCCGGAGATGGCGACCGGTGTTCGGATCGATTTTTCGAGCGAGGGGCTGACGGGCTCGCCGTCGGTCACCTGCACGGCCAGCGCGGGGGCGGCCTGCCCGGCCGCGCTGGGCGCCACCACCCGCACCGACACGCTGGCCGCCGGTGCGTGGCTGCAGCTGCGCTATGAATTGCCGGTGCCGGCGGGCGCCACCCTGGGCAGCCTGGTCACCGGCCGTGTGGCCGCCAGCGCTGATGGCGACCCAGCCACGGGTGACAACCTGGCCGAGGTCTCGACCACGCTGGTGGCGGCTGCCGCGGATCTCCAGCTCACCGCCAGCCTGTCGTCGACATGGCCCCAGGGCATCGCCAAGACGGCCGTGGTCGTGCTCGTCAACCGCGGGCCTTCCGAGGCGCGCGGCGTGACCCTGCGCTACTCGCCGTCGGTCACGACGGTGCCGTTGACGCTGCAGTGCACGAGCGCAGGTGGCGCCGCCTGCCCCACGGACCTGGCCGACCCGAGCACGCTGTTGATCAGCAGCCTGCCGGTGGGCGCGCAACTGCGCATCAGCTACGCGCAGGCCACGGCGTCGCTGGCTGTCGGCACGGTGGTCGAGGACCAGGTGACCGTGGCCTATGCCGGCGACCCGGATCCGTCCAACGATGGCGTGACGCTGGCGGGCACCGTGACCGCACCGCCGGACGCCCGCAACGGCAGCTATGTCATGGTGGGCGGCGACGGCCAGGAACGCACGTTGGCGCTCGACTTCGACGCGCGCACGATGTCCGTGGCCGGCACGGTGCGTGCCTTCACCGGCCCGGATGCCAACGGACGCTACGACGCCGGGCAGGGGCGCCAGTTCCGCATCACCGACGAGTTCGTGGTCGGCCTGGACGATGCCAGCGGCAGCCTGCTGCCCTACGTGGCGGGCCGGCGCTTCATCACCGACCTGGCGTTGCTCGGCGATGGCACCGACGTGATGCTGGCCAATCGCAGCGTGGACAGCGGCGTGGCCGCGTCGGCCTACTTCGGTGCGCGCTGGGACCGCGAATTCCTGTCGATCTGCCGCACCAACCGCCTGTGGCGGGCAGCCGAATGCCCCGTGCCGCTGGCGGTCTACCGGCTGGCCCTGCAACAGGACGCCAGCGGGCCGACGGGCGTGATCTCGGCCACCGATGTCGCAGGGGTGCTGGACCCCTTGAGTTTCCGCATCGCACGGGTGGGCGACGAGCTTGTCCTGGTGCGTCGGAACAAGAGCCGCAGCCTGCTGGAGCTGGGGCTGCCCGCGCAGGCGTCCACCGCGGGGACCTATGACATGGCTGATGCCGGTGGCGGCTGGGCCGCCGCCACCTTGAGCAGCGCACCGGCCATGTTGGACGTGGCCAGCACGCCAGCCTATGCCGTGACGTTGACGGGCGACAGCGCCTGGCCCACGGCCGTGCTGGGCGGGGTGCGCAGCACCGACGGCGCGGCCTTGTTTGTCGCGGCCTCGCCGAGGCTGCTGGTGACCGTCGGTGTCCGACAGACACCGGCTACCGGGTTTCTCTCCATCGGGCTTGCCCGCTGAGGTTGAAGAAACCCTGCCGCCTACAATGAAACCCGTCTGACAGCCGACCGGAGCCCCTGCATGCCCGCGAAACCACGGACCGGCGGCGCCGCGATCGACTCCAACGATCCCGGCGCGCCGCGTGTGCTCAAGAAGTACCCCAACCGCCGCCTGTACGACACGCGCAGCAGCAGCTACATCACGCTTGCCGACGTGAAGCGCATGGTGCTGGCGGGGGAGGCCTTCGAGGTGCGTGACGCCAAGACGGCTGAAGACCTCACGCGCAGCATCCTGCTGCAGATCATCCTCGAGGAGGAGTCGGGCGGCGTGCCGATGTTCAGCACCTCGATGCTGGCCAACATCATCCGGTTCTATGGCCACACGATGCAGGGTGCGATGGGCTCCATGCTTGAGCGCAACCTGCAGGCTTTCGCCGAGATGCAGAAGCAACTCGTCAGTGGCCAGACCCCGCTGATGCAGAACCTGATGGGCAGCTACCTGGAACAGTCGCGCGCCATGTTCGACAAGATGCAGGACCAGATGGCACAGGCGGGCACCGTTTTCCCGGGTTTTCCGCCCAAGCGCTGACCCACCGAAGCGCTGGGCGTCCCCTGGCCCAGGCGCCGTGCCCGCGCTGAGCGAAAATCGCGCGATGCCTGATATCGCGCCCACCGTCGGCTTCGTCTCCCTTGGCTGCCCCAAGGCGCTGACCGATTCCGAGCTCATCCTCACCCAGCTCGCTGCCGAGGGCTACCGCACCAGCAAGACCTACGAGGGCGCCGACCTCGTCATCGTCAACACCTGCGGGTTCATCGACGCCGCAGTGCAGGAAAGCCTGGACACCATCGGCGAGGCGCTGGCGGCCAACGGCAAGGTCATCGTCACTGGCTGCCTCGGCGCCAAGCCCGCTGCAGACACCGGCGACCGTGGTGGCGAGCGTGCCGGCACCCTGGTGCAGCAGGTGCATCCCAAGGTGCTGGCGGTCACCGGGCCGCATGCCACGCAGGAGGTCATGGACGCGGTGCACCGCCATGTGCCCAAGCCGCACGACCCCTTCGTGGACCTGGTCCCGGCCGCGGGCATCAAGCTGACGCCGAAACACTACGCCTACCTGAAGATCAGCGAGGGCTGCAACCACCGCTGCACCTTCTGCATCATCCCCAGCATGCGCGGTGACCTGGTCTCGCGCCCGGTGGGCGATGTGCTGGGGGAAGCACGTGCGCTGTTCGAGTCGGGCGTGAAGGAACTGCTGGTGGTCAGCCAGGACACCTCGGCCTACGGCGTGGACCAGAAGTACCGCACCGGCTTCTGGGACGGCACCCCGGTCAAGACGCGCATGTTCGACCTGTGCGAGAAGCTCGGCGACCTGGCCGAGGCGCACGGCGCGTGGGTGCGTCTGCACTACGTCTATCCGTACCCGCACGTGGACGACATCCTGCCGCTGATGGCGGCCGGCCGCATCCTGCCGTACCTGGACGTGCCGTTCCAGCATGCCCACCCCGATGTGCTGCGGCGCATGAAGCGCCCGGCCAGCGGCGAGCGCAACCTCGAACGCCTGCAACGCTGGCGCGAGCTGTGTCCGCAACTGGTGGTGCGTTCCACCTTCATCGCGGGTTTCCCGGGCGAGACCGAGGCCGAATTCGAGCACCTGCTGGACTTCCTGCGCGAAGCGCGCATCGACCGGGCCGGCTGCTTCGCCTATTCGCCGGTGGAGGGTGCCACGGCGAATGAACTGCCAGGTGCATTGCCGCAAGCCGAGCGTGAGGCTCGACAGGCGCGCTTCATGGCGGTGGCCGAGGAAGTGTCGGCCGCCAAGCTGCAGCAGCGCATCGGCGCGGAGATGCAGGTGCTGGTGGACAGCGCGCCGGCACTGGGCCGCCGCGGTGGTGTTGGCCGCAGTTATGCCGACGCGCCGGAGATCGACGGCACGGTGCGCCTGCTGCCGCCCGAAAAGGCCTCGAAGACGCTCAAGGTGGGCGAGTTCACGCGTGCCCGCATCGTGGCCGCCGAGGGGCATGACCTCGTCGGCGTGCCGTTCTGAACTGCAGCCTGCATCACGCACCCATGGCCGACCACGACGCCACCGCCCTGATCCACCACCCCTATCAGCCGCCCGCCGGCTTCGAGGCGCCGCAGCCTGGCGTCTTCAAGGCGTCCACGGTCATCTTCCCTGACGTGGCCACCATGCGGGCCCGCGACTGGAAGCACAAGCACGGCTACACCTACGGCCTGCACGGCACGCCGACCACCTTCACGCTGGAAGAACGCGTCGCCCACCTGGACCACGGGCTGCAGTGCGTGCTGGCCCCCAGCGGCCTGGCCGCCATCGCCCTGGTGGACATGGCGCTGCTGCAGCAAGGCGACGAGGTGCTGATCCCGGCCAACGCCTATGGCCCGGGCAAGGACTTCGCGGTGCAGCAGCTGGCGGGTTGGGGCATCGGGCACCGCTTCTACGACCCGCTGGACGCGGCCGGATTCGCTGCGCTGATCGGCCCCGCCACCAAGCTGGTCTGGCTGGAGGCTCCGGGCTCGGTGACGATGGAGTTCCCGGACATGCGGGGCCTGGTGGCGGCCGCCCGTGCACGCGGCGTGCTCACCGCGCTGGACAACACCTGGGGTGCGGGCATTGCCTTCGACGGCTTCGACCTTGGCGATGGCTTGGGCTGCGACATCGTGATGCAGGCGCTGACGAAATTCCCGTCCGGCGGCGGCGACGTGCTGATGGGCTCGGTCACCACCCATGACGAGGCCCTGCACCTGAAGATCAAGCTCGCCCACATGCGCCTGGGCCTGGGTGTGGCGGCAAACGATGCCGAGCTGGTGCTGCGTTCGTTGCCCAGCATCGCGCTGCGCTACCACGCGCATGACCGCACGGCCCGTGCATTGGCCACCTGGCTGCAGCAGCGTCCGGAGATCACGCGGGTGCTGCATCCGGCCCTGGCCGGCTCACCGGGCCATGAACACTGGCGTGGCCTGTGCGGGGCCGCCGCCGGATTGTTCTCGGTGGTCTTTGCTGCCCGCTACTCGCCAGCGCAGGTTGATGCCTTCTGCGACGCGCTGAGGCTGTTCAAGCTGGGCTATTCCTGGGGCGGGCCGGTGAGCCTGGTCGTGCCCTATGACCTGCGGACCATGCGTGATCCGGTGCCGTACGAAGGCACCTTGGTGCGCTTCTCGATCGGCCTGGAAGACGAGGCGGACCTGCGCGCCGACCTGGCACAGGCGTTCGCCAGCCTGGGTTGAGCGCCTGCCGCCGCTGGCGGCGCGTCACTTGGTGGAGATCTTGGGCCGCATCAGGCGGCCCATCTCCGCTGCGCGCGAAAGTGTTCTGAGCGGCTTCGCCGCTCAGCCTCACGGCTTTGACGAGATCTTCGATCTCATCAGCCGGCCCTTTTCCCGCTGCCAGTCCTTCTCGCGCTCGGTCTCGCGCTTGTCGTGCTGCGCCTTGCCCTTGGCCAGCGCGATCTCGGCCTTCACGCGACCGCCCTTGTAGTGCAGGTCCAGCGGCACCAGCGTGAAACCCTTCTGCTCCACCTTGCCGATCAGCCGCCGGATCTCGTCCTTGTGCATCAGCAGCTTCTTGGTGCGGTCGGGCTCCGGATGCACGTGGGTGGACGCCGTGCGCAGCGCGTTGATGCGCAGCCCGATCAGGTAGAGCTCGCCGTCACGGATCACCACGTAGCCGTCGGTCAGCTGCACCTGGCCGGAGCGGATGGCCTTGACCTCCCAGCCTTGCAGCACCACGCCCGCCTCGAACTTCTCGTCGATGTGGTACTCGTGGCGGGCGCGGCGGTTTTCAGCGATCGGGGGCATGGGCAGGGGAAAACTAGAATCCGCGATTGTGAAGCACGTGAAGAAGTCGGTCCTGCTCTGGTACACGCCGCAGGAGATGTACGACCTGGTCACCGGGATCGATCGTTACCCGGAATTCCTGCCGTGGTGCGACCGCGCCGAGGTGCTGGAGCAGCACGACGACGGCATGACCGCGCGCATCGGCCTGCACTACATGGGGGTGCGCCATGCCTTCACCACGCGCAATCTCCAGGTGCCAGGCCGTTCGGTGGCGGTGCAGCTGGTGGACGGCCCGTTCTCGTTGCTCGACGGCACCTGGCTGTTCCACCCGCTGGGCCGCCCCGGCAGCGAGGCCGAGGCCTGCAAGATCGAGTTCGACCTGCGCTACGCCTTCGCCAGCCCGGCGCTGGAGGCGGTGGTGAGCCCAGTGTTCGACCGGGTGGCCAACACCTTCGTCGACAGTTTCGTGCAGCGCGCGGAGCAAGTGCATGGTCCGCGTTGAGGTGGTCTACTGCCCGGTGCCCGGGCCGTCGGAGCAGGTCGACCTGACCGCGCTGACGCTGGAGGAGGGTGCCACGGTGCTGGATGCGCTGCAACACAGCGGCGTGCTGCAGCGGCACGGCCTGGACATCGCTGACGTTGACGTCGGCCTGTGGTTCAAGGCCTGTGCACTGCAGCAGCTGCTGCGAGATCAGGACCAGGTGCAGGTCTATCGGCCCTTGAAGGTCGACCCGAAGGAAGCGCGCCGGCAGCGCTACCGCAAGCGAGGGCCGTCGGACAAACCCGGCAAACCGGCCGCCGCGGCTGGCGTCAGCGGCACTCCGCCGCGATGACGTCGCGCGCGCGCCGCGTCTCGGCGGCGCGCTGGCGGTCGTCGAGGATCTCGCGTTCGCCCTTGTCGTTGTAGCGCGCGATGCGCTGGCCGGAATCCAGTGCCGCCAGGTGCGCCCGTGCGTTGCGGCAGTTCTCCGCACGCTGCTCGGCCAGCTTGGCGGCATCGGCCTTCTCCTTGGCCGCCTGCTCGCGTTCGGTGGCGTCCTTGCGGGCTTGCAGGTCGCGGTCCACGCGTGGTGCAGCGGCCGGCACGGAGGCGGCAGAGGCCGCCGGGGCTGCGGCCGGCGCACGAACGGCCACCGGCTCCGGTCGCTGCAGGATGTTCTGCGGCGGCACGTCGCGTGGCGGCGGCAGGTCGCTGACGGTGATGCGCCCGCTGGCGTCCTTCCACTTCCATTGGGCGCTGGCAGGCAGGGCCAGAAGGGTCAGCGCACACGCGCAGGTCAATGCGGTCAGGGCAGGGCGCAGCGTCATGCGGCAAGTGTAGGTCGGGCGCCGCGGGTTGCGGCCGGCGACGTGGTGCGCGCACCGGCACCTTGGTAACGGTCCGTATAATCGTGCTTTGCGTCTGGAGCTTTCCCATGCGCCTTCTAGGCCAAGCGCTCACCTTCGACGATGTGTTGTTGGTGCCGGCGTTCTCGCAGGTGTTGCCGCGCGACACCTCCCTTGCCACCCGCCTGACGCGCAACATCGCGCTCAACCTGCCTCTGGTATCGGCGGCGATGGACACCGTCACCGAAGCGCGCCTGGCGATCGCCATCGCCCAGGAAGGCGGCATCGGCATCGTGCACAAGAACCTCACGCCGCAGCAGCAGGCGGCCGAGGTGGCGCGCGTGAAGCGCTATGAATCCGGCGTGCTGCGCGACCCGATCACCGTGCGGCCCGATCAGACCGTGCGCGAGGTGATGAAGCTGCAGGACCAGCTGGGTTTCTCCGGCTTCCCGGTGGTCGAGGGCCGCACCGTGGTGGGCATCGTCACCAACCGCGACCTGCGCTTCGAGAGTCGTCTGGACGTGCCGGTGCGTGACGTGATGACGCCACGCGAGCGTCTGGTGACGGTGCCCGAGGGCGCCTCTCTGGCCGAAGGCAAGGCCCTGATGCACCAGCATCGGTTGGAACGTGTGCTCGTCGTCAACAGCGCCTTCGAGTTGCGCGGCCTGATGACGGTGAAGGACATCACCAAGCAGACCAGCTTCCCGAACGCCGCGCGCGACGCCCAGGGCAAGCTGCGTGTGGGTGCCGCGGTCGGCGTGGGCGAGGGCACCGAAGAGCGTGTGGAACTGCTGGTCAAGGCCGGTGTGGACGCCATCGTGGTGGACACCGCGCACGGCCACAGCGCTGGCGTCATCGAGCGTGTGCGCTGGGTGAAGAAGAACTATCCGCAGGTGGACGTCATCGGCGGCAACATCGCCACTGGCGCGGCCGCATTGGCGTTGTGCGAGGCCGGTGCCGACGCGGTGAAGGTCGGCATCGGCCCGGGTTCCATCTGCACCACGCGCATCGTGGCCGGCGTCGGCGTGCCGCAGATCACCGCCATCGACAACGTGGCCACGGCGCTCAAGGGCAGCGGCATGCCGCTGATCGCCGATGGCGGCGTGCGCTATTCCGGCGACATCGCCAAGGCGATCGCCGCCGGCGCCAGCACGGTGATGATGGGCGGCATGTTCGCCGGCACTGAAGAGGCGCCGGGCGAGGTCATCCTCTTCCAGGGGCGCAGCTACAAGAGCTATCGCGGCATGGGCTCGATCGGCGCCATGAAGGCCGGCTCGGCCGACCGCTACTTCCAGGAAAACGACGAGACCACGAACCCCAATGCCGACAAGCTCGTGCCCGAAGGCATCGAGGGCCGGGTGCCGTACAAGGGTTCGCTGATCGCCATCGTGCACCAGATGGGTGGCGGCCTGAAGGCGTCCATGGGCTACTGCGGCTGCGCCACCATCGACGAGATGAAGGAGCGGGCGGAGTTCGTGCAGATCACCACCGCCGGCATCCGCGAGAGCCACGTGCACGACGTGCAGATCACCAAAGAGGCGCCCAACTACCGGGCCGACTGAGCTTGAGCCTCGACACCGTCGATGGCCGCCCAGCCGCAAGGCGGGCGGCCATGTCGTTCATCCTGATCGCGGTCCTGATCGACATGGTCGCCATCGGGCTGATCGTGCCAGTGCTGCCCTACATGGTGGGCCAGTTCACCGAAGGCGCCGACGCGCAGGCGCGCTGGTTCGCCATCGTCACCTTCACCTTCGGCGCTGCGAACTTCGTCGCCGCGCCGGTGCTGGGTGCGCTGTCCGACCGCTTCGGCCGGCGGCCGGTGCTGCTGATCGGCTTCACCGGCCTGGCGTTGAGCTTCTTCGTCACCGGGCTGGCCACGGCCCTGTGGATGCTGGTGGCCGTGCGCGTGCTGTCCGGCGCGATGCAGGCCAACGCCGCCATCGCCAACGCCTACGTGGCCGATATCTCCACGCCCGAGCAGCGCGCGGCGCGCATGGGCCAGATCGGCGCCATGTTCGGCATCGGCTTCATCCTCGGCCCGGTGGCTGGTGGACTGCTGGGCGACATCGACGTGCGACTGCCGTTTTTCGTGGCTGGCACGCTGGCGGTGCTCAACGGCCTCTACGGCTACTTCGTGCTGCCGGAATCGCTGCCTCCCGATCGTCGCCGCCCCTTCGCGTGGCGTTCGGCGCACCCGCTGGCCGCGGTGCAGACGCTGGCGCGCAACCCCGGCATCGGCTGGCTGGCTGCGGCCATTGCCCTGGCCACGCTGGCGCAGTTCGCCATGCACTCCAGCTGGGTGCTCTACACGCATTTCCGCTTTGGCTGGGGCCCGGCGGAGGTGGGCTGGTCGCTGTTCACCGTGGGGTTGATGTCGGCCCTGGTGCAGGGCGTGCTGCTGCGCCACCTGCTCAAGCGCTTCTCGCCACGGCGGCTGGCGGCTTGGGGGTTGAGCGTGGGCGCGCTGACCTACGCGGCCTTTGGCACCGTCACCGAAGGCTGGATGATGTACGTCGTCATCGTCGTCGGCACGCTGCTGGGCGGCGGCGCGCAGGCGGCGCTGCAGAGCATCGTCTCCAATGCGGCCGATGCGCAGCGCCAGGGCGAGGTCATGGGCGCCGTGGCCTCGGTCAACAGCCTGATGGCCGTGCTGGCGCCGGCCACCGCCGGCCCGCTGCTGGTGCTGATCTCCCACCGATCCCCCGACGACTGGCTGATCGGCCTGCCGTTCTACGCCTCGGCACTGCTGCAGGCCGTGGCGGCGCTGATCGCGATCCGCTTCTTCACCGCCCGGCGCACGGCCGAGGCCCAGCCCGCATGAACCACGACCGCATCCTCATCCTCGACTTCGGTTCCCAGGTCACGCAGCTGATCGCGCGCCGCGTGCGCGAGGCGCATGTCTACTGCGAGATCCACCCGAACGACGTCAGCGACGCCTTCGTGCGCGAGTTCGCACCCAAGGCCGTGATCCTCAGCGGCAGCCACGCCAGCACCTACGAGGATCACCAGCTGCGCGCGCCGCAGGCCGTGTGGGACCTGGGCGTGCCGGTGCTGGGCATCTGCTATGGCATGCAGACCATGGCGGCGCAGCTGGGCGGCACGGTGGAATGGAGCGATCACCGCGAGTTCGGTTATGCCGAAGTCCGCGCCCGCGGCCACACGAAGCTCTTCGACGGCATCGAGGACTTCCGCACCGCCGAGGGGCACGGCATGCTCAAGGTGTGGATGAGCCATGGCGACAAGGTCACGGCGCTGCCGCCGGGCTTCAAGCTGATGGCCAGCACGCCCAGCTGCCCGATCGCCGGCATGGCCGACGAAGACCGCGGCTACTACGCCGTGCAGTTCCACCCCGAGGTCACGCACACGGTGCAGGGCAGGGCGATGCTCGAGCGCTTCGTGCTGCAGATCGCCGGCGCCAAGCCGGATTGGGTGATGCGCGACCACATCGCGGAGGCGGTGGCCGCCATCCGTGCGCAGGTGGGTGACGAGGAGGTCATCCTGGGCCTCTCCGGCGGTGTCGATTCCAGCGTCGCGGCGGCGCTGATCCACCGCGCCATCGGCGACCAGCTGACCTGTGTCTTCGTCGACCATGGCCTGCTGCGTCTGAACGAAGGCCAGATGGTGATGGACATGTTCGCCGGTCGGCTGCACGCCAAGGTGGTGCACGTGGACGCCAGCGAGCAGTTCCTGGGGCACCTGCAAGGCGTGGCCGACCCCGAGGCCAAGCGCAAGATCATCGGCCGCGAGTTCGTCGAGGTCTTTCAACGTGAAGCCAAGAAGCTTTCCAACGCGAAGTGGCTGGCCCAGGGCACGATCTACCCGGACGTGATCGAGTCCGGAGGTGCCAAGACCAAGAAGGCCACCACCATCAAGAGCCACCACAACGTGGGCGGCCTGCCGGAGACGCTGGGCCTGAAGCTGCTGGAACCGCTGCGTGACCTGTTCAAGGACGAGGTGCGCGAACTCGGTGTGGCCCTGGGCCTGCCGCCGGAAATGGTCTACCGCCACCCCTTCCCCGGCCCGGGGCTGGGCGTGCGCATCCTGGGAGAAGTCAAACGCGAGTACGCTGCGCTGCTGCAGCGCGCCGACGCGATCTTCATTGACGAACTGCGTGCTGCCATCGACCCGGCCACCGGCAAGAGCTGGTACGACCTGACCAGCCAGGCCTTTGCCGTCTTCCTGCCGGTCAAGAGCGTGGGCGTGATGGGCGACGGCCGCACCTACGACTACGTGGTGGCGCTGCGTGCCGTGCAGACCAGCGACTTCATGACCGCCGACTGGGCCGAACTGCCCTACAGCCTGCTGAAGAAGGTGTCGGGCCGCATCATCAACGAGGTGCGTGGCATCAACCGCGTGACCTACGACGTGAGCTCGAAGCCCCCGGCCACCATCGAGTGGGAATGAAGTGAACGCGCCCGCGCCCGCGCCCACCCAGGATCCCGACCAGATCGCCATGCGCCTGGCGCTGGACCAGGCGCACAACGCTTGGTTGGTGGGCGAGGTGCCGGTGGGCGCGGTGCTGATGCGCCAGGGGCAGGTCATCGCCACCGGCTACAACCGGCCGATCACCACCCACGACCCCACGGGCCATGCGGAAATCGTGGCGCTGCGCCACGCCGCCACGCTGCTGGGCAACTACCGGCTGCCGGAGTGCGAGCTCTACGTGACGCTGGAGCCTTGTGCGATGTGTGCGATGGCGATGATGCATGCGCGCCTGAAGCGCGTGGTCTTCGGGGCGCCGGACCCGAAGACCGGGGCCGCGGGTGGCGTCATCGACCTCTTCGCCAACCCGCAACTGAACCACCACACCGACGTCATCGGTGGGGTGCTGGCGGAGCCCTGTGGCGCGCTGCTGCGGGAGTTCTTTGCCGAGAAGCGGGCGCTGCGCCGCGCCGAGCGGCGGACGGCTGCGGCGGACGCCGACGGGCCTATTCCCACAGGCGACGCGACCGAACTGGACGGCAGCCCATGAAGCTCACCATCTTCTCGCCCGCTGGCGTGATCATGAAGGCGCCGCCGTTGCGCCTGGCCTGTCGGCGCCTGCGTGCGCTGGGCTTCGAGGCTGAACTCGACGCCGACGCACTGGCTCGTCACCAGCGCTTTGCCGGTGACGACGACATCCGCCTGGCCGCCATCCACCGGGTGGCGGAAGCGGCACCCTCCATCGCGCTGGCGGCGCGTGGCGGCTACGGCCTGACACGCCTGCTGGACCGCATCGACTGGCCCTTGCTGGCGCGCAGCGTCGAACGCGGCACGCGCTGGGTGGGCTACAGCGACATGACGGCATTGCAGATGGGCCTGCTGGCGCACACGAAGGCCACGTCCTGGGCCGGCCCGCTGGCCGCCGACGACTTCGGCCGCGCCGATGCCGACGGCGGCGTCGACGAGATCACCCGCGACGTGTTCTGCGAGGCCATGCAGGGTGAACTCGAGGCCGTGGGCTTTCGCACCGACACCGGCCGCGACAGCCTGGAGGCGCGCGGCACGTTGTGGGGCGGCAACCTCGCGGTGCTGTGCAGTCTGCTGGGCACGCCGCACTTTCCACGCGTGCGCGGCGGCATCCTCTTCGTCGAGGAGGTCAACGAACATCCGTACCGCGTCGAACGTGCCTTGCTGCAGTTGCAGCAGGCCGGCGTGCTGGACGCGCAGAAGGCGGTGCTGATCGGTGCCGTCAGTCACTGGCGCCCGGTGCCGCAGGACCGTGGTTACACGCTCAAGCGCGCCTTGGCCGCCGTGCAGGCGCGTACCCGCGTGCCGCTGCTGGCCGGCCTGCCCTTCGGGCACGTGCCGACCAAGCTTTGCCTGCCCGTGGGGCGCCGCGTCGATCTGGTGGTGCAGGGCCGTGAAGCCCTGCTGGCCTGGGGCCACACGCACTGAAGTCGAGGTCGGTGGGCGTCATGGTGGCGCCCTGGTGCCCTGTGGCGTCGCACCAGCCTGGCCCAGGCACCTTGGCAGTGCGCCGGGCATCCCCGTGTTACAGGGTGATGTTGCTCACAACCAACGTTGTGTGACCGAGGGTGTAGGGACTTGTCCCTAAACTCCAAGGCATCGGGCACAGGTCTGGGTCACTTCCGCTCGGTGGAATCCCTGGAAAACAAGGGCTTCGTGGCGACTTTTGTTGGCCACGCATCACCCCCGCTTCTGCGACGTCCTGGCGTCATGGATTTCCCGAGGAAGGGGCCCAAACCGGTTCCCGTGACAATCCGACTACATGTTTCGGGCGGACGGTCACGGTCGGTTCACAAAGCCGGCACGCGGATTGCTCCCGCAACTGGGTCTATCGCTCAACCTTCCTTCAGGAGTGTGGTTCATGTTCAAGAGGACGAAAGTCTCTGTCGGCGTTCTGCTCGCGATCGGCGGTGCCGTCGCAGCGACGTCGATGCCCGCGTTTGCGCAACAGGAAGCGCAACGCGTCGAGGTCACGGGTTCGCGCATCAAGCGATCGATGCGGAAACCGCGGTTCCGGTCACCATCATCAAGATGGAAGATCTGAAGAGCCAGGGTGTTGCCAGCGTCGAGCAGATCATGACGTCGCTGACCGCCGTGCAGCTCAGCACGGGTTCGAGCCAGCAGGTGGGCTCGGTACGGTGGTGCCGCGTTTGCCGACCTGCGAGGCGTCGGGCGCAACAAGACACTCGTGCTGCTGAACGGCCGCCGGGTGGCCAACAACGCGATCGACGGTTCTGCGCCGGACCTGAACATGATCCCGTTCGCAGCGCTGGAGCGCGTCGAAGTGCTGCGCGACGGTGCGTCGTCGCTGTACGGTACCGATGCGATCGGTGGCGTGATCAACTTCATCACCAAGCGTGATTTCGCTGGCGGTTCGGTCACCGTGGGTGTGGACTCGCCCGCGAGTCCGGTGGCAAGTCCACGCAAGGGAACGTCGGCTTCGGCTTCGGCGATCTTGGCAGGATGGTTTCAACGTCTTTGGCTTCATCGACGTGAACAAGACCGATCCGATCGGCGGCCAGGATCGTGAAATCAACAACCGATTCCCGGGCGGCCTGTCGCCCACGCCGTTCCGGCCAACTACTTCAGGACGGCGCGATCACGGCCACGCCGGCCCCGGTTGCTCGGACCCGTCGTTCCTGATCCCTCGGGTGACGGCTCGTCGTGCTACATCGCAACCGCGCGCTTCGTCGACTACACGCCGGAATCCGAGCGGACGTCGGCCATGCTGCGCGGCAACGTCCGTGTCGGCTCGGACCACACGCTGTCCCTAGAATGGTTCGGCACCCAGAACAAGTCCACCTCGCGGATCGCGCCGGTCCCCTACGGCACGCTGTGGATGAACCCCACGCGTCCGGACGGCTCGCCGAACCCGTTCTTCCGGGCAATGCGAGCGGTCCGACCCGGGTTTCACGATCGATCCTACCTACACGCAGCCGAACATGACGCCGCGCCCGGGCGTGACGCTGCAGCCGGGCTTCATCACCGTCAAGTGGCGTGCCCTGGCGGGTGGTCAGCGGACCAACATTTCCGACAACAAGCAGCAGCGCGTTGTCGCGATGCTGGATGGTTTCCTGGGTGACTGGGATTACCAGACCGCCGTCTCGTACAACGAGAACAAGGTCAAGGAAAACATCACCGGCTACACGGACGGGAACCTGATCACCCAGGGGATGCTGAATGGCATCATCAACCCCTTCGGTGATCAGACTGCCGAAGGTGCGGCCTTCATCGCCGACGCCATCACGTCGGGCAACCTGCAGAATCACACAGGCAAGGTCACGTCCTGGGACGGCAAGGTCAGCCGCGAACTCGGCGACTGGTTCGGCAGCGGCCGCAAGTCGGCCATCGCGCTCGGCGCCGAGTACCGTCGCGAGGACTTCAAGTCCGCCGCCAATACGCCGTTCGCCGAACTGGTTCAGGCCAGCACCGGCGTCGATCCGACGTCGCTGTCGGAAGGCACGCGTAATGTGTCCGCGCTGTACGCCGAACTCAGGATCCCGGTCTCGAAGGCGCTCGAGTTTAGTGCCGCCCTGCGTTACGACAACTACAGCGACTTCAGCAGCACCACTAATCCCAGGTTCTCGGTGCGCTACCAGCCGTCGAAGGCGCTGCTGATCCGCTCGAGCTATTCGACCGGCTTCCGGGCCCCGTCGCTGTATGACATCAACGCGACGCCGTACTACACCAATACCGGTACCGTCAGCGATCCGGTGAACTGCCCGGCGGCACGCCGATTCCAGCAAGTCCGGCACGCTGAACTGCAACGTGCAGTTCAGGTCCAGTACGGTGGCAACACCGACCTGCAACCCGAAGTCGAAGAACTTCACCGTGGGCCCTGGTGCTTGAGCCGTCGCCGAACCTCACCCTGGGGTGGATCTGTGGTGGGTCAAGCTGACCGACACCATCGGCAGCCTGTCCTTCAACACGATTCTGGGCGATCCGGTTCAGTTCGCGCAGTACATCAAGCGCAACGCCTCGGGCGACCTGTCGATCGATGGCTTCTCCTGCCCGGCACGGACTGCGGCTACCTCGACGCGCGTACGCAGAACCTGGGTGGCACCAATACCAATGGTGTCGACCTCAGCGCCAGCTACATGATGTCGCTGGGCAGCATGGGCAAGGTCGCCTTCGGCCTGAACAGCACCTACGTCGACAAGTACGAGTACCAGAACTTCGCCAATGGTCCCTGGATCCAGAACGTTGGCAGGTACGAAGGTTCGGGACCTATCTTCCGTTGGCAGCACGCGCTGAGCGCGAACTGGACTGGTGGTAGCTGGGCCGCCGGTGGCGTCATCCACTCAAAGAGCGGCTACATTGATCAGGATCCGGAGAACACTGTCAGTGCCTACGAAACCATGAGCATCTACGTCGCTTGGTCTGGGATGAAGGGTCTGCAGTGACGGCCGGCGTCAACAACCTGTTCGATCGCGAGCCGCCGTATTCGAACCAGGGCGACGTCTTCCAGGCCAACTACGATCCGCGTTTCGCCAGCCCGGTGGGTCGCGCGTACTATCTGCGCGCCTCGTACCAGTTCTGAGGCCTGTGCTTTCTTGGCAGCTAAGGTGGGGCTGAGGTCTTCACCTTGATCCCACCAGGGGACCGGCATGCCGGTCCCTCTTTGTCTGGTCGTGCCGTACGTCGCCGCGCCGGTACTTGACAACGCATTGCTACGCACGCACATTCAGACTTAAGCAGGATCCCAGACCAGTGCACCTGCGCACCTGCGACGGCTGACACGTGAAGACGCCAGAGAGTCCCCCAGCTTCGTTCGGCGTGCCACTCTGCTGGCAGCCGCCGGGGGCTGTTGACGGCGTGTGCGGGCCGTTCGCCCGCGGTGGCGCCGCTCAGCGCCCGTTACCTGAACGATGAGCGCTTTGGCAACGATGCCTTCGCGACGCCCGGTGAGACGATCTTCCAGGCGTCGACGGAGATGCGGGTGTTCGTAGCGGCCAAGCTGCGCCGGCAGGCGGTGCTTTTCGGGCCAATCACTGGCCTGACACGCGTACTCAATGACGAATCGGGACTCAGGCTGAGGTACCTGCCCGAAGTCACACGCACGGCTGCAGAGGCCTTCGCCCATGGGGATGGCGACTGCCTGTCCTTCGTGCTGATCACCGCCGCCTTTGCCGACATGCTCGGCCTGAGGGTGGAATTCAGCGTGTCCTGACACCCCAGACGCCCATCGACTTGGACCAGGGCCAAGACCTGCTGCGCATGGTTGACCATGTGAACCTGAGACTCGCGGAACCGAGCGCTTCGCGGTACCTGTCTTGGCGTACTCTCGATTTCCTCGTGCCCGCGACGATGGCGGCGCCGCCCGCGCAGCCCATCAGCCGCGAGCGTGTCATGGCGATGTTTGCCAACAATCGGGCGGTAGTCGAACTTCGGCACGGCCGGATCGGACGCGCGTACTGGTGGCTACGTGACGCAATCGGTGTGATCCACAGTTCGCCAGTTCCTACATTACCCTCGGGTCCTCTGGAACAGGTGGGTGAGACCGAACGTGCAATCCACGGCCTCGATGGCCAGGCCGAGCTGCGGCGCGAGTTCCAGGAACAAGCGTGGCAATGCAGCGGCGCCGGTGGCCAGGTCCAGCGTGCGCGCGCCGGGTGCGACTTCGGCGAGTACGCCACGCCAGAACGCCGCCACGGCACCGCCATACGTGGCGCCATAGCTGCCGGCACAGGAATGCGGGCTGCCGCTGGCCCAGTGCCGTGCCCAGACGGCGGCGCGGGTAGCCTGGCGGTCACCGTCCGCCGGCGCCATGCTCACTTGGGCGCCATCCGGATCGCGCCGTCCAGACGGATGACTTCGCCGTTGAGCATGTCGTTGGTGACGATCTGGTGCACCAGCTTGGCGTAGTCGTTCGGCGTGCCCAGGCGGCTGGGGAAGGGCACGCTGGCGGCCAGCGCGTCCTGCACCTCTTGCGGCATCGAGAACAGCATCGGCGTGCCGAAGATGCCCGGGGCGATGGTCATGTTGCGGATGCCGTTGCGCGCCAGGTCGCGGGCGATCGGCAGCGTCATGCCGACCACGCCGCCCTTGCTGGCGGCGTAGGCGGCCTGGCCGATCTGGCCGTCGTAGGCGGCCACGCTGGCGGTGCTGATCATCACGCCGCGCTCCCCGGTGGGCTCCGGTTCGTTCTTGCACATGGCCTCAGCGGCCAGGCGGATCATGTTGAAGGTGCCGATCAGGTTGACCGTGATCACCTTGCTGTAGGTGGACAGCGGGTGCGCGCCGTCCTTGCCCACGGTCTTCACCGCGGGCGCGATGCCGGCGCAGTTGACCAGGCCCATCAGCTTGCCCAGGCCGGTGGCCGCGGCCACCACGGCCTGGCCGTCGGCTTCCTGGCTGACGTCGCACTTGACGAACACGCCACCGATCTCCTTCGCCACGGCCTCACCGCGCTCCACCTGCAGGTCGGCGATGACCACCTTGCCGCCGTTCGCCGCCAGCATGCGCGCCGTGCCCTCGCCGAGGCCGCTGGCGCCGCCGGTGACGATGAAGACCTTGCCTGCGATGTCCATGAAGTGCTCCTTGCGTGTGACGTTGACGTAAACGTCAATTGTGCGACAAACGACAACGCGGCCCGCAGGCCGCGTTGTCAGTGAAGGGGGCGTTCAGCCGAGGGCTGCGAAGGCGCGCGCAGTGATCTCGTCAACGCTGCCCATGCCGCTGATCTTCGCGTAGCGCGGCGCACCAGCATCGCCGGTGGCGGCCCAGGCGGAGTAGTAATCCACCAGCGGGCGCGTCTGCGCCTGGTAGACCTCCAGCCGTTTGCGCACGGTTTCTTCCTTGTCGTCGTCGCGCTGCACCAGCGGCTCGCCGGTCACGTCATCGACGCCGGCGACCTTGGGCGGGTTGAACTTGACGTGGTAGCTGCGGCCACTGGCCGGGTGAGAGAGGCGGCCGCTCATGCGTTCGATGATGGCGGCGTCGGGCACGTCGATCTCGAGCACGACGTCCAGCTTCACCCCGGCCGCCTTCATGGCGTCGGCCTGCGGAATGGTGCGCGGGAATCCATCGAACAGGAAACCGTTGGTGCAGTCCGGTTGCGTGATGCGTTCCTTCACCAGGCCGATGATGATGTCGTCGCTGACGAGACCGCCGCTGTCCATCACCTGCTTGGCGGCCACGCCCAGCGGCGTACCTGCCTTGACCGCCGCGCGCAGCATGTCGCCGGTGGAGATCTGCGGAATGCCGTACTTCTGGCAGATCATGGTGGCTTGCGTGCCTTTGCCGGCGCCGGGCGCGCCCAACAGGATCAGTCTCATCTCGCTCCTCGAGTCTTGGTGATGGTGCGCGATCGTCCCCGGCTGCGGAGGCAGCCGGGCTGCCACCAGGCAGCACGCTCTGGCGCGATCTGCGGTCTCCGCAAGCAGAATAGCATGCACAAACCTGCACCAGCCTGACGCGGCGGGTGCCGACCGGGCAGCGGTTGACGCCCTCAGCCTGGCCAGGTTGCGCGGACTCGCGCCAGGTCCTCCGGCGTGTCGATGCCGGGGCCGGGTGCGCTGTCGCTCACGTGCACGGCGATGCGTTCGCCATGCCAGAGCACCCTCAACTGCTCCAACGCCTCCAGTTGCTCGGTGGGTGCCGGGGGCAGGCCTGGAAATCGGCGCAGGAAGCCGGCGCGGTAGGCATAAAGGCCCATGTGGCGCAGCGGTGGGGGGGACGGCAGCGCGCCACCCCCGTCGCGCCAGCACGGGATCGGCGCGCGGCTGAAGTACAGCGCCCGGCCGGCGGCGTCGAGCACCACCTTCACCACGTTGGGATTCAGGAACTCGTCGCGGTCGTGGATGGCATGGGCGGCGGTGGCCACGGCGCACTCGGGCCGCGCCGCGAGCAGCAGCGCGCAATCACGCACAAGGGCGGGGTCGATCAGCGGTTCGTCGCCTTGCACATTGACGACCACGTCGTCACCGTCGAGCCCCAGTTGCTCGCAGGCTTCGGCCAGACGGTCGCTGCCGCTGGCGTGATCGCTGCGGGTCATCAGCGCCTGCACGCCGTGGGCGGCGCAGGCCTCCGCCACGCGTGGCGCGTCGGTGGCCACGACCACACGCAGCGCGCCTGCCGCGGCCACGCGTTCTGCCACACGCACGACCATCGGCTTGCCGGCGATGTCGGCCAGCGGCTTGTCGGGCAGGCGGGTGGAGGCCAGCCGGGCGGGGATCAGGATGCTGAAGTCCATGTCGGGCGGCCCAAGGGCATTCAGGGTGCTGGCGCCTCGGCGTCGAACTCCCAGGGGCGCGCTTCCGACTCCAGCATGACCGGGATGCCGTCGCGGATCGGAAATGCCAGCCGGTCGGCCCGGCAGGCCAGTTCCGACGGGCGTTGAGCATCGTCGCGCAGCAGGGTCAGCGGGCCCTTGCAGATGGGGCAGACGAGCAGGTGCAGCAGTCGGTGGTCCATGGTGTGTTCAGGGCCGGTGGCCCGCTTCACGCAAGGCGGTGAGCAGGCCCGCCAGCAACGCAGGTGGCAGCCGGAAGTCTAGACCGACGACCCAGACGCGGGTCGTGCCAACTCGGGCCGGGTCGAGTTTGGCAGCGTCCTTTTCGGTGCACAGCACGTCGGCGGTGCCGGCGGGCCAGGGTGGCGCCGACAGGTCCGCATGGTCGGGCAGTGCCTGCGTCGTCGCCTGCAGTCCGGCGGCCTGCAGCATGGCGAAGAAGCGCTGCGGGGCGGCGATGCCCGCCACGGCATGCAGCAGTCTCCCGCGCAGCGCGCCCAGGGCTGCCATGGACATCGGCGCGCCGGCATGCCAGTCCGCCAACGGCACGGCGCCGGCCAGGCCACGCTCGGCCAGCGGGCCGGGCAACGGCGTGCTTGCAGCCGGGGCGTTGTAGAGCACCCAGGTCGCCGGGGGAAGTTGCCGCGGCATGGGCTGGCGCAGTGGCCCTGCAGGCAGCAGCGCACCGTTGCCCACGCCGCGTTCGTCGAACACCCACAGCGCCAGGTCGCCCGCCAGCGCACGGTGCTGCAGGCCGTCGTCGCTGACCAGCACATCGACGTCGGCATGGGCCGCCAGCAGTGCGGCCGCAGCATCGGCCCGTCGTTCGCCCACCGCCAGCGGCGCGCCGGTGCGGTGGTGGATCAGCCACGGTTCGTCCCCCAGCGCCGAGGCATCCTGCGTGTCACTCGCCAGCAGCACGCCCCGGCTTCGGCGGCCATGCCCACGCGAGACCACACCCGGCCGCCAGCCGGCCTGCTGCAGTGCCTGGACGAGCGCGATCACGGTCGGCGTCTTGCCGGCGCCGCCGGCGATGAGGTTGCCCACCACGATCACCGGGCAGGGCGCGCGCCAGGGGCGACGCCAGCCCAGGGACCAAGGCAGCGCGGCCAGCCCGGCCAGTACGCGGTACAGCGCATTCAGCGGCAACAGCAGCAATGGCGGCGTCGACCGCCCATACCAGGCGGCAAGCAGCGCACGCTCCAGCGCTGCCCTGAGCGTGGCCACGCTAGGGGGTGCCGCCGGTCTGGGCGGCGAAGGTCAGCCGCACCAGGCCGGCGCGACGTGCAGCGTCGAGCACGTTCATCACCGACTGGTGTGCGGCCAGCGCATCGGCGGAGACGATCACCATGGCCTCACGGTTGCCCGCCGCCGCGGCACTCAGCACGGCGGTGAGCTGTTCCACGCTGCGGCCTTCGACAAGCTCGCCGCGCACGCTGTATCGGCCGTCGCCCGACACCGCCACGATGATCTCGCCCGGCCTTTCCGGCAGCTTGTTGGCGTTGGCCGTGGGCAGATTGACCTGCAGCTCGGTGAAGCGCGAGTAGGTGGTCGACAGCATCAGGAAGATCAGGATCACCAGCAGCACGTCGATGAACGGGATCAGGTTGATCTCCGGCTCCTCCGAGCGGTGGCGGCGGAAGTTCATGCGCTGTTGACCCCGTTGCCAGCGCCGGGGGCCCCACGCACCGTGAAGCGCAGCAGGTGGGGCAGCAGCCGCGCCGCCGCCAGTTCCATCGTCAGCTGGAAGCTGTCCACCAGACCGCGGAAGTAGCGGTAGAACATCAGTGACGGGATGGCCACGATGAGGCCGAAAGCGGTGTTGTAGAGCGCGATCGAGATGCCGTGGGCGAGTTGCTGCGGGTTGGTGCTGCCGTCGGCGCCCTGGGAGCCGAAGATCTCGATCATGCCGATGACGGTGCCGAACAGGCCCAGCAGGGGTGCCGCCGCCGCGATGGTGCCCAGGGCATTGAGGTAGCGTTCGGTGCGGTGCACGGCCTCGCGGCCGGCGTTCTCGATCGACTGTCGCAGCGCGTCCTCGCTGATGCGGGGCTCCGCGATCACGCTGCGCAGGCCGGCTGCCAGCACCGAGCCCAGCACCGAGTTCTCGGCCAGCTTGTTCACCACGTCGGCCGACGGCAGGCTGGTGCGTGTGACGCCCAGCACCTCGTCGAGCAGCGTGGGGGGCGCGACCCGGACCCGGCGCAGCTGCACCAGTCGCTCGAGGATCAGGGCGAGCGCCACGATGGAACAGACGATGAGCAGCCAGATCGGCCAGCCGGCGGCTTGTATGATGGAAAACAAGGGTCGGATTCCGGTTTGCTGCGCGGGACGCGGACGATTATGGACGATGCCCCATGGTGCCCCTCGGCACGGTCCACGCGCATGACGGCTTCGGTGATGTCCCCCTCCAATCGCATCCTCTGGGACGTGTCGTCCCTGCTGATGGCCGTCGGTGATGCCTTGTCGGCACGCTTCGGTGCCGTGACTGTGCGCGGCGAACTCTCGGGCTTCGTGCGCGCGGCCAGCGGGCACTGCTACTTCACGCTGAAGGATGCCGAAGGCGCCGCGGCCACGCTGCGCTGCGCGATGTTCCGCCGTGCGGCGTCGATGCTGGCCTTCGCGCCGGCCGATGGCCAGCGGGTGGAACTGCGTGGGCGGCTGGCGCTGTACGAACCTCGCGGCGAGCTGCAGTTCGTCGTCGAGGCCATGCAGCGGGCGGGCGTGGGCAGTCTGTACGAGCAGTTCCTGCGCCTGCGAGACCAGTTGCAGGCCGCGGGTCTGTTCGACGCGTCGCGCAAGCGACCGATCACGCCACATCCGCGCGCGGTCGGCATCGTCACGTCCCTGCAGGCGGCGGCGCTGCACGATGTGCTGACGGCCTTTGCCCGCCGTGCGCCGCACCTGCCGCTGGTGATCTATCCCTCTCCGGTGCAGGGGGGCGACGCACCGGCAGCGCTGGTGCGCGCACTCGGCGCCGCGGCGGCCCGGCGCGAGGTGGACACGCTGTTGCTGGTGCGCGGCGGTGGCTCGCTGGAGGACCTCTGGGCCTTCAACGACGAAGCCCTGGTACGTGCCGTGGCCAGCAGCCCGATACCGGTGGTCTGCGGTGTGGGGCACGAGACCGACGTGACGCTGTGCGACCTGGCGGCCGACCTGCGCGCGCCCACGCCGACGGCCGCGGCGGAACTGGCGTGCACGGACTGGGCGGCGCTGTGGTCGGAACTCCAGGCGCAGGCCGATGCCATGCGACAGGCCGTGGCCCGACGGCTGCAGACCCAGGCCCAGCGGCTGGACCTGACGGCCCTGCGGCTGGCTCGCCCCGGCCGCAGCGTTGCGCGGCAACACCAGCATCTGGACACGCTGGCGCATGCGCTGAACGCCGCGCGCGCGCGGCGCATCGACCAAGCCGCCATGGCCCTGCCGCGGCGCGCCGACCGGCTGCGCCATGCCACGCAGCGTCAACTGCACGATGCGCAGCAGCGGCTCGACAACCTGGGCCAACGGCTGCAGGCGCTGGACCCGCATGCCGTGCTGTCGCGCGGCTACGCCTGGGTCGAATCGGTCGATGGCCGGCCCGTCACCCAGGCGGCGCAGCTGACGGCGGGTGATGCCGTGCAGGGCGTCTGGGCCGACGGCCGGGCCGCGCTGCAGGTGACCGCGGTCTCCCCGACGCCTGCCGCGCCCGCGACGCCCCGCCGGCGCGCGGGGTCTCGGGGCTCTGCCTAGAATCGGACATTCACCTCCGGAGGAATCGATGGAACACACCTTGCCCGCCCTGCCGTACGCCCTGGACGCCCTGGCCCCGCACTACAGCCGTGAGACGCTGGAGTTCCACCACGGCAAGCACCACAACGCCTATGTGGTCAACCTGAACAACCTGCAGAAGGGCACCGAGTTCGAGTCGATGTCGCTGGAGGAGATCGTCAAGAAGTCCAGCGGTGGCGTCTACAACAACGCCGCGCAGATCTGGAACCACACCTTCTTCTGGCACTGCATGAAGCCCAATGGCGGCGGCGAGCCCAAGGGCGCGCTGGCCGCGGCCATCACCGCCAAGTGGGGCAGCTACGCCGCGTTCAAGGAAGCCTTCGTGAAGTCGGCTGTCGGCAACTTCGGCTCCGGCTGGACCTGGCTGGTGAAGAAGGCCGATGGTTCGGTGGACATCGTCAACACCGGCGCGGCCGGCACGCCGCTGACCACCGCCGACAAGGCGCTGCTCACCGTGGACGTGTGGGAACACGCCTACTACATCGACTACCGCAACCTGCGCCCGAAGTTCGTCGAGACCTTCCTCGACAAGCTGGTGAACTGGGAATTCGCGGAAGCGAACTTCGCCTGAAGTCCGCCCGGGCCGGGCCGAGGCCCGGGCTCAGGAACCAAAGGGGGCACCGCGCAGGCGGTCCCCCTTTTTCAATCCGCGCTTCTTGAACCAGCCCTGGTTCATCTCCAGGGCGAATCGCGCCGGTTCCGGCGTGCAGTGCGAGGTCTCGTCGAGCGGCTGCATGTCGGCCAGGCCGACGATGCGGCCGTCGTCGGCCACAAAGGCGATGCTCAGCGGCAGCAGGGTGTTGCGCATCCAGAAGCACAGCCGCTCCGGCGCGTCGTACACGAACAGCATGCCTTCGTTGGCCCCCATGCTGCGACGCTGCATCATGCCGATCGCCTGCTGCATGGGGGTGATGGCCAGTTCGGCCTGGATCACGTGCATGCCGGCCGTCAACGGCACCGTGGGCAGTTTGGGTTGCGGTCCGTTCTGGGCGTGGGCGATCCCGGACAGGGACAAAAGCAGCCACAGCAGGGGAGCCGCGGTGGCGGCCCGGATGGTCTTGACATAGATCATGTCGGCTTCGAGACTCGTGCGTACAGTGCGCAAGCATCGCACAGCCGCTGTGGCCCACTCTGGGCGGGGTCGTGCCAGGTCCGATGAGCAGTTCCACGTCCTTGCCCCACCGCCCCGCTGGCTTGCCGGCTCCGAGCTTGGAGACGCCGATCATCGACGACCCGCTGGCCTACGCCGAGTTCACGCGCCAGCGTATCGATGCCCAGGGGCGGACGGTGTGCGAATCCGGGCTGCAGATCGCCGGCATCACCTGCGCCGCCTGCAGCGGCATCCTGGAATCGGCGCTTACCCGGGTGGACGGTGTGCTCGAGGCGCGTGTCAGCGCCGCCAGCGCCCGCGCCAGCGTGCAGTGGGACCCGGCGCGCACCAGGCCGTCTGAACTGATCGCCGCCGTGCGTGGCGCCGGCTACGACGCGGTGCCCGATGCCGCGGCACCGGCGCGCGAACTGCGCCGCCAGGAACACCGGCGTGCACTGTGGCGCTGGTTCGTCGCCGCCTTCTGCGCCATGCAGGTGATGATGCTGGCCACACCCAGCTACGTGGCCGAGCCGGGGGATCTGGCCGAGGACCTGCGGCAACTGCTGAACTGGGGCCAGTGGGTGCTGACGCTGCCGGTGGTGCTGTTTGCCGCCGGCCCCTTCTTCCGTGCCGCGTGGCGCGGCCTGCGCCAGCGCCGCATCGGCATGGACCTGCCGGTGGCCGTGGGCATCGCCACCGCCTTTGCCGGCAGCATGGGTGCCACCTTCTCGCCCGGGGGCGCCTTTGGCCACGAGGTCTGGTACGACTCGGTGAGCATGTTCGTGGCCTTCGTGCTGGGCGCGCGCTATCTGGAATTGCGCACCCGTCACCGGGCGCAGGCGGATCTGGAAGCCAGCCTGGCCACGATGCCGGCCACGGCGCGTCGAGAGTCCGCTGACGGTGCACTGGAGACGGTCAGCGTGCGCCGGCTGCAGCGGGGCGATGTGGTTCAGGTGCCGCTGGGTGAGGCCTTCCCGGCTGATGGACTGCTGCTGGAGGCCGGCACCGAAGCCGACGAGGCGCTGCTCACCGGTGAGTCCACCCCGGTGCCCAAGGCCGTAGGTGCCATGTTGGTGGCCGGCAGTGTGAACGTGGGCGCGCCGGCGCGCATGCGTGTGGAGCGGGTGGGTGCCGATACGCGCTACGAGGCCATCGTGGCGATGATGCGCGACGCGATGACGCAGCGGCCGGCTGCGGTGCAGGTGGCCGACCGCTGGGCCGGGCCCTTCCTGTGGGCCGTGCTGCTGCTGGCCGCCGGCGCGGCGGCCGTGTGGAGCCTGGTCGACCCTGCGCGCGCCTTGCCGGTGGCCGTGGCCGTGCTGGTGGTGACCTGCCCCTGTGCCTTGTCGCTGGCGGCACCGGCGGCCATGGTGGCGGCGGCCGGCGGCCTGGCGCGGCGGGGTGTGATGCTGCAGCGCCTGGACGCGCTGGAGGCACTGGCGCGGGCTGATCGGCTGTTCGTCGACAAGACGGGCACGCTCACCGATGAGCACGGCGCGACTGCGCGTCTGGTTGCGCTGACAGACAGTGTGGATCTCGCGCTGGCCGAGTCGGCCGCCGTTGCGCTGGCGGTGCGGTCCACCCACCCGCTGAGCGCGGCTTTGGCCGCCGGGTTGTCCGTGTCGCCCCTGGTCATGTCTCGCGTGGACGAACGGGCCGGCCAGGGTCTGGAAGGGGTGGACGACCAAGGCCGCCGCTGGCAGCTGGGCTCGCCGGCGTGGCTGGCGCCCGGTTTGCCTTTGCCGGATGAAGCGCGGGCAGTGCTGTCGCTGGACGGCCGCCCCGTGGCCCAGGTGATGCGTGCCGAATCCCTGCGCGAAGACGCGGCGCCCGCACTGGCGGCGCTGGCCGAGCGTGGGCTGCCGGCCACGCTGCTGTCGGGCGATCGCGACGCACGGGTGCAGGCGATGGCGGCCCGGCTCGGCATCACCCGCGCCCTGGGCGAGGCCTCGCCCGAAGCCAAGCTCGCCGCCGTGCAGGCGGCGCAGGCCCAAGGCCACCGCGTGCTGATGGTGGGCGATGGCGTCAACGACGCGCCGGTGCTGGCGCGGGCCGACGTGTCGCTGGCCATGGGCCACGGCGCGCTGGTGGCGCGGGCGCAGGCCGATGCGGTGGTGGTGTCGGGGCGCTGGCAGGACGTGCTGCGCGCCCGAGCGACCGCCGTGCGCACATTGGCCATCGTGCGTCAGAACCTGGTCTGGGCGGTGGCCTACAACGCCGTCGGCATCCCGCTGGCCGTGATCGGCTGGCTTCCGCCCTGGGCCGCTGGCCTGGGCATGGCGGCCAGTTCGCTCACCGTGGTCCTGAACGCGTTGCGTGCGGCGCGCGACCCGATGCGCTGACCGATGGACATCCTCTACCTGCTCATTCCCCTGTCGGCCGTGC
Source organism: Burkholderiaceae bacterium (assembly GCA_024235915.1). Classification (GTDB taxonomy): domain Bacteria; phylum Pseudomonadota; class Gammaproteobacteria; order Burkholderiales; family Burkholderiaceae_C; genus Rubrivivax. Next base: position 24,264 of record JACKLO010000015.1, on the reverse strand, counting down.
TCGTGCTGGCCATCCTGGGCATCTTCGGCTGGGCGTTGTTCCGTGGCCAGTTCGAAGACCTGGAAGGCGAGGGCGCGCGCATTCTCGAAGACGCGACCGTGGCAGTTGATGCCGATCAATCGATGTTGCACCGCGGCGAAGAACAATCCCCTACTGCTAGAAACGTTTCCTCGTGAGGAGAGACCCGATGTCAAACAGAAGCGTGGGGGCTGCGGCCCCGGTGTACACGGACACGGTGGTGCGATGGTTCGCACTGGCCGCCGTGTTGTGGGGCGTGGTCGGCATGCTGGTGGGCGTGGTCATCGCCGCCCAGCTGACCTGGCCTGAGCTGAACCTGGGCATCTCTTGGCTGAGCTACGGGCGCCTGCGCCCGCTGCACACCAACGCGGTGATCTTCGCCTTTGGCGGCTGTGCGCTGTTCGCCACCAGCTACCACGTGGTGCAGCGCACGAACCAGACGCCGCTGTTCCTGCCGGCGCTGGCCAAGTTCACGTTCTGGGGCTGGCAGTTGGTGATCGTCCTGGCGGCCATCACGCTGCCCATGGGCCTGACGCAGAGCCGGGAGTACGCCGAACTGATCTGGCCGATCGACATTCTGATCGCGGTGATCTGGGTGTCCTATGCGATCGTGTTCTTCGGCTCGATCGGTATCCGCAAGGTGCGCCACATCTACGTGGCCAACTGGTTCTTCGGCGCCTTCATCATCGCCGTGGCCCTGTTGCACATCTTCAACAACATCCAGATCCCTACCAGCCTGACGCATTCGTACTCGGTCTACGCCGGCGTGCAGGACGCGATGGTGCAGTGGTGGTACGGCCACAACGCGGTGGGCTTCTTCCTCACGGCCGGCTTCCTGGGGATGATGTACTACTACATCCCCAAGCAGGCCGAGCGCCCCGTCTACAGCTACCGGCTGTCGATCGTTCACTTCTGGGCGCTGATCTTCACCTACATGTGGGCCGGCCCTCACCACCTGCACTACACGGCGCTGCCGGATTGGGCGCAGAGCATCGGCATGATCTTCAGCTTGGTGCTGCTGGCGCCGAGCTGGGGCGGGATGATCAACGGCATCATGACCCTCAGCGGTGCCTGGCACAAGCTGCGTGACGACCCCATCCTGAAGTTCCTGATCGTCAGCCTGTCGTTCTACGGCATGTCGACCTTCGAGGGCCCGATGATGTCGATCAAGACCGTCAACGCCCTGAGCCACTACACGGACTGGACCGTCGGCCACGTGCACAGTGGTGCGCTGGGCTGGGTGGGTCTGATCTCGATGGGTGCGCTGTATCACCTGATCCCGCGCATGTACGGCCGCACGGAGATGTTCAGCAAGCGCGCCATCGAGTTGCACTTCTGGATCGCCACCATCGGCATCGTGCTCTACATCGCCGCGATGTGGATCGCCGGTGTGATGCAGGGCCTGATGTGGCGCGCGGTCAACCCCGATGGCACGCTGGTGTACAGCTTCGTCGAGAGCGTCAAGGCCACGTTCCCCTTCTATGTGATCCGTCTGTGCGGCGGCCTGCTGTACCTCAGCGGCATGCTGATCATGGCCTGGAACGTGATCATGACCGTCAAGAGCAGCAAGCCCGCGGTGGTGCCGGTGCCGATGGCCACGGCACACGCCTGAGACGGGAGGAGTTCAAACCATGGCAAGCAATGTCAAGCCCAGCGGTCACGAGAAGATCGAGACCAGCAACTTCCTGATGATCGTGCTGATCCTGGTCGCGGTCGCGATCGGGGGCATCGTCGAGATCGTGCCGCTGTTCTTCCAGCGCAGCACCACGCAGCCGGCCGAGGGCATCAAGCCCTACACCGCGCTGCAGCTCGCCGGCCGTGACGTCTACATCCGCGAGGGTTGCTACAACTGCCACTCGCAGATGGTGCGTCCGTTCCGCGCCGAGACGCTGCGCTACGGCGCCTACTCGACGGCCGGCGAATACGTCTACGACCACCCCTTCCAGTGGGGCAGCAAGCGCACCGGGCCAGACCTGCACCGCGTGGGCGGCCGTTACAGCGACGAGTGGCACCGCGTGCACCTGAACAACCCGCGCGACCTGGTGCCCGAGTCCAACATGCCGGCCTACCCCTGGCTGGACAAGGCGGCTGTCGACCCGGCCAGCATGGCACCGCGCATGAAGGCGCTGCGCACGATCGGTGTGCCCTACACCGACGACGAGATCGCCAAGGCTGGCGACGACGTCAAGGGCAAGACCGAGCTCGACGCGGTCGTGGCCTACCTGCAGGGCCTGGGCGTGGCCCGCTGAGAAGGAGACCGTGATGGACATCAACGATCTTCGCAGCGTGGTCACCGTGATCAGCATGCTGCTGTTCCTCGGCCTTGTGGGCTGGACCTATGCACGCAGCCGCAAGGCTGCATTCGATGAAGCAGCGCAGCTGCCGTTCCAGGAAGAGGTGGACGCCTCTCCGGCAGTGCGCAACGAAGGGAGGGCGTCGTGAGCGACTTCTTCAACAGCGGTTGGTCGATCTTCGTCGCCGCCGCCACCATCATCAGCCTGGTGGCCTGCCTGGCCCTGCTGATCATCGCCGCCCGTCGGCGCGTGATGGCCAACGACAACACCACGGGCCACGTCTGGGACGAGGACCTGCGGGAACTCAACAACCCGCTGCCACGCTGGTGGATGTGGCTGTTCGTGATCACCGTGGTCTTTGCCGCCATCTACCTGGCGCTCTACCCGGGTCTGGGCAGCAGCGCCGGCTCACTCAAGTGGTCCAGCACGGGCCAGTGGGAGGCCGAGCAGGCCAAGGCCAAGGCCTCGATGGAACCGATCTACGCCAAGTACGTGGCCATGGGGGCCGAGGACCTGGCCAAGGACGCCACAGCGATGGGCATCGGCCAGCGCCTGTTCATCAACAACTGCGCGCAGTGCCACGGCTCGGATGCCCGCGGCAGCAAGGGCTTCCCGAACCTGACCGACGGGGACTGGCTCTACGGCGGCGCGCTGGAGAACATCGTCGAGACCATCACCAACGGCCGCCAGGGCAACATGCCCCCGATGGCCGCGGCGGTGGGCGGTGGCGAGGACGTGCGCAACGTGGCGCACTACGTGCTGAGCCTGTCCGACAGCGCACACAACCCCGTGTATGCGCAACTGGGCAAGGAGAAGTTTGCCGCCTGCGCCGCCTGCCACGGTGCCGACGGCAAGGGCATGCAGGCGCTTGGCGCACCCAACCTGACCGACAAGGTCTGGCTGCACGGCTGGGGCGAGGCGGCCATCGCCGCGATGGTCAACAACGGCAAGGTCAACGTCATGCCGGCGCAGGCCAAGCTGCTGACCAAGGAGCAGATCCACGTGCTGGCCGCCTACGTGTGGCAGCTGTCTCGCAACACGACGGCCGTGGCCAGCAACTGAGGACGACCGTTCCGTGAGCAGTACCGCACCAGGGGCCCCGCAGTCTGGAGAGGACGTCGCCGTCGAGGTGGTGTCCCTCTACCAGAAGCAGAAGAAGATCTACGCCCGCGCCGTCAGCGGCTGGTTCGCCGGCTGGCGGTGGGCCCTGGTGTGGGCCACGCAGCTTGTGTTCTATGGGCTGCCGTGGCTGGAGTGGAACGCGCGCCAGGCGGTGCTGTTCGACCTGGCGGCGCGCCGCTTCTACATCTTCGGCCTGGTGCTCTACCCGCAGGACTTCATCTACCTGACGGGGCTGCTCATCATCTCGGCCTACGCGCTGTTCCTGTTCACCGCGGTGGCGGGGCGGCTGTGGTGCGGCTACGCCTGCCCGCAGACCGTCTACACCGAGATGTTCATGTGGGTGGAGCGCAAGGTCGAAGGCGACCGCCCACAGCGCATGAAGCGCGACGCCGGCGGTTGGACGCTGGACCGCCTGTGGCGCATGGCCGCCAAGCAGGGCGCCTGGATCACCATTGCGCTCTGGACCGGTTTCACCTTCGTCGGCTACTTCACGCCGATCAAGACGCTTGCCGCTTCGGCCCTGTCCTTCGGCTTCGGCCCCTGGGAATGGTTTTGGGTCCTGTTCTATGGCTTTGCCACCTACGGCAATGCCGGCTGGATGCGCGAGCAGGTCTGCAAGTACATGTGCCCGTACGCGCGCTTCCAGAGCGCGATGTTCGACCGGGACACGATGATCATCAGCTACGACGCCGAACGCGGCGAGCCGCGCGGCACGCGGGGCCGCAAGACCGACCTGAAGGCGGCCAACCTCGGCCACTGCATCGACTGCGGCCTGTGCGTGCAGGTCTGCCCCACGGGCATCGACATCCGCAAGGGCCTGCAGTACGAGTGCATCGGCTGCGCCGCCTGCATCGACGTCTGCAACGGCGTGATGGACAAGATGAACTACCCGCGCGGCCTGGTGCGGTACGCCACGCTCAATGGCATGGCGGGTCACTGGACACGGTCGGAGATGTTCCGCCACGTGCTGCGGCCGCGGGTGCTGGTCTACACCGCCATCCTGGCGCTGATCGTCGCGGCGCTGGGCGTGAGCCTGTGGCTGCGCGCGCCGTTCAAGGTGGACGTGGTGCGTGACCGCGCCTCGCTGGCACGCATCGTCGACGACGGCTGGATCGAGAACGTCTACACGCTGCAGATGATGAACACCACCGAGCAGCCGCAGCGCTACAGCGCCGTGGCCTCGGGTCTGGACGGCATTGTCCTTGACGGTGGCCGCGAGATCATGCTGGCGCCGGCAGAGAACAAGTGGGTGCCGGTGGCCGTGCGCGTGCCGCCGGAGATCGCCGCCCAGGCCGGCCCGGGTGCCCACAAGATCCTGATCCAGGTGAAGTTGCTGGACGGCGACACCACCCTGGACGAGAAGACGACGTTCATGGTGCCGCGATGAGCGCGCCCGTGTCCAAGGAGAATCAGATGAAGGCCCAGGCCCAGAGCGAGAGCCGCCCCTGGTGGCGCGAGCCCATGGTGTGGCTGGTGATCGGCGGCCCGGCCGTCGTGGTCGTGGCCGGCATCACCACGGCGGTGATCGCCATCCGCGGTGCCGACCCGGTGCTCGACACCCGCCAGCCCACCGCGATGCAGTCGCGCAACCATGCCGCCACGCCCGGTGGCGCGCCGGTGGCGCCCACCAAGCCATGATCCGCCGGCGCGAGCGCGTGATGGCCGTGCTCTGGCCGGCCTTCCTGATGGCCGGTGTGATGGAGATGCTGGTCTTCGCCTTCGTCGACCCCACGCAGCTGCACCTGTTCGGCGGCGCGCCGCTGGACTGGTCGCCCACCTCGGTCTACACCGTCGCTTTCTTCCTGTTCTGGGGCGTGATCGCCGCGGCGGCGTCGCTGACTGAACTGCTGGAACTCGGCGCCGAGGACCTCAACAGCGGCGAATTGCGCTGAGTCGCCAAGCCTGACGACCCCCAGGCTCGCGGTATCGCCGCGGGGCGAGGGCGCCGTCAGCAGTTGGCGCCGTTGACCAGCCGCTGCAGGCCGTCCTGGTCGAGGATGCGGATCTGCCGCTGCTTGCCCTCCAGGAACCCTTCGTCCTGGAACTTCGAGAACGTGCGGCTCACCGTTTCCAGCTTCAGGCCCAGGTAGCTGCCGATCTCCTCCCGCGTCATGCGCAGGATCAGCTCGCTGGCGGAGAAGCCCCGGCTCTGCAGCCGCTGCGTCAGGTTCAGCAGGAACGCGGCCAGGCGCTCTTCCGCGCGCATGCTGCCCAGCAGCAGCATCACGCCATGGTCGCGCACGATCTCGCGGCTCATGATGCGGTGGAACTGGCGCTGCAGGTCCGACACCTCGCGCGACAGGTCCTCCAGCTGGTGGAAGGGGATGATGCAGACCTGGGAATCCTCCAGCGCCACGGCATCACAGGTGTGGCGCTCTGTGCCGATGCCGTCCAGCCCCAGCAGTTCGCCGGCCATCTGGAAGCCGGTGACCTGGTCGCGCCCGTCCTCGCTGGCCACGCAAGTCTTGAAGAAGCCGGTGCGCACCGCGTAGAGCGACTGGAACGACTCACCGCTGCGGAACAGCGTGTCGCCCCGCTGCACGGTCCGCCGCGTGGACACCAAGGTATCCAGCTTCAGCAACTGGTCGTTGGACATGCCCACCGGCAGGCACAACTCGCGCAGGTTGCAGTTCGAGCAGGCGACCTTGAAGGGTTCGAGGCGGAGCGGCGGGGTGGCGGTGGACATCGGATGATGATCGGTCAGGGGTTGCCCACATTGTGGCGCGTCAAGTGCACCGATCCCGCACCTTAGAGCATTCGCGCACTTGAGCCAAGTCAAGGCCGAGCGCGCAGCCTTTGGCACAGTCCCGGCATGGACACTGCCGCCAACGCCACTGCTGCCGCCACGGATCAGCCGCTGGTCATTCCCGAAGACACCCTGCGCCGCCTGGATGTGCCCGGCCCGCGCTACACCTCGTACCCCACGGCCGACCGTTTCATCGAAGCCTTCGGCGCCGATGCCTACCGCCAGGCGCTGGAAGAAAGGGCACAGGGTGCACGCGTGGGTGGTGCGGCGCCGCTGTCGCTCTACGTGCACGTGCCGTTCTGTGAATCGGTCTGCTACTACTGCGCCTGCAACAAGGTCATCACCAAGCACCATGACCGCGCGGCGGAATATCTGGACGCGCTGGAGCAGGAGATCGCCCTGCACACCGCGGTGCTGGGCACGGGGCAGCCGGTGTCGCAGCTGCACCTGGGCGGGGGGTCGCCCACCTTCCTGAGCGACGACGAACTGCGCCGGCTCATGACCAGCCTGCGGGCGGCCTTCCGCGTCGTGGCCGGTGCCGAGATCTCCATCGAAGTCGACCCGCGCACCGCCAGCCCGGCACGCCTGCGCGAGCTGGCCGCCATGGGCTTCAACCGCATCAGCTTCGGCATCCAGGATTTCGACCCTGACGTGCAGCAGGCCGTGCACCGCGTGCAGAGCTTCGAGAGCGTGCGCGACCTGGTGCTGGCGGCGCGCGAGCAGGGTTTCGAGTCGATCAACGCCGACCTCATCTACGGCCTGCCCAAGCAGACGCCGGCCTCGTTCCAGCGCACCATCGCGCAGGTCTGCGAACTGCGGCCCGACCGCATCGCGCTGTACGCCTATGCCCACCTGCCGGCACGCTTCAAGCCGCAGCGCCGCATCCATGCGGAAGACCTGCCACCTGCTGATGCCCGCATCGGCATGCTGGGCGCGGCCATCTCCGGCTTCACCGGCCACGGTTACGCCTACATCGGCATGGACCACTTCGCGCTGCATGGCGACGCGTTGGCCGCCGCCAAGCGCCAGGGCCGCCTGCACCGCAACTTCCAGGGCTACAGCACGCAGCCGGATTGCGACCTCATCGGCCTGGGCGTGTCGTCCATCGGCCGCATGGGCGCCACCTACAGCCAGAACGCCAAGACCCTGCCGGAGTACTACGACGCGCTGCGCCAGGGCCAGCTGCCCACGGTGCGCGGCCTGGCGCTGTCCCGTGACGATCTGGTGCGCCGCGCCGTCATCATGGCGCTGATGTGCCAGGGCCGGGTGGACTTCGAGTCGATCTCGCTGGCCCACCTGATCCGCTTCGAGGACTACTTTGCCGCTGAGATCGCCGCGTTGCAGCCCATGGTCGCTGAAGGCCTGGTCGAGATCGACGCCGACGGCATCAGCGTGACGGCCAACGGCTGGTTCTTCGTGCGCGCCGTGGCGCTGACCTTCGACCGCTACCTGCGCGCCGACCAGAACCGCGAACGCTTCTCCCGCATCGTCTGACAGACTCGCGGCATGGAGTTCGCGCTGCTGCTCAGTGCGCTGGCCCTGGGCCTGGCCGGCGTGCCGCATTGCGCGGCCATGTGCGCCGCGCCCTGTGCCGCCGTCACGGGCCGCGGTGCCACCGGGCCCACGGCCTGGACCTTTCATGCCGCCCGCACGTTGTCCTACGCCGTGGCCGGGGCCGTGGCCGCGGGCAGTGTCGGGGCGCTGGCGGCCCTGGCCGCCTGGAGCCCGCTACTGCGCCCGGTGTGGACGCTGCTGCATGCCGCGGCCCTGGTGCTGGGCCTGTGGATGCTGTGGCAGGGGAAGCAGCCGGTGTGGCTGGAATCGCTGGGCCGCGGCAGCGCACGCGCGGCCGGGCCAGCGTCGGGCTGGCAGCGCCTGCACGGGCCGGTGCGCGCCGGCGCTGCCGGCCTGGCCTGGGTGGCCTGGCCTTGCGGGCTGCTGCAGTCGGCCCTGGTGCTGGCGGCGCTGGCCAACGGGCCGGCCGGCGGTGCGATGGTGATGACGGGTTTTGCCGTCGTCACCGCGGCGGGCCTGATGGTGGGGCCGGCGCTCTGGTCCTGGGTCGGCGGCGGCGCGATGGCGGCGCGTGTCTCGACCTGGGCCGTGCGCGCCTCGGGCGCGATGATCGTGGCTGCGGCGGGTTTTGCGCTGACGCACGGTGTCTGGGCCGACTTCGTGGCCTGGTGCACCACCTGAAGGTCGCCGCGCGCCGACAAGGCGCGCAGTTCATGATGTGAAAAGTCCGTCCGAAAGACGCAATCTGTCAGGCGACCGACAGCGACCGCCGTAGAATCTTCGGCGTCCGGCGAGACCCCCTCGCCCTGTGGAGACAAGTGTCCATGTACCAGCACATCAAGGTGCCCGAGGCCGGGCAGAAGATCACCGTCAACGCCGACTACTCGCTCAACGTGCCCGACGAGCCGATCATTCCCTACATCGAGGGTGACGGCACCGGCCTGGACATCACGCCGGTGATGCTGAAGGTGGTGGACGCGGCGGTGGCCAAGAGCTATGGCGGCAAGCGCAAGATCCACTGGATGGAGGTCTACGCCGGCGAAAAGAGCACGCGCGTGTACGGCCCCGACGTCTGGCTGCCGGAAGAGACGCTGCACGCCGTGCGCGACTACGTCGTCAGCATCAAGGGCCCGCTGACCACGCCGGTGGGCGGTGGCATCCGCAGCCTGAACGTGGCGCTGCGCCAGGAGCTCGACCTCTACGTCTGCCTGCGCCCGATCCAGTATTTCAAGGGCGTGCCCAGCCCGCTGAAGCAACCGGAGAAGACCAACATGGTCATCTTCCGCGAGAACAGCGAAGACATCTACGCCGGCATCGAGTACGAGGCGCAGACCGACAAGGCCAAGAAGCTGATCAAGTTCCTGATCGACGAGATGGGGGTCAAGAAGATCCGCTTCCCGGAGACCAGCGGCATCGGCATCAAGCCCGTGTCCATCGAAGGCACCGAGCGCCTGGTGCGCAAGGCCATCCAGTACGCCATCGACAACGACAAGCCCAGCGTCACCCTGGTGCACAAGGGCAACATCATGAAGTTCACCGAAGGTGGCTTCCGTGACTGGGGCTACGCGCTGGCGAAGAAGGAATTCGGCGCGGTCGAGATCGACGGCGGCCCGTGGTGCAGCTTCAAGAACCCGAAGACGGGCAAGGACATCGTCATCAAGGACAGCATCGCCGATGCCTTCCTGCAGCAGATCCTGCTGCGCCCGGCGGAGTACTCGGTGATCGCCACGCTGAACCTCAACGGCGACTACGTCTCCGACGCGTTGGCCGCACAGGTCGGTGGCATCGGCATCGCCCCGGGTGCGAACCTGAGCGACAGCGTCGCCATGTTCGAGGCCACGCACGGCACCGCGCCCAAGTACGCCGGCAAGGACTACGTGAACCCGGGTTCCGAGATCCTGAGCGCCGAGATGATGCTGCGCCACATGGGCTGGACCGAAGCGGCCGACCTCATCATCGCCAGCATGGAGCGTTCCATCGCCAGCAAGAAGGTCACCTACGACTTCGCACGCCTGATGGACGGCGCCACGCAGGTCAGCTGCTCGGGCTTCGGCCAGGTCATGATCGACCACATGTGAAGCCGCTCCACGGCGTCTCATGACGCCCCGTAAGCCCCTGATTTTGTTGAAGAAATCAGGGGCTTCGTCTTTTCAGCACGTCTCACGGCAGACCACGAAATCCCGCCCTTTTGGCGTACCTAAAGGCGGGTGGAGAGGAGAAAAACCCTCCAAATTCCTCCATTTGGAGGGGCCGCCAACTGCCCTTGTGAGACCCTGCATGAGACTCTGCAACTACTCCCTGACCCCAACCCGGATCGGCAGCGCGAAGCCGCGCTCTCGACTGTATAAGCTCACTGACGGTGGGGGCTTGTTCGTCGAGGTCAGCGCCGCAGGGCTGAAGACTTGGCGCTACCAGTACCGCTTTGGCGGAAGCCGCCGAGAGATCACGATCGGCAAGTTCCCGGAGGTCGGCGTCGCCGATGCTCGAGAGAGGCACTTTGAGATGCGGGCGATGCTTGAGCGTGGCATCGACCCGCTCGATGCCCGTCGGCAGCAAGAGAGTGCACGGCGCGAGCGATCTGCAGAAGCCCGAGCGGCTGGCGACGATTTCGAGTCGTTCTCGCGCCGCTGGATCCGGGAGCGCTTGGCGACCAAATCGGAGACCTACCGACGCCAGGTCGAGTCAAGACTGGAGAGGTTCGTGTGGCCTGAGATCGGCAGCAAGCCACTCAGCGCCGTTCGCCCGGCGGACGTCCTGGAGATCATCGAGGCTCGGAGAGCCACGCCGAAGACAGCGGAAGGCGTCAGGCAACACATCCAGCAGATCTACAACTACGCGATCCAGAAGCTGCTCGTCGAGGTCAACCCGGCCTTGCCACTGCGAGGCGTCATCGAGGTGCCTGCTGCCGAGCACCACCGGCATCTGACCGAGCCAGAACTAGGAGCCTTCTGGCGGTCGGTGGCGAAACAAGGCGCGCACTTCGTGACCATCGCTGCCACCCGGATGCTGATGTACACAATGTGCCGCAAGTCCGAGGTGCTGCGCGCCCGTTGGCGCGAGTTCGACCTCGATCGGGCCCAGTGGGACATCCCGGCCGAGCGCATGAAAATGAAGGCGCCGCACCGTGTCTACCTGTCCCGACAGGCACTCGAACTCCTCGGGCTGCTGAAGGCGTTCGGGTCCGAACCGCAGGCCTATGTCTTCCCGTCGGTGCTTCGTGCCGCAGTGCCTCTCGGCGACGCGACGCTGAACCACTTCTTCAAGCGACTCGACTTCGGCGTTCCGGACTTCTCGCCCCATGGGACCCGAGGCACGGCAGCGACCTTGCTTCGTGAGCATGGATTCAGCCGCGAGGTGGTCGAGCTGCTACTGGCGCATGCCGAGCGAAACAAGGTGACGGCCGCATACCACCATCACGAAATGGCTGACGAGAGGCGGCGCGCGCTCCAATACCTGGCGGATCAGATCGATCGATTGGCCAGCGCATCCGTCGCTGGCTCAACGGTATCGTCTGACGGTCGTGAGCACCGCGTGACCGCATGAAGCGACTTGGGGATGCGGATGTTGCAGTCAAGCATCGTCTACAACGCCGGCGTTCGCAGTACCCTGATGCTGCAGTTTCTTCCACTGAACCGCAGGAGGCTCGACTTGCGACTGGCTCTCTTCCTTGCGATCGTCGCAGCGGGTGCAATCGCAGGCTTCGCAACCGGCAGCGGTGAGGACAGTGCGACAAGGCTTGTTCTCGCCGGTGTTGGCGCGTTGATCGGCGCTGCGATCGGCGGGGCGGTCCTCAAGCTCGGAGGCATCAAGGGGTCAAACACGTCTACAGGAGGCGCGATTCCAGGTTCCGGCGTGACTTCCGAGGACCTCGCGGCCAACTATTGGCGCGACAAGGGACACCCACCCTTCATGAAGCCGCCTGAGGGGGACCAGCCATCTCGCGGGCCCGATTGACTACCGCTTGATGATCCCCTTCACCGCGTCTTTGGCATCTTGGAAGGTCTCGGCCGCGTCCCGGGCCACTTGCCTTGCGGTGCCTTTGAACAGCGACTGGCGTGGGGAGATCGTCCCGTCGTCGGCGCGCCCAGGGCTCCGCTCGTCATCGAACTCTTGCCGTCGCGCAGCAGTCCGGCCACGGAGGTCGTCCGACGACGTCTGAATCTGCTGGCGAGCGTCGCTTGGTTCGGACGCAGGTTGTGCCGGTGGAGCGACTGGAACAGGAGCCTGGCGAACCGCGCCCGTCGCTCTGCGATAGGTAGCGTCAATGTCCGGCGTGAGGCGCGGGTCACCACTGTTGGTCGTGTACAGATGTCGGACGTCGTCGAAGGATGACGGCATGCCAGTGCCGTCGCTGAAGGTCCGGGTTGGAGCTAGCGCCTGTCGGGCAAGTTCAGCGCTCAGCAGTTGTTGAGCGGACGCGCTCGTACCACCGTACTGTTCAGCATACCGAGTGAACATCGCCAGGTTGTAGGGATCCTGCGCAATGTCGATCGAAATCGAATCGCCCCGCTCACGGGCCACGGCAAGCCGCTCAGAGAATGCGGTGCGGTCAGCAAGGGAAGCATCTGCGCGGGCGGAGCGCGCGGTTGTGGTGGCGATCCTGGACGACAGTTCGCGTGCTTCGCGAGCATCGGTGGCGACAAGGCTCGCGACGGAACTGTCGCGCGACACACGATCGCCGAACTGCTTGAACTCCGAGGCCTGCTCGGACGTGAGCGCACCAAGCACCTTCCGCTCGTCTGCACTCAGTCCGGACAGGTAGGTCTTGTCTGCACTCGCGTTCAGTTGGGCGCCAACGAACCGCGCATTGAATCCAGCATGAGCTGTAACGCCAAGCGCAATGCGAGCAACCTGAGACTGTGTCAGCCCAGTGGACTCGGAAACGCTTCGGGAGATCTGATCCAGCCGATCAATGGTTTGCCCCAACTGCTCGAAGCTGCTGGATGTCGACCCCGTGCTGCTTCGCGATGACTTCAGCTTTGCCAAGCCCTTGGTGAATGCCTCGGACAGCACCGCCGAACGTTCGGTGCTGGCGGCGACCGCTTCGCTTCGGGCTGCGTCGACCTGGCGGCTGGCGTCCTGCACGTCCTGCTCGCTCACGCGCATCGATACGACCCGGGACGCGTAGCCCTGGTTGCGCAGCAGGCTGACGGCGGTCCGGCCGGTCAGCATGTTTGACGAGAAGGTGTTGCCGCTGATGTCGTTCTGCCAGTTGCTCATGAACGCGGACGTCCGGTTCGGCGCGAGCCGGATCTGGTCCATCGAGACATTGCCCATGCTCAGATTGCCCGCGGCGGCACCTGCCGTGGCGCCGGCCACCATCGACTGCAGGCCCGAGAGACCGCCCACCAGCGCGGTGCCAAAGGTCTCCATCCGCTTGAGCGCGGCCCAGGCGATGAACGGGATGCTGATCGCCAGGTAGCCGACCACGGCCTCGCCGGAGATCGCCCGGGAGTAGATCGTCGATGCCGTCTGCAGCGACAGAGCCTTGGCGCCGCTGCCAAGGTCAGCCGCCGCCGCGAGGTCGTAGGCGGCGTAGATCGATGCCATGTAGTTGAGCACGGCATACAGCGGCGGCCAGAGCTGGATCCAGATCAGCACCGCGGCATAGCCCTTGAAGGCCAGCATGGTCTCGCGCCCGCTGGTCAGCAGCATCAGCAGGACGAGAAGGGGGAACAGCGCGTAGGTGATGGCCTCGATCACGTTGCGGAACACCGGCAGCGCCTGCTCGGCGACCTTGCCGGCGTTCAGCCAGGCCGCGTTCTGCTGCGCCACGGACTGCGCCCGTCCGACGGCCAGCACCATGGCCGCCGGGTCGTTCACCTTCTGACCGATGATGTTGCTGGTGTCGTTGATCGCATTCAGCACCGCGTTCTGGCGGATCAGGTCGGCCGCCGTCGCGGCCGCGGTCGCAATGCTGTTCTTCAGGTAGGCCTGCTGGATCTGCCCGGCGATGGCGGCGTTGGCGGCCGCAGCCGGCAGCGTCGGATTCAGCTGGAAGGCGAGCTTGCCCTGGATGCGGGTCAGCTGCGCCGGGAGCCGGCCGTTGAGGTTCGTGTAGGCGTTCGGGCAGGTGTCGACGGTGATCGAGCCGCCAGCGCTTGTCAGGGTCGTGAAGCGGGCCGGGTTGGGAGATGCCATCAGCGCCCACACGTCGTCCGAACTCGAGAACGTGCCCGGATCGACCGTGCCGTCGATCAGGTCGTACATCGTGCAGTTGTGGATGAAGTTGACCAGGTCCGTGCGGAAGTTCGGATCCTGGAAGGCGACGCCGCCTGTCTCCCGGATGAGGCGGTTGCCGAACATCAGGCCGTTCTTCTCGTAGCTCAGTTCGCTCGGCAGGGCGCCGACACCCGGGATGACCTGGAAGGCCGTCTCGAACAGGCCCGTGAGCGTGTGCCCGACCGTGCTGGTGACGCTGCCGAGAAAGGCCACGCCGAACGGGACGTTGGCCACCACCTTCACGGCGGATCCGCCGGTCTTGTCGACGACGCCCACGGTCACCCGCGGCACGATGAGGACGGAGAACACCAGCAGCACGGTGGCCAGCCACTTCCAGCCCTGCAGCTTCTCGGGCGCGAAGGCGTAGGCCACCAGCGCCGCGATGAACCCGCAGAAGGCCACGGCGGCGACCGCCGCCATGTAGTCGCCAGAGCCGTGGATGGCTGCCGCAGCGTTGAAGATGCCGAACAGGCTGTCGGCGTTCTGGTAGGCGTAGATCTCCCACATGCGTCGCTCCAGGGGATTGGCCCGCCTCCGGGTTGATGGCGTGGTGCCCGCGGAATCGGTCCTGCCGACCGATGTGTCAGCGGGCCTGGAAGGCCGCCTGCTGCCCCAGCATGTCCATCACGTGCTGGGGCATGCTCGACCGCAGCTGCCGCTCGAGCTGCTCCAGGTGGCTGGACACCGCCCGGAACGAGCCGACCTTCTGGTACAGCAGGTTCTTCTCCTGCGACAACTGCAGCAGCATGGCCTGGGCCCGCTGCCTCACCAGGTTGGCGCGATCCCGCTGGGTCTGCTGCAGGGTGTAGTCCTTGTCCAGTGCCGCCATGCCCACGCGCAGGTTCCGCTCCAGGAAGACGTAGGCGTAGTCGGCCGCGATCACGTCGCGGTACTGCGCGATCAGGCTGTCGGACAGCCCCGAGCCGGGGATCGTCGCGCCGATCGAGAGCATCTTGTAGACCGGCTCGGTGGTCTGGTTGACGAAGCCGACCTCGGCCGAGTTGTTCGGGATCGCCGTGCGCGTGGCGATCTTGTCGGCGATCGAGCGCATCATGGTCTCGACACGGGCGGTGAAGGGCGTGTGGGTGTAGCTGGTGTTCAGCGTCACCACGTCGCAGTCGGTGTAGTTGTTGCACCGGAGCAGGTGCTGCGTGACGTTGGTGCCGGCGCCAGCCGCCTGGCCGTACAGCAGCTGGCTGATCGAGGTGATCGTCGGCGCCACGGGCTCGGGGTCCCGCGCCGCATCCTCTGGGTAGAAGATCACCGTGCCGACGATGCTCATGATGAGCTCGCGCTCCTGGTCGTCGAGGTAGGTGCCGGTGCGCTGCAGCGCCTTCCAGGTCAGGTTGCCGACGAAGGGCGCCTTGTTGCGGATGTTGGCGTCGCCCGAGGATCGGGCCGAGGCCAGGATGCCGGGGCGGTCGGTCGCGCAGCGGCGGCGCGCGGCATCCCGATCGGTCTCCAGGCCCATCTCGATGGCCAGGTCGGAGCAGGCCTCCTGCGAGCTGAAGCCCGCCGCCTCGGCGGCCGTGCTGACGATGGCCTTTGCGGTCTCGCAGGAGTTGATGCGCGCGTTGTTGATCCAGGTCTCCAGGCCCTTGGCCCACTTGGTCAGCCCGCCCAGCAGCGGCGAGACCGACTCCAGCGCCAGCTGGAAGGCGATGCCCGGCAGCGCGGCCGTGATGTTGCGCAGCATGTTCTTGAACTCGGCCGCCGAGATGTGCGAGAAGGAGCCGCCGAACACGTCGATGCCGCCGCAGCCGGCGCGGGCGCTCGGAAACTGGATCGCCGCGAGCTGGTAGACCTTGTTCGGTGCCCGCATGAACAGGCTGCCCCCGGTGTAGGTGTTGAAGGTCTGCCCGCGGAACGCGCCGGGTGCGGTGTAGTTGCCGATGGCGCCCAGGCTGTTGAACATGTTGTTCACCTCGGCGTTCAGGTCACCGGCCCGCAGCGGTGCGGGGCCCACGGCGAGCGCCGCGCAACACAGGGCGACCACCACAGCGCGGTGCAGGGACTGGTCGGCGTCGGTACGCTTCATCGGGGGCTCCTTTGGATTTCGGTCCGCGCCGGTGCGGGCTCACCGCCTCAGCGCTGATGGGTCAAGCGGGCCTGGGCCTGCAGGCCGCCAGTCCCGCCCAGGATCGGTGTGGCGGCGCTGTCGAGTGAGGCTGTGACCATCGAGATGCGTTCGACCAGTTGCGCCTCGGACAGCACGCCGAAGCCGATCGGTGTGATCTTTCCGGTGAAGGGCTGGGCGAGGTAGACGGCGGGAACCTGGCTCACCCGCAGCGTGGTGGCGATCCCGTTGTCCCGCCGGGCATCCGCGAAGCCGGGAATCGGGCCACCGTCGACGCTGATCGCGACCACCTTGATGCCGTGCCGGGCCTGGAAGGCCTCGAGCGTCGGCGCGAAGGCATGGCAGTAGGGGCAGTCGCTGCGGAAGAAGAAGAACAGGACGTGGTCGCGGCCCAGGGCGCTGATGGACTGGCTGCGCTGGGCCGTCTGAAGCTGGTCGAACACCTCCAGCGCCTTCGCGTTCACCGGGCGTCCCTGGAGCGTGGGGTCGAGCTCCGGGCTGGCCCATGCGATGCGCTGTGCCACGTCGGCGAAGGTGGATGCGCGCGACACCACCTGGGCCTCCAGCTCCATGTAGCGGCGTACGTTGGCTTCGGTCGGCCGCATGATGGCGATGTGCCGGCGCTCCTCGAGGGCCTTCTGCAGGCGCTCGAACTCGACGATCTCGGGGGGCTTTGCGGGCGACCGCCTGGGTGCAGTGGCGGCGCTCGATGACGGTGCGGCCTGCCGCGGTGCGGAAGCCGGTGGTTCGGGCGGCGGGACCTCCGGCTCCTCGTAGAAGTGCCAGCCGCGCCAGTTGTCGGACCAGTAGGGCCGTCCGGGGTCCTGCGGCTGCGCAAGGGCGACCGTCCCGCTGCCGAGCATGGCAACGAAGCAGATTGCGAGCCGAGCTTGGCGCGAGGCAGGGCGGCGCAGCGTCATGGGCGCCGCCTCACGACAGCGACCGCGGCGGCTGGCCGTCGCGGCAGTAGTTGATGCCGAAGTCGATGGTCTGCCGCCGGGCTGCCTGCACGCCGCCGGCGCCGTTGTTCGGCAGCTGCACGCCGTCTTGCCAGAAGCGCACGTTCAGGCGACTGCAGCCGGGCTGGGCGTAGCGCTTCTCGGTGCTCACGTCGATGTAGATCGGCGTCGTGGCGTTGAAGCGCTTCGAGATCGCGTCGGCGACCTCACCGACCAGGACCCCGTGGGCCTTGCCGTCGGGTGCGTCCAGGGCCGACAGCATCAGCTGCTTGGCATCGCGGACCGGCAGTCGTCCCTGAGCCATGGCAGCGCTGAAGAACAAGGAGCAAGCGGCGCCGACCAGAACGGTGATGGCCCTCATTGGCACTTCCCCTGGCCGTAGTAGCACGTGGGCACGCGGCTGGCGCTGCCGGCCTGCAGCGCGTTGACATTCGGCAGGGTCGGCACCAGCGACGCGTAGAACTCCGACAGGTCCATCGCCGCGAAGTTGAGCGTCTGCAGCTGCGCGACGGTGAAGCCGGAGCAGTCGGCGTTCTGCGCGCCGCCCCAGCCCTTGCCGATCTGCGCGCGGCCCTGTTCATTGACGATGCGCGCCAGCATCGAGTTGAAGCAGCACTTCGAGGTGGTGTGCTCGACGCATGACACGCACACACCCAGGACCCGGAAGCACGATGAGCACCAGGTGCCGATCGTGTGGCACAGCCTGGCGCCTTCCTTCATCGCCAGCTTCCCCTCGTCCTCGTTGCAGGACATCATCGAGAGGACGATGTAGATGATCACTGCGATGGCCAGCGTCCACGGGTCGAAGGCCACGACCAGGCTTTCGCCGGCATACACGGCCACCGATCCGGCGGGCAGGGCGGCGCCGTTGACCGCCACCGTCACGCCATAGGTCGTGAACGTGCCGCTGAAGCCGCCGCCCATCAGTAGCGCCGAGATGCCCTGGTAGATGAACTGCTGGTTCTGCGAGTTCATCAGCACGTCGAAGACCAGACGCGAGCCACCACCGAAGATGCTCTGGTTCGTCATGCCGGCGCCGGCGCCGTCGGCGTAGCAGCAGTTCTTCAGCAGGCGGTCGCGGCAGCGGTTCTCCTCGCCCTTGAAGACCTGCATGCGGTCGGCGTCCAGGTAGATGCCCGCCTCGCGCCCGGCCTCGAGCATCGACATGCTGCGCGCAAAGTCGGGGTCGTTCGGCGCGCCGATGTCGAAGCAGTTGCCGCTCAGGCAGAAGACGTTGGTCGGGCAGTTGCTGGTGGTGGTGACGGTCTCGGCCGGCACGGGGCAGCTGTAGCCGTCCTCGAACACCTCGCACACGCCGGTGACGGCGTTGGTCTGCCGACAGGTCGACGACTGCGGCGTGCAGCCTGCTGCCACCAGCGGTGCGCACTGGTCGGCCGACGCGCCGCCGCTGCACGACATGGTGCTCCGGTACTCCCAGCAGTCGCGGGTGACGGCCACGCCGTCTACGACCTTGGTCGCCGGGCCATCGGTGCAGATGGCCGGCGTGGTCGTGGTGCAGCGGCCACCGGCGTCCAGGGTCGGGCACTGGTCGTCCCAGCGGTCGGTCTCGGTGACGGTGGTGGCTGGCCGTGTGTAGGACAGCCGCATCGTCGGGATCGCGCCGAAGGCGGGATTGGGCGCCCAGCCGATCACCGCTCGGTCGGTGTCGATGTTCCAGTAGGTGCCGGCCACGGTGCCCGTGATGTCGATGCCGGCGTAGGGCGTCCATCCGGGAGCGGGTGCGTAGCACTTCGTGCCGTCCAGGGCGGTGGTGGTGCAGCCGCTGTCGCCCTGGCAGACGGTGTCCTGGATGTTGTCGCCGCTCTGCGTGCCGGCGCGGCAGGCGGCGTAGACCTTGAGGAAGGGCTCGACGCTGGTGCAGCTGTAGCCGGAGTCGCCGCCACCGGTGCAGACCTCGGCGCGCTCCGGGGCCACCATCGCCGTCAGGCTGCAGGTCGATCCGCTGCAGCTCTTGTCGGCCACCCAGACGGCCGTGCGGATGGGCTGGCCGTCGATCATCGAGTAGGTGGTGTCGAGAACCGACACGATCTGCGGGAAGACGACCGGCGTCGTCATGTCCACGTCGAAGAAGCTGAGCGGATTGCCGTCCTGGGTGACACGGAAGTGCTGCGCGGTGACGGCGCGGTCAGGCAGGCATTGCACATCCAGACCGGTGCGGCCAGAGGATGCGTGGGCAAACCAGTCGCCCGGGGTGCAACTGGTGGTCCGCGTCGTGCTGACGGTCAGGCTTCGGCTGCAGCTGTAGTTGCCGACGCCGACGTAGCGCAGGCAGCTGCGTGGCTGCATGCCGGCGGGCACCGGGGTGACCGTGGTGGTGCACCCGCTGTAGTAGGCGGCCAGGCTGCCCAGCTCGGCCGATGGCGTGCGGCCGATTGCGCGCGCCGCAGCCACGGCAGGGTCATCGACACCGACCGTCGGGCGCGGTGTGTTGGCCGAGGAGAAAGCGCCACGCTGCGCCTGGCAGAGCGGGTCGGTGGGGGTCAGTGCACAGGCAGACAGCCTCGCGCTGCCCTGCGACGATAGGTTGGGCTGGCGGTAGTAGCTGCGCTCCGGTGGCGTGGTCGTGTAGCCCGGGACCACGGCGGTGGCGCCCGGGGTGGTGACGTTGCCGCGGGCCACCGGGTTCGCGGCCTGGCCGGCGGCGACCCCCTCCTCGTGCGGGCCGGCAGTGGCCGCGATCTGCGTCGTCAGGAAGCAGGCGGCGGTGATGCAGGCGACGAGGCGGCGCCACGGCGAGGCGCGGCTCGCCGTCAACCGTGGCGGGGCAGGGTGGTGGCTATCGTGGCCGGGCGGGGTGGGGAGAAGCACGCCCCATGGTCAGGGGCAGTCCGGGCGGTGTCTCGGGGAAACGGGGTGCGCGAGGGCGGGGTTTCGATGCTGGGCAAGCGCTTGGGGAACTGCTGTTCAGCAGCGGTTGCGGCCATTCGCGAGCGGATACCGAACTCACGCCAACCGACAGAAAGGGCCCGGACGCAACCGACGCTCGCATTGGCATCTGCCAAAGGTTGCGAGTCGACGCCCCGACTAGAAGCGCGCGCGGCACACGCCTCGTGCTGCGTTGCCAGTCCCGCCGTGTTGAGCGGCGTACATCGAAGGACGGAACTCGGTGCGCGCAAGGCAACTCACCGCCTGCGGTCGAGCTACATCGAACCCCGGATGAGCCTGAGGTTTTCCAGTCGGAAGGACATGGCGGCGGTGCTCACCGCAAATCGTCTCGCAAGCTCGCCAACGTCAACTTCGTCGTCGAGGTCCAAGCCCAGTCTCTCAATCTCGGCCCGGAGCAGCATCTCTGGCATCAGCAGCGCCGCGGCGAACTGGTTGGCCTCAATCTCCTCGCGATCGTCGCCCTTAGATGAAGCTTGGTCGCGCCGGAAGACCGACTTGTCGACAAAGAGACGCTGCTGTTGGCCGGCGGCATGAAGAACGAAGTGACCTACCTCGTGCGCAATGGTGAAGCGCTGGCGGACTTGCGAGTGATTTGCGTTGTAGCCGATCATGCCGCGTCCGCTCTCGACAACCAGCACGCCAGACGCATCGCCCAGAGGTCGCGCTTGGACGATTAGGCCGAGATGTCTTGCAACCTTCTCCACAGCGACCGGAACCTTGAGACTGTCGCTTTCCGCGAGAAGCCGCTCGGCCCTCCTCTCGGTCAACGAGTTGCTCATGTAGACCTCTTTCTCTTCTGCCGCACCGGTTGCCCGGACATGCCGGCAAGCTGTGCGACTGCTTGTGCAATGAACCCTGAAACTTCGCTCTCGAGCTGTTGATCGCCCTTGGTGACCTTCCGCAGCTGGTCCCGCATCTCTTCGGTCAGTTGAGGGACGTTCGAGGAGCTGTTCATGTCTGCCCTAGAAGGGATGAGAGCGGCAAGTTCTACATCCATCTGACACGCGATCTTCCACAGCAAGCCAAGCGGAGCTCGTTGACGACCGGCTTCGATGTTGACCACGGAAGCCCGACTGACCCCAAGGTGCCTGGCTAGCGCCGATTGGCTGAGCGGCTCCGTTTGACGCTCCCGCTCACGACGGATGCGCTCGCCAATCGCCTTGTAGAGCGCATCTTCGTCTGAAGGACCCATACGCGGTACAGAGGATACACGGGTGCGTTTTCCAAGCAAACAGGTTTCAGCCGCAAGCGTGTTTGCATAGAAAGCAGGTTTGCTATGATAACGTGTGAGTGTAGCTTTCCAGTTGACATTCCATGAGTGCGAATCGGAAACTGTCGCCACTTTTTGAAGGGAGCGCGACGTGACCGAAAACACCGCAACCAGCACAGAAGATCTCGCTGTGGCCCTGCGCGAAGGCCGCCCTGTCCGCGATCACGGCCCCTACCTTGTGCGGATCGGCGACGAGCGCCTGGAGTTCAACAAGCGACGCATTGCTGACCCGACACCCACGGGTGACCAGATCCTCGACGCCGCGGGCGTGTTGGACCGGTCGGGCTACCAAGTGCTCCAGCTCCTCGCCACTGGCGAAACCGAGAGCCTGCGCCCGACCGAGACAACCGACCTGCGTACGGCCGGAGTTGAGAGCTTCGTCGTCTTTCGAACCGACCGCCTGTATAGGTTCACGCTTGATGGACGCGCGCTGGACTGGGGTGCAAGTCGCATCTCCGGCACTGCGCTGCTGACATTGGCACGCAAGGACCCGGGTGCCTTCGACGTGTGGCTGGACCGACCGGGCGGGCGCGACCGAATAATCGATCTCGATGAGCAGGTCAGCCTGGCAGGGGCGGACGTCGAACGATTCGTGACCAAGGCAGTCGAGTTCACGATCTTCATCAACACGCGGCCGCGGACGGTGGCCAAGCGGCGTCTGGCCTACATGGAGGTGGTCAAGCTTGCCTACCCCGACGGGCCCATCGGTGAGAACTACGTCTACACGGTGGACTACCTTCGAGGGCCTCCACGCAATCCGGAAGGGAGTCTGGTCGAGGGAGACAGCGTGGAAATCAAGAACGGGATGCGATTCGATGTCAGCTTCACTGATAAGTCGTAACCCCGACCTGCAGCGGCTCCGGGACGAAGGCTTTGCCGTTGAGGTCCGCAGCGGCCACGTCATCGTCCACGATGTCTGGTACGTCACCCCTGGCGGCTCCGTCGATCGAGGTAGTGTCGTGTCGCCGCTGCAGCTCAACGGCGACCGGACACAGCCACCGAGCGATCACATCGCCTACTTCATCGGTCAAGCGCCTTGCCGCAAGGCAGGCGGCGCCTTGAGCGGCGTGATCAACCAACATGCTGAGCGATCGCTTGCAGATGGGCTTCGCGTCCAGTTCATGCTCTCCAACAAGCCTTCTGCCGGCTACCCTGACTACTACTCCAAGATGAAGCGTTATGTTGAGATGATCAACGCGGAAGCCAGAGCCGTCGATCCAGCCCGATTCGATGCGCGGACGTTTCGTCAAGTCGGACTCGATGACGACGAGTCCGTGTTCTTGTACGTAGACACGGCGTCATCCCGCTCTGGCATCACCGCCTCAGTGGCGCGGCTCCGTCAACAGCGCATCGCGATCGTTGGCCTTGGCGGCACGGGCGGCCATGTCCTCGACTACATCGCCAAGGCGCCCGTAGCCGAGATCCACCTCTTTGACGGCGATCGGTTTCACCAGCACAACGCGTTCCGCGCCCCAGGGGCCGTTGGGCCGGAAACCTGGCCTGCTGACGCGCCCGCACCGATGAAGGTGGACTTCTTCGCGCAGCGCTATGGCGTAATGCGCCGAGGGCTTGTCGCGCATGCCTACAGGATCACCCATGCCAACGTCCACGAGTTGCATGACTTCGACGTGGTCTTCATCTGTGTCGATCGCGGCGATGTCCGGAAGCTAATCATCGACAGCCTAGTGGCGCGACAACGCTCGTTCATCGACGTGGGCATGCACGTTAAGCGCGCGCACGATCCGCTGCAGCTCCTGGGAACCTGCCGCGTGACCGCGGGCGTCCCTGGTCACTACGATCATCTCGCGCGTAGGGTGCCTACCGCCGACGCAGAGACCGACAACCTGTATGGAGAGAACATCCAAATCTGCGAACTCAATGCGATGAACGCGCTACTCGCAGTCTTTAAGTGGAAGAAGCTCGCGGGGTTCCTGGCTGACGAGCTGGGCGAGTTGAACAGTACCTTCAGCACCAGCTTCAACAAGGTCACGTCGTCAGAGGAACTTGAGACGTCATGAGCGCCATCAAGGCTCTCGCGCCGGTCTTCGTTGTGTCGTTTCCCGAACAGCTGGAGACGGGGAAGCTCTATGTCTCAATGGAGTTCGCCTCGGTCGCACACCTCTGCGCCTGCGGCTGCGGTTCCGAAGTTGTGACGCCCCTGTCTCCAACTGACTGGAGGCTGAGCTTCGACGGGGTGGCAGTCACGCTTGAGCCATCCATAGGCAACTGGCGCTTGCCTTGTCGCTCGCACTACGTGATTCGCCGAAATCGGATCGCCTGGGCAAGCGACATGTCTGACGACCAGATCGAGTTCGGCCGCCAACGAGATCGGTTGGCTAAGCAGCGTTACCACCAACGATCCAACATGCCGCCAGAACCTAGCGCTGGGACGACGGCCGGGTCGGGCTCGAATTCACAGCTTGCATCTACGAGCACGGACACGAAACGGATACAGCCACTCGAAAGCGTTTTGGCACACCTGCGGCGGTGGCTGGGGCGGTCGGGTTGACCGAGACGATTCGCAGCTGTTGATAACGCCGATGTGCGACCGTGCGCAGTCAGTGATTGTGAAGCAGTCTCACGAGAGGGCGAAGGGCGAGTGACCGCAGGCTGGCAACGCTGCCGCTCGGCCGGTTCGCTTCGAGTGGCTCAGTTCAGTCTTCTGCGGCCGGTTGCTGCCCTTGGGCGTGAGGCGCGGTGAGAGCGGGGACTACCGCTTTGTACGTACTGAAGCTCGGGGGTCCCCATTCAGGTACCGCATTGCATAGTCCAGGGTCACATCTCCAGCGACCTTCACAAACTGCGCCGACGAGCCACACAGGCGGGATGGACAGGCCTCGGTCCCGGCGCCGTCCATGACCAGGACGAACGTCGGAGTCCTCGTGATCCCATGGCGATCGAACGCTTCCGGATTGATCTGGACAGCAACGCGGCGGCTGCCGATCAGCGCCTGCATGCGGGTCACCGTGTCTCGGATCGAGCCGTTGACCAACCCCCGCAGCACGAGCGTCGCGCCCGCACGCGCTGCCTGGTCGACCAAGCGCTGGAGCGTCGGCTCCGGCATCGCGAAGCTCACGAAGATCAGCACCTTCGGCCCTGCCTTGCCCGGGCCCAACGCCGCCGCCTGCGTACCG
>JACKLO010000014.1 GCA_024235915.1 Burkholderiaceae bacterium | reverse complement strand
ATGGATGCACACCTGTACGCAACCCCTGTGCCAGATGCACAAGATCAGTGCAAACCCTCTATTTTTACGACTTTTCGGGCGAAAATGTCCAACTTTCAGACATCATCGCGCCGGATATGCATGATATTCGGGCGATCTATCGCCTGTTTTTCAGACAATCACCGCGAAGGACAGCTTGCCTGGGCAGACGAAGAAAAAAGGGACCGCGCCGAGGCGCGGTCCCATGTGACCCTGGCAGACGCCGGTCAGGCCGACTGGCGGCGGCGTCGGGCGGCAGCCAGGCCGCCGAGCGCCAGCGCTGCCAGCGCCAGAGAGCCCGGCTCAGGCACGCCGTTCGGCGGCGGGGGCGAGATGCCAGGCGCGAAGGTCGAACCGCCGTAGGTGAAGTAGCTGTCGTCGTTCGAACCGCCGCCGAGCATCACGAGGAATTTCGAGTCGGCTTCCAGGTCGAACAGGCCCAGCGGCAGGTCCAGGATGCCCCGGCTGTAGCCGGTGCTGCCGATGGCGGAGAAGCCCGAGGTGTTGACCGCAGCACCGTTGAGCGTCAGCGACAGCAGATCGGCCGTGTCGATGATGATCGAGGCGTAGTTGAAGGTGAAGGCCGCACCGCCGGTGGGCGTGGCCAGGCGATACGAGTCCAGCCACGTGTCCTGACCGGGCACGTAAGACAGCGCCGGATCCGTGCCGCCCCCGCCCACTCGCACGCCGTTGCCCCCGACCAGGTACTGGGCCACGGCCACGGGCGCAGACGCCTCCACCTGCGCACCGGAGCTTTCGGCCAGCGAGAACTCGTGGAACTGCCCCCGGTTCAGGGTGGCCACGACGGCGCCATTGACCTTGACTTCGGTGTTGTCTTCGGTGGCAATGATGCGCGCCAGGTCCCGGTTCTGCGGCGTGATATCCGCACCCTTGGACGCCGTCAGCAGGTAGTTGCGCGACAGCTTCTCGGTCGGGATGGCCTGTTCCAGCAGGTTGTCGCAGTAGCCCACGCCACCGACGTTGGCGCACTCATGTCCGGAGAACACCGCCACGTTCTTGTCGGCGACGATGGATGACCCGGTGAGGTCGTTGCCGCCGCCAGCGTACTTGTAGGTCTGGCCCTTGTTGAGCGTGACCGTGAAGGACGCCGAGCCCTTCGGCGTGATGGTCACCGTGGTGTTGTCCTGCGTGGCCTGCACCGACATCTGGCTACCCTCGCCGGCGCCCGTGCCCATGCTGGCGACGACGTAGTTCTTGCCCAGCGCATTCGCGTCGAGCAGGTAAGTCATGTCGGTCGTGAAGTTCTTCCGGTTGATGAAGTAGCCGGCCATGGCCTGGGCGGACTCCACCTGGAAGCCAGTGTTGCGGATGCCGGTGCCCGACTGTGCGTAGGTGTCGGAGATGGCCAGGTTGTAGAAGCCATTCGCGTCGAAGGTCACGGTCTGGTTGAACCCGGCAAGGTTCGTCACCGTGGCCGTCTGCCCGGCGTCACCGAACAGAAACAACGAGGGTGTCCCGGCGCCCAGCGAGTTCCGGTTGTAGTCGAAATACAGCACACCAGCCTGAACGCTCGAAGCGGCTGCAGCAGCAAGGGCCGCAGCAAGGACGGTCTTTCTCATACGTTTTCCTGAAGACGATCGCGACATCGCGAACGTCCGCCTCAAAGCAATTCGTGCACCAGCCCGTGACGACTTCTTAAACCGTTGTTTTCATTGATATTTCCGCGGAGTCGATCATGAGAACTACGCCCTGCTGTAAGAAGGCTCAACACCCCAGAACGAGGGAGCCTCACCGGACGAAAACGCTGCGTAGCAGCTGCACGAAGCCCACCGGGTCCTGGATTTGTGGGTAGTGCCCGGTCGCCATCTCGACGACGCTGAACCCCGGCGTCTGCCGCACGCGCTGGCGGATTGACGCGATCGTCGGGTAGGCCGGCGAGACGCAATCGATGAAGGTCCGCGGCACCGCCGCGACACGGTCGGCGTCGAAGAACAGCGGCTCCTGGTAGGCATTGAAGGGGTGCGGCCCTTGCCGGCGCATCAGCCAGTCGCGGTCGGCGCCCGACAGGCCGAAGCCCGACGGGTCCGGTGGCGGCAGCGCGTTCAGGCCGCTGGCGCGCGCAGCGGCGGTGCGCGCCGCCCGTGTGGCGTCGTCGTGGCGGCTGCCCCAGCTTTCGCCGGGCAGCGGCACCATGGCGTCCACATAGACGATCTGGCGCACCGCACCCGAGTCTCGGCCCAGCAGCGCACTGGCCGCGCCGGTGACCACCAGGCCGCCGTAGCTGTGCCCCACCAGCACCACGTCGCGCAGCTCCTCGGCCTCCACCAGGCCGGTGACGTCGGCGATGTGCGTCTGCAGCGTGATGTCGCGCCGCAGCCCGTGGCGACGTTCGCCGCAACCGCTGAGCGTGACGGCGAACACCGCATGACCGGCCGCGCGCAGCGGCGCGAGCACACGCTGCCAGGCCCAGGCCCCGGCCCAGGCGCCATGCACGAGAACGATGGGCGGCGGCGGATTGGTGGCGCGGGAGTTGGTGTTCATGCGGTCTGCAGCAGTTCGGGGTAACGGGTCAGGCGCTCGTAGAGCACCGAGCGGGGCATGCCCAGGCGCTTCGCTGCGGCGGCACGGTTGCCACCGGTGGCCTGCAGGGCTTCGGCGATGGCGCGGCGCTCGACCTCGGCCACCTGTTCGGCCAGGGTGCGGGCGGGCGGGTCGAGTGGCGTGGGTGGGTCAGGCGGCCGGAACACCGATGCGGCCGCGGGCCGGGTCGGCACCAAGGCGTCTGCGGCGCCAGCCGCGATGGCCGTCGACAGCGGCGCACCGAAGTGCCGCGCATGCAGCACCCGCTCGTCACTCATCAGCGCCGCCTGCTCCAGCGTGTTGCGCAGCTCGCGGATGTTGCCGGGCCAGGCCTGGTGCGCCAGCCAGTCCAGCGCATCCGGGGCCAGGCTGCGTGGCGCCAGTCCGCTGCGGCGCGCGATGTCCTCCATCAGCGCCTCGGCCAGGGCCTCCAGGTCGGACAGCCGTTCGCGCAGCGGCGGCAGGCGGATCGGCAGCACGTTGAGCCGGTAGTACAAGTCCGCCCTGAAGCGGCCATCGGCCACCATCGCCGGCAGGTCGCGGCTGGTGGCGGCGATCACGCGCACGTCCACCGGCTCGACGCGGTTGCTGCCCAGTGGCTCCACCTCCTGCTCCTGCAGCACCCGCAGCAGCTTGGCCTGCAGCGCCAGCGGCATGTCGCCGATCTCGTCGAGGAACAGCGTGCCGCCGTGCGCCAGCTTGAACTTGCCGTCACGGCCCTTGCGGTCGGCACCGGTGTAGGCACCCGGCGCGACGCCGAAAAACTCCGCCTCCAGCAGCGTCTCCGGCACCGCGGCGATGTTGACGCCCACGAACGGCATGGCCGCCCGCGCGCTGGCCGCATGGATGGCCTGCGCCAGCACTTCCTTGCCGGTGCCGGTCTCACCCAGCAGCAGCACCGTGGTGTCGGTGGCCGCCACCCGCCGGGCCTGGCGCTTGACGGCCATGGCCGCATCGCTGCTGCCGATGAAACCGGCGATGGTGTAGCGCGGCCGCCGCTGTGCGGCCTGGTGTTCGGCCAGCCGGGCGTGCGCCGCATCGAGTTCCCGCTGCAGACGGCCGAACTTGGAGATCAGCGGCTGCATGGTGGACTCGGGGTGGTCCAGCAGCACCATGCCGATGGCGCCAATGACCTGGCCCGCCTCGTCACGCAGCGGCAGACGGCTGACGACGAAGGTGCCGGCCTTGTTGGTCAGCAGGTCCACCAGGATGGGCTGGCCGGTGTCGATGACCTGGGCCATCAGCGTGTTGGGCACCACCTCCTCCACCCGCCGGCCGACGAAGTGCGCCTCGTCGTGGCCCAGCGCCGGCAGGAATTGCTTGTAGCCCTCGCTGATCCAGACGATGCGGTGGTCGCGGTCGATCACGAAGGTGCCCATCGCGCTGTTGGCGAACAGCTCGAACAGGCTGCGCGCGGCCAGCTTCAGCAGGCTGTCGGCATCGCCCGGCAGCACGCTGCCACCCACGGCCGCTTCGGCCACCGGGTCAGCCGCCGGTTCAAGCGGCATGGTCCAGCGCCTGCAACGACGCCACCAGGTCTCCGAAGCGCTCGCCCTGCACGCTGACGTGCCGGCGCAGCGCGTCGCCAGCGGCGGCGGCATCACCGGCCTGCAGCGCCGCCACCACCGCCTCATGCTCCGCGAACGAGTTCGCCATGCGGTCGCGGACACGCAGCTGCAGGCGGCGGTAGGGCCGCAGCCTTCGCTGCAGCGCCGAGGCCTCTTCCGCCAGGAAGCCGTTGTGGCTGCCGGCATAGATGGCGTTGTGGAAGCGCTCGTTGCAATAGAAGTACGCGTCCGGGTCGCCACGCGCCGCTTCGCAGGCCTGGTGGGCCGCCAGCAGCTCCGCTTGTTCGACCTCGCTCATGCGCCGCGCCGCCAATCGGGCGCACATGGCCTCGAGCTCGGCCATCACCTCGAACATTTCCAGCAGCCGCGCCGGGCCCACGCTGGCCACCACGGCGCCGCGCCGCGGGCGCAGCTCCACCAGCCCCTCGGCAGTGAGCTGGATCAGCGCCTCACGCACCGGCGTGCGCGAAACGCCGAAGCGCGTGGCCAATGCCACTTCGTCGAGCGCGCTGCCGGGCGGCAGCTGGCCGGTGGCGATCTGCTCCTCGATCTGCTCGCGGAGCCGGTCGGACATCTTCACGGGAGACCTCGGCGGGCCGGCGATGGGCCGGCTTCAGACGCGAGGTTATGGTATCCACTAGCAGAGTGTTTGCGTAATTTTACTAGAGTCTTGTATACGCAAGCCTCGCCTGTCGGCGGGCGCGTGCCCCTTTTCCACTGCTACGGAGACACCGCCATGAACCGCCGTCCTCTCGTCAAGGCCCTGTCCGGCCTGCTGTTTGCGGCCCTGCCGCTGAGCGCCGCCGTGGCGCAGACCATCACGCTGAAGGCGTCGCATCAGTTCCCCGGGGGCAAGGGCGACGTGCGCGACGAGATGGTGCAGATGATCGCGCGTGACGTCGCGGCCGCCAATGTCGGGCTCGAGATCAAGGTCTTTCCCGGCTCCAGCCTGGTCAAGCCCAAGGAGCAGTGGAAGGCCATGCTCACGGGTCAGATCGACATGACCTCGTTCCCGCTGGACTACGCCGCTGGCTTCCACCCGCAGTTCGGCGCCACCCTGATGCCGGGCCTGGTCAAGGGCCACGACCACGCCAAGCGCATCAACGCCAGCCCCTTCATGGCCGACATCAAAAAGATTATCGAAGACGGCGGCGTCAAGGTCCTGGCCGACGCCTGGCTGGCCGGCGCCTTCGGCGGCAAGGACAAGTGCATCAAGGTGCCCGCCGACGCCGCGGGCCTGAAGGTGCGCTCGGCCGGGTCCACCTTTGCCGAGATGTGGGCCGGTGCCGGTGCGTCCATCGTGTCGATCCCGTCCAACGAGGTCTACAACGCGCTGCAGCAGGGCGTGGCCCAGGGCACCGACACCTCGTCGGGCAGCTTCGTCTCCTTCCGCCTCTACGAGCAGATCAAGTGCCTGACCGCCCCTGGCGACAACGCGCTGTGGTTCATGTACGAGCCGGTGCTGATCGGCAAGAAGAGCTGGGACAAGCTCAACGCCGCGCAACAGAAGGCGCTGATGGACGCCAGCAAGAAGGCCGAGGACTACTTCGCCAAGGAGTCCAAGGGCCTGGACGACAAGCTGGTCGACGCCTTCAAGAAGGCGAATGTGCAGGTGGTCGAGCTGAGCGACGCCGAGGTCCAGATGTGGCGCGATGTGGCCGCCAAGACTTCGTACAAGAACTTCGCCGACAAGGTGCCCGGCGGCA
This sequence comes from Burkholderiaceae bacterium, assembly GCA_024235915.1. Taxonomy (GTDB): domain Bacteria; phylum Pseudomonadota; class Gammaproteobacteria; order Burkholderiales; family Burkholderiaceae_C; genus Rubrivivax. The sequence continues at coordinate 181,325 of JACKLO010000014.1, read as the reverse complement.
AGGAACTGATCGAGAAGGCCCTGGCCGTCAAGTGACGGCAGGCTGAAGGCCACCGCCCCGCACGCACACCATGAGCACCCTTGCCCTCAATCCTGCACCGCTGCCGCTGTGGGTGCGCGCGGTGCATGCCGCGTCACGCACGCTGGGTGTGTTCTCCGCCGGCATGATCGCGGTGTCGGTGGCGGTGATCTGCCACATGGTGTTCGTGCGCGCCGTGCTCAACGAATCGTCGATCTGGCAGACGGAATTCGTCACCTTCTGCCTCATCGGCGCCACTTTCCTGGGCGCGCCCTACATCCTGCTCACACGCGGCCACGTCAACGTCGATGTGGTGCCGCTGATGGCGGCACCCGGCCTGCGCCGGGTGCTGTTCATCGTGGGCATGCTGATCTCGCTGGTCTTCTGCGGGATCTTCTTCAACGCCGCCGTGCCCTGGTGGCACGAGGCCTGGACCAGCGGCGCCACCACGCCATCGATCTGGCGCGTGGCGCTGTGGATCCCCTACCTGGCCGTGCCCGTGGGCATGGGCCTGCTGTGCCTGCAGCTGCTGGCCGACCTGTGGCTGGTCATCACCCGCCGCAGCCACCCGTTCGGCCTGCCGCCGGACGAGCGTCTCTGACCCTGCAAAGGCTTCTGCGATGTCCCCCCTGGCCATCGGCCTGCTGATCTTCGTCGTCACCATCGCGCTGCTGGCCACCGGCATGCCGATCGCCTTTGCGCTGGGCATGACCGCGCTGGGCTTCATGGTGGTGTTCGACGGCTGGAACGCCATCCACTTCGTGCCCGAGACGGTGTTCGCCGGCCTCGACGACTTCACGCTGGTGTCGCTGCCGATGTTCATCATCATGGGCGCTGCGGTGGCGTCATCGCGCGCCGGCAGCGACCTCTACGAAGCCCTGGCGCGCTGGCTGCACCGCGTGCCGGGTTCGCTGGTCATCAGCAACATCGGGGCCTGCGCGCTGTTCTCCGCGCTCACCGGCTCGTCACCGGCCACCTGTGCGGCCATCGGCAAGATGGGCATCCCGGAGATGCGCCGCCGCGGCTACGACGCCGACCTCGCCACCGGCGCCATCGCCGCCGGCGGCACGCTGGGCATCCTGATCCCGCCGTCGATCACGATGATCCTCTATGGCATCGCGTCGGAGACCTCCATCGGCCGCCTGTTCCTGGCCGGCGTGATCCCGGGCCTGCTGCTCACCGGCCTGTTCATGGCCTGGGCACTGTTCCTGAGCTGGAAGCGCGGCACCCGTCTGGTGGACGCGGACCGCGTCTACTCGATGAAGGAAAAGCTCGAGCTGCTGCCCAAGCTGCTGCCCTTCATCATCGTCATCGTCGGCGTCATCTACGCGCTCTACGGCGGCATTGCCACGCCGTCGGAGGCGGCTGGCGTCGGCGCCGCGCTGTGCCTGGTGATGGTGGTGGTGATCTACCGCGTGTGGACCCCCGGCGCGCTGTGGCACATCATGCGCGACGGCTTGCGCGAGTCGGGCATGCTGATGCTGATCATCGGCGCGTCCATCCTCTTCGGCTACATGATGTCGTCGCTGCTGGTGACGCAGTCGGTGGCCGAGGCCATCGCCGAGATGCAGGTCAACAAGTGGGTGGTGCTGGGCGCCATCAACGCGATGCTGCTGGTGGCCGGCATGTTCCTGCCGCCGGCGGCCATCATCCTGATGACCACACCGATCCTGATGCCGGTGATCACGGCCGCCGGCTTCGACCCGATCTGGTTCGGCGTCATCCTCACGATCAACATGGAACTGGGCCTGATCACGCCGCCGGTGGGCCTGAACCTGTTCGTGATCAACGGCATCACGCCCGACATCAAGTTGCCCACCATCCTCAAGGGCTCGCTGCCCTTCATGGGGTGCATGGTGGTGGCGATCCTGATCCTGTGCATCTTCCCGGAATTGGCGACCTGGCTGCCTCAGGTCCTCATGGGCTGATGGATTGATGGGTTGATGGCTTGACGAGGCGGATGCGATGACCATGCTCGAGGAAGTGCGCCAAGCCGCGCTGCGCGTCGGCTCGCAGCGCCGGTTGCGCGCGGTGCTCGGCACCTGCCGGCGCCTGCTGTCGGTGCGCGGTGAGGCCAACAGTGTGGCCATCGGCCGCGAACTGCTGGCCGGCTACGACGCGCTGGACGAAGGCACGCGGCGCCTGTTCTTCGGCCACCTGGCGGCCGATTTCAACCCCGACCCGAAAGCCGTGGAAGCTGCGGCCAAGGCCTACGCCGCCGCACCGGGTGCCGCCACGCTGGCGCCGCTGGTGGAGGCCGCCGAGCCGCCACGGCAGGAACTGCTGCGCCGGCTCAACCGTCTGCCGGGTGGCACCGCCCACATCGTGGCCATGCGGCGCACGCTGCTGAGCGAACTGCGGGCCCTGCCGGAACTCGCGGCCGTGGAGGCCGACTTCCTGCACCTGCTGTCGAGCTGGTTCAACCCCGGCTTCCTTCAATTGCAGCGGGTGGACTGGAACTCGCCCGCTCAGCTGCTCGAACAGCTGATCCGCCATGAGGCGGTGCACGCCATCGACGGCTGGGACGACCTGCGCCGCCGGCTGCAGCCCGACCGCCGCTGCTTCGCCGTCTTCCACCCGCAGCTGCCCGACGAGCCGCTGATCTTCGTGGAAGTGGCGCTGCTGCCGGAGATCCCTTCGGCCATCGCGCCGCTGATCGCCAAGAACGACAAGCCTGCATCGCCCGACACCTTCAAGGTCGCGGTCTTCTACTCGATCAGCAACTGCCAGCCGGGCCTCAAGGGCGTGAACCTGGGCAACTTCCTGATCAAGCGCGTGGCCCGCGAACTGGGCCGCGAACTGCCGCAGCTCAAGACCTTCTGCACGCTGTCCCCCATCCCCGGGCTGTCGCGCTGGCTGCGCGCCGGCGCCGAGGTGCCCGGCCTCGGCGGATCGCGGGCGCAACGCCTGCAGGCCGCGCGTGTTGCGCTGCAGGCCCATGTCGGCGCCGACTTGGCCCTGCCCGACACCGCTGCCGGCATGAAGCGCCTGCCGGCCGAAGCCACGGCGCTGCTGGAGCAACTGGCCGCGATGTACCTGGCCTGGGCCACGCCCACCCGCAGCGGCGACCCGGTGGCGCGTTTCCACCTGGACAACGGCGCGCGGCTGGAGCGCCTGAACCCGCTGGGCGACCTGTCGGCCAAGGGCCTGAAGCAGTCGCACGGCCTGATGGTCAACTACCTCTACGACCTGAACCGCGTCGAGCGCCACCACGAGCAGTTCGTCGACGGCGAGGTCGCCTGCTCGCGCCCGGTCGCCGCCCTTCTCTGAACCTGCCATGCCCACGCTGAACACCAACCTCTACGCCGCGTTGCGCGGCGCCTTCCCGGCCGACCTGGACCAGATCGCCATCGAGACCGGCGACGGCCCGGGTGCGCCGCTGCACTACACCTGGCGCGACCTGGAGCGCGGCAGCGCCATGATCGCCAACCTGCTGGCGAGCCTGGACCTGCCGCCGGCCAGCCGGGTGGCGGTGCAGGTGGACAAGAGCGTCGAGGCACTGATGCTGTACCTGGCGGTGCTGCGCAGCGGGCACGTCTACCTGCCGCTGAACAACGCCTACCAGGCCGCGGAGATCGAGTACTTCGTCGGCAACGCCGAACCCGCCGTGGTGGTCTGCGCGCCCAAGGCCTTCGGGTGGGTGAGCAAGATCGCCTTCCAGGCCGGCACGCCGCATGTCTTCACGCTGGGCGACGACCGCAGCGGCACGCTGCTGGACCGCGCCAGCTTCCAGGGCGACGTGCAGGATCCCGTGGCCCGCCGCGCCGACGACCTGGCCGCCATCCTCTACACGAGCGGCACCACCGGGCGCAGCAAGGGCGCGATGCTCACGCATGGCAACCTGCTGTCCAACGCGCGGGTGTTGAAGGACTACTGGGGCTGGAAGGCCGGCGACGTGCTGATCCACGCGCTGCCCATCTTCCACGTGCACGGCCTGTTCGTGGCCAGCCACGGGGCGCTGCTGAACGGCAGCAAGATGATCTGGTTCGCGAAGTACGACCCCAAGGCCGTGCTCGCACGGCTGCCGGAGGCCACCGTGTTCATGGGCGTGCCCACGCTCTACGTGCGCCTGCTGGGCGAAGCGGGCCTGGACCGCCATGCCTGCCGCCACATGCGCCTGTTCATCAGCGGCTCGGCGCCGCTGCTGATCGAGACCTTCACCGACTGGCAGCAGCGCACCGGCCACACCATCCTCGAGCGCTACGGCATGAGCGAGACGGTGATGCTCACCAGCAACCCCTGCAATCCGGCCCATGGCGAGCGCCGCGGCGGCACCGTGGGCTTCCCGCTGCCAGGCGTGGGCGTGCGCATCGTCGACGAGCGCAACCTGCCGCTGCCGGCCGGCGAGATCGGCAACATCCAGGTCAAGGGCCCGAACGTGTTCAAGGGCTACTGGCGCATGCCGGAGAAGACCGCCGACGAGTTCACCGACGACGCCTGGTTCAAGACCGGCGACGTCGGCGGCTTCGACGCCGACGGCTACCTGAGCATCGTCGGCCGCAGCAAGGACCTGATCATCTCCGGCGGCTACAACGTCTACCCGGCGGAGATCGAAGGTGTGCTCAACGAGATGCCCGGCGTGGCCGAGTCGGCGGTGATCGGCGTGCCGCACCCGGACTTCGGCGAGGCCGTGGTGGCGGTGCTGGTGGCCCGGGCCGATGGGCCGGCGCCCGATCCGGCCGCCGTGATCTCGGCCCTGAAGGGCCGCATCGCCAACTTCAAGGTGCCCAAGCAGGTGTTCGTGGAAACCGAACTGCCGCGCAATGCCATGGGCAAGGTGCAGAAGAACCTGCTGCGCGACCAGCACAAGGGGCTGTTCAGCCGGTGATGGCCGCTCGAAGGGCTTGCTGCGCAGTGGCACACTCGGCGCATGAGTGCAGCCAGCAGAACCCTGTGGATGCGGCCGGAGACGCCGGAAACGGCGGACATGCCGGCAATGCCGGCCATGGCGCCGGCCGCCGCCGAGCAGGCGCCCTGCACGGCCTGCGCGCACTGCCCGTCCGCAGCCGGCGACGTCGTCGTGCGCACGGCCGAAGCCATGGCCTGTGAGGCCCCGCAGCTGGAGGGCGGCCGCGCCGAACTCGACGCGGCCCTGGCGGCCCTGCGCACCGTGGGCGACGACGAAGGCAACCTGGTGGACACGCAGCGCTTCAGCCGCCTGCGCGTGGCCGATGGCGAGGCGGAGCTGGTCCTGACCTTCCCGCGCACCTGCAGCCCCACCCGGGTGCTGGCCGAAGGGGCCTTCCAGGCGCTGCGTCAGGCGTTGCCGGACACCGACATCTACGTGCACATGGCGGGCTGAACGCCCGCGAAGGCCGCAGGGTCGTCAAACACCGCGCCCCCGGCGGCGTGTGGCAGGCGGGTTATCCGCGCCCCACGAACGGCATCGCCGTGGCCATCACGGTCATGAACAGCACGTTCGCGTCCAGCGGCAGCGCTGCCATCTGCACCACCGCCCGCGCCGCATGGGCCACGTCCATCACCGCCTCTGGCCGCACGCTGCCGTCGGCCTGCGGCACGCCCTTGCGCATGGTATCGGTCATCTCCGAGGCGGCGTTGCCGATGTCGATCTGGCCGACGGCGATGCCGTGCTGGCGGCCGTCCAGCGACGACGCCTTGGTCAACCCGGTGATCGCGTGTTTGGTGGCCGTGTAGGCGGCCGAGTTCGGCCGCGGCGCATGGGCCGAGATCGACCCGTTGTTGATGATGCGGCCGCCGCGCGGGTTCTGCGCCTTCATCAGCCGGAAAGCCTGCTGCGTGCACAGGAAGGCGCCGGTGAGGTTGGTGTCCACCGCGGCACGCCACTGCGCCACGGGAAAGTCCTCCAGCGGCACGCCGGGGCTGAAGATGCCGGCGTTGTTGAACAGCAGGTCCAGGCGTCCGAAGCGGGCACGCACGAGGTCGAACAGGTCGGCTACCTGCTCCGGCTGGGTCACGTCGGCCGGTGCGGCCAGCGCGCGGCTGCCGATGTCGCCCCAGGGATCGCCGGCGCGGGCGATGCTCTCGCGCAGCGCGTCCAGCCGGCGCCCGCTGTAGACCACCCGCCAGCCGTCGGCCACCAGTGCCGTGGCGGTGGCACGGCCGATGCCGCTGCCGGCCCCGGTGATGAGGGCGACCTTGTCGTGGGGCTTGTCGTTGGTCAAGATGCAACTCCCTGGCTGACGGTAGCGTCAGGACCAGTCTGCCACCTGAGCCCCCTTTGCCACCGGACCTGCCGATGCCCCACGCCCCCGCCGACACCGAAGCCGTGACGCATGCCCTGCGCCAGCACCCCGTGCTGTCGCAGCTGGACGACGGGAGCCTCTCGGCGCTGCCGGCTCAACTCAGGCTGGCGCACCTCGACGCCGGCGCGACGGTGGGTGATGCCGACACGCTGGCCACACAGCTGGGCCTGCTGGCCCGTGGCCGCCTGATCTGGTGCCGCAGCGACGGCGAACGCGGCCCGATGCTGGCTGCACCGGCCTGGTTCGGCGCCGGCGTCAACCCACCCGCGGCGGGCTGGCGGTTGCAGGCCGACGGCGAGACGCTGGTCGCCTGGGCCGACGCCGCCACGTTGGCCGGGCTGGCCGAGCGTCACCCCTGGCTGGCATTGTTCCTGTCCGCGCCAGGCGCGGCTGCGGCCGCTGAGCCTGGCGCCGCCGACCCGCACCTGAACCTGATGCGCACCCCGGTGCGGGCGCTGATCAAGCGCGCACCGATCACGCTGCCGCCGGCCACGCCCATCCGCGCCGCGGCCCAGTTGATGCGTGAGCAACGGGTGTCTTCGGTGCTGTTGGTGGAGGACGGCCACCTGTTCGGCCTGGTCACCGACCGCGACCTGCGCAACCGCGCCGTGGCCGAGGGCCTGGACACCGCGCGGCCGGTCATCGACATCGCCACCGTGGCGCCGATGACGATGCAGATCACGCAGCCCGGCTTCGAGGCGCTGCTGATGATGGCGCGCCACAACATCCACCACGTGCCGGTGATGGACGGTGACGCGGTGGCCGGCATGATCACCGCCACCGACGTCACCGAGCAGCACAGCACCTCGGCCGTCTTCCTGGCCGGCGACATCCACAAGCAGACCACGCTCGACGGCCTGGTGGCCTGCGCGGCCAAGGTGCGTGGCCTGCAGAAGCACCTGGCGGCCGCCGGCGCCAGCGCCTATGCCACCGGCCACATCGTCACCGCCATCACCGACGCCCTGACCACCCGGCTGCTGCAGCTGGGCGAAGCACAGCTGGGCCCGGCGCCGGTGGACTATGCCTGGGTGGCCGCCGGCTCGCAGGCGCGCAGCGAACAGACGGCCAAGAGCGACCAGGACAACTGCATGGTGCTCGACGACGCCTACGACGAAGCGGCCCACGGCGCCTACTTCAAGGCCCTGTCCACCTTCGTCTGCGACGGCCTCAACGCCTGCGGCTATGTCTACTGCCCGGGGGAGATGATGGCCATGACCGACAAGTGGCGCCAGCCACGGCGTGTCTGGGCCGAGTACTTCCGCAAGTGGGTGGACACGCCGGAGCCGATGGCGCTGATGCTGACCTGCGTCTTCTTCGACGTGCGCACCGTGGCCGGCCATGCCGCGCTGCTGGACGGCCTGCGCACCGACGTGCTCCGCCGCACCAAGGACGCCAAGCTGTTCCTGGCCCACATGGTGGGCAACGCGCTCACGCACCAGCCACCGGTGGGCCTGATGGGCGGCATGTTCGGCGGCCTGTTCGGTGGCCTGTCCACCATCCGCAGCGGCGAGCACAAAGGCACCATCGACCTCAAGCACAACGGCATCGTGCCGGTGATCGACCTCGCCCGGGTCTACGCCCTGGCCGCCGGGCACGACGCGGTGAACACGCACGACCGCCTGGCGCACGCGGCCGAGAGCGGCGAGATCAGTTCGCAGAGCGTGCGCGACCTGCGCGACGCGCTGGAGTTCCTGTCGGCCCTGCGCATCCGCCACCAGGCGCGGCAGATCGCCGCCGGCCTGCCGGCCGACAACTACCTGCGACCGGACGAACTGTCCAACTTCGAACGCGAGCAGCTCAAGGACGCCTTCGGCGTGGTCAAGCAACTGCAGGAGGTGCTGGGGCAGCGCTACCAGGGACTGCGCCGCTGACGGGTCGCGCCGGCTGCGCCCTCAACGCCATCGGCCAGGCCCGCGCATCAGCGGCAGCAGGTCCGATGGCGGCGTCACCGTGGCGTCGAAGGGGTGCGTGCGCCGGCCGCCCAGGTGGGCCAGGATCTTGCGCACATACAGCCGCGTCTCGGCGTAGGGCGGCACGCCGCGGTAGCGCTCCACCGCACCTTCGCCGGCGTTGTAGGCGGCCGTGGCCAGCACCACGTCACCCTCGAAGCGTGCCAGCAGCCAGCGCAGGTAGGCCATGCCGCCGCGGATGTTCTGCGCCGGGTCCAGCGCGTCGCGCACGCCGAAGCGGCGCGCCGTGTCGGGGATCAGCTGCATCAACCCCTGGGCATTCTTGGGTGACACCGCGGAGGCGTTGAAGTTGGACTCGGTGGCCATCACCGCCAGCACCAGCGCCGGCGCCAGCTGGAAGTCCGGCGCCACCAGGCTGACGAAGTTCACGATGGGCGCAGGCGCCTGCGGCGGTGGGGGTGGCCACGGCAGCTCGATGCGCGGGCGGCCTGCCGGCGGTGCCGGCGCTGCGGCGGGCGACGGGGCCGCTGTGGCAACGGCGACCTCGTCGGCATCCGGTGGCCGCAGGCAGGGCGGCGGCGCGCCGCGTGGCGTGCCCATGGCGCGCAGCATGTTCTGCGCCTGCCGCACACCCTGCTCCGCCGCGGCGGCGAACAGGTGCGCCGCCTGCGCGTCGTCGCGCTGGATGCCGCGGCCGTTGGTCAGCATCCAGGCCAGGTTGAACTGCGCCTCGGCATCGCCATAGCGGGCCGCGCGGCAATACAGCTCGGCAGCGCGCAGCGGATCACGCTCGACGCCGTCGCCATGCTCCAGCGCCAGCGCCTCACGCCGCCAGTGTTCCACCTGCACGTCGAGCACCGGGCCGGTCTCTGGCGGTGGCACGGCATGGCGCGGCAATTCGTCCAGGGACAACGAATGCGCCGGGGCCGCAGTCGGTGCGGCCAGCAGCGCGCCGGCCAGCGCCCACCCCAGCGCCCGATTCAATGTGAGCGGCAGTGGTCGCGTCAGCAACCGCCCCATCAGCAACAGATCTTTGCATCGACTTTGCATGCCCGCAGAGCATAGGCGAGCCGGCTTCATCGGCGCTTCAGCAGCACTGCCGAGCATGGGATCCACTGCACGGAAACACCATGTCTGCCCTGTCCACCCATCTGCCAAATGCCGCGCATCCGCCTTCAGGCGCTGCGCAAACGCTGGTGCTCCACGGCACCGACAGCCCGTCTCGGCGCGCCGTCGAGGCCTTCATCGCCGAGGTCTACCGCACGCGTTTCGGCGCCGAGATCCGGCACTTCGCGCCAGCCCTGGTGGGCCTGCATGACCCCGGCGGCCGCCTCGTCGCCGCCGCCGGCTACCGGCGCGCGGCCGACGGGCCGCTGTTCCTGGAGCGGTACCTGGACGCCACGGTGGACCAGCGCCTGTGCGTGCCCCGCGGCACCGTGGTGGAGGTGGGCCACCTGGCCGCGGCGGAGCCAGGCGCCGGGCGGCGCTTGATCGCCCGCATGGCGCCGCACCTCGCAGCGCAGGGCCAGCAGTGGGTGGTCAGCACGCTGACCGAGGAACTGCGGCACCTCTTCATGCGCCTGGGCATCGTGCCGCAGGCGCTCGGCATTGCCGACCCGGCGCTGCTGGGCGACGAAGCCGCCGCCTGGGGCCGCTACTACGACCACCGCCCGGTGGTGGGCGCGGGCGCCATCGGCCCGGCGCTGCAGACGCTGGCCCGCCGGCGAGAAAGGCTGGCATGACGACCTCGACACTGCCCCAGGGCACCCGTGTGCTGGCCACGATGCTGGACAACGGCCCCGAGTTCATCACCCTGGACGAAGCCGCCGCCGCCGCCGGCGTGGTGCACCTGCCATTGCCGCTGTTCTTCACGCCGGCCCAGGTGGCGCATGCGCTGCAGGCCGCCGGGGCCGACACAATGATCACCGCCGACGGCGTGAAGCGCCTGCCGTTCGCACCCGTGCCGCTGCCGCCGGGCACGGCCAAGATCACCTTCACCTCCGGCACCACGGGCGCGCCGAAGGGCGTCTGCCTGACGGCCGGCGCCATGGATGCCGTGGCCGACGGCCTGATCGCCGCCATGGCGCCGCTGGGCATCACGCGCCACCTGAATGCCCTGCCCTTCGCCGTGCTGCTGGAGAACATCGCGGGCCTGCTGGCGCCGCGCCGGCACGGCGTGCACGTCATCACGCTGCCGCTGCGCGAAGTGGGCCTGATCGGCTCCTCGCAGTTCGACCCGGCCCGCCTGCATGCCGCCGTGGTCGCGCACGCGGCCGAAAGCCTGATCCTGCTGCCGCAGATGCTGCGCTCCTGGGTGGCCTGGCTGGCGGCCACGCGGCAGCGCGCACCGGCCTCGCTGAAGCTGGTGGCCGTGGGCGGTGCCGCCGTCGGCGCGCCGCTGGTCGAAGCCGCGTGGGCCCTGGGCATCCCGGCCTGCGAGGGCTACGGCTTGTCCGAGGGCGCGTCGGTGCAGACGCTGAACCTGCCGGGCACCCAGCGCGCCGGCAGCGTGGGCCGTGCCTTGCCGCATGCGCAGTTGCGGGTGAACGCCCACGGCGAGATCGAGGTGGCCGGCTCCCTGTTTGCAGGTTACCTGGGCAGCGCCGAGGCAGTGCCCGTCTGGTGGCCCACCGGCGACCTGGGCCACATCGACGCCGATGGCGACGTGTGGATCCGCGGCCGGCGCAAGCATGTGCTGATCACCGCCTACGGCCGCAACGTCAGCCCGGAGTGGGTCGAGACCGCCCTGCGCAGCCAGCCTGCAGTGGCGCAGGCGGTGGTGTTCGGCGACGGACAGCCGGCACTCAGTGCCGTGCTCTGGCCTACCCGTGACCACGCCGACCTGCAGGCCGCGGTGGACGCCGCCAACGCCACCCTGCCCGACTACGCCCGCATCGCCCGCTGGACGCCGGGCCGTGCAACCTTCGACGCCAGCGCCGGCCTGGCCACCACCAACGGCCGACCCCAGCGCGCCGCCATCGCCGCACTGCATGCCGACGCGCTTTTCGCCGACCCGCAGACCGCCTGAACCGTCTCCAGGAGAACCCATGTCCTTCCACGCCCGCCTGCTGGCGGACACCACGGCCGCCCGCGCTTCGCTGCTGAGCGCCCCCATCATCCAGGGCGTGCTGCTGCGCGGCGAGGTCTCGCTGCCCAGCTACCAGGCATTCCTCACCGAGGCCTACCACCACGTGAAGCACACGGTGCCGCTGCTGCGCGCCATGCGCGCCGCGCTGCCGGCCCACCAGGCCTGGCTGGTGCCGGCGCTGGACGAGTACATCGACGAGGAAGCCGGCCACGACGAGTGGATCCTCGGCGACATCGCCGCCACCGGGGCGGATGCCAACGCGGTGCGCCACGGCCGGCCCGCACACGCCACCGAGGTCATGGTGGCCTATGCCTACGACACCATCGCACGCGGCAACCCGCTGGGCTTCTTCGGCATGGTGCACGTGCTCGAAGGCACCAGCGTGGCACTGGCCCTGCAGGCAGCCGACGCCATCCAGCGCCCACTGGGCCTGCCCGACGCGGCCTTCACCTACCTGCGCTCGCACGGCACGCTGGACCAGGAACACACGGCCCATTTCGAGCTGTTGATGGACCGCATCGACGACCCGGCCGATCAGGCCGCCATCGTGCACGCGGCGCGTGCCTTCTTCCGCCTGTATGGCGACGTGTTCCGCGGCCTGCCGCTGCCGGCGCCTGCCCGGGTGCCGGCCGAGGAGGCCCTGGCATGAAGCTCGACCACGCGCGTGTGCTGCTCACCGGCGCTGGCGGCGGCATCGGCAGCGCCATGGCCGAGGCCTTGCGTGGGGCTGGCGCAGCGGTGCTGGGCGTCGGCCGCCGGGGCGGTGATGGCCCCTGGGTGCGCGCCGACCTGGCCACGGGGAACGGCATCGCCGCCGTCGTGGGGGCGTCGGCCGCCTTCGGCAGCAACGTGGTCGTGCACGCCGCTGGCGTGCCGGCCTTCGGCGCGCTGGGCACACAGAGCCCGGAACAACTGCAGCACGTGCTGCAGCTCAACCTGCTGGCGCCGATGCAATTGACCCAGGCGCTGTTGCCGCAGCTGTTGGCACAGCCGCGCGTGCAGCTGGTCTTCGTGGGTTCGGCGCTGGGCCGCATCGGCCTGCCCGGCTTCAGCGCCTATGGTGCCAGCAAGGCAGGCCTGCACGGCTTTGCCGAGGCGTTGCGGCGCGAACTGGCCGACACGCCGGTGCGCGTGCAGATCCTGGGCCCGCGCAGCACCCGCACCGGCTTCAACGACGCCGCCGTGGAGGCCTACAACCGCGCCACCGGCACCACGATGGACACGCCGCAAGTGGTGGCCAGCGCGCTGCTGGACCTGCTGCAGAGCGAGGCTGCCGAACGTTTCATCGGCTTCCCCGAACGGCTGGGCGTGCGCCTGAACGGCGTGCTCGGCGCCCGCATGGATGGCAGTTTCGCCCGCCACCGGCGCAGTCTTTCATCCCCCCACACTGGAGTCCCCGCATGAATTCCCCCCGACGAATCCCCGGCGCGCTGTCTGCGTTGCCCGCGCTGGCCGCCCTGGCCCTGCTGCCGCTGTCGCTGTCGCTGCAGGCCGCACCGGTGGACGACGCCGTCGCCCGCGTGCAGCATGACTGGGAGCGCATCCGCTACGACCTGCCCGCCGCGCAGCGTGCGCAAGGCTTCGAGTCCTTGTCCAGGGCCGCGCACGAGGTCAGCGCGCAGTTCGCCGGCCGCAGCGAACCCCTGGTGTGGGAAGGCATCGTGCTCAGTTCCTGGGCCGGCGAGAAGGGCGGCCTTGGCGCGTTGGGCCTGGTCAAGCAGGCGAAGGCGCTGTACGAGCGGGCCATCGACCTCGACGGCCAGGCGCTGGACGGTTCGGCCTACGCCAGCCTGGGCGTGCTCTATGCCAAGGTGCCGGGCTGGCCGCTGGGCTTCGGCGACGGCGGCAAGGCCGAGGCACTTTTCAAGCAGGCCCTGGCCATCAACCCGCAGGGCATCGACCCGCACTTCTTCTACGCCGAATACCTGGCCGACGAGGGCCGAACGGCCGAAGCCGTCGGGCACCTTGAGCAAGCCCTGAGGGCGCCACCCCGGCCGGGCCGGGCGCGTGCGGACGCCGGCCGGCGTGACGAGGTCAAGGCCCTGCTGGACAAGCTGCGAGGCGCGTGACCCTGGCCGCCGGGCCCGCGGTCGCTCAGCGGTCGCTCAGCGGTCGCTCAGCGGTCGCTCAGCGGTTGCTCAGCGGTTGCTCAGCGGTATTTCGCGGCGGTGATGAACTCGCCGAAGCTCTCGCACCAAACGACCACGGTGTCGTAGGCCGTCAGGTCGATGCCAGCCGGCAGGGGCAGCACGAAGCCGTCGAAGCCTTTGACCGGCCCCACGTGGCGCATGCGAGGCTTCAGGGCCAGGAACGCGGCTTCGGTGTCCACGAAGGACGGTGCCAGGTAGAGCTGGTAGTCCGGCCCCGGCGCCAGGCGCCCGGTGTGCGCCACGGCAGCGGGTCCGACGGCCACCTCGCCCTCCCCCCAGTGCAGGCGGTCACTGCCCGCGAGGGCACGCTGGAACACACCGCGGTAGGTGGCGGCCTGCTGCAGCGCCGCCAGCTCCGCCGCCGGCGGCGGTGGCGCGGCTGTGAGGATGGGCAGCACGTAGATGCCGCCGGCGAACCCGGCTGCGGCCACGGCGGCGTGCGACGCGGCAAGACCCAGCCAGGCGCGGCGCCTCACCTCAGACCTCGCCCAGGTATTCGCCACGGGCCGGGTAGTCCTTGGCGATGGCGAAGTCGATGGCGCCCAGCAGTTCGTCGAAGTGCGGGCGGGCGAAAGGCATGGTCTGCACGGCGCCATAGTAGAGCGTGCCGTCGGGCCGGACCAGGAACACGCCCGGCTCCGAGAACAGCGCCGGCTCCTCGACCCCGATCGACGTGGTGCCGCGCGAAGTGCTGAGGTACAGCCCCCAGGCACGGGCCGTGGCCAGCGACAGGCTGTGGCCGACGCGCAGGCCGGGCGCGCCAAGCTTGCCGGCCATGGCGGCCGCGCGTTCGGCGGTGTCGCTGGACAGCGCGATCACGTTCACGCCTCGGGCGGTGAACTCCGGCAGCAGGCGCCCCAGTTCCAGCAGGTACTTCAGGCAGATCGGGCAGTGCAGCCCACGGTAGAAGACCACCAGCGAAAGGCGCGTCGGCTGGTCCCTGGCCAGGTCATAGGGGCCATGGGTCAGGGTCGGCACCTGCAGGGCAGGAACGGGTTGGCGCGGCATCAGCATGGGGAGCTCCAGGGTTGAATGCCGTGCACTCTAGCCAATCAGCCGAGATGAATGGTGTCCATCCGTCTCCAATGTGAGACCATTCGTCCCATGGCACCCCGACCCGACCGCCTTTCCGCGCTGATGCACCACTTTCATCTGCAGGCCGAAGTCTTCCTGGCCGGGCCGGTGTGCGGCCAGCACCGCCTGGACAGCCCGACCGCGGAACTGCACCTGCTGCGCCGCGGCCGGGTCACCCTGGCGCACGAAGGTGCCCCACCGGTGACCGTCGATGCACCTGCGGCCGTGTTCTACCCGCGCCCGTTGGCCCACCAACTGCACACCGACGGTGAGGCCGACCTCGTCTGCGCCCACGTCCGCTTTGGCACGGCCGACGACAACCCGTTGCTGCGCCACCTGCCTGCGCGCCTGGTCGTGCCGCTGGCCGACGAACCCGCACTCGGTGCCACGCTGCAACTGCTGTTCGACGAGGCCACGGCGCGGCGCTGCGGGCATGCCGGCGTGGTGGGCCGGCTGACCGAGGTGTTGCTGGTGCAACTGCTGCGCCACGCCATTGCGGCACGGCTGGTCGACGCCGGGCTGCTCGCCGGCCTGTCCGACGAGCGCCTGGCCCGCGCGCTCGCGGCCCTGCACGCCGACCCCGGCCACGCCTGGACGCTGGAGCGCATGGCCGCCGCAGCCGGCATGTCGCGCGCACGCTTCGCGGATCGCTTTGCGGCCACGGTCGGCCTGCCACCCGGCGAGTACCTGACGCAGTGGCGCCTGGGTCTGGCGCGCACGTTGCTGCAGCGCGGCCAACCGGTCAAGCAGGTGGCTGCGGAAGTGGGCTATGGCAGCGCCAGTGCGCTGGCGCGGGTGTTCCGGCACAAGCAGGGCACCACCCCGCTGCGCGCGGCCAGCGCCAGGCCGCATCAGGCCTGATCGTCGAAACGGTAGCCCTCTCCCCGCACGGTGACGATGTGGCGTGGCCGGCGGGGGTCAAGCTCCAGCTTGGCGCGCAGGCGGTTCACATGGACATCGACGGTGTGGCTGTCGCCGTCGAAGCCGCTGCCCCAGACGGCGGCCAGCAGGTCACTGCGCCGCCAGGCCCGGCCCGGGCGCGTGAGCAGGCAGACCAGCAGGTCGAACTCACGTCGGGTCAGGCCGACGCTGCTGCCACCGCCGCCGCTGCTGCCGCTGCCGCTGCGGACCAGCCTGCGCCGCCGCAGGTCGAGCCGACCGCCGCCGAAGCGCCAAGGGAACTCGGGGCCCCGCGCTGCGGCCCGCCGCAGCAGTGCGCGCATCCGCGCCACCAGTTCCGGCATCGACACGGGCGGCGCCAGCACGTCGTCAGCGCCCAGCCGCAGGCCCTGGACGCGTGACGCCGCAGGGTCGGCTGCGCCGGCAGCCACCAGGGCCAGCAGGGGCAAGGCCGGCGCATCGCGGCGCAGGTTGCGGCACAGGGCCGGCCCCTGGCCGTCCGGCAGTGCCAGGTCCAGCAACACGGCCGCCCAGGAATGCGCCGCCATGGCCGCGGCGGCCGAGCGTGCATCGGGCACGCAGCACGGCCGCCAGCCCGCCTGCACCAGATGCCGCTGCAAGGTGTCGGCAGTGACGTGATCGTGCACGACGAGCAGCAGGTCCGCGGCCATGCCCGCATCTGAGCACTGGCCGGCGGCCTCGGGCCTCACGCGCCGGTCACGTTGCGCTCACATCGGCGCGGCGGGCACGCCGACGCGCAACGCCACCCACCACCGCCAGGCCGGCAAACATCAGCGCGTAGCTGCCAGGCTCCGGCACGGCGGCCACGGCGAAGCGCAGTCGATAGACCTCGGTGTCCGCCGACAGGCCGCTGTGGAAGCTGTAGCCCGCCGCGGTGTTCAGCCCGTTGAAACCGGCCAGTTCGCCGAAGTTCAGCGCCACCACCGAGCCTTGGTCGGCCCGCTGCAGCGCATCGCCCACGAAGGCGGCCGCAGCGGGGTCGAAGACCTCGGTGCCGGCATCCCAGAGTTGGCGCGCGGTGACCACGATCTCACCGATCTGCAGACCGCCGCCCGCATCGAACAGGCGGTAGGCCGTGGCGCTGTCGTTGCCCAGGAAGAAGTCGTTGCTCGGCACCACCATGGCCACGAAGGACACGAAGGGGTTGGCCAGCGGGTCGACTTCGAATTGCGCGCTGGCCGATGCGCCCGGCAACAGGACGCCGCCCACGGCGCCCACCGTGGCCCCCGGGTCGGCCGCAGCCAGGTCGGCACGCCAGCCGCTGCCGTCCCCGAGTTCGGCCGCGGCCTGCAAGGACGCGCTGGCCACGCTGCCAAGGTCGAAACCGTCGAATCCGCCGCCGTGAAAGCCGATGTTCAAGGGCGCGACGGCCACGCCGTTGGCAGCCGCGAGGTTCTCCACGGTGACGTTGAGGGTCACGGCCGACGAGGCGCCCGCCGCCAATGCCGCCATGCAGCCGGCGAGCACAGGGGCGGCCAGCCGACGCCGCGCGACGGGGTGGCGAGATTGATGCAAGGACATGGGTTCTCCTTCCTGGTTCCAGTGGCCAACCTGCCGGCACCCTGCCGGCGGTGCTGGCCATGCTGGGCGGGCAGGCTCGCCGCACGCTCCTCGGCAGATCACAAAGACGTGAACCTGCAAGCGACCAGAGACATGGACCAGGGACATCGGGCCGTTCGTGGTCAGCTGCCACCAAAGGATTCAGCTATGGCATAAATAGCGCCGATAGCCGAGAAACCTGCTATACTCCCTGGGTTATTCATTGGCCCACGCCGTGTGTCACTGGGGCGCTCGCCCGCAGATGTCACCCGTGCTCTCTGGGCCACGCCGCACCACGACGTGCGGCCAGCCCACGACGCGAAAGGACACGACCCCCTTCATGGCCAAGGAAGAACTGATCGAGATGCGCGGCACTGTCGACGAAGTGCTGCCCGACTCCCGCTACAAGGTGACGCTGGAAAACGGCCATCAGCTGGTCGCGTACAGCGCCGGCCGGATGAAGAAGTTTCGAATCCGGATCATCGCGGGGGACAGCGTCTCGCTCGAGATGTCGCCCTACGACCTCAGCAAGGGCCGCATCACCTTCCGGCACCTGGGCCGGCAGTAGCGTCACCAACCCAAGGGGGCCGTCGGCGCCCTGCCCTGCCCTGGTGGCGTCAAGTCACCCGGGAGACCTCAGACGGCGCTTCGGCGCCGTCAGTCGTTTTTGCGTGGGCTGCCGATGCGTGGGCGGCCGGCACCTTGCCGCCATGGTGATCCTGCGCCGCCTGGCGGCTTGCCCAGATGGGGGTGGCGCGAAGGCATCGCGGGGCTCTAGGCTTCGGCCATCTACGGGAGCCCGCCATGATCCATGCCACCGCTGGCCGCGCCGGCAGCACATGCTGGGCCCATGGCATCGCTGTGCTGCTCATGGGGTTGACGGCCTTGCCAGTGGCAGGCCAGGGGTTTGGCGACACGCGCCAGCAGCGTGCACGGGACCGTGTGCCGGAACGCCCGCCGCTGCGCATGCCGGGCGGAACCCTGGCTGCGCTGCCTGCGGCGCCGGTGCCCGACGCGCTGCTGGGTGCCTGGTCCGCCCGTGTGCACTGTGGCGGCCAGGACCACGTGCTGTCATGGGTACTCGGGCCTGATCGACAGGCCGCGTTGACGCTGGAGCCGGCGCCCGATGCGGGACGTGGCCGCGGCCCGGCTTTCGCGCCCGGGGCCTGGCAGGCCACCCACGACGACGGCGGCGAGCGGCTGTTGCTGCGCAACAGCAGCGACCCGCGAAGCCCGGTCATCGACGCTGTGGTCACGCCGGAAGGCTGGGTGGGCGAACTCGCCGGACGCGGGTGGGAAGCCTGCAGCCATCTGATCGGCCTGCGTGCCGATGCCGCCGTGCAACTGGCCAGCCGCCTGCCAGCGGGCACCGATGGGCGACGCCAGCGGGCCAATCCGCTGGATCAGCTGGCGGGCCGGCTGACACGCCGCGAACGCTGCGACCGCGACACGCTGGCCTGGGTGGACCGGTATCTCGACCACGTGGCCGCACTGGGCCCGCGGCCGAGCCCACAGGCGCTGCGCCGTGTGGTCACCGCCATGTACGCCGACGAGGTTTTCGCACCAGCCTTCGGCAAGACACTGGCCGACATGGGCGCCACCGAAGCCCAGCACCTCAAGCAGACGGTTCAGACCAGCTACAGCTGCAACCTGACGCCAGAACGCCGCGAACTGGCCAATCGCAGCATCCTGCCACTGGCGCTGCCACTGGCTGATGGGCCGCAGCACAGCCGTCGTCAGCTGGCACTGGACCTCAGCGCGCAGCCCATCCTTGCGCGCTGGGGCCAGACGATCTCAGCCCGCGTGACGTCCTGGTCCGGCGCTGATGTGATGGCGCTCACGCCAGCCGCCGTCGACGGCGCGGCCGCTGCCGTTGCCCGGTTCGCCGCCGCCGCCGGACTGCCCGAAGGCGGCGCCCCGCTGCTTGCGCGCCTCGAAGGCCTGCGGCAGCAGGTGGCCAGCGCCCAGGCCTCGCAGGCCGTGCAAGCGCAGGCCGCCAGCGTAGGCGCAGACCTTGCCGCGCTGCAGCGCCTGGTGCAGCAGCTGCGCCCCCGCCCGGGTGGCGCCGTGCCCGATGCCGCCGCACGCGCCGCCGTCGCGCAGCAGGTGAACGCCCTGCTCCCGGAGGCCGTGGCCGCCTGGGCCGCACGCGCAGAGGGTGTGGCCGGTTGGCAGGCCCTGCAGGTCTGGCGCCAGGGCCAAGCCGAGGTGCTGAGGCTGGCCGACGAGCGCACCTTGGCCGCAGCCCAGGCCAGCGTCGATGCGCGTCAGGGCGTGCTGACCGAGGCGCTGATCACCGCCTGGCGGCAGGAGTTCGCCCGGCAGGTCGATGCCCTTCCGCCGGGCGTGGACGCCCTGGCGGCGGGCACGGCCCTGGAACACCGCCTGCGCGCCGAGGCTGCGGCCATGACGGCCCTGCCACAGGTTCAGGCTCTGGCCGCCGAACGGGCCGCTCGCCGCGCCCGCGACCTGACCGCTGCGACGCCAGCCCTCGTCGCCCAGGCTGCGCAGGCGCCCCACTACAGCGCCCTGCAGGCCCTGCGCACACGTCACCTGCTGCCGGGTGAAGAGGGCACACCAGCGGCCCAGACACTTTCACGCGCCATCGACGCCCGCCAGGCTCAGGTGGCCCCGCTGAGCGGTCTGCCAGCGGCGGACTACCTCAATGCACTGTATGGCGATGACGTGGCGCAGCTGCAGGCGCTGGACCAGGCCTTCCGTGAGCCCTACAAGGCCATGCTCCTGCCGATGCTGCAGCAGACCGCGCCACTGATGAACCTGTTCGCCCAAGTTGGTGGCGTGCGGATGGACTACGCGGCCATGGCCACACGGGCGATGGACAACATCAGCCTGATCGCGCCGATGTTCGCCGTCTACCTGATCGAGTTCGAAGGCCGGCTGGGCCCGTGCCTGGACAAGGACGCCGTCCGCTTCACGATCACGACCACCAGCGAAACGGTCTACCGGGACGGCTGGGGGAACTACAAGTACAGCGTGCCGGACCCCGACCGCGTCGAGCACTTCCGCGTCAACCGAAGATTCGAATCGGTGTTTCGGGAGGTCGGCCTGTCCAATCCGCAGTCGCTGCTCGGGCAGTTGCTGGACAGCGGATTCCGCAACGGCAATCGCGTGGGCATCGGTGAACTGGTTCAGGGCACGCGCGCACTGATGCAGCGCTTCGACCGCGAAGGTTGCAACTCGCCGCTGATGCGGCGCATGGAAGCCGCCATGCTGGCGCAGTTTGCGCGCTATCGGCAAGGGAACCGGGAAGTGCTGGACGCGGCCTTCGGCGGCACGCCCCGCTGACACCAGCCGGCACCGGCGGCCGGAAGGGTCAGTACTTCAGCCGCGCAAACCAGGTCTTCTGCGCTGCCGCCCGCGCCTGCCCCAGGGTGTGGATGCCCATGTCCGCCAGCAGAGGGATCAGTTTCAGGAACACCTCGGCCGTCACCATCGCGTCGCCCAGCGCGGTGTGGCGACCGACCACGGTGATGCCAAAACGCTCGGCGATGTGTTCCAGGCGATGGCTTTCCTGGTTGGGGTGCACCACGGCCGACAGCAGCAACGTGTCGAGCACCGGCTGCTCGAAACGCAAGCCGGTGGCCTGTTCCTTGAGTTGCAGGAAGCGCATGTCGAAGGCAGCGTTGTGCGCCACCAGCACCGTGTCGCGGGCGTAGGTGTGGAAGGCCGGCAGCACCGCGGTGATGGTGGGCTGGCCCTTCACCATCTCCGGCCGGATACCGTGGATGGGAATGCCGGCCTCGGGGATGCTGCGCTGCGGGTCCACCAACTGCTCGAAGGACTCCTGGCGCAGCAGCTTGCCGTTGACGATGCGCGCGGCGCCGATCTGGATGATCTCGTCGCCTTCGGCCGGCTGCAGGCCGGTGGTCTCGGTGTCGAAGACGGTGTAGGCCAGCTCCACCAGGCGCCGGTCGTCCAGCGCATGCTGGCTTTCGGCGGCCGCGAAGAGGTCGAAGTCGTAGTACTCGGGCCGGCTTTCGGCGTGCAGATCGGCCTCGGCATCGGGCTCGGTGTCCGCCTCCGCCAGCGGCAGCAGGAAGCGGAAGAAGGCCTGGTGGCGGGCACGGTCGCGCTCGAACCAGAATTCACCGCCGTGCCGCTGCATCACGTCGCGCACGCTCAGCGCGCTGGCGCTGCCGGCGGCCTTCATCGGTTCGCTCTCCCAGGCCATCACGGTCTCGGTGCTCATCACCTGGCCGCTCCACACCAGGTCCAGCTGTGCGCGGCCGCGCGCGTCGGCGTGCGGCTGCAGGCGCAGTTGCAAGGCCTTGACCTCGAACTCGTCGATCAGCCGCTGCGCCAGCGTGGCCACGGCCTGCAGCAGCGCAAAGCTGTCCACCTTCAGCCACAGCGCGGGGTCGACTTCCAGCGTGCCGGTGCGCACGCCCAGCGGGCCGATGCGGCGCAGGGCCGCAGCCACGAAGTCGCTGCCCAGCATGTCCTCCAGCGGCCAGCGGGTCTTCAGGCCCTCGGCGCTGCGCGTGGCCAGGGCCTGCAACTGGGCGCTCATGCGCGTGGCCTCGTCACGCACCACGCGCAGGAAGCGCTCGCGCGTGGCCGGCTCCAGCGTGGCGTCGTCCAGGATCTCCACCGCCGCCTGCATGTTGCCCAGCGACGCGCGCTGGCCTTCAGTCAGGCCCAGCAGCAGCGTGTCCTGCGCCGCATCTCGCTCGTAGTCGCGCGTGATGTTGTCCAGCAGGAGCACGAACCCCCCCAACGAACGCTGGGGGCTCTGGGAATCGCCGGGGTCGCGCACCGCAGCCATCTGCGCGCGCAACAACTGCCCGCTCTTGGTGACGGTGACGAACTGCGCCGACGGTGATTGCGCGCCGCGCGCCAGCCGCTGGCGGATGTTGTCCAGCGCATGGGCCACGAGCTGGCGGTCGAACACGGCGTAGATGCTGCGGCCCAGGCCGATGAGCTCGGCGCCACCGGCCAGCTGTGGCGCGTCCGACAAAGTCTTGAACTGCAGGCGCGCGCGGTTGTTGTAGAGCAGCACGCGGCCGTCGAGGTTGCACACGACCACGCTCTGCGTCAGTTCCGACATCAGCGCCGCCAGGCGCGCGCGCTCCTGTTCGACGCGGCGGCTGCCCTCGGCCACCTGCGCCTCGACGTCGTCACGCAGCCGGCGGCGGTTCTGCAGCAGCGCGTCGACGAGGATGCCCAGCTCGCGCAGCGTGGGGTCGCCCAGCCCCTGCCCGGGCGGCTTCAGCGGCGCCGGGCGGTCCACTGTCATCTGCGCCTTGGCCTGCTCCAGCAACCGCGCCGGCGCGGCGATCCAGCGCTGATAGGCGGCCTGCACCAGCGCCGCACCGCCGGCCACCAGCAAGGCGCCGGAAAGCACCAGCAGCGGCAGCCGTGGACCCAGCAGGTCCCACAGCAATGTGCGTTCGTCGGTCGCCATCGTGGTGCCGATGAGTGCCGCGCTGGCGCCCAGCCACAGCAGCAGGGCCGCCGCCAGGGCCAGTGCCGCCGTACCCACCCAACGCAGCTGCCGCTTGTCGCGCCTCACCGCCATGGCCGGCCCCGCCTCAACCGGCGGCGAGCAGTTCGCGCACCTTGTCCACCAGCTCGCGGGTGGAGAAGGGTTTCGTCATGTAGGCATTCGCGCCCAGGGCCAGGCCCTTGACGACGTCGGTCTCACGGCCCTTGGCGGTGAGCATCAGGATCAGCGTGTCCTTGAGGGCGTCGTCGTGGCGCACCTCCTGGCAGACCTCGAAGCCGGTCTTCTTCGGCATCATCACGTCCAGCAGCACCAGGCGCGGGCGCTCGCGGCGCAGCACATCCAGCGTCTCATCGCCATCGCGCGCCAGGTGCACGGTGTAGCCCTCGCGCTTCATCAGGAACTCCAGCGACAGCAGGATGTTCGGTTCGTCGTCGGCGATCAGGATCGCGGCCTTCATGTCTTGTCTCCCCCTTCGGCATTCGCGGTGTCCGCCGCTTCCGGTTGGTGCCACGGTAGCCAGAAGCTGAAGGTGGCGCCTTGACCGGCGTCATTTTCATCAAGGGTGATGCGGCCACCGTAGTGCTCCACGATCTGCCGGCTGATGGGCAGGCCCAGGCCGGTGCCGGCGGCGCGGTTGCTGGCGTCACCCGCCTGGTGGAAGCGGTCGAACACATGGGCCCGATGCGCCTCGGGCACGCCGGGGCCGTTGTCCCGCACGCGCACCGTGAGGCCTTCGACGTCGTGGCGCAAACTCAGCCCGATCTCGCCGCCCGGCTGCGGCACGAACTTGGCCGCATTGCCCAGCAGGTTCAGCAGCACCTGGGTGAGCCGGTCAGCGTCGGCCTGCAGTGCGGGCACGGGCTGCTGCAGGTCCAGCGCCAGGGTTGTGCCCTGTTCACGCAGCAATTCGCCCATCGAGGCGGCTGCCTGGCGGACCAGGGCCGCCATGTCCACCGCCGTCGGATGCCACTCCGCGTGGCCGGACTCGATCTTGGCCAGGTCCAGCACCTGATTGACCAGTCGGCTGAGGCGCTCGGTTTCGCTGACGATGATGCCGACGAACTGCTGGCGCTGGTCGCGGGCCATATCCGGGTCGTCGGCCATCAACTCGGCCAGCGCGCGGATGGACGTCAGCGGCGTGCGCAGCTCGTGGGTGACGCTGGACATGAAGTCGTCCTTCAGGCGGTCCAGGCTCTCCAGGCGCTGGTTGGCCGCCCGCAGCTCGGCGCTGGCCCGTTGCAGCGATGCACGCTGGTCCTCCAGCAGCCGGGAATAGGCGCGCAGCTGCGTGGCCTCGTCGAGGATGCGCATCACATCGTCCATGCCCAGCGGCTCCTCGCGCACGCTGGAGGCCACGAGCGCGCGCGCCGACGCGCTGCCGATGGCACCCGCCAGCCGGGTCTCGACGAACTGCACGAAACGCGCATCGGCGCGGATGTCGTCCACCCGGGCCACACCCTGGCGGCGTGCCCAGTCGGCGAACAGCTCGCGCGCACGTGCCGCGCCCAGGAAGCGCGACGCCAGCGGCAGCAGCTCGGCCACCGAGGCCTGCCCGCGCCAGAAGGCCGGACCGGCCTGCGTGGCGTCCCCCACGTCCACGAACAGCGCGGCCTGGCTGGCCTCGCGCGGCGTCGGTGCCCGCCACAGCGACACCACCACATACAACCCGGTGTTGACCAGCAGGCTCCAGAACAGCGCATGCGTCAGGCCGTCGAAACCGGTCAGGCCGAACAGCGCCTCGGGCCGCAACCAGGCCAGCCCCCAGGGCCCGTGCTGCAGAAAGTCCTGCGGCCACCAGCCGGACTTGGCGATCGACGGCAGCATCAGCGTGTAGGCCCAGAGCAGAAACCCTGCACTCAGGCCGGCCAGGGCGCCACGCTGGGTGCCGCCCTTCCACACCATGCCCAGCAGCGCCGCCGGCGCGAACTGCGCCACCGCTGCAAAGCTGATGAGCCCGATGCTGACCAGCGCATAGGCCTCACCGGCCAGGTGGAAGTACAGATAGCCCAGCAGCAGGACACCGACGATGGCCGCACGGCGCACCGCCAGCAGCAGTGGGGTCAGGTCGCCACGGTCGCCGCCCTGGCCGCCCTGCCCGGATTCGCGGGCGCGCAGGCGCTGCATGCGCAGCAACAGCGGCATCACCAGGTCGTTGCAGACCATCGTGGACACGGCGATGGTCTCGACCACGATCATGCCGGTGGCCGCGGACAAGCCGCCGATGAACACCAGCAGCGCCAGCCCTTCGGCGCCATGGGCCAGTGGCAGCGACAGCACGAAGGCGTCGGCCCCATCGGCCCGGCCGAAGTGCAGCAGACCGGCCAGGGCGATGGGCAGCACGAACAGGTTGATCGCCCACAGGTAGGCGGGGAACAGCCAGACGGCCTGTTTCAGGTGGCGTTCATCGACGTTCTCGACCACCATGACCTGGAACTGTCGCGGCAGGAAGATCACCGACAGCCCGGCCAGCAGCGTGAGCGCGAACCACTGGCTCCAGGCAAAGGCGCCGCCGCCCGCCGCGCCCCCCAGCGACAGCAGATGCCGCCATTCCGGATGCTGCAGCGCGCGCGCGAACAGCGCCGCCGGCCCGTCGTGCAGCACCCAGGTGGCGAACACGCCCACGGCCAGGAAGGCCAGCAGCTTGACCACCGATTCGAAGACGATGGCGGCCACCATGCCTTCGTGGCGCTCGACGCCACCCGGCTGGCGGGTGCCGAACATCATCGTGAAGCCGGCCAGCAGCAGCGTGGCCCAGAAGGTGCCGTCCTGCCACCAGAGGCCGGCGGCCGGCGTGCCCGCGAGCAGCGCGTAGCCGGTGTCGATCGCCTTGAGCTGCAACGCGATGTAGGGAACGATGCCGACGACGGTGATCAGCGTCACCAGCCCGGCCAGCAACGGGCTGTGGCCGTGGCGGCTGGCGATGAAGTCGGCGATCGAGGTGATGCGTCCGCGCCGCGCGATGCGGATCATCTTGCGCAGCAGCAGCAGCGCCAGCACCATGGCCAGTGTCGGGCCCAGGTAGATGGGCAGGAACCAGACGCCGGTGGTGGCGGCGCGGCCCACGCTGCCGTAGTAGGTCCAGGCGGTGCAGTACACCGCCATCGACAGCGCATAGGCCCAGGGGTTGGCCACCACGGAACGCCCGGCGGCGGCGCGGCGGTCGCCCCAGGCAGCGACGCCGAACAGCAGCAGCAGGTAGGCCGCCGAGGCGCCGAGGACGAGGGGCGGGCTCAGCACGGCGCCATCACCGTGGACGACGCCGACACTGCCGTCAATCGGCCGCCCTGCCCAGCCATGCCAATGCGGCGATCAGGACGCCCCAGATCGTGAACAGCGCCAGCGGGAACAGCGGCAAGCCCGCCACCGTCAGTTCACGATCCCACAGCGCCAGCAGCGGAAAGTTCAGCAGCAGCAGCCCGGCGGCAAACAGCGCCAGCAGGCGCTGGCGGGCCAGGCGCGCGCGCATGGCGGTTACGGCCTCGTGCTGCCGGCCTGCGCTGCCTGCGCTTCACGCGCGGCGCGCAGCGCGTCGCGCTTGGCCTGGCCATGGGCGTGGCGGCTGATGCCGAAGTCCAGCATGAACTTGCACCACAGCGTGGAGCCGGCAATGGCCGTCCAGGTGTCGAAGGGCAGCTGCACCGCCACCACGAGCACGATCACGGTGGCCGTGATGCCGCCGGCCACCAGGTTCAGCAGGCCCACCCAGGGCGCGAACCGTTCAGCGTTGGGCGGCGCTTCGCCGTGCTTGAGCGCCACTTCGGAGAAGTCGCGCCGGAACAGGATGCGCCAGGCCCGGCGCAGCCAGAAGAAGGAGATGGGCAGCAATGCCAGGAACAGGATGATGTTCAGCGCAGTGCTGATGTCGAATGCCATGTCGATGTCCGGCGTGGAGAGCGGCCGAGCCTGCCGCCCTGCAAAGAGAAGGGCCCTGCCCGCATGGTGCAGGCAGGGCCCCGGGAACACAAGCCCGGGGCCAGCCCGGGCTGGGACACACGCGTCAGTGCGCGCCGTCGACGGCCTTGGAACCGCGCGGGATGCGCACGGCCTCGACCATCTGCTGGATGTGCTGCGGCGGGGCGGCCGTGACCTTGTCCACCGCGAAGGCGACGACGAAGTTCACCACCGCACCGATGGCACCGAAGGCTTCCGGCGTGATGCCGAAGAACGGGTTGGCGCCACCGATCACGTCCAGGTACTCGGTACCCTTGATGAAGAAGATGCCCTTGTGTGCGAACACGTAGAACAGCGTGATCGCCAGGCCCGCCAGCATGCCGGCGATGGCACCTTCCTTGTTCATCTTCTTGCTGAAGATGCCCATCATGATCGCCGGGAACAGCGAGGACGCCGCGATACCGAAGGCCAGCGCCACGGTACCGGCCGCGAAACCCGGCGGGTTCAGGCCGAGCCAGCCCGCCACCACGATCGCGATAGCCATCGAGATCTTGCCGGCCAGCAGCTCGTTCTTCTCGGAGATGTCCGGCACGAAGACGTTCTTGATCAGGTCGTGCGAGACGGCCGAGGAGATCGCCATCAGCAGGCCTGCGGCCGTCGACAGCGCCGCCGCCAGACCACCCGCCGCGACCAGCGCGATCACCCAGTCGGGCAGCAGCGCGATCTCGGGGTTGGCCAGCACGATGATGTCGGCGTTCACCGTCAGCTCGTTGCCCTTCCAGCCCGCGGCCTCGATCTTGGCCTTGACCTCGGGGTTGGCGGTCTTGTCGTTGTAGTACTGGATGCGGCCGTCACCGTTCTTGTCGGCGAACTTCAGCAGGCCGGTGGCCTCCCAGCGCTTCATCCAGTCCGGACGCTCTTCGTACTTGATCTGCGCGTCGGCTTCGTACGGGCTCTGGTTCTGCATCACCACGCCCGGCGTGATGGTGCGGATCAGGTTGGTCTTGGCCATCGCGGCCACGGCCGGAGCGGTCGTGTACAGGATGGCGATGAAGACCAGCGCCCAGCCAGCGGACGAACGCGCGTCCTTGACCTTCGGCACCGTGAAGAATCGCATGATCACGTGCGGCAGGCCGGCGGTGCCGATCATCAGGCTCATCGTGTAGACGAACATGTTGAGCGTGCTGCCGGGAACCGACGTCGTGTACTTGCCGAAGCCCAGGTCGGTGACGATCTGGTCGAGCTTCATCAGCAGCGAGACGTCCGTGCCCTTCAGGCTGGAGCCCAGGCCCAGCTGCGGCAGCGGGTTGCCCGTGAGCTGCAGCGAGATGAAGACCGCCGGCACCGTATAGGCCAGGATCAGCACGATGTACTGCGCCACCTGGGTGTAGGTGATGCCCTTCATGCCACCGAACACGGCGTAGGCGAACACGATGCCCATGCCGATGTAGATGCCCATGTCGCTGGACACGCCCAGGAAGCGGCTGAACGCCACGCCCACGCCCGTCATCTGGCCGATGATGTACGTCAACGACGCCACCAGCAGGCAGATCACGGCCACGGTGGAGGCCGACTTCGAATAGAAGCGGTCACCGATGAACTGCGGCACCGTGAACTTGCCGAACTTGCGCAGGTACGGGGCCAGCAGCATGGCCAGCAGCACGTAGCCGCCGGTCCAGCCCATCAGGAACAGGCCACCGCCGTAACCCATGTTGCTGATCAGGCCGGCCATGGAGATGAAGGACGCGGCCGACATCCAGTCCGCGGCCGTCGCCATGCCGTTCATGACCGGGTTGACCTGGCCACCGGCGGCGTAGAACTCGCTGGTCGACCCGGCACGCGCCCAGATGGCGATGCCGATGTAGAGCGCGAAGCTCAGGCCGACGACGAGGTAGATGGTTGCTTGAAGGCTCATGGCGTCAATCCTCGTGCACGTCGAACTGACGGTCGATGTCGCCCATCTTCTTCGCGTACCAGAAGATCAGCGCGATGAAGATGTAGATGGAACCCTGTTGGGCGAACCAGAAGCCCAGCGGGTAACCGCCGAGCTTGATGCCGTTCAGGGCTTCGGCAAACAGGATGCCGGCGCCGAAGCTGACGACGAACCAGATCACCAGGATCTTGGTCAGCAGCCCCAGCGTGGCCTTCCAGTAGCCACTGCTGTCGTGTTGCATGAAGTGCCTCCTCGCGAGATGCGTGAGGCCACCGCCGGATTGCGGCAGCCTTGGAGCGCGACTGTGGCCAGCAGCGCTGACCGCCTTCTGACGCTTTCCCAACACAGGCTGACAACTTCAGGGGGAACCCGCGGGTTCGTTTTCACCATGCGGCAATGTGACCAATCGCACGGGTTTTCCTGGCCCCGCGTTCACCCGAAGCGCGCGCCGGACGGCCACAACCGAGCTCTCACCGCATGCCGGCACCGGTTTGGCCGACGCGTACGGCCGGGGCTACCGCTTCACCTTCCATGACGCCGTGGTCACCGGGCCAGGACCCGACCCCACCACCCTGCTGCTGGCGGGGCTGGGCGTGATCGGCCTCTGGCGGCGCCGGCGTCACGACGCCCGCGGCTGAATGTCGCGCGCGCTACGCGTCCACCGGCTGAACAACGGCAGACGCTCGCCCGGCCCGCCCAAACCAGGCCGGGCGGCAGGCGATGAAGGCTGCGTGGGATCATCCCGGCATGTCCGGGACGACCGCCGACACCGCTGCAGACACCGAGGCCGATGCCGCTCCGGCACTCCGCCTGCGCCTGCTCGGCGCCCCCCAATGGGCGCGTGACGACGGCGCCGTGGGCCCGCTGGCCGCCCGCGACGCCGCCCTGCTGGCCTTGCTGGCCGTGGACGGCCACGTGGCCCGCGACCGCATCGCCGCCTGGCTGTGGCCCGAGGCCAGCAGCCAGGCCAACGCCAACCTCAGCCTGCGCCAGCGGCTGTTCCGCCTGCGCCGCGACTGCGGCCACGCGCTGGTCGACGCCGGGCTCACGCTGAACCTGCTGCCCGGCGTGCGGGTGGACCTGCACGCCCAGCCCCTGGCCACCGAGGGTGTGCTGCTGGCCGGTCTGGACTTCAGCCGCTATGAGGCCTTCGACGACTGGCTGCGTGCCGCGCGCAGCGCCATCGGTGCCCGTCAGGCCGACGGGCTCTCGGGCCAAGCAGCCTCACTCGAGGAGCGGGGCGCGCTTGCCGAGGCCATCGTGCTCACCGAGCGCATCGTCGCCACCTGGCCCGCCACCGAGCACGCCTGGCGACGCCTGATGCGGCTGCACTGGCGGCGCGCCGACCGCGCGGCCGCGGTGGCGGCCTTCGAGCGCTTCGAGCAGCAGGTCTGCCGCGAATGGGGGCTTCGACCCTCGGCGGAAACGGTGGCGCTGCTGGACCAGATCGAGCGCGATGACGCCGGGCGCAGCGTTCGCCAACACGCCTTGCCGCCGGCCTTGCAGCGCCCACCGCTGCTGATCGGCCGGGCGCCGGCCCTGGCCGTCATGGCCGGCGCCTGGGCCGATGGCCGGGCCAGCCTCCTGCTGGCGCCCGGCGGCATGGGCAAGTCGCGCCTGCTCGAGGCCTTCGTCGCGGGCCGCCCTGGCGTGCTGCGCGTGCGGGCTCGCCCGGGCGACGCGGGCCAGCCCTACGCCACACTCGCGCATGCCCTCGATGAAGCCTTGACCCGCTTCTCGCCACCGCTCCCGGCAGGCACCCAGTCGGAACTCGCGCGGCTGCTGCCCAGGCTGGGCCCGCCGCCGGCGGCGCCCGCCCGTGAAACCCGGCTGCGTCAGGCCATCACCGACGCCTGGACGGCCGCCATGGCGCAGGGCCTGCAGGCCGTGGTCTGGGACGACCTGCACTGGGCGGATGCCGCCACGCTGGAACTGCTGCACGCGCAGCTTGCCAACCCGTCCCTGGACGCTCTGCGGCAGGTGTTCTCGGCCCGCCCCGATGAAGGCACGCCCGCCGACACCGAACTCCCGCGCTGGCTGGGCGATTCGCTGCGCGTGCAGCCACTGCGGCTCGAGGCCTGGCAGGCGGAGGACCTGCGGGCCCTGTTGCCCACGCTCGGTCTGCCGCCGGCCCTGTCCGCGGACGTCAGCCTGCCTGCCCGCCTGCTGCGCCAGACGGGCGGCCAACCCTTCTTCGTGCTCGAGACGCTGAAGACCCTGGTGCTGGCCGACGCCAGTGGCGCCGCGCCGGCCCCGGCGCCGGCCGTGGGGGCCATGGTCGACCGGCGCATCGCCCGCCTGGGCGCGCACCCGCACCGGCTGCTGCAACTGCTGGCCGTGGCCGGTGAACCCCTGCCTGGGCCGCTCGCAGCGGCCATCCTGGGCCGGCCGCTGGTGGACCTCGCCGCCGACTGGACCGCGTTGTCCGACGCCCAGCTGGTGCATGACGACGGCCTGGCCCACGACCTCGTGCGCGACACGGTGCTGGCCGGTCTGCCGCTGCCGGCGCGGCAGGCGCTGCACCTGGCCCTGGCCCAGGCCTTGGCGGTGCAACCCGGCATCGACGCCAGCCGGCGGGCCCGGCACTGGCAGGCCGCACAGGCTCCGGCCCAGGCCGCCGAGGCCTGGGTGCAGGCGGCCATGGCCGCCGTGCGCACCGGCCGCCTCACGGAAGCGCTGGCGCTGTTCGAGAAGGCCTTGGCAGCGGCCGATGCCGCCGATGCGCCCGCCCTGCAGGTGGCCGTGCTGGCCGCCGCGCAGCCCACCCGGCTGCTGCACGACGGCCCCGAGGCCGTGGCCGCGACGCTGGCGCCGCGCCTGGCACAGGTGGGCGACCCGGCACCCCGGGCACGCCTGCTACTTCTGCAGGCCGAGGTCGAGATGTCCCGGATGTGTCCCGACGCCGCCGACGTGGCCGCCGCCGAGGCCCTGGCACTGTGCGATGACGACGGCGACGGCGACGGCGACGGCGGTGATGCCGGCCAAGACGCCGACCCCCTGCTGCTGGCCGAAGCCACGCTGATGCGCGGCCGCACCCTGGCCTGGACCGGGCGCGCCGAAGCCGGTGTGCGCCTGCTGCAGGCCGCCTGCGAGCGGGCCGAACGCGATGGCGACCTGCGGCGTCGGCTGCAGGCCCAGGGCACGCTGGCCGACGTGCTGGTGGCGGCCGGTCAACGGGTGCAAAGCGCTGCGGTCCAGCAGCGCACATTGGCGCTGGCGCGGCGGCTCGGTGACCGCTTTGAAGTGGCGGTGGCAGCGTCGAACCTGGCCGTCTACGCCTTGTTGATCGGCGACGCGGCCACGGCGTTCACCGCCGGCGGCCAGGCGCTCGATGCCTTCGCCGCCATGGGGGTGACCCACGTCAACCGGTTGATGTGTGCCGGGGTCTACGCGATCTCGGCGGCACACCACGGCCGCTTCGACCTTGCCGAAGCCACCGCTGCGCCACTGCTGGATGGCCCGGACGACCCGGTCCGGCGCAACCTGCGCAACACGCTGGCCACGCTGGCCCTGTGGCAGGGTCGCCCCGAGGAGGCCGCGGCGCTGCTGCCCCCCTTGAACGACGACGCGCCGCTGAGCGTCCGTGTGACCGGGCTCATGGCGCGCCTGCGCTGGTGCGCGTGGACCGGCCACGACGACACGGCCGAACGGGCCGCGCTCGACGCCATCGGCCGGGCGCAGCCGGCGCTGCGCGACGACCCGCACTATTACCGAGGCTGGGCCCCGTTCGACCCGCCGCATGAGGCGTTGCCGCGGCTCGACCGGATGGCTGCGGCGCAGGAAGACGCCGGTGCCCCGAACCTTGCGCGCTCGCTGGCAGCGGTGGCGCTGCAGATCGCCGTGGCACGCGGCAGCGCGGACGCCGCTGATCGTGCGCTGCGCTGGCATCGCGACGACGCTTTCGCAGCAGACCTGCATCCGGCGCTCTACCCGCCCGAAGTGCTGCTGGCGCTGTCGGCCGGGCTGAAACAGGCCGGCGACGACCAGGGGGCCGCCCGCGTACGTGCCGCGGCCATTGCCTGGATCGACCAGGCAACGTTGCCCGAGGAATCCAGCAGCACGCGCGCCCGTTTCATCGACGGCAACCCGATCCACCGGGCGCTGTTCGCTGGCCGCGACGCGCGTTGAGTCGGCGTGCCACCGCTGCCGGTGGCGGACTCGCCCTTCGGCATGCACCTCAGCGCCAGCCCGGCCACGGCAAAGGCCTTCGGCCCGACACCGGGGCCCGGGGCTGATAGCCTGCGCAGCATGACCACGGACACCCCGGCCCGCCCGGCCTTCGTTGCCGGGCTCGGCTGGGGCCTGCTGGCCGCGGCCATCTGGGCCAACTACACCGTGCTGGCCCGATACGCGGTGAAGGCCGGGTTCTCGCCGCTGGACCTGACCCTGCTGCGATTCCTGCCTGGCGCGCTGATCATGGCGCCCTTCTTCTTCCGCTGGGGTTGGCGCGATCTGGGCGGCATCGGCTGGCGGCGGGGCCTGCTGCTGACGCTGCTGGCCGGCCCCGGGTTCAGCCTGCTGTTCATGAGCGGGTTCGCGCTGGCGCCGTTGGCGCATGGCGCCGTGATCGCGCCCGCCTGCCAGATGCTCAGCGGTCTGGTGCTGTCGGCCTGGCTGGCGCACCAGCGCTGGTCGCGCGAGAGCGCCATCGGCGCTGGGTTCGTGACGCTGGGGCTGCTGTTCATCGGCGGCGACGGCCTGCTGCATGCGGAAGGCGCCTGGACACTGCTGGGCGACGGCCTGTTCATGTTGGCCGGCATCTCCTGGGGTCTGTTCGGCGCGCTGTCACGCCGGTGGCATGTGGACCCGTTGCGCCTCACTGCGGCGGTGGTCGTGCTGTCGCTGGCCTTGTTCGCGCCGCCCTACCTGCTCTGGGCCGACCCCGGCGGCATGCTGCGCGCCGGCGCCGGCCCGATTGCGCTGCAGGTGTTGGCCCAGGGCCTGGGGGCGGGCCTGGTGGCGGTGCTGGCCTACAGCCGCGCGGCCGCGCTGCTGGGCAGCGGGCGGGCGGGCTTCTTCGGTGCCATCGTGCCCGGCGCGGCATCGCTGATCGCGATTCCGGTGCTCGGCGAGGTGCCCGGGCCGCTGCAGGTGGCCGGCATCGGCGCCGTGGTGCTGGGCTTGCTGGTGGCGTTTGGTGCCGCGCGCGTGCTGCTGACGCGGCGCGACTGATCGCCATCCGCCGGTCCTTGAATCGGCGCCGGGTGATCGTCAAGACGGCACGTGGGCACCCGCCACCGTCAGGGAATCAAGAACTCCCCACAGGATGTGGCGGGATTCCTGATCTCCGCGTCTGTCGGAATCGGACGAACATGCACCGAGGCCCCCTGGGTGTCTGGTGACTGGCGACGGCTGCCGCGTGCGGCTTCAGCGCAAGCCCAGGGCAGCCGATAACACGAAGGCATTTGGAGCCCGTATGCGCAGCAACCTCCCGGTCACCCAGCGTGACTATCCGCTTCCGGCGGGCAAGACCCTCGTTTCGGTCACCGACCTGAAGGGGCGGATCGTGTACTGCAACGAGGCGTTCATCGACGTCAGCGGCTACACACGGGACGAATTGCTGGGGCAGGCGCACAACATCGTCCGCCACCCCGACATGCCGGAAGAGGCCTTCCGCGACATGTGGGCCACGATCGAGGGTGGCCGCCCTTGGTCGGCGCTGGTGAAGAACCGGCGCAAGAACGGCGACCACTACTGGGTGCATGCCAACGCGACGCCCATCCGCGACGGCGACCGCACGGCGGGGTACCTGTCGGTGCGCTCCGCCCCGCAGCCCGAGCAGGTGGCGCAGGCCGAGGCCCTGTATGCCGAAATGCGCCGCGAGGCGGAAGGCGGGAAGCTGCGCACCCGGCTGCACCACGGGCAGGTGGTCCGTGCAGGTCTGGTCGGGCGGCTGGCCCAGGGCCTGTCGGCGGCCGCCACGCACCTCGGTCTGTCCGGGCTCATGGGTCTGTTCGCGTCACTGGGCACGGGCGTGGCCGCCATGTTCACCGGGCCTGCCGTGTGGGTGCCAGTGGCGGTGGGCCTCTTTGCCGCGGCCCACCTCATGGGGCGGCGGGCGGACCGCCAGGGCCTGCAACGCGTGCTCGACGACATGCTGCGCCTGGCCGCCGGCGACCTGACCCACGACGTGAAGGTCACGCAGGCCGGCACGCTCGGCGAGCTGCAGCTGGCGACGGCGCAGTTGGCCGCCAACCTGCGCACCGTGATCGGCGACATCCGCACCGAAGTCGAGAACGTGCGCGGCGCCGTGGCCGAGATTTCGGCCGGCAACCTGGACCTGTCGTCGCGCACCGAGGCCCAGGCCGCCAGCCTGGAGCAGACCGCGGCGTCGATGGAAGAGATCAACGGCACCGTGCGCCAGAGCGCCGCGTCGGCCACCCAGGGCGCGACCCTCGCCGCGCAGACCATGACGGTGGCCGAGCGCAGCCACGACAGCGTGCTGGGCGTGGTGCAGGCGATGGAGGACATCAACAAATCCGCCGCCCAGGTGGGCGCCATCATCCACGTCATCGAAAGCGTGGCCTTCCAGACCAACATCCTGGCGCTCAACGCGGCCGTCGAAGCGGCGCGTGCCGGCGAGGCCGGGCGTGGCTTTGCCGTGGTGGCGTCGGAAGTCCGCACACTGGCGCACCGGACCTCGGAATCGGCGCGGCAGATCAAGCAGCTCATCGGCGAATCGACCGAACATGCCGCCGCCGGCGCCCGCCTCACGCAGGAAGCGCGCGATCGCATGGGCGAAGCGCTGCAGTCCGTCAGCCGCGTCAACGAGGTGCCGGGCGAGATCAGCATCGCAGCGACGGAACAACAGACCGGCGTCGCCCAGGTCAACGAGGCGGTGACGCACATGGACGGCGTCACGCAGCAGAACGCGGCCATGGTGGAAGAGATGTCGGCCGCGACGAACGCGCTGAACGGGCAGATCCAGCAGATCGTCGACGTCATGAAGCTGATCCGCCTGCGGCCGGGCGAGGCGACAGCGGCGGACGTGGACGCCGCGGGCTTGCGGCGCGAGGCCAAGGCCGCCCGCGACAGTGGCGACGCGGGTGAATTCGACCTGGAAGCCGCCGTCGACCGGCATCTTCAGTGGAAGACCAAGCTGCGCAACGCCGTCATGCGCGGTGAGGCGCTGGACGCCGACGCTGCCTCGCGGGACGACGGTTGCCCGCTGGGCCAGTGGCTGCACGGCAAGGGCCGCCACGCGTGTGGACACCTGCCGGGTTTTGCACCCCTGCTGGACCAGCATGCCGTGTTCCACCGCGAAGCCGGGCGGGTGGCCCGGCTCGTGAACGCCGGCCGCAAGGACGAGGTGAACCACGCACTCGCCGGCGGCACGCCGTTCGCGGAGTCGACGCAGGCGACGGTGATGGCCATCCGCCAGCTGAAGCACGAATGTGCGGGCGGCCACACACCGCACATCACGTCGCGCACCACGCGCGCCCCGGTGGCAACGGCGAAGTCCGTCACCACGACGAGTCGCGCCAGCACGGCCGACACCGCCGAAGGCGACTGGGCCACCTTCTGATCGCCGGCCGCCCGCGGGCGGCCGGCAGGTGCTGGTCGGTCAGGCCTTCTTGGCCACCAGCGTCAGGATGTCGTAGCTGGCCACCAGGTCGCCGTGCTGGTTGCTGACCTCCACGTCCCAGGCCACCACGCCCTGACCGATGCCGTCGGCGCCCTTCTTCTGCCGGTCGACCTTGCGCTTGGCCGTCAGCCGCGCCTGGATGGTGTCGCCGATGGCCACTGGCTTGACGAAGCGCAGCGTGTCCAGCCCGTAATTGGCCAGCACCGGCCCGGGCGCCGGAGAGACGAACAAGCCCGCCGCGGCTGACAGCACAAAGTAGCCATGGGCGATGCGCTGGCCGAAGGCCGAGTCCTTGGCGGCGACCTCGTCGAAGTGCATGTAGAAGTAGTCGCCGCTGATGCCGCCGAAGGCGACGATGTCGGCCTCGGTGACGGTGCGGCGGTGCGTGGTCAGGCTCTCGCCGATCCGCAGGTCCTCGAAGTGGCGGCGGAACGGGTGCACCTCGGTCTCGATGCGGGCCGCGCCGCGCACGTATTCGCCCGTGACCGCCGCGAGCATGGTGGGCGAGCCCTGCACTGCGCAGCGCTGCAGGTAATGCTTGACGGCACGCAGGCCGCCCAGTTCCTCACCGCCACCGGCGCGGCCCGGGCCGCCGTGCTTGAGCACGGGCAGCGGGCTGCCGTGGCCGGTAGACTCCGGCGCCGCCTCGCGGTCGAGCACCAGCAAACGCCCGTGGTGCGCCGCAGCCACCGGGATCACACGCGCGGCCGTGGCCGGGTCATGCGTGACCAGCGTGCCCACCAGGCTGCCCTGGCCGCGCGCCGCCAGCGCCAGCGCCTCGTCCAGGTCGTCGTAGCGCATCAGCGTGCTGACCGGGCCGAAGGCCTCCACGTCGTGCGCGGCGCTGGCCATCGGGTCACGCGCCAGCAGCAGCGTGGGGCAGAAGAAGGCGCCGTCGGACGCGCCGTCGCCCACGGGGCTGAAGCCATCGCGCTCGCCGTAGACCAGCTCGGCACCCTGCATCAGCGCCGCCACCTTCTCGGCCACATCGGCCTGCTGGCCGCGGTGCGCCAGCGCGCCCATCTTCACGCCGTCGACCGCCGGGTTGCCCACGGTGGTCTTGGCCAGGCGCGCACGCACGGCCGCCGCCACGGCGTCCAGGTGCTGGCGCGGCACGATGGCGCGGCGGATGGCGGTGCACTTCTGGCCGGCCTTGACCGTCATCTCGCGCACCAGCTCCTTGACGAAGAGGTCGAACTCCGGCGCATCCGGCGTCACGTCCGGCGCCAGGATGGCGCAGTTCAGGCTGTCGGCCTCGGCGTTGAAGGGCACCGAGTGCCGGATCAGGTTGGGGTGCACGCGCAGCTTCGCGGCGGTGTCGGCGCTGCCGGTGAAGGTGACGACGTCCTGGCCACCCATGCGGTCCAGCAGGTCACCGGTGCCGCCGATGACCAGCTGCAGCGCGCCGGCGGGCAGCAGGCCGCTGTCCAGCATGATGCGCACCGCCGCTTCGGTGAGGTAGCTGGTGGCGGTGGCGGGCTTGCCGATGCAGGGCATGCCGGCCAGGAAGGTGGGGGCGAACTTCTCCAGCAGGCCCCAGACCGGGAAGTTGAAGGCGTTGATGTGCACCGCCACACCGCCGCGCGGCACCAGCACGTGGGTGCCGGCAAAGCGACCCTGCTTGCCCAGCGACAGGGCCGGGCCTTCGTGCACCAGGTTGCCCGACGGCAGTTCGTTGCTGCCGACACCGGCGTAGGCGAACAGCGTGCCGCTGCCGCCTTCGATGTCGATCCAGCTGTCCACGCGGGTGGCGCCGGTGTGCGCCGAGATGGCGTAGAGCTCTTCCTTGCGCTCGATCAGCAGCTTGGCCAGGGCCTTGAGGATGCCGGCACGTTGCTGGAAGTCGGTCTTCATCAGCGCCGGCACACCGACGCGGCGGGCGTGGTCCACGGCCTCGGCGAAGTCCAGCGCCTCGGCATGTGTGGCAGCCACGGGCTGGCCGTTGAGCGCGCTGGCCAGCGTCTGCGCGGGGGTGGCGCCGATCCAGCGGCCGCCGATGTAGCTCTGCAGGGTGTTCATGCGGGGGTCTTTTCAGGCACGTGGACGGCCGCGAGACCGCCGATGAAGAGGTCGGCCACGACGGGGGCCATCGTGGCGTGATCGAGGTCTCCACCCGGTTTCATCCAGGTGAACATCCAGTTGATCATGCCGAACAACAGCATGGTCAGCGGCTTGGACATTGCACTATTATGCATGTCCGGTCGAATCTTGCCGACCACATCGGCAAAACACTTCACCACCTCGCGTTCGCGCCCGAGGATGCGGGCCTGGTCGTCGGCGCCCAGGAACCGCACGTCCTCGGTGAGCACGCGGTGGGCGTGCTGGGCGTCGGCGTACTCGGCCAGGATGCGGTGGATGAGTTCCCGCAGCAACTCGCCCGGCGGCAGGGGCAGCGCCAGCGTCTCGGTGGCCATGGCGTGCAGGCGCAGCACGTGCTCGTCGCAGATGCTGGCCAGCAGCGCGTCCTTGTCGCGGAAGTAGTGGTACAGCGTGGGCTTGGTGAAGCCGCAGGCCTCGGCCACGGCGTTCATCGACGTGGCGGCGTAGCCCTGGTGGGCGAACAACTCCGCCGCCCGCTGCAGGATCAGGCTGCGCTGGTCGTCGTAGGTGGCGGCGCGTCCTCTAGCCATGTGGGTCCGCTTTCGAACCGGGGCGGACGTTCGGTGGTCCACCAGCGCCGCCGTTCAGCGTGGCCGGGGGTCCGGGCAGGCGTACTCCGGCCCACGCTCGCGGGGCGCTGCCCGCTGTGTGCCAACGACGAGGCATCAACACCGGCCTCGGTACGTCACCGACGAGGCGACCGCGAATGGGGCCTGCGCCCGCCCACCCGAACCCCCGTCCCTTCGTAGCGCCGAGGCGTCGATCTACGGGAACAGCAAGCGGGTGTCGCAGGGTGGCGGTGGCGCCTGCGGGCGCAGGCCCCATTCGCGGTCGCCTCGACGCTGATTCACCACTGTCGGTGTTGAAGCCTCGGCCGTGGGTGAACCAAGGCAGCGCCCCGCGAGCGTGGGCCGGAGAACGCGGGCGACGCCGCCGCCCTGCTGCAGCGGCGGTGGCGCGCGAAGACCACGAGCGCACGAACGTGAACGTCCGCTCCGGGTCGATGGCGGTCATCAACGCTCGTCGAACGACAGCACCACCCGCTCCGTCGTCGGATGCGCCTGACACGTCAGCACAAAGCCGCCGGCTACTTCCGCCTTGTCGAGTGCGAAGTTGCGCTCCATGCGCACCTCGCCTTCCAGCAGCTTGGCGCGGCAGGTGCCGCAAACGCCGCTGGTGCAGCTGAAGGGCACTTCCAGGCCGGCGGCGCTGGCGGCGTCCAGGATGCTGGGCTGGTCCTTGTGGAACTCGATCTCGCGCTTGAGGCCGTCGCGGATGATCACGATCCTGGCCTGCTCGGCGTCGCCCGGCTTCGCCTCGTGCACCACAGCGCCACCGGCCTGCGGCGCCACGCCGAAGCGCTCGATGTGCACACGGTCCTCGGGCACGCCTGCCGCCAGCAGCGCGGCTTCGGCCTCGTCGTTCATCTGGAACGGGCCGCAGATGTAGGCGTGCGCAATGCTGGCCGCAGGCACCGGCCCAGCCAGGAACTGCGCCAGCTTGTCGCGGTTCATCAGGCCGTGGTTCAGGTCGGCATCGGTCGGCTCGTCGCTGAAGACGTGGTGCAGCACCAGCCGCGTCATGTAGCGGTTCTTCAGGTCCTCCAGCTCCTCCTTGAACATCGTGGAGGCGAGCTTGCGGTTGGCGTACAGCAGCGTGAAGCGCGACTGCGGCTCGCGCGCCAGCACCGTCTTCATGATCGACAGGATGGGCGTGATGCCGCTGCCGCCGGCAATGCCCAGGTGGTGCCGCCGCGCGCTGGCCTCCAGCGGCACGAAGAAGCGGCCCTGAGGCGCCATCACCGCGATGCTGTCGCCGGGCTTGAGGCTTTCGTTGATCCAGTTCGAGAAGCGGCCGCCGGCCACCTTGCGCACGCCCACGCGCAGTTCGCCATCGTCCACACCGGCGCAGATGCTGTAGCTGCGGCGCAGGTCCTCGCCGTCGATGGTCTTGCGCAGCGTGAGGTACTGGCCCTGCGTGAAGGCATAGGTCTCGCGCAGGTCGGGCGGCACGTCGAAGCTGACGACCACCGCCTCGGCGGTGTCAGGCTCGATGGCACGCACGGTGAGGTCGTGGAACAGCGGTGTGCTCATGCGCGGCTCAGATGGGTTTGAAGTGTTCAAAGGGTTCGCGGCAGGCCACGCAGCGGTAGAGCGACTTGCAGGCGGTGGACCCGAAGGCCGACAGGCGTTCGGTGTTCGCACTGCCGCAACGCGGGCATTCGACGGCAACGGCCTTGCGCACGATGCGGATCGGCGTGCCGCTGCTTTGGTCCACCGGCCCTGGTGGCGCGATGCCGTAGTCGCGCAGCTTGCGCCGGCCGTCTTCGCTGATCCAGTCCGTGGTCCAGGCCGGCGCGCGGCGGGTGACCACGGTCACCGGGCCCAGGCCAGCCTCGGCCAGCGCGTCGACCACGCTCTGTTCGATGACCTCGGTGGCCGGGCAGCCGCTGTAGGTGGGCGTCAGCACCACCTGCAGGCCGTCTTCCAAGGCATGCACCTCGCGCACGATGCCGAGGTCCACCAGCGACAGCGCCGGCACCTCGGGGTCGAGCACGGTCTCCAGCACGCGCCAGGCCGCACGTTCGCGATCGACCACTTCGGCGCCGCACATGGGTTTACCAGACGCCGCCGGGGTAGGCGCGCTGCAGGTATTGCATCTCGGCCAGGATGCGGCCCAGGTGCTCGGTGTGCACGCCCTGCGTGCCGGTGCTGAGGAACTTGCCCGGGGCTGGCAGCGCCAGACCGCACTCGCCGAAGACCGCGGCGATCTCGGCATCCCAGGCCTCGCGCAGCGCCGCACGCGATGGGCCCAGCTTCGCGGCCTCGGCAGCGGCATCCACCGCGTCAGCGGCAAACAGCTCCGGCACGAAACGCGCCAGGTCGGCCAGTGCGGCGTCGATGCGTGCGCGGCTCTCGTCGGTGCCGTCAGCCAGCCGCACCACCCAGTCGGCCGCGTGCTGCTGGTGGTAGCGCGCCTCCTTCAGCGCCTTGGCGGCGATGCCGGGCAGTTCGGCATCGGCCGAGTCCTGCAGGCGTTCCCACAGCAGCTTCAGCCAGGTGGCGATGAAGAGGTTGCGCAGCACGGTGAAGGCGAAGTCACCGCGCGGCAGCTCCACCATCGTCAGGTTGCGGTAGTCGCGTTCCTCGCGCAGGAAGGCCAGCTGGTCCTCGCTGAAGCTGCGGGCCTTGCCCTGGCCCTCGAGCTCGCCGGCGCGCGTGAGCACGGCACGGGTCTGGCCGATCAGGTCCAGCGCCACGTTGGCCAGCGCGATGTCCTCTTCCAGGATCGGCGCATGGCCACACCACTCGCCCAGGCGCTGGCCCAGGATCAGCGTGGTGTCGCCCAGGCGCAGCAGGTACTCGACGTCGGCGCGGTGTTCGGGTTGGATGGAAGCGTTCACGCCATCGTCCTCACATGTGGTCGACTTCGCTGGGCAGCTTGTAGAAGGTCGGGTGTCGGTACACCTTGTCTTCCGCCGGGTCAAAGAACATGTCCTTGTCGCCCGGGTCGCTGGCCACGATCTGGTCGCTGCGCACCACCCAGACGCTGGAGCCTTCCATGCGCCGCGTGTAGACGTCGCGCGCCATCTGGATGGCCATTTGCGGGTCGGCGGCGTGCAGGCTGCCGCAGTGCTTGTGGTCCAGGCCGGCGCGGCTGCGCACGAAGACTTCCCACAACGGCCATTCGGTGTTCACTTGGCTCATGCGGCCTCCTTCTTGGTCTGTTGTCTGCGGGCATGCGCCAGCGCCGCCTCGCGCACCCAGGCGCCGTCGTCCCAGGCCTTCACGCGCGCACCCAGGCGCTCGCGGTTCACCGGGCCGTCACCGCCCACCACGCGCCAGAACTCGTCCCAGTCGATGGTGCCGAAGTCGTGCTGGCCGCGGGCCTCGTTCCATTTCAGGTCAGGGTCGGGCAGGGTCACGCCCAGCACCTGGGCCTGCTGCACGGTGGCGTCGACGAACTTCTGGCGCAGCGTGTCGTTGCTGACGCGCTTGATGCCCCAGCGCATGCCCTGCGCGCTGTTGGGGCTCTGGTCGTCGGGCGGGCCGAACATCATCAGGCAGGGCCACCACCAGCGGTCCACGGCGTCCTGCACCATGGCCTTCTGCGCGGGCGTGCCGTTCTGCATCATCACCAGCAGGCTGTCGTAGCCCTGGCGCTGGTGGAAGCTCTCCTCGCGGCAGATGCGAATCATCGCGCGCGCATACGGCGCGTAGCTGCAGCGGCAGATCGGCACCTGGTTCATGATCGCCGCGCCGTCCACCAGCCAGCCGATGACACCGATGTCGGCCCAGGTCAGTGTGGGGTAGTTGAAGATGCTGCTGTACTTGGCCTTGCCGCTGTGCAGCGCGCCCAGCATCTCGTCGCGGCTCTGGCCCAGCGTTTCCGCGGCGGCATACAGGTACAGGCCGTGGCCCCCTTCGTCCTGCACCTTGGCCAGCAGGATGGCCTTGCGCTTGAGCGTGGG
Organism: Burkholderiaceae bacterium; assembly: GCA_024235915.1. GTDB lineage: Bacteria > Pseudomonadota > Gammaproteobacteria > Burkholderiales > Burkholderiaceae_C > Rubrivivax. The sequence continues at coordinate 138,954 of JACKLO010000014.1, read as the reverse complement.
CGCGCGGCCGATCCAGTTGCCCTCGGGCAGCATGCCCACGATCTCCGAGTGCGCGTGCTGGCTGATCTGGCGCAGCAGCGTCTTGCGGTAGTTCTCGGGCATCCAGTCCTTGGCCTCGATGAAGTCGCCGGCATCGATGCGGGCGTCGAAGCGTTCCTGCAGGCGCTGCTCGTCGGGGCTGAGCACCTTTTCCAGCTTGGCGCCGCTTTCGCGCGCCATCGTGTCCATCGCCTGGGTGTACATGCGTTGGGCTCCTTATCGGGGGCGTTTGTCAATCACGCGGCGGGCCTTGCCCACCACCGTGCGTTCGATCGACGCCGGCGCACCCACGCTCACCGTGGTGCTGACGCCGATCAGCGTCTTGATGCGGTTCTGCAGGTGGCCGGCCACGCGCTCGCGTTCGGCGCCTTCGTGCTGCGGCTGCAGTTCCACCAGCACCTGCAGTTCGTCCAGCGTGCCGCTGCGGGTGACGACCAGCTGGTACTGGCCCGAGAGTTCGGGCATCTGCAGCACCAGCTCCTCCACCTGTGTGGGGAAGACGTTGACGCCGCGGATGATCAGCATGTCGTCGCTGCGGCCCACGATCTTGCCCATGCGGCGCATGCTGCGCGCGGTAGGCGGCAGCAGCCGTGTCAGGTCGCGCGTGCGGTAGCGGATGACGGGCAGCGCTTCCTTGGTCAGCGTGGTGAAGACGAGCTCGCCTTCCTCGCCGTCGGCCACCGGTTCGCCGGTCTCGGGATCGATGATCTCCGGGTAGAAGTGGTCTTCCCAGATCACCGGGCCGTCCTTGGCCTCGATGCACTCGTTGGCCACGCCGGGGCCCATCACCTCGCTGAGACCGTAGATGTCGACCGCGTCGATGCCGGCGCGCACCTCAATGTCGTGGCGCATGGCCTCGGTCCAGGGTTCGGCACCGAAGATGCCGACCTTCAGCGAGCTGGCGCGTGGGTCCAGGCCCTGGCGCTCCATCTCCTCGATGATCACCTGCATGTAGCTGGGCGTGACCATGATGATGTCGGGCCGGAAGTCGGTGATCAGCTGCACCTGCTTCTCGGTCTGGCCACCGGACATCGGAATCACCGTGCAGCCCAGTCGCTCGGCACCGTAGTGCGCGCCCAGGCCGCCGGTGAACAGGCCGTAGCCGTAGGCCACGTGGATGATGTCGCCCTTGCGGCCACCGCTGGCGCGGATGCTGCGCGCCACCAGATCAGCCCAGCGGTCGATGTCGCCCTGCGTGTAGCCCACCACGGTGGGTTTGCCGGTGGTGCCGGAACTGGCGTGGATGCGCACCACCTGCTCGCGCGGCACGGCGAACATGCCGAAGGGGTAGTTGTCGCGCAGGTCCTTCTTCGTGGTGAAGGGGAACTTGGCGAGGTCGGCCAGCGACTTGCAGTCCGACGGGTGCACGCCCTTGGCGTCGAAGGCCGCCTTGTAGTGCGGCACATGGTCATACGCGTGCTGCAGCGTCTGCTGCAGGCGCTGCAGCTGCAGCGCCTGGAGTTCGTCGCGGCTGGCGGTCTCGATGGGCTCCAGGTCGCCGGGGGCGGGTTGCTTCACGGGCACGTTGGGATCTCCTGAACGGTCAGAGCGCCACGACGGGCTTGCCCTTCATCGTGTAGCTGCGGCCGCGGAACAGCGCGATGCGTTCACCGCGCTGGTTCACGACCTCGATGTCGTAGACGCCGGTGCGCCCGGCCTTGTTCTGCTCGACGCAGCGGGCGGTGAGCACATCGCCCAGGCGGCCCGGCGCCACCAGGTCGACGTTGAAGCCGGACGCCACCGTCACCTCGTTGTGGCTGTTGCAACCGTAGGCGAAGGCCGTGTCGGCCAGCGTGGTGATCAGGCCACCGTGGCAGATGTCGTGGCCGTTGAGCATGTCCTCGCGCACGGTCATGCTCAGCGTCGCCGTGCCCGGGGCCACGGCCTCGATCACCATGCCCAGCGCCTTGGCCGCACGGTCGTTCGCGAACATGGCGTCGCGCACACGTTCGGCGATGTGCTGGCGGTCGGGAGCGGGGTTGTCGGCCATGGGTTCCTTGATTTACCTACCGGTCGGTAAATGATAGGGGCCCGCTTGATCTGACTCAATACCCGGAGTGGTCGGGTTTACCCGGAACACTCGGGCGCAACCGGCGCCAGGGCGCCGCAGAAACGCCAACGCCCCGCCGAAGCGGGGCGTTGGGCTGGAGGAAAGGTCGACGCAGCGGCCGGATCAGCCCTGCGCGGTGACGGCGGGGGCCTGCACCAGCAGCGCGCCGGCAGGTGACGGGGTGGCCAGGCTGTTGACGCCGGAGAAGATGGCCAGCGTGGTGGCCAGCGCGAAGGCAAAGGCGGTGGCGTGCTGGCTGAAGCGGGGGGCGGTGAAGCGGGTCATGGCGGGTTCCTTTCAGGGGCTGCGTCGTGTGTCGATGGGTGAACTGTGCCCCTGCCCGCCGCATGCGCCAACGGGCCTGCGACGAAGCGCCTGCAGGGGCGACAAAACGACGTGCACGCGGACAGACGGACCCGCCCGGCACCTGCGCTTGCCCGAAATGAGCGGCGCGTGCGCCGCGCACTACAGGCTGTCGATCGGGACCTTGAGATAGCGCACACCGTTGCCTTCGGCCGGCGGCAGCTGGCCGGCTCGCATGTTGACCTGCACCGACGGCAGGATCAGCGTGGGCATCTTCAGCGTGGCGTCGCGCGCCCGGCGCATGGCCACGAAGTCGCCCTCTGCCACGCCGTCGTGCACGTGCACGTTGGCTGCGCGCTGTTCGGCCACCGTGGTCACCGGCTGCGGTGCGCGGCCATCGGGCGGATAGTCGTGGCACAAGAACAGGCGCGTGGCCGGCGGCAGCGCCAGCACCTTGCGGATGGACCGGTAGAGCACCGCCGCGTCGCCACCGGGGAAGTCGCAGCGCGCCGTGCCAAAGTCGGGGCTGAACAGCGTGTCGCCGACGAAGGCAGCCACAGGCGCGTCCGCACCCTCGCCATCGCGCACCACGTAGGTCATGCAGGCCGGAGTGTGGCCCGGCGTATGCATTGCGGTGACCGCCAGACCGCCGATCTGAAAGCGGTCGCCGTCGTCGAGCAGGCGGTCGAACTGCCGCCCGTCGCGCGCGAATTCGGTGCCGGCATTGAACAGCTTGCCGAAAGTGTCCTGCACCGTGGTGATCTCGCGGCCGATGGCCAGCTGGCCACCCAGCGCGCGCTGCAGGTAGGGCGCGGCCGACAGGTGGTCGGCATGCACATGGGTCTCCAGCAGCCACTGCACCTGGGCGCCAAGTTCTTGTACGCGGGCGATCAGGCGGTCGGCCGCAGCGGTCGACGTGCGGCCGGCGGCCGGGTCGTAGTCCAGCACGCTGTCGACCAATGCGCACAGGTTCGTCTCACGATCGACCACGATGTGGCTGAAGGTCGACGTGGCCGGGTCGTAATGCGATTCGACGTGCAGGCGGGCGGTCATGACGGACGGCTCCTCTGTTCAGCGATGAATCGGCGCGCCGTGATCCCGATGCTGGCGCCGAAAACGATGTGCACGACCAGGCTCGGCAGGATGGTCTGCCAACCCAGCTGCCAGGGCAGGCGGTCGCCGAACATCAGCGGCAGGACCAGCGAGTTGACGGCCACGTAGTAGGCCGCCCCATAGGCCGCAGCCGCCACCAGGGGCCGGAGACCAGCCGCGGTGCGCGCCAGCAGCCACAACAGGGGCAGCGTCGAGAGCCAGCCGATCAGCAGGTGCTGGCCAAACAGCAGCGCTGGCCCCGGGTGATCTGCCCACCAGTTGGCCACCTTCGGGCCGTAGTGCCCGATGCGCCAGCCGGCCCACTGGAAGCCAAAGCCCGGCGGCATCATCACCAGCGACGCGATGGTGCCGGACCGCAGCGTCTCGCGCAGCCACGGGTTCATGGCTCAGAGCGCTCTCGTCGAGTAGTACCAATCCACCGTGTTGAAGCCCTCGCTGGCGCGCTTGGCCACGGCCTCGGCCGTCTTCGGCGGCGGCACGATCACGTCGCAGCCCGGCATCCAGCCTTCCGGCGTGGCGACCTTGTTGGCGTCGCTGGTCTGCATGGCCTGCAGCAGGCGCACGAACTCGTCGATGGAGCGGCCGTTGCTCATCGGGTAGTACACCATCGCGCGCAGGATGCCTTGCGGGTCGATGAAGAAGGTGGCGCGCACGGCCTGCGTGTCGGCGGCACCCGGATGCACCATGCCGTAGGCGCTGGCAACCTCCATCTTGATGTCCTCGATGATGGGGAACGGGATCTCGACGCCGAACTTGTCCTTGATGTTCTGCGTCCAGGCCAGGTGCGAGTACAGGCTGTCGATCGACAGGCCGATCAACTCGCAGTTCATGGCCTTGAAAGTCTCAGCCGCCTTTGCGAAGCCGATGAACTCCGTGGTGCACACCGGCGTGAAGTCGGCCGGGTGTGAGAAGAGGATCAGCCACTTGCCCCGGTAGTCGGCAAGGCTGCGGTCGCCGTGCGTGGTCTTGGCGCTGAAGTCGGGTGCGGCTTCGTTGAGGCGGGGAAAGCTGGCGGTGGTCATGATGGGGGCTCCTGAGTGCGGTGCCGCCGCGGCCGTTGCCGCGGCGGGTGATCAAGGCATTGCCTGATCGACGGGTTCAGTGTCCTATACCCTATTGGGTATGTGGATGAAGTGTGGCGATGGCGGCGATAGCGTGCGTGGTGCGGCCGTCGGCAGCGTGCCGTCAGCGTGCCGCCGGCAGGTCCGCGTAGTACGTCGCCAGTGCCTCGACCTCGGCCGTGCTGAGCTTGCCGGCAAAGGCGCGCATGCCGCGCTTGGCGTCGTTGGTGCGCACCTCGCCGTGGAACTGCTGCATCGTGCGCACGAAGTACTGCGGGTTCTGCCCCGCCAGCGCCGGGCTGGCCTTGCCGTCGCCGGTGCCGCCCTGCCCCTTGGCGCCGTGGCACGACGCGCAGGGCGTGATCAGGCGCGACGGGTCGCCCTTGCGCACCAAGTGCAGCACGTCGGATGCGGACACCGTCGACTTCGGCCGCGGCGTTTCCGCTTCGTGCGGCAGCGGCAGCGTCGCGTACCAGGCGGCGATGTCGGCCATGTCCTGCGCCGGCATGTCACGCGTCACGTCGTGCATCAGCGCGGCGCGCTCGCCTTCGGCACGCACGCCGCGCTGGTAGTCCACCAGCATCTTGACGGTGTAGGCGGCGCGCTGGCCGGCCACGTGCGGCCAGTTCGGCGTCGGCGCCACGCCCTTGGCACCATGGCAGGACGCGCAGAACTGCGCGCTGTGCAGCCGTTCGCCGCGCACCGGGTCGCCGGCCGGCATGCCCGCGAGCAGCGTGCGCAGCTCGCCGGGCGTCATTGCCGCGGGCGCGGGCGCGGGCTGTCCGTGTTCGGCGGCGCGTGCGACCGGCAGCAGCGCCGAGGCCGCGGCGGCCAGCACCAGCACGGCGGCCGCGGCAAGGTCACGCAGGGGGGTGTTCATGCGAAGACGTCCTCGGTGAAGGTGCGCAGCCAGGCCTGCTGGTAGCGCGCGCCCAGGCGGATCTGCTGGGGACTGGCGTCCAGCGGCAGGAAGCGCTTGCCGTTGATGCGCGCGATCTTCCCGTCCACCAGGCGGAACACGTCGGCCACGAACAGGCCGTAGCCGCTGCCGGCCAGCGCGTAGCAGGTGTTCTCCCACACCGGCTCGGGCGCGGGCCGGCCGGCCAGCTGCTCGACGATGGCGCGCGCCACCGCCTTGGCCTGGCTGTTGGCGGAGAACCCGCTCTTGGGCATGGCGTCGGCAATGCTCGCGTCGCCGATCACGTGCACGTGCGGCACACGCTGGCTGGCGAAGTCGATGCGCTCCACCGGGCACCAGCCGCTGCCGTCGGTCAGACCCAGGTCCACCGCCAGGCGCGCGGCCTTCATCGGCGGGATCACGTTGACCACGTCGGCCTGGATGGTCTCGGCCTCGGTCTCCACGCGCATCGTCTTCGAGTCGACCTTCAGCACACGGCCGCCCTGGCTGCCGCGCACCCACGCGATGCCGCTGGCGCCGTCGGCATGGCGCTTGAGCTCGGCCTGCGCCGAGATCTTCTGCGCGTAATCGGCCGGCGGGTTGAAACCGTAGAGCCGGTTCCAGCCCAGCATCATCGTCTGGTCGGTGACGAAGCCGTCCTTCGGGTCGGTGATGATGACCTTGGCGGTCGGGTTGTGCTTCCGGAACCACTCGGCCATCAGCGCGCCACGCTCGTAGGGCCCCGGCGGGCAGCGGTACGGGTTGGGCGGCGCTGCGATGACGAAGACACCGCCGGGCCGCATGGCCTGCAGCTGGCGGGCCAGCAGCGCGGTCTGCGTGCCGGGGATCCAGCCCGAGGGCATGCGCGTCTCGGCCACGGCGCGGCTGTAGCCGGCGATGGCGTCGTACTGCAGCTCGATGCCGGGCGAGACGATCAGCCGGTCGTACGGCAGTTGGCGGCCCGTGGCGGTGCGCAGCACGCGGCGTTCGGCGTCCAGCGCGGTCGCGGTGTCGATGACCACCTGCACGCCCCAGCGGTTGGCCAGCGCGTCGTAGGACACCTGCAGCGCCTGCATGGTGGTGTGGCCGTTGAGCACTTCGCTGGAGCCATAGGGCCGCACGTAGAACGGGTGGCGCTCGACCAGCGTGACCTGCAGCGCAGGGTTGAAGAGCTTGAGGTACTTGGCGGCCGTGGCACCGCCGACGCCACCGCCGACGACCACGACACGGCCCGCGGACGCTTGCGCGCGCAGCAGAGTGGGCGCAGCCAGCAGCCCGCCGGCGGCGAGGCCAAGGCCCCGGAGAAGAGCGCGGCGCTTCATCGTGCGGCCTCCTGCATCGGAAGGGATTCGAAGTAGGTGCCCAGGGCCTGCAGGTCGGCGTCGGTGAAGCCGTCGGCCACGTGGCCCATCAGCGTGCTGGGCCGCGCGCCGCTGCGGAAGTCCTGCATCGTGCGGACGAACTGCGTGCGCGGCATGCCGGCCAGCGGCATGAAGGCCTCGTCGCCCAGCTGGCCGCGCGTGCCGTGGCAGGCGGCGCAGGTGTGGGCGATGGCCTCGCCGGCCGTAGCCGGCAGGGCGGCCAGCGGCGACGGCTGGGCCGGCGCGGGCTTGAGTGTCATCGGCGCCGGCGTCTGCGCCCGGGACTCGGGCCAGCGCAGCCAGCTTGCCGCGGCTGCGGCGGTGCACAGGATGGCCAGCGCCCAGAGCGGGCGGAGCCGTCGGGTGGGTAGCATCTTCGTTTTCATCTCGTCGCCCCCCTGTCAGCGCACCATCACCCAGGCGCCGATGGCGAAGTAGTGGACGATCCACAGCGCGATCAGCACCACGGACCAGCGGCCCAGCCGTGCCACCGCGGGCGACGGCGTGTAGGTGCCGCGCGTCTGCCCGGCCTGCCAGGCCACGGTGAGCAGCCAGGCCAGCACGACGCCGCCGACGATGGCGAAGGTGGCGAAGAAGGTGATGGTGCTGTAGGCGTCGAAGTTGACGCGGTAGGTCATCGCGTCGTAGCCGTGCGCGCCCAGCAGCGTCACGTAGCGCAGCCATTCGCGGGCCGCGGCCACGACGATCAGCGCCACCGCGCCGACGCCGAACACGCCGTAGCCCCAGCCCCCCTGGTCCAGCCGGCGGCCGAGCGCCGAGGGCAGCAGCACGGTGAGCACCAGCATGGCTGCGGCCAGCACCATCGGCGCCGAACCCAGGAACCAGGCCATCTTCTCCGGCAGCGTGGCCATCCAGGCCGCGCCGGCCACCACGGCCACCGCGCCGCCGCCCAGCAGCATTTGCTGCGACAGGCGCTGCAGCAGCGCCAGGTAGCCGAGATCGGCCTCCTGGGCGCCGATCAGGTAGCGGCGCACCGCCACCAGCCAGGCACCGGTGACCGGCGCGGCCAATGCGATGAAGAAGGCGAAGCGCGCCAGGCTGTACGCGTGCAGCGTGCGGCCGGACGCGTCCACCGTGCCGCCGGGCGCATACCACTCGCGCCACTGCTCGGGCCAGAGCATCTGGTAGCTCAGCACGTGCATGATCCAGCCCACGAGCAGCAGCAGCGCCAGAGAGGCCGCCATCAGCCAGCCACCGCGCGGGGGGCGCGCGCGCAGGTCTTCGTTCAGCCAGTAGAAGCCGTACATGGCGCTGTAGCCGGCGATCAGGATCACGATGAAGCCGATCACCCACCAGGCCGAAAGCACGTTGCTCGTGTACCAGAAGGGGTCGTAGACCACCTGCACGAACAAAAGCGGCGCCACGCCGATGACGATGGCCACCGACACGGCGATCTTGCTGGTGGACAGCATGGCCGCGGCCAGGCGGCGCCAGCGCGCGTCGGCGCGGAAGGCGCCGGCCAGCACGAGGGCGCCGGCGCCCAGCATCACCTGCACCGCGGCGATGTGCAGCGCGAAGGTCAGCACGCCCAGCAGCAGGAACACCAGCGGGTGGGACGGCACGCCGGCGGGGTCGCGCAGCGCGAGCAGCATCTCGGCGTTCATCGCGAGGCTCCTTCAACGGTTCCGGTCACGGCAACGGCCTGCCGCGTGCGCCGGTCCACCCAGGCCTGGGCGGCGACGGGGTCGGACAGGCTGGCGATGTAGGTGGCCAGCGCCTCGGCCTCGTCGTCCTTCAGCGGGATGGTGGGCATGTACATGGTGTTGCCGGTGGACAGCGCCGCCTGCAGGTAGGCCGCCAGCGCCGGCACGTCGGTGTTGCCGCCGAAGTAGCGCGCCAGCGGGCGCATGCCGGTGTCGGTGAGCGAGTGGCAGTTCGAGCAGGTGGTCAGTGCCAGGAAGCGGCCGGCCTCGACGAGGTTGCTGCCGTCCACCTGCCGCAGCGCGTCGGGGGCGAACGGGTGCAGCTTCAGGAAGCCGTGCGCTTCCAGCGCCGGCAGTTCGCTGCGGATGCCCATGCCCGGCACGTCGCGGGCGATGACCTGGTTGCTGTAGACGTACTGGCCGGCGACGAACGGCTTGCGGATCGATTCGCGCGTGGTCTCGCCGGGCCACAGGCCCAGCACCAGCAGCGCCACCGTCATCACCGACGCCATGGCCATGTGCACGCGCCTGGGCTGCACCAGGGTCCAGACGAACCAGGCCAGCGTCAGCGCGATCACGGTGGCCATCGCCGGCGCATAGCCCGCGGGCATGCGGTTCTCCAGCACCACCAGGGCCGACTCCGGCAGCGTGGTGAGATACCAGCGCTGCAGCAGCGCGCCGGCCACCGTGGACACGATGCCCAGCCACGCCAGGACGCGCAGCACGCGCCGCTTGACGTCCAGATCCTCGAAGCGCGAGGCGACGATGCCGCCCACCACCGCCGTCATCGTCAGCATGAAGGCGGTGCGCACGGCCAACTGCGCGAAGGTGTTGGCGCCGTAGAAGCCGTTGAGGTAGCCACCCTCAGCGAACCACTCGGGCTGGCCTGGCCACATCATGAAGCTGAGGATGCCGATGATGATCAGCATCGTCGTGTAGCCCGCCAGGCCGAACACCAGCGCGATGTTCAGGTGCGTCCTGCGGTCCACCTTGCCGGCCAGGTAGACCAGCATGTAGACGCCGACGACCTCGATGACGCAGAAGACCCACTCCGTGGCCCACTTCCACACGAAGCTGTGGATCAGCGCCGAGATACCGCGCGGGCTGGCCACCGTGGTGCTGTACCAGATGCCGGGGCCGGTGATCGAGCCGATCACGTAGCTGAAGACCAGCAGGAACAGGCCGTAGCGGCGGATGAAGTCCAGGTACTCGGGCTTGTCCGCGCGGTGCGCGTAGACCGCCAGGCCGGCAAAGAACACGGCGGCGCCGACCGAGGTGTGCGAAGCCAGCACGTGGATCGTGGCGATGATGCCGACGATCCAGCCGCTGCCCACGCCCGGTTCGAACCAGGTGGGATAAAGACCGATGAGGTCCACGGGCTTGTCTCCTTGTGCGGGTGCCGACGAGGGCGGGTGGGTCTTGGCCCGGTCAGAACGCCAGCGTCTGCACGCCGGGCTTGAGCAGGTGCGCGGCCACATCGGCCGGCTTGGCCGGCGTGACACCGGGCAGCAGGTCACTCGCCTGGCGGCCGGTGTTGGGCAGGTACAGCGCGCAGACCTCGACCTGGGCACCGCCCTTCATCAGGCTGACCAGCATCTGCTGCGGCGTGACGTTGCGCGGCTTGAGCGTGGGCGACTCGACGCCATTGACAGCGATGTCGCCGGCGGCGTCGCACAGCAGCACGCGCACCTGCGCCTGCTGCTGCTGCGCCTGCGTGGCCAGCACCATGGCAGCGCCCTGGGCCATCGGGCTGCCGGAATGCACGGAGACGAACAGTTCGGCGGCAGGGGCGGTGGTCGCGAGGGCCAGGGTGGCGACGAAGGTGACGAGGGACTTCATGCGGGGCTCCAGGTGCGGGATCTCGAAACCGCCCTTGCGCGGCGGCTTGGCGGCGCGCAGAACGGCGTGGCTGCTGATTCATATCAAGACCTGTGCCACCCGAAGCCGGCCGAAAATTCACTTTCAAATCATCGACTTAGTCTCTCCGCCGTCGAAATCGCTCCTCCGATCAACTGCCAGTGTCATGCCATGCTGTCAAACTGACAGTCTTCGATGATGGTGCCACACAAGGCCGCGGCCCCGGCACGCATGACGCGCCGGGGCCGCGGGGAGAGGACCGAGATGCGCGCGCCGTTCAGGCCGGCTCACAGGCGCACTCACGCGCCTCGGTGTTGACCATGTGGTCGGCCAGCGCGGACAGGCGCTGTTCGATGGCGTCGCGCAGCGCGACATCGGCCACCTGCTCCTGGAGCGCCTCGTGCATGCACAACATCCACTCGTCCCGTTCCAGGGTGCCGATGGTGTAGGGCCGGTGGCGCATGCGCAGCCGCGGGTGACCCAGGCGCTGCACGTACAGCGGCGGGCCGCCCAACCAGCCGGAGAGGAACTCGAACAGGCCCTGGCGCGCGCCGTCCAGGCTCTCCGGGTGAATGCGGCGAGCGTTGTAGGCCTCCGGCAGTTCATCCATCAGGGCATAGAAGCGGTCGACCAGGCGGTGCAGGCCGGGTTCGCCGCCCAGGGCGGCGTAGGGGGAGTGGTCTTGAGAGGGATTCATCGGGGAAGGGGTTGAGGTGTGGCAGCCACGGGGGCGCCGAAGAGTCGATCGGTGAAGCGCACGTACCAGGCCGCGGCCTGCACCTGCACCACGTAAGCCATCGCGATCAGCAGCGCCGCTTCGGCGCCCTGCTGGCGGAAGACGCCGATGGCGATGGCCAGCGCGATGGACAGGTTGCGCATCACGGTGCCGTAGACCAGGGCGATGGCGTCGCCGCGCGGGAACAGCATGCGCCCCACCACGGTGGAGACGGCAAAGTTCAGCGCGTAGATCACCACCAACGGCCACAGCAGGGTCAGCAGCGCGGCGGGGTCGCGCAGGATGTCGGGCGCCTTCAGCGCCATCGAGACGAAGACGATGCCCAGCACACCCAGCGTGGACCAGGGCGGGAAGCGCAGCTTCAGGTGCGTATCGAAGGCTTCGGCGCCGTGGCGGGACACCAGCCAGCGCTGCGTGACCCAGCCCAGCGCCATCGGCAGGAAGACGATCAGCGCGATCTGCGCCATCACCGAGGCCATCGGGATCTCCACTACGGTGCCCATCAGCAGCTTCAGGTACAGCGGCGCCAGCAGCGCGCCGGCGATCAGGCCGATCACCGTCATCTTCACCGCCGCCGGCACATTGCCCTTGGCAAAGCCGGTCCAGGAAATCGTCATGCCCGAGGTCGGCAGCAGCGACGTGAGCAGCAGGGCCAGCTGCAGCGCCGGCTGGCCGGGAAAGAAGACACGCCCGGCAGCCCAGCCCACCAGCGGCATCAGCACGAAGTTGATGGCCAGCGCCACGCCGTGCAGGCGGCCATGGCCACGCGCGGCGAGTGCCTTGAACTTCAGCGACACCATCATCGGGTAGACCATCAGCAGCGTCAGCGGCAGGATGGCCGCGCGCAGGAAGCCCGCGTCGGTCACGGCGCCGAAGGCCAGCCCCAGCACCATGGCGCCGGGGATGCTCCAGACCAGATGCTTCTGCAGCCAGGCCAGCAGGTTGGACATGGGGGCTCCCGGGCGGATCAGATGGCGGCAGCGGCCGCGGCGGCCTCGCTGGACACGGCCTCGAGCCGGTCCACCACACGCCGCAGCGCCGCGTGCGCGCGTTCGCAGGCCGGGCGCACGCCCGGCTGGGTGGCCAGCGCGCCGATGGCGCGCGGGTCCTGCAGCACGATGCGGGTGCGGCCGGGCTCGCGCTCCGACACGCCGCAGCCGCAGGGCAGCAGCGCGGCGATGTCGGGTTCGGCGTCCATCAGCGCATGGGCGATCGCCGGGCTGCACACGCCCAGCAGGCGCTGCGGGTGGCTGTCCAGGCCCAGTTTGGCCTTCAGCGTGGCCTGCACGTCGACCTCGCTGACGATGCCCATCTGCTCGGCCGTCAGCGCGGCGCGCAGAGTGTCGATGGCCGCCGGCAGCGGCTGCAGCAGTTCGACGGTGAAGGCGTAGGGAATGCTCATCGTGTGCTCCTCGATTCGGGGCATAGGAAGTTGGTCAGGACGCGAAGCGGAGCCAGGCGGCCAGCGCCAGCGCGGCGGCCACGGCCCAGCCGGAGAAGAACGCGCGCAGCAGCGGCTGGCGCGGCACGAAGCCCACGCCGCGCACGAAGCCGGCGCTCATGGCCCAGAACAGGGCCATCGCCAGGCCGTGGTCCGCATGGCCGGCGGCGTCGGTCATCAGCGGCGGGTACAGCGTGCCCACCAGCATCACGGCCAGCGCCGCGGCCAGGCTGGGGCCATGCAGGCGCGGTGTCGGCGGCGTGGTGTCGGTCATCGCGGCTGTCCGTCGTCGTCGTGCTGGCGCGCGGAGAGCCGGGCGTCCTCGTTTTCGCCCCACATCGCGTTCATCACCGCCAGCAGCACGGCAAAGCCGACCCCCAGCATCCAGGCGAAGTACCACATGGTCGTGCTCCTTCAGGCGGCGTCGCCGATGCGCAGGCGCGAGGCGCTGACGAACGTGTGCGGCGGGATCTCGAGGTTGGTCGGCGCCGGCTTGTTCCTGAACACGCGGCCCGCGCCGTCGAAGGTCGAGCCGTGGCAGGGGCAGAAGAAGCCGCCCGGCCAGTCCGTCGGCAGGCTGGGGTTGGCCGTGCCCTGGGGCACGGCGGTCGGCGAGCAGCCCAGGTGGGTGCAGATGCCGATGGCGACGAACCATTCGGGGTTCTTCGAGCGCGCCGGGTTGGCCAGGTCTTCGGGCAGGTCGTCCTTGCGCGACGACGGGTCGGCCAGTTCGGCATCGTGGCCCTGCAACGCCGCGATCATCTCCGGCGTGCGGTGCACCACCCACACCGGCTTGCCGCGCCATTCGGCGACCTTCATGCCGCCGGGCGGGATGTCGCCGATGTCCACCTCCACCGGCGCGCCGGCGGCGCGGGCGCGTTCGCTGGGCGTGAACGTGGAGACGAAGGGCACGGCGGTGGCCACGGTGGCCACGCCGCCGGCCGCACCGGTGGCAATCAGCCAGGTGCGGCGCTCCGGGTCGGCGGCAGAAGCGGGGGGCAGGACAGTGTCGGTCATGGGGGTCCTCCTGGATGCGGGTGACGGGTGACGGGCCGGGCCGCTCACGGCCCGGTCTCGATGGGCGAGCTGACGATGGCGTCGAACTCGACCTGCGTGATGTACTGCGGCACGTAGCTGCCGCCCTGCTGCGTCAGCAGCTTGTAGTAGGACCGCAGGTGGTTGCGCGAGCCGCGCTGCAGGTTGTCGTAGACGAGCTGGATGTCGGCGTTGTCGGTCTCGGCGCGCAGCGCCGCGATGTCGCGGATGTCCAGTTCCTCGATCTGCACGCCCACGATCAGCGCGTCGATCAAGCTCCCGCTGCTGGTGGCCACGAGCGTGTCGTGCAGGTCCTGGAAGGCGGGCGCAAAGAACACGCCTTCGGGCAGGCCGGCCAGCGGGTCCGGGAGGCTGTAGCGCTCCAGCAGCGCCAGCACGGCGGCCGTGTGGGTGGCTTCGCTGCTGGCGATGTTGGCGAAGATGGGCGTGCCCCACAGCGTGGCACTGGCGGCGTACACGTCGTGCGCCAGCCGCTCCTCCTCGCGCATCATCGCCAGGCCCTGGGCCTCCGCCGACGAGAGCGTCTGCAGCGGCAGGGCGGCGAGTTGCGTGGCCAGGTTCGCGGCATCCATGGTGGAGGTGCCACTGGCGTCGACGCCCATCACCGGCGCCGGGTCGCCGCCGCCGCAGGCGGCGAGGCTCAGCGCGGCGGTGGTCAGCGTGGCGGCGATCCAGCGGCGGTGTTTCAGGGCGGTCATGTCGGTGTCCTTTCTGGATGACGGCATCAGTACGCGGTATGGCTGTTGGCCCGGATGTGCGCCACGGTGACCTTGCCGCGCATCACGCGGTAGGCCCAGCCGGTGTAGAGCACGATCAGCGGCATGAAGATCACGGTGGCGCCCAGCATCAGGCCCAGGGTCAGCGGGCTGGAGACGCTGTCCCACACCGTCAGGCTGGCTGCGGGCATGGTCGACGAGGGCATCACGAAGGGGAACATCGCCGCACCGGCGGTGCCGATCACGCCGACGATCGCCAGCGAGGACGCCACGAAGGCCGACAGCGTGCGCCGCACCACGGCCAGGCCAGCGGCCAGCAGCGCCCCGGCCACGCCCAGCGCCGGTAGCAGCCAAAGCAGCGGCTGTGCGGCGTAGTTGCGCCACCAGGCGTCGGCGCTGCGCGCCACGGTCTTGGCCAGCGGGTCGGGCGCGGCGGCCGGGTCCAGCGCCGAGGTGATCACGAAGCCCTCGATGCCGCCCACGCGCAGCCAAAGGCCGGCACCGACGAAGGCCGCCACCATCAGCAGCGCCGCGCCGGTGGCCGCTTTCACGGCGCGGGCCTGTATGGCACCCTCGGTGCGGTGCGCCAGGTAGGTGCCGCCGTGCATCGTGATCATCGCGCTGGAGACCACGCCGGCCAGCAGCGCGAAGGGGTTCAGCAGCTGCCAGAAGCTGCCGGTGTAGGTGCTGACGAGCTGGTCGTCGAACTGGAAGGGCACGCCCTGCAGCAGGTTGCCGAAGGCCACGCCGAAGATCAGCGGCGGCACGGCCCCGCCGACGAACAGGCCCCAGTCCCAGGTGGCGCGCCAGCGCGTGTCGTGGATCTTGCTGCGGTAGTCGAAGCCCACCGGGCGGAAGAACAGCGCCCACAGCACGGCCAGCATGGCCCAGTAGAAGCCGCTGAACGCGGTGGCGTAGACCAGGGGCCAGGCGGCGAAGATGGCGCCGCCGCCGGTGATGAACCAGACCTGGTTGCCGTCCCAGTGCGGGCCGACGGTGTTGATGACCACGCGGCGCTCGTCGTCACCCTGGCCGACGAAGGGCAGCAGCGTGCCCACGCCCATGTCGTGGCCGTCCATGATGGCAAAGCCCACCAGCAGCACGCCCACGAGCAGCCACCAGATCAGCTTCAGGGTGGGGTAGTCGATCATCGCGTGCTCCTCAGGCGTGAACCGGTTCGTTGGCGTAGCGGCCGGTGCCCAGCGACCCCGGGCCCTGGCGCGCGAACTTCTGCATCAGGTAGACCTCGACGATCAGCAGCAGCGTGTAGAAGCCCACGAAGCCGGCCAGCGAGCCATAGAGGCTGTTCACGCTCAAGGTCGAGACGCTGAGATGCGTGGGCAGCACGCCGTAGATCGTCCAGGGCTGGCGGCCGTACTCGGCGACGAACCAGCCCAGTTCGCTGGCGATCCAGGGCGCCGGCAGCATCCACACCGCCCAGCGCAGGATCCACGGCCGCGCGGCGCATTCGGTCTTCAGCGTGCTCCAGAAGGCCAGCGCGAACAGCAGCATCATCGAGAAACCCAGGCCCACCATGAGTCGGAAGCTCCAGAACATCGGCGTCACGCGCGGCACGGTGTCGTTGACGGCCTGGTCGATCATTTCGGGCGTGGCCTGGCGCACGTCGGTGGTGTACTTCTTCAGCAGCAGGCCGAAGCCGAGGTCACCCTTCGTGGCCTCCAGCGTGTGGCGGGCGTCTTCGTTGCCGCGGTCCTTGCGCAGCGTCTCCAGCGCCGCCACCGCGGTGATGCCATTGACGATGCGCTCGCGGTTCTTGGCCTTGATCTCGTGGATGCCCGGGATCTCCTTGCTGACCGAGCGCGTGCCGATCAGGCCCATGACCCACGGGATCTCCACCGCCCAGTCGTTGCGCTGCTCAGCTTCGTTGATGCCGGCGATGACGTTGAAGCTGGCCGGGGCCGGCTCGGTCTCCCACATGGCTTCGATGGCAGCCATCTTGGTCTGCTGCGCCTCGCCCACCGTGTAGCCGCTCTCGTCGCCGAGCACGATGACGCTGAGCACGCTGGCCAGGCCGAAGGCCGCTGCCACGCGGAAGCTGCGCTTGGCGAACTCCACGTCGCGGCCCTTGAGCAGGTAGTAGCTGCTGATCGACAACACGAACATCGCGCCCGTGACGTAGCCGGCCGACACCGTGTGCACGAACTTGGCCTGCGCATCGGGGTTGAAGACCACGGCCCAGAAGTCCGTCATCTCCATGCGCATGGTCTGCCAGCTGAATTCCGCGCCCATCGGGTTCTGCATCCAGCCGTTGGCGATCAGGATCCACAGCGCGCTGAGGTTGGTGCCGATGGCCATCAGCGTGGTCACCATCAGGTGCTGCGTCCTCGTCAGCCGATCCCAGCCAAAGAAGAACAGGCCGATGAAGGTGCTCTCCAGGAAGAAGGCCATCAGGCCTTCGATGGCCAGCGGGGCACCGAAGACGTCGCCCACGTAGTGCGAGTAGTAGGCCCAGTTGGTGCCGAACTGGAATTCCAGCGTGATGCCGGTGGTGACGCCCAGCGCGAAATTGATGCCGAAGAGCTTGCCCCAGAAGCGGGTCATGTCCTTCCACACCGGCTTGCCGGTCATCACGTAGACGCTTTCCATGATCACCAGCAGCCAGACCATGCCCAGCGTCAGCGGCACGAACAGGAAGTGGTACATGGCCGTGGCGGCGAACTGCAACCGCGAGAGGTCGACCAGGGTCTGATTGATCATCGAGAGGCTCCATCGGCCGGGGTGACGAGGTGCGCGGCCGCGGTGCCGGTGTCGACCGGCACGCGGAGGTCGCGGACGAAGAACCACCACAGCCCGGCCAGCAGCGCCAGCTTCACGAGCACGGCCACGACCAGGTGGCGCACGAGCCGGTGGGATCCGTCCTTCATGCCCTGGCAGGTATCAAGACGCATGCCAGCCGGCATGCCACCAAAAAGCCCTCTGGAATCAGGCACTTGGCGCGAAAGCATGTGCCAAGGCCGGCGCCGCATGTCTGTCAATGTCATGCCATGACTGCCATGCATGGCACACTGGCAGCATGCCCCGCACCGCGCCGACCGCCCTGCCCGAGCTCGTCTCCTACCTCGAGGGCCTGCCCGAACCGCACATCCTGTTCGACCGGCGCTATCGCATCGTGGCCGCCAACGCCGCCTACCGGCGGCAGTTCGCGCCCACGGGCACCGTGGTCGGCCGCACCTGCCACGCGGTTTCGCACGGCATCGACGTGCCCTGCGACCAGGCCGGCGAGTCCTGCCCGCTGGCCCGGGCCCGCGAATCCGGCCAGCGCGAACGGGTGCTGCACCTGCACCACACGCCGCAGGGCGAGTCCTACGTCAACATCGAGCTCGTGCCGCTGGCCGACGCCCAGGGCGAGCATGCCTGGTTCATAGAGAAGATGGAGCCGCTGTCGCTGGCCCAGGGCCAGCCCTCGGCCGAGGGCCTGATCGGGCGTGCCCCGGCCTTCCAGCAGATGCTGGAACTGGTGGCGCGCGTGGGACCGTCGAACGCCAGCGTGCTGCTGCTGGGTGAATCGGGCACCGGCAAGGAACTGGTGGCACAGGCCGTGCACGCCGCCAGCCGACGCGCCGGCAAGCCCCTGGTGGTGGCCGACTGCGCCAGCCTGACCGAGACCCTGTTCGAGAGCGAGCTCTTCGGCCACGAACGCGGGGCGTTCACGGGTGCAACCCATGCCCGGCCCGGGCTGGCCGAGGCGGCCGACGGCGGCACGTTGTTCCTGGACGAGGTGGGTGACATCCCACTGCCGATGCAGGTCAAGCTGCTGCGCCTGCTGGAAAGCGGCACCTTCCGCCGCGTGGGCAGCACCGAACTGCGGCGGGCCGACCTGCGCATCGTCAGCGCCACCCACCGGGACCTGAAGGCCATGGTGGCCGATGGCCGCTTCCGCCAGGACCTGTACCACCGCCTGGCCACGTTCCCGATCGTGCTGCCGCCGCTGCGCGCGCGCTCGGCCGACATCCCGCTGCTGGCCCAGGCGTTGCTGGCACGCGTGGCCCCGCACCCGCGCATGACGTTGGCGCGCTCAGCGCTGGCGCGCCTGCAGCAGCACCGCTTCCCGGGCAACGTGCGCGAACTGCGCAACGTGCTCGAACGCGCGGCGCTGCTGTGCGACGGCGATCGCATCGAGGCCGGCCACGTCGAGCGGGCACTGGCCATCGATGCCGGCGGCGCCAGCACCGAGATCGGCGCGCCCGACCTGCGCGCCCGGCTGCACGCGCACGCCGGCAGCCGCGCTGCGCTGGCGCGCGAGCTGGGCATCAGCGAGCGCACGCTGTACCGCAAGCTGCGTGCACTTGGGGCACCGGACGGCCGCTGATGGGCGGCCGGGGTGGTCAACCCCGGGCGATCAGCCGCGCTGCACGCCGGGTCGCGGCGCCGCCGCGGCATCCCAGGCCGGCCCGTCGAACCAGGCGTCGCCCTTCAGGCAGGCGGCCAGCATCGGCAGCGCATCGACGCCCCAGAAGTGGCGGCCGGCGACGGTGATCATCGGCACGCCAAAGATGCCGTCGGCCACCGCGGCTTCGGTGAGCGCACGCAACTCGGCCTTGACGTCGGCGCCTGCCGGGTCGCGCAGGGGCGCCAACACCTGCGCCAGCGCGGCCAGGCGCTGCGGGTCCTCGGCATCGGCGCCGCCGCCACGCCACACATGGTGCAGCACGGCTTCGCAGACCCGCCGGTTGGGCAACTGCCCGGCCGGCGCACAGGCGAGCATCAGGCGCAGCAGCGGCAGCGGGTTGAACGGGTGGCGCGCCGGCAACTGCAGCGGCACACCCTGCTGGTGTGCGCGCCAGGCCACGTCACGGTAGGTCCAGGCACGCTTGGGCGCGATCTCGGCTGGGCCCTTCTGGCCGTGGTGCTGCAGCAGCCCGGCGAACAGCACCGGCCGGTAGTCGACCCAGTAGCTGCAACCTTCCAGGGCCTGCGGCAGCGCCTCGAAGGCCAGGTAGGCATAGGGCGAGATCGGGTCGAGGTGGAAGGCCAGGCGCTGCATGGGCGCATTGTGGGCGCCAGCGGCAGAATGTGGCCATGTCCGATGCTGCTGCCGACGTGTCCCCCTTGCGCCCCTTGTCCGGCGTGCGCGTGCTCGAGTTCTGCCAGGTGGCCGCCGGCCCCTTCTGCGGCATGCTGCTGGCCGACTTCGGGGCCGACGTGATCAAGGTCGAGCCGCCGGAAGGTGATGCGTTGCGCACCTGGCCTCCGCTGTCGGACGGTTTCAGCGAGAACTTCGCCAGCCTCAACCGGGGCAAGCGCTCGCTGGCGCTGGACCTGAAGAACGCCGAGCACCGCGCGCTGGCGCTGCGCCTGGCGGATGAAGCCGACGTGGTGGTGGAGAACAGCCGCCCCGGCGTGATGGACCGCCTGGGCCTGGGCCATGCCGCGCTGCGCGCGCGCCGGCCACAGCTGGTGTATGCGTCGATCTCCGCCTACGGGCAGGACGGCCCGCGCGGCGGCGAAGGCGGCTTCGACCTCACCATCCAGGCCGCCGCCGGCGTGATGAGCGTCACCGGCGAGCCCGACGGCGCACCGGTGAAGGCGGGCGTGCCGCTGGCCGACTTCGCCAGCGGCCTCTACGCCGCCTACGCCATCGCGGCGCTGCTGGCGCGGGTGCGCGCCGGTGGGCCGGGCGGCCACATCGACGTGCCGATGTTCGGCGCCACCCTGGCCATCGCGGCACTGCAGACCAGCGAATACTTTGGCACCGGGCGCAACCCGGCCAAGCTGGGTTCGGCCCACCCGCGCAATGCGCCCTACCAGGCCTATGCCGCCCGCGACGGCTTCTTCGCCATCGCCGCGGGCAATAACCGCCTCTGGGCCGCCGTGTGCGACACGGTGGGCGTGCCCGAATTGCTGGACGACGAACGCTTCCTGACCCCCACGCTGCGCGCGCGCCACCAGCGTGAGCTCAAGGCCCTGCTGGACCCGCATTTCGCAGGACGCCCCGTGGCCGACTGGCTGGCCGCCTTTGCCGCCGCCGGTGTGCCGCACGCGCCGATCAACGGCTACCGCGAAGCCCTGGCCGATGCGCAGACCGCGCACCTGGGCCTGGTGCAGCCGCAGACCCTGCCCGGCGGCCACGCCACGCGCACCGTGGGCTGCCCGCTGCGGCTGGACGGCCAGGTGCTGCCGGTGGACACGCGCCCGCCGGCCCTGGACGAACATGGCGCCACGCTGCGCGCCGCCGACACCTGGAACCTGCGATGAACGCCACCCGCTTCGACACCTTCGTCACTGGCATGACAGCGCTGGTGGACCGCTCGGCCGACGAACCCGTGCTACTGCGCGAAGGCCGCGCCCTGCTGGCCGACCTGGTGCGCCATGACGACTGGTTGCCACCGCGTGCGGAAGCCGCGCGCAGCGACCGCTACGCCCAGCACCTGCTGCACCGCGATCCGCAGGGCCGCTTTTCGGTCGTCAGCTTCGTCTGGGGCCCCGGCCAGCGCACGCCGGTGCACGACCACACCGTCTGGGGCTTGGTGGGCGTGTTGCGTGGCGCCGAGCGCTGCGAGGAATGTGCGCTGGACGGCGCCGCGCCCCGGCTGTCGGGCCACGCCCACGTGATGCAACCCGGCGACATCGAGGCCGTGTCCCCCACTGTGGGCGACTGGCACCGCGTGAGCAGCGCGCGCGACGACGGGCTGTCCATCAGCATCCACGTCTACGGCGCCGACATCGGCCAGGTGCGCCGCCACCGGCTGGACGACCAGGGTGCGGTGATCGAGTTCGTCTCCGGCTACGACAGCCAGCCGACATGCTGAACACCAGCCACGCCGAGGGCGTCACGACGCTGACCCTGGCGCGGCCCGAACGCGGCAACGCCCTGGGGCCCGACCTCGTCGAGGCGCTGCTGGCGGCCGTGCAGGGCGCCTGTGCCGACGACAGCGTGCACACGCTGGTGCTGCGCGGCGAAGGCCGGCACCTCTGCACCGGCCTGGACCTGTCGGACCTGGACCTGTGCCGCGACGGCGACCTGCTGCACCGCCTGGTGCGCATCGAGACCCTGCTGTCGGCCCTGTGGCACGCGCCCCTCCGCACCGTGGCGGTGGCGCAGGGCCGCACCTGGGGCGCCGGGGCCGACCTGTTCGCCGCGTGCGAAGTGCGGCTGGCCCAGGCCGACGCCACGTTCCGCTTCCCCGGCGCGCAGTTCGGCATCGTGCTCGGCACCCGGCGGCTGGCCGAACGGGTGGGCGCCGACGCGGCCCGCGCCATGACCACCGGCGGTGGCGAGTGGCGCGCCGCACAGGCCCAGGCTGCCGGCCTGGTGCAGCAGGCCATTGACGATGGCACCTCCGCCAACGACCTTCTGGCCACCGCCTGCCTCGCCCCGGCCGTGTCGCCATCGACCGCCGCCGCGCTGCGCGCCGCCAGCCGCACCGACCTGCGCGATGCCGACCTGGCCGCCCTGGTGCGGTCAGCGGCCCAACCCGGTCTGGTCGACAGGATCCGCACCTACCGCGCCCGCCTGCGGGGCTGAGGCTGAACTGAAATCAGTCCCTGCGGACTGATTTCTGCCTGCCGAAGCGGCTGAGCTCTGCGAAGCCGTGGGGGAGGCTGAACTGAAATCAGTCCCTGCGGACTGATTTCTGCCTGCCGGAGCGGCTGCGCGCTGCGCTGCCGCGTTTGCGGCCGACGCCGAGTCGGGCTGCCGTGGTGCGGGTGGCCAGCCAACGCCCGTTTTGATCAACATCAATGCCATTTGTGCGCTGCACCCACACAGAGTCGCGCACCGCGGCAGCGTTTCTGGATGTAGCGGACAAAAGCCACCTGACTCCCCGGATTGCCTGGAGCCGCCCTGTCCAAGATGGCGTTGTCGAGGTCTCGCCCATGCGCGCAGACATCGGCGATCGACAAACGCTCGAATCGACAGAGAACAGGGCCAGACCATGCACTCAGCACTCCAACCGGCCGAGAAGGCTCGCAACCCGCGCTGGCGCGCCTGGTGGCGAAAGGGTGCATCCGCCTCGGCAGACGCCGGCGGTTCGTCCCAGGACGCCGATGCGGCGCAGGTGGTCGACCGCATGACGGAAGCGGTCGACACCTGGGTCAGCCACATCGGCACCGTCCAGTCCACCATGCATTCGGCCACCGCCGACCTGCTCGGCGGTTTCGCCGGCATCCTGGAGGACCTCGATGCCGTCACGGCGCTGGAACGTTCGGCCGATGCCGGGGACGGTCGCGTGCTCGACCAGCGCGCCGCGATGCTCAGCCGCTGCGAGGACCAGTTGCGCGGCCTGCTGAAGAACTTCCACGGTTTCGTGCAGAGCCATGGTGAAGTGATGTCGTCGATCCAGCACCTGGCCGGCTCGTCGACCCAGTTGTCCTCGATGGCCGAGGACGTCAGCAAGATCGCTCGACAGACCAACCTGCTGTCGATCAACGCCGCCATTGAAGCCGCCCGCGCTGGTGAAGCCGGCCGCGGCTTTGCGGTGGTGGCCGGCGAGGTGCGCCGCCTGTCCACCGAATCCGGCGCCACTGGCCAGCGCATCAGCGCGCAGATCGAGGACTTCGGCCGCGTGATGACCGACTCGGCGCAGCGCGCCCGCGCACGCGCCGACGTCGACGCCCGCGTGATGTCGTCGTCGGAGCAGACCATCGCGGACGTCGTCTCCCAGGTGGACACCGCCATCAGCGGCCTGGCGCAACGGGCCGCGGAACTGTCGGCGCGCAGTGAAGCCGTCCGCCAGCGCGTGAACGAAATGATGATGGCCTTCCAGTTCCAGGACCGCGTGCAGCAGATCCTGGAGCAAGTGGTCTCCAGCATGCAGCACACCATGAGTGACATGCGCGACGCGGTGGCCAGGGGCACCGTGCCCGACGCGCAGGCCTGGCAGACCCTGCTGACCGCCGGCTACACGACCTCCGAACAGCGCGGCGGCGGTGCGCCCGCCACTGCTGCGCCGGCCCAGGAAACCACCTTCTTCTGACCGCCATGGCCAAGACCATTCTGATCGTCGACGACTCCAGCTCGCTGCGCACCGTGGTGAAGATCGCCTTGCAGCGTGCGGGCTACGACGTGCTCGAGGCCGGCGACGGCGTCGAGGGCCTCGCCAAGCTGGACCAGCAGCAGAAGGTGCACCTCATCGTCAGCGACGTGAACATGCCCAACATGGACGGCATCACCTTCGTCCAGAAGGTCAAGCAGCACCCGCGCCACAAGTTCGCGCCGGTGGTGATGCTGACCACCGAGGACCAGGCGGCCAAGAAGGACCAGGGGCGCGCCGCCGGCGCCAAGGCCTGGATCGTCAAGCCGTTCAACCCGCCGCAGCTGCTGGACGCGGTGTCCAAGCTGATCCTGCCCTGACCGTGAGGTGCGTTGACCATGCCGCGCAAATCCAAAGCCGCTGTTGCCGCCAGCGTCCCGTCCGCGCCCCCGCCGCAGGCGCTGCCGGATGAGTTGACGATCTACACCGTCGGTGACCTGCACCGGCAGTGGACCAGCTGGCTGGCCTCGGTGCCGCCCGACAGCACGGTGCCGGCCATGGACGCGCAGGCCGTGGGCCAGGTGGACGCCGCCGGCCTGCAGTTGCTGATCTCGCTGGACGGCGCTCTGGCACGGCGCGGCGCGGCACTGTCCCTGCAGGACCCGAGTTCAGCACTGAGCACGGGCTGTGAGGCCATCGGCCTGGGCGGCTGGCTGCAGGCCCACACCGCGGCGCCGGGCGACGGCAGCACGGGAGCCACGGCATGAACAAGGACATCGACACCAGTTTCGTCCAGGACGCGCTGCCCGCGTTCCTCAGCGAGGCGCACGAGCAGATCGCCGCCATCGAACAGCTGCTGCTGCAGCTGGAGGACGACCCCGGCAACCACGAGCTGCTCAACGCTCTCTTCCGCTGTGCGCACACGGTCAAGGGCTCTGCGGGCATCTTCGGGCTCGACCGTGTGGTGGCCTTCACCCACCACGTGGAGAGCCTGCTGGACCGGCTGCGCGAAGGTGAACTGTCGCTGACGCCCTTGCTGTCGACCTTGCTGCTGAAGTGCAACGACCAGATCCAGGCCCTGGTGGGCCAGGCGGGCGCGGACGTCGAAGACGCCGAGGGCGACGCGGTGCGCGCAGACCTCGTGCAGCAACTGCAGGCCGTCTCGGCCGACGTCGAAGCGCCACCAGCCGACGTGTGCGCCGAAGCGGCCGACACCCAAATTGCGCCCAAGTCCGCCGCGCAAGGTGGCCCTGGAACGGCCACCGGCCATCGCCGCTGGCACCTGGCGGTGTCCTTCGGCCAGGACACCTATCGCAACGGCATGGACCCGCTGGCGATCCTGAACTACCTGCGCGGCCTGGGAGAGATCGCCACCGTCACCTGCGACGTCGCCGGTGTGCCCCCGCTGGACCAAATCGACCCCGAGAGCTGCCACCTCACGTTCGAGATTGGCCTCGACACGGCGGCGCAGCGCAACGAGATCGAGAGCGCCTTCAGCTTCGTGCGCGACGACTGCGTGCTGCACATCGTGGAGCCCGGCGGCACGCCCGACGATTTCATCGGCCTCATCGATGCGATGCCGGACAACCCGCGGTTGGGCGACATCCTGGTGGCCGCCGGTGCCATCACGCGCGTGCAGCTGCAGCAGGCGCTGCAGCGGCAGGCCGCGGCCCAAGCGGCCGGGCAGACCACACAGCTCGGCGAAGTGCTGCAGTCCGTGGCCGGGGTCAGCCCGCAGCTGGTGAAAGCGGCACTGGCCAAGCAGACCCGACAGCGCGAAGGCGCGGCCGCCGGCAGCCCGGGGCCGGCCCCGGACGACCAGCGCTTCATCCGCGTGCAGGCCGACCGGCTCGACGCCGTGATCAACCTGCTGGGTGAACTGGTGATCGCCGGCGCCGGTGCGTCGATGCTGGCGCGCCAGACCCGCCAGAGCCCGCTGATCAAGGCCAATGCCCAGATGGGCCGGCTGATCGAGGAGATCCGCAACGGCACACTGCAGCTGCGCATGGTGCCCATCGGCGAGACCTTCTCACGCTTCCGCCGCGTGGTGCGCGACACCGCCGCCGAACTCGGCAAGGACGTGGTGCTGGACCTGCAGGGCGGCGAGACCGAACTCGACAAGAGCGTGGTCGAGCGCATTGCCGACCCGCTGATGCACCTGGTGCGCAACGCGCTCGACCATGGCCTGGAAGCGCCGGACACCCGGGAAGCCGCCGGCAAGCCGCGCCAGGGCAACCTGGTGCTCTCCGCCTGCCACGAAAGCGGCAGCATCCTGATCTGCATCTGCGACGACGGCCGCGGCATCCAGCGCCAGAAGGTGCTGGAGCGCGCCTGGGACCGCGGCCTGCTGGAGCGTGGCGTGGTGCCGGCCGATGCCGACATCGACAAGCTGATCTTCGAGCCCGGCTTCAGCACCGCCGAGAAGGTGACCAACCTGTCGGGCCGCGGGGTCGGCATGGACGTGGTCAAGCGCAACATCGAGGCCCTGCGCGGCACGGTGTCGCTGACCAGCGAACCCGGCGTCGGCTCGCGCATCGAGATCCGCCTGCCGCTGACCCTGGCCATCATCGACGGCTTCCTGGTCGGTGTCGGCAACTCCAAGTTCATCTTCCCGCTGGATGCGGTGGTCGAGGTCATCGAGAACCGGCCCACCGCCGGCGAGATCGACGCCCACGGCCGCGGCTTTGTCGAGCTGCGCGGCCAGGTGCTGCCGGTGGTCGGCCTGCGCCAGCTCTACGACCTGGGCGGCGACGAGCCCGAGCGCGCCAGCATCGTGGTCCTGGCCTCCGGCGGACGCCGCTACGGCGTGCGCGTGGACAGCCTGCTCGGCCAGCACCAGACCGTCATCAAGCCCCTGGGCCGCATGTTCCGCAGCCTGCGCGGCATGAGCGGGTCGTCGATCCTCGGCAGCGGCGAAGTCGCGCTGATCTTCGACGTGCACGCGCTCAGCCAGCTGGCTTCCGCACCGCCCGGACAACGCGCCGGTACAGCCGCCCCTTCCTCTCTCGCCGGCCTGACCGGCAACTCCCAGAACGTCTGACCCTCACGAGGACACACGCCATGAACACGCCCCAACTGTCCTGGATCGGCCGCCTCTTCGCGGGCGACGCACTGGACCAGATCGCCGCCGAAGCCCAGAAGTGCCAGGCGGCCCAGACCGCCGCCGAGTCGGCACGCGACGCCGCGGAATCGGCCCGCGTCGACGCCGAGGCCAACCTGGCCCAACTCAAGAACCACCTCGACGAGGTGGAGACCGAGCTCAAGGTGCGCACCGACATCATGAACCTCACGAGCATCGTCTCGGAGGCCGACAAGAAGGGCGACATCCTCAGCGTCAACGAGAAGTTCATCGAGGTCTCCAAGTACCCGAAGAACGAGCTCATCGGCCACGGCCACAACACCACGCGGCACCCGGACATGCCCAAGGAGGTGTTCAAGGAGATGTGGGCCACCATCGGCCGCGGCAACATCTTCCGCGGCGTGGTGAAGAACCGCGCGAAGGACGGCACGCCCTACTACGTGGACGCGGTGATCGCCCCCATCCTGGGCGAGAACGGCAAGCCCAAGAAGTACCTGGGCGTGCGCTACGACATCACCGAGACCGAGATCGAGCGCCAGAACGCGCGCGGCGTGCTCGGCGCCATCGACCAGAGCTACGCCTTCATCGAGTTCACCCTCGACGGCACGATCCTGCACGCCAACGAGAACTTCCTGAAGGCGCTGGGCTACCGGCTCGACGAGATCAAGGGCCAGCACCACCGCATGTTCGTGGACCCGAAACTGGCCGCCTCGTCCGAGTACACCCAATTCTGGCGCGCGCTGGCCGACGGCAAGCCGCAGAACGACCTCTTCCGCCGCATCACCAAGAGCGGCGAGGACATCTGGATCCAGGCCGTCTATGCGCCGGTGAAGGACGAGATGGGCCGGGTGTTCAAGGTGGTGAAGATCGCCACCGACGTCACCGAACAGGTCAAGTCGCGCCAGATGCTGGAAAAGGCTGTCGAGCAGGCGCAGGAAGTCACCGCCGCCGCCCGCAATGGCGACCTGGCCCAGCGCATCCCGCTGGAGGGCAAGAGCGGGCCGATCCGCCAGCTCTGCGAAGGCGTGAACCAGCTGATGGAAACCACCTCGGTGATCTTCGACGACGTAGGCCGTGTCTTCGGCGCGCTGTCGGCCGGCGACCTCAGCCAGCGCATCACGCGGGATTACGCCGGTGTGTTCGGCCAGGTGAAGGACGACGCCAACGCGACCAGCGAGAAGCTTTCCGACATCATCGAGGACGTCGGCCGCGTCTTCAGCGGCATGGCCGCGGGCGACCTGACGCAGCGCATCACCCGCGATGCCGAAGGCGTGTTCGACCAGGTCAAGAACGACGCCAACAGCACCTGCGAGAAGCTGGCGTCCATCATCCAGGAAGTGCGCTCGGCAGCCGATGCCCTGACCGGCGCGGCCAACCAGGTCAGCGCCACGGCGCAGAGCCTGAGCCAGAGCGCCAGTGAGCAGGCCAGCTCGGTCGAAGAGACCACCGCCTCCATCGACATGATGTCGGCCAGCATCACGCAGAACAGCGACAACGCCAAGGTCACCGACGGCATGGCCACCAAGGCCAGCAAGGAGGCCACCGAGGGCGGCGGCGCCGTGACACGCACGGTGCAGGCGATGAAGCAGATCGCGCAGAAGATCAGCATCGTCGACGACATCGCCTACCAGACCAACCTGCTGGCGCTGAACGCCGCCATCGAAGCGGCACGGGCCGGCGAGCACGGCAAGGGCTTCGCCGTGGTGGCGGCCGAGGTGCGCCAGCTGGCCGAACGCAGCCAGGAAGCGGCCAAGGAGATCGGCGACCTGGCCAGCAACTCGGTGGACACCGCCGAGCGCGCCGGCAAGCTGCTCGACGAGATCGTGCCCAGCATCCAGAAGACCAGCGAACTGGTGCAGGAGATCGCCGCGGCAAGCTCCGAGCAGAGCCAGAGCGTGACGCAGATCGGCGGCGCCATGGGCCAGCTGAGCAAGGCCACGCAGCAGAACGCCTCGGCGTCCGAGGAACTGGCGGCGACGTCGGAGGAGCTCTCCGGCCAGGCCGAGCAGCTGCAGCAATCGGTGGCCTTCTTCACGCTGTCAACAGCCAACGCGGGCCACGCGGCACCGCAGTCGAGCCAGCGGCAGGCGGTGGAGCGCCGCGCGCCGAACTCGCCGATGCGGGGTGGCGCCAAGTCCGTGGGCAGTACGCGCCCGGTGGTTTCGGCCACGGGCACGCACGGCAACTTCCGCCCGTACTGATCGCCTTCACCGACCCGCAGGAGCTTTCCGCATGAATGCCCCTCAGAAACGCCTGGGCGCCGCCGACCCCCGTGACACCGCAGCAGCCGCCGCCAAGGCGTCCGGCGGCCATGGCGCCCAGTACCTCACCTTCGCGCTGGGCGACGAGGTCTTTGCGATGGACATCCGCACCGTGCGCGAGATCATCCAGCACCGGCCGATGACGGCCGTGCCGCTGATGCCCGATTTCGTGCGCGGGGTCATCAACCTGCGCGGCGCCGTGGTGCCGGTGATCGATCTGCGCGCGCGCTTCGGCCGTGGCCAGGCCACGGTGGGCAAGAAAACCTGTATCGTGATCTTCGATTCGATGCGCGCCGGTGAACGGGTCGAGCTCGGCCTGATGGTCGACGCCGTCAGCGAGGTCATCGAGATCACCGCCGAACAGATCGAGCCGCCGCCGGACTTCGGCGCGTCGGTACGGCGCGACTTCATCCAGGGCATGGGCAAGGTCGGCGAACGCTTCGTGATCCTGCTCGAGCCCGACCGCGCCATCGACATCGACGAGATGGCCGAGCTCTGCGCCGCCGGTTCGCTGGCCGCGGCCTGACCCCCCTTCACGTCCGCCTTGCCGCGGCACCGATCCCATGCAGGCCCTGAGTGCACGCACCTTCGACCGCATTGCCTCGCTGATGTACGGCGCGGTGGGGCTGTCGTTCAATGAAAACAAGATGTCGCTGGTCTCGTCCCGGCTGGCGCCGCGCATCCAGCGCCTGGGGCTGGACAGCTTCGAGGACTACGCCGCCCTGATCGAGGCGCCGGACGACGGCGGCGAGTTCCAGATGGCGGTGGACCTGCTGACCACCAACGAGACCTACTTCTTCCGAGAACCGGCGCACTTCGAGCTCATCGAGCAGGTGCTGGGCCGCGAGAAGCCGCGCCACGTGTCGGTCTGGAGCGCCGCGTCGTCCTTCGGCGACGAGGCCTACAGCACTGCGATGCTGCTGGCCGACATGCAGCAGCAGGGTCGGATCGGCACCGACTGGTCCATCCTGGGCACCGACATCAGCGACCGTGTGCTGCAGAGCGCATCGGCGGCCATCTACCCCGAGGACCGGCTGCGCCAGGTGAAGCCGGAGCGGCTGAAACGCTACTGCCTGCGTGGCGAAGGTGAATCGGAAGGCCTGGCGCAGATCCAGCCCAAGCTGCGCGAGCGGGTTCGCTTCGGCCAGCTGAACCTCTGTGCGCCGCTGGACGAAGCGCTGCCTGGCGCACCGTTCGACATCGTCTTCCTGCGCAACGTGCTGATCTATTTCGATCCGCCGACCAAGAAGGCCGTCACCGACCGCGTGCTGACCCAGCTGCGACCCGGTGGCCTGTTCTTCATCGGCACCGCCGAAGGGCGCATCCCTTGCGACACGCCACTGCAGCCCCTGGCCCCGGGCGCCTTCCGCAAGCCTGCTGCGGCTGCGTGACGGCATGGCGCTGGCCGAGACGGGGCAGGTCTACACGCTGCACCCCGGCGATGTGCGCCTGGGCCAGCGCGGCGACCGGCTGGCCACCCTGCTCGGCTCCTGCGTGGCCGTGGTGCTGACCGACCCGCGACGCACCGTCGGCTGCATGTGCCACATCGTGCACGCCCAACCCGTGCATCGCACCGCCACCCGCCGCAATGCCGCCTGGGGCGATGTGGCGCTGGGCACCATGTATGCGCAGCTGCGTGCGCAAGGCATCGTGCCCCACCTGTGCGACGCCTACGTCTACGGCGGCGGCAACATGTTTCCCACGCTGGTGGACGGCCCGCACGTGGGCCAGGACAACGCGGCCTGGGTGCTCAAGGCCCTGGCCGAGGACGACATCCGCGTCGTGCACCAGGACCTGGGCGGCCACCGCTACCGGCGCCTGAGTTGGACGGTCGGGCCGGAGACGCCCGTGGTCGAGGCCGTGGCCGTCTGATCAGCAGACATCAAAGCACCCGGAGACATCCCATGGCCATCAAGCTGTTCATCGTCGACGACTCCGCCGTCGTGCGCCAGACCGTGGCGCAACTGCTGCAGGGCGAGGCCGAGATCGAATTGCTGGGCAGCGCGCCGAACCCGATCCTGGCCGGCCCGATGATCCGCAAGCAGCGGCCCGATGTGCTGCTGCTGGACATCGAGATGCCCGGCATGGACGGCCTCACCTTCCTGCGCCAGGTGATGGAGACCGACCCCATCCCCACGGTGATCTGCTCGTCGCTGTCCACCGAGGGCAGCCGCTACGCGGTGGACGCGCTCACGGCCGGCGCGGTGGCCGTGGTGGCCAAGCCGCGGCTGGGCCTGAAGCAGTTCCTGGAGGAATCGCGCCGCGAACTGGTGCAGACCCTGCGCATGGCCGCGCGCTCCCGCCCGCGGCAGGTGACCTCGCGCCCGGCGGCAGCAGCGCCATCCGTGGCCGCCGTGGCGGCGCCTGTGCGCGGCAGCCTGCACGCGCTGAGCATGAACAAGCCGGTGCTGATCGGCAGTTCCACCGGCGGCACACAGGCCATCGAATCCATCCTGCTGGCGCTGCCGGCCGACGCCCCGGGCATCGCCATCGTGCAGCACATGCCGGAGAAGTTCACCGCGATGTATGCGCAACGCCTGGATGCCAGCTGTGCGATGAACGTGCGCGAGGCGCGTGACGGCGACCGCCTGGAACGTGGCGTGGCCCTCATCGCCCCGGGCGGCCTGCACCTGCAGCTGCGCAAGGCCGGTGGCCAGTATTTCGCTGTCGTGCGCGACGGCCCGCCGGTGAACCGCCACAAGCCCAGCGTGGACGTGCTGTTCCGCTCCGCCGCCGAGTGCGTGGGCCGCGACGCCCTGGCCATCATGCTCACCGGCATGGGCGACGATGGTGCCCGCGGCATGAAGCAGCTGCACGACGGCGGCGTGCGCACGCTGGCGCAGGACGAACGCAGCTGCGTGGTCTTCGGCATGCCCAAGGAGGCCATCGCGTTGGGTGCCGTGGACGAGGTGCTGCCGTTGGACCGCATGGCCGCCCAGATCATGGCCTTCGACGCCAGGGGCTGAGTCCGGACGTAAAGCAGTCCCTGCGGACTGTTTTCTGCCTGGCGAAGCGGCCGAGCTCCGCGAGGCCGTGGGAGAGTCCGGGTGTAAAACAGTCCCTGCGGACTGCCCATCAACCCGCGACCTCGCCCCTCAGCGAACTTTCGAGTTCGCCTCCGCCGCCGCACGCCGCCCCGGCAATTCAGCCCACACCACCCGCTTCGCCGCGTCGTCCAAACGCCCCCAGGCCACGATCTCGTCGATGCTGCGCCAGCAGCCGTCGCACCAGCCGGTGCGCGGGTTCATGCGGCACACGTTGATGCAGGGCGAAGGTACCGGCGATGGCAGCGGGTTCACGCCGCAGATGGTGTCACGTCGGCCACGGGCGCGCCGGTGAGGCGTTCCAAATCCCCGGGCGCGAGCGGGAACACCGCGTTCGGATGCCCCGCCGCGGCCCAGATGCGCTCGAAGCGGAACAGCTCGCGGTCGACCAGCGTCACCGGCGTTGTCGCGTGCGCCACCGGCGACACGCCACCGATGGCAAAACCGGTCTTGGCCTTCACGTAGTCGGCATCGGCACGGCCCACGGCACCCACCAGGGCAGCCACCTTCTTCTCGTCGACGCGACGGTCGCCGCTGGTCACCACCAGCACCGCCACGTCGTCGCTGCGGCGGCGGAAGATCACGCTCTTGGCGATCTGGCCCACGGCCACACCCAGCGCATCGGCCGCCTGCTGCGAGGTGCGCGCGGCGCTGTCCAGCCACACGGGGCCATCCGCATGCCCCGCTGCGGCCAGGGCCGCGGCGACGCGTTTCACGCTGTCGGGAAACTGTTCGCTCATGGTTCGTTCGCGTGTCGTTCAAGCTTCGTTCATGCGGATCAGTTCGGCACCTTCGGCCACCTGGTCGCCGACGCCGCACAACAATTCGCCCACGGTGCCATCGCGCGGCGCGTGCAGGGTGTGCTCCATCTTCATCGCCTCCATCACGGCCACCGCCTGGCCCTGCTTGACCGCATCGCCGGCCTTGACGGCGATGGAGATCACCTTGCCCGGCATCGGCGCCGTGAGGCGGCCTTCGGCGGCGCCATCACCTGCGTGGGCCAGGCGGTCCACCTCGGTCAGCACCAGGCTGGCCTCCGGCGCAAAGACCGCGATGCGCTCGCCCTGGCGGTAGACGCTCAGGCGCAAGCGCCGCTCACCCAGCGTCAGGTCATGCCGGCCGTCGCCCAGCGAGGTGGCGGAAAAGGGCCAGCGCGCATCGCCCAGTTCCAGCACAGCAGCCCCATCGTGCAGCCGCGTGAGGTGCGCCACCACGGCGCGCCCA
This sequence comes from Burkholderiaceae bacterium, assembly GCA_024235915.1. GTDB lineage: Bacteria > Pseudomonadota > Gammaproteobacteria > Burkholderiales > Burkholderiaceae_C > Rubrivivax. The sequence goes on along the minus strand of JACKLO010000014.1, from coordinate 106,118 downwards.
CCGACGTCGAGGTCGAAGCGCCGGAGCGCTCCGCCGTGCAACCGCCAGCCATCGCGGCGGCTGAACGGGTCGGCATCCTCCAGCGCACGCTCCTCGGCCTGCGCCAGCGCGGCCACGGCAGCGGCGGCCACCTCGTCGGCCAAGGGCGAGGATTCGAACAGCGCCGCACGCTCGCGCTCGATGAGTGCCGTGTCCAGGTCCGCGGTGCTGAAGGCGCGCGTGTTCACCACCCGGCGCAGGAAGGCCACGTTGGTCTGCAGGCCGACGATGTGCGTGTCGCGCAGTGCGGCATCCAGCCGGGCCAGCGCCTGGGCCCGCGTCTCGCCCCAGACGATGAGCTTGGCGATCATGGAGTCGTACCAGGGGCTGATGGCATCGCCTTCGTCGAAACCGCGGTCGATGCGCGGCATGCGACCGTCATCCGGGCTGCGCTCGAAGGCCACGTGCGCCGGCCAGCGCGCAACGCTCAGATCGCCGGTGGCGGGCAGGAAGTTGGCGTCCGGGTTCTCGGCGCACAGGCGTGCCTCGATGGCATGGCCGCGGATGGCCAGTTCCGCCTGCCCCTTGGGCAGCGGCTCGCCGGCGGCCACGCGCAGCTGCCACTCCACCAGGTCCAGCCCGGTGATGGCTTCGGTCACCGGGTGCTCCACCTGCAGCCGGGTGTTCATCTCCATGAAGTAGAAGCGGATGTCGCCATCGTCCAGTTCCTCGGCGATGAACTCCACCGTGCCGGCGCCCACGTAGCCCACGGCCTGGGCCGCGGCCACCGCAGCCGCGCCCATCTCGGCGCGACGGGCTTCGCTCATGCCCGGCGCCGGCGCTTCTTCGAACACCTTCTGGTGCCGGCGCTGGACCGAGCAGTCACGCTCGAACAGGTGCACGCAGTTCCCCTGCGTGTCGGCAAAGACCTGGATCTCGATGTGGCGCGGGCGCGTGACGTAGCGCTCCACCAGGACATGGTCGCTGCCGAAGCTGGCCTTGGCCTCGCGCTGGCAGGAGGCCAGGGCGTCGGCAAAGTCCTCGGCGCGGTCCACCCGCCGCATGCCCTTGCCACCGCCGCCGGCGCTGGCCTTGATCAGCACCGGGTAGCCGATGCGCTCGGCCTCGCGCGCCAGCAGCGCCGGGTCGTTGTCGTCGCCGTGGTAGCCGGGCACCAGCGGCACGCCCGCCTTCTCCATCAGCGCCTTGGCCGCGGCCTTGCTGCCCATGGCGGCGATGGCGGACGGCGGCGGGCCGATGAAGACGAGGCCGACGTCGGCACAGGCCTTCGCGAAATCCTCGTTCTCCGACAGGAAGCCGTAGCCCGGGTGCACCGCCTGCGCGCCGGTGGCCTGCGCCGCCTCGAGGATGCGCTGCCAGCGCAGGTAGCTGTCCCTCGCCGGCGCACTGCCCACGTGCACGGCCTCGTCGCAGGCGGCCACGTGGCGGGCATTTGCATCGGCGTCGGAGTACACCGCCACGGTGCGCACGCCCAGGCGGCGCGCGGTGGCGGCGACGCGGCAGGCGATCTCGCCCCGGTTCGCGATCAGGATCTTGTCAAACATGGCTCAGTGCTTTCGGTTTCAGCCGGCGCCAGAGCGCCCGCACAAACTTGAACGTGAAGTGAATCAGCACCAGGGCGAAGACGATGCCCAGCAGCACGGCGCCGGCCGCCCACAGCGGGTGTTCCCAGGCCAGCCACAGCAGCGCAGGCACGGAGAGATCCCCCAGCAGCGACAGGCCGATGTTGGAGAACGGCTCCGGCGACGTGTTCACCGCCGCGCGCGTGCTGGCCTTGGCCACGTGGCTGGTGGCCGCCAGCGTGCCACCCAGCAGCGCCGCCAGCAGCGCCCACTGCTGCTGTTCACCCCCCAGGACGCCGCCGAAAACGCCCGCGGCCAACGCCGCGCCCGCAGGCACGCGGATCACGGTGTGCAGCGCGTCCCAGGCGGAATCCACCAGCGGCACTTTGTCGGCCACGAACTCCACCAGCAGCAGCGCGCCGCTGCCCCACAGCACCACCGGCTGCTGCAGCAGTTGCAGGCCGTCGGGCAACGGGATCCAGCCCAGGTGGCCGGCCAGCCCGGTGAGGAAGACCACGGCATACAGCCGCATGCCGCTGGCCCAGCCCAGCGCCGCGGCCAGGGCCAGCAGTTCAGCGGTGCCGAAGTTCAGGCCGCCTTCCATGCGGGGTCCCGCTTGTTCAGGAACGACGCGATGCCCTCGCGGCCTTCGTCGCTGACGCGGATGTCAGCGATGCGACGTGCGGTCTCGGCGCGCAGCGGCTCGTCGACGGCACGGCCGGCCACGTCCTGCACCAGCGCCTTGCAGGCCTTCACCGCCGCCGGGCCGTTGGCCACCAGCGTGGCGACGATGCCGTCCACCGTCGCGTCCAGCAGCGCCGCCGGCACGCATTCGTGGACGAAGCCCAGCTGCGCGGCGCGCTCGGCGTCGAAGCGCTCGGCGGTGGTGAAGTAGCGGCGCGAGGCCTGCTCGCCCAGCGCCTTGACCACGTAGGGGCCGATGGTGGCCGGCAGCAGCCCCAGCCGAGCCTCGGACAGGCAGAAGCTCACGCCTTCGGCCGCGACCAGCACGTCGCAAACCGCGGCCAGACCCATGCCGCCTGCGTAGCAGTCGCCGTGCACGCGGCCGACGATGGGCAGCGGGCAGCGGTAGAGCGTCCACAGCATGTCGGCCAGGGCCTGCGCATCGGCACGGTTCTGCTCCCAGGTGTAGCCGGCCATGGCGCGCATCCAGTTCAGGTCCGCGCCGGCGCAGAAGGCCTTGCCGTGCCCGCCCAGCACGATGGCGCGCAGCGAGGCATCCGCGCCCAGACGCGTGAAGGCCTCGGTGAGTTCGGCGATCACGCCGTCGTTGAAGGCGTTGCGGACTTCGGGGCGGTTCAGGTAGACGCGGGCGACGGGGCCTTGGATCTGGATATCGAGGGTGTTCATCGGGCGAAGGTCAGTTGAACTAGTTGACCGCATGCGACCTGGAGCGGACGCTTGACGCCGTGCCTGTCTGCGATGCCGCAGACCTAGGCCGCTGCGGCAAGGCGGTGGCGGGTTGGCCCGTGGCGCTTAGGTCGAGCGGCCTCCGCTGCGCTCCGACTCCCCTGCGCTTCTCGGTCTCATGGCCCGCGGCCAAACTCCCTCCGCTCACTTCGTTCGCTGTGGTCGAACAGCGGCCGCGAGTCAGTCTACGAAGCGCGCTGGCGCGCGCGGCCATGAGCCCTGCGATGCTCGGCGCTCTCATGCGCGCCACAGGCCAACCCGCCACCGCCTTGCGGACACGCACAGGCAGCCCGCGAGAGGACCACCGCTGCGTCCGCGCACAGCGCAGCAGTCGGCCGCAAGGTCGACTCGTCAATCTTGCTGGAGTCCCCCTCGCGGAGGGGGGCTGGCGGGGTGCCGTCGAACGCACTGGAGCCCCTTCTTGGAGGGGGCTCGGGGGAGCCCACGGAAATCGGGTCGCCAGACCCAAAGGAGCCAAAGGCGAGTTTGGGTCGAAAGCGGTCACTTCAATACCGTTTCGCCGCTTCATCCAGCATCACCTCGGTCGCCCCGCCCCCAATGCCCAGCACCCGCGCATCACGCCACAGGCGTTCCACCGGCGTGCCCGTCATGAAGCCCATGCCGCCGTGGAACTGCTGGCAGGTGGCGGTGACCTCGTTGACCAGTTCACCGGTGAGCGACTTCAGCAGCGACACGTCCTGCACGATGTCGTGGCCCTGTGTCACCCGCCACGCGCAGTGCCAGGTGTAGGCCTCGGCAGCGCGCGTCTTGGCATCGCACATGGCCAGCCGCTGGCGGATGGCCTGCTTGTCCCACAGCGGCGCGCCGAAGGCCTGGCGCGTGGTGACGTGCTCCAGCGCCAGACGGATGGCCTGACGGCAGTGGCCCACGGCCATGGCCGCCAGTGCGATGCGCTCGGTCTGGAAGTTCTTCATCACCGCGTAGAAGCCCTTGTGCTCCACGCCCAGCAGGTGCGACGCCGGCACGCGGCAGCCGTCAAAGTGCAGCTCCGCGGTGTCGCTGCTGCGCCAGCCGGTCTTGTCCAGGCTGCGGCCCACGCTGAAGCCGGGCGTGCCTTTCTCCACCGCGAAGATGGAGATGTCGCGCTTGCCCTCCCCGGTGCGCGCGGCCACGAAGTACAGGTCGGCGTGCACGCCGTTGGTGATGAAGAGTTTGCTGCCGTCGATGACGTAGTGGTCGCCGTCGCGACGCGCGGTACTGCGGATGCCGGCCACGTCCGAACCGGCGCCGGGCTCTGTGACGGCCACCGCGGCGATCGTCTCGCCACGGCAGATGCCCGGCATCCAGCGCGCCTTCTGCGCGGCGTTGCCGCCGTGGTGCAGGTGCGGACTGGCCATGTCGGTGTGCACGAGCACGGTGATGATGAAACCGCCGAAGGTGCTGTCCGACAGCGCATCGGCGAAGGCCAGGTTGGTCAGCGCATCGGCGCCGGCGCCGCCGTACTCGGGTTCGTACATCAGCCCGAAGAAACCAGCCTCGCCCATGTGGCGCAGCACGCTGCGCGGCACCATGCCGTCACGCTCCCACTGCGCCGCGTGCGGCTCCACCTCGCGTGCGATGAAGCGCCGCACCTGCTCGCGCAGCAGTTCGTGGTCCTCGGTCAGGTAGATGTTGGGCATGGTGCGCGCCTCACATGCGGAACACGCCGAACTGCGGCCGCTCGGGGATCGGCGCGTTCAGGCTCGCGCTCAGCCCCAGCGCCAGCACGCGGCGCGTGTCGGCCGGGTCGATGACACCGTCGTCCCAGAGCCGGGCGCTGGCGTAGTACGGGTGCGCCTGGTGCGCGAACTGGTCGAGGATGGGCTGCTTGAACGCGGCCTCCTGTTCAGTGCTCCAGGCACCGCCCTTGGCCTCGATGCCATCGCGCTTGACGGTGGCCAGCACGCTGGCCGCCTGCTCGCCGCCCATCACGCCGATGCGCGCGTTGGGCCACATCCACAGGAAGCGTGGGCTGTAGGCTCGGCCGCACATGCCGTAGTTGCCGGCCCCGAAGCTGCCGCCGATGATGACCGTGAACTTGGGCACCGTGGCCGTGGCCACCGCCGTCACCATCTTGGCGCCGTGCTTGGCGATGCCTTCGGCCTCGTACTTGCGGCCGACCATGAACCCGGTGATGTTCTGCAGGAAGACCAGCGGCACGCGGCGCTGGCAGCACAGTTCGATGAAGTGCGCGCCCTTCATGGCGCTTTCGCTGAACAGCACGCCGTTGTTGGCGACGATGCCCACGGGCATGCCCTCGATGTGGGCGAAGCCGCAGACCAGCGTGCTGCCGTAGCGGGCCTTGAACTCGTCGAAGTCGGACCCATCCACGATGCGGGCGATGACCTCGCGCACGTCGTAGGGCTTGCGCGCATCCGTCGGGATCACGCCGTGCAGTTCCGCCGGGTCGTAGCGCGGCGGCTTCGGCGGCTGCAGCCGCACCTGCTCCGCCTTGCGCCAGTTCAGGTTGCCAACCACGCTGCGCGCCAGGGCGAGTGCATGCAGGTCGTTCTCGGCCAGGTGGTCAGCCACGCCGGACAGGCGCGTGTGCACGTCACCGCCACCCAGATCTTCGGCGCTCACCACCTCGCCGATGGCCGCCTTCACCAGCGGCGGGCCGGCCAGGAAGATGGTGCCCTGGTTCTTGACGATGATGGTCTCGTCGCTCATGGCCGGCACGTAGGCGCCGCCGGCGGTGCAGCTGCCCATCACCACCGCGATCTGCGGGATGCCCTGGGCGCTCATGTTGGCCTGGTTGAAGAAGATGCGGCCGAAGTGCTCGCGGTCCGGGAACACCTCGTCCTGGTTCGGCAGGTTGGCGCCGCCACTGTCCACCAGGTAGACGCAGGGCAGGCGGTTCTGCAGCGCGATCTCCTGCGCCCGCAGGTGCTTCTTCACCGTCACCGGGTAGTAGGTGCCGCCTTTGACGGTGGCGTCGTTGCAGACCACCATGCATTCCACGCCGCCGACGCGGCCGATGCCGGCAATCATGCCGCCGCCCGGCGCCGCGCCGTCATACATGTCGTGGCCGGCCAGCGCGCCGATCTCCAGGAACGGCGTGTCGGGGTCCAGCAGCATCTCCACCCGCTCGCGCGGCAGCAGCTTGCCGCGCGCCGTGTGGCGGGCGCGCGCCGCCTCGCCGCCGCCCTGGGCCGCCTGCGCCAGCTTCGCGTTGAGGTCGGCCACCAGCAGGCGCATGGCGTCAGCGCTGGCCTTGAAGTCGGCGCCGCGGGGGTTGAGCTTGGTTTGGAGCGTGGGCATGCGGTCGGTCCTTGGCTGGCTGCCGGCGGCTGATTGACGTTTACGTTAACGTCAATTGTAGGGAGACAGGCTCGGGGCTTTCACTCGGGCAGCCCGCTCAGAAGGGGCCGGACTCGAGCCAGCGCTCGATCTGCGGCCGCCGGTCATTGCCCCAGAACGGCTCGCCGTCGACGATGAAGAACGGCGCCCCGAAGACGCCGGTGGCGATGGCGTCCTCGTTGGCCTGCTTCAGACGGGCCTTCCAGACCGGGTCGTTCCACGCCGCCTCGGCGGCGTCAGCGTCCAGGCCCTGCTCGGCCACCAGCGCCTTCAGCGCGGCCGGTTCGTGCAGCGCCACGGCGCGCACGAACATCGCGCGCAGCCCGGCCGTGGCCCAGCGGGCTGCGGCATCGGCGCCCTGCGTGTCATGCAGCCACCAGAACACCCGCGCCGCATTCTGCGTGGGCACCGGGAACACCGGCGGCGGCGTGTAGGGCACGCCGGCGAAACGCGCGGAGCGGGCGAAATCCCGCAGCGAATACGGGCCCTTGAGCGGGAACGCGGTGGGCGGTTTCAGTTCCGCGGCCTGGAAGGTGGCGCCCAACAGCACCGCGTGGCGCTGCACCGTGCGGCCGTGGCGCGCGGCCACGGCATCCACCCATTCGTTGGCGATGTAGGAGTACGGCGACGAAAAGTCGAACCAGAAGCGCAGCGGATCCTTCATCGCCCGATGATGCCCCAACGTAGCATCACGGCATGTGGTGGTTCGACCTGATGCTGGCCGCCGCGGCCGTGGCCGTGGCGCTGGCACTGCGCCCCTGGCGCGCGGTGGAGGCCGGTGGCCCGCCCTGGCCGTGGCTGGCGTGGTGGGCCGTGATGCCGGCGCTGTGGGGTGCCGACCGCTACGCCCAGGTGCCGCTGGTGCAGCCGCTGTCGGGCGCCTGCCTGCTGATGTGGATGGCCGGCTGGCCACTGGCCACGCTGGGGTTGCTGCCGGTGGCGGCCGTGGTGACGCTGCTGGCCGGCCTGAGCCCTGCCGATGGCCTGCACCGCCTGGTCTGGCTGGGCCTGGTGCCGATGACGCTGGGGCTGGGCCTGGGCGCGGCCATCCGCCGCTGGCTGCCGCACCACCTGTTCGTCTACATCCTGGGGCGCGGCTTCTTCGCCACGGCCATCGCCGGCAGCCTGGCCGGCGTGTTGTCGGTGTTCCTGCACGGCGTGCCAGGCTCGCTGCAGCCGGGCGACCTGATGCTGGCGCGTTTTCTGGCCGCCTGGGGCGACGCCTTCCTCAGCGGCATGATCGTGGCCATCTTCGTGGCGTTCCGGCCTCAATGGCTGGCCACGTACGCCGACCGGCTGTACCTGGGCATCAGCCGGTGAGCGGCTGACGCCACCCCATTCGCGAAGCGGCTTCAGAACCCCCAGCGCGCCTGCATCGTGAACATGTGGCCGGGCCGGGTGTAGGTGCGGCCCAGCAGGAAGGCCCCCTGCAGGTCGATCTGCTGCCCATCGGCCAGCGGCCAGCTCGCGAACAGGGCCGGGCCGATGCGGTGCGACTGCCGCGCATGCGGTGCCCAGTCGTTCCAGGGGCCGAGTTCACTGAAGCCCTGCATGCCCAGGTGCAGCCCAGGTCGCCAGCGATGACGCAGCTGGTATTGGAGCTTCATCGCCGTCGGCCCGGCCGCGCTGCCGAACCGGCGTTCGAAGAACAGGTTGGCATTGAGCTGGGTGCGGCCGATGTCGGTCTGCCAGACCGGCCCGAATTCGAGGGCGTCAAAGTCGGCCTCGACGTCGCGGATCCACTGGGCGTGCAGCGCCAGATCGAAGGGCCACTCGCCCTGCGTGAGCAGGATGTCGTTCTGCCAGTTCAGGCTGCTGGTGCGCAGACGCTGCAGATCGGGGCCGATCCAGCTGATCAGCAGTTCGCTGGTCCAGCGGGTGCCGAAACCGTGGCGGATGCCCAGTTCCGGCCAGACCACCTCGGGGCGGCCGTCGGGCTTGACCGTCCAGTACCGCAGGTCGATCGTCGTCCGCCCGGCTTCGGGATAGGGCGTCACCACGTAGTAGCCCGGGTCCGCCACCGCTGCGCCGCAGGACAGGGTGAACCCGGCGATGGCGAACTTCAAGGATCGAAAGCGGAGCATGGCAGGACATCGGATCGCAGGCGTGCGATTCAGGTGTCTGTGCCCAGTGTCCGCGATCCCGCCGGTCATCGATCCACCGAACAGCCCCCTCAATCGGGCATCGACGCCGGGAACGGAAACGTGGTCGGGGGCGTACACCGCCTGAAGCGCTCAAGTTGCCGCTCAGCCCGCCGATACGAATTCGAAGCCCCGCCATTGGCGACGGGATTGGATCGTCCATGATTGAAACGCATGCCGGCAGACGCCGGCACCTGCCTGCCGTCGCGTTGCTCGCCGCCGCCCTGCCTGCGGCAGGCGCGTCGCTGTCCGTCCAGGTGACCGACGCTGCCGGCAAACCGCTGCCCGGTGCCGTGGTCTACCTGGACTCGCCCGCGGCCAAGGCGGCACTCAAGGTGACCGGTGCGGCAGAGATCGTGCAAGCGAACCGGCAGTTCGTGCCGCGGGTGACCGTGGTGCCGGTCGGCACCTCGGTGTCGTTCCCGAACCAGGACACGGTGCGCCACCACGTCTATTCCTTCTCGCCCGCCAAGACGTTCGACATCAAGCTCTACGCCGGCACTCCGGCTGCGCCGGTGCAGTTCGACAAGGCGGGCGTGGCCGTGCTGGGCTGCAACATCCACGACCAGATGGTGGCCTGGGTGGTGGTGCTGCAGACGCCCTACTTCGCCCGCACCGGCGCCGATGGCATGGCGCGGCTCGACAGCGTGCCCGCCGGCAGCTACCGCCTGCGCGGCTGGCATGAAGCCCTGCCGCCGGAACGGGCCCCGTCCGACCAGGCCCTGGTGCTGGCCGAAGGCGTGGGCACGGCCCGCGTGAAGGTGGAGGTGACCCCATGAGGCTGGTGGCGGCCCTGGAGCGCCTGCTGGCGCAGGCTGGCGGCGGCCGGCTGGCGCTGCGGTTCGTAATGCTGTCCCTGGTGCTGCTGCTGGTGGTGCAGGCGGCCGGCTTCGGTGTCGTGCGCGGCTACATCTCAGCCGCCGTGGACCGCCAGGTGGACGCCGAGCTCGACGTCGGCGAGAACGTCTGGCGCCGGCTGCTGGAGAACCGGGCCGGCCAGCTTGCGCTGGCCACCCAGGTGCTGGCCGCCGACTACGGGTTCCGCAAGGCCGTGGCCACCGAAGACGTCGACACGATCGCCTCGGTGCTCGAAAACCACGGCGAACGCATCGGCGCGACGGTGGCGCTGCTGGTGGACAACCAATTCGAAGTGCGCGCCAGCCACGTGTTGGCGGGTCGGCCGTTGCCGGCGAAGGCCCTGCATGACATCGCCGAGGCCATCGCGCAATCCAGCGGCAAGCTGGGTCTGGCGCTGGCAGACAGCCAGGTGCTGCAATTCGTGGCCGTGCGTTTACGCACGCCCACGCCCATCGGCTGGGTGCTGATGGGCTTTCCCGTGGGCCAGGCCCAGTTGGACGACATGCGCTCGCTGTCCGGCCTCGACGTCGCGCTGCTGATCCACGATGCGGCCGGTGACCGCGCCGGCGTGGCCGCCTCGACGCTGCCTGCGGCCACGGTCGCCTCGCTGGCCACAGCGTTCGACGGGAAGGCTGTGCACATGGATGCCCTGGATGATCGCCAGGCCAGGCCGTTGGACCTGGCCGCCGCCGGCGGCCATGTGCAAGCCGTGCTGCTGCGTTCGGTGTCCGACGTGGCCGCGCCCATGCGCCAGCTGCAATGGGTGCTGCTGCTGATCACCGCTGTGGGCATCGCCTTGTTCGCGCTGGGCACGGCCTGGAACGCACGCCGCGTGACGGCGCCGCTGCGCGCGCTGGTGAGCGCCAGCGAGGCCGTGGGCCGAGGCGACTACGCACAGCCGGTGCAGCAACCCACACGTCGCGACGAGATCGGCGATCTCGCGCAGGCCTTCGACGCCATGCGCATCAACCTCGCCGGCCATGCCGCAGAGTTGCGCCACCTGGCCTATGTGGACCGATTGACCCAGTTGCCCAACCGCGCCGGCTTCGCCGAAGCCGTGCGCCTGGCCATGGCCACCGCCCACCCGGAGCACGACCGCCTGGCGGTGCTGATGCTGGACCTGGACCGTTTCAAGCACGTCAACGACGTGCTGGGTTACGCCCTGGGCGACCGCCTGCTGCAGGCCGTGGCGCGCCGACTGGTCGACGAAGTGGCCAGACCGGGCGACGTGGTGTCGCGCCTGGGCGGTGACGAGTTCGCCATCCTGCTGCCGGGTGCCGACCTCGACGCTGCCCGTGGCGCCGCGGCGCGTGTCACGCGCGCGCTGGACCGCCCCCTGGTGCTGGAGGATCAGACGGTCGACCTGGGCGCCGGCGTGGGCATTGCCCGCTGGCGCGACGACGCGGCCGACGTCGACACGTTGCTCGTGCGCGCCGAGGTGGCCATGTACGGCGCCAAGCACGCGCGTGAGGATGTCCGCGTCTACGACCCGGCGCACGACTCCAGCAGTGCGCAGACGCTGTCGCTGCTGTCACAGCTGCGCCATGCCATCGACGCCGGCGAACTGCGCCTGTACCTGCAGCCCAAGGTGGCCCTGGTGTCGCGCCAGCTGGTGGGCGCCGAGACCCTGGTGCGCTGGCAGCACCCACAGCGCGGCCTGGTGCCCCCGCTGGACTTCATCCCGTTTGCCGAGCAGACCGGCTTCGTGCGCCACCTGACGCTGTGGGTGTTCGAGGAAGCCGCGCGCCAGTGGCGTGCGCTGGCCGCGGAGACGCCGCTGCGCCTGTCGGTGAACCTGTCCACCCGCGACCTGATGGACGTGGAACTGCCGTCCCGCTTCGACGCCATCCTGCAGCGCCACGACGTGCCCGAGTCGGCCTTCTGCCTGGAGATCACCGAGAGCGCGATCATGGATGACCCGGAGCGCGCGCTGACCACGCTGAACGCGCTGGCCGAGCGCGGCTTCAAGCTGTCGATCGACGATTTCGGCACCGGCTATTCATCGCTGGCCTACCTGCGGCGGCTGCCCGTGAACGAGTTGAAGATCGACCGCAGTTTCGTGCAGGGCCTCAACGCGAACGCCGGCGACGCCAAGATCGTGCGTTCGACCATCGACCTCGCCCACAACCTGGGCCTGAGCGTGGTGGCCGAAGGCATCGAGGACGCGGCGCTGATGCACAGCCTGGCCGTGATGGGCTGCGACGAAGGCCAGGGCTACCACCTCAGCCGACCCCTGCCGCTGGCCGACTTCCGCCACTGGGCCGCACGCTGGGTGGCCGACCACGTGGCCGCCGGCGAAGCCGCGGCGGCCTGAACCCCGGCTCAGCGCCGCCAGAACTGGGGCGTGAACAGCACCAGCAGGCTCAGCAGTTCCAGCCGCCCCAGCAGCATGCCGAAGGTGCAGACCCAGGTCTGGAAATCGGTGAGCTTGCTGAAGTTCACGGCCGGCCCCACCTCGCCCAGGCCCGGGCCGATGTTGTTGACGCAGGCGATCACCGCGGTGAAGGCGGTGATGGGCTCCATGCCGCTGAACAGCAGCACCATGGTCAGGCTGACCAGCGTGGCGCCGTACATCATCATGTAGGCGATCACGTTCTGCATCACACGCGGGTCCACCGCCTTGCCGCCCATGACCACCGGGTTGACGACGTTGGGGTGCACGATGCGCACCAGCTCGCGCTGAGACTGCTTGAGCAGCAGCAGCATGCGCACCATCTTGATCCCGCCGCCGGTGCTGCCGGCGCAGGTGGCGAAACAGCCCAGCAGCACCATCAGCAGGGCGGCGAACATGGGCCACTGCGCATAGTCCTGCGACGCGTAGCCGGTGGTCGTGGCCAGCGACACCACGTGGAACGCCGTGTGGCGCAGCGCCTCGGCGTAGGTGTCGTAGTGGCCGTCCGCGCGGATGTAGACCGAGATCAGCAGCACCGCGCCGACGATCACGGCCACGAAGGCGCGCACCTCGACGCTGGACCACAGCACCCGCAGCGAACGCTGGCGCCAGGCCACGAAGTACATCGCGAAGCTCACGCCCGCCAGCATCATGAAGACGATGGCCACGCCTTCGATCAGCGGCGAATTCCAGTGGCCGAAGCTGGCGTCGTGCGACGAGAAGCCGGCCAGGCCCATCGTCGTGCACATGTGCATGAAGGCGTCTTCCCAGCTCATGCCGGCCCAGCGGTAGGCGAGAAAGCAGGCCAGACAGAACCAGAAGTACACCACCCACAGGCCGCGCGCCGTCTCGGCGATGCGCGGCGTCATCTTGGCGTCCTTCATCGGGCCGGCCATCTCGGCCTTGAACAGCTGCGAGCCGCCCACGCCCAACAACGGCAGGATGGCCACCGCCAGCACGATGATGCCCAGGCCCCCCACCAGCTGCAGGAAGCAGCGCCAGACATTGACCGACAGCGGCAGCGCGTCCAGCCCGGTGAGCAGCGTGGCGCCGGTGGCGGTGAAGCCGCTCATGGCCTCGAAGTAGGCGTCGGTGACGCTGATGCCGGGGATGGCCAGCCACAGTGGCAGCGCAGCAAAGGCCGGCAGCACCACCCACACCAGCGCCACCAGCACGAAGCCGTCGCGCGGCTGCAGTTCGCGGCGGAAACGCCGGGTGGCCAGGCTCATCGCCACCCCGGCCAGTGCCGTGACCACGATGGCCGTCACGAAGGCCCGCTCGGCCGCGTCGTGCCGGCCCACGGCAAAGGCCAGCGGCACCGTCATCAGCAGCGCAAACAGCACCACCATGCGCCCGACGAGCGCGACGACGGCCAGGCCTCTCATGCGGTGCAGTCCATCAGAAGAAGGTCGCGCTGACCTGGAACAGCTTTTCCACCTGGCGCAGCATGCGCTTGCGCGGCACGAACACGATCACATGGTCGTCGCCGTGGATCTCGGTGTTGTGGTGCGGGATCACCACTTCCTTGCGCGCGCTGCCTTCGCCCACCTGCACGTCGCGCACGATGGCGCCGATCACGGCGCCGGCCGGCAGCGGGATCTGCTCGATGCGCCGCCCCACCACCTTGGAGCTCTTGCGGTCGCCACGCGCCACCACCTCCAGCACTTCCGACGCGCCGCGCCGCAGGCTGTACACGGCGGCCACGTCGCCACGCCGAACGTGCGCCAGCAGTTCGCCGATCACCGTCTGCGACGGCGAGATCGCGATGTCGATCTGCGTGCCCTGGCCCTGCACCAGGTCGGCGTAGGCCTTGCGGTTGATCAGCGCCAGCACACGGTGCGCGCCCATGCGCTTGGCCAGCAGGCAGGACATGATGTTGTCCTCGTCGTCGCTGGTCAGCGCCAGGAAGAGGTCGCATTCGGCGACGTTCTCGTCCTCGAGCAGGTCCTCGTCGGTGCTGTCGCCCTTGAGCACCAGGGCATGGTCGGGCAGCTGCGTGGTCAGGTATTCGCAACGCCGCGGGTCGGCCTCGATGATCTTCACGTGGCATTCGCCGGCGATGTGGCGCGCCAGGCGCAGGCCCACGCGCCCGCCGCCCGCGATGATGACGCGCTTGACCGGGTCGTCGCGCCGGCGCATGGCGTCCAGCGCGCGGCGGATGTGCTCGTTGGCCGCGAGCACGAAGACCTCGTCGCCCGCCTCCACGCGCGTGGCACCGTCGCAGACGATCTGCCGGTCCAGGCCCATCAGGTCGCGGCGGTAGATGGCCACGATGCGCATCGGCACGTCGGGCACCAGCTGCGGCAGCTCGCTGATCACGTGGCCCACCAACGGCCCGCCCTGCACCGCGCGCACCGCGATCAGGCTCACACGCTGCTGCGAGAACTCCAGCACCTGCAGCGCCTCCGGAAACTCGATGAGCTTGCGGATGTACGTGGTCAGGCTCTCTTCGGGGCAGATGATCTCGTCGACCGCGAAGCCGGCCTTGCCCATGATGTCGCTGCCGTCGGCGAACTCGGGGCTGCGCACACGCGCGATGCGGGTGGGGATGCCGAAGACCTCGTGCGCCACCTTGCAGGCCACAAGGTTGGTCTCGTCCAGCGGCGCGCAGGCGATGAGCATGTCGGCGTCCTCGGCGCCCGCATCCTTCAGCACCGAAGGCTGGATGCCGTTGCCGGCCACGCCACGCAGGTCCAGCCGGTCCTGCAGCACGGCCAGGCGCTGCGGGTCGACGTCGATGACGGTGATGTCGTTCTGTTCGGAGACGAGGCTCTCGGCCACGCTTTCACCGACCCGGCCGGCGCCGAGGATCAGAATCTTCATGGCGCGGGATTATGCGGGGCGGCCGGATACAGGCGGCCCAGCACGGCGCGGGCCGCGGCGGCCAGCGGCAGCTGAAAGTCGGCGGCGCCGCCGGCCTTGCGGGCGGCCGCAAGAAGGGCGTGCTCAGGGGCCAGCCCTTCGGCCACCAGCGCGCGCCAGTGTGGCGGCGCCTCGCCGGCAGCCCAGTCGCCGCGGCCGCGGCCGAAGTGGGCCACCGCCAGGTAGCGCAGCAGCGCAGCCTCAGCCTGGGCCAGCAGGGCCGCGTCGTTCCAGGCCACCGCGCCGGTGCCGCCGTCCCTGCCCTGCAGGCGGTTCACCGCCCGCGCCGCACCCGCCGCCCCCAGCGCGCCGATCAGGCCACCGGCCAGCAGCCCACCACCGAGCGTGAGGCCGCCACTGGCAATGTCCGCCTTGAGCCCGGCCAGCGCGCCAGTGACCAGCCCGCCAACCACCGCCGCACGGCCTTCGTCCACCGGCATCTGGACGTCGAAGTGCGTGGCAATGCGCGCCATCACCTCGGCCTGCGCACCGCCGCGCAGGCCGTGCAGGGCGATCAGCTCTGCGGTGTCCTGCTGCAGCGACTGCTCCAGCCGCAAGGCCAACGCCTGCTGCGCCACCAGCGCTGGGTCTTCACTTCGCGGCAGGCCCAGCGCGGCACCGGCGCGGCGCGCCAGATCGCGCAGCGTGCCCCCGGCCGGCAGCGGCTCGCGGTCGGCCGCAGCCCGCGCCAGGCCACGGGCCAGCAAGGCCATGGCGGTGCCGAAGCGCTGCTCCGCGGCCGCCTGCCACGCAGCGTGCAGGCGCTGCATGGCGGCACGCGGCTCGCCATCCAGCACTCCGGCCACCTGCGCCAGCAACACGCCCTCCTGCACCCAGCAACGCGCAAACGCGTCCAGCGGCAACACGCCGCGCACCAGGGGGCGCCCGGCCAGGTGTTGACGCCAGGCCTCGACGTCCGCCTGCTCCTCGGCCACCGGGCGCGGCGCGCCGAGCTGGTTCAGCAGCACCAGCACCGGCTTGCCCATCCAGTGCAGCAGGTCCATCTCCGGGCCCACGTAGCCGGCGGCCGCCGGCGACTCGGCGGCGTTGACGAGGTAGAGCACCACGTCAGCCTCGTCGCGCACGGCGCGCAGCGCCTGCTGGCTCGACCAGAAGGGACGGTCGGCGACGCGGTCCCAGGTGTTGGCCAGAAAACCCAGCAACGGCTGGTCCGCCTGCTTCAGGCGCCGCAGCAGCCGCGCGCTGTCGCCAAAGCCGGGCGTGTCCCACAACATCAGGCGGTCGCCTTCGGGCGTCTGCAGCAGCAGGTGCCCATCGGCGAACTCGGTGACGTGCGGTGCGTCGCGCACCTCGCCCACATCGGCACCCAGCAGTGTGCGCGCCAACGTGGTCTTGCCGACGTTGGTGTGCGAGACAAGGGCCAGCGAAATCTGCATCAGGACTCCAGGGCCCGCTGCAGCGCGCGGCCGGCTGCCGCGGCGTCGGGCGCGTCCAGCGCCACGCTGACGAAGGGCCGCGCACCCACCAGCGCGCGCCAGGCGGCCTCGCGCTGGCCCAGCCGCTCGCCGTGCCCGAAACGGCGCACGAAGCCGCCATGGTCGGCCACCACGAGCGGATCGGCCGCTGCCAGCGCCTGCAGCAGCCGGCCCTGCACCTCGGCCTCGGGCGTGGCCGCCAGGTCCACCAGCAGCACGGCGCGCGCGCCGGGCGGGGGATCGGGTGGCTGGTCCTCGTCGCCCCAGGGCAGTGGCTCGGCCCACTGCACCGGCACGCCGGCGCCGAAGCCGGCGGCCAGCATGGCGCGCAGGCCGGCCGCGGCCGCCGACGAAGGCGGCGCGCCATGCGGCAGCACCCACAGGGCACGCTGCGGCTGCAGCAGCCAGCGGTCGAAGGCGGGCGCCGTGGTGTCGATGGGAAAGCCGCGGGCCAGCGCGGCCGCGCGCCGGTACGCCTGTGCGGCCAGCAGCGCTCGCGGCAGCACCACGACGCACAACAGCTGCAGCACCATCCAACCGATCCAGGGTGCGGCACTGGCCGACGCCGGGGTGGCGGGCGTGACGCGCAGGGCCGCAAAGGCATCGCCAGCGGGCAGCATGCCCCCCGACAGGGCCAGCGCGGGTTGCAACCCCCAGGCCAGGACCTGGCGCACGGTGTCCGGCGTCAGCAGGGTGCTGGCCCAACCGGCGCGGTAGTCGAACACGAGGCCGCGCAGGCCGAGGCCGGCGATCAGGCCCAGCGCCAGCGCGCCGGCCGCCAGGTGCAGCAGCAGCGCGGCGCGGGCCGCGTGCAGCGGTGCACCGGCCTGGGCCCAGCGTGCCGCGAAGGCCGCTGGCAGGCCGGCGGCCCCCGTGGCGCGGCGCAGCCATCGCCCGAGTTGCGCCCGCAGGCCGCCGCCGGGTGCTGCACGCCGCAGCGGGCCTGCGGCCAACCACCCATAGAGCAGGATGTTCCAGCCCAGCAGGCCCCAGAACAGCGGCGACAGCAGGTTGAAGTAGTCGCCGGCGACCAGCGCATCTGACGCCAGGCCCGCCAGCAGCCCTAGCGCGCCGGCGGCCACGGCCCAGGTCGGACGCCATGCGGGTGTGTCGAGCAAACGCTGGATGCCGCGGTCGCGCGGCGCCAGGCGCTGCATGGCCAGGCGTGCGCGTTCCGCCAGACGATGTTCGCGCGGCGCGTCGGCTGGCAGGTCCTGGGCGGCGGCGCGGGTGGCCCAGTCGCGGTCCTCGGCCGTCCACAACGCCGAGGCCGGTTGCGACTCCAGCGCCTGCAGCAGCAGCACGGCGCGGGCCTGGTCTTCGGTCATGACGGGATCATCACACGCGGGCGCAGCGGCCTGGATTCAGACCCGGGCCTGCAGCCCGTCCGCCAGCGCGATGCGGTAGGCCCGCCAACCCGGCACCGCGCTGGCCAGCAGACCGGCGGCGCCCAGCAGGCCCAGCCAGGTCCACTCCGCGACACCCAGGCTCAGCGGCTGCAGCACCAGGCCGAGCGTGTTCAGCGCCCACGGCGCGGCCAGGGTCCACGCCAGCGCGGTGGCGACAACACCCGCGGCCAGGCCGGCCAGCGTGACCAGGCTGCCCTCCAGTGCCAGCAGCAGCGCCACCGTGCGCGGCCCCGCGCCCACGGCGCGCAGGATGGCCAGTTCGCGCCGGCGCTGGTCCAGCCCGGCCAGGATCACGGCCACCAGCCCGAGCACGCTGACCACGGCCACCAGGCCGCTGGTGGCCAGCAGCGCGCGTTCACCGGCGCCCACCACCTCCCACAGCTCGTCCAGCGCCACGCCGGGCAGGATGGCCATCAGCGGCTCGGCGCGGAACTCGGCGATGCGCCGCTGGGTGGAGAACACCGCCGTGCGGCGCTCCAGGCCCACCAGCAGCGCGGTGACGGCCTTGGGGGCGAGGTCGCGCTGCAGGGCCTGCTCGGCACTCACCCGCAGGGCGGGCAATGGCACACCAGCCATCCAGTCCAGGTGGATGGCCTCCATGCCGGCCAGCGGGATGTGCACCGATCGGTCCACCGGCGTGCCGGTGCGCGCCAGCACACCGACCACCGTGAACGGCTTGTCGGCATGGTCGTTGGCGGCGAAGCTGCCGTCGCCGTGGCTGAGCACGACCTTGGCGCCTGGCGCATAGCCCAGCCGTTCAGCCACATCGGCACCGACGACGGCTTCGAACACGCCTTCGACGCCGGTGCCGAAAGCCCGCCCGGCCGTGAACGCCAGGACCTGCCCGCCGCCGTGGCGGTAATGCGCAAAGTAGGCGTCGGTGGTGCCGACGACGGCAAAGCCCCGATGCGAGTCACCCAGCGAGATCGGGATCGTCCAGGCCACGCCCGGCATCGCCGCCACCGCCTGCGCGCTGGACCACGCCATGTTGTTGGTGGCACTGCCGATGCGGAAGACCGAGTACAGCAGCAGCTGCACGGCACCGGTCCGCGCGCCGACGATGAGGTCGGTGCCGGCAATGGACTGCGCGAAGTTCTGTCGCACGTCCTGCCGCAACCGCTCGATGCCCAGCAGCAGCAGCGTGGACAGCGCGATGGAGACCACCACGAGCGAGAGCACGAAGCGCCGGTTCCAGGCGCTGCGGGCGGCGAGGGAAAAGAGGCCTCCAGTCATTGTCTGGCTGCGATAGACCCGGAGCAGATACTGGACTTGATGCTGCTCTTCAATGCCGCACACTGATGCCGAGGCGGCAAGGCGGTGGCGGGTTGGCCTGTGGCGCTTAGGTCGAGCGGTCTCCGCTGCGCTCCGACTTCCCTGCGCTTCTCGGGCCCGAGGCCCGCGGCCAAACTCCCTCCGCTCACTTCGTTCGCTGTGGTCGGACAGCGGCCGCGAGTCAGTCTACGAAGCGCGCTGGCGCGCGCGGCCTCGGGCCCTGCGATGCTCGGCGCTCTCATGCGCACCACAGGCCAACCCGCCACCGCCTTGCGGACACGCACAGGCGCCCCGCGAAGAACCCCCGGCTGGGTCCCGGCGCAGCGAAGCGGTCGGCCGGCAGGCCGACTCGTCAAGCTGGCTGGAGTCCCCCTCGCGGAGGGGGGCTGGCGGGGTGTGGTCGAACGCACTGGAGCCCCTTCTTGGAGGGGGCTCGGGGGAGCCCACGGATATCGGGTCGCCAGACCCAAAGGAGCCGAAGGCGAGTTTGGGTCGAAGGCGGTCATCAGCCCAGGACCTCCACCCGAGAAAACCGCTCTGCCAGCCGCGCATCGTGGCTCACGAACACCAGTGCGCTGCCCGCCTCGGCGCAGCACTGCTGCAGCAGCGCCATGAAGGCGTCGCGCGCGTCTTCGTCCAGGGCCGATGTGGGCTCGTCGGCCAGGATCAGCGCAGGTTTGCCGACCAGCGCCCGCGCAGCTGCCACGCGCTGCTGCTGGCCGACGGACAGCTGCGCGGCTGGCCGTCGCCACAGTGGCTCATCCAGTCCCATCGCGCCCAGCAGGCGGGTGGCCTCCCCCGCGGGGGCCTGCGCCCGCCGACGCGCCGAGAAGCGCAGCGCCAGTGTCACGTTGTCGTGCGCGCTCAGCCACGGCAGCAGGTTGAACTGCTGGAAGATCACGCCCAGATGGTCGGCGCGCAGACGGTCGCGCGCGGGGCCGTTCAGGCGTCCCATGTCCTGCCCCAGCACCTGCAGGCGGCCGGTCTGCGGCGGCAGCACACCGGACAGCAGCGACAGCAGCGTGCTCTTGCCGCTGCCACTGGCGCCGCGCAGAAAGACCTGTTCGCCCGCGGCGATGTGCATCGAGGCCAAGGCGAGCGCATCCGCCGCCGCGCCGGGCCAGCGGTGGCGCAGGCCCTCGGCGTCGATCACCGCCGCCGTCATCGGGTCATCAGGTGCAGAGCCTGGGCGCAGCAGGTCACGCCAGCGCCCGCCCGATCAGGATCTTCTGCACCTCCGACGTGCCCTCGTAGATCTGGCACACACGCACGTCGCGGTAGATGCGCTCGACCGGGAAGTCGCTCACGTAGCCATAGCCGCCATGCACCTGGATGGCGTCGGAGCACACACGCTCGGCCATCTCGGTGGCGAACAGCTTGGCCATCGCCGCTTCCTTCAGGCAGGGCCGGCCGGCATCCTTCAGGCTGGCGGCGTGCCAGATCATCTGCCGCGCCACCTCGATCTGGGTGGCCATGTCGGCCAGCTTGAACTGCACCGCCTGGTGCTGGAAGATGGGTTGGCCGAAGCTGCTGCGGTCCTTGCTGTAGGCCAGCGCCGCCTCGAAGGCGGCACGCGCCATGCCCACGGCCTGGCTGGCGATGCCGATGCGCCCCCCCTCCAGCCCGCTGAGCGCGATCTTCAGGCCCATGCCTTCCTCGCCCAGCAGGTTCTCGGCCGGGACCCGGCAGTTCTCGAAGCGGACCTGCGCCGTGTCGCTGGCGTGCTGACCCATCTTGTCCTCCAGCCGCGCGACCAAATAGCCTGGCGTGGACGTGGGCACCAGGAAGGCGCTGATGCCCTTCTTGCCCGCCGCCTTGTCGGTGACGGCCATCACGATGGCCACGTCCCCGTGTTTGCCGCTGGTGATGAACTGCTTGACGCCGTCGAGCACGTAGTGGTCGCCATCGCCGTCCCGGACGCGCACCGCCGTGGTCTTCAGGCCGCCGGCCTCCGACCCCACGTGGGGCTCGGTGAGGCAGAAGGCACCGAGCATGTCGCCGCGCGCCAGTGGCTTGAGGAAACGCTCCTTCTGATCGACATTGCCAAAGGCAGTGAGGATGCTGCACACCGGGCAGTTGTTGACGCTGACGATGGTGCTGGTGGCGCCGTCGCCGGCGGCGACTTCCTCCAGGATCACGGCCAGGGCCAGGTAGTCCAGACCGGCGCCGTCCCATTCCGGCGCCACGGCCACGCCGTAGCAGCCCAGCGCGGCGAGGCCCTTGAGTTCCTCGTGTGGGAACTGGTGGTGCTTGTCCCAGTGGGCGGCATTGGGGGCGATGCAGTCCTGCACGTAGGCGCGCACGGCGTCCTGCACGGCGCGGTGGTCTTCGCTCAGCAGCATGGTCGGGTCTCGTCGGTCAGGTCTCGTCGTGTTCCCGGGCGCAGGTCACCAGGGGATCATGGCGCCGTCGTGGTTGCGGAACGTGCCGTTGTCATCGGGGCCGAGGCCGGCCAGCGTGCGCCGCATGTCGGCCACGGCGTCGGCCACGTCCAGGTCGGCACCGGTGCCGCCCATGTCGGTGCGCACCCAGCCGGGATGGAAGGCGATGCAGATGGCGCGGCCCGCGAAGGCGATCGACGCGTCCTTGAGCACCGAGTTCAGCGCCGCCTTGCTGGCGCGGTAGAGCCAGCCGCCGCCGGCGGTGCGCACGCCCATCGAGCCCATGCGCGACGAGATCACGGCCAGCTTCGCGCCCGACGCCAGCGCGCCGTCGAGCTGCGGCAGTACCCGCATGGTGCCCAGCACGTTCACATGCATCACGGCGTCGAACTCGGCCGCCGTGGGGGCCTGCAGGCCCTGCGTGCGCGGGCCATAGACGCCAGCGTTGATGACCACCGTGTCGAAGGCCTCGCCATCGATGGGCCAGGCGAGGCTGCTGGCACCGGTGGCGTCGGCCACATCCAGCGCCAGCGCCTGGGCACCCAGTTCGCGCAGGCGGCCCAGGCCCGCGGCGTCGCGCGCCGTGCCGGTGACGCGCGCGCCGTCGGCACGGTACTGGCGCACGAATTCCAGGCCGATGCCTCGTGACGCGCCGACGATCAGGACGTTCTTCATGTGTTCACCACCTTCACCGCCAGCGCGCCGAACAGGCCGGCACCGGCCGCGTTCAAGGCCCGGCCTACGGCCGGGCGGGTTTGCAGGCGCCGCGCACGCGTGGCCACGGCCACGATCACGGCCAGAAACAATGCACTCTGCAGCACGAACCAAGCCCCCAGCATCAGGAAGGCCAGCGTCTTGTGCGGCGCCGCCGGCGCGATGAACTGCGGGATGAACGCCAGGAAGAACAGCGCCACCTTGGGGTTCAGCACGTTGGTCAGGAAGCCGGTGCGCACCTCGGCGACCAGCGACCGACAACGCGGCGCCAGTTCGGCTGCGCCATCGGCGGCGGCAGCAGCAGCTGGCCGCCACGCCTGGCGCGCCAGGCCCACGGCCAGCCACAGCAGGTAGGCGGCGCCGGCCCACTTCAGCGCCGTGAACGCCGCCGGGTTCACCGCCAGCAGCGCCGCCAGGCCGAAGGCCGCGGCCAGCGCGTGCACCACGCAGCCGAGTTCGATGCCGGCAGCCGCGCCGAGCCCGGCACGCGCGCCGCCCACCAACGTGCGCGAGACGGTCAGCAACAGGTCCACGCCGGGCGTGGCGTTGAGCACCAGCACGGCCACGGCGAACAGGCCGGCCTGCGACCAGCCGGAAAGACCGAAGACCTCCAGCATGTCAGGCCTCCTGCCGGGCCGAGCCCAGGGACACCTGCACCCTTCGGGCGCTGTGCGCCAAGCGAGCGGCAGGCCGCTTCACTCAGCACATCTCGATGGCCATGGCCGTGGCCTCGCCACCGCCGATGCACAGGGCCGCCACGCCGCGCTTCAAGCCTCGCTTCTTCAGCGCGCCCAGCAGCGTCACCACGATGCGCGCGCCGCTGGCGCCGATGGGATGGCCCAATGCGCAGGCGCCGCCGTGCACGTTGACGATCTCGTGCGGCAAGCGGTACTCATGCATGGCGGCCATCGTGACCGCGGCAAAGGCCTCGTTGACCTCCCAGAGGTTGACGCTCTTGGCGTCCCAACCGGCCTTCCTCAGCACCTTCTCGATCGCGCCTGCCGGTGCGGTGGCGAACCATTCCGGCGCCTGGGCGTGCACCGAGTGGCCGACGATGCGCGCCACCGGCGCGAGGCCACGCTGGCGCGCGGTGCTCTCGCGCATCAACACCAGGGCGGCAGCGCCGTCGCTGATGCTGCTGGCGTTGGCCGCGGTGATGGTGCCGTCCTTCTTGAAGGCCGGCTTGAGCGACGGGATCTTGTCCAGCTTGGCCTTGAAGGGCTGCTCGTCGCGGTTGACCACCACGTCGCCGGCACGGCCCGCCAGCGTGACCGGTGCCATCTCCCAGTCGAAACTGCCGTCTTCGTTGGCCGTCTTGGCGCGGGTGGTGGAGTTGATGGCGAACTGGTCCTGCGCCTCGCGGCTGAAGCCGTACTTGGCGACACAGGCCTCGGCGAACACGCCCATGGCCTTGCCGCGCTCGTAGGCGTCCTCCAGGCCATCCATGGCCATGTGGTCGAACAACTGCGCGGCGCCGTACTTCACGCCCTTGCGCGCAAACATCAGGTGGGGCGCATTGGTCATGCTCTCCATGCCACCGGCCACCATCACCTGCGCCGTGCCGGCGGCCAGCATGTCGTGCGCGAACATCATCGCGCGCATGCCCGAGCCGCACATCTTGCTCAGCGTGACGGCACCGGCACTGTCGGGCAGGCCGGCCTTGCGCAGCGCCTGGCGCGCCGGGGCCTGGCCCTGGCCGGCCATCAAGCAGTTGCCCATCAGCACTTCGTCGATGGCGTCGCCCGGGACGCCGGCCCGTTCGACGGCGGCCTTGATGGCCACCGCCCCGAGCTCGGCGGCGGGCAACGCGGCGAAATCGCCCAGCAGGCCGCCGATGGGCGTGCGCGCGGCGGAAACGATGACGATGGGATCGGCAGACATGGCGGGCTCCTTTTAGGCGGGGGTGGCGGCACCGGCGGCGTCGGTGGCAGCGGCGCGCATCGCGCGGAAGCGGCGCGTGGGTTCGTAGGGGAAGACGTCGTGCACGTGGCCGGCCAGGATGCGTTCCTTGTGGCCCTGCCAGAAGGCGGCGTCCAGCAGGTCGGCATGATGGGCCAGGAACACGTCGCGCACGGCCGGGTTGCCCAGCAGGAAGGGACCGAAGGTCTCCGGGAACACGTCCTTGGGCCCGACGCGATACCAGATCTCACCCGACATCTCGTCCTCCTCGTTGCGCGGCGGGGGCACGCGGCGGAAGTTGCAGTCGGTGATGTACTCGATCTCGTCGTAGTCGTAGAAGACCACCTTGCCGTTGCGGGTGACGCCGAAGTTCTTCCACAGCATGTCGCCAGGGAAGATGTTGGCCGCCACCAGGTCCTTGATGGCGTTGCCGTACTCGACCACGGCCGCGGCCATCTGCGCCGGCGTGGCCTCCTGCAGGTAGAGGTTCAGCGGGATCATGCGCCGCTCGATGTAGACGTGGCTGAGGATCACCTCGACCTCGCCGTCGCCGTCGCGGTCGGAGATCTCCAGCAGGCTGGGACAGAACTGCTGCAGCTCGGCGATGAGCTCGTCGTCGAAGCGTGCGCGCGGGAAGGCCACGTTGCTGTACTCCAGCGTGTCGGCCATGCGGCCGACACGATCGTGCGTCTTCACCAGCAGGTACTTGCCCTTGATCTGCTCGCGCGTGGTGTCCTTCTGCGGCGGGTAGTAGTCCTTGATGACCTTGAACACGAACGGGAAGCTCGGCAGGTCGAACACCAGCATCACCATGCCCTTGATGCCGGGCGCGATGCGGAAGGTGTCGGTGCTGTGGCGCAGGTGGTAGAGCAGGTCGCGGTAGAAGCTGTTCTTGCCCTGCTTCTGCAGCCCCAGCGCACTGTAGATCTCGGCGCGCGGCTTGCGCGGCATCAGGCTGCGCAGGAACTGCACGTAGGCGCTGGGCACCTCCATGTGCACCATGAAGTAGGCCCGTGCGTAGCTGAACAGCATCAGCAGGTCGTCCTCGCTGTGCAGCACGGTGTCGATGGCCAGGCGGCGGGCCTCCTCGACGTGCAGGATCGGCAGCGCGAACGGCGTCTCCTGGAAGCCGTTGATGACCTTGCCCACCACGTAGGCCGCCTTGTTGCGGAAGAACAGGCTGGACAGCACCTGGATCTGGAAGTTGGCGCGCGGGGTGAACGCGCCCAGCACCTGTTCCAGCGTGCCGGCCACGGCGTCGATGTCGCGGTCCAGGTCCTCGAACGGCAGGGCGAGGCCGAAGTCCTGCACCAGCTGCCGCCAGGCACTGCGCCAGGTGGCCATCTGCGGGTAGTAGGCGCGGTAGGTGGGCAACGCGCCGGGGCCGTCGCTCTCGATGTACTCCGTGGCCACCGCCGGGCGCACGAAGATGAAGTCGTTGTGGAAGTAGCTGCGGTGCAGGATCTTCGTCGTCACCGAGTTGAAGAAGGTTTCGGCCAGCTCCGGCTGCTTGTGGTCCACCAGCAGGCCGATGTAGTGCAGCTTGACCTGCTGCCAGACGTCCATCTTCAGTGCACCGGCCTGGAAATCGCGCTGCAGGCGTTCGGCCGCCTCTTCCACGCGCTTGTCGTAGAACTCGATGCGTTCGCGCTGCGCGGCCTGCTGGCCATGCCAGTCGGCCGCTTCGAAACGCGCCTTGGCGTCAAGGTTGGTCTGGCTGAACAGGTGGTAGTGGCGGTCGAAGCCTTCGATCAGCGCGCGGGCGATCTCGAAGGCACGGCTGTCGGTCAGTCGATGCGGGAACATGCGGGGATCACTCGTCGGCGTCACCCGCCACGGCGGGCCGCCGCGGGTAGCGCTTGATGGCGTCGGCGAACACGGGGACCACCTCGTCAGGGGCGGCCATCGTGCAGTGCAGGTCCTTCAGCAGGCCGTCGCTGAGGCCGTAGATCCAGCCGTGCACGGCCAGGGACTGGCCGCGCGCCCAGGCGTCCTGCACGACGGTGCACTGGGCCACGTTGCCGACCTGCTCGATGACGTTCATCTCGCACAGCACGTCCTCCATCTGCGCCGGGGGCAGGTGGTCCAGGCGGCCACGGTGGCGCAGGCGTACGTCGTGCACGTGGCGCAGCCAGTTGTCGGCCAGGCCGACCCGCAGGCCGCGCGCGGCCGCGCGCACGCCGGCGCAGCCATAGTGACCCACGACGAAGATGTGCTCCACCTTCAGGTGCTCGACCGCGAACTGCACCGTGGACAGCGCGTTGAGGTCCGACGGCACGACGATGTTGGCCACGTTGCGGTGCACGAAGACCTCGCCCGGGTCCAGCCCGGCGATCTCGTTGGCCGGCACGCGGCTGTCGGCGCAGCCAATCCACATGTAGCGCGGGCTCTGCTGCTGGGCCAGGCGCGTGAAGAAGCCGGGGTCGCGCGCCTTGACCTCGGCGGCCCAGGTGCGGTTGTTGTTCAGCAGGCGGTGCGGCATCGGGCCCTCACATCGTTTCGGCGAAGAGCTCGCGGCCGATGAGCATGCGGCGGATCTCGGACGTCCCTGCGCCGATCTCATAGAGCTTGGCGTCGCGCCACAGCCGGCCCAGCGGGTACTCGTTGATGTAGCCGTTGCCGCCGAAGATCTGGATGCCCTCGCCGGCCATCCAGGTCGCCTTCTCGGCCGTCCACAGGATCACGCTGGCGCAGTCCTTGCGCACCTGGCGCACGTGCTCGCTGCCCAGCTGGTCGAGGTTCTTGGCGACCGTGTAGGCGAAGCTGCGCGCCGCCTGCAGCACGGTGTACATGTCGGCCACCTTGCCCTGGATGAGCTGGAACTCGCCGATGCTCTGGCCGAACTGCTTGCGGTCGTGGATGTAGGGGACCACGTTGTCCATCACGGCCTGCATGATGCCCAGCGGCCCGCCGCTGAGCACCGCGCGCTCGTAGTCCAGACCGCTCATCAGCACCTTGGCGCCGCCATTGAGTGCCCCCAGCACGTTCTCGGCCGGCACCTCCACGTCCTGGAACACCAGCTCGCCGGTGTGGCTGCCGCGCATGCCCAGCTTGTCGAGCTTCTGCGCGATGGAGAAGCCCTTCATGCCCTTCTCGATCAGGAAGGCGGTGACGCCGCGCGCGCCGAGTTCAGGCTCGGTCTTGGCATAGACCACCAGGGTGTCGGCGTCGGGGCCGTTGGTGATCCACATCTTGCTGCCGTTGAGCAGGTAGTAGCCGCCCTTTTCTTCAGCCTTCAGCTTCATGCTGATGACGTCGCTGCCGGCACCCGGCTCGCTCATCGCCAGCGCGCCCACGTGTTCGCCGCTGATCAGCTTGGGCAGGTACTTTGCCTTCTGCGCCTCACTGCCGTTGCGCTTGATCTGGTTGACGCACAGGTTGCTGTGCGCGCCGTAGCTCAGGCCCACACTGGCGCTGGCACGGCTGATCTCCTCCATGGCCACCATGTGGGCCAGGTAGCCCATGTCGGCACCGCCGTACTGCTCGGGCACCGTGATGCCGAGCACGCCGAGCTCGCCCATCTTGCGCCACAGGTCCATCGGGAACTGGTCGTTGCGATCGATCTCCGCGGCGCGCGGGGCAATCTCGGCGTCGGCGAAGGCGCGCACCGCGTCGCGCAGGGCGTCGATGTCGTCACCGAGCATGAAGTTCAGGCCGGGCAGCTGGCTCATGGTCTTGTCTCTCCTTGGGATGTCGGGGCTCAGCCGCTCAGGCCGCGGCCGAGCACGGTCATCACGGTGGCGGTCATGGTGGCCACCAGGGTGTCGTCGTCACCCTGCGTGGCCCTGGCGTCGACGACGCTGATCGTACGTCCGGCCTTGACCACCTGGCCCGCCACCCGCAGCACCGGGCCGCGCGCCGGGGCCAGCAGGTTGACCTTGAACTCGATGGTCAGCACCGCGGCGTCCGCGGGCATCAGCGTGAAGGCGGCATACCCGCAGGCGGAATCCAGCGCCGTGGACACGATGCCGGCGTGCAGGAAGCCGTACTGCTGCGTCAGGTCGGCCCGGTGCGGCAGCAGCAGGTGCACGGTGCCGGCCTCGACACGGTCCAGCGTGATGCCCAGTGTGGCCATGGCCGCCTGGCGCGCAAAGGAATCGCGGGTACGGGCCTCGAAGCCCGGCGGGGCCTGCAGCGGCTTGATCATCGTCGCGGTCTCCCCCGGCGCGGATCGCGGACAGGCGTGGGGCACGGCCCCGTGTGGCCCAACACCGCGCTTCAACCCGGTCTTCAATTGACGTTTACGTAAACGTCAATCGTAGCCGATCCGGCACAGACTCAGGCCGCCGACTTCACGCGCCGGCGTGGCGCCGCCGGCGCAGTGTCCGCGGCCGAACGGTCAGCGCCCGCCAGCAGGCTGCGACAGCGCGCCTCGTGCTGCACGATCTCGTCGAGTGTGACTTCCAGGTCCTCACGCTGCTGCTCCAGCTGCCGCCGATGCGCCGCCAGCACGCCCAGGAAGGCCTGCAGCTGCGGCGCGGTGTCCGACGGCGACTCGTACATGTCCACCAGCTGCTTGATCTCCTGCAGGCTCAAGCCCAGGCGTTTTCCACGCAGCGTGAGCTTCAGGCGCGTGCGGTCGCGGTGGGCATAGACACGGTTGCGGCCGGCGCGCGCAGGGGCGATGAGCCCCATGTCCTCGTAGAAGCGGATCGCGCGCGGCGTGACGTCGAACTCCTGCGCGAGCTCGGTGATGGTGTAGAGGCGGGATTCGCTACGTGCCGCCCCCTGGGTGTCGGGCGCGGCAGCGGAGGCGCGCGAAGCGGCGGTCATGGCGGCCTTGACGTTGACGTAAACGTCAATATAGCGCCTGCGGCCCGGTCGCAGCGCCGGCCTGCCGTTGGCCCCACACCCCGACTGTCGTTCTGGCCACCTGGGCTGGAGCGCGGGGCCACCAACGGAAAGGGCAGGCCTCCCGCCCTGCCCTTCCGCGGCGTTTACCCACGGGCACTGCTCTGGCGCCCGCCTTCCCTGCACCTACCTGTCGACAGCACTGTGACGAAGTGTGACCCGACGTGCCGTACCGGCACATCCCCAGAATCGTCGACATGTGGCCTGGCCTCAGGCGCCAGCCGGTGCGTCCAGCAAGGGCAGCACGCTGTCGCGCAGGGTGCTGCGGGCCTGCTCGTAGCCGGGCATCACCGAACGCACCACGTCCCAGAAGGCCGGGCTGTGGTTCATCTCGCGCAGGTGCGCCAGCTCGTGCGTGACCACATAGTCGATCACCGGCAGGCCGAAGTGCACCAGGCGCCAGTTCAGGCGGATCGAGCCGTCGGCACTGGCGCTGCCCCAGCGCGTGGCCGCCGAACTCAGGGACAGCTGCTGCACGCGCACGCCCAGGCGCTGCGCGTAGAGCGAGCAACGTTCCTCGAACACGCGGCGGGCCTGGCGCTGCAGCCAGCTCTGCACCACGTCGCGGATCTGCGCGGGCCCCGCGTGCTGCGGCAGGCCCAGGTGCAGCGTCAGGTGCGGCACGCCAGGCAAGGCGTCGGCCGCGCTGTGCAGCACGGCGCCGGCGGTGCGCTCGTCGAGCACCAGGATCACCGTCTCGCCGAGGAAGGGCACGCTGCCACCCTCCCGCCATTCCACGCGGGCCTGCAGTTGCCGCTGTTGGCGCGACTGCTGCTCGTGCAGCTTGCGCAGGATCCAGGTGGCCTTCTCACGCAGCGCGACCTCGATCTCACCCAGGCCCACCCAGCGCGGCGCGCTCACGGCCAGGCCTTCCGGGCCGACGGTGAAACCGATGCTGCGCCGGCGGGCGCGGCGCAGCGCGTAGGCCACGCGGTGTTCGCCCAGCTGCACGGCATGGCGCGCGTCGGGCGAGACCGGCAACGCTGGCACTGGCGGCGCGGCCTGCGGCGGCACGGTCACGGCCGAGCCTACGTCGCTCGTCGGCGAGGGCGCTTCGTCGAACAGCGAAAGCTGGGCGGGCGGCAGGCCGAGGGCGGACATGGGCGGATCTTACGGGGCGGCGCCAACGGCGTAGGCCTCGGGGTCGATGCGCCGCATCTCCGCCTCGATCCAGGCTTCCACCTGCCGCATGAGCTCGTCCGGCTGTCGGCCCTGCACGGCGATGGGCTCGCCGATGACGACGTCGATCAAGCCCGGCCGCAGCAACCAGCTCCGGCGGGGCCAGCAGCGCGCGGCGTTCACGGCGATCGGCACGATGGGCGTGCCGGTGGCTATCGCCAGGCGGGCCGCCCCGCTCTTGTAGCTGCCCTGGCCGCCGCGCGGCGCACGCGTGCCTTCGGGGAACATGATGACCCAGCCCCCCTGGCCCATGATGCGCCGACCCTGCGACTCGACTTTGGCCCAGGCCTCGGCACGCTTGCTGCGGTCGATGTGGATCATGTCCAGCCGGCCCATGGCCCAACCGAAAAACGGCACGTACAGCAGTTCCCGCTTGAACACGTAGGCCAGCGGGTGCGGCATGATCGTCGGGTAGGCGAAGGTCTCCCAGGTGCTCTGGTGCTTGGACGCCAGCAGCACGGCCTTGGTGCCTTCGGCCGCGGTGGGCACGTTGTCCAGACCGGTGACGCGGTGGCGCACGCCGCAGATCACACGAGCACCCCAGATGGCCATGCGCAGCCACATCATGGTGGGCCAGTAGAGCCGCGTGCCGCGCACGAAGATCGACAGCACCAGCATCAGCATGGCCCAGGGCATCACGGTGCCAGCCAGCCACAACACGTACAGCGCCGAGCGCAGCGCCCAGACCAGCTTCACGACGCCCCCAGCGCGCCGGTGGTGGAGTCTGCAGCCTCGTGGGATTTCAGCAGCCAATCGGCAAAGGCGGCCAGGTCGCGGTGCACCAGGGTCTGCGGCACCTGGTGCACGATGCGCGCCAGCGCCGCGTCGTCCAGATCCGCGGCACGGCCGGTGAGCACCAGGTGCGGCGGGCAGCCGGCGGCAGCCGCCGCCTGCAGGTCACGCAGCGTGTCGCAGACCATCGGCACCTCGGCCAGGCCCACGCCATAGCGGCGGCCGATGTCCTGCATCATGCCCGGCAGCGGCTTGCGACAGTCGCAGCCTTCCTCCGGCGTGTGCGGGCAGAAGAAGACGGCATCGACCCGCGCGCCCACCGCCATCAGCTGGCGATGCATGTGGGCGTGCACGGCGTTGACCGAGGCCATGTCGATCATGCCGCGGCCGATGCCGGCCTGGTTGGTGGCCACCACCGCATGCCAGCCGGCATGGTTCAGCCGCGCCAGCGCCTCCAGCGCACCGGGCACAGGCTGCCATTCCTCCGGCGCCTTGACGTGGTCCTCGCGGTAGACGTTGAGCACGCCGTCGCGACCGAGGATGACGAGCTTGACGGCATGCATGGGTGGTGTCCGGTCAGACCGCGAGCTTGGACAGATCGGCCACGCGGTTCATCGCGCCGTGCAACTGCGCGAGCAGCGCCAGCCGGTTGCGGCGCAATGCCGTGTCGTCGGCGTTGACCATCACCGCGTCGAAGAAGGCATCCACTGGCGCCTTCAGCGCGGCCAGTGCCTGCAGGCTGGCGGCGTGGTCGCCAGCCGCGAAGGCAGCGTCGGCGCGCGGCGCCACCTCGGCCAGCGCAGCGGCCAACGCGCGTTCGGCGTCCTCGGCGTAGAGCGCGGCGTCCGGCAGCGTGCCGGGCACCTCGTCGGACTTGCGCAGGATGTTGCCCACGCGCTTGTTGGCGGCCGCCAGCGGTGCCGCTTCAGGCAGCGCGGCGAAGGCGCGCACCGCGGCCAGGCGCTGCGGCAGCTCACCCCAGCGATCGGGGCGCAAGGCGACCACGGCCTCGACCTCCTGCGCGCTGTAGCCGCCGTCTCGCAGGTAACCCACCAGTCGGTCGTAGACGAAGTGCTGCACCTCGGCCTGCGCCGCACCATGGCCATCCGGGAAGGCGGCGAAGGCGTCGGCCACCAGCGCCGGCAACGCCAGTGGCAGGTCGCGCTCGACCAGCATGCGGATCACGCCCAGCGCGTGCCGGCGCAGCGCGAACGGATCCTTGTCGCCGGTGGGCCGTTCGCCGATGCCGAACAGGCCAGCCAGTGTCTCGAGCTTGTCGGCCAGCGCCACGGCAATGCCCACGTCACCCCGCGGCAACACGTCGCCAGCGAAGCGCGGCTTGTAGTGGTCCTCGATGGCCTCGGCGATGGCGTCGCGCAGACCATCGTGGCGTGCGTAGTACGCGCCCATGATGCCCTGCAGCTCCGGGAACTCGCCCACCATGTCGGTCAGCAGGTCGGCCTTGGCCAGCGTCGCGGCCTCGTCGGCCAGATCCGCCAGCGCGAGACCCCCGAGCTGCTCGCCGATGCGGCGGGCAATGCGGCGCACGCGGTCCATGCGCTCGCCCATCGTGCCCAGCTTGGCGTGATAGACCACCTTGGCCAGCCCGGGCACGCGCGCGGCCAGGGTGCGCTTGCGGTCCTGGTCGAAGAAGAACTTGGCGTCGGCCAGACGGGGGCGCACCACGCGCTCATTGCCCTGCACCACCGCGCTCGGGTCGGCCGGGCTGATGTTGCTGACGATGAGGAAACGGCTGGTCAGCCGGCCGTCGGCATCGAGCAGCGGGAAGTACTTCTGGTTGGCCTTCATCGTGAGGATCAGGCACTCCGGCGGCACGGCCAGGAACTCGTCCTCGAAGCGGCAGACCAGCACGTTCGGACGCTCAACCAGCGCCGTCACCTCGTCGAGCAGCGCGTCGTCCTCGATGGGTTTGAGCCCCTCGGCTGCGGCGGCGGCGTCCAGCTGGTGGCGGATCTCGTCGCGGCGGGCGGCGAAGCCGGCGATCACCGCGCCCTGTTCCTGCAGTTGGTGGGCGTAGTGGTCGGCGTCCTGCAGCACCACGGGGTCCATCGCCGCCTCGAAGCGGTGACCGTGCGTCTCGCGGCCAGCCGTCAGGCCCAGCGCCTGCACCGGCACCACGTCGGCGCCGTGCAGCGCCACCAGGCCGTGCGCCGGGCGCACGAACTTCACGTCGCTCCAGCCGTCGGCCAACTGGTACTGCATGACCTTCGGGATCGGCAGCTTGGCGATGGCCTCGTCCAGCGCGGCCTGCAGGCCGGCGGCCAGCGAGGCGCCAGGCACCACGGTGTCCAGGAACAGCGCCTCGGCCTTGCCGTCGACACGACGCTGCAGCGACGGCACGGCCGCCGCGTCGGCGCCCACGGCCGCCAGCTTCTTCAGCAGCGCCGGGGTCGGCGCACCGTCGGCCGACAGGCCCACGGCCACTGGCATCAGCTTGATCGACACCGGCTTGTCGGCCGCCACCGCCGCCACGTGGCTCACGTGCGCGGCCAGGCGACGCGGCGACGCATAGCTGTTGAGCGCGGAGTGCTCGCCCGCGAGGCCCTGGGCTCGCAGCCCGGCCAGCAGTGCGCTGCCAAAGGCCTCGCCCAGCTTCTTCAGCGCCTTGGGCGGCAGTTCCTCGACGAAGAGTTCGACGAGCAGGTTCTTGGTCGTGCTCATGGTCATGCGGCCTTTTTCGCCAGCTGCGCCAGCACGTCGTCAGCCCAGGCCCTGGGCGCTATCGGGAAACCAAGCCGCGCACGGCTGTCCAGGTAGCTCTGCGCCACGCTGCGCGCCAGGTTGCGGATGCGGCCGATGTACGCGGCACGCTCGGTGACGCTGATGGCGCCGCGGGCGTCCAGCAGGTTGAAGGTGTGCGCCGCCTTGAGCACCTGCTCGTAGGCCGGCAACGCCAGCTGCTCCGTCATCAGGTGCCTGGCCTGCTTCTCATGGGCGCCAAAGGCCGACAGCAGGAACTCCACATCGCTGTGCTCGAAGTTGTAGGTGCTCTGCTCCACCTCGTTCTGGTGGTAGACGTCGCCGTACTTCAGGCCGGGCGCAAAGGTCAAGTCGTAGACGTTCTCCACGCCCTGCAGGTACATGGCCAGGCGCTCCAGGCCGTAGGTGATCTCGCCGGTGATGGGCTTGCAGTCGATGCCGCCCACCTGCTGGAAGTAGGTGAACTGCGTGACCTCCATGCCGTTGAGCCAGACCTCCCAGCCCAGGCCCCAGGCGCCGAGCGTGGGGTTCTCCCAGTCGTCCTCCACGAAGCGCACGTCGTTGGCCTTGAGGTCGAAGCCCAGCGCCTCCAGGCTGCCCAGGTAGAGCTCCAGGATGTTGGCCGGCGCCGGCTTGAGCACCACCTGGTACTGGTAGTAGTGCTGCAGGCGGTTGGGGTTCTGACCGTAGCGGCCGTCCTTGGGCCGGCGGCTGGGCTGCACGTAGGCCGCCTTCCAGGGCTCCGGGCCCAGGGCCCGCAGGAAGGTGGCGGTGTGGCTGGTGCCGGCGCCGACCTCCATGTCGTAGGGCTGCAGCAAGGCACAGCCCTGCGCGTCCCAGTAGGACTGCAGTTTCAGGATGATCTGCTGGAAGGTGAGCATTGGGCCCCGGCGCGGTCAGGCGTTTGGCGTAAACCCTTGATTTTAGAGGTCGCCCGGGCCGCTACCCTCGGCCCCCGATGACGACAGCGCAGCTCGTGCTCAGCCTGGTGCTGGCGACCATGGTGTTCTCGGTCGCGCTGGAGCTGCAGCCGGCGGACTTTGCCCGCGTCGCCAAGATGCCGCGCGCGGTGGTGTGCGGCCTGGTGCCGCAGTTCCTGCTGCTGCCGGTGGCCACCTGGGCCGCCACGCTGGTGCTGGACCTGCCGCCGGCTGTGGAAACGGCGATGATCCTCGTGGCCTGCTGCCCCGGCGGCTCGCTGAGCAACGTCGTCACGCACTTCGGGCGCGGCAACACGGCGCTGAGCGTCAGCATCTCCGCGGTGGCGGCACTGCTGGCGCTGTTCATGACGCCGCTGAACTTCACCTGGATGGTCAGCACCAACCCGGCCACCGCCGGCTGGCTGACCACGCTGGACATCGACCCGGCCGGCATCTGGTGGAGCCTGCTCGCCCTGCTGGCCCTGCCCATGATCGCCGGCATGGCCTTCGCGCGCCGCTACCCGGTGCCGGCCAAACGTTGGCAGCCGCGGCTGTCGCGCTTCAGCCTGGTGGCGCTGGGCGCCTTCATCGTGCTCGGCCTGATCCGCGACCGCCACCTGCTGGGCCCGCAGATCCTGCCGCAGCTGCTCATCGTGGTGCTGCACAACGCCGCCGGCCTGGCCCTGGGCTGGCTGGCGGCACAGGCGTTCCGCGTGGGCGCCGCCGACCGCCGTGCGGTGATGATCGAAGGCGGCATGCAGAACGCCGGGCTGGCGCTGGGCATCATCGCGGTGCAGTTCGGGGCCAACCTGGACATGGTCATCGTGGCCAGCCTGTGGGGGATCTGGCACATCGTCAGTGGCATGTCGCTGGCGTTCTGGTGGAGGCATGTGGATGCTCGACACGCTGTTTGAAGGCGCCACCGTCGTCGACGGCACAGGCGCCGAGCCGTTCACGGCCGACGTGGGCGTGCGCGACGGTTGCATCGTCACGATCGGCAAGGTCACCGAAGGTGCCCGGGAACACATCCCCGCCCACGGCGCCTGGCTGACCCCGGGCTTTGTCGACTTGCACACGCACTACGACGGCCAGGCCACCTGGGATCAGACCTTCAGCCCCAGCATCCACCACGGCACGACCACGGTGCTGATGGGCAACTGCGGTGTGGGCTTCGCGCCCCGCGTGCCGGGCCGCGAGGCCGACCTCATCGCGCTGATGGAAGGCGTGGAGGACATCCCCGGCGTGGCGCTGGCCGAGGGCATCCGCTGGCGCTGGGAGAGTTTTCCGCAGTTCATGGACGCGCTGGACGCGATGCCGCACAGCCTGGACTTCGGTGTGCAGGTGCCGCACGACCCGCTGCGCATGGCGGTGATGGGCGGCCGCGCCGTGGCGCAGCAGGCCGCGACGGCCGACGACATCGCCACCATGCGCGCGCTGCTGGCCGAGGCGCTGGACGCCGGCGCGCTGGGCTTTTCCACCGGCCGCACCGACAACCACCGCACCGCCGCCGGCCACGAGACGCCGGCCTCGGAGGCCGGGACGGACGAGCTCACCGGCATCGTCGCGGCCTTCCAGGGCAAGCGGCACGGCGTCGTGCAGATGGTCAGCGATTTCGACCTCCTGCGCGGGCCGGAACGGTTCCATCCGGAGTTCGACCTCGTGGAAGCCGTGGCGCAGGCCGCCGGCAGGCCGCTGTCGATGACCTGGTTGCAGCGCGACCCCGGTGGTGCGCAGTGGCAGGCGATCCAGGCGCGCGTGGAAGCGGCCGTGGCGCGCGGCCTGCCACTGTTCCTGCAGGCTGCGCCGCGCGGCATCGGTGTCATCGTGGGGCTGGACGCCAGCTTCCACCCGTTCATGGGCTTCCCCGGCTACAAGGAGATCGCCCACCTGCCGCTGGCCGAACGCGCCGCTGCGCTGCGCGACCCGGCCCGGCGTACACGCATCCTGGCCGAGCAGAGCGAGCGCCTCGCCGGCGACGGCACGCCGATCCCGCCGCTGGTCGACATCCTGCTGGCACAGATCGAGCGCATCAGCGCGCGCATGTTCCCGCTGGGCGAGCGCCCCGACTACGAACCGCCGGTGACGGCGAGCTTCTACGTGCGCGCCAGGCAGGCGGGCACCACGGCGCTGGCCGCCCTCTACGACCACTTCGCCGCCGGCGAAGGCAGTGCGCTCGTCTACTTCCCGATCTTCAACTACAACGACGGCAACCTGGACGCGGTGCGCACGATGCTGACGCACCCGCGCGCGCTGTGGGGCCTGTCGGACGCCGGGGCACACGTGGGCACGGTGTGCGACGCCAGCAACGCCACCTTCCTGCTCAGCCACTGGGTGCGCGACCGGGCCGAGGGCCGGCTGCCGCTGGCGCAGGCGGTGCACCTGCTGTCGGGCCGCAATGCGGCCTACCTGGGTCTGACCGACCGCGGCCGCATCGCCGAAGGCCTGCGTGCCGACCTGAACCTCATCGACCCTCAGCGCCTGCAGCCGGGCACGCCGCGCCTGGTGCGTGACCTGCCGGCCGGCGGGCGGCGTTTCCTGCAGCGCGGCGAAGGCTACCTGGGCACCTGGGTGGCCGGCACGGCGGTACAGCGCGACGGCGAGCTCACCGACGCGCGGCCCGGACGGCTCATCCGCGGCGGGCGCTGACCAGCGCGCGCCACAGCACCACCGCCCCCGCCAGCACCAGCAACGGCCACAGGCCGGCCCGTGCAGCCCACCACGCGAACGGCGTCACGCCATCACGACCTTCGGCCTGCGCGCGCAGCACGTCGCGCGTGAAGGGCGCCAGCTGCGCCGTCACGCGGCCGTGGTGGTCCACGACCGCGGTGGCACCGGTGTTGGTGGCGCGCAGCATGGGCCGCTGCAGCTCCAGGCTGCGCACACGCGAGATGGCCAGGTGCTGCGGCACGGCCGCGGTGTCGCCGAACCAGCCGATGTTGCTGACGTTGGCCAGCATCGTGGGCGCCGTGGCCGGGTCGCGGAAGCGGCGCGCGAGTTCCTCGCCGAACAGGTCCTCGTAGCAGATGTTGGGCGCGATGCGCTGGCCAGCGACCGCGAACGACGGCGCGACCAGCGGGCCGCGGTTGAAGTCGCCCAGCGGGATGTTCATCGCGTCGGTGAACCAGCGGAAGCCCGGCGGGATGAACTCGCCAAAGGGCACGAGGTGGTGCTTGTCGTAGCGGTAGGGCTGCGCGGCCGTGGCGCCTGACAGTCCGACCACCGAGTTCGTGTAGCCGACGCTGTAGCTGCCCAAAGGCACGCCCACCAGGGCAGCGCGATCAGGCTGCGTGAAGTGGGCCACCAGCGCCGCCCAGTAGCCGGGCGCGAAATCCTCCAGCTGATCGGGCAGCAGCGGCACCGCCGTCTCGGGGGCGATGACCAGGGCGGCGTCGGACGTGGTCAGGGCGCGCGCCACCCAGGCCAGGGTCTCGGGCATGCGGTCGGCGGCGAACTTCTCGTCCTGCGCCACGTTGGGCTGCAGCAGGGCCACGTCCAGCGTGCCGGCAGCGCGGGTGAAGTCGGGCGCCGGCAGCAGCGCAGCGATGCCCAGCACCGCCACGGCAACCCCGCGCGCTGCCCAGCCGGCGGCCAGGGCGGCGGCCAACGCTGCTGCCAGCGCACCGACACCATAGACGCCGACCCACGGCAGCAGCACGGCCAGTGGCCCGTCGACCTGGGCGTAACCCGAGGCCGCCCACGGAAAGCCGGTGAACAGCAGGCCGCGGGCCAGTTCCGCCAGCGTCCACACGGCCGAAAACAGCAGCGCATCGGCGGCGCTGCGGCCAATGCGCCAACGCGCAAAGGCTGCCATCGCCAGCGCCAGGTAGAGCGACAGCACTGCCGCCAGCAGGCACACCGCCGCCGCGGCCAACGGTGCCGGGATCGCGCCGTAGCGGTGCATGCTGATGAAGAGCCACCAGGTGCCGGCCGTCAGCCAGCCGGTGCCGAAAGACCAGCCCAGCAGGGCGGCACGTCCTGGCGTCGCGCGCGCCACGACGGCGGCCAGGACCGCTGCGGCCAACAGCGGCAAGGGCCAGGCCGCCGTCTGGACAAAGGCCAGCGTCTGCAGCGCACCCAGCACCGCCAGCAGCAATGCCCAGGCCAGCGTGTTCGGCCGGGCCGCAGCCGACGCGGCCGCACCGCGGAACAGGGGCCTCAACCGGCGTCGCCTTCGCCCAGCAGTTCGTCGGCCGGGCGACGGGTCACGCGGAACCAGCGCACCGCACCGCCGCGCGTAAGCATCACCTGGAAGCGCAGCGCGCCCACATCCACCGTCTCGCCGCGGCGCGGCACACGGCCATGCTCGTGGGCGACGAGGCCCCCGATGGTGTCGAACTCTTCCTCGGAGAATTCGGTCGCGAAGACGGAATTGACGTCGGCAATCTCGGTGTCGCCGGCCACGCGCTGCGCACCGTCGGCCAGGGTGACGATGCCGGAAACCGCCTCTTCCTCGTCGAACTCGTCCTCGATCTCCCCGACGATCTCCTCGAGCACGTCCTCGATGGTGATCAGCCCGGCGGTGTTGCCGAACTCGTCAATGACGATGGCCAGGTGGTTGCGGTTGGAGCGGAAGTCGCGCAACAGCTCGTTCAGGCCCTTGCTCTCGGGCACGAAAACCGCCGGGCGCAGCAGCGTGCGCAGGTTCAGTTCCGGCGCGCGCTGCAGCTTCAGCAGGTCCTTGGCCATCAGGATGCCGATGACGTTGTCGCGCTGGCCTTCGTAGACCGGGAAGCGCGAGTGCGCTGTCTCGATCACCACCCCCAGCAGGCGTTCATAGGGCCAGTCGATGTCCAGCTGGTCCATGCGCGGCGCGGCCACCATCACGTCGCCGGCCGTCATGTCGGCCATGCGCAGCACGCCTTCGAGCATCAGGCGCGATTCAGGCTCGATGAGCTCGCGGTCCTCCGCTTCGGCCAGCGAACGGATCAGCTCGTCCTTGCTGTCGGGGCCGTGGGAGAGGAATTCGAGGACACGTTCGAACAGCGAGCGTTTGTCCTTGCGGAATTCCTTGCGGAACTCGGCGCGGCGCTCGCCGCGTTCAGGGTGAGGGTCGGACACGGGGTGTCGGTCTGTGGCGAACGGTGCCGAGAATACCCCACCCGCTTGACAGGGCGGGGGGCTTGAAAGACATTCCACGGCCCTGATTTGTCGGGGTTTCCCAGAACCTGCCGCTGGCGCACGCCGCTGCCGGCGTCACCCCTGTCCCTCCATGGCCCTGATTCCTGCAACGATCCTCACCGGCTTCCTCGGCTCCGGCAAGACCACGCTGCTCAAGCGCGTGCTCAGCGAAGCGCACGGCCAGAAGATCGCCGTCATCGAGAACGAGTTCGGCGAAGAGAAC
Organism: Burkholderiaceae bacterium; assembly: GCA_024235915.1. Lineage (GTDB taxonomy): Bacteria > Pseudomonadota > Gammaproteobacteria > Burkholderiales > Burkholderiaceae_C > Rubrivivax. The sequence goes on along the minus strand of JACKLO010000014.1, from coordinate 66,717 downwards.
ATCGACAACGACATCCTGGTGGCCGACACGAACGAGCAGGTCATCCAGATGAGCAACGGCTGCGTCTGCTGCACCATCCGTGAGGACCTGCGCAGCACGCTGGCAGACCTGGCGGCGAAGAAGCGCAAGGGCGAGCTCGACTTCGAGCGCGTGGTCATCGAGACCACCGGCCTGGCCGACCCCGGCCCGGTGGCGCAGACCTTCTTCATGGACGACGAGATCGCCGAGGCCTACCTGCTGGATTCCATCCTGACCCTGGTGGACGCCAAGCACGGCGACCAGCAGCTGGACACCCGCCAGGAGGCGCGCCGCCAGGTGGGCTTCGCCGACCAGATCTTCGTCAGCAAGACCGACCTCTGCGAACCCGCCGCGGTGGACGCACTGGCGCATCGCATCAAGCACATGAACCCGCGCGCGCCGCAGCGCCGCGTGCACTTCGGCGAGGTGCCGATCGCCGAGGTGTTCGACCTCAAGGGCTTCAACCTGAACGCCAAGCTGGAGATCGACCCGGCGTTCCTGGAAGAAGGCCACGGCGGGCACGACCACCACGATCACGACCATGAGCACCATGACCACGCGCATGGTGAACATTGCGACCACCCGCACCACCACCACCACGACGACGACGTGAAGTCCTTCGTCTTCCGGTCGGACAAGGCCTTCCACCCCGCCCGGCTGGAGGACTTCCTGGGCGCCATCGTGCAGGTCTACGGCCCGAAGATGCTGCGCTACAAGGGCGTGCTGTTCATGAAGGGCAGCGACCGCAAGGTGATCTTCCAGGGCGTGCACCAGCTGATGGGCAGCGACCTCGGCCCGAAGTGGACACCGGGCGAGAAGAAGGGCAGCAAGATGGTCTTCATCGGCATCGACCTGCCGCGCGACGTGCTGCTCCAGGGCCTGGAACAGTGCCTCGTGTGACACGCTGCTCGACCGCTGAATCGCGTGGCTACAATCCGCGCGCCAAAAAGGGCCCCGGCGCCAGCCGGCTGTGCTGAAATGCCGGATTGCCCCCAGCGACACGTCCAGGCGAGGAGAACCCCGTGAGCAAGCCCCCCGTCAAGGCCCCGGCCGCCAAGAAGACCGCCCCCAGCGGCAAGGCGCCAGCGCGTGCCGCGACGGCTGTGGCCGAAGCGCCGGCGGCGCCCGCAGGCAACCGCTTCACCGAACGGTTCGGCCCCGCCACCCCCAAGACGACTGAACTTCCGAAGCCCCCCATGGAATCCACGAAGTCCGCCACCAAGGTGGACCCCAAGCTCGCCAACGCCTGGAAGAACAAGGCCGGCCGCGACCTGAGCGAACCCGAACTGCTCGCCATGCCCGAAGGCGAGTACATGAATGACAAGCAGCTCGACTTCTTCCGCGCCCGCCTGCAGGCACTGAAGGACGACCTGCTGTCCAACGCCGGCGAAACCACCGAGCACCTGCGCGAGGACACCACCGTGGTGCCCGACCCGGCCGACCGCGCCACCATCGAGGAAGAGCATGCGCTGGAACTGCGCACGCGCGACCGCGAGCGCAAGCTGTTGAAGAAGATCTCGCAGTCGCTGGTGCGAATCGACAGCGGCGACTACGGCTACTGCGACGAGACGGGTGAGCCCATCGGCCTGGGCCGGCTGCTGGCCCGTCCGACGGCCACGCTGTCGCTGGAAGCGCAGCAGCGGCGGGAACTCAAGCAGAAGATGTTCGGCGACTGATCGGCCGGCGTACTCCCACGTCATGGCCGATCCGAAGGACAACGAGAGCTTCTTCCGCAAGGTGGTCCGGTTCGTCGCGAACCCGGCCACCGACTGGCATGACCTGAACTCGCGCCAGGACGGCGAGATCCGCGAGAACGAGCTCGAAAAGTCCGAGCTCAAGGCCATGATCGAACGCAAGCGGCGCAACGACTTCGTGCGCAAGCGCGAATTCGACATGCTGCGCCGCGTGCGTCGCGAGGGCCTGACGCCGGAGCAGTTGGCCGCCCTGGGCACGTCGTCGCGCATCGACGATTCCGAGGTGCGCGCGCCCGACAGCCAGGCCGCACGGCCTGGCGGTGGCGTGAAGGCCAAGATCGACGAGATCGAGCAGCAGATGGTGGGCGAGAGCCGCTTCACCAACTCGGCCCAGGCGCCGCTGACGCGAAGCGGCAGCTTCTTCGGCGCCCAGGCCCCGGCCGCGCCGCGCCCCGGCGCCGTCCCCCCGCGCAGGGCGCCTGCTCCACCATCGATCGACGATGACGTACCGGTGCTTTCCCAAGCGCCGGAGGACGAACTGCCGGCCCTGCCGCCGTTGCCCGCGCTCGATGACGACGGCATGATGGCCCGCCAGGGCCCGGCGTCGACACCGGCCGTGATGGCCAGCGGCCTGCCGCCGCTGGCGCAGCTCAAGCCCCTGACCCTGGCGCCGGAACCGTCGGCCGCACCGCGCGCCGACGGCAGCGCAGCGCCGCCAGCGGTGGAGGTCAGTGAAGTCGCGCACGACCCGGAGCTCGATGAGGCGGTGATTGCATTCGCCAATGCCGATTTCGAGCAGTGCGAGCATTCACTCACAAGACTGACCAGTGTCACCGGTTCACGTGCCCAGCATGCCGAGACCTGGCTGGTGCTGTTCGATCTTTTCCGGGCGACCGGGCAGAACCAGCGCTTCGAGAGCCTGGCCGTCGAATACGCACACCAGTTCGGTTGGTCGGCGCCCCAGTGGTATTCGCTGCCGCAACTGGTGGCCGACGCCGTGGCCGAGGACACCCCACGACGGCAGCGCAGCGCCGAGGTGGGCGAAGTGGGCTGGACGGCCCCCGAACTGCTCGACCACGACGCCCTGGCCCGCCTGCGCTCGCAGACGCTGCAGATGCCGCTGCCCTGGGTCTTCGACTGGAGTGCGATCAAGCGCATCGACACCGAGGCGGCCACGCAGCTGTCGGTGCTGTGTCGGCTCTGGGGTGCCCAGGCCCTGGAAATGCGGTGGATCGGCGGCGACCGGCTGTTCACCGTGCTGCAGGAAGCGGCACCGACCGGCGTGCGCGACGCCGACCCGGCCTTCTGGCTCGCGCGCATGGATGCGCTGCGCCTGGCCAACCGGGCCGACCAGTTCGACGAGTGCGCGATCGACTACTGCGTCACGTACGAGGTGTCGCCGCCGTCGTGGGAGCCGGCCCGCTGCAACGTGCACATTGGTGGCCAGATCGGTGGTCAGGCGTCGTCGACCCGGGCGCCGGCGCTGTCGATGGTCAGCGACGTGTCCACCAGCTTCCTCGAATCCGGACTGGCCGAGGAGCCAGGCGTCGAACTGGCGTCGGTCGAACTCACCGGCCAGCTCATTGGCGACATCCACGAGACGCTGCGCCGGCTGTCGGAACAGGTGGGCCTGGCACCGATGGTGTCGGTGTCCTGTGCGCGCCTGATCAGGGTCGACTTCCTGGCCGCCGGCGATCTGCTGAACTGGGTGCTGACGCAACGCGGCGAGCATCGGACCGTGCAGTTCACCGAGGCCCACCGCCTGGTGGCCCTGTTCTTCACCGCCATGGGCATCAGCGAACACGCCACGGTCCACGTCCGCAAGACCTGACGTCAGGTCGGGCCGCCCCCCCAGGCCGCCCCCACTCCGCCGGCCCGCTAGCATCACCCCATGGAACCCTTCCACGGCACCACCATCGTCAGCGCACGGCGCGGCAATGTCGTCGCGCTCGGCGGCGACGGCCAGGTCACGCTGGGCCACATCGTCGTCAAGGGCAGCGCGCGCAAGGTGCGCAAGCTGCACCGCGAACAGGTCCTGGCCGGCTTCGCTGGTGCCACGGCCGACGCCTTCACGCTGTTCGAGCGCTTCGAGGCCAAGCTGGAGAAGCACCAGGGGCATCTGGTGCGCGCCGCCATCGAGCTCACCAAGGACTGGCGCACCGACCGCGTGCTGCGCCGGCTCGAAGCCATGTTGGCGGTGGCCGACCGCACGGCCAGCCTGATCATCACCGGCAACGGCGATGTGCTGGAGCCGGAGCACGGCCTCGTGGCCATCGGCTCCGGCGGCGCCTATGCCCAGGCTGCTGCACGTGCGCTGCTGGAGCACACGCCCATGCCGCCGGCGGAAATCGTGAAGCAGGCGCTCACCATCGCTGGCGAGCTGTGCATCTACACCAACCAGCACCACACGATCGAAACGCTGGACTGAGAGCCGATCCCCATGTCCATGACGCCCCAGGAGATCGTCTCCGAACTCGACCGCCACATCGTCGGCCAGCAGGCCGCCAAGCGCGCCGTGGCCATCGCGCTGCGCAATCGCTGGCGGCGCCAGCGCGTGGACGAGAAGCTGCGCGCGGAGATCACGCCGAAGAACATCCTGATGATCGGCCCCACCGGTGTGGGCAAGACCGAGATCGCGCGCCGGCTGGCCCGGCTGGCCGACGCGCCTTTCGTCAAGGTGGAGGCCACGAAGTTCACCGAGGTGGGCTATGTCGGCAAGGACGTGGACAGCATCGTGCGCGACCTGGTGGAGGTGGCCGTCAAGCAGGAGCGCGAACGTGCGATGACGCTGCACCGCACCCGCGCCGAGGATGCCGCCGAGGACCGCATCCTCGATGTGCTCGTCCCGCCAGCGCGAAGTGTCGGCTTCGACGCCACGCCCCCGGCCGACAACACCGCGCGCCAGGTCATGCGCAAGCGCCTGCGCGAAGGCGCGCTGGCCGACAAGGAGATCGAGATCGACCTGGCCGAGGCCAAGCCGTCGCTCGAGATCATGGGGCCCCAGGGCATGGAGGAGATGGCCGAGCAGCTCAAGGGCCTGTTCTCGCAGATGGGCGCCGGCAAGCGCAAGACGCGCAAGCTGAAGATCGGCGAGGCGCTGCCGCTGCTGGTCGACGAAGAGGCGGCGCGGCTGGTGAACGAGGACGAGATCCGCACCGCCGCCTTGGCCAACGCCGAGAACAACGGCATCGTGTTCCTCGACGAGATCGACAAGGTGGCCAGCCGCAGCGACGTCAGTGGCGCCGACGTCAGCCGCCAGGGGGTGCAGCGTGACCTGCTGCCCCTGGTGGAGGGCACGGCCGTCAACACCAAATACGGCATGGTCAAGACCGACCACATCCTGTTCGTGGCCAGTGGCGCCTTCCACCTGGCCAAGCCCAGCGACCTGATCCCTGAACTGCAGGGCCGCTTCCCCATCCGCGTGGAACTGGGCTCGCTGAGCGTGGACGACTTCGAAGCCATCCTCAACAGCACCCAGGCCAGCCTGGTCAAGCAGTACCAGGCCCTGCTGGCCACCGAGGGGGTGACGCTGGTCTTTGCCCCGGAAGCCATCCGCCGCATTGCGCAGATCGCCTTCGACGTCAACGAGCGCACCGAGAACATCGGCGCCCGCCGCCTGGCCACGGTGATGGAACGGCTGCTCGACGAGATCGGCTTCGACGCCCCTAACCGGGACGGGCAGACGGTGACCATCGACGCGGCGCTGGTCGATGCGCGCCTGGGTGAGCTGGCGAAGGACGAAGATCTGTCGCGCTACGTGCTGTAACGACGAAGGGCCACCGTCGACCCGGAGCGGACGTTGGGAGCCGCGCTCACTGGCCGAGGGAAATCAACCGCTGCGTCATTGCGCAGCGTAGCGGTCGGCCGGCAGGCCGACTCGTCAATCTTGCTGGAGTCCCCCTCGCGGAGGGGGGCTGGTGGGGTGCCGTCGAACGTGCTGGAGCCCCTTCTTGGAGGGGGCTCGGGGGAGCCCACGGAAATCGGGTCCTTGGACCCCAAGCAGCCTTCGGCTGCTTGGGGTCGCAAGCCGCCCCCTTACAGCGCCAGCCGGTGCCCCTGAATCGCCAGCAGCCCGTCGAAGATCAGTGAATCCACCGTCTCGAAACGCAACTCGGTGATCGGCGCCAGCTTCACCGCGGCACCCCCGGTCATGTAGAGCAGCGGTTCGGCGCCGGTGCGCTGCATCAGCTTGCGGTGCTGGCGCTCGATGGCGCCGGCGATGGCGGAACTGCCGCCGCTCATCAGCGCGTCGCTGGTGTTGGTGGGGAAATCCACCACGTCACCGGTGGGCACCTTCAGGCCCGCAGTGCCCAGTTCCAGCGCCCGCAGCATCATGCCGAATCCTGGCAGGATCAGCCCGCCCAGGAATCGCCCTTCGGCATCCAGCGCGTCCACGGTCACCGCGGTGCCGACCATCACCACCAGCGCCGGCCTTGGGACGCCGCCTGGCCCCACCTCGGCCAGCACGCGGCGCCGCGCGCCAATCAGCGACACCCAGCGGTCGGCGCCCAGCCGGTTGGGGTGGTCGTAGCCGTTGCTCACGCCGCCGTCGTGCGCGCCGGGCACCACCCAGCGCGGCTCGGCGTCCCACAACTCCATCTGCTCTTCCACCCGCCGCCGGACCGCCTCGCCGGCGACGTCGCAACCCAGGATGGTGGTCGGCTCGGGCAGGCCTTTCCATGGGCCGTCGGCCAGGTCGTCGATGGTCTCGAGGAAGACGGCGCCCTGGTGCAGCACCGGGCTGCCGGGCTGAGGGCCGGCATAAAGGGCCCACTTGAGGCGCGTGTTGCCGATGTCGATGGCCAGGAAGGACATGGGCCGATGGTATCCACGGTGCGCACCCGCGGGCATCGGTGGCATCATCGATGGATTGACGTTTACGTCAACGTCAATTGACACCCGGAAACCTGCCATGACCGACCTTGCCGCCGACGCCAAAGCCCTGGCCAGCTACCGCCCGACGCACAAGCTGCGCTTCGTCACCGCCGCCAGCCTGTTCGACGGCCACGATGCCGCCATCAACATCATGCGGCGGCTGTTGCAGGGCATGGGCGCCGAGGTTATCCACCTGGGCCACAACCGCTCGGTCGACGAAGTGGTGGCCGCAGCGCTGCAGGAAGATGCGCAGGGCATCGCCATCAGCAGCTACCAAGGTGGCCACGTCGAGTACTTCCAATACATGGTGGACCGCCTGCGGGCCCAGGGCGGCGGCCACATCCAGGTCTTCGGCGGCGGCGGGGGCGTCATCGTGCCGGCGGAGATCCGCGCGCTGCAGGACTACGGTGTAAACCGCATCTACAGCCCGGAGGACGGCCAGCGCATGGGCCTGGCCGGCATGATCGGCGAGATGCTGATGCGCAGCGACACCGACCTGTCGGTGCATGCACCCAAGGACGTGGCGGCGCTGCAGGGCCACACGCCCGCAGCCTGGCGCGCGCTGGCGCAGGCCATCACGGCCCTGGAGAACGGCAAGTCCGACGCGGGGTTCCTGGCCGCGCTGAAAGCGGCGCCGAAGACCGCCCCGGTGATCGGCATCACCGGCACCGGCGGCGCCGGGAAGAGCAGTCTGACCGACGAGCTGATCCGCCGCATCCGGCTCGACCAGGACGACCGCCTGCGCATCGCCGTCATCTCCATCGACCCCAGCCGACGCAAGAGCGGCGGTGCGCTATTGGGCGACCGCATCCGCATGAACGCCATCGGCCCGTGGCAACACGGGCCCCGTGTGTACATGCGCTCGCTCGCCACCCGCGACTTCGGCAGCGAGATCAGCCAGGCCCTGCCCGACGTGCTGGCCGCCGTGCAGGCCGCGGGCTTCGACCTGATCGTCGTCGAGACCTCGGGCATCGGCCAGGGCGACGCTGCCATCGTGCCGCTGGTGGACCTGCCGGTCTACGTGATGACACCGGAGTTCGGCGCCGCCAGCCAGCTCGAGAAGATCGACATGCTGGACTTCGCCGCGCTGGTGGCGATCAACAAGTTCGACCGCAAGGGCGCGGCCGACGCGCTGCGCGACGTGGCCAAGCAGGTGCAGCGCAACCGCGAGGCCTGGGGCACCCCGCCGGAGCAGATGCCGGTCTTCGGCACCATGGCCAGCCGCTTCAACGACGACGGCGTGACGGCGATGTACCAGGCCCTGCGCGCGCAGTTGGTCGAACACGGCCTGGCGCTGCCGGAAGGCCGGCTGCCCGCCGTCGCCACCCGCCACAGCACCGCCGGCACGCCCATCGTGCCGCCGCCGCGGGTGCGCTACCTGGCCGACATCGCCGACACCGTGCGTGGCTACAAGCGCCGCGCGCGCGATCAGGCGCGGCTGGCGCGGGAGATCCAGCAGTTGCGCGAAAGCAGCCGCATGCTCTTCGAGGCCATCCCGGAAAAGCACCGCGCGCGCGATGCGCTGGCCGAGCAGGCGCAGATCCGCGACGAGAAGCTCGACCCGCATGCCAGGAAGCTGCTGGCCATGTGGCCCGACATGCAGAAGGCGTATGCCGGCGACGAGTACGTGGTGAAGATCCGCGACAAGGAGATCCGCACCGCGCTGACACACACCACGCTCAGCGGCAACAAGATCCGCAAGGTGGCCCTGCCGCAGTACGAAGACCATGGCGAGATCCTGAAATGGCTGCTGCTGGACAACGTGCCCGGCAGCTTCCCCTACACCGCCGGCACCTTCGCCTTCAAGCGCGAGGGCGAGGACCCGACGCGCATGTTCGCCGGCGAGGGTGACGCCTTCCGCACCAACCGGCGCTTCAAGATGGTCAGCGAAGGCATGCCGGCCAAGCGCCTGTCCACGGCCTTCGATTCCGTGACGCTCTACGGCGCCGACCCCGACCGCCGGCCCGACATCTACGGCAAGGTGGGCAACTCCGGTGTCAGCATCGCCACGCTGGACGACATGAAGGTGCTGTACGGCGGCTTCGACCTGACCAACCCCAGCACCAGCGTCAGCATGACGATCAACGGCCCGGCGCCGTCGATCCTGGCGATGTTCATGAACACCGCCATCGACCAGAACCTGGACAGGTTCAAGGCCGACAACGGCCGCGAGCCCACCGACGACGAGGCGGCCAAGGTCCGCGCGTGGACGCTGGCCAACGTGCGTGGCACGGTGCAGGCCGACATCCTGAAGGAGGACCAGGGCCAGAACACCTGCATCTTCAGCACGGAGTTCAGCCTGAAGGTGATGGGTGACATCGCCGAGTGGTTCGTGCACCACGACGTGCGCAACTTCTACAGCGTGTCGATCAGCGGTTATCACATCGCCGAGGCCGGCGCCAACCCGATCAGCCAGCTGGCCTTCACGCTGAGCAACGGCTTCACCTTCGTGGAGGCCTACCTGGCGCGCGGCATGCACATCGACGACTTCGCCCCCAACCTGTCGTTCTTCTTCAGCAACGGCATGGACCCGGAGTACACCGTGCTGGGCCGCGTGGCGCGCCGCATCTGGGCCACGGCGATGCGCGACCGTTACGGCGCCAACGAACGCAGCCAGAAGCTGAAGTACCACATCCAGACCAGCGGCCGCAGCCTGCACGCGCAGGAGATCGCGTTCAACGACATCCGCACCACGCTGCAGGCGCTGATCGCGATCTACGACAACTGCAATTCACTCCACACCAACGCCTACGACGAGGCGATCACCACGCCGACGGAAGAGAGCGTGCGCCGCGCGATGGCGATCCAGCTCATCATCAACCGCGAGTGGGGCCTGGCCAAGAACGAGAACCCCAACCAGGGCGCCTTCGTGATCGACGAGCTGACCGAACTGGTGGAAGAGGCCGTGCTCAGCGAGTTCGAGAAGATCGCCGAGCGGGGTGGGGTGCTGGGTGCGATGGAGACCGGCTACCAACGCGGCAAGATCCAGGAAGAGAGCATGCACTACGAGATGCTCAAGCACACCGGCGAGCACCCCATCATCGGCGTCAACACCTTCCGCAACCCGCACGGCGACCCGGTGCCCGACCACATCGAGCTGGCGCGCAGCACCGAGGACGAAAAGGAATCGCAGCTGACACGCCTGGGCGACTTCCACGCCCGACATGCCGCCGAGGCACCGGCCATGCTGCGCCGGCTGCAGCAGGCCGTGATCGACAACCAGAATGTCTTCGCCGTGCTGATGGATGCGGTGCGAGTGTGCAGTCTCGGTCAGATCACCTCAGCACTGTTCGAAGTGGGCGGACAGTACCGGCGCAGCATGTGATCTGTGTCGGCCAAGTGCGGGAAGGCCCCCCTAAGATTCGCCCATGGCCAGCCTCCGCAATGCCCAACGCCAGGCGCGCCGCGCCTGGAATCTGCTGCACGTGGATGCGCCGGGCGCGCGTCGGGTGGCGGAACGGGTGCTGGCGTCGAACCCCGACGATGCTGGCGCGCTGGGCTGGGCCCAGTTGGTCATCGGCATGCACACGCTGCTCTACAGCACAGCAGCCGAGGCCGAGACGGAGTTGCGCGCGGCCGAGCGCAGCTTCCTGCGCGCCCGGGACCGCGCTGGCCTGATCCTGGCGCGGGCGCAGATCGCGCGGGCCCGCTGGCGGCAGGGTCACTTCCAGCAGGCGCTTTCGCTGGCCCTGCCGTTGCGCGACGAGGGGCTTTCCGTGCTGCGCCACGAGCAGCGTGCGATGCTGCTCAACACCATCGCAGGTTGCTTTTCCGCCTACGGCGACTCGGCCCAGGCCTTTGCCTACATGTACGAGGCGCTGCGCGACGCCGGCCCGCGCCGCGGCCGCGGTTTCGACACGGTGCTGCACTGCAACCTGTCGCACGAGCTGATGCAGATCGGCGACTACGAAGAAGCCCTGCGCCACGTGGCCCAGGGTCTGGACCGCTGCCGCGGTCTGGACAACCAGCGCCTGACCAGCGTGCTGCTGATCAACCGCGTGGCCTGCCTCACCGAGCTGGGGCGCGCCGAGGAAGCGTTGGCCGACGTGGCCACACTGCGCCAGATGCCGGCCACCGAGGCCGGGCGCGGGCGCATCGAACCTGGCTTCGAAACGTTGGCCATTGCGGCGCTGCGGGCCGGCGACCGCGCGCTGGGCCAGACGCTGCTCGCCGAGGCCGAGGCCGATGGCCCACCCCGGCTGCCGGACCACCGGCTCGAGCGCGTCAGCGCCCAGGCCCTGCTGGCACTGGCACAGGGCCGGCCGCGCCGTGCGGTCGATGCCCTGCTGCCGCTGGAAGCAGCCGCGGCCGACGATGAGGTCGAAGGCCAGAGCCTGCGCATCCGGGGCCAGTTCTTCGATGTGTTGTCGCAGGCCTGGCAAGCGCTGCGCCGGCCTGGCCCGGCCGTGCTGGCCCTGCGGGCCTGGCAGGACCTGCACCGTCGCCAGGCGCAGCTGGCCTCGCAGGCCCGTTACCAGGCCGCCGCCCTGCAGACTGAGCTGACCCGGCTGCAGCATCGGCTCGACGAGAAGGAAGCCGAAAAGCGCGCCACCGAGCGCGCCCGGGGCGCGCTGGTGGCCATCAACGAGGAGCTCAACCGCCGCGTGCGCGAGGTGCAATCGCTGCAGGAGGCCCTGCGCCAGCAGGCCACGCAGGACCCGCTGACCGGCCTCTTCAACCGCCGCCACCTCAACGACACCCTGCCCCAGCTGCATGCCCTGGCCCTGCGTGAAGGCCAGCCACTGGCCCTGGTGATCATCGACCTGGACCACTTCAAGCGGGTCAACGACCGCCATGGCCACGCCGCCGGCGACCAGCTGCTGTCGGCCTTCGGCGAACTGCTCGCCACGCACAGCCGCCGCAGCGACGTCGCCTGCCGCTACGGCGGCGAGGAGTTCTGCCTGCTGATGCCGCGCACCGATGCGGCCGCCGCCCGCCGCAAGGCCCAGGCTCTGCTGCGCGAGTGGCGCGCCGCGCGGTTGGTGAGCGACGGGCAGGTCATCGACGGCCTGAGCTTCTCGGCCGGCGCCGCCGACACCTGGCTGGCCCCCGGCTCGCCAGATGCCCTGCTCAAGGCTGCCGACGACGCACTGTTGGCGGCCAAGCGGGCCGGGCGCAACCGCGTGGGCACAGCGGCTCAGGCCGCCGCCAGCGCGATGTCGCCATAGCGGGAGGGCATGGCAGGCGAACGGCCCTTGGCCTTGTTCGCACGCCGCAGCGGGCCGAGCCGCAGAGGATGCGACGTCCCGTCGCTCACTCACCGTACCATCGGCTCATGACGATCCTGTGGCTGCGCCACGGCGAGACCGCGCTCAACGCCGCGCGCGTGGTGCAACCCGCCGACACCCCCTTGTCCCCCCGCGGCCTGGCGCAGGCGGCGGCCGTGGCCCAGCGCATCGCCGCGCTGCGGCCTGCCGCGCTGCTGGCCAGCGACCTGCCCCGGGCCTTGCAGACGGCCCAGGCCGTCGCCGCGGCCACCGGCCTGCCGGTGCGCACGGACCCGCTGCTGCACGAACGCAACTTCGGCGCCTTGCGCGGGCGCGCCTGGTCGACGCTGGGCTTCGACCCGATGGACATGCCCGACGCGCCCGAGGGCGGCGAGTCCCTGGCGGCATTCCACGCCCGGGTGGCGCAGGCCTGGGCGCTGGCCGTGGCCGCCCGCCAGGCCGCCGGCGGCCTGCTGGTGGTGGTGACGCATGGCCTGCTCATCCACGCCGGTCTGCAGCGGCACGCGCACTGTCCCGCGGAAGGGCCGAGCCTGCCCGCACGGTTGAACAACACCTCGGTGTCCGAAGTGGCGGCCCACGCACCGCACACCGTGCTGCGCGTGGACTGCACGGCACACCTGGCCGGCGGTGCAGAAGCCAGCCATGGCGGGGCAGCCTGAACACATCAAGGGCCATCCTGCAGGGCAGCGCGAGGTCTGAGTAGCATCGCGCATGCTCACCCCGCCCTTCATCGCCCCCGCCCGCTACGACGACCCGGACGCCGCGCTGGCGCAGGTCCGCCACATCTACGACGCCAGCGTCAACCACCTGCGTGATGCGCTCACCCGCTTCGTCGGCGGCCAGACGCCCGACCGCCACGTGCGTGCCTGCTACCCCTTCGTGCGCGTGCACACCGCCACCGTGGCGCGCGCCGACTCCCGGCTGGCCTATGGCTTCGTCGCCGGCCCCGGCAGCTACGAGACCACGCTGACACGGCCCGACCTCTTCTGCGACTACTACCGCGAGCAGTTCGACCTGCTGATGCGCAACCACGGCGTGCAGCTGGAAGTGGGCACCAGTGCGCAGCCGATGCCGGTGCACTTCTCGCTGGCCGACAACGACCAGCTCGAAGGCAGCCTCACCCTGGCCCAGCGCAATGCGATGCGCGACCTCTTCGACCTGCCGGACCTGGCCGCCATGGACGACGGCATCGCCAACGGCACCTGGGAGCCGGCCCCCGGCGAGGCGCACCCGCTGGCGCTGTTCACCGCGCCACGGGTGGACTATTCGCTGCACCGCCTGCGCCACTACAGCGGCACGGTGCCCGAGCATTTCCAGAACTTCGTGCTGTTCACGAACTACCAGTTCTACATCGACGAGTTCGTGCGCCAGGGCCGCGCTGCCGTCGGGCGCGACGGCTGCACCGCCTTCGTCGAACCCGGCAACGTGGTCACCACCGCGTCGGGCACGCACGGCACGCCGCCGCCCCGGCTGCCGCAGATGCCGGCCTACCACCTGGTCCGGCCGGGGCACGGCGGGGTCACGATGGTGAACATCGGTGTCGGCCCGGCGAACGCCAAGACCATCACCGACCACATCGCCGTGCTGCGCCCACACGCCTGGCTGATGCTGGGCCACTGCGCCGGCCTGCGCAACACGCAGCAGCTGGGCGACTACGTGCTGGCCCACGGCTACGTGCGGGAGGACCACGTGCTGGACGAGGAACTGCCGCTGTGGGTGCCGATCCCGGCGCTGGCCGAAGTGCAGGTGGCGCTGGAGCAGGCGGTGGCGGAAGTGACGCAACTGCAGGGCTGGGAGCTGAAGAAGGTGCTGCGCACCGGCACCGTGGCCAGCACCGACAACCGCAACTGGGAACTGCTGCCCTCGCGCAAGGACGGTGGCCCGGAACGCCGCTTCAGCCAGAGCCGTGCCATTGCGCTGGACATGGAGAGCGCCACCATCGCCGCCAATGGCTTCCGCTTCCGCGTGCCCTACGGCACGCTGCTGTGCGTGAGCGACAAGCCGCTGCACGGCGAGATCAAGCTGCCGGGCATGGCTAACACCTTCTACCGCGAGCGCGTGGACCAGCACCTGCGCATCGGCATGCGGGCAGTGGAACTGCTGCGCGAGCAGAAGCCCGGCAAGCTGCACAGCCGCAAGCTGCGCAGCTTTGCCGAGGTGGCCTTCCAGTAGGCGCGCCGCGGCCGCGCAGGCCGCGCTTTACATCGCTTGACGCAGACCATGGCGTGCCGACATGCGCCGGCACGATCATGGTGGTGTGAATCGTTTTCCTCCGCACCTCAGTGGCCGACCTGCACTGACAGCACTCATGACCGGTCTGGTGCTGTCCGGCTGCGCCTCCCTGCAGACCGGCACACCCGCCGAGCCGGTGTCGCTGGTCGTGCCGGCGCACTGGCAGGCCCAGGCCATCGCAGGAACGCCAACCAGCGACGCCGCGGCTTCCCCCTGGACCGCCTTCAACGACCCAGCGCTCACCGACCTGGTGGCCCAGGCGTTGGCGGAAGGCACTGACGTCGCCGCCGCCCAGGCCCGCCTGCGCCAGGCCCGCGCCGCCCGCGACCTGGCCGCCGCCGGCCTGCGGCCCAGCGTGGGCGGCAGCGCCAGCGTACGCGGCTCGGCCACCGAAGGCGCCGGGCGCAGCCAGAGCTGGCAGGCCGGGCTGGACGCCAGCTGGGAAGTCGACCTCTGGGGCGCCAACCGCGCCGGCGTGCAGGCCGCCGAAGCCACGGCCCAGGCCAGCGCCCTGACGCTGGCCCAGACGCGCCTGGTGGTGGCGGCGGAAGTGGCCGCCACGCTGATCGACCTGCGCACGGCACAGGCCCGGCTTGGCATCGCCGAACGCAACCTCGCCAGCCAGCAGCAGACGCTGCAGATCGTGCAGTGGCGCGCCGAAGCCGGGCTCGTCACGGCGCTGGACGTGGCGCAGGCGCGCACCGCCGTCGACCAGACGCGCGCGCAGCTGCCGGCCCTGCGCAGTTCGGCGCAGCAATCGCTGCACGCGCTGGCCGTGCTCACCGGGCAGCCGCCGGCCGCCCTGCAGACCCGGCTCGGCGCCCCCGCCACGCCTGTGGCGCAGCCGCTGGCTTCGGCCACACCGGCCCTGGCGGTGCCCGCCGAGGTGCTGCGCCGCCGGCCCGATGTGCAGGCCGCTGAACAGCAGCTCGTGGCCGCGGTAGCGCGCATCGAGCAGGCGGACGCGGCGCGACTGCCCAGCCTAAACCTCGGCGGCTCCATCGGCCTGTCGGCGCTGAGCCTGGGCGCCCTCGGCCCCGGCGCCGGCGTGGCGTCGCTGCTGGCCAGCGTCAACCTGCCGGTGCTGGACTTCGGCAGCGTCAAGGCTCAGGTGCAGCAGCAAGAAGCGGCGCGCGACGAAGCCGCCGCCAGCTACCGCGCCACCGTGCTGGCCGCCCTGCAGGACGTGGAGGACAGCCTGGTATCCCTGGCGGCGACGCAGGCGCAGCTGACCGCCCAGCAGGCCGCCGCCACCTCGGCCCGCGAAGCCGCCTCGCTGGCCGGCGAGCGCTACCGCAGCGGCCTGGTGGACTTTGCCACCATGCTGCAGAGCGAACGCACCCAGCTGTCGGCCGAAGACGCCGTGGCCGCCACCCGTGGCACGCTGGCCACCGCCCAGGTGCGCCTGATCAAGGCCCTGGGCGGCGGTTGGTCGCCCGAAGAACCCGCCTCCCAACGATGACCGCCAAGACCTCCACCCCCACCGCTGATTCCGCCCTGCACGACCTGCTGGGCGCCGAAGGCCAGCCCCGCCGCTGGTGGCAGCGCCGCAGCCTGTGGCTGGCCGTGCTGCTGCTGGCCGCGGCCGGGGCCGGCCTGTGGGCCTGGCGCGGCCGCCAGCAAGCGGCATCGGCACCCAGCTACCAGACGCAGGCGGTGACCCGCGGGCCGCTGACCGTCACCGTCACCGCCAGCGGCACGCTGCAGCCGACCACCCAGGTGGCGGTGGGCAGCGAGCTCTCCGGCACCGTGGCGAAGGTGTTCGCCGACGTCAATGATCGCGTGAAGAAGGGTCAGGTGCTGGTGGCGCTGGACGACGCGCGACTGCGCGACCAGGTGCAGGTGTCCAGCGGCGCGCTGGCCGCGGCCGAGGCGACGCTGCTGCAGGCCCGCGCCACGGCGACGGAAACCGCCGACACGCTGCAGCGCCTGCAGGACGTGCACCGCCGCAGCGGCGGCCAGGTGCCGGCGGCCACCGAACTGGCCAGCGCCGAGGCGGCCACACAGCGCGCCACCGCCGCCGTGGCCAGCGCGCAGGCCGGGGTGGCCCAGGCGCAGGCCACGCTGTCGAGCAACCGCACCAACCTGGCCAAGGCCACCATCCGCTCGCCGATCGACGGCGTGGTGCTGTCGCGGGCCGTGGAGCCGGGCAACGCGGTGGCGGCATCGCTGCAGGCCGTCACGCTGTTCACGCTGGCCGAGGACCTGGCGAAGATGAAGCTGGAGGTCAACGTCGACGAGGCCGACGTGGGCCAGGTGAAGGACGGTCAGCCCGCCAGCTTCACCGTCAGCGCCTGGCCGCAGCGCACGTTTCCGGCACGCATCGAGCGTGTGGGCTTCGGGGCCACGACGACCAACAACGTGGTCACGTATGCGGCCGACCTCAGCGTGAAGAACGACGACCTGGCCCTGCGCCCGGGCATGACGGCCACCGCCACCATCACCACCGTGGAACGCCAGGACGCGCTGCTGGTTCCCAACGCCGCGCTGCGCTACACGCCCGCGGCCGCGCCGGCGCCGAAGGCCAGCGGCAGCAGCATCATCAGCGGCATGATGCCGCGGCCACCACGCAGCGGCGGCAACCGCAGCGCCGGCACCGACATCGCGCAGGTGCGCCAGGTGTGGGTGCTGGAGGGTGGCCAGCCGAAGGCGGTGCCGGTGACGCCGGGCGTCAGCGACGGGCGCCTGACCGAGGTGTCCAGCACCGCGCTGCAACCCGGCATGGCGGTGATCACCGGCCAGAACGCGGGCAGCACGCCGTGAGTGACGGAAGCACGCCGCCACTGATCGCGCTGCGCGGCATCACGCGGGTCTACGGCAGCGGATCGGCCGAGGTGCGGGCGCTGCGCGGCGTGGACCTGGACATTGCTGCCGGCGAGTTCGTCGCCATCATGGGGCCCAGCGGCTCCGGCAAGTCCACTGCCATGAACATCCTGGGCTGCCTGGACACCCCCAGCGCCGGCGAGTACCGGTTCCGCGGCGTGCCGGTGCAGCGGCTGGACCGTGACCAGCGTGCACTGCTGCGCCGCCGCCACCTGGGTTTCGTGTTCCAGGGTTTCAACCTGCTGGCGCGCACCACGGCGGCGGAGAACGTGGAACTGCCGCTGCTCTACCGCGGCGAACCGGCCGCGGCGCGCCGACGCGCCGCCCGTGAGGCCCTGGCCGCCGTGGGCCTGGCCGGGCGCGAGAACCACACGCCGGCGGAGCTCTCCGGTGGCCAGCAGCAGCGCGTGGCCATCGCACGTGCCCTCGTCACGCAACCCAGCGTGCTGCTGGCCGACGAGCCCACCGGCAACCTGGACACGGCACGCAGCCAGGAGATCATGGAACTGCTGGCGCGCCTGAACCAGGAGCGCGGCATCACGGTGCTGATGGTGACGCACGAGCCCGACATGGCGGCCTACGCGCGGCGTGTGGTGCGCTTCGTCGACGGGCTGGTCGAGAGCGACCACGTGCAGGCTCCGCTGAGCGTCGGGGAGCCCGCCTGATGTGGTGGAACACCCTGGGCCTGGCCTGGCGCGAGATCCGGCGCAACCTGCTGCGCTCCTTCCTCACCGTGCTGGGCATCGTCATCGGCGTGGCGGCGGTGGTGACGATGGTGACCATCGGGAACGGCGCCACGCAGGCGGTGCAGGACCAGATCACCAGCCTGGGCACCAACCTGCTGATGATCCGCCCAGGCCAGCGCATGGGCCCGGGCCGTGATGCCGCCGGTGCACCGCCCTTCCGCCAGGCCGATGCCGACGCCATTGCGCAGCAGGTGAGCGGCACGCTGGCGGTGGCGCCGCAGGCGGCGACCAGCGCCACCGCGGTGTTCGGGGCGCGCAACTGGTCCACCGTGGTCTACGGCAGCACCAACGCCTACTTCACCACCAACAACTGGACGCTGGCCTCGGGCCGGCTGTTCGAGCCGGCCGAGGAGCGTGCCGGCAGCGCCGTCTGCGTGATTGGCGACACCGTGCGGCGCGAACTCTTCGGCAGCAGCGACCCGGTCGGGTCCCGGCTGCGGCTGAAGACCCTGAGCTGCGAGGTCATCGGCCTGCTGCAGGCCAAGGGCCAGGGCGGCATCGGCCAGGACCAGGACGACGTGGTGGTGATGCCCATTGCCGCGGTGCAGCGGCGACTCACCGGCAGCCTCAACGTGGCCACGCTGCTGGTGTCGATGGCCGACGGCGCCGACACCGAGGCGGTGAAGGCCGACATCACGCAGCTGCTGCGCGAACGCCGCAAGCTGGCCGAGGCCGACGAGAACAACTTCAACGTGCTCGACACCCAGCAGCTGGCGCAGACGCTGTCGGGCACGACGCAGGTGATGACGGCCCTGCTGGGCGCGGTGGCCGCGGTGAGCCTGCTGGTGGGTGGCATCGGCATCATGAACATCATGCTGGTCAGCGTGACCGAGCGCACGCGCGAGATCGGCATCCGCCTGGCCATCGGCGCGCTGGGCCGCGAGGTGCTGCTGCAGTTCCTGATCGAGGCCGTGGTGCTGGCGGCGCTGGGCGGGCTGCTGGGCATCGCGATCGCCACCGCGGCGTCGGTGGGGTTGACCGGCGTGATGGGTGTGCCCTACGCCTTCGACCCGGCGATCAACCTGCTGGCCTTCGGCTTTGCGGCGGCCATCGGCGTGGTGTTCGGCTACTTCCCGGCGCGGCGCGCGGCGCGGCTCGACCCCATCGAGGCGCTGCGGCACGAGTGAAGGTCAGCGCAGCAGCGGACGCAGCGCGATCAGCCCCAGCAGCGGCCCGATGGCCAGCCAGGGCAGCAGTGCACCCAGCGACACGCTGGGCAGCAGCGACACGAAGAGCTGGATGCTGACGATGGACAGTGCGAAGCCCAGACTGTTGGTCAGCGTCAGCACGCTGCCCACGGCCTGCGGCGGCGCATTGACGGCGGTGAGCGCGGAGAACTGGGGCGAGTCGCCGGCCACGGTGATGCCCCAGAGCACCAGCCAGGCGTAGAACACGGCATCGGGAGCTGCCAGCATCCCCGGCGTGGCCAGGCAGCACAGGCCACTGATCGCCAGTTGCACGGCGGCCACGCGGGCGCTGCCAAATCGCTGCGCCACGCGCCCGCCCAGGGCGCAGCCCAGCGCACCCGCGCCAAGCGCGGCGAAGGCCATCCACGACAGCGCCGCGCCCTGCAGACGGGTGGCGATGACGAAGGGCAGCAGCACCCACATGGCGTAGAGCTCCCACATGTGGCCGAAGTAACCCAGCACGGACGCACGCACCTTGCGGTCGGTCCACACCGCGGCCAGTGCGCGCCACTGCAGGGTGCTCACCCGCGCTGGTGCATGGTGGGGCTCCGGCACGGCCACCATCACCAGGGCGCCGGCCACCACCGAGGCCAGCGCAATGACGACGAACACCGCCTGCCACGGCCAGCCGCCGGCGCTGACCGTCAGCGCCCGCAGCCCATGCGGCAGCGCGCTGCCCAGCACCAGCGCCCCCACCAGCCAGCCCAGCGCCGCGCCCAGGCCGCGCGGAAACCACTGCGCGGCGATCTTCATGCCCACCGGGTAGATGCCGGCCAGGCAGAAGCCGGTGAGCGCGCGCCAGGCCCACAAGGCCTCGAAGTGGTGAGCCGAGGCCAGCGCCGCCACCGTGCAACCGGCACTGGCCAGGGCGCAGGCCAGGAAGACGCGCCGCGCAGGAAAACGGTCGGCCACCGCCAGCAGCGCAAACAGCAGCGTGCCGGCGATGAAGCCCAGCTGCACGGCGGCGGTGAGCGGTGCCACCGCCTCGGCCGCCCAGCCGTTGGCGCGCTGGAGTTCCGGCATCACCGCATTGACGGCAAACCAGGGCGAGACGCCCAGGAACTGCGCCGCCACCAGGGCCGGCAGCACGCGGGCGGGTGCGGTCACCGCGGGCATGCGGAACGGGCGGTCGCGCGGGAGGCCGGTTGCAACGGGATCAAGGTGCAGTTCACAGCCTGCCAGCCTAACGCCTGGCGCTGATCCGCCGGCCCCGGCGCAACCCTTGACGCCACACCCTTGTGCAGCGCGCGGCCACGGCGTAGGCTGCCTTCACCGTCCACATCCTGCCCGCCTGGGTCGCTGGCCACGACGGGCCCACGCTGAAGGAGACCCTCATGCCAAGCCCATCCCTGAGCGCCGGCGTCCCCGCGGCCGTTGGCACCGCCAACCTGCGCACGCTGGCGCTCGTCGGCCCCGCCGCCGCCGGCAAGACGCTGCTCGCCGAAGCCCTGTTGCAGGCCGCCGGTGTGATCGGCAGCGTCGGCTCGCTGGAGCGGGGCGGCACCGTGAGCGACCACGACCCGGTGGAGAAGCGCATGCAGCATTCGCTGAACAGCGCGCTGATGCACCTGGACCATGGCGGCTGCCGCATCCACCTGATCGACACGCCCGGAGCGTCGGACTTCCTGGGTCAGGCCTTGCCGGCGCTGGAGGCGGTGGAGACCGCGGCCATCGTCATCAACGCCGCCACCGGGATAGAACCGATGGCGCAGCGCATGATGGACTATGCCGCCGAGCGCCAGCTCGACCGCCTCATCATCGTCAACCGCATCGACGCCGCCGGCGCCGACCTGCCGGCGCTGCTGGCGCAGATCCAGGCCACCTTCGGGCGTGAATGCCTGCCGCTGAACCTGCCCGACGACGGGGCCAACAAGGTGGTGGACTGCTTCTACAACCGCGACGGCCACAGCGACTTCGGCGCCGTGGCCGATGCCCACCGCGCGCTGGTGGAGCAGGTGGTGGAGGTCGATGGCGACTTCGTCGAGCGCTACCTGAACGACGGCGACGTCGACGCGTCGGAATTGCACGCGCCACTGGAGCAGGCGCTGCGCGAGGGCCACCTGATCCCGGTGGTGTTCACCAGCGCACGCACGGGTGCCGGGGTGGCCGAACTGCTGGACGTGATCGTCAGGCTGCTGCCCAACCCCACCGAGAGCAACCCGCCGGATTTCCTCAACGGCGAAGGCGCTGAAGCCGTGCCGATGCACGCCGCGCCCGACCCGGCCCAGCACGTACTGGCCCATGTGTTCAAGGTCACCGTGGACCCGTATGTGGGCAAGATGGGCATCTTCCGGGTCTGGCAGGGCACGGTCACCAAGGACAGCCAGCTCTACATCGGCGACGGTCGCAAGCCCTTCAAGGTGGGCCATCTGTTCATGATGCAGGGCAAGGACCACGTGGAGGTGGCACAGGCGGTGCCCGGCGACATCGTGGCGGTGGCCAAGGTGGACGACATCCACTTCGATGCGGTGCTGCACGATGCGGCCGAGGACGACCACATCCACCTCAAGCCGCTGCCGTTCCCGGAGCCGGTGCACGGGCTGGCGATCAAGCCCAAGCGCCATGGCGACGAACAGCGCATGTGGGAGGTGCTGGGCAAGCTGGTGGCCGAGGATCCCTGCCTGAAACTGGAGCACGTGGCCAGCACCAACCAGACGGTGATCTACGGCCTGGGCGAACTGCACCTGCGTGTGCTGCTGGAACGCCTGCGCGAACTGCACCGCTTCGAGGTCGACACCGAGCCGCCGCGCATCGCCTACCGCGAGACGATCACGGCGCCGGCCGAAGGCCACCATCGGCACAAGAAGCAGAGCGGCGGGGCCGGCCAGTTCGGCGAGGTCTTCCTGCGTGTGGAGCCATTGCCGCGCGGAGCCGGCTTCGAGTTCGTGGACGCGGTCAAGGGCGGCGTGATCCCGGGTCAGTACATCCCGGCGGTGGAGAAGGGCATCCGCGAGGTGCTGACCTCAGGTGCCATTTCCGGTCACCCGGTGGTGGACGTGAAGGTCACCGTGCACGACGGCAAGCACCACAGCGTCGACAGCAAGGAAATCGCCTTCGTGACCGCAGCGCGCAAGGCCTTCATGGTGGCGGTGCGCGAGGCGCGGCCCATCGTGCTGGAGCCCATCGTTCAGGTGGAGATCACGGCGCCGGAGAGCAGCCTCGGCGACATCACGGGCGACCTCGCCGCCCGCCGCGGCATGGTCGGCGGCACGGGCAGCGGGCCCGGTGGTGCCGCGGTGGTGCGCGGTCACGCACCGCTGTCCGAATTGCTGGACTACCAGAACCGGCTCAATGCGCTGACCGCAGGCCAGGGCCGCTACACCATCGCCATGTCGCACTACGAGGCCGTGCCGCCGACGGTGCAGCACCAGTTGGTGAGTGCCTTCAACCCACGGGAGGAGGAGTGAACACGGCGCCGTGCAGGCCCATCGCCATGGCGCCCACCCAGAGCAGGACGTAGACCGCCAACGCCGGCCGCCAGGCGGCACGCGGCAGCAGCAGCGCACCCAGCGGCACCAGTTGCTGCGCATGCAGCCCCAGGAAGTGGGCCGGGCGCAGGTCGCCGCCCGTCAGGTGCCAGCCCAGCAGCGGCAGCCCGATGCCGGCGGGTGGCTGCACGTTGGACAGCAGCGCGCCCGCCCCGGCGCCGAGCACGAAGGTGAGCACCAACCCGGTGATCACCACCGTGTGCCACGGCCTGGCGCCCGCGGGCAGCGTGCGGCGCTGCTGCCACAGCAGGGCCGCCAGCACCACCTGGGTGGCCGTGAGCGCCATGGCGCCGGCCCCCATCAGCAGATAGGCGCGCACGTGCCAAGGCGTGCTGAAGTTGAAGTGCGACCCCTGGCCCTGCGACGCCATCGCGGCGATGTAGGCCAGTTCCAGCGTGCTGCAGGCCACCAAAGTCCACACCGTGCCGCGCCAGAGGGCGCTGCGGCGTTGTGCAGGCGTCAGCAGGGTGGCCAACCAGGCCGTGGTCCAGGCGAACAGGCCCAGCGAGGCCAGGAACTTCAGCGGCTTGGCCCAGGCGGGTGTGCCGTGCACCAGCGTGCCGTCGACCGCCAACGCGAGCGCGGCCGGCAACATCAACGCCAGCAGCAGGGCCCCATACCAGGCCAGGACGCCGTCGCCCTCGCGCAGGGTGGCCCATCCACCGATGCGAGTGCCGCGGTGCCCGCCAGCGGGTGAAATGAGAAGGGTCGGGGTCATCGTGTGTCTCCTGCTGCGGAAGCTGTGGAAGCGGCCGACGGACGAAGCCGGGCCATGACGGTGTAGGCCAGCAAGCCGGCCGGGCCAAACAGAAAGGTCAGTGCATAGACGGGCAGCATGAGCAGGTGTGGCCATCCCCGCGCCGCAGCGCGGCCGGCGATCCAGCCGCCGACGAACAGGTCGAAGGCGAGGTAATGCACCCAGCCGGCCACCAGCGCCCCAGGCACGCTGAACAGGGTCCGCACGTCGGCCAAGGAGCCGAAGCCACCTTCACCGCGCCAGTGCGCAGCCAGCAGCAGCACGTACAGCAGCGACAGGACGGCCGGCCAGACCTGGCCGGCCCACCTGCGTGCCGTGGCGGACCAACGCGCCGCAGGCGGGGACAGCATCAGCGCGGCCCAGGCCGGCAGCACGGAGGCGCTGGCCAGACGGAACACCTGGTCGGGGTCGAGCAAGACAGCGGACATCACGGCTCCAGAAGCGAGGTTCGGCCACGCCGACATCGCGGCGAAGAACGGTCGACTAGACAGTGTCTAGCCGCCATTCTGATGAGTAGACTAGACACCGTCAAGTCATGACCCGGGAACTCGACCTCCGCACCCGCATCCTCGCCACGGCCCGCCAGTTGCTGGACGAAGGCGGCGTGGCCGCGCTCAGCCTGCGCGAGGTGGCCCGGCGGGCGGGTGTCACCCACCAGGCGCCGTACCACCACTTCGGCGATCGCGAGAGCATCGTGGCCGAGTTGGTGACCGCCGGCTTCACGGAATTGGCCGGGCGTCTGGCGGCCGCCAATGAAACGTCGATGTCATCCGCGCCCGCCGAGATCCTGGCGCGGTCCGGCCTTGCCTACGTGGGCTTCGCGCTCGACGAGCCGGGGGTGTTCCGCGTGATGTTCCGCCCTGAGCTCTGCGACGCCGCACGGTTTCCGCGTGCGCAGGAGGCGGGTGATCGGGCCCACGGCGAACTGCAGCGCATGGTGCGGCTGGTGCATGGGCGCGACGATGAAGCACGCGCCGTGGCCTGCTGGGCCATGGTGCACGGCCTGGCTTGCCTGTTCATCGACGGTCCACTCGGCCTGGCCTGCCCGACGCCGGCATCGCGCCGCGCCCTGGCCGCCCAGGCCCTGGAGAGTCTGGTCCCCGCCATGCTGGCGCCGACACCGGCCGCGAAGCCCCCACGCCGCGCCCGGTCTTTGCCGGCGAAGGCAGAATCCGCGACGTCGAAAGGGGAGTAGCCGGCCGTTCCCGCGGTCGCGGCCCCCCGTCAATACGGCACGCGGCGCTCACCGCGGCCCGGGACCGCAAGGGCGCCCTGCCCTCGCAAGACCTTTCGGCATGAATCCTCACTCATGCCGAAGGAGTGTCCATGGACACCATTGCGCCGACCTGGCTCTGGATCTTCTTTGTCGCCACCGTGGTGGTGGCCCTGTTCATCGACTTCGTGGTGCTCAAGAAGCAGGGCGCGCACGAGGTCTCGGTGAAGGAGGCCGTGAATTGGTCGCTGGTGTGGGTAGCCGCCAGCTTCGCCTTCAACGGCCTGTTCTGGTGGGCCGTGATGCAGGACCACGGCGCAGCCGTGGCCAACACCAAGGCGCTGGAATTCCTGACCGGCTACCTCATCGAGAAGAGCCTGGCTGTCGACAACATCTTTGTCTTCCTGATGATCTTCACCTACTTCGCGGTGCCGCCGGCGTACCAGAAGCGGGTGCTGATGATCGGCATCATCGGGGCCATCGTGCTGCGCACGGTGATGATCCTGCTGGGCTCGTGGCTGATCGCGCACTTCCACTGGATCCTCTACGTGTTCGGTGCCTTCCTGGTGATCACCGGCATCAAGATGTGGTGGGCCGCCGGCCAGGAACCCAACCTGGACGACAACCCGGCCCTCAAGCTGCTCAAGCGGGTGATGCCGGTGAGCCAGCAATTCAACGGGGAGCGCTTCTTCACCGTGGAGAACGGCAAGCGCATCGCCACGCCGCTGCTGCTGGTGGTGGCGTTGGTGGGCGTGACCGACGTGATCTTCGCGGTGGATTCCATCCCGGCGATCTTCGCCATCACCACCGACCCGTTCATCGTGCTCACGTCCAACGTGTTCGCGATCCTCGGCCTGCGCGCGATGTACTTCCTGCTGCAGGCGGTGGCGGCCAAGTTCCACCTCCTGAGCTACGGCCTGGCGGTCATCCTGGTCTTCATCGGCGGCAAGATGATGCTGATCGACGTGGTCAAGATCCCGGTGCTCGCGTCGCTGGGTGCGGTGGCCGGCATCCTGGCGCTGACGATGTGGTGGTCGGTGCGCACGGCGCCGAGGATCGGCACCGATCGTGCCGCGCCGGCCGAAGGCGCCGACGCTACTCCTTGACCGCCGCGCCCTTGCCCGCCTGCTGGGCGCGCCAGGCTTCCAGTTGCGCCAGCCAGGGCTTCCAGTCCTTGGGTCCGGTTTCGAAGCGGGCCTTCAGACCGGCGAGCACGTTGTCCCAGGCGCGGTCGAAGTAGGTGTAGGCCTGGTCCCACTCGCCGCCGTCGCCCCAGCCCGTGTGGTGCAGCGTGACGCGTGTGCTGCGCTCGTCCACCGGGTGCAGGCGCACGACCACGAAGGTGCGTTGCTGGCGCGCCTGCGGCAGAGACGGTGGCGCGTTCCAGTCGAAGCTGAGCATCCGCTTGGGCTGCAGGGCCAGGATGCGCATGTCGTCGGCCCCACGCTGGCCCGGCTCGGCGCCGGGGTCGAAGTAGACGTGGAACGCACCGCCCACACGAGGCTCGATCTCTGCCCCGGGCGCAAAGAAGCTGGTGACGCCACTGGTCGTGGTCCAGGCCTGCCACACGGCGTCAACACCTGCGGGCACCACCACCGTCTTGTCCAGCGCGCGCTCGACCGCAGCCGCAGGCACAGCGGCCGCGGCGGCCATGGCCGCTGTCGCAGCGCTCATCTTCCATGTCTTGCTCATCGTGGGTCCTCTGTGAACAAGGCTTCATCTTAGGGCGGCGCAACGCAGATTTATCATCCACCCATGCTCCATGCCAGCCCCGACCCTGCGGTCATCGCGCAGGTGCGCTTCGAGAACGCGCTGGCCCTGTTCGACGAGTTCGTGCACGCGACCGTCCGCCACCCCGACGCCGCCGCTCTGCGCGGCCTGGAGCGGCGCTTTGCCGAGCACGTGCTGATCCAGCCCAGCTACTGGAGCCAGATCAAGAGCCGCGCCCGCCAGATTGGCGAGCGCCTGGCGCGTCAGTTCGAGCAGCGCTGCCGCAAGCCCATCGGCTGGATGGACGTGCCGCATGGTGACGGTTCACCGCCCGCCGTGATGCCGCCCGATGGCGATGAACCGCCACCCACCAGCAGCCAGCCGCGCGACGACGACGAGCGCTTCATCGTCGGCCTGGTGCTCACCTACTACCGCCGCCACCCGCAGAAGGCGCGCGCGCGGCTGCTGGACCTGCTGGGCGAAGTGCTGACCACGCCGCCGCCCACGACGAGCCCGCCGGCGCCGCCGGCCAGACCTGACGATGAACAGTCGCTCTGGCTGAAGAGCCAGACCGGTGTGGCGCCGCTGAAACGCCGGCGACCTTAGCGCGCGACTTCGTTGCCTTTTTGCGCAAGGCCTCTTGCGCTGAAACGCCGAATGTTTATCATCTGATCAACGCCAAGCCCCACCGGTTGGCGTGTTTCCCGGAGTGTTCCGAACGTGTTCATGACTCACCTACCCGATGTTTCACCGCGCCTGTGGGCACGGTGCATGGGCGAGGTGTCTCCCGGGCCCCGAAGGCCAGGCTGAGGATCGGCGATCCTGGCGCACTCCTTCGACGGCCCGGTGGCATCTGCCCCGGGCCGTTTGACTTTTCACCACGACTGCAAGGAGTGACCCATGAAGCTGACCCTGATCCCGCGCAAGCCCCGCCACCCGTTTGCCATCGCGGCACACCGGTGCAAGGGCGGCGCCCACGGCCGCAGTGCCTCCGGCCTGCGCCAACGCGCCGCACGCGAACTGCGGGCCGAGTTGGCCCGCTCCAGCCCCTGAACCCAAAGGACCCGCGACTTGGCGCGGGCCGGGAGACTGATCATGGAAAAGAGTTTGAGCTGGCACGAGCCCGTGCCCTTTTTCAGCACGCGCCGGCTGGTGGCCTTGGTGCTGCGGCGCGCGGTACGCGCCCTGGCGGCGTGGTCTCGGCAACTGGCGCCGCGCGAGACCCGCGTCGCACAGGACCCGGTGCTGGAGTTCTACGCCGAGGCCGGCGCGCCTGAGGGCGCGCTGTACGTGGATGGTCGGCGCGTGGCGGTGCTGCCCGGCGTGACCCGTCTGTAGTGCGGCCTTGGCCGCCCACCCTGCGACCCGACGCCGGCGATGGCCGCGTCGGGTCGCTCCGCTTGAGTTTTCCGCCGCGGACGCCGATAACCGAGGGACGAGGCCTGCCGATGATTGCGCCGCATCCCCCCTTCCTGATCCAGCCCGAGCGGGACCTGCGGGGCTGGGTGTCCCGTTTCGACCCGATGGCCCTGCCCGTGTTGGCGGAGACGGCCAACATGCTGGAGGCTTGGCGGGCCAATGAGGATGCGGTGGATGCCCACCTGTTGAGCCAGACCATCTCACGCGACCCGTTGATGACGCTGAAGCTGTTCGCGCTGGTGGCCCAGGTGACGCATCGGCGAAGCTGGGACGACGCGCGCGGCGATGCGGAAACCGTGACGGCCGCGCTGGTGATGCTGGGCATCGGCCCGTTCTTCCGTCATTTCGGCCCGCAGGCGTCGGCCGAGGATTGGCTGCGCCAGAGCCCCGGCGCCGTTGAGGGGTTCATGACCGTGCTCCGCCGGTCTCACCGGGCGGCGGGCTTTTCACTGGCCTTTGCGGCGCACCGGCTGGACCACGATGCTGCCGTCCTGCATGAAGCGGCCCTGCTGCACGACTTTGCGGAGTTGCTGTTGTGGCTGCACGCACCAGCCCTGGCGCTGGCGGTGGCACAGCGCCTTCATGCCCAACCCGGGCTGCGCAGCCTGCAGGCCCAGCAGGAAGTGCTGAACATCGGGCTGCCGGACCTGCAGCATGCGCTGATGGTGGCCTGGCGCCTGCCTTCACTGCTGGTGCGGATCACCGACGACCGGCACGTGGAGGATGTTCAGGTGCGCAACGTGCTCCTGGCGATTCGGGTGGCTCGTCACAGCATGCAAAGCTGGGAGGACCCGGCGCTGCCAGACGACGTGCGGGACATTGCCGCCTTGCTGCAACTCGGCGAGGAGCCCGTTCGTCGCCTGCTGCACGAGGTCGACGACGACCGCAGTTGAAGACTGCGAAGGCGATGCGGCCTGCGCTTCGGCCCGCGTCAAGACGCAGGCTCGCCACGCAAACGGCTCAGGCGTACGAAAGCACGCCCAGCATGCCCAGCACCACCAGCAGGTAACGCAGACCTTTACCGACAGCGATCCAGGCCAGGCTCTGCCACAGCGGCATGCGCAGCCATCCTGCGGCCAACACCAGCGCATCACCAACCAACGGGAGCACAGCCAACACCAGGGCCGGGGTGCCCCAGCGCCGCAGTCGGCGAACCTGCGGGCCGTCCATGTCGACCTTGACATTCTGGAACCGCTCGTAGCCCTGCCGGCCCGCGTGCCCCATGCCAAAGGTGAGCAGGCAGCCCAGCAGGTTGCCGGCCAGTGCGACGGCGAATCCGGGCCAGGCCTGATCCGGGTAGGCGGTGATGAGCGCGGTCAGCACGACCTCGCTCGAGCCGGGCAGGATGGTGGCAGACAGGAAGGCAGAGCCGAAGAGCCCCCACAGACCCATTTCGGGCGTCGCCCAAGTTTGCAGCCACTGCGAGAAGGTGTGCAGCCAGTCGAGCATCGTGGGCGCATTGTCGCTGGCCGACCACATCCGTCAGAACGCCAGCGCTGTGGTGCCCTTCACGCGCTGCATCACGAAGCTGGTCTTGCAGTCCTGCACGCTGGGGTGCTTGAGCAGGGCTTCCATGATGAAGCGGGAGTAATGGTCCATGTCGCGGACGACGACGCGGAGGAGAAAGTCCATTTCGCCCGTGAGCGCGCTGCATTCGACCACCTCCGGCCAAGCCTGGACCGAAGCGGAGAAGAGGTCCATCGGATTGCGCTTGTGGGACTCCGTGTGTTTTTCGAGACGGACGTTGATGTAGGCGGTCAAGCCCAGGCCTACACGTGACGGCGACACGAGCGCCACGTAGCCATCGATCACCCCGGTGTCTTCCAGGCGCTTGACCCGCCGAAGCACGGCACTGGACGACAGGCCGACAGTCGCCGACAACTCGTCATAGGTGCTGCGGCCGCGGGCCTGTAGGGCCTGAAGAATGCGCCTGTCGATGGCGTCAAGCTCGACTTCGTGGTTCATGGCTTCAAGTTTGCAGCTTTTTTGCGTCTTGACGATGATCAACAAGACGGTGTGCAGACATCCTGCATGGCATCCTGGCTAGAGTCCGGCGTCACGCAGCAAGGAGACCAGCACATGCAGTTCACCCCCTGGGACAACCCGATGGGCACCGACGGATTCGAATTCATCGAGTACGCCGCACCTGATCCCGCCGCGATGGGCCGCTTGTTCGAACAGATGGGGTTCCGGGCCATCGCCAGGCATCGGCACAAGAACGTGCTGCTTTATCGACAGGGCGGGATCAACTTCATCGTCAACGCCGAGCCGGATTCCTTCGCCCAGCGGTTCGCCCGCCTCCACGGCCCGAGCATCTGTGCCATCGCGTTCCGTGTGCAGGACGCCAAGGCGGCTTACGAGCGCGCGGTGTCTCTGGGCGCCTGGGGATATGCCGGCCAGGCTGGCCCAGGCGAGCTCAACATCCCGGCGATCAAGGGCATCGGTGATTCACTGATCTACCTGGTGGATCGCTGGCGCGGCAAGGGTGGTGCCAAGGAAGGCGACATCGGCAACATCGGCTTCTTCGACGTCGACTTCGAGCCCCTGCCCGAGGCTTCCTTGGCACCGGCGGGATTGGGTTTGACCTACATCGATCACCTGACCCACAACGTGCACCGTGGGCGCATGGGAGAGTGGGCCGACTTCTACGAGCGCATCTTCAACTTCCGCGAGGTGCGCTACTTCGACATCGAGGGCCAGGTCACCGGCGTGAAGAGCAAGGCCATGACCAGCCCCTGCGGCCAGATCCGCATTCCGATCAACGAGGAAGGCAACGACAAGCCGGGGCAGATCCAGGAGTATCTGGACCGCTATCGCGGCGAAGGGATCCAGCACATTGCCATGGGTTCAGGCGACCTGCTAAGCACGGTGGACGGCCTGCGCGCCAACGGGATCAGCCTGCTGGACACCATCGACACCTACTATGAACTGATCGACCGACGCATCCCGGGCCACGGTGAAGACGTGGAAGCGCTGCGTGCGCGGAAGATTCTGGTGGATGGCAAGGCGGGTGAACTGCTGCTGCAGATCTTCAGCGAGAACCAGCTCGGTCCCATCTTCTTCGAGTTCATCCAGCGCAAGGGTGACCAAGGGTTCGGCGAGGGGAACTTCAAGGCCCTGTTCGAGAGCATGGAACTTGACCAGATGCGCCGCGGGGTGCTGGTCAAACCCTGAGTGATTCACGGGCAAGCTGCCATACCGCAGGGTGGTCGACCATGGCCACGTGCGGTGTAGCGGGCAGGTGGTGGGAAGCTGCACCCGGCAACAGCGCGCGGCTGGCCGGGAAGACAATGTTGTCGCAGTGGCTGTAGACGCAAAGGATCTTGGCGCGACGCTCCACCTGTTCCCTGGCATTGAGTTCTGCCAGCCAGAGCGAGTCTTCGCGCATCTGACGTGCGTTGCGCGTGTGGCCCAAGCGGGCAAGCCTAGTGCCACGGTGAGGCGTTCCCAGTGTGATGAGCCGGTGTATTTGCGCGGAGTCGACATCACACCACCAGCGACGCACCGCGAGACCGCCCATGCTGTGCGCCACGACCACGGGCGGGAGGCCTGTTTGGCAGGTGAGTTCGGTGACGGCCGCTTGAATGGTGGCCACGTAGTCGTCGATGCTGCCGAAGGCCGGCTCCAGCGTCACCGCAATGCAGGGAATGCCATCGTCCTGACAGCGTTCCATCCATCGTTGCCACAGGCCACGGTTGCAGAAAAAGCCGTGCACCAGCACCAAGCCTCGCTCGCCAGTTCGCGGGCCTTGAGCGGCGCTGCTGTTCGGGAACTTCTGGCACCGCCAGGGTTGTCGCCAGAAGAACACCAACGGCGCGTGCAACACCTCGGCGAACCAGGCTTTGAGCAACTCGGCCGTCTTCGCCGGTCGAACTGAATCGGATCGGTTGGCGGCTTGCATCCAGATCATTTCTGCACCGAGCACGAGCGCGTGCCCCAATGAGAGGCCGATCAGCAGCGACACGGCTGTCGCGGCGGAAAATTCGGCTAGCAGCGAGCCAAGGGCGGCGGCAATGAACGCCACCGCCCACAGCATCGAGAACAGTCGTTGCAGGGCGGCAATCATCTTGTCTGGCGTCTGCACTTGCGGTCGTTCATGATCGTCATTGATGCACAACGCTGAAGCCACCGAAATTCTGAGCAAGCTGACCCAGGTCGCGAATCTGAGAGTTGTTTCGACTGCGGATCCGGCTCTCCTGCGCCGAGTCGTCGCCGTGAAGTCGTTTCAGCATCGCCGCTTCGCAAATACCTATGGGGATTTGTTGACGGCGCCAGGCCACGCCGCGGCGGCCCGGTTCTTTCTGGACGAACTCTACGGGCCCAAGGATTTCACGGAAAGGGACGCCCAGTTTGCGCGCGTCGTGCCCGCACTGGTGCGGCTGTTTCCTCACGACGTCGTCGTCACTGTTCTGGCGCTGGCCAGATTGCATGCACTTTCCGAGGACCTCGACATGTCCATGGCCCGGGCACTTGCAGGCGATGACGATTTGAATGCGCGGCGCTATGGCATCGCATGGCAACTGGTGGGCAGGGCGCCGGACAGAGAGCAGCAGATTGAACTCATGCTGTCGATCGGTCAGGCGTTGATTCGATTCACCAGGAATCCGCTGCTCCGCCACTCGCTTCGATTGATGCGGCACCCAGCTCGGGCTTCTGGCCTGGGCGCGTTGCAGAACTTTCTGGAATCGGGTTTCGAGACCTTCAAGTCCCTGCCGGATCCGCATTGGTTCCTGTCCCAGGTATGTGAACGCGAGCGAAGTCTGGCCACTTGTCTCTTCGGCTGGGACGGTGTCGGCGAACCGCCGAGCGCGCTTCAGGCAATCAGTGTTTTGATATGACCCTAACGACACCGATCGTGCGGTCGAGTAGTTTATCGTCGCATAAAAAGGAAAAAGCCCGGATCAAAATGATCCGGGCTTTTCAGATAAATAGCCTGACGATGTCCTACTTTCACACGGGAATCCGCACTATCATCGGCGCTAAGGCGTTTCACTGTCCTGTTCGGGATGGGAAGGAGTGGGACCACCTTGCTATGGTCATCAGGCTTGACTGGTTGCCGCCCCGCCATGAGTGGCGTTGCGACCAATTCACAGAGTTTGAATCAGCTTGATTGCGTCTCTTGCGGCATAACTGAACCCGATATCGTCAAAGTTATAGGGTCAAGCCTCACGAGCAATTAGTACCGGTTAGCTTAACGCATTACTACGCTTCCACACCCGGCCTATCAACGTCCTGGTCTCGAACGACTCTTCAGGGGGCTCAAGGCCCCGGCAAGACTCATCTTGAGACGAGTTTCCCGCTTAGATGCTTTCAGCGGTTATCTCTTCCGCACTTAGCTACTCGGCAATGCCACTGGCGTGACAACCGATACACCAGAGGTGCGTCCACTCCGGTCCTCTCGTACTAGGAGCAGGCTCTCTCAATCTTGCAGCGCCCACGGAAGATAGGGACCAAACTGTCTCACGACGTTTTAAACCCAGCTCACGTACCTCTTTAAATGGCGAACAGCCATACCCTTTGGGACCGGCTACAGCCCCAGGATGAGATGAGCCGACATCGAGGTGCCAAACACCGCCGTCGATATGAACTCTTGGGCGGTATCAGCCTGTTATCCCCAGAGTACCTTTATCCGTTGAGCGATGGCCCTTCCATACAGAACCACCGGATCACTTAGTCCTACTTTTTGTACCTGCTCGACTTGTCAGTCTCGCAGTCAAGCACGCTTATGCCTATGCACTATCAGCACGATTTCCGACCGTGCCTAGCGTACCTTCGAACTCCTCCGTTACGCTTTGGGAGGAGACCGCCCCAGTCAAACTGCCCACCACACACTGTCCCCAACCCGGATAACGGGCCAAGGTTAGAACCTCAAACACACCAGGGTGGTATTTCAACGTTGGCTCCACGGCACCTAGCGGCACCGCTTCAAAGCCTCCCACCTATCCTACACAGATCTGTTCAAAGTCCAATGTGAAGCTACAGTAAAGGTTCATGGGGTCTTTCCGTCTTTCCGCGGGAGATTGCATCATCACAAACATTTCAACTTCGCTGAGTCTCTGGAGGAGACAGCGTGGCCATCGTTACGCCATTCGTGCAGGTCGGAACTTACCCGACAAGGAATTTCGCTACCTTAGGACCGTTATAGTTACGGCCGCCGTTTACTGGGACTTCAATCAAGAGCTTGCACCCCATCATTTAATCTTCCAGCACCGGGCAGGCGTCACACCCTATACGTCGACTTTCGTCTTTGCAGAGTGCTGTGTTTTAATAAACAGTCGCAGCCACCGATTCTCTGCGGCCTCATTGGGCTCCGTCTGTACGACTTCACCTACTAAAGGCACACCTTCTCCCGAAGTTACGGTGTCAATTTGCCGAGTTCCTTCTCCAGAGTTCTCTCAAGCGCCTTAGAATACTCATCTCGCGCACCAGTGTCGGTTTGCGGTACGGTCGTTGCAAGCTGAAGCTTAGTGGCTTTTCCTGGAAGCAGGGTATCACTCACTTCGGAAGCAAGCTTCCTCGTTATCACCCCTCATCTAAGCCCGGCGGATTTGCCTACCAGGCACGACTACAGGCTTGAACCGGGACATCAACACCCGGCTGAGCTAACCTTCTCCGTCCCCACATCGCACTTGCAATCGGTACAGGAATATTGACCTGTTTCCCATCAGCTACGCATCTCTGCCTCGCCTTAGGGGCCGACTCACCCTACGCCGATGAACGTTGCGTAGGAAACCTTGCGCTTTCGGCGAGGGGCTTTTCACCCCTTTAACGCTACTCATGTCAGCATTCGCACTTCCGATACCTCCAGCAGACCTCACGATCCACCTTCGCAGGCGTACGGAACGCTCTCCTACCACTCACATTGCTGTGAATCCGCAGCTTCGGTAACTGGCTTAGCCCCGTTACATCTTCCGCGCAGGACGACTCGATCAGTGAGCTATTACGCTTTCTTTAAATGATGGCTGCTTCTAAGCCAACATCCTGACTGTTTTAGCCTTCCCACTTCGTTTCCCACTTAGCCAATTTTGGGGACCTTAGCTGGCGGTCTGGGTTGTTTCCCTCTTGTGTCCGGACGTTAGCACCCGGTGCACTGTCTCCCCAAGCTGTACTCATCGGTATTCGGGTTTGCAATGGTTTGGTAAGTCGCCATGACCCCCAGCCATAACAGTGCTCTACCCCGATGGTAATACTTGAGGCACTACCTAAATAGTTTTCGGAGAGAACCAGCTATCTCCAGGTTTGTTTAGCCTTTCACCCCTATCCACAGCTCATCCGCTAGTTTTGCAACACTAGTCGGTTCGGACCTCCAGTAAGTGTTACCTCACCTTCATCCTGGCCATGGATAGATCACCTGGTTTCGGGTCTACACCCAGCGACTGAACGCCCTATTCGGACTCGGTTTCCCTGCGCCTTCCCTATTCGGTTAAGCTTGCCACTGAATGTAAGTCGCTGACCCATTATACAAAAGGTACGCCGTCACCCTTGCGGGCTCCGACTTTTTGTATGCATGCGGTTTCAGGATCTATTTCACTCCCCTCCCGGGGTTCTTTTCGCCTTTCCCTCACGGTACTTGTTCACTATCGGTCGATTACGAGTATTTAGCCTTGGAGGATGGTCCCCCCATCTTCAGACAGGATTTCACGTGTCCCGCCCTACTTGTCGCACGCCTAGTTCCACAGTCGTCTTTTTCCATACGGGGCTATCACCCGCTGTGGCCGGACTTTCCAGACCGTTCTGATAAGTCGACTGCTAAAACGTGCAGGCTGTTCCGATTTCGCTCGCCACTACTTTCGGAATCTCGGTTGATGTCTGTTCCTCGAGCTACTGAGATGTTTCAGTTCACCCGGTTCGCCTCGCACACCTATGTATTCAGTGTGCGATACCCTTGCGGGTGGGTTTCCCCATTCGGAAATCTCCGGATCAAAGCTTGTTTGCCAGCTCCCCGAAGCTTATCGCAGGCTACAACGTCCTTCATCGCCTGTAATCGCCAAGGCATCCACCACATGCACTTAGTCACTTGACCCTATAACTTTGACGACCGCAGTCGCCAGGTCAATGACAGATTTGAGTATCTGCGTTATGCCGTATTCAAGCTCTTTCGAGCATGAAATATTCAATTGACGCAATCAAGTTGTTGCCGGCGGCACGGTGCATCCGAAGACGCTTTCCGCCGACAACGCTGATTCGACTCTATGAATTGTTAAAGAACGACAGCCGATCAACGATCGGACACTGCAGCACACTCATCGAATGAATGCACTGGAGTGTCCGTTGAGGATTGGTGGAGGTGAACGGGATCGAACCGATGACCCCCTGCTTGCAAAGCAGGTGCTCTCCCAGCTGAGCTACACCCCCTTGTGTGGTGGGTCTGGTTGGATTCGAACCAACGACCCCCGCCTTATCAAGACGGTGCTCTAACCGACTGAGCTACAGACCCTCACATCAGGTGATCTGTCGTCAACAACAGCCGATAAGTGTGAGCGCTTGAAATTGAGTGCTTTTTCCAGAAAGGAGGTGATCCAGCCGCACCTTCCGATACGGCTACCTTGTTACGACTTCACCCCAGTCACGAACCCTGCCGTGGTAAGCGCCCTCCTTACGGTTAGGCTACCTACTTCTGGCAGAACCCGCTCCCATGGTGTGACGGGCGGTGTGTACAAGACCCGGGAACGTATTCACCGTGACATTCTGATCCACGATTACTAGCGATTCCGACTTCACGCAGTCGAGTTGCAGACTGCGATCCGGACTACGACCGGTTTTCTGGGATTGGCTCCCCCTCGCGGGTTGGCAGCCCTCTGTACCGGCCATTGTATGACGTGTAGCCCTACCCATAAGGGCCATGATGACCTGACGTCATCCCCACCTTCCTCCGGTTTGTCACCGGCAGTCCCATTAGAGTGCCCTTTCGTAGCAACTAATGGCAAGGGTTGCGCTCGTTGCGGGACTTAACCCAACATCTCACGACACGAGCTGACGACGGCCATGCAGCACCTGTGTCCAGGTTCTCTTTCGAGCACCAAGCCATCTCTGGCAAGTTCCTGGCATGTCAAGGGTAGGTAAGGTTTTCGCGTTGCGTCGAATTAAACCACATCATCCACCGCTTGTGCGGGTCCCCGTCAATTCCTTTGAGTTTCAACCTTGCGGCCGTACTCCCCCAGGCGGTCAACTTCACGCGTTAGCTACGTTACTGAGAAGGAACCTTCCCAACAACCAGTTGACATCGTTTAGGGCGTGGACTACCAGGGTATCTAATCCTGTTTGCTCCCCACGCTTTCGTGCATGAGCGTCAGTGCAGGCCCAGGGGATTGCCTTCGCCATCGGTGTTCCTCCGCATATCTACGCATTTCACTGCTACACGCGGAATTCCATCCCCCCTCTGCCGCACTCCAGCTGTGCAGTCACAAGTGCAGTTCCCAGGTTAAGCCCGGGGATTTCACACCTGTCTTGCACAACCGCCTGCGCACGCTTTACGCCCAGTAATTCCGATTAACGCTTGCACCCTACGTATTACCGCGGCTGCTGGCACGTAGTTAGCCGGTGCTTATTCTTCAGGTACCGTCATCCTCCTGAGGTATTAACCCAGAAGATTTCTTCCCTGACAAAAGCGGTTTACAACCCGAAGGCCTTCTTCCTGCACGCGGCATGGCTGGATCAGGCTTGCGCCCATTGTCCAAAATTCCCCACTGCTGCCTCCCGTAGGAGTCTGGGCCGTGTCTCAGTCCCAGTGTGGCTGGTCGTCCTCTCAGACCAGCTACAGATCGTTGGCTTGGTAAGCCTTTACCCCACCAACTACCTAATCTGACATCGGCCGCTCCAATAGCGAGAGGTCTTGCGATCCCCCCCTTTCACCCGTAGGTCGTATGCGGTATTAATCCGGCTTTCGCCGGGCTATCCCCCACTACTGGGCACGTTCCGATGCATTACTCACCCGTTCGCCACTCGTCAGCACCCGAAGGCCTGTTACCGTTCGACTTGCATGTGTAAAGCATGCCGCCAGCGTTCAATCTGAGCCAGGATCAAACTCTTCAGTTCGATCTTGAAATTGCTCAACGGAATCGAAGTGAACTTCACTTCTATTTCCATGAGCGTTTGAGGTCTTTCGACCACGAGTCTTTCGACTCTTGGCACTCGCCTTCAAACGCCCACGCTTATCGGCTGTATGTTGTTAAAGAACTTGCCCCTTGGGGCGCGCCTTTCGGCGCTGAGAAATTTTGACACAGATTTAAATCCCTGTCAAACACTCGGTTTTGTCGACTGCGCATGAGGCGTTGTTTGCTTCATTTGCAGAGCCTGCGATTATGACTTGGTGTTTTTCACCTTGTCAAGCGCTTGGCTTTGACTTACCGCTGACTTTGCTTTGGTCCAAACAACCTGCCTGGAGGCCGATTGCTGCTAACTGTCTGCACTTGCGTTCAGCGGAGCCTGCGACTGTAGCACGGCGCTAACGTCGTGCGCAACTGCTTTTCAAGTTTTCGCGACGAGCCCGATGCGCTGGCTAGCCTGCCTCCGGGGGCAGGGGCCATGCGGTCTCGAATTTGCCGCGTTGCATCACGAAGTACGTCTTGACGTTGCGCACGTTGGCCTGCTGCGTGAACAGTTCGCCCGCCACCGTCACCCAGTCTTGCATGTTGCGGACCCTCGCGATCAGGACCAGGTCCGGCCCCGGTGAGACGCGATAGCACTGTGCCACTGCGGGGTGGGCCACGGCCAGCGCCTCGTAGGCGTCCACGTATTCAACCCCCTGGCGGTCAAGCATCACCTCGCAGACGGCCTCCAACGTCGGCCCCAGGAGCGCCGGCTCCAGCAGAGCGACCCTGCGTTTGACGACGCCGGTCTCGACCAGCCGCTTGACACGGCGCATGCACGTCGCCGGCGACACATGCGCCCTGGCCGCAAGATCCTGGTTCGACAAGCCGGCGTCGTCCTGAAGCAAAGCCAGCAACCTGAGGTCCGTCGCATCGAACGTGACGGGTGTCGCACTCGAACTATCCATCTCCATGGTCTTTCTGCAATTTTCTTTCTCGACGTTTTTGCGTTCGTCATTCTGAGCAGAAAGTATCGTGATTTTGCAAGCATCGTTCATTGCGCCTGCCTACGATCGCACCCGTTCTTTCGGTTTCACAGGAGCTCGCCATGTGCGGCATCGTCGGTGCAGTCAGTTCGCGCAACATCGTTCCCATCCTCATTGAAGGACTGCGGCGTCTTGAGTACCGGGGCTATGACTCCTGCGGCGTTGCAGTGCATCAGGATGGTGAGCTGCGACGCTCCCGGAGCACGTCCCGCGTCGCTGAACTGGACGCGGCTGCCGCCAGCGACGGTCTCGCCAGCGGCACCGGCATCGCGCATACCCGCTGGGCAACCCACGGTGCGCCCGCGGTACACAACGCCCACCCGCACTTCTCCGTCGGTCTGGGCTCGGACTCCGACGTCGGTCGCATCGCGCTGGTCCACAACGGCATCATCGAGAACCACGACGAACTGCGGGCCGATCTGAAGGCGCGCGGCTACCAGTTCCACAGTCAGACCGACACCGAGGTCATCGCGCACCTGGTGCACCTGCACTACGACGGAGACCTGCTCGAGGCCGTCCAGCAGGCGCTGCCAAAGTTGCGGGGCGCCTATGCCATCGCAGTCTTCTGCCGCGATGAGCCACAACGTGTGGTGGGGGCACGGGCAGGGTCGCCGCTGGTGCTGGGTGTGGGCGAGCAGGAACATTTCCTCGCCTCCGACGCCATGGCGCTGGCCGACGTCACCGACCGCATCGTCTATCTGGAGGAGGGTGACGTCGTCGACCTGCAACTGGGCCGGGCCTGGATCAGTGCCCGCCAAGCCGGTGGCGAGTGGCGTGCTGTGGAGCGTGACGTCAAGATCGTTCAGGCGCACAGCGGCGCCGCTGAACTGGGCCCGTACCGGCACTACATGCAGAAGGAGATCTTCGAGCAGCCCAAGGCCATCGCCGACACCCTGGACAGCGTCGCCGCCATCAGCCCCGAGCTCTTCGGTGATGGCGCCTACCGCAGCTTCAAGAACATCGACCGCGTGCTGATCCTGGCCTGCGGCACGAGCTACTACGCCGGCTCCACGGCCCGCTATTGGCTGGAGTCCATCGCCGGCATCCCGACGACGGTCGAGGTCGCCAGCGAGTATCGGTATCGCGACAGCGTGCCCGACCCACGCACGCTGGTGGTCACGATCACGCAGAGCGGCGAGACGGCCGATACCTTGGCGGCACTGAAACATGCCCGCTCGCTGGGCATGGCGCACACGCTCACCATCTGCAACGTATCCACCAGCGCCATGGTGCGCGAATGCGCGCTGGCCTTCATCACCCGTGCCGGTGTCGAGATCGGGGTGGCGTCAACCAAGGCCTTCACGACGCAGCTCGTCGGCTTGTACCTGCTCACACTGGCGCTGGCCCAGGTTCGTGGCCGGCTCGACGACGAACGCGAAGCTGCCGAGCTCAAGGCGCTGCGTCACCTGCCCGTGGCCATCCAGGCCGTCCTGGCGCTGGAACCGCAGGTCATCTCCTGGAGCGAGGAGTTTGCCCGCAAGGAGAACGCACTTTTCCTGGGGCGTGGGCTTCACTTCCCGATCGCCCTCGAGGGCGCACTCAAGCTCAAGGAGATCAGCTACATCCACGCGGAGGCCTATCCTGCCGGCGAGCTCAAGCACGGCCCCCTGGCCCTGGTCACCGAGCAGATGCCGGTGGTCACCATTGCCCCCAACGACGCACTGCTCGAGAAGCTCAAGAGCAACATGCAGGAGGTCCGCGCCCGCGGTGGACAGCTCTATGCCTTCGCCGACACCGACACGCGGATCGACAGCGAGCCCGGGGTGCACGTGATCCGGATGCCGGAGCACTACGGGACCCTGAGCCCCATCCTGCACGTGGTACCGCTGCAACTGCTGGCCTATCACACGGCCTGCGCCCGAGGCACGGACGTCGACAAGCCCCGCAACCTGGCCAAGAGCGTCACCGTCGAGTGACGCGCGCGCGACCGTTCAGGTACCGCAGAAGGTCTGGTACCCGGCGGTGACCGCCGCCGGCGCCGGCTCCCCGAAGCGTTGCAGTGTCGGCAATTCCTCGAACGGTTGTTGCAGCGCCTGCAGCAACCGTTCAAACGGCGCCAGATCCCCTTCATCCGTCGCTGCGGCCAGCGCTTCCTCCACCCGGTGGTTGCGCGGAATCACGAACGGGCTGGCCCGGCGAATGGCTTGCGCACGCCGCGTTGCGGCCTCCAGATCGCTCAGACCTGCGGCCCCATCCTCACGCAGGCAACGAGCGCGCCAGCGCGCCAGCCACGCCGCGGCCGCGCCGGCATCGGCGAACCGGGACAACCACGGCGCGTCATCGCCCACCGCGGCGTCGGCCAGGCGGCGCCACCCGAGCGTGAAATCCACGCCCTGCCGCTGCAGCAGGGCCAGGAAGTCATCCGCCATGACGGCGTCCCCCGCCTCGCCGAGGCGCAGCCCCAGCTTGCGCCGCTGGCCGGTCCGCAACGCGTCGTCGTACCAGGCGGGAAACGCATCGATCACCGCCGTCACTTGGGCCACGGCCTGCTGTACGGAGGAATCATCGTCGGCATCGGCCAGCAGCGGCAGCAGCGTCTCGGCCAACCGCGCCAGGTTCCAGCGCGCGATCAACGGCTGGTTGGCATAGGCGTAGCGGCCGCCATGGTCGATGCTGCTGAACACGGCGGCCGGGTCGTAGGCTTCCAGGAACGCGCAGGGCCCGTAGTCGATGGTTTCGCCGGACAAGGTCATGTTGTCGGTGTTCATCACGCCATGGATGAAACCGGCATTCATCCATTGCGCCACCAGCGCGGCCTGCCGACGCGCCACCCGCTCCAGGAACTGCACGTGCCGATCCTCGCGGTGGACGAGGTCAGGGTCGTGACGCGCGATGGCGTAGTCGACCATCTGGGCCAGGTTCGCCCGATCGCCACGCGCGGCAAAGTACTGGAAGCTGCCCACCCGCAGGTGGCTTGCCGCCACCCTGGCCAGCACGGCGCCTGGAAGGTCACGGTCACGCCGGACCGATTCCCCCGTGGCAGCCACCGCCAGTGCCCGCGTCGTCGGAATGCCCAGGGCGTGCATCGCCTCACCGATCAGCACCTCGCGCAGCATCGGGCCAAGGGCTGCGCGACCGTCGCCGCCGCGCGAGAACGGCGTGCGCCCGGATCCCTTCAGCGCCAGGTCACGGCGGCGCCCGTCGGGGCCGATGATCTCGCCCAGCAGCAGCGCGCGGCCATCTCCGAGTTGCGATGAAAAGCCGCCAAACTGATGGCCTGCATAGGCCTGGGCCACGGGCTGCGCACCATCGGGGATCCGATTGCCGGCAAACACGGCCGCCCCGGCGGGCGTGGCCAGCGCATCCGCATCAAGACCCAGTTGACCGGCCAAGGCACGGTTCAGGTAAACCAGCGCCGGTGCGGCCACCGGCACCGGCGGCCACGGCACACCGGCCTGCGGCAGTGACCGGACAAAGCTGTTGTCGAAGGCGAAGGTCGGCAGGTCGGCCGGTGGCGCTGCGGGGTCGGACATGGCCAGAGTGTCACCGCTGCGCGCCGCCCTTGTCGCAACGGGGTCGCCGACCGCATCCAGGCAGCCTGCCGACCACTGCGCCGCGCGCCAGCCGCACCCCGGAAGCGAACCTCAGCGCTTCGTGATGCCGTCGTAGCGCAGGTCGACCGCCCGCCCCTGCACCTGGAAGCGCGCCTCGTGCAGCCCGATGCGTTCGAGCACCCAGCCCGGTGCCGGCTCGTCCCCCTCGCGCCACACCTGGCCGTTGATGATCAGCATGCGGGCCTTGGGGTCGGGGGAATCGAAAGCGCCACCGAAGGCCATCGGTGGAGCTGCCATGGGCGCCGTCGCCGTGGCCGATGGTGGTCGCTGCGCAGTGACACGCGCCGGGATCGCCGGCGGCGGCAAGGCGACCGGCGGGGGCACCGGCCCGGTTGCCGCGCCGGGCATCCGCACCAGCGGCACGGGAGGTGCCCTGGTCGGCGACAGCGGAGGCGTCGAATCGGATGCCACTGCATCGGGCGCCAAATGCGCGGCACCGGCACCGGCACCAGCAACCGCAGACCCGGCCATCGGGGTGTCCGCTGGCGGCTGGCTACCCTGGCCGCGCCACCACCACGCCCCCGCCGCCAGCAGTCCGGCCAACATCACCACCAGCGCGGCCAGGCGCACAGGCCGCCTGCGCGAAGGCGGGTCGTCCGCGGCAGGCGCCACGGCGCCGCTGCCGCCCAGCGTCGTCGACACATGCAGATTCGGCACCTGCCCGCGCTGCCGGTCGGCTTCAGCTCGCCGCAAGGCGTCCAGCACGTAAGACATCTCAGTGGCCCTCCCCCGCCGCGGCGGACTTGGCCGGCACAGATGCCGACAGCCGCGGTTCGTCCACGGCGGCAGCTCGATTGAGCTGCATCAAGGTCAGTGGCCCGGCCAGGCCGTCGACGGTCAGCCCTTGTGAACGCTGGAAGGCCTGCACCCTCACCAGTGCCGGCGCATCATCGGGCAGCGCCCCTGATTGTTCCGCGCGAAGCCGCGCTTGCACCCAATCGGCCGCCGCGGACCCAGGCGCCAGCCGTTGCCCCGCCTCGGCACCCGGTGGCAGACGCCAAAGGGTGCCGAAATCGCCCGTCCAACGCGCCGCCAGCGTGGCCAGGGTGACACGCACCGGCCCGGACGGCAGCAGCAACCCCGCCTCGCGCTCGCCCAGGTCCAGCAAGGGCACGGCGGCTGGATGTTCACCGCCCAACTGCAACGCCAGCCACAGCGGCCGGTCGAGCTGG
Organism: Burkholderiaceae bacterium; assembly: GCA_024235915.1. Lineage (GTDB taxonomy): Bacteria > Pseudomonadota > Gammaproteobacteria > Burkholderiales > Burkholderiaceae_C > Rubrivivax. The sequence goes on along the minus strand of JACKLO010000014.1, from coordinate 23,527 downwards.
CGCAGCAGTGCCAGCGTGCCACTGCCCTCATAACAAGCCACGCCCGTCCTGGCCAGCAGGTCGCACACGCCCGTCTCAGACGTGCCGGGCAGCTCTCCAGGCAGCTTGGCCCAGCGAGCGGCCAGCACCCGCCAGGCCATGTCCGTTTCGGGCCAGCCGCGCTCGGCCACCAGCGTCACGGCATCGACCAAGGGCGTGGGCGCAGGCGCTGAAGCCGGCGGCGCAGCGGCCAACGCAATGGCGGGCGAGACCTCCGGCGCCGAGGCGGTGGCCGCCGATGCCGACGCTGCTGCCACCACCCTTGACGAGCCAACGCCGGCCTCCGCCGCCCCCGAGCCCGGGCGAGATCCCCACCAGACCCCGGCCAGGCCTGCGGCCGCCAATGCCCCGACCAGGCCCACCGCCGTCCCGAGCGTGACCGTTCGATGGGCAGTGGCCATTTGTGCGCTTCTGGCGCCTTGGGCGCTTTGGGCGCCATGCTGCGAGCCAAAGACCTCCTGTGCCGCCTGCTCCACCATCGCGGCACTCACCTGCCCGCGCTGCTGCGCATAGGCGCCCAGCAGCGCACGATCGCACAGCAGATTGATGCGCCGCGGCACCCCGCCCGTGAGCTGGTGGACGCGGCGCAGCGCGGCGTCGTCGAAGGGCAGCGGCCCGTTCAGGCCCGCCACAGCCATGCGGTGGCGCACGTACACCGGCGTCTCGGCGGCCGCCAGCGGCTCCAGGTGATAGCGGGCGATGACGCGCTGCGCCACCTGCTCCAGTGCCGGGTCGGCCAGTCGATCCCGCAATTCGGGCTGCCCGATCAGGACGATCTGCAGCAGCTTGCGGGTGGCCGTCTCCAGGTTGGTCAGCAATCGCAGCTGTTCCAGCACCTCGGGGGCGAGGTTCTGTGCCTCGTCGATCACCAGCACACAGCTGCGGCCTTCGGCGTGCCGCCGCAGCAGGAAGGCATTCAACGCGTCGACGTGCGCCTTGAGCGACGCGCCTGGCGGCACCTGCAGGCCGAACTCGTCGCTCACCGTGGCCAGCAGTTCCGGCACGCTCAGCGCCGGGTTGAAGACGTAGGCCAGGTCCACCGACTTGGGCAACTGCTCCACGAAGCAGCGGCACACCGTGGTCTTGCCCGCGCCCACGGCGCCGGTCAGCAGCACCAGGCCGCCACCGCCCTGCGCACCGTAGAGCAGGTGCGCGAGCGCCTCGCGGTGACGCTCGCTCATGTAGAGGAAGCGCGGGTCCGGCGCGATCGAGAACGGGTCCTGCGTGAGCCCGAACAGCGCGTTGTACATGGGCGGCGAGCATACCCGCCGGCGGCTTGCCGCCCGGCGCCGGGCGGCACCGAGCGTCACCAAGCGCCGTCAGCCCGCCATTGGCTCGTCGGGCACCGACCAGTGTTCCAGCATCAGCTCGCGCAACAGCGCCGAGGACTGGGTGATCAGGGGGCTGCCCGGCCGTTGCGCCGAGGTGGCGATCCATTGCGTGGTCACCAGGCGGCCGCCACCATGCTCCGGCGCGAGCGGCCGCACATGGAAGGCCTGTTCCGGCCCATGGCTGCGCACGCCGTTGAGCGTGAGCACGCCGTGCAGGCCCTGGGTCTGCACCAGGTCCAGAATGGCCGCGACGCTCTCGATCTCGATGCCCACGCGCGGCTTGCGGCCCTCGGCCACCAGCGCGGCCTCCAGCAGCATGCGGATCGAATGCGGCCGGCTCGGCATCACCAGTTCACGGCCGGCCAGGTCGGCCAGGGGCAGCGGCGGCCCCACCAGCGGCTGCCCCGGCTCACGGGCCGAAACGAGGTACAGCGCTTCATCAAGCACCGGCACCAGGTCGATGGCCGGCGAGGGCGTGACGTTGTAGACCACGGCACAGTCGATGCGGCCGATCTGCAGCCACTCCAGCATGTAGGTGGACAGGCCTTCCACCACCGTCAACGTCGCCTTCGGAAAGCGGGCCCGGAAACCGGCCACCAAGGGCGCCGTCAGGGCCCGGCTCACGCTGGGCGGCATGCCCACGGCCAGGTGGCCGCTGATGGCGCCGCGCTCGTCCTCCATGTCCTGGCGCGCGCGTTCCACCTGCTGCAGAATGCCGCGGCCGTGCGCCAGCAGCCGCTTGCCGGGTTCGGTGAGGGTGACACCACGGCCGTTGCGCTCGAACAGCGTCTGCCGCAGTTCCACCTCCAGCGCGCGGATCTGGCGGCTCAGCGCCGGCTGCGCCACCCGCAGAAAAGTTGATGCACGCGTGAAGCTGCCGAGCTCGGCCACGTGCACGAAGTACTCCAGCTGTTTCAGGTCCATGGTGATTCCGGCGCGCATTGTCATGCCGAATCGTTCTGACAGCTAGACAAGAAATAGCATTGATGCATGGGACTTGGCGGCCAAGAATCCGCCCGTCCATCCCTACACCAACGGAGACAAGCGTGGTCGGGACCCTCACCGGCATTTCGTCGATGGCCACCCGCGCCGTGCTCGCGGAGCTGGCCCAGGCTTACACGGCCAGGACCGGCGTGCAGACGGCCATCGCGTCCGTGGGCGGCGTGGACGCGGCCAAGCGCGTGGCGGCCGGCGAGTTCTTCGACGTCGTGTTCCTGGCGTCCGATGCGCTGGACAAGCTCATCGCCGCTGGCCACGTGCTGCCAGGCCGCGTCGATCTGGTGCGCTCGCCAGTGGCGCTGGCGGTGCGCGCCGGCACGCCACACCCCGATGTGTCCTCCGAGGCCGCCCTGAAGCAGGCCGTGCTCGCCGCGCCCACGCTGGGCTATTCCACCGGCCCCAGCGGCAACCACCTGGCCGCGCTGTTCGAGCGCTGGGGCATTGCCGATGCCGTGCGCGAGCGCGTCGTCGTGCCGCCGCCCGGCGTGCCGGTGGGACAGCTGGTCGCCGAAGGCCGCGTGGCGCTGGGTTTCCAGCAGCTCAGCGAGCTGATGAGCCTGCCGGGCATCGACGTGCTGGGTCTGCTGCCCGCAGGCACCGAGTTCATCACCACCTTTTCCGCCGGCGTCGCCGCCGTGTCGCCCAATGGCGATGCGGTGCGCGCGATGCTGGACGACATGGCCTCGCCCGATGCCGACGCCGCCAAGCAGCGTCACGGCATGGCCCCGGCCCGCGACGGATTCATCCAGGAGACGACCCCGTGATCATCGACATCCACGGCCACTACACCACGGCCCCGAAGGCGCTGGAGAACTGGCGCAACGCGCAGATCGCCGGCATCAAGGACCCGGCCGCCATGCCCAAGGCCTCGGACCTGAAGATCTCCGACGACGAGATCCGCGAGACCATCGAGACCAACCAGCTCGCCAAGATGCGCGAGCGCGGCAGCGACCTGACGATCTTCAGCCCACGCGCCAGCTTCATGGCGCACCACATCGGCGACTTCGAGGTCTCCAGCACCTGGGCGGCCATCTGCAACGAGCTGTGCTACCGCGTCAGCCAGCTGTTCCCCGACCACTTCATCCCGGCGGCCATGCTGCCGCAGAGCCCGGGCGTGGACCCGGCCACCTGCATCCCGGAACTGGTGAAGTGCGTGGAGCAGTATGGCAACGTGGCGCTGAACCTGAACCCGGACCCGTCCGGCGGCCACTGGACCAGCCCGCCGCTGACCGACCGTGCGTGGTACCCCATCTACGAAAAGATGGTGGAGTACGACATCCCGGCCATGGTGCACGTGAGCACCAGCTGCAATGGGTGCTTCCACACCACAGGCGCGCACTACATCAACGCCGACACCACGGCCTTCATGCAGCTGCTGCAGGGTGACCTGTTCAAGGACTTCCCGACGCTGAAGTTCATCGTGCCGCACGGCGGTGGCGCCGCGCCGTACCACTGGGGCCGCTACCGCGGTCTGGCGCAGGAGCTGAAGAAGCCGCTGCTGAAGGACCACCTGCTGAACAACGTGTTCTTCGACACCTGCGTCTATCACCAGCCCGGCATCGACCTGCTGACGAAGGTGATCCCGGTGGACAACATCCTGTTCGCCAGCGAGATGATCGGCGCCGTGCGCGGCATCGACCCGGAGACCGGCTTCAACTACGACGACACCAAGCGCTACATCGAGGCCAGCACGCTGCTGAGCCCGGCGCAGAAGCAGCAGATCTACGAAGGCAATGCGCGGCGCGTCTACCCGCGTCTCGATGCCGCCCTGAAGGCCAAAGGACTCTGACCATGTACGAACTCGGCATCGTCAAGCGCCACATCACCCGCGCCGACCGCGTCGCCACCGACCGGCTGGGCGAGATCGGCGCCACCACCACGCACGAGGCGCAGGGCCGGGTCGGCCTGATGCAGCCCTACATGCGCCCGATCTACAGTGGCGCGCGCGTGTCGGGCACGGCCGTCACCGTGCTGCTGCACCCGGGCGACAACTGGATGATGCATGTCGTGGCGGAGCAGATCCAGCCGGGCGACATCGTCGTCGCGGCGCTCAGCGCCGAATGCACCGACGGCTTCTTCGGCGACCTGCTGGCCACGTCCTTCATGGCCCGCGGTGCGAAGGCGCTGATCATCGATGCCGGCGTGCGCGACGTGCGCGACCTGACCGAGATGCGCTTCCCGGTCTGGAGCAAGGCCATCAGCAGCAAGGGCACGATCAAGGCCACGCTGGGCTCGGTGAACATTCCTGTGGTCTGCGCGGGTGCGCTGGTCAACCCGGGCGATGTCATCGTGGCCGACGACGACGGCGTCGTCGTCGTGCCGGCGGCCTGGGCGGCAAAGACCGCCGACGCCGCCAGCAAGCGCGAAGCCAACGAAGCCGATAAGCGCGCCAAGCTGGCCGCCGGCGTGCTGGGCCTGGACATGTACAAGATGCGCGAGCCGCTGGCGGCCGCGGGCCTGAAGTACATCGACTGACCATGAACGCGAGCGCAGCGCCGGGCCGCCCCAAGCAAGCGAGCATCCCCTCGGGGGATCGCTGCGCGTACTCGCGCGGCGAGGGGTCGACATGAAGATCGCCCTCATCGGCTACGGCGAAGTCGGCCGCATCCTGGCGGAAGACCTGCGCGCGCAGGGCGTGGCCGTCACGGCCTACGACCTGAAGCTGCGTGGAGTACTCGGCGAGGCGCTGCGCGAACACGCGCTGCAGTTCGGTATCACGCTGGCGGGCACGCATGCGGAAGCCGTCGAGGGTGCCAACCTGGTGGTCTCCGCCGTCACCGCCAGCCAGGCGGTCGTGGTGGCCGAGGCGTGTGCACCCGGCATGGCCGCCGGCGCCTATTTCCTCGATTTCAACAGTGCGTCACCGGGCGCCAAGATCCGCGCCGCCGGCGTGGTCAACGCCGCCGGCGGGCGTTATGTCGAAGGCGCGGTGATGACCTCGGTGCCGCCCTACCGCATCAAGGTGCCGCTGCTGCTGGGCGGGCCGGATGCCCAGACGCTGGCGCCGGTTTTGCAGGCCCTGGGCTTCGCGCCCAAGGTGCACGACGCCCGCCTGGGCGTGGCCAGCGCCACCAAGATGTGCCGCAGCGTGATGATCAAGGGCCTGGAGGCCATGGTCATCGAAAGCTTCACCGCCGCCCGCCATTACGGCGTGGAGGACGCGGTGATCGCCAGCCTGCAGGAGACCTTCCCCGGCATCGATTGGGAGAAGCAGGCGAGCTACTTCTTCCAGCGCGTCATCGAGCACGGCCGCCGCCGCAGCGAGGAGGTGCGCGAGGTGGCCGTCACCGTGCGCGAGGCTGGCCTGGAGCCCTGGAGCGCCAGCGGCACTGCCGAGCTCCAGGCCTGGGTGGCCGACCTGGCCGATGCGGGCCTGTTCGGCACCCGCGGCGAACCGGGCTTCGCCCGCAGTGCGGACTGGCGCATGGAAGCCGACCGCATCCTGGCGGATGCGGGGGCCGACCGCACCCTGGCGGATGCGGGGGCCGACCGCCCACAGAACCGAGACCACAAGACATGAGCTTCGAGAAGACCCCTGGCTGGCTGGACTGGTACGCCGGCCCCAGCAAACCCCGCTTCCAGCTGCCGGCCGGCAGTGTGGACGCGCACTGCCACGTGTTCGGCCCCGGCAGCGAGTTCCCTTTCGCGCCTGAGCGCAAGTACACGCCCTGCGATGCCAGCAAGGCCCAGTTGTTTGCACTGCGCGATCACCTGGGCTTTGCGCGCAACGTCATCGTGCAGGCCACCTGCCACGGTGCCGACAACCGCGCCATGGCCGACGCCTGCCGTGCCAGCGGCGGCAAGGCGCGCGGCGTGGCCACCGTCAAGCGCAGCGTCACCGACCGCGAGCTGGAAGAGCTGCACGCCGCCGGCGTGCGCGGCGTGCGTTTCAACTTCGTCAAGCGCCTGGTGGACTTCACGCCCAAGGACGAACTGATGGAGATCGCCGGCCGCATCAAGGCGCTGGGCTGGCACGTCGTCATCTACTTCGAGGCGGTGGACCTGCCGGAGCTGTGGGACTTCTTCACCGCCCTGCCCACCACCGTGGTCGTCGACCACATGGGTCGGCCCGACGTGAGCAAGCCGCTGGACGGCCCGGAGTTCGCGCTCTTCCTGAAGTTCATGCGCGAGCATGAGAACGTGTGGAGCAAGGTCAGCTGCCCGGAGCGCCTGTCCGTCAGCGGCCCGCGTGCGCTGAATGGCGAGCAGAACGCCTATCGCGACGTGGTGCCTTTTGCGCGCCGTGTCGTCGAAACCTTCCCCGACCGCGTTCTCTGGGGCACCGACTGGCCACACCCCAACCTGAAGGACCACATGCCCGACGACGGCCTGCTGGTGGATTTCATTCCGCACATCGCGCCGACCGCGGAACTGCAGCGCAAGCTGCTGGTCGACAACCCGATGCGCCTGTACTGGCCTGAGGAAGTCTGAACGTGTCCCTCGACAAACCCTACCTCGACGTGCCCGGCACGACGATCTTCGACGCCGACCAGTCCCGCAAGGGCTACTGGTTGAACCAGTTCTGCATGAGCCTGATGAAGGCCGAGAACCGGCAGCGCTTCCTGGCCGACCAGCGGGCCTACCTGGACGAGTGGCCGATGACCGAGGCACAGAAGCAGGCCGTGCTGGCGCGCGACCTGAACCGCTGCATCGGCGAAGGCGGCAACATCTACTTCCTGGCCAAGCTCGGCGCCACGCACGGCAAGAGCTTCCAGCAGATGGCGGGCTCGATGACCGGCATGACTGAAGAGGAGTACCGCGACATGATGATCGCCGGCGGCCGCAGCGCCGAGGGCAATCGCCATGCCGGCGAGGACGGCAACGCGCAGCCGCAGCACCAGCCCCAGGGCAGTGCGGCCAAACCCGGCTTCTGAAGCAGGCCACTGAACGACACCCCCATGGCCAAGATCACCGCAAGCGTCTACACCAGCCACGTGCCCGCCATCGGCGCCGCGCTGGACCTCGGCAAGACCCAGGAGCCGTATTGGCAGAAGGTCTTCTCCGGCTACGAGTACTCGAAGCAGTGGATGAAGGACAACAAGCCTGACGTCATCTTCCTCGTCTACAACGACCACGCCACCGCGTTCAGCCTGGAGGTCATCCCCACCTTCGCCATCGGCACCGCGGCCGAGTACACGCCGGCCGACGAAGGCTGGGGCCCACGCCCGGTGCCCAAGGTTCAGGGCCACCCGGAACTGGCCAGCCACATCGCGCAGAGCGTGATCCAGCAGGACTTCGACCTCACCATCGTCAACAAGATGGATGTCGACCACGGCCTGACCGTGCCGCTGAGCCTGATGTGCGGTCAGCTCGACAAGGACACCGGCGCCTGGCCCTGCCCGGTGATCCCGTTCGCGGTCAACGTGGTGCAGTACCCGGTGCCGTCGGGCCGCCGCTGCTACAACCTCGGCCGCGCCATCCGCAACGCCGTGGAAAGCTTCGACCAGCCGCTGAACGTGCACATCTGGGGCACGGGCGGCATGAGCCACCAGCTGCAGGGCCCGCGCGCCGGCCTGATCAACGCCGAGTGGGACAACCGCTTCCTCGACCGCCTGATCGACGAGCCGGCCAAGCTGGCCGAGCTGCCGCACATCGACTACGTGCGCGAAGCCGGCAGCGAGGGCATCGAGCTGGTGATGTGGCTGATCGCCCGCGGCGCGATGAGTGACAAGGCGCCCACCGTGAAGCACCGCTTCTATCACGTGCCCGCCAGCAACACGGCCGTCGGCCACCTCATTCTGGAAAACAACGCATGACCATCAACGTCGCCCTGGCCGGTGCCGGCGCCTTCGGCATCAAGCACCTCGACGGCATCAGGAACATCCCCGACGTCAAGGTCATCTCGCTGATCAGCCGCGACTTGGCCAAGACGCAGGAAGTGGCCGACAAGTACGGCATCGCCCACGTCAGCACCGACCTGGCCGACAGCCTGGCGATTCAGGAAGTCGATGCCGTCATCCTCTGCACGCCCACACAGATGCACGCGTCGCAGAGCCTGGCCTGCCTGGAAGCCGGCAAGCACGTCCAGGTGGAGATACCGCTGTGCGACGTGCTCCAGGACGGCGAGGCCGTCGTCCAGCGCCAGAAGGAAACCGGCAAGGTCGCCATGTGCGGCCACACGCGCCGCTTCAACCCCAGCCACCAGTGGGTGCACAAGAAGATCGTCGGCGGCGAGTTCAACATCCAGCAGATGGACGTGCAGACCTACTTCTTCCGGCGCACGAACATGAACGCGCTCGGCCAGCCGCGCAGCTGGACCGACCACCTGCTGTGGCACCACGCCGCGCACACCGTGGACCTGTTCGCCTACCAGGCCGGCAGCCCCATCGTGCAAGCCAACGCCGTGCAGGGTCCGATCCATCCGAACCTCGGCATCGCGATGGACATGTCGATCCAGCTCAAGGCGGCCAACGGTGCGATCTGTACGCTCAGCCTGAGTTTCAACAACGACGGTCCGCTGGGCACCTTCTTCCGCTACATCGGCGACACCGGCACCTACATTGCGCGCTATGACGACCTGGTGAACGGCAAGGAAGAGAAGATCGACGTTTCGCAGGTCGACGTCTCGATGAACGGCATCGAGCTGCAGGACCGCGAATTCTTCGCCGCGATCCGCGAGGGCCGCGAACCCAACGCCAGCGTCGCCCAGGTGCTGCCGTGCTACCAGGTGCTGCATCGCCTCGAGCAGCAACTGTCCGCCTGAATCCCCCACCTCCCCACCCTGACCGGAGACAAACGATGAAGATCACCCGCAAGAGCTTCCTGGGCGCCATCGCCGGCGCTGCCGCCATCGGCATGCTGCCGACCGCGCACGCCGCCGACGTCACGCTGCGCTTTCACCAGATGCTGCCCCCGCAGGCCACGATCCCGTCCAAGGCCATCGCGCCCTGGGCCGCCAAGGTCGAGAAGGAAAGCGGCGGCCGCATCAAGGTGCAGCAGTTCAACGCCATGGCCCTGGGCGGCAAGCCGCCGGAGCTGTTCGACCAGGCCAAGGACGGCGTCGTCGACATCATCTGGACGGTGCTGGGCTACACGCCGGGCCGCTTCCCGAAGGCCGAGGTCTTCGAGCTGCCGTTCATGGTCGGTGACCCGGTGGCTGGCTCCAAGGCCTTCCAGGAGTACGTCGAAAAGAACGCGATGGACGAGTTCAAGGACGTCAAGCTCATCGCGGTGCACGTGCACGGCCCGGGCATGATCCACAGCAAGGACCCGGTCACCAAGCTGGAAGACCTCAAGGGCATGAAGGTGCGCGGTGGTTCGCGCGTCATCAACATCATGCTCGAGCAGCTGGGCGCCACCCCGGTGGGCATGCCGGTGCCGGCCGTCGGCGAGGCGTTGTCCAAGGGCGTCATCAGCGCCACCACCATCCCCTGGGAAGTGGTGCCGGCGGTGAAGGTGCAGCAGATCGTCAAGAACCACACCGGCTTTTCGGGCAGCAAGGGGCTGTACACGCAGACCTTCGCCGTCGCCATGAACAAGGCCAGCTACGACAAGCTGCCGGCCGACCTGAAGAAGGTCATCGACGCCAACAGCGGCCAGATGGCTGCTGCGATGTTCGGCGCGGCCATGGCCGAAGGCGACAAGATCGGCCTGGGCCTGGCACAGAAGGCTGGCAACAACGTCATCACGCTCGACGCCGCTGAGACCCAGCGCTGGCAGCGCACCGCGAATGGCGTGCGCGCCGTCTGGTACAAGGAAGTGGCGGACAAGGGCCTCGACGGCCCGAAGATGGCGGCCGAAGCCGAAGCGCTGATCGCCAAGTACAGCAAGTGATGCGTCCCGCCGGCTGCGGCCGGCACCCTGCACGGGGCGGCCGCCGGCCGCCCCGTGCCGTGATGAAGACACCATGAACCGCCTCATCTACGGCCTCGCCCGCGCCATGACCTGGTTCGGCGCCGTCGTGCTCGTGCTGCTGTCCGTGATGAGCGTGATCAGCATCGCCGGCCGCGCCTTGTCCGGTCTGGGCCTGGGCCCTGTCCCCGGCGACTTCGAACTCGTCGAGGCCGGCACCGCGCTGGCCGTGTTCTGCTTCCTGCCGTGGGCCCACCTCAAGCGCGGGCACGCCGTGGTCGACCTCTTCTGGCGCGCCTACCCCGCGCCGATGCGGCGGCTGCTGGACATCGCGGCCGACCTGCTGATGTTCGTCATCTGGGTCGTGCTCGTCTGGCGCATGAGCGTGTCGATGATGGACTACCGCGAGAACGGCGAGGTCACTTTCATCCTGCAGTTCCGGGTGTGGTGGGGCTACGCCGTGTCTATGCTGCCGGCGGTGATCGGCTGCGTGGCCTACCTGTGGCGCCTGCTGGAATCGCTGGGCCTGGCCCGGCCGCCCCAGGGCTTCGAAACCGCGGAGGCGGTGCACTGACATGAAACCCCCAAGCTCACTGCGTTCGCTGCCCCCCGAGGAGGCGCTCAGTTCCTTCGAAACGGCCGGGCGGTACTGAAATGACACCCCCACGCTCACTTCGCTCGCTGCCCCCCAAGGGGGCTGTCAGTCCCTTCGGAACGGCCGGGCGGTACTGACATGGATCCCCTGCAACTCGCCGCCTGGTCGTTCCCGGCCCTGCTGGTCCTGATCTTCCTGCGTGTGCCCATCGGGCTGTCGATGCTGTTCGTCGGTCTGCTCGGGGCCTGGCAGGTCTACGGCAGCTGGGCGCCGCTGCTCAACCAGCTCAAGACGCTGTCCTACGGCACGTTTTCTTCGCACTCGCTGTCCATCGTGCCGTTGTTCCTGCTGATGGGCCAGTTCGCCACGCTGGGCGGCATGTCGCAGGCCTTGTTCAAGGCAGCCGAGGCCTTCCTCGGCCACCGCCGCGGCGGCGTCGGCATGGCCGCCGTGGGGGCCTGCGCCGGCTTCGGCTCCATCTGCGGCTCGTCGATGGCCACCGCGGCCACGATGGGCCAGGTCGCCCTGCCCGAGCTCAAGCGTGCCGGCTACAGCGGCGCGCTGTCCAGCGGCTTGCTGGCGGCCGGCGGCACCCTGGGCATCCTGATCCCGCCGTCCATCGTGCTCGTGATCTACGCCATCCTGGCCGAGCAGAACATCGCGAAGATGTTTGCCGCCGCCTTCGTGCCCGGCCTGCTGGCAGCCCTGGGCTACATGCTGGTGATCAACCTGTACGTGCGCTTCTCGCCCAAGTCGGCCGGCCAGATCGAGCCCATGCCCTGGAAGGAGCGCGGCCAGGCCCTGGTTGCCGTCTGGCCGGTGCTGCTGATCTTCGTCACCGTCATCGGCGGCATCTACTCCGGCATCTTCACGCCCACCGAAGGTGCGGCCGTCGGCGCGGTGGCCACCGGGCTGCTGGCCTGGAAGCGCGGCGGGCTCAATGCCCAACGCCTGCGCGAGGCTTTCGAATCCACCGCCAGCGGCACCGCCATGGTGTTCATGATCGTGCTCGGCGCGGCCTCGTACAACACCTTCCTGGCGCTGTCGCAGCTGCCGCAGGAGCTGGCGGCCTGGGTCGGCGATCAGGGCTTCGGGCCCTTCACCGTGCTGTGGGCCATCCTGCTCTTCTACGTCATCGCCGGCTGCTTCATGGATTCGCTGTCCATGATCCTGCTCACCATCCCGATCTTCTTCCCGATGGTCTCGGGTCTGGACTTCGGCCTGCCGCCGGAAGAGGCGGCGATCTGGTTCGGCGTGCTGGTGCTGATCGTCGTCGAGGTCGGCCTGATCACGCCACCGGTGGGCATGAACCTCTTCGTGATCCAGTCCATGGCGCCGGACATCTCCATCAAGGACGCCTACCGTGGCGTGCTGCCGTTCGTGGCCAGTGACCTGGTCCGCGTCGTGATCCTGGTGCTGGTGCCGTCGATCACGCTGTTCGTGGTGCGCCTGAACCCCTGACAGGCTCGCGGCAGTGGCCCGTCACCGGCGGCGCACAATCCCGTCGCCATGACGTTCCTGCGGTCCGCTCGCATCACCCGCCGGCAGGCCCTGGCCGCAGCGCTAGCCGCTGCGGCCCTGATCGCCAGCCCTGTGCCGGCCACGGCACAAGGCGCGTTCCCGTCGCGCCCCATCACCCTGGTCGTGCCGTTCGGGCCGGGCGGCATTGCCGACCTCACGGCGCGGGCCATCGGCGAGGCCGTGAGCCGCCAGCTCGGCCAGCCCGTGGTCATCGACAACCGCCCCAGTGCCGGCAGCATCGTCGCCACGCAGGCGGTGGCCTCGGCCAAGGCCGATGGCCACACCCTGCTGCTGATGAGCAACGGCAACGCCGTCAGCGTCGGCCTGTTCCGCAAGCTGCCCTACGACACGCAGCGCGACCTCACCGGCGTGAGCACGCTGGGCTACTTCGACCTCGGCCTGTTCGTGCCGGCCGGCTCGCGCTTCACATCGCTGGCGCAGCTGACCGCCCACGCCAAGGCCCGTGCCGGCAAGCTCAACGTCGGCACCATCGCCGTGGGCAGCACCCAGCACCTGTCGGCCAAGCTGTTCGAGACGGTCGCGGGCATCGACACCCTGGTGGTGCCGTACAAGGCCAGCCCGGCCGTGCTCGGCGCCCTGCGCGGCGGTGAGGTCGACGTCGCTTTCGAGATCGTCGGGCCCATGCTGCCGCAGGTGAAGGCCGGCGTGGTGCGCGCGCTGGCGGTCACGGGCGCGCGCCGCAACCCGGCGCTGCCCGACGTGCCCACCGTGGCCGAATCAGGCCTGCCGGCCTACGACGTGGCCTCGTGGAACGGCATCGCCGCGCCGGCCGGCACGCCGCCCGAGGTGCTGGCGCGGCTCAATGCCGTGGTTCGCCAGGCGGTGGCCGACCCGGCCGTGCAGGCGCGGCTGGCGCCGCTGGGCATGCGCCTGGCCGCCAGCAGCCCGGCGGAACTCGACGCCCTGCTGGCGCGCGAGATCGTGCGCTGGGGCGAGGTCATCCGCGCCGCCGGCATCCAGCCCGAGTAGCGCCGGTTCGCCCCCAACGCACCCCACGCTCCCGACGCATGGAACTCCGGCAGCTGCGCTACTTCGTTGCCGTGGTCCAGCACGGCAGCCTCAGCCAGGCTGCCGCGGCGCTGGGCGTGGTGCCCTCGGCGCTGAGCCAGCAGATCAGCCGGCTCGAGGGCGAACTCTCGACCCGGCTGCTGCAGCGCAGCTCCAGTGGCGTGCGCCCCACGGAAGCCGGCATCGCCTTCCAGCGTCAGGCGCAGCTGACGCTGCGCCATGCCGACGACGCCGTGCGCGCGGCACAGCTGGCGCGGTTGTCGGGGCATGTCAGCGTGGGCCTGCCGCCCACCACGTCGGCCATGCTCGGCCTGCCGCTGATGCAGGCCATGCGCGAACGCTACCCGCAGGTGCAGCTGCACCTGGTGGAAAGCCTCTCCGGCCACCTGGCGCAGATGCTGGTGCAGCGCCAGCTGGACCTGGCCATCCTCTTCCGCGCCGAGCCGGCACGGCGCTGGAGCGTGACGCCGCTGCTCGAGGAACAGCTGTTCGTGATGGGTGAGCCCGCGCTGCTGGGCGCGGCAGCGGGCGGCCGCACGCGACTGTCGGCCCTGGGCGCGCTGCCGCTGGTGCTGCCCAGCGCCAGCCACAACCTGCGCACCGTGATCGACAGCGCCTTCGCCCGCGCCCGCTGCCAGCCCAATGTGGTGGCCGAGATCGACGGCCTGGGCTTGCTGATGCAGGCCGTGGCCGCGGGCTGGGCCGCCACGCTGCAGCCTGGCGCCGCGCTGGCGCGGCTGCCGGACGAACGCCTGGCCAGTGCGCTGATCACCGACGCCCAGGCCCGGCGGCCGAACCTGCTGGTCAGCCTGTCGGACGACGAGCTTTCGCCGGCGGCCCTGGCCGCACGGGTGGTGGTGGCCGAGATTGCGCGTGATCTCGTCGGCAGCGGCCGCTGGCCCGGGGCGCGACCCCACGGCGGCTGAGCACCGGCGCCACGGGCCACGCCGCGCCGGCCCTCGTGATACCGTTTGGCGCATGCAACGCCGACGCATCGCCGACCTCGAAGTCAACCCCATCGGTCTGGGCTGCATGAGCCTGAGCCACGGCTACGGCCCGCCACCGCCGCGTGAGCAGGCCGAAGCCCTGCTGCTGGGCGCGCTGGACGAAGGGGTGGACTTCTTCGACACCGCCGCGCTCTACGGCTTCGGCCACAACGAGACGCTGGTGGGCGACATCCTGTCGCCGTACCGGGACCGTTTCGTGCTGGCCAGCAAGTGCGGGCTGCATGGCGTGGACGGCAAGCGCGTGATGGACGGGCGGCCGGAGACGCTGAAGTGGTCCTGCGAGCAGAGCCTCAAGCGCCTGCGCACTGACCGCATCGACCTGTTCTACCTGCACCGCTGGGACAAGACCCGTGTGCCGGTGGAAGACAGCGTGGGCGCCCTGGCCGACCTCGTGCGCGACGGCAAGGTGCGCCACATCGGCCTCAGCGAGGTGTCTGCCGCCACGCTGCGGCGCGCCCATGCGGTGCACCCCATCGCCGCGGTGCAGACCGAATATTCGCTGTGGACACGCAACCCCGAGATCGCCGTGCTGCAGGCCTGCCGTGAACTCGGCACCACCTTCGTCGCCTTCAGCCCGGTCGCCCGCGCCTTCCTCACCGGCAAGCTGCGTGACCCTTCGCTGCTGGACGCCAAGGACCTGCGCCGCGGCATGCCGCGTTTTGCACCGGAAACGTACGCGCAGAACCTGGCGCTGCTGCCGGCCTACGAAGCGCTGGCCGCCGAGGCCGGCTGCACCCCGGCGCAACTGGCGCTGGCCTGGCTGCTGTCGCGCGGCGAGGACGTGATCCCCATCCCGGGCACCACGCGGCTGGACCACCTGCAGGAGAACATGGGCGCCACCCGGCTCACGTTGTCGGCCGATGTGCTGGACCGTGCCGGCGCGCTCATCAACACCACCACCGTGGTCGGCGACCGCTATGCACCGGCCAGCCAGGCCGAGGTCGACACCGAGATCGCCTGACACCTGCAACGGGCGCTTTCACGGATCGTGAAACCCCGTTGACGCCGCCGGCGTGGCGGTGTGCGGTGCGGATCACGACAATCCGCCGCCATGCTGGACGTGCTCGTGATCGGTGGTGGCAACGCCGCGCTGTGCGCCGCGCTGATGGCGCGCGAGGCCGGCGCGACGGTGCGCCTGCTGGAGGCGGCGCCCAAGGATTGGCGGGGCGGCAACTCGTCGCACACCCGCAACCTGCGCTGCATGCACGACGCGCCGCAGGACGTGCTCGTGGACGCCTACCCGGAAGAAGAGTTCTGGCAGGACCTGCTCAAGGTCACCGGCGGCCGCACCGACGAGGCGCTGGCGCGCATGGTGATCCGCCACTCGTCCACCTGCCGACCCTGGATGCGTCGCCACGGCGTGCACTTCCAGCCGTCGCTCTCCGGCGCGTTGCACACCGCGCGCACGAACGCCTTCTTCATGGGCGGCGGCAAGGCGCTGGTCAACGCCTACTACCGCAGCGCCGAACGCCTGGGCGTGGACATCCGCTACGCATCACCCGTCGACCGGCTGGAACTCGATGACGGCCGCTTCGTCGCGGCCTGGGCCGGCGGCGAGCGCATGGAGGCCAGAACCTGCGTGCTCGCGGCGGGCGGCTTCGAGTCCAACCTCGGTTGGCTGCGCGAGGCCTGGGGCGAAAACGCCCGAGGCGAATGGCCGGCGGAGAACTTCCTGATCCGCGGCACCCGCTTCAACCAGGGCACGCTGCTGCGCTTCATGCTGGACGCCGGCGCCGACGGCATCGGCGACCCCACGCAGGCGCACATGGTGGCCATCGACGCGCGCGCGCCTTTGTATGACGGTGGCATCTGCACGCGCATCGACTGCGTGTCGCTGGGCATCGTGGTCAACACCGAGGCGCGCCGCTTCTACGACGAGGGCGAGGACTTCTGGCCCAAGCGCTACGCGATCTGGGGCCGCCTGGTGGCGCAGCAACCGCAGCAACTGGCCTGGTCGGTCATCGACGCCAAGGCCGTGGGCCGCTTCATGCCGCCAGTGTTCCCCGGCGCGCAGGCGGACACGCTGGCCGGCCTGGCGCGGCTGATCGACGTCGACGAAGCTACCTTTCTCGACACCGTACGTGCCTTCAATTCGGCCTGCCGTCCCGGCCAGTTCGACCACACGGCCCTGGACGACTGCCGCACCGAAGGCCTGACCCCCGCGAAGACGCACTGGGCGCGCCCGCTGGACACACCGCCCTTCTTCGCCTACCCGGTGCGCCCCGGCATCACCTTCACCTACCTGGGCCTGAAGACCGACGACACGGCGGCGGTGCGCTTCGGCGGCAGCGCCAGCCCCAACCTGTTCGTGGCCGGGGAAATGATGGCTGGCAACGTGCTGGGCCAGGGCTACACGGCCGGCGTGGGCATGAGCATCGGCACGGCGTTCGGCCGCATCGCCGGCACCAATGCCGCCCTGGCGGCCCGCGGCGCTGCGCTGCGCCATGGCGAGGAGGCCGCCCATGCAGGCGCTTGAGCGGCTGGTGCAGGAGGCGGCCGCGCTGGCCGACCCGCAGGCGCCCGGCGCCCCGAAGACCGCGGAAGCGGAAGTGGCGCGCGTGATGCAGGTGTGCAACGCCTGCCGCTACTGCGAGGGGTTCTGCGCCGTGTTTCCGGCGATGACGCGGCGGCTGACCTTCTCGCCTGCCGATGCGCACTTCCTGGCCAACCTGTGCCACAACTGCGGCGCCTGCCTGCACGCCTGCCAGTACGCACCGCCGCACGATTTCCGCCTCAACGTGCCGCAGGCGCTGGCCCGTGTGCGCGGCCGCACCTACCAGGCCCACGCCTGGCCACGGACCCTGGGTGCGCTGTATGAATGCAACGGGCTCACCGTGGCGCTGGCGCTGGCCGCGGGCCTGGCGCTGTTCCTGGTGCTGGCCCTGGCGATGAACGGCACGCTGTGGGGCGCAGTCCCGGGGGCGGACTTCTACCGCCTCTTCCCGCACAACCTGATGGTGGCGCTGTTTGCGCCGGTGTTCGGCTTCGCGGTGCTGGCGCTGGGCCTGGGCGTGCGGCGCTTCTGGCAGGAGGCGCCCCCGGGCCCGGCGAGTGCCGCAGCGCTTGGCGAAGCGGCGCACGACGCGCTGACCCTGCGCTACCTCGACGGTGGCCATGGCGAAGGCTGCCATGTCGAGGACGACGCGGCCACGCACGCACGCCGGCATGCCCACCACGCCACTTTCTACGGCTTCATGCTCTGTTTCGCCGCCACCTCGGTGGCCACGCTGTACCACTACGCCTTCGGCTGGGTCGCACCCTACGGCTTCACCAGCCTGCCCAAGCTGCTGGGCGTGGTCGGCGGTGTGTTGCTGACGATCGGCACGGCGGCACTGTGGCGTCTGCGGCGGCGCCGGCACCCGCTGCAGGGCGATGCCGCGCAGGCGCCGATGGATCTGGGCTTCATCGCCCTGCTGTTCGGCACCGCCGTCACCGGCCTGGTGCTGACGGCCCTGCGGACCACACCGGCGCTGCCGCTGCTGCTGGCGGTGCACCTGGGGGTCGTGATGGCCCTCTTCGCCACCCTGCCCTACGGCAAGTTCGCGCACGGTGTGTACCGCGGCGCGGCGCTGCTGAAGTGGGCCATCGAGAAGCGCCGACCGTCCAACCTGGCCCTGGGCGGCGACTGAGCGCAGCACCCCCCATGGACCGACCCGGCCGCCGGCGCATCTCGTCGATGCGCGACCACTGCAGTGCCGCCGAATGGCAGGCGCGCGTGGACCTGGCCGCCTGCTACCGGCTGGTGGACCTCTACGGCATGAGCGACATGATGGCCAACCACATCTCGTCGCACGTGCCCGGTGAACCCGGCGCCTTCCTCATCAACCCCTACGGGATGATGTACGAGGAAATCACCGCCTCCAGCCTGATCAAGGTGAACCTGGCCGGCGAGGTGCTGGCCAAGCCGACGTACGAAGGCACGGACTACGGCGTCAACCGCGCCGGCTACGTGATCCACAGCGCCATCCACGACGCCCGGCCGGAACTCGCCTGCGTCATCCACACGCACGCCTGGGCCTCGATGGCGGTGAGCACGCTGGCATGCGGGCTGCTGCCCGTGACGCAGACGGCGATGCGTTTCCTGAAGATCGGCCTGCACGAGTACCAGGGTGTGGTGCTGGACGATGCCGAGAAGGCCTCGCTGATCGCCGACCTGGGCGACCGCGAAGCGCTGCTGCTGCGCAACCATGGCGCCCTGGTCGTCGGCCGCACCGTGGGCGAAGCCTTCAACTGGGCCCACCGGTTGGAACTGGCCTGCCGCACGCAACTGGCGGCGCAGGCCACCGGCACCGCCTTGCACGCCGTGCCACCGGCCGTGCTGGACGCCACCTGGAACAACTACCAACGCGGCACCCGCCGCCCGTATGGCCTGATGGAATGGCCGGCGCTGCTGCGCAAGCTCGACCGTCTCGACCCGTCCTTCCGCGACTGACCCTTTCACGACCACCCCACGGAGACCCTTCATGCAACGTCGACACCTGATGGCCGCCGCCGCGGCCCTGCTGCTGACCCAGGCCCCTGCTGCGCTGGCGCAGGCGCTGCCGGCCAAGATCACCATCCTGGTCGGCTTCGCCGCCGGGGGCGCCGCCGACCACGCGGCGCGCGTCGTCGGCAAGCGCCTGGCGGAGAACACCGGCGCCACGGTCGTCATCGACAACAAGGCCGGCGCGGGCGGCAACATCGCCCACCAGGCGCTGGCCAATGCCGAGCCGGACGGCTCCACCATCCTGCTCGGCTCCATCGGCCCGCTGGCCATCGCGCCGCACATGATGAAGCTGGGCTACGACGTGCAGAAGGACCTGGCGCCACTGACCATGGGCATGAACTTCCCCAGCGTGCTGGTGGTGCCGCCCAACCTGGGCGTGAAGACGCTGCAGGAGCTGGTGGCGCTGGCGAAGAAGCAACCGGGCGTGCTGAACTACGGCTCCACCGGCGCCGGTTCGGCGTCGCACCTGGCGGGTGAACTGTTCAACCAGATCGGCGGCCTGGACATCGTGCACATCCCCTACAAGGGCGGCGCGCCGGCGGTGAACGAACTGCTGGCGGGCCGGTTGTCGATGTACTTCGCCACGCAGTCCACCGCCGGCCCGCACGTGGCGGCTGGCAAGCTGGTGTCGCTGGCCACCACCGGCAAGCAGCGCGCGCCCTTCGCGCCCGACCTGCCCACGGTAGACGAGATCCTGCCGGGCTTCGTGGCCACCAACTGGTACGCCTTCATCGCGCCGGGCAAGACGCCCGCACCGCTGCTGGACAAGCTCAACGCCGAACTGGTGAAGGCCCTGAAGTCGCCGGAAGTGGACGCGGAACTCAACAAGGTCGGCCTGCTGCCGGCACCCGGCACACGCCAGGAACTGGCGGACTTCATCGCCGCCGAATCGCGCACCTGGGGCCAGGTGATCCGCGACCGCAAGATCACCGCGAACTGACCTCGACGATCGCCGACCTGACTGCCCACTCGACTGCCCACCCCACGCAGGCCACCTTGGAGGCACCCGCCGCACCGCGTTCACCCGCTGACCTGTTCTGGTCCTGCAGCGCCATCGCGCTGCAGGGCTTCGGCGGTGTGCTCGCGGTCGTGCAGCGTGAGCTGGTGGAGCGCCGCGGCTGGCTGACGCGCGAGCAGTTCGTCGAGGACTGGGCAGTGGCGCAGATCCTGCCTGGGCCCAACGTGGTCAACCTGGCCCTGGTGCTGGGCGACCGCCACTTCGGCGTTCGCGGTGCGCTGGCGGCGGTGGCCGGCATGCTGCTGTTCCCGCTGGGGCTGCTGGTGGCCATCGCGGTGGGGTTCAGCGCGGTGGCCAGCCTGCCCGCGGCCCAAGGCGCCCTGCGCGGCATGGGCCTGGTGGCGGCCGGCCTGATCGCCGGCACGGCGCTGAAGCTCACGCCCGCCCTGGTGCGCAACGCGCTCGGGCGCACGGCAGGCACAGCGGGCGTGGCCGCCATGTTCGCCGCGGTGGCGCTGTGGCGGCTCCCACTCGCCCAGGCGCTGGCCCTGGTGGCCCTGCCGGCCTGCCTGGGCGCCGGCTGGCGGCTGCGGCGGGGCCGCCCATGACCCCCGCCGACTGGCTGGGCTTCGGCCTGCACATGCTGTCGCTGTCGCTGCTGGCGGTGGGCGGCGCCATCGCCGTGGCGCCGGACATGCACCGCTACGTGGTGGTCGAACAGCGCTGGCTGGATGACCCGACCTTCGCCGGTTCGATCGCGCTGGCGCAGGCCGCCCCCGGCCCCAACGTGTTGTTCGTCGCGCTGCTGGGCTGGAACATCGGCTGGGCGGCCGGCGGCGCGCTGACGGCCACGCTGGGCCTGACGGTCGCCTTGGTTGGCATGCTGCTGCCCAGTTCGCTGCTCACGCTGGCCATCACCCGCTGGCTGCACCGGCACCGCGAGCACCTGGGCGTGCGCGCCTTCAAGCAGGGCATGGCGCCGGTGGTCATCGGCCTGCTGCTGGCCACGGCCTGGATCCTGGCCGCGGGGTTGATGCGGCCACAGGCTGCGCTGCTGGACACCCTGCCGGCCGCGGCCCTGGTCGTGGCCGTGATGCTGCTGGTCTGGCGCACCCGCCTGCACCTGCTGTGGATGCTGGCCACCGGAGCCGTGCTGGGCGCAACAGGGTGGGTCTGACCCCCCAGCACCGCAGACTCGGCAATCGCCTCAACCCGGTTCGGGTCCGAAGTCTGCACGCACGGCCAACTGCATCGGGGCATTGACCAGGCCGAAGCCAGCGTACCCACCGCCACGCTGCACGAACTCGAACACCACCCCGCCGACAGGCGAACGCGTGCAGGCGTGCAACCAGTCGCCCCGAGCGTCGCGGTCAAACATCACGTCGTGCTCACGCAGGCGATCGACGAACGCCGGCGTGAGGTCAAGACGTGCTTCGAGGTCGTCGTACCAGTTCGTTGGCACCGGCAGGAAGTCCACGCCGGCCGCGCGTGCCGCGGCGACACTGGCAACGACGTCGTCGCACTGCAAGGCGATGCGCTGCACCACAGCGCCGCTGCCGGCATTGACGGCCTGCGCGGTGGCGGTGCGTGCACTCATCGAGACACTCAGCAGCAGTCTCAGCCCATGATCGCGCCCCGTCAGCCCGAAGCTGCGCAGCAGGCCATGCGGGTCGGCGAACTTCTGGCTTTCGCCCGCATCCAGGCCGAGGATCGCGCGGCAGAACAGCACCCACGTGTCCACCCGGTCCGGCGCCAACGCCATGGCCAGGTGGTCGATGGCGTTCAGCCCGATTCCTGTCTCGTCGCCGTCCGAATCGTCGGCCACCGCAAAGTCGGCATCGAACAGACCCTCTTCGCCAAGGTGTTCGTCGACGAAGTGGAGCACCGTGCCGCCGGGAGTGACCACCGACGGCAAGACCGCCTCGCCCGGCCCGGCCGCTGTGTCGAAGGGGGCGGAGCGCAGTGACACGGCGCGGTCGCGCGCGGCTGCGGCGTCGCTGCAGCGCAGCGCGATGGCGCACACGGAAGGACCGTGGCTGGCCAGATGCTCGCGCGCCAGGCCGTGCGACCCCTCGTTGACAACCAGTCGGATGTCTCCCTGGCGGTACAGCCACACCGGCTTGCTGCGATGGCGGCGCGGCGCGCCGAAACCCAGGCGACGCAACATGTCGTCGAGCAATGGGCGCGTCTGCGCATCCACCGCGAACTCGACGAAGGACCAGCCACGCAACGCGGGCAGCGGGGCGGGCGCAAAGAGCACGCGCGACGGCGCCGCTTCCGCCAGCAAGTCGTTCGCCATGGTCACGCGCAGCTGCGATTCCAGCCACAGCAGCGACCGCCGCGCATCGACGGCGATGCGCCGGTTCGGCGACTCCCGGAAGACGTCGTTGAAGACCTCCAACGACAATGGGCCGGCATACCCTGCACGCCAGGCGTTGGCGAAGAAACCGACCACATCCAGTTGCCCCTGACCGGGGAAATTGCGGTGATGCCGCGCCCACTCGATGACGTCCAGCCGAAGGCGCAGGGCGTCGGCCATCTGCACGAAGAAGATGCGTTCGCCGGGCAGCGCCGCGATGCCCTCGTGATCGTCGTCGAGTGCCAGCGTGTGGAAGCTGTCCAGCACCAGGCCCAGGGCCGGGTGATCGGCCAGGACCACGCGCTCCCAGGCCTGGCGCCAGCGATTCACATGGTGGCCCCAGGCCAGGGCTTCGTAGCCCACGCGCAGGCCGCGCGACGCCGCGCGTTCGGCGAGCAGGCGCAGTTGTTCGGCAGCACGCTCCGGTTCGGGCAGCGCCAGCGGCGAGACGTTGGAGCACACCAGCACCATGGGGATGCCCAGCGCCTGCATCAGGTCGAACTTGCGCTCCGCACGCGACAGCGCCTTGGGCAACGCTTCTGCGGGCAGCCCTTCGAAGTCACGGAACGGCTGGTAGAGGTCGATGCTCAGTCCCAGGTCGGCGCACAGCCGTCTCAAGACGTGAGGGCTGTCCCGGAACCCCAGCAGATCGGGCTCGAACAACTCGATGCCGTTGAACCCCGCAGCGGCGATGGCCTCGACCTTCTGGCGGAGCGTGCCGCTGAGCGACACCGTGGCGATGGCGTGGTGCATGGTGGGTCCCGGCCGGGTTGCGTCGGGCACTTTCCCCGACAGCCCCGCGTCCCTGCCGTGTGCCCATCATGAGCGCTGGCGCCTGGCGGCGCCGCTCAAGGCAAGGATCATAGTTCGGGCGCGTCGCTGCCAGCGCACGCCCGGTGCCCGTCAGGTCAGCGCTTGTCCAGCGGCCGCGTGACGCCCGCCAGGCCTGCATCCAGGCTCATGCCCAAGTCCTCGCCCAGCTTCTTCAGCGCCGGCAGCTGCACCGCCATCGCCATCACCGAGTCCAGCGCCTGATTGACCGGCGGGCGGGTGTCGGCACCGCCGCCATCGCCACCCACGGCACCGCCCCCAACACCCCCCAGGCCGTTGACCTGGTGGATGCGGATGGAGTCGATCTTCTCCGCCGGCTTGACCATCTCGGCCAGCACCCTGGGCAGCGCCTCGACCTTGGCCAATTCGACGCGCATGGCGGAGGCCCGCTCGTCGAGCGCGTTCTCCGCTTCGGCCAGCGCCCGCCGGCCTTCGGCCTGGGCCAGCAGTTCCTGCTTGGTGGCCTGGGCGCGCAGCGCCACCGCCTCGGCTTCCGCCTGCGCGGCCTTCAGCTTGGCCGTGGCGCGGTCCTGCGCCGTCGCCACTTCCGTGGCCGCGGACAGACGGGCTCGCGTGCCGGC
>JACKLO010000013.1 GCA_024235915.1 Burkholderiaceae bacterium | reverse complement strand
AGCTGGCGCTGCAGATCGATGCCTGGGCGGCTGATCTGGCGCAGGGGCAATGCCCGGACCCGGTGCGTGAGCAGCTCTACCGCATCCTGTTCAAGCCCGACAAGAATGGCCCGGAATACAAGGCCGTGGTGCAGGCGGCCAAGGCCGCGCAGCGTGCGCCGCTGGACCTGCTGCAGGCCGCCGGCGCGATCGACAGCCCCTACCAGTTCCACTGGCGGCGCTTCCTGTTCGACCAGTTCCCACGTGGCACCGGCTTCCCCGACCTGCCGGTGCCGGAGATCACCGACGAACTGCCATTGGCGCCGGCCCAGGCCTTCTCCATCGACGACTCGGCCACCACCGAGATCGACGACGCCCTGTCGGTGACCGGTCTGGGCCAGGGCACGGTGATCTTTGGCATCCACATCGCCGCGCCGGGTCTGGCCATCACGCCCGATTCGCCGCTGGACAAGGTGGCGCGCGAGCGGCTGTCCACGGTGTACATGCCGGGCTGGAAGGTCACGATGCTGCCCGATGCGGTGGTGCGCACCTACACGCTGGACGAGGGCCGGGACTGCCCGACGCTCAGCCTCTACCTGCACATCGACGAAGCGACGCTGGAGGTCGTGAGCGCCGAGACGCGGGTGGAGCGGGTCCCGATCGCGGCCAACCTGCGCCACGACCAGCTCGACGAGGTGATCACCGAAGCCTCGCTGACCGGCGAGGCTGTGGCCGAGTACCGCTTCGCGCCCGAGCTGGCCTTCGCCTTCCGCCTGGCGCGCCACTGCAAGGCAAGGCGCGAACAGGTGAGAGGTCGCCCCGAGGTCTTCAACCGGCCCGACTACAGCTTCCGGCTGGACACCGATGGTGAACAGGAACCCGACGGCAGCGAGACGGTGCACATCGGCACCCGCCGACGCGGGGCCCCGCTGGACCTGATCGTGGCTGAAGCCATGATCCTGGCCAACAGCCACTGGGGCGGATGGCTGGCCGAGTGCGGCGTGCCCGGCATCTACCGCAGCCAGGCCAGTCTGGCCCCGGGGATCAAGGTGCGCATGGGCACCAAGCCGCTGCCGCACGCTGGCATGGGCGTGGCGCAGTACACCTGGGCCACGTCGCCGCTGCGCCGCTATACCGACCTGGTGAACCAGTGGCAGATCATTGCCTGCGTGCGGCATGGCCGCACCGCGGCACTGGCAGCGCCGTTCCGGCCCAAGGACGCGACGCTGTTTTCCATCATCTCGTCCTTCGATGCAGCCTACTCGGCCTACAACGACTTCCAGCACGGCATCGAACGTTTCTGGACCCTGCGCTGGCTCGAGCAGCAGGGCATGGACACGCTGGACTGCGCCGCGATGAAGGACGGCCTGGTTCGTGCCGAGACCGTGCCGCTGGTGCTGCGCGTAGCCGGCACCGAAGGCCTGCCGCGCGGCACGCGGGTGCGGGTGCGCGTGGCGCGCGCCGACCTGTTGACGCTGGACGTGCATGGCACGCTGCTGGAGCAGCTGGATGCACCGCCGCCGCAGGATGCCGAGGGTGACGATGCCGGAGGCGACGGTGACGACGAGTCGACGCTGGCCTCCGGCCTGGCGATCGCGATGGACGTCGAGGATGCCGGCGAGGCCAGCGGCACCCCCGACGGCCCGGGGAACGCGGCAGCGACGTGAACGGCCCGGCGATCCAGCGTGCCGTCGCCGCGCTGCGCCGGCTGAGCGTGCTGCAGTGGGCGCTGGCCGTGTCGCTGACGGTGCACGCCGGGCTGCTGACAGTGCGCTTCGTGGACCCCGAGGGCTTCAACCGGGTGTTCCGCGACACGCCGCTGGAAGTCATCCTCGTCAATGCGCGCTCCGATGAACCGCCGCAGAAGGCGCAGGCCATCGCGCAGGCCAACCTGGCCGGCGGCGGCGATGCGGAACGCGGCCGGGCGACGTCGCCGCTGCCACCGTCGGAGGCCTTCCGCCTGGGTGATGCGCCCGACGAGGCCCGGCGCCAGATGCAGCAACTGCAGTCTGAACAGCAGCAGCTGCTGGCGGCCCTGCGGCGCGAACTGGCGCTGCTGCCGCCACCCGACCCGCGCCGTGAGGCGGGAACACCGAGCGAGCGCGCACTGCAGGAACGCCACCGTCAGCTCGTGCGCCAACTGGCTGAGATCGAGAAGCGCATCAACGCCGAGAACGCCCGGCCCAAGAAGCGCTACATCAGCCCCGCCACCCAGGAGGCGGTCTACGCGCTGTACTACGACGCCCTGCGCCGGCGCATCGAGGAACGCGGCACGCGCGATTTTCCGGAGGCCGGCGGCCGCAAGCTCTATGGCGAACTGACGATGAACGTGACCATCGATGCCGGCGGGCGTGTTGTCGACGCCGAGATCGTGCGCCCGTCGCGCTCGCGCCTGCTGGACCAGCGTGCCGTGGCCATCGTCTTCGCGGCCGCCCCGTTCGGGCGTTTCAGCGATGCCATGCGGCGCCAGGCCGACCAGATCGTCGTCACCTCGCGATTCCGCTTCACGCGCGACGACGGCCTCGAGACCACGCTGAGCACCAGCGTGCCGGGCAACTGAGGCGGACCAAACCCCATGACCCACGACCGACCCGAGGCCGACCTGGACCGCTATGCCGTGCTCGGCAACCCGGTGGCGCACAGCCAGTCGCCGTTCATCCACGCCGCGTTTGCAAGGCAGATGGGCGAACGCATGACGTATGAGCGTGTGCTGGCGCCGATGGACGGATTCGTCGAGACGGTGCGGGCCTTCGCCGCCGCTGGAGGATGTGGCTGCAACGTCACCGTGCCCTTCAAGTTCGAGGCGCCAGCCCTGGCGGCGCGGGTGAGCGCGCGTGCCCGGCTGGCGGGTGCGGCCAACGTGCTGGGCTTCGACGCCGACGGCTGGTGGGCGGACAACACCGACGGCATTGGCCTGGTGCGGGACATCATCGACGGTGCCGGTGTGCCATTGCGGGGGCTGCGCCTGCTGCTGGTGGGCGCCGGTGGCGCTGGTGCCGGTGTGCTCGGCCCGCTGATCGAGGCGGGGCCCGCCGAGGTGATGGTGGCCAACCGCACGCCGGAACGTGCACAGACATTGATGCTTCGACATGCCGCCTGGGCCGACCAGCATGGCGTCCGCCTGCAGGCCGGGGCGCTGGACGCGCCGGCGGGCCGCTTCGACGTGGTGATCAACGCCAGCGCCAGCAGTCTGGCCGGTGGCGCGGTGCCCGTGGCGCCCGGACGGCTGGCCGATGGGGCACTGGCGGTGGACCTGATGTACGGTGCGCCGGCGCGGCCTTTCCTGGACTGGGCAAGCGCTCACGGGGCGCGTCCGCGCGACGGCCTGGGCATGCTGGTGGAGCAGGCCGCGGAGGCCTTTTTCGGCTGGCGTGGTTGCCGTCCGGAGACAGGCCCCGTGCTCGCGGCGCTGCGCGAGCGCCTGGAGGCCAAGGCGTGACCACGGCGGTCTGGCGTTCGCTGCGTCGGCTTGCCGGGCTGCTGCTGTTGTGCGGCCTGGCGCTGCAGGTGGTGTTCGCCTTGCGCGTGGCGGCCATCGCCTTTGTCGACCCCGCCTCCACGAGCTTCCAGCGCAGTGAAGCGTGGCGGTTGTGGCAAGGCGAGGCGTCCTGGTCGTGGCGTCAGGATTGGGTGGATGCGGACCGCATCGCCAAGGCCTTGCCGCGCGCGGTGATTGCGAGCGAGGACGCCGGTTTCGCTGACCACGGCGGCATCGAGTGGGACGCCATCGAACGCGCCTGGGCACGCAACCAGGCGCAGCAGGCCCGCGCCGAACGCCGCGTGGCCGATCGACCAGGTCAGGTGGCACGACCGCCGAAGCTGGTGGGCGGCTCGACGATCACCCAGCAACTGGCCAAAAATCTATTGCTGTCGGGCGAGCGCAATGTGCTGCGCAAGGCGCAGGAGGCGGCCATCACCCTGTGGCTGGAACTGTGGCTGGACAAGCCGCGGATCCTGGAGGTCTACCTGAACCATGTGGAGTGGGGTGCCGGCGTGTTCGGTGCGCAGGCAGCCGCCCAGCGTTACTTCAGAGTCGACGCGGCCCGCCTGAACGATCGCCAGGCGGCGCGGCTGGCCGTCATGCTGCCCGCGCCCAAGCGGTTCGAGAAACGCCCGGATTCGGCCTATCTGGCCGGGCGCACCGAGGTGATCCTCGGTCGCATGGGAGATGTGCAATGGCCGTGATCAGGGCAGGGCAGGTGTCGGCTTTGGCCCGGCCGCGCCCTGGCGGGTGCCCCGAGGCCGGTGCGAATGCGTGACCTGGAGACCTTGCTGTCGATGGCTGCGGCGCACGTGGTCGACGACGGGCTGGACTACGCCGGCGCCAAGCAGAAGGCTGCACGAGCCCTGCGCCATCGCGGCAGCCTGCCGGACAACGAGGCGCTGGAAGACGCCGTACGGGAGCACATTGCCGTCTTCCATGCCGAGGAACAACCGGCGGAACTGCGAGCACTGCGGCAGCTCGCGCTGGTGTGGATGCGGCGCCTGCAGCCGTTGCGACCACATCTGGCGGGCGCGGTCTGGCGGGGCACGGCCACACGGCGCTCGGCGGTGATGATCGATCTGTACTGTGATGACCCCAAGGCGGCTGAACTGTTGCTGCTGGACCAGGGCCTGGACTTCGAGGCCGGGCCCGGTGGCCCGACGGCTCGAGGGTCGGACGCCAGCGATGTGCTGAGCCTGTGGGTGCCCTGCCGAGCACTGGGCGAACACGTGATGCTGCACCTGTGGGTGCGCGACCTGGACGACCTGCGCGGGGCCTTGAAGCCCGATGCGAGAGGGCGCAGCTGGCGTGGCGACACCGAGGCGCTGTCTCGGTTGCTGGACGCCGAGGAGCTGTGATGATCGGACGCAGACGCATGGCCTTGGGGTTGGCGGCCGGCGGGGCCGGGGCGCTCGGGCTGGGGGTGGCGATCTGGCGCAACCGCCCGGCGGTGGCACCCCATGCCGTGTATTCGGCGCAGTTCGCCCGCCCCGAGGGTGGAGAGCTGTCGATGGTGACCTTTCTGGGGCGGCCCCTGCTGCTGAACTTCTGGGCCACCTGGTGCCCGCCGTGCATCCGCGAGTTGCCGCTGTTGGCCGCGTTCCACCGCGCGCAGCCTGCGGACGGGTGGCAGGTGGTCGGCCTGGCCGCGGATGCCAGTGCACCCGTGCGAGAATTCCTTCAACGCCAGCCGCTGCCGTTTGCCATCGGCATGGCGGGATTCCAGGGCATCGAGCTCACCCGACAGCTGGGCAACGAGGGCGGTGGCCTGCCTTTTTCGGCGCTGTTCGATGCAGATGGGCGGCTGATGCAGACGCACATTGGTGAGCTCGACGAGCTGAAGTTGAAAGCTCTGACGCGCTAAGTGCTGGGAACTGCATCAATTTGCCGCCAACTTCGCGTTAGCGTCGACAAGTTCAGGGTTCTGGACTACATTTCGCAACCTTCGGGGGCTCTTCGAGCGGCGCAGGCGAACATCGGCCTGCTCAGGCCCCGGCAAACTGATTGGGCATCCGAGACGATCGGGGCCCGCCAAGGAACCTCATGGATCTGCGCAAGCTGAAAACACTCGTTGACCTCGTGTCCGAGTCGAACATTTCCGAGTTGGAGATCACCGAAGCGGAGGGCAAGGTCCGCATCGTCAAGGGCGGCGGGGCTGCGGGGGTGGCGATGGTGCCAGCACCGGTGGCCATGGTCGCCGCGCCGCCGGCACCTGCCGCCGCCGCCGTTGCAGCGTCCCCGGCGGAGGCCCCGTCCGTGCCGGCCGGCAAGACGATCAAGTCGCCGATGGTGGGCACCTACTACCGTGCTGCCAGCCCCGGAGCGAAGGCGTTCGTGGAGGTGGGCAGCAGCATCAAGGAAGGCGAGGCGGTCTGCATCATCGAAGCGATGAAGATCATGAACGAGATCGAGGCCGACTGCAGCGGCAAGATCGTCCAGATCCTGTGCGAGAACGGTCAGGCGGTCGAGTTCGGCCAGCCGCTGTTCATCGTCGAATAAGCGACCGCGGTGTTCAAGAAGATCCTGATCGCCAACCGGGGCGAAATTGCGCTGCGTGTGCAGCGGGCCTGTCGCGAGATGGGCATCCAGTCCGTTGTCGTGTACTCGGAGGCGGACCGCGAGGCCAAGTACGTCAAGCTGGCCGACGAGGCGGTGTGCATCGGGCCGGCGCCGTCGGGGCAGAGCTACCTCAACATGCCGGCGATCATCGCCACGGCGGAGGTGACCGACGCCGAGGCCATTCACCCGGGCTACGGCTTCCTGTCGGAGAACGCCGACTTCGCCGAGCGCGTGGAGCGCAGCGGCTTCGCCTTCATCGGCCCGACGCCGGAGTCGATCCGGGTGATGGGTGACAAGGTCTCGGCCAAGCAGGCCATGATCCGTTCGGGCGTGCCCTGCGTGCCGGGCTCGGAAGGCGCGCTGCCGGACGATCCGAAGGAGATCGTCAAGATTGCGCGCAGCGTCGGCTACCCGGTGATCATCAAGGCCGCCGGCGGTGGCGGTGGCCGCGGCATGCGCGTGGTGCACACGGAAGCGGCCTTGCTCAACGCCGTGCAAACGACGCGGGCGGAGGCCGGTGCGGCCTTTGGCAATCCGTCGGTCTACATGGAGAAGTTCCTGGAGAACCCGCGCCACATCGAGATCCAGGTGCTGGCGGACACGCACCGCAACGCGGTCTGGCTCGGCGAGCGTGACTGCTCGATGCAGCGGCGGCACCAGAAGATCATCGAGGAGGCGCCGGCGCCGGGCATTCCCCGGCGCGTGATCGAACGCATCGGCGATCGTTGTGCCGCTGCCTGCAAGAAGATCGGCTACCGCGGCGCGGGCACCTTCGAGTTCCTGTTCGAGAACGGCGAGTTCTATTTCATCGAGATGAACACGCGGGTGCAGGTGGAGCACCCGGTGACCGAACTGGTGACCGGCATCGACATCGTGCAGATGCAGATCCGCATCGCCGCCGGAGAGAAGCTGCCCTTCGCCCAGCGCAACATCGCCATGCGCGGGCATGCGCTGGAATGCCGGGTGAATGCGGAGGACCCATATCGCTTCGTGCCGTCGCCCGGGCGCATCACGATGTGGCACCCGCCAGGCGGGCCGGGCGTGCGGGTCGATTCACATGCGTACACCAACTACTTCGTGCCACCGCACTACGACTCGATGATCGGCAAGATCATCGTGCACGGGGACACCCGCGAGCAGGCGCTGGCGCGCATGCGCACAGCACTGCAGGAGACGGTGATCGAAGGCATCCAGACCAATGTGCCGTTGCACCGTGAACTGATGGTGGATGCCAAGTTCGTCGAGGGGGGTACCAGCATCCATTACCTGGAAGGCTGGTTGCAGCAGCACCGGCGATGATCGAACTGGTGCTGGGCCTGCCGCAGGCGCTGGTCGAAGCGGTGTCGGACGCGCTGACCGACGAGCTGGACGCGTTGTCGGTCTCGGTGGAGGACGCCGATGCCGGGACCGATGACGAGCAGGCCCTGTTCGGTGAACCCGGCATGCCGGCACCGCAGCCTGGCTGGGCGCGGTCAACCGTTCGGGCGCTGTTTGAGACCGAGGCGCAGGCGGACACTGCTGCCGCCCTGCTGATGGCTCAGGACTGGGCATCTGAGCTGCGGGTGCTGGCCCTGGCGCCGGTGGAGGATCAGGATTGGGTGCGGCTGACGCAGTCGCAGTTTGCACCGGTCCAGATTGCGGAGCAGTTCTGGATCGTGCCCAGCTGGCACGAGCCACCGGCGGATGCGCAGCATGTGATGCGGCTGGATCCGGGTTTGGCGTTCGGGACCGGCACCCACCCGACGACGCGCATGTGCCTGCGTTGGTTGGATGGGCGTGCCCAGCCCTGGACCCGTGTGCTGGACTACGGCTGCGGCTCGGGCATCCTGGCCATCGGCGCGAAGATGTTGGGGGCCGATGCGGTGGATGCCGTCGACATTGATGTCGCGGCCATCCAGGCGACTCGGGACAACGCTGCGGCCAATGGGGTTGCGGTCCGGGCGGGCGAGCCGGGTCTGGCACAGGGGCTGTACCCGCTGGTGCTGGCCAATATTCTGGCGCAGCCGCTGAAACTGCTGGCACCCTTGCTGACCGGGCATGTCGCGCCGGGCGGGCATCTGGTCCTGGCCGGCATCCTGGAACGGCAGGTCGCCGAGTTGCAGGCCGCCTATGCACCGTGGATGTCGCTGGCGGTCATGGACGCTCAGGAAGGTTGGGTGTTGATGGCCGGCCAGCGGCCTGATTCGGATCCAGCATGAGCCTGGCGACCCGCTGCACGGCCTGCGGCACGGTGTTCCGGGTCGTCCAGGACCAGCTCAAGGTGTCGTCGGGTTGGGTGCGCTGCGGTCGGTGTGGCGAGGTGTTCAACGCCATCGAGAGCCTGGTGGATGTGGCGCCGGAACGGCCCGAATCCGCGTCCCCCGTCAGCGTGCATGGCCCGCGGGTCATGGCCGAATTGGCCCGTCTGGCGGCGCCCGGAACCGTCGCCATTCCCGACCGAGCATCGCCTGAGGTTCAGGACGTAACCAGGTCAGTCTCGCCAGCCAACGACATCACGGACGCCGCTGACGCAGAGCCCTCGGCTGAGATGGCGGGCGACATGCCCTTGGTGGAGGCGACTCCAGCGAGGCCGGAACCGGCACCTGCACTTGCATCGACACAGCATGACGAGGTGGACGAGACGGCAGCGGAATCTGCAGCGGCTCCGCAAGCGTCGGATGAGGTCCCGGGATTTGTGCACCGGGCGGCGCGGCAGGCCCGCTGGCGGCATCCCGCGGTTCGCGGCGGTCTGACCTTGCTTTCGCTGGCTGGACTCTCAGCGCTCGCGCTGCAAGTGGTCAGCTCGCACCATGATTGGGTCGCGGCACGTTGGCCAACCTTGCGTCCTGCCGTGTCGCAGGCCTGTCGTTTGTTGGCGTGCCAGGTTCAGGCGCCTCGGCACCTCGTTGGGCTGTCGGTGGAGAGCAGCAGCCTTCAACGCCAGCGAAATGCCGCGTACTTCGTGTTGACGGTATCGCTGCGCAATCGTTCGCAACTGGCGGCGAGGATGCCTGCAATGGACCTTGTGCTCAGCGACGCGTCAGGCCAGCCCGCAGTCCGCCGGGTCATGACGCCTGGGGATTTTGGTGTCGAGGGGCAGCACATCGACGCGGGCGCCAGTGTGCCGTTGATCACTCGCATCCAGGTGCGTGGCCAGCCCATTCTTGGCTACACAGTCGAACTTTTCTACCCGTGATGGCGCCGGGTTTGGTGTTCATCCCCCTTCATTCCTGGAGACTTCATGGCTGCTCTCATCTGTGGTTCGCTGGCCTTTGACACCATCACCAACTTTCCGGGTCGATTTGCCGATCAGATCCTGCCTGAACAGGTGCACATCCTCAATGTGTCCTTCCTGGTCCCGACGATGCGGCGCGAGTTCGGCGGTTGCGCGGGAAACATCGCCTACAACCTGAGGTTGCTGGGCGGAGAGCCCGTGGTCATGGCCACGTTGGGTGACGATGGGGACGACTACGTGCGTCGTCTGACCTCATGGGGTGTGGACCAGTCTCTCGTCAGACGGATTCCAGGCGCCTTCACCGCCCAAGCGATGATCGTGACCGACCAGGACAACAACCAGATCACGGCCTTTCATCCCGGTGCGATGCAATTCGCCCACGAGACGAAGGTGCCGGAGGGACGTGCTGACCTGCGTATCGGCATCATCGCGCCGGATGGTCGCGAGGCGATGCTGTCGCATGCGCGTCAGATGCAGGCTGCCAATATTGACTTCATCTTTGACCCGGGCCAGGGCTTGCCGATGTTCAATGCCGATGAGCTCCGGCATTTCGTGTCATTGGCCAGGTGGGTGGCGGTCAACGACTATGAGGGTCGGATGTTGTGCGAACGACTGGGGACCGACCTTGAAACACTGTCCCGTCAGTCCAATTTGGATGGCGTTGTGGTGACGTTGGGCGGGGAAGGCGCGGAGTTGTGGCTGTCCGGGCACCGCATCGTCTGCCCGCCTGTTCAAGCGACGACGGTGAACGATCCGACCGGGTGCGGCGACGCCTTCAGAGCGGCGCTGTTGTTCGGCCTTGAGCGTGATTGGCCGCTGGGAAAATGCGTGCAGATCGGCAATCGGCTGGGCGCGGCAAAGATCGCATGCCATGGGCCCCAGAATCACTGCCCGTCGAGGGAGCAACTGCTGGCCTCGTGAGTCCAGGTTCTCCGTTCCTGCGAAGCGCTGCATTCGGGGTGCCTGTCGCCGTAACCTGCCGGGGTCGCGTGATTCCTGCGTGGCAGCGAAAGTGCGCTGGCACTCGGAGTAGACAAACTCCGAGTGCCAAGCGCGGCCTCAACGGCTCGTCAGGGCTTGTTGCCGGTCGGGAAGGGCCAAGCGGCGGCCGGGCTAAGAGTGGTCTTAGCAGCCGACGCTGGTGCCTTCTTCGTCGTCGGTCGACTAGCAGGCGGAGTGGCCTTCTTCGCCGGAGCGGCCTTCTTGGCCGGAGCGGCCTTCTTGGCCGGAGCGGCCTTCTTGGCCGGAGCGGCCTTCTTGGCCGGAGCGGCCTTCTTGGCCGGAGCGGCCTTCTTGGCCGGAGCGGCCTTCTTGGCCGGAGCGGCCTTCTTGGCCGGAGCGGCCTTCTTGGCCGGAGCGGCCTTCTTGGCCGGGGCGGCCTTCTTGGCCGGGGCGGCCTTCTTGGCCGGGGCGGCCTTCTTGGCCGGGGCGGCCTTCTTGGCCGGGGCGGCCTTCTTGGCCGGAGCGGCCTTCTTGGCCGGAGCGGCCTTCTTGGCCGGAGCGGCCTTCTTCGCAGTTGCCATTTCTTTCTCCTTGATCAAGTTGCAAAGAGCGCCGTGACGCAAGACACGCCACGGTTGAACGTCGGCATCGACGCGTCGATGACCGACGAACCTCGTGCAGACCTGTGTCGCGTGTTCTCCGACGCGTTCACAGATCAGCCGGCCAGCGCGGGCCAGGCATTCAATCCCACGACAAAGCACCACCTGTCTGGTAGTCGATGACGCGGGTCTCGAAGAAGTTGCGCTCCTTCTTCAGATCAATCATCTCGCTCATCCAGGGGAAGGGGTTCTCCTCGCTCGGGAACAACGTATCCAAACCGATCTGCGTGGCCCGCCGATTGGCGATGTAGCGCAGATAGCCCTTGAACATGGAGGCGTTGAGACCCAGCACGCCACGTGGCATCGTGTCCTCGGCGTAGCGGTATTCCAGGTCCACGGCCTTGAGGAACAGTGCCTTGATCTCGTCGCGGAACGCGGGTGTCCAGAGATGCGGGTTCTCCAGCTTGATCGCATTGATCAGGTCGATGCCGAAATTGCAATGCATCGACTCGTCACGAAGGATGTACTGGTACTGCTCCGCCGCCCCTGTCATCTTGTTCTGACGCCCCAAGGCCAGAATCTGCGTGAAGCCGACGTAGAAGAACAAGCCTTCCATCAGACAGGCGAACACGATCAGGCTTTTCAGCAGCGTCTGATCGGCCTGGTCCGTTCCCGTGCGGAAGTGCGGATCCATGATCGCATCAATGAACGGAATCAGGAACTCGTCCTTGTCGCGGATCGACTTCACCTCATGGTAGGCGTTGAAGATCTCGCTTTCATCCAGGCCGAGACTCTCGACGATGTACTGGTAGGCGTGGGTGTGGATCGCTTCTTCGAAAGCCTGCCTCAACAGGAACTGACGACATTCCGGCGCAGTGATATGGCGGTAGGTCCCCAGCGTGATGTTGTTGGCCGCGAGTGAATCCGCAGTGACGAAGAAGCCGAGGTTGCGCTTGATGATGCGCCGCTCGTCCTCCGTCAGGCCATTGGGATCCTTCCAGAGCGCGATGTCGCGGCTCATGTTCACTTCCTGCGGCATCCAGTGATTGGCGCAGGTGGCGAGGTACTTCTCCCAGGCCCACTTGTACTTGAACGGCACCAACTGGTTGACGTCGGTCCGTCCGTTGATGATGCGCTTGTCCGCCACGTTGACGCGACGCGACGCTTCCGGCAATTGAGCCAAGGGTGCCGACGCCTGCTCCAGCCCCTGTCGAACGGGCACTGCACCTGCAGCGAAGGTGGCGGACGCCGTGGCTTGCCGCTTGTCTTCTTCCCAGACCAGCATGAGGAGATTCCTGTGAGTCGAATTATCAGTTGATCAGCGTGCGGATCCAAGTCGCGATGGCCCCATGACAGGTGGAGCCGTTGCTCGCCCGCATCGCATGGAGGCCGCCGCGCCTGCTCATTGGCACGCTTCGCAGTCCGGGTTGTCGATGGCGCAGAACTTGACGTCGCTGCCGGGGGCCTCTGGCGCCGCTTCGGCAACCGGTGTGGCAGCTGCCTGCGGCACCGCATTGAGTTGTCCTCGCGAGATCGTGGACTTCTCCGCGGCGGTGGCGCTTGTCGTGCGCAGGTAGTACGTCGTTTTCAATCCGCGCTGCCACGCCAGCTTGTAGGTTTCATCGAGCTTTTTACCGGACGCGCCAGCCATGTAGATGTTCAGGCTTTGCGCCTGGTCGATCCACTTCTGACGCCGGGCGGCCGCCTCCACCAGCCAGACCGACTCGACCTCGAACGCAGTCGCGTACAACTGTTTCAAGTCCTCGGGTACACGGTCGATGGCGTGCAAGGACCCTTCGAAGTGCTTCAGGTCCATGACCATCACCTCGTCCCACAGGCCGAGGCGCTTCAGGTCGCGCACGAGATACTCGTTGATCACGGTGAACTCACCCGACAGGTTGCTCTTCACCGACAGGTTGCCGAAGCAGGGCTCGATCGACGCGTCCACACCGATGATGTTGGAGATCGTCGCTGTGGGCGCAATTGCCACGCAGTTCGAATTGCGCATGCCGTGCTCGCCGATGCGGGCCCGCAAGGCCGGCCAGTCCATCGTGCTGCTGCGGTCCACCTCCACATAACCGCCGCGCTGCTGTGCCAGCAGATCCAGCGAGTCCTGCGGCAGCACGCCTCGATCCCACAGGCTGCCACGGTAGCTGCTGTAGCGTCCCCGCTCTGCCGCAAGTTCGGTGCTGGCCCAGTAGGCGTGGTAGCAGATGGCCTCCATGGAGCGATCAGCGAATTCGACCGCTGCAGCGCTCGCGTAGGGCAGGCGAAGTTGGTAGAGCGCGTCCTGGAAGCCCATCAGGCCCAGACCCACGGGTCGATGGCGCAGGTTGCTGTCACGCGCCTTCTTGACCGCGTAGTAGTTGATGTCGATGACGTTGTCGAGCATGCGCATGGCGGTCGACACCGTGCGCTTGAGCTTGTCCTGGTCGATCGCGCCGTCCTTCAGGTGCTGCGCCAGGTTGACGCTGCCCAGGTTGCAGACCGCGATCTCGCTGTCCGAGGTGTTCAACGTGATCTCAGTGCACAGGTTCGACGAATGCACGACACCCACGTGCTGCTGCGGGCTGCGCACATTGCAGGCATCCTTGAAGGTGATCCAGGGGTGGCCGGTCTCGAACAGCATCGTCAGCATCTTGCGCCACAGGTCCTTGGCCGGCATGCGCTTGTAGAGCTTGATCTCCCCTCGGTCGACGCGCGCCTCGTAGGCGGTGTATGCGGCTTCGAATTCGGCGCCGAAAAGGTCGTGCAGGTCCGGGCAGGTGCTGGGGCTGAACAAGGTCCATTCGCCGCCCTCGATCACACGCTTCATGAACAGGTCCGGGATCCAGTTGGCCGTGTTCATGTCGTGCGTGCGGCGGCGGTCGTCCCCGGTGTTCTTGCGCAGTTCCAGGAACTCCTCGATGTCGAGGTGCCAGGTCTCCAGGTAGGCACAGACGGCGCCCTTGCGCTTGCCGCCCTGGTTGACCGCCACGGCCGTGTCGTTGACCACCTTCAGGAACGGCACCACGCCCTGGCTCTTGCCATTGGTGCCCTTGATGTAGCTGCCCAGCGCCCGCACCCGCGTCCAGTCGTTGCCCAGCCCGCCAGCGAATTTCGACAGCAGTGCGTTCTCCTTCAGCGCCTCGTAGATGCCGTCCAGGTCATCGGCCACGGTGGTCAGATAGCAGCTCGACAGCTGCGAGCGCCGGGTGCCGCTGTTGAACAGTGTGGGGGTGCTGCTCATGAAGTCGAAGCTCGACAGCACATCGTAGAACTCGATGGCCCGCGCCTCACGGTCGATCTCGTTCAGCGCCAAGCCCATCGCCACCCGCATGAAGAAGGCCTGCGGCATCTCGATGCGATGCTCGTCCACATGGAGGAAGTAGCGGTCGTACAGCGTCTGCAGCCCGAGGTAGTCGAACTGCAGGTCACGCTCCGCCTTCAGTGCGGCGCCGAGCCTGGCGAGGTCGAACTGCATCAGCTTCTCGTCGAGCAGTTCGGCCTTCACGCCGGTCTTGATGAATGAGGGGAAGTAGGACGCATACTGCTCCTGCATCTGCGCCTGCGTGATCTCCTCGCCAAGGATCTCCCGTCGGATGGTATGCAGCAACAGCCGAGCCGTCGCCCGCGTGTACGCCGGATCCTTCTCGATCAGCGTGCGCGCGGCCAGGATGGCGGCCTTGTAGACCTCGTCGATCGGCACGCCGTCATAGAGGTTGCGGCGAGTCTCGTTGAGGATGGGCTCGGCGCTCACCTCGTCGCCCAGCCCGGCGCAGGCGGACTCGATCAGAGTCTTCAGGGCCACCTGGTCCAGCGCGATGCGCTGTCCGTTGTCGGTCACGAACAGTTCGGGCGTGCGTTGCTCCGCAACCGCCGGCTGCTGGCGTGCCCGCTCCTGGGCGCGACGCTCGCGGTACAGCACGTAGGCACGCGCTACCTCGTGGTGACCACTGCGCATCAGGCCCAGCTCGACCTGGTCCTGCACATCCTCGATGTGGAAAGTGCCCCCACCCGGACGCGACCGCAGCAGCGCGCGAACCACACCTTCGGTGAGACCGTCGACGGTCTCACGCACGCTGGCCGAGGCGGCGCCCTGTGTGCCGTGTACGGCCAGGAAGGCCTTCATCAGCGCCACGGCGATCTTGTTCGGCTCGAACGAGACCACGGCGCCGTTGCGGCGGATGATCTGGTAACCGGCGTAGGCCGACAGAGGCGAAGCATTGACGCCGCGGGGCGCGTTCGGTGCGGTGGTGCTGCTCTGCGGGGCGACGGCGGTCTGCGGCATGGTTTCCTCTGGGGTCGGCTGGGCGATCGATTCGGTCTGCATCGTGGCAATGGCGGTGCCGCCGGGCGGTGGAGCTGAGCCGGCGGCCAGGGTTTTCAGGAGGTCAGGCAGCGGCGCAAGGCGCTGCCGCAGGAAGGTTGGCGCGGCCACCGAAGCACCCGCCAGAGGCTGTGCGTGCTAGGGTCAGGGAGCGGCTGCGTGCTCATGAGCTTATCACGAGCAGACACTATATCTGGGGTGCGGTCGGGTCACAAGCCACTAGCGGTAGTGTGTCCTGCCGTGCTTTCCCGGATGGTCGACCGGGCCGCTGTGGCGCATCACCTGGGCCTTGAGACCCCATGATCGGTCGGGCTCTCCGTGCAGCCAGAGCCGCTGCGTGCGCAGCAGTCGCCGCAGACGCTGCCAGTCGAAACCAGCGCCGGGGTCGTGCTTTCGCCCCGGCGCCACGTGCTCGTGTCCAACCACCTCGCGGATGGGGTGGCGGCGAGCCAACGAACGCAGCAGTCTCGCCAGCACCGCGTATTGCGGGGCTTCGAAACGCTCACCTTCGAGTCCCTCGAGTTCGATCCCGACCGAGTCGTCGTTGCAGTTGGCGCGTCCCCGCCACTGGGACACGCCGGCGTGCCAGGCCCTTCGTGTGGTGTCGACGAACTGCAGCACGCTGCCATCGCGCCGGATCACGAAGTGGGCCGACACCCGCAGACCGCGCAACGCCGCAAAGCTTTCATGCGCGTTCGTGTCCAGGCGGCCAAGGAACAGGTCGGTGACCCAAGGACCGCCGAACTCTCCGGCGGGCAGGCTGATCGAATGCAGCACCACCAGGCTCACCGTGGTACCGACGGGGCGCGGATTGTGGTGAGGTGACCGGATGCGGCGCGCGAACCGCCACCAGCCGCCACACCAGTGCCGGTGGTCAGTCGCCGCTGTCGCCATCGATGCCCAGGCGCGCCATCCGGTAGCGCATCTGCCGCAGAGACAGGCCCAGGCTCGCACCGGCGGCCGTCCGGTTGTAGCGGTGCCGGTCCAGGGCTTTGAGCAGGATGTCCCGCTCCACGACGTCCAGATGCATCTGCAGGTCCGACGGCAACGCCACGGCGGGCTCAGGCGCGGGCGACGACGCAGGCAATGAATCCAGCGGCATCGATGCGGTCGTGTCGAGTTCGTCCCCCGCCGGCAACCCGATGTCCTGCGCGCCAATGCTGTCGTGCCCGGAAAGTGCCAGCGCACGGTGGAGCAGGTTCTCCAGTTCCCGCACGTTGCCCGGGAAGCCATGCTCGGCCAGACGGGCCAGGGCCCCGGCCTCGATGCGTGGCACCGGCGCCACACCGGCATCGCGCGCTATGCGCTCCAGCAGGCTTCGGCAGATCTCGGGCAGGTCCTCCAACCGTTCCCGCAGCGGCGGGACGTCGATGCGGATCACGTTGAGACGATAGAACAGGTCCTGGCGAAAACGGCCCTCGCGCACCTCCCGCGCCAGGTCCTTGTGCGACGCGCTGACGAGTCGCGCGTCGACCGGCACCTCACTGACAGCGCCGATCGGCCGCACCGCACGCTCCTGGATGGCCCGCAGCAGCTTGCTTTGCATGGGCAAGGGCAGGTCGCCAATCTCGTCGAGGAACAGCGTGCCGCCATGGGCCGCCTGGAAGAAGCCCTGGCGGTCTTCCTGGGCGCCGGTGAAGGCGCCCTTGCGATGGCCGAAGAACTCGGCCTCGAGCAACTGTTCCGGGATGGCGCCGCAGTTCACCGCCACAAAGGGCCCGGCGTGCCGTGGGGACAGTTCATGCACGGCCCGGGCCACCAGTTCCTTGCCGGTGCCGGACTCGCCGTGCACCAGGACTGGCGCCATGCTGCGGGCCACCTTGCCCACCATCGTGCGCACCGCGGCCATGGCCTCGGAACCGCCGGCGAGTCGGCCCAGGGCACCGCCTTCCGCTGCTGCCGTGCGTCGCGTCTGCGCCGGCACCTTGGCCGGCTCTGCAGCGGCCGGCGCACGGCCGAGCGCCGAGGCCACGACGGCACGGAACTGCCGCAGGTCCACCGGTTTGGTCAGGTAGTCGTAGGCGCCGGACTTCAGCGCCTCGACGGCGTTCTCCGGCGAGCCATAGGCCGTGATCACCACGGCCTTCTCGCTGCGCTGCGCGGCCTCCAGCCGGGCCAGAAGTTCCAGCCCGGTGCCGTCCGGCAGACGCATGTCGGTGATCAGCAGGTCGTAGCGCGCTTCCTCCAGCGCCTGCCAGGCCTCCTGCACCGAACCGGCGCTGTCGACGCGGTAGCCCTCTCGGATCAACGTCAGCTCGTAGAGGGTGCGCAGGTCTGGTTCGTCGTCGACGACCAGGAGATGGGGGGCTGGCGCGGAGGGGGGCATCAGTTCAGGGGCAGCAGGGCATCGGGCGTCGTCAGCGGCGCCCTGCGCATCGTGACGACGAACTCGTTGCGCCGCGGGTCACTCGCCGGCCGAGCCTGGTATTCGATGCCGGCGCCGTAGCGCTCGCACAACTCCCGACAAATATACAGACCCAGGCCTGAGCCGCGGCTGCGGGTCGAGAAGAAGGGCTCGAACAGATGACGTTCGACCTCTGGTGCGATCGGCTCCCCGTCGCTGAGCACCTGCAATTGCGCGGCATGGCCATCGCGAACGCTCAATCGCAGCAGCAGCGCCCCGGGTGCCGGGCTGGCGTGCCGCCAGGCATTGTCCAGCAGGTTCACGAGCACGCGCCGCAGGTGGTCCGCATCGAACAGCACGCCGACGGGCTCCACCGGCAGGTCGGTGTGCAGCCGGCTGGCGGGCCCGAGTTCGATGCCCGTGGTCTGCGCCCAGTCCACGGTGGCAGCAGCCAGCACGCTGCGCGCATCGATGGGGCTCACATCGTGACCGGCGGCGGGTGCGAGTTCCATCACGTCGTCGACGATGCGCTGCAAGCGGCGGACGTTGTCGGCCACCATGCGGGCCAGCCGCAACTGGTCGTCCCGCAGGTCGTCCTCCAGCAGCAGCGCGTTGGCCTGTGAGATGGCGGCCAGCGGGTTGCGGATCTCATGGGCGATGCCGGCCGAGACCCGTCCCATCGCTGCCAGCTTGGCCTGCTGCAGCCGGGCTTGTGCCGTGCGCAGGTCCTCGAGCAGCAGCACGCAGTAGGCGTCGTCGGCGTCATCGCCCGCACCGGCCGGCGTGAACCGCACGCGCAGCCGCAGACGCCGGATCTGTCCATCCTCGAAGCCCAGTTCGATGTCCCGTCCCACGGATGGCCAGCGGCCGTCGGCCATGGCCTGGCGGGCTGCATCGGCCAAGGCCTGCCAACACGTGCGGTCCGTGAGGCTGAACGGCGCGGCCGGGCCCGTGCCCCGTGGCGCCAGCAGCGCCCGTCCCGCCGGGTTGGCGGCTCGCACCCGCAGCCCGGCGTCGATCACCAGCACGCCATCGCTGAGTTCCTGGATCACCAGCCGGTTGAGCTGGGCCTGCCGACGCGCGAGGTCGAGGCTCTCGCGCGCTGCGGCCTCCTCGCGCACCAGACGCGCCGCCAGTTCGCCGGCCAGCACGGCGATGGCGAACAGACCGATGCCAGCCAGGCCGGCCCGCGTCAGCGCCACCGTGGCAGCGTCAACGCTGGTGGGGGCATCCCAGGCGCCCACCAGCAGCAGCAGTGCGCTGGCCGCCGCGGCGCCCAAGGCGCCGACGCGGGGCAGCAGGACCCCAGCCATCAACACAGGCAACACGAGCAGCGCCGCGAAATTGAAGCTGGAGACCTGGTCGAGCAGGTGCAGGGCGATGAAGGTGACGATGTCCACGCCGATGGTCGTCAGCCATTGCCACGATCGACGCTCCCCCACGCGCGATGCGCGCGCCATCGACTCCGCGACGCCACGGAAGCGCGGCAGCAGCCATAGCACGAGTGCCTGCACGGCGTAGGCCACACAAAGCGTCGTGACGGCCGCCCGGCTGCCCTGGCCCGCCATCGAGGCCGCGGCCTGCGCCAGCACCAGTGCCACGCCCAGCAGGGCACGTGCAGCGGCGTAGGTCCGCGCGACCCGCAGCAAGGCCATGCCCTGACCAGCCGAACCGGTGCCTTCGTAGGCCGCAAACCTGGAATCGGCGGCCTGAGTCTCCGGGCCAGCGTCGCGCAGACCTGGCGCCGGGTGCGTCGGCGGCGACTGGAATGCTGGCTGGCGACGTTCGGTCTGCCGGCGGTCGGTCCGGCGCCGGTCGCCCAGGCGGCGTTCGAACGCCGGATCGTTCATGCGACGTGGCCGCCGACGTCAGCGCGCACCGGAACGCCGGTGTTCGGCGCAACAGTAGGCCTGGCCCTTCGGGTCGAACAAGGCCTCGTTGCGGGGCAGGCGAAGGTCGCAGTGCGCGCAGGCGATCATCTCTGCGGGCCGGCCTGTGCCGCGCGCGGCACGATCTGATGGCGAGGGTGGCCGAGCGCGTGGGCGCCACATCAGCCACAACACACCCACCACCACGGCCAGGACGAGCAGGTACTTCATGCCGTGCGCGCCAGCAGCACTTCAATCACGAAGCGCGAACCCACATAGGCCAGCAGCAGCAGCCCGGCGCCGGCATACAGCCA
The DNA here is from genome assembly GCA_024235915.1 of Burkholderiaceae bacterium. Taxonomy (GTDB): domain Bacteria; phylum Pseudomonadota; class Gammaproteobacteria; order Burkholderiales; family Burkholderiaceae_C; genus Rubrivivax. The sequence goes on along the minus strand of JACKLO010000013.1, from coordinate 189,385 downwards.
TCGGGTGGCCTTGCGGCCGCGCCAGCCACGCAACCGGCGGCCCGCCAGCAGAGCGGCGAACACGGCCCAGCCGAGCAGCGAAAACACGGTCTTGTGGTCCCAGGACCAGCGCACGCTGGTCATCACCCCCAGCATCAGCGTGGCCGACAGCACCACGAAGCCGGCCTCGACGAAGCGGAAGGTCAGCCGTTCGAGCTGCAGCAGGGGCATGCCCGGCGCGCCGGCTTCGGCGCGGCGCAATCGGAGGCGGCGCTCGGCGCTGTCCAGCAGCAGCGCATGCAGCACCGCCGCGCCAAAGAGACCGTAGGAGGCCACCCCCAGCACAAAGTGCAGGGGCGCCCATGCTGAGGCCATCACGCGCGACTCGCCCGGGAACAGCCAGGCCAACGCCACCGCGCCCGCACCTGCGGCCGCCAGCATGCGACGCACACCAGGCAGCGGCACCAGGCGGCTTTCGACGCCGTGCACCGCGATCACCAGCCAGACCGTGATCGACAGCACCGGCGCAAAGCCCAGCCGGGTCCCGGGTGTGTGCTGCCCCCAACCACCGATGTCTAGCAGCAGCAGGACCAGATGCAGGCCCCAGCCCAACATCAGGACGGGGGCTGACCATCCCGCCGAGCGGCCGGCTGGCGGCAGCGCCACTGCCATGTACGCGAACAGGGCCACGGCGGCCACTGTCAGCGGGGCAGGGCCGGCCCAGGCGGCGGGCCCGGTCGATAGAATCATGCGTTGAAGTGTACCGATCCAGGCCCCGCTGAACGGGCCTGCAGCGCATGGCCTCCACCCTCACCGACCGTTTGTCGCGCCTGGTCAAGACCATGCGCGGGCAGGCCCGCATCACCGAGAACAACGTGCAGGACATGCTGCGCGAAGTGCGCATGGCACTGCTCGAGGCCGACGTGGCGCTGCCCGTGGTGCGCGACTTCATCCAGCGCGTCAAGGACAAGGCGCTGGGCCAGGAAGTCGCCGGGTCGCTGAACCCGGGCCAGGCCCTGGTGGGCATCGTGCACAAGGAACTCGCGGCCACGATGGGCGCCGGCGTGGCCGACATCGACCTGGCCACGCAACCTCCGGCGGTGATCCTGATGGCCGGCCTGCAGGGTGCGGGCAAGACCACGACCACGGCCAAGCTGGCCAAGCTGCTGATCGAGAAGCGCAAGAAGAAGGTGCTCACGGTCTCGGCCGACGTCTACCGTCCCGCCGCCATCCAGCAGCTCAAGACGGTGACGGGCCAGGCCGGTGCGGAATGGTTTGCGTCGACACCGGAACAGAAGCCGCAGGACATCGCCCTGGCGGCGCTGGACCACGCAAGGCGGCATCACTTCGACGTGCTGCTGGTGGACACCGCCGGTCGCCTGGCCATCGACGAGGCACTGATGGCGGAAATCCGCGCCCTGCACGCCGCCGTGCATCCGGTGGAGACGCTGCTGGTGGTCGATGCCATGCAGGGCCAGGACGCGGTCAATACCGCCAAGGCCTTCAAGGAGGCGTTGCCGCTGACAGGCATCGTGCTGACCAAGCTCGATGGTGATGCCCGCGGCGGTGCGGCCCTGTCGGTGCGGCAGATCACCGGTGCGCCGATCAAGTTCGCGGGTGTCTCCGAGAAGATCGACGGGCTGGAGGTCTTCGACGCCGAACGCCATGCCGGCCGCGTGCTGGGCATGGGCGACATCGTGGCGCTGGTCGAGGAGGTGCAGAAGGGCGTCGACCTCGCCTCCGCGCAACGCCTGGCCGAGAAGGTCAAGAGCGGTGGCTTCGACCTCGACGACTTCCGCGACCAGATCTCGCAGATGAAGAAGATGGGCGGGCTGTCGGGCCTGCTCGACAAGCTGCCCAACCAGATCGCCCAGCGCGCACAGGGGGCCGACATGGACCGTGCCGAACGCGACGTGCGCCGCATGGAAGGCATCATCTGCGCCATGACGCCGTTGGAGCGCCGCAAGCCCGAACTCATCAAGGCCAGCCGCAAACGCCGCATTGCCGCCGGGGCCGGCGTGCAGGTGCAGGAGGTCAACCGCCTGCTCAACCAGTTCGAGCAGATGCAGGGCATGATGAAGAAGATGAAGGGCGGTGGCCTGATGAAGATGATGAAGCGCATGGGCGGGATGCCCGGCATGCCGCGCTGAGTCAGGTGCCTTCCGGGCCCATGGCCCGGCGCATCGGCGGGCGTGGTGGCGCCATCGTGCGAAAACGCACAACCGGCATCAGGTGGTTGGCCCGCCTGTTTCGATTGGAAACGGCTTTTCCCTCGGTGGGGCTGGAGTTGGCGGCTGCGCGGCCGTAATTTCCATCACACCCGCCAGACCGCCGACGCATGGAACTCCTAGACCCTCTCTTTGCCGCAGCCTTGGTCGCTGCCGGCCTGCTGATGCTGAGCCTGATGGCGCTGCGCCGCCGGCAACAGCGTCCCGGCGGTGGCCGCACGGCGCGCCAGGACGCGCTGGACACCGTGGCCGCGTGGCCCCCTGAAGCCGCCCGAATCCTCAGCGTGTCCGAACGCCAGGCCTTCGACCTGCTCAAGCGTGCCCTCCCGGGCTTCATGGTGCTGGCCCAGGTGCCGCTGTCGCGCTTTGTTCGCGTGCCGATGCGCCATTCCTACAACGACTGGCTGCAGCGCGTCGGCCAGCTCAGCGCAGACCTGGTCATCTGCGATGTCGGTTCGCGTGTGCTCGCAGTGGTCGACATCCGGTCGGCCGAAGAATCGCCGCGCAGTCGCAAGCGGCACGACCGCATGGCCCGTGTGTTGAAGGCCGCGGGCATCCGTGTGCATGTCTGGCGCGAAGGAGACCTCCCGTCGGCCAGCGAGGTGCGCAGCGTCATCGGCGCTGCCCTGGTGGACAACGCGCCGCGGCCGGTGGGCACCGCGTCGCGGCCGATGCCGCTGATCCCGGTGGCTGAGACGGCCGAGATCGATGACGTGCTCGCGGCCGGGGATCAGCTCGACTACGGCGCCGGCATGGAGCCGGTGGCTTCGGCGTTCTTCGACGAGCTTGAGACCGTCAAATAGCGGGCCCAGCACTGCCGACACGAAAGAAGCGGGCGCGACGAACGAACACTGCGCCCGGGCTCAGCCCAGCAAGGCCTGCGCGAACTCCCGTGCGTTGAAGGGCTGCAGGTCCTCCAGCTGTTCGCCCACGCCGATGAAGTAGACCGGCACCGCCCGCCCGACTTCCTTTTGCCAGGCCGCGATCGACGCCAGCACACCACCCTTGGCCGTGCCGTCGAGCTTGGTGACCACCAGGCCAGTCAGCTGCAGGGCGGCGTCGAAGGCCTGCACCTGGGCCAGCGCGTTCTGCCCGGTGTTGCCGTCCACCACCAGCAGCACCTCGTGCGGCGCATCTTCCATGGCCTTGCCGATCACGCGCCGGATCTTCTTCAGCTCATCCATCAGGTGCAGCTGCGTGGGCAGGCGGCCCGCGGTGTCGGCGATCACCACATCGCAACCCCGGGCACGGCCTGCGTTGACCGCATCGAAGCTCACGGCGGCCGGGTCGCCACCTTCCTGCGCCACGATTTCCACCTGGTTGCGGTCGGCCCAGACACCGAGCTGCTCCCGGGCCGCGGCACGGAAGGTGTCGGCGGCCGCGAGCAGCACCTTGCAATCGGCCTCGGCGAGGTGACGCGTGAGCTTGCCGATCGTCGTCGTCTTGCCCGCACCATTGACGCCGGCCACCATGATCACGGTCGGCGTCGTGGCGCCGATCTCGAAGGGGCGCTGCAAAGGTGTCAACCAGTCGGCCACCACATCGGCCAACAGGGCCTTCACCTGCGCCGGGTCGGTGGCCTTGGCGGCCTTGACGCGGCGCTTCAGGTCGTCCAGCAAGGCCGCGGACGCTTTCACGCCGGTGTCGGCCATCAGCAAGGCGGCCTCGAGCTCCTCGTACAGCGCATCGTCGATGCGGGTGCCGGTGAAGACCTGGGCGATGCCCGTACCCGTGCGCGACAGGCCCTGCTTCAGGCGGCTGAACCAGCCTGGACGTGCGGTTGACGCAACAGGCTCGACCCGCGCCGACGCCGCCGCGGGTGGCGGTGCAGGCACCGTCTCCGGAAGTGCCGCAGGAGATGCAGCCACCGGCGTCGATGTGGTCGGCGCGGCGACGGTCAATGGGGTCGACGCCGCCGGGGGCGACGGCTCCAGCGGCGCTGCACTGGGGTTCGGGGCCGTGGCGGCCGGCACCTTCTTGCGGAAAAAGCTGAACATGCGTGGAAAGTTTGAGGAGGCGCTTCGCGCCGGGCAGAGAACCCCTATAATGCGGAGTTCAGGCGCTTTAGCTCAGCCGGTTAGAGCGACGGAATCATAATCCGCAGGTCCGGGGTTCGAATCCCTGAAGCGCCACCAACATACCGGCCCGAGGCTGCACACGCAGATCCTCGGGCTTTTTGTTTCACAGCCCCTGGATCCACACCATGACCCGCTGTGCTTCCGTCACCCTTGCGCTGGCGTTCACCGTTGGCGCGTTGGCGACCCCGCCTGCCGCTGCACAACTGCAGCGCCCGTTCCCAGCCACAGCCTTGCGCGGCGACCTGCGCTTCGAGCAACCCCCGCAGGTGGTGCTCAACGGCCAGGCGGCGCGATTGGCCCCTGGCGCTCGCATCCGCGGTGCCGACAACCTGCTCAGGCTCTCCGGCGGGCTGGTCGGCCAGAGCTACACCGTGCACTACACCGTGGACCCCTACGGCCTGCTGATGGACGTCTGGCTGCTCAGTGATGCTGAACGAGCCCGCCAACCGTGGCCGCGCACGCCGGCTGAGGCGGCGGCCTGGCGTTTCAATCCCGCCGCACAGGCCTGGAGCAAGCCATGAAGAAGGTCTACATCCGCACCTTCGGCTGCCAGATGAACGAGTACGACTCGGACAAGATGGCCGACGTCCTGCGCGCCGCCGAAGGCTACGAAGCGACGACGGACCCAGAACAGGCCGACCTGATCCTGTTCAACACCTGCTCCGTGCGCGAGAAGGCGCAGGAGAAGGTGTTCAGCGACCTCGGCCGCGTGAAACACCTGAAGAAGAAAGGTGTGCTCATCGGCGTCGGCGGCTGCGTGGCCAGCCAGGAAGGCGACGCCATCGTGCAGCGTGCGCCGTTCGTGGACATCGTCTTCGGCCCGCAGACGCTGCACCGCCTGCCGCAGATGATCGCCCAGCGGCAGGCCGAACAGCGGCCGCAGGTGGACATCAGCTTCCCGGAGATCGAGAAGTTCGATCACCTGCCGCCGGCGCGGGTGGAGGGTGCCTCGGCCTTCGTGTCGATCATGGAAGGCTGCAGCAAGTACTGCAGCTACTGCGTCGTGCCGTACACCCGTGGCGAGGAGGTCAGCCGGCCGTTCGACGACGTGCTCACCGAGGTGGCCGGCCTGGCCGACCAGGGCGTCAAGGAAGTGACGCTGCTGGGTCAGAACGTCAATGCCTACCGCGGCGCCATGGGCAGCAGCGGCGAGATCGCCGACTTCGCGCTGCTGCTGGACTACGTGGCCGAGATCCCCGGCATCGAGCGCATCCGCTACACCACCAGCCACCCCAATGAATTCACGGGCCGCCTGATCGAGGCCTACGCGCGCATCCCCAAGCTGGTGGACCACCTGCACCTGCCGGTGCAGCATGGGTCGGACCGCATCCTGATGGCGATGAAGCGTGGCTACACGGCCATGGAGTACAAGTCCACGATCCGCAAGCTGCGCGCCGTGCGGCCCGACATCAGCCTGTCGTCGGATTTCATCGTCGGTTTTCCCGGCGAGACCGAGGACGACTTCGGCCGCATGATGAAGCTGATCGAGGACACCGGCTTCGACGCCAGCTTCAGCTTCATCTTCAGCGCGCGGCCGGGCACGCCGGCGGCCAACCTGGCCGACGACACGCCCAAGGACGTGAAGCTCAGGCGCCTGCAGCACCTGCAGGCCACCATCGAGGCCAACGTCCGCCGCATCTCGGCGTCACGCGTGGGCACGGTGCAGCGCATCCTCGTCGAAGGGCCTTCACGCAAGGACCCGCGCGAGCTGATGGGGCGCACCGAGTGCAACCGCATCGTCAACTTCGATGGCGGCCCGCTGCGCGACCGCCTCGTCGGCCAGATGCTGGACGTGCACATCACCGAGGCACTGCCCCATTCGCTGCGTGGCCGCGTGGCCACGGCCGACGTCAACGCCGGCGCAGGAACACCCGCCACCACAGCGTGAGCGCGGCGGCCAGCACCATGGCGCCGTAGGTGGCCATGCGGCCGTCCTGCCCGTAGACCAGCAGGCCGGCCACCGTCACCACGGCGGCGGCGGCAGCGGTGGGCAGCGCCAGCCGCCACCAGGCCAGGCCCCGCGTGTCCTGGCGCCACAGCAGCTTGGTACCGGCAGCGGCGAGCGCGCCCAGGCCGGCCGCGGGCAGGAACAGGTTCAGCAGGTGCCAGACGGCGTCAATCGGGCCCATCGGGAGTTCTCGGCTTGACGCCGATCAAGCCGAAGGCTGGGCGTCCTTAGGGGCCGGATCCTACAATCGCGGGGTGAGCGTCGTCGCCCTCGGTCTCAACCACACCACCGCGCCCCTGGACCTGCGCGGCCGGTTTGCGTTCGCGCCCGACCAGCTGCCGCTGGCCCTGCGCGGATTCCGGGAGCGGCTGCAGCGGGTCGCGCCCGAAGCGGCGCTGGTCTCCACCTGCAACCGCACCGAACTGTATGTGGCGGCCGACCCGCGCGTGGCGCGCGAGATCGCGCGCCCGGCGCTCGACTGGCTGGCTGAACAGGGCGGCGTGCAAGGCAGCGTGCTGCAGGGCTACACCTATGTGCGCGAGGACCGCGAAGCGGCACGCCACGCCTTCCGGGTGGCTGCCGGCCTGGACTCCATGGTGCTGGGCGAACCACAGATCCTCGGCCAGATGAAGGAAGCCGTGCGCCAGGCCGACGAGGCCGGGACCCTGGGCTCCACACTGCACCAGCTGTTCCAGCGCAGCTTCTCGGTGGCCAAGGAGGTGCGCACGTCCACCGAGATCGGGGCACATTCCATCAGCATGGCGGCCGCCTCGGTGCGCCTGGCGGCGCAGCTGTTCGAGGACCTGCGCGACATCCGGGTGCTCTTCGTCGGCGCTGGCGAGATGATCGAGCTGGTGGCCACGCACTTCGCGGCCCGCCAGCCCAAGGCGATGGCGGTGGCCAACCGCACGCTGGAGCGCGGCGAGAAGCTGGCCGGCCGCTTCGGCGCCCAGGCCTTGCGCCTGTCGGACCTGCCCGACCGCCTGCACGAGTTCGACGCCGTGGTCTCCTGCACCGCCAGCTCGTTGCCCATCATCGGCCTGGGCGCCGTGGAACGTGCGCTGAAGGCGCGCCGCCGGCGTCCGATGTTCATGGTCGACCTCGCCGTGCCACGCGACATCGAGCCCGAGGTGCAGGACCTGTCGGATGTCTACCTCTACACGGTGGACGACCTCTCCGCGCTGGTGCAGTCCGCCGGCGAGAAGCGCCGCGCCGCCGTGCAGCAGGCCGAAGCCATCATCGATGCCGGTGTGCTCAGCTTCGAGCACTGGCTGGATCAGCGGGCCGCCGTGCCGCTGATCCAGGCGCTGCACCAGCAGACCGATGACTGGCGCCAGGCCGAGATCCAGCGCGCGCGCAAGCTGCTGGCACGCGGCGCCGATGTCGACGCGGTGCTTGAAGCGCTCTCCCGCGGGCTTACGCAGAAGCTGCTGCACGGCACCATGGCTGAACTGCGCAGCGCCGAGTCGCGCGACCGCGAGCAGCTGGCGGCCACCGTGTCCCGTCTGTTCCTGCGCGGCCGCGGCCAGGGCGACGCCGCCGATGCTCTTGACGCCGGCGACGCTGGCGAACCCCGCTAGCGGCCCTTCGGCCCTGCCGGCGCCCTGGCGCCTGACCAGCCCGCGTCGTGATGGACCTGCCCCGCCCCCCCTTTGAACGCCTGGAAATGCGCCTGGCGGAGTTGGACGCCGCGCTGGCCGACCCCCAGGTGCTGGCCGAGGTGTCGCGCTGGCGGCGGCTGTCGCAGGAACAGGCCGAAGTGGCGGAAGTCGTCACGCTGTGGCGCCGATTCCGCCAGCGCGAGGACGACCTCGCCACGGCCCGCGAGATGGCAGCCGACCCCGAATTCGCCGAAATGGCCGCCGCGGAAATCACCCAGGCGGGAGAGGACATCGAGGCCCTGCAGGCCCGGTTGCGCCTGGCGCTGGTGCCGCGCGACCCTGATGCCGAGCGCAACGCCTTCCTCGAGATCCGTGCCGGCACCGGTGGCGACGAGTCGGCGCTGTTCGCCGGCGACCTGGCGCGCATGTACCTGCGCTGGTGCGACCGCCAGGGTTGGCGGGTGGAGGTCATGAGCGAGAGCCCTGCGGAGCTGGGCGGCTACAAGGAGGTGGTGTTCCGCATCGAAGGCCGGGGTGCCTACGGCCGGCTGCGCTTCGAAAGTGGGGGGCACCGCGTGCAGCGCGTGCCGGCCACCGAGAGCCAGGGCCGCATCCACACCAGTGCCTGCACGGTAGCCGTGCTGCCTGAGCCCGACGAGGCCGAGGAGATCACGCTCAACCCGGCAGACCTGCGCATCGACACCTTCCGCGCCAGCGGCGCCGGGGGCCAGCACATCAACAAGACCGACAGCGCCATCCGGATCACGCACCTGCCGACCGGCCTGGTGGCCGAGTGCCAGGACGACCGCAGCCAGCATCGCAACAAGGCCAAGGCGCTGGCCGTGCTGCAGGCACGGCTGCGTGACAAGGAGCACAGTGAACGCGCCGCGAAGGAGGCCGCCACCCGCAAGGGCCTGGTGGGCAGTGGCGACCGCAGCGACCGCATCCGCACCTACAACTTCCCGCAGGGCCGCGTCACCGACCACCGCATCAACCTCACGCTCTACAAGCTGGGCATGGTGATGGACGGTGACCTCGGCGAGCTGGTCGAGGCGCTGGCGTCGGCGCGGGCCGAACAGCAATTGGCCCAGCTCGAGACCGGCGGCGCATGACGCCCACCGTCGCCGGTGCCCTGGCCGAGGCGCGCCGACGTGGCGTGGACCGGCTGGACGTGCAGCTGCTGCTGGGCGCCATGCTGGGCAAGTCGCGGGCCTGGCTCATCGCGCACGATGACGCGCCGTTGGACGCCACCCAGGTGGCGCGCCTGAATGCCGCCTTCGAGGCCAAGGCGGATGGCGTGCCCCTGGCCTACCTGACGGGCGAGCAGATTTTCTGCGGCCTGCCACTGGCCGTGGGCCCGGGCGTGCTGGTGCCGCGCCCGGAGACCGAAGGCCTGGTCGACTGGGCGCTGGCCTGCCTGCAGGGCCGCACCGATGTGGCCGTGGCCGACCTCGGCACGGGCAGCGGTGCCATTGCGCTGGCCATCAAGTCGGCCAGGCCCGCGGCCCAGGTCACGGCGGTCGAGCGCAGCCCCGAGGCCCTGGCCATGGCGCGTGCCAACGGGGCGCGTCTTCAGCTGGCGGTTGATTGGCACCTGGGCCACTGGTGGCAGCCGCTGGCCGGGCGCCAGTTCGACCTCGTCGTGGCCAATCCGCCCTACGTGGCGGCCGATGACCCGCACCTGCCGGCGTTGCGCCATGAGCCGACGTCGGCACTGGTCGCGGGCCGCGATGGCCTCGACGATCTGCGGCAGATCATCGCGGAGGCGCCACCACAGCTTCGTCCCGGGGGCTGGCTGCTCCTGGAACACGGCCATGACCAAGGCCCGGCGACACGTCAGCTGCTGGCGGCCGCCGGCTTCACAGACCTGAGCACACGCCAGGACCTGGCGGGTCTGGACCGCTGCAGCGGCGGCCGGAAACCGGAAATGCCGGCGGAAACGGCCTGAAACCGTCCCCACACCCGGGGCCTGCAGGTCTAGGATGACACCGAGCAAGCGAACTGCGCGGGAGGTCATGATGCGAATGGCACGGCTGTTCAAGACCCTGCTGGCCACAGCAGCCCTCGGCGGGACCCTGGCAGCTTCGGCCGCCGATGGCCTGCAGGTGTCGTCGGCCGATGCCTGGCCCGTTCTGCAGGCCCGGGTGAACCTGATGCTGTCGCGCGCCGACGCCGGCCGTGGCTTTGAACTGCGGCATGCGGCCCTGTTGACCGACTACTACCTGGAGCGTCACGGCAGCGAGACCCAGTCCCGTTGGCGTGGCGGGTTCCGCGCTACCAGTGGCATCGTCCTCGGCGGCATCGGGCCCTCGGCCGCCCATGCGGGTGGCTGGTCACCGTCGTTGACCACGGTGCCGCAGGACAGCCTGGCGCCGGAACAGGACGCCTGGCCCTACATCGGCCTGGGCTACTCCGGCGTGGCGCCTCAGGGCGGCTGGGGGTTCTCGGCGGACCTGGGCCTGGCCTTGCGGCAAGGCGCGGCCGCCGCTGAACTTGGCCGTGCAGTCTTTGGACTGCGCGGCTGGGAAGGCACCCTGCGGCGGCTCGATGCGATGCCGATGCTGCAGCTGGGTGTGCACTATCGCTTCTGAGTTTCTCGGCGGGGTATCTGCGGCGCAGCGGCGCACAGGCGGGTTCTGTGTGTACAGTGCTGGTTTTGCACCATTGCCAATCACCGCCGCCATGTCCGACACGCAGCAACGCATCGACGAGATCGTCAAGGGCCACCCCGTGGTGCTCTTCATGAAGGGCACGGCGCAGTTCCCGATGTGCGGCTTCTCCGGCCGCGCCATCCAGATCCTCAAGGCCTGCGGCGCCCAGGGTGTGGCCACGGTGAACGTGCTCGAGGACGAGGCCATCCGGCAGGGCATCAAGGAATACGCCAACTGGCCGACGATCCCGCAGCTCTACGTGAAGGGCGAGTTCGTGGGCGGCTCGGACATCATGATGGAGATGTACGAGTCCGGCGAACTGCAGCAGATGTTGGGCGAGGGCGCCTGAACACCGGCTGCGCATGAGCCGCCTCGTCGTCGGCATCACCGGCGCGACCGGCGCTGTCTACGGCCTGCAACTGCTGCGCCGTGCTCGCGAACTGGGCCTGCGCACCCACCTTGTTGTGACCCCGGCTGGCGTGCTCAACGCCCACCATGAACTCGGCCTGGACCGCAAGGCGCTGGAAGCCGAGGCCGACGAATCCCACGCACCGGGTGACGTCGGGGCCTGCGTGGCCAGCGGGAGTTTTGACGCGGCCGCCATGGTGATCGCGCCCTGCTCGATGAAGACGCTGGCCGCCGTGGCGCACGGCCTGTCGGACAACCTGCTCACGCGTGCGGCCGACGTCATGCTCAAGGAACGCCGGCGGCTGGTGCTGATGGTGCGTGAGACGCCATTGAATCTGGCCCATCTGCGCAACATGACGGCGGTCACCGAGATGGGCGGCGTGGTCTTCCCGCCCTTGCCGGCGTTCTATCACCGGCCGGCGAGCATCGACGCGATGGTGGCCGACACCGTTGAGCGTGTGCTGGCCTTGGTCGGTGTCGACGGTGCTGCACCACAACGCTGGCAGGGGCTGTAGCGGGCGATCCGGGCCGGAAGCTCTCGTGCGGGCGGCGGCGCCCTTCTCGTTCGCGGGTCGCGGCAGAATCGGGGCGTCCCACCGACCGGAAGCCCCGCGCGACGATGGAAGCCCTTGCCCTGCTGCGATCGGTCTGCGACGTGCTCGACAGCCTGGGCGTGGCTGCGTGCGTGCTCGATGATCAGGACCGCACGCTGACCTGGAACCGCAGCTTCCTGCGCTTCTTCCCCGAACACGGGGGCCAGATCTACTCCGGCGAGCCCTACGAGGCCAACCTGCAGCGCTTCTTCGCGACGCGGGCGCCAGTTGCCGAGCCTGCGCGGCTGGCGCAACAGGTGCGCGACGCGGTGGCCCGCCACCGGGCCCAGCACCGTGCCTTTGCCTTCGACCACCACGGCCGGCGGCTGCGTGTGGGCTCGTTGCCGCTGCGGGGTGTGGGCCGCATCCGCATCTGGACGGAGCAGGCGGTGCCGGTGCTCGCCGGGCCGGTGGACCCGACGCGTGCGGAGATGGCGCTGTTCGACCATCTGCCGGATGCGGTCATGGTGACCACGCCCGATGGCCTGATCGCCTGGGTCAACGAGACCTTCGTCTTCGCCTATGGCCTGCCTGACAGGGGGGCCGCCGTGGGCCAGACCTTCGAGGCGCTGTATGCCGAAATTTGGTCGGACAAGCCTGACCGCCACCTCTATCGTGAAGGCAGCGCGGCCCTCGTCGACCGGATGCGATTCGTCGGCGCGCCCTTCGAACTCCCGTTGCCAATGGACCGCTGGGTGCGCATCGTTGGCCAGCCTGGGCCAGAAGGGCGTGGCATCTACGCGCACGTTGACATCACCGAGCTCAAGCGCAACGAACGCCGCCTGACGGAGGCCGAACAACGTGCGCGCAACAGCGAGGCGGCGCTGCAGCACAAGTCCCGCTTGCTCGAGGCCATGCTGGATCGCATGGAGCAGGGCGTGATGATGGTCAACGCCGAGCACGTGGTGGAGATCTGCAACCCGCGCGCCATTGAATTGCTGGACCTGCCACCTGCGCTGATGGCGTCCCGTCCTCGCTTCGAGGAGGTACTGGACTACCAGTGGTCCACCGATGAATTCCGGGACACGCCAGAGGAGCTCAAGGCCTTCGTGCGGGCCGGCGGCATCCTCAGCGTGCCGCAGGTCTACGACCGCGTGCGGCCGGACGGCAGGGTGATCGAGGTGCGCAGCGTGCCGCTGGAAGGCGGCGGCGTGCTGCGCACCTACACCGACGTGTCGGACCGTCGGCGCCGCGAAGACAGCATCCGCCAACTGGCACAGCGCGACGGCCTCACCGACCTGCTCAACCGCGCGTCGTTCCGCGACCGGCTGGGCGCCGTGCTGCCCGTGGCTGCCGACCAGGGATTTGCGCTGCACTTCATCGACCTGGACCATTTCAAGCCGGTCAACGACCGCCATGGCCACGTCGTCGGCGACCGGGTGCTCGCGGCATTGGCCGATCGCCTGCGCGCGCTGGCGCGGGACGCCGACATCGTGGCCCGGCTCGGCGGCGACGAGTTCGCCGTGCTCCAGATGGGCGTGCGCCGCGCAGACCAGGCGCTGGGCCTGGCCCATCGCATCGCCACGCTGCTCGCCGAGCCGTTGGCCGTGGATGGCATCACGGTGCGTGTCGGGGCCTCGGTGGGCGTGGCGCTGGCCCCCGAGGCGGGCAACGAGCTCGAGACGCTCATCCAGCACGCCGACGCGGCGATGTACGCCGCCAAGGCGGCGGGCCGGGGTGCCGTGCGCATCCATGGCGTCCCCGAAGCGCCGGCGGCGGCCGGCCAGGCCTGACCCGCCGCTGCGCGGGTTCAGACCGCCCGCAGGGCCTCGCGCGCGGCTTCCAGCGTGACGGCAATGTCCGCTTCGCTGTGTGCGGCGCTCACGAAGCCGGCTTCGTACAAGGCCGGCGCCAGGTACACGCCGCGGTCGAGCATGGCGTGGAAGAAGCGGTTGAAACGCTCCTTGTCCGTGGCCATCACCGTGGAGTAGTTCTGCGGCAGGCTGTCGGCGAAGAAGAAGCCGAACATGCCGCCTTCGCTGTCCACGGCCAAGGGCACGCCGGCGCTGCGGCCCTCGGCCGCCAGGCCATCGACCAGGGCATGGGTGCGCGCCGCGAGCGCTTCGAAGAAGCCCGGGCGCGAGATCTCACGCAAGGTGGCCAGACCACAGGCGGTGGCCACCGGGTTGCCGCTGAGCGTGCCGGCCTGATAGACCGGGCCCAGCGGCGCCAGCTGGGCCATCACGTCCTTGGACCCGCCAAAGGCGGCGAGCGGCATGCCGCCGCCGATGACCTTGCCGAACACACTCATGTCGGGCCGGAAACCCGGGATCAGCCGGGCATACAGGCTCTGTGCGCTGCCCAGGGCGACCCGGAAGCCGGTCATGACCTCATCAAACACCAGCAAGGCGCCATGCTGCGTGCACAGCTCGCGCAGGCGGGTCATGAAGGGCACGGTGGCGCGCACGAAGTTCATGTTGCCGGCGATGGGCTCGATCATCACGCAGGCGATCTCGGAGCCTCGCTCCGCGAAGGCCTGTTCGAGCTGGGCCACGTTGTTGTATTCCAGGACCATCGTGTGCTGCACCACCTCGGGCGGCACGCCCGCGCTGGTGGGGTGGCCGAAGGTGGCCAGGCCCGAACCGGCCTTGACCAGCAGCGCATCGGCGTGGCCGTGGTAGCAGCCCTCGAACTTGACGATGGCCGAGCGCCCGGTGGCGCCGCGCGCCAGACGCAGCGCGCTCATGCCGGCCTCGGTGCCGCTGGAGACCAGGCGCACCTGGTCCACCGACGGCACCTGGGCGATGATGGCCTCGGCCAGTTCCGCCTCAGCCTCGGTGGGCGCGCCGAAGCTCAGGCCGTCGCGGGCCGCCTTCGTCACCGCGTCCAGCACGGCCGGGTGGCCGTGGCCCAGGATCATCGGGCCCCAGGAGCCGATGTAGTCGATGTAGCGCTTGCCCTCGACATCCCACAGGTACGCACCTTCGGCGCGGCGGATGAAACGCGGCGTGCCACCCACGGCCCGGAAGGCGCGCACCGGCGAGTTGACGCCGCCAGGGATGACGCGCTGGGCGCGTTCGAAGGCCGCGGCGTTGCTGGTCTCAATGGACACGGCGGGAGGCTCCCTTGCTCTTGGGTTCTTCGGCGGTTGGCGGCTCCCCGTCTGCCGCCGCGGTGTCTTCCGTGCCCTCGGTCTCTTCGTCGGCCGGTGGCAGGGCCCAGAAGAAGCGATCCGGCACGACATGGCCCATGCCTGGCCGGAAACCGGCATCCAGGCTCTGGTCCAGAAAGGCCAGTGCTTCACCGACAGCCGCCTGCAGTTCGCTGCCCGCGGCGAGCAGCGAGGCCAGCGAGGCGGCCAGCGTGTCACCGCTGCCCACGAAGCTGGTGTCGAAGCGTTCGAACTTCTCGCCCGTGATGGCACCCTGCGGTGAGGCCAGCACGTTGTCGATGAACTGCTCGGCGCCCTTGCTGGGCAGCAGCACGCCGGTCACCAGCACATAGCGCGTACCGTGTTCACCAGCGGCCACCGCCAGTTCGCGTGGGGAGGCCGGGCGCTCGTTCTCCCAGTCCGGCAGCAGCAGTTCCATCAGCGTCTGGTGGTTGCCCACCAGCACTTCGGTGGCCGGCAGGATCAGCTCGCGGAAGGCCTCCAAATAGCTCTGCTGCGGGTCTTCCTCCAGCCACGACAGGCTCGGCAGGTACGACACCAGCGGCGCGTCGGGGTAGTCCGACAGCACCTCGGCCACCGCACCCAGTACCTCGGCGCTGCCGAGGAAGCCCACTTTGAAGCCGGAGACGGTGACGTCCTCGAGGATGCCGCGGGCCTGCTCGACGACGATTTCCGGGTCCAGCGGATGTTGGTCGAAGACCTCGGCGGTGTCGCGCATCACGATGCTGGTGACCACCGGCAGGGCGTGCGCGCCCATGGCGGCCACGGTGGCCACGTCACCCGCCATGCCACCGGCGCCGCTGGGGTCGGCGGCGTTGAAGCACATCACGCAGGCTGGCGGCGGTGCTTCCTGCCCCGGGTCGAGGGGGTCGGAAGCCGGGGGGGATTCGGGGTTCATCGGGGATTCCAGCGGGGGTGCCGGCGCAGGGGCCGCCACCGGGAAACAGACCAGCGACAAGCCGTCCTCGGACTTCCAGCGAAACTCGAGGAGTGTTGCCTATGTGCTCACAATTCCTTGATTTTCCGGCGGATGGCGTCGCTACAATGCGTTGTCATTGTAGTGATCGAAGTGCCTTCACGTGAGCGAACCTCGTACCTGGATGTGCCTGATCTGCGGCTGGATCTACGACGAGGCGGCCGGTGATCCCGATCATGGCATCGCCCCGGGCACGGCCTGGGAAGACGTGCCGATGAACTGGACCTGTCCTGAATGCGGCGCACGCAAGGAGGACTTCGAGATGGTTCGCATCTGAGGCGGCCGCGCATGGCGTGCGGCAGAGCGAGGAGTGCAAGTGGAACTTCCAGCGGTGCCTGAAGCCACCGGTGCGCAGCCGGGCGGGGCGCCCGCCACCGGGGCGCGCGTGCTGGTGGTGGACGACAGCAACACGATCCGGCGCAGCGCCGAGATCTTCCTGCGCCAGGGTGGGCACCAGGTGGTGCTGGCCGAGGACGGCTTCGACGCGCTGTCCAAGGTCAACGACCACGAACCCGAGTTGATCTTCTGCGACATCCTGATGCCGCGGCTCGATGGCTACCAGACCTGCGCCATCATCAAGCGCAACCCTCGGTTTGCCAGCGTGCCGGTGATCATGCTGTCGTCCAAGGACGGCCTGTTCGACAAGGCCCGTGGCCGCATGGTCGGCTCCGAGGACTACCTGACCAAGCCGTTCACGAAGGAACAACTGCTCAAGGCCGTGGAGGCCTTCCGGCGCCAGCCGACCTGAGCGCGTGTCGGGGCGGCCCTTCGTCCCGACGGCACAGGCCGCAGGCGTCGCGTACAACGAGGAACCATCCATGCCGATCCAGAAAGTCCTGGTCGTCGACGACTCCAAGACCGAGCTGTACCACCTGTCCGATCTGCTGGGCAAGAAGGGCTACGCGGTGCGCACGGCCGAGAACGGCGAAGAGGCGCTGCGCCGGCTGGCCGAGGAGAAGCCCGACCTGATTCTGATGGACGTGGTCATGCCGGGGCAGAACGGCTTCCAGCTCACGCGCACGATCACCCGCGACCCGCGCTGGGCCGATGTGCCGGTGATCATGTGCACCAGCAAGAACCAGGAAACCGACAAGGTCTGGGGCATGCGCCAGGGTGCCCGCGACTACATCGTCAAGCCGGTCAACGCGGACGAACTGTTCGCGAAGATCAAGGCCTTCGACTGAGCCCGCTCGCCGATGGCACGCCGCGATGCGCTCCGTGACCTGCAGGCCCGACTGGCCGAGCGGCTGCAGGCCGTGCAGTCGGCGCCGCAGCGCACGGCCTGGCTGGCCGTGGAGTGCGAGCGCCAGGGCCTTCTCTTCCCGCTCGCCACGGCGGGCGAGATCTTCTCGATGCCCGCGGTGCTGCCGGTGCCGCACACCCGGCCCTGGTTCGTCGGCGTGGCCAACCTGCGAGGCGGCCTGCATGGCGTGGTCGACTTCGCGGCCTTCCTGGGCCTGCGCGCGCCACATCCTGCGGGCGAACCCTGGCGCGAACAGACGCGCGTGCTGGCGCTCAACCCGTCGCTGGGCAGTCACGCGGCCTTGGTGATCGACCGGCTGGCCGGCCTGCGCAGTCCGACGCAACTGCAGGCCGAGCCGGACGAGGCGGGCGAGCGTCCGTCCTTTGCGGGCGGGCGCTGGCGCGACGAAGCTGGACGCAGCTGGCAGGAAATCGACCTCGCCGCGCTGGCAGCGCACCCGCAGTTCCTCGGCATCGCACACACGCTGGTCCTGCCGGCGGCCTGACCGCCGTTCGCGCAAAGCACCCCACATCGACAAGAACACCGAGAGAGGACCTCCATGAGCTTCCTGGACAGGATCAAAGGCAAGTCGCGCAGCCCGCAGGCACCGGACTCGGTGCCGCCGGTGCCGTTCGACGAGGTGGCTGAAGCCGCGATGCCGATGGAGCAGACGGTCCGCCTCGGGCCGGGGGGTGTCACGCTGGCGCCGGACGAGGGGCGGAGCACGATCGGCGAGGCCTCCATCATTTCCGAAGCAGCGCCCTCGGAGCTGGCACCGGACTTCGGCGACCTGGCGCCGGCGGCGCTGGCCGACGGGTCTGCGCGGGTGATTCCCTTGATCGGCCACCTGCCGCCCGCCCGCCAGCAGCGCGTGCTGGTGCTCGGTGCCACGGCTGGCATCGTGCTGCTCGTCGGTGCGGCGTTCCTGGCGCTGTTGGCCGCTAACCGCAGCGCCGCCCAGGTCGACGCCACCGGACGGGCGCAGACGCAATCGCAGCGGCTGGCCAAGTCGGTGTCACAGGCTCTGGTGGGTTCGGCCGCCGCCTTCCCCGAAGTTCGTGAAAGTGCCGGCATTCTGGCCGGCAACCTGCGCTCGCTGAAGGATGGCTCCGGCGCTGCGCCGGCGGTTTCCGCCAGCATGCAGGCGGTGGTGGACCCGCTGCTGCCGCTGGTTGACCGCGCGGAGAAGAATGCGCAGGTCGTGCTGGCGCAGGAGAAGACCCTGACCGAGGTCGGTCAGGCGCTGCGGGCCATCAACCGCCAGTCGGCGGACCTGCTGGAGATCGCCGAGACCCTGTCGTCGCTGAAACTGCAGCAAGGTGCGTCGCCGGCCGAACTGTCGGCCGTCGGCCAGCTGGTGATGCTGACCCAGCGCATCGGCAAGAGTGCCAACGAATTCCTGACCATGGAAGGCGTGAGCCCCGAGGCCGTGTTCCTGCTCGGCAAGGACCTCAACAGCTTCCGCGAGATCGCCGACGGCCTGGAGGCCGGCAACCCCGAACTGCGCCTGCCTGGCACGCGAGACCCGCAGACGCGCGAGGTGCTGGCCGAACTCGTCAAGCAGTACGAGCAGACGCGCACGCAGGCTGGCGCCATCCTGGGCAACCTTCAGGGGCTGGTGCAGGCGCGCGAGGCGCAGAACAGCATCGTGGCCGACAGTGAACCGCTGCGCCAGGGCCTTGATGCATTGCAGGGGCAGCTCACCGGGACCGGCGGCCTGTCGCTGCCCTACCTGGTTGCTGGCCTGCTGGGGCTGGCGCTGCTGGCCGGCAGCGGCTGGGGTCTGCTGCAGCTGTTCGTGCAGGACCAGACCACCCGCGCCCGTGCTGCGGAGGCGCAGCGTCAGGAGGCGGAGCGCCAGGAGCAGGAAGCCAAGCGCGTCAATGACGCCAACCAGGCCGCCATTCTTCGCCTGATGAACGAATTGCAGACGGTGGCCGAGGGCGACCTGACGCAGCAGGCCACGGTGACCGAGGACATCACCGGCGCCATCGCCGACTCGGTGAACTACACGGTGGAGGAGCTGCGCACCCTGGTGTCGCAGGTGCAGACCACGGTGGAGCGCGTGACCGAGACCACGCAGCAGGTGGAGCAGACTTCCACTGAACTTCTGGCAGCGTCCACCGAACAGCTGCGCGAGATCCGCGAGACTGGTGAATCGGTGCTGCAGATGGCCGGCCGGATCAACGACGTGTCGGCGCAGGCGCAGGAAACGGCGCAGGTGGCGCGCCAGTCGCTGCAGGCGGCGGAAACCGGCCTGCAGGCGGTGCAGAACACGATCGGCGGCATGAACACGCTGCGTGACCAGATCCAGGAAACGTCCAAGCGGATCAAGCGCCTGGGTGAATCCTCGCAGGAGATCGGCGAGATCACCGAGCTGATCTCGGACATCACGGAACAGACCAACGTGCTGGCGCTCAACGCCGCCATCCAGGCGGCCAGCGCCGGCGACGCGGGCCGCGGTTTCTCGGTCGTGGCCGAGGAAGTGCAGCGGCTGGCCGAACGCTCCGGCGACGCCACGCGGCAGATTGCGGCCATCGTACGCACCATTCAGACCGACACCCAGGACGCGGTGGCCGCCATGGAGCGTTCCACGCAGGGCGTGGTCGAAGGGGCCCGGCTGTCCGATGCAGCCGGTACCGCGCTGGCGGACATCGACCGCGTGACACGCGAACTGTCCGACCTCATCGAACGCATCTCGCGCCAGGCGTCGGAAGAAGCCAGTTCCGCCAACGTGGTGGCCGAGAACATCCAGCACATCTTCGCCGTGACCGAACAGACCGGTGACGGCACGCGCTCCACCGCGCAGATGGTGCGCGAACTGTCGCGCACCGCCGAGGAACTGCGTCAGTCGGTGGCGCGTTTCAAGGTCAGCTGACGAACGGCGCGCGCACGGCGCACGCGAAAGAGGCCCCATGAGCCAGGAAGCCGAACCGATCGCCGGCGACGACCTCAGCGCCCTGGCCTGGGTGCAGGGCGAGCTGCGGCGTACCCTGGACGCCGCGCACAAGGCGCTGCGTCGCTACGTGCGCGAAGCCGAAGGTGTCGGCAGTTCCGATGTGGACAGCGCCGACCCTGCGGTGCTGCGCAACGCGCGCGTGCAGCTGCACCAGGGCGTGGGCGCCCTCGAACTCGTGGGCCTGCCCGTGGTGGCGCAGGTACTGCGTGGCAGCGAAGCCGCACTGCAGCGCATGGTGGCGCGGCCCAAGCTGGCCACGCCCAAGGCCGTGGAGGCCATCGAGCAGGCCTCGTTCGCCGTGCTCGACTACCTGGGCCGCGTGCTGGCCGGCAAGCCCGTCTCGACGCTGGCGCTGTTCCCGCAGTACGCCGCGGTGCTGGCCGTGGCCGGCGCCGAGCGTGTGCACCCGGCCGACCTCTGGGCCTGCGACTGGCAGTGGCGACAGTTGCCGGTGGACAGCCGTGTGACCGCGCGGCCCGCCGACGATGTCGCCCGCGGCGAAATGGAAGGCCTGGTGCTTGCGCTGATGCGCGAGACTGACCCTGCGGCGCCGCTGCGCATGAGCCACCTGTGTGCCGAGCTTGGCGCCGGCGCGCAGGGCGAGCTGGCCACGCTGTGGCACCTGGCCGCAGCCTTCTTCGAGGCGCAGGCGGCGCGCCTGATCAAGTCCGACGTCTACACCAAGCGCATCGCCTCGCGCCTGCTGGCGCAACTGCGCGCGGCCATCAAGGGTGATCTGGCCGTGCCGGCGCGGCTGGCGCAGGACCTGCTCTTCTATTGCGTGCGTGCCGAGGCGACCGACCCGTCCAACCAGCTGCGCTTGGCCGCCGTGCAGTCGGTCTGGCCCGGTGACCAGCAGGCCCGGGCCGACTACGAGACGCCGCGCCTGGGTCTGGTCGACCCGGCGGTCATGCAGCAGGCGCGCAAGCGTGTCTCGGGGGCCAAGGACGCCTGGTCGGCCGTGGCGGAGGGCGAGGTGCAACGCCTGGCCGGTCTGGGTGAATCGTTCGCCCTGCTGGCCGATTCGCTGCAGCGTCTGTTTCCGGGTGGCGACGCGCTGGCGCAGGCATTGCAGGCGGCGTCTGGCCGCTGCGTCCAGGCGCAGCGAGCGCCCGAGCCGGAACTCGCCATGGAAGTGGCGACGGCCGTGCTGTACCTTGATGCCGTGCTCGAGGACGGTGAACTCGATCAACCCCAGTTGGCCGAGCGCATCCAGCGTCTGGCCGCGCGCATCGGCGACGTCGACGCCGGCAACGAGCCGCAGCCGCTCGAGTCTTGGATGGAGGAGCTGTACCGGCGCATCTCCGATCGCCAGACCATGGGCAGCGTGGTCCAGGAACTGCGCAGCTCCCTGTCTGACGTCGAGAAGCAGATCGACCAGTACTTCCGCAACCCGGCACAGCGTGAACTGCTGATCCCGGTGCCGGCGCAGCTGTCGGCGATGCGGGGTGTGCTCACCGTGCTGGGCATGGACCAGGCCTCCCAGGCCGTGCTCCACATGCGCGACAGCGTGGATGCGCTGGCGCAGACCGAGGTCGACCCGGAGCGCGCGGTGCAGGCCGGCACCTTCGACCGACTGGCCGACAACCTCGGCGCGCTGAGCTTCCTGATCGACATGCTCAGCGTGCAGCCCAAGCTGGCCAAGACGCTGTTCCGCTTCGATGCCGAGGCCGGCGTGCTCAGTGCCGTCATGGGGCAGAGCGAGCGGGTGTCCACCTTCGCGGCCTTCGAACCCACGGCATTGGAACCGGCGGTGGCGCCCACGCAGCCGGCGCCGTTGCCCGAGCCTGCGCCCACGATTCCTGCCTCAGCCCCCGTGGCGGCCCCGGCACCGGTGCCGGCTCAGCCCAGCGGGCTGGAAGACGACGCCGAGATGCGCGAGATCTTCCTGGAGGAAGCGCGCGAGGTCATCGCCGGAGCGCGTGCGTCTTTGGCCGCGCTGGCCCAGTCTGCGGACGACGTGGCGGAGATGACGACGGTCCGTCGCGCCTTCCACACGCTCAAGGGCAGCGCCCGCATGGTGGGCCTGAAGGCCTTTGGTGAAGCCGCCTGGGGCTGCGAGCAGCTCTACAACACGCGATTGGCACAGAACGCGCGCATGGACGCGCCACTGGCCACGCTGAGCGATCAAGCCCTGGACTACCTGGCCGACTGGACCGAGGCGATCGCTGCCGGCACCGACGCCGGGCACGAGCCGTCTGCCGTGACGGCGGCCGCCGACGCCTTGCGCCAGGAAGGCCGCTTGCTGCCGATCGTGCCCGTGGGTGCCCAGCCGGCGGACAGCGCGGTCGACATTTCCGACATGGATGGCGATGCGCCGCCGAGCGCCGTGGAGCAGACGGCTGTGCTCAGCGCGGATCTGCTGGCGCCGCCGAGCGTCCAGGACCTGGCCGCGCGGGTGCCGGACCTGCCCGCCGCCGCCGATCTCGACCTCATGGCACTGGACCTTCCCGGTATCGCCGACGTGCCGGCGGAAGCGGCTGCGTTTGCAGACCTGTCCGAGGTGCCGGCCACCACCGGCGACATCCAGGATGGCTTGGCCACCGAGCCGCTGCCCGATTTCACGCTCGACCTGCAGACCTTGGACGAGGATGCGGCGGGGGCCACGTCGACGGCCCTGCCCGACCTGCCCGTGGCGCCCGATCCGGAGCCTGCGCAGGCGCCTCAGGTGGTCGAGGAGGTCGAACTGTCCGAGGCCGACTTCGACCTCGTCTTCGACACCCTCTCGCCGGCACAGCCGCTGCCGGTGGACGCCATCGCCCCGGACCTGCCCGAGTCTGTCCCGGCCGACATTGCGTTCCCCAGCGCCGACGAAACGGCTGCGATGGACGATGTCCCGGTGCCCGCGGCACTGGAGGCGACTGCCGCCGCGGTCGAGACGATCCTTCCGCTCGATCCGGCAACTGAATCCTCGGCCGTCTTGGCCGACACCGATGCGGTCGAAGCGCCGGCTGAGGCCGCCCAGGACGTTGAGTTCGACGTCGAGTTCAATGTCGATTTGCCCGTGCCCCCGGAGCCGGCGATCGGGACACCTGTTGCCTCGATGGCGATCGATGAAGTCATCGCGCCCGGTGTGCCGGCCGAGATCGACACGATCCTGGCGCCGGATGAACAGGTGGCCGACCTGGCGCCCACGCCGTTGCCGCTGACCGACCTGCCTGCGGTCGAAGCGGTGCCTGCTGCGGACCTGGAGCTGGCAGACGCTGGTCCGGCGACGGCGGAGGCGTCGGGCGCGGCCATGGCGGACGCGGCGCCGCCAAGCGAGCTTGCCATCGATGTGCCGGTGCTGCCGCCGAATTCACCCGTGGACGGGCCTTCGACGTCCGACGCGCTGGCGGAGGCGCCGCTGGCGGACGCCGGGCCGGTGGATGACGGTCAGCCGGACGACGGCATGCCGGACGACGAGGTCAAGATCGTCGGCGACCTGCGCATCCCCATCCCGCTGTTCAACATCTTCCTCAACGAAGCCGACGAACAATCGCGTCGCCTGGGCACCGAGATCGCCGAATGGGCGCTGGAACCGCACCGCGCGGTGGGCGAGTCCACGATCGCGCTGGCGCATTCGCTGGCGGGCAATTCCGCCACCGTGGGCTTTGCGGACCTGTCGGTCCTGGCGCGGGCGCTCGAGCACGCGCTGATGCGCAGCCGCGCCATCGGCCACGCGAGCGATGGCGAGCCGGCGCTGTTCGGCGACGTGGCCGAGGAAATCCGCGGCCTGCTGCACCAGTTCGCGGCGGGATTCCTGCGGCCGGTGAGCGAGCCGCTGATGGCCCGTCTGCTGGACCACGAGGTGGCCACGTCGAATCCGGAGCGCGACACCGAATCACCGTCGCTCGACGACGACGAATTGACGTTGGCGGGCGCGCTGCCGCCGGCCTTGCCGCACCGCGATGCGGCGGAGATCGACTGGGCCGACGAGGTCGATGCCCAGGACGCCATCGACCCCGACCTGTTCCCGATCTTCGAAGAGGAAGCCGACGAGCTGCTGCCGCAGCTGCGGGCGCGGCTGTCGGAATGGGTGCGCCATCCGGGTGACGCCAGCGCCGCGTCGGCCTGCATGCGGACGCTGCACACCTTCAAGGGTGGGGCGCGTCTTGCCGGCGCCATGCGGGTGGGTGAACTCGCGCACCGGCTGGAAACCGAGATCGAACGGCTGGCGGGGTCTGAGGGTGTCGACGCGGCGGCAGTGGAACGCCTGCTCTCGCGTGCCGACGCCATGGCCACCGTGTTCGAGCGTCTGCGTGCGCCGGCCGCTGCGCCCACGCCGGCGGCCGAGGCGCCCGTGCCGGAGTCGCTGCTGGCGGCGCCGACGGCCACGCCTGACGACGCGGGGACGGCCCTGTCGGAAATCGAGGCCACGCTGCCGCTGCCGGCACCGATGCCGACTGCCGATGTCGAGCTCCCGCTTGCCCCCGTGGATCAACCCGCTCCCATGGTCGCGGCGCCTGTCGTCGCGCCCGCGGCCATCGACTGGTCACGCTTCGCCGACGCGTCGTTGACGGAGGCACCGGTGCCCGAGGCCGCCGACGCCACCACGGCGAGTGCAGGCGGTGCGACCGTGCGTGTGCGTGCGCCGCTGCTCGATCGGCTGGTCAACCAGGCCGGCGAGGTCAGCATCACCCGGGCCCGCATCGAATCGGAGATGCGCACGCTGCAGGGCTCGCTCGAGGATCTGACCGACAACCTCGAGAAGCTGCGCCGCCACCTGCGGGACATCGAACTGCAGGCCGAGACGCAGATCAGCTCGCGCATGGAAGCTGCCAAGGCCGCAGCCGTCTCCTTCGACCCGCTGGAGATGGACCGTTTCACGCGCTTCCAGGAACTGACGCGCATGATGGCCGAGTCGGTGAACGACGTGGCCACGGTGCAGCGCGGGCTGCAGCGCACACTGCAGGCGTCGGAAGATGAACTGGCGATGCAGGCGCGGCTCACCCGCGAACTGCAGGGCGACCTGCTGCGCACACGAATGGTGGAGTTCGAGAGCCTGGCCGACCGGCTGTACCGCGTCGTCCGATTGGCCGCCAAGGACACCGGCAAGACGGTGCGCCTGGACATCGTCGGCGGCTCCATCGAAGTGGACCGCGGTGTGCTCGAGCGCATGGTCGGCCCCTTCGAACACCTGTTGCGCAACAGCGTGGCCCACGGCATCGAAGCCGCGGCCGACCGGCGAGCGGCTGGCAAACCCGAAGGCGGCATCATCACCATCACCACGGTGCAGGAAGGCAACGAGGTGGCCGTGGAGGTGCGCGACGATGGTGCCGGGCTGGACCTGACGCGCATTCGCGCCCGCGCGGTCGAACGCGGCCTGCTGGCGGCGGATGCCACGCCCTCCGACGGTGAAATCGCGCAGCTGATCTTCGTGCCCGGCTTCACCACGGCCGACACGGTCACGGGCCTGTCCGGGCGTGGTGTCGGCATGGACGTGGTGCGCGCCGAGGTGCTCGCCATGGGCGGGCGCATCGAGACCGAAACCCGCCCTGGGCAGGGCACGGCCTTCCGTCTGCTGCTGCCGCTGACCACGGCCGTCACGCAGGTGGTGATGCTGCGCTTTGGCGAACGCCAGGTGGCCGTGCCCTCCACGCTGGTGGAGGTGGTGCGGCGTGAGAAGCCAGCCGTGGTGGATGCCAGCTATGCCAGCGGCCGCTTCTCGCATGACGGCGAAGAGGTGCCCTTCTACTGGCTGGGCGCGCTGCTGCAGGCGGAAGGCCGGGGTGTCGGGGGCACGCGGTCACAGACCGTGGTCGTGCTGCGCTCCGCCGCCCAGCGTGTGGCCGTGCACGTCGACGAGGTGGTCGGCAACCAGGAAGTGGTGGTCAAGAACGTCGGCCCGCAGCTGTCGCGCCTGCCAGGGCTGGCTGGCGTCACGCTGCTGCCATCGGGTGCCGTGGCCACCATCTACAACCCGGTGGCGCTGGCTGCCGTGTATGGTGACGATGCGCGCCAGCGCATGCAGGCGCAGCCCGAGTTGGAAGCCGCATTGCCGGCCCAGCCATTGCCGGCGGTGGCCTTGTCGCCCCTGGTGATGGTGGTCGACGATTCGCTGACGGTGCGCCGCGTCACGCAGCGTCTGCTGGTGCGTGAAGGCTATCGTGTGGTGCTGGCCAAGGACGGGATGGACGCGCTGGAGCGCCTGGCCGAGGAGCGGCCGGCGATCCTGCTGTCGGACATCGAGATGCCGCGCATGGACGGGTTCGACCTCGTGCGCAACGTGCGCGCCGACCCGCGGCTCGCAGGATTGCCGGTGATCATGATCACGTCGCGCATCGCGCAGAAGCACCGCGACTACGCGGCCGAACTGGGCGTGGACCACTACCTGGGCAAACCGTACGCCGAGGACGAGCTGTTGGCCCTGGTGGCGCGCCACGTGCAGGCGGACATCGCGCTCTGACCGGCGCGCCGCCGCGCGCCGCGTTCAGCCCATGCGGATTCAACGCAACGACCTCGACGCGGCCGAAGACCAGGGGCTGATCGCCCCCGGGCAGGCTGGTCCGCTGTGGACCTTCCTCCAGGCGCAGCAGCAGGACCGCCCGGGGTTCCGTGCCGCCCACATCCTCTACTACCTGGGTGGCCTGATCGCGATCGGCGCGATGTCGCTCTTCATGACGCTGGGTTGGGAGCGGTTCGGCGGTGTCGGCCTCGTCGTCATCGCCACGCTGTATGCCGTGGCGGCGCTGGCGGCCACCGACCACCTGCTGCGGGTGCAGCGGCAACCGGTCCCCGCTGGCCTGCTGGCGGCCTTGGCCGTCGCGCTGGTGCCGCTGGCGGTCTATGGCCTGCAGAACGCGCTGGGCTGGTGGGCCGACGGCGAGACGGCCCGTGACTACCACCGGCACATCGACGGCAGATGGCTGATGATGGAACTGGCCACGCTGGCAGCGGGCGCGGCGGTGCTCTGGCGTTGGCGGCTGCCGTTCACCGTGATGCCGGTGGCAGTGACCCTGTGGTACCTGACGATGGACCTGGCGCCGCTGCTGGCCGGTCAGCCCGATGTGGACTGGACACTTCGCAAGCTCGTGTCCCTGTATGCCGGCCTGGCGCTGATCGGCCTGGCCTTCTGGGTCGACCTTCGAAGCCGCCGTGGCCCGGACTTCGCCTTCTGGCTCTACCTGGCTGGCGTGCTGGCGTTCTGGGGTGGCCTGTCGCTGATGCGCTCAGACAGCGAATGGTCGAAGCTGGCCTACTGCGGTATCAACCTGGCCATGATCGCCGTCGGCGCCGTGCTCTCGCGGCGGGTGTTCGCGGTGTTCGGTGGCCTGGGCGTCGCGGGCTACCTGGGCTATTTGGCCCACGGTCTGTTCAAGGACAGCCTGATCTTCCCCTTCGCGCTCACGCTGCTCGGGCTGGCCGTGATCGGCGCTGGCCTGTGGTGGCAGCGGCACGAGCAGCGCCTGACCGTTCGGCTGCGGGCGCCGCTGCCCAGCGCCCTTCGCGAACTGCTGGCATCGCGCGGCTGATCAGCTGCCCTTGACGATGGCGTAGCGCTGCAGCGTCTGCGCCCGAGCTTCGGCATGGTCCACGATGGGCTCCGGGTAATCCACGCCCAGTCGCACCGCTGCGGCGGCCAGGTCCACGGGCCGTGCCAGCCACGGCGCGTGGATCAGCTTGTCGGGCAGCTGCGCCAACTGCGGCAGGTAACGGCGGATGAACCGGCCATCGGGGTCGAACTTCTGGCTCTGGCTCACCGGGTTGAAGATGCGGAAGTAGGGCTGCGCGTCGCAGCCGCTGCTCGCGGCCCACTGCCAGCCGCCGTTGTTGGCCGCCAGGTCGAAATCGTTGAGATGCAATGCGAAGTAGGCCTCGCCGCGCCGCCAGTCGATGCCCAGGTCCTTGGTCAGGAAACTGGCCACCACCATGCGCAGGCGGTTGTGCATGTAGCCGGTCTGGTTGATCTGGGCCATCGCGGCGTCCACCAGCGGGTAGCCGGTGCGCCCGGCGCACCAGGCGGCGAAATGCTCGTCTGCCGTCTTGCCGTGGGCCCAGCGGATGCGGTCGTATTCCGGCTTGAAGCTGTGACCCACCACGTGCGGGTGGTGGTGCAACACCTGATGGTAGAAATCCCGCCAGACCAATTCCGACAGCCAGACCTCGGCCCCGCGCTCGCCAGCCAGCATGCGCTGGTGTGCCTCGCGCGCCAGCTGCCGGATGGAGACCGTGCCGAAGCGCAGGTGCGTGCTGAGGTAGCTGGGGCCCTTGATGGCGGGAAAGTCGCGCGCCTCGTGGTAGTGGTCGATGCGGCCGAGGAAGTCGTCCAGCAGTTCCTGCGCGCCCGCCGGGCCAGAGGGCAGCTTCAGCTGATGAAGGTTGGTCCGTTCGAACCGCAGCGCCTCCAGCGTCGGCACGCCGGGCTCGCCCGCCGGCAGCGCCGCCAGTGCGCCGGCGTGTCGCGCCACCGGATAGGCCTTCAGGTAGAACGGCGCCAGCTTCTTCAGCCATGCGTTCTTGTAGGGCGTGAAGACGGAAAAGGCGCCACCGGCCTGCGTCAGCACCTCGTCGCGTTCGAAGACAACGTGGTCCTTGCTGGTGTGCAGCACCACGCCGGCTTCAGCTAGTGCGCCGCGGGCCGCTGCGTCGCGGGCCAGGGCATCGGGCTCGTCGTCGTGGTTGGCATAGACGGCCTGGACATGCAGCGCCTGTGCCAGCGCCACGATCTCTTCCACGGCCTGGCCGTGGCGCACGATCAGGCCCGCGCCGTCCACGCCGTGCGAGGCGGCAAGGGCGCGCAGTTCGGCGTCCACACCCACCAGGCTGTCGCGGATGAACTCGACCCGGCGGTCGGCGCGCGGCAGCGGGTCGAGGATGGCGCGGTCGAAGACGAAGACGCACCACACCTGGCGCGCGGCGCGCAGCGCGTGGTACAGGGCGGCGTGATCGTCGGCGCGCAAGTCGCGGCGCAGCCAGACGAGGGCGCGGTCGATGGGCTTTTCCACGGTGGAAGTGTGCCCGCGCCCTAGAATCTCTGCATGCCCGGTAACGACTTCACCAACCAGTTCCTGATCGCCATGCCCGGCATGGTCGACGAGAACTTCGCTGGCAGCGTGGTCTACCTGTGCGAACACAACGACAAGGGCGCGCTCGGCCTGGTGATCAACAAGCCGATCGACATCACGCTGAAGAACCTGTTCGAGAAGGTCGAGTTGCCGCTGGATCGCGATGAACTCGCCCGCCAGCCGGTGCTGTTCGGTGGCCCGGTGCAGACCGAGCGTGGTTTCGTGCTGCATGAGGGCCACGCGACCGACGCGGACAGCGGCTACAGCTCCACCTTGAATATCCCTGGCGGCCTGGCGATGACGACCAGCAAGGACGTGCTCGAGGCCGTGGCCGACGGGGCCGGCCCGAAACGTCTGCTGATCACCTTGGGCTGCAGCGGCTGGGAGGCGGGCCAGCTGGAGGACGAGATCGTGCGCAACGGCTGGCTCACGGTGCCGGCCGACCCGGCGGTGATCTTCGACACCCCCATCGAGCAGCGTTACGACCGCGCGCTCGGGCTGCTGGGCGTCGACCCCCGCATGCTTAGCGGCGAGGCGGGGCATGCCTGAGGGCGGCCGCATCGCTGCCCAGCCCCCGCAATCCTTTCTGGCCTTTGATTTCAGCCTGCGCCGGGTGGGTGTGGCCACCGGCAACACGTTCACCGGCACCGCCCAGCCGCTGAAGACGCTGACGGTCGAGGGAGACGCGCGTTTCGCCGCCATCGCCAAGCTGGTGGCCGAGTGGCAGCCCGATGCCCTGGTGGTCGGCGTACCGCGCCACCCCGATGGCGCGCCGCACGACAATACGGCCCGCGCGCAGCGCTTCGCCCGCCAGCTGCACGGCCGCTTCCGGCTGCCGGTGCACGAGGTGGACGAACGCTGGACCACCACCGCCGCCGCCGAAGCCGGTGCCCGCGACCTGGACGCGGCGGCGGCGGCCCTGATCCTCGAACAGTTCCTGGGGGAGTCCCGATGAACCTTTCGCTCGACGCCGAGGCGCTGGTGGCCCAGCTGCGCGACGGCGTGCGTGGCCTGATGACGCCGGAGACGAAGCTCGTCGGCGTCTGGTCGGGCGGTGCCTGGCTGGTGCAACGGCTGCAGGCGCAACTGGGCCTGGACGCGGTGGGCACGGTGTCCAGCCGTCTGCACCGCGATGACTTCGGCGAGCGCGGCCTGGCCGCCGGTGCCGACGCCACGGCGCTGCCGTTTGCCGTGGATGGCGCGGACCTCCTGCTGGTGGACGACGTGCTCTACACCGGGCGCACCATCCGGGCCGTGCTCAACGAGCTGTACGACTACGGCCGGCCGGCGCGGGTGCGGCTGGCGGTGCTGGTGGACCGCGGCGGGCGCGAGCTGCCGATCGAGGCCGCGTTTGCCGCCGCCCGCGTCACGCTGGCGCCGGCGCAGCGGCTGCGCCTGGCGCGCGACGACGCCGGCCGGTTCAGCTTCGACACCGAGGAGCGCCGCTGATGCTGAGCAAGCGCACCCCCCAGCTCAACAGCCACGGCGAGCTCATCCACCTGCTGTCCATCGAAGGCCTGCCGAAGGCGGTGCTGACGCAGATCCTGGACACTGCCGGCAGTTTTCTCAGCGTCAACGAGCGCGATGTGAAGAAGGTGCCGCTGCTGCGCGGCAAGAGCGTGTTCAACCTGTTCTTCGAGAACAGCACACGCACGCGCACCACCTTCGAGATCGCGGCCAAGCGGCTGAGTGCCGACGTCATCAACCTCGACATCGCGCGCAGCAGCACGGCCAAGGGCGAGAGCCTGCTCGACACCATCGCCAACCTGTCGGCGATGCAGGCCGACCTGTTCGTCGTGCGCCACAGCGAAAGCGGCGCGCCCTACCTGATCGCCCAGCACTGTGCGCCGCACGTGCACGTGGTCAACGCCGGTGACGGCCGCCATGCCCACCCCACGCAGGGGCTGCTGGACATGTACACGATCCGTCACTTCAAGCAGGACTTCACCGGCCTGACGGTGGCCATCGTTGGCGACATCGTGCATTCGCGCGTGGCGCGCAGCGACATCCATGCACTGGCCACGCTGGGCGTGCCGGAGATCCGCGCCGTCGGCCCCAAGACCCTGGTGCCGGGTGACCTGCGTGAGATGGGCGTGCGTGTCTGCCACGACATGGCCGAGGGCATCCGCGACGCCGACGTCATCATCATGCTGCGGCTGCAGAACGAGCGCATGAGCGGTGCCATGCTGCCCAGCGCCGGCGAGTTCTTCAAGAGTTTCGGCCTCACGCCGGAGAAGCTGGCGCTGGCCAAACCCGACTGCATCGTCATGCACCCGGGGCCGATCAACCGCGGCGTCGAGATCGCCTCGGAGGTGGCCGACGGCGCGCACAGCGTGATCCTGCCGCAGGTGACTTTCGGCATCGCGGTGCGCATGGCGGTGATGTCGATCATCGCCGGGAATGAAGCCACATGAGCGGCGCCTTGCCGCGCCCAAGCCGTTGGCTCCCTCACGTTGGAGCCGCGGGCAGTGCTGAGGGGGCTGAATGAACATCGTCATCGAAGGCGGCCGGGTGGTGGACCCGGCCTCGGGCCGCGACGAGACCGCCGACATCGCCATCGCTTCCGGCCGCATCGTCGCCATCGGCGCTGTGAGCCCCGATTTCGCGGCCGACCGGCGCATCGACGCCCGCGGCTGCATCGTCGCGCCGGGCCTGGTGGACCTGGCTGCGCGGCTGCGCGAGCCGGGCCACGAGCACGAAGGCCTGCTGGAAAGCGAACTTGCGGCTGCAGCCGCCGGTGGCGTGACCAGCCTCGTCTGCCCGCCCGACACCGACTCGGTGCTCGATGAACCGGGCCTGGTGGAGATGCTGAAGTTCCGCGCCCGCAAGCTCAGCCGCTGCCGCCTGTTCCCGCTCGGCGCACTGACGCGTGGCTTGTCCGGCGAGGCGCTGACCGAGATGGCCGAGCTCACCGAGGCCGGTTGCATCGGCTTCTCGCAGGCTGAGGTGCCGATCACTGACACCCAGGTGCTCTGGCGCGCGCTGCAGTACGCCAGCACCTTCGGCTACACCGTCTGGCTGCGCCCGCAGGACCGCTGGCTGGGCAAGGGCGTGGCCGCCAGCGGCCCGGTGGCCACACGCCTGGGGCTGTCCGGTGTGCCGGTGGCGGCGGAAACGGTGGCGCTGGCCACCCTCTTCGAAGGCGTGCGCGCCACCGGGGCACGTGTGCACCTGTGCCGCCTGTCCAGCGCCGCCGGCGTGGCAATGCTGCGCGCGGCCAAGGCCGAAGGCCTGCCAGTGACGGCCGACGTGAGCATCCATTCGCTGCACCTCACCGACGTCGACATCGGCTACTTCAACCCGGCGATGCGCCTGGTGCCGCCGCTGCGCAGTGCGCGCGACCGCGACGCGCTGCGCGCTGCGTTGGCCGACGGCACGATCGATGCGCTCGTGTCGGACCACATGCCGGTGAGCGCCGACGAGAAGACACTGCCGTTCGCCGAGGCTGTGCCCGGGGCCACCGGGCTCGAACTGCTGCTGGGCCTCGCGCTGCACTGGGGCGACGCCAGCGGCGTGGGGCTGCAGCGCGCGCTGGCCGTCATCACCCAGGGGCCGGTGCAGGTGCTGGGCAAGGCCCTGGGCTCGCTGGCCGCCAGCGCCGGGCGCCTGGTGGACGGCGGCGTGGCCGACATCTGCGTGTTCGATCCCGAGGCGCGCTGGCCGGTGAAGCCGGAACTGCTGAAGAGCCAGGGCACGCACACGCCCTTCGCCTTCGAGCACAGTGGCTTCGAATTGCCGGGCCGCGTGCGTGCCACGCTGGTGGCCGGCACGGTGGCTTACGAAGCAGCCCCGGCCCCAGCGCCTTGATGTTTCGTGCCTTCTGGCGGCTGTTGCGCGCAGTGGGCCATGTGCTGCACGGCGCCGCCATCGTGCTACTGCGCTTTCCGTCGCTGAGCGCCACCGCACGTGAGGCGCGCGTGGGCTGGTGGGCGGCGAAGATGCTGCGCTGCCTTGGCCTGGAATTGCGCGTGCAGGGGCAGTTCAAGCCGGGCGCCAAGCTGATCGTGGCCAACCACGTGTCGTGGCTGGACATCATGGCCGTGCACGCGGTGTGCCCGCAGGCGCGTTTTGTGGCCAAGGCCGATGTGCAGGGCTGGCCGGTGCTCAGCCGTCTGGTCGACAGCGCACGCACCCTGTACATCCGCCGCGAGAGCCGGCGTGATGCCCTGCGGGTGGTGCACGACATGGCCGCGGCGCTGCAGGCCGGTGACACGGTCGCGGTGTTTCCCGAAGGCACCACCGGCACCGGGCCCGAGCTGCTGCCCTTCCATGCGAACCTGCTGCAGGCGGCCATCACCACCGGCGCGGCCGTGCAGCCGGTGGCCCTGCGCTACGCTGACCCGACGCATCGCTTCAGTCCGGCGGCCGCCTGGGTGGGCGACGCCACGCTGCTGGACAGCCTGTGGGCGCTGGCGCGGGCCGAAGGCCTGGTCGTGTTCCTCGACGTGATCGAGCCACAGGCCAGCGCCCATGCCGACCGGCGCGCACTGGCGGCGTCGCTGCAGACCCTGATCGGCGGGCGGCTGACGGCGCAGTAGAGTCGCGCGATGGCAGGCAAGGTCCCGGCGCAGACGCTGCAGATCCGCCGGGTGGGCATCGACACCTGGCGCGAGAGTGTGGTCTACCTGCACCGTGACTGCCCGGTCGTGCGCGCCGAAGGCTTCCAGGCGCTGTCGAAGGTGACGGTGCACGCCAACGGCACCACGCTCACCGCGGTGCTCAACGTGGTGGACGACGAGCGCATCGTGGCGCCCTGCGACCTCGGCGTCAGCGAGGACGCCTTCGAACGTCTGCAGGTGCCTGAGGGTCATGTGGCTCAGATCGAGCACGCCGAGCCGCCGCCGTCCATCGCCGCGCTGCACCGCAAGATCGCCGGCGACCGCCTGGGCCGCGACGACCTGCAGGCCATCGTGGCCGACATCGCCGCGGCCCGCTACTCGAAGATCGAACTGGCGGCCTTCGTCGTGGCTACCCACCAGTTCGAGCTGGACCGAGACGAGGTGCTGCACCTCACGCAGGCGATGGCCGCAGTTGGCCAGCGGCTGGATTGGACCCGCGACGTGGGCGCCGGCCCGGTGGTGGACAAGCATTGCATCGGTGGCATCCCGGGCAACCGCACCTCGATGCTGGTGGTGCCCATCGTCGCCGCGCATGGCCTGTGGTGCCCCAAGACCTCGTCGCGCGCCATCACGTCACCGGCCGGCACGGCCGACACCATGGAGGTGCTGGCCGATGTGACCCTGCCCACGCAGCGACTGGCGGAGATCCTGCGGGCCACACGCGGCTGCCTGGCCTGGGGCGGCACGGCCGGGCTGTCCCCGGCCGACGACATCCTGATCTCGGTGGAGCGACCGCTGGCACTGGATTCGCCGGGTCAGATGGTGGCGTCCATCCTGAGTAAGAAGCTGGCGGCCGGGTCCACGCACCTGTTGCTGGACATCCCCGTGGGCCCCACAGCCAAGGTGCGCACCATGCCCGAGGCGCAACGGCTGAAGAAGCTCTTCGAGTTCGTGGCCGACCGGGTGGGCTTGCACCTGGACGCGGTGATCACCGATGGCCGCCAGCCCATCGGTGGTGGCATCGGCCCGGTGCTCGAAGCGCGTGACGTGATGCAGGTGCTGAACAACGACCCTGCCGCGCCCAACGACCTGCGGCAGAAGGCGCTGCGCCTGGCCGGCCGCATGATCGAGTTCGACCCCGACGTGCGCGGCGGCGACGGCTGGCGCATCGCGCGCGACATCCTCGAATCGGGCCGCGCGCTGGAGCGCATGAACGCCATCATCGACGCGCAGGGCCGACGCACGCCGCCGCCGCCCGGGCCGCTGACCTTTGACGTGCAGGCACCGGCTTCCGGCACGGTGGTGGGTGTGGACAACCTGCGCCTGGCGCGCATCGCGCGGCTCACCGGGGCGCCGCAGGTGCCCGCCGCCGGCGTGGACCTGTTCGTGCGCCTGGGCGACCGTGTCGAGGCGGGGCAGCCCTTGTACCGCCTGCACGCCTGCTACGAGGCCGACCTGGCCTTCGCCCGCGCCATGGCGCAGGCCGACAGCGGCTGGCGCCTCGGGGATGCGGCAGCGATGCCACGCGACATGGTCGACGGGCACGGGCTTTCCTGAAAGCAACGCGCATGCTGCTCCATTTCGACGACGAACAAGCACTGGCCCAGGCGCTGGCCGCTGCACTCGGCCTGCCTTGTGCCCTGGTACAACGCCACGTCTTCCCCGACGGCGAGACCCGGCTGCGCCTGCCACCTGCGTTGCCGGCCGACGTGATCCTGCTGCGCGGCCTGCAGCAGCCCAACGCCAAGCTCACCGAACTGTGGCTGGCCGCGGCCGGCGCAAGGGATCTCGGCGCCCGCCGGCTCACGCTGGTCAGCCCCTACCTGGCCTACATGCGCCAGGACATGGCGTTCACGCCTGGCGAGGTGGTGAGCCAGCGCCACGTCGGCCTGCTGCTGGCGCAGGCCTTCGACCGCGTCGTCACGGTGGATCCGCACCTGCATCGGGTGCCGACACTGGACGCGGTGCTGCCCGGCCGTCGTGGCACGAGCGTGACCGCCGCGCCGCTGCTCGGCCGGTGGATCGCCCGCCAGGTGCCCGGCGCGCTGTTGCTGGGGCCGGACGAGGAGGCCGGCCAGTGGGTCCGCGTCGCTGCGGAAGCGGCAGGGCTGGACCACGCCGTCTGCCTGAAGCAGCGCCGTGGCGACCACGACGTGGCCGTGTCGCTGCCGGCCGCGCCGGTGGCCGGCCGGGCCGTGGTGCTGCTGGACGATGTGGCCAGCACCGGTCGCACCCTGGTGGATGCCGCGCGGGGCGCACTGGCCGCCGGCGCTGCCAGCGTGGATGTGGCCGTGACGCACGCGCTGTTCGTGGGTGATGCCGAGGCGCAGGTGCGCGGTGCCGGCGTCGGCCACATCTGGAGCACCGACTGCGTGCCGCACGCGAGCAACGTCGTGTCGGTGGTGCCGCTGCTGGCGCAGGCACTTTCCGGCTGATCGGCGGTACGCCGGCCCGTTGTGCAGGCGGGGTACATTTGGTCAATGACGAGCCCGTCTTCGGCCCGATAAGGAGAGACACCGATGGCCCAGCTCGGCGACGTCTCGGGCGAGATCCGTGTCGGGGAACCGCTGCCCTTCGACATCCTGGATGCCAATGGGGTGCTGCTGCTGGCGCGTGGGCAGATCGTGGCCTCCGAACGCCAGCTCGAGCAGCTGGTGGACCGGGGTTCGACGGTCGAGGACGCCGAAGTGGCCCGTGTGCGCGCGGTGAAGGCCGCGCACCCTGAACGGCCACTGACCCTGTTCGATCTCTGGGCCCAGGCGCCGACCCGGCTGGAGCACGTGCTGGCCAGCATCACCGAAGCGGACTTCGGGGAGCGTCTGCAACGCTTTGCCCAGAACTTCGTGGCCCTGGCCCAGCGTGATGGGGACATTGCCATCTACCTCACCATCCGCCAGGACCCGACGCGGCTGCAGCGCTACGGGCTGGCGCACGCACTGCACACGGCCCTGGTGGCTGAACTCGCGGCGCAGCGGTTGGGCTGGTCTGAGGACGATCGCCTGCGCTTCGTGAAGGCGGCGCTGACGATGAACCTGGCCATCGTCGAGCTTCAGGGCCGGTTGGCCTCCAGCGACAACCGGCTGACCGAGGGGCAGCGCGCCGAGTTGCGCGCCCATCCCGACGCTGCAGTGGCGGCGCTGCGCTCCGCAGGCATCGACGATGCCACCTGGCTCGACGCCGTGGCACAGCACCACGAACGGCGGGGTGGCAGCGGCTACCCGGCCGGCCTGGAGGCACCCACGCCGCTGGCCGTGGCCTTGCGACTGGCGGACGTGTTCATGGCCAAGATCAGCCCGCGCGCGTCGCGCCCCGCCTTGCCGATCCAGGAGGCGGCGCGGCAGATGTTTCTGGAGGCCGACGGGAGCCCGGTGGCTGCGGCGGTCATCAAGGCCTACGGCATCTACCCGCCGGGCGACTTCGTGCAACTGGCCAGCGGCGAACGGGCCGTGGTGGTGCGCCGGGGTGACGACGCGCGCACGCCGCGGGTGGCCGCCATCACCAATGCTGCGGGGGCACCGATCGTGGACACCATTGCCCGCGACACGCGCGAGAAGGCCCACGCCATCGTGGGCCCTTCGGCCGAACGCAAGCTGGTGGTGCGGGTGCCGCCGGAGCGGCTCTACGGCTTGGCCTGACCCTGCGCGGCCACCGCCGCGGCGGCCGCGGCCACGGCCTCGGCGTCGCCCAGGTAGCGCTTGGCGATGGGCTTGAGGTCGGCGTCCAGCGTGTAGACCAGCGGCACGCCATTGGGGATGTTGACGCCCACGATGTCGGCGTCGCTGATGCCGTCCAGGTACTTCACCAGGGCGCGCATGCTGTTGCCGTGGGCCGCCACCAGCAGGCGCTTGCCGGCACGGATCTGCGGCGCCAGCTCGTCGTGCCACAGCGGCAGCACGCGGGCCACGGTGTCCTTCAGGCACTCGGTCAGCGGCACCTGCGCAGGCGCGAGGCCGGCATAACGCGGGTCGCTGCGCTCACAACGCGGGTCTTCGGCCGTCAGCGCCGGCGGCGGTGTGTCGTAGCTGCGGCGCCAGACGAGCACCTGCGCGTCACCGTACTGCTGGGCCATGTCGGCCTTGTTCAGGCCCTGCAGCGCACCGTAGTGGCGTTCGTTGAGCTGCCAGCGGTTGACCACCGGCAACCAGGTGCGCTCCATCGTGTCCATGCAGTGCCACAGCGTCCAGATGGCGCGCCGCAGCACCGAGGTGTAGCAGCAGTCGAACTCGAAACCCTCGGCCTTCAGCAGCCGGCCGGCCTCTCGGGCCTGGGACACGCCGGTGGGCGTGAGCTCCACGTCGGTCCAGCCGGTGAAGCGGTTCTCGAGGTTCCAGGTGGATTCGCCGTGACGGAGCAGGACCAGGGTATGCATGCGCCGAATTCTATAATCGCGGGTTTCCCTGATTGGATGCCTTCACCGTGTTGGACTTCCTGCGCGAGAACTGGATGCTGGTGTGCTGGCGGTGACGTCCGGCGCGATGCTGCTGCGGACGTCGCTGTCCGCGCCAGCGGCGGCGGCAAGGTGTCAGCCAACGAGGCCGTGCGCCTGATCAACCGCGAGAAGGGCGTGCTGATCGACGTCTGCGAGCCTGCCGAATTCGCTGCCGGCCATCCGGTGGGCGCGAAGAACGTGCCCTTTGGCAGCCTGGACGGCGCTAAGGCCCTGCCGTCGAACAAGACGACGCCGGTGATCGTGACCTGCGCCTCCGGCGCGCGCGCCGCCGTGCTGTGCGGCGCCGTGCTGCGCAAGCAGGGGCTTCGAGAAGGCCGTGGCGCTGGCCGGCGGGAACCGGGCTGGGCTGACGCCAGCTTGCCGGTGGAGAAGACGGCGTAATCTGCGCGGGCATCGGCGCGGCGGCTGCAGGCTCGCGGCGACATACGCACAATGCAGGCATGAATCCCGTCCGCATGTACACCACGCAGGTCTGCCCCCTACTGCGTGCGCGCAAAGATGCTGCTGCAGAAGCGGGGCGTGGCGCAGATCGAGGAGATCCGGGTCGACCTGACCCCGGTGCCCGTGACCACATGATGCAGATCACCGACGCCGCACGGTGCCGCAGATCTTCATCGGCGACACCCACGTCGGCGGTTGCGACGACCTGTTCGACCTCGACCAGCGCGGCGGCCTGATGCCGCTGCTTGGGGCCCCTGCCTGACCCTGGTGTGGCCGGCACCACGGGGCGCCATGGCCGGCGGGTGATAATCCGCGATTCAACCGGAAGACACCCATGGCCGAAGACA
The DNA here is from genome assembly GCA_024235915.1 of Burkholderiaceae bacterium. Lineage (GTDB taxonomy): Bacteria > Pseudomonadota > Gammaproteobacteria > Burkholderiales > Burkholderiaceae_C > Rubrivivax. The sequence goes on along the minus strand of JACKLO010000013.1, from coordinate 150,825 downwards.
ACACCCCTCAGTGTTCAACATCCAGCGCATGTACCTGAAGGACCTGTCGCTGGAACAGCCCAACTCGCCGCAGATCCTGCTCGAGCAGCAGCAGCCGCAGGTCGACATCAACTCGGCATGGCGGCCGAAGCCGTGGCCGAAGGCATCTTCGAGGTCACCGTCACCGCCACCGTGACGACCAAGGTGCAGGACAAGGTGCTGTTCCTCGTCGAGGCCAAGCAGGCCGGCATCTTCGAGATCCGCAACGTGCCGCAGGAGCAGATGCAGGGCATCGTCAGCATCGTCTGCCCGCAGATGATTTACCCGTATCTGCGCGCCATCGTGTCGGACGTCTGCACGCGCGCCGGCTTCCCGCCGATCCTGCTGACGGAAGTGAACTTCCAGGCCATGTTCGAGGCGCAGCAGCAGGCCCAGGCCGCTGAAGCCAACGGCGGTTCGCGCATCATCACCGGCGCCAACTGAGCGCCGTAGACGCTCGGCGCGGGCCTCAGGGCCCACGATGCGCATTGCCATGCTTTGGGCCGGCGCCTGGGGCACGGCTCTGGCGATGGCGGCCGCCGGACGCCACGACGTGATCCTGTGGGCGCGCGACCCGGCGCAGGCCGATGCGCTGCGCCGCGATCGGCAGAACGCGCGCTACCTGGCGGGCGAACCGCTGCCTGCGTCGCTGCACATCACGGCCGACCTGAACCATGCGCTGGCGCACGGCGTCGGCGGCCTGACCGTGGTGGCCACGCCGATGGCCGGCTGCGCGCGCGCTGCTGCGCCAGTTGCCGGACGCGCGCGGCGTGCTCTGGCTGTGCAAGGGCTTCGAACAGGGCAGTGGCCGCCTCGGCCACGAGGTCGCCCGCGAGGAGCGCCCGGAAGCGCCTTTGCGGGTGCTCTCGGGGCCCAGCTTTGCGCTGGAGGTGGCTCGCAGCCAGCCCACGGCCTTGGTGGCCGCCAGCGCAGATCCGGCGCTTGTTGCGCGGGCGGTCGAGGCCTTCCACAGCGACAGCCTGCGTGTCTACAGCAGCGACGACGTGGTCGGGGTCGAAGTGGGCGGCGCGGTGAAGAACGTGCTGGCCATCGCCACGGGCATCGTCGATGGCATGCCCCAGCCCGGCCTCAATGCACGTGCGGCGCTCGTCACGCGCGGGCTGGCCGAGATGACGCGCCTCGGCCGGCCCTGGGCGCGCGGGCCGAGACCTTCATGGGGCTGTCGGGCCTGGGTGACTGGTGCTCACCGCCACCGGCGACCTGTCGCGCAACCGTCGCGTCGGCCTGCTGCTGGCCCAGGGATTGACCTGCCGCGCATCCTGGCCGAACTCGGTCACGTGTCCGAAGGCGTGTACAGCGCGGCCACGGTGCTGGCACGGGCGCGTTCGCTCGGCGTCGAGATGCCGATCACCGAGGCGGTGGTGGCGGTGCTCAATGGACGGCTGGCGCCGGCCGATGCGATGGCGCAGCTGATGGGGCGCCCGACGCGCGCCGAGACCCTTCAGCCGCCGCCGGCGTAACCCTGCTGCCGCCAGGCCTCGAAGACGGCCACCGCCACGGCGTTGCTCAGGTTCAGGCTGCGCTGTCCCGGCCGCATCGGCAGGCGCACTCGCTGCGTCGGCGGAAAACTGTCGCGCAGTGTGGGCGGCAGGCCCTGAGATTCGCTGCCGAAGACCAGCCAATCGCCCGGCTGCCAGGCGACGTCGGCCATGGGCTGGCTGCCCCTTGTGGTGAAGGCAAAGCGCCGGGTGGCGTCGCCGCCGGCCGTGGCGCACAGTGCTCCCCAATCGGCATGGCGCTGCACAGCGGCGTACTCGTGGTAGTCCAGGCCGGCCCGGCGCAGCAGCTTGTCGTCCATCGAGAAGCCCAGCGGTTCGACCAGATGCAGGGTGCACCCGGTGTTGGCGGCCAGCCGGATCACGTTGCCGGTGTTGGGCGGGATCTCGGGGGCGATCAGAACGATGTGGAACATCTGGGAGTGCCGGGAGTGCCGGTCAAGGCGTGCGCGCCAGAACCCAGGCCTGGATCGATGCAGCGCCGGCGTCAAGCAACGCCTGCGCAGCCTCGGCCAGCGTGGCCCCGGTGGTCATCACGTCGTCCACGAGTGCGACATGGCCGCCGGCCACCTGGCGTGGTCGAGGCACGGTGAACACGCCGCGCAGGTTGCGGCGGCGTTCGGCGCGATCCAGCCCGGCCTGGGGGTCGCGGTGCACCGGGCGCTGCAAAGCCAGGGCGTTGGCCTTGAGCCGGTGGCGGTGCGCCACGCGACGCGCCAGTTCCCAGGCCTGGTTGTAGCCGCGTTCAGCCAACCGCTCGCGGCTCAGCGGCATCGGCAGCACGATGTCCACGGCCGCGGCGGCGCCGGCCGGCAGGGCATCGGCAAGGCGCAAGCTCAGCGCATCGGCCAAGTCGACCGCGCCGTGGTACTTGAACTGCACGATCAGGTGGTCCCACGGCGGCGCGTAGTCCACCGCACAGTGGCAGTGGTGCAGCGGCAGTGGGTGCGCGAGGCAGGCGCCGCACGGCGCACCAGCCACCGCCAGCCGCAAACCACAGCCGGGGCAACGCGTCGCGGCCTCCGGGGGGCAGCAGTCGCTGCAGAGCCGGCCCTGCGTCCAGCGGCGGCAGCGTTCGCATTGCCCGGGTGCACGCAGGCGATCGATTCGAGAAAACCGTTGCATCGAGGGGATCAATATACTGATTCGCATGGCCGATGCGATGCGTGCCCCAACGACCCGGCGCGCCGTTGACGACGCCGCGCTGCGCCACATCCGGCGCCGATTGGCGGCAGCCACGGAACCACCCTGGTTGCATGGTGAGGTGGCTCGTCGCATGGCCGACCGGCTGCCGGTCTTTCGGCAACCGCCCCAGCGGATCATCGATTGGTACGGGCACGATGAAGCCAGTGTCGAACCGCTGCGCCAGGCGTGCCCGGGGGCTTCCGTGCTGCGCGTCGCACCTGACGATGCCGGGGTCGCCGGGGAGGCGTTGCCGATGGCACCCTGGTGGTCGCCTCGACGCTGGCGTCGACCCGCGGCGTTGACGCCCGCCGCAGCCCTGACCTCGAACGCAGGCGACCTGCTGTGGGCCAACATGGGCCTGCATTGGTGCGCAGACCCTTTGGCGGAGATGCGCCGTTGGCACCGCGTGTTGCCGGAAGATGGCGTGCTGATGTTCACCACGGTGGGCCCGGGGACGCTGCCGACGCTGCGTGAGCGCTATGCTGCGTCGGGCTGGCCGCCGCCGGCAGCGCCGTGGGTGGACATGCATGATCTTGGTGACATGCTGGTGGAAGCGGGATTTGCCGAGCCGGTGATGGACCAGGAAACGCTCACGCTGACCTGGCCGGACGCCGAGGCGCTGCTGCGGGAACTGCGGGGCCTGGGTGGCAATGCCGATCCGGACCGTTGGTCTGGGCTGCGCACGCCGCGCTGGCGGCGTGAACTGCTGGCCACCCTGAGCCCTGCCGGGGGCGCGCGGCCGGCGATGGCCTTCGAGATCGTCTACGGTCACGCCATGCGCGGACGGCTCAAGGTGCCTGTGTCGGGTGAGACGCGGGTGGAGCTGGAAGCCATGCGATCTATACTCCGGCGCTGAGCTCTGGTTTGATCCAGGTCGAAGCGCATAGAATTAGTCGAGACTGATATTTGGTACCCCTGACCGTGTCGGGTGAATGCTGAAGTTCAGGCCGAGGATCGAACCACTGCAGCCCGTTCCGTGTCGATGAGCACCGTCACTGCCCCTTCCCCCTGGCCGGCCCCCGCGGCCGCGCCTGCGTGGCGGTTCGGGCGGGTGATGCCCGCGGCCAACGGGCGCGAGGCACTGCAGTGGGTGCTGCGGCGCAACTGCTCCATCACCCCGCACCAGCTGCTCTGGGTCTACCTGTCGCTGTGTGCCGTGTCGCTGCTGATCGGTGCTGCGTTCTGGTGGCATGGCGCACCGTTCGTGCTGGCCTTCGCCGGCGTCGAGGTGCTGCTCGTCGGGGCGGCGCTGGTCATCTATGCCCGCCATGCGGCCGACCGCGAGACCATCACGCTCAGCGGACGGGAACTGGTCGTGGAGCGCTGGCTGGGGCCGCAGGTGGAACGCGCCGACTTTCGCGCGGAATGGCTGAGCGTCGAACCCGCGCAGGCGCAGGGTTCGCTGGTGGAACTCGCCGGCGAAGGGCGACGCATCCAGATCGGCCGCTTCCTGCGGCCAGAACACCGGGCCGTCTTGGCGCAGGAACTGCGTCGGGCCCTGCGTCGCGCGCAGTCGGGGCTCGCGCCGCTGGAGACACAGGAATTGGAACTGGAATCGCAACGATGATCACGACAACGATGAAACTGCTGCGTCGCGTCGCTGCCGGCGGCATGCTGGCCGGTTGGGCTGCTTCGGCCCTGGCGCAGGTGAACGACCTGCCGGGTGGCCCGGCCGTCAATCAGCTCAATCTGCACCCGCCGGCGTCACAGATCGCCGAGCAGCAGCAGTGGCTGCACTGGGTGATGCTGATCATCTGCCTGGGCATCTTCGTCGCCGTCTTCGGCGTGATGTTCTATTCGATCCTCAAGCATCGCAAGTCGGTGGGCCACAAGGCCGCCAACTTCCACGAGAGCCTGACGGTCGAGATCCTCTGGACCATCGTGCCCTTCGTGATCGTCATCGGCATGGGTGCCATGGCCACACGCACGGTGGTGGCGCAGAAGGACACGTCCAATGCCGACATCACCATCAAGGCCACGGGCTACCAGTGGAAGTGGGGTTACGACTACCTCAAGGGTGAAGGCGAGGGCATCGGCTTCCTGGCCACGCTGGACAGCGCGCAGCGTGAGCTGTCCGACGCCGGCACGCCCCAAGGCGACGACTACCTGCTGAAGGTGGACAACCCGCTGGTGGTGCCGGTGGACAAGAAGGTGCGCATCGTCACGACGGCCAACGACGTGATCCACGCTTGGATGGTGCCGTCGCTGGGTGTCAAGCAGGACGCCATTCCCGGCTTCGTGCGCGACACCTGGTTCAAGGCGAACAAGACGGGTGACTTCTATGGCCAGTGCGCCGAGCTGTGCGGCAAGGAGCACGCCTACATGCCGATCCACGTGAAGGTGGTGACGCAGGCCGAGTACACCGCCTGGGTGGGCGGCAAGATGAAGGAAATGCAGGCGCTGGCCGACGACCCGAACAAGGAATGGGCGCTGGCCGATCTGGTCGCACGCGGCGAGAAGGTCTACCAGGCCAACTGCCAGGCCTGCCACCAGGCCAACGGCAAGGGTGCCGGCCCGATCAAGCCGCTGGATGGCAGTGCCATCGTCATGAACGACCCGGCGGCGCAGATCCAGATCCTGCTCAACGGCGCCGCAGGCGGCACGATGCCAGCCTGGAAGCAGCTGTCCGATACCGAGATCGCTGCCGTGATCACCTACACCAAGAACGCCTGGAGCAACCAGACCGGCAAGCTCGTGCAGCCTGCCGAGATCGTGGCTGCCCGCAAGTAATCAGCATCCGCCCAGGAGAATCGCATGAGTGCAGTCCTCGACCACCATGGCGGTCACGCGCACGACGACCACGCGCACGACCATCACCCGACCGGCTGGCGCCGCTGGGTTTTCGCGACCAACCACAAGGACATCGGGACGCTGTACCTGCTGTTCTCGTTCACGATGCTGATGATCGGCGGCGTGCTGGCGCTGGGCATCCGCGCCGAGCTGTTCCAGCCGGGCCTGCAGTTCATGAACCCGCAGCTGTTCAACCAGCTGACGACCATGCACGGCCTGATCATGGTGTTCGGCGCCATCATGCCGGCCTTCGTGGGCTTCGCGAACTGGATGATTCCGCTGCAGATCGGCGCCGCGGACATGGCCTTCGCGCGCATGAACAACCTCAGCTTCTGGCTGATGATCCCGGCGGCGCTGATGCTGGTGTCGTCGTTCTTCATGCCGGGCGGGGCGCCTGCCGCGGGCTGGACGCTGTACGCGCCGCTGACGCTGCAGATGGGTCCGTCGATGGACGCTGGCATCTTCGCGATGCACATCCTCGGCGCGAGTTCCATCATGGGCTCGATCAACATCATCGTCACGATCCTGAACATGCGCGCGCCCGGCATGACGCTGATGAAGATGCCGCTGTTCTGCTGGACCTGGCTGATCACCGCCTACCTGCTGATCGCCGTGATGCCGGTGCTGGCGGGCGCGATCACGATGACGCTGACCGACCGTCACTTCGGCACCAGCTTCTTCAACCCGGCTGGCGGTGGTGACCCGGTGATGTACCAGCACATCTTCTGGTTCTTCGGGCACCCCGAGGTCTACATCATGATCCTGCCGGCGTTCGGCATCGTCAGCGCCATCATCCCGGCGTTCGCGCGCAAGCCGCTGTTCGGCTACGCGTCGATGGTGTACGCGACCGCTTCGATCGCGATCCTGTCGTTCATCGTCTGGGCGCACCACATGTACACGACCGGCATGCCGGTCACCGGCCAGTTGTTCTTCATGTACGCGACGATGCTGATCGCGGTGCCCACGGGCGTGAAGATCTTCAACTGGCTGGCCACGATGTGGAAGGGCGAGATGACCTTCGAGGTGCCGATGTTGTGGTCGGTCGGCTTCCTGTTCGTCTTCTCGATGGGTGGCTTCACCGGTCTGATCCTGGCCATGGCCCCGATCGACATCCAGTTGCAGGACACCTACTACGTGGTGGCGCACTTCCACTACGTGCTGGTGGCCGGCTCGCTGTTCGCGCTGTTCGCCGGCGTGTACTACTGGGGCCCGAAGTGGACCGGCGTGATGTTCTCGGCGACGCGCGGCAAGATCCACTTCTGGGGCTCGTTGATCTTCTTCAACATCACGTTCTTCCCGATGCACTTCCTGGGTCTGGCCGGCATGCCCCGCCGCTACGCCGACTACCCGATGCAGTTCGCCGACTTCAACGCGATCGCCTCGGCGGGTGCCTTCGGTTTCGGCCTGATGCAGGTGTACTTCTTCTTCTTCGTCGTGCTGCCCATGATGCAGGGCAAGGGCGAGAAGGCCCCGCAGCGCCCGTGGAACGACCCGGACGGCCGCGGTGCGGAAGGCCTGGAGTGGGAAGTGCCGTCGCCGGCGCCCTGGCACACCTTCGAAACCCCGCCGAAGCTCGACGCGACGGCGACCAAGGTGATCGGCTGAGGTGCGCGTGATGGACGAGCGTCAGCGCAAGGCCAACGTCCGACTGGGGCTGATCCTGGCCTCGGTGGCGGTGATCTTTGCGCTGGGCTTCGTCGCCAAGATCGCGTTTCTGGGGCCCAACTGAACTGACCATGTCCGAGCGCGAGGCCAACAAGACCGCCAATGCCGTTGGCGCCGACAACCGCCGCATGCTGGGCAAGCTGGCGGTGATCGCGGTGCTGATGTTCGGCTTTGGCTACGCGCTGGTGCCCATGTACCGCGCCATCTGCGATGCGCTGGGCATCAACGTGCTGTCGGTGTCGGAGCAGCGGGTGTCGCAGGGTTGGCTCGGTGGCGCCAAGGCGGGCGGCAACACCCAGGTCGATGCGTCCCGCACGATCACCGTCGAGTTCGACGCCAATGCCCGCGGCCCGTGGGATTTCAAGCCCGCCGTCTCGTCCCTGCAGGTGCACCCTGGCGAACTGGCCACGGTGATGTACACCTTCCGCAACGCGCAGAACCGGACGATGGCGGCACAGGCCATTCCCAGCTACGCCCCGCGGCAGGCTTCGCCCCACTTCACCAAGCTGGAGTGCTTCTGCTTCAACGAGTACGTGCTGAAGCCGGGTGAGGCCAAGGAGTGGCCGGTGGTCTTTGTCATCGACCCCAAACTGCCCAAGGACGTCACGACGATCACCTTGTCGTACACCTTCTTCGAGGTCGGTGGCAAGGTGCCCGCGGAGCCGGCAGGTGGCATTGCCCGCGCCCCGGCCGACGGAGGGCGGTCGTGACGCAGGATCTCAAGCAGGCGGCGCAGCGCCCACTGTCCTTCTGGCAGACGGTCAAGGCCGTGGCGTGGTCCTTCATCGGCCTGCGCAAGGGTGCGGGCTACCAGCAGGACATCCAGAAACTCAACCCGGTGCACGTGATCGTCACCGGCATCATCGGCGCGGTCCTCTTCGTGCTGACCCTGGTGCTCATCGTGCGCTGGGTCGTCGGCAGCGGCGTGGCCGGCTGACCTCTTTCAAAGACAATCGGATTTCGCTTCGAGGAGAGAACGTTCCATGGCGGCCACGACCCCTGCGGGAACCACCCCGTACTACTTCATCCCCGGTCCATCGCGCCATCCGGCGATGGTCGCGCTCGGCATGTTCTTCGTCATCCTGGGCGCCGGCCAGTGGGTGAACGGGGCTGGCTGGGGCGCGTATTCCCTGCTCGCGGGCCTGGTGATCTGGCTGACCGTGCTGTCGCAGTGGTTCCGCGACGCCATCGGTGAGAGCGAAGGCGGTCTCTACTCCGACCGCATCGATGTCAGCTTCCGCTGGAGCATGAGCTGGTTCATCTTCTCGGAGGTGATGTTCTTCGCCGCCTTCTTCGGCGCGCTGTACTGGGCCCGCGTGCACGCGCTGCCGATGCTGGGCAACCTGGACCACCAGTTGCTCTGGCCTGACTTCAAGGCCATCTGGCCGAGTGCGGGTGGTGGCGTCACCGCGTCGCCGGCCGGCACCGTCGAACCGTTCCAGACCATGGGCCCCTGGCCGCTGCCGACCATCAACACGGCGCTGCTGCTGACCTCGGGCCTGACGCTGACGATCGCCCACCATGCGCTGATCGCCAACCAGCGCAGCAAGACGATCTTCTGGATGTGGATCACCGTGATCCTGGGTGCCACCTTCGTGTGCGTGCAGGCCTACGAGTACATGCACGCCTACCGCGACCTGAACCTCAAGCTCAGCTCCGGCATCTTCGGCAGCACCTTCTTTATGCTCACCGGCTTCCACGGTTTCCACGTGCTGGTGGGCATGCTGATGCTGCTGTTCATCACGCTGCGCCTGATGAAGGGCCACTTCACGCCGCAGCGCCACTTCGGCTTCGAAGGTGCCGCCTGGTACTGGCACTTCGTGGACGTGGTCTGGCTGGGCCTGTACTTCCTGGTCTACTGGCTCTGACGGCCAGCCGCCCCTGAGGGAGCGCCGCCGCGGGCGGCGCTTTTCATTTCAGGCGCCGTTGCCGATTCAAGGGCCGATGGGCACCCCGCCCGGCTTCACCCAACCCATGTGCCACGACAGCAGCACGAACAGGAAGAGCGCAATGGACAGCGCCACGCGCAACGCCAGCGCCCGTGCCATCGGCCGGTTGGTGTCGTCGGGCGCACGGCCCTTGCGCAGCATCAGCACGCCGGCACCGGCCAGCGCACCGAGCACGGCGATCAGCATCACGACGATGACAAGCTTCATGGCCGCGGATTATCCGCCGCGGGTGTCATGAACGCGCGGCATCGTTCCCAGCCACCCATGCTGGCGCGGGTCACACCGGGGGTGGTCCGGTGAGCCGCTGGAGACGTCTGCTCCTGCTGGCGGCCACGGTTGCTGGCGCCCTGGTGACGGCCCGCCTGGGTGTGTGGCAACTCGACCGTGCCGCACAGAAGGAAGCGCTGCAGGCAGCGATCACCGCCCGAGCGGCGCTGCCCGTGTTGCGTGGCGGCAGTGCCCTGGCGGAGGCGCCCGCCGACGCCGCGGCGCAGGAGCATCGACGCGCTCAGGTCGAAGGCACCTGGCTGCCGTCGTTGACGGTGCACCTGGACAACCGGCAGATGGACGGTCGCCCCGGGTTCTTCGTGCTGACCCCGTTAGCGCTGGCCGACGGCACCGCGCTGCTGGTGCAGCGGGGCTGGCGTCCGCGAGACTTCGAGGACCGAACCCGTCTCGCCCCGCTGCGCACGCCGGCCGGCATCGTGACGCTGGAAGGCCGTTTGGCCCGGGGCGTCGCACGGTTGTACGCGTTCGAGGGCGCGGAGTCGGGCCCGATCCGGCAGAATCTTGAGCTCCCGTCTTTTGCCACCGAGACGGGTCTGCGCCTGCGGCCGCTCGTGCTGCTGCAGACCTCGCCGGCCGACGACGACCTGCGTCGCGATTGGCCCTTGCCCGCGGTCGATGTGCACAAGCACTACGGCTACGCGTTCCAGTGGTTTGCGCTCTGTGCGCTGATCCTTTGCCTGCATGTCTGGTTCCGAGTCCTCCGCCCCCGCTGGCAGCGCCGCACCTGAAGCCCTGAGCTTCACGGTGCACTCGATGCCGCAGCCGACGCTGGCCGACCGCCGCGCGCGCGTCGTCAGCGGCCGCCTGCGTCTGCTGATCGTGCTCCTGGCGTGCGCAGCGCCCGTGATCGCGTCGTACTTCACCTATTACGTGATCCGCCCGGAAGGGCGCACCAACTACGGCGAACTGATTCAGCCTTCGCGCACCTGGCCGGCTGACCTGGGCGTGCGCGATCTGGCCGGGCAACCGGTTTCGGCCGCCTCGCTACGCGGTCAGTGGCTGCTCATCACCGTCGGCAACGCTGCCTGCAACACCGACTGCGAGCAGCACCTCTACATGCAACGTCAGCTGCGCGAGATGCTGGGCCGGGAGCGTGACCGGATCGACCGCGTCTGGCTCGTCACCGGCGAAGGTACACCCGCACCCGCCCTGCGCCAGGCCATCGAGGCCACCGGATCGGTCTGGATGCTGCGCGCCGATCGCGATGCGGTGGCACGCTGGCTCATGCCCGCCACCGGTCAGGCCCTGGAAGACCACTTGTACCTCGTCGATCCCATGGGCGAGTGGATGATGCGCATGCCCGTCGACCCGTCGCCGCAGAAGGTCAAACGTGACCTCGACCGGCTGTTGCGCGCCTCGTCGTCCTGGGACCGCGCCGGGCGGGAGTGAGTGCGGTGAACTCCAGCGTGCCTCTCGTGGACCTGGCACCGGCGGCCCAACTGCTGTTGATCGCCACGTTGTTGGCCTGCGTGCCGCTGGCCTGGTGGTGGCTTCGCCAGCGCAACACGGGCCCGCGCGCGCGGCTGGCCGCGTTGACCGCACTCACGCTGTTCCTGACCTTCGACCTCATCGTCTTCGGTGCCTTCACCCGATTGACCGACTCTGGCCTGGGCTGCCCTGATTGGCCCGGGTGCTATGGCAGTGCCAGCCCGCTGGGTGCGCACGCGGAGATCCATGCCGCGCAGACGGCGATGCCCACGGGCCCGGTCACCTTCTCCAAGGCCTGGATCGAAATGATCCATCGTTATCTGGCCATGGCCGTCGGCGCGCTCATCCTTGTGCTGACGGCCTATTCGTGGGTCAACCGGCGCCTGCTGCCTCATTCACCATGGTGGCCCACGCTGACCCTGGTCTGGGTGATCGTGCAAGGCCTGTTCGGCAAGTACACGGTCACGCTCAAGTTGTACCCGGCCATCGTCACCCTCCATTTGATCGGCGGCCTGGTGCTGCTGGCGCTGCTGGTGCATCAGCAGGCGAGGTTCCGCGCGTCCAGGCTCGGCGGGGACGCGCTGCTTCGACGCGGGCTGTTGGCCGGCGTGGTCGTCGTGGGCCTGCAGGTGGCCCTGGGGGGCTGGGTCAGCACCAACTACGCGGTGCTGGCCTGCAGCGGATTCCCCACCTGCAATGGGCAGTGGTGGCCGCAGGCCGACTTCGCCGACGGGTTCACGCTGCTGCGTCACCTTGGACGGGATGGCGCGGGTGACCTGCTTGCGTTCCCGGCCCTGGTGGCGATTCACCTCGTGCACCGCGTCTTCGCCCTGGTCGTGACCGCCGTGCTGATCGGGCTGGCCTGGCGACTCGCCCGCGCCGGGGCGCGCGTGGAGGCCCGGGTGCTCATGGCGCTGCTGGCGCTGCAGATCGCCAGCGGCTTGTCCAACGTCGTGCTCGGCTGGCCCTTGCTGGCCGCGCTGGGCCACACCGCCGGTGCGGCAGCGCTGATCGGATGGCTGGTGCACCTGTACGCGCGGGCCGGCTCGACCATCGTGCAGGGCCAGCCGGTGCGCGCGCTTCGGCCCGCGGCGATCTGAAGAACGACGCCCAGAACCTCCAGGCTCATGTCCACCTCGTCCGCCGCCACCCCGCCCGTCGGCACACGCTGGAGCCAGTACGTGGCCCTGACCAAGCCGCGGGTGATCCAGCTCATCGTCTTCTGCGCATTGATCGGCATGCTGCTGGCCGAGCCTGGATGGCCCGACTGGGCCACGGTGGCACTGGCCAGTGCCGGCATCTGGCTGGTGGCCAGCGCGGCGGCGGCCTTCAACTGCCTGGTCGAGCAGCAGATCGATCGCCGCATGGCGCGCACGGCGTGGCGTCCCACGGCCAAGGGTGAGCTCAGCACCACGCAGGCACTCGTCTTCTCCAGCCTGCTGTGTGCGGCTGGATGCGCGCTGCTGGTGTGGGGCGTGAACGCGCTGACGATGTGGCTGACCTTGGCCACCTTCGTCGGCTACGCCGTCGTCTACACCGTGGTGCTCAAGCCGCTGACGCCACAGAACATCGTCATCGGCGGCGCGTCCGGGGCCATGCCACCCGTGCTGGGCTGGGCGGCGATCCGGGGCGACACTGGGCCGGAAGCCTGGATCCTGTTCCTGATCATTTTTCTCTGGACCCCGCCGCACTTCTGGGCCCTGGCGCTCTACCGGGCCGAGGACTACCGACGTGCCGGCCTGCCGATGCTGCCGGTCACCCATGGTCCGGAATTCACGCGCCTGCAGGTACTGCTCTACACCTTGGTGCTGTTTGCCGCCACGCTGCTGCCCTTCATCCAGGGCATGAGCGGCGGCATCTACCTTGCGGCGGCCGTCGTGCTCGGCGGCATGTTCATCGCCTACGGTTGGCAGCTCTGGCGCGAGTACAGCGACGCGCTGGCCCGGCGCACCTTCCGTTTTTCCATCTGGCACCTGTCGCTGCTGTTCGCGGCACTGCTGCTCGACCACTACCTGATGCCATGGCTTTCCTGAAGACCCGTCGCGCCCTGCTGGCGGCCGCTGCCGCGCTGGCCCTGGCCGCTTGTGACCAAGTGGGCAATGGCGCGCCAGCGTTCAAGTCGGTGGACATCACCGGCGCCGACTACGCCAAAGAACTGACTCTGGCCGATGCCGATGGTCAGATGCGCTCGCTGGCCGACTTCCGCGGCAAGGTCGTGGTGGTCTTCTTCGGCTACACGCAGTGCCCGGATGTCTGCCCGACCACACTGGCGGAACTGGCTGCGGCCCGGCAGATCCTGGGTCCTGCCGGCGCGGATGTGCAGGGCGTGTTCGTCTCGGTGGACCCGGCACGAGACACGCCGCCGGTGTTGAAGTCCTATGTTGGCAGCTTCGGCAGCGACATCCTCGCGCTGCACGGTGACGAAGAGCAGATCAAGGCAGCGGCCAAGGCCTTCAAGGTCTACTACGCCAAGGTGCCGGGCAAGACCGAGACCACCTACACCATCGACCACACCGCGGCCAGTTACGTGTATGACCGGCAAGGCAAGGTCCGACTCTTCACGCGATACGGCACCGGGCCGGAGGCCTTGGCCCACGACCTGAAGATCCTGCTCGAAGAGAAGCCCGCGGGCTGAGCCTGGACGAGAAAACGTCCCTGCGGATGACCTGCCTGGCGAAGCGGTCCGGCCTGCAAGCCGGACCACGGCCAATGTCGTCAGGTACCGACCCGCCGGCCGTCAACCGGCGTGGGCAGTCTCCAGCGCCTTGCGCATCTTCTTCATGGCCGCCACCTCGATCTGGCGGATGCGTTCGGCGCTGACACCGTACTCTGCCGCCAGTTCGTGCAGTGTCATGCCACCACTGCTGTCGTCATTGACCTTCAGCCAACGCTCTTCAACGATGCGGCGGCTGCGGTCGTCCAGCACCTCCAGCGCCTGCAGGATGCCGTCACCGGCGAGCCAGTCGCGGTGGCGGGCTTCCAGCGCGCGTGTCGGCTCGCCACGGTCGTCGGCCAGATAGGCGATGGGCGTGTAGGTCTCTTCGCCGCCGTCGTCCACCGGCGGGTCGAGCGCGACGTCGCCGCCGGACAACCGGGTCTCCATCTCCACCACTTCTTCCGGCTTGACGTTGAGCTCGCCGGCCATGCGGGCCACTTCCGCAGGGGTCAGGGTGCTGCGGTAGCTTTCACTGTCGGCAGCCTCCGCGTGCCCATGCTTCAGCGCCTGTTTCATCGAACGCAGGTTGAAGAACAGCTTGCGCTGCGCCTTGGTCGTGGCGACCTTGACCATGCGCCAGTTGCGCAGGATGTACTCGTGGATCTCGGCCTTGATCCAGTGCATGGCGTAGCTGACCAAGCGCACACCCTGTTCCGGGTCGAATCGCTTGACGGCCTTCATCAGGCCCACATTGCCTTCCTGGATCAGGTCGCCCTGCGGCAAGCCGTAGCCCAGGTACTGCCGGGAAATGGACACCACCAAGCGCAGGTGCGACAGCACCAGTTGCCCGGCGGCCTGGATGTCGCCGTGTTCACGCAGCCGGCGCGCCAGCGAGCCTTCCTCCTGGGGAGTGAGCATCGGCAGCCGGTTCACGGCACTGATGTACGCGTCCAGGTTGCCGAGCGACGGCACCAACGACCAAGGGTCGCGGACCGAAAGGGCGGTGGAGGTGTTCATGCGCAGTCGGATCCAGTTCGTGTTCCGGAGTTCCGAAATATTAGCACTCCTCGTTGGTGAGTGCTGATCCATAAGAAATGGGAGTGTGTGCTCACATGCTCCACGTCGTGTCGGTCTGCTCCAGGACCGCATCGACGTGCTGCAGCAACTCGGACAGGCTCAGCGGTTTGGGCAGGTAGGCATGTGCCCCTGCCGCCATCGCGCGCCGGATGCGCTCGGCCGTGGCGTCGGCTGACAGCACGATCACCGGGATGCCGGCGGTGCCGTCGTCCGCCTTCAGGTGGGTCAGCAGGTCCAGCCCGTCAATGTCGGGCAGGTGCATGTCCAGCAACAGCAGGTCGGGGCGCTGCAACCGCACGGCGGCCAGCGCGTCCAGGCCCATCGTGGACACCGACAGCTCGATCTGCGGGCGCTGCGCCAGCATGCCGCGCATCAGCGCCACGTTGGTCTCGTTGTCTTCGACGTAGTGCACACGGCGCTGTCGGTAGCCGCCGTCAGCGTGCGGCGCCGGTCCGTTTCGGGTCGAGGTTGGTTCAGCATGCGCCACGGGCAGTCTCAGCTCAAACACCGAACCCTGCCCTGGCGTGCCCCGGGCCGTCAGGCTGCCGCCCATGCGCTCAGCCAGCTTGCGGCTGATCACGAGGCCGATCCCGGTGCCTTCGATGCCCGAGCCTTCCCGGCCCAGGCGGTCGAACGGCTGGAACAGCCGTGCCGTCTGCTCCGGCGTCAGCCCGATGCCGCTGTCGATGACGCGGAACAGCACCTGGCCAAGATCCACGGCCACGTCCACGGCCACCCGACCGCCGTCGACGTTGTACTTGACGGCGTTGGACAGCAGGTTGGTCAGGATCTGCTTGACCCGGGTCTCGTCGCCGAGCACCGGCGGAACGTCCACAGGGCACGCGGGCGGCTCGACGTACAGCCTGCGCTTCTCGGCCGCGGCGGCCACCAGCGACAGCGTCGCTTCCAGCAGTGCACGCGGGTCCAGCGCCACCGGGTTGAGCCTCAGGGCATCGGACTCGATCAGCGACAGGTCCAGGGTGTCGTTGATCATGTTCAGCAGGTGCCAGCCAGCGTCCTGCACCTGGTCGATCCAGCGGCGTTGATGCGGCGACAGCGGCGCAGTGGTGTCGCGCGCCAGCAGTTGCGAGAAGCCCAGCATGGCGTTCAGCGGCGTGCGCAATTCATGGCTCATGCGACCGACGAACTCGCTCTTGGCCAGGCTCGCCGCCTCCGCGGCGCGGCGGGCCCGCTCGCTGGCTTCCAGCCGAAGGCGCTCGCCGATGTCCTCCACCACACCCACGACCCGATGCAGACGCCCTTGGGCGTCCGTCAACGGCGACAAGTCCAGGCGAACGGTGCGTTCCGCGCCCTGGGCGGTCAGCATCTGCAACTGCAGGTGGCTCAGCGGCTGGCCGTTGTCCTGCATTCGCCGCAGCGCCACTTCGACGACGTCGCGATCGGCGGCCGCCACCCAGTCCTGGAGCTTGGGTGCCGGCAACGGCAGCGCGGCATGGCCGAGCATCGCCATCAACCCAGGGTTGGCTTCGCGCAGGCGGCCATCGGCCTCGGCATAGATGACGCCGATGGGCACGTGATCGACGATGTTGCGCAGACGGGCCTGGCTCTCCTTCAGCGCCTGGCCGGCGGCCTGCAGGTCGGCGGTGCGTGCGGTCACCGCCTGCTCGATGCGGCGCTGGCGGCCGGAGACGATCAGCAGCAGCGCGCCCAGCAGGCCGGCCGCCATCAAGCCGGTCGTGGCGAACAACGTGGCACCGGTGTCGCTGACACCCGGCATGCGGGCCGGTTCGGCGTCTAGCCGCCACTGCAGGGCCCGCGGCCCGATGGTGCGGCTGCGCACATAGTGCAGCGGAGCGGGTGGCCGGCTTTCACAGCCGGCTGGACCGGCCAGTCGAGGGCGCTCGGCGCCCGGATCCAGGTCGACCAGGCACCAATCCAGGTGGATGGGCAACTGGCGCAGCAGGTCGTCGAGCAGCGTGTCCATGCGCAGGGTCACGAACACGACACCGGTGAAGGCTGCGCGACGTTCCGCATCGGTTTTCGGGTCACCCCGGTAGAGGGCCTGATAGAGCACGATGCCGGTTTCGTCGCCGGTGGCCTGGGTGAGGCGGAAGCCTGCCGTGGCGGCAGGTTCTCCCGTCGCCGCAGCCCTTTGGATGGCGGTGCGCGCTGCGCGTATCGACATGGCGTCGACCCCCAGGGCGCGCCGGTTCGGCGCCAGCGGCTCGATCAGGCGGATCGCCACCACCCCGTAGGGCGACGGCGGCTGGCCGGCGCCGTCCTCACGCGCAAAGACGTGGTAGTCCGCAGCCGGCCCGGCAGCGCGGGCCCGGGCCTCGAACGCCGGAACGTCCGCGGGGTCGACGCGCTCGCTGTAGCCGATCGCGCTGATGAAGGGTTGATCCCGCAGCCACGGTGCCGTCGCGCGGACCATCTCGTGCGGTTCGACCAGCTGCTGGCTGTCGAACAGCCCATGCATGGCCTGCAGCGCGTCCAGCGGCCGCCGCAGTTGCACATCCAGCGCGTCTGCCAGACTCCAGGCGTCGCGCTCGAAAGCCGTGCGCAGGCGCTCGCTGTGCGCATGCGACGCCCAGCCGATGGCGCCGGCCAGCAAGGCGGTGGTGAGCAGCATGGGCATCACCAGGGCCAGACGGCGCGGAGCCCATTCGTCACGTGGCTGGCCGATCAGGGCCAGCACCACAGGGGCGGCCAGCAGCACGCCCAGCACGTCACCCAGCCACCAGGTGGACCAGGATGCCCAAACGGAGTCGCCTGTCAGCTTTCCCGCCATCCACAGTGCGGCGTTGGCCACGCTGCTGCTGATCAGGCTGGCCGCGAAGCCGCCGAGCAGATAGAAGCGCACGACGTCACCGAACTCCGCCAACACCAGCGGTTGTGACACCCAACGCCGCACCAGCAGGCGGCCAACACCTGCCTGAATCGCCGCGCCGATGCCGATGGCGAGGCCGGCCGCCACCTCGGCCGGCCCGGGCTGCCCGTTCCAGAGCATCAGGCCGAGGTTGACCGTGGCCGCACCGATGGCGGCGCCGACCATCGCCGGCCAGCCGTAGACCAGGGACGCCGCCAGTGCGATGCCGGCACTGGGATAGACCGCCACCGCATGCCCGGGGTAGATCGCCAACTGCACGGCCAGGGCACCCACGGCCGCATAGACCAGCGCCGTGAGCAGGGCCACGGTAACGGGGGCGGCCGGACGTGTCACGGACTCAGCCTAGCACGCGGACTGTTGCGGCGGGCCCATGGTCAGGCCACTTCGTGGCCGGCACCCGCCTGCCAGAGTTCGGTCCAGGATTCGGCGTCCAGCCGCATGTTCAACGCTGCCAGCGCGTCCTGCAGACCCGCCTCGCGCATCGTGCCCACCACCGGGTGCGGGCGGGTCGGATGACGCAGCAGCCAGGCATAGGCCACCGTGGCTGGCGACACGCCGAGCCGCGCGCCCAGCGTGCCCAGCACCCACCGCACACGTTGTGCGTCGGCCGATTCGTCGCCGCCCAGCAGACGGCCGCCGGCCAGCGGCGACCAGATCATCGGCCGCCGGCCCCGCTGCTGCAGCATGTCCAGCGTGCCGTCGTGCAATGGCTCGCGCCGCAAGGGGTGCAGTTCGATCTGGTTGGTGGCCAGCGGCGTGGCGGCGTCCAGCATCTCAAAGGCCTGTGGCCCGAAATTGCTGACGCCGAACGACAGGATCTTGCCCTCGCGCTGCAGCGTGGCCACGGTCTCGGCCACCTCGGCCGCATCCAGCAGTGGGTCGGGCCGGTGCAGCAGCAGCAGGTCCAGGCGATCGGTGCGCAGCGCGCGCAGCGAGTGCTCCACGCTGGCGCGGATGTGTGCCGCACTGCTGTCGTAGTGCTTGACGCGCGCCGCACCGCGCACATGGCCAGCCAGGCGGATGCCGCACTTGCTGACCAGTTGCAGCCGGTCGCGCAGCGCCGGCCGAAGGGCCAGCGCCTCGCCGAACAGCGCCTCGACGGTGTAGCCGCCGTAGAGGTCGGCGTGGTCGAAGCTGGTGACGCCCAGGTCGGCCCAGCGCTCGATCCAGCGAAGCCGTTCCGCCGGCGACCACCCCTGCTCGTGCAGCCGCCAGGTGCCGGCGACGACCGGGCTCAGGTTCAGCACGGCCTCAGACGTTGAAGAGGAAGTTCATCACGTCGCCATCCTTGACGACGTACTCCTTGCCTTCGGCGCGCATCTTGCCGGCGTCCTTGGCGCCCTGTTCGCCGCCATGGGCGATGAAGTCGTCGAAGGCGATGGTCTGCGCG
Organism: Burkholderiaceae bacterium; assembly: GCA_024235915.1. Classification (GTDB taxonomy): domain Bacteria; phylum Pseudomonadota; class Gammaproteobacteria; order Burkholderiales; family Burkholderiaceae_C; genus Rubrivivax. The sequence continues at coordinate 132,011 of JACKLO010000013.1, read as the reverse complement.
CGGATGAAGCCGCGCTCGAAGTCGGTGTGGATGACGCCGGCCGCCTGCGGCGCGGTGTCGCCGATGTGGATGGTCCAGGCGCGCACTTCCTTCACGCCGGCGGTGAAGTAGGTCTGCAGGCCCAGCAAGGTGAACGCGGCGCGGATCAAACGGTTCAGTCCCGGTTCGTCCTGCCCCATCTCAGCCAGGAACATGGCGCGGTCCTCGTCGGCCATGTCGGCCAGTTCGGCCTCGGTCTTGGCGCAGATGGCGACCACCGGCGCGTTCTGCTTCGCGGCGTAGTCCTTCAGGCGGTCGAGGAAGGCGTTGTTCTCGAAGCCGTCCTCGGCCACGTTGCCGACGAACATCGCCGGCTTGGCGGTGATCAGGCACAGCGGCTTGAGCACCACCAACTCTTCCTTGCTGAAGGCGATGCTGCGCACCGGGCGCGCTTCGTTGAGTGCTGCTTCGCACTTCTTCAGCACGTCCACAAGCCGCGCGGCATCCTTGTCCTGCCCCGCCTTGGCCACCTTGGTGTAGCGCACCAGCGACTTTTCGACCGTGGAAAGGTCGGCCAGGCAGAGCTCGGTCTGGATGACCTCGATATCGGCGATCGGGTCCACCTTGCCGGCCACGTGGATGACGTTCTCGTCCTCGAAGCAGCGCACCACGTTGACGATGGCGTCGGTCTCGCGGATGTGGCTGAGGAACTGGTTGCCCAAGCCTTCGCCCTGGCTGGCGCCGGCCACCAGGCCGGCGATGTCGACGAACTCCACGATCGCCGGCACGATGCGTTCGGGTTCGACGATCTTCGACAGCTGCGCCAGTCGCGGGTCGGGCAGTTCCACCACGCCGACATTGGGCTCGATGGTGCAGAACGGGTAGTTCTCAGCCGCGATGCCGGCTTTCGTCAGCGCGTTGAAGAGGGTGGACTTGCCGACGTTGGGCAGTCCGACGATGCCGCACTTGAGGCTCATCGGGGGCTTTCGCAGGGTTCGGGGGAACCCGCGATTTTAGGTGGCGCGGCGGGCTCCGCCGTCGTTACCTTTCGATGCGTGCCCAGGCGGAGTGGTTGTGGATCGACTCGAAGTTCTCCACGTCCACCACATAGCGCCCGATCCGCGCGTCCTTGTTCAGCGCCAGCGCCACGTCGCGCACCAGGTCTTCGACGAACTTGGGGTTCTCGTAGGCGCGTTCGGTCACCCACTTTTCGTCGGCACGCTTGAGCATGGGCCAGATCTCGCAGCTGGCGGCCTCTTCGGCAAAACGCACCAGCTCGTGCCATTCCAGCGGCTGCAGCAGTTCCACGCGCACTGTCACCAGTGAGCGCTGGTTGTGCGCGCCGTAGTCGGAGATCTCCTTGCTGCAGGGGCACAGGCTCTTCACCGGCACCGCCACTTCGGCCCAGACGGTGGTGACGCCGGCCCGCGTCTCGCTGATCCAGCGGCCCTGGTAGTCCAGCAGGCTGCTCAGGCCGGACACCGGCGCGCGCTTGCGCAGGAAGAACTCGAACGCGGCTTCGATGCGGCCCTCGCTGGCGTGCAGCCGATCCAGCATCTCGGCGTGGCGCTGGCGCAGGCTGGCGGCGTCCAGCGGCTCGCCGGATTCGGCCAGCGCGTCCAGCCACGCCACGAAGCGCGACATGTGCGTGCCCTTCTGCTCCGCGGGCAGGGCCACGTCCAGCGCCCAGCGGGCGCTGGTGCTCTGCACGGCGCCGGCCACGCGCAGCTGCAGCGGGTAGCGCACGTCCTTCACGCCCACGCGCTGGATCGGCAAATGCCGTTCGTCGCGCGCGCTCTGCGTGTCCGGAATGTGGAGGGCGTCGGTGAGGTTGTTCATGTCAGGGCTGCCCAGGGGCCTGCAGCCGGTGTGCCCTGTGCAGGCTGGGACCACAAGAAAAACAGGGCAGGTTCATCACAAGCCGTAATGGTCGCATCCTTCGACCGACCCTGTCGTCGCCACGGCGTCATCACGCCGTTCGAAAAATTCAATGGTTGGCCGCCGGCCGTAGGAGTGCAGGGCGGCTGCCGAAGCGTTCGCGGATGCTGTGCTCGATGCCGGCCGCATCCAGCCCGTACATTGCCAGCAGCTTGGCCGGGTCGCCATGGTCGGTGAAGAGGTCGGGCAGGCCCAGTTGCAGCAACGGCACCGCCATGCCGGCGGCCGCCAGGCATTCGGCCACCGCGCTGCCGGCACCGCCCATCACGCAGCCTTCCTCCACCGTCACCAGGGCCTCATGGCTGCGCGCCAGTTCGAGCACCAGTTCCGCATCCAGCGGCTTGACGAAACGCATGTCGGCCACCGTGGCGTCCAACGTCTCGGCGGCCTTCAGCGCCGGGTGCAGCAGGGTGCCGAAGGCGAGGATGGCGATGCGGCTGCCCTTGCGGCGCTGCACGCCCTTGCCCCAGGGCCATTCGGCGAAGCCCTGGCCGGGCTCGACACCGACGCCGGCCCCGCGCGGGTAGCGCACCGCAACCGGGTGGCTCTGGCGGAATGCGGTGGTCAGCGCCTGGCGGCACTCGGCTTCGTCCGACGGCGTCAGCACGCTCATGTTCGGAATGCAGCGCGTGAAGGCGATGTCGTAAGCGCCGGCGTGGGTGGGCCCGTCGGCACCGACGATGCCGGCGCGGTCCAGCGCAAACACCACCGGCAGGTTCTGCAGCGCCACGTCATGGATCAACTGGTCGTAGCCGCGCTGCAGGAACGTGGAGTAGATGGCGACCACCGGCTTGAGCCCCTCACAGGCCAGGCCGGCGGCGAAGGTGACGGCGTGCTGCTCGGCGATGCCCACGTCGTGGTACCGGCGCGGGAAACGCTTGTGGAAGTCCACCATGCCCGAGCCTTCGCGCATCGCCGGCGTGATGGCCACCAGGCGCGCATCCGCTTCGGCCATGTCGCACAGCCAGCTGCCGAACACCTGCGTGAAGGTGGGCTTGGAAGGCTTGACGGCCTTCGGGAAGCCCTCGGCAGGGTTGAACTTGCCGCTGGCCGCGTGGTACTTCACCGGGTCGGCCTCGGCCAGCTTGTAGCCGTAACCCTTCTTGGTGACCACGTGCAGGAACTGCGGGCCCTTCTTGGCGCGCAGGTTTTCCAGCGTGGGGATCAACGAATCGAGATCGTGACCGTCGATCGGGCCCACATAGTTGAAACCGAACTCCTCGAAGATCGTGCCCGGCACGACCATGCCCTTGGCATGCTCCTCGAAGCGGCGCGCCAGCTCGAACAGCGGCGGCGCGTTCTTCAGCACCGCCTTGGCGCCCTCGCGCGCGGCGGCGTAGAACTGGCCGCTCATCAGCCGCGCCAGGTACTTGTTCAGCGCGCCTACGGGCGGGCTGATCGACATGTCGTTGTCGTTCAGGATCACCAGCACGTCGGCGTTCACCCCGGCGTGGCTGACGCCGGCATTGTTCAGCGCCTCAAAGGCCATGCCGGCACTCATGGCACCGTCGCCGATGATGGCCACGGCCTTGCGGTCCTCGCCTTTGAGCTGCGACGCCAGCGCCATGCCCAGCGCGGCGCTGATGCTGGTCGAGCTGTGGGCGGTGCCGAAGGCGTCGTACTCGCTCTCGTCGCGCTTGGGGAAGCCGGCCACGCCGCCAAGCTGGCGCAGCGTGCCCATGCGCTCGCGGCGGCCCGTCAGCACCTTGTGGGGATAGGTCTGGTGGCCGACGTCCCAGACCAGGCGGTCGTGCGGCGTGTTGAACACGTAGTGCAGCGCCACGGTGAGCTCCACCGTGCCCAGGTTGCTGCCCAGGTGGCCGCCGGTCTGCGACACGGTCTGCAGCACGAACTCTCGCAACTGCGTGGCCACGGCCGCGAGGTCGCTGCGGCCCATGCGGCGCAGGTCGGCCGGGGTCTGGATGCGTTCGAGCAGGGGGAAGACAGGCATCTCAACTTTCCCGGTCGACGACCTTGTCGGCCAGCATCGCCAGCTTGTGGGCCGAGGTCAAGCCGCTGGCCGACAGCGCCGACTGGGCCTGGGCGTGCAGCACAGCGGCGCGATCGCGGGCGCGGTCCAACCCGAGCACGCTGACATAGGTGGGCTTGTTGGCGTCCAGGTCCTTGCCCGCGGTCTTGCCCAGGGTCTCTGAGGCCTGGGTCACGTCCAGGATGTCGTCGACGACCTGAAAGGCCAGGCCGATGGCGGCGCCGTAGTCCGACAGGCGCTGCCAGGCCTGGGGGTCGGTGGTGCCGCAGGCTGCACCCATCAGCACACTGGCCTGCAACAGGGCGCCGGTCTTGCGGCGGTGCATGTCCTGCAGCTGCTGCTCGTCCAGCGCCTGGCCGGTGGCGGCGAGGTCGATCGCCTGTCCGCCGGCCATGCCGGAATGCCCGGCCGAGCGTGCCAGCAGGCCCACCAGACGCGCCTGGAGGGCCAGCGGCATCAGGGCTTCGTCGGGCGTCAGCACCTCGAAGGCCAGCGCCTGCATGGCGTCGCCAGCCAGCATGGCCTGGGCCTCGCCGTACTGCACGTGCACCGTGGGTTTGCCCCGCCGCAGCACGTCGTTGTCCATGCAGGGCATGTCGTCGTGGACCAGCGAGTAGGCATGGATCAGTTCCACCGCCACCGCCGCGCGCATGGCGGCCTCGCGGTCGCCTCCCGTGGCGTCACACGCTGCCAGCACCAGCAAGGGGCGCAGGCGTTTGCCGCCGTCGAGCACGCCATAGCGCATGGCCTCGCCCAGACCGGCCGGCGCGTCGGCCGGCACCCAGGCCGACAGGGCGCCCTCGACCTCGTCCAGCGCTGCGCGGCACCAGGTGTCGAACTCGGCGTCGGTCATGCCGCGTCCTCGCCCTGCCAGGGCTTGAGCTGACCGTCCTCGAGCACCTTCACCTGCTGCTCCACCGCGTCCAGGCGGCCACGACAGAACTGCAGCAGGTCGGCACCACGGCGATAGCTGTCGAGCAGGCGGTCAAGGGGCAACTGGCCGGTCTCCATCGCCTGCACCAGGCGGTCAAGTTCGGCCAGCGCCTCTTCGTATGACGCGGGCTGGGCGGGTGTCGCGGCAGCGCTGGCGGTGCTCCTGGCCATTTCTCAACGTGAAATCAACCCGGCATTCTAGTCGGACACCTGTGCCCGAATGTGCCCAGACGTGTGCTCTGGAGCGCCCACTCCAGAAGCGTCGGCCATGCCGGCCGGTGAGTCAGGGCCCCCTGGCTACAATTCGCGCCCCTGCGAAGTGGTCGGGTCGCCAATGCCGGTCGCACGCAGGTTCCGTTGTCGGGTTGGGCCGTTCAGGGCTGTTCCTGCGTCCCGGGCCGGCGTCACGACTTCTTGGGCATGGAGGATCCGTTCGGATCATGTCGGACCTGAGCATCAGTCTCGAAACCCCGCACCACAGCCGCACCCAGCTGTGTGTGTCCTCGTACTTCGACGAGGCGTTGTTCCGCGAGGAACAACGGCTGATCTTCGAGTCCGTGCCGAAGTACGTGGGCCATGCGCTCACGGTGCCCGAGGTTGGTGACTACCACGTGCTGCAGCACGAAGGCGACGGCCGTGCGCTGGTCCGCAACCCGCAGGGCATCCAGCTCGTGTCCAACGTCTGCCGCCACCGGCAGGCGGTGATGCTCAAGGGCCGCGGCAACACCGGCGGCCAGGTGGTCTGCCCGCTGCACCGCTGGACCTATGGCCTGGACGGACAGCTCAAGGGCGCCCCGCACTTCGCCGAGGACCCCTGCCTGCACCTGCGCAATTACCCGTTGCAGCAGTGGAACGGCCTGCTCTTCGAAGGTGGGCGGCGCGACATCCGCACCGACCTGGCGGCGCTGGGGCCGGCGGCGGAACTCGATTTCGACGGCTACGTCTTCGACCGTGCCGTCGTCCACGAGTGCGACTACAACTGGAAGACCTTCATCGAGGTCTACCTGGAGGACTACCACGTCGGGCCGTTCCACCCGGGCCTGGGCAACCTCGTCACCTGCGACGACCTGGCCTGGGAGTTCGGCGAGCAGTACTCGGTGCAGACGGTGGGCTTGAAGGCGACGCTGGACCGGCCAGGCTCGGGCACCTACCGCCGCTTCCACGACGCGCTCAAGCGCTGGCAGGGCGATGCGCGCCCGGCCCAGGGTGCCATCTGGCTCACGCTCTACCCGACGGTGATGGTGGAGTGGTACCCCGGCGTGCTGACCGTCTCCACGCTGTACCCGGTGTCGCCACAGAAGACGGTCAACGTCGTTGAGTTCTTCTACCCGGAAGAGGTGGCGCTGTTCGAGCGGGAACTCGTGGAGGCGCAGCAGGCGGCCTACATGGAGACCTGTGACGAGGACGACGAGATCGCCGAGCGCATGGACGCCGGCCGCCGCGCACTGATGCAGCGCGGGGACAACGAGGTCGGCCCCTACCAGAGCCCGATGGAAGACGGCATGCAGCACTTCCACGCCTGGTACCGGCGCATGATGGGCGGCGCACTGCGGGGCAGCGCACTGCGTTGAGCACCGCTTGACGCGTACCGGGCGCCTGTCGCCCGCCGCGGCGCCGTGGCTGATGCTCGGCGCCGCGTTCCTGTTCGCGCTGATGGGCGTGTGCGTGAAGCTCGCCTCGCAGCGTTATGGCGCCGGCGAGATCGTGATGTACCGCAGCCTCGTCGGTGTGGTCTTCATCGCCTTGTGGGCACGGGGACGCGGCGGCAGCCTGCGCACCCAGGTGCCGGGCATGCACGCCTGGCGTTCGGCGGTGGGCGTGACGTCGCTGACGCTGTGGTTCTATGCCATCGGTGGTGGCCTGCCGCTGGCCACGGCGATGACGCTGAACTACATGTCATCGGTGTGGATGGCGCTGTTCCTGATCGGCGGTGCCGTGATCATGGGCGGTGCGCGGGTCGACGGCCGGCTGATCGCCACCGTGCTCGCCGGCTTCGCCGGCGTGGCCCTGGTGCTGCGGCCGACGATGGCGCAGGACCAGCTCTGGCACGGCCTGGCCGGGCTGTCGTCGGGCATGATCGCCGCGCTGGCCTACCTGCAGGTCACGGCCTTGGGGCGGGTTGGCGAGCCCGATTACCGCATCGTCTTCTACTTCTCCGCCGGCGGCGTGCTGGTCGGCGCGGCGCTGGCCCAGCTGGATGGCGGCTTCACCAGCCACGACCTGCGCGGTGCGGCCCTGCTGCTGGCCGTGGGCGTGCTGGCCACGGTGGCGCAGCTGATGATGACGCGCGCCTATGCCATTGGCACGCCGCTGATCAACGCCTCGCTGCACTACACAGGCATCGGCTTCGCCTTCCTGTTTGGCGTGCTGTGGTTCGACGAGGCGGTCTCGGCCATGGCGCTGGGGGGCATCGCGCTCATCGTCGTCGCGGGCGTGGCCGCCACGCTGCTGCGGGCCAGGCTGGCGGCCGGCCCGGCACCGGATTGACAATCGACGAATGCACATCCACCGCACCCTGATCGACGTCGAGGCCCTTTCCGCCCGTTTGGCGGCCAAAGCGCCGACCGTCGTGCTCGACTGCCGCTTCGACCTGGCCGACCCTTCCGCTGGCGAAGCGGCCCATGAAGCCAGGCACCTGCCCGGTGCCCGCTACGTGCACCTGGACCGCGACCTGTCCGGCACCAAGACTGGCCGCAATGGCCGCCACCCGCTGCCCGACCGCGGTGACTTCGCCGCCTGGGCCGGCCGCATGGGCATCGCGCCTGGCGTGCAGGTGGTGGCCTACGACGACCAGGGCGGGCCCTATGCGGCGCGCTGCTGGTGGCTGCTGCGCTGGCTGGGCCACGACGCGGTGGCGGTGCTGGATGGTGGTTTCTCCGCCTGGCGGGCTGCCGGCCAGGCCTTCGACGACGCCGAACCGGCGCCGCCGGCCGGCACCCAGCCCTATCCCGCGGCCGAGGCCCCCGCCATGCCCACGGTGGACGCCGACGCCCTGCAACGGTCGTTGGGCCGTGTGCGACTGGTCGACGCCCGCAACGGCGCCCGCTTCCGCGGCGAGGTCGAGCCGCTGGACCCGGTGGCCGGCCACATCCCCGGCGCCACGCTGCGCTGCTTCCAGGACAACCTGGTGCCCGGCGCACGCTTCAAGCCCGCCGATCAGCTGCGGGCCGAGTTCGAAGCCTGGGCCACGCCGGCGGCGCAGGTGGTGCACCAGTGCGGCTCCGGCGTCACCGCCTGCCACAACCTGCTGGCCATGGCGCATGCCGGCCTGGAGGGTTCCGTGCTGTATCCCGGATCGTGGAGCGAATGGTGCGCCGACCCGGCGCGCCCGGTGGCGGTCGGCTGAAGCCCAGCCCCTGACTTCGGTTGACCGATGTCAAGGTCAGCGGCCGGCCGAGGCGCACACTGACAGGCACCTGTTCCAAGGAGCCCACCATGTACAAGCGCATCCTCGTCCCCACCGACGGATCCGAGATCACCGGCAAGGCCGTGCAGACCGCCATCGAGCTGGCGGCGATGGGCAAGGCCGAACTCTTTGCCATCGGCGTCAAGGAGCCGTTCCCCTACAGCGCCATCTCCGAGATGCAGCCGGTGCCGCCGCAGGAGTTCTACGACGCGCAGGAGCGCATCGCCAGTGGCCATGTGAAGGCCGTGGCCGAAGCCGCCAAGGCCGCCGGCGTGGCGTGCACGGCGCACACGGTGGAGGCACTGCACCCCTGGGAAGCCATCATCGACCACGCCAAGGCCCAGGGCTGCGACCTGATCGTGATGGCCTCGCACGGCCGCCGCGGCGTGGCCGCGCTGCTGCTGGGCAGCGAAACGCAGAAGGTGCTGACCCACAGCACGCTGCCGGTGCTGGTGGTGCGCTGACCGCCGGCTCCCGCGCGGCCTGTCGCTCAGGCCACGCCGTGCTGCGCGAACCAGGCGCGGCAGCGCTGCCAGCCGTCCTCGGCCGCGTCCTTGCGGTAGCTGGGCCGGTAGTCGGCATGGAAGGCGTGCGGCGCGTCCGGGTAGACGTGGAAGGTCGACGCCTTGGCCGCCGTGCTGCCGCTGGCCAGCGCGTTCTGCATCTGCGCCACGGTGGCCATCGGGATGCCGCCATCCTGACCTCCGTACAGGCCCAGCACCGGGGCCTTCAGTTCGCCCACCAGGTCCACCGGGTGCCTGGGCTGCAGCGGGTTGCTCTGCCCCACCAGCCGCCCGTACCAGGCCACGCCGGCCTTCAGCGCCGGGTTGTGAGCCGCATACAGCCAGGTGATGCGGCCGCCCCAGCAGAAGCCGGTGATGCCGAGTTTGCCGGTGTCCGCACCCTGGCCCTTGGCCCAGGCCACCGTGGCATCGAGGTCGGCCATCACCTGCGCATCAGGCGCCTTGGACACCACCTCGGCGATCAGCTTGGCGATCTCGCCGTAGGCTGAGGGGTCACCCTGGCGCGCGAACAGCTCCGGCGCCACCGCAAAGTAGCCCGCCTTGGCGAAACGGCGGGCCACGTCGGCAATGTGCTCGTGCACGCCAAAGATCTCGCTGACCACCAGCACCACCGGTGCGCCCGTCTTCCCGGCCGGCGCGGCGCGATAGGCCGGGATCGAATCGCCGCCCACCGGGATCGTGACTTCGCCGACGTCCAGCCCCTGGCTGTCGGTCTTGATCGTCTGCGCGCCCACGGGCAGCACGGCGGCGGCAAATCCACTGCCCACCGAGGTGCGCACGAAGTCGCGGCGTGAGAAGGCGCGTGTGGGCAGCAGGCTGTCGATGTCGGCGGTGTCGGCAACGGGCATGGTGTCCTCCGGGATGAACGAAGCCGCGATTAGAAGCGCCCACCGATGCCCGCACCGGCATCGCGGGCACAATCCGACGGCATGGAGAGACCCCCAAGCTCGCTTCGCTCGCTGCCCCCCGGGGGGGCGTGCCAGGCCCTTCGGGCGGCCGGGCGGGCCTGACATGCCGACCGCGACGCCCCCGCCGCCTTCATTGGCCGAACCCCTGGCGGCCATCGACATGGGCTCCAACAGTTTCCGGCTCGAGATCGGCCGCCTGCAGCACGGGCGCTACCGCCGCATCGACTACCTCAAGGACATGGTGCGCCTGGGCGGCGGCCTGGACGAGCAGGGCATGCTCACCGAGGAGGCCAGCGAGCGCGGCCTGGCCTGCCTGCGCCGCTTTGCCGACCGCCTGCAAGGCTTCGACACCGCCCGCGTGCGCGCCGTGGCCACGCAGACGCTGCGCGAAGCGCGCAACCGCAATGCCTTTCTGGAACGCGCGCAGGCGGCGCTGGGTCAGCCCATCGAGATCATCTCCGGCCGCGAAGAGGCGCGCCTGATCTACGCCGGCGTGGCGCATCTGCAGCCGTCGGAAGAACCTCGGCTGGTGGTCGACATCGGGGGCCGGTCCACCGAGATGATCCTCGGCCGCGGGCGTCTGCCGGGCACGGCGGAATCGTTCCAGGTGGGCTGCGTCAGCCTGTCGATGCGCTACTTCCCGGGCGGGGTCATCACGGCCGAGGGCTTCCGGGCCGCCCAGGTGGCCGCCGGTGCCGAACTGGAAGAAGGCCTGCAGCCCTTTGCACCGCGGCACTGGCGCACGGTGCTGGGCGCCTCCGGCACCGCCGGCGCCGTGGCTCAGGTGCTGGCGGCGGCCGGGGTCACAGACGGCCGCATCACGGCCGAGGGCCTGCGCTGGTGCATCGCGCGCTGCATCGAACTCGGCCATGTCGACCGACTCCAGTTCCCCGGCCTGAAGCCGGAGCGCCGCGCCGTGCTGCCCGGCGGCCTGGCGATCCTCTACACGCTGCTGGCCAACTTCCGCATCCCGGAGATGCAGGCGGCCAAAGGCGCGCTGCGGCAAGGCGTCATCATCGACCTGCACGAGCGCATCGCCGCGCTGCACCACGCGCGGCCGGACGACATGCGCGACCGCTCGGTGCAGGAACTGCAGCAGCGCTTCAGCGTCGATGGCGAGCAGGCGGCCCGGGTGCGCAGCGTGGCGCTGGCGCTGCTGGACCAGGCCCTGCCGGAGGCGGACACCGACACTCGGCGCGAGCTGGGCTGGGCCTGTGGCCTGCACGAGATGGGGCTGATGGTGTCGCACCACGACCACCACCGCCACAGCGCCTATCTGGTGGACCACGTGGACGCGCCCGGCTTTTCACAGAGCCAGCAGCGGCGCCTGGGCCAGATGGTGCTGGGCCAGCGTGGCGGTCTGCGCAAGCTCGGCGGCGTGTTCGACAGCCCGGTCTTCACCGCCCAGGTGCTGTGCCTGCGTCTGGCGGTGATCAAGTGCCACGCCCGTGGCCCGGTGGATCCGCAGGCGCTTCGACTGACCTTGCAGGGTCGCGAGGCGCATGTGGGGTTCAGCGGCGCCTGGGCCGAGACCCATCCGCGCACGCTGTACCTGCTGGAGGAAGAGGCCGCGGCCTGGGCCCGCAGTGGGGCTTTGCGGCTGACCTTCGGCTGAGAGCCGACTGAAGCCTGCCTGCCGGCGCTGTGCGCCGGGCTGCCGCTACAGCAGGTCCACACCCAGCGCCGCGTGCAGCACCACCTGGGCCTGGCCCTCACGCTCGCGGTGGCGCAGCCACAGGACCGCACCCTTGCGCAGCGCCCAGGGCGTGGTGGCGCCGCTCAGCAGGTAGGCGGCCGTCAGGCCGAGTGTGGGCTGGTGGCCCACCACCAGCACCGGCTCTCGGGCCTCGGGCCAGCGTGCGGCGGCCAGCAGGCCTTCCACCGTGCCGTCGGGCGCCAGGGCCGGCACCGTCTTCGTGCGCCGGTCCAGGGCGGCGGCCGTCTGCTGCGTGCGCCGCGCCGGGCTCACCAGCACGCGGGTGCTGGCCGGCAGCTGTCGGTTCAGCCACTCGGCCATGCGCTGCGCGTGGCGCTCGCCCTTGGGCGTGAGCGCCCGATCGAGGTCGTCGCTCAGCTCGCGCAGGTCGAAGGCCTCGGCATGACGCCAGAGGATCAGGTCCATGTGCGCCGTCCTCAGCGGTAGCGATCCATCAGCGCGCGCTGCGCACTGGGGCCATCGGTGCCCACGCGGTGGTAGCGGCCGTCGGCATCCAGGGCCCAGGCGTCGCAGGCGTCGTGCAGGTAGGGCACCAGGCATTCGTCGATCACGCGCTGCCGAAGGCCCGGGTCGCGCACCGGCCAGGCCACCTCGATGCGGCCGAACATGTTGCGGCTCATCCAGTCGGCGCTGGACAGGTAGAGCGCCTCGTCCTCCGCCTCCCGCCCCCAGCGGAAGTACATCACCCGCGAGTGCTCCAGGAAGCGGCCGATCACCGAACGCACGCGAATGTTGTCGCTGACGCCCGGCACGCCGGGCGGCAGCATGCAGGCGCCGCGCACGATGAGGTCCACCGACGCGCCGGCCTGCCCGGCGCGCAGCAGCGCCTGGATCAGCCCCGGGTCGGTCAGCGCATTGATCTTGACGACGATGCGTGCCGGCTGGCCTGCGCGTGCCGCGTCGGCCACCTGGTCGACGAGGCCGACCATGCGCTTGTGCAGCTGGAACGGTGCCGAGAGCAGCTGCGCCTGGCGCCGCATGCGGGTCTGGCTGGCGATCTGGTGGAACACTGCGTCGGCGTCGCCGGTGAGCGCCGGGTCGGCCGTGAGGTAGCCGGTGTCGGTGTACAGCCGTGCCGTCTTCGGGTTGTAGTTGCCGGTGGACAGGTGGGCGTAGCGGCGCAGGCGGTTGCCTTCGCGCCGCGTCACCAGCAGCAGCTTGGCGTGGGTCTTGAGGCCGACGACGCCATAGACCACCTGGGCGCCCACGGCCTCCAGGCGCTCGGCCCAGTTGATGTTGGCTTCCTCGTCGAAGCGCGCCTTGAGCTCGACCACGGCCGTGACTTCCTTGCCGCGCCGCGCCGCCTCCAGCAGCAGGTCCATCAGCACGCTCTGCGCACCGGTGCGGTAGATGGTCTGCTTGATGGCCAGCACGTCGGGGTCGTAGACCGCCTCGCGCAGGAACTGCACCACCGGCTCGAAGCTCTCGAACGGGTGGTGCAGCAGCAGGTCGCCCCGCTTCAGGCGGGCGAACACCGAGCTGCCGCGGGCCAGTCGCTTCTCCGGCCAGGACGGTTCATAGGGCGTGAAGCGCAGGTGGTCGGCGTGCGACTGGTCGATCAGCTGGTTCAGCCGCACCAGGTTCACCGGCCCGTTGACGCGGTACAGCGCCGACTCGGGCAGCGCAAACTGCGCCAGCAGGAAGTCCGACAGTTCCTGCGGGCAGGTGGCCACCACCTCGAGCCGGATCGCCTGCCCGTAGTGGCGGGTGGTGAGGCCGCTGCGCATGGCCTGGCGCAGGTTGGTGACCTCCTTCTCGCTCACCTCCAGGTCGGAGTCGCGCGTCACGCGGAACTGCGAGAAGGCCTCCACCGTGCGGCCGGGGAACAGTTCCTCGAGGTGGGCGCGGATCACGCTGGTCAGCAGCACGAAGGCCTGCCGGCCGCCGCTGACCTCGTCCGGCATGCGGATCACGCGCGGCAGCACGCGCGGCACCTTGACGATGGCGATGCCGCTCTCGCGGCCGAAGGCGTCCTTGCCGGTGACGCGGGCGATGAAGTTCAGCGCCTTGTTCGCCACCTGCGGGAAGGGGTGCGACGGGTCCAGCGCCACCGGCACCAGCAGCGGCCGCACCTGCTGCTCGAAGAAGCGCTGCACCCATTCGCGTTGGGCCGCGTTGCGTTCCTCGTGGTTGATGATCACGATGCCTTCGCGCTGCAGCGCCGGCATCACCACCTCGTTGAAGAGGCGGTACTGCTCGTCGATCAGTTCGTGGGCGGCGGCGGCCACGTGCTCAAAGTCACCGCGGGTGCCGGTGGCGCGCGCGGCCTCCAGCACGTCGGCCACGCGGACTTCGAAGAACTCGTCGAGGTTGGACGATACGATGGTGATGTAGCGCAGCCGCTCCAGCAGCGGCAGGTCCTCGCGCTGCGCCTGCGCCAGCACGCGGCGGTTGAACTCCAGGATCGACCGTTCGCGGTTGAGCAGCGCGGCCGGGGCCGTGACAGGTTCGGACATCAGCCCAGTGTACGAAGCCTGAAAGACAACTTCATGACAGCGGAGCGCCCATGCCCGAACGCCGACTGATCACGCCCCGCGCCCACGACCTGGGCGGTGGCTTCACCGTGCGCCGGGCGTTGCCGGCGGCCGCCGCGCGCAGCGTCGGGCCCTTCGTGTTCTTCGACCACTTCGGCCCGGTGCAGGCCGGCCCGCAGGACAACCACGACGTGCGCCCGCACCCGCACATCGGCCTGGCCACGGTGACCTACCTGTTCGAAGGCGCGATGCAGCACCGCGACTCCACCGGTGCCGTGCAGCGCATCGAACCTGGTGCCATCAACTGGATGACGGCCGGCCGCGGCATCGTGCACTCCGAGCGCACGCCCGACGATCTGCGCGGGGCCATCCGCCGCAGCCATGGTCTGCAGCTCTGGGTGGCGCTGCCCGAGGCGCTGGAAGAAGCCGAACCTGGATTCGCCCACACGCCGGCCGACGCGATCCCGACCCTGGAGGTGGGTGGCGCGCAGTTGCGCGTGCTGGTGGGCGAGGTGTTCGGCGCGCAGTCGCCGGTGGCCACCGCTTCCCCCACACTTTTCGCCGACATCCGCCTGCAGGCCGGCGACGCCTTCCCCGTGCCGCCCGCCGCCGAACGTGCGCTCTACGCGGTTGACGGCCCCTTCACGCTGGACGGGCAGGGGGTGCCGGCGCAGACGCTGGTGGTGCTGGCGCCCGGTGAGGAGCCGCTGGTGGCAGCCGATGCCGACGTGCGGATCGCGCTCATCGGCGGCGACCCGCTCGGCCCGCGCTTCATGTGGTGGAACTTCGTCTCGAGCCGCAAGGCCCGCATCGACGAAGCGGCGGCCGACTGGGCCGCTGGCCGCTTTCCGGGCGTGCCGGGAGAGACCGAGTTCATCCCGCTGCCGGCGCGGTGACCGTGCGCTGACCGGGCACGGCCCGCGTCGGGGTTGAGCCGCGCCGGGGCCTCGTCGTTCAGTTCACCGGCAGGGATGCCGATATGCCAAGAGCCCCGGCGGCGTGGCAGGCTCACGCTGCTGCCCGCCGCGGCGGTCCGGGCTTGCCCGGCATCCGCGCATGACCTCGACCTCTGCCGCCCCGCCACCCACCGCGTCATCGATCGACGCGGCCATCGCCTACGCTCGGCTCAAGGCCATCTACCGCCTGGCGCCGCAGCCGCAGGTTGGCGCTGCCGTGTTCGCCGCCGTGGTGGCCTGGGCCATGTGGGGCCACGTGGCGTCGGCCTGGGTTCTGGGCTGGTTGCTGGCCAGATGGTCGATGAGCGCCGCGCGGTGGGTTGACACCCGCCTCTTCGAGCGCGACCCACGGCGCATGCAGCGCCTGCGTTATTGGCAGTCGCGATTTGGCCTGCTCCTGGCCATCGACAACCTGTGCTGGAGTGCGGTGGCGCTGGTGTTCGTGCCGGCAGTGCGCGACACCATGCTGGGCGCCCTGCTGTTTGCCAGCGTGATGTGCATCACGGCCATGGGTGTCTTCCTGCTCGTCAGCAATGTGCGCGCGGCGCTGCTGAACATCGTGTCGATGCTGCTGCCCGTGATGGCCCACGCCGTCTGGGTCCGCTACGACAGCGCCTGGGTCGTGGTGGCCAGCCTCGCCATCTACGGTGTGGTGCTGGCCCAGGAAAGCTGGCGGAGCAGCCGAGACTGGACGGAGATGACGCGGCTGCAGCTGGAAGCGGCGTCCGTGGCCGAGGCCCGTGAGCAGGCGCGCCAGGTGGCCGTGGACGCCAGCCAGGCCAAGAGCCGCTTCCTGGCCAACATGAGCCACGAGATCCGCACGCCGATGAACGGCATCCTGGGCATGTCGGAACTGCTGCAGGCCAGCCGGCTCGACGCCGACCAGGCCCGCCAGGTGCAGGCCATTGCCACCGCGGCAAGGTCGCTGCATGAGTTGCTGGGTGACATCCTGGACCTGTCCAAGATCGAGGAAGGCAAGGTCACGCTGGAACGCCTGGACTTCGACCCGGCGCAGTTGCTGGCCGGGGTCGGCGCCATCTACCAGGAGCTCGGCCAGGCCCAGGGCACGGCGGTGCACACCGAGCTCAGGTTCGAGGCGCTGCCACCGGTCAGCGGCGACCCGACCCGCTTGCGCCAGGTGGTGACGAACCTGCTGGGCAATGCGCTGAAGTTCACACCTTCCGGCAACGTGACGCTGGCGGCTGAGACCGTGACGGCGCCACCCGGCGACCCGCGCCCCTGGTTGCAGGTCGAGGTCCGGGACACCGGCATCGGCATGACGCCGGCTCAGCTGGGCGCGCTCTTCGAGCGCTTCTCCCAGGCCGACAGTTCCACCACCCGCCGCTTCGGCGGCAGCGGCCTGGGCCTGGCCATCTGCAAGCATCTGGTGGAGCTGATGGGCGGGCACATCGGCGCCGAGAGCCAACTGGGGCAGGGCAGCCGGTTCTGGTTCCAGGTGCCGCTGGCCCCCGCCATGGGTCTGGCGAGCGACACGGCGCTTCGTGTCGTCGCCGAACCCCGCGCCGGCCACGTGCTGGTGGTGGAGGACAACGCGGTCAACCGGCTGGTGGTGCAGGCCATGCTCGAGCGCCTGGGCATGACCGTGACACTGGCGCCCGACGGCGAACAGGCGCTGGAGATCCTGGCGGCGCAGCCCATCGATCTGGTGCTGATGGACTGCCAGATGCCGGTGATGGACGGCTACGAGGCCACACGGTGGATCCGAGCCGCGGCACATGCCCGCGCCCAGGTGCCCGTGGTGGCGCTGACGGCCAACGCACTCGCCGAGGATCGCCAGCGCTGCGAAGCCGCAGGCATGGACGACTACCTGTCCAAGCCGGTCACCGGCGAGGCCCTGGCCGAGCTGCTCGCCCGGCACCTCGGCACGCGTCAGGTCTGACGACGTGCTGCGCTCAGCGGCGCAACATCAGCACGTTGCCCAGCACCGTCAGCCCGGCACTGGCCAGCGTCATCGGGCCAGGCCGGAAACCCTCGAAGACCGCGGACACCACCAGCGCCACCACCGGCGTCATCACGCCGATGGTCGACGCCTTGGCCGGGCCCAGGCGATGCTGAAGGGTCAGGAAGGCGCCGAAGGCCACCACCGTGCCGGCCACCGCCAGGTAGGCCAGCGACAACCACCACGACGCTGCCGTCGGCCAGGCCTGCGGCAGTGGCACCGTGAGCAGCGCCGCGGCCCCGGCCGTGCCGGCACCCCAGGCCAGGCCCCAGGCCACGGTGGGCCAGAAGGGCAGGCCGTGGTGCGCATTGCGGCTGGCCGACAAGGCCCCGACGGCCGACAGCAGCACGGCGCCCACCGTGTAGGCCAGCCCGGTGCCGGCGGTGGGGCTGCGGTCCACCGTGGCCAGTTCCGGCGCGAAGATCAGCGCCACGCCGAGCACGCCCAGCAGGCCACCGGCGCCGAAGCGCAGCGTCAGCGGGCTGCGCCACAGTGCCCAGGCGCCAAGCCCCGCCAGCAGCGGTGACGTGGCATAGCCCACGGCCACCAGGCCCGACGGCACGTGCCGTTCGCCGTGGTACACGCAGAGGTAGGCCAGGCCGTACATGAAGATGCCCTGCACGGCCACACGCCGCTGCTGCCCGGCAGGCAGGCGCAGGCGGTCGCCGCGCCACAGCGCGACGCCGAACACCGTCAGCGCCGCGAGGCCGAAACGAAGGGCCACGCCGTATTCCGGCGGCCACACGGCCAGCTGGTAGAGGATGGCGTGCCAGGTCGTGCCCCAGATGAGCACGGCCACGGCAAACAGCTGCCACGACGGCAGGCGGGTCGGCATCGTGGAGGGGTGCGTCGGTGGTTCAGACGCCGAAGCGGGCCTGCACCGTCTGCCCGGCGCGCAGCGTGCGGCCGGCACCCTCGAGCACGATGGCATTCATGCCGAAGGTCACCGCACCCTTCATACGGGCGTCGGCGCGGAAGCTGGCCAGCGTGCGCCCGGGTTCCGCCTGCAGCTCGCCGGTCACCGGGTCCACGTTCGGGATCTGGCACCGGCTGCAGGGCTTGACCAGCTTCAGCCGCACCGGGCCGTCGTCGGTGGTGATCTCCAAGGTGTCGAGGTGATCCTCGTCCCAGGGCTGCAGGCCCGACAGCACCAGGTTCGGCCGGAAGCGGGCCATCGTCACCGGCTCGGCGCCGGCCTCGGCCAGACGGCGGTTGAGGTCGCCCAGCGAATCCAGCGACGCCACCAGCAGCGGGAAGCCGTCGGCGAATTCCACCGGCGCTTCGGCCTCGCCAGTCCAGGCGCGGTCGGCCAGGCGGGTTTCCTCCGGGTCGAAGCGCACCACGCGCGCCGGTGTGCCGAGGTAGTCGCTGAACCATTGGCCCGCCAGGTTGCCCATGTCCCAGGCCTTGACCACGTCGTCCCACACGCGCACGCGGGTCGGCGTCTCCGCTGCGTCCAGCGCCAGGTGCAGGCCCAGCATGCCGGGCGCCTTGAGCAACAGGTCGGACAGCCGCAGCGTGGGTTTCACCAAGGCCAGCTTCGGGTGTTCGCGCTGCGTCAGCATCTCGCCCTGCGGGTCCACCACCATCCAGGCGCGGTCCAGGTCGAAGCCGGTCTCCACCAGCAGCGCTTCGCGCGGCGCCAGGGCGCCGCAGCTCTTGACCGGGTGCAGGCCCAGGCCGGACAGGGTGCAGGTGATGTCGCTCACAGGGCTTCCGTCGGGGTTCTCGCGCAGGTGGGACGCGGATTGTGCCGGCTTCCTACAATCGCCCGATGAACGCCTCCACCGTCTGCGTGCGCGGATCCGGCGCCGTGGCCCTGAGCGCGGCGTTGGCGCTCGCGCGCCGCGGCTGCCAGGTGCGTCTGCAGGCGCGCCTGCAGGCGCCGAAGGCCGACGTGCGCGCCTACGCGCTGGGCGCGGCGTCGGTGGCGCTGCTGCAGACGCTGAAGGTCTGGGACGCACTGCCCACCGACGCCCGCACCCGCGTGCTGGACATGCGCATCGCCGGCGACCAGCCGGGCCGCACGCTGCACCTCTCCGCCTGGAGTGGTGCGCTGGACGCGCTGGCCTGGATCGTCGATGCGGCCGAACTGGAATCGGCCCTGCGTTCCGCCGTGCGCTTCGCGCCGCACGTGGACCTGATCGACCCCGAGACCGATCCTCCAACGGCCGACCTGCTGGTGCTGGCCGAGGGCCGCGACTCCGCTTTGCGTGAACGCCTGGGCGTGCGCATGCCGCGCCAGCCCTATGGCCAGCGCGGCGTGGCCGCGCGCCTGGTGGCCAGCGAGCCCCATGGCGGCCTGGCCCGCCAGTGGTTCCGCAGCCCCGACGTCCTGGCACTGCTGCCTTTCGATCGCCCGCAGCCCGGCGCCAGCTACGGCCTGGTCTGGTCGGTGCCCGATGCGCGTGCCGATGCCCTGCTGGCGCTGGACGCCGCCGCATTCGAGGCCGCGCTGATGGATGCCACCGAAGGCGCTGCCGGCGACCTGCGCCTGGCCAGCGAACGTGCTGCCTGGCCCTTGCAGCTGGCCCAGGCCGAGCCCGTCTGCGGCCCGGGCTGGGTGCTGCTGGGTGACGCCGCGCACCTCGTCCACCCGCTGGCTGGCCAGGGCCTGAACCTGGGCCTGGCGGACGTGCAGGCCCTGGACGAGGTGCTGGCCGAGCGTCAGGCCCACGAGGCCTGGCGGCCGCTGGGCGACCTGCGCCTGCTGCAGCGCTACGCCCGCCGCCGCGCTGGCCCCACCGCCGCGATGGGCCGCGTCACCGACGGCCTGCTGCACCTGTTTGCCAGCGAGCAGCCGCTGCTGCGGGAACTCCGCAACCGTGGCCTGACTCTGGTGGACCACCTGCCGCCGCTCAAGCGCTGGCTGGTGGCCGCCGCCCGCTGAACCCCTCCCGACCGACTGCACAGGAATCCTGCCGATGACCCCCCCGACCCTGCTCGCCCTGGCCGCCGGCCTGATGATCTCCGGTGCCGTGCTGGCGCAGGAAGCGCAGATCCGCAAGAACCTGGCCGAGCGCCTGCCCAACTTCCCGAAGATCGACGAGATCAGCAAGACGCCGATCCCGGGCGTCTACGAGATCCGCATCGGCACCGAGGTGCTCTACACCGACGAGCAGGGCAACCACGTCATCCAGGGCCAGATCATCGACACCCGCACGCGCGCCAACCTGACCGAGGAGCGCATCGAGAAGCTTACCGCGATCGACTTCTCGACCCTGCCGCTGAAGGACGCCATGGTCGTCAAGCAGGGCACGGGCGCGCGCAAGCTGGCGGTTTTTGCCGACCCGAACTGTGGCTACTGCAAGCGCTTTGAACGCGACCTGCTGAAGGTCAAGGACGTCACCGTCTACACCTTCCTCTACCCCATCCTGGGCCCGGATTCGAACGGCAAGGCGCGCGACATCTGGTGCGCCAAGGACGCCATGCAGACCTGGCGCGACTGGATGATCGACGGCAAGGCACCGCCCAAGGCCATGGGCCAGTGCGACACCGCGGCGCTGGACCGCAACGTCGCCTTCGGTCAGAAGTACCGCGTGCAGGGCACGCCGGCGCTGATCTTCGAGAACGGCGTGCGCAAGCCTGGCGCACTGCCCGCGGCCCAGGTGGAACTGCTGCTGGCCGAGGCGGCCAAGAAGTGAGCGCGCCGCGTCGCCCGAGCCCGGTGGCCTGGGCGCTGGGCCTGGCGGGGCTGATCCCGTTCGTCGTCGGCGCGGCTGCCATGCGCTGGCCAGCGTTGCTGCCCTGGCCGGTGCCCGGCGGCGCGCCGGTGGCACTGGCGGCCTATGGCGCTGTCATCGTCTCCTTCCTGGGCGGCATCCACTGGGGGCTGGCCATGTCCGGCGCTGGCGGCCCGTCCTTGGCACGGTTGGCCTGGGGCGTGGTGCCGTCGCTGCTGGCCTGGCCCGCGCTGTTGTTGCCGCCGGCCTGGAGCCTGGCCGTGCTGGCAGCCGCCCTGGTGCTGTGTTTCATGGTTGACCGCCGCAGCTACGCCGCCATCGGATTGGCGGGTTGGCTGCCGCTGCGCGGGGTGCTCACCGCCGTGGCCGCGCTCAGCTGCACCGCCGGCGCCGCCCTGACCTGACGGATGGCTGCGCTTCAGGTCCCGCACTACCGCGTCGCCTTCGACGACCGTGCGCAGCACCTGCTGCGCGTGTCGCTGACGCTGCCGGCACCTGCTGCACAGCAGCGGCTGTCGCTGCCCGTGTGGCTGCCGGGCAGCTACCTGCTGCGCGAGTTCGCGCGCCACCTGCAGGACCTGCGCGGCACGCAAGCTGGGCGGCCGGTGCACATCGAGCAGGTCGACAAGACCAGTTGGATCGCCCATTGCAATGGCACCGCGGCGCTGGAGCTGAGCTGGCGCGTGCATGCGCTGGACGGTTCGGTGCGTGGCGCCTGGCTGGACGGTGAGCGCGCCTTCTTCAACGGCAGCAGCCTGTTCCTTGCGGCAGACGGCCGCACCGACGGCCCGCAGCACCTGAGCCTGGGCCGCCTGCCCGCAGGCTGGGACGTGGCCACCGCGATGCGCCGCGTGGCGCCCGGCGGTCCCCCTCGTTTCGAGGCCGATGACTACGCCGAACTGATCGATCACCCGTTCGAGCTGGGCCGCTTCTGGTGCGGCCAGTTCGATGTGGCCGGCGTGCCGCACGAGTTCGTGGTCACCGGTGCCTGGCCGGGTTTCGATGGTGCCCGCCTGTTGGCCGACACCACCCGCATCTGTCGCGCCCAGGTGCGGCTGTGGCATGGCCGGGGCAAGCCGCCCTTCAAGCGCTACGTCTTCCTGCTGCGCGCCGGCGACGACGGCTACGGCGGGCTGGAGCACCGCGCCAGCACCGCCCTGCAGGCAGTGCGCACCGACCTTCCCCGTGTGGGCCAGTTTGCCGGCACCGCAGCCGACGACGCCGGCTATCAGCGCCTGCTGGGCCTGATCAGCCACGAGTACTTCCACGCCTGGAACGTCAAGCGGCTGACCCCGGTGGAACTGGCCGCGCCCGACCTCGGCCGCGAGGCCTACACGCAGTTGCTGTGGTGGTTCGAGGGGGTCACGTCCTACTACGACGACCTCACCCTGGTGCGCGCCGGCCTGGTCACACCGGAGGCCTACCTGCGGTTGCTGGCCTCGCACCTGCAGACGGTGGCGGGCACGCCGGGACGGCAGGTGCAGAGCGTGGCCCAGGCCAGCTTCGACGCCTGGACCCGCTACTACCGGCCTGACGCCCACACGCCCAACGGCACGGTCAGCTACTACGCCAAGGGCGCGCTCGTGGCCGCTTGCCTGGACCTCACGCTGCGTCGTGACGGCGCCGGCACGCTGGACGACGTGCTGCGCCGGCTCTGGCAGTTGCGCCGGCCCATCACCGAAGCCGACATCGCCGACGCGGTGGCGGCGGTGGGCGGCCGGTCGTACCGGGCCGAACTTGACGACTGGGTGCACGGTGTGGGGGAACTGCCGCTGCCGGACCTGCTCCGGTCCATGGGCGTGTCGGCGCGCACCGAGGCGCCCGGGCTCGCCGGTCGGTGGGGCCTGCGCGTGCAGGAAGCCGCGCTCACCGGGGTGCGCGTGCGCCATGTGCTGCGCGGGGGTGCGGCCGAAGCGGCGGGCGTGCAGCCGGGTGACGAACTGCTGGCCGTCGACGGCTGGCGGCTGCGCCGGCTGGACGACGCGGCGGCGTGGCTCACGCCGGGTGCGCCGGCCACCCTGCTGCTGACGCGCGACCAGCGGGTGCTGAGCTGCCGTGTGGCGCCGGGCGATACCTTGGTGCCCACCTGGCAGCTGGCCCTGGCCAAGGGCAGCGACGGCGACGCCGACACCACCGCGCGCCGGCGGGCGTGGCTGGGCGCCTGAACCATGTCCGCCGGGGCGGCAGCGCGCCGTCCGACGCCGACCCGGCGCCGCCGGCTGGCCGCGATGGCCGTGACCTTGCTCGTGGTGCTCGCGCACTCGCTGCTGGCCCAGCGCATCGTCGACGCCTGGCCGCAGCCGGCCGACGCCGGTCCGGCAAGGCTGGCGGTGACCTTCGTGCGCACCCTGCAGCCGCAGGCACCGGTGCCGGTGGTGGCCGCCCCCGAGTCCCGACGGCCCGCCAGGCCGCAGGCGCCTGCCGCTGCGGCACTGGCGCAGTCCGACACGCCCGCTGCGCCCGACACGCCGGCCTCGGCGCCTTCCGAACCGCAGCCTGACGTCCTGCCTGAGCCGCCACCGGAACCCGCGGAGCCTACAGACACGGCGCTCGCCCTCGACGAAAGCCAAGCACCGTCGCCCGAACCCATCCCCCCGGTGCCGGAGCCGCTGCAGGTGGACGGCGAGGCCGTGGCAGGTGGTGCGGTGGCCGAAGCAGAGGCCGCGGTGGCGGCGGCTCCCGCCCCCGTGGCGTCTGCCGTCACCTTCACGTGGCCACCCTCGACCCGCATGCGCTACGTGCTGACCGGGAACTACCGCGGCCCCATCGACGGCCGTGCCCAGGTGCTGTGGCTGCGCGAAGGCCCGCGCTACCAGGTGCACCTGGACGTGCACATCGGCCCGCCCTTCGCGGCCCTCATCGAACGCCAGATGAGCAGCGACGGCCGGCTGGGCCCGGAAGGCCTGGTGCCGCGCCGCTACGACGAGCGCACCCACATCGCCTTCCGCGCCCCCCGTGCCTTGACCATGTACTTCGACCGCGATGGCGTGCAGTTGGCCAATGGCCGGCGTGTGCCCCGGCCGGCGGGCGTGCAGGACACGGTGAGCCAGTTCGTGCAGCTGACCTGGCGCTTCACGCTCGACCCGTCGCTGCTGAGCACCGGCCGCGTGATCGAACTCCCGCTGGCGCTGCCGCGCCGGGTCGAGACCTGGGTCTACGACGTTGGCGGCCTGGAAACGCTGAGCACGCCGCTGGGCGCGGTGGAGGCAGTGCACGTCAAGCCGCGCCGCGAACCGCGCCCCGGCGGCGACCTGGTGGCCGAGATGTGGTTCGCGCCCACGCTGCAGTACCTGCCGGTGCGCATCGTGATCCGGCAGGACGCCGAGACCTGGATCGACCTCGTCGTCGATCAGCTGCCCGAGCAGGCGCAGGAGGCCTCGGCCGGGTCGGCGCCGGCCGTACCATCGAACATTGCATCCTCCCCCGAAGACAGCCCCCGGAGACCCTGATGTCCGACGAGACCTTCATCCTCACCGCCCTGCACGGCGACGGCGACCGCAAGACCGCGCTGATCACGCTCAACCGGCCCAAGCAGCTCAATGCGCTCAACGACGGCCTGATGGACCAGCTGGGCGAAGCGCTGCTGCGTTTCGACGCCGACCCGGCCGTCGGCTGCATCGTCATCACCGGCAGCGAAAAGGCCTTTGCCGCCGGCGCCGACATCGGCGTGCTGGCGCAGCACGACTTCATCTCGGCCTACACCACCGACCTGATCACCCGCAACTGGGAGCACATCCGCCGAGTGCGCAAGCCCGTGGTGGCTGCGGTGGCCGGGTTCGCGCTGGGTGGTGGCTGCGAGCTGGCGATGATGTGCGACGTGGTGCTGGCCGCCGACACCGCCAAGTTCGGCCAGCCGGAGATCAAGCTCGGCATCATCCCCGGCGCCGGTGGCACGCAGCGCCTGCCGCGCGCCATCGGCAAGGCCAAGGCCATGGACCTGGTGCTGTCGGGCCGCATGATGGGTGCCGAAGAAGCCGAGCGTGCCGGCCTGGTGTCGCGCATCGTGCCGGCCGACAAGCTGCTGGACGAGGCGCTGGCGCTGGGTGAGCTGGTCTGCGCCCTGGGTGCGGCCAGCGTGATCGCCGCCAAGGAGTGTGTGAACCGCGCCTACGAGAGCACGCTCAGCGACGGCCTGATGACCGAACGCCGGCTGTTCCACGCGCTGTTCGGTACGCCCGACCAGAAGGAGGGCATGGACGCCTTCCTGGCCAAGCGCAAGCCGAACTTCGTGCGCTGACGCCGGGCGCCGCGCCGACCGCGTCCGGGGCTCAGCGCTTCAGGGCGTCAGCCAGGTGCTGGCGTCGCCCGCCAGGCGCGCGCGCCGGTGCCCGTTCGCGTGCAGTTCCAGCCAGTCCATCTCGTCGATCTTGGCGGTGACGACGGCAAAGTGTTCGCGCGAGCCGCGCTCGGGCTGGAACCGGTCCACCGGCGTGCCCGGCGGCAGGGCGGCCAGGTAGTCCTGGGCCGATGGCGACAGCTTCACCTGCGCCCAGCGTGAGCTGACATCCAGGCCCGCGGTGTGCAGGCTCAGCGTCACCCGCAGGCGCAACTGCCAGCCCGGCTTGGGCCACCATCCGACCAGCGTGGCGCGCGGGTGGGCCCGCAGCTGCGCCACCTTGGCGCTGCGCGCGTCGGTGTAGAAGGTCACCGTGCGCGCCGCCTCGTCCACGTCGCGCAGCACCACGCTGCGGGCGTCGGCGCGGTCACCGTCCACGGTGGCCAGCGTCATCACCCGCCAGGGATGCTCGCGGTCGTGTGCGGCGTGGCCCAGCTCGAGCCAGCAGGCCCGCTCGACCATGTGCAGCGACTCGAGGCGGGCGGTGGCCATGGCTGCCGGGCCGTGCAGGTCTGACGGTCAGTCCGCTTCCCGGCGCAGCGCCGGGAACAGGATGATGTCGCGGATGCTGGGGCTGTCGGTGAGCAGCATCACCAGGCGGTCGATGCCGATGCCGCAGCCGCCGGCCGGCGGCATGCCGTATTCCAGCGCGCGGATGAAGTCGGCGTCGTAATACATGGCCTCATCGTCGCCGGCATCCTTGTTGGCCACCTGGGCGGCGAAGCGTGCCGCCTGGTCCTCGGCGTCGTTGAGCTCCGAGAAGCCGTTGGCGATCTCGCGCCCGGTCATGAAGAGCTCGAAGCGCTCCGTCACCGTGGGGTCGGCGTCGGACGCGCGCGCCAGCGGCGAGACCTCGACCGGGTAGTCGACGATGTAGGTCGGCTGCCAGAGCTTCTCTTCCACCGCGGCCTCGAAGAGCCCGAACTGCAGCTCGGCCAGGGTCCAGTGCGCCGGCGGCTCCTCACCCAGGGCCTTGAGCCGGGTGTGCAGCACGGCCGCGTCGGTGGACTCGGCATCGCTCAGCCCCGCGTACACCACCAGCGACTCGCGCACCGAATGGCGGGCGAAGGGCTGCTCCAGGTTCACCTCGCGGCCGCCATAGCTCAGCACCGCCGAACCGGTGGCCTGGCGCGCCGCGTGGCGCAGCACCTGTTCGGTGAAGTCCATGATCTCGCGGTGCGTCCAGTACGCCGCGTAGAACTCCATCATCGTGAATTCGGGGTTGTGGCGGACGCTGATGCCCTCGTTGCGGAAGTTGCGGTTGATCTCGAACACGCGCTCGAAGCCACCCACCAGCAGCCGCTTCAGGTAGAGCTCCGGCGCGATGCGCAGGAACATCTGCTGGTCGAGCGCGTTGTGGTGGGTCGTGAAGGGCCGCGCGTTGGCGCCGCCTGGGATGGGATGCAGCATCGGCGTCTCGACCTCGAGGAAGCCGTGCTCGACCATGAAACCGCGGATGGAGCTCACCGCCTTGCTGCGCGCCACGAAGCGCGAGCGCGCCGCCTCGTCGGTCATCAGGTCCACGTAGCGCTGGCGGTACTTCTGCTCCTGGTCCTGCATGCCATGGAACTTGTCCGGCAGCGGGCGCAGGCTCTTCGTCAGCAGCCGCACCGACGTGGCCTTGACCGACAGTTCGCCGGTCTTGGTGCGGAACAGCGTGCCCTCGCAGCCCAGGATGTCGCCCAGGTCCCAGTGCTTGAACGCGGCCAGCACCTCGGCGCCCACGGCGTCCTGCGTCACGTAGAGCTGGATGCGGCCGGAGGCGTCCTGCAGCGTCGCGAAGCAGGCCTTGCCCATCACGCGCTTGAGCATCATGCGGCCGGCCACGGCCACCTTGACCGCCTGCGGCTCGAGCTCCTCGTTGGGCACCTGGCCGTGGCGGTGGTGCAGGTCCGCCGCATGGTGCGCCGGCTTGAAATCGTTCGGAAAGGCCACGCCCTGGGCGCGGATGGCGGCCAGTTTCTGCCGGCGCTCGGCGATGAGCTGGTTGTCGTCGGCGGCGGCAGGGGTGGGGGGCGTCTGGGACATGGCGCGTGCTCGGTGGGGAGCCGCGATTCTAGGCGGGCCCCCCTCGATAGAATCCTTCGGGAACGCTGCCCCCCATGCTGAAACGTCCCCGACTTCGCCGCATCGTGCCTGCATGTCGGGCCGGTGACAGTCCTTGAGGACGATGCTGCGCAGCGACACCGCGCTCTATGGCGGCGCGGTCCTGATCGACCGGCTGCTGGCCCTGTTGCTGCTGCCCCTGCTGACGCGGGCCATCGGCGAGGCCGATTACGGCGCCTGGACGCAGACCCTGGTCGTGTCCAGCCTGCTGATGCCGCTGGTGCTGTTCGCCTTGCCCACGACCATCGTGCGCAGCTTCGCGCCCACCGAACAGGCCCGGCTGCGCTGGGCGGCGTTCCTCCGGCTGGGGGGCCTGGTGCTGCTGCTGTTCGCGGTCGCCGCCGCGGTGACGACTACCCTGCGCGGCGCCGTGGCCCACCTGATCTGGGCCGATGCCGGCCAGGCCACGCTGCTGCCGGGCCTGCTGCTGGTGCTGGCCGCGGATGCCGGCATCGAATTCGCCAACGCCTGGCTGCGCGCCGCAGGGCGCATCGCCTGGATCGCCGGTGGCCTGCTGGCCCGCAGCGCACTGCGCTACGCCGTGGTCTGGGTGCTGGTGGCCGATGGCACGCGGGCGCTGGCGGATTGGCTGCCCGTGTTCGGCAGCAGCCAGCTGCTGTTGGCCGTGTTGATGCTGGCGCTGGCGGCGCAGCGGCTTCGCACCGACCAGGCTGGGCCTGTGGCGGCGGCACTGCCCCAGCCTGAACGGCTGTCGGCGCTGATGGCCTTCTCCGCGCCACTGGTCGGCCTGGCGGTCTTCGGGGCACTGAACGCCAGCTTCGACCGTTTCCTGCTCGTGCAGTCCTTGGGGCTGGAGGCCGTGGCCACCTATGCCGCCGCCGTGTCCCTGAGTGCCGTGCCCGCGGTCTTCTACAGCGTGCTCGGCTTCACGCTGTTCCCGGTGCTGTCCCGCGCCTGGCATGTCCAGCAGCGTGACGAGGCCGCGCGCCTGACAGGCCGTGCGCTGGCGGTGTTCCTGGGTCTGGCGGCGCCGCTCAGCCTGCTCATCATCGCGGCGGGCCCTTGGCTGTTGCCCTGGCTGACCACGGCGCGCTACCAGGCGCCCTGGCCGGTGTTTGCCGGCCAGGGCGTTGCCGTGCTGGCCTACGGCGTCTATCAGATCCTGCTGTACGCCCTGCTGTTGGGCGGCCGCAGCCGCCAGGTGCTGGCGCTGGCCATGGGGGCTGCGGCGCTGAATGCCGTGGCCAATCTCCTCTTGCTGCCGCGCCTGGGCATGACGGGCGCCGCCTTGGCTGCGGCGCTGGCCAACACCCTGGTGATGGCCTGGACCTGGCGTGCCGCGGGCCGTGTGCTGGGCCGGGTGCCGGCGCCCTCGTTCTGGAGGCCTTCGCTTGGCTGACTTCGACGCCCAGTTCCGCATGCAGCCGCGCGACTTCGTCGCTGGGCTGGACTTCTACACCTGGACGCGCCATTTCCATGTCTTGCACGACCTGCTGGCGCGCGAGCAGGGCGACGTGCTGGAGGTCGGCACCGGCGACGGCGTGCTGCGCCGCTGCGTGGCGCCCTTCGTGCGCAGCTACCGCGTGATGGACATCAATCCGGCGCTGCAGCCCGACATCGTGGCCAACCTGCTCGACCCGCAGCCCAGCCTGGCCGCCAGCGCCGATGCCGTGGTCTGCACCGAGGTGCTGGAACACCTGCCATTCGACGACCTGCCGCGGGCGCTGGCACAGCTGCGCAGCTTCGTGCGGCCGGGCGGGCGGCTGTACCTGACGCTGCCGCATCGCAAGGCGCATGTGCTGGTGGTCACGCCGCGGCAGCGCCTGTGGCCGCTGCGTTTTCCGGTGGGGCTGCTGAGCCTGTCCGAGGCCTGGAACCGCTTCGTGCGGCGGCGCATCTGGATCGACCCGCACCACTGCTGGGAGATCGGCGACGGCCGCGTGCGCCGCCGTGACGTCGAGCACCGGCTGGCGACGGCCGGGTGGCAAGTGCTGGTGTTCCGCCCACTGCCGTACTGCGACAGCTGGATCCTGGTCGCTGGCCAGCCAAGCCCGGCATGAAGCTGCTGCTCGTCGCCCACCATTTCCCGCCCATGGGCGGGGCCGGCGTGCAGCGCGCACTGAAGTTCGCACGCTACCTCGGCGATTTCGGCGTGGCGGTGACGGTGCTGGCCGGTGACGACCCGGACTACCTGCAGGACCCGTCGCTGCTGGCGGAACTGCCCGCCAGCGTGGTGGTGCACCGGGTGCGGCACCGCACGCTGCTGTCGCGCGGGCTGGCCTGGCGCCGACAGCGGTCGCGGAAACCCCGCATTGGTTCCGCGGCTGCCGCGGTGGCGGCCGGCCCCAGGGCGGCGGCGCCCCAGCGCCACCATGCCAGCCCCCGCTGGCGTGACGCCGTGCTCGCAGCTTGGCAGGCCCTGCAGTGGCCCGACGAGCGGGGTGGCTGGTCTCGTGCGGCGTGGCCCGTGGGGCGGGCGCTGCTGCGCGATGGCGGTTTCGACCTGGTGATGAGCACGGCCCCGCCGGTGTCGGTCCATGCGCTGGCACGTCGTCTGGCACGGGACGCGAACCTGCCCTGGGTGGCCGATTGGCGTGACCTCTGGGCCGACAACCCCGGTTATGCGGCCCCGGACTGGCGGCGAGCGATCGACCGCGCCGTGGAACGGCGGTGGCTGCGGGATGCCGCCGGCGTGGTCGCCGTGACGCCGTCCTGGCGCAGCCGCTTCGCTGCCGGCCTGGCCGGACACACCCCGGTGGCCTGGATCCCCAATGGCTACGACGAGGCCGACTTCGCCGGCCCTCTTTCAGGCCGCGCACCGGCCGACGGAGCGTTTCGACTCGTGCACGTCGGCAGCTTCTACGGCCCCCGAGATCCGGCGCCGGTGCTGGAGGCGCTGGGCCGTTGCCTCGCAATCGGTCAGGGCCGCCGCGCTTTGCGCCTGCGGCTCGTAGGGGCGATAGGACACCGCTTCGATGCGGCGTTGGCCGCCTTCGAGGCCCGACATCCTGGCGTCGTCGAGCGGATCCCGTACGTGCCGCACGCCCAGGCGGTGGCCGAAATGCGTGCCGCGGATGCCCTGCTGCTGCTGGTGGGTGCCGGTGCCGGGACGGGTCGGCCCGAGGTGCGCGAGGTCGTGGCCGGCACCCTGCCGGGCAAGCTCTTCGAGTACCTGCGCAGCGGCCCGCCGGTGCTGCTGCTGGGTGACCCGGGCGGCGATGCGGCCAACTTGCTGCGTGCCCATGGCCGCGGCTGGGTGGCCGACGAAACCGACCCTGCGGCCATCGCGCAGGCCATGGCCGCGATGTTCGGTCCCACACCCGCCGCGCCGGACGACGCCCAGGTGCCACGCTTCGAGCGCCGCGCCCTGGCCGGCGAGCTGGCCGGCTTCCTCCGCGACGTGCAGCAACGGTTCGCCGCGCGGCAACATGGCTGAGCACCTCTGCCTGCTCGGCGACGCCAACAGCGTGCACCTGCGCCGCTGGGCGCAGGAGATGGCGGCGCGCGGGTTCCGCATCAGCGTCGTCACTGCGCGGCCGCAGCCGCTGGCCGGTGTCGAGCAGGTGGTGCTGCCGCCCGTGCGCCGTTCGAGCGACTGGCTGTGGCGTGTGGGCGCCGCCCGGCGCGCGGTGGCAGCGCTGGCGCCGGACCTGGTGCATGCCCACTACGTGACCTCCTACGGCTTCCTGGCCGCGCGCATCGGCCGCCACCCGCTGGTGATGACGGCCTGGGGCAGCGACCTGCTGCTGACCCCGGAGCGCAGCGCGCTGATGCGCGCGTTGACGGGCTGGACCCTGCGCCGCGCCGACCTCGTCACCGGCGACTCGCTGGACCTGGTGGCGGCGGCCGATGCCTACGGTCTGCGCCGGCCGGCCGTGCAATTGCACTGGGGCGCGGACCTGGCGCGTTTTGCACCAGTGGCCTGGCACACGCGCGCGCCGTTCGAGATCGTGAGTCTGCGCAACTGGGAGACCAACTACCGCATCCCGGTGATCCTGCAGGCGGTGGCGGCGTTGCGTCGCGAAGCCCCGCAGCGACCGCTGCACCTGCACCTGCTGGGCGGTGGCCCGGACGAGGCTGCCCTGCGTGCGCAGGCCCAGGCCCTGGGCCTGATGGACGTGATCAGCTTCCACGGCCGGCTGGACGACGCCGGCATGGCCACGGTGCTGGCGCGCTGCAAGGCCTCGGTGTCGGTGCCCGCCAGCGACGCGACCTCGGTCAGCGTGCTCGAAAGCATGGCCGCGGGCGTGCCAGTGGTCGCCAGTGCGCTGCCGGCCAACCGGCAGTGGCTGAACGCCGAGCCGCGCTTGATCGTGCCGGTGGACGACGCCGCGGCGCTGGCGACGGCGCTGCGCCTGCTGCGCGACGACGATGCCCTGGCGCAGCGGGTGTCCGAGCACCAGCTCGACCGCATGCGCCGCGACGGTGACCGCCGGGTGCAGATGGACCGCATGGCCACGCTGTACGGCGAACTGCTCACGGCGGCACGCCGCTAGGATGGCCCCGTGCCCAACACCGTCAGCGTGATCGTGCCCTGCCGCAACGAGGCGGCCCACATCGCCGCCTTCGCCGCGAGTGTTTTGGCGCAGCGCCTGCCCGCAGGCCTGGCGCTGGAGGTCGTGGTGGCCGACGGGCGCAGCGACGACGGCACGCGCGAACGGCTGCACGCACTGGCCGCGGCCGATGTGCGGCTGCGCTGGATCGACAACCCGGCGCGCACCACGCCGGTGGCGCTGAACCGCGCCATCGCCGTGGCGCAGGGCGAATGGATCGTCCGCATGGACGTGCACACCACCTATGCCGACGACTACGTGGCGCAGTGCGTCGCCGCGTTGCAGGCCACCGGCGCCACGTGCGTGGGGGGCCCGTGGCGGGCGGTGGCGGACGAGGGCCATGCCGTCGCGGCGGCCATCGCCGCGGCGTTTGGCAGCCGATTCGGTGCCGGTGGAGCCGCGTCGCGCCGGCTGGACCACAGCGGCGAAGTCGACACCGTCTACCTGGGCGCCTGGCGGCGGGACGACCTGCTGCGCCTGGGGGCCTTCGACGAGGCCTTCGTGCGCAATCAGGACGACGAACTCGCGCTGCGCATCGTGCGCAGCGGCGGGCGGATCTGGCAGAGCGCGGCCATCCGCTCCTGCTATGTGCCGCGGGCCTCGTTCGGCGCCTTGTTCCGCCAGTTCTGGCAGTACGGGTACTGGAAGGTGGCAGTCATCCGCAAGCACCGACTGCCGGCATCGCCGCGCCATCTGGTGCCGTTCGCCTTTGTCGCCACGGCGGTGCTGCTGGCGCTGGCGGCGCCGTGGTCCGTCCTGGCAGCGGGGGCGCTGGCCACGCTGCTGGGGGTGTATGCCGCAGCCGCACTCGCGGCCGCGGCCGGCGTGGCCCCACCTTGGCGGCATCCACTGCGCTGGGCCGCAGTGGCGGTGGCATTTGGCTGCATGCATACCGGTTATGGCCTGGGCTTTGCGCGCGGCCTGCTCGACCATGGCCTGCGGCGCCGGGCCGGCGCGCGCGCGACGACGCTGACCCGATGAAACCGCCCGCCCCAGACCGCGACGATGGTGCGGCAGCGCACGACGAGCCGGCGGCCGTGGCGGCCCGCTATGCGCAGCGCGTCGATGACGGCCGCTACGACCCGCTGAAGCCCGACGTGTTGCTGGCCCGCCAGGAGCGGGAACGCGCCGTTGTGGCACTGCTGCGCCGTCATGCACCGCGCCCGCTGCGCGACCTGGACGTGCTGGAGGTCGGCTGCGGTCATGGCGACAACCTGCTGGAACTGCTGCGCCTGGGCGCCGACCCGGCGCGCCTGGTGGGCAACGAGCTGCTGCCGGCGAGGATGGCGGCGGCGCGTCACCGGCTTCCGGCAGCGGTGCGCCTGGTCGAAGGCGACGCCCTGGCCGCGCCGCTGCCATCGGCGGGCTTCGACATCGTGCTGCAGTCCACCGTCTTCACCTCGTTGCTGGACGAAGGCTTTCAACAGCGTCTGGCGGACCGCATGTGGCAGTGCGTGCGGCCGGGTGGCGCCGTGCTCTGGTACGACTTCGCCTTCGACAACCCGCGCAATGTGCATGTGCGTGGCGTGCCCGTGGCGCGCATCCGCGCCTTGTTCCCGCAGGCCACAATCGACGTCCGCCGCGTCACGCTGGCACCGCCGTTGGGGCGCCGGGCCGCCGCCGTGCACCCGGCGCTGTGGCGTGGGCTGAACTGCGTGCCCTGGCTGCGCACCCATCGCCTGGCCTGGATCGCCAAACCTACCCTTGCCGCATGACTGCTTCGCCGCCTCCTTTCCTGCCGTTTGCGCTGCCCGAGATCGGTGACGAGGAAATCGCCGAAGTCGTGGATTCGCTGCGCAGCGGCTGGGTCACCACCGGCCCCAAGGCGCGGCGCTTCGAGCAGGATTTCGTGGCCTTTCTGGGGGACCCGTCGCTGCACGCCGTGGCCGTCAACTCCGCCACCGCCGGCCTCCACCTGGCGTTGGAGGCCCTGGGCATCGGCCCGGGCGACGAGGTCATCACCACCACCCACACCTTCACCGCCACCGCCGAGGTGGTGCGCTACCTGGGTGCCGACGTGCGCCTGATCGACATCGACCCGGACACGCTGAACATCGACCCTGGTGCGCTGGAGGCGGCGATCACGCCGCGCACCCGGGCCGTGATCCCGGTGCACTACGCCGGCCTGGCAGCCGACATGACGGCCATTGCCGCCATCGCGCAGCGGCACGGCCTGGCGGTGGTGGAAGACGCCGCCCACGCCCTGCCCACCACCTGTGCAGGCCGTCTCGTCGGCACGCTGGACAGCGCCGCCACGGTGTTCAGCTTCTACGCCAACAAGACCATCACCACCGGCGAAGGTGGCATGCTGGTCACGCGCGACGCGGCATTGGCCCAACGTGCCCAGGTGATGCGCCTGCACGGCATGAGCCGCGATGCCTTCGACCGCTTCCGGTCCGACAAGCCGAGCTGGTTCTACGAGATCGTGGCGCCGGGCTTCAAGTACAACCTGACCGACATCGCCGCGGCGATGGGCCTGCACCAGCTGAAGAAGGCACGGGCCTTCCAGGCCCGGCGTGCCGCCATCGCCGAGGCCTATGACGCGGCCCTGGCCGGCCTGCCGTTGGTCCTGCCGCCGCGGCCGCCGGCAGGCGAGCAGCATGCCTGGCACCTGTACGTGCTGCGCCTGGCCGACAACGCCGCCATTGGCCGCGACGCCGTGATCGAGCGCCTGTTCGCCGCCAGCATCGGCTGCAGCGTGCACTACATCCCGCTGCACCTGCAACCGTACTGGCGCGACCGCTACGCGCTGACGCCGGCGATGTTTCCGCACAGCCAGCGCGCCTACGAGCGCATGCTGAGCCTGCCGATCTACACCCGCATGACCGACGAGGACGTGGCCCGGGTGGCGGCGGCGGTGCGCGCTGCCCTGGCGTGAGAGCACGAACACGGCGGCAGCACAGTGGGTGGGACCAGGCGTGGCGCAGACATTGGCCCCGGTGGGCTGGCGCAGGTGGTCTGGCGCAGTGACGCGCTTCCGCGTCGCACCCAAAGTACCTTGTATTTTGATCGTTTGATGATCAAAATACCTGCTTCATGAAGCGCCTCGCCCAGGACATCGTCGAGCACCGGCTGCGGGCCTACCCTGCTGTCGCACTGCTGGGGCCGCGCCAGGTCGGCAAGACCACGCTGGCGCAGGCCGTGGCGGCCGCGCACCCTGGCGCGCTGCTGCTGGACATGGAACGCGAGGCCGATCGTGCTGCCGTGGCACAACCCGACCTCTTCTTTCCGCGGCACCGGGACACGCTTGTCGTGCTCGACGAGGTGCAGCATGCCCCGGGCCTGTTCCCGGCACTGCGGCCCGAGATCGATGCGCAGCGGCGTCCTGGGCGCTTCCTGCTGCTGGGTTCGGCGTCGGGTGACCTGCTGCGTCAGTCGGGTGAATCGCTTGCCGGCCGTGTGGCCTACGTCGAACTGGCGCCGTTGCTCGCTGCCGAATATGCGGCCGATCTGCCTGCGCTGCAGACGCTGTGGCTGCGCGGCGGCTTCCCGCTGAGTGCCCTGGCACCCGACGATGCCGCGTCATTCCAGTGGCGGCAGGATTTCCTGCGGACCTTTCTCCAGCGTGATCTTCCCGGCATGGGCGTGCGGGTGCCGGCGGAGACGCTGCGCCGCTTCTGGACCATGCTCGCGCACGTGCAGGGGCAGTTGTTCAATGCGTCGCAGCTGGCGCTGTCGCTCGGCGGCGTGTCGCACACCACGGCAGCGCGCTACCTCGACACCTTGGTCGACACCATGATGGTGCGCCGCCTCGAACCGCACCTGGCCAACGTTGGCAAGCGCCTGGTCAAATCGCCCAAGGCCTATGTGCGGGACAGCGGGCTGCTGCACGCGCTGCTGGGCATCACCAGCGTGCGCGACCTGCAGGGGCATCCCGTGGCCGGGCACTCCTGGGAAGGTTTCGTCGTCGAGCAGGTGGCCGCCGCCTTGCCGGCCGGCGCGCAGATGGGCTTCTACCGCACCGCCGCCGGAGCGGAGATCGATCTGGTGATCGAACACGGGTCGCGCAAGCTGGGCATCGAGATCAAGTTCTCTGCCGCCCCGAAGCCGACGCGCGGGTTCTGGCAGGCGCTGCAGGATCTGGGCATCACCCAGGCTGCCGTCATCGCGCCGGTGCAACGAGCCTACCCACTGGCTGACGGTGTGGAGGTGCTGCCGCTGGCCGACCTCGGCACCTGGCTGGCACG
Source organism: Burkholderiaceae bacterium (assembly GCA_024235915.1). Classification (GTDB taxonomy): domain Bacteria; phylum Pseudomonadota; class Gammaproteobacteria; order Burkholderiales; family Burkholderiaceae_C; genus Rubrivivax. The sequence goes on along the minus strand of JACKLO010000013.1, from coordinate 96,400 downwards.
ATGACGGTGGCCAAACGTCTGTTCGACGTCGTGCTCGCCGCGAGCGGCCTGCTGCTGCTGGCGCCGCTGTTGCTGGTGCTGGCCCTGTGGGTGCGCCTGGACTCGCCGGGCCCGGCGTTCTACCGCCAGGTGCGCGTGGGGCGGGGTGGGGTGCCGTTCCGCATCCGCAAGTTCCGCACGATGTTCACGGATGCGGGCGGCCCGCCGCTCACGGTGGGCAACGACCCGCGCATCACACGCGCCGGGCGCGTGCTGCGCCGCACGCGGCTGGACGAATTGCCACAGCTGCTGGATGTGCTGCAGGGCACGATGAGCCTGGTCGGCCCGCGGCCCGAGGTGCCCCGTTACATGGACGCTGCGCCGGCCGACCTGAAGGCGCGCGTGCTCGCCGTGCGCCCCGGCATGACGGACCCGGTGGCCGTGGCCCATCTCGACGAATCCTCGCTGCTGGCGCAGGCGGCCGACCCGGAACAGGTCTACCGCGAGGTGCTGCTGCCAGCCAAGCTGCGGGCCGCGGCCGACTATGCCGACCACGCCACCCTGGCCACCGATCTGCAGGTGCTGTGGCGTACCGCCAGCGCGCTGTGGTGGGGGCGTGCACGATGAGCGTGGACCACGGGACGCGTCCCACTGCCTGGCACCGCCTGGATGCCTGGTTGGCGCGGCTGCGCCCGCACCGGCGCGGGCTGGCGTTGACCATCGACGCGGCCACGGTCCTCTTGTGCTGGAACGCGACCTACCTGTTCCGTCTGGGCTTCGAGCGCTGGTTCCGCGCCCGGCCCGACTACGACCCCTGGGTGATCGCCGGCATCGTGGTGGCCTACGCAGCGGCCTTCCTGCTGCTGCGCGTGCCCCAGGGCCTGTGGCGCTTCTCCGGGTTCGGCGAGGTCAAGCGCCTGGCGCTGGCCTGCGCGCTGGCCGGCACCGTGTCGGCGGTGGTCGTGATGGGCCTGGGCCTGGTCAAGGTGCCGCGTGCGGTGCTGGCGCTGCACCCGGTGGTGACGCTGATGGGCGTGGTGCTGGTGCGCATGGCCTACCGCATGCTGTACGAGCACGCGCGCCAGCGCATCACGGGCAGCGACCGCGAAATTCGCCGTGCCCTCGTGCTCGGCGCCGGCGGAGCCGCGCGGCGGCTGCTGGCCGGCATCCATCAGCATGGCTGGGTCGTGCTGGGTCTGCTGGACGATGACCCGGCCAAGCAGGGCGCCAGCATCGCCGGGGTGCCGGTGCTGGGCACGCTGGAGGCCGTGCGGGATGCGGCCGTGCGCAGTGCGGCCACCCACGTCATCGTGGCGCTGCCCACGGCCACGCCCGAGCAGCGCAGGCGGGCGTTGGCGCTGGCCGCCGACAGCGGGCTGCCGGTGGTGACGGTGCCGGGCGAAGACGAGTTGCGCACCGGCCGTGGCCGGCTGGAACGCCTGCGCGAGATTGAACCCGACGACCTGCTGGGCCGGGCGCCGGTGGTGCTGGACGAAGCCGGCGTCGGCGCACTGGTGCGTGGTCGCACGGTGCTGGTCACCGGCGCCGGTGGCAGCATCGGCAGCGAACTCTGCCGCCAGCTGGCGGCGCTGGCACCGGCTCGGCTGGTGCTGGTGGAACTGTCGGAGTTCAACCTCTACGCCATCGACGAGGACCTGGCAGCCCGCCAGCCCGTGGTGCCGCGCGTGCCGCTGGTGGCCGACGTGAAGGACGCGGCCCGCATGCAGGCGCTGATGCAGGCCTGGCGTCCGGCCGTGGTCTTCCACGCCGCGGCCTACAAGCACGTGCCGCTGATGGAGCGCCACAACGCGCTGGCGGCGCTGCGCAACAACACCCTGGGCACCCAGGTCACGGCCCGGGCGGCGGCCGACGCGGGTGCCGAGGCCTTCGTGCTGATCAGCACCGACAAGGCGGTGAACCCCACGAACGTCATGGGGGCCACCAAGCGCGCGGCGGAGATGGTGGTCAGTGCGCTGGCCACGCAGCACCCGGCCACACGATTCGTGGCCGTGCGCTTCGGCAACGTGCTGGGCAGCAGCGGCAGCGTGATCCCGAAGTTCAAGGAGCAGATCGCGCGCGGCGGCCCGGTGACGGTGACGCACCCGGACATCATCCGTTACTTCATGACCATCCCCGAGGCGGCGCGTCTGGTGCTGCAGGCGGCGGCCATCGGTGGCAGCGGGCAGGTGATGGTGCTGGACATGGGCGAGCCGGTGAAGATCGCCGATCTGGCGCGGCAGCTGATCCGCCTGGCGGGGCACACGCCGGAGGAGATCCGCATCGAGTTCACCGGCCTGCGCCCGGGCGAGAAGCTCTACGAGGAACTGCTGGCCGACGCCGACGACACGCTGGCCACGGCTGTGCCGCGGCTGCGGGTGGCGCGGCTGGCAGCGCAGGCGGCGGGCGATGCCCTTCACGACCTGCTGGCGCTGGCCCTGCGCGATACCGCCGACGAGGACGAGGTGCGCCGTCATCTGCGGTCCGTCGTGCCGGAGTACCGCGCCGAGTCGAGGGCCGCTTGAATGCTGGCTTCGGCCTGGGCCATCAATGGACGCTTTCTGAGCCAGCGTGTCACCGGCGTTCAGCGCGTGGCGCACGAACTGGTCGCGGCGCTGGATCGGCGGGCCGCTCACCGGTCTGCCACGGATCCATCGCCGGTCCTGCTGCTGCCGCCGACGGTGACGCCGCCGCCGTTGTCGGCCCTGCCCTGGCGCCACGTGCCTGGGTCTGCCCATGCGCATGTGTGGGAGCAATGGGCACTGCCACGCGCGGCACGCGGACTGCGGCTGATCAATCTGTGTGGCGCGGCACCGGCGTTCGGGGCGCCGGCGCAAGCCTGCCTGCTGCATGACGCCGCCGTGTTCGACCATCCCGAGGCCTACGGCGCCACCTTTGGCCGCTGGTACCGGTGGTTGTTCCGCCACCTGGCTCGCAGCGACGCCCGCCTGATGACGGTGTCTGGCTTTTCGCGTGAACGGCTGGCCGCCGCGCTCGGTGTGAGGCCGGAGCGCTTCGCCGTGGTGCCGCTGGCGGGCGAGCACATCAGGCGTGTGGCGCCGGATACCCAGGCCTTGTCGCGGCTGGGCCTGGTCGGCCGGTCGTTCCTGCTGGCGGTGGGCAGTGCCAACCCGACCAAGCGACAGGCGGATCTGGTGCTGGCCTGGCGGGCCCTGGAACGCCGCGATGCGCGGTTGGTGATCGTCGGCGGTGGCGATGCGCGGGTGTTCGGCGCCACGGCGCTGGCCGAGGCGCCCGGCGTCGTCCGCGCCGGGGCAGTGGACGACCCGACCCTGCGTGCGCTGTACGACGCCGCCGTCGGCCTGGTGTTCCCGTCGGTCTACGAGGGCTTTGGCCTGCCGCCGCTGGAGGCCATGGCCTGCGGTTGCCCGGTGGTCGCCGCCCGGGCTGCGTCGCTGCCGGAGGTCTGCGGAGATGCCGCGATGCTGGTGCCGCCGCGGGACCCGGCTGCACTGGCCGATGCCATGCGCCGCCTGCTGGACGATGCTGCCCTTCGGGCCGCCATGCGCGAGCGCGGGCTGGCGCGAGCCGCCGACTTTTCCTGGGACGCCAGTGCGCAGGCGCTGCTGGCGGCGCTGCGGCCTGACGGTCCGGGCCTCGCCCAATGAAGCTGTTGCAGGTCTCCAAGTTCTATCCGCCGGAGCTCGGTGGCATCGAGGCGGTCGCGCGTGATCTCAGCGCCGGGCTGATGGCGCGCGGTGTCGACGTCGAGGTGCTGTGCGCCCACACCCGCTGGCGGCGTGAGCAGGCCGTGGGCCCGGCAGGCGAGCGGGTGACGCGGGCGGCATCCGCGGGCCTGTGGCTGTCCACCTCGATGGCGCCCGGCCTGGTGACCGAACTGCGCCGCCGCCAGGAAGCGGCCGACATCATCCACGTGCACATGCCCGACCCGCTGGCGGCCCTGGCCGTCTGGGCGGCGCGGCCGCGGGGGCGGGTGGTGCTGCACTGGCACAGCGACGTGGTTCGCCAGCGTCTGGCGATGCATGTCTACCGACCGCTGGAGCGCTGGCTGCTGGCCCGGGCCGATGCCGTGGTGGCCACCAGCGCGGCTTATGCCGAGAGCTCGGTGCCTTTGGCGCCGTGGCAGCACAAGGTGACGGTGGTGCCCATCGGGGCGCCGCCGCCCGAGGCGCCACCTGCAGCGCGCGTTCAGCGTCTGCGACAACTGGCCGACGGTCGCCGCATCGTGTTCTCGCTCGGCCGCATGACCCACTACAAGGGATGGGACGTGCTGATCGAGGCGGCACGCTCGCTGCCCGACGATGTGCTGGTGCTCGTGGGCGGGGGTGGCCCGGACCTGGCGCACTACCGCGCCATGGCCGTCCAGGCGGGCGTGGCGGGGAAGATCGTGTTCCGTGGTGCCATGGCGTCGGCGGACGTCGAGGCCGCATTCGCCGAGGCCGCGGTCTTCTGCCTGGCGTCGACGGTGCGGGCGGAGGCCTATGGCGTGGCGGTGCTGGAGGCCATGGCGCGGGGGCTGCCCGTGGTGGCCACGGACATTCCCGGTTCCGGCCTCGGCTGGCTCGTCCAGCACGGCAGCACCGGTCTCAAGGTGCCGGTGCGCGATCCCGCCGCGCTGGCCGCGGGCGTCCGGCAATTGCTGGAGGACGCGCCGCTGCGCCAGCGCTGTGGCGACGCCGGGCGCGCGCGGTGGGCGTCGGCATTCACCGTCGACGCGATGTGCCGCCGCATGCTGGCGCTCTACGACCACCTGCTGGCCGATCGACCCGGAGTGCCTCAGGCGCCAGTCGTCGAGCCCAGCGCGCGGTAGATCGTCAACACCTGCGAGGCGCGGTCGGCCCACCCCGGTATCGCAACCGCCGCCGGGTCGGGCAGGGCGTCGAACAGCCGGTCCAGGCTCGGCAGTGTCGCCAGGTCAAGCACCCGGTAGCCGCCCGGCAGCGTCTCGCCGAGCGCCTGCGCCAGGGACGGGCTCACGCACAACGGCCGCCGGTGGGCCAGCACCTCGAAGGGCTTGAGTGCCGGCACCAGGCGGGTCAGCGTGTCGTCGTGGCGGGGCAGGGCCACCACATCCATCGCGGCGTAGCAGTCCCCCACCTGGGCTGGCGGCACGCGGCCGGCAAACACCACCTGCGCTCCGGCACCCCCGCGACGGGCCAGCCGCTGCAGGGCCGCCTGCTCGCGGCCCCCACCCACCAGCAGCAGATGGGGGCGCCGGTCGACCGGTGTGCGTGCATGCACGCGAACGAGGTCGTCCAGGCCTTCGTAGCCCACCAACGACCCCAGGTAGCCGACGACCCGTGCCTGGGCCGGGATCCCCAGGCGGGCGCGCAGCGCCGCGGCGCGCGTGGCGCGCTGCGGGTCGGCGGTCGGCGGTTCGGCGGCATTGCCGACGACATGCACGCGCGCGGGCGACACACCGCGTGCCACCAGCCAGTCACGCAGCCCTGGCGACAGCGTCAGCACGCGGTCCACGGCCTGGCAGGCCGCGATCTCGCGGGCCTCGCAATAGCGGAAGTGGTCCGACTGCGCGTAGCCGGGTTCGGCGAAGGCGCGTGTCAGGTGCCACAGGCCGCGCACCTCGTAGACCGAGGGCAGACCCAGGCGGGCCCCGGCGAGCGCCGCGGCGGCGCCGTTGAGGTAGTTGGAGGCGGCATGCACGACGGAGACGCCGTCGCGCTGGGCCAGCGCGGCCAGATGGTCGGCATAAGCTTCGATGTAGGCGCTGTCGGCACCGCCCAGACCGTGCTCCGGGTCGGCGTGGCACTCGAAGCGCAGACCGTGGTGTTCGCGCACCGTGCAGCGTGGTGCGTGGCGGTGCACGGCCAGGTCCCAGGGGTAGCCGGGCCGAAGCGCGAGTGTGGGCTGCACACCCTGGCGCATCAGCGCATGGATCAGGGCCTCGGTGCGTGAGGCGTAGCCCGAGGGGTCGTAGGCGCCGCAACTGTGCAGCGCAAACAGCACGCGGCCATTGAACGGTGCGGTGGGGGCTGGCGTCGTCGGCGTGCCCTTCGCCGAGGCGCCCCTCGCCGTCGAGGCCACTGGCGTCGGCGCGGACAGCACCGCCGCCATGTCCTGCAGGCGCGCGCGCATGCGGTCCACTTCCGGCCACCGCCCCGGCGTGGCCTGCAAGGCCGCCAAGGGCTCGAGCACGTCGCCCCGCCGCACCCGGCCGACCACGCGCAGCCGCGGGTGCAGCGCCGCCACCGTCCACGCCAATGCCTGGGAGCGTTGGCCATGCACCCCGGCGAGCAGGTCCCGCAGCGTGCTGCGCAGCCGGCCGCCCGACGCGTTGCGGCGCGTCATGCGGGCAGGCCCCGCTGCGCCAGCCAGTTGAACAACGGTGCCAGCCTGGCGTCCCAGCCGAACGGCGCCAGTGCCGCGGGGTCGGGACGTTGAGGCGGCGGCACAGCCAGCACCTGCCGCACGGCCGAGACGAAGCCCTCGGCGGTGTTGCAAAGGTGCAATGGTGTGGGCAGGTCGGCGGGAAAGCTGCAACCCGTGGTGGCCACCACAGGCAGGCCGCTGGCGGCGTATTCCAGGACCTTCAGCGGGTTGACGTCCCGCAGCGAAGCGCCTGCGGAATCCAGCCTGAACGGCACCAGACCCAGCCGCGCATGCTGCAGGTAGGCGGGCAGTGCCGCATGTGGCTGCGGGCCGAGCAGGTCGACCCCGGCGCTGCGCAGGGTGCCGGCGGAACGCTCACCGACCTGGCCCACGACCACCCAACGCAGCTGCGGTACGGCGTTGGCAACATGGGCCAGCAGGGCGGCGTCGAAGCGGTGGTCGTCGGCACCGACGTAGATCGCCACCGGCCGGCCATCGGCCGCGTACTCGGGCGGGGGTGCGGCAGCGGCCAGGAAACGATCCAGGTCCACGCCGTTGGGGAGCACCATGGGCGAGGTGATGCCAGCCGCCGCCAAGCCCGCGGCCGCGGAACGGGTGGGGCAGACGGTGAGCGCTGCCCGCCGTGCAAAGTCGAGGTCGCGGGCGGCGAAATCGGGGCCGGCGCCGGGCATCGTCGCCGGGTCGTCGGCGCGCCGGTAGACCGTCCAGCGCGCCACCGCCGCGCGCAACAGGCCTTCGTGCAGGAAATGGTCGGTGCACGCCAGTTCCGGCGTGGCAAATCCCTCGGCCCGCAGGGTGGCGGCCAGGCCTGGCCGGGCCAGGGCCCAGGCCAGACGCACCCACTGGCGGCCGCGCCGGCCGCGGCTCGCACCCCAGGGCAGCGGGGCAAAGGGCACGTGATGCCAGATCCCGGTGGCCGGGTCGGTGGTGCCGCCACGGCGCCAGGCGCTGACGCGCTGGCGGGCATCGAGCCCGGCGCCCAACAGGTGGGCGGGCTGGACCGGGGCGCCCAGGAAAGCCACGCGCCAGCCTCGACGCGCAAAGGCACGGGCGATGTGGTGGCTGCCGACCTGGAAGGGCGAGTCCCAGTGCTGGGTCGAGGCCATCAACAGCCGGGGCGCCGTGCCGACGGCACGCGGGGCGGACGTCACGCCGGGCGTAGCCTGCAGGCTCAGCGCGACGTCTGCCGCCAGGCGGGGCCGACTTCGGCCGCCCGCAGCGGTCGCAGCGCGACATCAGTGGCGGCCGGCGCCGCCGACGGCGACGGTGGCAGGACGCTGTTGCCCTCCAGTCGCGAGGCGCCTGGTGTGGCACCGGCCAGCAGCGCGGCCTTGCCGCCGGACACCCGGTTCCCGGCGATCACCAGCCGCTCCGGCGCCACGCTGCGGCCCAGCGTGCCGCAGCCCTGCTCGGCGTTGATGGCCGGCCCGGCTTGGTCAATGACCTGGTTGCCTTCGATGCGCACGTCGAACACGGGGTCATTGGCCGCAGCGCGTGTGGCCGCGTCAGCATGCCCGCAGTTCAGCGTGATGGCGCCGCCGGTGGCGGCGCTGAGCCCCTGCAGCAGGTTGCCGGTGATCACGTGCCCGGCCCCCATCACCCGGATGCCCCCGGTGCCGGGCACACCGTCGCCGATGAAGACGTTGCCGGAGACCGTGTTGCCGCTGCCATTGCGCAGCGTGATGCTGCCCTGCACCTCAAGGAAGGTGTTGTCACGGATGAGGTTGCCGCCGGACTTGACCGACACCGCTTCGATCTCCCCGTTGGTGCGCTCGAACAGGTTGCGTTCAACGACGGTGCCGGAATCGCTGTCCGCGACCTTGGAGGTGCCGATGCGTATGCTCTCGTAGCCGTTTCGGTCGGCGCCCGGCGGACGATCCAGGAAGTGGTTGTGGTCGATGCGGTGTTCGTCACGTCGTGCGACTTCGCGCACCACGGCCACCGTCGGGCCCGAATGGCGCTGGCCCTCGAACAGGTTGTGGTCCACCCGATTGCGCTGGCCGTAGAGCGCCACCCAGGAATAGCGGGTCTCCGGGTCGGGCGGGTTGTAGCCGACGATGGCGCTGTCGATGAAACGGCTGTCGCTGGCCTCCTGCCGACGCGTGCGGAACGCCACCACCGCCAGCCCTTGCCGCAGGCCCCCGCGTTCGAAGCGCAGGCCGGCGACCTCCAGATGACGGCCGCCGATCTCCAGGCGCGAACTGCCACTGAGCACCACCTGGCCGGGCGTGCGGGCGCGCAGACGGATCGGCGCGCCCTCGCGCCCCTGGGCCTCGAAGATCACGACCTGGTCGCGCCACTCGCCGTCGGACATCACCAGCACGTCGCCTGGCGCGGCGCGGGCCGCGGCGGCTGCCACGTCGGCGGCGTTCGAGACGGGAATGTCGCGTGCGGACGCACCGCCCACGACCAGCAGCAGCCCCGCCAACGCGGCGCACTTCGACCAAGCTTGCAGTGGGTGGCGCGTCAGACTCATGTTGCGGCTCCCGGCGTCAGCGTGTGCTCCACCGTCATCGGGCCGTCCTGCGGGCGCGCCAGCACCAGGCGGTGGTTGCCGGCATCGTCGACCCAGCTGCATTGCAGGTTGCGCCCGGAGACGATGGCACGGGCTGCGGCCGGGCCCTGGCGCAGGGCCTGTTGGCTGAAGGCGAACAGGGTCACGAAGTGGCCGCTCTCGACCCCGGACCGGGCGAAGTTGAAGGCGTAGGCGGGGCTCAGGTCGCGCTCCTTGGCGGACCACCAGCCCTGCAGACGCGGCGACTCCTCGGCCAGGTACGGCCGGGAGGTGACGGCCGTGCCGGTGAGCTCCAGCACACGCAGCGGGCGGTCGACGCCGGCCAGCGGCACCATGAAGCCGTCACCGTCGGGCTGCAGGCCGTGCTGGGGCGCGAGGTGGAACCATTGACGCACCTCGTGGCGGCTGGACTTGTTGTCATGGAACCAGTCGTAGACCAGCAGCCACTGCCCCGGGTTGAAGACGAGCACGCGGGCCAGCCGCATGCTGCGATGCCGGTGGACCTCGGTCTCGACCACACGCAGGCCGTTGTCCAGCGCCAGATGCCGGCGGATGGCACTGCCCCAGGGCTTGACCCCCTTGCGCTCGGCATTGCGGCCGTCGATCTCCAGCGTGTTGTGCGCGCGTGTGGCTTCCACGTAGACGCGCTTCGGATCGTCGTACCAGTAGCCGTCGTTCCAGAGCTCCGTGCCCGCCTGGGCCTTGCCCAGGTAGCCGTAGCGGCCGGCATCGATGAGCAGGTTGACGCCGCGGTCGCTCCAGATGAAGCTGAGATCGTCGGCGTGCTTGTGCGTGCGCGAATGAAAGCCTGCGATCTGCGCCAGGTAGCTGGCGTGGGAGAACGCCCGCTCGGGGTCGTCGGCCACGCGGCGCACGATGTAGTAGCCACCGTCGGCAAACACCCGGTGGTCGGTGTCCGGCGGTTCACCCAACTGCCCGCCGCTGACCACCCAGCGCATCTGCGGCGTGCGCCACTTGCGCTGCGCCTCCGCGGGCTTGCGGGACATCAGCCGGTAGTCGGAGTCGCCGAAGTTGGCGATGTGCTGGTCGGGCAGCACGAACCAGGACAGCGCCTGCTCGATGCGGTCGGTCAGTTCCACCACGGCCGGGTCATCGACCAGGGCCGACTCGACCATGGCCTTCAGGGTCTCGTAGACCATGCGGTGGTAGTCGGGCGAATGTTCGCGGTGCAGCCCCTCGGCGTCGAACTGCTGGCGCACCATGCGCAGCATGCGCTCCCGCCCCTGCACCAGGGCGTCGGCCATGGCCGGTGACCGGGCCGCGAAGCGCCGACCCATGGCGATCTGGCCGGCGGCCTGGTAGAAGCCGTGGTTGTTCTGGTAGACGATGTTGGCTTCGTCGGCCAGGTGCTCGCGGTGGCGTTCCAGGCAGTCCCAGAGCAGGGCCTGTTGCGCGGCGCCCAGTGCGCCCGTGGCGATGCCGGCGTCGAGCACGTAAGCCATGCGGAAGGCGCGCAGGCCCACGGCCATGTCGTACCACGCCATGGGCGAGCGACCCGGCGCCCCGGCATCGCGGTGGTGTTCGGCCCATTCCAGCGCGATGCGCACGGCGGCGTCCAGGTAGTGCCGGCTGCCGGTGTCGGAATGCGCCTTCAACAGGCTGTCGACCATGTCGAAGCTGTGGATGTAGAAGTTCCAGCTGCGCAGTTCGGGCTTTTCCAGGTCCCAAGGGATCGGCTCGTCCAGGCGGATCGTAGGGTACTCGCGCCGCGCCCAGCCGTCTGCGAGGTGGCCATCGGCCGCCCGCACGGCCTTGGCGCGGTCGTCGTTCGAAAGATCTTCGTAAGGGAGTATCACTGTTCGCATTAGGTGCTGCTGCCACGGTGCTTCGCGGGAACCAGCCGCCGAATTGGTTGCCCGCCCGTCAGGACGCACATGATCAAGCGCGAATGCTGGTCGAAGCATGCACAACAAGGGGTCAGTTGCAGGTCCCCCGTCAATGAAATTGGCTGATCGCTGACCACTAGGCTCCAGTCTGGCCCGGAGCGGGCTCAATCAGCGGACATGGACCGAGGCTTCGGTGCGCCACGCGGGGCCGACTTCTGTCGGCTTCGTTCTGATTGGCTGCCGGAACGGAAGCCGACCGCCTGCGTCAGGCGCACCATCGCGGGCTGAGACCGACAACACGCCACTCTTTCCACTCTGTGCGCGCATCAGAACTTGCTTGAACCCGTCTGCCAATGGGCCCGATGCGTTACTGACGTTGTCGGCATAGGTCACGGCTGACCACGACACAGCCGCTTCGGTGGTGGGCATCGGCGCGTCAAACAGGATGTTCTCGACAACTCGTACACGATCGGGCGGCGCCATTTGCCCTGGGCGCTCGCATCCCGCGCCAATGCGAAGCGCCGGCACCTTGACACGAACGAATAGGTTCGAAGAGACCAGCAGATCTTCGACCCGGTCATAACCTGCCGTGCGCCGCAACTGATCGCCACAATGAAGAATCACAATACCACCAAGGCGGCCGTCCAGATCCTGGAACTGGTTTCCCATCACGACGTGGTCCCGACCAGAGACACGAACGCCCCCTGTGCCGCTGAGATTCTGTCCGTCGAAGAAGTTATCTCGGACAACGTTGCCTGAGCCGTGTCGCAGTGACACCGTCCCAGCCACGCCGATGAAGGTGTTTGCGCGCACTTCATTAGAACCGGCCTTTAACGAGATCACTTCCATCTCACCATTGGTTCGTTCGAACAAGTTGAACCGAACAATCGAGTTCGAAGGTGATTCCGCATGTTCGGACGTTCCGATTCGAATCGTTTCGTGACCGTTGCTTGCCCCAGGAATTCTGTCGAGGAAGTGGTTGTGCTCAATCAGCGCGAAGTCTGCCGCACCAGAATTTCGCTGGACCACGATTGTCGGTCCAGAGTGATTCTGACCTTGGAAAAGACTGTGATCCACTTGAAGGCGGACGCCATTCAGTTCGACCCAGGGATAGCGGATCGTTGGATCGGGGGGGTTGTAGGCGACTATCGAAGAGTTGGTCAGCCTGCAGTCCTCAGCAGCAACGCCTTGACGGCCACCGATCTTTACGACTGCGTCGCCCTTGTTAAGGCCGCCTTGCTCGAATCTGAGGCCATCGACCACCAGCCAGCGCCCTTGAATCTCCAACCGAGACTTCCCAGTCAGCACCACGCGACCTGGGGTCTGTGCGCGTAACGTGATCGGCGCACCGACCCGCCCCGAGCTCTCGAAACGGACAACCTGATCGACCCATACACCATTCGCCATTTCGAGCACATCACCTGGCGATGCCCGCCTTCCAGCGTCAGCGATCTCAATTGAGTTTCGCACCAACCAGGTCGCAGCAAACGCAACCGGCTGAGACAGCAGGCCAGTGACTATGAACAACGGCCATACAACTATCGCCGATGCGTATCGCATTATGAAATTCCCTTCCCGGACGCCACTGTCGCGGCGTAGTTCCAGCCACGGGGGGAGGGTCGCCGGCATCTGAGGTGGCCCCAAATTTACGGAAAAGCAAGTCCGTCAAGTGGTCACGACCCGCGCAGGCAGAATCTCAGCATGCGGGCAGCTTGGCAAGCACAGACTTGAGTACGAGACATCCGTATGCCCCATTCATGTGCGCAGTGTCATCGTCTTCGTGCTGCTCCGCCACCAAGAGGCGTGTGGAACCCGATGAGTATTCGGAACCGGTCCGGGCGTCCTGCGTCAAGGTCTGTCGTGGTTGTGGACTGAACACGAAACCATCACTTGCGCAACATTGGTCCACAAGTGCCTCGATGTCCTGGAGTACATCCAGGGACGGTGCTCCGCCTGCCGAGGCAGATCCCGTCGGGCCTTCAGCTGCCATCGGCATTGGCGACAGCATGATCCGAACTTGGCTGTGAACTCGCAACTGGAGCATCACGCGATAGGTTTCGTTGGTAGTCAGCCAACCATGCACACCGGCGGTCAGGAATCGCTTGCTGTACCTGACCGACGGTGGCCCTCCCGTTAGGAGGGACTGGCAGAGCTTGCCAAGATTGACGCGACAGCCGTGAAACACTAGAACGTCGAAACCCTCGGGTGCCACGCGGTCGAAGCGGCCGCCAGTCACCAGTGCCAGTGCCTGCGCGTGTGAGTCGGGAAACACCAGTCCGCGATCAATGTCGAACCTCAGCGACTGGAATCGACGACCAGGGAGGCCGAAGAACTCGATGGAGTGCTCGCGAAATGCCTGAGGTTCCGCATCGTGACCGGCCTTAAGCGCAGCGATATGGCTGTTCCCGACAATGCAGATCCTCATGACTTTCTCCCGAACGCGTCGAGCATCTCTTCCTCACAAACGACATCAGACTGTGCCCTCCCGTGACCACCAGTAGGGAGTCTCTCCATGGGAACGCTCAAGGAACTGAAAAACTGCTTCATCACATGCGCGACACCATGTGCATTGACGCTGCGGAGGTTCGGCTCGAAGAACATGCCGCGGAATGGAAATGCTGTGATGATCTCGTACGAGGGAAAGTAGTCGACGTTGTTAATCTGCTCGGTCAATTCACCAGCGACAGCCCGAAGCACGGATTTGGAGTGGCTGGTGGCGACGACTACGTGCTGGTCTGAAGCCGTGGCGGTCAACGGAACGGGCGAGACGGTTAGCAACACCCTTAGCCGTGAATTGGCGGATCTAATGCGTCGAATCGCTTGCCGCATGTCCTGGTAGATCTCCCCGAAGCGATAGTTGACGAATCCGTGCGACGCGGGGTCGAAGGTGCCGGCGACGGTACCGGGGCACATTGGATACGCGACGCCCGTCTCTAGGTTCTTCCAGCCTTCGGTCAGACCCATCGTGAATACCAGGACGTCAGCCTTGCTGAACACTCGGCGGAGCGCGTCGAGCGTTACTTGTCGGCTACGTCGTGCTTCTTCTTCGGATTCGAATCCGCCGGGCTCGATGTCAGGCCGGAACGGGTCGATCCATCCCTTGTCTGACTGCCAGAACTCGTCAGGCGCTGCCGTGTCTTCGAAGGCCCACTCCACCCACTGTCGAAGCATCGCCGCCGTGTAGATGTTGCCGGTCCTTGCCGAGAAAACGCCGTAGCTGAACTCGCGCTTCACGTTGTCAGGGAACCTTGCCGGGGCGACCTCTCCATCCCACCAATTGAACCCGTTCTGTGCCAATGCCCGCCCAATGTGTTGAGCAAAGCATGACCCGAACGTGATCACTCTCTGCGATGTCTCAATATTGAATCGTGGCGTCCACAGTTCGTTGATATCGAGCGCATTGCGTGTTGCGACCGCCGTGCGCCAGAACGAGCGGTCCGCTTGAGTCTCGTAGGGATTCGACATATCCGCAGTCTGACAGGGTGGTAGATCAATGGTCGTGAATCGATGCAGACAAGCTACAGATCACGGATAGAGATATTCATCAATGTGGAAGTAGGTCCGGTTCATGTACTCGAATAACTTGAGGTCTTCACTATTCTTGCGCTTCAAGGTTTCGATGAAGTCGGTCAGATGCAAGTGTTGCTTGTATCGGTCGTGGTCCGTTTCCCTTTGGTCGACCTCGACACGCGGAACCCCCAGGAAATCGAAGAGCACTTGTACAAAGTCGCCCATGCGTTCCGTACAGCCGACCAGCAGATAGTCGCGCTCTAGGGTTGTCCGTGCCAACTCGAAATCAGCCTTGCCACAAATGCGTTGGCAACACACGTTGTGGAAGTAGTTAGGCTTCTTCGCGCTAGCAGCAGCGTAGAAAGCCTGAAGGTCGCGACTCTCTGTCAGATGATGGAGAAACTGATTAGGGTACTTCTTGCAGTAGTAATACAGCGAGAATGTCCTGTAGACAGGGTGCCTCACGAGGCTGATGGGCAGAAGCCGGCGACCGAGATCCCTTCGCTGGAAGTTCGAGTGGCCTGCGAAGACTGTCTTCTCTAGTAGTCGTTCGGCCGGAACGACTTCCCAGTGCTGGAAGTCGCTCACGAACTGCGTGCAGAAAACGCGTTCCTTGCCCAACGCGTCACCCAGCAGGTGCCGAAGCGCAGAGCCACCGGTTCTCTGGGCGTGGAAGAAGGTGATCAGGTCGCTTGCCTTCCAGGGCTCGGCGCCGAGTTCGTGGTTGAAGTAGTTGCGTAGCTCAGTGCTCATGACGTTTGGCGGGCAGTTGGTGTGACTTGATCCAAGGGGATGCCATAGGTGTTAGGGCTGGCCAGTCGCATAGGCAGGTTGTGCCATCCGGACGCCCTCAGATAGGACATGGCATCGTCGAAGTGATTCATCAGCGCGTCGCCGACGAACTGGTAGTGCCCATGTTCGTCGAGTTCTAGGAACGACCACGAATGCATGACCAGCACCAGATGCGCGAACGGACCAGGGGCGTCGACGAGCGCGTCCACATGTCGGCGAAATCGGTCCATCCCGAATAGCCGCTTCAGGTTGAAGTTGCTCATGCAGTATTTGTCACCCTGCGGTACGCTCGAAATCGGGACTTCCAACAGCCCGTCGCTCCAGGTGAAAGGCAGGCGTGGTCCAAACTGATCGACCTGCTCGGGGCGAGTCGGGTTGTAGTTCGAGGATACTTGGTAGCCGTTGCGGTGCAGTTTCCGGAGCAGCGCGTGGTTGTAGCGATAGCCACCCCCGCGAAACGCTGACGGGCGATTCCCAGAACTGATGGCTTGGTATTGCTCATCGAGCCAGTCGACGATCAAGTCCGCTTGCCGCTCATCGACGTCGTTCATGCCGGCAGGCCGCGAGATTCCTCGCCGCCGAAAGAATTCCGCTGAGAGGAACTCCGGGTGGCAATGAACTTGCAGGTCGTGTCCGTCTGCCAAGATCGCTCGTCCAACATCAGCGATCTCTGCGCCATGCAGTTCCAGTTCCGCTAGGTCGAGAAAGCATGTGGCTTCGTAGCCATGACGAGCGGATCTGCGGAGAATCTCTCGAACCCCGATTTCGCGCCCGTCGTGCCGGCCCCAGATCAGGCGCCCCACGTGGTCAGAGGTTGCACGTGCTGGCTGAGCTTCGACGTCGACCGTGATCGAGAGATACAGATTCTTCATAGGCGTGACCTGAATACCCCGCTCCTTCAATGCTCAACTGCCTTGCGCGGTGCACACAGCTGTTGCCTAGTCAGTCACGCGCCGTGGGTCACGCTGGTGGATGTCAGCATCTGACCCCTGCACCACCGATCGTGTGATCATAGGCCCCGACGACCACCTGGCCCGCGCGGTCCCAACTGCGCTCTCGCTCGATCCAGCCGCGCGCCCGTTCGCCCAGGGCGGCGCGCAGCGAGGCGTCGGTCACCAGACGGTGCAGGGCTTCCTGCAGGCTGGCCGGGCTGCCCTTGTCGAACAGCAGGCCGTTGACGCCGTCCTCGACGATCTCCAGCAGCGCGCGCGTGCTGGAGACGACCACCGGCTTGTGCAGCGCCATGGCCTCGAAGGGTTTCAGCGGGGACACCAGTTCGCAGACTTCCCAGGGCTTGCGCGGGAAAGGTGCCACGTCGATCAGCGAGTAGTAGGCCTCGACCTCGTCGTGCGGCACGCGCCCGGTGAGCGTGACCAGGTCGTCCAGGCCCAGCGCCTGCACCTGATCGATCAGCGACTGGAAGACCGCGCCGTCGCCGACCAGCAGCATACGGAAGTCGGCACCCTGGTCGCGCAGGCCCGCCGCGGCGGTGACCAGATCGTCCAGGCCCTCGTAGTCGACGAAGGAACCGACGTAGCCGATCACCGGCACGCCGGCAGGCAGGCCCAGCCGCTGGGCCAGGGCCTCGTCGCGCGGGCGCGGCGAGAAGCGCGCCGGGTCCACGCTGTTGAAGGCGATGTCGATGCGATCGGCGGCCACGCCACGGGCGACGAGTTCGTCCCGCATCGCGGTGGTGATGGTGATCACGCGGTCGGCATTCAGCGCCACGACGCGTTCGAAGCGCTCCATGTGGCGGAACTTGGGCGTGCGTTCGAACCCGGCGTCGCGCGATGAGCGTGTGACTTCCCAGAAGCCGCGCACCTCGTAGATGAAGGGCACGCCGCAGCGCCGTGCCGCCACCAGGGCCGGCAGCGCCGTGACGTAGTTCGACGCCGCGTGCACCACCTGCGGGCGCAGTTCGCGGATCAGCCGCTCGTAATGCGCCGCGCTGCTGCGCATGTACTCGACCTCGCTGCTGCCCACGCGGGCGGCGGCAAACAGCCGGCCGTAGGTGATGCCGTCGATGCAGTCGCTGTCCGGCAGCGCCTGCCCCTGCAGTTCGGGCTTGAAGTCCTGCGGGAAGCCGGGGCGCGTGAAGGGCCGGATGTCCCAGCCCGCATGCTGGATGCCCAGTGCCAGGCCATGCGAGCGAGTCGCATAGCCCACCGAGGTGTAGGGCAGGCTGAAGGCCAGCAGGTTCAGGGCCCGCCCGACGACCGGCTCGAACGCCGCCGCCTGCCGCTGTGCCGTCTCGCGTTCCAGTGCCTCGCGCTCGACCTGTTCGTCGATGAATCGGCGGTCCGCGTCGCCGACACTGGGCAGCGCGGCTTCCAGCCGGCGTGCAAGGGCCGCGGCCTGGTTGAAATCGGCGGCGTTGGCGTGCAGGCGCGCCAGGGCGCGCAGCGTGCCCGGAGCGCCGTCCCGCGCCAGCGCCTCGGTACCGAGGGCAAGGGCGTCGTCCTGGAGGCCGGCATCCAGGGCGGCTTGCGCGGCGCGCAAAGTGCTGAACGCTGCCAGCCGTGCCGGCAGGGCCGCGTTCTGCCGTTCCAGCAGACCGCGCAGGGCCGGTGCACCCTGGGTGGCCGCCTCGATCAGTCGTCGGTCGAGCTCGGCCTTCTGCGCGTCGTCCAGGCTGGTGATTCCGGCGGGCAGGTTCAGCGGTGGGATGTCGGCCGGAGCTGGCGGGGCCGCGTTCGTCGCTGCGCTCGCCGCCGCGCTCAGCCCCGGGTGGGCAGTGGCCATCGACGCCGCCACCTGCGACCAGCTGCGGTCGGCCAGCGTGGCAGCACGTGCGGCCTCGCCCATCTGGCGGGCGGCGGCCGGGTCGGCCGCCAGGCGGGCCAGCGCAGCGGCCAGAGCGGCCGGGTCGGCCGCTGCCGCGACGATGCCGGTTTCGCCATCGCGCACCATTTCGGCCAGTGCGGCGACGTTGCTGACCACCACCGGCCGTGCCATGGCCATGGCCTCCAGCGGTTTCAGTGGCGACACCAGCTGGCACACGGTGACGGGCTTGCGCGGCATGGCCACCACGTCCATGACCGCCAGATACGCCGGCACGTCCTGCGGCGCCACTGCGCCGGTGAACACGATGCGTTCGCCGGCGCCGCTTCGCCCTGCTTGTGCCTTCAGAGCGGGCAGGGCGTCGCCCTGGCCGACGATGAGCAGGCGCAGCCGCGGCAGGCGGTCCCGCAGCAGGCCGAAGGCCGCCAGCAGGTCGTCCAGCCCCTCATAACCTACCACCGACCCGGCGTAGCCCACGACGAAGTCGTCGGCCGCAAAGCCATGCCGCGCTCGCAGCGCCGGATCGGCCTGGGCCGCGACGAAGCGGTCCGGGTCGATCCCATTGGGCGCGAGCGCGATGGTCTCGGCGGCCACGCCGCGGCGTTGCAGTTCGACCGCCATCGCCGCATTGAGCGTGAACACGCGGTCGGCGGCGCCGGCCACCAGGCTTTCCAACTGCACGTCAAGGCGGAAAGCGTCGCTGTCTTCCCAGCCTGGGCGCTTGCTGGCGGCGGTGTATTCCCACAGGCCGCGCACCTCGTAGACGAACGGCAGGCCCAACTGGCGCGCCGCCAGCAGCGCGGGCAGGGCGTTCTCATGGTTCGAGGCGGCGTGAATGGCGCGCGCGCCCAGCGCCTGAGCCTCGGCCGCCAACCGGGTCGCACTGGCGCGCAGGTACTCGTCGGGGGCCAGGCGCTGACGGCCGGGGCCGGGCAGCGAGCGGTAGCGGATGCCGTCGATCGTGAGCGTGTCGTGCTCGCGCGCCTGACGCGCATCGGCGCGGTCGTCTGGATAGCCCGGCCGGGTCACGCAGACCACATCGTGGCCCTGGGCCTGCAAGGCCAGCAGCAGGGCATGGGTGCGCTGCGTGTAGCCGCTGACGTGGTACGGCAAGGCACTCGCGGCCACGTACATCAGCGGGCCATCTCCCTGAGGGGCAGGAGCGGACGGCGGCGGCAGCTCGACCCCCGTGCTCAGCAGGCGATGCAGGCCCTCGATCCGACGCCGCTTCAGGCGTTCCGAGGCCTTCATCTCGACGTCGCCAGGCAGGGCAGCGAGCGTGGCCTGCGCCTCGACGATGGCGCCGGCGTCGGCGAGCAGGAAGCCCAGCCACTTCTGGCGGAATGGGCGCGGGTCCAGCGTGGCCGCGCGCCGCGCCAGGCTGGTGGCCGCGCGCACGTCGCTGCCGACGCACTGGCGCGCCAACTGCGTCAGCGCGTGGGCCTCGCGTTGCGGCGGCAGACGCCGTGCGGCCAGGGCCTCGGCGGCAGCAGCGGCGCCGTCGCGGGCGAGTGTCGATTCAAGCAGCGCGAGGTCGGCGGCCGACAGTTCGACCGCAGCGCCGGCTGCGCCGCGACTGGCGCCGCGATCGGCAGAGGGCGCTGCCGCCTGAGGCCGGCCCCGCACGGCGTCCAGCAGCGCGGTCGGAAACCGCAGCACCCCCCGCCAGTGTCGCGTCTGAACCAGGGCCTGGCCCAGCCGGAAGCTGCGCGACTGGCGCAACGCGTCGGCCTCGCGGTGCGCCGATTCCAGGGCCCGCTGCAGCATCTGGGTTTCCGACTGCAGCGCGGCGACGCGGGTCCGAGCCTCCTGTTCGCTGTCCTGAAACTGTCGGACAAGGCTCTGCGAGGTCTGCAGTTCGGTGCCCAATTGCGTCGCGCGCAGCAGCGCAGTCTCGACGTCGGACCGCAGGCGTCGCGCCTCGGATTCGACCCGGGCGCTCTCGCGTTGCGCGTCGGCCAGCTCGGCACTCAATGCCGCCTGAAGGGCGGCCGCCTGTTGCGCTTCCGCCTGGGCCTGGCGGGCGGCGGTCTCCGCCTGTTTCGCCGCGGCCTCGGCCTGCTGCGCCGTGTTGTCCGCCCGCAGCGCGGCGGCGGCCGCATCGGCGCGGGCGGCCGCCAGCAGTTCTTCGGCCCGGCGGGCCTGGTCGCGGTAGGTGGCGTCGTACTCCGCCTTCGCCCGCTCGGCTGCCGCCTTCTGCGCCTGCAGCGCGTCTTCGGCGGTCTGGCAGCGCGCCTGCAGCGCATCACGCTCGCCTTCGAGCACGTCGCGCGCCTGGTGCGCGGCGACCAGCTGAGTCTGGAGGTCGGCCGCCTGCGCGCGCAAGGCGGCCACGTCGGCATGGGCCTTGGCCAGTTCGGCCGCGTGGCTGCGCCGGGCAGCCTCAAGCGCCTGTTCGCCCTCGCGCAGACGTGCCAGGCTTGCTGCCTGGTTGCTCTGCAGCGTGTCGTAGTGCTGGCGAAGTTCCTGCAGGCGGTCCTGCGCCGCAGCGGCACGCTCGCGCAGTGCCGCCGCCTCGGCCACGGCAGCGGCCTCGCGCTGCACTTGCTCGGCCAGCCGCGCGGATGCCGCGGCCGCAGCCTCCAGCGTTCGGGCCTGCAGGGCATCGAAACGGTCGGCCGCTTCGTCGCCCAGTTCCTCCAGCCGTTCCTGCAGGCGCAGCCGTTCGGCCTCGGCCTGGCGCAGGCGGTCGGCCAGCCCCAGC
Source organism: Burkholderiaceae bacterium (assembly GCA_024235915.1). Classification (GTDB taxonomy): domain Bacteria; phylum Pseudomonadota; class Gammaproteobacteria; order Burkholderiales; family Burkholderiaceae_C; genus Rubrivivax. The sequence continues at coordinate 75,945 of JACKLO010000013.1, read as the reverse complement.
GCCTGTCGCTGCAGCTCTCGCTCGTGTGCGGCGCGGAGTGCCGCGAGCGCCGGGTCCGTCGCGTCTGGCGGCGCGACGGCGTCGTTCACAGCCAGATGCCCCGGGTGTCGACCAGCGGCTTGCCGGCCACGACCGCAGGGCCAGCCTGCTTGAACGGCGAATGGTCGACCAGCAGCACGACGATGTCGGCTGCGGCAACGCCGGCCTCGAAGCCCAGCAGCGACAGCCCGGCGGCGGCGGCGGCCTTCGGCAGCGCTTCGATGTTCGGCTCCACCGCGCTCACGCAGCCGGGGTGGCGACGTGCGAGTTCGATGGCGATTTCCAGCGCAGGGCTCTCGCGCAGGTCGTCGATGTCGGGCTTGAAGGCCAGGCCAAAGCAGACCACGCGCGGCTGCACATCGCCGCCGCGGTTCCGGCGCCAGGCGTCGACCGCCGCACCGACCTTGTCGACCACCCAGTGCGGCTTGCCGTCGTTGACCTCGCGGGCCACCCGGATCAGGCGCGCCTGTTCCGGCGTCTTGTCGACGATGAACCAGGGGTCCACGGCAATGCAGTGGCCACCGACGCCGGCGCCGGGCTGCAGGATGTTGACGCGCGGATGGCGGTTGGCCAGGCGGATCAGTTCCCAGACGTCGATGTCGAGCTTGTCGCAGATCAGCGAGAGCTCGTTGGCGAAGGCGATGTTGACGTCCCGGAAGGAGTTTTCCGTGAGCTTGCACATCTCGGCCGTGCGCGCATTGGTCACCAGCAGCTGACCTTGGACGAACGTCCGGTACAGGGCCACCGCGCGCTGCGAGCAGCGCTCGGTGATGCCGCCGATGATGCGGTCGTTCTCGACGAGTTCGCGGACCACATGGCCGGGCAGCACCCGTTCCGGGCAGTAGGCCACCGACAGGTCAGCCTCCCCATCGCAGCGGCCCGGCAGCTTGAGATCCGGCCGTGCCTGGGCCAGCCAGTCGAGCATCTGTTCGGTGCTGCCCACCGGTGACGTGGACTCCAGCACCACGAGGTCGCCGCGCTTGAGCACCGGCGCAATGGCCCGCGTGGCCGCCTCGACGTAGGCCAGATCCGGCTCGTGGTCGCCCTTGAACGGCGTGGGCACGGCGATGAGGAAGGCGTCGGCCGGTTCCGGCTGGGTCGTGGCCTTCAGGTGGCCCTCGCTGACCACGCTGTGCACGATCATGTCGAGTTCCGGCTCGACGATGTGGATCTGCCCACGGTTGATGGTGTCCACCGCATGCTGGTTGATGTCGACGCCGATCACACGCACGCGGCGCGAGGCGAACATCGCCGCGGTGGGCAGGCCGATGTAGCCGAGGCCGATCACCGAAACGGTCTGGAACTTCTCTGTCATGCTGGGATTCCTCGTTCTCTGCTGCGGGCCGCTTCAGCGGCTCTGGTGCCAGGCGTGCAGCGCGTCGACGATGCGATCGCAGGCGCGGCCATCGCCGTAGGGGTTGTGGGCGAAACTCATGCGCTCATAGGCGGCGCCGTCCTCGAGCAGCTGCGTGACACCGGCGGCGATGCCTTCGAGGTCGGTGCCCACCAGCCGAACGGTGCCAGCTTCGACGGCCTCAGGCCGCTCGGTGGTGTCGCGCATCACCAGTACCGGCTTGCCCAGGGACGGGGCTTCTTCCTGGATGCCGCCGGAGTCGGTCAGGATCAGGTGCGAGCGACGCATCAGCCACACGAAGGGCAGGTAGTCCTGAGGCTCGATCAAGCTGACGTTGGCGATGCCGCTGAGCAGGCGGTTGACCGGCTCGCGCACGTTGGGGTTCAGGTGCACCGGGTAGAGGAAGTCGACGTCCGGGTGGCGCACCGCCAGCTGTGCAATGGCCCGGCAGATGCGTTCGAAGCCGTCGCCGAAGTTTTCGCGTCGGTGGCCGGTGATCAGCACCAGACGTGCACCGGGGCGCAGCATCGAGAACTGGCGCGAGAAGTCGGCGTCCAGCGTCGGCTCGGCATCGAACTTGGCGGTGACCTGTAGGAGCGCGTCGATCACCGTGTTGCCGGTGACGACGATGCTGTCGGCCGCCACGGCTTCGCGCAGCAGGTTGTCACGCGATGCCGGGGTGGGCGCGAAGTGCAGTGCCGCCAGTGCGCCGGTGAGCTTGCGGTTGGCCTCCTCGGGCCACGGCGAGTACAGATTGCCCGTGCGCAGACCGGCCTCGACGTGTCCGACCGCGATGCGCTGGTAGAAGGCCGCCAGCGTGGTGGCGAAGGTGGTGGTGGTGTCGCCGTGCACGAGCACGATGTCCGGCTGGACCTTGGCACAGATCTCGCCGACCCCCTGCAGGATGCCGGCGGTGATGCCGTACAGGTCCTGTCCGGGCCGCATGATGTTCAGGTCGTGCTGCGGGGCGATGCCGAACAGCTGCAACACCTGGTCCAGCATCTGCCGGTGTTGCGCGGTGACGCAGACCACGCTCTCGATGCCGGGGGCCTGGTTCAGGCGCAGCACCAGCGGCGCCATCTTGATGGCCTCTGGGCGGGTGCCGAAGACAGTGAGAACTCGCATGGCTGGTCGGGCAAACCGGTAATTATGGCAGACACTGACGGGCTGATCAGAGGCCGAACAGCACCTTGGCGGCCACGGCGATCTGGTAAACGATCTGCGTGATGCCGCGGGTGACCTCGACGTCCTTGGTCTCGATGCGCGGCAGCACCAGGAGCTGGTCGCCCGCGCGCACCGGCACGGCGGAGGTTGCCATGACGACGCTGCCGTCCTGCCGCATCAGGACCATGCGCGCCTGGTCGGCCCCCTGGGTGAAGCCGCCCGCGCGTTGCACATAGGTGCTGGCGTCGGCGCCGGCGTCGAAGGCCAGTGCACTGGGGAACAACACCTCGCCGCCCACCACGACGATGTCGGAGCGTTCGGGCAGGCGCAGGACGTCGCCGTCCTCCATCAGCAGGCTGCTGTTGTCGCTGCCCTGTGCCAGCACCACCTGGCCGCGTGGCTCGACCTGCCGCGCGCGGCCGATGAACTCCAGGATCTGCCGTGACTCACGTTCGCGCAGCGCAGCTTCCTCGCTGGTGGCGCTGCGCGCGGTCAACGCGTAGGTCTCCAGGCCCCGCAACGATGCCTCGAGCATGTCCTTCTGCTGCTGGGCAACGCTGCGCCGGAAGAGCTGAAGATGCTCGACCGCCGCCTGCGGCGCTGGCCGCAGCTTCGGCAGCACGTCGGACAAGCGTGCGCCGTAGGGCAGCACGAGGCTGCGCTCGCCAAGCTGGGCACCTTCGACGCGCACGAGGATGGTGCCCGGCACGCGGTCGGCACTGACCGCGACCATGTCGCCGTCACGCAGCTGGGTGGACGCGGCCTGCGCCAGCGGGTGGTACTCGCTGCGCTTCTCACGGCCCTGCGTGCGCACGATGCTCAGGTGTGTTGCACCCGGTTTGGGGCGCGCCAGCGCCAGCAGCCGGGTGGTGTCGATCTCCGGGGAAGCGAACTCGAAGCGGTAGGCGTTGTGCACCTCGCCGGCCACGGCCACGGTGTGCTGGCGCGGGCGGACGAAGACGGTGTCGCCATCGCGGAACTGCAGCGCCGGCAGGCGGCCTTCAAGCAGGAAATCGTAGAGATTGACCGTGGTGCGCAGTTCGCCGCCCCGGCGGATGTCGATGGCCAGGAAGCTCCCGCGTTGCGGATCGATGCCGCCGGCCTGGTCGAGGAAGCGCAGCACGGAGTCCGACGACATGCCGGGATAGAGCCCTGGGGCGCGCACGTCGCCGGTGACGTAGACCTTGACCGGTTGTGCGGCCTCCAGCGACGCGTAGACGCCGACGTTGCTGCGGAATGTCCGGGCCACGGCGGTGGCGAAGATGGCCTGGAGCTCACCATTGCGCACACCGCGCACCGACACCGGCCCGACGTTGGGCACGAAGACGTTGCCCTGCGCATCCACGGTGAGCGCGGCGTCGAACGTGAACGCGCCCCACATGCGCAGGGCGATCCGGTCGCCGGAGGCGATCTGGTAGTCGGCGTTGTAGCCGGTGAAGCTCTGCGCCGCAAATCGACCCCCGAAGACCTGGCTGCCGAACACGGGTGGCTCGCCGGCGGCATCCCCGGCCGGGTTGGCAGGCGTCACCGGCTTCGATGCCGGGGCAGCGGTGGCGGTGGCCGGCGCAGTGACCTCCGTGAGGCCGCGGGGGCCGGTGTCGAGCGGGTCCCGGCTGGCGCCCTGTTGCGCCATCGCGCACAGCCACGTGGTCGACAGGACGGTGGCGAGGAGCAGTCGACGGGCCAGCCCCGAAGGGTGAAACGCGCTGGAGAGTCGAGACATGGGCATTCAGTCCTGGTGTTCGCGGATCGTGGCCACGGTCAGGCGCACGATGGCGTAGAGGAGCAGGCAGCAGGCCAGCACGGTGGCCATGCCGTACAGACGCCTGGGATACTGGGCGGATTCGGGCAGTGTTGGCGGTTCCACGATGACCAGCGTGCTCAGCCGCCGGGTCGCGTCCAGCCGGGCCGCCTCCACCGCGGCGAGCGCGGCCTTGTACGCGTCTTCCGCCACCTGGGCCTGCAGCTTCAGGCCCTGGAACTCCAGCGCCAGCACCGCCAGGCGCTTGTCGGCGCCGTCCCGGGCCGTCGCGCGAGATCGTTCGGTGTCGAGCTGCGTGCGCAAGGCGGCCAGTTGCGCCCGCGCCGCCACCACCTGTGGCGCGCTGTCCTGGAGATAGCTGCGCAGGGCGCGCAGGTCGGTCTCGGCCTTGGTGATGGCGGCGGACAGTTCGGCCACCACGGTGGAGGCGGCGCCGGCCTGGGCCGTGGGGTCGATGAGTCGGTGGCGGGCCTGGAAGGCGAGCACCTTGCCCTGTGCGGCTTCCAGCAGGCCGGCGGCGCGCTGCAGTTCGGCCTCGGCAAAGGTCAGCCGCTCACGGGCCATCTTGTGGGAGGACTCGTTGACGAAGGCCTCGCTGGCGGCCAGCACGGCCTGGTTGAGCTGCTGCGCGAAGGGGGCGTCCAGGCCCTGGACGTGCAGCTTCAGGGCCTGCGAGCGTTCGTCATAGATCGCCTCGACGCGGTCGCGGAAGAAGGCGATGTAGTCCTCCCGGGTGGCGCCTTCGGCCAGGTGGGCGGTCGGATCCAGGCGGCTGCCGCTGAAATGGCGGCGCACGGCCAGTTGCCGCTCCATCGCCTCGGCCAGCACCGCAGACTGCATGTACTCGCGCAGCACCTGGGTGTCGAGCTGGGCCGACCCGGGCAAGGCACTGAGCAGCGAGGCGGCGCCCGTGAGCACCGGTGCGCTGGCGCGGTCGTCCCGCAGCACCACCGTCGACTCGCTGACGTAACGGTCGGCAGCCAGCAGGCCGAAGTAGATGGCCGCCAGCAGCACCGGCACGGCAATCAGCGCCAGCATCTGGCGTCGTGGGGTGAAGGCGTCGAGCGTCATTTCTTGGGTCTGAGGCGCTCACGGCGCGGCTTCTGTCGGGGAGGGACCAGTTTCTCGTAGGCGGCAATGCCCGCTTCGACATCATCGAAGACCTTGGCCTGGCCGCCGTCGATGAGGACGACCTTGTCGCAGTATTCGCGCACGTCGCGCATGCGGTGAGAAACGAGCACGATGCGCGAATGCTTCAGGCGCTCGGCGAGCACGGCCCGACTCTTCGTCCTGAACTGCTCGTCGCCAACGGCCATGACCTCGTCGATGAGGTAGTAGTCGAAGTCGAAGGCCATGCTCAGGCCGAAGGCAAACCGCGACCGCATGCCAGAGGAGTAGGTGCGGATCGGCATGTCGAAGTAGTCACCCAGTTCGGCGAAGTCGCGCACGAAGGCCACCAGGCGCTTCATCCGTGGGCCGGTGGCACCGTAGACCCGACACACGAACTGGGCGTTCTCGCGGGCGCTCAGCGCCACCTGGAAACCGCCACCCAGGCCCACGGGCCAGGAGATGCGTGCATCGCTGACGATGCGCCCCTCGTTGGGGCTGTCGATGCCGCCCAGCAGGTTCATCAGCGTCGACTTCCCGGCGCCATTGCGTCCGATCAGACCGATGCTCGCATCGGCCGGGAACCGGAAGCTCAGATCCTGGAACACGTAGCGCCGACCCTGTGGCGACGGGAACCACTTGGTGAGATTCTGGAGTTCGATCATCGCGGTCAGTCGCGGGTGATCAACCGGTGGCGGTCGACGCGGTACAGGCTCAGCCCCAAAGCCGTCGCTGCCAGCGCCCAGGCGGCCGAGTAGGCCATGGAGGTCTCGGCCATGCGGAAATGCCCGGCAATGAAGAAGGTCCGCGACAGGTCGATCAGGTGCGCCACGGGGTTGAGCATCAGCCAGGCGCGAACATCCGGTGGCGTCGACTCGATCGAGAAGATCACGCCGGAGGCCAGGTACAGCGGCAGGAAGACCAGGCCCACGGCCGCCCGCAGGCGTGGCCTGCCGTGGCAGGCCACGGCCAGCACGAGACCGATGCCCAGGCCCAGCATCACCAGGTTGATGCTGGCCAGCATCAACTCCAGGGGGGCATGCGGCAGCGCAGGCAGCCCCCACCAGGCCAACAGCAGCAGTGCCGCAGCGTAGACGGCGCTGTGGAGCACCGTCTCGACCGAAGCGCGCGCAACCAGCGTGTCGATCGGCTTGACCTGCCGGTAGCTGAACAGCCCGCGATTGGACGCGATGGCGTCCGCCAGGCGCAGCGACAGGTTGCGGAACATGAAGAAGGGCAGCAGCCCGGTGACCAGGAACAACGGGAAGTCGGTGTGGCGCGCAGAGACGTTTCGCACGTAGGTGAAGATGGCCAGCATCAGCAGCACGTGGGCCAGGGGTTCGCCAACCAGCCAGAGCATGCCGAGCCAGCGGCCGCCCAGGCGCGTGCGCAATTCGCGCATGAACAGGGCGAACAGCACCGACCTGTGGACTTGCCAGGGGCTGCGATGGCGACGGACGACGCGCGGCGGTAACTTCATGCCGACCGCGATTGTGCGCGATCGTTTCCAACGGCCCGGGGCCCGCCGGGCCGTCGCTACACTCGCCGCCGTGTCCGCCCTGCTTGTTGCACTGCTGGCGTCATGCGGTCTGACCTTGGGCGTGATTCGCTGGGCGAATCGCCATCCGACGCTCACGCACGACCACGACGTTCTCGGCCCTCAGAAGTTCCACGCCCGCGCCGTGCCTCGGGTGGGCGGGCTGGCCGTGGTCGGTGCGCTGCTGCTGGCCATGCTGGCCGGCATGCGTGGGCATGCCGAGGCCCGCACCTTGGGTCTGGTGCTCGTGGCGTGCAGCCTGCCGGTGCTGGGCGCCGGCCTGGTCGAGGACGTCACCAAGCAGCTCAGCCCCCGCCGCCGGTTGCTGTTTGGCGCCCTGTCCGCCGCCTTGGCCGCCGTGTTCCTGGGCACCAATATCACCCGCACCGACCTGCCCGGGCTGGACTGGGTGGTGACGTTCACGGCGGGCTCGATGATGCTCACCGTGTTCACGGTCACAGGCGTTTCCAACGCCATCAACATCATCGACGGCTTCAATGGCCTGGCGGCGATGTGCGTGGCGATCATGCTGATGGGCCTGGCGTCGGTGGCCTTCGATGTGGGCGACCCGGCTGTCGGCTGGCTGGCGCTGGCCGGCATCGGCGCCGTGTTCGGCTTCTTCGTCTGGAACTTTCCGGCCGGCCTGGTCTTCCTGGGCGATGGCGGTGCGTACTTCCTGGGGTTCTACGTGGCCGAGCTTTCGTTGCTGCTGATCGCACGCAACCCCGAGGTGTCGCCCCTGTTCCCGCTGCTGCTGTGCTTCTATCCCATCTTCGAGACGCTGTTCTCCGTCTACCGGCGTCGCGTGCTGCACCTGCGTGCGGTGGGCATGCCAGACGGCGTGCATCTGCACAGTCTGATCTACCGGAGGGTGCTGCGCTGGGCGGCTGGGGAGCGAACCGCGCGCGAGCTGACCCGCCGCAATTCCATGACCTCACCCTACCTGTGGGTGATGTGCATGTTCTCGGTGGTGCCGGCGGTGTTGTTTTGGGACAACAGTCTGTGGATAGGCCTCTTCCTGGCCTTGTTCGGCCTGGGCTACTTGGCGTTGTACTGGCGCATCGTCCGCTTCCGGGCGCCGCGCGTGTTGCGTCTGTTCGGCTCCCGCCCGATGCCCCTGGACACGCGGCCGGCCGATGCGAGGGATAATCCGGAGACATGACCGACACCCCTGCGGTCGGCGCCGAAGCCGGGTCACCCCCGGCCGCTCCCGCGCCGCGCTTCGACACCCTCCCGCTCGACCCCAAGCTCCTGAAGGCCGTGGCCGACTCCGGCTACACGGCCATGACGCCCATCCAGGCCAAGGCGATCCCCATCGTGCTGGCCGGCCGCGACGTGATGGGCGCCGCCCAGACCGGCACCGGCAAGACGGCGGCCTTCACGATCCCGCTGTTGCAGCGCATGCTCAAGCACGAGAACGCCAGCATGTCGCCGGCGCGGCACCCGGTGCGCGCCCTGGTGCTGGCGCCCACGCGCGAACTGGCGGACCAGGTGGCGGTCAACGTCAAGAACTACGCGCAGCACACCAAGCTGCGTTCGGCCGTGGTGTTCGGCGGTGTGGACATGAAGCCGCAGACGCTGCAGCTCAAGGGCGGCGTTGAGGTGCTGATCGCCACCCCGGGCCGCTTGCTGGACCACATCGAGGCCAAGAACGCGATCCTGAACCAGGTGGAGTACGTGGTGCTCGACGAAGCCGACCGCATGCTCGACATCGGCTTCCTGCCCGACCTGCAGCGCATCCTGTCGTTCCTGCCCAAGGCGCGGCAGACGCTGCTGTTCAGCGCCACCTTCAGCCCCGAGATCAAGAAGCTGGCGTCCAGCTACCTGCAGGACCCGGTGCTGGTGGAGGTGGCGCGGCCCAACGCCACCGCGTCCACCGTCGAGCAGCGCTTCTACAGTGCCGACGCGGACGACAAGCGCGCCGTCATCCGCCAGATCCTGCGCGACCGTGAACTGGCCCAGGCCATCATCTTCGTCAACTCCAAGCTGGGTGCCGCGCGGCTGGCGCGGGCCTTCGAGCGGGACGGCCTCAAGACCCAGGCGCTGCACGGCGACAAGAGCCAGGACGAGCGCCTGAAGGCGCTGGCCGCCTTCAAGGCCGGCGAGGTGGACCTGCTGGTGGCCACGGACGTGGCCGCGCGCGGCCTGGACATCGCCGACCTGCCGGCGGTCTTCAACTTCGACGTGCCCTTCAACGCCGAGGACTACGTGCACCGCATCGGCCGCACTGGCCGTGCCGGCGCATCGGGCCTGGCGGTGACGCTGGTCTCGCGCGACGACACGCGGCTGACCGGCGAGATCGAGAAACTCATCAAGAAGAAGATCGAGCTCGAACCGTTCGAACTCGACGAGGCCCCGCGCCGCCGGCGTGACGAACCCAGCGACCGCGTGGAGCGCGGCGAGCGCCACAGCGCCCGCCGCTCGCGCGACGACGATTTCGTGCGCCTGGCCAAGGGCAACACGCCGGTGCGGCCGGGCCGCATGGTCAGCGAGGCGTCGCGCGGCGACCCGTTGTTCGACAAACCCTATGAGGCGCCGGCTCGCGATGAGCCGCCGGCCTGGGAAGCCACGCGTTCCGCGGCCGCGCCGGCAGCCGGCAGGACGCCGAACATCCGGCCCAAGCGCAAGGTGGCGTCATTGCTGGGCGGGAACGGCTGATCACCTCAGGCAGGGCGTGGCACCGATCAGGCCCTGTCTGCCTTCAGGAACAGCGCCCGGTCCGGCGCGAAGTTCACCACCAGCGGCAACCAGGCGCCGCCCAGTGCACCCGCGTCCGCGCCCAGGCTGCCGCTGACCAGCGACGGCCGCATCGCACCTCGCCCATCGTGGCGATTCAAGGCCTGTTGCGTGGCGGCCACCAGGGCGTCGCGCAGGTCGGGGCTGAAGGCGCCGTCGATCACCACGGCGTCCAGGTCCAGCAAGCAGGCGGCGCTGTCTGCGGCCAATGCCAGCCCGGCGGCCGCCTCATCCAGCCACTGGCGGGTGATGGCCGCCCAGGCGCCTGACATCGCGCGACCGTCGGTGGCGGCACTGTCGGCCAGGCCGGCTCTGCGCCAGGCTTGCTCCAGCGTCACCAGCGAGGCCACGCTGAGCAACTGCGCGGGGGGGGCGCCATCGTGGACGCTGCGCGCGAGCGGCAACGAGCCGACGGCACCGGCGTTGCCTTGGTGCCCGCTGTGCAATTGGTGGTCCAGCACCAGGCCGCCGCCGACGAAGGTGTCCACGAACACGTAGAGATAGCTGCGCAGGCCCTGGCCGCGCCCGACGACCAGTTCGGCCAGACAGGCGGCCGCCGTGTCCTTGAGCAGGTGTGTAGTCACACCGGTTCGGGCCTCGACCTCGGCGCGCAGGTCCACCCGGTCCCACTTGGCGGCCACCTCGGCATCGGCGCCCAGCAGTTCGTGCCAGGACGACAACTGCAGCGGCTGCGCGATGCCGATGCCTTGCAGGCGATCGCGGCGGCCATTGCCCAGCCGACGGCGCGCGTCGGCCACCCGGGTGGTGATTTCGGGCAGCAGCCGATCCGGGTCGGGGAAGTGATGGCCAACGCTCCAGCGCTCCAGTACTGCGCCGGCGAAGTCCATCAGAAACAGGTCGAGGCTGCGCCGCCCGACCTTGATGCCGAGGGCGAAGGCGCCGTCCGGGGCCAACGACAGCGGCACGGACGGCTGGCCCACCCGGCCGCGCAACGGTACCCCCTTGCGCAGCAGGCCGTCGTCCAGCAGCCGCCGCGTGATCATCGAGATCGTCTGCGCGGTCAACTGTGTCAGCCGCGCCAGTTCCGCGGCGGGCAGGGGGCCATGGAGGCGCAGCGCCTGCAACACCACACGTTCGTTGTACTGCCGCAGGCCGCCCTGGCTGGAGCCGCGTGGGGGCATCGGGGTCATGAGGCGGGGGCGGTGATCGTCATGGCAGCCGAGGGCATGGGCGTCGATTGTGGAATGGCGCGACCAATAAATCACGACGAGTGATTAATGGAAAGCCCCGCGGTGGCACCTTCGTCCGGCACGCCATCATCGGGATCGAATTGCCTCGAGGGGAGCCTTCATGTTCTTGGTCTGCGGCGAAGCGCTGATGGACGTCTTCGCCACCGCCGACACGCCCACCGGCATGTTGCTGGACGGCCGCATCGGCGGGTCACCGTTGAATGTGGCCAGTGGTCTGGCCCGCATGGGGCAGCCGGTGGCCTTCTTCGGCGCCTTGTCCACCGGATTTCTGGGTGACCGATTGGCCCGCGCGCTGGCGGAGGAGGGCGTCAGCCTGGCCTGCGCGCCCCGCATCGACGCGCCGACCACGCTGAGCCTGGTTGGCCTGGACGCGCAGGGTGTGCCGTCCTACGCCTTCTATGGTCAGGGCTGTGCTGACCGGCTGATGCCGATGTCTGCACTCGGGGCGGTGCCTGACGACGTGCAGGCGGTGCAGTTCGGGTCCTACGCCATGGTCGTGGAGCCGGTGGCGTCCACCCAGCGTGCGCTGGTCGAGCGCATGCAGGGCAGGGTCTTGGTGGCCTATGACCCCAACATCCGCCTGAATGTGGAACCCGACGTGGCACGCTGGCGCGACACCTTGGACTGGATGCTGCCGCGCACCCAGCTGCTGAAGATCAGCGACGAGGATCTGTCCCGTCTGCAGCCTGGCGTCGACGAGGACACATTGGCGCAGCAGTGGCTGGCCGCGGGTGTCGAGGCCGTGGTGCTCACCCGCGGCGCCGAGGGGGCCAGCGGCTGGACATCGGCCGGGCGCGTGGACGTGCCGGGGCGTCGCGTGGCGGTGGTGGACACGGTGGGCGCTGGCGACACCTTCCAGGCGGCCTTGCTGACCGGCCTGGCAGAGACGGGTCGACTGCGCCCCGGTGCCGTGAAGGGGTTGCCTGCCAGCGCGCTGGCCGCCTGGCTGGACTTTGCCGTGGCCGCCGCTGCCATCACCTGCAGCCGGCGTGGTGCCGATCTGCCCCGGCGGGCCGAACTGCCTGCGCTGAACTTCTGAGTCATCGCGCCAGCAAGGCAAACACCGCTGGCACGCGGGGCGGCAATGCCGATGGTTGCGTGCGCCATGTCGCCACCAGCGCACTGCGGGTGAAGGCTGCGGCCGTGGTCAGCCCGGCGCTGACGCTCAGGCGGGTGTCCGAGGCCAGCGCGTCCAGCATGGCCTGCAGCAAAGCCTCGTTGCGATAGGGCGTCTCGATCATCAGCTGCGTCTGTCGCTGGCGGCGCGACAGTGCTTCGAGTTCGCGCAGCCGTGCGACACGAGCGGCAGGCTCTTGGGGCAGATAGCCGACGAAGGCAAAACTCTGGCCCTCCAGCCCGCTGGCGGCCAGCGCCAGCATCAGCGCGCTGGGGCCGACCAGCGGCTGCACCGGCACGCCCGCGGCATGGGCCGCTTCCACCAACGCGGCGCCCGGGTCCGCGATGGCCGGCAGGCCAGCTTCGGAGATCAGGCCCAGATCGTGACCGGCCAATGCCGGTGCCAGCAGGGCGTGCCACGCGGCGGCCGGTACCACTTCGCCACTGCCCTTGCGCGGGCGAGGCAGTTCGGCCATCGCGATCTGCTGCAGCGGCAAGGTCAGGGGCACGAGCGCGTCCACACGCTTGAGGAATGCGCGTGCCGTCTTGGCGTCTTCCGCCGCCCAATGGCCCAGGCGCGCGGCCACCTGGATCACGGCCGCGGGCAGCACGGTGTCCAGGGGGGCAGCCGCCAGTCCCAGGTCCAACGTGTTCGGCACCAGGTACAGGGTGCCCGGGTGCACCGGCGCACCGTCGTCCTTGCGGAGCTGAGGTGTGTGGGCGGGCGTAGGTCCCAGCGTGCTCATGCCGCGTGCATCATCGGGTCGAGGCCGGCCTCGCGGAGCAGCGCGGCCGTGCGGATCAGCGGCAGGCCCACCAGCGCCGTGGGGTCATCGCTGTGGATGGCGTCCAGCAATGCGATGCCCAGGGTCTCGCACTTGGCGCTGCCGGCACAGTCGTAGGGCTGCTCCAGCTTCAGGTAGCGCTCGATCTCGGCGGCCGACAAGGCGCGGAACTGCACCCGAACCGGCACCAGCATCGCGCGCTCGAAGCCCGTGGAAGGCCGCAGCACAGCCAGCGCCGTTTGAAACATCGCCGTTCGGCCCGAAAGCCGCGTCAGCTGGGCCACGGCCCGTTCATGCGTGCCGGGTTTGCCGATCGGTTCGCCGTCGAAGTCGCAGACCTGGTCGGCGCCGATGACCACGGCGTCGGGATACCGTGCTGCCACGTCACGGCCCTTGGCCAGCGCCAAGCGCAGCGCCAGGTCGGCCGGGGCCTCGCCAGGCCGTGGGGTCTCGTCGACCGCCGGGGCGGCCACGTCGAAAGGCAGGCGCAGCCGGGCGAGCAGTTCGCGCCGGTAGCGCGAGGTCGAACCGAGGATCAGCGGGGGCATCGTGGGCATCGCCGGGATTGTCGCGGACTACACTGGTTGCGATGAACAAGCCTCACGACGCGCGCCAGGATGCGCGCCGTCTCGACCTCCTGCGCCTGGCCGACGATGCCGCCGCGCTCGACGGCCACTGGCCGCTGACCGATCTGCCTCGCCTCACCAGTGATGCCGCACCTGCTGGTGACGGGCAGGTGCACTGGCGCGTCGAAGGCGAACGCCGCGCCGTGGCCGGCGCCGCTGCCGACCCGATGCTGCAACTGCAGGCCCGCGCCGCGGTACGCCTGACCTGCCAGCGCTGCCTGCAGCCGGTGGATGAAGCGCTGGTGGTGGCGCGCAGCTTCCGATTCGTGGCCGACGAGGCTGAGGCGGAACGCCTGGACGAGGATGTCGACGACGAGGACGTGCTGGCGTTGCCGCCTCGTGGCCGGCTCGACCTGCTGCCGCTGGTGGAGGATGAACTGATCCTCGCGGTGCCGCTGGTGCCGCGGCACGAGACCTGCCCTGAACCGTTGCCGTTGCCAGAAGACACGCTGGAGGCGCCCGCCGAGGAGCACCCCTTTGCGGCGCTGGCGGCACTCAAGCAGCCAAAACCCTGACGGGCTGTGCTATAGTCGCGGGCTTTCCGTCTGGCGGCCGAGACACCATTGGGGTGCCCATCCACCGGACCGAACCTCGGATCCGTCCCCGGACCCAAGACCCGGACCACAGCCCGGGCGAACCGCCGGACCCGGCGTACTGCCGCACCGCAAGGTGGTCTTTCATCGGAAAGACGGCAGGCGCCGCCCGGCACCCCAGGAGAATTTCATGGCCGTTCAGCAAAACAAGAAGTCGCCTTCCAAGCGTGGCATGCACCGCTCGCACAACGCCCTGACCGTGCCGGGCACGGCGGTGGAATCCACCACGGGCGAGACGCACCTGCGTCACCACATCAGCCCCACCGGCTTCTACCGGGGCCGCAAGGTCCTGAAGACCAAGGCCGACAACTGAGCCAGGCGCTCGATCCACTGCGTGGGGTCGGGCCCTTCATGGTCCCGGGGCTGCGCCGGTGGCCGGATGATGTCTCTGCAGCCCGATGCCCGGCGCGCCCTTGGCTCCGCCGGGCATCGTGCATGATGGCCTCCTGATGCACGCACCGCTCGCTCCGCTCGCCCAGGTCACCTTGTCGGTGGACTGCATGGGCGGTGACCACGGCCCCGCCGTCACCTTGCCGGCCTGCAAGGCCTTCCTCGACGCCCACCCGGCCGCCCACCTGGTGCTGGTTGGCAGTGCCGATGCGCTGGCGCCGGCGGCCACCTGGCCGCGCACCACGTTGCGCACGGCCACCGAGGTGGTGACGATGGACGACCCGGTCGAGGTGGCGCTGCGCCGCAAGCGCGACTCGTCGATGCGCGTGGCCATCACTGCGCTGAAGGCGGACGGCGCCGTGCCGCCGGCCGCGCAAGCCTGCGTGTCGGCCGGCAACACCGGGGCCCTGATGGCCGTGGCGCGCTACGTGCTCAAGACGCTGGACGACATCGACCGGCCGGCCATCGCCACCGTGATGCCCAACCGCAAGGGTGGTTTCACGACCGTGCTCGACCTCGGTGCCAATGTCGACTGCACGCCGGAGCATCTGCTGCAGTTCGCCGAGATGGGCGCTGGCCTGGTCTCGGCGGTGTCCGGCATCGAAGACCCCAGCGTCGGGCTGCTGAACATCGGCGAAGAGGCCATCAAGGGCAGCGAGACCATCAAGCGCGCCGGCGAGTTGCTGCGGGCCGCCCACCAGGCCGGGCAGCTGAACTTCCACGGCAACGTCGAAGGCAACGACATCTTCCTGGGCACGACCGACATCGTGGTCTGCGACGGCTTCGTCGGCAACGTGCTGCTGAAGACCTCCGAGGGCCTGGCCTCGATGCTGTCGGACCTCATCAAGCAGGAATTCACCCGCAGCCCGCTGACCAAGCTTGCGGCGCTGGCCGCGTTGCCGGTGCTCAACCGCTTCAAGCGCCGTGTGGATCCCCGCGGCTACAACGGCGCCGCGCTGCTGGGTCTGCGCGGGCTGGTCTTCAAGAGCCACGGTTCGGCCGACGCCTTTGCCTTCGAGCAGGCGCTGGGCCGCGCGTATGATGCCGCCCGCAACCGGCTGCTCGAGCGTGTGCAGGACCGCATCGCGGCGCCTGCAGGCGTGGCCGCCGGATCCGCCGACCCGTCTGCGCTTGCCGCCTGACGTCGTCGGCTCGAACATCGACATCCCTTGTCCGCCACCTACTCCCGCATCACCGGCACCGGCAGCCACCTGCCTTCTAGGCGCGTGTCCAACCAGGATCTGGTGGACCAGTTGGCCGCACGTGGTCTTGAGAGTTCGGACCAGTGGATCGTCGAGCGCACCGGCATCCGCGCCCGTCACTTCGTGGACGACAGCGTCAACAGCAGTGACCTGGCCCTGGCGGCCTGCCGGCATGCACTCGAAGCCGCCGGCCGACGTGCCGACGAAGTCGACCTGATCATCGTCGCCACGTCCACGCCGGACATGGTCTTCCCGTCCACCGCCGCCATCCTGCAGCACAAGCTGGGTGTGGCCGGGTGCGCGGCGTTCGACGTGCAGGCCGTGTGTTCCGGCTTCGTCTACGGCCTCACGGTCGCCGACGCAATGATCCGGGCCGGCAATGCGCGCTGTGCGCTGGTGGTCGGGGCCGAGGTGTTCTCGCGCCTGCTGGATTTCAATGACCGCACGACCTGCGTGTTGTTTGGCGACGGTGCCGGTGCCGTGGTGCTGGAAGCCTCGGCAACGCCCGGCATCCTGGCCACCGACCTGCACGCCGACGGGCGGCATGTGGGCATCCTGTGCGTGCCCGGCACGGTGCAGAACGGGCAGGTGCTTGGCGACCCCTTGCTGAAGATGGATGGCCAGGCCGTGTTCAAGCTCGCCGTGGGCGTGCTGGAGCAGGCCGCAAGGGCTGTGCTCGACAAGGCGGGCCGCCAGGACAGCGACCTGGACTGGCTGATCCCGCACCAGGCCAACATCCGCATCATGACCGGCACCGCGAAGAAGCTGCGGCTGCCGATGGACAAGCTCATCGTCACCGTCGACGAGCACGGCAACACCTCGGCCGCGTCGATCCCGCTGGCGCTGGACCATGCGGTGCGCAGTGGCCGCGTGCAGCGCGGCGATACGGTGATGCTCGAGGGGGTGGGCGGCGGCTTCACCTGGGGCGCCGTGCTGCTCGACTACTGATCCACCCATGACGGGGCGCCGCCGCCGGGCGGACGCGCCGCGCGTTTGGAGACACCGCCATGAAACCTTTTGCTTTCGTCTTTCCTGGGCAGGGCTCGCAGTCCGTGGGCATGCTCGATGCCTGGAGCGACCACCCCGCCGTGGCCGCCACGCTGGCCGAGGCGTCCGCCGCGGCCGGTCTGGACGTCGGCCAGCTGATCCATGAAGGGCCCGCCGAGACCCTGGCGCTGACGGTCAACACGCAGCTGGTGATGCTGGTGGCTGGCGTGGCCAACTATCGCGCCTGGATCCACGAAGGCGGGCCGGTGCCGGCGGTGGTGGCCGGGCATTCGCTGGGTGAGTACAGCGCGTTGGTGGCGGCCGGCGCCATGTCGCTCGCCGACGCCGTTCCGTTGGTGCGTTTCCGTGCCCAGGCCATGCAGGACGCGGTGCCGGTGGGCACGGGCGCGATGATGGCCATCCTGGGCCTGGACGGCGCCGATGTGGCCAAGGCCTGCGAACAGGCGGCGCGCGACAGCGGCGAGATCGTCTCCGCGGCCAACTACAACGACCCGAAGCAGACGGTGATCGCCGGCAGCACCGCCGGTGTGGCGATGGCCGTGACCTTGCTCAAGGCCATCGGCGCCAAGCGCGCGATGCCGCTGGCGGTGTCGGCGCCCTTCCACTGTGCGCTGATGAAACCGGCCGCCGACCGGCTCAAGGAACGCCTCGCCGCCACGCCCATCGTGGCGCCGGCGATTCCGGTGCTCAACAACATCGACGTCGCCACCGAGGACGAGCCTGACCGCATCCGCGACGCGCTCTACCGCCAGGCCTACGGCCCGGTGCGCTGGGTTGAACTGGTGGAGGCCATGCACGCCCGCGGCATGCGGCACATCCACGAGTGCGGCCCGGGCCGCGTGCTGGCCAAGATGATCAAGCGCATTGAACACGCCGAGGCCGAGAGCCTGACGGTGCTCGACCCGGCCACGTTGGCCGAAGTCAAGGGAATGCTGGCATGAGCGACGACAACCGCGACGACACCCCCCGCATTGCCCTGGTCACGGGCGCCTCGCGCGGCATCGGCCGCGCCATTGCGCTGGCGCTGGCGCAGCAGGGCTGCAGCGTCATCGGCACCGCCACGACTGAATCCGGCGCCGTGGCCATCAGCGCTGCACTGGCGTCGTTGGGCGGCCGCGGCCTCGCGCTGGACGTCACCGACGGCCCGGCCGCCGAAGCCGCCGTGGACGACATCGTGAAGACCGACGGCGGCCTGCATGTGCTGGTCAACAACGCCGGCATCACGCGCGACCAGCTGGCCATGCGCATGAAGGACGCCGACTGGGACGCCGTGATCGACACCAACCTGAAGGCGGTGTTCCGACTCAGCCGAGCGGCCATCCGTCCGATGATGAAGCAGCGCTGGGGCCGGATCGTCAGTGTGACCTCGGTCGTCGGCGCCTCCGGCAACGCGGGCCAGGCGAACTACGCGGCCGCAAAGGCGGGCGTGGCGGGCATGACGCGCGCGCTGGCGCGCGAGCTGGGCAGCCGCAACGTCACCGTCAACTGCGTGGCGCCGGGCTTCATTGCCACCGACATGACCGATGCGCTGCCGGAGTCGCAGAAGTCCGCGCTGCTGGCGCAGATCCCGCTGGCACGCCTGGGCACGCCGGAGGAAGTGGCACACGCTGTGGCGTTCCTTGCCAGTCCGCTGGCCGGCTATGTGACGGGCGCTGAGCTGCACGTCAATGGCGGCATGTACATGAGCTGAATTCGCCGGTCTCTGGCCGGATCCCAGGCCCGACCCCGGGCCGACCACGTGGCGGATGACCCGCCCCTGCCCGCCGGTAGAATCGCCGGCTGTCAGTTGGACCCACTCCTGGAGGAGTCATGAGCGATATCGAAACCCGTGTCAAGAAAATCATCGCCGAGCAACTCGGCGTGCCCGAAGCGGACGTCACCAACGAGAAGGCCTTCGTGGCCGATCTCGGTGCCGATTCGCTCGACACGGTGGAACTGGTGATGGCCCTCGAAGACGAGTTCGGCATCGAGATCCCCGACGAGGAAGCCGAGAAGATCACCACTGTGCAGCTGGCGATCGACTACGCGGTCAAGAACCAGAAGGCCTGACATGACCCTGGCCCCCATGCTAGCGGCTTCGCCGCGTCGCTGCCCCCCCGGGGGGCGTGGCCGGCTTGAGGCGGCTCGGCGCCGGCCATGACGCGTCGCCGTGTCGTCGTCACCGGCCTGGGGCTGATCAGCCCGGTCGGCAACAGCGTGGCCGAGGGCTGGGCCAACCTGCTCGCGGGCCGCAGCGGCATCGATACCGTCACCAAGTTCGATGCGTCCGCACTGGCCTGCCGTTTTGCCGGCGAGGTCAAGGGTTTCAATGTCGAGGACTACATCCCCGGCAAGGAAGCCCGGCACATGGACAGCTTCATCCACTTCGGGATGGCCGCTGCGATCCAGGCCGTGCAGGACGCGGGCCTGCCCACGGGCGACGCACTGACGGAAGAAGCGGCCGAGCGCATCGGCTGCATCGTGGGTTCCGGCATCGGCGGTCTGCCGATGATCGAGGCCACGCACGAGGAGTACCGCACCCGCGGTGCGCGGCGCATCTCGCCGTTCTTCGTGCCGGCGTCGATCATCAACATGATCTCCGGCCACCTGTCGATCAAGTACGGCTTCACCGGCCCGAACCTGGCCATCGTCACGGCCTGCACCACCGGGCTGCATTGCATCGGCGAGGCCGGGCGGTTGATCGAGTACGGCGACGCCGACGTGATGGTCGCTGGCGGGGCGGAGAGCACCGTCAGCCCACTGGGCATCGGCGGCTTTGCCGCGGCGCGCGCACTGTCCACCCGCAACGACGACCCGAAGACCGCGTCCCGCCCCTGGGACAAGGATCGTGACGGCTTCGTGCTCGGTGAAGGTGCCGGCGTGCTGGTGCTCGAAGAGTACGAACACGCGAAGAAGCGCGGCGCAAAGATTTATGCCGAACTGTCCGGGTTCGGCATGGGGGCCGACGCCTTCCACATGACGGCGCCCAACGTCGATGGCCCCAAGCGCAGCATGAAGGCGGCGTTGCGCAATGCCGGCATCAACGCCGACGCCGTGCAATATCTCAATGCGCATGGCACCAGCACGCCGCTGGGCGATGTCAACGAGACCAACGCGATCAAGCTGGCCTTCGGCGACCACGCCAAGCAGATGGTGGTGAACTCCACCAAGTCGATGACGGGCCACCTGCTGGGCGGTGCCGGCGGCATCGAGTCGGTGTTCACCGTGCTCGCGGTGCACCACCAGGTGTCACCCCCGACGATCAACATCTTCGAGCAGGACCCGGAGTGCGATCTCGACTACTGCGCCAACCAGGCGCGCGAGATGCGCATCGACGTGGCGGTGAAGAACAACTTCGGCTTCGGCGGCACCAACGGAACGCTGGTGTTCCGGCGCGCCTGACCCGCTGACCCGACCCATGCGAGGCCCCGCGCCGGTGAGCCTGGGGGCTGCCGGTGACGCCGGTGGCTGGGCCAGGTCCGTGGCTGCCCTGCATGGTCTGGCGGCCGCTTCGCTGCTCTTCTGGTGGCCATCGCCTGGTGGGCTGCTGATGTCCTTGGCGCTTGTCCTTGCCAGCCTGGTGGCCTGGCGTGCCGAGGGCCGGCGCGCGGATGACGACCTGCGTTGGGACGGTGAGGCCTGGTCTTGGGGTGGGGTTGCGGTCCGCCCTCACGTCGCCCTTGACCTCGGAGGTTGGATGCTCCTGCGTTTGACACCGGGTGCGCCCGGGCTGCGTGGGCGCTGGCTGCCGTTGTCGTCCCGTCGTGCCGGCCCACATTGGGCGGCGCTGCGTGCGGCGCTGTACGCCAGCGCCGAACGGCGCGCTGTCGGCACGGAGGACGCTGAGCGGTGATGACGCAGCCCGACGCCGACGCGGCGCTGGTGGAACGCGTCAAGCAGGGGGACCAACGGGCCTTCGAACTGCTGGTGATCAAGTACCAGCGCCGCATCGAACGCCTGATCGGCCGCATGGTGCGCGACACCGACCTGGTGGCCGACATCGCGCAGGAGACCTTCATACGCACCTACCGCGCGCTGCCGAACTTCCGCGGCGAAAGTGCGTTCTACACCTGGCTCTACAGGATCGCGGTCAACACCGCGAAGAAGAGCCTGATGGACCTGAAGCGCGACCCGCTGGTCACCGAGACCGCGCTCGCGTCACGGGATGATGAAGGCGATGAAACTTCCCGTGTCGAGAACGAACTAAGCGACGGCGAGACACCCGATGCGTTGCTCGCCAGCAAGGAGATTGCGGAGGCCGTGAACGCGGCCATCGCTGCGTTGTCCGAAGACCTTCGCCAGGCGATCACGCTGCGCGAGATCGAAGGGCTGAGCTACGAAGAGATTGCCGATGTGATGAACTGCCCGATCGGGACCGTGCGGTCACGGATCTTCCGTGCCCGCGAAGCGATCGCACAACGCCTGCGGCCGCTGCTGGACACCCGTGACGGCGCGCGTTGGTGAGCGCCACAGAATCGAGCCCTGCCATGAACCGACCCCACGCTGCCCCGGAACCCGACGACGCCCGCCAATGGTTGTCCGACCTGGCCGATGGTCGACTGGACGCAGACGACCTGGCCGGCGCCTGTCGCCGTTGGGCCGAAGATGACGATGCACAGCGCACCTGGCACACCTATCAGCTGATCGGTGACGTGATGCGATCGGACGATCTTGCGCGCCCCGCTGGCGCGGACAAGGCCTTTCTGGTCGCGCTGCGAAGCCGGCTGGCTGACGAGCCAGTGGTGCTGGCGCCTGCTCCTGTCGTTCGTCCCCGAGGGCGGCGACAGGTCTGGCTGGTGCCCATGGCCGCAGCCGCCGGTTTCGTGGCCGTGGCCGGTGTGATGGTCGTGCTGCAGCAGGCGGCACCCGGAGGCAATGGCTTCGATGCGCCGCAGATGGCCGCCACGCCGCCGTCGTCCACCGCGGTACGGGCCACGCTGGCCTCCACCAAGGCGGCCGTACCGCAGCCGGTGGGCGCCTTGCCATCCGTGGCCGTGCAGCGTGGGCAGATGCTGCGTGACGCGCGCATCGATGAATACCTGCGCGCCCATCGTGAAGCGCTGCTGGGCTCGCCCGCGGCCCTGCCGGGGGGTGCCGTGCGCACGGTCGACTTCGACACCGCGCCGGCGCGCTGATGCGGTTGCCCACGCGGTCCCCTCTTCCGTCGCGGCGCCGCTGCCTGGCCGGACTGGTTTGCGGCAGCGTGCTGCCCGCGGCCTGGGCGGCATCCGTGCCGGTGGACCCGATCGCCTGGCTGTCGCGCCTGAACGCGGCGGCATCAGGGCTGAACTATCGCGGCACCATGGTCTACACGGCAGCCGGCATCGTGTCGAGTTCCCGCGTGGCCCATGTGGCCGCTGGCGGCGACGTGCTGGAGCGTGTGGAAGCGCTGGATGGCCACGAGCACCGCGTGTACCGCCGCAACGACACGGTGCAGACCGTGTGGCCGCACAAGCGGCTGGTGGTCGTAGAGCAGCGAGCGGCCGCCAGTGCCCTGGTGTCCACCCGCAGGCGCGTGGAACCTCGCGCGCTGGAGCACTACACGCTGGAGCCGGCGGGCCACAGCGTGGTGGCCGGCCGGCGCGTGCAGGTCATGCTGCTGCAGCCGCGTGACGATCTGCGCTTTGCGCAGCGCCTGCTGGCCGACGAGCGCAGCGGGTTGCTGCTGCGCGCCGATGTGCTGGACACCGCCGGGCAGACGCTGGAGTCCTCGGCCTTTAGCGACGTGCACATTGGCGGCCCGGCGGACCCGCGCGTCTTGCTCGAAGGCATGAATCCGGCGGGCTACACGGTGCTGCCGTCCCGCCGTGAGGTGGTGGACTGGTCCGCCCAAGGCTGGAGGCTGCAGCACGAGGTGCCGGGTTTCGACCTCGTGGGCTGCCTGCAGCGGCCGGCGGTGGCAGGCCCGGGCGGCGGCCAGGCGCTGCAGGCGATGTTCTCCGATGGGCTGAGCGTCGTTTCGCTGTTTATCGAGCCCTACAGCGACCAGGTTCACCGCGGCGCCCTGGCCGCTCAGGTGGGGGCCACGCACACGGTGATGCAACGGGTGGGCGAGCATTGGATCACCGCCATGGGCGACGTGCCCCGGCGCACGCTGGAGCAGTTCGTGGACGCCCTGGCACGGCGGTGAGCCCGAGGCCGCCCTCGCCCTGGACACGGACCCCAGCGGCCGAGCCCGTTCCCCAAGCGCAACTTTTCTTCAGGAGAACTCGAACATGACTCCTCTGCTGACGATCCGCCGCCACGGTGCCGCGGTGGCCAGTGCGGCCCTGCTGGCCTGGGGCGCAACCCTGCCAGGCATGGTGCAGGCCCAGGCGGCCATGCCGACCGTGCAACTGCCTGACTTCACCGAACTGGTCGAGCGTGTGGGCCCGGCGGTGGTCAACATCCGCACCTTGGAGCGGCCCGGCAACGGCGGGGGCAACCTGCGCGGCCAGGTGCCGCCCGAGTTTGAGGAGTTCCTGCGCCGCTTCGGCATTCCGCTGCCCAACCGGCCCGAACGGGGCGGCCCGCGCAATGGCCCGCAAGGCGACGACGAGGACAACGAGCCGCAGCAACGCGGCGTCGGCTCCGGCTTCGTCCTGAGCGCGGACGGCTACATCATGACCAACGCGCACGTGGTCGACGGGGCGGACGAGGTCATCGTCACCCTCACCGACAAGCGTGAACTCAAGGCCAAGATCGTCGGCGCCGACCGCCGCACCGACGTCGCCGTAGTCAAGGTCGACGCCTCGGGGCTGCCCTTCGTGAAGATCGGTGACGCCAACCGGCTGAAGGTCGGCGAATGGGTCCTGGCCATCGGCTCGCCCTTCGGTCTGGACAATACCGTGACCGCCGGCATCGTCAGCGCCAAGCAGCGCGACACGGGTGACTACCTGCCCTTCATCCAGACCGACGTGGCCATCAATCCCGGCAATTCCGGCGGGCCGCTGCTCAACCTGCGCGGCGAGGTCGTGGGCATCAACTCGCAGATCTACAGCCGCAGTGGCGGCTTCATGGGCATCAGCTTCGCGATCCCGATCGACGAGGCCACGCGCGTGGCCGACCAGCTGCGCGCCAGCGGCCGCGTGATCCGCGGTCGCATCGGGGTGGAGATCGCGCCGGTGATGAAGGACGTGGCCGAGGCCATCGGCCTGGGCAAGCCCCAGGGCGCGCTGGTGCGTAACGTCGAGTCCGACGGCCCGGCCGACAAGGCCGGCATCGAGGCTGGCGACATCATCGTCAGGGTCGACGGCAAGACAGTGGAGCGGTCGGGCGACCTGCCGCGCATCATCGGGGCCATCAAGCCGGGCACGAAGAGTTCGCTGCAGGTGTTCCGCCGCGGCGGCACCAAGGACATCGTCGTCACCGTGGGCGAGTTCCCGCCCGACCGCCAACCGCAGCGTGCTCAGGCAACGCCGCCCAAGGAGGACAAGGCCGCTTCGCGCAGCGCCTTCGGCATGACCGTGGCCGACCTCACCGAGGCGCAGAAGAAGGAGCTGGGTGTCACCGGTGGCGTACGGGTGGAATCTGTGGACGGTGCAGCGGCCAAGGCCGGCGTGCAGGCGGGTGACGTGGTGCTGCAGGTGGGCAACGTCGAGGTGGCCGACGCCAAGCAGTTCGCGGCGGCTGCGGGCCGGATCGACAAGGACCGGCCGGTCAGCGTGCTGATCCGCCGTGGCAACTGGGTCAACTACCTGCTGATCCGACCCCGCTGACGGGTCTTTCCGTCATACGAGATGCGACTGGGCTGGCCAATCAGCGACAACGGCGTCGCGGGTTGGCTGCTCGACGTGAGTGGGTTCTCACTTCGACCTGCAGCGAAGGCGGCGATCGGGCATTAGCGTGGTTCAGGGATAGAATCGGCCTGCAACGGCGCTGGTTTGGGCCTCGGCGAGTCGTCACTGCCACCTGCCGTCCTTGCTGGTGCGGCATGCGCACAACGCTGTGGAAAAGTTGTGGACAATATCCTCGTGTTGGCCACCTGCAACGGCCGGAAATGCCGGTTTTCTGCGGGTTTCAGCGAGGTGTTTTGGCTACAATGAAGTCCCAACAAGCAGTTGCCATACGTTTTTGTTGGAAGGCGCGTCGCCCTTTTCGACGCGCCTTTTTTTTGGTTCGACGCCCATTGGCCACGCTTCGCCCGCCAGGCCTGCAGCCTGCCGCACGAGGAGTGCGGCGCGTCGTCCCGTGTGATCCCATGCTCCCGCGATGAACCACATCCGCAACTTCTCCATCATCGCCCACATCGACCACGGCAAGAGCACGCTGGCCGATCGCATCATCCAGCGCTGCGGCGGCCTGTCCGACCGCGAGATGGAGGCGCAGGTGCTCGACTCGATGGACATCGAACGCGAGCGCGGCATCACCATCAAGGCGCAGACCGCGGCGCTGCGCTACGTCGCGCGCGACGGGCAGGTCTACCAGCTCAACCTCATCGACACGCCGGGACACGTGGACTTCTCCTATGAGGTCTCGCGGTCGCTCTCGGCCTGCGAGGGCGCGCTGCTCGTGGTCGACGCCAGCCAGGGCGTGGAGGCGCAGACGGTGGCCAACTGCTACACCGCGCTCGACCTCGGCGTGGAAGTGGTGCCCGTGCTCAACAAGATGGACCTGCCGCAGGCCGACCCTGATGCGGCCAAGGAGGAGATCGAGGACGTCATCGGCATCGACGCCGGGGACGCGATCCCCTGCAGCGCCAAGACCGGCATGGGCATTGACGACATCCTCGAAGCCGTGATCGCACGCATGCCACCGCCGCGCGGGCTGCCAAATGGTCCGCCACGCGCGATGATCATCGACAGCTGGTTCGACAACTACGTCGGTGTCGTGATGCTGGTGCGCGTGGTCGACGGTGAGCTCAAGCGTGGCGACCGCATCCGCATGATGGCCACCAACGCGGTCTACCCGCTGGAGCAGCTCGGCGTGTTCGCCCCCAAGTCCGAGCCGCGCGAGCTGCTGAAGGCCGGCGAGGTGGGCTTCCTGATCGCCGGCATCAAGGAGCTGGCGGCCGCCAAGGTGGGCGACACCGTCACGCTCGAGAAGAAGCTGCCGAACAACGCCGGCCCGGCATCTGAACCCCTGCCCGGCTTCAAGGAGATCCAGCCGCAGGTCTTCGCCGGCCTGTACCCGACCGAGCCCAGCGAGTACGACGCGCTGCGCGATGCGCTGGAGAAGCTCAAGCTCAACGATTCCAGCCTGCGCTACGAGCCCGAGGTGAGCCAGGCCCTGGGCTTCGGCTTCCGCGTCGGCTTCCTGGGCCTGCTGCACATGGAGATCGTGCAGGAACGCCTGGAGCGCGAGTTCGACCAGGATCTGGTGACCACCGCGCCCAGCGTGGTCTACCAGGTCGAGATGGGTGACGGCACGGTGGAGATGATCGAGAACCCGAGCAAGATGCCGGACCTCGGGCGCATCCGCGAGATCCGTGAACCCATCGTCACCGTGCAGCTCTACATGCCGCAGGACGCCGTGGGCCCGGTGATGACGCTGGCCAACCAGAAGCGTGGCGTGCAGATGAACATGGCCTACCACGGCAAGCAGGTGCACCTGACCTACGAACTGCCGCTGGCCGAGATCGTGCTGGACTTCTTCGACAAGCTCAAGAGCGTGAGCCGCGGCTACGCGAGCATGGACTACGAGTTCAAGGAGTACCGGGCCGCCGACGTGGTCAAGGTCGACATCCTGATCAACGGCGACAAGGTCGACCCGCTGTCGATGATCGTGCACCGCGCGCAAAGCCAATACCGTGGCCGCGCGGTGGCGGCCAAGATGCGCGAGCAGATCCCCCGCCAGATGTACGACGTGGCCATCCAGGCCGCCATCGGCGCGAACATCATCGCGCGCGAGAACATCAAGGCCCTGCGCAAGAACGTGCTGGCAAAATGCTATGGGGGCGACATCACGCGCAAGCGCAAGCTGCTCGAGAAGCAGAAGGCCGGCAAGAAGCGCATGAAGCAGATCGGCACCGTCGAGGTGCCGCAGGAAGCCTTCCTCGCCATCCTCCAGGTCGATGACTGACAACACCACACCGATGAGTGCACTCACCGCGGCGCTGTATGGCGCCCTGATCGTCTACCTGGGCGGCTGGTTCCTGGGTTACTGGATCGGCAACTTCTCGCTGCTGCTCTTCATCCTGACCTCGGTCACCCTCGTCTACTGGGTGGCGGAGCGGTTGAAGTTCAAGCCGGCCCGCGAAGCCGCGGCGCAGCAACTGGAAGCTGGCGACCGTGCCCGCCGTGCGCAGCTGGCGGCGCAGGGCATCGAGAAGGTGGACGGCGACATCGCCCCGGCCCGCGAGAAGCTGCTGATGCAGCCCTGGTGGCTGGACTGGACCGCCGGGCTGTTCCCGGTGATCTGCATCGTCTTCCTGCTGCGCTCGTTCCTCTTCGAGCCGTTCAAGATCCCGTCGGGCTCGATGATTCCCACGCTGCTGGTCGGCGACCTGATCCTGGTGAACAAGTTCCACTACGGCGTCCGACTGCCCGTGCTCAACACCAAGATCATCGACAACAACCCGGTGCAGCGCGGCGACGTGATGGTGTTCCGCTACCCGGTGGACCCGCGACAGGACTACATCAAGCGCGTGGTCGGCATCCCGGGCGACGTCATCGAGTACCGCAACCAGCGCCTCACGCTCAACGGCCAACCCGTGCCGCTGACGGCTCAGGGCGAGTACTACGAGGAAGACCGCCTGCGCTACGAACCCATGTGGCAGGAAAAGCTGGGCGCCGTGGAACACCGCATCCTCGTGAACCCGGACGCACCCTCTTACTTTGGCGGCATGCCGAAGAACTTTCCTTTTGCCGACAACTGCCGATACAGTGCCGAAGGCATGCAATGCACGGTGCCGCCGGGCCACTACTTCATGATGGGCGACAACCGCGACAACTCGCAGGATTCGCGCTTCTGGGGCTTCGTGCCCGACGCCAAC
Source organism: Burkholderiaceae bacterium (assembly GCA_024235915.1). Taxonomy (GTDB): domain Bacteria; phylum Pseudomonadota; class Gammaproteobacteria; order Burkholderiales; family Burkholderiaceae_C; genus Rubrivivax. The sequence goes on along the minus strand of JACKLO010000013.1, from coordinate 48,424 downwards.
ATCGTCGGCAAGGCCTTCTTCGTGTGGATGAACTTTGGCAACCTCGGCCGCATCGGGCCGTTCCACTGATCGGATCGCAGGCATGAGACGACGGACCCTGACCCGGACAGCCCCTGTTGCGCCCCGCCACGCCCAGCGTGGCATCTCGCTGTTCGGCCTGCTGTTCTGGGCCATCGTCATCGGCTTCGTGGGCTACCTGGCGGTGGTGGTCTTCCCGACGGTCAACGAGTACTTCACCATCCAGCGCGCGGTGGACAAGATCGCTGCCGAAGCGCCCACCACCGTGCCGGAAGTGCGCGCCGCCTTCGAGCGGCAGCGCGCCATCGAGTACTCGATCTCGTCGATCAGTGCCAACGATCTGGAGATCACCAAGGAGAACGACCGCCTCGTGATCGGCTTCGCCTACGAAAAGGAGATCCCGATCGTCGGCCCGGTGTACCTGCTGCTGAAGTACCAGGGGCGCAGCGGCCAGTGAGCGACGCGCTGGCGGCCCTGCAACGGCGCCTGGGTCATGTCTTCGACGACCCGGCCCTGCTGCAGCGTGCCCTGACCCACCGCAGCTTCGGGGCGGAACACAACGAACGCCTCGAGTTCCTGGGAGACGCGGTGCTGAGCCTGGCGATCTCGTCGCTGTTGTTCCGCCAGTTTGCCGATTCGGCCGAGGGTGACCTGACCCGCGTGCGCGCCCATCTGGTGCGCGAGGACAGCCTGCACCGCCTGGCCCTGGCGCTGCGCCTGCCCGACGTGCTGCGCCTGTCGGATGGCGAGGCCCGCGGCGGCGGCGCCCAGCGGCCCTCCATCCTCGCCGATGCGGCCGAGGCCCTGCTGGGGGCCATCTACCTCGATGCCGGCTTCGAGAAGGCCCAGGCCGTCGTCACGCGCCTGCTGGGTGAACAGATCGAGGCCATCGAGGCCGACAGTTTCGGCAAGGACCCGAAGACCGAACTGCAGGAATGGCTGCAGGCCCGGCGCGTGCCCGTGCCCGCCTACCGCATCGTGGCCACCCGCGGGCAGGCGCACGCGCAGACCTTCGAAGTGGAGTGCGCCGTGCCCACCTTGCGCCTGGCTGAACAAGGTGAAGGGCGCTCCCGCCGCGCCGCCGAACAACAGGCGGCGCGCCGCATGCTGGCCACGTTGAAGGCCAGTGACCGACCGGACAGCCCGCTGCGCTCATGACCGACCACGACACCGACCAGGAACCCGCCGAGTCATCGGCCCAGCGCTGTGGCCTCGTGGCCATCGTCGGCCGGCCCAATGTCGGCAAGTCCACCCTGCTCAATGCCTTGGTGGGCCAGAAGATCAGCATCACCTCGCGCAAGGCGCAGACCACGCGCCACCGCATCACCGGCATCCGCACGCGAGACGCGGCGCAGTTCGTCTTCGTCGACACGCCGGGTTTCCAGACCCGCGACGTCGGCCGCGGCCGCACGGCCCTCAACCGCACGCTCAACCGAACCGTGCTTTCGTCCGTGGCCGACGTGGACCTGGTGCTCTTTCTGGTGGAAGCCGGCCGCTTCGGCCTCGACGATGCCAAGGTGCTGGGCCTGTTGCAGGGCGAGGGCCTGCGCGACAAACCCGTGATCCTGGTGGCCAACAAGCTCGACGCCGTGCGCCGCCGCGCCGACCTGCTGCCCTGGCTGCAGGGCATGCAGGACCGCCACAGTTTTGCCGAATACGTGCCCATGTCGGCCACCAAGGCCGGGGACGTCGACCGCCTGCTGGGCATCGTCGAGCGCTACCTGCCCGAGCAGCCCTGGTTCTACGAGGAAGACACGCTCACCGACCGCAGCGACCGCTTCCTGGCCAGCGAGATCATCCGCGAGAAGCTCTTCCGCCTGACCGGCGACGAACTGCCCTACGCCTGCACCGTGGTCATCGGCAAGTACGAGGAAGAGGGCGAGGCGCCACGCGTGCTGCACCGCATCAGCGCCGACATCATCGTCGAGCGTGACGCCCACAAGGGCATGGTCATCGGCGAAGGCGGCGAACGCCTCAAGCGCATCGGCAGCGAAGCACGGCAGGAACTGGAGCACCTGCTGCAGGCCAAGGTCTTCCTGGAGCTCTGGGTCAAGGTGCGCAGCGGCTGGGCCGACGACGAGGCGAGGCTCAAGGCCTACGGCTACGAATGAGCCGCCGCGCCGCTGCGGCGCCGCTGCAGGCCTTCGTGCTGCACCAGTACGACTGGAGCGAGACCAGCCTCATCGTCGAGCTGTTCACGCGCGAGCGCGGCCGCGTGGCCGTGGTGGCCAAGGGCGCCAAGCGGCCCTATTCGCAGCTGCGGCCTGTGCTGCTGCCGTTCCAGCGTCTGTGGATCCAGCTGGGCAAGGCGCCCGCGGACGAGTCCTCCGAGATCCACCTGCTGCGCACGGCGGAATGGGCCGGCGGCGCGCCGGTGGTGGGCGGTGGCGCCCTGTTCAGCGGCTTCTACGCCAACGAACTGCTGCTCAAGGGCCTGGCCCGGCAGGACGCACATGAGGCGCTGTTCGACACCTATGCCGCCACGCTGCCGGTGCTGGGCCTGGGCAGCGATGCCGAGACCGCGGCTGCACTGCGCGCCTTCGAGCTGCGCTTGCTTCAGGACACCGGCTGGCTGCCTGAGCTGGATTGCGTGACGCTCACGCGTGCCGCGCTGGTGGCCGACCGCCGCTACACCTTGCATGCCGAGACCGGGGTCGTCGAAGGCGGCGCGGATGCGCTGGGTGGCGCTGCACTGCTGGCGGCCCAACAGGCGCTGGCGCAAGACGACCTGCCGGCCCTGCAGGCCGCCTGCCGCCAGGCGGCCGCCGCATGGCGGGCGCAGTTGCGTGGCCTGCTTCAGTACCATCTCGGGGCCGGCGAACTGCGCACGCGTCGTGTGATGCGCGAACTGCAGCGTCTTTCAGAACCCACCGTAGCCGAGTCCACGGAAGCCTTGAAATGAAGCCCCCACGCTCACGACGTTCGCTGCCCCCCGAGGGGGCGCCCAGTTCCTTCGGAACGGCCGGGCAGAACTGAAATGAACCCGCTGATCGCCCCGGCCCACCCGGCCACTGCCTTGTCGGTCAACGTCAACAAGGTGGCACAGCTGCGCAACACGCGACACCTGGGCATCCCGTCGGTGGTGCATCTGTCCACCATCGCGCTGGAAGCCGGCGCCCAGGGCATCACCGTGCACCCGCGGCCCGACGAGCGGCACATCCGTGCCCACGACGTGCACGACATCGCTGCGCTGATGGCCCAGTGGCCGCAGGCGGAATACAACATCGAGGGCAACCCGTTCCACAACCTGATGGACTTCATCCGCGCGGTGAAACCCCACCAGGCCACCTTCGTGCCGGACAGCGAAGGCCAGTTCACGTCCGACCATGGCTGGGACCTGGCCGCCGACGCCAACCGTCTGCGCCCGCTGATCGACGAGTGTCATGCCCTGGGCGTGCGCGTGAGCCTGTTCATGGACGCTGAGCCGACTGCCATGGCGGCGGCGCGCGCCGTGGGTGCCGACCGTGTCGAGCTCTACACCGAACCCTACGCGGCCGCCTACGCCACCCCGCAGCGTGACGCGCAGTTGCAGCGCTTCGCCGCTGCCGCGCGCGCCGCGGTGCAGGCTGGCCTGCAGGCGAACGCCGGCCACGACCTGAACCGCGACAACCTCACCGACTTTCTGCGCGCCGCGCCGGAAGTGGTGGAGGTGTCCATCGGCCATGCCCTGATCGCCGATGCGCTGGAACTGGGCATGGGCGAGACTGTGCGCCGCTATCTGCAGTGCATCCGCGACGCCGCGGCTTGACGCAAGGTGCGTATGACGGAAATCGACCCGGAGCGCACGTTCGGTGGTCCCTCAAAGCTGCCGTTCAGCGTGGCCGGGGGTCCGGGCAGGCGTTCTCCGGCCCACGCTCGCGGGGCGCTGCCCGTGGTGACCCACCGACGAGGCTTCAACACCGGCGCCAGTGCGTCACCGACGAGGCGACCGCGAATGGGGCCTGCGCCCGCCCACCCGAACCCCCGCCCTTTTGTTGCGCCAAGGCGTCCGTCCCCGGGGGCAGCGAGCGGGTGTCGCAGGGTGGCGGTGGCGCCTGCGGGCGCAGGCCCCATTCGCGGTCGCCTGTGCGCTGACGCACCACTGGCGGGGTTGAAGCCTGGGCCGTGGATGAACCAAGGCAGCGCCCCGCGAGCGTGGGCCGGAGAACGCGGGCGACGCCGCCGCCCTGCTGCAGCGGCGGTGGAGCGCGAAGACCACGAGCGCTCGAACATGAACTTCCGCTCCGGGTCGCAGGCGGCTCGCCTGAATCCACAGGACTGTCAGACCACAGCGGTACCTTCACCGCTTGCGCAGCAATGATCTACGGCATCGGCACCGACGTGTGCGACCTCCGACGCCTGCGCGCCACGCTGGCGCGCCGTGGCGACCGTTTTGCCGAGAAGGTGCTGGGGCCGTCCGAGCTGCAGGTCTTCCACGCCCGCCACGCCCGCGCCGAGGCGCGCGGCATCGCCTACCTGGGCACGCGCTTCTCGGCCAAGGAAGCCTTTTCCAAGGCCATCGGCCTGGGCATCCGCATGCCCATGACCTGGCGGCGCTGCGAGATCCTCAACCACCCCAGCGGCCAGCCTTTCGTGCACCTGCACGGCGAACTGGCCGACTGGTTCCAGGCGCGTGGCCTGCGGGCGCACGTCACCGTCACCGACGAAACCGATGTGGCGGCGACCTTCGTCGTCGTCGAAGGCAGCCTGCCATGACCGAACACGCCCCCGTCATCCTCGACATCGCCGGCACGGCGCTCACCGCCGCCGACCGCCGGCGCCTGAAACACCCGCTCACCGGCGGCCTGATCCTCTTCGCCCGCAACTGGGAACACCGTGCCCAGCTCACCGCACTGTGCGCCGAGGTCAAGTCTGTGCGCGACGACCTGCTGATCTGCGTGGACCACGAGGGCGGTCGTGTCCAGCGCTTCCGCACCGACGGCTTCACCCACCTGCCGCCGATGCGCGAACTGGGCCATCTGTGGATGAAGGATGCACTGACGGCCACCGACGCCGCCAGCGCTGCCGGCTTCGTGCTGGGGGCCGAACTGCGCGCCTGCGGCGTCGACTTCAGCTTCACGCCCGTGCTCGACCTGGACCATGGCCCCTCGGGCGTGATCGGCGACCGCGCCTTCCACCGCGACCCGCGCGTGGTCACGATGCTGGCCAAGAGCCTGATGCACGGCCTGCTGCGCGCCGGCATGGCGAACTGCGGCAAACACTTTCCCGGCCATGGCTTCGTGGCGGCCGACAGCCACACCGCCGTGCCGGTGGACAAACGTTCGCTCAAGGCCATCCTGGCCGACGACGCGCGGCCCTACGAGTGGCTGTCCACCACGCTGACCAGCGTGATGCCGGCCCATGTGGTCTACCCCAAGGTCGATGCCCATCCCGCGGGTTTCTCGCCACGCTGGCTCCAGGAGATCCTGCGCGGGCAGCTGGGTTTCACCGGCGCCGTGTTCAGCGACGACCTCAGCATGGAGGGTGCCCGCCACGTGGCCGGCCGCGCCGAACTCAGCTACGCCGAGGCGGCCGCGCTGGCGCTGAGCGCCGGCTGCGACCTGGTGCTGCTGTGCAACCAAAGCCTGGACGACGGTGCAGCGGTGGACGCCTTGCTGGATGGCCTGGGCGACGAGGCGGCCAAGGGCCACTGGACGCCCGACCCCGACAGCGAACAGCGCCGTCTGGCACTGCTGCCGGCGACGCCGCCGCTGCCCTGGGACGCGCTGATGCACGACCCGGTCTACCAGCACGCGCTGGAACGCTTGCCCTGAGAGACGGGCGGGTGGGGCAGCGTCGACGCTCAGGGTCGCGTCGTGCCCCGCACCACCAGCGCCGTCGGCAGCTGCACCGGCGCCACACGTTCGCCGTCGATGAGGCGCAAGAGCGCATCCACCATCGCGCCACCGGCCTGGTCCAGCGACTGCCGCACCGTGGTCAGTGGGGGGTGGATCAGGCGCGCCAGCTCCACGTCGTCGTAGCCCACCACGGGAACGTCCTGCGGCACCCGCACGCCACGGACCGACAAGGCGTTCAGTGCCGTCATCGCCAACAGGTCGGAACAGGCAAAGATGCCGTCGAAGATGGAGGCGCCGTCCAGGCCGGCCTCGATCATCGGCCGCGCCAGTTCCGCCGTGAATGGCGTATGCCATTGCAGCGCCGGGTCGGCGATCAGCCCATGTGCGGACAAGGCCAGCAGGTAGCCTTCACGGCGGGCGGCGGCTTCCGGCAACTGCGGGTCTCCCAGGAACAAGATGCGCCGGCAGCCCTGGCCGATCAAGTGTTCCGTGGCCATGCGCCCACCGGCCACGTTGTCGCTGCCCACGGTGCAGTAGCGTTGTCCGGCAATCTGCGTGCCCCAGACCACCAGCGGGAAGCCACGGCTGGCGAGGTCGTTGAGCTGGTCGTGGTGACGCCACTGACCAATCAGAAGCACGCCGGCGGCGCGGCCGCTGTCCACCAGCGCACAGGCGTGATCCAGCCGCTCCGCATCCACCCGTGACAGCAGCACATCCAGCCCGCGTTCGGTCAGCGCATCGGCAATGGCACCGATCAGCGCGAGGAAGAACGGGTCGGTCAGGTGCTGGCGTGTGGTGCTGTCCAGCGGCACCACCAGGCCCACCGTGCGGTTGTGGCCCAGCCGGAGGTTCTGGGCCCCCGCATTGATGCGGTAGTTCATCGACCGCGCCAGTTCGGCGATCCGGGCGCGGGTCTCGGGCGCAATGGCTTCGTTGCCGGCCAGCGCACGCGACACCGTGGACACCGACACGCCGGCCCGCCGCGCCACGTCGGCCATCTGCACCCGCCGGCTGCGCGGGTCCGGGGGCAGGTGGACAGGGGCCGATGGCGAAGGGGGCATGCCTCATTGTTCCACGGCCTCGCTCGCCGCCGTCGAACCGGGCAGTGGCCGGCCTGCCCACGAAGTCGGAGCCGATCAAGAAATCGATTGCATAGAGTAGGGGAAGTACCGAGATGCAAACGATTGCAAAGATCGCACACTGCGCGCCGCGACACCTTTCGCCCCCTACACAAGCCCTTCGGAGATGCCCATGTCCTTCATCGCCTCGCCCCGCCTGATCGCGCTGGCCGCCGCCGCGGCTGCCTTGCAGGCGGGTGCCGCGTTCGCCCAGCAAGCCGCCCCGGCACCGGCCGCGGCTGCATCCGCCAGCGACGGCCTGAAACTCGACCGCATCGTCATCACCGGTACGTCGACGGCGCGCACCGCCATGCAGCAGTCGGTGTCCGTCAGCAGCCTGGACGGTGACGAGATCGCCCGTGGCGGCGCCACCAGCGCGGCCGAAGTCCTGCGGGCCATCCCCGGCCTGCGTTCCGAGTCCAGCGGCGGTGAAGGCAATGCCAACATCACCGCACGCGGGGTACCGATCTCGGCGGGTGGTTCCCGCTATGTGTCGATGCACGAAGACGGCCTGCCGGTGCTGCTGATCGGCGACGCCGCCTTCGCCACGCCGGACATGTTCACCCGCACCGACTACATGACCGACAGCCTGGATGCGATCCGTGGCGGGTCGGCCGGCACCATGGGCACCAACTCGCCGGCGGCGATCGTCAACTTCCTGTCCAAGACCGGCAAGGCGTCCGGTGGCGCCGTGGGCCTGACGATGGGCCTGGACCACCGGTCGACCCGGCTGGACTTTGCCCTCGGCGGCAGCCTGGGCAGTGACCTGACCTACCAGATCGGTGGCTACAACCGTGTCGGCGAAGGCACGCGCAACACCGATATCAACGTCGAGAACGGCGGCCAGTTCCGCGCCAACCTGACCAAGAAGCTCAAGGGCGGCTACGTGCGCGCCAGCTTCAAGCACCTCAGCGACAGCACGCCCACCTACCTGCCGGTGCCGGTGGCCCTCAATGGCAACCGCATCGAGCAGATCCCAGGCATCGACCCGCGCTCGGCCTTCTTCATCAACAGCAATTTCCCGTCCGACATCACGCGTGACGCCAGCGGCAACCTCGTCGATGCCCGGCCAGCCGACGGCCTCACCGTGAAGAGCACGTCCTTCGGGCTGGAAGCGCAGATGACGTTCGACGGCGACCTCACCGTCACCAACCGCTTCCGCCGTTCGGAGAACAGTGGCCGGTTCCTGGGCGTGTTCCCGGCGGGCGGCAACAGCGTGGCCGTGGACAACGGCTACACCGGCAGCACGCCGGTGTTCGTGGCCCATACCTTCAACACGTCGCTCGACGACTTCGGCAACACGTTGAACGACCTGCGCCTGCAGAAGGGCATCAACCTGGGCAGCGACCAGAAGCTCACCGTCACCGGTGGCCTGTTCACCGGCCGCCAATCCGATGGCGCGACCTGGCGCTTCAACCGCTACAACATGGAGCTCACCGGCGATGGCGCGCGCCTGCTCGACAACAACGGCAACCCCACCACAGCACCAGCGGGCGAAAACATCTGGGGCGGCTGCTGCTACTTCACGTACCACTACGACGTGAACGTGACCGCGCCGTACGCCGCCGCCACCTGGGACATGGGGGCCCTGACCGTGGATGCCAGCCTGCGCCGCGACAGCTTCCGCACCACGGGCACGCGCAACGAGGGCACTTCTGCCGGCTGGGACCCGGCGCAGCGGACCGTGGTGTCCAACAAGCGCGACGTCTCCAGCCATTCGCTGGGTGTGAACTACCGTCTGAGCAAGGACCTGGCGGTGTTTGGCCGCACCAGCACCGGCGCGTCGCTGCAGGCACCCGACCGCGGCATCGGCCTGCTGGGCAAGACCGACCAGGTCGAGGTGGGTGTCAAGAGCCGCATGGGGGCACTGAGCTCCTTCATCACCCTGTTCTCGGCCAAGACGCGTGAGGACGCCGGATTCGAGGCCACCACGCAGACCTACCGCGGCAACAATTTCGACGCCAAGGGCGTGGAGGCCGAACTCAGCTGGCGTGCCGGTGCGTTCTCGGTCTCTGGCGGCGGCACGCTGACCGACGCCAGCATCGCCTCGGGTGCCAATCAGGGCAACACGCCGCGGCGCCAAGCCAAGCTGGTTTACCAGCTGACGCCGAGCTACCAGTTCGCGATGGGTGAGGTCGGGGCCACGATCATCGGCACCACCAAGGCCTATGCACAGGACGACAACCAGGTCGTGCTGCCGGGCTACACCGTGGTCAACCTCTTCGCGGCCTACGAACTGGCCGACAGCCTGACGCTGTCGCTGAGCGTCAACAACCTGTTCAACACCGTCGGCTACACCGAGGCCGAGGGCCAGAACGCGTTGTACGTGGCACGTTCCATCAACGGCCGCAGTGCCAAGGCCACGCTGAAGTACAGCTTCTGATTGGCTGTCCACGGCTCCCAGAGAAAGCCTGAACCATGAAGCCCCGCCTGTCGCTGTGGCAGATCCTGAACATGAATGTCGGCTTCTTCGGCATCCAGTTCAGCTTCGGTCTGCAGCAGGCCAACATGAGCCCGATCTACGCCTACCTCGGCGCGGACGGCAAGAGCCTGCCATTGCTGTGGCTGGCGGGGCCGGTCACCGGCTTGCTGGTGCAACCCATCATCGGCGCACTGTCCGACCGCACCGGCAGCCGGCATGGCCGGCGCACGCCGTACTTCCTGATCGGCGCCATCCTCTGCAGCCTGGGGCTGCTGGCCATGCCTTTCAGTCCGACACTGTGGTTCGCGGCCGGGCTGCTGTGGATCCTGGACGCGGCCAACAACATCACGATGGAGCCCTATCGGGCCTACGTGAGCGACCGGCTCAATGCCGACCAGCACGCCCAGGGTTTCCTCACCCAGAGTGCCTTCACCGGCCTCGCGCAGACCCTGGCCTACTTGGCGCCCAGCATCCTGGTGTGGCTGGGCATGAACAAGGACGCGGTGGGTGACAACCACATTCCCCAGGTCACGATCGCGGCATTCATGATCGGCGCGCTGCTGTCGTTCACCACCGTCTACTGGTCGGTGAAGAAGGTGCCCGAGCTGCCCTTGTCCGACGAAGAGCGCGCCGCATTGAACGCGCAGAGCCGCAGCGCCGGCGCCATCCTGGCGGAGATCTGGGACGCGGTGAACACTATGCCCGTGACCATGCGCCGCCTGTGGTGGATGGCACTCTTCCAGTGGTACGGGATGATGTGCTACTGGATCTACATCGTGCCCGCGCTGGCGCAGTCGATCTACGGCACTGGCGATCCCACATCGACCGGATTCCGCGACGCCGGCCTGCTCAACGGCCAGATCGGCGGCTTCTACAACTTCGTGGCCTTCATCGCGGCGTTTGCCATGGTGCCGTTCACGCGCCGTTTCGGCGCCAGGGTCATGCACGCCGGTTGCCTGGCGTTGGCCGCTGTCGGGCTGTGGCTGCTGCCCGGCATCCAGGACAAGTGGCTGCTTTTCATCCCGATGGTCGGCGTCGGCCTCGCGTGGGCCAGCATCATGGGCAACCCGTATGTGCTGCTCGCCGGCAGCATTCCGCCGGAGCGCGCCGGCGTCTACATGGGCATCTTCAACATGTTCATCGTCATACCGATGATCATCCAGATGCTCACCCTGCCGCTGCTCTACGACAGCGTGCTGGGCGGCCAGCCGGGCCATGTCATCCAGCTGGCCGGCGTGCTGCTGGCTCTGGCGGCCGTGGCCGTGCTCCGGGTGCGCACGCCATGAAGAACCAGGTCCAGTTGATCACCTATGTCGACCGCCTGGGTGGCGGCGACATCGACGCCCTGCGCACGCTGCTGGCCGGCAAGCTCAAGGGCCTGTTCGGCGGGGTGCACCTGCTGCCGTTCTTCCACCCCATCGACGGCGCCGACGCCGGTTTCGACCCCATCGACCACACCCTGGTGGACCCGCGCCTGGGCGACTGGTCGGCCATCCGCCGGCTGAGTGCCAACGTGGACGTGATGGCCGACGTCATCGTCAACCACATGTCGTCGGATTCGCCGCAGTTCCAGGACTGGCGGGCGCGCGGTGATGCATCGCCTTATGCCGGCCTGTTCCTGACCTACGACGCGGTGTTCCCGCAGGGCGCCCGCGAGTCGGACCTGATGGCCATCTACCGCCCCCGGCCCGGCCTGCCGTTCGCACCGGTGACGCTGGGCGACGGCAGCAAGCGCCTGCTGTGGACCACCTTCACGCCGCAGCAGATCGACATCGCCGTGCACCACCCGCAGGGCCGCGCGTACCTCGACGGCATCCTGCAGACACTGGCCGACAGCGGCATCCGCATGGTGCGGCTGGACGCCGTGGGCTACGCCATCAAGAAGGCCGGCGCCAGCAGCTTCATGATGCCGGAGACCTTCGATTTCATCGGCGACTTCGCCGCCCGCGCACGGGCGCTGGGCATCGAGGTGCTGGTGGAGATCCACGCCTACTACCAGCGCCAGATCGAGATCGCGCGCCAGGTGGACTGGGTCTACGACTTCGCGCTGCCGCCGCTGGTGCTGCACGCGCTGCACGCCGGCGACGGCGCTCCGCTGGCGCGCTGGATCGGCCTGCGCCCGAGCAATGCGCTGACCGTGCTCGACACCCACGACGGCATCGGCATCATCGACATCGGTGCTGACGCCGCAGACCGCGAAGGTTCACCCGGCCTGGTGGCGCCGGAACAGCTCGATGCGCTGGTGGAGCGCATGCACGACGCCAGTGGCGGCCAGAGCCGGCAGGCCACCGGCGCGGCGGCGTCCAACCTGGACCTCTACCAGGTCAACTGCACCTTCTACGACGCGCTGGGCCGCGACGACGGCGCCTACCTGGCGGCGCGCGCGATCCAGTTCTTCCTGCCCGGCGTGCCGCAGGTCTACTACGTGGGCCTGCTGGCCGGCGAGAACGACATGGCCCTGCTGGCGCGCAGCGGTGTCGGCCGCGACATCAACCGCCACCACTACACGCCGGACGAGATCACGCAGGCGTTGCAGCGGCCGGTGGTGCAGGCGCTGTGCGACCTGATCCGGCTGCGCAACACGCACCCGGCCTTCGGCGGCCGCTTCGAACTGCTGCCGACAGCCGCCGGCCGGCTGTCGATGCGCTGGTGCCTCGATGGCACGGCGCTGCGCCTGGACGTGGACCTGCACCAGCGTGTGCACACCGTGGCCGAGGAAGCTGTGGAGGCCGCGCATGTCCGCTGAACCCGGTGCCTTCCAGGTGCGCTTCGACGCCGTCGATCGCGCCTGCCTGCTGCGCCTGCCGCAGATCGGGCCCAAGGTGGTCGACCGCCTGGAGGCTGCCGGCTTCGATTCGCTGGCCACCATGCGCCGGGCCGGCCTCGACGCGGTGGTCAAGGCCGTGTGTTCACAGGTGGGCAACCGCGCCTGGGCCAATCGCCGGCGGGCGCTGGCGCGGGCGCTGGGCGTGCCCGACTGACCACGCCGGCCGAACCGAGCCGGCCGCAGGACGTCAGTCAGCGGTCTCGGCGCATGGCTCCGATGCCGGAGCCGGCATGGCGTGCACCGCCAGGTGGTCGAGCACCAGGCCATCGCCCGCCTCGAACTGCATCGTCGCCCAGGGGGCGCGCGGGAAGACCAGGCTGGTCAGCGCACACAGGCCACCATCGGCAAACAGTTCGACCGAGCAGGCATCGAGGTAGATCGTCAGGTCCAGGCCCGGGGTGGTGGCGACGCGGGGCGCGCCATGCCGGCCGGCGAACGCCGGTTGAAACTCCACCTGGCCCGCTTGGCGTCGGTCGATGAAGAATCGGTGCTCGTCGGCGGCGAAGCCCAGACGAAGCTGGTCGCCGGCCTCATTGCCCAGCGTCAGCTCGAAGCCATCCGCCTGCCGCGCCTGCAGGTGCAGCGCCAGTCGGCCGCCCGTCTGGCGCAGCGCGTCGGTGAGGGCCGCGTCGATCGCTGCGTTGCGCGGCTGGTTCACGTCGATCGTGACCGCAGGGCCTTCGGCCGCCTGCACCTCCGCCGCGGGCAGACTCGCCACCCACCACTGGTCTTCGACGCGGCGAAGCTGCAGTTCGCGCGGCAGCGTCATCGCGCTGCGCCATGGCGACGTGGGCACCTGCCGGGCATAGGTCCAGTTGCTCATCCAGCCCATGAACACCGTGCGACCGCCGGGGGCGTTGGACCAGGTCACGCCGGCATAGTTGTCCGGGCCGTGGTCCAGCCAGCGTGTCGGCCCGGGCGGCGCCGTGAAACGATGGCCGTCGAAGTCGCCGACGAAGTACTGCGTGGCCGATCCCCCGTTGGGGCCACCCTGCACCAGGCTGACCAGCAGCACCCAGTGCGTCCGGCCCACGCACTGCAGTGGAAACAGGTCGGGGCACTCCCACACGCCGTCGTGGGCGCCCTGGCCCGTGCCGAAGTCGCTTTCGTGTGTCCAGTCCTTCAGGTCGGGCGAACTGTAGAAGGCCACGTGGTCGCCCACGGCCAGCACCATCAGCCAGTGCTCGCGGTCCGGCAGCCAGCGCACCTTGGGGTCGCGGAAGTCGAGCGCGCCCGGGTTGCGCAGCACGGGGTTGCCGGCGTAGGGCGTCCAGGTCAGGCCGTCGTCCAGGCTGCAGGCCAGGCTCTGCTTCTCGTGGGTGATGTCGTCGGGGTTCTGGCGTTCACCATGGTGGGTGAACACGGCCACCAGCGGCACGGCCTGCACGCCGGCAGCGCGCGCAAAGCCCGCGGTGTCGTCGACGTCGACCACGGCGCTGCCAGAGAAGATCATGCCCAGCGCGTCGGGCCGCAGGGCAATGGGCTGTTCCTGCCAGTGCAGCAGGTCGGTGCTGGTGGCATGGCCCCAGTGCATGGGCCCCCAGACTGCGCTGTGCGGGTGGTACTGGAAGAACAGGTGCCAGACGCCGCGGTGATGCACCATCCCGTTGGGGTCGTTCATCCAGTGCGCAGCAGGCGTGAAATGGAACGACGGGCGGAACTGCGGCGTGTCCGCTTCCGGTTCGCGATCGTGATGGCTGTGGGGCAAGGACATCGCGGTGGCCAGGGTTCGCAGGGTGTCCGATACAAGAAAGCCCCCGCCGGATGTCCGGCGAGGGCTTGATTCAGGACCTGCCTCGCTGGAGGCCGGTCATCCGATGGCACGGCCTCAGGCGGCCGGCGGCTGCTGCTGTTGCTCGAACGGCAGCTTCATCTGCGACAGGTCCTTCTTGGTCTCCACCAGCACCAGCGGGCCTTCGTCGGCCACAACCACCGGCTTGGGCTCGCGCGGCACGTGGATGGGCTTCGGCTCGGCGGCAATGGCCGCCTGCGCCGCCGCCACCTTGTCGGCGTCGGACGCCACCCACTGCAGGCCGGCGGCGTCGGCCATCGCGCTCAGCGCCGCCGCCGGCAGCACGTAGGGCGCGGCCGCAGCCGCCACCGGTGCAGCGGCCGGCTCGGCTGCGGGCTCCGCAGCGGCCACCGGCGCTTCGGCCTCGACGGGCGGCATGGCCAGGGTTTCGACGGCGGCTTCGACCTTTGCGGCAACGGCCGGCACCTCGGCGTCGGCCACGGGCACCGTGTCCACGAAGGCTGGTGCAGTGGCGGCTTCGGTGTCAGCGGCTTCAGCGGCTGGTGCGTCGGCAGCCGCACCTTGGTCGGTGCCTTCGCCTTCGCTGCCACCCTCACGCGACTCACGGCGGTAGCGGTCGCGCCCCCGGCCGCGACGGCGACCCCCTTCGCGGCGTTCCTCGTTGCCCTCGGTGGCTTCGCCAGCTTCGGACGGCGTCACGGCCGATTCAGCGGCGACTTCGGCCTGGCCGGCATCCACCGGCGCGGCGCCTTCACCAGTCGCCTCGTCGCTGGCGTTGAGCGTGTCCTCGCCAGCCGTCGTGTCGGCACCGCCTTCGGCACGCTCGCCACGACCGCGCCCACCACGCCGGCGGCGCCGGCGATTGCCTTCACCGCTTGCACCTTCGGCCGCGTCGGCTGGCGCACCCGTGACCTCGCCGACCAAGGGCAGTGCGGTCTGCGCGGTGTCGGTGTTGAGCTCTGCCACGGCGGCCTCGGGCGTGGCGCTGCGCTCGCCGCGACCACCACGGCGGCCTTCGCCGCGCGGCGGACGGTCGCCCGAACGATCCGCACCCCGCTCGCCGTTGCGCTCCGCCTGGCGCTCACCGTTGCGCTCGCCACGTTCGCTGCGCTCGCCGCGCGCTTCACGGTTCTCACGACCGTCACGGCCGTCCTTGCCGTCGCGGCCTTCACCCTTGCGGCCATCGCGGCCGTCGCGGCCACCTCGACCGCCACGGCGCCGGTCGTCGCCGCGGCCTTCCTTGCGGCCCTCGGCCGCCGGGGCGGCCACCGGCGCGGCGGCCACTGGCGCAGGCGCAGGCGCCGCTTCAGGTGCGCCGCCGAAGAGCTTCTTCACCCAGCCGAAGAAGCCACTGCCGGCTTCCACCGCAGGCGCGGCCACGGGCACCGGGGCCGGCGCGGGCGCGACCACCGGGGCGGCCGCCACCGGGGCCGGTGCCGGCACCGGCGCGGGCGGCGCCGGCTGGTCGGGCACGATGCCCTTGATCACCGGGCTCTGCTTGTTCTTGCCGGCGGCGTCGCCGCGGCGGGTGATGCCGACTTCCTCGTCCGGCTCCTCGATCATCGTGTAGCTGGCGCGGAAGCTGTCCAGCCGCGGGTCGTCGTGGCGCAGGCGCTCCAACCGGTAGTTCGGCGTCTCCAGGTGCTTGTTGGGCACCAGCAGCACGGTCACGCGTTGCTTGAGCTCGATCTTGGTGATTTCGCTGCGCTTCTCGTTGAGCAGGAAGCTGGTCACCTCCACCGGTACTTGCACGTGCACGGCGGCGGTGTTCTCCTTCATCGACTCCTCCTGCACCATGCGCAGGATCTGCAGCGCGGAGCTCTCGGTGTCGCGGATGTGGCCGGTGCCGTTGCAGCGCGGGCAGGTGATGTGGCTGCCTTCGCTGAGCGCCGGGCGCAGGCGCTGACGGCTCATCTCCAGCAGCCCGAACTTGCTGATCGAGCTGAACTGCACGCGGGCACGGTCGTTGCGCAGCGCGTCACGCAGGCGCTGTTCCACCTCGCGACGGTTCTTGCTCTCCTCCATGTCGATGAAGTCGACGACGATCAGGCCGCCCAGGTCGCGCAGCCGCATCTGGCGTGCCACTTCATCGGCGGCCTCCAGGTTGGTGCGGGTGGCGGTTTCCTCGATGTCGGTGCCGCGCGTGGCACGCGCCGAGTTCACGTCCACCGACACCAGGGCCTCGGTGTGGTCGATCACGATGGCACCGCCGCTGGGCAGGTTCACCGTGCGGCTGAACGCGGTCTCGATCTGGTGCTCGATCTGGAAGCGGCTGAACAGCGGCGCGTCGTCGCGGTAGCGCTTGACCTTGGACGCCGTCTCCGGCATCACATGGTTCATGAACTGGCTGGCCTGATCGTAGATGTCGTCGGTGTCGATCAGGATCTCGCCGATGTCGGCGGTGAAGTAGTCGCGGATCGCGCGGATGACCAGCGAACTCTCCTGGTAGATCAGGAAGGCGCCCTTGCCCGCCTTGGAGGCGCCGTCGATGGCGTCCCAGAGCTTGAGCATGTAGTTCAGGTCCCACTGGAGTTCCGCCGCGCTGCGGCCGATGCCGGCGGTGCGCGCGATCAGGCTCATGCCCTTGGGGTACTCCAGCTGATCCAGCGCTTCCTTGAGTTCCTCGCGCTGCTCGCCCTCGATGCGCCGGCTGACGCCGCCGCCGCGCGGGTTGTTGGGCATCAGCACCAGGTAGCGGCCGGCCAGGCTGACGAAGGTGGTCAGCGCCGCGCCCTTGTTGCCGCGCTCTTCCTTCTCCACCTGCACCAGCAGGCTGTCGCCTTCCTTGACGGCGTCCTGGATGCGCGCGTTCTTGGCGTCCACGCCGTCGCGGAAGAAGACCTTGCTGATCTCCTTGAACGGCAGGAAGCCGTGGCGGTCCTCGCCGTAATCGACGAAGCAGGCCTCCAGCGACGGCTCCACGCGCGTGATGACGGCCTTGTAGATGTTGCCCTTGCGCTGTTCGCGGCCTTCGAGCTCGGTCTCGAAATCGAGCAGCTTCTGGCCGTCGACGATCGCCAGGCGCCGCTCTTCCGGCTGCGTGGCGTTGATGAGCATTCTCTTCATCGGGTCTCCTGATCGGCGCTTTTCAGGCGCCATGCACGACTCACCGATGCACGAGAAGCGAAGCGACCACCCTGGCGAAATGCCCTGGACCGCTGCCTGGTGTGCGCCGGGGTGGCGCGGGATCAGGACAGCGGCGTTGGCGCGTGCGTGCCGGCGCCGTGGCGCACCCGGCCGCCACCCAGACCGGGGCAGGCGGGCCCGGCGGATCGTGTCCGGGGCTGGCCGTGGCGGCAGGTGGAGGATGGCGGGGTGGGCATCGGGCGTCTGGGCGACGCGGATCACAGCGCGGCGGGTCCGGCCGAGGCCGGCACATCGTCTGTGACCCTGGTGTTTTCGGTGCTGCCGGCGGCACGGGGCCGGACGGCGAGCGGGCGTTCTGGCTTCAGTTCTCTGCCACCCCGCGCCGCGCGCCGCCGCCTGCCATGGTTGTTTGCAGCAGGACGGCCAGCGCCGCGGGCCCGGGGTGTTGCATCTTCTGGGGCCGGGCGGTGCGCTTGCACGCGCCACCCGGTGCGCCACGCTCGAACTGCTGGTGCTGGGGGCCGGGTAAACTCCGGCAAATCAAGCACTTACCGCACGAACGTGGAGTCGCGGATTATAGGGTCCAAATCCATCGCGGCCACAGGTTCCAAAACCGCCCGTTCTGCCGCCCCGCCGGCCGTGCGCGAAGTGACGGTGGACGAGGGCGCCGACGGTCAGCGGCTGGACAATTTCCTGCTCCGGCTGCTCAAGGGCGTGCCCAAGACGCATGTGTACCGCGTCATCCGTTCCGGCGAGGTGCGGGTGAACAAGGGCCGGGCCCAGGCCGACACCCGGGTGGTGCTGGGCGACGTGGTGCGCGTGCCGCCGGTGCGCGTGGCCGCCGCCCCTGCCGGCGCCGAGGCCGCGGTGCCGGCCCGGGAGTTCCCGGTGCTGTTCGAGGACGAACACCTGCTGGTCGTGGACAAGCCTGCCGGCGTGGCCGTGCACGGCGGCAGCGGCGTGAGTTTCGGCGTCATCGAGCAATTGCGCCGGGCAAGGCCGGAGGCCCGCTTCCTGGAACTGGTGCACCGGCTGGACAAGGAGACCTCCGGGCTCCTGCTGCTGGCCAAGAAGCGCAGCGCGCTGACCCGGTTGCAGGACCAGTTCCGCGAGCGCGACACGCACAAGGTCTACGCGGCGCTGGTCTTCGGTGCCTGGCCGAAGAACCTGAAGGTCATCGACCTGCCGCTGCTGAAGACCCTGGACGCGGCCGGCGAGCGGCACGTGAAGGTGGTGGCACATGAGCAGGCGCGGCGTTCCATCTCGCTGGTCAGGGTGCAGCAGGCGGCGCCCGGCCTGAGCCTGCTGGACGTGACCATCAAGACCGGGCGCACGCACCAGATCCGCGTGCACCTGGCGCACCACGGCCACCCCATCGTCGGCGACCCCAAGTACGGCGACTTCGCGCGCAACAAGGCCTTCGCGAGAGAGCGCGGCTTCGCGCGCATGGCGCTGCACGCCCGCCACCTGGCCTTCGACCACCCGGCCGATGGCCATCGCGTCGAACTGGACAGCCCGCTGCCGGCAGAATGGCGGGCTTTGCTGGAGCCCACTTGACCGCCACCGTGCCGCGCCGCTTCGACCTCATCGTCTTCGACTGGGACGGCACGCTGTTCGACAGCACCGGCCTGATCGTGCAGTGCATCCAGGGCGCCTGCCGCGACCTGGGCCTGCCGGTGCCCGACGACCAGCGCGCGGCCTACGTCATCGGCCTGGGCCTGCACGACGCGCTGCAGCATGTGGTGCCGGGCCTGCCGGCCGAGCGCTACCCCGAGCTCGGTCGCCGCTACCGCCACCACTACTTCGCCAAGCAGCACGAGCTGGTGCTGTTTCCCGGCACGCTGGACATGCTGCAGGCGCTGAAGGCCCGCAACCACTGGCTGGCCGTGGCCACCGGCAAGAGCCGCGCCGGCCTGGACGAGGCCCTGGCCCACAGCAGCCTGCACGCGATGTTCGACGCCACGCGCACCGCCGACGAGACCGCCAGCAAGCCGCACCCGATGATGCTGGAGCAGTTGATGGCCGAGTTCGGTGCGGCGCCCGAGCGCACGTTGATGATCGGCGACACCACGCACGACCTGCAGCTGGCGGCCAACGCCGGCACCGCCAGCCTGGGCGTGAGTTACGGCGCGCACGAGCCCGATGCGTTCCACGCGCTGGGCCCGCTGGCCGTGCTGCATTCCACCGCCAAACTGCAGGATTGGCTGCTGGCCCATGCCTGAGCTGCAACCGGTCTGTGCGTCCGACGCGCTCGAAGAGCGCGGCAAGGCCGTCGTCTGGGACGTGACGCAATGGGGCCGCCCGGCGCGCGCCTTTGCGCTGCGCATCGACGGCCGCGTGGTCGGCTACCTGAACCGCTGCGTGCACGTGCCCACCGAGATGGACTGGCAGGAAGGCGAGTTCCTGGACATGGACCGCCGCTGGATCCTGTGTTCCATCCACGGCGCGCACTACGACCCGGCCAACGGCCAGTGTGTCGGCGGCCCCTGCGGCCGCGGCAAGCTCACGCCGGTGGCCTGCCACGAGCAGGACGGCCAGGTCTGGTGGCAACCCACCGATGACATCCGCCCCGTCGCATTCGACGAAGAGGCCCCTCCCGGAGAGTCCCATGGACAACCCTGAAACCGGCTTCGGCCGCCCCGGCGCCGCCGAATCGGCGCTCGAACGCGCGGTGCGCGAACTCATCAGCGAACGCCGCAGCGAACGCAATTGGCGCATCTTCTTCCGCCTGGCCTGGCTGGCGCTGGTGATCATCATCGTCTGGGTGCTGTTCCAGCGCGCCGGCCCCGTGGTGGCGCCGAGCATGCCGCACACGGCCCTGGTGGAGGTGCAGGGCGAGATCGCCGCCGACACCGAGGCCAGCGCCGAACGCCTGGTGGCGGCCCTGACCGACGCCTTCGAGGACGACGGCGCCAAGGCCATCGTGCTGCGCATCAACTCACCCGGCGGCAGCCCGGTGCAGGCCGGCATCGTCAACGACGAGATCCGCCGCCTGAAGGCCCTGCACGGCAAGAAGGTCTACGCCGTGGTCGAGGAGGCGGCCGCCAGCGGCGCGTACTACATCGCCGTGGCCGCCGACGAGATCTATGCCGACAAGGCCAGCATCGTCGGCAGCATCGGCGTGCTGATGGACGGCTTCGGATTCGTGGGCACGATGGAGAAGCTCGGCGTCGAGCGCCGCCTGCTCACCGCGGGTGACAACAAGGGCATGCTCGACCCGTTCTCGCCCGCCGACCCGGTGCAGACCGGCTACGCCAAGGCCATGCTCGACCAGATCCACCAGCAGTTCATCGACGTCGTCAAGCAGGGCCGCGGCGCGCGGCTGAAGGAGACACCGCAGACCTTCAGCGGCCTGTTCTGGAACGGCGAGGAGGCCGTCAAGCTGGGCCTGGTGGACAAGCTGGGCAACCTCGACCATGTGGCCCGTGAGGTGGTCGGCGCGCCGGAAATCATCGACTACACACCGCACGACAACCTGGCCGAGCGGTTTGCCAAGCGCTTCGGGGCCGCCATCGGCGAAGGCGCGGTGCGTGCGCTGCGCAGCATCGCGCCCATCCGCTGACCTGCTGATCCGCTCCTGATGTCCGACACGCTCAAGGTCCTGCCGCAGTACCTGCTGCCCAAGCAGGCGCTCACCTCGGTGGCCGGCCGCCTGGCCAACGCCGAGGCCGGCGGCACCACCACCGCGCTGATCCGCCGCTTCATTGATCGCTATGGCGTGAACATGGCCGAGGCGGCCGACCCCGACCCCGCTGCCTACTCCACGTTCAACGCCTTCTTCACGCGCGCGCTCAAGCCCGGCGCACGCCCGCTGGCCAAGGCCGACTGGATCTGCCCGGTGGACGGCGCCATCAGCCAGTTCGGGCATGTGGACAACGGCCAGATCTTCCAGGCCAAGGGCCACCACTACAGTGCCACGGCACTGGTGGGTGGCGATGCCGACCTGGCGGCGCAGTTCCGCGACGCGCACTTCGCCACCCTGTACCTGAGCCCCAAGGACTACCACCGCATCCACATGCCGGCTGACGGCGTGCTGCGCCGCATGATCCACGTGCCCGGCGCGCTGTTCTCGGTCAACCCCACCACCGCGCGTGGGGTACCCGGCCTGTTCGCCCGCAACGAGCGCGTGGTCTGCGTGTTCGACTCGCCGCGCGGCCCCTGGGTGCTGGTGCTGGTGGGGGCCACCATCGTCGGCAGCATGGCCACCGTGTGGCATGGCGTGGTCAACCCGCCGCGGCCGGGCACGGTGCGCGAATGGGCCTACGAGCCCGGGCAGCACGTGCTGCGCCAGGGCGACGAAATGGGGCGCTTCCTGCTCGGTTCCACCGTGGTGCTGCTGCTGCCGGCGCCGCTGGGTTTCGACCCCGGCTGGCAGCCGGGTGGCCCGGTGCGCATGGGCGACGTCATGGCCTTCTCGGCCTGACCGACCGCTGCCCGTGACCGATGCCGCCGTCATGGCGGGCCGCCAGCGCCGGGCCATGGTCTTGCTGTGGATCGTGCCAGCACTGTGGTCGTCCAACTACATCATCGCCCGCCTGGCCGACGGTGTGGTGGCGCCGCATGCGCTGGCCTTCGGCCGCTGGGCGCTGGCCCTGGCGCTGATGGCGCCTTTCGTCTGGCGCGAACTGTTCACCCGCGGCCTGCCCTGGCATCAAGAGTGGAAGCAGCTGCTGGTGCTGGGCGCCACCGGCATGTGGATCTGCGGCGCCTGGGTCTACCTGGGCGGGCAGGGCACCACGGCGGCCAACATGGCGCTGATCTACGCCGCCACGCCGGTGGCCATCGCCGTGGCCGGCACGAAGCTGCTGCATGAAGGCATGAGCCGTGCGCAGGGCGTGGCGGTGGTCTTCGCGCTCGCCGGCGTGGTCTACATCATCGCCAAGGGCGACGTGGCGAACCTGCTGGCGCTGCGCTTCAACGCCGGTGATGGCTGGATCGTCGGCGCGGCCGTCTCCTGGGTGGCCTACTCGGTGCTGCTGCGCCGCTGGCCCAGCGTGCTGAGCCCCGCCGCACGCCTGGCCGCCATCGTCGCTGGCGGGCTGCTGGTGCTGCTGCCCTTCACCGTGGCCGAGGCGCTGTGGTCCCCGGTGCCGCCGCTGGGCGCCAAGGCGCTCGGCCTGATGGCCCTGGCGGCGCTGCTGCCCGGCGTGCTGAGCTACACCGCCTATTCGGTGCTGCAGCGCGAGCTGGGTGCGGCCAAGAGCGCGCTGCTGCTCTACCTGGCGCCGGTGTACGGCGGCATCGCGGGCTGGCTGGTGCTGGGCGAGCGGCCGGGCTGGCACCATGCCGTGGGCGCGGCGCTGATCCTGCCCAGCATCTGGCTGGCGACGCGGCCGCGCTGACCCGGCACGGCTTCCACCGCCTCAGCGTTCTGCGCGCCAGCGCGGCACTGGCGGTGGTGCCACCTCCGGCGGGGCGTGGGCCGATTCGAGCTTGAGCTTCAGTGCGGCCACGGCGTCCTGCGCCGGACGGGACCAGGCCCGGGGCAGGGTCCAGCGGTCGGCCCAACGCGCCAGCGGCGAGCGGCTGCAACCGCTGAGCGTGCGCGTCAGCCGCGTCGCTGCCGTGCCGAGCGGCTGCAGTTCCAGCACCTGGCGCTGCCAGTGTCGGTTTGATTCCCCCAAGGCCACCCACAACCGCCCGGGCTCGGCCGCCATCACCTGCCAGCGGACCGCTTCGCTGCCGGCGCCCACCGCCGCCAGCTGGACGATGACGCTGCCCGCCGCCTGCGGGCCTGGCGGCAGTGGTTCCACCTTCAGCGTGTCGGGTTGCCAGGCCGGCCAGTGGGCGGCATCGGCCACGTAGCGCCACACGGCTGCGGGTGGCACGTCGATCTGCACCCGGTGCACCACCGTGACCAGACCCCGCTGGGATTCATCGGCCGCCGGCGGCCAGGTCAGCACCGGTGCCGTCATCGCGCCCCGAGCAGGCGCGCCGGCAGGAAGAGCATGGCGCGCAGCAGCGCAAACACTGCCCCCACGGCGATGCCCAGCAGCCGCAGCGGCAACGTCAGTAGCCACACCAGCGGCCAGAGCACCAGGGCCAGCAAGGCCAGCGGCCAGCACAGCACGAACAGCAGGCACCAGAGCAGAAAGGTGGCGAGGCCGGACATGGTGATCTCCTCAAGAGGTCAGCGCATCTTCGCACGTGCCGCATAGGCATCGGCCTGGGCCGTCTCGCCGCGCGCCCGGTGCAGCAGAGCCAGTTCCTCGAACACATAGGCGTCGGGCGTGCCGTCGGCGGCGTTTTCAACTTCCAACCGCTGCTGGATCGCCAGCGCTTCGTCGATGCGGCCCAGGCGGCGCAGGGTGTTGGCCACCATCCAGTGGCCGATGCGCTGGCGGCCGATAGGCGCCGCCTGCTGCTGCAGTGCGGCCAGCGCCTGCTGCAGCATCACCAGCGCTTCGTCGTGGCGGCCCAGCTTGTTGAGCGTGATGCCCAGGTTGTTGCGCAGGCTGGCCTCCCATCGCCGCGCATCAGGCTGGGGCGAGGCCAGCGCCATGGCCAGCGCTTCCTGGTTCCAGGCCAGGTCCTGTAGCAGGTCGGCCGGCGTGGACCGGGTCGTGAAGGGCAGCATGTGCAGCGCATCCACCGCCAGCGCATCCAGCCCCGCGGCACGCGCGGCGTCGGCCGCGGTGCGAAAGGCGCTGCGCGCTGTCTCGCGGTCGGCATCCGGCAGCTTGTCGCTGTCGTGCACCGCCGAGGCCCAGGTGCGACCCCATTCCAGATACCAGCGCACGCGGGCCTCGGCCGACGCGCTGGCGAGCTGCGGGCGCAGCGACTGCAGCAGCGCGCGCGAATCGTCCAGCCGTTCACGCAGGCCGAACGTGCGCGCGATCTGCGTCTGCAGGATCAGCGCCTCGTCGGGCGTGGCCGTGGCCAGGCGGTCGCGGAAGCGCTGCTCGCTGACGTCGGGCCGGTCGAAGTCCCACAGTGCGCGCACGTCCAGCGTGGCGGCCGATGCGCTGTCGGCCGCACCAACGGCGGCAGCGGCCATGGTCACGGCGGCGACCAAGGGCTTGACCATGTTCAGACCCATCCGAAGAACTGGCGCACGCCCTGCGCCGTGACATTGAGCGGTTGCCGGGGCGCCAGCGGAAAGGCCATCACCTTTGGCCCGCGCAGGCCGGCACCGTTCTGGCCCAGCACGGCGATGGCGCGGCGGCGGAAGCCCAGGGCGTCGAAGGCGGCCAGGTAGGTGGCGGCATCGGGCCAGCGCTGCGGTTCGTGCGGGTGCGACTGCGGCCACAGCCCGCAGAGCACCGCGTTCGCATGCTGGCGTCGCGCTTCGGCGGCCAGTTCCTCGGCACTGCAGCGCGTTTCCTGCAGCGCGCCCACGCGCACGTACAGGCGGATCGGCGCACGCCCGTCGCTGGGCTGGATGTCGCGCAGGCTGCGGTTGAAGCAGCCGGTGAGGCTGCGCATCACCGAGGACTTGCGGGTGTTCGGATTGCCGACGATCAGGTACAGGTCCATGCCGGACCAAGCATAGCCCGACCGATGTCGACTAGGGACTGTTAACACTAATTGCGCGGCGGTGGTTCTGCATTGACACTGCGTCGATGGAGATCACTGCAGCGCAATTTGCCCAGATCGAACACTGCTTGCCGCGGCAGCGAGGCAATGTCAGCCTGTCGAATCTGCAGGTGCTCAACGCGATCTTGTACGTGGCCGAGCACGGCTGTAAGTGGCGCGGTCTACCCAAGCGGTTCGGCAACTGGCACACGATCTACACGCGCATGAGCCGCTGGGCCAAGTCCGGCGTGCTCGACAGGGCCTTCGAACAGTTGCAGCGTGCTCAGGTCGTACAGATCAAGATCGAAGCGGTTTCGCTCGACAGCACCAGTATCAAGGTGCATCCGGACGGGACTGGCGCTCGAAAAAAAACGGTCCGCAGGCTATCGGCAAGTCCCGTGGCGGTTGGAACACCAAGATCCACCTCGTCGCCGCGGACGCGCGCACGGCCATAACTTTCTCGTTGTCTCCCGGCCAGGCGCACGACGCCCCCGAAGGCCGGGAACTGCTCAAGCGCCTGGGGCCGCCGAACCGCCCGCTTCACCTGATCATGGACCGCGCCTACGAAGGCAACGAGACTCGGCAGCTCGCGCTCGATTTGGGCTTCATCCCGGTCGTACCGCCGATGAGCACGCGGATTGAGCCCTGGGAGTACGACCGCGCGATGTACAGGCGCCGCAATGAGGTCGAGCGCCTGTTCCGCAGGCTCAAGGGCTATCGCCGCATCTTCTCCCGCTTCGAGAAGCTCGACGTCATGTTCATCGCCTTCATCAGCTTCGCACTGATCGCTGACGGCTTGCGGTTGTGTTAACAGGCCCTAATTGCACTTCTGGCGCAGGGCCTGCAGCGCAATGAGGGGGATCGACAGCAGACTGCCGCCGGCGTTCGAGGCCAGGCAGTCGGGTTTGACGGCCTGTTCCACGGCACCGGCCAGGCGTTCGTCGCTGGAGCGGTCGCGTTCCGCGGGCAGGCCGGCTTCGGCCGCGAGGCGCCGGGTCTCGGCGATGCTGTCGCGCGCCGCCTGGCGCATCACGTCGTCACCCAGGCGCAGCGGTCGGGGCGGGGCGCTGGCCGACGGGGCCGGGGCGGCCAACACTTGCGGGCTGGTCACCGTGATCGGTTGCGGATCGTGCGGCGCCGGCCGGGGTGTTGGAGACGCTGCGGCTGATGAGGTCAGCGGCGCCAAGGGGCGGACGGGCCGCATCCGCACCGGTGGCTGGGCCGCGGCCACCGTCGGGCTTGGCGCTTGGCGGGCCGATGGTCGTTCGTCGGGCAAGGGCAGCAGCCGCAGCCAGGTTGGCGCGGGCGTGCTCACGTGCGGCGTCGCCTGCCGCGCCGGCGAAACCAGCAGCAGTGGCACGCCCAAGGTCACCACCAGGGCCGCCAGCAGGGCGCCGGGATGCCGGCGGCGAGCGTCCCATGCGGCGGAGCCGCCGGAGGATGTGCCTGCCATCGGCATGGCGGCGGCAGCAGTGGCGGCGACGGAAGGCCCGGACATGGGCGAGCATGCTGCCTTGCGCCTGTTGCCGGATTGCAAAGCGGCGCCACCGCCGCGGCTACCATCCCCGCCTTTCCCGTGCACCGATCCGCTTTGACCGCTCTGACCGCCATGACCGACGCCACCGCCGACATCACCCACCACCGCCAGGGCCGCGCCGGTTTCATCGTGCTGAACCGGCCGCAGGCGCTGAATGCGCTGACGCTGCCGATGATCCGTGGTCTGCAAGCGGCGCTGGACACCCACTTGGCCGACCCGGCGGTGCAGGTGATCGTGGTGCACGCCAGCACGCCGCGCGCCTTCTGCGCCGGCGGTGACATGCGCCGCATCCGAGAACTCAGCCTCGAGCGCCGCATCGACGAGGCCATGAGCTTCTTCCGCGAGGAGTACGCGCTGAACCTGGCCATCGCCACGTGTCCCAAGCCCTATGTGGCCTGGATGGACGGCATCGTCATGGGCGGCGGCCTGGGCCTGTCGGTGCATGGCCGCCACCGGCTGGTGACCGAACGCAGCGTGCTGGCGATGCCGGAAACCGCCATCGGCTTCTTCCCCGACGTGGGTGGCAGCTACTTCTTGCCGCGCCTGCCGATGAACGCCGGCCGCTGGGTGGGGCTGACCGGCACGCGCCTGAACGGCGACGAGGCCACGGTGCTGGGCCTGGGCTCGCAGCGGCTGGACAGTGCCGACCAGGCGGCGCTGTTCACCGCGCTGGCGGAGGATGGGGCACCGGTGCAGACGGTGATCGACCGCTTTGCCAGGCCGGTGGACGATGCCGACATCCGCGCCCGCTTCGAGCGCCGCGGGCAATGGTTCGAAGGCGCCGACCTCGCCGCCATCGGCGCTCACCTGGCCGCAGCCGCCGAGAACGACGGCGACGCCGCCACGCTGCTGGCCACGCTGCGCAGCATGTCGCCCTACGCCATGCACACCAGCCTGGCGCTCCTGGCCCGCGGCGCCC
Organism: Burkholderiaceae bacterium; assembly: GCA_024235915.1. Taxonomy (GTDB): domain Bacteria; phylum Pseudomonadota; class Gammaproteobacteria; order Burkholderiales; family Burkholderiaceae_C; genus Rubrivivax. The sequence continues at coordinate 21,451 of JACKLO010000013.1, read as the reverse complement.
GGCACACGCTGCCGCAGGCGCTGGACGACGAACTGGCGCTCACCGAAACGGTGATCCAGCACCCCGACTTCATCGAGGGCGTGCGCGCGGTGCTGGTGGACAAGGACCGCCAGCCGCGCTGGCAGCCGGCCTGAGGCCTCCGGACCTCAGCGCCGCGCCGGCTTGTCGCGCCGGCGCCAGTACTGGAACGGGTCCTCGTGGACCTCGATGTCCAGTTCCGCCAGCCGCGCCTGCAGGCGTTCCTGCACGTCGGTGACGGCCTGGTTGTAGATCAGCGGGCCGATCTCCTCGACCATGAAGGCCAGCAGGCCGCCGGCGGTGACGTTACCCACCGGTTCGTCCAGGTGCTCGCGGCACCAGCGTTCGATGGATGCCACGGCCTGGGGGCGCACGTCGCGGGGCAGTTCCAGGGCCATGGGTCGCTCCTGTGGATCAGGCCGCCTGCAGCAGCCCGCGCGTCTCGATGAAGCGCACCACGGCGTCCAGCCCGTCGCGCGTCTTCAGGTTGGTCATCACGAAAGGCCGCCGCGCCTGCTCGCCGGCATGGTCGGGCCGCATGCGCTTGGTGTCGGCCTCCATCACCGCCAGGTCGGCGCCGACGTGCGGCGCCAGGTCGGTCTTGTTGATCACGAAGAGGTCGCTCTTGGTGATGCCAGGCCCGCCCTTTCGCGGGATCTTCTCGCCGGCCGCCACGTCGATGACGTAGATCGTCAGGTCGCTGAGCTCCGGGCTGAAGGTGGCGGCCAGGTTGTCGCCGCCGCTCTCGATGAAGACGATGTCGGCGTCGGGAAACTTCTCGAGCATGCGGTCCACCGCCTCGAGGTTGATCGACGCGTCTTCACGGATCGCGGTGTGCGGGCAGCCACCGGTCTCCACGCCGACGATGCGCGCCGGGTCCAGCGCACCGGCCACGGTGAGCAGGCGCTGGTCTTCCTTGGTGTAGATGTCGTTGGTCACGACCACCAGGTCCCAGCGCTCGCGCATGGTCTTGCACAGCATCTCGAGCAGGGTGGTCTTGCCGGAACCAACAGGGCCGCCGACGCCCACGCGCAGCGGCGGGAGTTTTTTCGTGCGGCCGGGGATCGCATGCAGGGTAGGGCTCATGGGTGGATGATGCCCGAAGCGCGGCCGCTGTCTGTACGCCATCCTGCCCCTGGCGCAGGTGCTCAGACTGAGATGCCCACCTCCAGCGTGGCTGCGTAGCCGTCGGTGCTGTTGCCCGTGACCTCGGCCAGCTGTGTGGCGGCCCCGTCGTCGGCAAAGATGTTGTCGCTGGACAGGCTGATCGACGCCAGGTTGCGCGCGCTGCCGGTGTAGCCGCTGAGCGCGTAGACCGCGTCACACACGTCCTTGGGCACCGCCAGCTGCGAGGTGCGCAGCTTGTTGCTGAAGCTGGTGGCCGTGGTCAGGCTGCGGTAGACCTCGAAGTGCATGTGCGGCCAGCGGCCGCTGTAGCAGCCGGGCACGATGGTGGTGAAGCTGACCTGGCCGTTGGCGTCGGTTTCCTGCACGCCGCGCAGGTAGTTCTCGCTGGTGGCGCCGCTGGAATACATGGAGTAGCGCCCCAGGGCGTCGCAGTGCCAGAGGTAGATGGCAAAGCCTTCCAGCGTGGCGCAGCTGCCATTGGTGTTGACCAGGGTGAGCGTCACCGTCATGGGCACGCCGTCGGCCGTGCCGCTGGCGCCGGCGATGCTGCTGCGGATGTCGCTGCGCACGATGCCCGACAGGGCCAGCGCATTGGCCACGCTGCCGTTCGCGGTGTTGCTGCCGTCACCGGGGTAGGGGCCGGCGGTCTCCTCGGGGATCAACGTGCAGCTGCTGGAGCTGCCGCCTGAACCCGTGCCGGTGCCACTGCCTGAGCCACTGCCACCCGAGCTGCTGCCGGACCCCGACGAACCGCTGCCCGCGGTGTACACCGTGCCTGCGTCGCCCCCACCGCCGCAGCCCGGCAACCACAGCCCGCTGGCGCCCAGGCCGCCAGCGGCCAGCCAGCCCAGGGCGCGGCGCCGGCTTGCGCGCTGCTGCTGCAGCAGTCGATCGAGGTCTTGGGTCAGGCCTGCATGGCCCGCGTCGGCAGGGGTCTTCATCGGGGGTCCCGGGGCGGTCGGCCGCCCACGCGGCCCAGGCCCACAGCATCACCGGCCGATGTCAACGCCGTTCATGCGCCAGGTGTCGGCGCCGACACAATGGTGTCGGTGGGCAGCCAGAGGCTGGCGCGCAAGCCGCCTTCAGGCCGGTTGGCCAGCGCCAGGCGGGCGCCGTCGCGTTCGGCGAGGTCGCGGGCGATCGCCAGCCCCAGGCCGTGGCCACCGGTGCCAGGCCCCAGCTGCACCCAGGGTTGCTGCGCCGATGACAGACGCTCGGGCGGGATGCCGGGGCCATCGTCGTCCACATGCACCCAGGCACCGCCCTCATCGGTCGCGGTCCAGTGCACCCGGGCACCACCGCCGTGCTGCAAGGCGTTGCCGATCAGGTTGGCCAGCACACGGCGCAGCGCCGTCGGGTGCGCCCTGACCTGCAGTGCCGGGCCGCCGCGAAGGTCCACGCCGGTCTGGCCGGCGGCGGCCAGGTCGTCGGTCAAGGCTTCCAGCAGCGCCGTCAGGTGCACACGCGCCGGCGGTCGGCCGTCGCGCTGTTCGCGCAGCAGCTCGAGCGTGGACTCGATCATGTCCACCATTTCGTGGATGTCGGCGGCGGCTGCCTCGACCAGTGCCGGCGGGGCCGATTCCAGGCGCATGCGCAGGCGCGTCAGCGGCGTGCGCAGGTCGTGCGAGACGGCGGCCAGGTGCAGGCCCCGGGCGTCGAACTGGGCCTGCAGACGTTGCCCCATATGGTTGAAGACTGCGGCTGTGCCGCGCACCTCGGCCGTGCCGCGGGCCTCGTCCAGCCGCGTCAACGGCTCATGGCGCAGCAGCTGGCGGTCCAGTGCATCGGCGGCCCGTGCCAGCCGGCGCAGCGGGCGTGCGGCCCAGGCGGCGCCCAGCGCCGCGCCGAGCGCGATGACGAGCGCGCGCAACGCGTAGTCGATGCCCAGCGTGGTGGCGGGCAGATCGGCCGGCGGCATGGCGCGCACGCCAGGCCCCATCAGCCGATTCGCCGGCGGTGGGCCGTGCGGCGGGCTCGAAGCGCCGTCCTGTCCGCCCATCGTGCCAGTTGGTCCGGGCGGTGGTGCCAATGGGGCCTGACCCATCGCCGGCGTATCGCCCGCCAAGAAGCGGCTCAGCGGAATGCTGAGGCCGAAGCTGACCAGGTGACTCGCGATCAAGGTCACCCACATCAGCAGGAACAGGCGCACGGCCAGCGTGTCGAACCGGCGCCAGCCGTGCACGGGGCCTTGGCGCCTCGGGTCCATCAACGCACCTCGGTGTCGAACAGGTAGCCCTCGCCGCGCAGCGTGCGGATCAGGCCGTCCGGCCGGGCGTCGAGCTTGGCGCGCAGGCGCGACACCGCCAGGTCGATGCTGCGGTCGTTGACCTCGGTGCCCGCTGCCCGGGTCAGTTCCAGCAGGCGTTCACGCGACAGGGCCCGCCGCGGGTGCGCGCAGAAGGCGCTGAGCAGCCGGTATTCGGCGGCCGAGAGCGGCAGCACACTGCCTTCACCATCGATCAGCTGCCGGCGCAGGCGGTCGAAGGTCCAGCCGGCGAAGCGCCAGACGCTGCCGTCGGCCACGGGGCCGGCGCCTGCGGGCCCGGCAGCGTTGCCACGGCCCCGCCGCAACACGGCCTTGATGCGCGCGGCCAGCTCGCGCGGTTCAAAGGGTTTGGGCAGGTAGTCGTCCGCCCCCATTTCCAGACCCAGCACGCGCGAGATCGGGTCGCCCTGCGCGGTGAGCATGATCACCGGCAGGGCCGGCTGCACCTCGCGCGCCCAGCCGCACAGCGACAGGCCGTCGTCGTCGGGCAGCATCAGGTCCAGGATCAGCAGGTCCACCGCCGGCGCCGGCAGACGGCGGCGCAGGCTGCCGCCGTCGGGCAGCGTCTCCACCTGCATGCCGTGCTGCGCCAGGTAGTCGGGCAGCAGGCTGCGGATGCCGGGGTCGTCGTCGACGAGCAGGCAGCGGGTCATGCGGTGATGCGGCTGCGGCTCAAGAGCGGAACAGCCGCGAGTACTGCGCCTCGTGGCGCGCTGACACGATGGCCAGCATCGGCGTGAAGGCCTGGCGCGTGTGGTCGTCGCGTGCCAGCGCGTCGTCCACCGCCGCGGGCATGTGCGCCGCCAGCGTGCCCAGCAGGCGCTGGCCCGCGCTCTGGCCCAGCGGCACGGCCTTCACCGCCGCCTGCACCATGTTCTCGGCCCAGCCGAAGGCCATGGCCAGCAGGGCGGCGCGCGCATCGGCGCCGCTGCGCCAGGCGGCCAGGGCATAGACGACCGGCCAGCTCGGCGCCGGGGTCAGCGTGCGCAAGGTGGCGACGCGTTCGTCGTCGGCGCCGTCTTCCGCCGCACGCTGGCGCAGCCAGTCGCTCAGCGACCGGCCCGCCTGCTCGGTCTGCAGGCGGAATTCGGCGCTCTCGCGCGTGGTCAGGACCCAGGTGTTCAGCGCGGTCAGCCGTTCGACATCGTGTGCAGCCCAGGCGGCATGGGCCTGGGCCGTGACCGCCAGGTCGCTGCGGGCCTGGGCCAGCAGCAGCTGGTCGGTGAGCCAGACGGCGGCGCTGGCCTCATCGATGACACGCCCTTCCTCGACCGCCGTCTCCAAACCTTCGGAATAGCTGAAGGCGCCCACAGGCAGCGCCGGCGAGGCCAGCCAAAGCAGCTGCAGCAGGGTGGTGTCAGCGGTCGTGACCGTGGCCATGCTTGTGACCGTGGGAATGACCGTGCGAGTGAGCGTGGTCGTGGTCATGCGCGTCGTCGTGCGCCTGTTCGTGCGCCTGTTCGTGGGCATGACCGTGCACATGGCCAGCAGCATGGTCGTGCCCGTGATCGCAGCCCGGCCCGTGAACATGGCCTTGGCCATGGTCGTGGCCATGGTCGTGGCCATGGGCATGCCCGTGCCCGTGTCCTTCTGCCGCATATGCACCGGCCTCGGGTTCGAACGCCGCCTCAGCCGTTTCGACGATCAGGTGCATGCCGCGCAGCATATCGGCCAGCACCGGGTCGGGTTCGAGCTTCAGGTGGTCGGCCTGCAGTTCCAGGCTGACGTGCCGGTTGCCCAGGTGGTAGGCGGCGCGCAGCAGGTCGAAGGGGCTGCCATGCGCCGGGCAGTGGCGAACCACCAGCACCGGCTGCGGCGCGGCCAGCACGCGCACCAGGGAGCCGTCCTCGGCCACCAGCGCGTCGCCGCCGCGCAGCACCTGGCCGCGCGGCAGGAAGATGCCCAGGCGCCGGCCCTGGCTGTCGGTGGCGTCGATGCGGCTGCGGGCGCGGAGGTCCCAGTCGAGTTCCACCGTGGCAGCACGTTTCAGCAGCACACCGGCAAGGCCGCGGCCGCCGGGGATGCGTTTGTTGATCGTCAGCATGCGCGCACTGTACGCGCAGCCGCCCGCGGCGCCGGCGTCAGAACGCGATGACCTCGAGCTTCAACCCGCGCGCGCTGGCCTCCAGGCGCAGGCGTTCGGCGTCCTCGGCCTTGGGATGCGGCCACCACACCACGCGCCAGCGTTTGCCCGCGGCCATCACGTCCAGCTGGGTGGGCACGGGGGTGGCCACCTGGGCTTTCATCGAGTGCAGCAGCACCTGCTGCGCCTGGGCGTCGTCACGGCTGCGCAGCGGCGGCGTGGCGAGCGCAAAGACGGTGCCCTTGAGCAGGTTGGCGGCCGCCGCCGATGCCACAGGGGAGGGGCGCAAGGCCTCGGCCTGCAGGCGCGCCTGCCGGCGCTCGTCTTCGGTCAGCGCGGGGCGGATGCGCACCAGCGGGCCGGCGGCCGCAGCGTCCTGCAGCATCGGCGACACATCGGTGGGGTGGACCGATGTCGGGACGGCGGCCGTCGACGCGGTGTCGGCCGTGGCCTGCGGCTCGGCGTCGGCATGTTGTGACGCCGCAGGGTGTGGCACCACGTCGCCATGCGATGCCGATGCTGCGAGGTCCGGCGTCGAGGCTGCATGGGCCACCGCGGTCGGGGCGTCGGGCGCATGGCCGTGGTTGTCGCCAGGTCCGTTGTCGGGCGGGGCACCGTGCGGGCTGTCCTGTGGCCGTTCATGCCCCGCCGCCGCCACCACGCCGCTGGCGGCCGTTGCCGTGGTCTGCGCGACGAGGGCCTGGTCTCCGCCTGTCTGTGGCGCCAGCAGCAGGGCCAGGCCGCCGGCCAGCAGGCCCGCCGCCACCGCGCCGCTGCCGATGCCGCCCACCACCCGTCGCGGGTCGAAGAGGCGGCGACCGAACACTGTGGCCTGCTTCAGCGGCGCCGCGGGCGCCACCAGCACGCGGCTGCGCCGGCCGTCCACCTCGATCACCGCCGACAGCAGGTGGCGCGCGGTGCGGCCCTCCAGGCCCTGGGCATCGGCCGCATGGGCCCGTGCGAGATCGGCGTCCACCTGACGCCAGGGCCAGTGCGCTGCAGCGTCCAGCGGGTAGGCACCGTGGGCGAGCACGAAGTGCGCGAGCGCAGCCTCGTCGGCGCCGTACATCCATTGCGCATCGAAGATCGACGTCAGCGCGGGCGTCGCGGCCGCGGCGCCGTCGGGGGCAGGTTCGCGCAGCGCGAACGGCAGGCTCACGACCCCGATGGCCATCACCTGGGCCGGCGCAATGCGGCGTGCCAGCGGGTGCCGGTTGTGCCAGGCGACCACGCGGGCGGCAAGTTCGGCCGTCCGGAAGGGTTGCATCCGGACATTCTGCGCAGACGCTGACCCTGGCATCGCCGGAACTGCGGGGTCATGCCACGGCAGTTCAGCCTGCGGGCCGGGTGGGCTTGTTGGCGATCGCCCGATCTGCAGGCCCGCAGCAGGTCAGAACCGTGGATCCTGGTGGACCCGAGCCTGACATCATCGACCCATGCACACCCGAGCATGGGCGCTTCTGCGTCGGCCCTTGGCCCTGGCACCGCGATGAGTGCCCGCAGTCTGGCTTCGCGCCCTTGGCTCGTCAGCGCCAGCATGGGCGTGGTGGGTGCGCTGGCCACAGCGGGTGCGTTCTGGCTGCTGGCGCAGCGCATCGAGGCCGATACGCAGTTGGCCTTCGATCGTGTGGCGGCCCAGGTGGCGGCCGACATCACGCGCCGATTCCGGACGCCGGTCTACGGCCTGAACGGACTCAAGGGCACGTATGCGGCCAGCGACCGGGTCACAGCGCAGGACTTCGTGGCCTATGTGCAGGCGCGCGACCTGCCCCACGAGTTCCAGGGTGTGCGCGGTTTCGGCCTCATCGAGCGGGTGCAGCCCGTCGAGCTGAACGCCTGGCTGGACCGGGCACGCGCCGACCACGGGCACGGGGTCGAGATCCGGACGCTGAATGCCTCGCCGCCGTCGCCCCGCTACCTGATCCGCCACATCGAGCCCTCTGCCCAGAACCTGGGCGCCCTGGGCCTGGACGTCGGCAGTGAGAAGAACCGGCGCGCGGCCTTGGAGCGTGCCATCGACGGCGGCCGGCCAGCCCTGACCGATCCCATCGTGCTGGTCCAGGATGACCGCAGGACGCCGGGCTTCCTGGTCTGCGTCCCGATGTACCACGCTGGCCACGCGCTGGACACGCCGGCGCAGCGGCGCAGCGCGTTGCGTGGCGTGCTGTATGCCCCGATCGTCGCCGCGGAACTGCTGGCCGATGTCGACCGGGTTGCGGCACAAGGCTTCGCCGCATTTTCCCTGCGGGGCGAGACCGATGTCTTCGACTCAGGGGTCGCGCGCACGGTGCACCCTGGTGTAGCGCACCACAGCAGCAACCTGGTGATCGACGTGCTGGACCGCCGGTTTGTGCTGGACGTGCACAGCACGCCGGCGTTCGAGGCCAGCGTGGACCGCAGCCCTCTGTGGCTGGCGACGGGTGGCGGCGCCGTCATCACGCTGCTGCTGGTTGGCCTGTCGATGGGCAGTGACCGTGCCCGTTGGCGCGCCGAACGCCGCGTGGCCGACATGACGAGCGAGCTGGAACGCCTGGCGGCCGTGGCGCGGGCCACCGGTGATGGCGTCCTGCTGCTGGACCCTCAACGGCGCATCGTCTGGGTCAACGAAGCCTTCACGCGCGTCACCGGCTACACGCTGGAAGAGTCTCTCGGCCGGGAGCCCGGCCGCCTCCTGCAGGCGCGGTCCGATGCCCCTGGCGGCACCGAGGGCATCGCGCGCACGCTGGCCGAGGGCCACCCCTTCCGGGGCGAGCTGTGCAACCGCCGCAAGGACGGCACGGACTACTGGATCGACGTGGAGATCCAGCCGTTGCGGGACGACAAGGGCAACGTCACCGGTTGGATCGCCGTCGAATCGAACATCACGCGCCGACGCGAGACCGAGCAGGCGCTCGCCACGGCCCTTCGTGAGCGCGACGCGCTGCTGGACACCATCCGCCAGCATGCCATCGTCTCCATCGCCGACCCGGCCGGGCGCATCCTGGAGGTCAACGATGCCTTCTGCCGCCTCAGCGGCTACACGCGTGAGGAGCTGCTGGGGCAGGACCACCGGATCGTCAACGCCGGCCACCACCCGCCCGCGTTCTGGGCCGACATGTGGGCGCACCTGCTGGCCGGCTGGTCCTGGCGGGCAGAGATCTGCAACCGGGCCAAGGATGGTCGGCTTTACTGGGTGGACAGCATCGTGGCCCCGTTCCTGGGGGCGGACGGGCGCGTGGAGACCTACGTCTCGGTGCGCTTCGAGGTCACGGCGGCCAAGCAGGCGGCGCTCGACCTCGCGGATCAGCGAGAGCGTCTGGCGACGATCCTGGCCGGCACCGGGGCCGGCACCTGGGAACACGACTACGCCGCGGGCGAGGATGTCGTCAACGAGGCCTATGCGCAGATGCTGGGTGACACACCCGAATCGTTTGCCCGCGACGCCGGGGGATTCCAGGCGCGCGTGCACCCCGACGATCTGCGCCGCGTCCAGTCGGCCCACGACGACCATGCTGCCGGGCGGACCGAGGACTACCAATGCGAGTTCCGCATGCGGCATCGGGCTGGCCATTGGATCTGGGTGCAGAGCCGTGGCAGGCTTTCGCACCGTGACGCGCAGGGCAAGCCCCTTCGCATGGCTGGCATCCACCTGGACGTCACGCAGCGCCATGCCCAGGAGCAGGCACTGCGCCAGGCCAACGAAGCCATGGCGTCCATCTTCGAGAACCTGCCCTGTGCCGTCAGCGTCTTCGGTCCGGACCTGTTGCTGAAGGCCTCGAACCGCCAGTTCCGCAGCCTGCTCGACTTCCCGGACGCCCTGTTCGATTTGCCGGCCCCGAGCTACGAGGCCTTCATCCGCTTCAACGCCGAACGGGGCGAGTACGGCCCGGGCGATCCGGAGGAGACCGTGCGTCGGGCGGTCAGGCAGGCGTCGGGCTCCGTCGAGTCGCACCACTTCGACCGCACCCGGCCCAACGGCACCATCATCGAGGTGCACGGTGGGCCGATGCCAGGGGGCGGCTTCGTCAGCACCTACACCGACGTCACCGAGGTGCGTGCCGCGCACGTGGAAGCGCAACGCGCGCGCAACCTGCTGCTGGGCGCCATCGAGACCATCGACGAGGCCTTCGCCATCTACGACCCTCAGGATCGCCTGGTGCTGTGCAACGAACGCTACCGCCAGGTCTATGCCGAGGTCGACGACCTCATCCTGCCCGGCGTGCCGTTCGAGACCCTGGTCCGCGCCGGTGCCGAGCGGGGCGGGTTTGCCGAAGCGGTCGGCCGGTTGGACGATTGGGTGGAGGAACGCATGGCGCTGCATCGGCGCGCCGATGCCGACCACCTGCAGCCGCTGGTCGACGGGCGCACGCTGCGTGTGCTGGAGCGTCGGCTGCCCGACGGTCACATCGTGGGCTTCCGCATCGACGTGACCGAACTCGTGCTGGCGCGCCAGCACGCCGAGGCTGCATCCCTGGCCAAGAGCCAGTTCCTGGCCACCATGAGCCACGAGATCCGCACGCCGATGAACGCCATCATCGGTCTGCTGACATTGCTGCGCCGGACGCCGCTGGACGCCCGGCAGGCAGACTACGCGACCAAGACCGAAGGGGCGGCGCGCTCGCTGCTGGCGCTGATCAACGACATCCTGGACTTTTCCAAGGTCGAGGCCGGGAAGATGGAACTCGACCCGCAGCCCTTCCGCCTGGCCTCGCTGCTGCGCGACCTGCAGGTGCTGCTGGAGGCCGCGCGCGGGAACAAGACGGTGCACCTGCGCTTCGAGATCGACCCTAGCCTGCCGCTTGCGCTGGTGGGTGACGGCATGCGCCTGCAGCAGGTGCTGCTCAACCTGGGCGGCAATGCGCTGAAGTTCACCGAACAGGGTGAGGTGGTGGTGGCCGTGCGGGTGCTGGCCAGTGACGCGCTGCGTGCCCGGTTGCGCTTCAGCGTGCGCGACACGGGCATCGGCATCGCGCCCGAGCACCAGGCGCGCATCTTCAGCGGCTTCACGCAGGCCGAGGCGTCCACGACCCGCCGCTACGGCGGAACCGGGCTGGGTGTGGCGATCTCTCAGCGACTGGTTGAACTGATGGGGGGCCAGCTGCAGCTGCGCAGCGAACCCGGCCAGGGCAGCCGGTTCTGGTTCGACGTGAGCCTGCCCCTGGCCACGGCGCCCGCGTTGCCCGATGCGCCCGAGGGCCTGACGAACGCCGGTGCTGCAGTCGGGCAGCGACTGACGGGCCTTCGGTTGCTGGTGGCCGAGGACAACGCCACCAACCAGCAGGTGGTGCGCGAACTGCTGGGTGACGAAGGGGCCACCGTCCACATTGCCGACAACGGCGAACAGGCGCTGACAGCGCTGGCGGCCCACCCCTTCGACGCCGTGCTCATGGACCTGCAGATGCCGGTGATGGATGGCCTCGAAGCCACGCGCCGCTTGCGCCAGCAGGGGCTTCGCCTGCCCGTGATCGGCCTGACGGCCAATGCGCTGGCCCAGGATCGGGATGCCTGCCTGGCCGCCGGCATGGACGCCCACGTAGGCAAGCCCTTTGATGTGACGGCGCTGGTGGCCTTGCTGCAACGCCTGACGGGCTGGGCACCGGTGGCGGCGGACCCGACGCTGGCACCTGCATCACCTGCCGCCGCCTCACCGTCGGTGCCGTCGCCACCGCGGCCGGCGCCGCCCGTGGCCGACGCCGCACTGCTGGCCCGTGCCGAAGCGGCCGGGGTTCGCCTGGCGACTGCGCTGGAACGGCTCAATGGCCGCGCCGATGTCTACCGCGAGATCTACCGCGACTTTGTGGATGCAGGGCTGGACGCGGTGCACCCGCAGCTGACCGACGCTGCCGAGGCCCGGCGAGCGGTGCACAGCGTGAAGGGGCTGGCCGCGACGCTGGGCATCGGTGCCGTGGCTTCGGCCGCCGAGACGGCGGAGACCTGCCTGGCCGCCGTGCTCGAGGCCGGCGCCACCCAGGCGCCCGGGGACGCGCTGACGCCGCTGCTGGCGGCCATCGCCACGGTCCGGCCCCGGTTGTGTGCCCTGGCGGACGCGCTGGACGAGGCCTGGTCGCCGCCCACGCACGAGGTTCCGGCAGCAGGTGCCCTCCCATCGGATGCGACGCAGCTGGCGGCCGATCTCGAACGCCTGCAGCGCTGTCTGGCCGCTGCCGACATGCAGGCCGTGGACCTGGTGGGCCCGCTGGTGGCTCGTCACGCTGCGGCCCTGGGTGACCATGGCCAGCGCCTGCAGCGGGCCGTGCATGACCTAGACTTTGACGGTGCTCAGGCTCTTCTCCAGGCCGTCCGCGGCCCGCGCCCATGACGGTCGATCCCGTGAACACCGCCCGTGGTGATCGCAGTGATGCGAGTGTGCTGAGCAGCCTCTTCGGACGTCGCCCGCGGCTGCTGGTGGTGGACGACCAGCCGGCCAATGTGCAGGTGCTCTACCGTCTGTTCGCCGACGACCATCAGGTGCTGATGGCCACCAGCGGTGAGCAGGCGCTGCGGGTCTGCGCCGAACAGCGGCCGGACCTGGTCTTGCTGGACGTGGTCATGCCCGGCATGAATGGCTACGAGGTCTGCGCTCGACTGAGATCCGACCCGTCGACCAGCGGCATACCGGTGATCTTCGTCACGGCCGAGCGCGACGAGGAGTCCGAGACACGCGGCCTGGACCTGGGTGCGGTGGACTTCATCCCCAAGCCCATCAACCCGCGGGTCGTGCGTGCCCGGGTGCGCACCCACCTCACGCTCAAGGCGCAGTCGGACCTGCTGCGCGAATGGGTCTACATCGACGGCCTCACGCGCATCGCCAACCGCCGCCTGTTCGAAGAACGTGTCGTCGCGGAATGGTCACGGGCCGTGCGCCAGGGCACGCCGCTGTCGACGCTGATGATCGACGTCGACCACTTCAAGGCCTTCAATGACCGCTATGGCCACCTGGCCGGCGACGAATGCCTGGCGCGTGTGGCGGCCACGCTGAAGGCCGTGCTCAAGCGGCCGACGGATCTGCTGGCCCGTTACGGCGGCGAGGAGTTCGTCTGTCTGCTGCCGGACACCGACCTGGCCGGCGCGCTGGATGTGGCCAACGGCCTGCGGCAGGCCATGGCGGCGGCGGCGATCCCGCACGGGGCCTCGGCGGTGGCCTCGACGGTCACCGTCAGCGTTGGCGCCTGCGCCAAGCCGGCCGACGTGGTGGGCAGCGCGGCTGCATTGGTGCGCGAGGCCGACGCCCAGCTCTACGTGGCCAAGTCACGCGGGCGCGATCGTGCCTGCGGGGGTGAACTCGGCGGCGCTTGACCGCCGGTCGAGCTTGACGCCGGCGGGTCCCGTCACAGGGAAGTGGACGACGCGTCCACATGCGGTGGGTTGGTGGCAGGATGGGCGCAGTCACCACCGCCGGGCCGCCCCATGTTGTTTCGCCAGCTCTTCGATCCCACCTCATCGACCTACACCTACCTGCTCGCCGACGCGGGCGACGCGGTGCTGATCGACCCCGTCTTCGAACAGGCCCGGCGCGACCTGGCCCTGCTGCGCGAGCTCGGCCTGCGTCTCGTGGCCACGCTGGACACCCATGTGCATGCCGACCACGTCACTGGCGCCTGGTTGCTGCAGCAGCGCACGGGTTGCCGCATCGGCGTGGCCGCGGCGTCCGGCGCACAGGGCGCGGACCTGCCGCTGGCCCATGGCGACCGCATCGGCTTCGGCGGCCGCCAGCTCTCCGTGCGCGCCACGCCCGGCCACACCGACGGCTGCCTGAGCTACGTGCTCAACGACCAAAGCATGGCCTTCACCGGTGATGCGCTGCTGATCCGCGGCTGTGGCCGCACCGACTTCCAGCAAGGTGACCCGGCGCGGCTGTATCGCTCGGTGCATGAACAGCTGCTCAGCCTGCCGGAGGGCTGCACGCTCTATCCGGGGCACGACTACCGCGGCATCAGCGCCACCAGCGTGGCCGAGGAGCGGCGCTGGAACCCGCGCTTCGGCGGCACCAGCGACCTCCACGACTTCGTGCAGACCATGGAGCACCTGGGCCTGCCGCACCCCAAGCAGATGGACCGGGCCGTACCCGCCAATCTGCGCTGCGGCCGGCCCGCTGGCGACGTGCTGCCGCCAGCGGAACCCGACTGGGCGCCCCTGACCTGGAGCTTTGCCGGGCTGTGGGAGATCGAGCCCGCCGCGCTGCATGAATTGGGCACGCGCAGCGCGCTGCGTGTGCTCGACGTTCGCGAACCGGCGGAATTCAGCGGCCCGCTGGGACACCTGCCGGGCGCCAAGCTGGTGCCGCTGGGTGACCTGGCGGCGCAGTTGCCGGCGCTGGACCGCGATCACCCGTGGGTCACCGTGTGCCGTTCAGGCACCCGCTCGGCCCGTGCCGCGCTGATGCTGACGCAGGCCGGCTTTCCCGCGGTGGCCAACCTGGCCGGCGGCATGCTGCGCTGGCGCGCGGAAAGCCTGCCGGCCGAAGGCGGCGAGGCCTGAGAAGGGGCGAGTGCGTGCGCGTTCAATCGCGCTTCTTGAACAGCTCGCCCAGCGCGTTGATCGCGTTGCCCAGTTGCTGCAGGTCTGCCGCGGCGCCACCGAGGGCACCACCGCCCGGTACTTCGCCGAAGCCGAGCGCATATTCGCGCACCAGCTGCAACTGGTTGGACGGCAGCAGCTGGTACTGCTCCACCGCCAGCTGCGGCGCGAACACCGTGCCCGGAGGCACCCGGCCCACGTAGCGGCGGAAGATGAAGGCGGCCGTACGCGACTCGCCAGCGGCCAGCGTGAACTGCGAGCTGGCCCGCTCGCGCGTGGAGACCGGCATGCCCTGCACCGATTCGCGGTAGCGCGAATCCACGATGTAGCGCTCGCCCTTCTCGTCGAGCATGATGCCGGTGCCCTGCTTGTAGTTCAGGATCATCGGCACGTCGCCCAGGTTCTGGAAGGCGATGCGCACCGTCACCTCCTGGTTGTTGCCCTTGGGTGCCGCCGGGGCCATGCCCACGACGCGCGCCAGCACCGGGCCGTTGACCATGCAGTACGGGGCACCGCCGCAGGCGTCGCCAACCGCTGCCGCTGGAGGCCGAGCCGCGGCCGGGGCGCCCGTGTCCGCAGGTACCGGTGCCGTACCGGCCACCGCGGGGGCGGCCAAGGCAGGCGCCTGCCCGCCGCTGCCATGGCGCAGGCCCGGCCAGCTCAGGGCGTGCTCGCGTCCCAGCCGGTACTGCTGGCCCGGCAGCGGGTCGATCTCTCGGACGCTGAGTTCCAGGTCGAAAGCGGTGCCGACAATGACGTTGCGGTTGACGAAGAAATTCAGCTCCATGCGCGCATCGGCGCTCTCCCCTGGGGCGAGCGTGAACTTCGGGTCGAAGCGGTTGCGCTCGATGCGGCCGATGCCGGTGAGCTTGCGGCTGTTCTGCAGCTTGTAGGCATTGCCGCGGTCGTCGTAGGCGGTGGCGGTGCCGTCCACATAGCCCAGCACCAGTGGTTTGCTGCCGCGGTTGGTGAAGCGCACAGCCAGGTTGACCGGCCGGTTGCCCTGGGTGTTGGGGCTGACGCGGAACTCGGTGACGGTGGCGGTGAAGCCCGGCACCTGGCGGCACAGCAGCTCGCCGGGACACATGCCCTGGGCGATAGCAGGCGCCGACGCCAGCGCCGTGCCGGCGCCGAGCAGCAGCACGGTGGCGGCCCGGCGCCAGCGGGCCAGGAACGTGGTCAGGGTGGTGATGGCGGTACGCGTGTGCGGCGCGGGTGCCGGCATGGCAGGGTTCAGGGGGGTCATCGGATTCCTCTTGTCGTCATCGATACCGGTGCCGTGGCGCGGTCAGAGCCGGGGCTTGGCGCCTTCGCTCCGCTGCACTTCGCCGGCGCGGCGCTCGGCCTCCAGGCGGTCGATCTCTGCCTGCATCGCGTCGCCAATGCGCATCAGTTCGTCCTGGTGCGCCATACCGACGTAGAGCGACTGCACCAGGTCCGGGTTGTCTGCCGGCGGCACGAGGTCGGCGCTGATCGACAGGCCGCAGCCCTCGCGCCAGCCCTGGCTGCCTGGCCGGGCGCGGATGCCGGCGCAGGTGCCGAACAGCGGGTCGCGGGGGGTCAGCGGCTTGCCGTCCGGCGCGTAGCGCCAGGCGACGGTGCCGTGCGGGTCGTGGCGCAGCTCGCCTTCGCGGCCGTACTTGTCGCGCAGGGCCTGCAGCACGGCGTCGCGCGACGGCATCTGCCCGGGCCTCCAGTGCTGCTGGCGCCAGATGCCGGCCAGCACCTGCCGGCCGTCCAGCCCGGGCGTGGCCGCGGTGATCATCTCGTCGACGTGGTGCCAGACGCGCCGGCCGACGCCGCATTTCATCGCGTCGCCCAGGTTCTTGAACACGCAGTCCGAGGTCTCGCCGCGCTGGACGCTGAAGCCCTGGCGTTCGAGCTTCACGTTGCCGGTGCGCAGCTGCTGGAACCAGCGTGGCTGGTAGGCCAGCACACCACCATCGACGGCACAGCGGGCGTGGTTCAGCGCTTCGTCGAATCCCATGCCCAGGCGCAGGCCGACGATGTCCGGCGCGCCTGCGCGAGCCGGTCCGGCAGCTGCCGGCGGGCAGCGAGGAGGCGGCAGCGTGTCCTCCGGTCGGGCGTCGGCCGTCGTGCGGGGGGGCTTCGAGGCCCGGTCGGCGGCCGGGGCTGGTGACGCTGAAGGTTGGGCCGGCGCGGCGGGCGGCGTCGCGTCGCCGCAGGCCACGGCCAGGACAGCGGCGACCAGCCCCGCCATTGGCCCGGGCCAGCGGCGGATCGCCGGGGCGTCGCCAGGGTGCGGGGGCGCGTTGGACGCGGCGACCTCGGTGGTCTCGTTGATGTCGGTGAGGGTGTGGCGCAAGGGCGGTCTCATGCCGCACAGCCTCGGCCAAGCGACGCGCGTGCGCCATCACGCGACATCACGGATTGCTAACGGCTGCAGGGCGGTGCCGCAAGTGGTTGATGCAGAACGCTTTTCCAGGCGACTGCCGGGCTGCGGCTGGCGCAGCGCGTGCGGCGCGGCGGCGCCGTCGTTACAGTCGGTGGCGCTGCGGCTGACTTCGCTCCAACCCCGTGTCGACCGATCCGTCCTCCGAATCCCCGCTCTACCGCTATCGCTTCGGTGCCTCTGAGTTCGACGAGGCCCGTTTCGAACTGACGGTCGATGGCCAGCCTGTGGACCTGGAGCACAAGCCGTTGCAGGTGCTGGCCGCGCTGCTGCGCCACGTCGGCGAGGTGGTCACTCGCGACGAGTTGCTGGACAGCGTCTGGGCCGGCAGGCCGGCGGTGGACAACGTGCTGCCCAACGCCGTGGCCAAGCTGCGCAAGGCGCTGGGCCCGACGCAGGCCGAGCGCATCGTGACCCTGCCGCGCCTGGGCTACCGCCTCAATGGCCCGGTGGAGCGCACTGCCAGCGGCCGCCGCCTGGCCAGCCGATTGCAGCTGGACGGCGCGCAGGCCGTTCCGCACCGGCCGGACTGGGTGCTGGAGCGTCAGCTCAACCCGTCGCGCGCCAGCGAGGTCTGGCTGGCCCGCCACGCGCGCAGTCGTGAGCCACGGGTGTTCAAGTTCGCCGGCGATGGCGAGCGGCTGTCGATGCTCAAGCGCGAGGCCACGCTGCACCGGGTGCTGACCGAGAGCCTGGGCGAACGCGAGGACATCGCGCGTGTTCTGGACTGGAACTTCGAGACGCCGCCGTTCTTCCTGGAGTGCGAATATGGCGGCGACAGCCTGCAGGCCTGGGCCGAGGCCGGCCACCTGGCGGCGTTGGACCGCGACGCGCGACTGGCGCTCTGCCTGGGTGTGGCGCAGGCGGTGTCGGCCGCGCATGGCGTGGGTGTGCTGCACAAGGACATCAAGCCTGCCAACGTGCTTGTCGCCCCGCGCGCCGAAGGCGGCTGGCGCGTGCGCCTGACCGACTTCGGGAGCGCGCGGCTGCTGAACCCGGAGCGCCTCGCGGAACTGGGCATCACGCGGCTTGGGTTGACGATGACGCGGGCGCTGGACACTGACAGCAGCGGCACGCCGCTGTACCTGGCGCCGGAGCTCATCGCCGGCCAGCCGCCGACGGTGCGCAGCGACGTCTACGCGCTGGGCCTGCTGGTCTACCAGCTGCTGGTCGGCGACCTGAAGCGGCCGCTGGCCCCGGGCTGGGAAGCGGCGGTGGATGACACCCTGCTGGCGCAGACCATCGCCGCGGCCACCGACGTCGACCCGGCCCGGCGCTTGCCCAGCGCCGGCGCGCTGATCGAGCAGATCAGCACGCTGGAGGCCCGCCGCGAGGCGGTCGCGCAAGCCCTGGCGCGCGAGCAGCGGCTGCAGGCGGCCGAGGCGGCCCTGGCCCGCAGCCACGCCCGTCGCCCCTGGGTGGTGGCGGCCACGGCGGCACTGGTCCTGGGCCTGGCTGCCACGCTGTGGCAGTACCGGGCCGCCGTGGCCGCGCGCGAGCAGGCCGTGGCCCAGGCGGCGCTGGCCGAGGAGATGAACCGGTTCCTGAACCAGGACCTGCTGGGCGGTGGCCGCAGCCGCACCGCGACCATCGCCTACGACCGCAACCCCAGCCTGCGCGAGTTGCTGGACGCAGCGCGCAGCCGCCTGGACGGTCGTTTCGCCGCCGCGCCGCTGACCGAGGCCGGCATCCGTACCACGCTGGGCCGAGCCTACCGCACGTTGGGCGACCATGCCGTGGCGGAGGCCCAGCTGCGGCGCGTGGTGGACATCCACCGTGACCTGCTGCCGGCCGACGACGAACGCCGGCTGCTGGGCGAATACGACCTGGTCACGGTGCTCGTGCGGCTGTCTCGCTTCGACGAGGCGCAGGCCATGCTGGACGCCGCCGACGCGGCGGCCGGGCCGCGCCGCAGCGCCGTTGGCGAGGTGGGGTTGCGCGCCCAGCTGGCGCGCGGCAGCTACCACTTCCAGCGCCTGCAGGTGCAGCCGGCGCTCGACGCCTACCGTGCTGCCGAGACCTTGCAGCGCGTGGTGCAGCCGGACGACATCCCGCTGGCGGCCCATATCCGGTTGACGGTGGGCGACGCTTCGCTGCGCCTGGGCGAACCGGCCCGCGCCGAGGCCATTGCGCGCGAGGTGCTGGGCGGCGACCCGTTCACCGAGGGCAACGTCGGCCTGTCGACGCTGGCCACCGCGCGCCGGCTGCTGGGCAATGCCCTGCGCAACCAGGGGCGCCCGGCCGAAGGCATCCCACACCTGGAACGTGCCGTGGCGGAGCAGGAGCGTGCGCGCGGGCCGGACGACCAGTCCACCATTGCCGCGCTGTCGTCGCTGGGCTACCTGTACAGCCTGGTGGGCGACGTGCAGAAGCGCGCCACGCTGCAACGCGAGGTCTACGCGCGCAGCGTGCGCCGCTGGGGCGAGGCCAACCAGTACACACTGGTCGAGCGCATCAACCTCGGTGACGCGGAACACGAGGTTGGCCAGCTGCAAGTGGCCGAGGCGCACCTGGCGGCCGCGGTGGCCGGCCTCGTCGTCACCGCGGGCGAGGGCTCCAGCCTGGTCGATGCCGCCCGTTACTCGCACGCTGAGGTGCTGTTGTCGCTGGGGCGCCACACCCAGGCGCTGGCGCTGGCTGAGCGCATCGAGGCAACGCGTCTGGCCGGTGCCTCGGCCGACGCCCGCGGCGACGGCAAGCTCGCGGCGCTGCGTGGCCGCGCCCTGCTGGGCCTGGGCCGTGCCGACGAGGGCCGCGCCACGCTGCGCCGCGCCGTCGAACAGCTGCGCGCCGAGGGGGCGGACGACGAGGCGCTGGCGCCGTTGCTGGCGCTGATCGCGCCCCCGGCGGGCTGAGCGTGTGAGCGTCTTTCATTCATGCCCGCCTTGCGGGCCAGAACACCCCGGCTCGTCGTTGCAAATGCTCGCCATGGCCCGAGCTATGGCTGCGCTTTGCGCCTCATATGGTCGCGCTTGTCAATCGAGCATTGGCTGTTCTGGGCGTTGCAGATCGATCAGGTGATGCGAGTCGGGCGATATGGCGTCGGTGAATCAGACTCATATCCGTGGGTTGGCTACCGTCATGACATCGATTCGTCGCGGGCCTGCCTCGGTCTAGATGCGCGGGTCGCCCTTGCGGGGCGCCGGTTTAGGCGCATCGAGGGTTGCCCTGTCGTTGCCCGGCTCGCATCGCCGGATCGATCCTTCGCTTGCCTTTCAAGGGTGTCGTTGGGGCTCCCCTTCTCGCTGGCGGGAAGGGGCGGGGGGGATGGGTGGCGGACTGTTGACGACAGCGCCTCAATGCGTGGCGGTGTTCTGTGCGGCCGTGCGCTGCGCGGCCTGCTGCTGAGCCAACGTGCCGATGGCCCAGACGAAGCCGGTGAGTTCGCGAGCCGCTGCCACGCAGACCTTGTTGATCTGCACGCCCCGGGCCTTGAGCGCGGCAAAGCGCTTGGTCAGCCGCAGTTGCGCTTTCCAACCCGCGGCCTTGATCGGCTCGCTCAGGCCCTCCTGGCGCACTTGCGCGCGGCGGCTGATGCGCGCGGCGAAGCGGTAGTTCCAGGCTGCCTCGGTCAGCATCTTGCGGGCGTGGGCGTTGCCGGTCTTGGTGATGCTGCCACGGCGCACGCGCTCGCCGCTGGAGTGCTCGCTGGGTACCAGGCCGAGGTAGCCCATGAGCTTGCGCGGGTTCTCGAAGCGGCTGAAGTCGCCGACCTCGGCCACCAGGCCGATGGCGTTGACGATGTCGATGCCGCGCAGGGCCTGCAGGGCCTGGACCACCGGCTCGAAGCGCCAGCCCTTGACCGAGTCCTGCAGCGACTGGGTCAAGCGCTGCACACGCTCGTCGGCCGCCTGTACGGCCAGCAGGTACTCGGTGAAGGCGGTCTGCGCCGCAGCGCAGCCGAAGCTCAACTCGGCCAGCCAGCGGTAGTGCAGCTTGCACCACGAGGTCTTGCCTGCATAGCGCACGGTGTGGCGCAGCAGGAAGCTCTTGATCTGCTGGCGCTGTTGGGTTCGGCTGTTCACGGCATCCTCGCGTGCGCGGCTGAGGTCGCGGATCGCCTCGTCGGCGGGGTCAGGCACCCACACCGCGCGCAGTTGCCCCGCACGCGAGCACTGCGCCAGCTCGATGCTGTCGCGGCCGTCGGTCTTGATGCGCGCGCCGGCTGCCCGCCTTGGCATCTGCGACGGGGCGATCACTTCGCACGCATAGCCCTTGGCGGCCAGGGTGCGCTGCAGGCCAAAACCGGTCGGGCCCGCTTCGTAGACCACATGCAGCATCTGCGACGGCCCCAGCTTGGCCAGCACCTTCAGCAGCTTGACCACGTCGTGGGCCATCTTGGTCACCACCCGCGCTGCCGAGCGTCCAGGCTCAGCCACGGCCACCGTGATGCTGTCCTTGTGAACGTCCAAACCCACATGAATCTTGGTAATCTGTTCCATGGTCGGTCTCCACAGGTTGTCGCTGACGCCGAGTCTCGACATGTAGCTCTACGGGCCTCGGCCCGCAACCTACGTCGCAGGAGACCGACCGCCTCGCAGGGCGCACGACCATGGTGTCTAGATCCGGGTCGTTCTGGCGCGCCTTTCGGGCACGACCGAAAAACTCTCACACGCTGAGCGCCGTGTGGTCCGCTGGTGCGCCGGGTGCCGGCAGGCCGGTCGGGCGCGCCAGCCGCGGAGGCCGTGCCGCCCGCCCCGGCAATGCCGTCAGGGCAGCGTCATGCCGTCGGCCGTGATGACCGCCTGGTGCGAATAGTCGCCGCGCGCCGGGCGGCCGATGCTGCCCTGCGCCGCCACCCAGTCGGCAAAGGTCTGCGTGTAGAGCAGGTAGGTGTTGACCACGCGGCCACTGGCGAACACCGTGCCCAGGGTCGTGTAGCCGTCGCGTCCCTCGGCGATGAAGTCGTTGGTCGCGACCACGTAGGTCGCGGCGGGGTCGATCGCGCTCCACACGCCCGTGCTTCGGTTCTTCACCTGCACGTTGTTGAAGCGCGCGCCCTTGGCCTGGGACATGTCCAGGTCCCAGCGCAGGCCGGCGGCGTAGG
>JACKLO010000012.1 GCA_024235915.1 Burkholderiaceae bacterium | reverse complement strand
AGCGGCCGCGGCGCCCAGGTGGGCAGCCAGGGCCAGGGCGCCGAGGGTGAACGGGAGGGTCTTCTTCATCGCTGGTCTCCGGTGGGTCAGGGTCAATTTACTTGAGTTCTAAAGTATTTGGACGTTGCCTGCAATGGGCATCGACAGCAGGTCGCGCATGGCCGCGATCACGGCCTCCGGATGATCCCGGTGCGGCGAATGCCCGCAGGCGGGCAGTTCCAGCAACCGCGTCTGCGGCAGCCGAGCCGCAATGCCGCGGATCTGCGCCAACGTGCCGTATTCGTCCTCCAGCCCCTGCACCGCCAGCAGCGGGCAGCGGATGCCGGCCAGATCGTCCTCGATGGACCAGGTCCGGAAGGCCGGATCGAGCCAGATGCCGTTCCAGCGCCGGAACGCGCGGTCGACGTCGTCATGGTGCTTCGCCAGGCGCGCGCGCAGGTCGGTGGTCTCGAAGGCCGTGCGCGCCTGCGCGATGCTGGCCACCGACAGGTCCTCGACCAGGATGTGCGGTGCCAGCACCACCGCCCCGGCGATGCGGTCCGGGAACCGTGCCGCATAGAGCAGCGTGATCGAACCGCCGTCGCTGTGGCCGAAGAGCCAGGGCTTGTCGCGGGCCACGTCGATGTCCAAGGCCTCAAACAGCGCCGGCAGCACCACATGGGCCTGCTCGTGCATGAAGGCCGGCGTCCAGGTCGGCTCTGGGTTCAGCGTGCCGCTGCGGCCGTATCCGGGCCGTGAATACACCAGTCCGCGCGCACCCACGGCATCACACAGGCGGGCCGGAAAGTCGCGCCACATCGACACCGACCCCAGGCCCTCGTGCAGGAACACGATCAGTGGTGCGGCCCGTACGGCACGATCGGCGCTCGGCCGGCCCACCCACGTGTGCTCGATGGCCACACGCTGGCCCTGCCAATTGATGTCGACGAAGGCGGAACCGGTCATGCACCCGCCGCGCGTTCCTGATCGCGCAGCCGGAAACGCTGGATCTTGCCGGTGGCCGTTTTCGGCAGTTCGGCCACGAAGCTGATCTGGCGCGGGTACTTGTAGGGCGCCAGGCGCTCCTTGACGAAGGCCTTGAGGTCGGCCTCCGACGCGTCCGCACCCGGCTTGAGCACGACGAAGGCCTTGGTCTTGGTCAGGCCCTCGACATCCTCGACGCCGATCACCGCCGCCTCCAGCACCGCCGGGTGCTGCACCAGCGTGGCCTCGACCTCGAAGGGGCTGACCCAGATGCCGCTGACCTTGAGCATGTCGTCGCTGCGGCCGCTGTAGGTGTAGGTGCCGTCGGCGTTGCGCACGTACTTGTCGCCGCTCTTGGTCCAGCCGCCCTGGAAGGTGTCGCGGGTCTTCTCGCGGTTGCCCCAGTACATCATGGCTGCCGAGGGGCCCTGGATGTAGAGGTCACCCGGCTCACCGTCAGGCGGCGGGCCGCCGTCCTCGCCGCGCAGTTCGATGGTGTAGCCCGGCACCGGCCAGCCGCTGGTGCCGTAGCGCACGTCGTCGGGCTTGTTGGAGATGAAGATGTGCAGCATCTCGGTGGAGCCGATGCCGTCGACGATGTCGACACCGAAATGCGCCTTGAAGCGCTCGCCGATCTCGCCCGGCAGCGCTTCGCCGGCCGACGAGGCCATGCGCAGTGCCACGTCCGCGCGCGCCGGCAAGGCGGGCGAGGCCAGCATGCCGGCGTAGCCCGTGGGCGCGCCGAAGAAGATCGTCGGCTTCAGGCCACCGATGCCGCCCGCCCAGCGCTTGAACACCGCGTCCGGCGTCGGCCGTTCGGCCATCAGGATCGTCGTCGCGCCCACGCTCATCGGGAAGGTCAGGCCGTTGCCCAGGCCATAGGCGAAGAACAGCTTGGCGGCGGAGAAGCAGACGTCGTCCTCGCGCAGTTGCAGCACGCCCTTGCCGTACAGCTCCGCCGTCCAGTAAGGGTTGGCCTGCGAGTGCACCGTGCCCTTGGGGCGGCCAGTGGAGCCCGACGAATAGAGCCAGAAGGCCGGGTCGTCGCCATGGGTGGCGGCCGGCTTCTTCAGCGGCGCCTGGGCGGCGACGAAGGCCTCGAACTCCACCTCCGACGGGTGCAGCGGTGCCACCGGGTGCGAGACGATCACACGCTGCACCTCGTGGTCGGCCTTGACCATGGCCGCGGTCAGCGTGGGCAGCAATGCGCCGGACACCAGCGCGGCCTGGGCGCGCGAGTGCTCCAGCATGTAGGCGTAGTCATCGGCCGTCAGCAGCGTGTTCACCGCCACCGGCACCACGCCGGCGTAGATGGCGCCCAGGAAGGCCACCGGCCAGTGCGCGTTGTCCTGCATCAGCAGCAGCACCCGCTCCTCGCGCTTGACGCCGGCGGCGCGCAGGCCGGCGGCCACGGCGCGCACGCGCTGGTCCAGGTCGCCGTAGCTCAGCGCCCCGTGGTCGTCGACGAAGGCGGTGCGGCCGGCGCGGCCGGCGTTGGCCTGCAGCAGGTGGTGGGCGAAGTTGAAGCGTTCGCCGGGCGGGGTGACGTCGGCCGGGATGTTCATGGGATGCCTCCTGTGTGCTGGGGCGGTCGCCGCTCAGCGGGTGAACTCGATGCGGCCTTCGGGCAGCAGGTACAGCACCAGCGCGCGGCCGCCGGTCACGGTGGGCCGGTGCGCGCTGCCAGGCGGGCAGACCAGCCAGCCGGCGGGCCGGCCGTCGAATCGGGCGCCGGCGTCGACGGGCATGATCAGGTCGATCTCGCCGTTCGGGTGCACGTGGTGGGGGCCGGCGATGTCGTGCATGTCCACCACGTCCACCGAGAAGCCGGCCAGGTCGTCGGCCGGCTTGAAGATACGGCCGTAGCGGATGCCGCCGCCTTCGCGGTCGCACAGCCAGCCGGCGGCCACGCCGGCCTCGCACGAGGCGCGCAGGGCGCGGTAGGTCTCGCTGTGCGGGCCGTGTTCGGCGTTGAGCCAGGCGTCCAGGTCGGCGTCGGGCGTCCGACCCGCCAGATGCGCCGCCACCTGGGCGGCCAGCCGGGCGATCTGTTCGCGAAAGACGATGGGCGTGGTCATCGAAAGGCCTCGGTGCTTTGCGCTGCGGCAAGTCGGTGTGCTTGCCGGCGTGCATGGGATGCAGTATCGTGCCTATGGCACTTTAGGGACAATCCATCCTCCATGTCAAGCACTATATTGCCTGTCCCCGGGTATCCCCTAGCCCACGCCGGCACCGACCCGGCCGGCGGCGACGACAAGAACCCGTTCCTGGTCGCCCTGGGCGAGCGGGTGCGCGCTCTGCGCGCACGCCGCGGCATGACGCGCAAGGCGCTCTCCGTGGCGGCGGACGTGTCAGAGCGCCACCTGGCCAACCTGGAATACGGGGTCGGCAACGCCTCCATCCTGATCCTGCTGCAGGTGGCCTCGGCCCTGCAGTGCTCGTTGGCGGAACTGATCGGCGACGTCACCACCTCCAGCCCCGAATGGCTGCTGCTGCGCGAACTGCTCGAAAAGCGCGATGAGGAGACGCTGCGCCGCGTGCGCATCGCCGTCGGCGAGCTGCTGGGCATGGGCGCCCAGGGCAACCCGGGCCCGGCCACCAAGCGCACGCGCATCGCGCTCATCGGCCTGCGCGGCGCCGGCAAATCCACGCTGGGCCAGATGCTGGCCGACGATCTGGGTTATCCCTTCGTGGAACTCAGCCGCGAGATCGAACAGTTCGCCGGCTGTTCGGTCGGCGAGATCCAGGGCCTGTACGGCCAGAGCGCCTACCGCCGCTACGAGCGCCGCGCGCTGGAAGAAGCGATCCAGATCTACCCCGAGGCGGTCATCGCCACGCCGGGTGGCATCGTCTCCGACGCCGCCACCTTCAATCAACTGCTGACGCACTGCACCACCATCTGGCTGCAGGCCGACGCCGAGGACCACCTGCGGCGCGTGGCCGCCCAGGGCGACATGCGGCCGATGGCCGCCAGCAAGGAAGCGCTGGAGGATCTGAAGGGCATCCTGGCCGGCCGTGCCGCCTTCTATTCCAAGGCCGAAAACCGGCTGGACACCAGCGCGCAGCCACTGGCCGAAACCTTCGAGCGGCTGAGGGCCATCGCCCGGGACATCATGGCTGATGCATAAACGTGCATTTTTCTGCTTGACACACCCAGTCCGCACGCATTATCATGCGTAGCATCTGATCCCGATCAACGCACCAACGTGCATGCCAGGAGACTGCGATGAGCCAGCCGTCCCGTGTCGACTACCAGACCACCCCCAGCCAGTACAAGCACTGGAAGCTGAAGTTCGAAGGCCCGGTGGCGACGCTGATCGCCGACTTCAACGAGAACGCCGGCCTGCGCCCCGGCTACAAGCTCAAGCTCAACAGCTACGACCTGGGTGTAGACATCGAACTCAACGATGCGGTCAACCGCATCCGCTTCGAGCACCCCGAGGTGCGCACGGTGGTGGTCACCAGCGGCAAGGAGAAGGTCTTCTGCTCCGGCGCCAACATCTTCATGCTGGGCGTCAGCAGCCACGCCTGGAAGGTGAACTTCTGCAAGTTCACCAACGAGACGCGCAACGGCTTCGAGGACAGCAGCACGCACAGCGGGCTGAAGTTCCTGGCGGCGGTCAACGGCGCCTGCGCCGGCGGCGGCTATGAACTGGCCCTGGCCTGCGACGAGATCCTGCTCATCGACGACCGCAGCAGCGCGGTCAGCTTGCCGGAGGTGCCGCTGCTGGGCGTGCTGCCCGGCACCGGCGGCCTGACCCGCGTGACCGACAAGCGCAAGGTCCGCCACGACCTGGCCGACATCTTCTGCACCACCACCGAAGGCGTGCGCGGCCAGAAGGCCAAGGACTGGCGCCTGGTGGACGACATCGCCAAGCCGGCGCAGTTCGCTGCCCGCGTGCAGGAGCGTGCGCTGGAACTGGCCCAGGGCAGTGCCCGCCCCGGCCCCGACGCTGGCGCCAAGGGTGTGGCCCTGCCCCCGCTGGCCAAGACCGTGGAGGCCGACGCGCTGCGTTACAGCCACGTCACGGTCGAGATCGACCGCACCAAGCGCACCGCCACCTGGACGGTGAAAGCGCCGCAAGGCACCGTGGCGGCCGACGTGGCCGGCATCGAGGCCGCCGGCAACGCCTGGCAGCCGCTGGTGATCGCCCGCGAGTTGGACGACGCCATCCTCGAGATGCGCACCAACGAACTCGAGATCGGCACCTGGCTGATCCGCACCGCAGGCGATGCTGCTGCGGTGCTGGCGATGGACGCCGCGCTGGAGGCCAATGCCGACCACTGGTTCGTGCGCGAGACGCGTGGCCTGCTGCGCCGCACGCTCAGCCGCCTGGACGTGTCCAGCCGCAGCCTGTTCGCGCTGATCGACGAAGGCAGTTGCTTCGCCGGCACCTACCTGGAACTGGCCCTGGCCTGCGACCGCAGCTACCAGCTGGCCCTGCCGGACGACGAGGCCAAGGCGCCGAAGATCACCGTGGGCGCGCTGAACTGGGGCACCTACCCCATGGCCACCGGCCAGAGCCGCCTGCAACGCCGCTTCTACGAGGAAGAGACGCCGTTGGCCGCCGTCCAGGCGCAGCAGGGCCAGCCGCTGGACGCGGACGCGGCCTTCGCGCTGGGCCTGGTGACCAGCAACCCGGACGACATCGACTGGGCCGACGAGACGCGCATTGCCATTGAGGAGCGCGTGGCGATGAGCCCGGACGCGCTGACCGGCATGGAGGCCAACCTGCGCTTCAACGGCCCGGAGAACATGGTCACGCGTGTCTTCGGCCGCCTGACCGCCTGGCAGAACTGGATCTTCCAGCGCCCCAACGCCGTCGGCGAGAAGGGCGCGCTGAAGGTCTACGGCAGCGGCCAGAAGAGCCTGTTCGACTGGAACAGGGTCTGATCCTTCCGACCTGATCTCGTTGTGCGGCGCGGTTTCCGGGTGGCGCGCCGCAACCGAACCTCTACCCCCGCAGTTTTCGACCGGTTTGTTTGGAGACGGTGATGTCCACGATCAACTACAGCGAGAAGATCCCCAACAACGTCAACCTCAGCGAGGACCGCACGCTGCAGCGCGCGCTCGAGCAGTGGCAGCCCAACTACCTGAACTGGTGGCAGGACATGGGGCCTGACGGCAGCCACGGCTTCGACGTCTACCTGCGCACCGCCGTCAGCGTGGACCCGCAGGGCTGGGCGCAGTTCGGCCACGTGAAGATGCCTGACTACCGCTGGGGCATCTTCCTGAATCCGGCCGAACAGAACCGCAAGATCCACTTCGGCGACCACCTGGGCCTCACGGCATCCAGCCAGTACGACCTGCGCAACCTGTTCCAGGTGAACGTGGAAGAGGGCCGCCACCTGTGGGCCATGGTCTACCTGCTGCACAAGTACTTCGGCCGCGACGGCCGCGAGGAAGGCGAGGCCCTGCTGGAGCGCCGCAGCGGTGACGAGGACAACCCGCGCATCCTCGGCGCCTTCAACGAGAAGACGCCCGACTGGCTGAGCTTCTTCATGTTCACGTACTTCACCGACCGTGACGGCAAGTTCCAGCTCTGCGCGCTGGCCGAGAGCGCCTTCGACCCGCTGGCGCGCACGACCAAGTTCATGCTGACGGAAGAGGCCCACCACATGTTCGTGGGCGAGTCGGGCGTGAGCCGCGTCATCCAGCGCACCTGCGCAGCGATGAACGAGCTCAAGACCGACGACCCGGGCAAGCTGCGTGCCGCCGGCGTGATCGACCTGCCGACCATCCAGCGCTACCTGAACTTCCACTTCAGCGTCACCATCGACCTCTTCGGCGCCGACCAGAGCAGCAACGCCGCCATCTTCTACAGCTCCGGCCTGAAGGGCCGCTACGAGGAAGGCAAGCGCACCGACGACCACGTGCTCAAGGGCCAGCAGTACAAGGTGCTGGACGTGCAGAACGGCATGCTGGTGGAGAAGGAAGTGCCGATGCTCAACGCGCTCAACGAAGTGCTGCGCGACGACTACATCAAGGACAGCGTGGGCGGCGTGGAGCGCTGGAACAAGGTCATCGAGAAGGCCGGCATCCCCTTCCGCCTGAAGGTGCCGCACAAGGCCTTCCACCGCCAGATCGGCACGCTCGCCGGCGTCAAGGTGGCGCCGGACGGCCGCCACGTCAGCGACCATGAGTGGAACGCCAAGGTCGAGGAATGGCTGCCCACCGACACCGATCGCGCCTACGTGGCCAGCCTGATGGGCCGCGTGGTGGAGCCCGGCAAGTTCGCCAACTGGATCGCGCCGCCGGTCATGGGCATCAACCGCCAGCCGGTGGACTTCGAGTACGTGCGCTTCAACTGATGGCGCGCCGGCCGGCGCCGGCAGTACGCTAGGGGAAGGCACGCAGAACGGCCGATCGGGGCAGCACAGCTGCTTTGCATCGCACGGGCTTCGTGCCTTCCGCCATTTGTGGTGAACTGAACAACCAAGAGACGACACCATGCACGCCGACCACCTGCTCAAGCAGCACGTCATCGACCCCGAGATCTGCATCCGCTGCAACACCTGCGAGGCCACCTGCCCCGTGGGCGCGATCACGCACGATTCGCGCAACTACGTGGTCGACGCGGCGAAGTGCAACCTCTGCATGGACTGCGTGCCGCCCTGCCCCACCGGCAGCATCGACAACTGGCGCCTGGTGCCCAAGGCCCGCGCCTACGGCATCGACGAGCAACTGGGCTGGGACGAACTGCCGGCGGAGCTGAGCGCCGACGAACTGGCCGCTGAAGGCGCCGACGCGGCAGCGGTCGCCGAAGCGGTGGCAGATGCAGCCCCGGCAGCCGCCAATACGGCCGAGCCGGAGGCTTTCCGCGCCGCGGCCTATGGCGCCACGGTGCCACCGTGGTCGGCCGCCCACCCCTACGTCAACCTCTACGGGCCGAAGTCGGCCAAGAAGTCGGTCACCGCCACCGTGGTGGGCAACGTGCGTGTCACCGAGGTGGGCAAGGAATACGACACGCACCATCTGGTGCTGGACTTCGGTGCCATGCCGTTTCCGGTGCTCGAGGGCCAGTCCATTGGCGTGCTGCCGCCGGGCCTGGATGCGAACGGCAAGCCGCACCATGCCCGCCAGTACAGCATCGCCAGCCCGCGCAATGGCGAACGGCCCGGCTACAACAACGTCAGCCTCACCATCAAGCGCGTGCTCGAGGACCACCAGGGCAACCCGGTGCGTGGCGTGGCCAGCAACTTCATGTGCGACCTGAAGGTGGGCGACACGGTGGAGGTCATCGGGCCTTTCGGCCAGAGCTTCCTGATGCCCAACCACCCCAAGAGCCACATCGTGATGATCTGCACCGGCACCGGCAGCGCGCCGATGCGGGCGATGACGGAATGGCGCCGGCGCCTGCGCCAGTCGGGCAAGTTCGAGGGCGGCAAGCTGATGCTGTTCTTCGGCGCCCGCACCAAGGCCGAGCTTCCCTACTTCGGCCCGCTGCAGAACCTGCCCAAGGACTTCATCGACATCAACTTCGCGTTCTCGCGCGAAGCCGGCAAGCCCAAGCGCTATGTGCAGGACGCGATGCGCGAACGCGCGGCCGACCTGGTGCCGCTGCTGAAGGACCCCAACGCCACCTTCTACGTCTGCGGCCTCAAGGCCATGGAAGAAGGCGTGGTGCTGGCGCTGCGTGACGTGGCCACCGAAGCCGGGCTGGACTGGGACAATGTCGGCGCCGCGCTGAAAGCCGAAGGCCGGCTGCATCTGGAGACGTATTGATGAGTGATTCCCTGTCCGCCGACACCCGTGTGCTCGTGGTCGGCGCTGGCATCATGGGCGCCGGCATCGCCCAGGTGGCCGCCCTGGCCGGCCACCGCGTGGCCCTGTTCGACCTGCGCGACGGCGCCGCCGCCGCAGCGCGCGACAAGCTGGCGCAGACGCTGGATGGCCTGGCGGTCAAGGGCAAGCTGGCGCCCGACGCCGTGCAGGCCGCCATGGCGCGCATCACGGCCATCGGCGCGCTGGACGAGGCCCGCGACTGCGGCCTGGTGGTAGAGGCCATCGTCGAGAACCTCGACGCCAAGCGTGCGCTGTTCCAGCAGCTGGAAGCTCTGCTCGGCGAAGGCGCCATCCTGGCCACCAACACCTCGTCGATCAGCGTCACCGCCATCGCCAACGGCCTGCAACGGCCCGAGCGTCTGGTGGGCATGCACTTCTTCAACCCGGTGCCGCTGATGAAGCTGGTGGAAGTGGTGAGCGGCCTGCGCACCGACGCCGCCGTGGCCGACGCCATCTTTGCGCTGTCCAAGGCCTGGGGCAAGGTGCCCGTGCATGCCAAGAGCACGCCGGGCTTCATCGTCAACCGCATCGCCCGCCCCTACTACGCCGAAACGCTGGCGCTGCTGCAGGAGCAGGCAGCACCGCCCGAGGTGCTGGACGCCTGCCTGCGCGCCGCCGGCTTCCGCATGGGCCCCTGCGAGCTGATGGACCTGATCGGCCACGACACCAACTTCGCCGTCACCAACTCCGTCTACGCCGCCAACTTCTACGACAAGCGCTACGTGCCGTCCGGCGTGCAGCGCGAGATGGTCGATGGCGGCCTGTTGGGCCGCAAGAGCGGGCGCGGCTTCTATGCCTACCCGGCCGGCGCACCGGCGTTGCCCGCGGCAGCGTCCGCAGCACTGGCGGCCGATGCCCAGGTCGTGGTGCATGGCGTTGGTGGCGTTGCCGACGCCTTTGCCGCCGCGCTCTCGCAGCCCTTCACCCGCGCGGCGGACAGCGACTGGACCGGCCTGGAGGTCAATGACGCGCAACTGCGCCTGACCGACGGCGCCACCGCCGGCGACCTGGCCGCCGCCACCGGTGTGCGCGACCTCGCCGTCTTCGACCGGCTGCCTGGCACCGCCTGGCAGGGCAGCCTGGCCGTCGCCGTGGCCGATGCCGCCAGCGACGCCTGGCGCGCCCAGGCACCGGCCTGGCTGGCCCTGCTGGGCGTGCAACCACAAGCCGTGGCCGACACGCCCGGCCTGGTGGTGGCACGCACGCTGGCCATGCTGGTGAACGAAGCCGCCGACGCCGTGCACCAGGGCGTGTGCAGCCCTGAGGGCGCCGATGCCGCGATGAAGCTGGGCGTCAACTACCCGGCCGGCCCCTTCGAATGGCTGTCCGGCTGGGATGCCGCCGGCGTGCTGGGCATCCTGGCCGCGCTGGACGACACCTACCGCGGCGAGCGCTATCGTGCGAGCCCCTGGCTGCTCAGACGCGCCCAGCGCGACTTGATCGCGTCATGAGCGAGTCCTGAGCCAGACCTGAGCACGCTCCGAACGCCCTTCACGCGAAACGACCCACAAGAGCCCACCATGAACCAAGCCTTCATCTGCGACGCCGTGCGCACCCCCTTCGGCCGCTACGGTGGCGCCCTTTCTTCGGTGCGCACCGACGACCTGGGGGCCATCCCCCTGCGGGCGCTGATGGCCCGCCATGCCAGCGTGGACTGGGCCGCACTGGACGACGTGCTCTACGGCTGCGCCAACCAGGCCGGCGAGGACAACCGCAACGTGGCGCGCATGAGCGCGCTGCTGGCCGGCCTGCCGATGGGCGTGCCCGGCGGCACCATCAACCGCCTGTGCGGCTCGGGCCTGGACGCGCTGGGCACGGCCGCACGCGCCATCAAGGCGGGCGAGGCCCGGCTGATGATCGCCGGCGGCGTGGAAAGCATGAGCCGCGCACCCTTCGTGATGCCCAAGGCAGAGACGGCCTTCAGCCGCAGCAACGCGGTCTATGACACCACCATCGGCTGGCGCTTCATCAACAAGCTGATGAAGGAGCAGTACGGCGTCGACTCCATGCCCGAGACCGCCGAGAACGTGGCCACCGACTACCGCATCGAGCGCGAGGCGCAGGACCGCATGGCCCTGGCCAGCCAGAAGAAGGCCGTCGCCGCGCAGCAGGCCGGCTTCTTCGACGCCGAGATCGTGCCGGTGACGATCCCGCAGAAGAAGGGCGACGCCATCGTCGTGGCCAAAGACGAGCACCCGCGCGACACCAGCCTGGAGGCGCTGGCCAAGCTCAAGGGCGTGGTGCGGCCCGATGGCACGGTGACCGCCGGCAACGCCAGCGGCGTCAACGACGGGTCCTGCGCCCTGCTGCTGGCCGACGAGAAGACGGCCGCCCGCCATGGGCTGACGCCGCGCGCCCGTGTGGTGGGCATGGCCACGGCCGGCGTCGCGCCGCGAATCATGGGCATCGGCCCAGCGCCGGCCACGCGCAAGGTGCTGGAACTCACCGGCCTGAGCCTGGCGCAGATGGACGTCATCGAGCTCAACGAGGCCTTCGCCGCGCAGGGCCTGGCGGTGCTGCGCGACCTGGGCCTGGCCGACGACGACGCCCGCGTCAACCCCAACGGCGGCGCCATCGCGCTGGGCCACCCGCTGGGCGCCAGCGGCGCACGCCTGGCCACCACGGCGGTGAACCAGCTGCACCGTGTCCAGAGGCGCTACGCGCTGTGCACCATGTGCATCGGCGTCGGCCAGGGCATTGCGGTGGTGCTCGAGCGGGTGTAACGCGCCTCTTCCTGCGAGCGGGCCCTGGACAGCCCGGCGGCACTAGGAAACGCTGTTGCCTCGTTGCCCGTGGCACTGCAGGACGCTCGACACCGCGTCGAACGCGCTGACGGGCAACGCTCAAACAGCGCGGGTCACAGCGCCACATCACCGCAGGGTCGAGCGATGTGCGCGTGAACGCCGGATTCCGTCGTCGACCCCGTCGCGCGAACGGGCGTGACCGCGTTCAAGTGCGCCATCCAGCGGAGATGTTCGACCACATCATCGGCGGCCAGATGGCTGCCGTCCTGTTCAACCGGCCCGCTACGGACTCGGACCAGCAGCGAAAATTCCCGAACTGATTGCCCGGTGACGGCTATCGACCCACTTCAGCCGGTCGTCCGGAGATGGCAGCGGTCAGTCGCCGCTCGACCCAGCGGCCAACCGGCGAATCGCTCGACAAGGGTTGCCAACGGCCAACACGTTCGAGGGCAGGTCACGCACCACGACGCTTCCCGCTCCTACCACCGTGTTCTCACCGATGGTGACACCGGGGCAGACGATGGCTCCTCCGCCGAGCCAAACCCCGTCTGCGATGGTGACGGGCAGCGCGTACTCCAGGCCAGAGCGGCGCAGCTTCGAGTCCAAGGGGTGAGTCGCTGTGTAGATGTGAACACCCGGCGCGATCTGTACCTCGCTGCCGATCGTGATTCGATTGCAGTCCAACAAGACGCAATCGAAGTTGATGAACGTTCGGTCACCGATGGAGATGTTGAAACCGTAGTCGCAGCGCAGAGTCGGCTTGAGGATCGTGGCCTCGCCGAACTTCGCGAACAGCGAGGTCAAAAGCGCGCGCCGCTCGTCGCCTGCATCCGCAGTGGTTACGTTGAACCTGGCCAGCAGTTCCTGGGCCCGAATGTGGCCGGCGTAAAGCTCGGGATCATTGGCCACATACAGCTCGCCGGCGAGCATCTTCTCCAACTGACTCATTGACGTCGTCACGACCTGCGTCTCCGTATTGCTCCCGTTCAGCCGCGTTTGGAATTCTCGGCACAAGCGGTTGCGGACGCGAATGTACCGTCAGGCGGCGACAGCCGGCGCGCCTCGGCTCGCCCCTCGAGGCACCGTAGAAGCAGATCGACATCTGCCCCACGCCCAAGGCCAGCCCGAACCTTGGTATGGCGATGGGATCGCGAGTGTCCCGTGGACGACGGCAACCGCTGCAAGGTCCCCTTTCCGGGTTCCAAGGCGGCCGGAGACTCCCGCGTCCCTTCGACCAATGCAATCCAGTCCACCGGACACGGCCGTCGCAGCGCGATGGTGAAGGGCGCCGCTTGCAGCCACCCGGCCTCGTGCGCACCTTTCGGCTTTGGCATGAACATCGGATGGCCCGTCGTCGCACCGGTGACAACCGTCTCCGTCCACGCATGCTCCAATCCTCGCGCCTGCATAAACACCGGAGACTGCCGTGCTTGCCTTCCCTTCCGACCGCTCCCACGAACTCGTCGAGCGCCTGAACGCCTTCTTCGCCGAACACATCTACCCCAACGAGGCGCGGGCCCACCAGGAACTGCACGCCAACCGCATGGCCGGCAACGTCTGGCAGCCGCTGAAGCTCGTCGAGGAGTTGAAGGTGGTGGCACGCAAGGCCGGGCTGTGGAACATGTTCCTGCCCCACCCGTACAAGGGTCAGGGCGGCATCTCCAACCTGGACTACGCGCCGCTGTGCGAGGTGATGGGCCGCGTGTCCTGGTCGGGCGAGGTCTTCAACTGCTCCGCGCCGGACACCGGCAACATGGAGACGCTGGAGCGCTATGGCTCCGACGCACAGAAGGAGCAGTGGCTGGAGCCGCTGCTGGACGGCCGCATCCGCTCGGCCTTCCTGATGACGGAGCCTGCGGTGGCGTCGTCGGACGCCACCAACATCCAGTGCAGCATCCGCCGCGAAGGTGATCACTACGTCATCAACGGCCGCAAATGGTTCAGCTCCGGCGCCGGCAACCCCAACTGCGCGATCTTCATCGTCATGGGCAAGACCGACCCCGACGCGCCGCGCCACGCACAGCAGTCGATGGTGCTGGTGCCGCGCGACACGCCGGGGGTCACGGTGCTGCGCCCGCTGACAGTGTTCGGCTACGACGACGCACCGCACGGCCACATGGAAGTGGTGCTGGACAACGTGCGCGTGCCGGTGGAAAACATCCTGCTGGGCGAGGGCCGCGGGTTCGAGATCGCCCAGGGCCGCCTGGGCCCGGGCCGCATCCACCACTGCATGCGCTCCATCGGCGCCGCCGAGCGGGCGTTGGAGATGATGGTGGACCGCCTGCAGCAGCGCATCGCCTTTGGCGGCCCGCTGTCGGCGCAGTCGGTCTGGCACGAGCGCATCGCCGAGTCGCGCTGCATGATCGACCAGGCCCGGCTGCTGACGCTGAATGCCGCGCACCGCATGGACACCGTCGGCAACAAGGTGGCCAAGGCCGAGATCGCGATGATCAAAGTGGTGGCGCCCAACATGTCGTGCAAGGTGGTGGACTGGGCAATCCAGGCCCACGGCGCTGCCGGCGTCAGCCAGGACACCTGGCTGGCCGAGGCCTATGCCCACCAGCGCACCGTGCGCATCGTGGACGGGCCGGACGAGGTGCACCGCAACGCAATCGCCAAGATCGAACTGGCCAAGCGCGCCGCGGCGCGGCGCTGAAGCCCTGCGCTGAGGGACGGCGGCGCCGGCAGCCCGGCGCCGCACGCGTCAATCCGCGCCAGGCGCCGTCGCCGGTGCGTCGTTCATCAGCAGGATGAACTGGGCCACGAAGGCGGGGCGCTCGCTGCCATCCAGTTCCATCGTGCAGGCCGTGGTCAGGCGCGTGGCGGCGCCCTTGCGCTCCGCCGCGTGCACTGCCTGGTGCAATCGCACGCGCGAGCCCACCGGCACCGGCGCGGTGTAGCGCACGCGGTCGGAGCCCATGTTCAGGCCCACGCCCCGGCGCGCCACGCGGAAGATCTGCCGCTGCAGCAGCGGCACCAGCGACAGCAGGAACAGCCCGTGCGCCAGCGTTCGCCCACCGGGCAGTTCGCGAGCTGCACGCGCCACGTCCACGTGGATCCAGAAGTCGTCGCCGGTCAGTGCCGCGTAGCCGTCCAGATGCCGCTGCTCGATGGTGAACCAGTCGCTGCAGCCCAGTTCGCGGCCCACCAGCGGCAGGAAGTCGGCCGGGGTGTCGAGTTCGGTCACCCCAGGATCACTCCACGCGCGCGCCGGAGCGCTGGATCACGGCCTGCCACTTCACCGTCTCCGCCTTCAGCTGACGCTGCAACGCGTCCACGCTGCTGCCACCGATGACCACCCCGCGCTGCTGCATTTGCGCCTGCAGCGCCGGGTCGTTGACCACGGCGTTGATCGCCGCGTTCAGCCGCGCCACCACGTCGGCCGGCGTGCCGCCCCGCACGGCGATGTAGTTCATAGGCGCCGCGTCGAAGCCCGGCAGCGTGGCGGCGATGGTGGGCACCCCGGGCAGTTGCGGCGCCGGCGCAGCCATGGCCACGCCCAGCGCGCGCAGCTTGCCGCTGGCGATGTGGCCCTGGTAGACCACGATGCTGTCGATGGCCATCTGCACCTGGCCGGAAAGCAGGTCCGCCAGCGCCGCGCCCGTTCCCTTGTAGGGCACATGCACGACGTCGATGCCGGCCGACTGCTTGAACAGTTCACCCGCCAGGTGGCTGCTGGCGCCCAGGCCGGCGCTGGCAAAGTTCAGCTTGCCGGGGTTGGCCTTGGAATAGGCGATCAGTTCGGCCACGCTGCGCGCCGGCACGTCGGGGTGCACGACCAGCACGTTGGGCACCACGGCCACGGTGCTCACCGGCGTGAGGTCGGCATCCGGGTCGTAGGGCAGCTTGGGCATCAGGAAACGGTTGGTGATCTGCGGCCCCGGCGTCGCGTACAGCAGGGTCAGGCCATCGGGTGCCGACTTGGCCACCAGGTCCGCCCCCATGGTGGCGCCGCCCCCCGGCTTGTTCTCCACCACCACCGTGCGGCCCAGTTGCGCCGCGAGTGGCGTGGCGATGGCGCGCGCCACCAGGTCCGAACCGCCACCCGGTGCAAACGGCACCACCAGGCGCACCGGCGGGCCGTTGTCGGCGACGGCTGGTGTCGTGGCCAAGGCCGCTGCCAGCGCAAGGGCCAGCGCCATGGGGCTGAGGTGTCGGCGAAGCATCGAAGTTGTCTCCTGAAGGTGGGCGTTGAAAGCTTGGCTGTGCCCCAGTCTAGGCAGCACCCAAGGGCCCGACCACGCCCTCGCCGGCACAGCAGCCTTGGTCCACCGGGCATAGCTGCTCTGCCGCGGCGGCCGTGGGCGCGGGCTAGGCCAACGCCTAGACTGGCCCTGACATTCCCATCAAGAGACGGACCCGAACCATGGACGATCTGACCCAACTGCGTGTGCACATCCAGGACTTCGTGGCCACGCTGACGATGGATGCGCCGCCGGTCAACGCGCTGACGCGCACGCTCAACGACGAGCTGACGCTGGCGCTGGACCGCATCAGCGAACTCGACAGCGTGCGCGCCGTGGTGCTCACCGGCGCCGGCAAGGTCTTCTGCGCCGGCGCCGACCTCAAGGGCCGGGCCGAGATCATCAGGGGCCCGGGCGACCTGCCGGCCCATTCACGCCGCACGCGCGAGTGTTTCCACGCCATCCGCGAATGCGCCAAGCCGGTGGTGGTGGCCATCAACGGCGCCGCGCTGGGCTCCGGCCTGGCGATGGTGGCATCGTCGGACATCATCGTGGCCGCGGAGACCGCCAGCCTGGGCCTGCCCGAGGTCGACGTGGGCCTGCTCGGCGGCTGCCGCCACGCGATGCGCCTCTTCAGCCATTCGCGGCTGCGCCGCATGGCGCTGACCGGCATGCGCGTGAAGGCCGACGAGCTCTACCGAATGGGCATCGTCGAAGCCGTGGTGGCGCCCGACGCGCTGCTGGACACGGCCCAGGGCATCGCCGCCGAGATCGCCGCCAAGAGCCCGGTGTCCACCCGCATGGGCAAGCACACGCTGAACGTGATCGAGGACATGAGCCTGCGCGACGGGTACCGCTACGAGCAGGACATGACGGCCCAGATCGGCAAGACCGACGACGCCAAGGAAGCCCAGGCCGCCTTCCGCGAAAAGCGCAAGCCGGTGTTCACCGGCCGCTGACCGCTACGGCGGCAGAGTCGCCGCCCAGTCGCTGATCGCGGCGACCACGGCGGCCGGCTGCTCCGGCAGCAGGGCGTGGCTGGCACCGGCGATCAGCCGCGTCTGCACCCGGTCTGCACCCAGCGCGTCCTGCAATTCGGCCCGCGTGGCCGGAGGCCGCCAGGGGTCGGCGTCGCCCTGCAGTTCCAGGATCGGCGCCTGCGCCACCGGCCACCAGACCGACTTGGCCGGCTGCGCGGCAGCAGGGTGCATGTCGGTGCGCAGCTCGGGGTGCCAACCGGGCAGCCAGACGCGCGGGGGATTGCCCGGCGCGAAGAACGCATGCTGCAGCGCCGCCAGCCGCGCCGGTTCCGGCTGCGACGGGTCACTCGCCACGGCCAGTGCTTCCGCGAGCCCCGGCGGGAAGCTGCGTGCCGCCGCGGCCAGCAGCACCAGGCCACGCACCGCCTGCGGAAACCGAAGGTCCAGCACCCGCGCCACGTAGTGCCCGAAGGCGTGGCCCGCCACCACCGCGCGGCCGCCGCCCAACTGCTGGATGACGGCGTGCACGTCGGCCGCCAGATCGTCCAACGTCAGCCCCGCCATCGGCCCGCGGCTGCCGCCCATGCCGCCCATGCCGCGCGGCTGCGGGCGCAGCACCAGCCAGCCCGTGGCCACCAGCCCCGGCACCAGCGGCGCAAAGTCCTCCGCGCCACGCAATGACGACGGCAGCAGCACCAGCGGCGGGCCGTTCGTCGGCCCGTCCACGAACACCTGCAGCGTAACGGCGCCGCCGTCACGCACCACGGTCTCAGTTGGCATTCGCACCCGAGCGCTTGACGATCTCGGCCCAGCGCACGATGTCGCTGCGGATCAGCTGGCCGAAGGCCTCCTGCGTGCCGAACTTCGGCTCGATGCCCAGCGCCTGCAGCTGCTGGCGCAGCGCCGGGTCGGCCATCGCGCGGCCGAGCGCGGTGTGCAGCGTGTCCAGCACCGCCTGCGGCGTGCCGGCCGGCGCCAGCACCCCCAGCCAGTTCGACACGTCGTAGCCCTTCAGACCGGCCTCGGCGATGGCCGGCACCTGCGGCAGCGCCGCCATGCGCTGCGGCGAGGTGACCCCCAGCGCACGCACCTTGCCGGCGCGGATGTGTTCCTCGTACACGGTGTAGGAGTCGAAGGTCATGTCCACGCGCCCGGCCAGCACGTCGGTGAGCAGCGGCGCACTGCCCTTGTACGGCACGTGCAGCATCTTCACGTCGGCCAGCGCCTCGAACAGCGCGCCCGACAAGTGGCTGGAACTGCCGTTGCCGGCCGAGCCGTAGCTGAGCGCATCGGGCCGCTTGCGGGCCTCGGCGATCAGGCCGGCGAGGTCGGTCGCGGCCACGGACGGCCCCACCACCAGCACCCGCGGCGTCACGTGCGTGAGGCTGATGGGGGCGAAGTCCTTCACCGGGTCGTAGCGCAGCTTGGGGTAGATGGCCGGGTTGATGGCCAGCGTGCCCATGGTGGCGAAGAACAGCGTGTAGCCGTCGGCCGGCGACTTGGTCACGGCCTCGGCCGCCGTCTGCCCGCCGGCACCGCCGCGGTTGTCGATGACGATGGTCTGGCCCAGTTCCACCCCCAGCCGCTGCGCCATGCCGCGCGCCATCACATCGGCGGCACCGCCGGCGGGAAACGGCACGATCAGCTTCAGCGGCTTGTCGGGGAAGGCGGCCTGGGCCACGGCGGCGGCAGACAGCAGCAACGCAGCAACGGTGCGGATCAGACGGGGGCGGCGCATGGGGGTGTGTCTCCTGATTCTGGATGGGATGGCCGGATGCTCCAGCAAGCCCGCGCGCGCTGGCAGCCGGCTGGTTCACATAGCAGCTATGCCTGCGCAGAGGCGGGTCGCCACAGGCCGGCGCGGCAAGATTCCGGCCCAGCCAGACCGGGGCCGTGCCGTGGGCATGGCCAGGGCAAAGCACCCTGGGTTGGCCACCTTTCATTGAGGTCAGGAGACACGATGATTCGGGTTCACCGCGGCACCGCCGCTGCCGCCAGCTCCGCGGCGATGATCGCCGGGGCGCTGGCCCTGAGCGCCTGCGGCAGCGCCCCACCCCCCGCCCGCCTGGGCTGCGAAGCCATGCACGGCCACCGCATTGCCGCGTCCGAGATCGCCCTGCCCACCAGCGGTGCCGTCGTGCGCGAAGCGGTGACGGTGGCGGCCGCGCCGGCCACGCCCAAGGCGCAGGCGGTGCTGGCCCACTGCAAGCTGGTCGGCGAGATCCTGCCGGTCGATCCTGCGGCACCGCCGATCCGCTTCCAACTCAATGTGCCGGACGCCTGGAACGGCAGCGCGATCCAGGTTGGCGGTGGCGGCCTCAACGGCAGCATTCCGAGGAACCTGGCGGCCATCGGAAGCAGTGGCTCGCCCGTGAGCGCCGCCCAGCCACCGGACGCGCCCTACCCGATCAACCGCGGTTACGCGATGTTCGGTGGCGACTCCGGCCACCAGGGCACCGACGGCCGCTGGGCGCTGAACGACGAGGCGCGGCTGAACTTCGCACATGCGTCGCTGAAGAAGACCCACGATGCCGCCGTGGCGCTGCTGCGCGCCCGGCACGGCCAGGCGCCGCGCTTCCAGTACTTCATGGGCACGTCGCAGGGCGGGCGCGAGGCGCTGGAGGTGGCGCAGCGCTACCCGGCCGACTACGACGGCGTGGTGGCCGCCGCGCCGCTGGTGGGCTACAGCGCGCACGTGATCCACAAGACCGTGCTGGCGGGCCAGCAGACGGGCGCCGCCTGGATCCCGCCGGCGCTCACCAAGGCCGTGGCCGACGAGGTGATGCGCCAGTGCGACGCCCTGGACGGCATCGCCGACGGCGTGGTGTCGCACCAGCTCGGCTGCAATGCCCGCTTCGATCCTGCGCCGCTGCGCTGCAATGGTGGCCAGACGGGCACGAACTGCCTGTCGGACGCGCAGATGGGCACACTCAAGGCGATGCACTCACCGCTGGACTTCGGCTACGCGCTGGCCAACGGCTGGACGCGGTTTCCAGGCTACGGCACGGGCCGTGAAGCCGTGGCGTGGCTGAACATCAAGCCGCAGCCGAAACCCGGCGTAGCCCCAGCCCTGGGCCAGCCCGGCACGACCGTGCAGTACGTGATCCTGCAGGATCCGGCGGCCGACCTGCTGCAGTTCTCGGTGGCCGGCGCGCGCGACCGCATCGTGGCCGCGTCGGCACTGATCGACAGCACCAACCCCGACCTGTCGGGCTTCTTCGCGCGTGGCGGGCGACTGATCGTCAAGTCCAACGGCGCCGACTACTTCGTCAACCCGCAGACCGCGGCCGATTGGATGAAGCGTGTGCGGGACCGCATGGGCAACTCGGCCGTCGACGCCCATGTGCGCCATTACCTGCTGCCGGGTGCCGGCCACAGCGGCGACGGCAAGAGCCACACCACGGGCGCGCCGATTCCGCAGTACGTGGACCTCATCTCGATGATGACCGACTGGGTCGAGCGCGACCTCACCCCGCCGGAGGCCCCCGTGCTGCGCAGCGCCGACGGCGCCACCAAGCCGATGTGCCGCTACCCGCTGTACCCGCGCCACGTCGGCGGCGACCCGGCGCAGGCGGCGAGCTATCGATGCGTGCGCGGCTGATGTGTGAGGACCGGCACGGTAGA
This sequence comes from Burkholderiaceae bacterium, assembly GCA_024235915.1. Taxonomy (GTDB): domain Bacteria; phylum Pseudomonadota; class Gammaproteobacteria; order Burkholderiales; family Burkholderiaceae_C; genus Rubrivivax. The sequence goes on along the minus strand of JACKLO010000012.1, from coordinate 229,156 downwards.
CACCTTCCCCATGACGACTGACGGCACCGGCGTGCCCGAAGGCCCGCTGCATGGCCTGCGCGTGCTCGACCTCAGCCGCGTGCTGGCCGGGCCCTACTGCACGATGATCCTGGCCGACCTGGGCGCCACCGTGATCAAGGTGGAGCACCCGGACGGCGGCGACGAGGCGCGCGGCTTCCTGCCGATGATCGATGGCGCGTCGGCCTACTTCGCCGCCGTCAACCGCGGCAAGCGCTCGATCGCGCTGGACCTGGCGGCCGATGCCGACCGTGCCATCTTCCAACGTCTGCTGGCCCAGGCCGACGTGCTGGTGGAGAACTTCCGCCCCGGCGTCATGGACCGCCTGGGCTTCGGTTGGCCGGTGCTGCAGGCGCGCTGGCCGCGGCTGGTGGTGGCGTCGATCTCCGGTTTCGGCCAGCATGGCCCCTACCGCGAGCGTGGCGCCTACGACCTCATCGTGCAGGCCATGAGCGGCATGATGAGCCTCACCGGCCACCCGGGCCAGCCGCCGACCCGTGCCGGCACCTCCATCGGCGACCTGGCCGCCAGCGTCTTTGCCGCCAACGGCATCCAGGCCGCGCTGCTGCGCCGCGTGCGCACCGGCATCGGCGGCCGGGTCGACGTGGCGATGCTGGACTGCCAGGTGGCGCTGCTGGAGAACGCCATCGCGCGCTGTCTGGTCGACGGCCAGGCCCCGCCGCCGCTGGGCGCACGGCATTCCGGCGCCGCGCCGTTCGACGCCTTCCGGGCCGCCGACGGCTGGCTGGTCATCGCCGCCGGCAACGACGCGCTGTTCGCACGCCTGGCGCAGATGCTGGCGTCGCCGCAGTGGCTGGCCGACGAACGCTTCGCCAGCCGCAGCGCCCGCGTGGCACATCAGGCCGCCCTGAAGGCGCTGATCGAAGAACGCCTGACCACGGCCGATGTGGCCGACTGGCTGCCGCGCCTGGAACAGACCGGCGTGCCGGCCGGCCCCATCCAGGACGTGGCGGCGGTGCTGAACGATCCGCAGCTGGCCGCACGCGGCCTGCTGGCGCCGGTGCAGGGCACGGCGCTGCTGGCCGCGCACACGCCCATCCGCCTGGACGACACGCCCTGGCCCACCACGTTGCCCCCAGCCCCGGCGCTGGACGAACACCGGGCGGAGATCCTCCGCCTGCTCGACGAAGGAGACACCCCCCGATGACCGCACTTGCAGGGCTGCGCGTGCTTGACCTCAGCCGCGTCTTCGCCGGCCCTTGGGCCGGCCAGATGCTGGCCGACTTCGGCGCCGACGTGATCAAGGTCGAACGCCCCGGCCGCGGCGACGACGTGCGCCAGCAGGGCGTGCGCGCCCGCGATGCCGAGGGCAAGGAGTCGCGCGAGACCTCCTCCTTCCTGGCCATGAACCGCGGCAAGCGCTCGATCACGGTGGACATGCGATCGCCGGAAGGCCAGGCCCTGATCCGCGAGCTGGCGGTGCAGTGCGACGTGCTGATCGAGAACTTCAAGGCCGGCGACCTGGCCCGCCATGGGCTGGATGCGGCGTCGCTGCGGGCGGTGAATCCGCGCCTGGTCTATTGCTCCATCACCGGCTTCGGCCAGGACGGGCCGTATGCCCACCTGCCCGGCTACGACCCCATCTTCCAGTCCATGAGCGGGTTGATGAGCGTCACCGGCCTGCCCGACGGCGTGCCCGGCGGCGGGCCGATGCGCGTGGGCAATTCGGTGGCCGACATCACCGCCGGCTTCTACGCCGTGGCCGCCATCCTGGCCGCGCTGCGCCACCGCGACCAGGTCAGCGGCGAAGGCCAGCACATCGACCTGGCGCTGCTGGACGCGCAGATCGCCGCGCAATCACACGTGGGCATGATGTACCTGGTCTCCGGCCGCCAGCCGCCGCGCGTGGGCACCGCGTCGCCCATCACCTGCCCCTGGCAGGCCTTCGACTGCAGCGACGGCCAGATCGTGGTGGCCGTGGGCAACGACACGCAGTTCACGGCCTTCTGCCAGGTGCTGGGCTGCCCCGAGCTGCCGGCCGACCCGCGCTTCGCCACCAACCCCCAGCGCGCCGCGCGCCAGGCCGTGCTGGTGCCGCTGCTGGCCGACCGCCTGCGCCAGCGCCCGGTGGCCGACTGGTACGCCGCCTTCGACGCCGCCGGCGTGCCCAGCGGGCCGATCAACGACTTCGCCGCGGTGTTCAACGACCCCCAGGTGCGCCACCGCGCCCTGCGGCAGGACCTGCCCCACCCCACCCTGGGCAGCGTGCCCATCGTGGCCAACCCGGTTCACTTCTCGGCCACGCCCGTGGCCTATGACCGCGCGCCGCCGCTGGTGGGCGAGCACACCGACGAGGTGCTTCGCGAGGTGCTGGGGGCGGACGATGCGCGGTTGCAGGCACTGCGGCGGGCGGGCGCCCTCTGACGGGCCACCGTGAGGCGGATCGCCATGGCGGCACCCTGACTGCATGCACAGGGACGACGTGTTGACCGACTGTGGGCAGGAGAGCGGCGGGAGATGCGGCAACCGACAGGCGGCTATCGACCCATTGCTGACCTCCGCCAAGTCACGAAGCAGTCAGTCGACCGGCACTATGACTTGCTGGATGCAGCCTGTTGAGAGAACGACAGCGCGACGAAGTCTACAAACGCCCGGACCCGTGCTGACAGTTGATGGTGTTGCGGGAACACCGCGTGGATGTCCGCGTCCGGCGTGTGGTACTGCGGAAGCACATGGACCAATCGACCACTGCGTAAGTAGCGGTCGATGTCCCACTCCGCACGCATAAGAATGCCGTGGCCATCTAGTGCCCAGTTGACGGCGATTTCGCCGTCGTTGGTCGTCAGATTGCCGCGAATCTTGACGGCCTGGGCTGCTCCGCTCTTTCCGCGCCCACTGGTCAAGCGCCATACGCCATAGGCCTCCTCCCCCTGGCGGATGCCGATGCAGTTGTGCTTGGCGAGGTCGTTGGGGGCCTTAGGTACGCCGCGCTTTGCCAGATATGCGGGCGACGCGCAGAGCAGGCGGCGATTCGGTGCGATGTAGCGTGCGATCACGCGCTGGTCCGGAGGTGCGCCGAACCGGATGCAGACGTCGAACGTATCTTCGGTTAGCGGCGGCGGATTGACCGACAACTGAAGCTGCACCTCGACCTGCGGATGTTTGCGAACAAAGCGCGAGATCAGCGGCGCGACATGGCTTCGGCCGAAGCCCAGCGTTGCGTTGACCCGCAGCAACCCCGTTGGCATGGCCTTCGCCGCGCCGAGCATCTCTCCCATCTCGTCGATCTCGCCCAGGATGCGACGTGCCCGCTCCAGGTAGATCTCACCCTCCGGCGTCAGGCTCATGCGACGCGTTGTCCGCACCACCAGCGCCACGCCCAGGCGCGCCTCCATCAGCGCCAGATGTTTGCTCACGGCGGGCGTCGTAACGCCAAGCTCCCGACCGGCGGCACTCAAGCTGCCGGCCCGAGCAAGCGTCGAAAAGAAGCCTAGGTCTGCCGGCTGGATACCACTGGACATCGATCTTCTATTGTTGAACGCAGGTTAACTATGGCTTCACTCTAGCGACGATCAGGGGCCCCGTCCAGTTCCTACAGTGCCCTCATCGCAATCACCCCTACGCATACGGAGCCCTCCATGAAGACCTATGAGATCGCAACGATTCCCGGCGACGGCATTGGCAAGGAGGTCGTTCCCGCCGGCCAGCAGGTGCTCGAAGCGCTCGCCAAGACAAGCAGCACCTACCGCTTCAATTTTGAGAACTTTGACTGGGGCGCAGACTACTTTCGTGAACACGGCGTCATGATCCCGGATGGCGGTCTGGACAAGATCCGCAACAAGGATGCCATCCTCTTCGGCAGCGCCGGCGACCCGCACATCCCCGACCACATTACCCTGTGGGGCCTGCGCCTGAAGATCTGCCAGGGCTTCGATCAGTACGCCAACGTGCGCCCGACGCGCATCCTGCCCGGCATCGACGGTCCGCTCAAGCGCTGTGGACCCGACGACCTGAACTGGGTCATCGTGCGCGAGAACTCCGAGGGTGAATACGCCGGTGTCGGCGGTCGCGTCCACCAGGGTCATCCGATCGAGGCCGCCACCGACGTGAGCATGATGACCCGCGCAGGCGTCGAACGCATCATGCGCTTCGCTTTCAAGCTGGCCCAATCGCGCCCCCGCAAGCTGCTGACCGTCATCACCAAGAGCAACGCCCAGCGCCACGCAATGGTGATGTGGGACGAGATCGCGCTGCAGATTTCCAAGGAGTTTCCCGACGTCACTTGGGACAAGGAACTGGTGGACGCGTCCACCGCGCGCATGATCAACCGTCCGGCTTCGCTGGACACCATCGTCGCGACGAATCTGCACGCCGACATCCTTAGCGACCTTGCCGCCGCGCTGGCCGGCAGCCTGGGAATCGCGCCTACTGGCAACATCGATCCCGAGCACCGCTACCCCAGCATGTTCGAGCCGATCCACGGCTCGGCCTTCGACATCATGGGCAAGGGTCTGGCCAATCCGGTCGGCACCTTCTGGAGCTGCGTGATGATGCTCGACCACCTCGGCGAGACCGACGACGCGCAGCGACTGATGCGTGCCATCGAACAGGTCACCGCCAACCGCGCTATGCATACGCGCGATCTGGGCGGCATTGCCACCACGGCGCAGGTCACCCAGGCGGTGTGCGAGTTGCTCACTGCGCCGCGCCAGCGCAAGGCAGCCTGACGCCCTGAAGCGTCACGGGAGCCTCGGCTCCCATCACCTGCTCGCTCTTTCGGCGGGCGCCATTCCAAGTCAGAGAACTGGAGACAGACATGCGCACATTCAATCGTAGAACCCTGATCGCGTCGGCCGTCATCGTCGGCAACCTCGCGCTGGGACTGGCCTTGCCCGGCGCGGCGCAGGCGCAGGGCTTTCCCACCAAGCCCATCAACTACATCCTGCCATTCAACGCGGGTGGCGAGTCCGACATCTCGGCACGATTCCAGCAGTCGGTCTTCAAGAAGATCGCTGGCGTGGAGGTGGTGATCCAGTACATGGCTGGCGCGGGAGGCGCGCAGGCGTGGTCGCAGCTCAACTCGATGCCCAACGATGGCTACACGATGATGGGCATCAACCTGCCGCACACCGTGCTGCAACCATTGCAGAAGGATGTGGGATACCAGACGGACGACCTGACGCCTGTCAACTACTTCCACTACACACCGGATGCCATCTTCGTCGTCAAGGACAGCCCCTTCAAGACGCTGAAGGACCTGATCGACTACGCGAAGAAGAATCCGGGCATGGTCACCATGAGCGGCTCGGGCTCCAACTCATCGAACAACCTGGCACAGGTGCGCTTCGACGAACTGGCTGGCATCAAGACCACCTATATCCCGTTCAGCGGTACCGGCCCGGCCGTGACCGCCATTCTGGGCAAGCAGACCGTGGCCGGCTTCAACTACGCACCGTCGGGCATTGCCCATGCAGACAAGATGCGCATGCTGGCGGTGGCGTCCGAAAAGCGCATGCCCGCCTTCCCGGACGTGCCGACCTTCCGCGAACTGGGGTTTGATCTGGTCGGTGGTGCCTATCGTGGCCTGTCGGTGCCGAAGTCGACGCCCGAGGACATCCGTCAGAAGCTGTCGGACATCATCAGCGCCATCAACGTCGAGCCCGAGTTCAAGAAGAAGATGGAAGACGGCGGCTTCGTGCTGACCGACATTGGCTACAAGGCCATGCCGGCATTCATGGCAGAGAAGAAGAAGGAGTACGGCGCGCTGGCCGCGAAGCTCGGCATCAAGAAGCAGTAAGTCGGGAAGGCCACGACCATGGACATCCTGCAATTCCTGCTTGATGCCCTGACGCCCCTCAACCTGGTGCTGGCACTGGTTGGGGTGGCGCTGGGGACGCTCATCGGAGCCCTCCCAGGCCTGTCGGCCACCATGGCCGTGGCCATCCTGGTCCCATTCACCTTCACCATGTCGCCTGCGTCGGGGCTGATTGCCCTGGGCGCGATCTACACCGGCGCGATCTACGGCGGCGCATTTGCCGCGATCCTGGTCAACACACCAGGGACGCCGTCGTCGATCGCGACCACTTTCGACGGTTACCCGATGGCCAAACGTGGGGATGGCGGTCTGGCGGTCACGCTGGCCACCCTGGCCTCGGTGATCGGGGGTCTCGTCGGCGCGGTGACGCTATTGCTCCTGGCACCGCCGCTGGCGGACGTGGCGCTGTCCTTTGGGCCCACCGAATACTTCTGGATGGCCATCTTCGGACTGACGCTCATTTCGGCCCTCTCGGTGGGCAACACTATCAAGGGCCTGATCGGCGGCTGCCTGGGGCTGCTGCTGTCGACCATCGGGGTGGCCGTCGTCGGCGGCGACGTGCGCTACACGATGAACTCGCAGATGCTGCTGGGCGGGATCGATGTCACCTCCGCACTCATCGGCTTGTTCTGCATCCCGGTCGTCATCGATCTCGTGGCGAACAAGGCGCCGCACCTCACCGTCTTGCAGGATGACCGCGGCTACCGCATGGGCGAGGCACTGCGCATCACGCTGGGCAGCAAGCTGAACACGATCCGCAGTTCACTCATCGGCACGGCCGTGGGCATCCTGCCTGGCGCGGGCGGCTCCATCGCCGGCCTGATCGCGTACTCTGAGGCAAGGCGTTCGTCAAAGCACCCCGAGCGCTTCGGCACCGGTGAGCCCGATGGCGTGATCGCCACCGAGTCATCGAACAACGCGACGGTCGGCGGCGGCTTCATCCCGACGCTGGTGCTCGGCATTCCGGGCACACCACCCGACGCCATCATCCTGGGCGCATTGCTGGTCCAGGGCATCAAGATCGGGCCGAGCCTGTTCAACGAGCAGAGCAACATCGTCTACACCTTCATGTTCGGGCTGCTGATCGCGACCTTGCTGATGCTGCCGGTGGGCCTGGTGATGGGGCGCTATGCCTACAAGTCGATCGTCCACATCCCGAAGTCGCTGCTGGTGCCGACGGTGGCCTTCCTCACCGTGCTGGGCAGCTTCGCGATCCACAGCAACCCGGGTGACACGCAGATGATGGTGCTGCTCGGCATCGCGGCCTGGGTGCTGCAGCGCTACGGCTTCGCGCCCTCGCCGATCGTCCTTGGCCTGGTGCTGGGGCAGATCGCCGAACAAGGCTTCGTGCAGACCTACATGATTGGCAGCGCCACGGGTGGAGTCGCCCCGATGTTCTTCGGGCGTCCGATCAGCATGGCCATCATCGCGTTCGCGCTGCTGACGCTGTTCTATCCGCTGTTCGTGATGCTTCGCAAGCGCCGGCCCAAGTCAGTCGCTGTTGAGCGTACCGACATGGTGGTGGAAAGCGCCCCGTCCACGCAGCGCCCATTTCGCGACCTGCCGGCCCTCGGCTTCGGCGCGCTGTTCGTGGTGGTCGGCGTGATGGCCTACCTGCAGACCAAGGACATGTCGGCTATGGGTTCGGTCTTCCCGGGAGCGCTGGCGGTGGCGCTGGTCTCGTTGTCGGGGCTGCTGATGGCCTTCCAGATAGGCCGTCCGCCGGCGCCCGCATGCAGCGGGGTCGGTGCCGAGGGCAAGCCCTCGACGCTGCGGCGTTCCGCCATCGTCGTCGCACTGGTCGTCTGGGTCCTGCTGATGCCGGTGCTGGGCTTCTTCGTGACCAGCCTCGCGGCATTCCTGATCCTCATCGCCATCGCGACGTTTGAGCGACTCGCGTCCCGCGTGATCGTGCTATACGCGATCAGCGCAGTCGTCATCGTGGGCGTCTTTCATCTGTTGATGGCGAATGTGTTGAATCTGCGGATGCCCGTCGGACTGCTGTTCTGAGGATGCGCAGCATGACCGCAGCCGATCGCCGGGGCCTGCTGAAGGCGATGTTCGACGCCGCTGTGGCGGCGGCCCAGCCGGCGCTGTGCGTCCCGCGCCATCTGCCGGCGCCACCGAAGGGCCGGCTGCTTGTGATCGGCGCAGGCAAGGCATCCGCGGCGATGGCGAGGGCGGTGGAGTCCCATTGGCCGGGTCCGCTGTCAGGACTGGTGGTCACGCGTTACGGCTATGCCGTGCCGTGCGAGCGCATCGAGGTCGTTGAGGCGGCCCATCCGGTGCCCGACGCAGCCGGCGAAGCGGCAGCCCGCCGGCTGCTGTCGCTCGTTCAGGGACTCACGCCGGACGACCTCGTGCTATGTCTCATCTCGGGTGGTGGCTCCTCGCTGCTGGCCTTGCCGATGCCCGGCTTGGCCTTGGCCGACAAGCAAACGCTGAACAAGGCGCTTCTGGCCAGCGGCGCGAGCATCACCGAGATGAACTGCGTGCGCAGGCACCTGTCGGCGATCAAGGGGGGGCGACTGGCGGCAGCATGCCACCCGGCGCGGGTGTTGAACCTGCTTCTGTCTGATGTGCCGGGCGATGATCCCATCGACATCGCGTCGGGACCTACCGTGCCTGACCGGACCACCTGTGCAGACGCGCTGGCAATCCTTCAGCGTTACCGCATTGAAATACCGCCCGTAGCGCGCGCCTGGCTGGAAAGCGGACATGGCGAAACATACAAACCAGGAGATCCACGCCTGCCTCCTATCGAAACGCGCTTCGTCGCCACACCGCAGATGGCGCTTGAGGCTGCCGCCCAGGTGGCTCGAGATGCCGGGCTGACGCCGCACATCCTCGGTGACGCCATCGAAGGCGAAGCCCGCGACGCCGCCAAGACGATGGCGGGGATCACCCTGCAGGTCGCCCGTCGCGGCCAGCCGTTCGAGGCGCCGTGCGTGCTGCTGTCCGGCGGCGAGACCACCGTCACGGTGCGCGGCCATGGGCGCGGCGGCCGCAACGTGGAGTTCCTGCTCGCCCTGGGCATCGCGCTCGGCGACGAGCCGGGTGTTCACGCCCTGACTGGCGACACCGATGGCGTCGATGGTCAGGAAGAGATCGCCGGCGCCGTGCTGGCGCCCGACACGCTGGCCCGGGCCTGGGCACAAGGCCTGAACCCGCGCGAGCACCTCGACGAGAACAACGGCCATGGCTTCTTCGAGGCCCTGGGCGACTCGGTGGTGACCGGGCCGACCCTGACCAACGTGAACGACTTCAGGGCCATCCTGATCGATGGTCGCCATCACGCCCAAACCGAAGGACCCTTTTGATGCCGCGCGCCAGCAATGCCAAGATCGTCGCCACGCTCGGCCCCGCCAGCGCGGACAGGCGCACCATCGAGGCCCTCGTGCGCGCGGGTGCCGATGTCTTCCGACTGAACTTCAGCCATGGCACGCATGCCGATCACCAGGCGCGCCTGGACCTGATCCGCGCCATCGAGGCCGATGCTGGTCGCCCGCTCGGCGTGCTGCTCGATCTGCAGGGCCCGAAGCTTCGGGTCGGCACCTTCGCCGGCGGACCGGTGAAGCTGGTCGAGGGCGCGCCGTTCCGGCTCGACCTGGACCGCGAGCGCCCGGGCGACGCGACGCGTGCGCCGCTGCCGCACCCGGAGATCTTCGCGGCGCTCAAACCCGGCATCGACCTGCTGCTCGACGACGGCCGGCTGCGGCTTCGCGTGCAGCGCTCGGGCCAGGACTTCGCCGAGACCATCGTCGTCGACGGGGGCATGCTGTCCGACCGCAAAGGCGTGAATGTCCCAGGCGTCGTGCTGCCTTTGTCCGCGATGACCGACAAGGACCGCTCCGACCTGGCGTTCGGTCTGACGCTGGGTGTCGACTGGGTCGCGCTGTCGTTCGTCCAGCGCGCTACCGACATCGTCGAGGCTCGGGCCATCATCCAGGGGCGCGCCGGCATCGTCGCCAAGCTGGAGAAGCCGGCGGCCATTGATTGCCTGGACGACATCCTTGCCGCCACCGATGCCGTGATGGTGGCGCGCGGCGACCTGGGCGTCGAGATGCCGGCCGAACAGGTGCCGGCCATCCAGAAGCGGATCGTTCGCGAATGCCGCAAGCTTGGCAAACCGGTGATCGTCGCCACGCAGATGCTGGAGTCGATGGTCAGCGCCCCGGTGCCCACCCGCGCCGAAGCCTCAGACGTCGCCACCGCAATCTACGACGGTGCCGATGCGGTGATGCTGTCGGCCGAGTCGGCCTCGGGCAGGTTCCCGGTCGAGGCGGTGGCGATGATGGACCGCATCATTGCGCAGACCGAAGCCGATCCGTTCTACCGCGACGCCATCGACGCGTCGCACACGAAACCGGCCGCCAACACGGCAGACGCCATCGGCTGGGCCGCACGCTCGGTTGCTGGGCTGCTCGACGTGGCTGCGATGGTGGCCTACACCAGCTCGGGCTCATCAGCCCTGCGGATGGCGCGGGAGCGACCCCGTGCGCCCATCATCGGCATGACCCCCATGCGCGAGACTGCACGTCGGTTGGCGTTGGTGTGGGGTGTCAATCCGGTCGTGTGCAGAGATGTCACTGGTGCGAACGACATGACCGAGCGTGCCGTTGCGACCGCAAAGGATCTCCAGTTCGCACAACCGGGTCAAACCATCGTCATTGCCGCGGGCATGCCCTTCGGGACACCCGGATCGACCAACCTGCTGCGCATCGCGCAGATCGACTGACAACGCCATGCCAACGATCCAAACAGTCCGGGGCTTCGAAATCCTCGATTCGAGAGGCAACCCGACGGTTGCCGCCGAAGTCATCCTGTCGGATGGCGCCCGAGGCTTTGCCGCCTCACCGTCCGGCGCCTCGACGGGCGCCCGCGAAGCGCTCGAATTGCGCGACGGCGACCCGCACCGATACTTCGGCAAAGGCGTGACCAAGGCGGTCGAGCATGTCAACGGCGAACTGAGCGTCGCACTTGTGGGGCATGACGCCATGAACCAGGTGGAGGCCGATCGGCGGATGATCGACCTTGATGGCACTGCGACCAAGGCCCGTTTGGGCGCGAACGCGATCCTCGCCGTGTCGCTGGCGCTCGCGAAGGCTTCGGCGGCTTCGGCGGGTTTGCCGCTTTACCGGCACCTGGGAGGCGATCGGAGCGCGCGGCTACCGATGCCGATGATGAACATCATCAATGGCGGCGCTCATGCCGACAACAACGTCGACATGCAGGAGTTCATGATCGTGCCCGTGGGCGCGCCATGCTTCTCCGAAGCGATGCGATGGGGCGTTGAGGTCTTCCATTCTCTCAAGAGCCTGCTGAAGAAGCGCGGCCTATCGACGGCCGTAGGTGACGAAGGTGGATTCGCGCCCGACCTGCCGTCCAACGAGGCGGCGATCGAGATCATCCTCGCAGCGATCGCACAAGCCGGATTCCAGGCTGGTCGAGACCTCGCGCTGGGTTTGGACGTCGCCAGTTCCGAGTTCTTCAAGAACGGCATCTACGAACTGTCCTCAGAGAGCAAGCATTTCGACTCGGCGCAGTTCGTCGACTACCTGGCGCGCTGGGTGGATGCGTACCCGATCGTCACGATCGAGGACGGTATGGCCGAAGGCGATTGGGACGGCTGGGCGCTGATTACCGCCCGATTGGGCAAGAAGCTGCAGCTCGTAGGCGACGATCTCTTCGTCACCAACACGGAAATTCTTCGGCAGGGCATCTCGCGCAGTGCCGCTAACGCGATCCTGATCAAGCCGAACCAGATAGGGACGCTGACCGAGACGCTGGCTGCCATAGCGATGGCAGACCAGGCTGGCTTTGCGTCGGTCGTCTCGCATCGTTCGGGTGAGACCGAAGACACGACGATCGCCGATCTGAGTGTCTGCACGGCCGCGACACAGATCAAGACCGGCTCGCTTTGTAGATCGGACCGGATGGCGAAGTACAACCGGCTGCTGCTGATCGAGGCGGAACTCGGTTCTACCGCGGCATTTGCCGGGCACGCCGCTTTGCGCGCAGCGCGCTAGTACGGAACGGCCTCCAGGCGAAACCCCCAGAGGAATCCGCGCCCGCCGTCCGCCGCCACGACTGCTATCCTCGTACGACTTCTAGGGCCCCTTCTGGCCGAGGCCGGACGTTCGGCGATTCCACCCTCGCCGCCCAACAGGGTCTGGCCCAGCACGCCCAGCCCGCCGGATGCAATAGCTGGACATGGGGACAGCGGCTGTGCCTTGGCCCGCCCGTCATGCCTCCAGCAGCCCACGGCCCGCGCCACTGCCGTGGCTGCACGCCGCGGCCAGGACCCTGGGCAGCTTGACGCCCCGACGCGCCCGCCCTACTTGTCCAGCAGGTTCAGCGCCCCCAGCAGCTTCGTCATCGCCGCCTTGTCGGCTGCGACGAACGCCGTGGTCTCCGCCGGCGTCAGCGCGCCGGCCTCGCCGCCGATACGGCCCAGCAGCTGCTGCCAGGCCGGATCCTGCTGCGCATGCGCCATCGCGGCGTGCAGCCGTGCCATGACGGCGGGCGGCGTGCCCTTGGGCGCGGCCACGGTGTACCAGGTCGGCAGTTCGGCGCCGGCCATGCCCACCTCGGCCAGCGTGGGCACGTCGGGCAGCAGGGCCGAGCGCTTCGCCGCGCCATACGCCAGGGCCTTGAGCTTGCCCTGTTCGATGAAGGCCTTGGTGGCGCCCAGGTTGAGCATGCCCATCTGCACCTCGCCGCCCAGCAGGTCCTTGATCGCCGGCGCCGCGCCGCCGTAGGGCACGTGGGTGATCTGGATGCCTGCGCGCTGCAGGAAGGCCTCGGCCCCCAGGTGCGTGGCGCCGCCCATGCCGGCGGAGGCGTAGTTCAATTTGCCCGGCTCCTGCTTCGCCCGGGCTACCAGGTCAGCCACGCTATTGACGCCGATGCTCGGGTGCACCACCAGCACATTGGGCTGGATCGCCGCCACGCCGATGAAGGCGAAATCGCCCACGCCGTCGTACGGCACCTTCTGCATCTGCGGCGTGACGGTGTGGCCGGCCGAGGTGCCCAGCAGCAGCGTGTAGCCGTCGGGCTTGGCGCGGGCCACGGCGCCGGTGCCGATGGTGGCGGCGCCACCGGGTTTGGCGTCCACGATCACCGTCTGGCCGAGGAAGGCCGACATGGGCTGCGCCAGCGCACGGGCCATGGTGTCGGCCGGACCGCCGGCGGCGTAGGGGATCACCAGGGTGATGGGGCGGGACGGGAAGCTGGCGTCGCCCTGAGCAACAGCGAGCGTGGGCGCCAGCAGCGTGGTGGCGGCCAGCGCGAGGGTCAGGCGCCGTTGGGCGGCAGAGTGATTCACGATCATGGTGTCTCCGGTTCTTCTTGAGGGCTGATGCGGATGCTCAGGTCTTGGGGTCGTCGGCCCAGCCTTCGCCGCCGGGCGGCCGCTGCAGCATGGGCCGGTCGAAGAGTTCGCCCAGCGCGGCGTAGCGTGGGCCGCCCAGGCGGGCGATGGGCCGCAGGGCTTCGGCGTCCACGCGGCGGCCGTCGAAGACGGTGTCGGCCAGGTGGAAGGCCACCACCTCGCCGATGTAGAGCGTGTTGACGCCGCGGCCCAGGGTGATGGCCTGGTCGAGCCGGCATTCCATCTGCACCGGCGAGACCGCGATGCGCGGCGGCTGCACGTGGCGGCTGGGCAGCAGCGGGATGCCCAGCACCTCGGCCTCGCTGACCTCGGGGCCGTACTCCGCGGCGCTGCGGTGCATCAGGTCCATGTTGTCCACCGTGGCCACGTTGACCACGAACTCGCGCGAACGCAGGATGTTGCGCGCCGTGTCCTTGACGTCTCCGGTGCTGGCGCGCAGCGCGATGTTCACCGCCAGCATCGGCGGGCTGGTCGCCACGTAGTTGTAGGAACTGAACGGCGCGGCGTTCACCCGCCCGTGTTCGTCGACGGTGGTGATCCAGGCCACCGGGCGCGGCACGACGCAGCCGACCACGAGGCGGTAGGCGGTCTCGGTGTCCAGCTGGTCGCCGTCGATGCAGGTGTAGCGGGTGGCTTCTGGAGCGGTCTGGGACATGCTCAGCCGACTCTAGACAGCGCAGCCGTCAGCCGCTACGCGCTCAGCCGCAAGCCAGTCATGCGTGCGACGACATGCCCGCCGCAGGATGACGGGCTGAACGGGTGCGGTGCACACGGCCGAAGGGCTCCTTGCGGAGCCCCTCGACCGTCGTCCGAAACCCGTCACCGCGTAGGCGGCGTCACTCCAGCTTGATGCCGGCCTTCTGGATCACCGGTGCCCAGCGGGCCTGCTCCGACTGCAGGTAGGCGCGGTAGGCGACGCCGTCGCTCGGCTCGGGGATGCCGCCCAGCATCTCGAAACGCTCGGCCAGGGCCGGCGCGCGCAGCGCGTCGCCCACGGCAGCCGTCAGTGCCGCGGCCACGTCGGCCGGCATGCCGGTGGGGCCCACCAGGCCGTAGAAGCCATCGGCCACCACCTGCGGCAGGCCGACGTCGGCCGAACACGGCACCTCCGGCAGCCAGCGCACGCGCTGCGTGCTGGTGACCAGCAGTGCGCGCAGCTTGCCGCCCTTGATCAGCGGCAGCACGCCCGGCGCCTCGCCGAAGAACATGTCCACCTGGCCGCCCATCACTTCCTTCAGCGCCGGCGCCGCGCCCTTGTAGGGCACATGCAGCATGTCCACGCCGGCCGTCTGCTTGAACAACTCCGCCAGGATGTGCGGGCCGGTGCCGATCCCGGCCGAGGCCACCGTGAACTTGCCCGGCTGTGCCTTGGCCTGCGTGATCAGTTCCTGCACCGTCTTGGCCTGCACGTTGGGGCCCACGACCAGGAAGTTGGGCGTGCGCACCATCTTGCCGATCAGTGTGGATTCCCTCTGCACGTCCACCAGCAGCTTGCTCGTCAGCAGCGGCGAAAAGATGGTGGCACCGTTGCCGGCCATGCCAATGGTGTAGGTGTCCGGCGTGGCCCGGGCGACGGACTGCACGCCCAGCGCGCCGCCGGCGCCCGACTTGTTCTCCACGATGACGATCTGCTTGAGCCGCTGGCCCAGTGCGTCGGCCAGCGCACGGCCGAAGCCATCGGCCGGGCCACCGGCCGGGTACGGCACGACCAGGGTCAGCGGCTTGTCGGGCAGGGCTGCTTGCGAAGCCGCAGGCAGCACGGGCAGGGCCGCAGCGGCGAGCAGGACCTGGCGTCGGGTGAAGGTCATCGTTGTCTCCGGTGTCTGTGCAATGACCGGGAAAGTCTAGGCAGCGGGGACCCGGCCGGCCACCGCAGCGGCGGCAAGGCAGCTATGCAGTGGCCCGGGCATCACCCGCAGCACTGCGCGCCTATGCTGCGCCGCATGCGGATCGGCATCATCGGCGCAGGCGCCATCGGAGGATTCTTTGCGGCGCGGCTGGCGCGCGCCGGGCACGACGTGGCGGTGCTGGCGCGTGGCGAAACGCTGGCTGCCCTGCAGCAGCGCGGCATCCGGCTGGACAGTGGCGGGCGGAGCGTCGAGGCCGCGGTCCATGCTGCCGACGACGCCGAAACCCTGGGCGTGCAGGAGTTGCTGCTCCTGGCCGTGAAGGCGCCGGCCCTGCCCCAGGTGCTGACCGCGGCCGCTGCGATGAGCGATGACCAGACCACCGTACTTCCCGCGCTCAACGGCTTGCCCTGGTGGTTCTTCCTGCCGCAGCGCGCCCTCGCCGCGGCCGACCCCGGCGGCCGCATCGCGCAGGCCCTGCCCCTGACGCGTGTGCTGGCCACTGTGGTCTACCCGGCCTGCAGCAGCGTCGCGCCGGGCCATGTGCGGCATGCGGCCGGTGAGCGCATCGTGGTGGGCGAGCCCGCAGGCGGCCACAGCGCACGGGCCACGGCGATCGCCCAGGTGCTCAGCGCCGCGGGATTTGCCGCCGAGGCCAGCGCCAAGGTGCGCGAGGAAGTCTGGCTCAAGCTGCTGGGCAACGCCTGCTTCAACCCGGTGAGCCTGATCACCCGCGCCTGGACCGACGAACTGATCGACGACCCGGCCGTGCACACACTCTTCGAAGCCATGATGACCGAGACCCTGACCATCGGCCGCGCCGCCGGGCTGGCCCTGGACGTGACCCCCGCGCAGCGCCTGGCCACCACGCGGCGGCTGGGCCATGTGCGCACCTCGATGCTGCAGGACGGGCTCGCCGGCAAGCCGGTGGAACTGGACGCCATCCTGGGCACGCTGCTGGAGACGGCCGTGGCGCTCGGCATGCCGGCCCCCCACCTGCAGACCGTGCTGGCACTGGCCCGCGCCCATGCGCGGGCGGCCGGCCTGCTGCCTGCGGAGGCCACCCCATGCCCGTGACCTACGACACCGTACGCCGGGTCTCCGCCCAGCTCTACGACCGCGCCCTGCGCAAGGTGCCCGACGACACCCAGCAGGCGCTGCAGCACGCCCTGCCCGCCGAGACCGACGCCACCGCGCGCGCCACGCTGCGCATCCTGCTGCAAAGCGCCGACCAGGCCGAACGGCAGCAACGTTTTGTCTGCTCCGACGCCGGCGTGCCGGTGTATTTCGTGCGCGTGGGCACCGCAGCGCGGCTGGAAGGTGCCATCTCGCGCGCGTTCACCGACGGCTTTGCCGACCTCGTGGCCGGCATCCAGCCGCCGCTGCTGGCGCATGTGACGAACCCGTTGACCCTGGAGCGCGGCCACGCCGGCCGCCACATGCCCCTGGTCAGCTGGAACATCGAGGACGATGCCGACTGGGTGGAGATCACCTGCAGCCCCAAGGCCCTGGGCTCCGGGCGCTGGGCGGCGCTGGAGATCTTCTCCTTCCCAAACCTGGACGTGATCGAGCGCTACGTGCTGGACGTGGTGGCCAAGGCCGGCTCCCAGCCCTGCCCGCCGGTGGTCGTGGGCGTGGGCATCGGCGGCAGCTTCGACCACGCGGCCGCGTTGGCCAAGCGGGCCACGCTGCGGCCGGTGGGCCAGGCGCACGACGAACCGATGGTCGCGGCCATGGAAGAACGCCTGCTGGCCGGCATCAACCGCCTGGGCTTCGGCCCCATGGGCACCGGCGGCGACACCACCGCCATGGCCGTGCACGTGGACTACAGCGCCGGCCACGGCTTCACGCCGGTGGCCGTGTGCTTCAACTGCTGGATCAACCGCCGCACCCGTGCGCGGCTCTACAACGATGGCCGGGTGGACTTCCTTGAGTGATCAGCCCTTCGACGTGACCCCGGCGCCGCGCCGCATCCACCTGCCGATGAGCGCGGAGGAGGCGCGATCGCTGCGCCTGGGCGAAACGGTGCTGATCGACGGCGAGATCGTCGCCAGCGCCGGCCTGCCCACCTACCAGCGCATCGCCGACCACCTGGCGCGCGGCGAGCCGCTGCCGCTGGACCTGCGCGACGGCGCGCTGATGCACCTGGGCTCGTATTCGCGCGAATCGGCGGCCGGTGGCCTGGAGGTGCTGTACCTCAACCCCACCACCAGCACCCGCTTCAACGCCCTGATGCCCGGCATCGTGCGTGGCCTGAACCTGCACGCCGTGGGCGGCAAGGGCGGGCTGGACGCCGCCTGCGTGCAGGCGCTGCAGGACGCCGGCTGCGTCTACCTGGCCTTCCCCGGCGGCGCCTGCCCGCTGCTGTCTGACGCGCTGCGCGGTGTGCGTGAGGTGGGCTGGCCGGAGATGCTGGTGCACTACCGACTGGTGCGCCTGGCCGTGCAGGGCCTGGGCCCGGCCACGGTGGCCATCGACGCGCATGGCGGCAGCCTGTACGCCGACGTGGCGGCACGCGCGCAGCGGCGCCTGGCCGGCGAACCCGACACCACCGAGGGCGACGGTTATGCGCCGCCGCACATGCCTGCCTTGCCGGTGCGCCGGTAGGCAGGCCGATTGCCGCTGCCTAGAGTGCACCCACGATGCCTGACGCCCCGGAATCCCCGCCGATGAACACACGAACCGGCCCGCTGTCGCACCTGAAGGTGCTGGACCTGAGCCGCATCCTGGCCGCCCCCTGGGCCGGCCAGATCCTGGCCGACATGGGCGCCGACGTGATCAAGGTCGAGCGCCCCGGCGCCGGCGACGACACGCGCAGCTGGGGCCCGCCCTTCCTGAAGGACGCCGAGGGCCGCGACACCAAGGAAGCCGGCTACTACCTGGCCGTCAACCGCGGCAAGCGCTCCATCACCGTCAGCCTCGACCAGCCCGAGGGCCAGGCCATCGTGCGGGCGCTGGCCGCGCGCAGCGACATCGTGCTGGAGAACTACAAGGCCGGCACGCTGGCCCGCTACGGGCTGGACGCCGAATCGCTGCGGGCCCTGAACCCGCGCCTGATCTACTGCTCCGTGACCGGCTTCGGCCAGACCGGCCCACGCCGCGACCAGCCGGCCTACGACTTCCTGATCCAGGCCATGGGTGGCCTCATGAGCGTCACCGGCGAACGCGACGGCCAGCCCGGCGGCGGCCCGCAGAAGGTGGGCATCCCCATCGTCGACCTGATGACCGGCATGTACACCGCGGTGGCGGTGCTGGGTGCGCTGGCGCAGCGCGAACGCACCGGCCTGGGCGAGACCATCGACATCGGCATGCTCGACGTGCAGGTGGCCACGCTGTCCAACCAGGCGATGAACTACCTGGTGTCGGGCCGCACGCCCAGGCGCACCGGCAATGCCCACCCCAACATCCAGCCGCAGGACGTGTTCCGCTGCGCCGACGGCGACCTGATCCTGGTGGTGGGCAACGACACCCAGTTCGGCCGCCTGTGCGAAGTGCTGGGCGAACCCGGGTGGATCAGTGACCCGCGCTTTGCCACCAACGCGGCGCGCGTGCGCCACCTGGGTGAACTGGCGCCGCTGCTGCGGGAAAAATTCCTGCCGCGCGGGCGTGCCGAACTCATCACCGCACTGGACGCCGCCGGAGTACCCTGCGGCGCCATCAACGACGTGGCGCAGGTCTTCGACGACCCGCAGGTGAAGGCCCGCGGCATGCTGCGCCAGGTGCCCCACCCCTGCGGCGTGGACGCGCCGCAGCTGGCCAGCCCGATCCGTTTTGCCGACGGGCCGCTGCCCACGGTGCACGCACCGCCGCTGCTGGGCCAGCACAGCGCCGAGATCCTGGCCGAGCTGGGCTTCGACGAAACGGCCGTGGCCGCCTTCCGCGCGCAGGGCACCATCTGAGCATGACCACATCCGCCAACGCGCCCGAGACCCTGACCCTGCACTGGTCGCCGAAGTCGCCCTATGTGCGCAAGGTGATGATCGTCGCCCACGAGCACGGCCTGATGCCGCGGCTGAACCTGGTGCGTTCGGTGGCCGCCATGCTGCAGCCGAACGAGCGGCTGATGCAGGACAACCCGCTGTCCAAGATCCCGACCCTGGTGCGCGCCGACGGCAGCACGCTGTTCGATTCGGTGGTGATCTGCGAGTACCTCGACACGCTGGCCGTGCCCGGCAGCGCCACGCTGTTCCCCGCCGCCGGCGAGGCCCGCTGGCAGGCGCTGCGCTGGCACGCCTTTGGCGACGGCCTGCTGGACGCGCTGATCCTGTGGCGCAACGAGCGTGAACGCGCCGCGCCGCTGCCGGCGCTGATCGACGCCTTCGACCGCAAGACGCGGGCGGCGCTGGCGGTGCTGGAAACCGAGGCCGATGCGCTGGCCACCGCGCCCTTCAGCATCGGCACGCTGACCGTGGGCTGCGCATTGGGCTACCTGGACTACCGCTTTGACGCGCTGGGCTGGCGCCAGCTGGCCCCGGGCCTGGCCACCTGGGAGGCCGAACTGGCCCGCCGCCCGGCCATGCAGGCCACGCGGCCCGTCGACGGCTGAGGCCACGCCCCGGCCGATAATCCCGCCGATGGGCAACCCCAAGGCCACCGGCTTCCAGCTCGATCTCGCCGCCGACCTGCACCGCTGGCGGGCTTTCGTCGCCATCGCCGAGCTGGGCAGCCTGACCCGCGCCGCGCTGTTCCTGGACAGCAACCAGTCGCTGCTGTCGCGCCAGATCAATGCGCTGGAACGCGAATGCGGCGCCCGGCTGTTCAACCGCACCGGGCGCGGCGTGGAACTGTCCGAGGTCGGCCAGCGCATCTTTCCGCAGGTGCGCACGCTGCTGGAGGATGCCGAGCGGCTGGAGCAGGACATCCGCGGCGACGCCCGCGCGCCGGCCGGCCGCGTCACGCTGGGCTCGCTGCCATCGCTCGGGCCGTTCCTGGTCGGCCGCCTGTTCACCGCCGTGCGCGCGCAGCTGCCGGCGGTGCAGCTGAAGATCCTGGAAGGCTCCAGCGGCCAGGTCGAGGAATGGCTGGCCGATGCGCGCGTGGACATCGCCATCCTCTACCGATACGGCGCCACCACGCCCGAGCAGGAGCAGACGCTGGCGATGGTGGACAGCTACCTCGTCGGCGCGCCCGGCGATCCGCTGACCGCGACGCCGGAACTGCGCTTCGCGGCATTGAACGAGCTGCCCTTCATCCTGCCCAGCGCACCCAACGGCCTGCGCACCACACTCGACGCGCTGGCCCGACAGGAGCACCTGACGCTCACGCCGGTGATCGAGGCCGACTCGCTGCCGCTGCAGAAGTCGCTGGTGGCCAGCGAACGGCTCTACACCGTGCTGCCGCTGCACGCCGTGTGGCACGAGGTGGCCGAAGGCAAGCTGCAGGCGGCGCGCCTGGTGGACCCGCCGATGCAGCGCTGCGTGTCGATGGCGCTGTCCAAGTCCAAGGGGCCGCCGCGCGCGGTGAGCGCCGTGGCGGCGCTGATCCAGCAGATCGTCGACGAGATGGCGGCGCGCGGCATGTGGCGGCCCGGCACTGCCAAATGACGCCCCGCGGCCTTGAGGGCCGCGCTCGCCACGGCATTCGCAGCCGCATTCGCAGCCGCATTCGCAGCCGCGTTCACAGCCGCGCTCACGGCCGCATCAACAGCCCGATCAACGGCGGCATCGACCGCGGCTTGCGCAGGTCCGCATAGCTGCCATGCGGCGGTGGCGGCTGCGTGCGGGGCGGCCCTGCCGATAAGCTCGGCCCACCATGCCGCGCATCCCCCTGCCCACCCCCGAGACCCTCACACCCGAACAGAAGGCCGTGCACGACCGCGTCGTCGCCGGCCCGCGTGGCCAGCTGCGCGGCCCGCTGCGTGCAGCGCTCTACAACCCCGAGCTGGCCGACCGCTGGCAGGCCTTCGGCGAGTTGCTGCGCTACCGCACCACGCTGACGCCGCGTTTGTCGGAACTGGCCATCCTGGTCACGGCACAAGCCTGCCAGTCGCCCTTCGAGTGGTACGCGCACCGGCCCGAGGGTGAAAAGGCGGGTCTGGAGGCGCCGCTGCTCGACGCCTTGCAGCGTGGCGAAGAGCCCGCCGGCATGACCGAGGACGATGCCTTGGTCTGGCGCTTTGCGCATGAACTGAACCGGCTGCGCTCGGTGACCGACGCCACCTACGCCGCAGCGCTGGCGCGCTTCGGCGCCCGTGCCGTGGTGGAGCTCACCGCCCTGGTGGGCTACTACACCATGGTGGCGATGACGCTGAACGCCCACGAGATCCCGCTGCCCGACGGCGTGGCGCCGGTGTTCCCGCTTCCACAGCACGCCGGCGCGCGATGACGGCCGCATCGGCTGCGGTCGCGGGCACCCTGCCAGTCGGCTGGGACTGCCACGCCCATCTGTTCGGCCCCTACGACCGCTACCCGCTCGCGGGCAGCGCGGTACACGCACCACCGCCGGCCACCGACGCGGACTACGCCGCGCTGCTGCGGCGCCTGCAGCTGCGCCACGGCGTGCTGGTGCACCCCAGCGCCTACGGCAGCGACCACCGCCTGCTGTTCGACGCGCTGGCGGCCCACCCCGAATGGCGCGGCGTCATCGTGCCCACCCCGGGCGTCGACCCGTCCTTCGGCGGTCTGCGCGAACGGGGCGTGCGCGGCGCGCGCTTCAGCCACCGCCCCGGGCTGGACTTCCCGGGCAGCCCGGGCCTGGCGGACCTGGAACGCCTGGCCCCGGCCCTGGCCGACGCCGGCCTGCACGCCGAGCTCTGGACCACCCACGCGGCCTTGCCAGACA
The DNA here is from genome assembly GCA_024235915.1 of Burkholderiaceae bacterium. Lineage (GTDB taxonomy): Bacteria > Pseudomonadota > Gammaproteobacteria > Burkholderiales > Burkholderiaceae_C > Rubrivivax. The sequence goes on along the minus strand of JACKLO010000012.1, from coordinate 207,342 downwards.
TCGCGCCACGCCTGCAGGCCCTGCCGGTGCCGGTGGTCATCGACCACATGGGCGGCTTCGACGCCGCCGCCGGCATCGATGCCCCCGGCTTCGCCGCCCTGCGCCGGTTGCTGGCCAGCGGCCGTGCCTGGGTCAAACTCTGCGCCTACCGCCATTTGCCCGCAGGCATCGACCCCGAGCTCGGCGCCAGCTTCCAGCAGGCGCTGCAGCGCGAGAACCCGAGCCAGCTGGTCTGGGGCAGCGACTGGCCGCACCTGCGCGTGCAGCCCGTGCCCGACGCGGCCGACTGGCTGGCCCGCTGCCGCGCCTGGGCCGGCCCGCTGGCCGAACACATCCTGCACCACAACCCGCAACGCCTGTATGGCTGAAGTCGGGGCGCCGAGCACCGTGCCGCCGGCGCAGGTGCCGTTCCTGGCCGACCTGGGCGTGACGCTGGACGGCGAGACCCTGGTGCTGGACCTGCTGCCGCGCCACACCAACCGCAGGGGCGATGCCCATGGCGGCCTCATCGCCACCCTGCTGGACGCGGCACTCACCCGCGCCGCCAGGCGTGCGCTGCCGGCGGTGCAGGCCCTGGCCACGGTGGAGATGAAGACGGGCTACCTGCGCCCGGGCCGCGGCCAGTTGCGGGCCGATGGCGACTGCGTGCACGCCAGCGGATCGCTGGCCTTCTGCGAGGCGCGCTTGACCGATGGCGCGGGCCAGGAGGTGGCACGGGCCTCGGCCACGCTGCGGCAGATCCGGCCCGCGCAGACCTGAACCAGCCGACGCACTGCGCGGCGCGAGAGGAGATGCCTGATGAGCAGCGACGCCGACGCGATCGCCATGTTCCGCGACAGTGCGGCCGACTACCTGGCCGCGCAGGACCCGCGCCGCCGCGCGCGGACACTGGAAGCTGCCGGCGGCGGCGTCGACCGCGCCGAATGGTCGGCGCTGGCCGACCTGGGCTGGTTCAGCGTGCGCGTGCCGGAATCCGCCGGCGGCCTGGGCCTGGGGCTGGACGCGATGGCGGCCATCGTCGTCGAAGCCGGCCGCCACGGCCTGCCGGAGCCGCTGGTGGACGCCGGAGTCTGGCCGCTGGCGCTGCTGGCCCGTCTGCCCGCCAGCCCGCTGCGCGACAACCTGCTGGCCGACCTGGTGAGCGGCGCCCGCCTCGCCGGCGTGGCGGCGCAGACCCGGGCCGGCGAGATCGACCTCGGCCCCGGTGAAGCGCAGGTGAGCGCCAGCCGGGACGGCCTGCGACTGACGGGCCACAAGCGCTTTGTGCGGCCCATGGCAGGTGCCGACGGCTGGATCGTCAGCGCCGCCGATGCGGCGGGCCAGCCGGTGCTGCTGTGGGTGGCCGCCGAGGCCACGGGGCTCACCTGCACCGACGCCGCGGCAGTGGATGGCCAGCCACTCGGCCAACTGCGGTGCCAGGCTGCACCGGCCACCCTGCTGGCCTCGGGCCGCGGGGTGCTGCAGGCCCTGGCCGCGGCCACCGACGAGGCGCGCCTGATGCAGGCCGCCGAGCTGGCCGGCATCGCCCGCCGCGCCTTCGAGCTGACACTGGACTACCTGCTCACGCGCAAGCAGTTCGGGCGCGCCATCGGCAGTTTCCAGGCGCTGCAGCACCGCATGGTCGACGCGCTGATCCAGGTCGAACTGGCCGAGGCCGGCCTGCGCCAGGCCCTGGTCGACGCCGGCGACGGCACCGATGCCGTGGCGCTGGCGCGCGCCGCCAGCCGGTCCAAGGCCCGCTGCGCGCAGGCGGCCAGCGAGGTGACGCGTCTGGCGGTGCAGCTGCACGGTGCCATCGGCACCACCGACGAACACGACATCGGCCTCTACTTCAAGCGCGCACTGGCGCTGGCGCCACGCCTGGGCACGCCGGGCGCGCACCGCCTGCGATATGCGCGCCTGCGCCCCACCGATGCCGCCGACGACACCCCCGCCTGGACACAGCCCGACTTCCCCCGCACCGCGGACTGGGCGGCGATGCCGGAGCCGGCCTTCCGCGGCATGCTGCGCGCCTTCCTGAGCCGGCACTACCCACCCGAGCGCCGCCACCTGCCCTACCGCCAGACCTGGGCCCAGTCACGCGAGTGGTACCTGACACTGTCGCGCCAGGGCTGGCTGGCGCCGGGCTGGCCGGCCGCGCACGGCGGCATGGGCCTGCCGCCGGACAAGCTGATCGCCTACCTGGAGACGTTCGAGCAGCACGGCGTGGCGCGCCCGCCGGACCAGGGCCTGGTGATGGTGGGCCCGATCCTGATGCGCTTCGGCACCGACGCGCAGCGGGCGCGCTGGCTGCCGCCCATCCTGGCCGGCGAACACGTCTGGACCCAGGGCTATTCGGAACCGGATGCCGGCTCCGACCTGGCCGCGCTGCGCACCGAGGCCGTGCTGGACGGCGAACACTTCGTGGTCAACGGCCAGAAGACCTGGACCACCTGGGGCGCGGACGGCACGCACATGTTCATGCTGGTGCGCACCGACAAGACGGTGAAGAAGCAGGCCGGCATCAGCTTCCTGCTGGTGGATCTGAAGACACCGGGCATCACCGTGCGGCCGATCCGCAACATCGCTGCCGAGCAGGAGTTCTGCGAGGTCTTCTTCGACAACGTGCGCGTGCCGCGCGAAAACCTGGTCGGTGAACTGAACCAGGGCTGGACGATTGCCAAGGCGCTGCTGGGCTTCGAGCGCCTGTTCACCGGCAGCCCCAAGCACGCGTTGTATTCGCTGGGACAGTTGGAACGCCTGGCCCAGCAGCGCGGGCTGTTTGACGATTCAAGCGACGACCAGGGCGACGGCCCGTGCGCCGACCCGGCGTTCCGGGACCGTTGGGCCCGGCTGCTGCTGGACACCGAGGACCTGCGCGCCGCCTACACCGGCTTTGCCGACCTGGCCAAGCGTGGCGAGGCCATCCCGCCCACCATCTCGCTGCTGAAGATCTGGTCCACCGAAACCTTCGAGCGCATCGGCCTGGAACTGGCCGACGCCGCGGCGGAACACGGGGCGATGCGCGACCACGTGAATGACGAGGGTCTGGACCTGCACCTGGTGGCACCGCTGTTCAACGCCCTGGGTGCCAAGATCTTTGCCGGCAGCAACGAGATCCAGCGCAACATCGTCGCGCGGCAGGTCCTGGGGTTGCCCGACGCTTGAGGCCTGCGCAGCCGGGGGCAAGCCTGGGGGTTCAGGCCCAACGCACTGGGGCAAATGGCCCAACTGCATCCCACAGGACCGCCCAGCGCCGGCCCGGGACCGGTCGAGCCGTTCGCCCACGCCGGCCAGGCGGCTGCAAGTCGTTGATTTCAAATGAGGCCACCGGAGCGGTGCGGCCATCACCCCCAGCCCCCGCAAGCGCGGGGCGCGCGTGGCCTGGGATTTGCGCCTCAGGACTTAAACCTCAAAGGCCCTTGGCCCCACGCCCATGTCGCGCAACTGCTCTGTCCTGAAGTTCCTCTCCATCGCCGCGCTGAGCGGCTTCCTGGCGGCACCGGCCGCTCAGGCCATCGAAGTCGTGCCGGGCGTGCTCGGCTTCGATGAACTGCCCAATGCCACCGGTGGTGTGCACCTGCCGGAGGGCTACGGCGGCTTCAGCTGGGGCAGCCAGTGGTACCAGATGTCGCCGTCCACTGGCAACACCGAGGCCAACTTCCTGGCCACCAGCACTGTCGGCGCGAACTGGGTCTTCCGTGCCGACCACGGCGCCTTCTACTTCGACGGTGCCGACTTCTGGAGCCGCCGAGGCGCTGACGCCAACGGCGACTTCTTCTTCGTGCTCTACGGGCAGAACGGCGAGGTGCTCTACAACGGCGACAACGACGGCAACGCCGGCCGGATGCGCTTCACGGGCACGGCCCAGCTGCTGCAGGCCAACTACAGCGGCCTGATCTACGGCATGGGCTGGGGCTTCGACAACGACGACTACGACCACCTGGCCATGGACAACTTCCGCTTCCGCGCCGCTGCCATTCCCGCGGTGCCGGAGCCGCACGCCGGCCTGCTGGCGTTGCTGGGCGTGGGCTTCCTGCTCGGGCGCCGGGTTCGCCGCTGAAGCCGCTCAGGCGGGTCGGGCCGACCCAGCTGCCCTAGCCGCCGGCATCCGCGTCAGACGCCGAACCACCCCTTGGCCTGCGCCTCGTCCAGCCGCGGCGCCAGGTAGTCCCACAGCGCCGGGCAGCCGTCGCGGATCGGCGGCCCGATGCGCGCCACCACACGCGCATGGCTGATGCCGTTCTCCCGCCAGCTCTGGCCAGCGTTGGCCAGGTTCAGCAGCGCCGGCATGGCGCGGTCCAGCGCGTGGGCAAAGCGCGCCGCGGCCGTCTCGGCGGCCTCGAATTCCAGCCACAGCGATCGCAGCGCATCGCCCCGCCCCGCGGGCAGGCGACCGAAGATGCGCTGGATGGCGGCCTCCTCGGCCGCCTTGCGCTCGGCCCAGCCCTCGGTGGCGTAGACGATGGTGTCACCGGTGTCGATCTCACCCAGGTCGTGCACCAGCAGCATGCCGACGACACGCGCTGCATCCACCTCAGGCGCCAACTGCGGCGCCAGGCCCAGCGCCAGCAGCGCGATCTGCCAGCTGTGTTCGGCCGCGTTTTCGTAGCGGTCCAGGCCCGGCGGCTTGGACTTGCGCTCCACGCCCTTGAGCGCGTCGATCTCGAGCGCGAAGTCGACCCAGGTCTGCAAGCCATCACTCATGAGCCATCCCCGGCCATGGGCGCAAAGCGGGGCACCGGCTGGCCGTCCACCTCCACCGTCTCGAAGAACATCGCATGCGGGCGCACCCAGAGCCCACCGGCGCCGTACAGCGGGCGGTAGACCACCAGCGGCGCCAGCGTTTCCGAGTGGCGCGCAACGCCGATCACCTCGTACTCGCCGCCCTTGTAGTGCCGGAAGCGCCCCGTGGGCGTGTCGGGCAGCGGCGGCAGGTCGTCACCGGCGGGCATTCGGGGGTTCTCCAGACAACGCGGCGCACGCGTGGCGTTCATGACAGGATCGATGGCACAGGCTCGGCATGGCCGCGTTGTACCGCAGGCCTCGGCGCCCCGGTCAGGCGACCTGTCGTGGCCCAGGCGCCGCGGCGACAATGCCGGCTTTGCGCCCCGTCATGCCTTCAGCACAGCCCTTCGCCCTGCGCGGTGACCACATCACGCTCGACGCCCTGCTCAAGGCCTGCGGCGTGGCCGGCAGTGGGGGCGAAGCCAAGCTGCGCATCGCCGCCGGTGAAGTCGCGGTCAACGGCGAGGTGGAACTGCGCCGCGGGCGCAAGCTGCGGGCCGGTGACGTGGTGGACGTCGACGGGCAACGCATTGCGGTGCAGGCCGGCTGAAGCGACACCGTTCACCCGCCGCAGGCCGCCGCCTGCACGAAATCGACCGCCGCACCACAATCGGGCCCGCGCTCGGCACCGGCCGACCGCCCCTGACCCCGGCTGCCCATGACCCCAGATCCCCGACGATTCCGCGAACGCATTGCCCGCCTGCCCGCCAGCCGCCTGGCCGGCATCCGCCGCGGCATCGAGCGCGAAGGCCTGCGTGCGCGGCCCGATGGCAGCTTGTCGCTGACGCCGCACCCGGCCGCGCTGGGGGCCGCGCTGACGCACCCGCTCATCACCACCGACTTCAGCGAATCGCAGCTGGAGCTGATCACCGGCGTGCACGGCAGCATCGGCAGCTGCCTGGAGGAGCTGACGGAGGTGCACCAGTTCGTGGTGCGCAGCCTGGGCGACGAACTGCTGTGGGCCACCAGCATGCCCTGCACGCTGCCGGCCGACGAGACGATTCCGGTGGCGCGCTTCGGCACCAGCAATGTCGGCCGCGCGAAGAGCGTCTACCGCATCGGCCTGGGCCACCGCTATGGCAAGCGCATGCAGACGATCTCCGGCGTGCACTACAACTGGTCGCTGCCGGGGCTGAGCAACGAGGACCACTTCGCGCTCATCCGCAACTTCCGCCGCCGCGCCTTCCTGCTGCTGACGCTGTTCGGCGCCTCACCGGCCGTCTCGGCCAGCTTCGTGGCCGGCCGCCCGCATGGCCTGCAGGCGCTGGCATCGCAGACGCTGGGCCTGCCGCACGCCACCACGCTGCGCATGGGCCGCCTGGGCTACCAGAGCGACGCCCAGGGCGCGCTGGCCGTCAGCTACAACAGCCTGGAGCGCTATGCCGATTCGCTGCACACGGCGCTGACGCTGCCCCACCCGCCCTACGAGGCCATGGGCATCCGCAGCCCGGGGGGTGAATACGCGCAGCTGGCCACCAGCCTGCTGCAGATCGAGAACGAGTTCTACGGCACGATCCGGCCCAAGCGCTCCATCCGCCCGGGCGAACGGCCGCTGCACGCGCTGCGCGACCGCGGCGTGGAATACATCGAGGTGCGCTGCCTGGACCTGGACCCGTATGCGCCCATCGGCGTGGCCGCGCCGACGCTGGCCTTCATCGACGTCTTCCTGCTGCACTGCCTGCTGGCCGACAGCCCGCCGGACCACCCCTTGGAAATCGCCGCCATGGCCCGCAACCAGGAGCGCACGGCGCTGCAGGGCCGCGAGCCGGGCCTGATGCTGGAGTGCTGCGAAGGCGGTGTGGTGGGCCTGCAGGAATGGGCGCTGGCCCTGGTGGCCGAGTGTGAACCGATCGCCCAGGCGCTGGACGCCGCCGTTGGTGGCACCCAGCACCAGGACGCGGTGCGCCAGGCCCGCGAAGCGCTGGAACAACCGTCGTGCCTGCCGTCGGCGCGCATGCTCGCGGACATGGCGCGCGATCACGAACACGCCTTCAACCCCTTCGCGCGTGCACGTTCGTCTGCAGCCTGCGCCGACCTGGCCGCCCTGCCCTGGGCGGCCGACGCCCAGGCCCGCTATGTGGCGATGGCCGAGGCCTCGCTGCGCGAGCAAGCCGCGCTGGAAGCCCGCGACAGCGTGGACTTCGAGGGCTACCGCCAGCACTACATCTGTGCCGACCGCTTGACGCCAGCGCTGGCCTGAATCCGATCCGAGGTCAGCCGCCCTTTGCGGCAGTGTCTTGTCTGGCCAGCAGCGCCTGACGCCGGGCCAGGCTCTCGGCGGGCCACAGCTGTTTGCGGTCGTAGTACTCGGGCACGGCCGGTGTGCCCGGCGGCAGCACGACCCAGGGCTGCTTGCTGGCGGTGAAGATGTGCACGTCCGGCGGCATAGCGTCGGGCGCATCCAACGTGCCCACGCGCACGAAGCTCACCGCCCGGCCCGCGCCGGCATAGTGGCTCCATAAGGCGATGCGGCAGCGCGGACAGCGCGCCACCAGCTGCCCGCGGCCGCTGGCGCTGGGGGTGTCCACCCATTCCGGCGGCTCGCCCAGGCATTCGACGCGGTCGCTCTCGATCATCGCGTTGAGCGCAAAGGCGCTGCCGCTCTCGCGCTGGCACCAGCGGCAATGGCAGCAGTGCACGAACAGCGGGCGTGACGTCATCCGGTAGCGCACGCGGCGGCAGTCGCAGCCGCCGTCGAAGGCGCCGGTGTCAGCCTCTGCAGCGGCGCCGCTCATCGCACGGCCTTGGGGTCGAAGTGCGGGTTCTGGATCAGGCCCAGGCGGTTGCCGAAGGGGTCGCGCACGTCGGCCACGAGGATGCCCTCGCCCACGTCCTTGGGCGGCTCCAGGGCCGTGGCGCCGAGGCCGATCAAGGTCTGGTAGACCGCCTGGATGTCGTCCACCCCCCACAGCGGCTGAGGGCCATTGATCGAGGGCGCGCCGTCCGGCAACAGGCCGAGCTCGAAGCCGCCGATGTTGAAGCCGACGTAGAAGGGTTCGTCGAAATAGGGCTCGACGCCGAAAGCCTGGGCGTACCAGCGCTTGGCGGCCTCGAGCTGGTCGCGGGCGATCGGGTAGGCAGCGGTTCTGAGGCCGAGGATCATGGTGTGCTCCTTCTCGCGGGGTTGAACAGCATGGACTATCTGAAATTCCGGCTGCGCGCGTCCAGCCCCTGCAGCAGCACGGTGTGGTCGACGAGTTGGCGGGCCACCAGGTGGCGCACCGCGCCCTCGCGCTGCCAGACACCATAGACGGTGAGCAGGGTGGCCGCCAGCAGCGGCCGGCGCTGCTTTTCCACCAGGTCCGGCCAGACGATGACGTTGACGGCGCCGGTCTCGTCCTCCAGCGTCACGAAGACCACGCCCTTGGCGGTTTCCGGGCGCTGGCGGTGCGTGACCAGGCCGCTGGCGCGCGCCAGGCGGCCGGCCGGGAAGTCGGCCAGCACCGCGGCCGGCAGCACCTTGAAGGCCGCCAGCCGCGCCCGCAGCAGCGCCACCGGGTGCGTGCCCAGCGTGAGGCCGGTGGCACGGTAGTCGGCCAGGGTCTCGGCCACTTCGTTGGGCGCCGCCAGCTCGGCCGCCGACTCGTGCGTGCGCGTGGCCGCCAGCATCGGCGTGGCGCGCGTGTCCACACCGGCCACGGCCCAGGCCGCCGCGTGGCGGTGGCCGGCCAGCCCCTGCAGTGCATTGGCACCGGCCAGCAGTTGCAGCGCATGCGCGTCCAGCCGCGCACGGCGGGCCAGGTCCTCGATGCTGGCGAAGTCACCGCTGCGCCGCGCGGCCACGATGCGTTCGGCGGCATCCTCGGGCAGGCCGCTGACACGGTTCAGCCCCAGGCGCACGGGGCGCAGGCCGGCGCCGGCGCGTCCGTCCTCGCTTTCCAGGGTTGAGTCCCACAGGCTGTGGTGGATGTCCACCGGCCGCACCTCGACGCCGTGCTCGCGCGCGTCGCGCACCAGCTGCGCGGGGGCGTAGAAGCCCATCGGCTGGCTGTTGAGCAGCGCGGCCAGGAAGGCATCCGGGTGGTGGCACTTGAGCCAGGCGCTCACGTAGACCAGCAGCGCGAAGCTGGCGGCATGGCTTTCAGGGAAACCGTATTCGCCGAAGCCCTCGATCTGCCTGAAGATCCGCTCGGCGAAATCGCGCGGGTAGCCCTTGGCCAGCATGCGGCCCACCAGCCGTTCGTGGAAGGGGCCCAGGCCGCCCTTGCGCTTCCAGGCCGCCATCGCGCGGCGAAGTTGATCCGCCTCGCCCGGCGTGAAGTCGGCCGCCAGGATGGCCAGCTGCATTACCTGTTCCTGGAAGATGGGCACGCCCAGCGTGCGCTCCAGCGCCTGCTTGACCTCGTCGCTCGGGTAGTCCACCGGCTCCTCGCCGTTGCGGCGCTTGAGGTAGGGGTGGACCATGCCGCCCTGGATCGGGCCGGGCCGCACGATCGCAACCTCGATCACCAGGTCGTAGAAGTTCTTCGGCTTCAGCCGCGGCAGCATGCTCATCTGCGCCCGGCTTTCCACCTGGAAGGTGCCGATGCTGTCGCCCTGCTGCAGCATGGCGTAGGTGGCGCCGTCCTCGGGCGGCACGTCCTGCATCGTGAAGGCCAGACCGGTGACACCACCCGGCCCCGGCAGCTGCGCCACCCGCCCCAGCTTGTCGCCCACCATCTGCAAGGCACGGCGGATGGCGCTGAGCATGCCCAGGGCCAGCAGGTCCACCTTCAGCAGGCCCAGGGCGTCGAGGTCGTCCTTGTCCCACTGGATCACGCTGCGGCCATCCATCGCAGCGTTTTCCACCGGCACCAGGCGGGCCAGCTGGTCGCGCGCGATGACGAAACCACCCGGGTGCTGGCTGAGGTGGCGCGGGAAGCCGATCAGCGTGCTCGTGAGTTCCACCCACAGCTTCGAGATCGGTGCCTCGGGGTCGAAGCCGTTCTCGCGCAGGCGTTCGGGGTCGATGCGGCGGCCGTCGAACCAGTGCTGCGATTTGCTGACGGCGTCGATGCGTTCCAGGTCGATGCCCAGCGCCCGCCCCACGTCGCGCAGCGCGCTGCGCGGGCGGTAGCTGATGACCACGCCGGTCAGCGCCGCGCGGTGGCGGCCGTACTTGCGGTAGACGTACTGGATGACCTCCTCGCGCCGCTGGTGCTCGAAGTCGATGTCGATGTCCGGCGGCTCGTTGCGCTCGGCGCTGATGAAACGTTCGAACAACAGCGTCATGCGCGCCGGGTCGACCTCCGTCACGCCCAGGCAGTAGCAGACGGCGGAGTTGGCCGCACTGCCGCGGCCCTGGCACAGGATGCCCTGGCCGCGCGCCCAGTGCACCAGATCGGCCACGGTGAGGAAGTAGGGCTCGTACTGCAACTGCGCGATCAGCGCCAGTTCGTGCTCGATGGTCGCGCGCACCGCCGGCGGCTCGCCCTGCGGGAAGCGGCGCTGCACGCCCTGCTCCGTCAGCGCGCGCAGCCAGCTGGTGGGCGTGTGCCCGTCGGGCACGATCTCGCGCGGGTACTCGTAGCGCAGTTCGTCCAGCGAGAAGGCGCAGCGCCCGGCCAGCGCCAGCGTGGCCTCCAGCCATTCCGGCCGGTACAGCGCCGCCAGCCGCGCGCGCGGACGCAGGTGGGCCTCGGCGTTGGGTTCCAGCGCAAAACCGCAGTCGGCCACCGGGCGCTTCAGGCGCGTGGCGGTGAGCATGTCCTGCAGCGGCTTGCGTGAGCGCGCGTGCATCAGCACGCTGCCCACCGCCACCACCGGCAGCCCGGTGAGCGCGGCCACGCGCGGCACGATCTCCAGCAGCACGGCGTCGTGCGCGCGGTGCAGCAGCGGCAGCGCGATGGCGGCGCGGTCGCCGAACCAGGTGCGCAGCCACAGGGCCTGGGCGAACAGGGTCTCGAAGGGGCCGCCGGGTGCGCGCACGCCCAGGCCACCGTCCGGCGGCGAGGGCAGGCCCGCGGGCGTCCCGGCATCCAGCCCAGGGGCTTCCAAGGCCAGCACCGCCGGCGCCAGCAGCAGGGCCAGGCAGTCCGGCAGGCCGGCAAGCGTGGGCGTGTTGGGCACCTTGCCTTCCACGTCGCCCATCAGTGCGCGGTACTGGCCCTTGGGCGCACGCCGGCGCGCCACGGTGATCCACTGCGCCAGGTTGCCATAGCCGCGGCGGGTCATCGCCAATGCCACGATCCGCGGGCCACCCAGTTCCGTCTCGCTGCGCTGCAGGGCCATTTCCGCCCCGACAATCAACGGCAGCCCCAGCCGCTTGGCCTCGGCATGCGCGCGCACCACGCCCGAGAGCGAACACTCGTCGGTGACCGCCAGCGCGGCATAACCCAGCGCCTGCGCACGGCCCACCAGTTCCTCCGGGTGCGAGGCTCCGCAGCCGAAGCTGTAGTTGCTGCGGCAGTGCAGTTCGGCGTAGCCGGGAAGCATGGGGAGACACAGGCTGGAACCAAGAAACTGTATGTTTATACAGCATCGTGATCCTGCCAACTCACCCGCTCGCCGTCACCTCTCCTGCCCTGCCATGGCCGATGCCGGCAGGCCGAACACGCGGTCGAAGGCCCAGGTGAAACCCACCGCGTAGACGAAGAAGAACGCCAGCAGCCCCAGGTTGGCCAGGAAGGCCTGCCAGGCGGACGTGTCCAGCCACCAGGCCATCACCGGCACCAGCAGCAGCGTCAGCCCGCCTTCGAAACCGGCCCCGTGCGCCAGCCGGCGCTGCCAGCTGCGCCCGCGCACCGGCTGCTTCGCCTCCCAGCGCTCGAAGAACGCGTTGAAGACGTAGTTCCAGCTCAGCGCGATGGTGGACAGCACCACCGCCAGCGCCAGCGACGAGCCCATGGGCTCGTCAAACAACCAGCCCAGCACCGGGCCGACGAAGAGGATGGCGAACAGCTCGTAGAGCACCGCCTGCAGCACGCGCCGCCGTCGGGGCGTCATGCCGTCGCCTGGCGGCGCAGGTAGTTGCGCTGCAGCTGCATCAGCACCGCCGTCGTACGGCGGTGGTTCACGGTGCCCAGCGTCAGCGTGTCCAGTTCGGCATGGAACGCGGCCATGGCGCGCCCCAGCGCGCCCTGCAGCACGCAATGGCCGTCCAACGGGCAGGCGGGCTGTGCGCAGTCCACGGGTGCTTCGTCATCCTCCAGCACACGCACCACCTGGCCCAGGCCCACGTCCAGCGCCGCCGGCGCCAGCCGCAGCCCGCCCTGGCGGCCGCGCTGCGTGAGCACCCAGCCCAGCTGCCCCAGGCGGTGCACGACCTTGACCATGTGGCTACGCGGCACGTTGAGCTGCTCGGCCAGTTCGCTCACCGTCACCGGCGGTTCGCGGCTCTGGGTGGCCAGGTACATCAGGGCACGCAGGCCGATGTCGGTGAAGCGGTTCAGGCGCATGCGGGGCTCGCGGACAGGTCGGGCGACGATCAGGCGGAAGTCGGGCGGGATCTTAGGGCCGATGCAGAAGCCGTGCCGACCCGCATCCGGTGCACGGCCCGCGCAGGCCCGGAGCATGGCGCACCGCGATGCACGGTGCCGCCACGGTGCGTGCGCCCCAAAACATGCATTGGCCGTTCAACTTTGGGTCAGATCGGCGTTGAACGTGTATTTACCGTGCATCTTTGAGGCGCATGGGCCGTGGCACGGCGTTTGCCTTGCGCTGCATCAAGCCAACGCCCCGCCCATGAACCACCGCCTCTTCGGCCCCCTGCCCAACGCCTCCGATGCACCCACCGGTGCTGCCGGTGAGGTCATGGGCGCATCGGCCGCAGCGCCGGGCCTGGCGCCGGTGGTCGTGGTCGGCACCGGCCCGGTGGGCGTGCGCTTCGTGCAGCAACTGCATGCCCGGGACCCGGCCTGCCCCATCGTGGTCTACGGGCGCGAGCACTGGCAGCCCTACGACCGCGTGCAGCTGTCATCCTTTCTGCGCGGCCAGACCGGCTGGGACGCGCTGCTGCGCGGCCAGGAGCTGCCGGCCTCCCCGCAGGTGCAGGTGCAGCTGCACACCGAGGTGCTGGAAATCGACCGCGCAGGCCGCCGTGTGCGTGACAACCGCGGCCGCTGGCAGGCCTACGGCACGCTGGTGCTGGCGCTCGGTTCGCGTGCCCACGTGCCGGACCTGCCCGGCATCGGCCAGGCCGGTGTCTTCGTCTTCCGTGACCTGGCCGATGCACAGGCGCTGCAGGCGCGCCGCGTGCGCAGCGTGCACACGGTGGTGCTCGGCGGCGGCCTGCTGGGCCTGGAAGCGGCGCGCGCGATGCAACGGCAACACACCCGCGTCACCGTCGTCGAACACGCACCGCGGTTGATGGCACGCCAGCTCGACGCACTGACGGCCGGCGCGCTGACGACCCGCCTGCAGGACCTGGGCATCGCGGTGCGCACGGGCGCGGCCGTACGGCGCATCTGCGGCCACGGGCGCGTCAGCGGTGTCGAACTGCGCGACGGCGAACACATCGCCTGCGACACCGTGCTCGTGGCCACCGGCATCGTGCCGCAGGTGCCACTGGCGCTGGACGCCGGGCTCCCGATCGGCCGTGGCATCCGCGTCGACGACCGCATGGCCACCGCCGACCCGCACATCCTCGCCATCGGTGAGTGCGCCGAGCACCGCGGCGTGGTGCACGGCCTGGTGGCGCCGGGGCTGGAGCAGGCCGGCGTGGCGGTGCACACCGTGCTCGGCGGCACCGCCCGCTACGCCGGTGCCGTGGCGCCGACGCGCCTGAAGGTGGCCGGCGTGCCCGTCACCGCCAGCGGCACCGTCGACCCGGAACGCCACGACGACAGCGCCGGCCCCCTGCAGCTGCTGCACCACCGCAGCCCGGGCCGCACGCTGACGGTGGCACTGGCCCGTGGCCGCCTGGTGGGCCTGGCGGCGGTGGGTGACGTGCCGCAGCTCGCGCGCCTGCAGGCGGCCGTCGGCGCACAGCAGCGCCTGCCGTTCTGGCAGGCCTGGCGCCTGCGCCGCAGCGGCTGCGCCTGGCCGGAAGGGGACGGCGACGGCGTCGCGCAGTGGCCGGCCGATGCCCGCGTCTGCCAATGCAACGGCGTCACCCGCGGCGCGCTCGGCGAAGCCATCACGGCCGGCTGCCGCGACCTGCCGGCGCTGTGCGGTGCCACACGGGCCGGCACGGTCTGCGGCAGTTGTCAGCCCTTGCTGGCCGAACTGCTGGCCGATGCCGGCGCCGCCACGGCACTGCCCGCGGTGCCGGCCTGGCGCACGCTCGGCATCGCGACCGCCGTCGCCACGCTGCTGGCGCTGGCGGTGTTGTCATGGCCTGGCATCGCCTACTGGGCCCGTGCACAGGCCGCGCCTGTCTGGCACCGCCTCTGGACCGACGCCGACCTCAAGCAGTGGACCGGCTATGGCGCGCTGGCCCTGGCCGCCCTGGGGCTGCTGCTGAGCGCGCGCAAGCGCAGCCGCCGCTGGCAAGGGGCTGGCGGCTTCGACGGCTGGCGCCTGGCCCACGTGGTGCTCGGTGGTCTGGCGCTGACGGCCCTGGCCGCACACACCGGCGCACGCCTGGGCGCGCGGCTGGACATGGCCCTGGTGCTGCTGTTCCTGGGCCTGGCGTTGGTGGGTGCTGTCTCCGCCGCGGTCACCGCGGTGCAGCATCGGCTGCCGGCACGCCAGGTGCAGCGCTGGCGGCGCAGCGCCGATTGGGCCCATGTGCTGCTGGCCTGGCCGCTGCCGCTGCTGCTGGGGCTGCACGTGCTCAAGGCCTACTGGTTCTGAGCCATGGTCACGCCGCAGCACCCCGTCGCACCAGACCCGGCCCGCCGCCGCCGGCGTGTGCTCTGGGCCTGGTGGGCCGCGTTGACGCTGGGCCTGGCCACCTACGCCGCGCTGGCCTTCGCGCTGCGTGGCCGCGCCGATGCACCCCTGGCCACGCCCTTGCGCCTGGCCCTGCTGCCGGGCGCCACCAGCCACGCGCACCACCAGATCGAACTCGCCTGCAACGCCTGCCACAGCGACGCCTTCGGCGGTGGGCCGGTGCTGCAGCAGGCCTGCACCGGCTGCCACGCCAAGGCCCTGGACGCGGCCGACGACAAGCACCCGGCACGCAAGTTCGAGGACCCACGCAATGCCTTCCGGCTGGAGAAGATCGACGCCCTGCAGTGCGTGACCTGCCACGCCGAACACCGCCCGGCCGCCACCCGTGCGATGGCCGTCACGCAGCCGGCAGACTTCTGCGTGCACTGCCATGCCGGCCCCGACGAGATGCCGCCCAGCCACGACGGCTATGCCTTCGACGGCTGCACGGCCTGCCACAACTACCACGACAACCGCGCGCTCTACGAGGACTACCTGCTGCGCCACGCGCAGGCGCCGGCGGTCGCGCCGACGCCGCGGGTGGCCGAACGCGCGCTGCTGGAGGCGCTGCAGATGAGCGCCGACTATCCACAGGACCGCTACCCTTTCGAAGCGGTGCCCGCCGCCAAGGCCGACGCGCCAGTGGCATGGGCTCGGCAGCATGGGAAGGCCCATGCGGCGGCGCTGGACACGTCGCACGCCCGTGCCGGGGTCAACTGCAGCGCTTGCCACCAGGCGGGCGGGCCCGGCACGCCGTGGCAGGAAAAGCCGCCACAGCCCCGGGCCTGCCTGACCTGCCACGCCGACGAGGTGAAGGGCTTCGGCCGCGGCCACCACGGCATGCGCGCCGCCGCCGGCCTGCCGGCGATGTCGGTGGCCGCGTCCCGCCTGCCGATGCGCGACGCCGCTGCAGGTCGCACGCTGCAGTGCACCAGCTGCCATGGCGCGCACGGCTTCGAGACCGGGTTGCTGCAGGCCGGCGTGCAGGCCTGCCTGGCCTGCCACGACGATGGCCACAGCCGCGCCTACGAGGGCTCACCGCACCACCGCCTGGCCGAACGCGAGGCGCGTGGCGACGCCCCGGCGGGTAGCGGCGTGACCTGCGCCACCTGCCACTTGCCGCGCGAGCGCATCGACACCGACGCCGGCACCCGCACCGCCGTGAAGCACGACAACAGCGCCACGATGCGGCCCTTCAGCAAGATGGTGCGGCCGGTCTGCCAGCAGTGCCATGGCCTGGGCTTTGCGCTCGACGCACTGAGCGACTCGGCGCTGGTGGCCCGCAACTTCGCCAGTGCGCCGGCCACGCCGCACAAGAGCATCGAGATAGCGCTGGCCAAGAGCGCCGAGGTGGCCGCCCGGCGCGCGGCGGCCAAGGCCGCGGCCGCGGCCGCCGAATCCGCCGGCGCCCTGAACAGCGCCGCGTCGGCGCCACCACGATGACCGCTCACTGATCCCCAAATTTCCGTGTCCCTGTCCCAACCCAAGGAGCCTGCATGAACCCGCGTCCCCGCCTCGCCCTGCCCTCGCCCCGACCCTCACCGCCTGCGCCCTCGCCTGCGCGGCCCTGCCGTCGTCGGCCCAGGGCATCTCGCCGCAGACCATGACCGACGCGCTGCACGCGGTGATGGCCGCCGACCGCACGGTCTACACCAAGCTCATCGTCAACCGGCTGCAGAACGACGAGAAGGTCCTCAAGGCCAGCGAACACTGGAAGGACGAGAAGGCCCTGGTGCTGCCGGCGCAGATGTTCCGCTACGGCGCCGAGGAAGTGGCCAAGACCAACAAGAGCTTCAGCTATTCGCTGCTGAGCCTGTGGCCCATCAACAAGCAGAACGCGCCGCGCACGCCGGCCGAGAAGGAAGGCCTGCAGTACGTGGTCGACAACCCGGCCAAGGCCTTCTACAAGGAGGAGACGCTGGCCGGCAAGAAGTACTTCACGGCTGTCTACGCCGACCGCGCCGTGGCCCCCGCCTGCGTGACCTGCCACAACGACCACAAGGACACGCCGCGAAGCGACTTCAAGATCGGCATGACCATGGGTGGCGTCGTCATCCGCGTGCCGGGGCAGTGATGCCAGGTGTGCCGGTGCCCCTGGCGTTGCTTTTGGCCGTGGCCCTGCCGGCTGCGCAGGCCCAGCCCTTCGACGCCCCGGCACTGCCGGGCCACGACGAAGGCCGGCGTGTCTGGCAGGGCACCTGCATCGGCTGCCACGCCGACGGCCTGGCCGGCGCACCGCCGGTGGGCAATGCCGCCGCCTGGGCGCCGCGCATCGCCAAGGGCCGCCCCGTGCTGCTGCAGCATGCGTTGACGGGCTTCTTCGGCCCCGACCACAGCATGATGCCGCCGCGCGGGGGCGACCCGAAGCTCAGCGACGCCGAGGTTGGCGCCGCACTCGACTACATGCTGGCGCTGGTGCGCCACCTCTCTGCTTCAACCCCGAAGGACCGACCATGACCCCGCAACAAGTGCAGATGATCCAGACCTCCTGGCAGGCCGTGGTGCCGATCAAGGACAAGGCCGCCGAACTCTTCTACGGCAAGCTCTTCGAGCTCGACCCCGCGCTGCAGCCGCTGTTCAAGGGCGACATGAAGGAACAGGGCCGCAAGCTGATGGCGATGATCAACACCGTCGTCGTCAACCTGGAGAAGCTCGACAGCCTGGTGCCGGCGGTGCAGGACCTGGGCAAGCGCCACAACGGCTATGAGGTCCAGGCCTCGCACTACGCCACCGTCGGCAGCGCGCTGCTGTGGACGCTGGGCGCCGGCCTGGGCGACGCCTTCACGCCCGAGGTGAAGGCCGCCTGGGCCGAGGCCTATGGCGTGCTGGCCGGTGTGATGACCGAAGCGGCGGCCGCAGCGGTCTGACCGGCCTGGCCGGGCATGCCCCACGCGCTGGCATCATGCCGGCGCCCGATGCAGATCGCCGCCTTTGCCGCCGCCAGCCTGGTGCTGGCCCTCACGCCCGGCCCGGGTGTGCTGTTCATCGTCGCGCGCACGCTGGCGGCCGGCCGGCGCGCCGGGCTGATGGCGGTGGCTGGCGTGGCCGCCGGCAACCTGGCCAATGCCGTGGCGGCGTCGCTGGGGCTCGCGGCGTTGTTCGCGCTCTGGCCGCCGGCCTACGACGGGGTGCGCTGGGCAGGTGGTGGCGTGCTGCTGTGGATGGCGGTGCAAAGCTGGCGGCGTGCCAGCCGCGGCGCTGCAGGGCCGGAGACGACCGATGAACGCCAGGATCGGCATCCAGGTGCCCGCCAGGCCTTCTGGGTCGCGCTGCTGAACCCGAAGACCACGCTGTTCTTCGCGGCGTTGTTGCCGCCCTTTCTGGACCCTGCGCTGCCCGCCGCGCCGCAGAGCCTGGCGCTGGGCGCGCTGTTCGTCGCCATCGCCGCCGCCACCGACTGCGGCTACGCCCTGGCCGCCGGTGCGCTCGCGCCACGGTTGGTCCGCTGGCCGGCCGCTGGTGCACGCTTGGCCGCCGGGGTCTACGCCCTGTTGGGGCTGTACGCTCTGGCCGGATGACGACGCGCCGACGTTCCCTGCTCGCCATGGCCCTGACGCTCCCTGCCGCGGCGATGGCCGCGCCCGACACGCCGCCGCCGCTGCCCCGGGTGGCCACCGGCCGCGTCGAGCGCCTGCACCTCGACACCGGCGAATTGCCGCCGCGGCCGGTGGACGTCTGGCTGCCCACCGATCACGACCCGGGCCGCCGCTACCAGGTGCTCTACGCGCACGACGGGCAGATGCTGTTCGACGCGTCCACCACCTGGAACCGGCAGGCCTGGGACCTGCACCTTGCGGTGGACAGCGCGGTGCGCACCGGCCGCATCGCCGACACCATCATCGTCGGCATCTGGAACGGTGGCCCGCGGCGCTACGCCGAGTACTACCCGCGCAAGATGCTCGACCGTGTGCCCGAGCCGCTGCGCGGCGAATACCTGGCTCGGGCCATGGACGGCCGCAGCGATGCCGACACCTACCTGCACTTCCTGGTCGACACGCTCAAGCCCGAGATCGACCGTCGTTACAGCACGCACCGCGACGCGGCGCACACGGCGGTGATGGGCTCCAGCATGGGCGGGCTGATCTCGCTCTACGCGTTGGCCGAACACCCGCAGGTCTTTGGTGCCGCCGCCGCGTTGTCCACGCACTGGGTGGGCCTGCCCTCGGCCTGGGGGCCGGCGCGGCTGCGCAACGCGGCGCTGCCGCTGGCGGCCTTTGAATACCTGCAGGCGGCGCTGCCAGCGCCGGGCCGGCACCGGATCTACATGGACCGTGGCACCACCGAGCTCGATGTCTTCTATGCGCCGCACCAGGTCTTCGTGGACGAGCTGATGCACGGCCTGGGCTGGCGCACGCCGGACTTCGTCTCGCGCGTGGTGGACGGCGCCGGCCACAACGAGCGCGACTGGTCGGCACGTGCCGGCGAGGTGGTGGCCTTTCTGCTCGGGGCGCGCTGACACAGCGCCTCACCGTCCTGTGGGCATGGCGCCGCAGGAGCACCGGTGCGACCGCCGGCCATGGCACGAGCATCGAGCCCGCCATGTCCACCGGGCATGGCGGATGCGCCAGCACAGTCCCGGGGGGATCAGCCGAACCGGCCCTGCAGGAACCAGCCCCCCGGTTCGGCCAGCCGCGTGCGGTAGACCCAGACCAGGGCGCCGCTGTCGTCGCGGGCGATGAAGTAGTCGCGTGCGGCCAGATCGGTGTCCCACCAGCCGGCTTCGATGCGTTCCGGCCCGCTGAGGATCTGCAGCGGCCGGCCGTCCAGCAATGGCAGCGCACCCCGCTCATGCAGCGGCTGCGGCGTGGGCAGCAGCCACGCCGGCCGGTGCAGTGGCAGCGCGCCGCCGCTGGGCGGGGGGGTGCTGCCCACACCCTGCAGCGGTGCCGCCTGCAGCCGCTGCGCGTGTTCCGGCCGATGGTCGGCCAGCGGCTGCAGGCGCAGCACGCCGTCGTCGCCCAGGCGCGCGCGCAGGCGTTCCAGCAGCCGCACCAGCCCTTCGCGCTGGCCCTGGCGGCTGGGGAAGAGCTCGCCGCTCGGCGCCTCGGCCTGGACCCAGCGCCGGCAGTGCAGCGACAGCTCCAGCGTCGGCGCCGGCAGCGGGCAGCGGGCCAGGCGTTCGCGCAGCAGCAGCTGCAGCTGCGCGGCGTCGGCGCCGGGTTCGGCCAGCTCCACCGTCAACGTGGTGTGCGCCGGCACGGCGGCCTCCGCGTCGTCGGCATCATGGCGGCGTGAACGCTCGTGGCGCATGCGCAGCGTGAAGGCGGCGATGCGCGCCCGCCGCGCCTGCGCCCAGGCGAGCAGCCGCGCCAGCAGCACGCCGGCACCATGCAGCACCTGCTCGGTGGTGTCGGCACGGGCGTAGAGCTCGAGCTGGCTGTCGAACACCGCCGGCGGCAACAGCGGCTGGCGCGGGTCGGGCGCCTCGCCGCGGGCACGGTCCAGCTCGTGCAGCAACGATGCGCCGAACCGCCGCGCCAGCCCGGCACGCGGCAGCGCGCGCAGGTCGGCCAGCGTGTGCAGGCCCATGCCCTGCAAGGCTTCCCAGTGTTCGCGGCCGGGGCCGAGCAGCCACACCGGTGCGGCGTCGAGCCGCGCACGCAGCGCGTCGAGGTCTTCCGCGTGTGCCCCTTGGGTCAGGTCATCGCGCCTGCCGCCGGCCCGTTCGCCCTGCGTGCACTGCGCGCCCTGGCCCCAGCGCGCCAGCAACGCTGCGCCGGCCGCCGTGGGTGCGGCTGCCGTCTGCAGCCGATGGCCCAGCGGCGCGAGTGCGTCGTGCAGCCGGGCCCGCAGGCGGGCCGGGCCACCGTGGTAGCGCAGCACGCTGGCCAGTTCCAGCAGCACGGTGGCCGGGCCATCGTCCAGCACCACCATCGGCGTGAAGGCCAGCGCCACGTGTGCCACCGCCTGCAGCGCTGCGGCATCACGCTTCGGCTCGGCCTGGCCCAGCTGCAGGGCCGGTGCCAACGCCAGTGCCGTGGCACGCTTGAGCCCGGCCCGCACACCGGCCCCGGCCGCGGCGCTGTTGACGGCAACGACGCGGTGCTGCGCCACCAGCGCCAACGGCGTGCCGCGTTCGGCCTCGCTCAACGTGGCGGCAAAGGCCTCCAGCGACAGCTGCGGCAGGTGCAGGGCCAGCCAGTGCATGACCAGGTGGCACTCATGCGGACAGTGGCCGCACGGCAGCCGCCGCTGGCGCCCCCGGCATCACCGCCGGCGCGGCGGCGGCCACTGCCACCCTCGACGCCCCGGGCAACGTGGCCTGCCGCGGCGCGGCGGCGTCGCGCACACGCTCGCGGGCCGCAGTGCCGAGCACCGGCGGCAGCGCCAGCAGCAGCGGCGCGCCCGGCGGCGGACCGCGGCGCTTGAGGATGTGCAGGCGCAGGCCGTCCGGGCAGTCTGCCGGACCGGGTGCCAGCAGCAGGCGCAGCGGCGCGGCGCTGGGCCGGCTGCGGGCCTCGGCCTCGCGGAACAGGAACACCGGCCCCGGGTGCGCCTGCGCTGCCAGTTGCAACCGGCGCAGGGCATCGGCCGGCAGCCGCGGCGGCAGCCAGGCCAGCGCCGCGCCCACATGCCCGCTGGCCAACGCCTGCTCCAGCGCCCACAGGGTGTCGGCGGCGGGCAGCGGCCGCCGGCCAGGGCCCCGGCCCCGGGGCGCGCCCTGCCGCAGCTGGCCACGGCCCTGGACGACGAAGAGCTGCATCGCATCGAGCCCCAGCGCCGCCAGCGTCCACGGGCAGGGCCACGCCGGTGGGTCGAACAGCATGACACTGCGCGGCAGGTCCGGGCCGGCACCGTGTTCACCCCGGCCACGCTGCAACGCAGCCAGGGCGGGCGCCAGCAAGCGCCACTCACCCACGCCGGGTTGCGGCAGCAGCAGTTCCGTCAACAACCCGCCCGGCCAGCCGCCACCCGGCAGTTCGGCGTCCAGCGCCGCAAAACCGGTGGCCAGCCCGGGCGCGCGGCTGCGGCCGAACCCGGCGGCCCGCCACAGCGCGGGATGGATGGCCTCCGGTGGCAGGGCAGCGCGGGCCGGGTGGCAGGGGGGCGGGGAGGAAACTTCCACCAGAATACTGTACGTTCATACAGTTTATCCAGCAACCCCTTCTTGCATGGCGCCCAGGGCATCCCGCCCTTGGCGGCCGCGGCCGGGACACCCCGAAGGCCAGGGCCGGATGCACGCCCCCGCCCGCAGCGCCAGCCTGCAGGCCCAGCGCGCAGGCCCAGCCCGTCAGTCGTCAAACTTGATGCGCTGTGCGTTCACGGTCACGCCATCGGTCGCCAGCACACCGTGCACCTCCACCTTGCGCTGGACAACGAGGTCCGCCGCGGTGCCACGCTCGTACTGCACGTCACCAGCGAAGTTCACCGTGACACCACGCACGATCAGGGTCTGCGCGACGACGTCGACGCTGTCGATGCGGCCATTGAGTTCGATGTCACCCACGTCGTCCTGGCCGTCGTTGCGCCCACCGCGGCGGCCATCCTTGATCTCCACCTTGGTGGCCACGAGCACCCCATTGACGATGGCCCCCTCCACTTCGACGCGGACACCCGCGGCCAGACCGGCCGTGCCGTCCTCGAAGCGGGCCTGGCTGGCGTCCACCGGCAGGCCCTCGACGCTGAAGTCCGAGGACGAGGTGAACGCGGTGATGCTGCCTTCGAACTCGGCATGGTCGTGGTTGCCATCGTCCGGCCGGATCTCGCCGCTGCGCACCTGGGTGGCCACCCACAGGCCACCCACCTGCGTGCGCTGCAGCTTCACGCGGACCAGGTCACCCGCCTGCAGCCCCGTGGGCAGGCTCTGGCCGGTGACGTCGATCACGGCACCGCCGATGGTCAGGGTGGCGGCCACGGCGTCGTAGGCGGCGACCACACCACGCAGCCGGAACGGGTCGTCACCACTGTCGTGCCGCTCGATGCGGGTGGCGGTGTAGACGCCGGTCGCGGCGTCCAGCACACCGTAGACCTTGACGATGTCGCCCGCCTGCACCGCCGTGAGACCGCCCGCCAGGCGGTCGTCGAAGAAGGTCGTGGACGGCACCTGCACGGTCTGGCCCAGGACCAGCAGGCTGTCGGCACCCACGGCCTGCACCGGCCCGCGCAGCAGGCTGTGGGTGACGATGGACTGCGCGGCCACGCGATCGTCGGCCCCCTGGCCGCGCACCTCCACGACCATGCCGAGCTTGAGCGCGCTGCGGTCGTGGGACACGCCGTCGTCGTCGGAGACGCGCGCCAGGTCGTCGTCGTAGTGCACGCCGTTGACGATGATGGAACCGAAACCGGTGATCGGGCCCACGGCGTAGGCCGAGGCGGCGGCCTGCGGCCCGGTGGCGGTACCGGTGCCACCACCACCGCCACAGGCGGTCAGGGCGAACACGGCGGAGGCCATCAGGCTGCTGCTGGCCAGCCAGGCGCGACGGGTGAAGCGGGGCGAGGTCGAGGCGTTCATGGGGCACTCCTGGGTGATGGCACCGGCAATGGCCGTGGCCTGGGTTCGTGGTGCTGGGATGTCAGCTTGTCTTATATTGGGATTTTTTTCCCAATGCTTGAAGTGTACACACCGAAGCGACCCGGGCCAACCCAAGCTGTAGCGAAGCGTGACAACTCACGCAGCCCTGGCCCGAAGCCCGCAAGCCGGCAAACCGGCCCACGGGGCAGGACGCGCAGCAGGCGCTCCTGCCGGGACACCGCTTCGATGGGCCGCCCAGCGAGGTCTTGCAGGCCGGGGCGCCACCCGCCGACACTCCGACCGGCGCCCGCCCAGCAGCCGGCACAGTGGCCGTGGCACGCCCCGGACACTGGCATCCCAACAGCAGCAGGAGGAAACATCCATGTTCATCGTCACCAACCGCGAGGTCGACGAAACCCAGACCACGCCCGGCACGGCCTTTGGGTCGCGCCCCAACCCGCTGGGGCCCAACGAGCTCCGCATGGCCTGGGCGGAGCGTCGCAATGGGCGCTGGCACGTGCAGGTGCTGCCCGACAGGATCACCGACGCCATGGCGGCGGAGGTGGGCCTGCCGCTGCCCAGCGCCACCGGTGAGACGATCTACGCCAGCCGTTACCTGTCACGCAAGCTGCAGCGCATGGTGAATCCGGCGGCGCAGGGTGGCAAAGGCCCGGGGCGCAACGTGCTGTTCTTCGTGCACGGTTTCAACAACGACGTGCCCGCGGTGCTGGACCGCGCCGAACAGCTGTCACAGACCTACGGCGTCGAGGTCGTGCCCTTCTCCTGGCCGGCCAACGGCGGCGGCATCAAGGGCGTGGCCAGCTACAAGAGCGACAAGCGCGACGCCATGGCCTCCGTGGGCGCGCTGGACCGCGCCGTGGCGAAGCTCAACGACCTGCTGCAGGAACTGCACAAGGACCACGTGGCCCGCATCGAGGCGGAGGCCAACGAGCGCTTCGGCAACGACGCCGAGAAGTGGGACCGCTTCTTCTCGGCACAGGCGCAGAAGTGGTGCCCCTTCACCGTCAACATGATGCTGCACAGCATGGGCAACTACGTCTTCAAGCACCTGCTGCAGTCCAGCTCGTACCGTGGCGACGCGCTGGTCTTCGACAACGTGGTCCTGGTGGCGGCCGACACCAACAATGCCGGCCACGCCGCGTGGGTGGACCGCATCCAGTGCCGCGGCCGCATCTTCATCACCATCAACGAGCGCGACAGCGCGCTGGCGGCGTCACGCCTGAAACTGGGCGAGCAGCAGCTGGCGCGCCTGGGCCATTGCCCCTACAGCCTGGACGCGCGCAAGGCCGTCTACGTGGACTTCACCGACCAGCCCCACGTGAGCGATTCGCACGCGTACTTCGAGGGCCGGCCCCTGCGCAATGCCAAGGTCAAGGCCTTCTTCAACCAGGCGCTCAACGGCGGGTTCGCCGACACCGGCCTGCCCTTCGACAGCGGGCGCAACATGTACAAGCTTGGCTAGGAGGCCCCAGCCGCGACGCACCGGGTTCAGCGTGCGAAGGCCCGCTTGAGCGCGGCGGCGCAGAGATCCACCGCCGTGTTGGCCTCGTCGATCACCCGCCCCATCGGCGCAAAGCCGTGGATTTGGCGCTCGAAGCACACGTACTGCGTCGGCACCCCGGCGGCCGACAGCACGTCGGCGTACTGCCGGCCTTCGTCGCGCAGCGGGTCGAAGCCGGCCGTCAGCACCAGCGCCGGCGGCAGGCCGTCGTGGCGCGCAGCCAGCAGCGGGCTGGCGCGCCAGTCGTCGCGCGGTGCGTCAGCCATGTAGTGGCCGGTGAACCAGGCGATCAGGTCGGCCGTCAGCAACAGGCCCTCGCCGTTGGCCGCATGCGAAGGCGCCACGCAGCGCATGTCGGTGGCGGGGTAGATCAGCAGCTGGAACGCCGGCAGCGGCCCTCCCGCGTCGCGCTGGGCCAGGCAGGTCACGGCCGCCAGGTTGCCGCCGGCGCTGTCGCCACCGACGGCGATGCGCGCGGCGTCCACACCCAGTGCACCGGCTTCGCGCTGCGCAAAGCGGAAGGCGGCCACGGCATCGTCCACCGCGGCGGGGAAGCGATGCTCGGGGCTCAACCGGTAGTTCACCGCCAGCACGGCACAGCCGGCGCCGGCGGCCAGGCTGCGGCACAGGGTGTCGTGGGTGTCCAGGTCGCCGATGACCCAGCCGCCGCCGTGGAAGTACACCAGCAGCGGTGGCGGCGTGGTCGACGGCTGCAGCGGCATCACCAGCCGCATCGGAATGCCGTCGCCGATCAGGTCGCGCACACTGGCCACGGACGGCGGCTCGGGCTGCGAATAGCCCCGGCGGTCGCGGTAGGCTGCGCGGCCCTCGGCCGGCGACTGCGCGTGCATCGGCGGCACGCCGTTGGCGATCATCAGGTCGAGCAGCGCGCGGGCCTGGGGGTCGAGCATGGAGCGTCTCCGTTGTCGTGGGCTGGGTGGCAGCGCCGCAGTGTAGCGCCCCAACTACTTGCCAAAAGCAAGTTGATGGATGATGCTGCGGCCATGCCCGAAACCCCGCTGCCACCGCCGGAGCGCATCGCAGCCTTGCGCGCCTTCAACCGCTTCTGGACGCAACGCCTGGGCGTGCTGCGGCCTCAGCTGCTGGGCAGCCGCTTCACGCTGCCGGAGTCACGCGTGCTCTGGGAGCTGGCCCACGGCGGTGAACAGACGGCCAGTACGCTGGCACGGACCCTGGAACTCGACGCGGGCTACCTGAGCCGGCTGCTGGCCCGGTTGCGCGAACAGGCCCTGGTGAAGGCCCGGCACGCGCCGCACGACGGGCGGCAGACGCTGCTGTCACTCAGCGCCGCCGGCCGGCGTGCCTTTGCGCCGCTCGACAAGGCCTCACAGCGCCAAATGGCCGACCTGCTGGCGCCCCTGGACGACGCCTCGCAGCAGGCGGTTGCCGACGCGGCCAACGCGGTGATGGCAGGCCTCGCGCCGCCGGCAGCGGTCGAGGTCGGCTTACGGCCCCATCGCCCCGGCGACATCGGCTGGATCGTGATGCGCCACGGCGCTCTCTACGCGCAGGAATATGGCTGGGCCAGCGGCTTCGAAGCCCTGGTGGCCCGCATCGGCGCCGACTTCATCGACCGTTTCGACGCCACCCGCGAGGCCTGCTGGATCGCCGAGCGCGCCGGCCGGCCGCTGGGCTGCGTCTGCCTGGTGCAGGCGCGCGACGACGCCACACAGGCGGTGCAGCCGGGCGTGGCGCAGTTGCGCCTGCTGCTGGTGGACCCGGCGGCCCGTGGCGCCGGCATCGGCCGTCGGCTGACACAGGCCTGCGAGACGTTTGCGCGCGAGGCGGGTTACACGTGCATCCGCCTGTGGACCAACGCCAACCTGTTGGCGGCGCGGGCCATCTACCGCAGCGCAGGTTATGTGCTGACGGCCAGCGAACCGCACCACAGCTTCGGCCACGACCTGATCGGCGAGACCTGGGAGCTCGCACTGTGAACGACGCCCCCTGCCCCTGCGGCAGCGGCGGGGCCTATGCGGCCTGCTGCGGCCGCTGGCATGACGGCCCGCTGCACCTGCAGGCGCCCGACGCCGAGGCCCTGATGCGCAGCCGCTACAGCGCCTACGTGCGCGACGACCTGGCCTACCTGCGCGCCACCTGGGCGCCGGAAACCTGCCCGGACGACCTGGCGCCCAATCCGCCGGGCCTGCGCTGGCTGGGGCTGGAGGTGCGTCGCCACACGGTGCTGGATGCGGACCACGCCACGGTGGAGTTCGTCGCCCGCAGCAAGCTGGGTGGCCGCGCACAGCGGCTGCACGAAACCAGCCGATTCGAGCGCCGGGGCGGGCTTTGGCTGTATGTGGACGGGGTGCTGCGCTGAATCCTGGGCGGTTCGCCCGGTGACCCGGCAAGGCGTCACCGCCCTCCCCTGACCCGGCCGAGACGCGACGTCACAGGGAAAGCACCTGCCTTGAACGGCTGAGCATGGGGTCTGGCGGCCCACTTATGATCTGCGCGCCTGCGTCGGCCCGGCACCAGGGCCCAGGTGCTGGCCCTTGAAGCGAGCCCTACCGCCCCGTGAACGCACCACCTGCCGACGAATCCGGTTCGCTGACGCTGATGCTCGGTCAATGGCGTGACGGCAATGCCGACGCCTTCGAGCGCATCGTGCATGCGCTGCACGGCGAGTTCCAGCGGATGGCCGGGGCCCGGTTGCGCGGCTGGGGCGACGCGTCGCTGTCGCGCGGCGATCTGGTCAACGAAGCCTTGATGCGCCTGCTGCGCCACCCGGCCGGCTGGGAGAACCGGGCGCACTTCTTCGCCACCGTGTCGCTCACGATGCGCAGCGTGCTGCGCGAACACGCGCGCGCCCGGTTGGCCGACAAGCGCCACGGCGGCGAGCGCCTGAGCCTGACGCTGGCCGCCGGCGAACTGGGCCAGGAGTCGATGGCGGCCGACCTGTTGACCCTGGACGCGCTGTTGACCCAGTTCGACGCCCTCGACCCACGCGCCTCGCAGGTGTTGCAGCTGACCTACTTCACCGGCCTGGGCCGCGAGGACATCGCCGAGGTCATGGCGCTGTCGCTGCGCACCGTGGACCGCGAATTGCGCTTTGCGCGTGCCTGGATGCAGGCGCAGCTGGGCCGCGGCCTCGAGGCCTGAGCGGCATGACGGCCCAGCCTGTCGCCGGAGCCGACGCCCAGGCGGGCGCTGACGAATACCAGCGCGTCAAGTCGCTGTTCGACGAACTGGCCGATCTGCCGGACGAAGCCGCTCGCCAGGCCCGTCTGTCTGAACTGCAGCCCGATGCAGCCGTGGCGGCCCGGGTGCTGGCACTGCTGGCAGCCGAAGCCGAGGCCACCCGGCTGCGCGCCCCGGTGCAGGCCGCGCTGGCCGGCGTGCTGGCCGAGGGCCTGGACAGCGCGCCGGAGCTCACGACCGGCAGCCGGCTGGGCGCCTGGACGTTGGTGAGCGAACTCGGCGCCGGTGGCATGGGCCGTGTGTTCCTGGCCGAGCGCAGCGACGGCCACTACGAGCAGCAGGCGGCCGTCAAGCTCCTGCGCGGCCTGCCGGGCGCGGCGGCGCTGATGTTGCTGGCCCGCGAACGGCAGATCCTGGCCTCGCTGAACCACCCGCACATCGCCCGGCTCATCGATGGCGGCACCACCCCGCTGGGGCGCCCCTACCTGGTGATGGAGCACGTGCAGGGCGAACGCATCGACCGCTGGTGCACGGCCCGGCAGGCGCCGCTGGACCTGCGGCTGCGCCTGCTGGCGCAGCTGTGTGACGCCCTGGCCCATGCGCACCGCCAGCTGGTGGTGCATTGCGACATCAAGCCGTCGAACGTGCTGGTGGCGGAGGTGGATGGTCCGGGTGGCAGCGTGCCGCGCGCCGTGTTGATGGACTTCGGCATTGCGCAGTTCGGCGGGCAGGACGGTGGCCCAACGCAGCCCTCTGGCGGCGACGACCCCACCTCCAACAGCCTGCCGGGGGGTCTGACGCCACGCTACGCCAGCCCCGAACAGCATGCCGGCGCGCCCGCCACCGTGGCCAGCGACGTCTATGGCCTGGGCCGCCTGATGGAGACCTTGCTCGCGCCACTGCCGGCGCGCGCCGCCGAGTGGCGCGCCATCGTGGCGCGCGCCACGGCGGCGGCACCGGGCGAGCGGTACGCCAGCGTCGACGCGTTCGCTTCGGACCTCGAGCGCCTGCGCCGCCACGAACCCCTGGCCGCCCGGCCGGCCCTGCCAGCGTACCGACTGCGCAAGTTCCTGCGCCGTCGATGGCCGGTGGTCGCGGCGGGCGTCGGTGTGATGGCGTTGTCGGCAGTCTTCACGGCCAGCCTGGTCCATGAGCGGGACGCAGCGCGCCGCGAAGCCGAACGGACGCGCCAGGTGAGCGACTTCGTCGTCGGCCTGTTCGAAGGCGCCAACCCGAATGTCGGAGGGCGCGTCGACCTGCCGGTGGCCACGCTGGTGGACCGCGGGCGCGATCGGCTCGACGCCAACCTGGCCGACCAGCCCGACCTGCAGTCGGCGATCAAGGGCGTGCTGGGGCGGGTCTACGACAAGGTCGGCCGGCCGAAGGATTCGGTGACACAGTACCGCCAGGCCCTCGCCGCGGCGCGACGCCGCACGCCGCGCGATCCGCTCGAAGAGGCCACCCTGCTCAGTGCGATGTCCGTGGTGCTGACCAACGAGGTCGCGATCAAGGCCGGCCTGGAGGCGGCCCGTGAGTCGCTGGCCCTCCGACGCACCCATGCGGCACCCGACAGCCTGGCGGTGGCAGACGCGCTCAACAGCCTGGGCCTGGCGCTCAGCGCCGACCGGCAGCTGGAAGCGGCACGGCTGGCGCTGCTGGAAACGCTGTCGATCCGCAGCCAGCAACTGGGGCCGGAGAACATCGACGTCGCCTCGGTGCTGCACAACCTGGGGCTGCTGGCCGCCCGCGACGAACGCGTGGCCGATGCCGAATCGCTGCTGGCCCGCGCACTCGTCATCAAGCAGCGGACACTGCCGCCGACAAACGGTTCCTACATGAACACCGAGCGCGAGCTGGCCAAGCTGAGGATCGTCACCGCGCGCAACAACGAAGCCATTGCCAGCCTGGCGTCGCTGGCCGAGCGGGCGCGGGCGATGGCGGGCCCGGACAGCGAGATGCTGGGCGCCAACCTGCACGAGTGGGGCTTTGCCTTGCTCGAGGCGGGCCGCACGGCCGACGCGATCACTGTGCTGGCCGAGACCCTGGCGGTGCGCCAGCGTGCCGGTTCGGGCCCGACGCGCCAGGCACTGACGATCAACATGCTGGCCGGGGCACAGGAACAGCTGGGCGACCCCCGCGCCGAGGCCAGCTACCGCGAGAGCCTGGCGCTGCGCCGCCAGGCGGCCGCGCCCGGCCAGCCCAGCGCCAGCGTGGCACGCGGCGAGGAGAACTATGCACGCTGGCTGATGCGCCAGGGCCGGGCGGCCGAGGCACTGCCGCTGCTGGTTTCGGCGCAGGCCGCGCGCGTGCATTTGCACCCAGGCGGTCACGGTGACCGCCGCCAGTCCGAACTGCTGCTGGCCGAAGCGCGGCTCTTGCTCGGCGATGTCGCCGGGGCGCGCGCGCTGTGGGCACCGTACGCCAGTGCGGCGCTGCCGCCGGCGGCCATCGCCCGTGTCCTGCGCCTGGAGGCGATCCTCCTGGCTGCCGAGGGCCGCCCGGCCGAGTCACACGAGCGCTGGGATGCCGCCCTCGCCCAGGCACAGCGCGGCATGGATGCGCGCGGCCTGCCCGCCAACCACCCGGATCGGTTGCGGTGGGCGCAGGAGCATGCCGCCGGAACGGCTGCCGTCAGCAGACGTTCCCTGGGTCTGGCCCGCACAGGCCGCTAGATCCACCGCTTGCGCCGGAACACCACCAGCAACGTCGTGGCCAGCGTGGCCATCACCCCCAGCAGGATGAAATAGCCGTAGCGCGTGTGCAGCTCGGGCATCTGCTCGAAGTTCATGCCATAGACGCCGGCCAGGAAACTCAGCAGCACGAAGATGGCCGTGACGATGGTGAGCACCTTCATGATGTTGTTGAGCCGGTGCGAGGCCAGCGAGATCGTGCCGTCGATGAGGTCCGTGGCCACTTCGTAGTACAGCGTGGCCAGGCTGGCGGCACGCTCCTGGTGCTCGTAGACGTCGTTGATCTCATGCCGGCGGGCGGCCGTGATCTGCGGCGGGCGCTCGTCGTCGTCCAGCAGGTCCTCGAAGATCTGCACGTGGTAGCGCAGCACGCGGCGGAAACGCCGCAGGTCGGTCTTGGTGCGGGTCAACTCCGCCAGCGTCGCGTCGCGCGGGTGCGCGGCGAGGTCGTCCTCCAGGTCCTCCAGCCACGGCTCCAGCGTCAGCAGGCGCTGCGTGTAGTGGTCGATGGAGAGACGGGCCAGGCGCAGCGCCGCGGCATCCGGCCCCTGCACCAGCCGCGACGGATCATCCTGCAGTTCCTGCCATAGGCGGTCGATGCTGGTCGACGGTGCCGAATGGCGCGTGACCAGGAAATCGGTGCCGACGAAGATCGCGATCTGCAGGGTGGCGAAATCGAAGCGCGCCTGCGCCGGCCCGATGCCCTTGAGCAGCAGGAAGGCGTGGTCGGCAAAACCTTCGAGCTTGGGCGGGTGGCGCGGGTGCAGCGCGTCGGACACCGCCAGCGGGTGCAGACCGAAACGGTCGATCATCAGCCGGCGCTCGGCCTCGGGGTCGTTGTCCGCCAGGTCCAGCCACAGGTGCGTGCCCTGCGCTGCGCGCCAGGCGTCGATGAGGCTGTGGTCGCCGACCTCGACGCGGCCGCTCTCCGGGTGGCACCACAGGGCGCGGATCATCCGGGGGGCGCCCCTCAGCCGAAGCGCACCGCGTGCACCATGGGCAGGTTCAGCGACACCGTCTGCCAGTGGTCACCGCCATCGTCGCTGGCCCAGACGCCGCCGCTGGTGCTGGCCATCAGCAGCCGCTGGCCGTCGGCCGACACGTCCAGCGCGTGGCGGTACATCAGGTCGTAGGCATGTTCCTGCGGCAGGCCGCTGCGCAGCGTCTGCCAGGTCTGGCCGCCATCGCGGGTGCGGTTCACCACCAGCGCGCCATCCACCGGCACCCGGCACTGGTCGGCCACGGCGGGCACGAACCAGGCGGTGTCCGAGTCCTGCGGGTGCACCGCCACGGTGAAACCGAAGCTGGACACCGGCGCGTGCAACTGCTGCCACAGCGCACCGTTGTCGGTGCTGCGCCAGATGCCGCCATGGTGCTGGCACCACAGGACCTCAGGCGCCGCCGCACAGCGCACGATGCAGTGCGGGTCCTGGATGTTGGGGTCCTCGGCCCGCTCCGGCGGCATGAAGTCGGCCCGCATGCCCTTGGAACGGGTGGCCCAGCTGGCGCCGTCGTCGGTGCTGCGCCAGGCGCCGCCGCAGCTGATGCCCAGCAGCAGCTCGGCGTCCCGACCGGGATAGGGGCAGATGGAATGGATGCCCGGCACGTCGTAGCCACCGCCAAACCATTCCAGGCGCTCAGGGCGATCCCACAGCGAACGCTGCAACTGCCAACTGGCGCCGTCGTCATCGCTGCGGAACAGGCCGCCCGGCAGGGTGCCGGCCCAGACCGTTCGGCCCTCCGAACCCGAACGTGCCAGGGTCCAGATCTGCACCAGCTTCCACGCCGGCCCGGCGGCGTCGGCCGGCTGCTCCGGGTAGGCCGGGGCTGCCACTTCGGACCATGTCGCACCGGCATCCGTCGAGCGGTGGACCTTCACCCCGAAGTGCCCCAGGTTCAGCGCCGCCAGCATCGTGCCGCCCGGCCCGGGCGGCAGCACGGCGCTGACAGGTTCACCGAGGAAACTGCTGCGCTCGATCTGCCAGCGGCCCTGCTGGTGACGCATTTCGAACAGGCCTTTGCGGGTGGCCAGCCAGGCGCGGTCGCTCATGGGGTCTTCCTCCTGGGTTCGTTGCTATCCGCCCGACAGGGCCTGCATCACGTAGACGCGGCTGTCAGGCTGCAGGGCATCGGTCTGGGTGGCAGCGTCGGCACAGCGCCGGCCGTCGATGAAGATGGCCACGTTGGGCCGCACATGGCCCTGGTCGTCGAGCACATAGCCGCGCAGGCGTGGATTGGCCGCGAAGGCCGCCTCCAGCGCCTGGCGCAAGGTGGCCGCCACACACGCCACCTCAGGCGTGGCGGTGAAGCGGCGCAGCTGCGGCGTGAATCGGACCTCGACCATGGCCGCCGATGATGGCCGCACCACCCAGGCTTGACAATGCGCAGTTCGCCTGCCTCCATTGCCATGTCCCAAGGTCTCATCGCCGCCGCCATCGCCTACATCCTCTGGGGGCTGATGCCGTTGTTCCTCAAGCAGCTGGCGCAGGTGAACCCGGTGGAGGTCATCGCCCACCGTTCGTGGTGGGCCCTGGTCTTCATGGCCGGGCTGCTGTGCTGGTGGCGGCGCCTGGCCTGGCTCAGGCCCGCGCTGGCCAACCGTCGCACGCTGGCGGTGTTCGCCGCATCGGCCACGCTGCTGGCGATGAACTGGGGCCTGTACGTCTGGGCCGTGGGCGCCGGCCGCATCGTCGATGCCAGCCTGGGCTACTTCATCAACCCGTTGGTCAACGTGCTGCTGGGCGTGCTGGTGCTGCATGAACGCCCGCGGCCACGGCAATGGGTGGCCGTGGGCATCGCCGCGGCCGGTGTGCTGTGGCTGATCGTCGGCGCCGGCGAATGGCCGTGGATCGCGCTGGTGCTGGCGGCCACCTTCGGCCTGTACGGCCTGCTGCGCAAGACCGCACCACTGGGCGCGGCCGAGGGGCTGGCCCTGGAGACCCTGCTGCAGGCGCCGCTGGCCCTGGGGCTGATCGTCTAGTGGACCTGGCAGGGCAGCGGCGGTCTCGTGGCCCACGATGGCCCCACCCTGACCTGGCTGCTGCTGGCCGGGCCGTTCACGGCCATCCCGCTGCTGCTGTTCGCCTCCGGGGCCCGCCAGCTGACGCTGGCCACCCTGGGCCTGCTGCAGTACCTGGGGCCGACGCTGCAGTTCCTGATCGGCGTCTTCGTCTATGGCGAACCCTTCACCGCCGAACGCGCCACCGGCTTCGCCCTCATCTGGCTGGCGCTGGCGCTTTACAGCGCGGAATCCATCCTGGCCTGGCGACAGCAGCAGCGCTGATGTACCCTTTGGGGTATCCAAGGAGATCCCCATGAACACGCGCTGGTCCCCCTTCACCCTGGCCGTCTGCCTGGCCGCCGGCATGGCATCCGCCCACGCCGGCGACGCCTTCACCGACGCCATGCAGCAGGCCTACGCACCGTATCGGGCCGCCCTGTTCCGCACCAACAGCGGCGACCAGGCGGCGTCGGCCCAGGCCGTGGCGCAGGCCCGCCAGGCCTGGACGGCCGTGCGCGAGCGCTTTGCGGCGTCGGCCCCGGCGCCCTACGACCGTGACGCCAGCTTCGCCAAGACCCTGGCCGACGTCGACGCGGTCTATGTGCGCGCGGTGGCCCAGGTCGGTGGCGGTGGCCTGCCCGAAGCGCACGACACGCTGGAAGTCATCCGCGACCTGCTGGCCGACCTGCGCCACCGCAACAACGTGGTGGTGTTCAGCGATGCCATGAACGCCTACCACGCGCAGATGGAACACGTGCTCCAGGCCGGGCCCGGCTGGCTGGCGCGCCCGGCCGACCTGCCGCAGCTGACGGCGGCCGCTGGGGCTCTGGCCTACCTGGCCGACGAACTGGCCGGTGATGCCCCCGCGACGCTGCGCGACGACGCCGCCTTCGTGGCCGGCCTGCAGGCGGTACGCGGTTCCGTGCAGGCGCTGTTGTCGGCGCTGACCGCCGGCGACGCCACCGCCGCCCGCGCCGCCCTGGGCCAGTTGAAGAAGCCCTACAGCCAGCTGTTCCTCAAGTTCGGCTGAGACGCCAGCCACCCATTGGTGATTTCGATGATGCGAATTGGTGCAATCAATTCCGCAAATGCTGCGGCGCAACTACAGTAGCGGTCATACGAGTTTTCCCTGATCTCTCTTCAACCGCAGCAGGAGTTCGACCATGTCCCTCATCAACACCACCGTCCAGCCGTTCAAGACCCAGGCCTTCCACAACGGCAAGTTCGTCGAAGTCAGCGACGAGAGCCTGAAGGGCCAGTGGTCGGTATTGGTGTTCATGCCCGCCGCCTTCACCTTCAACTGCCCGACGGAAGTCGAAGACGCGGCCGACAGCTACGCCGAGTTCCAGAAGTTGGGCACCGAGGTCTACATCGTCACCACCGACACGCATTTCTCGCACAAGGTGTGGCACGAGACCTCGCCGGCCGTCGGCAAGGCCAAGTTCCCGCTGGTGGGTGACCCGACGCACACGCTGACCCGCGCGTTCGGCGTGCACATCGAGGAAGAAGGCCTGGCGCTGCGCGGCACCTTCGTGATCAACCCCGAAGGCGTGATCAAGACCGCCGAAGTGCACGACAACGCCATCGCCCGCGACATGAAGGAAACGCTGCGCAAGGTCAAGGCCGCGCAGTACGTCGCCAAGAACCCCGGCCAGGTCTGCCCGGCCAAGTGGAACGACGGCGCCAAGACGCTGACCCCGTCGCTGGACCTGGTCGGCAAGATCTAAGCCCACCGGTCCCCGAGGAGGGCCACGGCCCTCCTCGCCCCCCCCCCCGACTGAACCGCCAGGTCCAGTCGCCAGTGCCCCGGATCACGGGCCTTGGCGACCGGGCCGGGCCTTGCTCGCCCCATTCATTTCCGCTTCCCAGGAGAACGCCATGCTCGACGACGCCATCAAGGGCCAGCTCGCCGCCTACCTCGAACGCATCACCCAGCCGATCGAACTGGTCGCCTCGCTGGACGACCGCGACGAAGCGCAGCAGATGCGCGAACTGCTGACCGAGATCGCGGCGTTGTCGGACAAGGTCACGGTGCGCTTCGACGGCCAGGCCGCGCGCCGCCCCTCGTTCCGCATCAGCCGTGTCGGTGCCGACATGGGCGTGGAGTTCGCCGCCATCCCGATGGGCCACGAGTTCACCTCGCTGGTGCTGGCGCTGCTGCAGGCCGGCGGCCACCCGCCGAAGGTGGAACAGGCCGTCATCGAGCAGATCCAGGCCCTCGACGGGGAAATCGTGTTCGAGACCTGGATGAGCCTGACCTGCCACAACTGCCCGGACGTGGTGCAGGCGCTGAACCTGATGGCGGTGCTGAACCCGCGTGTGCGCCACGTGGCCATCGACGGCGGCCTGTTCCAGGACGAGGTGGAGCAGCGCCAGATCATGGCCGTGCCCGCCATCTTCCTCAACGGCCAGCCCTTCGGTTCCGGCCGCATGGAGCTGCCGGAGATCCTGGCCAAGGTGGACACCGGCGCATCGGCGCGCGAAGCCAAGGCGCTGGCCGCCAAGGAGATCTTCGACGTGCTGGTGGTGGGCGGCGGCCCGGCCGGCGCGGCGGCGGCCGTGTATGCCGCCCGCAAGGGCATCCGCACCGGCCTGCTGGCCGAGCGCCTGGGTGGCCAGACCATGGACACCATGGGCATCGAGAACTACCCCTCGGTGCTGGAGACGCAGGGCCCGAAGTTCGCCGCTGCGCTGGAGGCCCAGGTGCGTTCGGTGGACGTGGACGTGATGGCGCACCAACGGGTGGCGGCCGTGGAGCCGGGTGCCACCCTCGGCGTCACGCTGGAGAACGGCGCCACGTTGCGCACGAAGAGCCTGATCGTGGCCACCGGCGCACGCTGGCGCAAGGTGAACGTCCCTGGTGAAGCCGAGTACGCGAACAAGGGCGTGGCCTACTGCCCGCACTGCGACGGCCCGCTGTTCAAGGGCAAGGACGTGGCGGTCATCGGCGGCGGCAACTCCGGTGTCGAGGCGGCGATCGACCTCGCCGGCGTGGTGCGCCACGTCACCTTGGTCGAGTTCGCCGACCAGCTCAAGGCCGACGCCGTGCTGGTGAAGAAGTTGCAGAGCCTGCCCAACGTCAGCATCCACGTGAACGCGCAGACGACCGAGATCACTGGCGACGGGCAGAAGGTGAATGGCCTGCTGTTCAAGGACCGCGCCAGCGGCGACACGCACCGCGTGGACCTGTCCGGCGTGTTCGTGCAGATCGGCCTCGTGCCCAACACCGAGTTCCTGAAGGGCACGCTGGAGCTGAGCCGCTACGGCGAGATCGTGATCGACGAACGCTGCGCCACCAGTGTGCCGGGCATCTTTGCGGCGGGCGATGCGACGACAGTGCCGTACAAGCAGATCGTGATCGCTGCCGGCGAAGGCGCGAAGGCCGCGCTGAGCGCCTTCGACCACCTGATCCGGCACTGATCACGCTGCCGGCCGACCCGGCGGCCGTGACCAGATGAAGCCCCCGCGCGCGCTCAGCGTACCGGGGGCTTCTTGCCGTAGAGCCGTTGCCACTCCTCGGGCGGAAGCGCCACCTCGCTGACCTCGGGCCCGCGCGGCTCGATGCTGCGCCGGCGCTCCGTGCCCTTCGGGTTGGCACTGTCACGGCGACGGCGGTCCTCGCCGGAACGTCGCTCGGTGGCGGTGCGGGCGGGGCGCGGCGGTTGCTGGCTCATGCTGCTTCATATTGTGGCCAGACCGGCTGACGGCTGCCTTGGCGGCGTTCAATGGCCGACTGCGGCTGACCGGCTTGTCGTCGTCGATCCTGGCCGCGCCGCCAGCAGCCGCGTGTGCAGTGCCTGCGCAGCCTGCGACAAGCCGCGGTCACGCCGGCGCAGCAGCCAGATCTGCCGTGTCAGCCCACGCCAGCGCAGTGGCCGCGTGTGCAACGCCGGGTCGTCGAAATGGAACAGCGTCAGCGTGGGCACGATGCTCACACCCAGACCCGCCTTGACCATGCCCTTCACGGTGGCCAGCTGGTCGACCTCCATCAGCGTGTGCAGGCGCAGCGGCAGCGTGGCCGCGTCCAGGTACTGGCGCACGCTGCTGGTCCGCGAGAGGTGCACGAAGGGCCACGCGGCCACGTCCTTCGGCTTCGGCGGCGGGCCTTCGGCCAGCGGGTGGCCGGTGGGACAGACCAGGTGAAAGTCGTCGCGGCAGAAAGGCTCGGCACGCAGTTCGTCGCTGTCCACGCGGGTGGCGGCCAGTGCGATGTCCGCTCGGCCGCTGCGCAGCAGCGAGATGCAGGGTTCGGAGAGCTGGTCGAAGACCTCGATCTCGATGCCGGGGTGTGCCTGACGAAAGTCCGCCAGCACACCCGGCAGCCATCCTGCAGCCAGTGACGGCAGCAGCGCCAGCGCCACCCGGCCGCGGCGCAGGGCCGCCAGGTCCTGCAGCGCGTCCAGCGCAGACTCCGCCTGGGTCAACAGCTGGCGTGCCGCCTCGATGAAGGCTTCACCTTCGGGCGTCGGGGCCACGTGGCGGGTCGAGCGGTCGAACAGGCGCAGGCCGATGCCGTCCTCCAGGCCGCGGATCAGCGCGCTGAACGCCGGCTGGGAGAGATGGCAGGCGGCCGCGGCGCGGGTGAAGCTGCGCGTGTCGGCCAGGGCCAGGAAGGCGCGCAGCTGACGGGCCGATAGATTCTTCTGCATATTGGATCAATCTATCCGATCTTTCGACTTCACGACATGGCGGCCGCTGCCTAGAGTCCGCCTCCGTGAACACCGCCGCCGCGACCCATCCGCCACCGCTGCACATCGGCTGCGGCGCCGGCTTCTCGGGCGACCGGGTGGATGCCGCGGGGCCGGTGGTCGATGCGCTGATCGCGCTGGGCGACCCGGCGGTGCTGGTCTTCGAGACCCTGGCCGAGCGCACGCTGGCCCTGGCCCAGCTGGCCCGGCGCGACAACCCGGCCGCCGGCTACGAGCCGCTGCTGGACCTGATGCTGCAGCCGGTGCTCGCGCGCTGCCTGGCCCACGGCATCCGCATCGTCGGCAACTTCGGTGCGGCCAATCCGGTGGGGGCGGCCCGACGCGTCGCGGCACTGGCTGCCGAGGCCGGACTGCGCACGCCGCGCATCGCCGTGGTGCTGGGCGACGACGTGAGCGAAGACGCCCAGGTGCGCGCCGCAGCGCAGGGGCTCGACGTCGTCAGCGCCAACGCCTACATCGGCGCCGAGCCCATCGCGCAGGCGCTGCGGGCTGGTGCCGACATCGTGGTCTGCGGCCGCATCGCCGACCCGGCGCTGGCCCTGGGGCCGGCGCTCGCGCACTTCGGCTGGGCGCTCGACGACTGGGACCGCCTGGCCGGCGCCACCATGGCCGGCCACCTGCTGGAATGCGGCGCGCAGGTCACCGGTGGCTACTTCGCCGTGCCCGGGCTGAAGGACGTGCCCGACCTGGCCAATGTGGGCTACCCCATCGCCACGCTGCACGCCGACGGCCACTGCGACATCGGCAAGCCCGCCGGCACCGGCGGCCGCGTCGACCGCCACACGGTGACCGAACAGCTGCTGTACGAACTGCACGATCCCGCCGCCTACCTGACGCCCGATGTGGTGGCCGACATCACGGCAGCGGACATCGACGAGACCGGCCCCGACCGCGTGCGCCTGCGCGGTGTGCGCGGCCATGCACGGCCGGCCACGCTGCGCGTCAACGTCTGCCATGCGGCCGGCTGGCTGGCCGAGGGCGAGATCTCCTACGCCGGCGTGCAGGCGGAGGCTCGGGCGCGGCTGGCCGCCGACGTGCTGGGTCAGCGCCTGCGCAGCCTGGGCCCACTGCGCGTGGACCTGATCGGTGCGCTGAGCGTCTTCGGTGACGACCCCGGGCGCGCGCTGGCCGCCTGGCCGGATCACAGCCACCGCGACGTGCGCCTGCGCGTGGCCGCCAACTGCAGCGACCGTGCCAGCGCCGAACGCCTGGGCCGCGAGGTGACGGCGCTCTACACCAGCGGGCCCGCCGGCGGCGGCGGTGTGCGCACGGCGCTGCGGCCGCGGCTGGACATCCTGAGCCTGGCCCTGCCGCGCGAGCGCGTGCAGGCCCGCTGGCAATTCCTGGACAGCGAACGATGAGCGCCGACTTCTCCGTCCCGCTCTGGCGAATCGCCCACGCCCGCACCGGCGACAAGGGCGACATTTCCAGCATCGGCGTGGTGGCCTGGTCGCCAGCGCTCTATCCACTGATCGCCGATCAGTTGACACCGGAGGTGGTGGCACGCTGTTTCGCCCACCGCGCCCCAAGCTCCGTGCGCCGGTACCTGCTGCCGCGGCTGCACGCGCTGAACCTGGTGCTCGACGGCGCGCTGGACGGCGGCGTCAACCGCGCTCTGAACCTCGACAGCCACGGCAAGGCCCTGTCCTTCCTGCTGCTCGACCTGCCCATGCGCGTGCCGGACCACCTCGTCGAGCACCTCGCCCCCGACCTGCCACCACCCCAAGGAGACAAACCATGAACAGAACCCCCTCCCGCCGCGCGCTGCTGTGCGCCGCCGCGCTCACCGCCCTGGCCGCCAGCGGCATCGCCCAGGCCCAGACCGACTTCCCGAACCGCCCGGTGACCTTCGTCGTGCCCTTTGCCGCCGGCAGCGCCACCGACCAGCTGGCGCGCGCCTTGGGGCAGTCGCTGACCGAGCAGACCGGGCAGCCGGTGGTGGTGGAGAACAAGGCCGGCGCCAGCGGCATGCTGGCCGCACAGCAGGTGGCACGCGCGCCGGCCGACGGCTACTCGGTGCTGATCACCACCAACACCACGCAGGCGGCCAACCCGCACCTGTACAAGAAGCTGCCGTACCACCCGGTGAAGGACTTCGCGCCCGTCAGCGGCCTGGGCAAGGGCGGCCAGGTGCTGGTGGTGAAGGCCGACGCGCCGTACACCAGCGTCGGCGAATTGCTCGCGGCCGCCCGAAAGGCGCCAGGCACGCTGAGCTTCGGCAGCGGCAGCAGCTCCAGCCGCGTGGCCGGCGAACTCTTCCAGCAGATGGCGGGCGTGCAGTTGCTGCACGTGCCGTACAAGAGCAACCCGCTGGCCATCACCGACCTGCTGGGTGGACAGATCAACCTGATGTTCGCCGACGCCTCCACCGGCGTGCCGCAGGTGCAGGCCGGCAAGCTGCGCGCCCTGGGCGTGACGCCGACGCGCCGCATGGCGGTGCTGCCCGAGGTGCCGACGATCGACGAGGCGGGCGTCAAGGGTTACGACATGGGCTACTGGTTTGGCGCCTACGTGGTGGCCGGGTCGCCTGCCGCCGCGGTGGACCGGCTCAACGGCGTCTTTGCCAAGGCCTTGGGCACGGCGCCGCTGCAGGCTTTCTTCGCCAAGAGTGCCGGCGTGCCCTTCCCCACCAGCCCGGCGGAGCTGGCTGCATTCCAGGCGGCCGAAACCGAGAAGTGGGGCCGCGTGATCCGCGCGGCCGGCATCCAGGCCGAGTGAGCCCGGCGTGCCGTCTTCGCGCCGCGGCGGCGCGAAGACGGCACAGCGCTCAGCGCAGGTCGCCCGCCAGGCTGGCCAGCGTTTCCGGTGCGATCAGCACATGCGCCGGATAGTGGGTGTGGTCGCAGCCCAGCTTCACGGCCGCACCCGCCAGCACGGCCTGCTTCATCGGCGCCGTGAACTCGAAGCGCACGAAGTGCACCGACGAGGTCTTCTCGTCGTTCTCGCGGTCCAGGTCCTCGTCGGCGATGGCGTAGACACGGCCATGGCCCTCGACCTCGACGAACATGCGGTCCTCGACGCCGATCAGCCGCGCCAGCTCGCGCTTGCGCTCGTGCGGGTCGGGGTACTCGATGAGCATCGTGGCCTTCCAGTTGCTGCCGTCGGGCACCAGCGGCGCGTAGGCCTCGATCTCCGACTGGATGCCCTCCTCGTCGAAGATCTTCTCGATGTGCAGCATCTCCTGGATCTGCCGTCGGATGGTCTGCTCGTCCTCGAACTGCAGCGTCATGTGCTCGCCCAGGCCGACGCTGCGCCGCTTGCGGTGCGCGATGGCCTCGGGCTTGCTGGTCTTGCGGATCTTCGAATAGGCCTCCAGCGTCAGGAGGCTGTCGCGGGTGATGGTCATCAAAGTCTGTCCTTGAGGGGGCTCACAGGCCGTAGGCCCGGGCCACGAGGGTCAGCGGATGGGCCTGCGCCTTGGCCGGCGTGCCAGCCTGCGCCATGCCCTGGGCAATGTGGTGACCGGCCAGCGCGCAATCGCTGCTGATCACGTCCGGCTCGTCCTTGGCCATGGCGCGGAAGACCGGCTTGCCGATCTTCATCGCCACCGGGTGCGTGGGCGTCTTCACACCGTAGGTGCCGGCGTGGCCGGAACAGCGCTCCACGGTGTTGAGCTGCACCTGCACGGTCTGGCCGATGAGCTTGAACATGTCCTCGGTCTTGCGGCCGATGTTCTGCACCCGGCCGTGGCAGGGGATGTGGTAGCTGACCTTGCCCAGCGCGGCGGTGAAGTCGGTCTTCAGCAGGCCGTCCTTGTGACGCGCCACCAGGTACTCGAAGGGATCGAACATCGCCGCCTTCACCGCCTGCGTGTCGGCGCAGTCGGGGAACATCAGCGGCAGTTCCTGCTTGAACATCAGCGTGCAGCTGGGCACGGCACTCAGGATGGCGTAGCCCTCCTTCGCGTACCGCGCCAGCACCGGCATGTTGGCCGCCTTGTGCTCGGCCACCGCATCCAGGTCGCCGAGTTCGAGCTTGGGCATGCCGCAGCAGCTCTCCTTGTCGACGATGACGAAGGGGATGGCGTTGTGCGCCAGGATCTTCAGCAGATCGTGCCCGATGCCAGGCTCGTTGTAGTTGACGTAGCAAGTGGAGAAGATGGCCACCTTGCCCGGCGTGCGCTCGCCGTTGGTGACCACGTTGGACGGCGACTTCTGCGCGCCCCAGCGGAAACGCTGCGTGGCCAGTTCGGGCATCCAGGCGTCGGGGTGCACGCCCAGGTGCTTGTCCATCTGCTTGCGCGCAAAACCGGTCTTGTTGATGGCGTTGACCACCTGCACGACGATGGGGATGCCGGCAAAGCTGCCATGGGTGTCGGTGCTGGCCAGGAACTTCTCGCCGGCCTTCACTTCGCCGCGCCTGAACTTCTGCGCCTTGGCGCGCAGCATCAGGTGCGGGAAGTCCAGGTTCCACGCGTGCGGCGGCGTGTAAGGACACTTGGTCATGTAGCACAGGTCGCACAGGTAGCACTGGTCGACGACCTTCCAGTAGTCCTGCTTCTTGACGCCGTGCACCTCGCCGTCGTCGGTCTCGTCGACGAGGTCGAACAGGTTGGGGAAGCTCTGGCACAGGCTCACGCAGCGGCGGCAGCCGTGGCAGATGTCGAAGACGCGCTCCATCTCCGTCATCAGCGAGGCTTCGTCCCAGAAGTCGGCGCTCTTCCAGTCCAGCGGGTGCCGGGTCGGGGCTTCGAGGTTGCCTTCACGCATGCTTGTTCGCCTTGTGGTGTGCTTGCCGGTGACCGGAAACGAACAAGGGGCACGAAGCCCCTTGCACGTCATTGCGGACCGTGGTCAGTCGACCAGCGCGTCCAGCGCCTTCTGGTAGCGGTTGGCGTGCGAGCGCTCGGCCTTGGCCAGCGTCTCGAACCAGTCGGCAATCTCGTCGAAACCTTCGTCGCGCGCCGTCTTGGCCATGCCCGGGTACATGTCGGTGTACTCGTGGGTCTCGCCGGCCACTGCCGCCATCAGGTTCTGGCGGCTGTTGCCGATGGGCAGGCCGGTGGCCGGGTCGCCGGAGCCGTTCTCCAGGAACTCCAGATGGCCGTGGGCATGGCCGGTTTCGCCTTCAGCGGTCGAACGGAACAGCGCCGCGACGTCATTCTGGCCTTCCACGTCGGCCTTGTTCGCGAAGTACAGGTAACGGCGGTTGGCCTGGGATTCACCCGCGAAGGCGTCCTTCAGGTTCTGCTCGGTCTTCGAACCCTTGAGTTGCATGTGATGCTCCTTGAGTCATTGATCGAATCGATGCGGTGCTGCAACGACCGGCCCTGACCATACCAATGCCCGGCAGCCGCCTCCAATTCAAAGCGTCAATGCGCCAGATAGATTGCAGCAATCCCTGCAATCAACTCGATCAATGACATTCATTCGCATTGAGTGCCCGGGCAAACCCGCAATCGAAAGCTCAATGCAAGTCCAGCAGACGCAGCGCCAGGTCGTGCAGCCGCCCGGCCGG
This sequence comes from Burkholderiaceae bacterium, assembly GCA_024235915.1. Taxonomy (GTDB): domain Bacteria; phylum Pseudomonadota; class Gammaproteobacteria; order Burkholderiales; family Burkholderiaceae_C; genus Rubrivivax. Next base: position 163,790 of record JACKLO010000012.1, on the reverse strand, counting down.
GTCCACCAGGTTGTGCAACACGCTGAAGTGGTTCGTGCGCGGCAAGGTCTCGCAGACGGGCACGCTGGTGGGTCCCCAGACGTCGCGGATCAGGCTGTTCTGGCGCAGGAACTCGTCGCTCTCGTCGCCACCCACCACGGCATACAGCCGGCCTTTCGGCCGCGGAAAGAACGCCGGGCTGAGCCTGGCCACCGACGCACGTGTGAGCTGCAGGTCCGGCTGCAGGATGGTCGTGTGCCGCAGCGGCTCGAGGTCGAAGAGGCCGGAGATGGCCATCGCCCGCGTGCACAGGTTCGGTGGCAGATCAGGTGCCAGCTGGGGCCATCGGCAGCTCAGCATCATGGCCGCCGCGTGGCCGCCCGCCGAATGCCCGACCACGGCAATGCGCCGCGGGTCACCGCCGAATTCAGCGATGTGCCGCCAGACCCAGGCCAGCGCCCGCGCCATCTGCAGCGTGATGTGCTCCACCGTGACCACCGGTGCCAGCGCGTAGTCGGGCACGACCACCATGGCCCCAGCGGCGTTGAACGCCGGCGCCACGAAGCTGTGGTCGGATTTCGACAGCGACCGCCAATAGCCGCCATGGATGAACACCAGCACCGGCGCAGGGCCGTCGACAGGCGCCGAGGGTGGGAACAGGTCCAGCGTTTCACCGTCGCCGTCCCCGTAGCACACATCGAACCGGGCACCAACGGCCTCGCGCGCCAGGGTGGAAGCGGCACGCCAGCGTTCGAAGAAGCTTCCGAAGTCCGGCACGCGGGCCCGGTTGTCGTACTGCTGGTCCAGCCAGGCGCTGTCAGGCGTGCTGGATGAGGAAACTTTGGACATTGACGCTCCCATGGTTGCTTCGCCCGTTCATGCTACACTCGCGGGCTCTGTGGGGGGGTAGCTCAGCTGGGAGAGCGTCGCGTTCGCAATGCGAAGGTCGGGAGTTCGATCCTCCTCCTCTCCACCACGGACACCCAAGCCAGGTCTCTCGACCTGGCTTTTTTTTCCCGCCCAGTTGCACACCCGTACCGACCACTCCGGCCGGCAGTCGCATCGACTTGGCCCGTGGCCGCTCAGACGAACCGGAACGACACCGTGCCCAGCGGCCCGTAGTCGGCGTGCAGGCTGTCGCCCGCCACCGCGGTGGTCGGCCGCGTAAACGAACCGGCCAGCACCACGTCGCCGGCGTTGAGCTGCTCGTCGTGCGGCGCGATCTTGTTGGCCAGCCAGGCCACGCCGTTGGCCGGATGGTTGAGCACGCCGGCGGCCAGGCCGGTCTCCTCGATCACGCCGTTCTTGAACAGCATGGCGCCGACCCAGCGCAGGTCCACGGCATCGGGCTTCACCGGCCGCCCGCCGAGCACGATGCCGGCGTTGGCGGCGAAGTCGCTGATGGTGTCGAAGACCTTGCGCGGCGCCTTGGTCTCGCGGTCGAACTGCTCGATGCGGGCGTCGATGATCTCCAGGGCCGGCACCACGTAGTCGGTGGCGGCCAACACGTCGAACAGCGTCACGCCGGGGCCCTTGAGGGGCTTGCCGAGGATGAAGGCCAGTTCGACCTCGATGCGCGGCGCGATGAAACGTTCAATCGGAATGTCGCCGCCTTGCTCGAAGAACATGTCGTCCATCAGCGGCGCGTAGTCCGGCTCGGTGATCTGGCTGGACAGCTGCATCGCGCGCGAGGTCAGGCCGATCTTGCGGCCCTTGATCGTGCGCCCGTCGGCCTGCTCCAGCTTCACCCATTCACGCTGGATCGCGTAGCCGTCCTCGATCGTCATGCCCGGGTGGCGCTGGGAGAAGTGGCGCACCTGGCGCCGCGCCTTGCGGGCCGCCTGGAGTTCACGCGCCAGGGCGGCGATGGTGAGGGCGTCGAGCACGTTCAATCCTTCTTCTGGAACAGCGGATGCAGGTTGCCGAACTTGCCGTCGAAGACCTCCGGCCCTTCGTCGACCTGCAGCGTCAGGCCGATCGGCCGCGAGGCCAGCAGCGGTGCCAGGTGCGTGCGCGCCGCCTCCACCAGCATCTCGCCGCAGCGCCGGTGCACGTCGGCACTGCGCCCGCGGCCCATGCGCAGGTTGAAGTAGCAGAAAGCATGGTCGCCGCTGCCGTCGGTGGTGGCGTGGTGCGCCGCCGGGTAGGCCAGCACCCGCGTGCCGCCCGTGGGGAAGACTTGCGCGCCGGCTTCGTCGCGCACGGCCAGCATGGTGTCGGCCAGCTTGCGGCACAGCGCCGACATGTCGGTCTCGCGATCGAGCTGCGGCGTGTAGAGGATGACCAGGTGCGGCATGCTGCGGCCCTTCAGAGTCGCGTGGCGACCGAGGTGTAGCCGTCGGCCCGCGACGCCACGGCGGCCGGGATCTCGCGCCCGTCCTGCGGCGTCACCGGGAAGACGACGTTGATTTGCCCAGTGCCCGAGGCACCGAAGTACGGCGTCACGATCTCCGCCTGGCCGTCGTAGGCGCTCCAGCCCAGTGCGCCCAGCATCATGGCCGTGTCGTGCATGAAGCCTTCGCCGTGGCCCTTGGCGGCGTACTCCGGCAGCATGCCGCAGAAGTCCTTCCACTCGCCGGCCTTCCACATCTCGATCACGCGGCGGTCAAGCTGCTCCAGGAAGGGGCTCCAGATCTTGAAGCCGTACTCCGGCGCCAGGCCGTTCTGCGCGAAGCGGTGGCTCAGGCTGCCGCTGGCGAAGAAGGCCACCGTGCCGTCGTAGTGGTCCTCCACTGCCTTGCGCATCGCCCAGCCCAGGCGTGCGCTGTCGTTGAGGTAGTGCACCGTGCACAGCGCCGACACCGAGACCACCTTGAAGTGCTGGTCCTGGTTCATGTAGCGCATGGGCACCAGGGTGCCGTACTCCGGCCCCAGCGTGGTCGCAGGGTGCGCCAGGGTCTCCACACCCATGTCGTTGCAGGATTGAGCCAGCAGCGCCCCGAGTTCCGGGTTGCCCGGAAACCCGTAGCGCATGTTCGAGATGAAGTGCGGCAACTCGTTGCTGGTGTAGTTGCCTTCGAACGACGGCGCGCAGTTGACGTGGTAGTTGGCGTTGACGAGCCAGTGCGTGTCGAACACGACGATGGTGTCCACGCCCAGTTCGCGGCAGCGGCGGCCGATCTCGACGTGGCCGTCGATCGCGTCCTGACGCGTGCCCTTGCGCGGGCCGTCGAGCTCGCTGAGGTACATCGACGGCACATGCGTGATCTTGGCGACGAGTGCAAGCTTGCCCATGGTCGACTCCTTGTCTCAGACGCCCCAGTGCGGGATGTGGTGGCCGCCCAGGGAGACGGCCACGTTCTTCGGCTCCAGGAACACCTCGTAGCTCCAGGTGCCGCCCTCGCGGCCCGTGCCGCTGGCCTTGGTGCCGCCGAAGGGCTGGCGCAGGTCGCGCACGTTCTGGCTGTTGACGAAGCACATGCCGGCCTCGATGCCAGCGGCCACGCGGTGCGCGCGGCCGAGGTTCTCGGTCCACACGTAGCTCGACAGGCCGTAGGCGATGTCATTGCTCTTGGCCACCGCGTCGGCCTCGTCGTCGAAGGGGATCAGGCAGGCCACCGGACCGAAGATCTCCTCCTGCGCGATGCGCATGCGGTTGTCGACGTCGGCGAACACGGTGGGCTTGACGAAGTTGCCCTTGGCGAGGTGCGCCGGCAGGTCGGGCGCGTCCAGGCCACCGCACAGCAGCGTGGCGCCCTCCTTCGGGCCGAGCTCGATGTAGCTGCGCACCTTGGCCAGATGCCCTTGGCTGATCATCGGGCCGACGATGGTCTTCTCGTCCATCGGGTCGCCCACAGTGATGCGCTTGGCGCGCTCGGCGAACTTCGCCGCGAAGTCGGCGTAGATCGACTTCTGCACCAGGATGCGGCTGCCGGCGGTGCAGCGCTCGCCGTTGTTGCTGAAGATCATGAACACGGCCGCGTCCAGCGCACGGCCAAGATCAGCGTCGTCGAAGATCACGAACGGGCTCTTGCCGCCGAGTTCCATGCTGAACTTCTTCAGCCCGGCGGCCTGCACGATGCGATTGCCGGTGACGGTGCTGCCGGTGAAGGAGATGGCGCGCACGTCCGGGTGGCGGCACAGCGGCTCGCCGGCCTCCTTGCCGTAGCCGTGCACGATGTTCAACACGCCCTTGGGGATGCCAGCTTCCAGCGCCAGTTCACCCAGGCGCGCCGCGGTCAGCGGGCTGAGCTCGCTCATCTTCAGCACCGCGGTGTTGCCGAAGGCCAGGCAGGGTGCGACCTTCCACGTGGCCGTCATGAAGGGCACGTTCCACGGGCTGATCAGCGCGCACACGCCCACCGGGTGGAACAGCGTGTAGTTCAGGTGCGTGGGCGTCGGGTAGGTGTGGCCGTCGACGCGGGTGCACATCTCGGCGAAGTAGTAGAAGTTGTCGGCCGCGCGCGGCACCAGCTGCTTGCCGGTCTGCGCGATGACCTGGCCGGTGTCCTGGGTCTCGGTGCGCGCGATCTCGGGCACGTGCGCGGCGATCAGGTCGCCGAGCTTGCGGACGAGCTTTGCGCGTTCGGCCGCGGGCTTGGCCGACCAGGCCGGGAACGCGGCCTTGGCGGCGGCCACGGCGGCATTGACCTCGGCCTCGCCGCCGGAGGCCACTTCCGCCAGGACTTCCTGGGTGGCCGGGTTGACGGTCTCGAAGTGGTCCTTGCTCTCGACAGACTGGCCGTCGATCAGGTGCTGGATGCGCATGGGGTGCTCTCTCTGTCCTAGCGTCCGAAGGGCTCGTCGCCCACGATGGTGTTGACCAGGCGGCCGATGCCGTCGATCTCGGTGATCACCTCGTCGCCGACGTTCACGTTGACCACGCCGTCGGGCGTGCCGGTGAGGATGACGTCGCCCGGCTGCAATGTCATGAAGCTGCTGAGGTACTCGATCAGCGCCGGGATGCTGTTGACCATGTTCGACGTGTGGCCCTGCTGCGTGACCTGCCCGTTGACGAGCGTGCGCAGCGTCAGCGCGTGCGGGTCAGGCACGTCGGCGGCGTCGACGAACCAGGGGCCGAGCACGGTGGCGCCGTCGCGGTTCTTCACGCGCAGGTTCGGGCGGTACCAGTTCTCGAGGTAGTCGCGGAAGGCGTAATCGTTGCAGACGGTGTAGCCGGCCACGTGAGCCATGGCGTCGGCCGCCTTCACGTTGCGCGCCGGGGCACCGATGACGACCGCCAGCTCGCACTCGTAGTGCATGAAGGTGACGTCCTTCGGCCGGCGCGTCATGCCCCGGTGGCCGAGCAGCGCGCCCGGGCCCTTGAAGAAGACGAGCGGCTCGTCCTTGGACGTGACGGTCAGCTCCTTGGACAGTTCCTTGACGTGATCGGCGTAGTTCAGGCCCAGCGCGATGACGGTGCCGACCTCGAAGGGCGGCAGCCAGACGACGTCGGCTTCGGCCAGCACACGGCCGTCGGCCAGCTGCAGGCCCTGCGGATGCGGCTGCGCGTCGTGCAGCGCGCCGGCGTAGGCGACACGGGCGGACTTCATGCCGCGGCCTCCGTGTTCATCGCGGCTTCGGCGACAAGGTGGCCTTCGAGGTGGCCCAGGCCGGCTTGCCCCGGCGCCTCGATCGAGAAGCGCTGCCCTGCCCCCACCTGCGGCGCCGCCTCGACCAGGCCCAGCAGCAGCAGGTCGCCCGGCCGCAGGGTCATGAACTCGGTGACGTCCTGCAGTAGCCGGGCGGCGGGCCGGACCATGTCGGCCAGGCGCACGGTCTGCACCGTCTTGCCATCGACGCGCACCGTCAATTCGACCGCATTCGGGTCAGACATGTCGGCAAGCGGTGCAACGACGGGCCCGAGCACGCAGGAGCCATCGCGGGCACGCAGGCGTACGCTGGGGCGGTAGAAGGCGCTGTGCGGGATGCACAGGTCGGCCACCAGCACACCACCGGCCACATGCGCCAGCGCGTCGGCCTCGGTCACGCGGCAAGCCGTGCGGCCGATCACCAGGCCCAGCGTGGCACCGATCTCCAGCGCGCCGCCTTCGGCTGGCACCGCCACCGCAGCACCGTCGCCTGCCAGCGTGTGGCGCGGCTGCAGGTACAGCACCGGCGCCTTCGGCGGCGCCTTGTAGGGCGCAGCGTGCACGGCATCGCCCAAGGCCGACACCGTGGCCGGGTCGTTCAGCAACGTGCCGTAGACGACCCCGGAAAGCCTGTAGGGCGGCACCGCAAATGTGGGTTGTGGCGTCATGGGCTTCGAATTGCTAATATGCGAGTGATCCTAATTGCTAACATGTGAGCATGTCAACCGCCACCCGGCCCAGCGAGGGTCCGCCGACGGTGTCGTTCGCGCATCGGAACTTGCCCCTGTTGCTGCTGCAGGCGCGCGAGTGTGTGCTGGCGCGCTTCCGGCCGGTGCTGAAGGCCCATGGGCTGACGGAACAGCAGTGGCGCATCCTGCGCCTGTTGATGGAGACGGGGCCGCTGGAGCCGCGGCAGATCGGCCAGCGCTGCGGCATCTCGAGCCCCAGCATGGCCGGCATCCTGGCCCGCATGGAGGCCCTGGACCTGGTGCTGCGCGAACGCCTGGAACACGACCAACGTCGGCAGCTCGTGACCCCCACCGCGAGCAGCCGCGCCCTGGCACAGCGCATCGCGCCGCGCATCGACGCGGAATACAAGGCCATCGAGGCGCAGCTCGAATCGGCCCTGGTCGGTTCGCTGGTCTCCACGCTGGACCAGGTCATCGCCAGGCTGGGCCCGAGCGCCGAGGCGGCCGAGGATGGTGCCTAAGCGGCAAGAAGCTGCTTGGCGGAAACCACGCGCACTCCCGGCCCTCGGCAGGATGACGATGACCTCTCCGGCCGCTGCCTGGCCGACGCGACCAGGCCCCGCTCTGGCCGCGATGCTGGGCGTGCAGGTGCTGGCCACGCTGGCCCTGGTGTCGGCTTCGGTGCTGGCGCCCGCGGTGGCGCCGCGGCTGGGCCTGTCGCCAGCGCGCATCGGCCTGTACATGGCACTGGCCTACCTGGCGGCCATGCTGGCCGGCCTGCGCTGCGGCCACTGGGTGGCACGGCACGGGCCGGTGCGCGTCAGCCAGATGGCCTTGGCGGCCTCTGCGCTGGGCGCCGCCGGTGCCGCGGCGTCAGCCCAGGTGCCGTCGGCGGCCGGCCTGGCCGTCTCGCTGCTGTCCGCCGCCATGGCCATCGGCATCGGCTACGGCCTGGTGAATCCGGCCGCGGCCGCGGTGCTCAGCCACCACGCGCCCCTGCATGCGCGAGGCCTGTTCTTCTCGATCAAGCAGACCGGGGTGCCGGTGGGCGTGGCCCTCGCCGGACTGCTGATGCCTGCCGGCCTGGCCTGGATCGACTGGCAGGCGACGGCACTGGGCGTGGCCGCGGCCTGCACGCTGGCGGTCGTGGCGCTGCAGCCCCTGCGCCGCCTGCTGGACCCGCAGGCGCGAACCGAGGCCACCGCCAGCCACAGCGTGGGTGCCCTGCTGCGCCGGGTCTGGCACACGCCGGCGCTGCGCCGGCTGAGCCTGGCGTCGCTGGCCTACGCGGGCACGCAGCAGGCCTTCGTGACCTTTCTGGTGTCGCTGCTGAACCTGGGGCTGGGCTGGACCCTGGCGCTGGCGGCCAGCGTGCTGTCGGCGTCGCAACTGGTCGCCACCGGCGCCCGCATCGGCTTCGGCGCCCTGGCCGACCGTTGGGGTGCGCCGCGGCGCCTGCTGGCGCAGCTGGGCGGGGCCATGACGGTGGCTTGTCTGGCCCTGGCACTGCTCTCCGCCGTGGACCATCCCCCCACGGCACTGGTGGTGGCCGTTGCCCTGGGCTGTGCGGCCACGGCCATGGGCTGGAACGGTGTGTTCTTCGCCGAGCTGGCACGCTGCGTGCCGGCGCCGGAGATCGCACCGGTGGCTGGTGCCACCCAGTTCTTCACCTTTGCCGGGGGCATGCTGGGGCCGCTGTTGTTCGGCGAGGCCCTGCGTGCCGGCAGCGGCTGGCCCTGGGCCTGGTGCGCCCTGGCCGTGGCACCGGCCAGTGCGGCGGTGATGATGATGGCGCGAGGCCGCGGCGCATCGCCGGGCACCCGCTGATCCGGGCGTGGCCCACTGCCGACGGCCCGGATCTGTCGTCGTCAGCGCCTGGCCCTGGACGCAGGCGCCTCGACCCGTGGTCAGACGTGCGTCGGTGGCAACGGGTTCGTGCGCTCGACCATCCGCTCCGGCGCCATCACGGGCAGGTCCGTCGACGTCGCCCGCGACACCGCACCGCCGGGCGCAGCCGGCAATGCCGGTGGCAGGATGGGCGGCACCATGGTGGGCGGCGGCCTTTGCACCGAGGTGCTTGGCTTCGCTGCGACACGCGCCGGCGCGGTGGCCGACAAGGGTCGCACGGGCTGCGATGGAAGCCGCACGGCGGTCCAGTTGCCCCACCCCATCGGCGGCGTGCCCGGCGGTGGTGTCGGGATCGTCTCGATCACTGCGCCGGCGGAGTCCGCCACCTGCACATGTTCGCCCGCCGTGTTGGCCGCCAGTGCACGGCCGAAGCGGCGCACGCGCTCCAGGTCGCTGTGCCAGATCTGGCCGACGCGGCTGACCCGCCCGTTCGGCGCGCGCATCACCTCCACCACGCGGTAGAGCTGCCCGCTGATCTTCTGCACCGGCTGCAGGCGCGCGGAAGCGGCCTCCAGCGTCTCGGCGGCCGAGGATCGCGCCTTGGCCAGGAAGGGGTCGTCGTCATCGTCCATCGGCCTGCTGATCGACGGGCTTCGGGAATACTTGAGCGCGGAAGCCGCGGCGGACGCCGCATCATCGTCACGACATGAAACCGACTTCGCGAGAAATGCTTCACTACCGCATCTGTCCTGTCTGCGAGGCCTGCTGCGGGTTGGAAATCCGCACCGAGGACCAACGGATCGTCGGCATCCGCGGCGCGGATCAGGACGTCTTCAGCCGTGGTTACATCTGCCCCAAGGGCGTGGCGGTGAAGGACCTGCACGAGGACCCGGACCGCCTGCGCACGCCGCTGATCCGCCGCGGCGATGCCTTCGTGGCGGCCACCTGGGATGAGGCCTTTGCCGAGATCGCCGCGCGCCTGCCCGCGGTGCAGGCCGCCCACGGGCGCGACGCCGTGGCGCTGAGCATCGGCAACCCGTCGGCCCACAAGATGGGCCTGCTGCTCTACGTGCCGCGGCTGGCCAAGGCGCTGGGCAGCAGGAACGTGTTCAGCGCGTCCACGCTGGACCAGATGCCCAAGCAGCTGTCCAGCGGCCTCATGTTCGGTCACTGGCTGTCCATCCCCGTGCCCGACATCGACCGCACGGACCTGCTGGTGGTGCTGGGCGCCAACCCCATGGCCAGCAACGGCAGCCTCTGGACCGTGCCGGACTTCCGCGGCCGCGCCAAGGCGCTGCGCGCGCGCGGTGGCCAGCTGGTGGTCATCGACCCCCGACGCACCGAGACCGCGGCGATGGCCGACGCGCACCACTTCATCCGGCCGGGCAGCGACGTCTTTCTGCTGGCAGCGCTGGTGCATGCCTTGTTCGGCGACGACCTGGTGCGGCCGGAACGCCTGTCGCCCTGGCTGGCCGGGGTGGACGCGGTGCGTGAAGCCGTGGCGCCGTTTGCGCCGGAGGCCGTGGCGGCCCGCTGCGGCATCCCGGCTGCCACCATCCGCGGCCTGGCCCGCCAACTGGCGGAGGCGGAACGGGCCTGCCTCTACGGCCGCATCGGCACCTGCACGCAGGCCTTCGGCAGCGCGGCGTCGTGGCTGGTGGACGTGGTCAACGCCCTCACCGGCCACCTCGACACCGAAGGCGGCGCCATGTTCCCCAAGGCGGCGGCCTTCGCGCGCAACACCGAAGGCCGGCCGGGCCAGGGCGGGGGCATCGTGACCGGGCGCCACGCCAGCCGGGTCAGCGGCGCACCGGAGGTCTTTGGCGAGTTGCCGATGACGCTGCTGGCCGAGGAGATGGAAACACCCGGTTCCGGGCAGGTGCGGGCCTTGGTCACGTTGGCCAGCAACCCGGTGCTGTCCTCCCCCAACGGCGCGCGCATCGCCCGCGCGCTGGAAGGCCTGGACTTCATGGTCAGCGTGGACCTGTACCTGAACGAGACCACACGCCACGCCCACGTCATCCTGCCCGGCAGCAGCCCGCTGGAGGATGGCCACTGGGACGTGCCCTTCCCGCAGCTGTCCACGCGCAACCATGCACGCTACAGCGCACCGGTGCTGCCGAGCGCGCCGGGCCATCTGCCGGAGTGGCAGATCCTGATGAAGCTGGCGGCGATCGCCCGCGGCGACGGGCCCGACGCCGACCCCGTGGCCCTGGACGACGCGCAGGTCCGGCGCGAGGTGGAGAAGCTGGCCGGCGACCGCAGCGACGCCGTGCTGGCGGCCGTGTCGGGCTGGATCGGCCCGGAACGGCTGGTCGACCTGGCCTTGCGCGCCGGGCCCTATGGCGACGGCTTCGGGGCCCGGCCGGAGGGCCTGACGCTGCGCAAGGTGGCCGACGCGCCCGGCGGCATCGACCTCGGCCCGCTGCAGGCGCGCCTGCCGGAGGTGCTGCGCACGCCCAGCGGCCGCGTGGAACTGGCGCCGCCGTCGATGCTGGCCGAATTGCAGAAGGCCCGCGCCGACCTCCATGCGCCGCCACCACCGCTGGTGGTCATCGGCCGCCGCGAGGTGCGCAGCAACAACAGCTGGATGCACAACCTGCCGCTGCTGGCCAAGGGACCGGAACGCTGCACGCTCAAGCTGCACCCACAGGACGCCGCGCGGCACGGCGTGGTCGACGGCCAGCGCGTGCGCATCGTCGGCCCACAGGGCGCGGCCGAGGCGCCGGTGGAACTGGACGACGCGCTGATGCCCGGCGTCTGCAGCCTGCCGCATGGCTGGGGGCACGACCAGCCCGGCACGCGCATGGCGGTCGCGGCCGAACGGCCTGGCGCCAACCTCAACGCGCCGCTGGACGACCGCCTGCGCGACGCGCCGTCAGGCAATGCGGTGCTGTCCGGCGTCAGCGTGACGCTGGAACCCGCCGGTTAGCATCGCGGCCATGCACATCGTCTGCCTTGACCTCGAAGGGGTGCTCGTCCCCGAAATCTGGATCGCCTTCGCGCAGGAGACCGGCATCGCCGAGTTCCGCCGCACCACCCGTGACGAGCCCGACTACGACAAGCTGATGCGCTACCGGCTCGACCTGCTCAAGCAGCACGGGCTGAAGCTGGCCGACATCCAGAAGGTCATCGCCCGCCTGTCGCCGCTGCCCGGGGCCAAGGACTTCCTGGACACGCTGCGCAGCCGCTACCAGGTCATCATCCTGTCGGACACCTTCTACGAGTTCGCCGACCCGCTGATGGCGCAGCTCGGCCGCCCCACCCTCTTCTGCCACAAGCTGCTGGTCGACGAGGCCGGCCACGTGGCCGACTACCGCCTGCGCCAGCCGGACCAGAAGCGCCACGCCGTCAACGCGCTCAAGGGCCTGAACTTCAAGGTCATGGCCGCCGGCGATTCCTACAACGACACCGGCATGCTGGGCGCGGCCGACGCCGGATTCCTGATCCACGCGCCGGCCAACGTGGTCGCCGAGTTCCCGCAGTTCCCCCTGCACGAGGACTACGCATCGCTGCTGCGCTCCTTCGACGCCGCGGCCGCGCAATTCGGCAGCTGACCCGATGGCCGACGCTTCGGTCGACGCGCTGCTGCTCACGGCCGCGCGCATCGGCACCTTCAACGGCGACCAGCCGCTGACCAACGCCAGCGGCTTCTACTTCGAGCGCGACGGTGCACTGTTCCTCGTGACCAGCCGCCACGTCTTCATCGACACCGAGAACGAACACCACCCCGACCGCATCGAGATCGAGATCCACAGCGATGCCGCCGACCTGGCGCAGGCCGTGGCGTTCTCGATGCCGCTGTATGCCGACGGGGTGAGCTTGTGGCGCAGCGCCGAGGACGCCGGCGGCGACATCGACGTGGCCCTGCTGCCGGTGGACCGCGCAGCCTTGCCCGCCGGGCACTGCCTGCGCGCCTTCGGCCCGGCCGACCTGCAGCGGCCTGACGCCCCGCTGCGCATCGGCCACCCGCTGCTCATCGTCGGCTTTCCGCTGGGCTTCCAGGACACGCTGCACCGCCTGCCGGTGGTGCGCCAGGCGGTGGTGGCCTCGGCCTTCGGCCTGCGCTTTCAGGGCCTGGGGCACTTTCTCACCGATGGCCGCACGCACCGCGGCATCAGCGGCGCCGCCGTGGTGGCCCATGCGCCGGAACGTGCCGGCGATCTGCCCTGGCGGCTGGCCGGCGTGCACTCGGCCCGGCTGGACCTGAGCACGCGCGACCGCGAGGCCGACGAGTCGCTGGGCCTGAACCTGGCCTGGTATGCCGACGTGTTGATGACGTTGAGCGCCCCGCCGGCGGAACCGGCCACCACGCCGGCGCCGACCGCAGTGGGCCGCTCGCCCACGGCCTGACCCCCTCGACCCGGGGGTGGGCCCGACGCATTGAGCCCTGGCGGCATTGCCAGCGGCGTCTGCCTGCATCACCCCAGCCGTGGAGTTCCGCATGCGCGCCGCCCGCCCCTTGTTCGCCGCCGTGGCCCTGGCCACCCTCGCTGGCCTGGCCCCAGCCGTGGCGCAGGCCAGCCTCGTCAACGGTGGCTTCGAGACGCCGGATGTCGCCAGCTGGGGGCTGAAACACGTCGGCGACACGTCCATCACTGGCTGGACGGTGGTCGGCAACACCCTCTCCTTCCAGGACAGTGCCGCCTTCGCGCACCTGGGCGTGGTGGCGTCCGAAGGCCACCAGTTCCTGGAGCTCAGCGGCGTCGTCGGCCGGGGCGGCGGCGTGCGTTCCGACCCGTTCGCCACCGTGGCCGGTGCGAGCTATCGGCTGGCCTTCGACATCGGCGCCTTCTTCGTCGGTGGCCAGGGCAGCTACGGCAACGTCACCGTGGACCTGTGGATCGACGGCCAGGCGGCTGGCAGTTTCACCAACCTGCTGGGCCTGAGCAGCGCCGGTTCGGACTGGGAGACGCAGACGGTGGACTTCGTGGCCGCCGGCGCGTTCAGCACCGTGGAGTTCCGTAGTTCGTTGCTGACGAGCTCCAGCGACCTCGGCGTCGGCCTGGACAACATCCGGCTGAACGAACTCACTTCGCCGCCGCCCGCGGTGCCCGAGCCCGGCAGCCTGGCCCTGGTGGCCGCCGGGCTGGGCGCACTGGCCCTGCGCCGCATTGCCACCTTGCGGGACAATCGCGGCCACCATGCCGCGCCGTCATCAGCTTGAACTGCTTGCCCCCGCCCGTGACGCCGACATCGGCATCGAGGCGGTGAACCACGGCGCCGATGCCGTCTACATCGGCGGCCCCGGCTTCGGCGCGCGCGACAAGGCGTCCAACGATGTGGCCGACATCGGTCGCCTGGCCGCCCACGCCCACCGCTTCGGCGCGCACGTCTTCGTCACGCTCAACACCATCCTGCGCGACGATGAGCTGGAAGGCGCGCGCAAGCTGGCCTGGCAGCTCCACGACGCCGGCGCCGACGCCCTGATCGTGCAGGACATGGGCCTGCTGGAGCTGGACCTGCCGCCGATCCAGCTGCACGCCAGCACGCAGACCGACATCCGCACGCCGGAGAAGGCGCGCTTCCTGCAGGACGTGGGCTTCTCGCAGATGGTGCTGGCCCGCGAGCTGGACCTGGGGCAGATCCGCGCCATCGCCGCCCAGGTGCAGGACGCGGTGCTGGAGTTCTTCGTGCACGGTGCGCTGTGCGTGGCCTACAGCGGCCAGTGCTTCATCAGCCACGCCGTCACCGGCCGCAGCGCCAACCGTGGCAGCTGCAGCCAGGAATGCCGCCAGCCCTACACCGTGCTCGACGGCCATGGCCGCATCGTGGCCCACGACAAGCACGTGCTGAGCCTGAAGGACAACGACCAGAGCGCCAACCTCGCGGCGCTGGTGGACGCCGGCATCCGCAGTTTCAAGATCGAGGGCCGCTACAAGGACATGGCGACGGTGAAGAACGTCACCGCGCACTACCGCAAGCTGCTGGACACGCTGTTGGAGGGCCGGCGCGACGTGCAGCCGGCGTCGTCCGGACGCTGCAGCTTCAGCTTCACGCCGCAGCCGGAACAGGGCTACAACCGCGGTGGCACCGACTATTTCGTGCAGGGCCGGAAGATCGACATCGGCGCCTTCGACAGCCCCAAGCACGCCGGCCTGCCCGTGGGCCATGTGATGAAGATGGACGCCGAGAGCTTCGAGCTCGACACCGGTGATGCGGCCATCCTGCTGCACAACGGCGACGCCCTGACCTGGTGGGACCAGCAGGGCGAGCTGCAGGGCGTGCCGGTGAACACCGCCACGCCGCTGCCGACCGCAGGATCAGGCCACGGCACCCGGTGGCGCATCGAGCCCAACCAGCCACCCGGCGTCGGCACCACGGCCCTGAAGGACCTGCGGCCGGGCACCGCCGTCAACCGCAACCGCGACATGGGCTGGGAGCGCCTGCTGGCCAAGCCATCGGCCGAACGGCGCATCGCGGTGGACCTGACGCTGGCACAGGCCACCGTGGACGGTGCCGACGGCTTCGAGCTGGCCCTGAAGGACGCCGACGGCCACCGCGCCAGCGTGCGCCTGGCGCATCCGCACGAACCGGCACGCGATGCCGCCCGCGCCGAAGCGCAGCTGAAGGACGGCCTGGCCAAGCTGGGTGGCACGATCTTCCAGGCCCGCCGCGTGCGCCTGGCGCTGGCGCAGCCCTGGTTCCTGCCGGCCGGTGTGCTCAACGCGCTGCGGCGTGACGGCATCACCGCGCTGGAGGCGACCCGCGCTGCGGCGTTCGAACGCCTGCCCCGCGCCGTGCCGGTGGAACCGCCAGCGCCCTATCCCGAGGACACGCTGAGCTACCTGGCCAACGTCTACAACGCCCGCGCCGCCGCCTTCTACGCCCGCCACGGCGTGAAGCTGGTGGAAGCGGCCTACGAGAGCCACGAGGCGCTGGGCGACGTCAGCCTGATGATCACCAAGCACTGCGTGCGCTTCAGCCTGAGCCTGTGCCCCAAGCAGGCCAAGGGCGTGACCGGCGTGCAGGGCACGGTGCGCGCCGAGCCCATGACCCTGGTGCACGAAGACCTGCGCTACACGCTGCGCTTCGACTGCAAGCCCTGCGAGATGCACGTGGTGGGGGCGATGCAGCCGCATGTGCTGAAGACGCTGAACCGGCAACTCAAGGCCGAGCCGGTGACCTTCTACCGCACGCGGCCTGCAAAGGCAGCCTGAGGTCCGGCCGGACAAGGCCGCTTGAGGCCCGACCCGCCACGGCCGCGTGAGACCGAGCAGACCAAAGCCGCCCCAGGGACAAGGTGCCCCGGCGGCTGCCGCCTGAGCGACAGCCGGCCCAGGGTTCCACCGCTCCCGCCACCGCGCCAGCCTGCGTACGCTTGGCGGCATGGCCAAAGACACCCTGCTGCTGGACCTCGTCTACAACCACGAGGCCACCCACCCCGACCGCAACTACCTGACCCAGCCGCTCACCGGCGGCAGCACGGTGGACTACACCTGGGGCCAGACGCTGGACCAGGCCCGGCGCATGGCCACGCATCTGCAGGCCCAGGGCTTCGCGCCGGGTGCGCGCATCGCCATCCTGTCGAAGAACTGCGCGCACTTCATCATCGCGGAACTGGCCATCTGGATGGCCGGCCACACCACGGTGGCCATCTTCCCCACCGAGAAGGCGGCCACCGTGCGCTTCGTGCTGGAACACAGCGAGGCCAGCCTGCTCTTCGTCGGCAAGCTCGACACCTGGGACGAGCAGCGCGACGGCGTGCCGGCCAGTGTGCCGATGATTGCGCTGCCCCTGGCACCCTCTTCGGCCAGCGGGCTGCCGCGCTGGGACGATGTGATCGCCAAGGCCGTGCCGATGTCGGGCCGCCCGGCCCGCGCCGCCGACGACCTGGCGATGATCCTTTACACCTCCGGCAGCACCGGCACGCCCAAGGGCGTAATGACCAGCTTCGGCGCCATCACCCGCACCGCCCAGGGCATCGCCGCCGACACCCGCCGCCGCGTCGGCCCGGGCGAGAGCCGCATGCTGTCGTACCTGCCGCTGGCGCACAGCTTCGAGCGCAGCTGGGTGGAGGCGGCGTCCCTGGCCGACGGCGGGACGCACCTCTTCTTCGCTGAGAGCCTGGACACCTTCCTGCAGGACCTGCAGCGCGCCCGGCCCACGCTGTTCATCTCGGTGCCGCGGCTGTGGCTGAAGTTCCAGCAGGGCGTGTTCGCCAAGATGCCGCCGGCCAAGCTGGACCGGCTGCTGGGCATCCCGATCCTCGGTGGCATCGTGCGCAAGAAGGTGCTCAAGGGGCTGGGGCTGGACGCCGTGAAGCAGGCCGGCAGTGGGTCCGCACCGCTGCCGGCCGACCTGATCCGCTGGTACCGCCGGCTCGGGCTCCAGCTGTTCGAGGGCTACGGCATGAGCGAGGACAACTCCTACTCCCACAGCTCCAATGAAGACCATGGTGAACCGGGCTGGGTGGGCGTGCCGATGCCCGGCGTGGAATGCCGCATTGCCGACGACGGCGAGGTGCTGATCAAGTCCCCGGGCCAGTTCAGCGGCTACTACAAGGACCCGGCGCTGACGGCGGAGAGCTTCACCGAGGACGGCTTCTTCCGCACCGGTGACCTGGGCGAGCGCCGGCCCGATGGCCTGCTGAAGATCACCGGCCGCAAGAAGGAACTGTTCAAGACCGCCAAGGGCAAGTACGTGGCGCCAGCGCCGATCGAAAACCTGATCAACGTGCACCCGATGGTGGAGATGTCCATGGTCACCGGCAACGGCCAGGCCTCGGCCATCGCCGTGGTGGTGCTGGCCGAAACCCTGCGGCCGCGGCTGGGCGACGGTGCCGTGCGCGCCGAGGTGGAAGCTGCCATGAAGGCACTGCTGGCCCAGGTGAACGGCCAGCTGTCGGACTACGAGAAGCTGCACGCCATCGTGGTGGCGCGTGAGGCCTGGTCCATCGACAACGGCCTGCTGACGCCGACCATGAAGCTCAAGCGTGCCCGCATCGAGCAGGCCATCGCGGGCGCCCTGCCCGCCTGGTACGAGCGCAAGGGCGTGTTGTGGCATTGAGCGGCGCGGCGCCGGCGCCAATGGCACGCCAAGGTCAGGATCACGCTGCCGCGCAGGCGGCCTTGAGCCATGGCGGTGACCATGTCGCCGCCGCGCTGCAGGCCCAGGGCGCGACGGTGGTGTTCACGCTTTGCGGCGGTCACATCTCGCCGATCCTGTCCGCGGCCAAGGCGCGCGGCCTGCGCATCGTGGACACGCGGGACGAAGTCACCGCGGTCTTTGCCGCCGATGCCCACGCGCGGCTCACCGGGCGCCCCGGCGTGGCCGCCGTCACGGCCGGCCCCGGCATCACGAACACGCTCACCGCGCTGAAGAACGCGCAACTGGCGCAATCGCCGCTGGTGCTGATCGCCGGTGCCGCGCCCACCGCGCTGCAGGGGCGCGGTGCGCTGCAGGACATCGACCAGCGCCCGCTGGTGGCACCGCACGTCAAGCGCTTCTTCAAGCTGCGACGCGTGGCTGAACTGGGCCCGGCCGTGGCGGAGGCCTTTGCACTGGCGCTCGAAGGGGTGCCCGGGCCGGTCTGCCTGGAGTGCCCGGTGGACCTGCTCTACGACGAAGCCAGCATCCGCCAGTGGTACGCCGATGCCGCTGGAAAAGGCACGGGCCTGGCCGACCGCGCCCTGCGCTGGTACCTCAACCGCCACGCCCAGCGCATGTTCGCCGGCGCGGCGCAGGCCACGACACCGGGCCGCCGCATGGCGGCCGTGCCCGCTGCCGGCGACGGCGCCGTGACCGCGGCGGCCAAGGCCCTGAGCCACGCCGAACGCCCGCTGCTGGTCATCGGCAGCCAGGCCGTTGTAAACGCAGAACGCGCCGACGCGCTGGCGGCGGCCGTGGGCGCGCTGGGAATGCCGGTCTATCTGTCCGGCATGGCGCGCGGCCTGCTGGGCCGCGAGCACCCGCTGCAGAGGCGGCACGCGCGGCGCAACGCGCTGCGCGAGGCCGACGCCGTGCTGCTGGCCGGCGTGCCCTGCGACTTCCGGCTGGACTACGGCCGCCACGTGCGCCGCAGCGCCACGCTGATGGCCGCCAACCGCAGCGCCAAGGACGCGCGCTTGAACCGGCGGCCAGACGTGGCCGCCATCGGCGACGCCGGTGGCTTCATCGAGGCGCTGGCGGCGCGTGTGGTGCCCCAGGCCGTGTGGTCGTCGTGGCAGGACGCACTGGTCGAACGCGACCGCGCCCGCGAGGCCGAGATCGACACCCAGGCAAGCGAGCCCGGCGAGTTCGTCAACCCGCTGGCCTTCTTCCGCGCCATGGACCGCGCGGCGGCCGACGACGCCATCTTCGTCGCCGACGGCGGCGACTTCGTCGGCACCGCCAGCTACGTGCTGCGCCCCCGCGGCCCGCTGTCCTGGCTGGACCCCGGGGCCTTTGGCACGCTGGGTGTGGGCGCCGGTTTTGCCATCGGCGCGGCCACGGCACGCCCCGGGCGCGAGCTGTGGATCGTCTTCGGTGACGGCGCGTGCGGCTGGAGCCTCAGCGAGATCGACAGCTGTGTGCGCCAGGGCTTCGCGCCCATCATGGTGGTGGGCAACGACGCTGGCTGGACACAGATCGCGCGCGAGCAGGTCAAGATGCTCCACGACGACGTGGCCACGGTACTGGCCCGCACCGACTACCACCGCGTGGCCGAAGGCTTCGGCGCCGCCGGCCTGTGCGTGAAGACCGACGCCGAGGTGCCGACCGCGCTGGCCCGGGCGCGTGAGATCGCGCGCAGCGGTCGGCCGGTGCTGGTCAATGTGTGGCTGGAGAAGACCGCGTTCCGCGAAGGATCGCTGTCGATGTGATCAGGCCGCCGGGCTGACGCCCCCGGCGGCCTGGCGCACGGGCGGCGCCAGATCAGCATGAGCCGCCAGCCAGGTCTCGGCCGGCGCGCCGTTGCCTTCGTCCGGGTGGAAGTCGGCCGCGAAGTAGCGCCGCCACGGCCGCCAGGTGGCACGCACCAGGCCGCCTCGGCCCAGCAACAGCCGCCAGGCGCCGGCCCAGGTGGCCGGGCGCCACCAATGCCCGTCGCGCCAAAGGTTGGCCAGCGTCTGCCGCAGCACGTCGGTGGCGAAGTGCAGGGTGATGACCACGAACAACCGCCGCCGCCAGCGCAGGCTGCCGCCCAACGCCTGGTACAGATCGAAGGCCGTTGCGCGGTGCTCCGATTCTTCGCTGGCATGCCACAGCCAGAGGTCGCGCAGGCGCGGTTCGGCACCGTCCAGCGCCGCGGGGTTCGTCAGCAGCCATTCCGCCAGGATGGCGGTGAAGTGCTCGGTGGCCGCCGTCACGCCCAACCAGACGCGCGGATCCTGGCCCTCCAACTGTGTGGCCCGCCGATGCAGGATCCGGCCTTCCCAGGTGTTGATGTAGCCCTGCGCCTGCAACTGCGCGTTGAAGCGCTGGTGGATGCGCCGATGCGTGGCCTCCTGGCCGATGAAGGCCTGCACCTCGTCGGTGAAGCGAGCCCGCGATTCGCCCTCGAGCTTCGTGGCCGCCAGCCGGACCGAATCGATGAACAGCTGTTCGCCCGCCGGGAAGCTGAACGACAGCGCATTGAACCAGGCGCTTCGAAAGGCGTCGCCACCGGCCCAGTGGCGAGGCCAAGGGGTCTCCAGATCCACCTGCAAGCGACGCACCGTGTAAGTCATGGCGGCATTGTGCGACACGCCCAACTCGCTAGGATGTGCCGATGACCGCCCCGCTCGACCCACAGGCGCTGCTGCAGCGCTTCCGCACGGTGCGCGACGAATCGCTGCGGCGGACGGCACCGCTGTCGGCCGAAGACTGCCAGGTGCAGTCAATGGCCGACGCCAGCCCGGCCAAGTGGCACCTGGCCCACACCACCTGGTTCTTCGAGACCTTCGTGCTCGAGCGCTTCGAGCCGGGCTTCCAGCCGGTGGATCCGGCCTTCCGTGCGCTCTACAACAGCTACTACCAGGCCGTGGGGCCGCAGCATCCGCGGCCCCAGCGCGGCCTGGTGACGCGCCCCGACCTGGCCGCGGTGCAGGCCTATCGGCGCGCCGTGGACGAACGCGTGCTGGCCTTGGGTGAGCATCTGGCCCAACCCGAGGCCGCGGCACTGCTGACCCTGGGGCTGCACCACGAACAGCAGCACCAGGAACTCATCGTCACCGACGCCAAGCACCTGCTTTGGCACAACCCGTCCGGCGTGGCCTACGCGCCGGGCGAACCACCGCCGGTCCCGTTGGCAGCACCCGCGGTCTGGTGTGGCTTTGACGGTGGCGTGCTCGAGATTGGCCACCAGGCCGACCTGGATGGCCCATTCGCCTTCGACAACGAGGGGCCCCGGCATCGCGTGGTGCTCGAGGCCTTCGAACTGCGCGACCGGCTCGCCAGCCAGGGCGAGGTGGCCGACTTCATCGCCGACGGCGGCTACGGTCAGGCCGCACTGTGGACGTCCCTGGGCTGGGACTGGGTGCAGGCTGGCCGCCGCGAAGCGCCGCTGTACTGGCATCGTGATGCGCATGACGCACCGTGGCAGGTCTACACCTTGTTCGGCCACCGCCCACTGGAGCGGGACATCCCGGCCCTGCACCTGAGCTGGTTCGAGGCCGAGGCCATCGCCCGCTGGGCCGGTGCCCGGCTGCCCACCGAAGCGGAATGGGAGATCGGCGCACGCAGCGGGCACCTGCAGCAGGTGCACGACACCGCCTGGCAATGGACCGGGTCGGCCTACCGCCCCTACCCGGGTTACCGGGCGCCTGCCGGCGCCGTGGGCGAATACAACGGCAAGTTCATGGCCCAGCAGTTCGTGCTGCGCGGCGGCTCCCTGGCCACACCGGAAAACCACGCGCGTTGCAGCTACCGCAACTTCTTCCCGCCCGAGGCGCAGTGGCAGTTCAGCGGGTTGCGGTTGGCGCGGGACCATACCTGAGCGCGCCTGTGACGTCGGCGGTTGGTGCCGGCGGCCCCGGGATCGTCGGGCGCAGTCCAACTCGCCGACCTGCGGCGACCGCGTCCCATGACCATGGGATGGCTGCCCCCAGGCGGCGCGCGCATGCTCCTGGCGTCTGTCTACCAAAGGATCCGCAAGATGCGCCCGTTGCTCCTGGCCAGCCTGGCACTGTTGACCACCGCGGCCCAGGCCGTGCCCACGCAATGGGCCGGCAATGGCCATTGGTACGAGTACATCTCGACGCCGGTGGCGGCAACCGAGGCATTCGACGCCGCCGCCGCCAGTTCCTGGTCGGGCATGGACGGCTACCTGGTCACCGTCACCTCGGCGGAGGAGAACAGTTTTGTGGCTGATCTGGCCGGTGGTGCGCTGGCCTGGATGGGGGGGTCGGACGACGGCGCCAGCGTCAACGACTGGACTTGGCGCGTGGGCCCTGAGGCCGGCCAGGCGTTCACCTACACCAACTGGGGCGGCGGGGAACCGAACGACTGCTGCGGCGGCGAGAACTACGTGCACATCAACTGGGGTGCCCTCGGCTTCTGGAACGACCACGGCGGCCCGGCGAATGCGGGCCAAGTCAACGGCTACGTGGTCGAGTACAGCGCGCTGCCGGTGCCCGAGCCCTCGGCGCTGGCCTTGTGGGCCGCCGGCTTGGCCGGGCTGGGCTGGACGGCCCGGCGGCGCCGCGCTCAGGGCTGCCGCGCTCAGGGCTGATCAGCCAGCGGCCACGGCACGTTCTGATGCCCAGACCCGCAGGGCCTGCACCGACTCGGCCCGCGTGACCGACAGGGGCTTCGTACGTGCCAGTTCCGCCAGCACCGCGCCTGCGTTGGCCTCGCGGCCCAGCGCCAGCGCTTCGTAGCGGGCGGCCACCGCCGCGGCCTCGATCTCGGCGCCGCTGAAACCCGCGCTGGCCACCACCAAGGTGGCCAGTTGCTCCTGGTCAAAAGCCACCTTGAGCCGGCCGAGGTAGATGCGCATCAACTCCGCGCGCGCAGCGTTGTCGGGCAGGTCGACGAAGAAGATCTCGTCGAAGCGGCCCTTGCGCACAAGTTCCGGCGGCAGGGCCTGGATGTCGTTGGCGGTGGCGACCAGGAACACGCGGCTGCGGCGCTCGGCCATCCAGGTCAGCAGCGTGCCCAGCATGCGACGCGTGGCACCCGTTCCGTCGTCACCGCCGGCATTGCTGCCGGACAGGCCTTTCTCGACTTCGTCCATCCAGACCACACAGGGCTGCATGCTCTCGGCCACACGAAGCGCCTCGCGCAGCTTGCGTTCGCTCTCACCCTGCCACTTGTCGTGCAGCGCGCCGAAGTCCATGCGGAACAGCGGCAGCTGCCAGGACGCAGCCACGGCCTTGGCGGCGAGGCTCTTGCCACCGCCCTGCACGCCCAGCAGCAGCATGCCCTTGGGTGGCGGCAGGCCGTCGGCAGCGGCGGGGTCCAGGAACGGCGCGCGACGCAGCAGCAGCCAGCGCTTGAGCGCCGTCATGCCGGCCACTTGGTCCATGGCCGGCAGGTCAGGCTCGAAAACCAGCAGTTCGGCCGCACCCAGCTGCGCCTGCTTGGCCGCGAGCACCCGCGCCAGGTCGGCGGTGGTGATCTGGCCGTCGCCGAGCGCCAGCCGCGCCAGGTGGCGCACCGACGCCTCCGGCAAGCCGGCGAGATGGCGCTGCAGCGATTCCAGCGTGCGCTGGCAACCGGCCACATCGCGCCCGCTGCGGCTGCGCTGGCGCGTGATCTCCTCGCGCAGCACCGTGCGCACACGTTCCGGCGTCATCGGTTCGATCTCGAACGCAGCGCACCAGGGCTGGAGTTCGTCGGGCACTGTCAGCGCATGGGCCACAAAGGCCAGTTGCACGCCCGTGCGTTCGCTGGCCAGGGCCAGGTCCTTCAGCGCACGCACCGTCACCGGGTGGTTCAGATACGGGTGAATGTCCAGCAGCAGCACCAGGGCCGGGCCGTCCAGCCTGGCGATGGCCTTCAGTGCCGCGGGCAGTTCATGCGTGTCGGCAGCGCCGGGGTGCCCGTCGGCACCCTGATCCACCAGCCGCAGCTTGAGGCCATGCAGTGCGCGCAGACCGTTGCTGGCCGACCAGGCCCACAGCGCACGCTGCGTGCGTCGCGCGACGGCCTCGGCCAAGGCCAGCACCCGCTTCTCGTCGTGCGTCTGCAGCACGGTGATGGCCACGTGCGTGTCCAGCAACTCCTGCAGCGCGCTGGCCTGGCCCTCGGTCGGCACGATGAACCGATCGCCCGGTGGTCAGCCCACAAAGCGCCGCGCATTGCGGAACATGCGCATCCAGGGGCTGAATGCCGACACGTCACCCGGCGTCCAGCTCATCAGCACGTTGCGGAACACGCGCTCCGAGTGCGGCATCATGGCGGTGAAGCGGCCGTCGGCCGTCGTCACCGCCGTCAGGCCGCCGGGGCTGCCGTTGGGGTTGGCGGGGTAGGCCTCGGTGGCCTGGCCGTGGCCATCCACCCAGCGCGCGGCGCGATGCACCTTGCCGGCGTCGCCGCGCTGCGAGAAGTCGGCGCGGCCCTCGCCATGCGCCACGGCGATCGGGATGCGACTGCCGGCCATGCCGGCGAAGAACAGGCTGGGGCTGTCCAGCAGTTCCACCATCGCCAGCCGGGCCTCGAACTGCTCGCTGCGGTTGCGCACGAACCGGGGCCAGGCATCGGCCCCCCGGATCATCGGCGCCAACGCTGCCAGCATCTGGCAGCCGTTGCAGATGCCCAGCGCAAAGCTGTCACCCCGCCCGAAGAAGGTGGCGAACTGCTCGGCCAGCTGCGGATTGAAGAGGATGGAGCGCGCCCAGCCTTCACCGGCCCCCAGCGTGTCGCCATAGCTGAAGCCGCCACAGGCGACGAAACCGCTGAACTGGTCCAGCCGGGCGCGGCCGCTCTGCAGGTCCGACATGTGCACGTCGAAGGTCTCGAAACCCGCCAGGTCGAAGGCCTTGCTGGTCTCGACATGCGAGTTCACACCCTGCTCGCGCAGGATCGCCAGCCGGGGCCGTGCGCCGGTGGCGATCATCGGGGCGGCGACGTCCTCCGCCGGGTCGAACGTCAAGTGCAGGTGCAGGCCGGGCGCCGCGGCGTCGCTGGCCGCAGCGTGTTCCGTGTCGGCCGATTCCGGGTTGTCGCGCTCGCGGCAGATGCGCCAGCTCACGTCGTCCCAGGCCGCCAGCAAGTCCCCCAGCGGCGCGCTGTACTGGCACTTCGTGTCGCGCCAGACCTCGACCACGCCGCGGTCGTTGGTCTTGCCGACCACATGCGTGTGCTTGGACATTCCATAGGCACGCAGCACGCCCAGCGCCGCATCGCGGTCCTCGCGCTTCACCTGCAGCAGCACACCCAGTTCCTCGTTGAACAGCGCCTTGAGCATCAGCTCGTTGCGCCGCTCGCCCACCTGGCCGGCCCAGTTCTTCGAATCGCCGTATTCCGCCCGGCTGTCGGCGATGCCGTCGCCCTCGGTGACCAGGATGTCGACGTTCAGGCTCACGCCCAGGCGGCCGGCAAAGGCCATCTCGCAGGCCGCAGCCCAGAGGCCGCCGTCGCTGCGGTCGTGGTAGGCCAACAGCTGGCCCTGGGCGCGCAGTTCGTTCACCGCGGCCACCAGGGCCTTCAGCAGCGCTGCGTCATCCAGGTCCGGCACCTCGTGCCCGAAGCGGCCCAGCACCTGCGCCAGCATCGAGCCGCCCATGCGGCTGCGACCCTGGCCCAGGTCCACCAGCAGCAGCGTGGTGTCGCCCGGCTGCAGCTGAGGCGTCAGCGTGCCACGCACGTCGTCCAGCGTGGCGAAGGCGCTGACGATCAAGGACACCGGCGCGACGACTTTCTTCGGCCCGTCGGTGCCGGCCCACTGCGTGCGCATCGACAGCGAATCCTTGCCCACGGGGATGCCGATGCCAAGCTGCGGGCAGAGCTCCAGGCCGACGGCACGCACCGTCTCATAGAGGGCCGCATCCTCGCCAGGCTCGCCACAGGCGGCCATCCAGTTGGCGCTGAGCTTCACGCGCGACAGCTCGATGGGCGCCGCCAGCAGGTTGGTGATGGCCTCGCCCACCGCCATGCGGCCCGAGGCCGGCGCGTCCAGCGCCGCCAGCGGCGTGCGTTCGCCCATGCACATGGCCTCGCCGCGGAAGCCGCTGTAGTCGGCCAGCGTGACGGCCACGTCGGCCACCGGCACCTGCCAGGGCCCGACCATGGGGTCGCGGTGGTTCAGGCCGCCCACGCTGCGGTCGCCGATCGTGATCAGGAAACGCTTGCTGGCCACCGTGGGGTGGCGCAGCACGGCCAGCGCCACCTCGTCGAGCTTCACGCCGGTGAGGTCCAGCGGCGGCTCGCTGCGATCCACGCGCTGCACGTCGCGCCGCATCTTTGGTGGCTTGCCCAGGAGCACGTCCATGGGCATGTCGATCACGCGCTCGCCACCGGCACCGACCTCCACCACGAGCTCGGTGGCTTCAGTCGCCGTGCCCACCACCGCGAACGGGCAGCGCTCACGCGCACACATCTGCTCGAACAGCGGCAGGCCGGCCGGGTCGAGCGCGATGACGTAGCGCTCCTGGCTCTCGTTGCACCAGATCTCCTTGGGCGCGAGGCCGCTTTCCTCCAGCGGCACTTTCGTCAGGTCGAACAGCGCGCCACGACCAGCGCCGTCGGCCAGTTCCGGGAAGGCGTTGGAGATGCCGCCGGCGCCGACGTCGTGGATGGCGAGCACAGGATTCGATTCGCCCAGCGCCCAGCAGTGGTTGATGACCTCCTGCGCACGCCGCTGGATTTCCGGGTTGCCGCGCTGCACGCTGTCGAAATCCAGCGCCGCCGTGTTGCTGCCCGCGGCCATGGAACTGGCCGCGCCACCGCCCATGCCGATGCGCATGCCCGGGCCGCCGAGCTGGATCAGCAGCGTGCCGGCGGGGAAGATCTTCTTGTGTGTCTGGCCGGCGTCGATGCTGCCCAGCCCGCCGGCGATCATGATGGGCTTGTGGTAGCCCCGCCGCACACCAGCCACGGTCTGCTCGAAGACGCGGAAGTAGCCGCCCAGGTTGGGCCGGCCGAACTCGTTGTTGAAGGCCGCGCCACCCAGCGGGCCCTCGGTCATGATCTGCAGCGGGCTGGCGATGTGCGCCGGCTTGCCGACCGGGCTGCGTTCCCAGGGCTCGTCGGTGCCGGACAGGTGCAGATTGCTGACCGAGAAGCCGGTCAGGCCCGCCTTGGGCCGCGCGCCACGCCCGGTGGCGCCTTCGTCGCGGATCTCGCCGCCAGCCCCGGTGGCTGCCCCCGGGAAGGGACTGATGGCCGTGGGGTGGTTGTGCGTCTCCACCTTCATCAGCACATGCACCGTGCCTTCGCGCGGGCCGTAGGCCGGGGCGTTGGTGAAGCCCTGCGGCAGCCAGCGTTCGGCCGGCCCGCCTTCCATCACCGCGGCGTTGTCGTTGTAGGCCACCACCGTGTGCTGCGGGCTGGTCTTCTCGGTGTGGCGGATCATGCCGAACATCGACAGCGGCTGCGCCTGACCGTCGATCACGAATTCGGCGTTGAAGATCTTGTGCCGGCAGTGTTCGCTGTTGGCCTGCGCGAACATCATCAACTCGACGTCGCTGGGGTTGCGGCCGAGCTTGGTGAAGGCCTCGACGAGGTAGTCGATCTCATCGTCCGACAGCGCCAGGCCGAACTCGCCATTGGCGACCACCAATGCCTTCCTGCCTTGATCCAGCCCGGCGCCCAGCACGTCCACATGGGCCAGCGGCGGTGCCGGCTGGGGGTCGAACAGGTGCGCCGCGGCGTCGCGCGTGAAGGCCACGCTCTCGGTCATGCGGTCGTGCAGCAGCGCGGCCACTTCGGCGCGTTCGTCGTCGGCCAGCGGCTTGGGGCTGCCCACCAGACCACCCAGCACACCGCCCTTGAGTGTCAGGCGGAACTCGGTGACCCGTTCGACCCGGTGCAGGTCGATGCCGCAGTTGCGGGCGATGTCGGTGGCCTTGCTGGCCCAGGGCGAGACCGTGCCCAGGCGCGGCATCACGATCACACACTCGCCCTCGGTGGGGCCGGCGTAGGGATCGCCATAGGTGAGCAGCGCGGCCAGCTTGTCCTGCTGCGACGGCGTGGCCGCCGCGTCCAGCGCCACCCAATGCACGAAGCGCGCCGCCACGCCCGTGATGCGTGGGCTGATGGCCTGCAGCCGGGGCAGCAGGGCCCGGGCGCGGAAATCGGACAGGGCGTTGCCGCCTTCGAAAGTCAGGGGGGCTTGCGACATCGGGCGGGCGGCCATCAGGGGGAACCCGGCATTTTACGGGCCTCGGTGGGATAATCCCCCGATGACGATCACGCTGAAATCCGCCGCCGACATCGAGGGCATGCGCGTCGCGGGCCGCCTGGCGGCCGAGGTGCTGGACATGCTGGCCCCCCATGTGGTGCCGGGCGCCACCACGGCGCAGCTGGACAAGCTGGCGCACGACCACATGGTGAACGTGCAGGGCACGGTGCCGGCCACGCTGGGCTACCAGCCCCCGGGCTACCCGGCGTACCCGGCTTCGTGCTGCACTTCGGTGAACCATCAGGTCTGCCACGGCATCCCGAACGACCGGCCGCTGAAACACGGCGACATCGTCAACATCGACATCACCGTCATCAAGGACGGCTGGCACGGCGACACGAGCCGCATGTTCATCGTCGGCGAAGGCTCCATCCAGGCCAAGCGCCTGTGTCAGATCACCTACGAGGCCATGTGGAAGGGCATCGTCAAGGTGCGGCCCGGGGCGCGCCTGGGTGACATCGGCCACGCCATCCAGACCTTCGCGGAATCCTCCGGCTTCTCGGTGGTGCGCGAGTTCTGCGGCCACGGCATCGGCAAGCGCTTCCACGAGGAGCCGCAGGTGCTGCACTATGGCCGCCCCGGTACGCTGGAAGAGCTGGTGCCGGGCATGATCTTCACCATCGAACCGATGATCAACGCCGGCCGGCGCGAGATCCGCGAGCTGGGCGACGGCTGGACCATCGTGACGAAGGATCGGTCGCTGTCGGCGCAGTGGGAGCACACCGTGCTCGTCACCGAAACGGGCTACGAAGTGCTGACGCTGTCGGCCGGCTACCCGCCGCTGCCCGAATTCGTCCAGCCGGCACCGGCGCTGGCTGCATCCTGAGCTCCCGCCCCATGGACAACGGGACCGCGCTGTCGGTGACCGCGCTGCGTGCCCGCACGCGCGACGGCAAGGCCGCGTTGCTGGAGGCCTTCCGCGACGCCCGGCCGACCATTTCGGCCGCACAGACCCTGCTGCGCGCGCTGGCGCGCCATGTGGACGGCATCCTGGCCGCGCTGTGGTCGCAGGCTGCGCTGCCGAAGGACGCGGCCCTGGTGGCCGTGGGCGGCTTCGGCCGCGGCGAGCTGTTCCCGCATTCCGACGTCGACGTGCTGGTGTTGCTGCCGGCGCCGCCCGACGACGAGGTCAAGTCCGCGATCGAGGCCTTCATCACCGGCTGCTGGGACGTGGGCCTGGAGATTGGCAGTTCGGTGCGCACCTTGCCGGAATGCCTGGACGAAGCCCGGCGCGACGTCACGGTGCAGACGGCCCTGCTGGAATCGCGCCTGATCTGCGGCAGCCGCCCGGCCTACACCACCTTTGCCCAGGCGCAGGCCGCAGCCGTGGACCCCAAGGCCTTTCTGCGCGCGAAGACGCTGGAAATGCGCCAGCGCCACGTCAAGTACGAAGGTACGCCTTATTCGCTGGAGCCGAACTGTAAGGAGAGCCCGGGCGGCCTGCGCGACCTGCAGGTGGTCGTCTGGGTGGCGCGCGGCGCGGGGCTGGGTGGCACCTGGTCCGAGCTGGCCGCCAAGGGCATCATCACGCCCTTCGAGGTCCGCCAGCTGCAGCGCAACGAGGGCCTGCTGAAGCTGATCCGCGCCCGCCTGCACCTGGTGGCGGGCCGGCGCGAGGACCGCCTGGTCTTCGACCTGCAGACTGCCGTGGCGAACAGCTTCGGCCTCAAGCCGCAGCGCGGCCAGCGCAACTCCGAGGCGCTGATGCACCGGTACTACTGGGCGGCGAAGGCGGTGACCCAGCTCAACCAGATCCTGATGCTGGGCATCGAGGAAAAGGTGCTGGGCTCCGAAGGTGCGCCGATGCGGCGGGTCAACGCCCGCTTCCTCGACCGCGGCGGCATGCTGGAGGTGGCGCAGGACGACCTCTACGAGCGCAACCCGCACGCCATCCTCGAGACCTTCCTGGTCTACGCCCAGACGCCGGGCATCAAGGGCCTGTCGGCGCGCACGCTGCGTGCGCTCTACAACGCCCGCGAGGTGATGGACACGCGCTTCCGCCGCGACCCCATCAACCGCGAACTGTTCATGGACATCCTGCGCCAGCCGCAGGGCATCACCCATGTGTTCCGGCTGATGAACCAGACATCGGTGCTGGGCCGCTACCTGTGGGTGTTCCGACGCATCGTCGGCCGCATGCAGCACGACCTGTTCCACGTCTACACGGTGGACCAGCACATCCTGATGGTGCTGCGCAACGTGCGCCGCTTCTTCATCCCGGAGCATGCCCACGAGTACCCGTTCTGCTCGCAGCTGGCGGCGGACTGGGACAAGCCCTGGCTGCTCTACGTGGCCGCGCTCTTCCATGACGTGGCCAAGGGCCGTGGCGGCGACCACAGCGACCTGGGCGCGAAGGACGTGCGGCGCTTCTGCCGCGAGCACGGCATCAATGCCGAGGACACGGCGCTGTGCGAATTCCTGGTGCAGCAGCACCTGACGATGAGCCGGGTCGCGCAGAAGGAGGACCTCTCCGACCCCGAGGTCATCGCCCGCTTCGCCAAGGCCATGGGCACGCCGCGCCGGCTGACGGCGCTGTACCTGCTGACCGTGGCCGACATCCGCGGCACCAGCCCCAAGGTCTGGAACGCCTGGAAGGGCAAGCTGCTGCAGGACCTGTACCACACGGCCCTGCGCGCCCTGGGCGGCGCCCAGCCCAACCTGCAGGCCGACATCGAGGCGCGCAAGGCCGAGGCGCGGCAGCGGCTGGCCCTGCAATCGGCCCTGCCAGGTACCGAGGCGCCGCTGTGGGCCACGCTGGACACCCGCTACTTCGCACGCCACGACGCGAGCGACATCGCCTGGCATGCGCGTGCGCTGTGGCGCCACGTGGAAACGGCCAAGCCGGTGGTCTTCGCACGGCCGGCGACCATCGGCGAGGGCCTGCAGGTGCTGGTCTATGCCCCGGATGCACCCGAGCTGTTCGCGCGCATCTGCGGCTACTTCGACGCCGCCGCCTTCAGCATCCTGGATGCGCGCGTGCACACCACGGCCAAGAACTACGCGCTGGACACCTTCCTCGTCGAGAGCCAGCACCTGACCGAACACGGCGCCTCGGCCTACCGCGACCTGGTGTCCCTGGTGGAACACCAGCTGCCAGCCGCGCTGCAGGCCGAAGGCCCGTTGCCGGAACCGGCGCGCGGGCGCCTGTCGCGCCGCGTGCGCTCGTTCCCGGTCACGCCCCGCGTCTCGCTGACGCCGGACGAACGCGCCCAGCGCTACCTGCTGACCATCAGCGCCAGCGACCGTACCGGCCTGCTCTACGCCATCGCCCGCGTGCTGGCGACGAACCGCATCAACCTGCAGCTGGCCAAGATCAGCACCCTGGGCGAACGGGTGGAGGACACCTTTCTCGTCGACGGCCCGGCCCTGCAGCACGCCAAGGCGCAGCTGCGCATCGAGAGCGAACTGCTCGATGCCGTGGCCACACCGTCCTGAAGGGCCGGATTGGCCTGTCCACGATGAGCCTCAAGCCGGTCAGCGCTGACGAATTCCTGGCCGATGCCTCGGCCTTCGATGCGGTCATCGACGCCCGCTCCCCGGCCGAGTTCGCCGAGGACCACCTGCCCGACGCGCTGAACTGGCCGGTGCTCGACGACGAAGAACGGCGCATCGTCGGCACCACCTACAAGCAGGTTTCGGCGCTGGAGGCGCGCAAGATCGGCGCGGCCATGGTTGGCCGTCGCATCGCCGGGCACCTGGACGCCTTCATCGCCGACAAGCCGCGCGAGTGGCGGCCCCTGGTCTACTGCTGGCGTGGCGGGCAACGCTCGGGCAGCCTCGCCTGGTTCCTGTCGCAGATCGGCTTTCGCACCGGGCAGCTGCAAGGCGGCTACAAGGCCTTCCGCGCCGTCGTGCGGGCCCAGCTGGACACGCTGCCCCAGGCGCTGGACTTCGTCGTGTTGGCCGGGCGCACCGGCAGCGGCAAGACCCGCCTGCTGCAGGCGCTGGCCGCCCAGGGCGCCCAGGTGCTGGACCTGGAAGGCCTGGCCCACCACCGGGGCTCCGTGCTCGGCGCCCTGCCCGGCCTGCCGCAGCCCACGCAGAAGGCCTTCGACACCCGCGTGTGGCAGGCGCTGCGCGGATTCGTGCCAGGGCAGCCGGTCTTCGTGGAGAGCGAGAGTGCCCGCATCGGCAAGCTGCGCGTGCCCGAGGCGTTGCTGCTGCGCATGCGCGACCAGGGAAGGGTGATGCGCGTGGAGATGCCGTTGGCCGCCCGCGTGCAGCTGCTGCTCGAGGACTACGCCTTCTTTGCCGACGACGTGGCGGGCTTCTGCGACAAGCTGGGCACCCTGGTGGAACTGCAGGGGCGCGAGCGGGTGCAGTCCTGGCAAGCCATGGCCAGGGCCGGTGAGTGGGCCCCATTGTTCGAGCGTCTGATGTCGGAGCACTACGACCCGCTGTACGACCGGTCGATGCGCAAGCACTTTGCCGCACTGGCCGACGCGTCGCTGCTGCCGTTGGCCGACGGTGGCCCGGCTGCGCTGGACGCCGCGGCGGCGGCCCTGCTCCCCGGCGCCGATTGACCGGCATCAAGCCACGGCACCCGCCGCCGTGGCAGCATTCACACCCATGCAGCGCTCGCCGGCCGTCGAGGCCTCCCGCCGTTTCCGGCCCCGCACGATCCCGCTGAGCCAGCCGCTGCGCTGGCTGGAGCGTGGCGCGGTCGATTTCACCCGCAACCCCGGGCCCGGGCTGCTGCACGGGCTGTTGGCGGCGCTGTTCGGCGGCGTGCTGTTCGTGCTCGCTGGCCGGCATTTCTGGCTCGTCGCCGGGGCGTTCAGCGGCTTCCTGATCGTCGCCCCCTTGGCTGCGACCGGCCTCTATGCCGTCAGCCGTGCCATGGAGCGCGGCGAGCCGGCCGGCTTTCGCACGGCGTTGGCGGTGTGGCACCCGCGGCATGTGCGCTTGGTGGGTTTTGGTGCGCTGCTGGCGCTGGCCGGCACTGGCTGGGTGATGACGTCCGGCGCGCTCATCATCGGTTTCGCCCCGGCGCCGGTGCTCGGCCCCAAGGACTTCCTGCACGTGGTGCTGCTGGGCGAGAGTTGGCTGTTCGAGGTCTGGCTGATGCTGGGCGCGATCCTGGCCGCACCGGTGTTTGCCAGCTCGGTCGTCGCCATTCCCATGCTGCTGGACCGCGACGAATCGCTGCCGGTGGCCATCTACACCAGCTGGCGCGTGGTGATGGAGGACCCGGTGCCCCTGGCCCTGTGGGCCGGCATCATCATGGCGCTGACGGCGCTGGGCATGGCCACGGCGCTGACCGGCCTCATCGTCATCCTGCCGTGGCTGGCCCATGCCAGCTGGCACGCCTACCGCGACCTGGTGGAGCTGCCGTCCGAAGGCTGACCGCGCATGTTCGGCTACACCGAGGAACAGATCGCGTGGTTCGGGCTGACGTTCGGCGTCACGGCCTTCATGCTCTACATGGTCTTCATCGTGCTGCAGCTCGCGCGCGAGTCGAAGGCCGGCAAGTTCGGCACCTTCGTGCTGCTGCTGGTGCTGGGCTTCGGCCTGCTGGGTTTTGCGGCCAAGGGCCTGATCAAGTACTTCCTGTCGGGGGTCGGCGAATGAACGCGGCCACCGCACCGGCGCGCCACAGCCTGTTCGACGACGCCCAGGGCCTGCTCACCGGCACCTTGTTCGTTGCGATGGCGCTGGTGCTGTTCAGACAGGCCGGGCTGGTGACCGGCGGCACCGCGGGGCTGGCCTTCATTGCGCACTACGCCATGGGCCTGCCGTTCGGTGTGGCGTTCTTCGCCATCAACGTGCCGTTCTACGCGCTGGCCTGGCGGCGCATGGGAGCCCGCTTCACGCTCAAGACCTTTGCCGCCGTGGCCCTGCTGTCGGTGCTGGCCGAGGCGGTGCCACGCTGGGTGGTGCTTCAGTCGGTGCATCCGGCCTTCGCCGCACTGGGCGGCGGGCTGCTGATGGGCGCCGGGCTGCTGATCCTCTTCCGCCACCGCGCCAGCCTGGGCGGGTTGAACGTGCTGGTGCTGTGGCTGCAGGACAGCCGCGGCTGGCGCGCCGGCAAGGTGCAGATGGCGCTGGATGCGCTGATCCTGCTGGCCGCCGGACCCTGGATCGGCGCCCAGGCCCTGCTGTGGTCGGTGCTCGCCGCGGTGGCGCTGAACTTCGCACTCGCCGTGAACCACAAGCCCGGGCGCTACGCCGCCGTCTGACCCCTGCGGCTTGACCGCCACAGCGCCGGCATGACAGCATGCCGGCGGCGCGCAGGGCGCCTCCGGGTCTGCGGACAGGGTTGAACCCACCTGACACGCTTGCGTGCGCCACACCGCATCGCCGCCCCTCATGCGGCCCGCTGCTGCAGACCCCGGGCCCCCGCATGAAGGATCACGATGCCCCACGCGCTGCCGCCCCTGCCCCACCCCGACCACCTGCGCCGCCAGGCCAAGGACCTGCTGCGTGCCTGGCGCGCCGCGGAGCCCGACGCCCTGTTGCGTGCGTCGGCCCTGCAACTCGTCCCGCCCTGGCAGCTGGCGCAAGCGCAGCTCGCCATCGCACGCGAGCACGGCTGTGCCAGCTGGTCGGCGCTGATGACGGCGGTGGACGCCCGCCGCGCGGCCGCGGCTGACGAGGCGGACTTCGTCGATCAACTGGTGTCGCTGGCACTGGGCCGCGGCTGGAACGCGCCGCAGCCGCAGCGCGTGCTGGCGCGCCTGGCGGCCCGGCCCCTGCGCCACGCCGCCGTTGCGCTGCTGCAGGGCGAGATCGACGGCGCGCTGCCGCTGGAGGACGCGAACGCGCCGCTGCCGCCCTGGCGAGCGCCGGCGCTCGTCTATGCCGCCGCCTCGGGGCTGGCGCAGCTGGCCAGCCACCATGACGCGCTGCTGAGCAGCGTCGAAGTCCTGCTGGCGCTAGGCGCCGATCCCAATGCGGTCTGGCATGACCCCGAGAACGAGGCGCATGCGCTGCCCGTGCTCTATGGCGCCGTGGCCCGTGCACGCAGCCTGCCAATCGTGGAGCGTCTGCTGGCGGCCGGTGCCAACCCGAACGACGGCGAATCGCTTTACCACGCCACCGAGCGCGACGACCCGGCGTTCATGACGGCCCTGGTGCAGGCCGGCGCGCGCTGGTCCGGCACGAATGCGCTGCTGCGCCAACTGGACCACGACCGCCAGTCCGGCCTGACGCAGGCGCTGGCGCTGGGGGCCGACCCCAACGAACGCGGCCCCGGCGGACGCAGCGCGCTGCACCACGCCCTGATGCGTGGCCGCGACGCCGGCACGGTGCGCCTGCTGCTGGACCACGGTGCCGACCCGCGGACCACCGACGACCTCGGTTTCACGCCGGCGGACTACGCCGTGCGGGCGGGCCGCCGCGATGCCCTCGCGCTGCTGCAGGGCGGTGCGCCAGCCCCGAGTCTGAACGACCTCGAAGCCTTTGCCGCCGCCTGCGCCGCTGGCGACGCATCGCTTGCCCGCGCGCAGCTGACCCAGGATCCATCGCTGCTGCAACGCCTGCCGCCGCATCTGCTGCGCCTGCTGCCGGAGCAAGCGCAGCGCGGCCACCGCGAGGCCGTCGCGCTCATGCTGTCGCTCGGCTGGCCGGTAACCGTGAAAGGCGACTGGGACGCCAGTGCACTCAACCAGGCCGCATTCCGTGGCGACGCCACGATGGTGCGCCTGCTGCTGGCCCATGGCGCGCACTGGGACGAACGCAACGGCTACGGCGGCAACGTGATGGGCAGTTGCCTGCATGCGGCCTGCAACGAGCCGGTGACGGGCGGCGACTACACCGCCGTGCTCAGTCTGTTGATCGATGCCGGTGCGCCCGCGCCGGAAGCTCTGGACGATCTGCCTCCCGATCTGCAGGACGTGATCGCCTCCAGAGCGTAGAAGTGCAAACGCCGGCCAGAGGCCGGCGCCCAACGCTCATGCTGGAGCCCCCTCCTGGAGGGGGCTCGGGGGAGCAGAACGGAGAAGAGGACTTCACTGGGTTGAACGGCGTCGCCGTTCAACCCATGTGCAGTCCGCCGTTGCAGCTGAAGTCCGCCCCCGTGGTGAAGCCGGAATCCGGCCCTGCCAGCCAGGCGACGACCGAGCCGATCTCCTCCGGCGTGCCCAGGCGCTTGACGGGAATGGTGGCGACGATCTTCTCCAGGATCTCCGGCTTGATGGCACGGACCATCTCGGTGCCGATGTAGCCCGGGCTCACGGTGTTCACCGTCACGCCCTTGCTGGCCATTTCCTGCGCCAGGGCCATCGTGAAGCCGTGCATGCCGGCCTTGGCGGCGGAGTAGTTCGTCTGGCCGGCCTGGCCCTTCTCGCCGTTGACCGAGCTGATCTGGATGATGCGTCCCCAGCCCTTTTCCACCATGTCGGGCACCACCTGCTTGGTGACGTTGAACATGCTGTTGAGGTTGGTGTCGATGACGGCCTTCCAGTCGTCCGGCGACATCTTGAGGAACATGCGGTCGCGCGTGATGCCGGCGTTGTTCACCAGCACGTCGATCGAGCCGTGCTCTTCCTTGGCCTTGGTGAAGGCGGCCACGGTGCTGTCCCAGTCGGCCACGTTGCCGACGCTGGCGTAGAAGGTGTAGCCCTCGGCCTTCTGCTCGTCCAGCCACTTCTGGAAATCCCGGGTGGGGCCGCAGCCGGCGATGACCTTGAAGCCTTCCTTGGCCAGGCGCTGGCAGATCGCGGTGCCGATGCCGCCCATGCCGCCGGTGACGTATGCAACTTTCTGACTCATGTCTTCCTCCAGTGAAATCCGATTGATGGAAACCGACTCTAGCGCTCGACGGTCAGCGCCACACCCATGCCTCCCCCAATGCACAGGCTCGCGATGCCCTTCTTCGCATCGCGCCTGACCATCTCGTGCAGCAGGGTGACCAGGATGCGGCAGCCGCTGGCGCCGATGGGGTGGCCGATGGCGATGGCGCCACCGTTGACGTTGACCTTGCTCGTGTCCCAGCCCATCTGCTGGTGCACGGCGCAGGCCTGGGCCGCGAAGGCCTCGTTGATCTCCAGCAGGTCCAGGTCGGCCGCCTTCCAGCCGGCGCGCTGCAGCGCGCGCTGGCTGGCCGGCACCGGGCCCATGCCCATGGTGGCCGGGTCCAGGCCGGCACTGGCGTAGCTGGCGATGCGCGCCAGCGGTGTCAGACCCAGGCGCTCGGCGGTCTTGGCCGCCATCACCACCACACCGGCAGCACCGTCGTTCAGGCCGCTGGCGTTGCCGGCAGTGACGCTGCCGGCCTTGTCGAAGGCCGGACGCAGGCCGGCCAGGGCATCGGCATTGGTCTTGCGGTTGATGAACTCGTCGGCGGCGAAGACGATGGGGTCGCCCTTCTTCTGCGCAATGCTGAAGGGCACGATCTCGTCCTTGAAGCGGCCGGCATCCTGCGCCGCGGCTGCCTTCTGCTGGCTGGCCAGCGCCAGTGCGTCCTGCTGCTCGCGGGTGATGCCGAACTGCTTCGCGACGTTCTCCGCCGTGATGCCCATGTGGTACTGGTTGTAGACGTCCCACAGGCCGTCGGTGATCATGGTGTCGACCATCTTCCAGTCGCCCATGCGCTGGCCGTCGCGGCTGCCCTGCAGCACGTGCGGGCTCATGCTCATGCTTTCCTGGCCGCCGGCGATGACGATCTCGCTGTCGCCGTCGCGGATGGCCTGGGCCGCCAGCATCACGGCCTTGAGGCCGGAGCCGCAGACCTTGTTGATGGTCATCGCCGGCACCGCGTTCGGCAGGCCGGACTTGATGACCGATTGGCGCGCCGGGTTCTGCCCGGTACCAGCCTGCAGCACCTGGCCGAGGATGACCTCGCCGACCTGGGCGCCGTCGAGCTTGGCGCGCACCAGCAGGTCACGGATCACGGCTGCACCGAGTTCGGTGGCAGGGGTCTTGGCGAGCGTGCCGCCGAACTTGCCGACCGCAGTGCGGGCGGCGGCGACGATGACGATGTCGGTCATTTCAGTGTGTCTCCTGGTGTTCGAGTTCAGGCCTTGGCCTTGACGTAGCGGCCCGGCGCCGGCTCGATGGCCTTGTGCGCCCGGTTGCCGAAGCCCTTGGGCGCCGACACGCGCTTGCCGCCGTGCTGGCCCAGCCAATCGGACCAGGCGGTCCACCAGCTGCCCGGGTGTTCCGTGGCACCGGCGAACCAGTCGTCGGCCTTGGCCGGCAGCTTGGTGTTCGTCCAGTAGCTGCGCTTGCCCTTGGCTGGCGGGTTGATGACCCCGGCAATGTGGCCGCTGGCGCCGAGCACGAATTGCGTCTTGCCCTTGACGATCTGGGTCGAGGCGTAGGCCGCCTTCCAGGGCACGATGTGGTCCTCACGGCTGCCGTAGACGAAGAACGGCGCCTGGATGGCGCGCAGGTCCACCGACTCACCACAGACGGTGAGCTGATTCGGCTTCTTCAGGTCGTTCTGCAGGTACATGTGGCGCAGGTACCAGCAATACATGGGCCCGGGCAGGTTGGTGCTGTCGCCGTTCCAGTACAGCAGGTCGAACGGCGGCGGCGTCTCACCCTTGAGGTAGTTGCCGACCACGTAGTTCCAGACCAGGTCGTTCGGCCGCAGGAAGCTGAAGGTGGTGGCCAGTTCCTGGCCCTTCAGCAACCCCGGGCCGGTGGGCGCCTGGGCGCCGATGGTCATCTCGCGCAGCCGCACCGACGCCTCGTCGACGAAGATGTCGAGGATGCCGGTGTCGCTGAAGTCCAGCAGTGTGGTCAGCAGCGTCACGCTCTCGGCCGGCTGCTCGCCGCGCGCCGCCAGCACGGCCAGCGCGGTGGACAGGATGGTGCCGCCGACGCAGAAGCCCAGGGTGTTGATGGTCTGCGCACCACTGATCTCGCGCACCACCTCGATGGCGCGGATCGGGCCTTCCTCGATGTAGTCGTCCCAGGTCTTGTCCTTGAGGCTGTCGTCCGGGTTGCGCCAGCTGACGACGAAGACGCGGTGCCCCTGCTCCACCGTGTAGCGGATGACGGAATTCTCCGGCTGCAGGTCGAGGATGTAGTACTTGTTGATGCACGGCGGCACGAACAGCATCGGGCGCTCGTGCACCTGTGCCGTCAGCGGCTTGTATTCGATGAGCTGGAACAGCTCGTTCTCGAACACCACGGCGCCGGCGGTGGTGGCCACGTTGCGGCCAACCTCGAACACCGATTCGTCGGTCTGCGAGACATGGCCCTTGCCCAGGTCCTCCAGCAGCTGCTTCATGCCGGTGGCGATGCTCTCGCCCTTGGTCTCCATGGCCTTGCTCAAGGCCTCGGGGTTGAAGGCCAGGAAGTTGCTGGGGCTGGTGGCGTCCACCCACTGCTGCACGGCAAAGCGGATGCGCGCCTTGGTCTTGGCGTCGCCCTGCACCGACTCGGCCATCTGCATCAGCGTGCGGGCATTGAGCAGGTACATCTGCGCCGTGTATGCGGCGGCAGGGTTCTGCAGCCAGGGCTGGGCAGCAAAACGCCGGTCTGGCAGCGGCTTGGATTCACCCTGCTGCAGACGCTGCAGCGTGTCGTTCCAGATCTGGGTGACGCTCTTCAGGTAGTCGCCCTGCAGCCCGGCCACCTGGTCCTGCGGCAGCGCCAGGCCCTGCAGGCGGCCGAACATGTCGGAGAAAGCCGCGCCAAACGCGCCGGCCAAGTCGCCAGCAGCGGGCGCTGCCGGCGACGCTGCGGCGGCGGGTGCCGCCGGCGCCGCCTTCGCGGTCTTCGGGGCCTTTGCGGCGGCCGCACCGGTCTGGCGGCCGCGGGCGTTACGCTGGGTGCTCAAGGCTTGTCTCCTGTTGCTAGGCTTTGGCGTGAACGAGCGCAGGTTGTACGCCCTGTCGCTTACCACCTGTTGACGTGCGATTCCATTTTATGAAATCTCAATTCACCTGTCGAGATGTACCTGATCGCGATCGCTTGGATGTACGTGGTGCTGATGATGGCCGTGGCCGAAGCCTTGTCGCCTCAAGGCACCGTGATCGGTGCGGTGATGACGCTGGTGCTCTACGGCGTGGGGCCGCTGGCCTTGCTGCTCTACATCCTGGGCACACCACTGCGGCGGCGTCAACGGCGCGCGGCCGAAGCGCAGGAATTGCAGGAAGGTCAGGCGCAGGCGACACAGGTCACTGAGCGGGACGAAGCGGTCGACGATGCGGCCGCAGGATCAGGCGTGGCGCCAGATGGCGGCGGCCAGCCGCCCGGTGACGCCGTCGCGCCGGTAGGAAAAGAAGCGTGACGGGTCGTTGACGGTGCACCAGCCGCCGCCGTGCACCCGCCGCGGGCCCAGGCGAAACAGTCGGCGGCGGGCCAGGCCCGCCAGATCGGCGTGCCAGCGCGCATCACCGTTGGCGCGCGGCGTGTGGACGAAGAATGCCGCGTCGTCGGCAAAAGCGTCCAGCACGTCGGCGCCCACCTCGAAGGCGGCCAGGCCGATGCAGGGGCCCAGCCAGGCCAGCAGGTCGCCCGGATCCGCCCCGGTGCCTTCGCACAACGCCACCACCGCCGCGTCGATGACCCCGCCGGCCAGGCCGCGCCAGCCCGCGTGAGCGGCGGCCACGCCACGACCCTGCGGATGGGCCAGCAGCACGGGCAGGCAATCGGCCACCTGCACCACGCAGGCCACGCCAGGCTCGTCGGTCCAGGCGGCATCGGCTTCAGGCGCTGCAGCGGCCAGCGCGGCCGCATCGGCCTTCACCACCTTGGCGCCATGCACCTGCCGCAGCCACAGCGGCTGGGCGCCGTTCAGCGCGCCGGCAAAACGTTCGCGGTTGGCGGCCACGGCCGCCGGTTTATCCCCTACCGCCACACCGAGGTTGAGTGCGGCATAGGGGCCGCCGCTCACACCTCCGGCGCGGGTGCTGCACAACGCACCCACGGGGGCTGGCCAGTCGGGGCGGATCACGCGGCGTCGGGACAGCGTTCCGGGCGCGTCTGCTCGAAGGCGTCGAGCTTCATGCAGGCGTCGAAGACCCGCATCACGTTCGGCACGTGGTCCAGCCGGCAGTCGAAGCGCTGCGCGTTGAAGATCTGCGGCACCAGGCAGATGTCCGCCAGCGTCGGCGCATCGCCGTGGCAGTAGGTGCCCGGCCGTGAGGCCAACTGCCGTTCGACGACTTCCAGCCCGGTTTCCACCCAGTGGCGGTACCAGCGGTTCTTGTCGTCGTCCGACAGCTTCATCGGCCCGACCAGGTAGCGCAGCACCCGCAGGTTGTTCAGCGGGTGGATCTCGCAGGCGATGTCCAGCGCGATGGCGCGCACGCGCGCGCGCTCCAGCGGGTCGGTGGGCAGCAGCGGCGGCGTGGGGTGGGCCTCGTCCAGGTATTCCAGGATGGCCAGCGACTGCGTGAGGACCTGGTTGCCGTCCTTGAGCAGTGGCACCAGGCGCGACGCCGACACCGACATGTAGGACTCGCCCGTCTGCTCATTCTTCGGCAGGTGCACGGCCTTGTAGTCGTAGGCCAGGCCCTTGAAGGCGAGGCCGATGCGGACCCGGTACGAGGCCGAACTGCGGAAGTAGTTGTAGAGCTCCATGCCGCTGCACCTCGCCGTCAGGCGACCCGCACCTTGAGATCCGGCAGGCCGGCGATGCGGGCTTCCATGAGGTCGCCGCGGACCACCGCGCCCACGCCGGCGGGCGTGCCCGTGAAGATGAGGTCGCCGGCTTGCAGTGTCCAGGCCTCGGCCAGCTTCTCCAGCGTCTCGGCCACGTTCCAGATCAGGTCCTTCAGGTCCCCGGTCTGGCGGCGCTGACCATTGACGTCAATGGTGATGGCGCCGGTGTTGAGTTCACCCGTGGCGGTCAGCGGCACGATCGGCCCGATCGGCGCGGACTGCTCGAAGGCCTTGCCGATCTCCCAGGGACGGCCCTGCTTCTTCATCTCGCCCTGCAGGTCGCGACGGGTCATGTCCAGGCCATTGGCATAGCCGAAGATCTTGCCGCCCGGGCCGAGCGCGACCACCAGTTCCACCTCGTGGTGCAGGTTGGCCGTGAGCGACGGGTAAGCGATGGTGCCCGTCTCACCTTCGGCCACCGGCACCAGGGCGTCGTTGGGCTTCATGAAGAAGAACGGCGGCTCGCGGCCGGAAAAGCCCATCTCCTGGGCATGTTCGGCGTAGTTGCGGCCCACGCAGTAGATGCGGTGCACAGGAAAGCCGCCACCGCCGGCCACGGGCAGGACCACGGGGGCGGGCGCAGGAAAGACGAGGCTCATCGAAGGGGTCTCCAAGGTCAGCGGGGCATGATGCCACGCCGCTACACTGACTGCATGTTCGCGCCCCGCCGCATCCAGCATTGCCGCGTCTGCGGCGCGTCCACCGCCTATCGCGTGCCGGCCGACGACAACCGCGAACGCGCCGTCTGCGGCGCCTGCGGCGAGATCCACTACGAAAACCCCATCAACGTGGTCGGCACGCTGCCGGTGTGGGAAGACCAGGTGCTGCTCTGCCGCCGCGCCATCGAACCTCGCCACGGTCTGTGGACGCTGCCCGCCGGCTTCATGGAACTGGGCGAGACCACGGCCGAGGGCGCCCGGCGCGAGACCGATGAGGAAGCGGGCGCCACGATCGAGCTCGAAGGCCTGTTCACGGTGCT
Source organism: Burkholderiaceae bacterium (assembly GCA_024235915.1). Lineage (GTDB taxonomy): Bacteria > Pseudomonadota > Gammaproteobacteria > Burkholderiales > Burkholderiaceae_C > Rubrivivax. Next base: position 121,961 of record JACKLO010000012.1, on the reverse strand, counting down.
CAACGTGGTGCGGGCCGGCCAAGTCCACCTGTTCTACCGCGCCCGCATGCTGGACACGCGGCTGGACCCAGGGCCGGAGACACTGGAAGCCCGGCTGTTCCGGGAGCACGAGATCCCCTGGGACCAGATCGCGTTTCGCACCGTGCGCGAGACGCTGGAGCACTTCTTTGCCGACCGGCGCGACGGACTGTTCAGCGTGCACGTGGGCGACATCGGCTGAGCCTGTAGTCACATCGGCAGCGTCAAAAGGGGAACGGTTCTCGTTCATGCCGTCTGCCGACGGATTTTTCAGCGCCTGTCATCGCACCCGTGCCGTAGTCCGTTGACATGCCGCAGTGAGCGCCGGTCGGTGTCTCGCTATGCTTCCACGCAACCTCACAGGAGTGCACACATGACCAGCCGCCGCCAGTTCATCCAGATCGTTCCCCTCGCCAGCGCTGCTGCGCTGCTGGCCGCCGCCGGCAGCGCACAGGCCGCCATGGTCGAAGAGACTGACGCCCAGGCCAAGGCGCTGGGCTATGTGGCCGATGCCGCGCGCGCCGACAAGGGCAAGTACAAGCAGTTCGCGGCCGGCCAGCATTGCGGCAGCTGTGCGCTGTACCAGGGCGGCAACGCGCCCGCCGGCAAGTGCGCGCTGTTCCCGGGCAAGGACGTGGCCAACAAGGGCTGGTGCAGCGCCTACGCCAAGAAGGCCTGACACGGACCACCCATGACGAAGGGCCCCAGTTGGGGCCCTTCGTTCGTGTGCAGCGTCGACGACGCCTCAGCGCCGCGCTGGCGGCAGGTCGGTGCAACTGCCGTGGGCCACTTCCGCGGCCATGCCGATGCTCTCGCCCAGCGTCGGGTGCGGATGGATGGTTTTGCCGATGTCCACCGCGTCGGCCCCCATCTCGATGGCCAGCGCGATCTCGCCGATCATGTCGCCGGCGTGCGTGCCGACGATGCCGCCGCCGACGATGCGGTGCGTCTCCTCGTCGAACAGCAGCTTGGTGAAGCCCTCGTCGCGGCCATTGGCGATGGCACGGCCGCTGGCCGTCCACGGGAACAGGCCCTTCTTGACCTTCACGCCCTTGGCCTTGGCTTCGTCCTCGGTCAGGCCCACCCAGGCCACCTCGGGGTCGGTGTAGGCGACGCTGGGAATGACACGCGCGTCGAAGGCCGACTTCTGGCCTGCGGCCACTTCCGCCGCCACGTGCGCCTCGTGCACCGCCTTGTGCGCCAGCATGGGCTGGCCGACGATGTCGCCGATGGCGTAGATGTGCGGCACGTTGGTCCGCATCTGCGCGTCCACCGGGATGAAGCCGCGGTCGCTGACGGCGATGCCGGCCTTCTCGGCGCAGATCTTGCGGCCGTTTGGCGTGCGGCCCACGGCCTGCAGCACCAGGTCGTAGAGGCCTTCGCTCTTCGTGCCGTCCAGGCCCTCGAACATCACGCGGATGCCGTCGGCGGAGGCTTCGGCGGCCACCGTCTTGGTCTTCAGCATGATGTTGTCGAAGCGGTGCGCGTTCATCTTCTGCCAGACCTTGACCAGGTCGCGGTCGGCGCCCTGCATCAGTCCGTCGAGCATTTCCACCACGTCCAGGCGGGCACCCAGTGTGCTGTAGACCGTGCCCATCTCCAGGCCGATGATGCCGCCGCCGATGACCAGCATCTTCTTCGGCGCCTGGCGCAGCTGCAGCGCGCCAGTGCTGTCGACGATGCGCGGGTCATCCGGCAGGAAGGGCAGGCGCACCGCCTGCGAGCCGGCAGCCACGATGCAGTGCGCGAACCTGATGGTCTTGGTGCCACCGGTCTTGTCCTGGCCGTCACCGGTCGTTTCCTCGACCGCCACATGGTGCGGGTCCAGGAAGCTGCCGTAGCCGCGCACGACCGTGACCTTGCGCATCTTGGCCATGGCCGCCAGGCCACCGGTGAGCTTGCCGACCACCTTGTTCTTGTGCGCCAGCAGCTTGGAGAGGTCCACCTGTGGCTCGGTGAAGGTGACGCCGAGGTCGGCGAAATGCTTGACCTCGTCCATCACCGCAGCCACGTGCAGCAGCGCCTTGCTGGGGATGCAGCCCACGTTCAGGCAGACGCCGCCCAGGCTGGCGTAGCGCTCCACCAGCACGACCTTCATGCCCAGGTCGGCAGCGCGGAACGCGGCGGAGTAGCCCCCGGGCCCGGCGCCGAGCACGAGCATGTCGCACTCGAGGTCGGCGCCTCCCGCGTGGTTGGCGGCTGCAGGCGCCACAACGGCAGGCGCCGGTGCTGGCGCGGGCGCGGGCGCGGGCGCGGCGGGCGCCGCAGCGGGCGCAGCCGCCACTTCACCCGCCACCTCCAGCACCAGGATCACCGAGCCTTCGCTGACCTTGTCGCCCAGCGCGATCTTCAGTTCCTTCACCACGCCGGCGTGCGACGACGGGATCTCCATCGACGCCTTGTCGCTCTCCACCGTGATCAGGCTTTGCTCGGCCTTGACGGTGTCGCCCGGTTTGACCAGCAGTTCGATGACGGCGACTTCCTTGAAGTCGCCGATGTCGGGCACCTTGATATCGACCATGCTCATCGTGTGCTCCCCGCCATCACAGCGCGATGCGGCGGAAGTCCGCCAGCAGCTGCGCGAAGTAGACGTTGAAGCGCGCGGCGGCAGCACCGTCGATCACGCGGTGGTCCCAGCTCAGGCTCAGCGGCAGGATCAGCCGCGGCTGGAAGGCCTTGCCGTCCCAGCGTGGCTCCATGGTGCTCTTGCACACGCCCATGATCGCGACCTCGGGCGCGTTGATGATCGGCGTGAAGTACTTGCCGCCGATGCCGCCCAGCGACGAGATGCTGAAGCAGCCGCCGCTCATGTCGGCCGGGCCCAGCTTGCCGTCGCGTGCCTTCTTCGCCAGCTCGCTCATCTCGCTGCTGATCTGGAAGATGCCCTTTCGGTCGGCATCCTTGATCACCGGCACCACGAGACCATTGGGCGTGTCGGCCGCGAAGCCGATGTGGAAGTACTTCTTCAGCACCAGCTGGTCACCGTCCAGGCTCGCGTTGAACTCGGGGAACTTCTTCAGGGCCACCACGGCGGCCTTGATCATGAAGGCCAGCATCGTGACCTTCACGCCCGACTTCTCGTTCTCCTTGTTCAGCTGGACGCGGAAGGCCTCGAGCTCGGTGATGTCGGCATCGTCATGGTTGGTGACGTGCGGGATCACGACCCAGTTGCGGTGCAGGTTGGCGCCGCTGATCTTCTTGATCCGCGAGAGGTCCTTGCGCTCGACTTCGCCGAACTTGCTGAAGTCCACCTGCGGCCAGGGCAGCAGGCCGGGGAAGGCCCCACCCGCGGCGGCAGGCGCGGCCGCGGCCGGCATCTGCGCGGCGCCGGCGATCACACCCTTCACGTAGCGCTGCACGTCTTCCTGCGTGATGCGGCCCTTGGGCCCGCTGCCGGCCACGTCGGCCAGCGGCACACCGAGCTCGCGCGCAAAGCGGCGCACCGAGGGTGAGGCATGCGGCAGCTTGCCGGCGGGCGTGGCCACGGCCGGCGAAGACGAAGGCGCAGAAGCAGGCGCCGCTGCGGGTACGGGTGCGGCCACCGGGGCTGCGACTGCGGCGGCAGCAGCGGGAGATGGCACCGCCGCCGGGGCGGATCCGCCGGCGGCCTCGAGCACCAGGATCACCGAACCTTCGCCGACCTTGTCGCCCAGCGCGACCTTCAGTTCCTTCACCACGCCGGCGTGCGACGACGGGATCTCCATCGACGCCTTGTCGCTCTCCACCGTGATCAGGCTCTGCTCGGCCTTGACGGTGTCGCCGGGCTTGACCATCACCTCGATGACAGCCACTTCCTTGAAGTCGCCGATGTCGGGTACACGCACCTCGACCGTTCCGCCCGCAGCCGCCGGGGCCGCTGCGACGGCAGCGGCTGCCGCGACAGGCGCAGCAGCCGGTGGGGCCGCAGGGACCGCCGGAGCGGCCGCGCCAGCGCCTTCGGTCTCGAGCATCAGCACCACGCTGCCCTCGCCCACCTTGTCGCCCAGCGCCACGCGCAGTTCCTTCACTGTGCCGGCCTGCGACGACGGAATCTCCATCGACGCCTTGTCGCTTTCCACCGTGATCAGGCTCTGCTCCGCCTTGACCACATCACCGGGCTTGACCAGCAGCTCGATGACGGCCACTTCCTTGAAGTCCCCGATGTCCGGGACCTTGATTTCCACCAATGCCATGGGATCTCGTCTCCGTTGTGTTGGGTCTTCAGGCGTAGAGCGGGTTGATGCGGTCGACCGCCAGGCCGTACTTCGCGATCGCTTCGGCCACCTTGGCCGCTGGCACCGAGCCCTCGTCGGCCAGCGCCTTCAGCGCTGCGACGACGATGTAGTGGCGGTTGATCTCGAAGTGCTCGCGCAGCCGGCTGCGGAAGTCGCTGCGGCCGAAGCCGTCCGTGCCCAGCACCTTGTAGACCCGGCCCTTGGGGATGAAGGCGCGGATCTGCTCCGCATAGTTCTTCATGTAATCGGTGCTGGCGATCACCGGCCCGGCGTGGCTGGCGAGCTGCTGCGTCACGAAGGGCACCCTTGCCTCCGCCGTGGGGTGCAGCAGGTTCCAGCGCTCGCAGTCCTGGCCGTCGCGCGCCAGTTCGTTGAAGCTGGGGCAGCTCCAGACGTTGGCAGCCACGCCCCAGTCGGCCTCCAGCAGCTGGCGGGCGGCCATGCTCTCGCGCAGGATGGTGCCGCTGCCCAGCAGGTTGACGCGCGGGGTCTTCTTGGCGCCTTCCTCCAGCAGGTACATGCCCTTGATGATCTGTTCCTCGGTGCCAGCACGCAGGCCCGGCATCGGGTAGTTCTCGTTGAGCAGGGTCAGGTAGTAGAAGACGTTTTCCTGCCGCTCCACCATGCGCTTGAGGCCGTGATGGATGATGACGCCGACTTCGTGCGCGAAGGTCGGGTCATAGCTGATGCAGTTGGGAATCGTGCCCGCCAGGATGTGGCTGTGCCCGTCCTCGTGCTGAAGGCCCTCGCCGTTCAGCGTCGTGCGTCCGCTGGTGCCTCCGAGCAGGAAGCCACGCGCCTGCATGTCGCCAGCTGCCCAGGCCATGTCGCCGATGCGCTGGAAGCCGAACATCGAGTAGTAGATGTAGAACGGGATCATCACGCGGTTGTTCGTCGCGTACGACGTCGCCGCGGCGATCCAGCTCGCCATGCCGCCGGCCTCGTTGATGCCTTCCTGCAGAATCTGGCCGGCCTTGTCCTCGCGGTAGTACATGACCTGGTCCTTGTCGACCGGCGTGTACTTCTGGCCCTCGGGGTTGTAGATGCCGATCTGGCGGAACAGGCCTTCCATGCCGAAGGTACGCGCCTCGTCGACCAGGATGGGTACGGTGCGCGGGCCCAGTTCCTTGTCGCGCAGCAACTGCGTCAGGAATCGCACATAGGCTTGGGTGGTGCTGATCTCGCGGCCTTCGGCGGTGGGTTCCAGCACGGCCTTGAAGGTCTCCAGCGCCGGCACGCTGAACTGTTCGTCGGCTTTCGGGCGTCGCTTGGGCAGGTACCCGCCCAGCGCCGCACGGCGCTCGTGCAGGTACTTCATCTCCGGCGTGTCGTCGGCCGGCTTGTAGAACGGGATCTTCGGCAGCTCGCTGTCGGGGATGGGGATGTTGAAGCGGTCGCGGAAGTAGCGGATGTCCTCGTCGGTCAGCTTCTTGGTCTGGTGAGCGGTGTTCTTGCCTTCACCGGCGCGGCCCATGCCCCAGCCCTTGACGGTCTTGACCAGCAGCACCGTGGGCTGGCCCTGGTGGCTGTTGGCCTTGTCGAAGGCGGCGTAGACCTTGGCGGCATCGTGGCCGCCACGGCGCAGTTCCCAGATCTGCTCGTCGGTCATCTTCGACACCATCTCCAGCGTGCGCGGGTCGCGGCCGAAGAAGTTCTTGCGGACGAAGGCACCGTCGTTGGCCTTGAAGGCCTGGTAGTCGCCGTCGAGCGTGTCGAGCATGATCTTGCGCAGCGCGCCGTCCTTGTCCTTGGCCAGCAGCGGGTCCCAGTTGCTGCCCCAGATCAGCTTGATGACGTTCCAGCCCGAGCCGCGGAATTCACCCTCGAGCTCCTGGATGATCTTGCCGTTGCCGCGCACCGGCCCGTCCAGGCGCTGCAGGTTGCAGTTGATGACGAAGACCAGGTTGTCGAGCTTCTCGCGCGCGGCCATGCCGATGGCGCCCAGGCTCTCCGGCTCGTCCATCTCGCCGTCGCCGCAGAAGACCCAGACCTTGCGCTTGGACGTGTCGGCGATGCCGCGCGCGTGCAGGTACTTCAGGAAGCGCGCCTGGTAGATCGCCATCAGCGGGCCCAGGCCCATGCTGACGGTGGGGAACTGCCAGAACTCCGGCATCAGCTTCGGGTGCGGATAGCTCGACAAGCCCTGGCCGCCGACTTCCTGGCGGAAGTTCAGCAGTTGCGCCTCGCTGATCCGGCCTTCCAGGAAGGCACGGGCGTAGATGCCAGGGGCGCTGTGGCCCTGGATGTAGAGCAGGTCGCCACCATGCACGCCATCGTCAGCATGCCAGAAGTGGTTGAAGCCGGCGGCGAACAGGTGCGCCAGGCTCTGGAAGCTGCTGATGTGGCCGCCGAGGTCGCCGCCGTCTTCCGGGTGCAGCCGGTTGGCCTTGACCACCATGGCCATCGCGTTCCAGCGCATGTAGGCGCGCAGCCGGCCTTCCAGCTCCAGATTGCCCGGGCTCTTGGCCTCGTCTTCCGGCTCGATGGTGTTGACGTAGCCGGTGGTGGCCGAGAACGGCATGTCGATGCCGCGCTCACGCGCCTCTTCCAGCAGCTGTTCAAGGATGAAGTGCCCGCGTTCGCGGCCTTCGGTCTCGATCAGGGCGCCCAGCGCGTCCAGCCACTCACGGGTTTCCTGGGCATCGGCATCGGGGGCGGCCAGCGCGTTCGGCAGGCTCGGCACAGCGGACATTCTTGTCTCCTTGATGGTTGAAGTTCGCTGGGGCGGCAGTGTGGCACAAAGTTTCGAAATTTCAAATAGTGCCCATGCATTTCATATTATGAACTCGCAGGAAAGCCACCCCGCGATAATCCCGCGATGACTACGGCCCCTCGCTCGCCACCCGCCGCACCGCCCGCACGCCGCCCGGCCGTCGGTCTGCAGCGCCTGCTCGGCCGCTGGTGGCGCCGGCAGTCACCGTCGCGGCAGGACCGGTTCGTCACGGTGGCGCCGTTGGTGTCGGTGCTGCTGTTCCTGGCGGCCATCATCTCGGCCTTCTGGTACCTGCGCAACGAGGAATTCGAGCGGGAGGCGGAATCGGTCAAGCGGGATGTCGAGGTCATCCAGCAGCAGCTGGGCCTGCGACTGATCCAGAACCAGGAGCAGCTGGTGCGGCTGGCGGGCGGCCTCTCGGCACGGCCGATCAGCGGCGAGGCCCTGCTGCCGGTGATCGAGACCTTTGCCCGCGACCGGCCCGAGATCACCCACATGGCCTGGTACGACGTGCGCCGGCGGCCGCTGTCCATCCACTGGGCGCCGCTGCACCATGGTGCGCTGCCGCCGGACGAGGAGTCGTCGCGGGCCTCGCGCCCCATCGAAGGGGCGCCCAGCGCCGCCGAGGGTGCCTTCCGCACCGCCCGCCAGCGCCTGCAGCCGACCTACTCCACCATCTTTGCCGACAGCACCGGCGCACCTGTCTTCCAGCTGCACGTGCCCCTGGTGGACGGCTCGGCCTTCGCCGGTGCGCTGGTGGTGGAGTACGCCGTCGATGCGCTGCTGCGCTACGAGGTGCCGGCCGACGTGTCCGCCCGCCATCGCATCAGCATCGTCGACCTTGCCGGGCGCACGCACGCCAGCACGGTCACGGCCATGCCCGGTGCGGCCACGCGGCCGGCCACCATCGTGCAGGACCTGCCGCTGGTGCCTGCGCTCAATGGCCTGCTGCTGCGCGCCGAGGGCTACCGCACCTCCATCGGCCTGATCGGCAACACGTTGTTCTGGATGGTGGTGGCCCTCTCGGTGCTGACGGTGTGGATGCTGCTGGGCAGCTGGCGCCACATGCGCCGCCGCGCGCAGATCCAGCGTGAGCTGGTGCAGGAGACCAACTTCCGCCGCGCAATGGAGAACTCCATGCCCACCGGCATGCGCGCGATGGACCTCGAAGGCCGGATCAGCTACGTCAACGCCGCCTTCTGCAACATGGTGGGCTTCGGCGAGACGGAGCTCATCGGCCGCACGCCGCCCTTCCCCTACTGGCCGCCGGATCGCATCGAGGAGAACACGCGGCTGTTGCAACAGGAACTCCAGGGGCGCAGCCCGGCCGGCGGCATCGAGGTGCGCGTGATGCGCAAGGACGGCACCCAGTTCGACGCCCGCATGTACATCTCGCCGCTGGTGGATCCGAAGGGCCAGCAGGCCGGCTGGATGACCAGTGTCACCAACATCACCGAGGCCAAGCGCATCCGCGACCAGCTCTCGGCCAGCCATGAACGCTTCACCACCGTGCTCGAAGGCCTGGACGCGTCGGTGTCGGTGCTGTCGGTGCAGCAGCGCGAGCTGCTGTTCGTGAACCGGTCCTACCGGCTGTGGTTCGGCAGCGACCCGCGCGGACACGCCACGCTGGCCGGCGGCATGGCCGAGGACGAACCGCCGACCAGCGACGACTACGACGAACTGTCGGGCTTGCCCACGCAGGAGCTCACCGAGGCCGGCATCCACCCGCGCGAGGTCTTCGTCGAGCCGCTGCAGAAGTGGTTCGACGTGCGCGCGCGCTACCTGCAGTGGACCGACGGCCGCCTGGCGCAGATGATCATCGCGACCGACATCACCGCCCGCGTGCGCGCCGAGGAGATCGCCGACGCCCAGGCGGAGAAGGCCCAGGTCACCAGCCGCCTGGTCACGATGGGCGAGATGGCCAGTTCGGTGGCGCACGAACTCAACCAGCCGCTGACCGCCATCACCAACTACTGCAACGGCATGGTGTCGCGCGTGCAGGCCGGCAGCATCGGCACCGACGATCTGATCGCGGCGCTGCAGAAGACCTCCAAGCAGGCGCAGCGGGCCGGGCAGATCATCCACCGCATCCGCGCCTTCGTGAAGCGCAGTGAACCGCAGCGGCAGGCCGCGCAGGCCACCAAGATGGTGGAGGACGCGGTGGAACTGGCCAACATCGAACTGCGCCGGCGCAACGTGGCCATCCGCGTCTACGTCGCCCAGCGGCTGCCGGTGCTGATGGTCGACCCTATCCTCATCGAGCAGGTGCTGCTGAACCTGCTGAAGAACGCGGCCGAGGCCATCGACGGCGCCCACATGCCGCCGGCACGCCGCCACATCGAACTGCGCGTGGTGCCGCGGCACACGCCGGACGAGGGCGGCGTGATCGAGTTCAGCGTCACCGACCAGGGCCCCGGCCTGCCGCCGGAGGTCTCGCAACGGCTCTACGAGGCCTTCTTCTCCACCAAGCCCGAGGGTCTGGGCATCGGCCTGGGCTTGTGCCGCACCATCGTCGAGTCGCACCGCGGCCGGATGCGCGCGGAGAACCTCTACAATGGCGACCAGGTCGCCGGGTGCCGTTTTTCGTTCACGCTGCCGGTGGAACTGGCGGCCCGCGCCGCCGACGCCGCCGATGCGGGCGTTGCCTCCAACCCCACCGTGACCCCCTGAATGAGCCTGATCCCCAAGAAAGGCACCGTCTACGTCGTCGACGATGACGAGGCCGTGCGCGATTCACTGCAGTGGTTGCTCGAAGGCAAGGACTACCGCGTCAAGTGCTTCGATTCCTCTGAATCGTTCCTCGCCCGCTTCGACCCGCGCGAAGTGGCCTGCCTGATCGCCGACATCCGCATGGACGGCATGAGCGGCCTCGAACTGCAGGACCGCCTGCTCGAGCGCAAGAGCCCCCTGCCCATCGTCTTCATCACCGGCCACGGCGACGTGCCGATGGCGGTGACGACGATGAAGAAGGGTGCGATGGACTTCATCGAGAAGCCGTTCAAGGAAGAGGAACTGCTGTCGCTGGTCGAGCGCATGCTGGAACAGGCGCGCACCGCCTTCAGCCAGCACCAGGAACAGGCCAGCCGCGACGCCCTGCTGTCACGCCTGACCACGCGTGAAAGCCAGGTGCTGGAGCGCATCGTCGCCGGGCGCCTGAACAAGCAGATCGCCGACGACCTGGGCATCAGCATCAAGACGGTGGAGGCGCACCGCGCCAACATCATGGAAAAGCTCAACGCCAACACCGTGGCCGATCTGCTGAAGATCGCGCTGGGGGCCCAGAACAAGGCCTGAGCGCCACGCCCGCACCGAAGGCCGCTTGATTCCAGGCGGCCTTCTTGTTTCTGATCCGGACATTGCGAAGGAGATCCCGATGAGCGCCCAACTGATCGACGGCAACGCCCTGGCGGCCTGCATCCGCGCCCAGGTGGCCGACAAGGTGAAGACGCTGGCAACGCCGCCGGGGCTGGCCGTGATCCTCGTCGGCGACGACCCGGCATCGCAGGTCTACGTGAAGCACAAGGTGGCCGACTGCGAGGGTGTGGGCATGCGTTCGCTGCTCGAGCGCCACCCGGCCACGCTGAGCGAGGCCGACCTGCTGGGGCGCATCGCCGCGCTCAACGCCGACCCTGCCGTGCACGGCATCCTGGTGCAGATGCCATTGCCGAAGCACATCGACCCCAAGCGCGTCATCGAAGCCATCGACGTGCGCAAGGACGTCGATGGCTATTCGGTGCAGAGCGCGGGGGAGCTGATGTGCAACCTGCCCGGCTTCAAACCCTGCACGCCCTACGGCTGCATGAAGCTGCTGGAGACCACCGGCGTCGACCCGCGCGGCAAGACCGCGGTGGTCATCGGCCGCAGCAACACCGTGGGCAAGCCCATGGCCCTGCTGCTGCTGCAGGCCAACGCCACGGTCATGCTCTGTCACAGCGGCACGCCGGACCTGGGCCAGTTCACCCGCCAGGCCGACATCGTCGTCGCCGCCGTCGGCAAGCGCAACGTGCTCACGCACGACATGGTCAAGCCCGGCGCGGTGGTCATCGACGTCGGCATGAACCGCAACGACGAAGGCAAGCTCTGCGGTGACGTCGACTTCGAGAACGTGCGTCAGGTGGCCGGCTGGATCACGCCCGTGCCCGGCGGCGTGGGGCCGATGACGCGCGCGATGCTGCTGGTCAACACGCTGGAGGCGGCCGGATCGGGGCTGTGATCGTGGGCCAGGATCCGTTGAACCCACTGCTGGACGAGCGCGACCTGCCGCGCTTCGACGCCATGGAGGCGCATCACGTCACGTCCGCCCTGGACCGGCTGCTCGCCGACGCCGAGGCCGCCTTGGCCTCAGCCGTGGCGCCGGAAACGCCGGCCGACAGTGATGCGCTGGCGCGGGTGCTGGATGCGCCGGTCGAGCGATTGCGCCGGGTCTGGGGCCACATCGGTCATCTGCACGCCGTCGTCGACACGCCAGCGCTGCGCGAGGCCTACGGCGACAACCTGCCGCGGGTCACCGACTTCTTCACCCGGCTGGCGGCCGACGCGGCGCTGTACGCCAAGACCCGCGCCATCGCCGACAGCCCGGCCTTCGCCGACTTGCCTGCCGTGCGGCGCAAGGCTGTCTTCGACGCGCTGCGCGACTTCGAACTCGGCGGCGCCGCGCTGCAGGGCGCGGCACGCGAACGCTTCGCCGCCATCGAAGCCCGGCTGGCGGAACTGTCCCAGCGTCTCGGCGAAAACGTCCTCGACGCGACCGATGCCTGGCATCTGGATGTACCGCTGACCCGTCTGGCGGGTGTGCCCGCGGACGTGCTCGCGGCCGCCCAGGCACTGGCGGCCGAGGCCGGCATCACCGACCCCGCCATCGCGCGCCTCACGCTGCATGCGCCGTGCCGGCTGCCGACCCTGGCCACGGCAGACGACCGCGCGTTGCGCGAAACGCTGCACCGCGCCCATGCGCGGCTGGCCAGCGAACTCGGCGACCCGGCCCACGACAACGGCCCACTGATGCAGGAGATCCTGGACCTGCGCCAGGAGCAGGCCGCCCTGCTCGGCCGCCCGCACCACGCTGCGGTGTCGCTGGCGCCCAAGATGGCCGGCAGCGTGCCCGAGGTGCTGGACTTCCTGCGGGACCTGGCTCATCGGGCGCAGCCCTTCGCCGCGCGCGAGCGCGCCGAGCTGCAGGCCCATGCGCACGCGCTCGGCCTGGACACGGTGCAGCCCTGGGACCGCGCCTACGTCGGCGAGAAGCTCAAGCAGCAGCGCTTTGGCATCGACGACGAGGCACTACGCCCCTGGTTCCCGCTGCCCACGGTGATGCAGGGCCTGTTTGCGCTGGTGCAACAGGTGCTGGGTGTGCGCATCGAACCCGCCGAGGCCCCGGCCTGGCATCCCGACGTCAGCCACCACCGGGTGATGCAGTGTGATGCGCAAGGAGGTGCCGAGATTGGGCGCTTCTGGCTCGACCCCTATGCGCGGCCCGGCAAGCAGAGTGGCGCCTGGATGGACGAAGTGCGCAGCCGCTGGCGGCGCCCGGACGGTCGTCTGCAGCAACCGCAGGCCCACCTGATCTGCAACTTTGCGCCACCGGTGGGCGAGCGGCCCTCCCTGCTCACGCACGATGACGTGATCACGCTGTTCCATGAATTCGGCCATGGGCTGCACCATCTGCTGACCGAGGTCGACGAACTGTCGCTGTCGGGCATCGGCGGCGTGGAATGGGATGCGGCGGAACTGCCCAGCCAGTTCATGGAGAACTTCGCCTGGGAATGGCCGGTGCTGCAGCGGCTGACGGCGCACGTGGACACGGGCGAGCCACTGCCCCGCGAGCTGTTCGACCGCATGACCGCCGCGCGCCACTTCGGTGCCGGGCAGCGCATGCTGCGGGGTGTGGAGTACGCGCTGCTCGACATGCGTCTGCACGCTGAAGCCGGCACCAGCGGGCGAGTTCCGGCCCTGGCCCGCGAGGTGGAAGCCGAACTGGCCCTGCCCACGCGGCCGGATGACGACCGCTGGCCGAACGGCTTCCTGCACATCTTCGACGGTGGTTACGCCGCCGGCTACTACGGCTACCACTGGGCCGAGGTGCTGTCGGCCGATGCCTTTGCCGCCTTCGAGGCGAACGGGCTCTTCGACCCGTACACCGGTGCCCGCTGGCGGCGCGAGGTGCTGGGCAGTGGGGGCAGCCGGCCGGCCCAGGACAGTTTCGTGGCCTTCAGGGGGCGGCCAGCACGGCTGGACGCGTTGCTGCGCCACCAAGGCATGGCGCCCGACACGACCGCCGGCGTTGAGGCCGGCGCGCAGGCGCGTTAGATTCCACACATGCGCACACTGCACACCCTGTCGGTCCTCTCCGCGGCGTTCCTGCTGGGTGCCACGGGCACGGCTTGGGCGCAGTACAAGATCGTCGGCCCCGACGGCCGGGTCACCTACACCGACAGGCCGCCAGCCGATGGCAGCATGCGGGTCACTGAAATGGGGCGCCGGGCCCCGGCAGCCGCACCCGCCGCACCGGGCGCCGGGCTGCCGGCCGAACTGCAGCGGACCGCCACGCGCTTCCCGGTCACGCTGTTCACGGCCGAGAACTGCCCGCCCTGCGACAGCGGGCGTGACCTGCTCAAGCAGCGTGGTGTGCCTTACACCGAGCGCCAGATCATCAGCAATGACGACGTGGCCGCGCTGGAGCGCACCATCGGTGGGCGCACCGTGCCCTCGCTCACCGTGGGTGGTCAGGCACTGCGGGGCTTTTCGTCGGGCGACTGGACGTCCTACCTCGATGCCGCGGGTTACCCGCGCGAATCGCGCCTGCCGCCCAACTGGGCGCCGCCAGCACCCGCGCCGCTGGTGGCCCGGGCTCCCCTGCCCGCCCCGGCACCCAATGCGCCACCGGTGCCGCCCCCGACACCGGCCACACCGGTCGACGCGGAAACCGGCCCCGAAGGCACGGTCGGCATCCGCTTCTGACGGCCGGGAGCGGCCGCGCGCTCAGGCCCGCAGCCGCCGCGCCAACCAGGCCCCAGAGCCCACCAGGGTACCGACGATCCAGAACATCGACGCCGCGCCAATCGCCGCACCTGCGGCACCGAAGAGCAGCGGCATCACGGTGCTGGAGCCGTTGATCGTCATCGACCGGAACGCCAGGGCCTGGCCGTGGCGGTCCTCCGGCGTCAGGTGGTGCAGCACCGTCATCAGCATGGGCTGCACGCAGCCCAGCGTCACGCCCAGCGCGACCGCGCAGGCGCCCATCAGCCAGGGCTGGTTCACCAGCGGGTAGACGGCGAAGATCATCGCGGTCCCGAGCATCGCGCCGGCCACCACGCGGGCGGGCTGCAGATGCCGCGCCAGCAGCGGGATCAGCACCCGCACGCCGGTGACCGACAGCGTGAAGCTGCCCAGCACAAGCCCGATGGTCGTGGCGCTGAAGCCGCGCTCGTGCCCCAGGATGGGCACCGCGAAGCCGTGCACGTCCCAGCACATCGACAGCAACCAGTTCACGGCCAGCAGGCGCTTCATGCCTGGCAACGCAAACAGTTCGCGCAGCGGCGCGCCGCCACCCGGCCTTGCTGCACCCGGTGCGGCGGCCACGGGCACGGCCCGCGCTGCCAGCAAGCTGGCCAGCGGAAGCACCAGCAAGGACGCATAGGCGACGGCAAACCCACCGGCGTCGATGAGCAGCCCCACGGTGACGGGACCGATCACGTTGGCCAAGGAAGGTGCGATGCCCAGCCAGCTGAACACGCGCACCCGTTCCACCGGGTCGCGAGCGGTCATGCCGCCGGTGCGCTGCACGGCGATCAAACCGATGTTGGCCCCAGCCCCGGCCGCCACGGCGCCGGCCGCCAGCAGCAGGCCCGCAGGCCAGCCCTTCAGCGTGGCCGAAACGGCCGCCAGGATCAGCCCCGTGCAACACAGGGCCCCCGCGATGTGCACGGGACGATGAAAACCCCAACGATCGGCCAGGCGGCCGGCCGCCATCGCCAGCAGCACCGGTGCGGCCGCGAACAAGGCCAGCAGCAGCCCCACCCGCCAGGGTGTGGCGCCACGCGCCAGTGCGTCCAGCGGCGCCGCCATGCGCAGCCCGGTCATCGCCGCATGCAAACCAACCTGGCTGGCCACCAGGGCTGCCAGCAGGCGACCGAAGGCCGGCGAAGGGGTGCTGGGTGCCGACGGCTCGTTCACGCCGCGCCGCGGATCATTCGACCGCGGTCTCGTCCACGGCCGCGTCGTCCGCCAGGGCCGTGCCGCCCGGCAGCAACTGCGCCGCGCGGGTGTCGGGCAGGGCCTCCACACCGCGCAGCTGGCGCGCCATCGCGCGCGTGCGCACCTCGGCGGCCTCGATGGTGTTGCCGGCTTCCTGCAGCTTCTTGCGCGTCTTGGCCAGCACGTCGCCGAACTTGGCGAACTCGGTCTTCACCGCGCCCAGCACCTCCCAGACCTCGGCCGAGCGCTTTTCCAGCGCCAGCGTGCGGAAGCCCATCTGCAGGCTGTTGAGCGTGGCCAGCAGCGTGGTGGGCCCGGCCAGCATCACCTTGTGCTCCCGTTGCAGGCCCTCCACCAGGCCCGGCCGGCGCAGCGCTTCCGCGTAGAGGCCTTCGGTGGGCACGAAGAGGATGGCGAAGTCGGTGGTGTGCGGCGGGCCCACGTACTTCTCGCGGATCGTCTTCGCCTCCAGCCGCAGCTGGGTCTCGATGCCCTTGGCCGCCGCCTCGGCCGCCGCCGCATCGGCCCGTTCGTGGGCATCGAGCAGGCGTTCGTAGTCCTCGCGCGGGAACTTGGCGTCGATGGGCAGCCACAACGGCGCGCCGTCGGTGCGCTGGCCTGGCAGCTTGATGGCGAACTCCACGTACTCGCGACTGCCCGGCAACGTGGCCACGTTGCGCGCGTACTGGTCGGGCGTGAACACCTGTTCCAGCAGACCGGCCAGTTGCACCTCACCGAACACGCCACGCGTCTTCACGTTGGTCAGCACCCGGTTGAGTGCACCCACGTCGCGCGCCAGCGTCTGCATCTCGCCCAGGCCGCGGTGCACCTGTTCCAGCCGCTCGGCCACCTGCTTGAAGCTCTCGCCCAAGCGCTGTTCCAGCGTGGCGTGCAGCTTCTCGTCGACGGTGGCGCGCATCTGCTCGAGCTTGGCCTCGTTACCTTCCTGCAGGCGGGCCAGGCGCTGCTCCATGGTCTCGGCGAGCCGGCGCAGTGCCGCGTCCTGGGCGTCGCGCGCGGCCTGCGCCTGCTGTACCAGGGCACCCTGCAACTGCCGTTGTTGTTCGCCCAAGGCGGTCTGCAGCGCCCGCTGCTGCTCCGTCAGGTTGGTCTGCAGCGCCTGGGCCTGCTGCGTCAGCGTGCCCTGTGTGGCTGCCAGCTGCACACGGAAGGCATCGATCTGCTCATTCTGGGTGCGCGCCACATCGCCCTGCTGGGCCAGCAGCATCTGCTGGAAGGTGCCCAGGTCGCCGCGCGTGGTCTGCGCCTGGCGGCCCAGTTCGTCGCGCAGGTCGCGCTCGAGCTGCTGGAGCTGTTCCGCCGTGCGGTCGTCCCGGCCCCGCAAGGCCAGCCCGACGAGCACCAGGAGGTTGATCACGGCTAAGGCGACGAGCGCCCACAGCCAGGGTTCGGAGACCGCAGATGTCATGGCGGGATTGTCTCCGCACGACCACGATGACCCCACGGCGCGTGAAAAATCACGCCACGATCGCATTTGATCAAATACACTGGACTGGCCTCGAACACCCCGCGTGGGCGAGGCGGACAGAAGCGACCTTTGCGGAGCCCTCTACCTGGTGTGGTGGGCTCCCTTTTTTTCGGGCTCCAGCGGTACCCCCAGCCGCAGCAACTGCAGCCGCGCAAGCGCCGGATACAGCGGCGCGCTGATGAGGCGCGAGATGCCGCTGGCGATGAGCGCGCAGGCCATCAGGCTGAGCACCATCGAGTGCCCGTTGATCATTTCCATCACGATGATGAAGGCCGTCAGCGGGGCCTGCGTCACCGCAGCGAGAAAGCCCGCCATGCCCAACGCGATCAGCGCCGGCCGCTCGGCGAAGCCGATCAAGGCCGCAACATCACTGCCAATGCCGGCGCCGACCGCCAACGACGGTGCGAAGACGCCAGCCGGCACGCCCGTCCAGGTGGTCAGCCAGGTGGCCACGAGCTTGAGCGGGGTGTAGAGCAACTCGCCGGTGCGCTCCCCCTCCAGCAGGATCTTCGTCTGTTCATAGCCGCTGCCGAACGTGGCGCCCTGGGTGACGACGCCGATCACGGCCACCAGCAGCGCGCAGCCAGCGGCAAAACGCACCGGTGAACGTGCACGCTGGCGGCTGAAGAGGTCCTTGCCGCCGGCCAGCGACACGATGAGCAGGCGGGAGAACAAGCCGCCAGCCAGACCGCAGACCACGGCGATGAGCAAGCCAGGGCCGAACAAGGTCCAGCCCAACTGCGGCACCAGCAGGCGGCCGAAGTAGCTGTTGTTGCCGTAGATCGAGACCGCCATCAGACCGGCCAGCACGATGGCGGAGATCAGCAACGCGCTGCTGCGCTGTTCACGCCGGTGCCAGAGTTCCTCGATGGCGAACATCACCCCGCCCAGTGGCGTGTTGAAGGCCGCCGCGATGCCGGCAGCGCCGCCGGCCATCAGCAGGCCGTGTTCGCTGATGGTGTGGCGGTCCGGCAGCCAGCGGCGGGCGCTGTGCATCACGCCGGCCGCGATCTGCACCGAGGGGCCTTCGCGGCCCAGCGACAGCCCGGCCAGCAGGCCCGCCGAGGTCAACACCACCTTGCCGATGGCCAGCTTCATCGAGACGTACAGGCTGCGCTTGCCGGCCGGCGTGGTCTCCTCCAGCGCCGCCACCACCTGCGGGATGCCGGAGCCGGCGGCCCCCGGCAGGAAGCGCCGCGTCAGCCAGACGATGCCAGCCGTGGCCAGCGGCATCCACAACAGTGGCGCCCACCAGGCCGCTTGCTCGATGCGCTGGAACTGGTGGAACGCGAACTCCGCCAGCCAGGTGAAGCCGGCCACCACCAGGCCCGCGGCGGCGGCGAACGCCAGCACCACACCACGGGTGATCCATGGGCGCCATTCGGTGAGTTCGCCGCGCAGACGCGCCCGCCAGTCGGGATGGTGCAGCGGCTGGTGCGGGCTCAAGACATGATCTCCTTGGATCGGCCGTCGCGCCCGCATGGCAGCCGGCTGCGGTCCGGGTGGGCCACTATCATTCGCGCATGTCCACGCCGACTGCCGACCCCACCGAGTCCACCGCCGCCCCCACGCCAGACGCGCCGGCACGCGTGCTTAAGCGTTTCCGCCAGGTTTTCACCGCCACCCGCACGCACTACCAGCAGGTGGAGAAGCACGTGGGCATCGGTGGCGCGCAAGTCTGGGCGCTGGGCATCATCGGTGCGCAGCCGGGCATCGGCGTGGGTGGTCTGGCGCGTGCCATGCACATTCACCAGTCCACGGCCAGCAACCTGGTGCGCGCGCTCGTGGACCGCGACCTGGTGTCCACAGCCCGTGAAGGTGCCGATCGACGTGCGGTGCAGCTCCGCCTGCTGCCAGCCGGCACCGAATTGCTGGCCAAGGCGCCAGGCCCCTACACCGGCTTGCTGGTGCAGGCGCTGGACAGGCTGGATGCCGACACCCTGGCACGCCTGGAGCTGGACCTCACGCGCCTGGCCCAGGCCATGGGCATCGGCGAAGACGCGCCGGCCCTGCCGATCGCGCAGCTGTAGTTCAGACACCCTTCAAGGGCAGCACGCCCGGGTTCACGGGCGTCGGCGGCGTGCCACCAGTCAATGCTGCGATCAGGTTGTCGGCGGCCAGGTCGGCCATTGCACGCCGCGTGCGGTGCGTGGCGCTGGCGATGTGCGGCGTGAGCACCACGTTGGGCACGGTGAGCAGATCAGGATGCACCGCGGGCTCGCCCTCGAACACGTCCAGGCCAGCCGCCGCGATGCGGCGCTCGCGCAGCGCCACCGCCAGCGCCGCATCGTCGACGATGCCACCGCGGGCCACGTTGGTCAGCGTGGCCGTGGATTTCATCTGCGCCAGTTCCGCTGACCCGATGGCGTGGTGACTGGCGGCCGAGTACGGCAGCACCAGCACCAGGTGGTCGGCGTCACGCAGCAGGGTGGCCTTGTCGACCCAGGTGGCGCCCAGCGGCGCTTCCTGATCGGCGGGCAGACGGCTTCGATTGTGATAGATCACCTTCATGCCGAAGCCCAGCGCGCCGCGGCGCGCGATGGCCTGGCCGATGCGGCCCATGCCCAGGATGCCCAGCGTGCTGCCATGCACCTCGGCCCCGGCGAACATGTCGTACGACCACTTCGTCCAGCGCCCGGCGCGCAGGTAATGCTCGCTCTCGGCCATGCGGCGGGCCGTGGCCATCATCAGCGCGAAGCCGAAGTCGGCCGTGGTCTCGGTGAGCACGTCGGGCGTGTTGGTGGCCAGCACCCCCCGGGCGTCGAAGGCGGCGATGTCCAGGTTGTTGAAACCCACGGCCATGTTGGCCACCACGCGCAGCTGCGGATGCGCTTCGAGCACAGCCCCGTCGATGCGTTCGCTGCCGGTGGTCAGCGCGCCGACCTTGCCCTGCAGGCGCTGCGAAAGCTGGGCCGGGGTGAAGACCGTGTCGTCCTCGTTGGCCTCGACGGTGAAGTGCTCGCGCAGGCGGGCCAGCGTCTCCGGGTAGATGGCCCGGGCCACCAGGATGGCGGGCTTCACGCCAGGAACCTCGTGAAGCCGGCCACCGGTTCGCGGTCCGTGACCAGGGTGTTCTCCACCGCCGCCGGGTCGGCATGGCCCAGCGACATGCCGCAGACCACCATCTCCTGCGCCGGCAGCTGCAACTGCTCGGCGATGATGCGGTGCCACTGCGTGAAGGCCGCCTGCGGGCAGGTGTCCAGTCCACGTGCCCGTGCCGCCACCATGATGTTCTGCAGGAACATGCCGTAGTCCAGCCAACTGCCTTGCTGCATCACGCGGTCGATGGTGAAGATCAGGCCCACCGGCGCGCCGAAGAAGTCGTAGTTGCGCCCATGCTGAGCGTGCATGCGCTCCTTGTCGGTCTTGGCGATGCCGAGCAGGCCGTACAGGTCCCAGCCCACCTTGCGGCGCCGGTCGATGTAGGGCGACTGCCATTCCGTGGGGTAGTAGGCGTACTCCTCGGCGTGTGCCGCGCGCTGGGCCGGGTCGTCATAGGCGGCCTGGATGGCGGCCGACAACCGGGCCTTGGCGTCGCCGGTGAGCACCGTGACTTTCCAGGGCTGGGTGTTGGTGCCGGACGGCGCGCGGGCGGCGACTTCGAGGATCTGCTCGATCGTCTCGCGCGGCACCGCGGTGTCCAGGAAGGCACGGATGGACCGGCGCGAGGTGATCGCCGCATCGACGGCGGCGATCGTCTCCGGGGTGAAGCTCATGCGCCCGATTGTTCCATCGAATGTTGGCCCGAATGCTTCGCAGTTCCCACAATGTCCTCGATGGCCATTGTCGCGGCCTGCGCCTGGCGGGCCTGCCAGCTTTCCAGTGCCAGCGACAGCGTGCGCTGCTGGATCGCCACGGTGGTGGCCAGATCACGGCCATAGCCACCCGCCATGCTCACGGCCACCGGAATCCCACGCCGGGCCAGCGCGGCGAACACGCGCCGGTCGCGTTCGGCCAGGCCGTCGGCGGTCAGCTTCAGGCGCCCCAGGCGGTCGTTCTCGTGCGGGTCAGCACCAGCCAGGTAGAAGGCCAGGCCGGGTGGCGCTTCGGCCGTGCGCGCCCAGGCGGTGTCCAGTGCGGTGTCCAGCGCGGCCAGGTAGTCGGCGTCGCCGCAACCATCCGGCAGCGCCACGTCCAGGTCGCTGGCCTCCTTGCGGTGCGGGAAGTTCTTCTCGCCATGCAGCGACAGCGTGAACACGCTGGGGTCGTCGGCAAAGATGGCAGCCGTGCCGTTGCCCTGGTGCACGTCGAGGTCGATGACGATCACGCGCAGCATGCGCTGCAGTTGACGGTGCTGGCGATGCCATTCCGCCTGCATCAGGCGGGCTGCGACGGCGACGTCGTTGAAGACGCAGTAGCCCGACCCCTTGTGGGCGTAGGCGTGGTGGGTGCCGCCGGCCAGATTCGCGGCCACGCCCTCGCCCGCCAGCGCCGCACGCGCGGCCGCGATCGTGGCGCCGACCGAGCGCCGCGACCGTTCCGCCATGCGCACCGACCAGGGAAAACCGATCTCGCGCTGCTCCGCGTCGGACATCAGCCCCTCGCTGACGGCCTGGATCCAACGGGGCGTGTGCGCCAGCGCCAGTTCACCGTCGCTGGCCGGCGGGGCCTCGGCAACGCGGATGGCCGGCAGGTCGCGCTCCACCGCCTCGCGCAGCAGGCGGTACTTGCTCATCGGGAAGGTGTGCCCCGGCGGCAGCGGCAGCACGAAGGCGTCGGTGTGGAAGGCGATCACGCCATCGACGATGCCACGAAGGCCTGCAGCGCGTCCGGATCGGGTTTCTGCAGCAGCTTGGTGAAGGTCTTGGCACTGCCCGGGGGGCCGACCCACAGGCCGCCGGCCAGCACCCCGTCGCGCAGGATCAGCTGCCACCAGGCGGCCTCGTCGGCGCGCGCGTGGTGCACCGTGTCGCCCGGGCGCGGCGCCACGTCGCCCCAGCTGCGCAGGTCGATGCCATCGCACTTCAGCTGCAGCACGATGCGCGGCGCTTGGTAGGGTGGACCGTCGCCCCACAGCGCACCGACGGCCGCCGCCGCCTGCGCCGCGCCCACGGGCCACAGGCCCCCCGGCTGGCCCGGCAGCTCGGCCACGTCGCCAATGGCCTGGATCAGCGGGTCGCTGGTGCGCATCGCACCATCGACCACGATACCCCGCTTGACCGCCAGCCCGGCCGCCTGCGCCAGGTGCACGTTGGGCTGGATGCCCAGGCAGGCCACGAAGAGGTCGGCGCGCACGCGCGGGCCATGGGCCAGCCAGGCATGTGTGAGCAGGGGCTCGCCGTCGTAGCGGTTCACCGACATGCGGGTGCCCACCTGGATGCCGATGCTCTCCAGGTAGTGCGCCAGGCGCGCCGCGCCGGGGGCGTCGAGCTGTGCGTTCATCAGCCGGTCGGCGCGCTGAAGCAGCGTCACCTTCAGGCCCAGGTGGTGCAGCGCGTCGGCGGCTTCCACCCCCAGCACACCGCCACCCACCACCAGCGCACGGCGGCTGCCGTGCTGCTTCACCCAGGCGCGGATCTGCTGTGCGTCGTCCGCACTGCGCAGCACGAAGGCGTTGGGGTGGGTCAGGAACTGGTCGTCCGGCGGCGCCGAGCGGGCGCCGGTGGCCAGGATCAACCGGTCGTAGCGCAGCCACTCACCGGTGTTCAGACCGACACGCCGGTTCTCGCGGTCCAGCCGCACCGCGACGGCGCCGCGGTGCACGGTGACGTCGCGGCCGCTGGCCCAGTCCTCGGGCACCAGGCGCAGCGCCTGCATCGCGCCTTCGCTGTCGTCGTCGTAGACCAGGCGGCCGATGCCCATGCGGTTGTAGAAGGGCACCGGCTCGTTGCCGACGAGCGTGATGCGCACGCTGCCGCTGTCGCGGCGCAGGGCCTCGGCGGCGCTCATGCCGGCCACCCCGTCGCCGACGATGACCACGCGGCCGATGCCCGCCGCCTGCGCCTTGTCCACGGTCGGCCGGCGCAGCACGCTCACCGGCGCCTCGGCCGCCCGCGGATCGCGGTCGATGACCACCGGGCCGCGCACGGTACACATGCAGGCCAGGCGCGCGCGGCCTTCCAGGCCCAGGCGCTGCAAGGTGGCGAGTTCGTCGTCATCCGGTGGCGACAGGTGTTCGCCGCCATCACAGACCGCCACCGGGTCGGCGCCGCAGACCCCGGCGCGGCACCCGTAGGCGATCTTCAGGCCGGCGTGCTCGATGGCCTCCAGCAACGTCTGCTCCGACGCCACCTGGAAGGCGATGCCGGTGGCGCGGTCGGTGACCTCGGGCTGGCCGCCCTGGCCAGCGAGCCGGTCCTTCAGTGCGCGGCCGCCTCCGATCTGGGTGCGGGTCTCGTCGGTGTGCGTCGGCACCGCAGCCGGCTTCCTGGCGCGCGCTGCCTGCGCCTCGCGGTAATGGCTTTCTGCGCGCAGGCCACCCAAGGCCAGCACCAGGGCCAGCAGCAAGCCTGTCGCGCGCGCAGCTTCCAGCAGCCACGTTGCCGGCGTCGCACCGACCAGCCAGCCCAGCGTGTTGACGATCGCCGGCCCGGCGAAGGCGTAGAACACGGCCAGCGCCACGGCCCCGAAGGCCATCGAGATCCGGTACGGCGTGGTGGGGACGAAGGCCACGGCCAGTGCGTAGGCCCCGGCCGACGCCGCCGCGCCCGCGGCCAGTGCCAGCACGTTGTCGGCCGCGGTGGCCTGGGCGCCCGCACCGCCCAGGAAGTAGCCCAGGATCATCCCCGGCATCAGGCCGATGAACAGCCGCCGCTGTCCGGCCCAGCGCGGGTCGTCGTCGTAGACGTCGCTGAAGACGGCGGCGCGCGGGTTGAAGTCGTAGCAGTTCTTCTGGCAGCCCAGGCAGGGCTCACAGAAGCCGTTGCGCACCACCACCAGCGGCGCCTGGCCGTAGTCGCGCTGGATCGGCCCCAGCGGGCAGAAGGTGCCACACCACCCACTGCGCCCCTTGAACCACCAGCCACCCGCCAGCGCCAGCAGCAGCACCGCGGCCAGCGCCACGGCCAGGGCGGTGCCGTCGTGATTGAAGAGCGGCGCCCGCAGCGCCACGGCGCCGACGAACAGCACCAGCGCCACGGAGAAGGCCCAGGTCTTCAGCACCGGCGGCAAGTCGCGGGCGCGGCTGAACCCGGCCTGCCGTGGCACCTGGTTGAGCGTGGCCATCGGGCAGACCTGGCGCCAAAGGCCTGGCGCCACCACCAGCAGTGCTGGCAGCACCGGCACGGCCAGCCCCCAGAACAGCCTCAATCCCACGGAGGGCACCAGCAGCAAGGCGCCGATGAGCGCCAGCACGGTCAGCAGCACGGCCGCCCGCAACCCCCACCACACCGCGGGCGGCACGCGCGGGCGTCGCTGCGTGTAGTTGGCAAAGAAGGTCAGCGGCGCGGTCTCGGCCATCGGTGCCCGCCTTTCAGTCGCTCGGCCGCTCAATCCGCGGGCTGCAGGCGTCGCAGCCGCAGCGCCACCTGGGCGGCAAGATCACGCAGCAAGGCCAGCGCGATGCGCGGCTGCCAGGCGCCGAGCTGCTGCAGCGCCTGGGGCGTGAGCATCAGCAGGTCCACTTCCGTTTCGGCAACCACTTCGGCGGCCGCCGGTGCCGCATCCAGGAAGCCGAGCAGGCCGGCCACCTCACCATCACCCCGCGATTCCGGCCGCTGCCCCGGCACCGTCACCCGCAGGCGACCGGAGGCCACGAACACCAGCGCCGGCGCCACCTGCCCGGGTGCCACGATCACCGCACCGGCCGGGTAGCGCCGCCGGGCCATGAAACCGATCAGGTGCGCCCAGTCGGCGTCGCCCAGTTCGGCAAGCAGCCGTGGCAGGGCCACCGGCACGGCGGTCGGCTCGGGCTCAGGTGCGGGCGCCGGCCCGTTGTACTGGAAGAAGTCGTCGGCCATGCGGGAGGCTCCTGCCGAAGGTTGTTGAAGGCGCCGGTCACCCGCGGTCAAGCCGCGCCGTCGTCGTAGGCACGGGCCAGGTGCTGGCGGGCCGCGGCGCGCAGACCCGCTTCCCAATCGTCGCCAGCGTCGGCCAGGCCCAGGCGCTGCCAGAGCGCGGCATAGAGCGCCTCACGCGCCGCAGCGTCAGCCCCCGGCACGGCACGCGCCAGGGACTGCGGTGCAAGGTCAGCCGCGAGGCCCGTGGCCGCGCCGTCGAACGCACGCAGCAGACGATCGTCATGCTCGGCCATTTGCGCGGCAATCTGCCCGAGCAGCGCCACCGGGTCACCGGCCAGCAACCAGCGCAGTGCCTGGTTCGCATCAGGGGCCATCTGCAACGGTGACCGCTGCGACGATAAGGACCCTGCACGCCGGGAACCCAGCGCCGCACGCACCCGGGCCTGGCGCGCCAGTTGCGCGCGCAGCAGGTCGACCGCGGCGCGCAGCAGTGCGCCCACACGAGCCGCCTGCTCGGCGTCCGACAGGCCGGCCAGCGCTTCGGCCGGGAAGCCCAGCGTGGCCGCCAACCCCACCGCGCCGCTGGCAGGAACCTGGGCATCGGCGGGCACGGCCGAAGGCGGCGCGGCGTTGGTCTCCCTGGGCCACGCAGGCGGCTTCGCGGCGGCGACGTCCGCCGGCTCCACCACCGCTGTCGCCGCTGGAGCCTCTGCCGCCGCTGGGGCCACGGGCGGCGTCGACGGCACGGCTGGCATCGAGGGCGCAGCCCCACCTCGCGCTGGGGCCGCGCTGCCCGCAGGCGACGGCACGGGACGGATGCGCGTCAGACCCAAGGCATCGTCATCCTCCGCGACGGGTTGCAGCTGCGCAGCGGGGTCGCCGCCGCGGGCCAGCGGCATCACCAGCGGCGTGGTGTCTTCGACAGTCTTGCCGGCCGCGGCGCTGGCTGGCAAAGACGGCACGGGCGCTTTCGCCGTGGCCAGGATCGGTGCGGGTGCGGGTGCGGGTGCGGGTGCGGGTGCGGGTGCGGGTGCGGGTGCGGGTGCGGGTGACGAGGCAGCTTCGCGCATCGACACACCGATGACATAGGGCCCGGCCTCGATCCGGTCCCCTTCGCGCAGCCGGTGTTCGCCCTCCATGCGCTGCGGCGACCGATTGACGAAGGTGCCATTGGTGGACAGGTCGCGCAACGCGACGCCCTGTTCGCTGCGCACGATCTCGCAGTGGCGCGCCGACAGGGCCAGCGTGCGATCCGGCAGCGCCCAGTCGCAGGCCGGATCGCGGCCGATGACGAATCGCGCGCGGCCGGCTGGCACCTGCACCGTGGTTGCCCTTCCTTCGCTGCGCTCAGCGCCGCCGACCAATGTCAACACCAGCATGCCCACCCTCCTTGGTCGGTGGCCAGAATACACGCTGCCCTGGCTGGCGAGCGCATCGGGGGCCGCACCCCGGGGCCCGTACTGGAGTGCGCTCCCTAGTTTGTTGCACCGCAACAAAAAGGACTTGCAATGCGCTGGGCGCCCCCTATACTTCGTTCCATGCTGCAGTGCAGCAAAGATGCCCGGAACGAAGTGCGGGCATACCGATTCCTGAACCCTGACGAACGGAGCCCATGATGACCCCCTTCACAGCTGAACAAGTCCTGGCCGCCCACAAGGCCAACGTTGAAACCCTCTTCGGCCTGACCAACAAGGCTTTCGAAGGCGTGGAAAAGCTCGTCGAGCTGAACCTGCAGGTCGCCAAGTCGAGCCTGACCGAAGCCGCCGACACGACCAAGGCCATGCTGTCGGTCAAGGACGCGCAGGAACTGCTGGCCCTCCAGGCCGCGATGCTGCAGCCGAGCGCCGAGAAGGCCGCCGCCTACAGCCGTCACCTGTACGACATCGCCGCCGGCACCAACGCCGAAGTGACCAAGGTCGCTGAAGCCCAGTTTGTCGACGCGCAGAAGAAGGTCATGGCCGTGGTCGACACCGCCGTGAAGAACGCCCCGGCCGGTACCGAGAACGCCGTGGCCCTGGTGAAGTCGGCCGTGGCCGCTGCCAACAACGCTTTCGAAAGCGTGCAGAAGGCCGCCAAGCAAGCCGCCGAAGTGGCCGAAGCCAACTTCCAAGCCGTGACCAGCACCGCCGTCAAGGCCACGCAGACCGCCACCAAGGCCCGCCGCGCGGCCTGATCGCCTGCCCAGGGCAACCCCGGCGCGCCGCCCGCGGAACTTTCGCGGCCACGCCCGGTCGGAGCCAGTGCCCGGGTGACCCCCGGGCTCTCTCTGGAAGGTTGTCTCCTCGGAACCCCAGCGGTTCCCTTCCGGCCCGGTTGTCCCGGGCCGTTTTCTTTGGGCGGCCCCCGTGCGCTTCAGGGCTCCGGCCGCCGGAAGGCCGCCAGCCGCTGGCGCAAGGCCGGCAGCGCTGCCAGCGCCGCGTCCCGGCCGGCCGCGATGGCCCGGTGTCGCGCCGCGAAGTCGGTGCCGGCCACGCCGTCCAGCGCCGGGCGGATGACCACGTCGGCGCCCCGCAGTTCGTGCCGGCTGAGGCCACGGCCCATGATCGAGAAGGTCTGCAGCAGCAGGCGGAACGGGTCACCCGTGGGCTGACCCTGCGGCGCCTCGCCGATGTCGACTGCGATCACGAACTCGGCGCCCATCTGTCGGGCCTGGCTCACCGGCACCGGCGCCACCAGGCCACCGTCCACGTACTCGCGCCCGCCGATGGCCACCGGCGTGAAGATGGCCGGCACTGCACTGGAGGCCCGCACGGCCAGCCCGGTGTCGCCGCGGCGGAACAGCACGGCCTCGCCGCTGTCGAGGTCGGTGGCGACGATGCCCAGCGGGCGGTTCAGCCTTTCGATGGGCCGCCCCCCGGTCTGGTCGCGCACGTAGCGGGCCAGCGCGTCACCGCGCAGCAGGCCGCGGCCGGGGAAGCCCCAATCGGCAATGGTGGATTCCGCCATCGAAGCGCCCAGGCGCCCCAGCGCGGGCCCGTCGTGGCCCGCGGCCCACAGCGCGGCCACCAGGCTGCCCGCGGAGGTGCCGGCCGCCAGATCCGGCCGGATGCCAGCTTCGTCGAGCACCTGGATCACGCCGATGTGGGCAAACCCCCGCGCGGCGCCGCCGCCCAGGGCCAGACCGATGCGCGGGGGCGGTGGAGGAGGCGGCGGCGGGGGCGGTGACGCCGCCACGGCTGGGCTGGGGGCAACCGGTGGCGGCGCCACAGGTGCCACCGGCGGCGCGGTCTGGCAGCCTGCCAGACCGGCGACGCTGCCGATCAGCCAACCACCTATATCTCTTCTGGAAATATTCACTCTACTTCTTTGTAGTTTGAGAAATAACGATGGCCGCCTAACCTGCCGGCCATGTACCGCGCCACCGACTTCGACCGTGCCTTCGTGCGCGCCCGTGCCGCCCAGTTCCGCGACCAGTTGGAACGCTGGCAGCGTGGCACGCTCAGCGAAGAACAATTCCGCCCGCTGCGCCTGCAGAACGGCTGGTACGTGCAGCGCCACGCGCCGATGCTGCGCGTGGCCGTGCCCTACGGTGTGCTGTCGGCGCCCCAGCTGCGCACGCTGGCACGCATCGCCCGCGAACACGACCACCAGGATGCTGGCACGCAGACGGAACGCGGCGGCTTCGGCCATTTTTCCACCCGCCAGAACCTGCAGTTCAACTGGATCCCGCTGGACAGCGCGGCCGACGTCATGGACCTGCTGGCCGACGTGGACATGCACGGCATCCAGACCAGCGGCAACTGCATCCGCAACGTCACCACCGACGCCCTGGCCGGCATCGCGCCCGACGAAGTGGTGGACCCGCGGCCCTATTGCGAACTGCTGCGCCAGTGGAGCACGCTGCACCCGGAATTCGCCTTCCTGCCGCGCAAGTTCAAGATCGCCGTCACCGGCGCCCGCGAGGACCGCGCCGCCATCGCCTGGCACGACATCGGCCTGCAGCTGTTGCGCAACGCCGAGGGTGCGGTGGGCTTCCGCGTGCTGGCCGGCGGTGGCATGGGGCGCACGCCCATCGTCGCCACCGAGGTCGCAGCCTTCGTGCCGTGGGCGCACATCCTGGTCTTCATCGAGGCCATCGTGCGCGTCTACAACCTGCACGGCCGGCGCGACAACGCCTACAAGGCGCGGCTGAAGATCCTCGTCAAGGCCGAGGGCCAGCGCTTCGCGGACGATGTGCAGCGCGAATACGCGCAGCTGCTGGGCGACGGCGCGCCGACGATCCCGGTCGCCGAGCTGGAGCGCGTGGCCGCCAGCTTCACCGAGCCGGCGGGCGTGCGCGACGCGGCACAGCTGCCGCATGGCGAACAGGCGCCGCGCGAGGACCTGCCACCGGCCTACCTGCGCTGGCTGGAGCGCAACGTGCACGCGCACCGCGTCGCCGGCTACCGTGCGGTGACGCTGTCGCTCAAGCGCGCCGGGCTGCCGCCGGGCGACGTCACGGCGGCGCAGATGGACAACGCCGCCGGCCTGGCCGAGCGTTTCAGCCTCGGCGAACTGCGCGTCACGCACGAACAGAACCTGCTGTTGCCCTGGGTGCGCCACGACCAGTTGCCGGCCTTGTGGGCGGCGGCACGAGACGCGGGCTTCGCCACGCCCAACATCGGCCTGCTGACCGACATGATCGCCTGCCCGGGCGGTGACCTGTGCGCGCTGGCCAATGCCCGTTCGATCCCGGTGGCCGCCGCCATCCAGGAACGTTTCGAGGACCTGGACGAGCAGCTCGACATCGGCGACGTGGACCTGCACCTGAGCGGCTGCATCAACAGCTGCGGCCACCACCACAGCGGCCACATCGGCATCCTCGGCGTCGACAAGGACGGCAGCGAGTGGTACCAGGTGACGTTGGGCGGTGCCGACGGCAGCGCACGCGGTGGTGCCGCCGTGGCCGGCAAGGTCATCGGCCCGTCGTTCGCGGCCGACGAGGTGCCGGACGTGCTGGAGGCGCTGATCGACGTCTACCGCCGCGAGCGCCAGGCCGGCGAGCGTTTCGTCGACGTGGTGCGCCGCCTGGGCGTGCCACCGTTCCGCGCCGCCGCCGACGCCGCCCGCCGCGCCACCGCGGCCGTGGCCACCTCCTGATCGACCGGACACCGACATGCGATTCCTGAACGCTGACGACAGCCTGCCGGCCAGCACCCTGGCCCTGGCCAACACCGACGACGTGGCAGCCCAGGCTGACGCCCTGCGGCAGGCGCCCGCCGTGGCCCTGCACTTCCCGAAGTGGGTGGACGGCCGCGCCTATTCGCAGGCCGTGGTGCTGCGCGGCCGGCTGAAGTACGCCGGAGAGATCATCGCCACCGGCGAGGTCATGCTGGACATGCTGCCGCTGCTGCGCCGCTGCGGTTTCGACGCGGCGCAGCTGGTGGCCGGACAGGATCTGGCGGCCGCCGACCGGTCGCTGGGCTTCTTCCCCGGCCACTATCAGGCGGATCCGCACCGCAGCGTGCACGCATGAGCTCGATCGTTCAACGCCTGGCGCGCAAGACGCGCGGGTTCGAGGCGCGCGTGGCGCACGCCGAGGCCCTGCTGCGCGAAGCCGCCGAGGACCATGCCGGCCGCATCGTGCAGGCCAACAGCCTGGGCGTGGAAGGCATGGTGCTGACCGACATGGTGGCCCGCCTGAAGCTGCCCGTGGCCGTGGCCACGCTGGACACCGGCGCCCTGCATGCCGAGACGCTGGCGATGATCCCGCGCATCGAGGCGCACTACGGCATCGCGGTGGAGGTGTTCCGCCCGCAGCAGGAGGCGGTGGTGCATTTCGTCGGCCGCCATGGCGAGCGGGCGATGTACGACAGCGTGGAACTGCGCCGTGCCTGCTGCGCGATGCGCAAGCTCGAACCCATGGAGCGCCTGCTGCAGGGCCGCAGCGCCTGGGTCACCGGCCTGCGCCGCGAGCAGTCCGCGGAGCGCCGTCATGTGCCCTTCTACGCGCTGGAGGACGACGGCCGCGAGAAGTTCTACCCGCTGGCCGACTGGACCGAGGCCGACGTCTGGGAATACGTGAAGCGCCACGACGTGCCCTACAACGACCTGCACGACCAGTGGTTCCCCAGCATCGGCTGCGCACCCTGCACGCGCGCCGTGTCGGCCGGGGAAGACCCGCGCGCCGGCCGCTGGTGGTGGGAACAGGGTGCGGCCAAGGAATGCGGCCTGCACCTGCGGCCCGAGGTGGCGTCGGCATGACCACCGGTTCGACACCCGGCACCGTGGTCTTCATCGGTGCCGGCCCCGGCGCGGCCGACCTGATCACGCTGCGCGGTGCCCGCTGGCTGGCGCGCGCCGAGGTGGTGCTGTTCGACGCCCTGACCGACCCGGCGCTGCGCGACCTGGCGCCGCAGGCGCGCTGGGTGGACGTGGGCAAGCGCGGCTTTCGCCACAGCACGGGCCAGGCCACCATCGACGCGTTGCTGGTGGCGATGGCGCGCACGCACGCGGTCGTGGTGCGGCTCAAGGGCGGCGACCCCAGCGTCTTCGGCCGCCTGGAGGAAGAGCTGCAGGCCTTGGCCACCCACGGCGTCGCCGCCGAGGTGGTGCCCGGCATCACGGCCGCCCTGGCCGCCGCGGCCGACACGCAACGCCCGCTCACGCGACGCGGCCAAGGCCGCAGCGTGGCCCTGTCCACGGCCATGACGCGCGAGGGCGAACTGCGCGCCGCGCAGCAGGCGGACACCGAGGTCTTCTACATGGCCGGCCGCCAGCTGGGCGCGCTGGGCCGCCGTTTGCTGGCCGCCGGCTGGGCCGCTGACACACCCGTGAGCGTGGTGTCACTTGCCGGCTGGCCAGACCAGCGAGCCAGCGACCACACGCCGGCCACGCTGGGCGCCGCCAGCCTGCTGCACGCCGGCCGCCCGACGGTGGTGACCGTGGGCGCGGGGGCTCGCCCGGTGGGCAAGCACCGCGCCGACCGTGATACCGGGGCGCCTATCCGCCCCCAGGTTGATTGCGGTCAAGATTCGGTGCAAACCCGCACCGCATAAAATCGAGTGTTTCGCCGCCGGGCCGCTCGGGCCCGGTGCACCCACGTTCTTCCAGAGTTCATCGCATGACCCACGTCGTCCTCGAATCCTGCATCCGCTGCAAGTACACCGACTGCGTCGACGTGTGTCCCGTGGACTGCTTCCGCGAAGGCCCGAACTTCCTCGTCATCGACCCCGACGAGTGCATCGACTGCGCCGTGTGCATCCCCGAGTGCCCGGTCAACGCCATCCTGCCGGAAGAAGACGTGCCGGCCGACCAGATGGCCTTCATCAAGCTCAACGCCGACCTGTCCCGCAAGTGGCCCAGCATCACCAAGCGCAAGGGCCCGCTGCCGGACGCCGACGAGTGGAAAGACAAGAAGGACAAGCTCGACCAGCTGGTCCGCTGAACCCCATGGAACCCACTGCTCCCCCCGCCGTCACCGACACCGCCCAAGCCACGGGCGCCCGAGCTGGTGGCCCCATCGAGACCGACGCCGTCATCGTCGGCGCCGGCCCCGTGGGCCTGTTCCAGGTCTTCGAGCTCGGCCTGCTGGAGATCAAGGCCCACATCATCGACAGCCTGGCCTACCCCGGTGGCCAGTGCATCGAGCTGTACCCCGACAAGCCGATCTACGACATCCCGGCGGTGCCGGTGTGCACCGGCAAGGAGCTCACCGACAACCTGCTCAAGCAGATCGAGCCCTTCGGCGCCACCTTCCACCTGGGCCAGGAGGTCACGGTGGTGAACAAGCGCGACGATGGCCGCTTCGACGTCGAAACGAGCAAGGGCACGCGCTTCATCACCAAGACCATCTTCGTCGCCGGCGGCGTGGGCTCGTTCCAGCCGCGCACGCTGAAGGTCGACGGCATCGAGCAGTTCGATGACACGCAGCTGTTCTACCGCGTGCGCAACCCGGCGCAGTTCGCGGGCAAGAACCTCGTCATCGTCGGCGGTGGCGACTCGGCGCTGGACTGGACGCTGAACTTCGTCCAGGAAGGCCCGAACAAGGCCGAGAGCGTCATCCTGCTGCACCGCCGCGACGGCTTCAAGGCCGCGCCGGCCAGCGTCGCGAAGATGAAGGAACTGTGCGACGCCTACGAGATGCAGTTCATGGTCGGCCAGGTCACCGGCTTCGACACCACGGACGGCAAGCTCAGCAGCGTCAAGGTCACCGGCGGCGACGGCGTGACCCGTGTGGTGCCGCTGGACGTGCTGATGGTCTTCTTCGGCCTCAGCCCCAAGCTCGGCCCGATCGCCGAATGGGGCCTGGCGCTGGAGCGCAAGCAGATCGTCGTCGACACCGAGAAGTTCGAGACCAGCATCCCCGGCATCTTCGCCGTGGGCGACGTCAACACCTACCCGGGCAAGAAAAAGCTGATCCTCTCGGGCTTCCACGAAGCGGCGCTGGCCGCCTTCGGCGCCAGCCCGTACATCTTCCCGGAGAAGCGTGTGCTGCTGCAGTACACCACCACCAGCCCCAAGCTGCACAAGGTGCTAGGCGTGGAGACGCCAGTCTTCGACTGATCTCGTCCTGCGTCGTCTGCAGAAGGGCCCGCACAGCGGGCCCTTTTTTTCGTGCGCGCTATCATCGCGACTCGCTAGGGGTGTTGGCCTGCATCGGCAGGCCGGCTGAGAAAGTCCCTTTGAACCTGATTGAGGTAATCCTCGCGCAGGGAAGCAGGCTCGAATCGCAGGCTGGCTCCGCCATGGAACCCACCCTGCCCCGTGTTTGCCCACCTGCTCGTCGCTGGGAAACACGATGAGCAATTCACGACCCACTCTTCTGGCCGCCGCGGCGGCCCTGTGCTGCGCGACCACGTTCGCGCAGTCCGTCCAGACCGTCACCATCACCGGCAGCCGCAGCAGCGGCTCTGCCGGCGTCGCCGGGTTCGGCGACGTGCCCTTGTCGCAGGCACCGTTCTCCGCCACCGTGCTGGAAGCCGATGCGTTGCAGGACGCCGGCATCAGCGGTCTGGGCGACATCACGCGGCTCGACGCCGGCCTCACCGACGCCTACAACGCGCCGGGTTACTGGGGCCAGTTGGCGGTGCGCGGCTTCACGCTGGACAACCGATTCAACTATCGTCGCGACGGCCTGCCCATCAACGCCCAGACGGCCCTGCCCACGGGCAACAAGGCAGCGCTGGAACTGTTCAAGGGCACCAGCGGCATCCAGGCCGGCACCAGCGCGCCTGGCGGCCTGGTGAACCTGGTGGTCAAGCGCCCCACGGCGCAGCCGCTGACGGCTGCTGCCATCGAGTGGACCGAGCCGGGCACGGTGGCGTTGAGCGCCGACATCAGCCGTCGGCAATCGGCCCTGGCCTGGCGGTTCAATGCCAGCGCCACTCGGCTGGACCCGACCACCCGCGACAGCCAGGGCCACGCCCACCTGCTGGCCGGTGCCGCCACCTGGCAGTTGGGCGCGGCCGAGACCTTGGAGGCCGAGGTTGAGCTGAATCGCCAAAGCCAGCCCAGCACGCCAGGTTTCAGCCTGCTGGGCAACCAGCTGCCGGATGCCAGCGACATCGACCCGCGCCTGAACCTCAACAACCAGGCCTGGTCACTGCCGGTGGTGTTCGAGGGACGCACCGGTTCACTGCGCTACTCGCGCGACCTGGCGCCAGATCTGCAGTTCACGGCGCAGGCCATGCAGCAGCGGCTGCGCACCGATGACCGCATCGCCTTCCCCTTCGGCTGCAGCAACGAGGACGACTACACGCGCTACTGCAGCGACGGCAGCTTCGACCTCTACGACTTCCGCAGCGAAGGCGAGCGGCGCACCAGCACCGCAGGCGACCTGGCGATTCAGGGTCGGCACACGATCGGCGGCTTCACCCACCAGTGGACCGCCGGCCTGCTGGCCACACGCTACACGGCGCGCCTGGGCCGCCAGGCCTACAACTGGGTGGGCGTCGGCACGCTGGACGGCCAGGCCGCGCTGCCGCCCGACCCGGCATTGACCGACGAGAACACCAACCTCACCGAGCGCAGCACCGAATGGCGTCTGCAGGACCGGGTGGAACTGGGCAGGCGCTGGCAGCTCTGGGCCGGCCTGCGCCACACCCGCCTGCAACGGGCCAGCGTGCGGACCGATGGCAGCCGCGCCACCGACTATCACCAATCCTTCACCACGCCCTGGCTCGCTGTGTCGTGGCAGGCCACGCCATCGCTCACCGCCTACGCCAGCTGGGGTGAAGGCGTGGAGTCTGAAGTGGCGCCCAACCGAAGCCGCTACCTCAACGCCGGGCAGGCCCTGCCCGCGCTGATCAGCCGGCAGACGGAGCTAGGCCTCAAGCAGCGCCTGGACACGCTGCGCTGGCAGCTGGCGTGGTTTGACATCCAGCGGCCGCAGTGGCACGAGATCCTGCAATCCACCGGCATGGCCGGCGACAACTGCAGCGACGCGGACCGTTGCACGCTGTCCGCCGACGGCGACGCCCGCCACCGCGGTCTCGAGGTCGAGGCGGAGTGGCAGGCCGGCGCGCTGAACCTGCGCGGCAGCGCGATGTGGCTGCACGCCCGCCTGGAAGGCGCCAGCAATCCCGCCCTCAACGGCCTGCGGCCCACCAACGTGCCGGCGCACAGCGTCAAGCTGCAGGCGGCGTGGAACGTCGACGCCCTGCCCGGCCTGGCCGTGCTGGGCTTCCTGAGCCGCGAAGGCGACCGCATGGTGCTGCCGGACAACAGCATCGGCACCGACGGCTGGACGCGTCTGGACCTGGGCCTGCGTTATGCCCACGTCGTCGACGGCCGGCGCTGGACCTGGCGCCTGGGCGTGGACAACGTGGCCGATGCCCGCGCCTGGAAGGAAACGCCGTACCAGTACGGCCACGCCTACCTGTACCCGCTGGCGCCCCGCAATTGGCGCGCTGCGCTGAACGTCACGCTCTGAAGTGACGTAGCCCTGATTTTCAGGCTATACTCTTGGGCTCAGTTCCCCGATAGCTCAGTCGGTAGAGCGCCGGACTGTTAATCCGTAGGTCCCTGGTTCGAGCCCAGGTCGGGGAGCCAAAGAACTGAGTGCCGGCAAGCCTAAGGGCTTGTCGGCACGGCAAAAGCTCCAGTGTTGACGGGCGTTTGCAGACCACCTCACCTTAGTCCGCCGGTGAAAAAGGCGGACACGTGAAGGAAAGGTCTCAGATGACGACGATCGACAAGTCCGCCGGTAAGCCGGGCGCCCCGAGTTGCAGCAACGGGCAACAGGCCAACATGAGCGACGCCGCACAGCTGGTGTTCGCTGAACTCGCCACCGGTCTGGACACCCTCCAGCGGCTGATGATCCGCGCGATCATGTCCAGCAACGGCGACAGCGATCTGTCCGCCCTTCTGGACGGTGCCTACAGCAAAGCCTGCCACCTGGGCTACATCGCCGAGCGTGCCGAGCAGGCCTTCGGCGGCGCTGGCGTGATCGGCGAGGCCGACACCTGGCTGCTGTCGCCGGCCTTCCGCGAGCGCATCGCCACCTTCGAGTCCAAGCTCAAGGCAGGGGATGTGCAATGAGCGCCGCCGCCCCGATCTACTACCTGGCCGTAGAGGCGACCCGCTTCGGCTCCATGCGCGCCTTCTGCAAGCGCATGGGCGTGTCAGAAGCTGAAGTGCTGCCCTACATTGCCCACGCACGATTCCACGACAGCGACATCGTCATCATCGACAAGCTGGTGTTGGGCGACCCGGCCCACAAGGTTTGCTGCGGGTTGAAGATGAACCCCGGCGGTGCGCTCAAGGTGCTGGCCTGCTACTTCGGCGACGCCAGCGAGGACCGCAAGGAAGTCGAGAGCTTCGCGGCAGCGATGCTCGCGAGCCCGGAGTTCAAGGGGAGGGATGCCTACGTCGGCACCTTCGTTCCGGCCTTCTCGCGGGAGATGCCTCAATGACAGTGGCCGGCACCATCCCCATGCGTGCCGGCCACCTGCCGGTGGCCGACATCATCGACTTCTACATGGCCGGTTACGCCGGGCGTGACGACACCCGGCCGCAGCGGCTGGGCTGGTGGCGCGCGCAGATCGGCACGGTGCCCCTGCAGGACGTGACCGACGACCATATCCACGCCGCCCTGGAGGCCCTGAAAGAGCAACCGGCGCGCTACTACGCCGGCCGCGACGCCTACGGCAACGCCATCTTCAAGGCCAAGCGCCGCCAGATCAGCCCGGCCACGCTGAACCGCTACAGCGCGAGCATCGGCGCGGTGTTCACCTGGGCCATCAAGCGCCGCGTGGCGCCCAAAGGCTGGGTGCACCCGTGCCGAGCCGTGGAGCGCAACCCGGAGACGAGCGGCCGCACGCGGTTCCTGCGCGACGACGAGCGCGAGCGGCTGCTGGCCGCCTGCCGGCGGGCCACCTGGCCGCGGCTGTACCTGCTGGTCCTGATGGCGCTGACCACCGGCGCCCGCAAGGGGGAACTGCTGGGCATGCGCTGGGCCGACGTGAACCTGGCGCAGGGTGTGGTGCACGTGGCCACCACGAAGAACGGCGACCCCAAGGTGTTGCCGCTGACGCCGCCGGTGGTGGAGGAACTCAAGCGGTTCAGCGGAGCCGACACCGAGCTGATCTTCAAGTCGCCCCGGCGGCCGAAGCAGGCTTTCGGGTTCGAGCCGCAGTGGAAAGAGGCCATGCGCGTGGCTGGCATCCGCGCCTTCCGCTTCCATGACCTGCGGCACAGTTGCGCCAGCCTGCTGGCCGCCAACGGCGCCACGCTGCTGGAAATCGGCGACCTGCTGGGCCACCGCCAGATCAGCATGACGCGGCGGTATTCGCACCTGGCCGCCAGCCATCGGTCGGCGCTGGTGTGCAGGGTGATGGGCGAGCTGCGGTGACCTGGCGCTTCGACGCCGACGAGTTCTATCGCGTCGGCGTGCGTGAGGGGCTTCGTTACATCGTTGGGACGGAGCCCCTCACGGTGGCGGCGAATGAGGAGATGCCGTGGCCGCCGCGCCGTCGAGGGAGGTCCGACCTCGAGCTCATGCGGCTGGTGTTGACGCTTGGGCTCAATGCCGAAGTGGCCGCGCTCATGGTGATCGGCGAACTCGAGCACAAGGCCTTGTGGCACTTCAGGCCAGGCGATGAACACCTGCCTGAGTTCCGCCAGCACGTGTTGGATGGCGCGGATCATGGCTTCACTGTCGCAAAGCGCACAGTGGGCATCGGTAGTGCCGAGAACCGCGTGGCGTGGAAGCACGGCATCTATCGAACCGCACTCCAACTGATGGATGGCATCGGCATGACGGAACCCGATGCGCAGGCTGCGGTGCTGGGAGTCTCGCGGCGGACGTTGTTTCGCCTACGCCGGGCACTATCGGCGTGAGTGCCAGAAACGGGGTGTAGGTGAAGGCGTAGGCCGGCGACAGTGAAAGGGCAGTGCCGCTCTTGTGGTGCTGCAGGGTGGCTGCAACCGCCCGTCAACCCTGGAGCTGTCATGTCCACTGACCACAAGCCGATGACTGCCGTGCACGACGTGATGCACGGCGCCTTCGACCCCAAGAATCTGATGCTGCCGCGGGACTACCTGCAAGGCCGCGAGCACATCTTCCAGAGCAGCGAAAGCCTGCGCTGGTTCATCCGCAGCAACCGCACCGAGCTGATGAGGCGCGGCGCCATCGTCGCGCCTGCCGGCCGCAAGATGCTGGTGGCCGACGCGTTCGACCAGGCCGTGGTCGAGATTGGAGCGAAGCGCGCCGCGCTGCTGGGTGCCTGATGCAGGCCCCCGCCTACCCGCCACCGCTGCGCCGGTGGCCGCGCCCTGGCCAAGTGCGGCAACCACGGCCAGCGCTGCGCCTGCCTGGCATGCGCCACCGTTCCAAGAATCGACGGGGGGGCCGGTGATGGGTGGCGACTCGCCTGTCATCCTATCGGTCATCGCCAGTGTCGAGGCCGAGCAGGCGGTGTTGGGTGCGCTGTTGGGCGACCCTGAAACCGCCGGGCCGCTTGTGGACGCCGTGGCGCTACGGGCGCAGGACTTCGAGGACGCTGACCACGCTCGCATCTTCACTGCCATCCAGGTGCTGCGGGCGACAGGCCGGCCCGGCGACGTGTACACGGTGCGCGAGCAGCTGCAGGGCATGGGCTTCGATGCCGCGCTGATCAACCTCGTCTACCTCAACGAACTGGCCCAGTCAGTACCGAGTGGGCGCAACGCCGGGCGCTATGCGCAGATCGTGCGCGACAAGGCGCAGCGCCGCGAGATCCAGACGGCAGCCCTGGCCCTGGGCCGCGCGGTGTCCGCTGGTGGTGGTGTCGGCGACGAGCAGGCGCTGCGGTCTGCGTCGGAGTTGATCGAGCAGTTGCGCGCCATCGTGCAGCCGCCGACAAAGGAGAGCGGACTACCGATCGAGTGGGCGCGTGAGCTGCCCGACGATGCGCAGGTTCCCGAGCAGTTGATCGAGGGCGTTTTCACGGTCGGCGGGCTGTCTGCCGTGTGCGGGCCGTCCAACTCCGGGAAGTCCTTCCTGATGGCCCACATAGCGCTGTGCCTGGACCACGGTGTGGACTTCCTGGGTGTGCGCCGCGTGAAGCGTGCGCCGGTGCTGTACGTGGCCGCCGAAGGGGCGTCGACGATGCGCGCACGATTCCAGGCCGATGGCCGGCACTTCGACCGGCGTGCCGATCGCCTGGCCATGGTGTCGGCATCCCTCAACCTGCTGGAACCCAGCGCCGACATCGATGCGCTGATCGCCACGGCGCGACAGATCCAGCAGCAGGTCGGCGAGCCGCTGGGCCTGATCGTGATCGACACCCTGGCCCGCGTCATGGCCGGCGGCGACGAGAACGCGGCGGTGGACATGGGCCGGCTGATCGGTGGGTGCGACCGACTGCGCGAGGCCACCGGCGCCCACGTGGCACTCGTGCACCACATGGGCAAAGACCTGAGCCGCGGAGCGCGTGGGCACTCATCACTTCGGGCCGCGCTGGATACCGAGATCGAGGTCTCCGTCGACGAGGCCACGCGCACGCATCACGCGAAGGTCACCAAGCAGCGTGACCTGGCCAGCAAGGGCGAGACGTTTGGATTCAAGCTGGTTCCCGTTGAGCTTGGCGTCGACCAGTGGGGCGGCGCGGTCACATCGTGCGCTGTGGTGGCGTCGGAGGTCGGCATCGGCACGCCGGCACCGCGCAAGCTGACGGCATCGCAACAGGCCGTCATGGGCTACCTCAGTGGCCAGGATCAAGGCGTGCGGCGCGCGCAGGTGGTGAAGGCCCTGGAACCCCAAGGTGTGAGCAAGTCCAGGGCCTATGCCGCCCTGACAGAGCTGCAGATCGCCGGCCTGGTGGTCGAGGTCCAGGGCCTGGTCTACATGCCCAAAGGTGCCGCCGAATGAGTTTCCCGCCTTCCCGTTTTGTCCCACGGGAAACCGTGGGAACTGAGCGCCCGGGCTTTCCCGTTTCCCGTCCCCCCTTAGGGGACGGGAAACGGGAAACCGACGCCGAGGCCATGGCTGGTCGATACGCCAGGCGCCTAACGCCGGCCAAGCTGATGAAGTTGGAGATGTCGCTTGCCGCTGGCTTCGAGCCAGAGCCAGACCCGGCCGGAACTGCCTTCGACCGCCTGGCCGTCGACCTGGGCCTGGCCGTGGAGTGGGCCGGGCCGATCCGGCGCAGGGTCAATGCCGCGGTGGTCAAGCCTGCCCCGGCGGGTCAAGGGGGCAGCCGGTGACCGGCCCCCCCATCGGGTCCTGTCCAGGGGTCCGAAGACGGGTGCATTCGGGCCCCGATTCTGGACTGTTCATAGCTATTACCTAAGGGGTCAAGTCATGTTGATTAACCTAGACAATGAGTTCAAGCAGGTACTTCTGGCCCGCATGGTCGGCGTCGATCCGTCTGCGATCAGCCACGCGGTGGCCGATGGCCGCCTGCCGGCCGGCGGCACGCTGGGTGAGGCGCTGCTGGCCTACTGCCACCGCCTGCGCGAGCAGGCTGCCGGCCGGCTGGGTGCCGAGCCTGGAGGCCTGGATCTGGCCACCGAGCGCGCCGCGCTGGCACGCGCGCAGCGTGAGGGCATCGAGATCAAGAACGCGGTGGCCCGCGGCAGCTATGCCCCCATCACGATGCTGGCCGAGGTCCTGGCCACCGCCAGCCAGGCCGTGGCCGAGCGTTTCGAGCACCTGCCTGGTCAGGTGCGCAAGGCCTGCCCCGACCTGCCACCCGTCGCCATCGAGCGCGTGCTGGCCGTGATCGCGTCGGCCCGCAATGAGTGGGTCCGGCAGACGGCCGAGCTGGTCACGGCCAGGGTGCTGGACGACGATGAACCGGACGAGGCGCCGGAGCCGGAGGCCGAGCCGTGACGCCAGCCCAGCGCCCACCTCGCCGCACGCTGCGCCGGCAGCATCGCATGCTGCCGGCCCTTGACGCGCGCCTGGCGCACGCTGCGCTGTCCACCCTGCAGCGCAGCGAGCGGTTGTTGGCCGAGCTGGTGCACCGTGGTCGCGCCGTCGACCTGCACGCCATCCTGGCCGCCGCCTGGTCGACCTTTGGCACCAGTGCCTGGTGGGTGGCCGACCTGCGCGAGCGCGGCCTGATCGGCGATGCTGAGGGCAAGGCCACCGGCGATGCACTCGGCGCCCTGTACCGCGCTGGTGGCACGCTGGGACAGTACCGGCTGCTCCGCGTGGAAGGCCGCCGCGCGAACGTGGGCCGCTGCTGGCGCCTGGAGTGTGCCCGCGGGTGATGGTGTCACCACCCCGGTGTCATCACGTGGGCGCCCGGCCACGATGGGCGGATGAACCCCACACACTTTCGCTACTTCGACGCGCCTGCAACTGACAGCGGCGTCGAGGCTTCGCTGGCCAGTGACGTGCCATATGCGCGCAGCGGCTACACCGAGGTCCTGGTCTGCACGCCGGATGCCGTCGACCTGAGCCGCGCCGGCGATGGTCTGCCGCTGCTGCTGCACCACGACAGCACACGCCTGATCGGGCGGGTCTACGACATCCGCGCCGAAGGCTCCCGGGTACGTGGCCGGCTCACGTTCTTCGACACCGCCGAAGGCCGCGAAGCCCGCGCCATGGTCGACGGTGGCCACCGTGAGCTGTCCATCGGATACACCGTCGTCAACCGGGACCAGTCCCGCAGTGGCACCGTCGTCGTCACGCGCTGGGTGTTGCACGAAGTGTCCATCGTGGCGATCCCGGCGGACGCCACGATTGGCGTCGCGCGTTCGTTCGATGGTGTTGTGCGCGGTGGTGTCACCACCCCGGTGTCATCACGCGCAGCGGACGGCACGATGGCCAGCATGAGCACCAACCGCACCACCAGCCGCCAGCCGGCGCAATCCTTCGACCTGCTGCGCGCCATCGGCGTGCTGGGCAACCCGGAACCGGTGGACTACTCCGCCGAACTGCCGCGGGCCATGGTCGACGCCACCCGTGCCGCTGCTGACGGCTTCTACCGCGAAGGCTATGCCGGCAACTGCGCCAGGCTGCCGCTGGGCCTGCTGATGCAGCAGCGCGACCTGAGCATGGGGGTGGCGTCTGCCGGCGGTTACCTGGCCGGTGCGCCGCGCATCCTGCCGCAGACTTCCCTGGCTGGCCTCAGCGATGCGTCGGCGCTGGGCGTGCGCATCATCGACTGGACTGAGGGCGGTTCACCAACCATCCCAGCGGTCTCGACTTCGATCAGCAACTACGGCACCGACGCCGGCCCACCCGAGGTGACGCTGGCGGGCTTCGTCGGTGAAGGTGGCGATGTCATCGAGGACGATCTGGTTTTCAGCGCCGCCACGGCGAACCCGGCCACGGTGGGCGTCACCTTCAAGGTCTCACGCAAAGTGGTCAAACAAGGTGGCGCCATCGCCAACCAGCTGATCGTCGGCGACGCGTTGCAGTGGCTGTTTAGCCGCTTCGACTGGGCGCTGCTGAGTGGCCGCGGCGACTACAACGAGCCCACCGGCGTGGCCAATCTCTCCGGCCTGGCGCTCGAGCTGGACGGCACCGACCTCGAATGGCGTGGCATCCAGTCGGTCCTGGCCGCGGTGCACGCTGCTGGCGCCAGGCCCGACCGGCTGTCCTGGGTGGGTGGCACTGGCGCGCGTCAACTGCTGGGTGAACGTGCTCGGCGCCTGGTCACGGACACCGGCACCACGCCCGTGTCGGCGCAGGCCACCGGCCCGGCGATCTGGGACGGCGACACCATCGACAAGCGCCCGGCCATCACCTCCCGCCAGTGCGTGTCCGACACCCTGATCGTGGGCGACTTCTCGCGCGTGTTCATGGTGGTGCAAGGTCTGTCCCTGCTGGTGGACCCGCGCTATGACGTGAGCGGCACCCACCGCGTCACGCTGCTGGCCGATGTCGACATCCTGGCGCCGCAGCCGGCGGCCTTCGCTGTCGTGCGCGACATCACCTGAGGCCTGGCCATGAAGCTGCAGATGATTGCCGACCGCGCCGTGGGCGGCGTGTTGTACGAGGCCGGCACCACGCCGACCGTGGATGAGCCGGTGGCCTTGGCGCTGCTGTCATCCGGTGGCGCCGTGCGCGCTGCTGATGACCCGGTGGCCGATCAGCGCACGGT
Organism: Burkholderiaceae bacterium; assembly: GCA_024235915.1. GTDB lineage: Bacteria > Pseudomonadota > Gammaproteobacteria > Burkholderiales > Burkholderiaceae_C > Rubrivivax. The sequence continues at coordinate 78,978 of JACKLO010000012.1, read as the reverse complement.
GGCCACGGCGTTTGACCGCATTGCGCTTTCCAACCACGATGGCTATTCGGTGGCTCTCAGTGAGGCGGTGGAGTTCACCAAGATCACGGCCAGCGGGCTGCTGTTCTCCGGTGAATGCGAGTTCACCGGCTGGGACTGCATCGCCGGTGCTGGCGGGACCATCACGGTCTACGACGCGACATCGGCCGATCCGGCGCGCGTGGCCTACCCCACCACCACGCTGGTGGCCGGTCGCACGGCGTTCAGCATGCACCGAAAGATCCTGCGCGGTGGCTGCTACGTCGCCCTGTCTGGTGCTGGGCCGTTCGACATCGACATGCTGGTCGAGCAGACCTGATCCTCGGCGGATCGGCTGTGGTGGAGCCTGCCGCTGCAGCCGGCAATCCTCAGGCACCGGGCGCGCTTCCAGCGGTGGGCGCGCGATGCCGATCCGGCCCGTTGTTCTCCTCGGAGCTACTCGGCACCTTTTCCTGAAGGACCCCATGAAGATCAAGATCATCCAGAAGTGCCTGGGCCGTGGCCGTGTCGTTCTGCTGGCCGGTATGTTGCTGGACCTGCCCAACGCTGAAGCCTACGAGCTGCTGGTGGCAGGCCGTGCCAAGCCTGCCGACGACGACGCAGTGGCCACGGTCAAGCGCATGAGCGAGCAGGAAATGCGCCGCGCTGGCCTGACCGGGCCGACCAACGTGCGGCACATTGCCCACGCTGCGCGCGTGCACCTGGGCAAGCCGTGACAGATACCGGCTTCCCCATGCAAGCCGTGCGCGGTGTGCGCATTGGCCTGCGGTTCGTGTCGCCAGGCGGCACGTTCGCTGTCGACGGCGAGACCGCCAGGGAAATGCTGCGGGCTGGTTCGGCAACGCTGCTGTATCCCGCACGCGACCTGGCCAGGCTGGGCCGTGATGCTGACCTGCCGGCGCCCGAGGGCATCGCGGCGCAGCTGATGACGCGCTGATGGCCGCCACCATCGTGCCGTTCCCTGCCAGGCCAGCGCCGGAATGGGTGCCCGAGGCGGTACAGCGCGAGCTGGATGCCGTAGAGGTCTGGTGTGCGGCCACGCAGCGCCGCCTGGCACGCTTGGCCTACGCCGAGCGTGACCACCACCTGGCCGTGCGCCGCATCGCGGACACGCTGCGCACCGACATCTTCAACGAGTGGCACAAGGCCCAGCCGCGCAAGTAGCGCCACGCCAGGCACGCCGCCCGCTGCGCGTGTTGCCGTTCGTGGGCGTGCCGCTGACGATGCAGCGTGACCTGCGCGCCGTCGCCTGGACGGCCCTTGCAACCGTCGACCACCCGGTGGGCCGTGGGCCTGCGCTGGTGGACTTGCGCGCCGCGGTGCATGCCGTGGCAGTGCTGGTGCCTGAAGGCCGCGCCGCGGCTGCCGAGGCCACCGCCGCGCTGGCCAGCGCCGACGACATGCTGGCCGACGACCTGCGCAAGCGGTGTGCCGCCGCCGTCGAGTTCTTCGACGCGCTGGTGGCCAGGGTCACGCTGGCCAGGCTGCTGGCGGTGATGCGCGAGGCGTTGCGGCAGTAGGCTGCGGCTGGCCTGTTCACAGTCCGGCCGATTCCATACTTTCCGACAAGCCGCCATCCGGTGTATGCTGGCGTCAGGTGGTGTGCCGATCTGGCCTGTTAATCCGTAGGTCCCTGGTTCGAGCCCAGGTCGGGGAGCCAAAGAACTGAAAGCAAAAAACGGCCTGCACTCGCGTGCAGGCCGTTTTTTCTTGCCCGCCGTTCGTCGATGCCGATCGGGCTGCCGTTTCGCTCGCAGGTGAACGCCTCCGGCGTTTCACCCTCGCAGCAGCGGCGGCCGGGCAGGACGCCGATGCGGCCGCCTGCACACGCGCGATGGCCGAACGACGAAACCACTGGCAGGCCCGAGTCGAGCACCGAAGCAGCGCACTTGCCGGCCCAGCAAACGTGGGGTCCCTGCCACGAGCCCGCGATCACGCTGCTAGAGTCGGCCGCACCACGCCGGCGCAGGCCGGCCACGACACCCAAGGAGGCAGGCCGATGGCCCGTGTACGTCCCCCTCGAAAGCTGGCCCTGGCACTGCTCGTGTCAGTTGCCTGCGGATTGGCCAGCCCCATGGCCTTCGCGCACAGTGCGATGTTCGCGGACGGCTTCCGCTTCGACAACAGCAACGAAGGCGCCAGCGCCGCGCAGCTGCGCCGCCAGCGTGGTGCCAGCGCCAGTCAGGCTGGCGCCTGCACTGATGGCCTGGCCGACGGTTATCCCTGCAGCAAGGTGGATCTGCGGGCCTTCATGCCCAAGTCGCAGCTGGGTGGCGGCACGCAGAACCTGAACGACATCTGGGGCTGGACCGATCCGCTCACAGGCGCCGAGATCGCCATCGTCGGCCGCACCCATGGGACGGCCTTCGTCGACATCAGCGTGCCCACGGCGCCAGTGCTGCTGGGTTTCCTGCCGTCGCACAATGGCGGCAGCGACTCGTGGCGCGACATCAAGGTCTACGCCGACCACGCCTTCATCGTCGCCGATGGCGGCGGCAACGCCAGCCATGGCCTGCAGGTCTTCGACCTGCGCACGCTGCGCGGCCTGACGCCTGGCGGCACGCTCAGCGAAACGGCGCACCTCGGCACCTTCGGGCCGGCGCACAACATCGCCATCAACGAGGACACCGGCTTCGCCTACATCGTTGGCAGCAACCGCTGCAGCGGTGGGCTGTACATGGTGGACGTGTCCAGCCCGCAGGCGCCAGCCTTCGCCGGCTGCTTCTCGGCCGATGGCTACACGCACGACACGCAGTGTGTGGTCTACAACGGGCCGGACACCGCCTACACCGGGCGCGAGATCTGCGTCGCCTACAACGAGGACACAGTGACGGTGGTCGACGTCAGCAACAAGGCCAACCCGCAGATGCTGTCGCGCACCGGGTACACCGGCGTGCGCTACACGCACCAGGGCTGGTTCCTCGACGGCCGGCACGACACCATCATCGTGAACGACGAACTCGACGAGAGCAGTAACGGCCACAACACGCGCTCCTACTTGTTCGACCTGTCGGACCTGGACCGCCCGGTGGAGATCGGACGCTACACCGGCCCCACGCCCGCCATCGACCACAACCTCTACACCCGCGACGGCTACGTCTTCGAGACCAACTACCGTGCTGGCCTGCGCATCCTGGACGCGTCGGCGGCGCGCAGCGGCACCTTGTCGGAGGTGGCCCACTTCGACACCATCCCGGGCTCCGACGCGCCGCAGTTCTCCGGCACCTGGAGCAGCTACGTCTGGTTCGGCAGCGGCAACATCGTGCTCAGCGACATCGGCGGCGGCCTGTTCGTCGTCGCGCCCGATTGGGCGGCCATCGGCGGTGGCGGCGGCAGCAGCTTCGAGAACACCACGCCAGTGGCCATTCCCGACCGCAACCTCGCCGGCGCCACGAGTGCCATCGCAGTGACGCGTGGCGGGCAGGCCGGCACGTTCGAGGTCACGGTGGACATCGCCCACCCGGCCATTGGCCAGCTCATCGTCGACCTGATCTCACCGGCCGGCACCGTGCGCAACCTGCACAACCGCAGCGGCGGCAATGCCGACAACCTGCAGCAGACCTACACGGTCGACGCCGGCAGCGAAGCCGCCGAAGGCAGCTGGCAGCTCCGCGTGCGCGACATCCGCAAGCGCCAGACCGGCACGCTGCAGTCCTGGCGCATCCGCTTCCCGTGACGCTGGCGCGCCGCCTGCCCCACAGGCGCTGGCGCCTCGGGCAGGCTGGGGCGCTCTGCCTGCTGATGGCTGGCGAGCTGACCACCGCATGGCCCGCCGCTGTGGCTGCACCCGAAGCGCCGGCCCACAGCGCCGGCCCCACCAGCGATGTGGCGGCGGCGTTCTCGGCTGGGCGCCAGGCCTTGGCCGCGGCCGTTCAGTTCACCGCCACGTCCCGCCAGGCACTCATCGGCGCGGCCGCCCTGCGGCGCGCGCTGGCGTCCCGCCGTCCTGCGGGTACCACCGGCGCTGTCGCAGCCGAGGACATGGCGCGCCTGGAGGCGCTGCAACGCCAGGGCGCCGACGCGCGGGACAGCGCCGATGCCGCCCGGCGCGAGGCCGTTGCGCAGTTTGCGCAGGGCCTGCGCAGCGGCTGGCCACAGTGGGTGCGTGACAGTGCACCGCTGACGCTGGACAGCGACCTGCGCCAGGCGCTGGACCCGCGCATGGCACACAACGCGCGCGTGCGCAGCGTGCACCCGAACATGCCGCCGGCCGTGGCGGAAATGATGGCACGGCCCGCCTCGGCGCCCCTGGACGAAGCCTTCACGCTGCAGTTTCCGATGCTGGCATCGCAGAACCCGCCACGCGACCTCGACATCGGCTCGTTCCAGCTGTCGCGCGATGCGCGCTTCGTGGCCCACATCGAGGTCGACACCGGCGCTGACGGCGCCGCGGCGTCTCCCACCGGCGCCGCCGCGGTGCCGCTGAACCGCCTGCACCGCTGGCGGCTGCTGGTGGCCGATCTGCAGGGTATGCCGGTGCAAGGGGCACGCATCGAGGTCGGCGGGCACATGCCCGGGCACGTGCATGGCCTGCCGACGCAACCGCGGGTCACCGGCGAGATCGCCCCGGGCGTCTACCGCGTCGACGGCCTGAAGTTCCAGATGGACGGCTGGTGGGTGATGCAGTTCGAGATCCACCCCGCCGCGGGCCCGGACGGTGTGGTGCCCGGGCCCGACAACGTGGCCTTCAACCTGGTGTTCTGAGCGCGATGCGCCTGCGCTTGCCTGTTCGAATCGCGTGGAGCGTACTGCGCTGGTTGGCGCCCGCGCTGAGTGCCGCAGCGCTGTGCGGCGCAGCCTCGGCGCAGGCGCCAGCGGCAGATGTAGAGGCCTACCGGTTCACCGCGGCTGACCGCGCCTTCCTGAGCACCTTGTCGCTGGACCGCCTGCCGCCGCCACCGCCCTCACCGTCCAACGCCTGGGCCGACGACCCGCGCGCCGCCCAACTGGGCCAGCGCCTGTTCTTCGATGCCTCGCTCAGCGCCAGCGGGCGTTTTGCCTGTGCCACCTGCCACCAGCCCGCGCGCCATTTCAGCGACGGCCTGCCGCTGGCCATGGCCGCCGGCACGGCCCGCCGCCACACCCCCAGCCTGCTCGGTGCGGCGCACGGCCCCTGGCTGAACTGGGACGGCAGCGCCGACAGCCTCTGGGCCCAGGCGCTGGGGCCGATCGAACACGCCGATGAGATGGCCACGCCGCGCAGCCAGTGGGTCGGCCGCGTGCTGCAAGCCCAGGGTCCAACCTTCGCCGCAGTGTTCGGGCCGACGCCGAACCTGCCGGACCTGGCCACCTTGGCCACGCCGATGTCGCCCCGCGGCGATGCAGCCGCCCAGGCCGCGTGGCAGGCGCTGCCGGTGGCGCAGCGCGACGCCATCGACCAGGTGTTTGCGCAGACGGGCAAGGCATTGGCCGCCTACCAGCGCCGCCTGGCCCTGCGGCCGGCACGCTTCGACCAGTTCGTGCAAGCGCTGGCGCGAGACGACGGGGTCGCGGTGAAGGGCCTCATGTCGGCCGACGAGGTGGCCGGCCTGCGCCTGTTTGTCGGCGCGGCGCGCTGCGTCAGCTGCCACAACGGGCCGCTGTTCACCAACCACGAGTTCCACAACATCGGGGCGCCCGAGGCCGACCGCAGCCGGGTCGATCTGGGCCGGGCCGAGGGTGTGCGGCAGTTGCAGGCCAGTGCGTTCAGTTGCCTGTCTCGCCATAGCGATGCCCAGGCCGACCGCGATTGCGGAGAAATGCGTTTCCTCAAGACCCAGGGCCCGGAACTGGTGGGCGCGTTCAAGACACCGAGCCTGCGTAACGTGGCGGCCACCGCGCCCTACATGCAAGGCGGTCAACTGGCCACGCTGGCCGACGTGCTGGCGCACTACAACCGGCCGCAACCGCCCTTCTACGCCCCGGCCCAGCACCCCAGCCGGCCGCACTTCGACATCCTGCCGCTGCAGCTGACGGCCGACCAGTTGGGCCAGCTGACCGCCTTCCTGGGCACACTCACGTCACCGCTGCCCCTGGATGACCCTTGGTGGCAGGCCCCTGTCAACTCGGCACAGGCACGACCATGACCACCTTCACCGACGCTGCCGACACCTGGAACCGCCGCTTTGCTGGCGCCGGCGAGCACTATCTCTTCGGCCGTGCGCCGAATGCTTGGCTGCAGACGCATGCCGCCTGGCCTGCTGGTGCACGCGTGCTCTGCGTGGCCGACGGCGAGGGTCGCAACAGCGTCTGGCTGGCGCAGCAGGGCTTGCTGGTGGATGCCTTCGACATCGCCGAGGTCGGCGTGCAGAAGGCGCGTGCGCTGGCCACCGACGCCGGCGTGGCGGTGAACTACAGCGTCGCCGACGTGGATGGCTGGCCGTGGCCCGTGGCCCACTACGACGGGGTGGCCGCGATCTTCGTGCAGTTTGCCGACCCCGACATGCGCACGCGGCTGTTTGTCCGTCTGCAGCAGTGCCTGAAGCCCGGCGGCGTGTTGCTGCTGCAGGGCTACACGCCGCGTCAGCTCGAATTCCGCACCGGCGGCCCCGGGCAGATCGAGCACCTGTACACCGAGGCGCTGCTGCGCGAGGCCTTTGCCGGCATGGACATCGTCACGCTGGAGGACTACGAGGCCGACATCCGCGAAGGCAATGGCCACCACGGCCGCTCGGCGCTGATCGGCCTGGTGGCGCGCAAGCGCTGAGGCCCCCAAGGTGCTGGGTGGGGCCCTCGTGGCGGCGCAGTTCGGCCTGCTGGCGGTGCTGGCCGGCCTGGCGCTGGTGCCGGCGCAGTGGCCCACCTTGGACGCCGCTGTGCTGCTGGCCGGCTGTGCTGGGCCTGTGGGCCCTGAGCACCAACCGGCCTGGAAACTTCAACATCCGGCCGCAACCCCGTGACGGCGCGGTGTTCGTGCACCGCGGCCCCTACCGCTGGGTCCGGCACCCGATGTACAGCGCATTGCTGCTCTTCGGCCTGGGGGCGGCACGCATGGCGGCTGAAGGCGCCGCAGGCTGGGTCATTTCAACCGCTGGCGGCGTCGCCTGGCTGGCGCTGCTAGGCGTGCTGTGGCTGAAGTCGGCGGTGGAAGAAGCCTCCCTGCTGGAAGTGTTCGACGGCTACGCCGCCTACCAGCGACACAGCGGCAGGTTTCTGCCGAGGGTGCCTCGGCCGGGCGGGCGCCTCAAGCGCTAGGTTGGCGGCGCGCCACGCGGTAAGTGGCGCCCTGCGGGCCGTAGCGCTCGGCATGCGGCGTCAACGCCGCCAGTTCAAAGCCATCGCCGGGCCGCAGATGCCGGCTCGCGCCGCCGTGGTCCAGCCACATGTCGCCACGGATCAGCAGGGCCCGGGCGTCGAACGGATGGGTGTGTTCAGGCACCACTTCATCGCCCCCCCAGTCACGGTCCAGGATCTGATCAAAACCGTCGGCACGCGCCTGGGCGTCAAAGGCATCGATGAGGTCATAGGGGTTCATGGCGGGTTCCTCCTGTCTGTCACCGCCTGCATCATCGCCGCATCCCCAGCTGGATGCGCGCGCAGGGCGGGCTGGCGCCGCAGGCCGATCGCCAAGCTCAGGGCTTCTTCAAGCTGAGCAGCGCCAACCGCGCCAGATCGCTGCTGCCGTCCGCGGCCGCGGCATCGCGCGCGGCCGTGAGCGCTGCCTGCGCGCCCGGGGCATCGCCGGCAGACCGCAGGGCCTCGGCCAGCCGCAGCTGAAGTTTCGGCTGCGGCGCCTTCTGCACCGCCTGCCGCATGAGGGCCAGGCCGGCCTCACGCTGCCCGCCGGTGAACTGCGCCCAGCCGGCGGCCAGCGCAAGGGCCGGGTCACGTGCCAGCAAGGCGACGCCATCCGGCGCCCCAGCGGCGGCGTCGGCGGCTGCCGCCTTGGTGGCCTTGTCGCGCAGGGCCTGGTGTTGGCCGGTCTGGGCGCCCTGCCCCAACCGACCCGCCGCAAATCCAGCCTCGATCGCCGCCATCGCCTCGGCCGGGAAGCCGGCCCGCAACGCCAGGTCCGCGTACTCAAGGTCGGCATCCGCGGTGGCAAACGCCCCCACGTGCCGGCTCAGCCGGAACAGGTCGATCGTCAGGGCCTCGTCGAAGCCTGGCTGGCGCAGCAGGCGCGACAAGCGGTCTGCCCAAAACTCCGGCTTCGGTGCCACGGCGATCAAGTCCTCCAGCACGCCGGCGTAACCCGCTTCGTCGCCCATCTTCAGCAGGTTGCTGGCCTGCAGGCGCAGCTGGGATTCGGCTGGAGCCTGCCCTGCGGCGCGCTGACGCGTGGCCAGTTCAGCCAGCGCCTGTGCCGCCTGCGGATGCTGGCCTTGCAGGTACAGGGCTTGCGCCAGGCGCAGACGCGTCGTGTCGCCCGTTGCGCCGGCGTCCAGGGCCTGACGTGCCCAGTGCACCGTCTTGCCGTAGTCCTTCAGTGCGTAGGCGGCATTGGACGCCTGGTCCATCAGCACGGCCTTGAGGTCCGGCTCCACCTGGCCCGTGGCCAATGCGGCCTCCAGCGCCTTCAACGCCCCGGGTGTGTCACGTTGGCCGGCCGCGGCCAGGAAGCGCAGACGTTCGAGCACATAGGTCTCGAAGGCCGTTCGGCCGGCCACCTGCTCCGCCAGCTGCAGCTGCTGCAGCGCGGCGGCGAAATCCTTGTCGTTGATCGCCTTCTGCGCCGCCTGCAGCGGCGGCGCGATCTCCGGCCGCAACGTGGGCGCCTCGGCGGCCGGAGGGGTCTGCGCCAGGGCAAGGTCAGGGGCGGCAGCGCTCAACGCCAGGGCGAACGCCAGAACGGCAGGATGCAGCTTCATCGGTGGGTGCGGAAGGATCAACGGTCAGTGAAGGTCGGTGCGCGCTTGGCCAGGAAAGCGGCCACGCCCTCGGCAAAGTCATGGCGTCGGCCGAGGTCACGCTGCGTATCGGCTTCCATCGTCAGCGCATCGGGCAGGGACAGATCGCCCGAGGCGTCGATGATGCGGCGCGTCTGCGCCATGGCATGCACCGGCATCGCCGCCAGACGCGTCGCCAGCGCATGGGCCTCGTCCATCAGCACTGCGTCGTCCACACAGCGCCAGATCATGCCGATGCGTTCCGCCTCCGCGGCCGGCAACTTCTCGCCCGTCATCGCCAGGCCCAGCGCACGCGCGCGGCCCACCAGGCGTGGCAGCAGCCAGGTGCCACCGCAGTCCGGCACGAGACCGATCTTCGAGAAGGCCTGGATGAAGCTGGCGCCGCGGGCGGCGAGCACGAAATCCGCCAGCAGCGCGAAATTTGCCCCCGCACCCGCGGCAACGCCGTTGACCGCGGCGATCACGGGCACCGGCATGCTGTGCATGCGCAGCGCCAGCGGGCGGTAATGACGCTCGATGACGGCACCGACGTCGGGCGGGCCGTCGGTGGCATTGCCCATGTCGGCGTCGTTCAGGTCCTGCCCGGCGCAGAAGCCACGGCCCGCGCCGGTGATGATGACGGCGCGCACCGAGGCGTCGTTGGCGGCGTCGTCCAGCGCCGGCAGCAGCAGCGCATGCATCGCACCGGTGAAGCTGTTCAAAGCCGCGGGCCGGTTGAGCGTGATCACGCGCGTGGCGCCGTGGGTGGCCACGAGGACAGGGGCTTCGGTCGGTTCGGTCATGGGGCGCCTCGGTCGGGGGAGCGTTGATCCTAGTGGGCCGACCTCGCGCTGCCCATCAGGGCAGCACCCGGTCGACCTGCCGTCATGCGCCTTCAGGTGGCGGGTTCAGCCGAAGCGCCGCTCCAGCCACTGCAGCAGCGTGCGCAGCGTCTGCGCCTCACCACCCACCGGTCGCCCGGGGCGGGCCTGGTCGTTCCAGCTGAACAGGTCGATGTGCAGCCAGGGCAGGTCGCGCGGCACGAAATCGGCCAGGAACAAGGCTGCATTGATGGCACCGCCCATCGCATTGCGGCCGGTGTTGACGATGTCGGCGATGGGGCTCTCGATGCCGGCGTGGTAACCGTCCCATAGCGGCAGGTGCCACAGCGGGTCCTGCAGCGCCAGGCCGCTGTCCATCAGCTCGCGCGCCAGGGCCGTGTCGCGGCAGAACAGCGCCGGCAAGGCCGGGCCCAGCGCCACGCGGGCCGCGCCGGTGAGCGTGGCCAGGTCGATGATCAGCGCCGGCTTGGACTCCGCGGCGTAGGCCAGCGCGTCGCACAGGATCACGCGCCCCTCGGCGTCGGTGTTGCCAATCTCGATGTGCAGGCCGCTGCGTGTCCTGAACACATCCCCCGGCCGGAAGGCGTTGCCGGCCACGGCGTTTTCCACCGCAGGGATCAGCAGTTGCAGGCGCACCGGCAGCTTTAACGCCATCACCATCTGCGCCAGGCCCAGCGCGTTGGCCGCGCCGCCCATGTCTTTCTTCATCAGGCGCATGCCGTCTGCGCTCTTCAAGTCCAGGCCGCCGCTGTCGAAGCACACGCCCTTGCCGACGATGCTGAGCTTCGGGTGCTTGGGGTTGCCCCAGGTGAGCTCGATCAGGCGCGGCGCGCGCACCGCCGCCCGGCCCACGGCGTGGATGGCCGGGAAGTTGGCCTTCAGCAGCGCGTCGCCCACGGTCTCCTTGACCTTGGCGCCATGCTGTTTCGCCACCAGCTTGACCCCAGCGCCAAGCTCTTCCGGGCCGAGGTGTTCGGCTGGGGTGTTGACCAGGTCGCGCACCGAGGCGATGGCCGTGGCGAGCATCAGGCCGCGCTCGGCCGCCACACCCGGTGCCAGTTGCAGCGTAGCCGGCTCACGGCGCGTGGCCTTGTAGGCGTCGAAGGTGTAGCCCCCCAGTTCCCAGGACAGCGCAGCTGCTTCCGCGGGCACCTCCAGCCCGTCGTCGGCAATGCGGTAGGTGCCCGGCGGCAGCGCGGTGGGCAGCGCCGAGAGCACCCAGGGCGAATCCGCAGCCGGCACACCCGCCCACACCTCCTTGAGGCTGCCATCGGCCTCGGGCACCAGCAGATGGCGGTCGGCCTCGCCCTGGAAACCGCTGGCCTTCAACCAGCGCTGGGTGGCCGCTGGCGCCGTGCGCAGGTGGGTGGCGAAGCTGGCACGGTCCACCACGTGGATGGGCACGGCGCGAGCGCCAGGGGTCTTCAGTTCTACGGTCATGGCTTCGGTGTGGGCTGACGGCCAGTGGTCACATGGCCAAAGGCGTGATGCTACCGGCGGCGACAATCCCGCCATGTCTGCGCCGCATCCGTTCCCGCCACACCGGTCGCCGCGCCGCTTGCTGCTGGCCCCCATGGAGGGCCTGCTGGACGCCACACTGCGCGACGCGCTCACCCGCATCGGCGGCGTGGACCTGTGCGTGTCGGAGTTCATCCGTGTCACCGACCAGCTGCTGCCGGCACGCGTGTTCCGCCGCATCGTGCCTGAACTGGACACCGGCGGATGCACCCCGGCCGGCACACCGGTGCGTGCGCAGTTGCTGGGCAGCGACCCGGCCTGCCTGGCCGACAACGCCGCGCGCCTGGCCGAACTGGGCCCGGCGGGCGTGGACCTGAACTTCGGCTGCCCGGCGCCGGTGGTCAACCGCCACCGCGGCGGCGCGGTGCTGCTGGACGAGCCCGAGTTGGTGCACGCCATCGTGGCGGCGGTGCGTCGAGCCGTGCCCGCTGCCATGCCAGTGAGCGCCAAGATGCGCCTGGGTCACCGCGACCATGGCCGCATGCTGGAAAACGCAAGGGCCATCGCCGATGCCGGCGCGAGTGAGCTGGTGGTGCACGGCCGCACGAAGGTGGATGGCTACCGCCCGCCCGCCTATTGGGACCGCATCGGTCACATCCGCGAGGCGGTGGCGATCCCGGTGGTCGCCAACGGCGAGGTCTGGACCGTGCAGGACGCCTGGCAGTGCCTGGCCGAGAGTGGCTGCGATGCGCTGATGCTGGGCCGGGGCATGGTGGCCGACCCGGGCCTGGCCTGGGCGGTGCGCGGATACGCTGCGCCAGACTGGGTGGCCGTACACGCCCTGCTGATGCCGTTCTGGCGCAGCGTGTCGGCGCGCGTGGCGCCGCGCCACCGCGCCGGGCGGCTCAAGCAGTGGCTGATCCTGCTGCGCCGCCGGTTCCCCGAGGCGCAGGTGCTCTACGACCGCGTGCGCACGCTCAGCGACCCGCGCGCGGTGGAGGCGCTGCTGGGCTCAGGCCCAGACCTCGTTGGCCACCTCGATCACCAGGCGCAGCTTGTTGCGCTGGTCCTCGACCGCGATGTTGTTGCCGTGCACGGTGCTGCTGAAGCCGCACTGGGGTGACAGGCAGAGCTGGTCCAGCGGGGCGTACTTCGACGCCTCGTCGATGCGGCGCTTGAGCGCGTCCTTGCTCTCCATCTGGCCGAACTTGGTGGTCACCAGGCCGAGCACGACGATCTTGTCCTTGGACAGGTAGCGCAGCGGCTTGAAGTCGCCCGAGCGGTCGTCGTCGTATTCCAGGAAGAAGGCGTCGAGCTTCATCTCCGACAGCAGGGCCTCGGCCACCGGCTCGTAGTTGCCAGCCGCCGCGTGCGTGCTCTTGAAGTTGCCGCGGCACAGGTGCATGGCCAGCGTCATGCCCGCGGGCTTGTGCGCCACCACCTTGTTGATGAACTGCGCATAGCGGTGCGGCAGCTCGTTGGGGTCGTCACCACGCTGGCGGGCGGCTTCGCGCATCTTCTCGTCGCACAGGTAGGCCAGGTTGGTGTCGTCCATCTGCACGTAGCGGCAGCCGGCGTCGAACAGGCTCTGCAGCTCCTCGCCATAGGCCTTGGCCACGTCGTCGTAGAAGACCGGGTCGAGTTCCGGGTAGGCCTCGCGGCTGATGCCGGCGCGGCCACCGCGGAAGTGCAGCATCGTGGGCGACGGGATCGTGACCTTCGGCGTCAGGCCGGCCGCGACCTGCGACTTCAGGTACTCGAAATCGGCACGCTGGATGTCCTTGGCATGGCGCACCTTGTCGACCACGCGGATCACCGGCGGCGCAAGTTCCTCGGTGCCGTCCGGGCGCTTGACGGTCACCGGGATGTCGGTCTTCACGCCGCCGAGCTGCTCCAGGAAGTCGATGTGGAAGTAGGTGCGGCGGAACTCGCCGTCGGTGATGCTCTGCAGGCCCACGTCCTGCTGGAACTTCACGATCTCGGTGATCGCCTTGTCCTCCACCTCGCGCAGCTGCGCGGCGGTGATGCTCTTCTGGTTGAAGAACTGGTCCCGCGCGTCGAGCAGGTACTTGGGGCGCAGGAAGCTGCCGACGTGGTCGGCGCGGAACGGGGGCGTGGTGCGTTGGGTCATGGGTTGTCTCCTTGATTCGGTCGTGATTCTGCCGTGCGCCGCGGCGGGCGGCAGGCTCAGAGGTCCAGCACCAGCCGCGGCGATTTGGCGCGCGAGCAGCAGGGCAGGAACTGGTCGTTGGCGGCCTGCTCCTCGGGGGTGAGGTACATGTCCTTGTGGTCGCACTCGCCTTCGAGCACACGCGTGAGGCAGGTGCCGCAGACGCCCTGCTCGCAGGAGGTGGGCACCAGCACGCCGGCGGCGTCCAGCGCCTGCACCACCGTCTGGTCGGCCGCCACCGGGATCACGCGGCCGGAACTCGACAGCACCACCTCGAAGGCGCCATCGTCGGCCGACGGTGCCACCTCGGCGCCGAAGAACTCATAGTGCAGTTGCGCCTCGGGCCAGCCTGCCGCACGGGCGGCGCCGAGCACGGCGTCCATGAAGCCCTTGGGCCCACAGACGTAGACATGCTCGCCGGCGCGCGGCGTGCCCAGCAATGCCGCGATGTCAAGCTTCTGCGCGGCGTCGCCGTCGTCGAAGTGGAAGTGCACGCGGTCGGCGAAGGACGACGCGGCGATCCGGTCTGCAAACGCGGTGCGCGCCCGCGAGCGCGTGGCGTAGTGCATCTCGAAAGCCGCCCCGGTGCGGGCCAGGCGCTCGGCCATGCACAGGATGGGCGTGACGCCGATGCCACCGGCCAGCAGCAGGTGGCGCCGCGCGTCGTGCGCCAGGGCGAAGTGGTTCTTCGGCAGGCTGATCTGCAGCACGCTGCCTTCCTGCAGCTTCTCGTGCACGGCACGCGAGCCGCCGCGCGAGGCCGCGTCCTTCAACACCCCCAGCAGGTAGCGGTGGGTTTCAGCCGGGTCGTTGCACAGCGAGTACTGGCGCGTCAGGCCACCGGGTAACTGCACGTCCACGTGCGAACCTGCCGAGAAGGCCGGCAGCGGGCCGCCGTCGACCGCCGCCAGTTCCAGGCTGCAGATGTCCTCGGCCTCGACAGCCTTGCGCACGACGCGCACGTTCAGGGTGGTGGGAGCGTTCATGGCGCGATGCTAGCGGTCAGGGCGTGGCAGGGGCGGCCTGGGCCTGCGCTTCTGCAGTCACCAGCCGGTCGATCACCTTGCGCGCCTGCACGCCGCCGGCGTCGATGTTGAGCATCAGCAGCTTGCGCTCGGGCCAGGTCGTCAGGTTGGCCTGCTGGCGTTCCAGCATCTCCAGGTCCTCGGCGAAGATCTTGCCCTGCCCGTCGCGGATCTGCGCCGTCAGCGCCTTGTCCTGAGCGCGGAAGTTGCGCGCCATGCCCCAGAAGTACCACATCGAGGTTTCGGTCTCGGGCGTGATGAAGTCGACCACGATGCTGTAGACCTTCTTGTCCTTCGGCGCCTCGTAGCCACCGTGGCCGGCCAGGGCCACGCCCACCTCGATCATCACGTGGCTGGGCGGTGTGTAGCGGCAGATCTGCCAGCGGTCCACCTTCTGGTCGTCGGGCAGGCCATGGGCACGCATGGCCATGCGCCAGAACGGCGGCGCCGGGATGTCGCTCATGAAGCGGCTGGTGACAGCGTTGTCGCCTTCCACAGTGGTCTTGCACGGTGTCTCGTCGATCTCCGGCTGGCCGATGCTGGTGGCGTGCACGTAGGTCTCGTGCGTCAGGTCCATCAGGTTGTCGATCATCAGCCGGTAGTCGGCCTTCACGTGGTACAGACCACCGCCGTATGCCCATTCGGGGTCGTCGGCCCAGTGCAGCTTCGGCAACAGGTCCTCGCTGGCCAACGCCGCATCACCCGTCCAGACCCAGACGAAGCCGTGCTTCTCCAGCACCGGAAAGCTGCGGATGGGCGGGAAGCCGCGCACCCGCTGCCCCGGCATCGCGATGGTCTTGCCATCGCAGCCCATCTCCAGGCCGTGGTAGCCGCAGACCAGCTTGCCTTCCACCACCCTGCCCAATGACAACGGCGCCCCGCGGTGCGGGCAGAAGTCCTCCAGCGCCGCGACCTTGCCAGCCTCGGCCCGGTAGAACACGATGCGCTCGCCGCAGATGGTGCGTGCCAGTGGCTTGTCGTCGATTTCGCCTGGCGTGGCGGCCACGTACCAGGCATTGCGGACGAAGGGGGTGCTCGGGGCTGCGGACATGAAGGGCTCCTTCGATCTTGATAGACCATCGAATGACATTCAGTGTACTGAATGATAGAGATCAAGCCGGGCACCAATACCCGTGAAAACCCTAGGCTTCGAGCCGCGCCGGCTGCAGCGGTGCCCGGCTCTGCGCGTTGTTCATGCGCACGAACTTGCGCAGCAGCGCCATGAACTGCTGACGCTCCTCGGGCGACAGCGGCTCCAGGATGCTGTCGTTGAGCTGCTGGATGCCGGGGATCAGCCGCGCCAGCACCGCCTGTCCTTCGGCCGTCAGCACCAGGCTGCGCTGACGGCGCGGCAGCAGCCGGCGCTCGACCCAGCCCTTGGCTTCCAGCCGCGCTGCCAGGTCGGCGGTGGTGGAGGTGTCCAGCGCCACCTCTCGCGCCAGCGTGACCTGGTCGATGCCGGGGCGCTCCTGCAGCATGCGCAGCACGGCGTACTGCACCGGCGTGACGTCGCGGCCCACGGCATCGAGGAACATCGACACCGCGATCTGCTGGGCACGCCGGATCAGGTGCCCGGGCTGGTCGTAGAGGTCGCGGTCCAGGGCATCGGCCGGCTCCGGTGTCACGCCGGACGCTCCCCGCGCCACATCAGCAGCTTGCGCATCTGCCCCAGCGACACCCAGTGCGCCTGGATCAGGTTCATCAGGCCGTTGCGCTGCAGTTCCAGCAGCGTGGCATCGGGCAGCGCCTTGAGCTTGTCCTCATCGACCATGAAGAAGCCGTCGACGCTGACCTTGCGGCCATCGGGTGTGGTGCCGTCGAAGCGCTTCTCGGCCAGCAGGCCCAGTTCGGCGAGGCGTCGCGACACGGCACGCGTGCCCTGGATCTGCGCTTCCAGCTTTTCAAGCTCGCTGGTGACGCGGCGGGCGAACTCCGTGGGCTGACCGGCGTCGTCGAACAGGCGCTCGCCGCCTTGTGCCGCCAGCCCTTCGTAGGCAGTGTCGATACAGACAGCGAACTGGCCCTGCTCTCCCCGCGCGATGGCGAACGGGTAGCTGGCCATCAGCGCCGGCAGCTGGTGGGCACGCCAGGCCCCATCCTGCAGATAGAGGTTCTCGCCCGGCGACAGGCCGAAGACGGCGATGGGTGCGTAGTCGACGCCGCCTTGGCCATCGTCACCCGCCTTCACGAAGACGATGGGGTAGTCGCAGGCGGCCTGCATGCACTCGGCCGCGGTGAGGAACAGGGCATTGACGCCGGCCATGTGCGACCAAGACGCCACCGGCAGACCCACCGCGGTCTGGCGGTCGGCGTTGCTGTTGACGGGACGGGCCTGGCGGTGGAGAGCAGGAATGATCATGGGGTCTCGGGAGGGTTGGGTTCGGTGAGGCGGCTGACCAGCACCTTGTCGACACGCTTGCCGTCGAGGTCCACGACCTCGAAGCGCCAGCCGGCCCATTCCACCGCGTCGGCGGTGGCCGGCAGGCGGCCCAGCAAGAGCATGATCATGCCAGCCAGCGTGTTGTAGCGGCCGCGGTCCTCCTCCGGCAGGTCCTTCAGGTCCAGGCGGTCCTTCAGTTCGTGGGCCGGGATCAGGCCATCCATCAGCCAGCTGCCGTCGGTGCGGGGTGTGGCCCAGGCGTCGTCGGCCGAGGCCTCGCCCAGTTCACCGGCGATGGCCTCGAGCAGGTCGCGCTCGCTGATCAGGCCCTGCACGGCGCCGTATTCGTCGACGACGAAGACCAGGTCCACGTCGTTGCGGCGGAAGTGCTCCACCAGTTCCATGCCGCTGAGGGTCTCAGGCACGAAGACCGGTGGCGACAGGTGCGCCAGCAATGAGGGCGGCTCGCCGCGCGACAGCGGGCCCAGCAAGTCGGACGCACTGACCACACCGATCACGTCGTCCAACCCACCGCGGCACACCGGGTAGCGTGAATGCCCGTGCTCCACCATCTCCGCCAGCAGCTGTTCGACCGGCTCGTTGACGTCCAGCCACACCAGTTCGGCCCGCGGAATCATCATCGAGCCGATCTGGCGGTCGTCGAGACGGAAGACGTTGCGCACCATCTGGTGCTCCTGCGCCTCGATCACGCCGGCGTCCAGGCCCTCTTCCAGCTGCGCCGCGATCTCCTCTTCGGTCACGCTCGACGCCGTGCGCCCGGCCAGCCCCAGCAGCTTGAGCACGCCATGCGTGGCAGCGGACAGCAGCCACACGAAGGGTTTGGTGACCTTGGACAGCAGGTCCATCGGCCGCGCGAACAGCCGCGCCACCAGTTCCGGAAACATCTGGCCGATGCGCTTGGGCACCAGTTCGCCGAAGATGATGGTGCAGAAGGTGATCAGCACCACCACGCCGGCGGTGGCCGCGATGTCGGCGGCCTGCTCCGTCAATCCGAGCCGCAGTTCCAGCCAATCGCCGATCGGGCCGGCAAACGCCGATTCGCCCACGATGCCGTTGAGCAGGCCGATCGAGGTGATGCCGATCTGCACCGTCGACAGCCAGCGCGTGGGGTCCTCGTGCAGCTTCAGCGCCGCGGCCGCGCCGCCGTCGCCGGTCTCCATCAACACCTGCAGCCGCGCTTTGCGCGCCGCCGTGAGCCCCATCTCCGCCATCGCGAACGCGCCGTTGAGCAGGATCAGGCAGACCAGTATCGCGATGTCCATCGACCCCCCGGCGCCGCAGGCCGGGAGCTGTTGCGGGAGGCGGAGATTAACAGAGCAGCAATGTCCGCCAGCCGCCCGGCGTGGGCTGGGCAGGCGGCGCGCCCCTACACTTTCCACCGACATCCACGAACGGGAGACCTGCTGCATGCGTGCGACAAGACGCCGTTGGTTGGGCCAATGGTCCGCCTGGCCCGCCTGGCGCGCTGCCCTTGGGCTCGGCACGCTGGCGGGCGCAACGGCCCAGAGTTCCTCGGCTCAGGCGACGCCCACACCCTCCCGCCCTGCCAGCCCGCGACCGGCCGCTGACAGGATGCCCGGCGACCCACCGGAACACCGCGTGGTCTACCAGCTCAACCATGCCGAGGCCGACCACATCGAGCACATCCTGAACTCGATCGGCGCCCTGATCGGCCGCTACGAGGACAACGTGGCGGTCGCCGTCGTCGCCTTCGGCCCCGGCATCCACCTGCTGGCCCGGCAGCCGCGCCGCCCAGTGCCGGAAACCCTGCGTGAACGTGCCCGCAGCCAGGCCCGCAACTATGGCGTGCGCTACATCGCCTGCGGCAACACCATGAAAACCCTGGGCTGGACGGCAGCCGACATGGCCGACTTCGTGAAGGTGGAAGAGGTCGGTGCTGCGGTGCTGATGGAACTGCAGGAGCAAGGCTGGGCCTACATCGCGTGGTGACCGCAGGGTGGGTTGCGCGGGTCAGCGTCGCGCCACCCTCAGAATCCCCGCCATGGACTACCTGATCGGCGACGTGCAGGGCTGCGACGCCGCCCTGGGCCGCCTGCTCGACGAGATCGGCTTCAGCCCCTCCCGCGACACCGTGGTGCTGCTGGGCGACCTGGTCAACCGCGGCCCGGACTCGCTGGCGGTGCTGCGGCGACTGCGCAGCCTGGGTGCCGCAGCGCAGTGTCTGCTCGGCAACCATGACCTGCACCTGCTGGCCGTGGCGCATGGCGTGCGCCGGCCGCACCGGAGCGACACGCTGGACGCCATCCTGCAGGCCCCCGACCGCGACGGCTGGCTCGACTGGTTGCGCACACGGCGTCTGGCGCTGCGCCATGCCGGCTGGCTGTGCGTGCACGCTGGCGTGGTGCCCGCCTGGAGCGCGGAAGAGACCTTGCTGCTGGCCGCCGAAGTGGAATCGCTGCTGGCGGGCCCGGACCTGGGCGACTTCCTGCAGGTGATGTACGGCAACCAGCCGGACCGCTGGGCCCCCACCCTTCAGGGCCCGGACCGCTGGCGGCACGTGGTCAACGTGCTCACGCGCATCCGCTTCTGCGCCGCCGATGGCACGCTGGAGTTCGCCACCAAGGACGGTGCCGGCGCCGCGCCGCCCGGTTTCGCGCCCTGGTTCGACCACCCCCACCGGCGCACGGCCGGTGTGCCCATCGCGTTCGGCCACTGGAGCACCCTGGGCCTGGTCATGCGACCCGACCTGCTGGCCCTGGACACCGGTTGCCTGTGGGGCGGACGGCTGACCGCGGTACGGGTGGACGGCGGTCGCCAGGACGTGACCCAGGTTGAATGCCCCCAGGCGCAGCGGCCGGGCCACTAGAATCCGCAGCCTCGGAAGCGTGGCAGAGTGGTCGATTGCACCGGTCTTGAAAACCGGCGACGGGCAACCGTCCGTGAGTTCGAATCTCACCGCTTCCGCCAAGAGTCCATACAGATCAATAACTTACGTTTGATTTGCGGCCGCACCCATCATGCAGCCCATCATTTTCAGAGCGCTTGAATCGGCTACGCTGAAGAAGAGCCCGCTCCAAGATCTGACGATATTCATACGGCTGCGTTCGCCATCATCCGGCAGGCAAACTAGGCGTTAATCGGGCACTACCCAACGGTCGACGAGAGTCGGTGGCCGGATCACCTGGACCAAGCATCCGATAGCGTCTCCGCCTGCTTCAGCACAAGTTCCACCGCGTCAGCCTGCTGGTCAGGTGGGTACTTCCACCGCTGCAGCGTGCGCCTGACCAGGATGCGCAGCTTGGCGCGAACGCTGTCTCTCACCTGCCAGTCCACCGTGGTGCTGGCGCGCAGCTTTTCAGTGATCTCGACGGCAATCCTCTTGAGGACCTCGTCACCCAGCTCCAGTACGGCACTTTCGTTGTTGGCCAGCGCGTCGTAGAAGGCGATCTCGTCGTGACCAAGCCCCAGTAAGGCCTCGCGTTCGAGGGTCGCCTGGAATTCCTTGGCCATGGCAATCAGCTCTTCGATCACCTGGGCTGTCTCGATCGCACGGTTGTGGTACTGGCGCAGGGTTTCCAGCAGCCGGTCACCGTACTTCTTCTCCTGCAACACGTTGTTGCGTGCGCGGGCCTTGATCTCGTCGCGCAGCAGCTTCTCCAGCAGCTCCACAGCCAGATTGCGGCTCTTCATCTGCCGCACATCTTCCAGGAATTCGTCGGACAGCAGGCCGATGTTGGGCTTGTCGAGCCCGGCAAGGGCAAAGATGTCTGACACCCCGTCTGCCACGATGGCGTTGTCCAGTATCTGCTTGAGCGCGCTGTTCTTGTCCTCGGCGGTGCGCTTCTTGTCCACCGTGGTGAACTTGTTGATGGCCGCCTTCACAGCCGCGAAGAAGGCGATTTCCTTGCGTAGCGCCACCGCCTCGTCCAGCGTGCCGCACAGCGAGAAGGCCTTGCTGACTGCCGTCATCACGTCCAGAAAGCGTTGCTTGCCGTCCTTCAGGCCAAGCAGGTGGTTGGCCACCGGCACCAGCAGCGCCAACGCCTGGGTCTCAAAGGCGCTGTAGTCGAAGCCGTGCATCAGGCCACGCACGATGTCCATCTTTTCCAGCAGCACGGCCAGTGCCTCTGCGGCGTTGTGTGCAGGGTCGCCCTTGCCCTTGGCATCGGTGTAAGTCTTCAGCGCCGCCTTCAACTCGTTGGCAATGCCGATGTAGTCCACCACCAGGCCGCCGGGCTTGTTCTTGAACACCCGGTTCACTCGGGCGATCGCCTGCATCAGGTTGTGGCCCTTCATGGGCTTGTCCACATACATGGTGTGGCAGCAGGGGGCGTCAAAGCCCGTCAGCCACATGTCGCGCACGATCACCACCTTCAAGGGGTCTGCCGGGTTCTTGAACCGCTTCTCCAGCGACTTCTTCACCGCATGGGTATAGCGGTGGGGTTGCAGCAGCGCCTTGTCGGCCGATGACGCGGTCATCACCACCTTGATGGCACCTTCGGCCGGGTCGTCGCTGTGCCAGCCAGGCCGCAGCGCGGTGATGGCGTTGTAGAGCCGCACGCAGATCTCGCGGCTCATGCACACGATCATGGCTTTACCGTCGATGGTGCTGATGCGCGCCTCGAAGTGCTGCACTAGGTCCTTGGCTACCTGCTGCAGCCGCGGGTCGGCGCCCACCAGCTTTTCCAGCGCCGCCCATTCGCTTTTGGTCTTCTCGCGGCTGGCAAGGTCTTCTTCGTCTTCCACCACCTCATCGACCTGCGCATTCAGCGCGTCGATCTCGGCCTGGTTCACGTCCAGTTTGGCCAGGCGGCTTTCGTAGTAGATGGGCACCGTGGCGCCGTCGTCCACGGCGTCCTGGATGTCGTAGATGCTGACATAGTCGCCGAATACCGCGCGGGTGTCCTTGTCTTCCAGCGCGATGGGCGTGCCGGTGAAGCCGATGAAGGTGGCGTTCTTCAGCGCATCGCGCATGTGCTTGGCAAAGCCGAACACGTACTTGCCGGTCTTGGTGTCCAACCGCCCGTTCATGCCGTACTGGCTGCGGTGGGCCTCGTCCGACATCACCACGATGTTGGTGCGGGCCGAAAGCTCGGGGTGCGCGTCCTCACCCTCCAGCAGCGCGAACTTCTGCACCGTGGTGAAGATGACCCCGCCGGCCTGACGCGAGGCCAGCATGTCGCGCAGCTCATCGCGGCCCGTGGCTTGCAGCGGCGTGGTCTTCAGCAAGTCACTGGCCGCGCAGAAGGTGCCGAACAGCTGGCCGTCCAGATCATTGCGGTCGGTCACCACCACCAGCGTCGGGTTCTTCATGGCTGGCTGCTGCAACAGCTTGCCGGCGTAGCAGGCCATGGTGATGCTCTTGCCCGAACCCTGGGTGTGCCACACCACGCCCGCCTTGCGCGAGCCCGGCTGCACCTGCTTGCCCCAGGTGGCGCGGTCTTCTCGCACCTCCAGCAGGCCCTTGTCGGCTTCCTGTGCGGCAATCACCGTGGCGGCGACCGCCTCACGCACCGCGTGGAACTGGTGGTAGCCCGCCACCTTCTTGATGAGGATGTCACCGTCCTGCTCAAACAGCACAAAGTGGCGCAGGTAGTCCAGCAGCAGTTCGGGCCTGAAGAAGCCGCGTACCAGCGTTTCCAGCTCCATCTGCAGCTGGGGCCGGTCGCCCTCGCTGGCGATGGTGCGCCAGGGCAGCATGCGCTCGGCGTCAGCCGTCAATGAGCCCACGCGGGCCGTGAAGCCGTCGCTGACCACCAGTGCCACGTTGCAGTTGAACAGGTCGGCCGCTTCAGCCTTGTAGGTCTGCAGTTGGTTGAAGGCGTCCCAGATGTCCACCTGCTCGTTGGCCGGGTTCTTCAGCTCGATCACGGCCACCGGCAGGCCGTTGATGAAGGCCACCAGATCGGGCCGCAGCGGCTGCTTGCTGCCCTGCACGGTGAACTGGTTCACCACCAGAAACTCGTTGTTCGCCGGGTTGTTGAAGTCGATCAGGCTGGCCAGATCGGTGGTCTTGCCCTCGCCGCCAGGCTTTGCAAACGCCACCTCCACGCCACCCACCAGCAGGCGGTGCACGGCCTGGTTGCGCACCACCGCCAGCGGCTCGCTCACCCGCAGCAAGGCCTGTGCGGCTTCTTCCAGCGCCGCGGCCGGGATGTGCGGGTTGATGCGCGCCAGCGCGGCCAACAGCCGGTCGCGCAACACCACCTGCCGGTAGTCGGCCCGCTCGGCTTGCATGCCTTCCGGGGCGATGTCCGGGCCGAGGGCGTAGCGCCAGCCGGCGTGCTGAAACCAGGCGATGCACTGGTCTTCGAGCTGTTGTTCGTTCAGCATGAGCCAGCCCCGGTTTGCGATGAAATGAAAAAATTCATATAAATCAACCGCTTAACCTCAGTGCTGGCGCCGCGGGCTGGCTGCGCTGAAATGCCATCAGGCCCAGGCCGGGATGTACCGGGCGTAGCGCCGCGATTCCGGCGCGTTGGGGTCGTTCTTCACCAGGCCCTGCTCGATCGTCGCGGTGATGATCTGCGACACCGTGTTGCTGCTGCCTTCTGCCAGGCCAAACCGCTCACGCAGCGTCTGGTTCGTCATCTGCTTGCGCAGCACGTACTGCAACACGCAGTGCTGGTAGCAGGCGCGCACACGGTCGCTGCCGTTCATCTCGCGGAACGAGCGCGGGCCGTAGATCACCACGATCGTGCGGCGATGGCTGGTCAGAAACTCCGGTGCCGGCAACTGCATCAGCTCCGCTGCTTCCACCACGCGGTCGATGCCGCTGCTCTTCTCTTCGCAGATGCCGAAGCGTCGCATCAGGTCGGCCAGCCGCTCGTTGCGCGACAGATAGCCGTCGATGAAGCGGTCGACCGGCACGACGGGCTCGCCAGGGTTGGAGATCTCGACGCGGTTGCTGAACACCTCCACCACGGGTGACGCACCGCCGATCTCGAAGTCCTGGTGAATCAGCGCGTTGGCCAGCAGCTCGCGAACCACCACCTCAGGCACCAGTTTCACTTCCTTGCGCAGGGCGTCCTCGATCACCTCGTTCTGCGGCAGCTTGCCCATCACGTAGCGCATCAGGCCCGTGAAGCCCACGGCGTAGCCCCTTTCGCCGGTGATGTCCGACGAGGTCTTCAACTTGGATTCGCCGGCGTACACGATCACCCGCGCCGCCTTGCGGCTGACATCGGCAAAATCCTTCAAGTTCTTGGCCAGCAGCACGGCGCCGATGCGCAGGATGCAAAAGCCCGCCGGGCTGGGCTCGATCAGGCGTTCAGCCTGCAAGCGGGCCAGCACGCCCTTCTGATCGGTGGGGTAGGGCAGGCGCAACAGGTCGAAGAAGGCCTGGGTGTCCAGCAACTGCACCACATCTTGCGCCGACACGTCCCGCAGTGCCGGCACTTCCAGCCAGTTCGGCCCGCCCTCGGCGAAGATCTTGCGCAGTTGGTCCTCGCTCATCGGCACCAGCTCTTCCCCCGAGCGCATCAGGTACGCACCTTCGTGGTGGTAGGCCGTGCCCTTCGGCCGCCCAGGGATGCTGCACACCACCACCCGGCCCTGAGGATGGTCCACCGCCTCCACCTCCACCCGAAACCCCAACCAGCTGAACAGCTTCTCGGCCAGGTCCTGCGTGTTGGGAAAGGCGGCACTGCCCACCACGGGCCGCGGCGGCTTGTCAGCCACACCCAGCACCAGGTAGCCGCCGCCTTCGTTGGCGATGGCCACGCAGTAGCGGCGCAGCTTGGTGGTGTCGTACTGGTTGCGGGCCTCCTTGAACTCCAGGTTCGGCGTCTCGCCTGCGCTGGTGCGCCAGATGTCGATTTGCGCGGGCGTGATCGTCACTTCTGTTCTCCTAAGCCGCCCAGCTTGCGTTCCAGCGCGACCGCCTCTCGGGCAGTGCCAGCGCTTCAATCAAGTGCAGATCGATCATGCGATCGCCTCGGCCTCGCGGGTAGAGAGAGACAGTTCTCCGGAGAGGAGTTTGGGCAACAGCGTGTCGCGCAGCTCTGCCAAGATTTCCGTTTCGCCAACGAACAAGTTCTTTGTTGCCTCCATCGCATCCAACCGATCCTGAAGACCGGTCAACACGGCTGAAGGTGGAAGAACAATCGGCAAGTTGGAAAGAATCGTCGTGTTCAGGTTCGGCATGGTTGCGCCTACCGCATGGCGCGTCAGCCATTCCAGCGACTCAGCTTGCGCCAAAGCGCAGGAGACATATGCCGAGATCTTTGCCTCGGTGCTTGGCCGAACCAGAAGGCAGCCGGTTCCACAGAGCCAGCCAAACTCTCTTGGCGTTACCAGCGCATGTCTGCCGACATCGCCGCGTCGGCTGAAGACGATGTCCCCAGCTTGTAGGCGGTGTCGATGCAGCCGCTTAGCGTCAGACTCATCAACCCGAGCGACCTTGTCGATGCAGATTCGTCGCCCAGACAGGTCCTGCGGCATGACCACAGGAATTCCCTCTGTTGTGTAGTCATGAGCGTGGAGTTGACTGCCGAATGGGCCAGTTTGAATCAGACCGCCATAAGTCCTGCAGAGCCCTCCCAACGTTGAACTCATCCACCCCTTCGGAATCTCCCCCAACTCTGACTCTTCGATCTCATCCGGAAACAGCGCAGCGGTGGTGGCGAGCTGGGCGTGTTGCTCGGGCGGCAGTGCATCGAGTTCGGCGTCAGTCTTGCCGCTGATGGCGCTCATCGCCGCGCGCAGCGGGTCGCGGCCTTCGGCCTTGGCGGCGATCTTGGCTTTGACGGGGTCGAAGTCCACAAACCACGACTTGAAGATGGCTTGCGCCATGGCTTCGAGGGTTTGGTTGATGCGGCGGTTGAGGGCGATCTTGAAATCCAGAGCCTGTGCCACTCTGCCAATTTGCACCTGCAACTCATATGCAGGTAGCGCGATCGCCAACGATTGCATCCGGTCCGTTGGCAGAACCCCAGTGCCGTGCCCGGCCTCGCCGACAAACCCAAGGATCTGTTCAGTACACGCGCGGATAGCGTAGGCGAGAAATGTCGCGCTAATTCCGTCCTTTGCCACCAAAGCCTTGAGGTCTTGATTGAAAGCGACTCTACGAGTGGTCAGCCCGATTCGGAACTCGCTCTTGAGACTCATGCCTCGAACTACGAAGAGAATCGTGTTCTTGGGAACGACTCGAGTTCCATTGCGCGCGCCTTCCTCGGTGACACACTCCTCGGACTCTCCGACGTAGAAATCGACGAGACTCTTCGCGCTTATCCAGGGAATCTCGCCATTCCAGTAAGCGGCAACCGCGCGACTTGGTGTGCCACCCGAGTACCAAGTCGCGCAGTCTTTGAGTTCGCGAATCTGCCAGGTGCCTTCAGGCGCCATACCCCATCCCCGCCAAGTTCTTCTTAATCTCGTCCTCGAGTTTCGCGCTCTCCTCAAACTGCTCCGCCAGCTGCGCTGTCAGCCGTGCCATCTTGTCGGCAAACACTTCGCCGTCATCGGCCTGGTCCTCAGCACCCACATACCGCCCCGGGGTCAGCACGTGCTCGTGCTTGCGCACGTCATCCAGGCTGGCAGAAAAGCAGAAGCCCTTCACGTCTTCATAGCCCACCCCCTGCTGCCAGGCATGGAAGGTGTCGGCCACCTTCTGGATGTCGGCCTGGGTGAAGTCGCGCAGCACGCGATCCTTCATGTAGCCCATCTGGCGCGCATCGATGAACAGGAACTGCCCGCGCCGGTCGCGCTTCTTCTTGTTCAGGTTGAAGCCGTTGGCCTTGTCGCGGGTGAGGAACCAGATGCAGGCCGGAATCTGCGTGTTGGTGAACAGCTGGCCGGGCAAGGCCACCATGCATTCCACGAAGTCGTCTTCCACCAGCCGCTTGCGGATCTCGCCTTCGCCGTTGGTGTTGCTGCTCATCGAGCCATTGGCCAGCAGCAGGGCCAGGCTGCCGGTGGGCGCCAGGTGGTACAGCATGTGCTGCAGCCAGGCGAAGTTGGCGTTGCCCTGCGGCGGCGTGCAGCCGGGCAGCCAGCGCGGGTCATTCGCAAGCTTCTCGCTCCACCACTCCTTCATGTTGAAGGGCGGGTTGGCCATCACGTAGTCGGCGCGCAGGTCGGGGTGCAGGTCGTTCTGCAGCGTGTCGCCCGGCCCGCCGCCAAAGTTGAAGTCGATGCCGCGGATGGCCATGTTCATGGCCGCCAGCTTCCAGGTGGTGGGGTTGCTCTCCTGCCCATACACGCTGATCTGGCCGCTGGACTTGTTGCCGCCGCCCTTGGTGCTCTTGCCGGCGTGCTGTGCGATGAAGTCTTCGCTCTGCACGAAGAAGCCGCCCGAGCCCATGGCCGGGTCGTACACCCGGCCCTTGAAGGGCTGCAGCATGTTCACGATGAGGCTGACGATGCTCTTGGGCGTGTAGTACTGGCCGCCCTTCTTGCCCTCGGCCAGGGCAAACTCGCCCAGGAAGTATTCATAGATGTGGCCCAGGATGTCCTTGGCCTGTAGATTCAGCGGCTGGCCCTTGTATTCGGTGGCGTGGAAATTGGTGTCTGAGAACAAGGCGATGAGGTCGGCCAGCTTGGCGGATTCCAGCTCGGTGCTGGCGAAGTTCTTGTTCAACACGTTCTTGAGCTTGGCGTTCTCGCGCTCGATCGCCTCCATGGCGTTGTCGATCAGCCAGCCCACGCTGCGCATCTCCTCGAGCTCGTCCTTGCCAGGCTTATTCCACGGCAGCGGGGCCTTGGGCGGCAGTTGAGCGCAGTTCACCAGGGTCTGCCAGCGGGCCTCCACCGGCACCCAGAAGACGTTCTTCTCGGTGTAGTAGTCGCGCACCTCGCGCTCGGCAGCCACGTTGCCTTCGTAGTCGTCGGGGTAGTCCGCCGGGTCCATGTAGTAGTCGTGGGCCGGGTCGCGGAACTGGGCGTCCAGTTCCTTCTGCCGCTCCTCGAAGGCGTCAGACACGTACTTCAGGAACAGCAGGCCGAGCGCGATGTGCTTGTAGACGGCGGCGTCCAGGTTCGAGCGCAGCTTGTCGGCCGAGGTCCAGAGCTTCTTCTCAAGATCGTTGAAAAACTGTTGTTCGACTTGGTCCATCTATCAATCTCGATTGATACCGCTTGGTTTCCCCGTGGGACTCGCTGCATTCTGCCCGCGAGACCCATCTGGCGGCCCGCCCGCGCATGTCAACGACAGCGAAGAAGGCGTACACACCGAGTTTTGGCGTTTGCGATGGCCTATCGCCCAGCGTTCGGGCCGGCTTCGAACCCTCTACGCATTCGACAAACAAGTCATCATCGCAGGGAGCCAGACCGTAGCTCAGTTGCTGTTGAGCCCGTGGGCGCGGCTGCCCAGCTTGACCTTGTGCAGCACCTCCAGCCCGATGACTTCCTTGGCGGGGAGCGTCACAGGCACCGTCTGCAGGATCGAGAACTGAAGGTCTCTGGCCACGTCAGGCCGCTCGGCCACCAGCGCACGGAGCTGCTCGTTCCCGCCGTGGACAGACTCGCTGTACGTGCGCCAGCGCCCCAGCAGCCCGGATTCGCCGTAGGCAGACCCCACGTATTGCCGGCCCGTGCGCGTGTCCAAAATTAGGTAGACCCCGGCGGCGCCGGCCAGGGCACGATGCCAGGCGCGGTGGGCCACGGGGTTGCGGATGATGTCCACCAGTTCGTCATGCCGCAGGACGACGTGCAGGTAGCCGGGGAACTCCCGGACATACCCCGCGGGCAACAATTCGATGACAGGCCGCTCGCC
This sequence comes from Burkholderiaceae bacterium, assembly GCA_024235915.1. Taxonomy (GTDB): domain Bacteria; phylum Pseudomonadota; class Gammaproteobacteria; order Burkholderiales; family Burkholderiaceae_C; genus Rubrivivax. Next base: position 50,586 of record JACKLO010000012.1, on the reverse strand, counting down.
GCCGCGATAGTGTTGGACCCAGCTGCGCGTCCCGAGGCCCCAATCGATGACCAGCCGATTGCGCAACCCGTCGAACCGGTCATCGCGCACCAGCTCGTAGCGGAAATGCTGCGCAGTGGACATCGACGGATAGATGTAGCCGTCCGGCAGCGGCCAGTCGGCCGGGCCTTCCTCGCGCCCGACCCGGTAGATCCCCAAAAACCGCGCATGCGTGCCTTCCTGGCCCACAAAGGCGACGATCTGCGACACCCCGCGAAACACCGGCCGCGACTGCAGTGACTGGTAGAACTCGAACTGGCCGGCACGGATGAGTTCCAGGACGTCGTAGCGCTTGTCCTGATGCCGCACCAGGCGCGTGTGCGGGTCGCCTTCGAACCCGAAGGGCGTGAGCAGGTGATGGAGAAGCAGGCTTGTCATGCGGCCATAGTACGGACCGACAAACGCCCAAGGGGTGCCGCGCTTCCGCCAACCACTGCGGTGCGCATCACCCCAGATTGGCGCGCCAATGCACGAAAGCAGTGCGTTTTCAGCGCAGCAGCGTCGCACCATCGCGGCACACGACTTGCTTCTCCTGGTGCGCAGACTCACCGCCCAGGTGCATCGCCCGGGCCCCTGCACCGGGAGACACCCTTGGAGACCTTCAAGCCGGCGGCCGACGCCCTCTTCATCCTGCTCGGCGCCATCATGGTGCTGGCCATGCATGCCGGGTTCGCCTTCCTGGAACTGGGCACGGTGCGGCAGAAGAACCAGGTCAATGCGCTGGTCAAGATCCTGGTGGATTTCTCCGTGTCCACCATCGTGTACTTCTTCGTCGGCTACACGGTGGCCTATGGCGTCGACTTCATGGTCGGCGCCGAGTCCCTGGCGGCGAAGAACGGCTATGAACTCGTCAAGTTCTTCTTCCTGCTGACCTTTGCCGCCGCCATCCCGGCCATCATCTCCGGCGGCATCGCGGAACGCTCTCGTTTCGGCCCGCAGCTGATCGCCACGGCGGTGCTGGTGGGCGTGGCCTACCCGCTGCTGGAAGGCGCGGTCTGGGGCAGCCGCTTCGGGCTGCAGGCGGCCATCGAATCCATCGCCGGTGCGCCCTTCCACGACTTTGCCGGCAGCCTGGTGGTGCACGCCTTCGGCGGCTGGGTGGCCTTGGCCGCCGTGCTGCTGCTGGGCCCGCGCGCCAACCGCTACCGCAAGGACGGCGGCATCAGCGCCCACCCGCCGTCGAGCATCCCGTTCCTGGCCCTGGGCGCCTGGGTGCTCACCGTGGGCTGGTTCGGCTTCAACGTGATGAGCGCGCAGACCCTGGAGAACATCTCCGGCCTGGTGGCGGTCAATTCGCTGCTGGCGATGGCCGGCGGCACGCTGGCGGCCACGCTGCTGGGCCGCAACGACCCGGGCTTCGTGCACAACGGGCCGCTGGCCGGCTTGGTGGCGGTGTGCGCGGGATCTGATGTGATGCACCCGGCCGGCGCGCTGGTGGTGGGCGCCGTGGCCGGTGCGCTGTTCGTCGGCCTGTTCACGCTGACGCAGAACCGCTGGCGCATCGACGATGTGCTGGGCGTCTGGCCGCTGCACGGCCTGTGCGGCGCCTGGGGCAGCCTCGCGGCCGGCCTCTTCGGCCAGGTGGCGCTGGGCGGCCGCGGCGGCGTGAGTTTCGGTGCCCAGGTGCTGGGCACGCTCACCGGCATCGTCTGGGCGCTGGTGGCCGGGTTTGCCGTCTACGGCGTGCTGCGGGCCACGCTGGGCCTGCGGCTGGACCGCGAGCAGGAGTACCAGGGCGCGGACCTGTCGATCCACCGCATCAGCGCCACGCCGGAGCGCGAAGTCAGCTGGTAAGGCGTTCGTCGAGTCTCAGCGCCGGCGCCAGGGCTGGAACCAGCCCAGCCCGGCGCGCGTGCCGGCACGTGGGCGGTACTCGGCGCCCACCCAGCCTCCCCAGCCCAACTGGTCGATGAGCGCGAACAGGTGGCCCCAGGCCAATTCACCGGCGTCGGGTTCACCACGGTCCGGTACGGCGGCGATCTGCAGGTGGCCGACCTTCGTGGGGTGTGCCGGATCCAGGTAGCGCGCCAGCTTGGCGCTGAGGTCGCCTTCGACGATCTGCGCGTGGTAGAGGTCGAACTGCACCGCCACGTTCGCCGCCCCGACCATGGCCACGATCTCGTGCCCGTGGTCCTGCCGGTTCAGAAAATAGCCGGGGTTGTCGCGGCCATTGAGCGGCTCGACCAGCAGCGTCACCCCGACCCGGGCGGCCTGCTCGGCCGCCCAGCGCAGGTTGTCCACCAAGGTGGGCTGCACGTCGGCACGCTCGCCGCCTTCGGCCACGAAGCCCGACATCACGTGCACCCGCGGGCAGTTCAACGCCTGGGCGTAGGGCAAGGCCTGCGCCAGCAGGCTGGTGCGGAAGGCCGCTTCCTGCCCCGGCACGGCGGCGATGCCCCGTGCCCCTGCGGGCCCCGGCGGTGCGTTGAGCAACACCAGTTCGACACCCGCCGCCTCGCGCCGCCGGGCCAGTGTCTCGGCGGGCACGTCGTAGGGGAACTGGCACTCGACGGCCTCGAAGCCGTCGTCGGCCGCGGCCGCGAAGCGGTCGGCGAACGGCCATTCGGCGTACATCAGGCTGATGTTGGCGGCGAAACGGGGCATGGGTTTGGCGGCGTCAAAGCGGCGGTGGCAGACGGGGCTGCTCGCGGCGGGCACGGCAGGCGTCGTCGTACAGGGCCAGATAGGCCTGCGCCGGGCCGTCCCAGCCCAGGTGCTGGGCCATGCCGGCCTGCTGCACGGCCGACCAGCGGACAGGGTCCCGGAACACGGAAACGGCGCGCTCGACCGCACCCTGGAGTGCAAACGGGGTGGCCTCGCCAAAGCAGAAGCCGGTGACGCCGTCGGCCACGGTGTCGGCCAGCCCACCCACCTGCCGCACCACCGGCACCGTGCCGTAGCGCAGGCCGTAGAGCTGGGTCAAGCCGCAAGGCTCGAAGCGCGACGGCACCAGGATCATGTCGGCGCCGGCGATGAGCCGGTGCGCACGGGCCTCGTCGTAGCCCACGTGCAGGGCCACCGCCCCAGGGTGCGCATGGGCGGCGATGGCGAAGGCTGATTCCAGCGAGGGGTCGCCCTCCCCCTGCACCACCAGCTGCGCGCCGTGACGCAGCAGTTCCGGCAGCACGGCCAGCACCAGGTCCAGCCCCTTCTGCGACGTGAGCCGGCTGACCACGGTGAACAGCGGCGCGTCGGGGCGCACGCCCAGGCCCGCTTCGGCCTGCAGCGCCGCCTTGCAGGCGGCCTTGCCGGCCATGGCATCGGGTGCATAGCCGGCGGCCAGCGCGCTGTCGGTGGCGGGGTTCCACACCGCATCGTCGATGCCGTTGAGGATGCCCACCACGTCGGTGCCGCGGCTCTGGATGACACCCTCCAGCCCGGCGCCGAAGGCCGGCGTGGCGATCTCGCGCGCATAGCCGGGGCTGACGGTGCTGACGCGGTCGGCAAACTTCAGCCCCGCCTTCATGAAACACAGCTGGCCGTGGTACTCCAGCCCGGCCGGCTGCATGAAGCGCGCATGCAGGCCCAGCAGGCGCGCGTCGTCGTGCGGAAACAGGCCCTGGTAGGCCAGGTTGTGCACGGTGAACACCGACGCAGCGCCGGTGGCCGGGTGCGCGGCCACGTAGGCGCTGGTCATCGCGGCATGCCAGTCGTGGGTGTGCAGCACGTCAGGCGCCCAGGTGTCGTCCAGTTCGCCGAAACCCAGGTGCGCCGCCACGTAGCCCAGGGCCGCGTAGCGCTGCAGGTTGTCGGGCCACTCCAGGCCGTCGGGGCCCAGGTAGGGGTTGCCGTCGCGGCGGTAGAGGTAGGGCGCGTCGATCACGTACACCGGCAGGTCGGTGCGCGGCATGCGCGCCTTCAGCAGCGTGGCGCGCAGCGCGCCGAACAACGGGCCCAGCGTGCAGACCGGCTTCGCATGGCGCACGGCATCCAGCACCGCTGGGTGGCCGGGCAGCAGCAGGCGCACATCGGCCCCGCGCGCTGCCAGCGCCGGAGGCAGCGCGGCCACCACATCGGCCAGGCCACCGGTCTTGACCAGCGGAAAGACTTCGGCGGCGACGTGCAGGACCTTCAATCGCCCTCCCGCATCGCGCCCTGCACGCTGCCCGCCCGTGTCAGCATCTCGCGCGTGACGAGCACGATGCCCGATTCGGTGCGGTGGAAGCGCGCCTCGTCGGCCTCGGCGTCCTCGCCGATCACCATGCCGTCCGGAATGGTGCAGCCACGGTCCACGACGACGCGGTTCAGCCGCGCGCCGCGCCCCACCTGCACGCCCGGCAGCAGCACCGACCACTGCACCTGGCTGTAGGAGTGCACGCGCACCGTGGAGAACAGCACCGAGCGGAACACGCTGCCGCTGACGATGCAGCCGCCGGAGACAAGGGACTCGATGGCCATGCCGCGCCGGTCGTCGGCGTTGTGCACGAACTTGGCCGGCGGCAGCTGCGGCTGGTAGGTCCAGATCGGCCAACGCGTGTCGTACAGGTTCAGCAGCGGGTCGGTGGCGGTGAGGTCGATGTTGGCGTCCCAGTAGGCATCGATCGTGCCCACGTCGCGCCAATAGGGTTCATGACCCGTGCGCTGGCCAACGCAGCTGAGGTCGAAGGGGTGCGCCACCGCGCTGCCCTTCTTCACCGCGTAGGGAATGATGTCCTTGCCAAAGTCGTGGCTCGACGCCGGGTCGGCGATGTCGCGTTCGAGCTGCTGGTACAGGTAGCGCGCGTTGAAGATGTAGATCCCCATGCTCGCCAGCGCACGGTCCGGCTTGCCGGGCATGGCGGGCGGATCGGCCGGCTTCTCGACGAAATCGAGGATGCGCCGCTTCTCGTCGATGGCCATCACGCCGAAGGCCGTGGCCTCCTCGCGCGGCACCTCGATGCAGCCCACGGTGACCTCGCGGCCGTGCGCGACGTGGTCGGCCAGCATCAGCGCGTAGTTCATCTTGTACACATGGTCGCCCGCGAGCACCACCACGTAGTCGGCGCCATAGGCGGCCACGATGTCCTGGTTCTGGTAGACGGCGTCGGCGGTGCCGCGGTACCAGCTTTCTTCGTCCACGCGCTGCTGGGCCGGCAGCAGGTCGACGAATTCGTTCATCTCCGGCCGCATGAACGCCCAGCCGCGCTGCAAGTGGCGCAGCAGGCTGTGGCTCTTGTATTGCGTGATGACGCCGATGCGGCGGATGCCGGAGTTCAGGCAGTTGCTGAGCGCGAAATCGATGATGCGGAACTTGCCGCCGAAATAGACGGCCGGCTTGGCACGGCGGTCGGTCAGGTTCTTCAGCCGGCTGCCGCGGCCGCCGGCCAGCACCAGTGCCACGGCGCGTTTGGGCAGGTCGAGGTTGCGGGCGAGGTCGTAGGTGTTCATGTCTCCTCCGGCGATACAGTGCGCGGATCAGGGTGGCCCAGGTCAGGCGGGAAACTTGCTTGCATTTGGCGTGCCCGCACGAACCCAACACACGCCATGGACGATACCCCGAACCGCACCCCGTCAGATTCGCCGCTGAGCGCCGCCGTCGAGCGCCACCTGCTCGACAGCGTCGGCGTTGCGCCAGTCGAAGCCTCGCCGTCGGACCTGCTGCAGGCCGTGTCGCTGGCGGCGCGTGAACAGCTTTCGCGCCGCTGGGTGGCCACCACGGCCGCCGATCGTGCCACCAAGGCGCGGCGCGTGGTCTACCTGTCCATGGAGTTCCTGATGGGCCGCACGCTGGGCAATGCGCTGGCCGCCCTGGGCCTGGAAGGCCCCGCCGCCGAGGCGGCACAGGCGCATGCGCGCACGCTGGAAGAGTTGCAGGGGCAGGAACCCGACGCTGCGCTGGGCAACGGCGGCCTGGGGCGGCTGGCGGCCTGTTTTCTCGACTCGATGGCAGCCCTGGGTCTGCCGAGTTTCGGCTACGGCATCCGCTACGAGTTCGGGATGTTCGCGCAGAGCATCCAGGGCGGCCGCCAGGTGGAGCATCCCGACCCCTGGCTGGAAAACGGCACCCCCTGGGAATTCCCGCGGCCCGATGTGGCCTGGCCGGTGCGCTTTGGCGGCTGGGTCGAACATCCGCAGGGCCCGGGCGGCCCGGCCGTGTGGCACCCGGCGGGCACCGTCAACGCCAAGGCCTACGACATGGTCGTGCCCTCGCACCACGATCAACGCGTCAGCACGCTTCGCCTGTGGCGCGCGGCGGCGCCGGCGCACATCGACCTGACGGCCTTCAACAGTGGCGACTACGCGCGTGCCGCCGAATTCAAGAACCAGTTCGAGAACATCTCCTGGGTGCTGTACCCGAACGACAGCACACCCGCCGGCCGTGAACTGCGGCTGCGCCAGGAATACTTCTTCACCAGCGCCTCGCTGCAGGACGTGCTGGCGCGCCACCTGGCCGAACACGGCCGGCTGGACAACCTGCACGAGGCGGTGGCCATCCACCTCAACGACACGCACCCGGCCATCGGCGTGGCGGAGCTGATGCGCCTGCTGGTGGACGAACACGCCATGCCCTGGGCCACGGCCTGGGCGGTGACGCAGGCCACCTTCAGCTACACCAACCACACGTTGATGCCCGAGGCCCTGGAGACCTGGCCGGTGGGCCTGATCCAGAGCGTGCTGCCGCGCCACATGGAGATCGTCTACCGCATCAACCACGAGTTCCTGCTGCAGGCGGCTCGGCATCGCCCGGGCGACAACGGCTTTCTTCAGCGCCTGAGCCTGATCGACGAAGGCGGCGAACGCCGCATGCGCATGGCGCACCTGAGCATCGTGGGCAGCCACAAGGTCAACGGCGTCTCAGCGCTGCACTCGCAGTTGCTGGTGGACACGATCTTCAGCGACTTCGCGTCGTTGTGGCCGGATCGCTTCACCAACATGACCAACGGCGTGACACCACGTCGCTGGTTGGCACAGGCCAACCCGGCGCTGGCCGCGCTGCTCGACGAGGCCATCGGCCCGGCCTGGCGGCTGGACCTGGACCGCCTGGCCGACCTGCAGCCGCTCGCGGGTGACGCAGCCTTCCGTGAGCGCTTCGCCGCCATCAAGCTGGCCAACAAGGCGCGGCTGGCTCAACGCCTGCGCCACGAGCTCGGCGTGCCGCTGGACCCGGCCAGCCTCTTCGACGTGCAGGTCAAGCGCATCCACGAGTACAAGCGCCAGCTGCTGAACGTGCTGCACGTGGTCACGCGCTACCTGGCCATCATTGCCGAGCCGCAGCGCAGCTGGGTGCCGCGCACGGTGCTGTTCGCCGGCAAGGCGGCGTCGAGCTACGTGGCGGCCAAGACCATCATCCGCCTGGTCCACGACGTGGCCTCGGTGGTCAACCACGACCTGCGCGTGGCCGGCCGGCTGGCGGTGGCCTTCGTGCCCAACTACGGTGTCTCGGTGGCCGAGGCGCTGATGCCGGCGGCCGACCTGTCGGAGCAGATCTCCACCGCCGGCACCGAGGCCTCAGGCACCGGCAACATGAAGCTGGCGCTCAACGGCGCACTGACCATCGGCACCGACGACGGCGCCAACATCGAGATCCGTCAGGCCGTGGGCGACGACAACATTTTCATCTTCGGCCTGCGCACGCCCGAGGTGGAAGCCCGGCGCCGCGAGGGCTACCGCCCGGGCGAGGTGGCCGCAGCGAACCCGGCCCTGCAGCAGGTGCTGGACGCCATCGGCGGTGGCCTGTTCTCGCCCGACGAGCCCGGGCGCTACCGCGGCCTGGTGGACTCCCTGCTTCAGGTGGACCACTACCTGCTGCTCGCCGACTACGCCGACTACGTAGCCACCCAACAGCGCGTGGACACGCTGTTCACCGACGCGTCAGCCTGGGTGAGCAAGGCCGTGCGCAACGTGGCCGGCATGGGGCCGTTCTCGTCGGACCGCACCATCGCACAGTACGCGCACGAGATCTGGCGTGTGCAACGCGGCCGCTGATCGCTGATCGTTCGCACGGCGGAACGCGCCGAAGGCGGCAGCAGCACCGCAGCCGCAGGACGGCCAAGAAAAAAGGCGCCCCGCGGGGCAAGCCTCTCGCTTAACCTGTTGAAAAACAGAGCCTGATTCGGCATACTGCCCCGTAAGTTCAAGGACTTACGGGGCATTTTTCATTCTTTCTCCAATCACTCCAGCCGCTGACCCGCCTTCGCCCACCCCTCCGAGGGTTCCGGCAGAGGTCGAGTTCGCCTTTCCCAGCGGACAAGCCCGCGTCTTGCAGGTCAACTTTTGCAAGAACCCGCGTTGCCCGAACTTCGGTGTGCCCGCGAGCGGGACAAAATACTCTCGACGAGCCAAAGCAGGGGCCACACCAGGTAAGGACTACCGGCTGGTTTCGAGTGGGGCGGGCCTGCCCGTACTGAAGTGCTTGCTCTGCAGCGAGCATTTGCCGCTCAAGAGTAACCAGGGTATTGTCGAGGAGCTGGCCCGACTGATGCAGCATTTTCTGCCCGTTCAGCATTGCTGCCCCACCGAAGGCTGTTCAAACTCAGCCGTTTCAGCCCCAAATTCGGACGCCTACTATCGCTTTGGGAGAACGGACGGCGGGTCCAGCCGATATCAATGCAAGGCCTGTAAAAAGACCTTTTCGGTATCGAACCGGGCGACGCTGCGGCAGCGAGAAACCCGAAAGAATGTTCCGCTGCTCCAATCGCTGGTGAATAAGGCGCCCCTGGCTCGAGCCGCCGAGATTCACGGAATCAGTTTTCAGACTATCTACGACAAGCTGGATTTCTTCCATCGCCAAGTCTTGCAATTTACCGCGAAGCAAGAAACCAAACTCCGAGAGCTGGTAAAAGACACCAAGCGGTATATCTCGGTTGACCGGCAGGACTACGCTGTCAACTGGACGCACCGGAAAGACAAGCGAAATATCGTCCTGCGAGCTATTGGCAGCGCTGACCTTGAGTCCGGTTTTGTATTCGGGATGCATCTAAACTTCGACGGAAGCTTGGATGCCGATTTGGTCGAGGCAGATGCTCTGGATATTCGAGATTTTGACCAACCGCTGCCGCATCGAAAATATGCCCGACTTTGGCTCAAAGAGGACTATGGGAAGGCAGTAGCGGCATCCGCTGCAAAGGCGGCAAAAAGGAGTAAGCCCACGGGCGCTCTTGCCGATGATATTCAACAGCGCTACGACGAGGCTGTATTGCGGGACGATGTTGAAAACCCAGAAAAGGTAAGTTGCGAGCAGCGATTCCCCGCGAATGGGATGCAGGTGCGCAACGAGTACACCATGTACGCGCACTTCTTCTACCTGCACGACCTGCTGGGTGGGGCTCAGAAGCTTAGGTTCTTCATGGACCAGGAGTCAGGCATCCGTGCTGCCTGCCTGGCGGCGTTTGAAGACGAAATTGCTGAGCGTCGCGCAGACGCCTTTTTTGTTCGCCTAGGCAAAGAGCTCACCGTGGAGGAAAAGCGGAAAATCATCAAGGCCAGCCGGGAGATATTCGCCGAAAAGCGGGCGGAGAACCCTGAGCTGATGGACTTTGAAGTTCAAGTCCTGATGATGAAGGAGCAACTGGCGATGGCTGCTGAATTTGGAAAGTGGTCAGACCGATGGGCGCTTCATCCGTTTCCTAATCAGGCCGAGCCACAAAAAGCGGTCTGCTATTTGACCGATTTTGGTGATTATGACGAGGACCACAAGGCCAGGCTATTTCTCAAAGCGACGCTGCACCCCATAGACCGATTCTTCATGTCGATTCGTCGTCGGCTGAATATGCTTGAGCGACCGATTGGCACCTCAAGTAAGGCCGGTCGGACATGGTATGGTTATAGCGCGTATCAACCCGCGAATATTGAAAAGCTGCTGGTGGTCTTCAGGGCATATTACAACTACGGTCTTCCCGGCGCAGATGGAAAGACTCCTGCAATGCGGTTGGGACTGCTAGACGGGCCGGTCGATGCTGCAGAACTGCTGGGTATGTAGCACTACTCTTCTGCAATTTCATCTGTCTGCGTTAATGACCTTCTTTGCAGTAACACGGTAGATGAAAGCACCTACATAGCCAACGCCTACCAAAGCTAGCCCTCCAAGGTACCATGCTGATATCCAAGGAGAGCCTTGTGAAAAAGGTTCATCAATAATTGGGGAGGGCCAAAGCTCATCTAGTTTTTGTGCACATGCGGTTAGCAAGAAGCCAATTATCCCAGATAGCTCGCATAGCAAGGTCAGCCATGCCCATCCAGCACGCTGGACCCGCCATGCCCGGTTAAACAAGAAATCAGCCACGAAACACACAGCTAGCGGAGTAGCCAGATACTGAAGCCCAATATACTCTGGCAACCGAATTGGCAATCCCCAGCTTGACTGTGTTGGTGTATAAAGGGACGACGCGTACAGGCAGCATAAATACGCAGCACTGGAAATCGCACCAATTGAAGTAGTCGTGTGCTTAGTCATGCCCCGTGTAGCCATCGCGGGGCAATGAGGTCTGTACAAACCCAAGAAAAAGGGCTCCGGTCGCCCGACCGGAGCCCTAGCAGCTCTCAGAGGCCCACGCCCCCGCTCAACAGGTTAAGCGAGAGGCTTGCCCGCGGGGCGCCCTTTTCTTGACAGCGGTTGCTGCAGTGCTCAGCGCACCACGGCCAGCTGCTCGCGCTTGCCACCCTTGTAGGTGTAGAGCGTCAGCGCGCCGTTCTTGATGTCGCCCTTCTCGTCGAAGGCGATGGTGCCGGTCACGCCCTTGTAGTCGGCGGTGGCAGCCAGGGCCGGCAGGTAGGTGGCCGGGTCGGCCGAGCCAGCCTTCTCCATCGCAGCGGCCATCACCATCACGGCGTCGTAGACGTACGGGGCGTAGATCTGGACTTCGGCGCCGAACTTGGCCTGGAAGTCGGCCTTGAACTTGTCCAGACCGACCTTCTGCTCACCTTCCACGCCACCGGCTTCGGCGCAGATCACGCCTTCGTCGGCCATGGTGCCGGCGGCCAGTTCAGGCAGCGCGCCCGAGCAGATGCCGTCGCCGCCCATGAACTTGGCCTTGATGCCGAGCTGCTTCATCTGGCGCAGCATCGGGCCGGCCACGGCGTCCATGCCGCCGAAGAAGATGACGTCCGGCTTCTCCTTCTTGATGGCAGTCAGGATGGCGGTGAAGTCCGTGGCCTTGTCGGTGGTGAACTGGGTGCTGACGACCTTGCCGCCCGCGCCTTCCACGCCCTTGGCGAACTCTTCGGCCACACCCTGCCCGTAGGCGGTGCGGTCATCGACCACAGCCACGGTCTTGGCACCGACGGTGCTCACGGCGTACTTGCCGAGCGTGCCGCCGAGCTGGGTGTCGTCAGCCACCATGCGGAAGGCCGTCTTGTAGCCCTGGCGGGTGTACTTGGGGTTGGTCGCCGACGGCGAGATCTGCGGGATGCCGGCGTCGCTGTACAGCTTCGAGGCCGGGATGGTGGTGCCGGAGTTCAGGTGGCCGATGACGCCGTTGACCTTGCTGTCGACCAGCTTCTGCGCGGCGGCCGTGCCCTGCTTCGGGTCGGCGGCATCGTCTTCGGCCAGCAGTTCGAACGTGGCCTTCTTGCCGCCGATCATCACGCCCTTGGCGTTGAGCTCGTCGATGGCCATGCGGGCGCCGTTCTCGTTGTCCTTGCCCAGGTGCGCGATGGCGCCGCTGGTGGGGCCGACGTGGCCGATCTTGACCGTCACGGTCTCCATCGCCGGCGCGGGGGCCGGGGCGGCGGCAGGCGCCGGTGCCTCTTCCTTCTTGCCACAGGCGGCCAGCAGGGCCGCCGACATCACCGAAATCGCCAGGACATTGCGTTTCATCGAGTTCGCCTTTCTGCCACGAGGGCGCTGAAAAACGTGCATTGTAGGCACGGAGTGGCCTGCTTCGATCGGGTGCGCCCCTGAGGACAACACGGCATCAGCTGGCCGCGTAATGCGTGGGCTTGACGCCCCAGTCCTGCTCGTAGTGTCGCCAACGGGCGCGGCCAGCGGCGCGGTCGTCGGCATCGAGGCCGACGATCTCGATCATCCGGTCGACACCATCCGCAGACACAAATGCTTCGGTGCCAATGTTGACGCGGACGCGCGGCGCGTCCTGGGGCAGATCGGCGTCCGTGCCGCAGAGCCAGATCGGCGTGCGCGCCGCCACGACGGCAGGCGCCGGCCAGCGCACATGCGGCACGAAGTCCTGCGCATCGAAGGTCCACAGCGCCGTGTCCAGCGCCGCCAGCGTTGCCGGAGGCGCCGTGACCAGCAGCCGCGCGCCCTGACGGCAGGCCTTGCGCAGCAGCCGGCAGGCAAAGGCGACCGGGTCGGCCACGCCGGTGTGGAAATCCACCGTCACCGCCATGGCCGACGCCGATCGCCGCGCGGTGGTCAGCGCGCCTGCGCGAGCAGCCAATGCACCAGCAGCGGCACCGGCCGGCCGGTGGAGCCCTTGGCGGCGCCGGACTTCCAGGCCGTGCCGGCAATGTCCAGGTGCGCCCAGCGGAACTTGCCGGTGAAGCGCTTGAGGAACATCGCTGCCGTGATGGCGCCACCGGCGCGGCCGGCGATGTTGGCCATGTCGGCGAAGTTGCTCTTCAGGCCCTCGTCGTACTCGGCATCCACGGGCATGCGCCAGGCCGGGTCACCACCACGCTCACCCGCGTCCAGCAGCGCCTGCGCCAGCGCATCGTCGGCGCTGAACAGGCCGCTGCGGTGGTGGCCCAGGGCGATCACGCAGGCGCCGGTGAGCGTCGCGATGTCGACCACGGCCGCCGGCTTGAAGCGCTCGGCGTAGGTGAGCGCGTCGCACAGGATCAGCCGGCCCTCGGCGTCGGTGTTGAGGATCTCGATGGTCTGCCCGCTCATGCTGGTGACCACGTCACCCGGCTTGACGGCCTTGCCGCCGGGCATGTTCTCGGTGGCCGGGATGAGGCCGACCACGTTGACCGGCGGCTGCAGTTCGGCCAGGGCCTTGAAGGCGCCGAGCACGCTGGCGGCGCCCCCCATGTCGAACTTCATCTCGTCCATCTCGGCACCGGGCTTCAGCGAGATGCCACCGGTGTCGAAAGTGATGCCCTTGCCCACCAGCACCACGGGTGCGTCGGTCTTGGCCCCGCCACTGTAGCGCAGCACGATGAACTTCGGCGGCTCGGCCGAGCCCTGGGCCACTGCCATGAAGCTCCCCATGCCGAGCTTCTCGCAGTCCTTGCGCTCCAGCACGTCGGCCTTGATGCGCGGTGCCTTGGCCAGCTTCTTGGCCTCCGCCGCCAGATAGGCCGGCGTGCAGACATTGCCGGGGCGGTTGGCGCACTCGCGCGCCAGGTCCACGCCAGCGGCAATGCCCAAGCCCTGCTTCAGGCCTGCGTCGGCTGCTGCAGCCTGGGCCTTGTCGACCAGCAGGCTCACACGCTTGAGCTTGCCGGCGGCCGGCGCGCTGGGCTTGGTCGCGCGGTAGACGTAGCTGGCTTCGGTAACGGCGGCCACCAGGGCCTCGGCAGCGGCTGCGTCCACAGCCGCGGCGCCGGCGCTGAGCACGGCCAGATGCGCGCTACCGCCACCCTTCAGCAGCGCCACCCCGGCAGACACCGCCTTGCGGAACGCCGACACGCCGGCATCGGCGGCAAAGGCGAACACGACGCGGCGGGCCTTCACCCCTTCGACGCCGGCGGTCCAGGCCGTCCGGCCCGCCTTGAAGTCAAAGTCGCCGTCGCGCACCAGCTGCTGGCAGGCAGCCGCCAGAGCCTTGGGCAGCGCAGCCGGCACGGCGTCTCCGCCGACAATCACGAGCAGGGCATCGGCCGCCACGGCGGCCACGCCGCCAGCGCCGGGCACCAGAGTCTTGAAGTCCATAATCGGTGGTTCCTGGCCGTTTCAGGCCCGAAAAACCAAAGATGGTATTCGATACGACCGTCCGCCGAGAGCTGGCGCGCAGTTTCGGCGCGACCCTCGTGGTCATCCTGACCATCGTGCTGACGATGCTGCTGATCCGCACCGTGGGCCAGGCCGCCAAGGGCCAGGTCGCCCCGCAGGACGTGGTGCTGCTGCTGGGCTTCGTCGCGCTGTCGAACCTGCCGACGATGCTGGCGTTGTCGCTGTTCGTGGCGGTGGTGGTCACGCTGGGGCGCATGTACCGCGACAGCGAAATGGTGATCTGGTTCGCCAGCGGCATCGGCCTGCGCCGCTTCGTGCGTCCGGTGTTGCGCACCAGCTGGCCGGTGCTGCTGGTGATCGCGGTGCTGACGCTGTTCGTCGTGCCCTGGGGCAGCCGCAGCGGGCTGGAACTGCGCGACCGCTACGCCGCCCGTTCGGACCTGTCGCGCGTGACGCCGGGTGTCTTCCAGCAGTCGTCCGACGGTTCACGCGTGTTCTTCATCGAACGCAACGGCACGGAGGCAGCGCCGTCCAGCGGCGAAACAACCGCCCAGGCCCTGGCCCGCAACGTCTTCGTCCTTGCGAGCAATGGCGACCATGAGTCGGTCACGTCGGCCAGCAGCGGCCGCATCGACAGCACCGGTGAGGCCCAGGTGCTGGTGCTTGAACGCGGCCAGCGCACCGACCTCGACCGCGCCACCGGCGACCGTGCGCGTGCCAGCTTCGAGGACTACCGCGTGCGCATCGACGAGCGTGCGGCCCGTCTGGCCACACAGCTGCAACCCCGCGCGATGGCCACGGTCGACCTGCTGGGCGACCCTTCACTGCCGCACCAGGGCGAACTGGCTTGGCGCATCGGGCTCGCGCTGGGGGCGGCCAACCTGCTGCTGCTGGGCATCGGGCTGTCGGCCACCTCGCCGCGCCGGGCCAGCAACTGGAACCTGCTGTTCGGGCTGCTGGCCTTCGTCGTCTACTACAACCTGATCGGGCTCTCCGGGGCCTGGATCACGTCCGGGCGCCTGGACATGGGCGCGGCCCTGCTCGTGCTGCATGGCAAGGCGCTGGCGCTGGCGATGCTGGTCTTGATCTGGCGCGAGCAAGGCGGGCTGCGCCGCCTGCGGTTTCGCAAGGCAGCCGCATGAAGACCGTCCGCCGCCTGCTGTACCGGGACATCGTCTCGTCGGTCACCTTCGTCGGCATCGCCTTCCTGTCGCTGTTCTTCTTCATCGACCTGGTCGATCAACTCGACAGCATCGGCCAGCGAGGCCGCACGCTGGGGGTGGCGGTGACGACGGCGTTGCTGGCCTTGCCGGGGCACCTGTACGAGCTGCTGCCGATTGCGGTGCTGATCGGCGCCATCTACGCGCTGTCGCGCCTGGCGCAGAACTCGGAGTTCACCATCCTGCGTACCGGCGGCCTCGGTCCGCGGCGCGCGCTGCTGCTCCTGGCCGCGCTCGGTGCCGCGTTTGCCGCGCTGACCTTCGTCGTCGGCGACGTGGTCGCCCCCGCCAGTGAGCGCCAGATGGTGCTGGTGAAGGCCAAGGCCGCCGGTGGTCTGCGCCTGTCCGGCCCCGGGGCCTGGCTCAAGGAGCGCCAGGACACACCGCAAGGCCCGCGGTCGGTGTCGGTCAACGTGGGCGGCCTGAGCGCCGACGGCACGATGCGGGACGTGCGCATCTTCGTGTTCGATGCCGAAGGCCGGCTGCTGCAGCGGCTGTCGGCCCCGCGGGCCGAAGCCGGGCCTTCCGGCTGGCGGCTGGAAGACGCGGAATCCCTGCGCTGGCCTGCCGACGACGGTGCCGTAGCGGTGGAACGCCAGGCCACGCTGGACTGGCCCAGTGGCCTGGACCAGGCCGTGGTGGCCGCCGCCCTTCTGCCCGCCGAGACCATGACCACGCTGGAGCTGTGGCGCTACAGCCGCCACCTGGAATCGCAGGACCAGGCGGCACAGCGCTATGAACTGCAGTTCTGGAAGCGTGCGCTGTACCCGATGGCCTGCGTGGTGATGATGGCGCTGGCCTTACCCTTCGCCTACCTGTCGGCGCGGGCGGGTGGTGTCAGCCTGAAGGTCTTCGGCGGCATCATGCTGGGCATCAGCTTCGTGCTGCTGAACAACATCGCCGGCCACATCGGGGTGCTGGCGGACATGACGCCCTGGATGGTCTCTGCCGCGCCCGGGCTGTTCTACCTGCTGCTGTCACTGGCGGCATTCGCCTGGCTGGTGCGCTACCGTTGAGTTCATGAACGCATCAACGACCCAGGGCATCGTGCTCTTTGCCCACGGCGCCCGCGACCCTCGCTGGGCCCTGCCCTTCGAGGCCGTGGCGGCGCGCCTGCTTGCACGTGCGCCCGCCGTGCAGGTGCGGCTGGCCTTTCTGGAACTGATGACGCCAGACCTGCCCACCGCCGCTGCCGAACTGGCGGCCGCCGGCTGTACCGAAGTGACCGTGCTGCCGCTGTTCCTGGGCGCGGGCGGCCATGTGCGCAAGGACCTGCCACTGATCGTCGACGGCCTGCGTGCGGCGCATCCCAGCGTGCGCTGGGACCTGCAACCGCCGGTGGGCGAACTGCCGTCGGTCATCGACGCAATGGCAGGCGCGGCGATGGACGCGCTGGGCCGGCGCAGCGCGCAGGAGCGCGATTGAACCTTCATCAGTTCCGCTATGTGCGCGAGGCGGTGCGGCGCGGGCTGAACCTCACCGAGGCGGCCAAGGCGCTGCACACCTCGCAGCCCGGCGTGAGCAAGGCGATCCTCGAACTCGAGGAAGAGCTGGGCGTGCGCATCTTCCAGCGCCACGGCAAACGGCTGCGCAACATCACCGAGCCGGGCACGCAGGTGCTGGCGTCGATCGAACGCATCCTGCAGGAGCTGGAAAACCTGCGCCGCATCGGCCAGGAGTACTCGCGGCAGGAGAGCGGCACGCTGTCCATCGCCACCACGCACACGCAGGCGCGCTACATGCTGCCGGCGCCGATTGCCGCGTTGCGCCAACGCTACCCCGCCGTGCGCGTGGCCCTGCACCAGGGCAATCCGGAACAGGTGGTGCGCATGCTGCTGGACGGCGCGGCCGACATTGGCCTGGCCACCGAGTCGCTGGAGGAGCACGCCGACCTGATCTCCCTGCCCTGCTACGACTGGCAGCACGTGGTGGTGGTGCCTGCCAGCCACGCGCTGGCGGAGGGACCACCACCGACGCTGGAACAGCTGGCAGCACTGCCGCTGGTGTCCTACCACCCCAGCTTCACCGGTCGGCGGCGGATCGACCAGGCCTTCGCGCAGCGGCGGCTGACCCCGGATTTCGTGCTTGAGGCCATCGACGCCGACGTCATCAAGACCTATGTGCGCCTGGGCCTGGGCGTGGGCCTGGTGGCGGAGATGGCCATGCGCCCCGAGGACGCCGCAGCCGACGCCGGCCTGGTGGCACGGCCCGTGGGCCACCTCTTTGGCCGCAATGTCTCGCGCGTGGCCTTCCGCCGCGGAGCCTATTTGCGGCACTTCGTTTACACCTTCGCCGAACTGCTGTCCGACCGGCTGACCCGCGCGCTCATCGAGCGCGCGGTGGCCGGCGGCGGCGACGACTATTCGCTGTGAGCGCCGACATGAGCCTTCCGACCCCCAGCTTCCCCAGCCGCCTGCCCACGGTGGGCACAACCATCTTCACCGTGATGTCGGCGCTGGCCACGCGCACCGGGGCCGTGAACCTCGGCCAGGGCTTTCCCGACTTCGATTGCGACCCGGCACTGCCGGAGCAGGTCTGCCAGGCGATGAAGCGCGGCCTCAACCAGTACCCGCCGATGGCCGGCGTGCCGGTGCTGCGGCAGGCCGTGGCGGACAAGATCGCCACGCTCTACGGCCATGCATACGAAGCCGAAACAGAGATCACCGTGACGGCCGGTGCCACACAGGCCATCCTGACGGCGGTGCTGTGCTGCGTGCATCCGGGTGACGAGGTCATCGTGCTCGAGCCCTGCTACGACAGCTACGCGCCGAACATCGAACTCGCGGGCGGACGTGTCATCCGTGTGCCGCTGACGGCCGGCAGTTTCCGTCCGGACTTTGCGGCCATTGCGGCCGCGCTGGGGCCGCGCACGCGCGCCATCATCGTCAACTCGCCGCACAACCCCACCGGCACGGTGTGGACGCGCGAGGAGATGCAGACGCTCGCCGACCTGCTGGCGCCCACTGATGTGCTGTTGATCAGCGACGAGGTCTACGAACACATGGTGTTCGACGGCCGGCCGCATGTGTCGGCGTCGGCGATCCCTGCGCTGGCGGCACGTAGCTTCGTGGTGTCGAGCTTCGGCAAAACCTTTCACGTCACCGGCTGGAAGGTGGGCACCGTGGCGGCGCCGGCGGCGCTGACGGCGGAGTTCCGCAAGGTGCACCAGTTCAACGTCTTCACCGTCAACACGCCCGTGCAGCATGCGCTGGCGGCCTACCTGGCCGACCCCCGGCCCTACCTCGGCCTGGGCGCGTTCTATCAGGCCAAGCGCGACCGCTTCCGCGCCGGTCTGGCGTCGACACGGCTGCGGCTGCTGCCCAGCGAGGGCACCTACTTCCAGACCGTGGACTACAGCGCCGTCAGCACCCTGGGCGAGGCCGCGTTCTGCGAATGGCTGACCACCGAAGTGGGTGTCGCGGCGATTCCGATCAGCGCCTTCTACGCCGACGCGCGTGAACAGGGCCTGGCGCGGCTGTGCTTCGCCAAGAAGGACGAGACGCTGGACATGGCGCTGGGTCGGCTGCAGCGTCTGTAGGACTCGCGGGACTGGCAGGGCTTGCTGGGCTTCGGGGCTTTGACGCCCGGATGCCTTGGACCTCTTCGCCGCCGGGGCGCGGTCAGCGCCTGCGTTCGATCACCGACTCGTCATGTGTCGGCCCCAGGTCCAGGTCCAGCGGCGCGGTGGGCTGGACTTCGGGCGGCGCTTCATCGTCGCCGAAGTAGGGGCGCGGTGAGGTCTGCACGAAGCCTGGTGCGTCGTTGAGCGGCAGCAGCACGTCCACGGACGCACCGCCGCCCGAAGTCGATTCCAGCAGGTCACGCGCCAACGCGTACAACATCAGCAGTTCACGGTAGGCCGGCAGGTCGAAGAGTTCGCCACCGTCCTTGCGGAACAGCAGCGACTCCAGTTCCGCCATGGCGTCCAGCGGCTGCGGCCACACACGCTGCAGCCAGTCGATCACCGCCGGGTAGTCCTCCAGCGCGCGGCCGTCGTGACCCGCGGCGTCCCAGGCCGGTGCATGGGCGTTGAAGCGCTGGTTGAAACGGTCACGCGTACGCTCGTAGGCCGCGCGGTCCTCGCGCCGGTGGTAGATGTCCAGCAGCTTGAGGTAAGGCAGCGGGCTCGCGCCGCCCGCGTCACGCAGATGCGAGACCAGCAGGTCGATGGCGGCGTCGTCCTGACCGAGCACCACGAAGAACTCGGCCTGCTGTTCCAGGTCGATCAGTTCCTCGGCGCTGACATCCCGCGACGAACCGACCGCCGCCCCAGCAGGCACCCCACCGATCGCAGGCGCCGGCATCGACACCAAGGGCATCGTGCGCTGCGACGGTGGCACATCGTCATACCAGGCCGGCGGCTGGGTGGGCGCGGGGTCCGGCATCTCCGAAGGCGTCGGCTGATGCACGGGTGCCAGACCGGCACCCACGGCACCGAGGCCACCATGGCGCTGGCCGCGTTCCACCAGCAGTGGCACCTGAGACGGTGTCGGCACCTCCGCGCGTTGGGCCGGCGCCGCGGCAGCAGCAGGACGATCGGCCACGGCTGCGCGGGGTGACGCGGCGGCCTGCGCCGCGGCCAACCAGCCTTGATGCCGCTCTCGCTCGAGTTCGCGCAGACGAATCCAGAGCCACGTGGCCAGGCCGGCAAAGGCCACGATGGCCAGCAGCAACGGCCACAACCAACGCGCGCCGGACTCGGCCGCCTCGGCACGCGCACTGAGTTGCGCCAGCAGCCGCTGTTGATCCCGGGCCGCATCGCTCAGCTGGCGCACGCTGTCTTCCAGCGCAGCGATGCGCGCCTGCGACGCCGACGCCGCCGCGATGGCCGCCTTCACGGCCTCGTTGGCGCGGTCCACGAGGAGCAGCGTCTCGGCAGATTCCGCCCCTGGCACCGCCGTCGGGGTTCCTGCGGCCGCAGTCGAGGCGGGCAAGACCACGCGGGGCTCGTCCAGCCGCAATCGCGCCGCGGGCGGCGCCTGCACATCGTCGGGCTGGGCCACCACCTTCGGCTTCGGCCGCGGTTTCGGCCTCGGCTTCGGTTTGGGCGCAGGTCGTGGCGTGGCGGCGGAAGCCACGACCTCGGCCGTCGGCGCAGCAGCTCGTACGGCCACCTGCGGCACCGGGGTGACGGCAGGCTGGGGAACGGCCGGCGCCGCCGGGACCGCATCTGCTGCCGCGGCCGGCTGTCCCGCAGGCACTGGCGCCCGCGCCAATTGCTCGGGCACCGCCGGCAGCGGCGACAATGGCGGGTCGGCAAACACCGTGTAGCTGCGAGAGACCCGCTGGACGCAGCCGGCCTGCACGTCCACAGAGACCAGCGGCTCGTCGATTCGGCTGGTGGTGCGCACACGCACCACGGCCGTGTTGTCAGGGCCGGTCGTCACCAAGGTGCCGATGGCCTGCGCCGGCAGGTTGCGATCACCCACCAGCACGGCGGCACGCACGCAGCTGTCATCCAGCGATTCACCGTCCGCCAGCCGCAGCACCACGCGGAAATCGAGCGGGCGGCCCAGCGTGGTCGACGGCGTACCGCTGCCGAAGCCCAGACCCCAGGCGGGCCAAGCCGCACCCAGGCCGATGGCCACGATCACACTGGCGATGGATGGAATCCGCTTCTTCTGATGCATGCCCGGCAGAGGTCGGAATCCGACGCTGGGGCACTCTAGCACGAAGCGTTACACGTTCCGCGCAACGCTCGGGCCGCGTTGCGACGCATGCCACAATGAAACGCATGGCTTCGCAGATGTTGACCGAACAGCGCGGCAGCACGCTGGTGCTGACACTGAGCGACCCGGCGTCGCGCAACAGCCTGTCGCCGCAGGCCAGCGCCGCCGGTCTTGAGGCGCTGGAGCGCGCTGCGGCCGATGCCGAAGTCCGCTGCGTGGTGCTGCGCGGCGATGGCGAGCACTTCTGCGGCGGCGGCAACCTCCCCCGGCTGCTGGGGGTGCGAGACGGCACGCCCGAGCCCCAGATTGAATCGATGCGCCTGCTGCACGCCTTTGTGGAGGCGCTGGTGACCTTGCCCAAGCCGGTGATCGCCGCGGTGGAAGGCTTCGCCGCCGGTGCTGGCGTAGGCCTCGTGCTGGCCTGCGATCTCGTGGTCGCGGCGGAAGACGCGAAGTTCGTGCTGTCCTACGGCCGCGTCGGCCTGTCGCCCGACGCCGGCGCCACCTGGCAGCTGGCGCGCCGGGTGCCACGGGCGCAGGCCATGCGCATGCTCTGGTTGCCCAGCCCTCAACCCGTCCAGGCCTGGCAGCAGATGGGCCTGATCAACGAGGTGGCCGACGCCGGCCACGCGCTGCCCCGTGCCCTGGCGCTGGCCGATGAACTGGCGGCCATGGCCCCCAACGCGATGGCCAGTGCCAAGCAGCTGATGAACGAGGCCGTGGTGTCGCCACTGCGCGAGCAACTCGACCGCGAGCGCGACCACTTCGTGCGCAACCTCTTCCACGACAACGGCGGCGAAGGCATCAGCGCCTTCCTCGAAAAACGCCGGCCGAAGTTCTCGGCGGGTTGACACGAACGAACGCGCGTGGAGCGCCGTCTCCGCGCCGCCCAGAAGCGCGCGCAGGCCGCGGCGTCGCGCGCGCGATCCGACGCTGTCGCGTCAGGGACAAGGCATGCACAACCCCACTCTTACACTGGACGAACGACGCAACATCGACACCGGCGCGTGGTTCAGCAAGCTCTCTCTTTCGCTGCAGCAGGCCATTCTTTCGCGCGCCATCGTGCGCCGCCTGCCGGACGATGCGCCACTGGCCATCCGCGGCGCGCAGGCCGAGGAATGGGTGGGTGTCGCGCGCGGTGCGGTGCGCATCAGCACGGTGGCGCTGTCGGGCAAGCAGGTCACGCTCACCTATTGCGAACCGGGCACCTGGTTCGGCGACATCGCCCTCTTCGACGGGCTGCCACGCACACACGACGCGCATGCCCACGGCGAGACCACGCTGCTGGTGGTGCGCAAGCCCGACTTCAAGGCCCTGCTGGCACAGCATGTGGAGTTGTACGACGCGCTGCTGCGCCTGAACTGCCGCCGTCTGCGGTTGATGTTCGACCAGTTCGAGGACGTCAACACGCGTCCGCTCCAGGCGCGCCTGGCGCGTCAGCTGTTGCTGCTGGCCAAGAGCTACGGCATCAACGACGGCGAGGAAATCCGCATCGGCCTGCAGCTGGCGCAGGAAGACCTCGCGCAGCTGCTGGGCGCCTCGCGCCAGCGCGTGAACCAGGAGCTCAAGGGCTTCGAACGCGACGGCATCCTGCGTGTGGAGCCGACGCGTCTGGTCGTGCTGTCGCGCGAGCGGCTGATGGCTGCCGCGGAACGCTGAACCCAAGGAAGCTCTGACGATGGAACAGTTCACCGGCACGCAACCCGTGCGCGAGCAGCACCTCTTCGACGTCGACGCCCTGACCCGATGGCTGGGCAGCCACATCGATGGCTTTGCGGGTCCGCTGGAGGTGTCCCAGTTCAAGGGCGGACAGTCCAACCCCACCTACCTGCTGCGCACGCCGGGCGCGTCCTACGTCATGCGCGCCAAACCAGGGCCGGTGGCCAAGCTGCTGCCGTCGGCCCATGCCATCGAGCGGGAGTTCCGCGTCATGGGTGCCCTGCATGGCCGCGGTGTGCCAGTGGCACGCATGCACGTGCTGTGCGAGGACGAAGCCGTCATTGGCCGCGCCTTCTACATCATGGAATTCGTGCAGGGCCGCGTGTTCTGGGATCAGTCCCTGCCCGACCTGACACCGGCCCAGCGCGGCGACATCTACGACGAGATGAACCGCGTGATCGCGGCGCTGCACAACGTGGACGTGCCCGCCGCCGGTCTGGCCGATTACGGCAAGCCGGGCAACTACTTCGACCGCCAGATCGGCCGCTGGAGCAAGCAGTACCTGGCTTCGCAGACCGAGACCATCGAGCCGATGGACCGGCTGCTGCAATGGCTGCCCGCCAACGTGCCCGCCAGCGCGCGCGATGAGGGCCAGGTTTCGGTGGTGCACGGTGACTTCCGCCTCGACAACATGATCTGGCACCCCGAGGAGCCGCGGGTGCTCGCCGTGCTGGACTGGGAACTGTCCACGCTGGGCCACCCGCTGGCCGACTTCAGCTACCACTGCATGGCCTGGCACATCCCGCCGGGCACCTTCCGGGGCATCGGCGGGCTGGACCTGCCGGCGCTGGGCATCCCCTCGGAACGCGAGTACGTGCGGCGCTACTGCGAGCGCACCGGCCGCGCCGACCCGGACGCGGTCATGGCCGACTGGAATTTCTACCTGGCCTACAACCTGTTTCGCCTGGCCTCGATCACCCAGGGCATCGCCCGCCGCGTGATCGACGGCACCGCTGCCAGCGCACAGGCCCGCGCCACCGGCGCCTCCACGCGGCCACTGGCCGAGATGGCTTGGCGCTTCGCGCAAGCTGCCGACGCCCGCTGACGCAGGCCGCCGACGGCCGCTGAACCCCCGCAAGATCACCGAAGGAGACTGCGCATGGATTTCGCCTATTCGCCCCGAACGCAGGAACTGCGCGAGCGCCTGATGGCCTTCATGGCCGAACACGTCTACCCGGCCGAGGCCCGCTACGCCGCCGAGATCCAGGCCAACACCGAAGCCGGCAAGCGCTGGACGCCGGTGCCGGTGATCGAGGAACTCAAGCCCAAGGCGCGCGCCGCCGGGTTGTGGAACCTGTTCCTGCCGCCCAGCGCCGACGGTGCACACGACACCTCGGGCGACTATGGCGCGGGCCTCAGCAACCAGGAATACGCCCCGCTCTCGGAGATCATGGGCGCGGTGCCCTGGGCCAGCGAGGTCTTCAACTGCTCGGCGCCGGACACCGGCAACATGGAGGTCCTGGTCCGCTACGGCTCGGCCGAGCACAAGAAGCGCTGGCTCGAACCGCTGCTGCGTGGCGAGATCCGCAGCGGCTTCGCGATGACGGAACCAGCCGTGGCGTCATCGGACGCCACCAACATCGAGGCCCGCATCGAGCGCGACGGTGACGAGTACGTCATCAACGGCCGCAAGTGGTGGACCAGCGGTGCCGGCGACCCGCGCTGCAAGGTGCTGATCTTCATGGGCAAGACCGATCCGTCGGCGCCACGTCATTCGCAGCAGAGCATGATCCTCGTGCCGGTCGACACGCCGGGCGTGAAGGTGCTGCGCGCGCTGACCGTGATGGGCTATGACGACGCGCCGCACGGCCACATGGAAGTGGACTTCGTGAACGTGCGCGTGCCGGCCAGCAACATCCTGCTCGGCGAAGGCCGCGGTTTCGAGATCGCGCAAGGTCGCCTCGGGCCCGGGCGCATCCACCATTGCATGCGCACCATCGGCCTGGCCGAACGTGCGCTGCAGCTGATGTGCGAACGTGCCGTCTCCCGCGTGGCCTTCGGCAAGACCATCGCGCAGCAGACGGTGACACAGGAACGCATCGCCGAAGCCCGCATCATGATCGAGCAGGCACGCCTGCTCACGCTGAAGGCGGCGTGGATGATGGACGTGGCCGGCAACAAGACGGCCAAGGCCGAGATCGCGATGATCAAGGTCGTGGCGCCCAACATGGCGCTGAAGGTCATCGACTGGGCGATGCAGGTCTTCGGCGGCGCCGGCATGTGCCAGGACACGCCGCTGGCCTTCTTCTTCACCCAGGTGCGCACGCTGCGCTTTGCCGACGGGCCCGACGAGGTGCACCGCAACGCCATCGCGAAGATGGAACTGGGCCGCTACCTGCCGCCCCGCTGATCATCACGAACCGGTGCTGGGCCGGCGCCGATCGCGACACGCTGGCTGACGTGCTCAGCCGGCAGGGTCCTCGTCCGGCGTGCGGGTGGCGGTGAACATGCTGGGCTGTGTGCTGGCATGGCCGGGGTCGGAACCCGCATCGGCCACCCGGCGTGCCTCGCGCATGGCCTGGTGGAACAGCCGGAGCCAGGCCTCCAGGTCTTGCGGCATCGGCGCGCTGAGGCCGGTGCGGAGCGTCAGACGCCCCCGCGAAACCATCAGCACCATCGGCTGTCCGGTGACCAGCGGCGCCGCCAGCAGTGCCGGCGTCAGCGGGCCTTCCAGCCACTGCATCAACCAGGCCTTGGCCTGGGACACGGCCGCGAAGCGGTCACGCAGCCCGCCCAGTTCGCTGCCCGAGAGCTTGCCGTACATCACCAGCCAGCGCATCTCGGGCGGCGTCTGGTCGTCGATGCGCGTCTGCACACTTTCGATGTACTGGTCGAAGACCGCCTTCTCCAACTGGGCCTGCAGCGTGCGGTCCAGCACCAGCGCCTGCAGGTCCGACGGCAAACCCAGCTCGGCACGCACACGCAGTTCGTGACCGTCGATGTAGGGGCGCTGCGACGGCCCCCACTCCAGCCGCCAGGGCTGGGCACCCAGGCGGCCCTCGACGACGAATCCAGCCTCGTCGCCACGAACCGGGCGGAAACTGAACTGGCGCGCATGCGCCCAATCCGCCAGCGCCGCATGGTCGCTGGCGGGATCGCCGCCGCGAACGAACAGACGCTTGATGCCGTCGAGCATGCTCATGGGTAGACGTGAACCCCGCCACAACACGGTGCAGCCATGCATCGAGTGTATGCGCGCGCCCGGCCAGCCACTCCACGCTGGCTCGCCTCCTAGAATCCGACGTGGGCTGCCCGTAGCTCAACTGGATAGAGCAGCTGCCTTCTAAGCAGCAGGTCGGGGGTTCGAGTCCCTCCGGGCAGGCCAGCGTGTCGATGCGCTTGACACCGCTCTGGTGTCTGACAGACCCTGCCGCTGCAAGTGCGCGCCGGATCACAAGTGGTGCGAATCTTGCAATCTGAGCCGACCGTGCAGGAATTCCGTCTCACTCGCCTGGCGCAAATGGCGCTGTTGGCGTCCTTGACCCTCTCCGGCCCGTTGTCCGCCTGGGCCGAGCCCATCGCCATCGAGTCAGAGATGGCCGATGACCGCGCGTCGGCCGAGGCTGACGATTGGGATGCCGCCCTGGACGGCAACCATGACGTCGAGACCTGGGTGCAGGAAGAATCCACCCGCACCCTGCTGGCGCACGCCGCCGATGAGACCCGCCAGGAAGTGCTGCAGCAGGCCTACCAGCCACGCCCGCCCACCTGGATCCAGTCCGGTGCGCTGTCGGGCGTGGCGGGCAGCAGCGGGTTGGACGATGCCGAGCGGGCCGAGCGTGACCTGCAGACCCTGAACTGGGTCATCGAACAGCAACAGCGCGAGGCGGCCGCGCGCCGCGAGGGTCGCGGCAACGTCGCTGGTGACGGCACTGAAGACGACCGCTGGTTCCGGCGCCTGCTGCCACAACACTGGATCCCTGTGCTCAAGGCCAACCGCGAGTGGGTGGTCGCTGGCGGGACCAGCCTGCTGGTGCTGGTGTGGGGCGCTTCGCTGTTCGCCCGGCGGCCCAGCAGCAGCCCCTTGCAGGCCCCGGCCGCACCTGCCAAGCCGGTGAAGCGACGTCGCCGGCACAGGCGCAGCGGCCTCCAGTGGCAATGAACTGACTGTTGTTGGCTGCCGGTTGATCACTGGCTGCCTGTACAGTGTCGGCATGACCGACACCACCTTGGCCTTCAGTGTGCCGAACGCCGCACCGGCCTGGGATGCGGCGCTCGACGACCCGCAACGCGCAGCCGCCCACCACGGCATGGGCCCCTTGCTGGTCGTGGCCGGCCCTGGCACCGGCAAGACCTCGACGCTGGCCGCCCGTGTGGCCAGCCTGCTGGCGCGCGGTGTCGATCCACATCGCCTGCTGCTGCTGACCTTCTCACGCCGGGCCGCCCAGGAAATGGGGCGCCGGGCAGCGGGCATGCTCGCCGCGGCCCAAGGCACCGCAGGCCGTCCTGCCGCAGCGCTGCCTTGGAGTGGCACCTTCCATGCCATCGCCGCACGGCTGCTGCGCGAACTCGCCCCGGCCGTCGGATTGCCCCCGGATTTCAGCGTGCTGGACCGCAGTGACGCGGAGGACCTGATGGCCTCGGTGCGCGCCGCACGGGGCCAGGCGGAGCTGCCTCGGCGCTTCCCGCTCGCCCCCACCTGCCTGGCGATCGCGTCTCGCTGCGTCAACACCGACGCCGATCTGCCTGCCGTGCTGGCCGAGCACTACCCCTGGTGCCGCGCCTGGACCGACGATCTGCGGCAGTTGTTCGAAGACTACGCCCACCACAAGCAGCAGCACCGGCTGCTCGATTTCGACGACCTGCTGCTGGCCTGGGCCGAAGCCTTGGGCGTGCCCGCGGTGGCCCAGGCGTTGAGCCGCCGCTTCGACCACGTGTTGGTCGACGAGGCCCAGGACTGCAACCGCCTGCAGGCGCGCATCCTCGCCGGCCTGCGGCCCGAGGGTCAGGGTCTGACCCTGGTGGGCGACGACGACCAGTGCATCTACGGCTTCCGCGGCGCCGATCGCCGGTTGATGCTGGATTTCAGCGCCAGCCACGGCGACCGTGCCACCGTGGTCGCCCTCACGAAGAACCACCGCGCCACGCCGGCCCTGGTGGCCACCGCGCAGGCTTTGATCGATGGTGCCGCCCAGCGGCTGCCGCGCGTCCAGCACAGCGCCACCGACGCCGGCCCGCGGCCGCGCCTGGTGCGCGTGGCCGACGAAGCCGTACAGGCCAGTTGGGTGGCCGACGAGGTGCTGCGCCTGCGCGAGCAGGGGCTGGCCCTGAAGCAACAGGCCGTGCTGTTCCGCACCGGCACCCATGCCGCGCCGCTGGAACTGGAACTGCTGCGACGAGGCATCCCGTTCGTGAAGTTCGGTGGACTGCGTTTCCTCGACACGGCCCACGTCAAGGACCTGCTGGCCCTGCTGCGCTGGGCGCGCAACCCACGGCATGCGCTGGCGGCACAACGCTGTGCACGCCTGGTGCCCGGTATCGGCCCCGCGGCCGTGCGTCGCCTGCTGGCTGCCTTGGCAGGGGGTGAGGATCCCGCCGCGGCGGTCGCCGCCTTCACGCCGCCGGCGGGAGCACGGGAGGCCTGGTCCGCCATGCTGGCCGTCTGGCAGGCACTGCATCACGGGCACGCGCCCTGGCCCGAAGGTTTCGACGCGGCCCTGCACTGGCTCGAACCGCTGCTCCGTCTGCGTCACGACGACGCCGCCGTGCGGCTGGCCGACCTGGCACAGCTGCGCGCCGCAGCCCAGGCCCAACCGGACGTGGACCGTTTTCTGGCCGACCTGGCCATCGACCCGCCGCAGTCCAGCAGCGACCTGGCCGGCCCGCCGCACCGTGACGAGGACTGGCTGGTGCTGTCCACCATCCACGCGGCCAAGGGCCAGGAATGGCGGGCCGTGCACGTGCTGTCGGTGGTGGACGGCTGCATGCCGGCCGACCTGGCCACCGGCCGCGCCGAGGAGATCGAGGAAGAGCGCCGCCTGCTCTACGTGGCCATGACCCGCGCCCGCGTCCATCTCAACCTGGTCGTGCCGCACCGCTTCCATGTCACGCAACAGCATCGGTTCGGCGACCGACACCTCTACGCCGTGCCCAGCCGCTTTCTGGATGCCCGGGTGCTGGCCTGCTGCGATGAGATCGACCAGCGCCCGGCTGAATGGCTCGACGCGCCTGACGCGCCCGGATGGCCGGCACTGGGTCTCGCCCTGCCCCCCGGCAGCGCCGACATTGGCACGCGCCTGCGTGGCCGTTGGGGCGGCACCGGCTGACAGCCGGACTCGCCGGCCCTACCATCGCCCCATGAACGCCGCCACCGAATCCGCCCACCTGCGCGCCGACGCCCAGCAGCAGACCTTGCGCCAGCTCGGCGCCCTGGCTCACCAGGCCCGCGCCACCCTGCGCGCGGCCGACCGGTTCGTCGCCCAGGGCGGGGCACCCGACCTGGACACCGCCAGCTGGCTGGTCAGCACCGCGGTCGACCTGGCCCACGAAGTGGCCGGCGAACTCGACGGCCTGGCGCGTGGTCTGCGGGAAACCGGTGCTGAAGGCCAGCAGTTGCTGGCGCTGGCCCCCTGGCGGCGGGCGGCGCACCAGTTGCACGCAGCCTGCCGGGCGGCCGACCTGTTCCTGGAGCAGGAGTCGCGTGACGACCGTGACGCCGGCACCTGGCTGGTGGCCAGCGCGCGCAACCTCGCGGATCGTCTGGCGGCGGCGTTGGACGATGGCGTCGGTGCACGAGCGGCTGCGGAGCCGGTGCGCCGGGTGGCGGCGCCGGTGCGTGGCACCGCGGCTTGACGACGATCGACCGCTCAAGGCGCTGGGCAGTCGCAACCCGCCTGCCAGTTCGGCAGGCGGTGGACCAGCCAGCAGAGGCTGGATGAAATGGTCGGGGTGACACGATTCGAACGTGCGACCCTCTGGTCCCAAACCAGATGCGCTACCAGACTGCGCTACACCCCGAAGTTCATCATTGTACCGGGGCCGGCAGCGCCAGCTGCCGCGCCACCTGCGCGCACTGCTGGATGTGCTGTTCGCAGACGTAGCGCAGTGCCGTGTAGGTCAGCGCCGCCGACACCGCCTGCCCGGCCAGGGGCACGTATTTGGCCGCCTGCTGGGTGGTCAGGCGCACACCGACGATCTTCAGCAGCCTGAGCACCATGTCGCGCGTGATCACTTTGCCGATCACCATCGCGCCGCCGGTGCTGATGGCCTTGTAGACCACCATGCGGCGCTCGGGCGACAGGCGCTCGACCTGGTCGGGCGACAGGCCGAAGGCCTCGTTGATCTTCGGCAGCAGGCGAACCAGGATGCCGACGTCGGTGACCCAGTCCAGCCCCGGCACCGGCACCGTGGCCACGCCCGCGGCCAGCAGGGCTCGCTGCGAGACCATGCGCCGGCAACGGCGCACGGTGGCCTCGACCTCAGCCGGGAGCGGGGGTGACGACGACACCATCTTCGTCGGCATACAGCCAGTCTCCAGGGCGCACCCACACGCCGTCGATCTGCAGCGCCACGTCCACCTGGCCGGGCTGCTTGCGGTCGCTGGGCATCGGCATCAACGCGCGCGCCAGCAGGCCCACGTCGGCCGCGGCCAATTCGGCCTTGTCGCGCACCGCGCCATTCACCACCACACCGGCCCAGCCGTTGGCCGCGGCCGCGGCCCCGATGTTCCCGCCCACCAGCGCACGGCGCACCGAGCCGCCACCGTCGACCACCAGCACCGCGCCGGCGCCGGGCGATTCCAGCAGCGCCTTGACCGAGGTGTTGTCCTCGAAACAGCGCACGGTGCGCACCGGACCGCAGAACTTCTGCCGCCCGCCATAGCTGGAGAACACCGGCGGCAACACGCGGAAGGCGCCGTCGGTGTCACCCTTGCGCGGGTCGCAGAGGTCGCAGGTGGAGAAGTCGTCGGTGCTCATGCGGGTCCGATCAAAGCGGCGGGATGCGCAGCATCTGGCCCGGATAGATCTTGTCCGGGTGCTTCAGCATGGGCTTGTTGGCCTCGAAGATCACCGGGTACTTGTTGGCGTCGCCGTAGAACTTCTTGGCGATCTTCGACAGGTTGTCCCCGCTCACCACGGTGTGGTACTGCGCCTCCGGCGCCGGCGCGGTCACGACCAGCAGGTCGTTGACCTTGGCCACGCCGGCCACGTTACCGCAGCACAGCAGGATCTTCTCCTTGGTGGCCTGGTCGGGCACGGTGCCGTCCACCGTCACTGTGGCCGTGGCGGCGTCGAAGCCGACGTTGAGGCCCTCGGTGGCGATGCCCTGGGCCTTGATGTAGTCGACGATCGATTGCGCCGCCACTTCGGGCTTGGCCGGCTCAGCCGCCTTGGCGCTGCCAATGCCGAACAGCTTCTCACCCGCTTCCTTGATGAAACTCAGCAGACCCATGGTTCCTCCTGTGCGTTGGGTTTGGTCGGTTGCCTTTGAACGAACCGACTTTACCGCCCGCGTTGCCGTGCGCTGTCCCGGATGGCCGACAGCGTGGTGCGGCTGGTGATCACGTCAGTGTCCAGCTTCAGGTGCAGCAGCGCCGGGCGGCCCGCGGCCAGGGCTTCGGCGAAGGCCGGCTCGAAATCCACCGTGTTCTGCACCAGCGCCGCATGCCAGCCGAAGGCGCGGGCATAGGCCACGAAGTCGGGGTTGAACAGGTCGCTGCCACTGACCCGGCCCGGGTATTCGCGCTCCTGGTGCATGCGGATGGTGCCGTAGCTGCCGTTGTCCACCACGATGCTGATCAGGCGCCCCGCCCCACGCCCGGCCCCGTAGCCGGTGGCGGTGGCCAGTTCCTGACCGGTCATCAGGAAATCGCCGTCACCGGCTACGTTGACCACGGTGCGATCCGGGTAGAGCAGCGCGGCGCCCACGGCCGCCGGCAGGCCGTAGCCCATGGCCCCGGACGTCGGCGCCAGCTGCGTGCGGCCGTGGTGCTGCAGACCGAAGTAGCGCACGTAGCGGTGCAGCCAGCCGCTGTAGTTGCCGGCACCGTTGGTGTAGACGGTGTCGGCCGGGGCCAGGCGCTGCACGGTCTTCATCACCACCGCCAGGTCCAGCGGCGCGACGGCGGTGGCCTCGTGGTTGGCCACATAGTCGGCCGCGGCGGCATCAGTCCAGGCGCGCCAGGGCAGTTCCGGCGGCGCGGTCAGCGATTCCAGCGCCTTGGCGGCGGCACTGGGCGCGGCCTGCAACAGCAGGTCGGCGGTGTAGACGCGGCCCAGTTCCTCCGGGCCGGCATGCACATGCACCAGCTTCTGCGCCGGCCGCGGCGGCGTCAGCAGGGTGTAGCCGCCGGTGGTCATCTCGCCCAGGCGGATGCCCAGGGCGATGATCAGGTCGGCCTCGCGCACGCGGGCAGCCAGCCTCGGGTTGATGCCGATGCCCACATCGCCGGCGTATTGCGGGTGGCGGTTGTCGAAGGTGTCCTGGAAACGGAAGCCGCAGGCCACCGGCAACTGCCAGTTCTCGGCGAAGCGCTGCAGCGCGGCACAGCCTTCGGCATCCCAGCCGTTGCCACCAGCGATCACCAACGGGCGCTTCGCCTCCAGCAGCATCCGCCGCAGGTCGCGCAGGCCACCGGGCGCCGGCCAGGCCACGGCAGGCTTGGCCAGCGGCAGCACGGGGGCGGCGGTGGGCTGGGTCAGCATGTCCTCGGGCAAGGCCAGCACCACGGGGCCGGGACGGCCCTGCAATGCGGTGTGGAAGGCGCGCGCCACATACTCCGGCACACGGTCCGGGTCCTGCACCTCGGCCACCCACTTGGCCATGCCCAGCGTGCCGGGGGAGAAGAACTGGCGGTAGTCCAGTTCCTGGAAGGCCTCGCGGTCGCGCTGGTCGCTGGCCACCTGGCCGACGAAGATCACCATCGGCGTCGAATCCTGGAAGGCCGTGTGGATGCCGATGCTGGCATTGGTGGCGCCCGGCCCACGGGTGACGAAGCAGATGCCCGGCCGACCACTGAGCTTGCCCTGCGCCTCGGCCATGAAGGCCGCGCCGCCTTCCTGCCGGCAGGCGATGAAGCGGATCTGCTCGCGGTGCTCGTGGAAGCCGTCGAGCACGGCCAGGAAGCTCTCGCCGGGCACGCCGAAGGCGGTTTGCACGCCCTGGGCGACCAGGGCTTCGACCAGCGCATGGCCGGCGGGACGGGTGGTTTGCGACGTCATGCGGGCGACTGTACCGCCGGCCGCCGGATGCGCAGCCCCACGAGGCCGGCCGAGGCGACACCCAGCCCCAAGGCCAAGGCGGCACCGACGAAGACGCTGGACGGCTGGCCGTTGTCCAGCAGCCAGCCGAACACGGGCGCAGCCAGCGCAAAGCCCACGTCCAGGCCGGAATACACCGTGCCATAGACGCGGCCGGTGGCCCCGGGCGGCGCGGCGCGCTTGATCAGCATGTCGCGCGACGGCCCGGCCAGCCCGGTGCCGAACCCGGCCATCGCCGCCAGGGCCATCGCCAGCGTGCCGGGCAGCGCGCCACTGGCCACCACCAGCAGAGCCAGGGCCGACGCGCTCATCGCCAGGCCGATCACGCGTTCCAGCCGTTCGGCGCGTGCCACCAGGAAGCCGCCCGCCACCATGCCGGCCGCCCCGCACAGCATGTAGCCGGTGACGACGAAGGCCGTGGCCGACAGCGGCAGGCCGTGCATGCGGCCCAGCGCAGGGCCGGCAAAGCTCTGCATGGCCGAGAGTGCCGCCGTGCTCCAGAAGAAGAAGCTGAAGCACAGCCACACCGACGGCAGGCGCAGAAAGGCCAGCGGGTGTTCCGGCGCCGCGGCCGCCGCACCGGCCGGCCGGTGCCACGCACCCTGTCGATCGTCGATGGCGCCGCGGCCGATCCACAGTGCCACGATCACCAGCGCTGCCCAGGCCGCCGCACCCAGGCAGGCGATGCGCCAGCTGCCCGTGGCCGTCTGCAGGCCGATCAAGAACACCGGCGCCGCGGCCCAGCCCAGGTTGCCGGAGATGCCGTGCACCGAGAACGCGTGGCCCAGGCGGGGCTGCGACACGCGCTTGTTGAGCACCGTGAAATCGGCCGGGTGGAACGGGCAGTTGCCCACCCCGGCCAGGGCCGCCGCCAGCAGCAGGGTCCAGAAGCCCTGCGCCATCGACGCGGTGACCCCGGCACCGACAAAACAGGCCAGCGCCGCAAAGAGGATGGGCCGGGCGCCGACGCGGTCCACCACGAACCCGGCCAGGGCCTGGCCGATGCCGGAGATCACGAAGAAGCTGCTGACCAGCAGCCCCAGTTCCGCGTAGCTCAGCCCGAAGTCCCGGATGAAGACCGGGAACAGCGGCGGCAGCAGCATGTGGAAGAAGTGGGACGTGCCGTGGGCCACGCCGATCAGCGAGATCGTGGCCAGGTCCTGGCGTCGACGTTCAGGGTTCATCGGCGCACTGTAGGGGGGCGACCGCCGGCCGCGTTACGATAGATGGACAACTTCTGTCGCAATTCGGCCATGACTGCCACGCCCTCCGACCCCGCACCTCCGCTGGCCCGCAGACGCCCGCGCGCGTCGGCCAAGGACGCCCTGCTGCCGCTGGACCCGCTGCGCTACGCGCCGACACCGACTCGCCCGGTGCGTGCCAAGGTGCGCGTGCTGGACACACAGGCCCGCGTGGTGCCGCACAGCCACCCCTGGGCGCAGGTGGTGTTCTCCACCGCCGGCATCTGCCGGGTGGAGGCCGAGCAGCACAGCTTCATCGTGCCGCCGTCACGGGCCGTCTGGGTGCCGCCCGGCGTGGAGCACGCGGTGACGGTGGTGGAGCGCGCCGAGCTGCGCACGCTGTACCTGCTGGAAACCGGCACGGGACGGGGCCCTGCCCCGCTGGACGACGGCGGCATGGGCGACTGGACGCGCTGTCGCGTGCTCGAGGTCTCGCCGCTGCTGCGCGAACTGGTACCGCAACTGGCGTCGGAACCCGGCGACGCCGTGCCCCCGGCGCGGGAGGCTTTACTCGCCCGCCTGGTGGCTGACGAACTGGCGCGTGCGCGCCCGGTGCCGCTGGGTGTGGAACTGCCCACCGACAAGCGGCTGCGCAGCTTGTGCGAAGCCGTCATCGACGACCCGCTGCGCCACGAGCGGCTGGACGACTGGGCGGCTGAGGCCGGCGCCAGCGTGCGCACCGTGGCGCGCCTCTTCCGCAGCGAGCTCGGCACCCACTTCGGCGCCTGGCGGCAGCAGGTGCTGCTGGCCCGGGCGCTGTCGATGGCGGCGCAGCGGCGGCCAATGGCCCACATCGCCGCCGAGCTGGGCTACGCCAGCGCCAGCGCCTTCAGCGCCATGGTGCGGCGCTCGGTGGGCCTGCCGCCCACGCAGCTGCTGGCCGGCGCCGCGGCGCATCCGCCTGTAGCATCCCCCTCCCCCGCCGCGAACCGCGTGCGCTGACCGCCACCGCCATGGAACAAGTGCTCTACGACTACACCCGCCAGGACCAGGACGGCGCCAGCTGCACCGCGCACGCCTGGGCCAAGGTGCCCGAGGCCCTGTCACCCCCAGAGCGTGAAAGTGCCAAGGCGCGCGTCAAGGCACTGCTGAAGGCGCACGACGCGGTGCTGGTGGCGCACTACTACGTGGACGGCGACATCCAGGACCTGGCCCTGGAAACCGGCGGTTGCGTGGCCGATTCGCTGGAGATGGCGCGCTTCGGCCGCGACCACGCCGCGAAGACGCTGGTGGTGGCCGGTGTGCGCTTCATGGGCGAGTCGGCCAAGATCCTCAGCCCCGACAAGCGCGTGCTGATGCCCGACCTCGACGCCACCTGCAGCCTGGACCTGGGATGCCCGGCCGACGAGTTCGCCGCCTTCTGCGACGCCCACCCGGACCGCACGGTGGTGGTCTACGCCAACACCAGTGCCGCCGTGAAGGCGCGCGCCGACTGGATGGTGACCAGTTCCTGCGCGCTGGGCATCGTCCACCACCTGAAGGACCAGGGGAAGAAGATCCTCTGGGCCCCCGACCGCCACCTGGGCCGCTATATCCAGGAGCAGACCGGCGCCGACATGCTGCTGTGGAACGGCGCCTGCATCGTGCACGACGAGTTCAAGGGCCTGGAGCTGGACCTGCTCAAGCGCGAACATCCGGAGGCCAAGGTGCTGGTGCACCCCGAATCGCCCGCCAGCGTCGTCGCCATGGCCGACGTGGTGGGCTCCACCACACAGATCCTTCAGGCGGTGCTGAAGGGCGATGCGCCGGCCTACATCATCGCCACCGACAACGGCCTGATGCACCGCATCCGCCAGCTCGCGCCCGACAAGACCCTGATCGAGGCGCCCACCGCCGGGCGCAGCGCCACCTGCAAGAGCTGCGCACACTGCCCCTGGATGGCGATGAATGCGCTGCAGGGCATCGTCGCCTGCCTGGAGGCGGGCAGCGGCGAGATTCACGTGCCCGAACCCACCCGCGCCCAGGCCCTGGGCTGCATCGAACGCATGCTGGACTTCACCGCCGCGCACCCGGCGGTGCTGCAGACGCCGGGCCTGGTGCGCAACATCGGCGCGGCCTGAAGGGAGAACCCGGATGTTTGAGCACAACGAAACCCTCGAGGAGGCCCGCCAGCGCAACATCATGGAAGCGCTGGCCGAGGACATCGGCCGGGGAGACTGGAC
Source organism: Burkholderiaceae bacterium (assembly GCA_024235915.1). Classification (GTDB taxonomy): domain Bacteria; phylum Pseudomonadota; class Gammaproteobacteria; order Burkholderiales; family Burkholderiaceae_C; genus Rubrivivax. Next base: position 14,566 of record JACKLO010000012.1, on the reverse strand, counting down.
CGGCATGCTGGTGCCGGCCAATCGCCGCGTGCGCGCCCGCGTCATCGCCCGCGAACGCGCCGTGCTCTGCGGCCGCGACTGGTTCGACGGTGTGTTCCACCGGCTGGACCCCAGCGCGCAGCTGGACTGGTCCTTCGAGGACGGGGCCTGGACCGTGCCCGACGCGCCGGTGGTCACCATCGAGGCCGACGGGCGCGCCCTGCTCGCCGCCGAGCGGCCGGCGCTGAACTTCCTGCAGCTGCTCAGCGGCACGGCCACGATCACGCGCCGGCATGTGGATGCCGTGGCCGGCGCCAGCCCACGCGCCCACGGCTGCGCCATTCTGGACACCCGAAAGACCGTGCCCGGCCTGCGCCTGGCCCAGAAGTACGCGGTGCGCATGGGCGGCGGTCAGAACCAGCGGCTGGCGCTCTACGCCGGCATCCTGATCAAGGAAAACCACATCGCCGCGGCCGGCGGCATCCCGCAGGTGCTGGCGGCCGCGCGTGCACTGGACGCCGGCGTGGAGATCCAGATCGAGGTCGAGACCCTGGACCAGCTGGCCGAGGCGCTGGAGCATGGCGCCAGGAGCGTGCTGCTGGACAACTTCGACCTGCCGCGCATGCGCGCCGCGGTGGCCATGGCCGGCGAGCGTGCCGAGCTGGAGGTCTCCGGCGGCGTCGGCATCGAGCAGTTGCGCGACATCGCCGCCACTGGGGTGCATCGCATCTCCATCGGCCGGCTGACCAAGGACGTCACGGCCGTCGATTTCTCGATGCGGGTCATCTGAGCCTCAAGTCGGCCTGGATCCGTCCGACAACCGACGGATGAACGTCGACTTCACCTCCATCCGCAACCACAACGAGCAGGCCGTGTTCGCCGCGGTGCAGGACGCCACTGGCCGCTACCCGGGCCTGGCCGACCGCGAGGACCTGCTGGCCGACGTGGCCTGCGTGGCACTCAACCGGCTGCAGCCGCGCTACATCCGCCACAAGGTGGACCTGGCCTTCTACCAGACCGAGCGCGAGCGTGCGGACCACGACAAGGCCGTGGCCGACGCGGTGGAGTACGCCTTCGGCTTCGTGCAGGCGCGCACCGCCATGCGCGCCCGGGCCTGACCTGCCGACGGACGTCGGCGGGTGGTCTCAGCGCCGGCCGCTGCGCGCCGGGCGCGTCAGCACGGTCGGGAAGCTCACCGGCAGCGCCTTCGGGAAGTCTCGGCTGAAGTGCAGCCCACGGCTCTCGTGCCGGCGCAGCGCCGAGCGCACGATGAGTTCCGCGTTCACCACCAGGTTGCGCAGCTCCAGCAGGTCTCGGTTGACGCGGAAGCTGGCGTAGTAGTCCTGGATCTCGTCACGCAAGAGCTTGATGCGGTGCAACGCGCGCTCAAGCCGCTTGGTGGTGCGGACGATACCCACGTAGTTCCACATCAAAAGCCGCAGCTCGTCCCAGTTGTGCGCGATCACCACCTGTTCGTCGGCGTCCTCGACCTGGCTGTCGTCCCAGTCGGGCAGCGTCGCGGGCGGTTCCACGGCCTCGGCGAGCAGCACGTTGGCGCAGCCGCGGCCCAGCACCACGCACTCCAGCAGCGAGTTGCTGGCCAGCCGGTTGGCGCCATGCAGGCCGGTGTAGGTGGTCTCGCCCACGGCAAACAGCCCCGGCAGGTCGCTGCGGCCGTCCAGGTCCGTCACCACGCCGCCGCATGTGTAGTGCGCTGCCGGCACCACCGGGATCGGCTGGTGCGTGATGTCGATGCCCAGCGCCAGGCAGCGCGCATGGATGGTGGGGAAATGCTCGCGCAGGAAGGCCTCGCCCTTCTCCGCCACGATGGGGCGCGCGTCCAGCCACACGTGGTCGACGCCGTGCTTCTTCATCTCGAAGTCGATGGCTCGGGCCACGATGTCACGCGGTGCCAGCTCGGCCCGGGCATCGTGCGCCGGCATGAATCGTTCGCCCACGCCGTCGGCGCTGGGCAGGTGCAGGGTGGCACCCTCGCCGCGCAGCGCCTCGGTGATGAGGAAACTGCGTTCCTGCGGGTGGTACAGGCAGGTGGGGTGGAACTGGATGAATTCCATGTTCGCCACCCGGCAGCCGGCACGCCAGGCCATGGCGATGCCGTCGCCCGTCGCCGTGTCCGGATTGCTGGTGTAGCGATAGACCTTGCCCACCCCGCCCGTGGCCAGCACCACGCCGGCGCAGCGCAGCGTCTCCACGTACCCGCGGTCGATGTCCAGCGCATAGACACCATGGCAGCGCGGCTCGCCGCCCACATGGTGCTGCGTGATCAGGTCCACCGCCATCCAGCGCTCGCGCAGCTCGATGTTCGGGTGGGCGCGGGCGCGCGCCAGCAGCGCATCATGGATCGCCTTGCCGGTGGCGTCCGCCGCGTGGGCGATGCGGCGCACGGCGTGACCGCCTTCGCGCGTCAGGTGCAGGCCCAGCGGGCCGGCCGGGTCGTGCGTGAACGGCACGCCCGCGTCCACCAGCCAGGCCACCGCCTCCGCGCTGTGGCGGGCCACGTGGCGCGCCGTGTCCTCGTCGACCAATCCGGCGCCCGCTTCCTGCGTATCCCGGACATGGGACTCGATGCTGTCGTCCTCACCCAGCACGCCGACGATGCCGCCCTGGGCCCAGGCCGTGGCGCCTTCGTCCAGCCGGCGCTTGGCCAGCACGATCACGCGCCGGTGCGCCGCCACGTCCAGCGCCACCGTCAGCCCGGCCAGACCGGCGCCCACCACCACCACGGGCGCCAAGGCGCCGGCTTTTGTCGTTGTCATCACTCAGGCCGTCGCCGGCATCGGGGGCTCCAATGGACTGGAATTCTAGAAGCGCAGTCAGCCAGCCTTCGGGGGATGCGTTTTCCGCCCCGCCTGCCTATCATCCCCCGCAAACAAGGGGGGCACGCATGACGGAAAGTTCGAGCGCCAGCCGGGGAGCGCCCCGGCGGGACGACCTGCTGTCGCCAGCCACGCAGATCGTGCGCAACCGCGCCGACTACCTGGGCGAAGGCCAGGACGACGTCGGCCAGCGCATCGCCGACGACAAGCTCGAGCTCTTCGTCGCCGTCGACCCGGCGCAGGCCATGCTGCAGCAGTTCGCTGCCCTGCAGCCGGAGTTCATCGCGCTGCACGACGTCGGCAGCAGCCAGTCGCTGCGCCTGCTCGGCGCCATCGCCGCGGCGCTGAACACGCGCGTGCAGACGCTGGCCATCCGCCGCCAGGGTCATGGCGTGGCATTGGCCGTGCTGCGCTTCGTGGAACTGCCGGGCCGCGGCAACCAGCGCCTGCGGGTCTACAGCAGCGACGTCGACACCGATTCCCAGACCCGCAAGCAGTTGTCCACGGTGCTGCTGGGCCACGCCCGCCTGGGTGTGCTGCTGGTCGGCGAGATGCCCGGCCACCTGCTTTCCGGTGCACTGCAGCCGGTGCGCGATGCGGTGAGCAAGGGCCCCTGGCCCAACCGCGAGATGCTGATGGTGCCGCTGGGTTCACCCGGCGCCCTGGCCGCGCAGGCCGCCGCCTTTGCCGGCCCGCGGGGGCTGAACGTGCGGGTCACGCCGCAGGCGGCATCGTCCAACGACGCCTGGGGTTATGTCACCGGAGCCTGGAACCGGTTGCGCGAGACCGCCGTGCCAGCGGCTCCGCGCTCGGGCACGGCTGCCGTGGCCAGCCCGGCCAGCAGCCCAGCGTCGGACCTGGCCGAAGCGCCCACCGAGGCGATGCCGCTGGCCGGTGCGCAGGCCGACCCGCAGGACCTCACGCCGGGCCGCTGGGCCGACTATCTCCAGGCTTGCCAGGCCATCAAGGGCCTGGTCAGCGCCTGCGTCTTCGAGGCTCGCAGCGGCCATCCGCTGGCCCACCGCGGCGCCCGCCCGGACGCACGCCATCTGGTGGTCGAGGGCCTGAAGCTGTTCAATGCGATGGCCGAATGCGGCCGCGGCCTGGGACTCGGGCCGTCACAGCCCGACGCCGCCATCACGCTGACCGGCCACCACCTGCTGATGCACCCGCTGCCCGGACACCCCGGCATCGTGCTGCATGCGGTGCTGGACGCCAGCGTGGCCAACCTCACGCTGGCGCGCATGCAGCTCCAGCGCGTGGACACGGCGGTGCTGGGCGAACACTGAACGCCCAGCCCACGGGCTTGCCGGTGGACGGATGGCCGGGCGGCCCGTCAGGCCAGGTGCCAGGCCAGCACCCGTGCCACGTGCAGCGCCTCGCGCTGCGCCCCATCGGCAATCTGGTGCCGGCAGCTGGTGCCGTCGGCCACGATGATGGCGTCCGGCGCCGCGAGCACGGCGGGTAAAAGCGCCGCCTCGGCCATCTGCATCGACACCGCCTGGTGTGCCGCCTCGTAACCGAAGGCCCCGGCCATGCCGCAGCAGGAACTCTCGATGGCCTGCACGTCAGCGCCCGGGATCAGCTTCAACACCGTCAGCACAGGTGGCAAGGCGCCAAACGCTTTCTGGTGGCAGTGCCCATGCACGCGGATCGGCTGGGTCGCCGGCTTCAGCGTCGGCGCGAAACGGCCGGCCGCGTGTTCCCGGGCCAGGAACTCCTCCAGCAGCAGGGCCTGCCCGGCCAGGTGCTGCGCCGCCGGCCCCAGGCCCATGACCAGGAACTCGTCGCGCAGACTCAGCAGGCAGGACGGCTCCAGGCCGACGATGGCGATGCCCGCCTCGACGAAGGGCGAGAAGGTGTCCACCAGCGCCTGGGCCCGTACCTTGGCCTCGTCGGCCAGTCCGGCGGCCAGCAGCGTGCGGCCGCAGCAGGGTGATCGCCCGTCAGCCTGCTGCGCCACGTGCACCGCATACCCGGCCGCCTGCAGCACACGCACCGCGTCCACGGCGTTTTCAGTCTCGAAGGCGCCGTTGAAGGTGTCGACGAACAGCACCACACCCTTGCCATGCTTCGCGGCGGCCAGCACCTCGTCGCGGCCGGCCAGCTTCAGCGTCGGCGCCGCGGCCTGGAAGTCATCGGCGCGGAAGCGCGGCAGGGAGCGTTTCGCCGACAGGCCCAGCCACCGCTCCGACAAGGCCGCCGCACCGGGCAGTGCGTCGCGCAGGTTGAACAGCCACGGCAGCCGCCGGCCCCAGCGGGCGATTTCCGGCAGCCGGGCCACCAGCCGGTCCTTCAAGGGCACGCCGTGGCTGCGGGCACGCTGCGCCGCCACTTCCAGCTTCATCTTCGCCATGTCCACGCCGGTGGGGCAGTCGCGCTTGCAGCCCTTGCAGCCCACGCAAAGGTCCAGCGCCTCGGCCACCGCGTCGGAGGTGATGCCGCCCTCGAGCTGCCCTGACAGCGCCAGACGCAGCGTGTTGGCGCGGCCCCGCGTGAGGTGCTGCTCGTCGCGCGTCACGCGGTAGCTCGGGCACATGGTGCCGGCGTCGAACTTGCGGCAGTGCCCGTTGTTGTTGCACATCTCCACCGCCTTGGCCAGGCCGCCGGTGGTGTCGCCGCCGGTGCCAGGGGCCGTGGTCTGCTCGGTGACCGGGTCGTTCTGCACGTTCCAGGCCGACCAGTCGAACACCGGGGTCAGCGGGATGGTGCGGTAGCTGGGCGGGAAGCGGAACAGCGCCGCCTCGTCCATCTTCGGCGGGTCGACGATCTTGCCCGGGTTCAGCAGGCCGGCGGGGTCCAGGTGCTGCTTGATGGCGCGGAAGGCGTCGTCCAGCTTCGGGCCGAACTGCCAGCGGATCCACTCGCCGCGGCACAGGCCGTCACCATGCTCGCCGCTGTAGGCGCCCTTGAACCGGCGCACCAGGGCCGAGGCCTCTTCGGCGATGGCGCGCATCTTCTGCGCCCCGTCGCGCCGCATGTCGAGGATGGGCCGCACGTGCAGCGTCCCCACCGACGCATGCGCATACCAGGTGCCACGCGAACCATGGCGGGCGAAGACCTCGGTCAGCGCGTCGGTGTATTCGGCCAGGTGCACCAGGGGCACGGCGCAGTCCTCGATGAAGCTCACCGGCTTGCCGTCGCCCTTGAGGCTCATCATGATGTTCAGGCCGGCCTTGCGCACCTCCCAAAGCGCCTTCTGTGCCGATTCCTCCGGCATCTCCACCACGCTGCCGGGCAGGCCCAGGTCGCCCATCAGCGTGACCAGCGCGGCCAGCTGCTTCAGCAACACGGTACGGTCCCCGCCACTGAACTCGACGAGCAGGATCGCTTCAGGCTGGCCGATGAGCGCCGTCTCGATGACGGGGCGGAACGCGGGGTTGGCGCGCGCCAGCTCGATCATCGTGCGGTCCACCAGCTCCACCGCGCTCGGGTCCAGCTTGACGATGTGCTGGGCCGAGTCCATGGCGGCATGGAAGCTCGTGTAGTTCACCACGCCCAGCACCTTGTGCTTGGGCAACCGCGCCAGCTGCAGGTGCAGGCGCCGCGTGACCGCCAGCGTGCCTTCGCTGCCCACCAGCAGGTGCGCCAGGTTGACGCTGCCATCGCCGGTGTAGGGGCGTTCGCTGCGCGGGTGGAAGATGTCCAGGTTGTAGCCGGCCACACGGCGCAGCACCTGCGGCCAATGCGCCTCGATCTCGGCGCGGTGCGTATCGGCCAGGCCGCGCACGAAGTCGGCGATGGCCGCCGCGTCGCCCTGCAGGGCCTCCACCTGACCGAAGTGCAGGCTGCGGCCGTCGGCCAGCCAGGCGTCCATGCCGCGCACGTTGTGCACCATGTTGCCGTAGGCGATGCTGCGCGAGCCGCAGGAGTTGTTGCCCGCCATGCCGCCCAGCGTGGCCTGGGCGCTCGTGGACACGTCCACCGGGTACCAGAGTCCGTGGCGCTTCAGCTGCGCGTTCAGGTGATCGAGCACCAGGCCGCCATCGACCTCGGCCGTCATCGCGTCCACGTCCACGGCGTGCACCCGCCGCAGGTGCTTGGTGAAGTCGATCACCAACGCGTCACCGGTGGTCTGCCCGCATTGCGACGTGCCAGCGCCGCGGGGCAGCACCGGCGTCCCGGTTTCACGCGCGATGGCCAGTGCAGTGGCGACGTCGTCCTCGGTGCGCGGCACGAAGACGCCCCGCGGCACGATCTGGTAGATCGACGCGTCGGTGGCGTAGCGCCCGCGCGAGGCGGCATCGAACAGCACCTCGCCGGAGGTCTCGCGCCGCAGGCGCGCGGCAAGCTCGGGATTCACGCCGTTCATGCCACCCCCTGCTGCAGCAGTTCCAGCACGGCGTCGCGCTTGTGGTCCAGGTGCTGCACCATCAGGGCGCGCAGGCCCGCGGCGTCGCGGGTGGCGAGCTTGTCGATCATGGCCTCGTGTTCCTTGACGGCGCGCTGCCACTTGCGGTCGTCGAAGTTGGAGCGGAAGCGCAGCGCCTGCAGGCGGGCATTGACGGTGCGGTAGGTCTGCTGCAGCACCGGGTTGCGGGCGGCGGCGTTCATGGCGTCGTGGATCTGCGCATTCAGCCGGTAGTAGCCCGACAGGTCGCGCCGCGTGAAGGCGGCCAGCATCTCGTAGTGCAGGGCGCGGATCTCCGCCAGTTCGGCGTCGGTGATGCGCTCAGCGGCCAGTTCGCCCGACTGCGCCTCGAGCCCGGCGATGACCTCGAAGGTGTGCGCCACGTCCTGCGCCGACAGTTGCACCGCCACCGCGCCGCGGTTGGGCAGCAGTTCCACCAGGCCCTCGGCCGCCAACGTGCGGATGGCCTCGCGCAGCGGCGTGCGCGAGACCTGCAGACGTTCCGACAACTCACGCTCGTTGAGCTTGGCCCCCGGCGCGATCACGCCTTCCACGATCAGCCGCCGCAGCCGGCCGGCGGCCGCCTCGTGCAGCACCTGGCGCGGAATGGTGATCGGGTCGGCGGGCGCCTCCCGCGGGTTTTCCCTTGTTTGCATGCAAATCCGATGCGAGTCTGACCGTAGTTTACGCCGTAGCCCGATTGACAAAAGCATTTTGTATGCAAAACTGAGTTGGACTGGAGCCTTGCATGCTGACCCTCGACCAACATCCCAGCGGCCGCCACTTCCTGCAGATCCCGGGGCCGAGCCCGGTGCCGGACCGCATCCTGCGGGCGATGAGCCTGCCCACCATCGACCACCGCGGGCCCGAGTTCGGCGTGCTCGGCCTGAAGGTGCTGGCCGGCCTGAAGCAGGTGTTCCAGACCGAACACCCGGTGGTCATCTACCCGGCGTCGGGCACCGGCGCCTGGGAAGCGGCGCTGGCCAACGTGTGCTCGCCGGGTGACCCGTTGCTGATGGTGGAGACCGGCCACTTCGCCACGCTGTGGAAGAAGCTGGCCGAGCGCCTGGGCCTACAACCCGAGTTCATCACCCTGCCCGGCACCTGCGCGCAGACCGGCCTGCCCAAGGCCTGGCGCCACGGCGTGCCGGCCGACCGCATCGCCGAACGCCTGAAGGCCGACACCGGCCATGCCATCAAGGCCGTGTGCGTGGTGCACAACGAGACCTCCACCGGCGTCACCAGCGACATCGCCGCCGTGCGCCGCGCCATCGACGATGCCGGCCACCCGGCGCTGCTGATGGTGGACAGCATCTCCGGCCTGGCCAGCGCCGAGTTCAAGCACGACGCCTGGGGCGTCGACGTCACCGTCAGCGGCTCGCAGAAGGGCCTGATGCTGCCGCCAGGCATCAGCTTCAACGCGCTGTCGCCCAAGGCGCTGGCGGCGGCCAGGACGGCCACGCTGCCCAAGGCCTTCTGGGCCTGGGACGAGATCGTCGAGATGAACCAGGGCGGCTACTGGCCCTACACGCCCAACACCAACCTGCTCTACGGCCTGCACGAGGCGCTGGAGATCATCCTGGGCCAGGGCCTGGACGTCATCTTCGCGCGCCACCAGCGCTGGGCGGCCGGCGTGCGCGCCGCGGTGCAGGCCTGGGGCCTGCCGATCCAGTGCGCCGACCCGGCGGTGTACTCGCCGGTGCTGACCGGCGTGATCACGCCCGAAGGCGTCGATGCCGACGCGCTGCGCAAGCTCATCCACACGCGCTTCGACCTCTCGCTGGGCACCGGCCTGGGCAAGGTCAAGGGCCGCATGTTCCGCATCGGCCACCTGGGCGACTGCAACGACCTCACGCTGATGGCCGCGCTCTCGGGCTGCGAGATGGGCCTGAAGCTCGCCGGCGTGCCGCTGGCCGGCAGTGGCGTGGCCGCTGCGATGGGGCATTTCGCCGCGCAACCGGCGCCGACCGCGAGCTGACCGCCTTCCCTTCTTCCACGATGACACAGGAGACACCTCATGCCGATCCGCCGCACCCTGCTGGCCGCCGCCGCGTTCAGCGCCCTGGCCACTGCCCTGCCCGCCCACGCGCAGATGGAGCTCAAGCTCGGCCACGTCGGCGGGCCGGGCTCGCTGTTTGAACTCTCGGCCAACGAATTCGCCCGCATCGCCAACGAGAAGCTGGCCGGCAAGGCCAAGGTGGTCACCTTCGGCTCCAGCCAGTTGGGCGGCGACCGTGAGCTGATGCAGAAGCTGCGGCTGGGCACGGTGGACTTCGCCATCCCGTCCAGCGTGATGTCCAGCGAGGTCGACGCCTTCGGCATGTTCGAAATGCCGTACCTGGTGAAGAACCGCAAGCACATGCAGAAGATCGAGGCGGACGTGGTGTGGCCATCGCTGGCGCCGCTGGCCGAGGCCAAGGGCTACAAGGTGCTGGCGGTGTGGGAGAACGGCTTCCGCAACATCACCACCAACACCAAGCCCATCGTCAAGCCATCCGACCTGGCCGGCATGAAACTGCGCGTGCCGCAGGGCAAGTGGCGGGTCAAGATGTTCCAGGCCTATGGCGCCAACCCCAGCCCGATGGCACTGTCGGAAGTCTTCGTGGCGCTGCAGACCGGCGTCATGGACGGCCAGGAGAACCCGCTGACGCAGATCTACTCCAGCAAGTTCCAGGAGGTGCAGAAGTACCTGTCGATGACGGGCCACGTCTACACCCCGGCCTACCTGGTCAGCGGCTCGCGTCGCTTCGGCGGCCTGCCGGCCGACGTGCAGGCGGCACTCGCCGCGGCGGCCAAGGAGACGCAGGCCTACGTCTATGCGCAGGCCGCCAAGCTCGACGACGAACTGTTGGCCAAGATCAAGGCCGCCGGCGTGCAGGTCAACGAGGCCGACAAGGACGCCTTCATCGCCGCCAGCAAGGCGGTGTACGAGGAGTACGCCAAGGAAGTGCCGGCCGGCGGCGCCCTGGTGGACAAGGCCATCGCACTCGGCAAGGGGATGTGATTCCGTGACCCTGCTGCGCACCGCCTTCGAGCGGGCGCTGTCGGCCTTCGTGATCTTCCTGCTGGCCCTGCTGGCGGTGGTGATCCTGGTCGGCGTCGCCTGCCGCAAGCTCGAGATCCCGCTCGTCTGGTACGACGAGGGCGCGTCCATCATGCTCGCCTGGCTCACCTACTACGGTGCGGCGCTGGCGGCGCTCAAGCGCGCCCACATCGGCTTTCCGGGCCTGGTCAACGCCCTGCCACCGGTGGCGCGCGTGCCGGCGGTGCTGTTCGGGGAGGCCTGCGTGATCGGCTTCTTCGGCCTGCTGACGTGGTTCGGCGTGCAGGTGCTGCAGATCCTGCAGGGCGACACCATGGTCAGCCTGACCTGGGTGCCCACGCAGTTCACGCAGTCGGTGATCCCGATCGGCGGTGCGCTGTTCATCGTGGCCCAGCTGCTCAGCCTGCCCGAGGTGCTGCGCCAGGCGCGCGGCGCCGGCATCGTCGACCACGAGCAGGCGCCTGTGGCCGAGGTCATGCAGCAGGGTGAACCTGCGGTCGAAGGGGGCTCACGGTGATCGTCGCCTTCATGTTCCTGGGCCTGGTGGGCCTGATCCTGCTGAACGTGCCGATCGCGGTGTCGCTGGGCATCGTGGCCATGGGCGCGATGGCGCACACCGACGGCTTCGACAGCCTGCTGAACTCCGCCATCGTGATGTTCAGCGGCGCCACCAGCTTCCCGCTGCTGGCCATCCCGCTGTTCATCCTGGCCGGCGCCATCATGAACTCGTCCAGCCTGTCGCGGCGGCTGATCGCCTTCGCGTCGGCGCTGTTCGGCTTCGTCAAGGGCGGGCTGGCGATGATCAACATCGGCACCTCGATGTTCTTCGCCGAAATCTCCGGTTCGGCCGTGGCCGACGTGGCGGCAATGGGCTCCATCCTCATCCCGGCGATGAAGAAGAAGGGCTACCCCAAGGAGTTCGCTGCCGCCATCACGTCCAGCTCGGCCACGCTGGCGGTGATCATCCCGCCGTCGATCCCGATGATCCTGTACGCGGTGATGGCCGACGCCTCGGTGGTGCAGATCTTTGTCGCCGGCATCATCCCCGGCATCCTGGGCGGCGGCGGCATGATGGCCCTGGCCTGGTGGTACGCGAAGAAATACAACTACCCGGTGGAGGAGGTCTTCAACTGGCAGCGCGTGAAGTCCACCTTCAAGGACGCCGCCTGGGCCTTCTGCCTGCCGCTGATCATCCTGGGCGGCATCTTCGGCGGCATCGTCACCGCCACCGAAGGTGCGGCGCTGGCCGTGCTGGCGGCCCTGTTCATCGGCGGCGTGATCTACCGCGAGCTGGACTGGAAGCACCTCTACGCCGCGATGATGGACGGCGCCATGCAGACCGCCACCGTGATGCTGCTGGTGGCCGCATCGGCCCTGCTCGGCGTGTACCTGACCGAGCAGCAGATGCCGCAACAGCTGGCGGCCTGGATCTCCGGCCTGACCAGCGACCGCACCGCGGTGCTGATGATCCTGAACCTGTTCTTCCTCGTCATCGGCCTCTTCCTGCACTCGGCCGCGGCCATCATCCTGGTGGTGCCCATCGTGATGCCCCTGGTCAACAAGGTGGGCATCGATCCGGTGCACTTCGGCCTCATCGTGACGCTGAACCTGGGCATCGGCCAGCAGACGCCGCCGGTGGCCAGCGTGCTGATGGCCAGCTGCTCCATCGCCAAGGCCGACATGTGGGCCGTCACCCGCGTGAACCTGCCCTTCATCGGCGTGCTTTTGGCGGTGCTGATGCTGGTGACCTACGTGCCGGCAGTGCCGATGTCGCTGGTGGAACTGTTCTACCGCTGAGGCCGAGATGACCGACGACCTGATCCTGTGCGCGCGTGACGAGACGAACCCGGCGATTGCCACCGTCACGCTGAACCGCCCGCACAAGCTCAACGCCATGACCAAGCCGATGTGGCAGCGGCTGGGCGGCCTGATGCGTGAACTGTCGGCGGACGACAGCCTGCGCTGCATCGTGCTGCGCAGCGCGGGAGGCAAGGCCTTCTCGCCGGGCAACGACATCGGCGAGTTCGCCACCACCCGCAGCAACTTCGAGCAAGGCAAGGCCTATGGCGCCATCCTGCATGGCGCGCTGAGCGCGATCGCCGAGTGCCCCCACCCCATCGTCGCGCTCATCGAGGGCATCTGCGTCGGTGGCGGGCTGGAGATGGCCGCACTCTGCGACATCCGCATCTGCGGCGAGAACAGCCGCTTCGGCGTGCCCATCAACAAGCTGGGCCTGGTGATGGCGCATGCCGAACTGGCCGCGCTGGTGCAGCTGGCCGGCCGCGCCACGGCGCTGGAACTGCTGCTGGAAGGCCGCATCCTCAGCGCCACCGAAGCGCTGGACCGCAAGCTGGTACACCGCGTGGTGGCCGATGGCAGCGTGGAGGCCGAGGCCTACGCCACCGCGCGCCGCATCGCCGCCGGGGCGCCGCTGGTGGCGCGCTGGCACAAGCAGTTCCTGCGCCGCCTGGCGGTGGACGCGCCGCTGTCGGAGGCCGAGCGCGACGAAGGCTTCCGCTGCTACGACACCGAGGACTTCCGCATCGGCTACCAGGCCTTCCTGGACAAGGCCACGCCGGGCTTCGTCGGCCGATGAGCGGCCACCTCAAGGGGCCGCTGGACGGCGTGGAGGTGCTGGAACTGGCGCAGATCATGGCCGGCCCCACCTGCGGCAGCCTGCTGGCCGACCTGGGCGCCGACGTCATCAAGGTCGAGAAGATGCCGGGTGGCGACGACACGCGCCGCTATGCCGAACCGAGCATCAACGGCGAATCGGCCGCGTTCATGATGATGAACCGCAACAAGCGGGGCATCGCGCTGGACCTGAAGACCGACGGCGGGCGCCAGGTGCTCAAGCGTCTGGTGCAACGCGCCGACGTGCTGACCGAGAACTACCGCCGCGGCGCGCTCGACCGCCTGGGCCTGGGCGTGGCCGATCTGCAAGCCATCAACCCGGCGCTCATCTACTGCTCGATCTCCGGCTACGGCCGCACCGGCCCGTCGGCCGACAAGGGCGGCTTCGACCTCATCGCCCAGGGCATCTCCGGCCTGATGAGCGTCACCGGCGAGCCCGGCCGCCCGCCGGTGAAGGTGGGCAGCCCGGTGACCGACCTCAACGCCGGCATCCTGGCCGCCCTGGGCATCGTCAGCGCCTACGTGCACCGGCTGAAGACCGGTCGGGGCCAGTTCGTCGACACCTCGCTGCTAGAGGCCGGCATCCACCAGACGGCCTGGCAGGCGGCGATCTTCTTCGCCACCGGCGAGCCGCCGGGGCCCGGCGGCTCGGCGCACGTGATGGCCGCGCCCTACCAGGCCTTCCCCACGGCCGACGGCTACATCACCATCGGCGGCGCCAACCAGGCCAACTGGGAACGCATCGCCAAGCTGGTGGGCGCGCCGGAACTGATCAACGACCCGCGTTTCGTCGACAACACGGCGCGCATGGCCAACCGCGAGCAGCTCGCCTGGCTGCTGGGCGACCACCTGCGCCAGCGGCCTACGGTCGATTGGCTGCAGGAACTGGACGCCGCCGGCATCCCGGCCGGGCCGATCAACGACATCGAAGCCATGGCCAACGACCCGCAGACCCTGGCACGCGAGATGGTGGTGGACCTGCAGCACCCGGTGGCCGGCGCCACCAAGGCGCTGGGGCTGCCGATCAAGTTGGGCACCACGCCCGGCAGCGTGCGGCGGCCAGCACCGACCTTTGGACAGCACACCCGTGAGGTGATGGGCGCGGCGGGCTTCAGTGCAGCCGAGATCGACGCGCTGCACGCGCAAGGCGCCGTCCACGCGCCGTGACAGGCCCGCCCTGCAGCGCCGGCTGACGGCGCCAGGGCTTGAAGGCTCGGTGTGATGCCGTTGCCAGTTGCCCCCGGACGGCAGATGGGGCATGCACCGCACGTGCCGAAACGCAGGCACGCCGGATCCGATGGCCTGTGTGACGCGCCCGGGTCCCGCCATGGCCGCACGCCAATGTCGTATGTCCAAGCAATGTCGATCGTCGCCGCCGCGGCCGGAGAGCCTGGATGACAGGCCGGGCGGCCACGGTGCAGCGGGTTTTCACCGGGACGAGCCGTTCAGGCCATCGCATAGCCTGCGCGCCTCGGGGCTGCCGGCGATGCGATCGTCCGCCCCACCACTTCACCTGGAGCGTGTGCCATGTCCGGATCGAACGTCGTGCGCGGGTTCGCCGTGCCCCTGCTGTTGTCGCTGCCGCTTCTGGCGTCGGCACAGGACCTTCGCGTGGGCCTTGCGGCCGAGCCCAGTTCACTCGACCCGCACTATCACAACCTCAGCCCCAACAACATGCTGTCGCGCCACGTCTACGACACCCTGGTGTCGCAGGACGCGAAG